>NZ_JBPIZA010000001.1:0-2926545 GCF_051172435.1 Serratia sp. G204Y | reverse complement strand
ATTTGCCTGGCGGCAATAGCGCGGTGGTCCCACCTGACCCCATGCCGAACTCAGAAGTGAAACGCCGTAGCGCCGATGGTAGTGTGGGGTCTCCCCATGCGAGAGTAGGACACTGCCAGGCATCAAATAAACGTTATCAGCGTGACGACTGGTAATGCGCAAATCGCAGAGCGCGATATTGCCGGCATCGAAAGATGCAACGTAAAAGAATCGGTGGAGCGGTAGTTCAGTTGGTTAGAATACCTGCCTGTCACGCAGGGGGTCGCGGGTTCGAGCCCCGTCCGTTCCGCCACTTAATTGATAAGCCCTGAGTCTCTGACTCAGGGCTTTTTCATATGCAAAATTAATAAAGCCTCGTCGAATTTGTCGCCGTTCCTGCCGCTTTCCTCAATATTGTTGCCTGTTGATCAAAAGTCTTATGCCGAACCTGGCGTTTTTGCTCACTAAAAATATTGCCATACTCTCTCGCATCGCTATTTATCCACTAATGAGAGAGCAAATATTGTGAGCATCCCTGCATTTGGTTTAGGTACTTTTCGCCTTCAGGATCAGGTCGTTATCGACTCTGTGAGCACGGCACTCGAATTGGGCTATCGGGCTATCGATACCGCACAGATCTATGAAAACGAAGCGGCCGTCGGCCAGGCTATCTCCGCTAGCGGTGTGCCGCGTGACGAGTTGTTCATCACAACCAAGATCTGGATCGCGAATCTGGCTAAGGGCGCCTTAATTCCCAGTCTGCGAGATAGCTTGGCCAAGCTGCAGACCCCGTATGTCGATCTGACGCTGATTCACTGGCCATCGCCAAATGATGAGGTGCCTGTCGCAGAGTTTATGGCTGAACTGCTGGAAGCCAAGCGATTGGGGCTGACCCGTCAGATTGGTGTATCTAACTTCACCATCGATCTGATGCAGCAGGCGATTGATGCGGTTGGCGCCGATCAGATTGCGACTAATCAGATCGAACTGTCACCGTTCTTGCAGAATGAAAAAGTGGTGGCGTTCGCACGGCAACATGGTATCGCCATCACCTCTTATATGACGCTGGCGTATGGCAAAGCGTTGCAGGATGAGACGATCAAAAGCATCGCCGCACGTCACAATGCGACGCCGGCACAGGTGGTTCTGGCCTGGGCGTTGAAGCTGGGCTACGCGGTGATCCCTTCTTCGACCAAGCGCGAAAACCTGGAAAGCAACCTGTTAGCGCAGCAACTGACGCTGAGTGACGAAGATATGGCGCAGATTGCGGCGCTTGAAAGCAACGGCCGATTGGTCAGCCCGGAAGGCCTGGCCCCTAACTGGGATTAATCTCTGGACATCATGATGCCAGGCGCCCCAAGAGGGCGCCTTTTTATCGCTTTAGCCGCTCGCTGATAAAATCGATAAAGCTGCGCAGGCGATTACTGACAGCGCTATCGCTGTAGTACACCGCGTTGATCGGCATTTCGAGTGGCAGCGTGTCTCCTACCAGAAGGGGAACCAGGTTCCCGCGTTTGACGTCTTCATCACTCATAAAGTCCGACAGGCAGGCGATGCCGTTGCCGTGCAGGCACAGGTGGCGCTGGGTTTCGCCGCTGTTGGTGGTCAGCCCCGGAACGATCTCCAGTTGTCGACCATCGGCACAGGTCAGCGGCCAGCGGTTCAGGTTGGGCAGATCGTTAAAGCCGATGCAGCAATGGTGCTCCAGGTCGGCTACCGTCTTTGGCGCGCCATATTGCGCCAGGTAGGCGGGGGAGGCCAGGATGCGTCGATAGCTGGCCATCAGCTTGCGCGCTTTCAGCGTAGAGTCCGTCAGCTCGCCGACGCGGATTGCGATATCCACTTTTCGTTCGATCAAATTGATGAAGTTTTCCGAAGAGACCAGCGACAGGGACATTTCCGGATAGCGTTCACGAAACTCGGCGACCAGCGGCGTCAACAGATGCAAGACGACCGGCGTTGCGGCATCGACGCGCAGCAGCCCCTGCGGGCGTTGACGGCTTTCCATCAACGCATTTTCCGCTGCGGCCATATCGCTCAACACTTTCTGCACCTGCCGAAAGTAGTTTTCGCCTTCCTGGGTCAGACTGATTTGGCGTGTCGTGCGGTTGAGCAGGGTTACCCCCAGCTTGCTCTCCAGCTTTTTTACCGTCCGACTGACCACGGAGTTGGCCTGCTGCAGGCGCTCGGCCGCTCTGCTGAAGCTGCCGCTTTCCACTACGGTGACGAAGGTGATGAGCTCGTCCGAATTCGCTTTCATTTTTGCTCCAAAGGCAAACTCTGTTCTAAATTTTTAGCGATTTCGTCATTTAAACACGTCGGAGCATCGTCGTCACCCACAGGAATCTGATTGCGCATATTCCTGTTTCCCCGTCTGCATTTTGCTGGCTCTTTCGCATTTTTCACCTCTGCTGCATCACCTTTACACTGCTATACCCTCAAAAGATTGAAATCGCCGCAGGCGGCCCCTATAACTGAAAAGGTTATGCCTGTAAAAGCCATGCCCTCTGTGCGGGGCAGGCGTATAATCAATTCACCGTTGGCGAAGTCTTCATCGCCAGTTTCATGCTAATGGGTTATAGGCGAATCGCGTGCCGAAACGAACTTATGCAATGAGGTATGTTGCAGGCCAGCCAGTTGAGCGAATCTTTCCTGGCGCCGTTAATCAGCCGTTGCCGCCAGGGGCGGCGCTGCCGACGACCGGCGCCTTGCGCGTTATGGTGTGGAATATTTTCAAACAGCAGCGAGCCGACTGGCTTTCGGTGCTGAAAAACCATGGCAAAGATGCGCAGCTGGTGCTGTTGCAAGAAGCGCAAACTACGCCGGAGCTGGTGAGCTACGCTACCGCCAACTATCTGGCGGCCGATCAGGTGCCGGCCTTTGTGTTGCCGCAGCACCCTTCCGGCGTGATGACGCTGGCGGCCGCTCATCCGGTTTACTGCTGCCCGCTGCGCGAGCGAGAGCCGCTGCTGCGGCTGTCCAAGTCGGCCCTGATCACCGTTTATCCGCTGTATAACGGCGAGCTGTTGATGGTGGTGAACATCCATGCGGTGAACTTTAGTCTGGGAGTCGACGTCTACAGCAAGCAGCTGGGGCCGATCGGCGAGCAGATCGCCAGCCACCGGGGGCCGGTGATCATGGCCGGGGACTTCAACGCCTGGAGCCGCAAACGTATCAATGCCTTGTATGACTTTGCCGGTGAGATGGCGCTGCGCGAAGTGAGCTTCGCCGACGATCACCGCCGTAAGGCTTTTGGCCGCCCGCTGGACTTTGTGTTTTATCGCAATCTTGGGGTCGTAGAGGCGTCGGTACTGGTGACCAGCGCGTCGGATCACAATCCGCTGTTGGTGGAGTTCCACCCGGAAAAAGATTCTCCCGTCTGGTGAATCGCAGGCAATAAAAAAGCACCCCGAAGGGTGCTTTTTTTGTGCCGGAAACTTAGGTGTCCGGCGTCAGCTTGTTGCCGACAAACAGGGTTAACTTCAGACCGGGTTGAAGGCTGTTGCCTTTACCGAGCGTTGAATTCCAACGCATCACGTCGTTAATATCGACGCCGTGACGACGTGCGATACTGGCAAGCGAATCACCTTTACGAACCTGATAGGTAATACTGCTGTTACCGCCAGTATTGCTGGCCACTTGCAGGGTTTGCCCAACTTTTATGGCGCTCTTGGCGCGTAAGTTGTTCCAACTCTGCAAATCGCTGGTCTTAACGTTCAGCCGCTTGGCAATGCCCGATAAGGTGTCGCCGGAGCGTACTTTATACGAACTGCCACCGGTCAAACCGCTGTTCTTCGCCAACTGCGTCGTTGGCTGAGTCACGGCGATCTGGCCATCGGCCAGCGAGTCTTTCAGTTGCTCGGCATGCCCTTTGGGAACCATGATGTAATGGGGCCCGTTGGGTGCCGTAACGCCTTTTTTGTAGCCTGGGTTATACGCTTTCATCTTGGTGACTGAAAGCCCCGCCATCTCAGCCGCCTGAGTCAGCTGGATCTGCTGCCCGACATCGATACGCGCCAGCGCACGGGTTTCATCCGTTTTCGGGAGTTTCACACCGTACTTCTTGCTGTTCTTGATGATGTCGCTCAGCGCCAGCATTTTCGGGACATAGATTGACGTTTCACGCGGAAGCGACAATGCCCAGAAATTGGTTGGCTTACCCTGGCGTTTGTTTGCCTTCACCGCTTGCATCACGCGGCCTTCACCACTGTTATAGGCGGCTACGGTCAGTAACCAGTCGCCGTTAAACATGCGGTTCAAGCGCTGCATCATGTTAAGCGCAGCGGTTGTCGAGGCGACGACATCGCGTCGACCGTCATACCACTGATTGTTTTTCAAACCATAATTGCGACCCGTTTGCGGCACGATTTGCCATAGCCCTGCGGCGTTGGCACTTGACGTGGCGTGGGGGTCAAAAGCGCTCTCCACTATGGGTAGCAGTACCAGTTCCATCGGCATATTACGTTTCTTAATCTGCCCGACTATCCAGTACATGTACGGCTCTGCCCGTAATGTTACATCGTGGAGATAGCTCTTACTTTTTAAGTACTTTCTTTTCTGATCACGGATCCGGGAATTTTCCGGAACCTCCATCTTCAGCTCGTCGCTAATGAAGTTCCACAGGTCCTGTTGCGCGGCGGGACTGTTGTTATCCAACCACCGCGCCGAGCTCGCTCGGCCATTTGCTGTGTACTCTCCTGCTTCACCATCTTGACCAGCCGAAGACAAACTCTGTGCATGCTGTTCTGGCGCCGGTGCGTCCTGCCTGGACGACTGGCAACCCACTAGCAAGACTGAGGCGAGAAATATCGCTTTAGCCTTCATGTGTGTGTCAATGTAGTTGCTTAAAAGACGAGCAATAATACTTTGCTTCGCTAAATAACACAACTAAAAGCTTAGAAGTTATCTTTCCGCAGGCGTAATTCGGAAAAAACTGAATGAAGGCTTTCCGGTGGTGAATTAAAGCCTAATTTCTTTTGTAAATCAGCGTCATGGCAACGTAAAAACAGGTTAATTTTGCGCTCTAATTGCAATGTGGTTGGCACGCTGGCTTGGCCTTTTGCCCTTAACGCTTCAACATGTTGTTGATATGTTTCAATCTCTCGATCTTCCGGCAAAATAGCCCGCGCAAACTTAAGATTTGAAAGAGTATATTCATGCGCGCAGCAAATTAAGGTGTTATCGGGAAGTTGCGCGAGTTGTTGAAATGAGTCGTACATTTGTTTGGCGCTGCCTTCAAACAGCCTGCCGCAGCCGGCGGAGAAAATTGTGTCGCCGCAGAACAGATAAGGGGCACTATAGAATGCCACATGGCCCAACGTATGGCCGGGGACGGCGATAGTCTTGTATTGGCAGCCATCGATGGCAAAGGTGTCGCCGTCGCGTACGATGTGGTTGGCGCCTTTGTCCGCGGTTTCTTGCGGCCCATAGACAGCCAGGCCGGGATATTGCGCCACGATCTGCGCTACACCGCCGACGTGATCGTGATGATGGTGGGTCAGCAGGATCGCCGCCGGCGTCAGCTGCAGGCGCTGCAGCGCTTCGAGCACCGGCTGCGCCTCACCCGGATCGACGATAATGCAGCGCCCCTGCCGGTCATCCAATAACCAAATGTAATTGTCCTGGAAGGCGGGAATGCTGATAAGATTCATGGTGTACCTCTCGTTGGCAACGGCTTGAAAGAAGATAATAAATCATGAAACCAGCCCATACTCTACAAAAGCTCACCGGCCCGCAGTCCTGGGCGGAGCTGCCGTGGGGGGAATATTATCGTGAAGCCCTCGAGCGGCAGTTGCAACCCTGGTGGCCAAAGCTGTTTGGTTTCCATCTGCTGAAGATGGGCATGCTCAGCGCCGAGCTGGCCACGGATAAATGCGCGATTTCCCATCAGGTCAACGTAGGGTTGGAGGGGGAAGGGCTGCAGGTGATCGCCGATGCTTATCAACTGCCGTTTGCCGCCAAGTCGGTGGATGCCTGCCTGTTGGCGCATACGCTGTCCTATGCGGACGATCCGCACCGCATGCTGCGTGAAGTAGACAGGGTGTTGATCGACGATGGCTGGTTGGTTATCAGCAGCTTCAATCCGTTCAGCCTGCTGGGATTGGGCAAACTGGTGCCCGGATTGCGTCGCCGCCAGCCCTATGTCAGCCGCATGTTTACCCAGATGCGGCTGCTGGATTGGCTCAGCCTGCTGAATTATGAGGTGTTGTACCAGGCGCGTTTTCACGTGCTGCCATGGCACCGCAAGGGCGGCAAGTTTTTATGCACTCATTTGCCGGCGCTGGGCTGCATGAGCGTGATTGTGGCGCGCAAACGCACCTTGCCGCTGACGCCCACGCCGATGAAACTGGGGGCGAGAAAACCTTCTCTCAGCCGCGCGGTGGGCGCGACCAAGAGCTATCGCAAACTGCCTTAGGCTTCCGGTTGGTAACCGACGTCTTCCTGCGTCGGCTTACCGGCCGCTTCGCGCGCCAGCACGTCACAACGTTCGTTCTCCGGGTGGCCGGCGTGGCCCTTGACCCATTCCCATTTCACCTCGTGGCGCTGAATGGCCAGATCCAACCGCTGCCACAGATCGACATTCTTGACCGGCTTTTTGTCGGCGGTTTTCCAGCCGCGCTTCTTCCAGTTATGGATCCAGCTGGTGATGCCCTGGCGCACATACTGGCTGTCGGTGCTGAGCGTCACGGCGCAGGGCACGGTCAGCGCTTCCAGCGCCACGATCGCCGCCATCATTTCCATGCGGTTATTGGTGGTCAGACGAAAACCCTCGCTGAAGGTTTTTTCCGTCTGCTTATAGCGTAATATCGCGCCGTAGCCACCGGGGCCGGGGTTGCCAAGGCAGGAGCCGTCGGTGAAAATTTCTACCTGTTTGAGCATCTCTGGTAGACTCTTCCTATCAGTTTTATAAAAGCCAAGTCTGACATAAACGAGCGCTGTGAGCACTGCAATATGATCTCTACAACCACCAGACAGATTGTCCTCGATACCGAAACCACCGGTATGAACAAGCTTGGGGTGCACTACGAAGGGCACCGCATCATCGAAATCGGTGCGGTGGAGGTGATTAACCGCCGCCTGACCGGGCGCAATTTCCACGTTTACATCAAGCCGGACAGGCTGGTGGATCCGGAAGCCTACGGCGTACACGGCATCAGCGACGACTTCCTGGCCGACAAGCCGACCTTCGATCAGGTTGCCGAGGAATTCCTCGACTTTATCCGCGGCGGCGAACTGGTGATCCATAACGCGGCGTTCGATATCGGCTTTATGGATCACGAATTCCGCATGCTGCAGCAGGGCATCCCGAAGACAGAGACCTTCTGCACCATCACCGACAGCCTGCTGATGGCGCGCCGCCTGTTCCCGGGCAAGCGCAACAACCTCGATGCCTTGTGCAGCCGTTATGAGATAGACAACAGCAAGCGTACGCTGCACGGCGCATTGCTCGATGCCGAGATCCTGGCGGAAGTCTATCTGGCGATGACCGGCGGTCAGACCTCGATAGCCTTCCAGATGGAGGGGGATACCCAGCAAAACGACGCCGCGCAAGAGATACAGCGCATTGTCCGCCCGGCGACCGCGATGAAAGTGGTCTACGCCAGCGACGAAGAAGTGAAGGCGCACGAGGCGCGTCTGGATCTGGTGGCGAAGAAGGGCGGCAGCTGCCTGTGGCGCGGAGCGCCGGCCGAATAACGGCGTTTTTGCGTGAAAAAACCTCAGCGGATGAACCTTCGTTGAAAAACTGTGCAAACGGTTCATTTGGTGAGAAAAAGGCGTTGACGGAACCGAAAGGCGTCCGTAATATGCGCCTCGTTCCCCCGCAAGAGGGAATGGCGCGGAGCGGTAGTTCAGTTGGTTAGAATACCTGCCTGTCACGCAGGGGGTCGCGGGTTCGAGCCCCGTCCGTTCCGCCACTATTCAGAAGCCCTGAGTTAGCGATAACTCAGGGCTTCGTCGTTTCTGCTCTCTGAAAAACGGTGCGGCTCAATGAACGGGGCCGGCAGACCGGCCCCTTATCCTCAGAATAACACCGAGTAGTTCAAGCCGAAGGTACGTCCACGGCCTTTATAGCTGTACAGCTCAGGCGAACCGTAGGTTGGGCTGTACAGTATCGGCGCGCGTTGGCCCCAAACGGTGGTGTACTCCTTGTCCAGCAGGTTTTCCACGCTGAAGCTGATTTTCCCCACCGGCAGGGCATAGCTGCCGAGGAAATCGAGGGTGTTGTAGCCATCGATCTTGCGGCCCTGAGTGGAATTGGCCTTGGTGTAATCACCGTCGTCCGACACGTCGAAGGTCTGCTGCGATTGTAAGCGCAGATTCCAGTCGCCCGGCGCCCAGCCGACATAGGCGGTGACTTTCGATGGGCTGGCGGTATCCACCACCAGCTTCTTCCATTCGCCGTTGACCTTGGTTTCGGAACGGATAACGTTGAAGTTGGTGCCGGCGCTCCAGTCGCTGTCTTCAAAGAAATAATCCACCGCGCCTTCTACCCCGTAGATGCGGCGCTTATCCGCATTGACGTTGATGGTCATGTCGGTTTTGTTGATGGCGATGCTCTTGTCGGACAGCGAGTAGTAGGCGGCGATTTGCGTGCGCAGGTTATCGCCGGTATAGCGCCAGCCCAGCTCGTAAGCATTGACCTTGATGCCTTCCAGCCTGGAATCGCCGACGTTAACGCTTTTCAGCAGCTGGTAGTGGCCGCCGTTCAGCGCGTAGGTGCCGTTGCCGTAATACTTGCCCGGATCCGGGATCTCGAAGCCCTGAGAGAAGTTGAACCAGGTTTGCTGGCGCTCGGTCAGGTGAGCCAACAGGCCGGCGTTGAACAGCGCATTGTTGTAGTCGGTTTTCCCTCCCGGAATGGCGTCGGCGGAGGCGGCGGCACCGGTAGCGATCGCCTGCTGCTGGTTATAGCCGACGAAGTCGTCGATCTTGTTTTCGGTGTACTGGTAACGCACGCCGCCGCTCAGGGTGAAGATCGGGTTGATGTCGTAACTGGCCTGCAGGAACGACGCCAGATTGCTGGTGGTATAGCTCGGGTAGCGGCCGGTGCTGTAGGCGTTCTCCAGCGTCATGCCGCCGGACTGTTGCGCCTTCGCCAGGTTAAAGAACTGTTGGTTGGCGTTGAAGCTCTCATGCTCGGCGTCGATGCCGTAAGTCAGCGTCAGCGCGTCGACAGGTTTGCTGTTTAACGTCAGTTTGCCGCCGTAGAAGTCGGTTTTTTGCTGCGAGGCGCCAATGCTGCTGACGTAATAGTTCGGCGCTTTGCCCGCCAGCGTCGGGAACGGGTAGAAGGTCAGGGTTTCGTCGCGGTAGTAGACCTGCGCCACCAAATCCTGGCCGAGGAAATCGGTGTTGGAATATTGCAGGTTGATCAGATGGCGTTCGGTGCCGGGGATGCGGTCGGAATCTAAGCTACCGCTGTTGTAGGCCTTGGCGTTGCCGGTCACCGCCGCGAAGTTTTCTCCCAGGAACAGGCCGTGGTCGCCGTCGGACTGGCTTTTGTAGTATTGGGTGGTCAGCTGCAACTGTTGATGATCGTCGATGTTGAGGGTGCCGGTGCCCATCACGTCGAGGCGATCGGAATACTGCAGGCCGGTTTGGGTGTTGTCGATCAGCACCTCGTTGCCTTTGCCGTCATACCAGCCGCCGTAGCGCTGGTAAGAAACGGACAGGCGCCCCGAGGCGTTGTCGTTGCCGCCGCTGACCGCCGCCGCCACGTTCTCGTCGTGATCGTTATGGCCGCCAAAGCCGGTTTTACCGCCGATCTGCAACTCGACCTGCTGTTCCGGTTGCCCCTTTTTGGTGACGATGTTGATCAGGCCGCCGGTGCTGCCGCCGCCGTACAGCGAAGTCGCGCCGGAAATCACCTCAATATGATCGATATTGAACGGATCGATAGAATCCAATTGGCGGCTGTCGCTGCGCGATGAGTTCAGGCGTACGCCGTCGATCATCACCATCATCGAACGGCCGCGCATATTCATGCCATAGTTGGTGCGGCCCTGGCCGCTGACGTCCATGCCGGGGATCAGCTGCGCCAACATGTCCTTGATCTCTTTGCCGCCCTGGACCTGCTGTTCGATCTCCTGGCTTTCGATGACCCAAGTGGTCTGCGCCATTTCCGCCACGCTGCGGTGCGAACGGCTGGCGGAGACCACCAACTGCTCTTCGTTGCCGGTTTTCTGATCTTCTGCCCAAGCCGCCGGCGCAAGCATTGCCAGCAGACAAGGGTTCAATACCCAAAGGTGTTTGCGTTTCATCGTTATTTCCCAGGTGATTTTGTTATTACTCTATTTTTGAGAATGCTTCTTTTATCAATAACGTTTCTTGTTATCAATAAAATCATGATATGATTTTTTGTGATACATTAACGTAATTAATTAGTTTTATTAACATTTTACCCACTGCGCGATCGAGCACCCCACGCCGTCAACACGGCAGCCGATCGGTCATATGCGCAAGCGACAGCGTTGCCGGAGAATCGAGAACATGTCCGCCAGCTACAGAATTTTTGATATCACCCTGAAAAGCAAAACGCTGATTTCACCTTCGCTGGTGCGCTGCGTGTTTGAAGGTGCGGATATTCATCGGATGAAGCTTGAAGCGCCGGATCAGCGCATCAAACTGTTGTTCCCGGCGGCGGACGGCCAGAGCCCGCAGTTGGCCAACGGCCCGGATTGGTACGGCGATTACATGGCGATCCCCAAAGAACAACGGCCGGTGATGCGCACCTATACGCTGCGTGCGCTGCGCCGTGAGCAGAATCAGATGGACGTCGAATTCGTGCTGCATGGTGTGAACGGCCCGGCTTCCGCTTGGGCGACCCACGCCGAGCCGGGTGACGCCATTCAGACGGTCGCGCCCAACGGCGAGTTCGGCGGCGACAGCGGCGGCTACGAATGGGCGCCGCCGGCGCAGTTGCAGCAGGCGCTATTGATCGCCGATGAGACGGCGGTGCCGGCGGCGATGGGCATTCTGGAGCAGTTGGCGCAGCAGGCCAATCCGCCGCGGGTGCAGGCGTTCTTCGAAGTGCCGGTGGCGGGGGATTGCCTGGATTTGGCCCGTTTCCCGTTCGCCGAGGTTTACTGGCTGCCGCGCGACGTGGGCCGCCAGTTGGCGCACGGTACGCTGCTGGTGGAGGCGGTGCGCCAGCGGGTCGATATCCCCGCGTCGGCGTGTGCGCAGGCGCAGTCCCTGGCGGAAAGCAGCCTGAGCGATGAGGTGCTGTGGGAGCGGGCGGCCGGCGGTAACGCTTTTTATGCCTGGGTGGCGGCCGAGTCTTCCACGGTGAAAACGCTGCGGCGTTATCTGATCGGCGAACGCGATCTGGATCGCGCTACCGTCAACTTCATGGCCTATTGGTGCTGAACGCGCGGCCCTTTTTCGGCATTAACGCTGGAGCAGGGCATGCCGCTGCTATTCCCCCTCAACGAATAATCGCTTGCCAGCGGGTAGTTCGACCGTGTTATGTTCCGCTGAAACGAAGGTTACAGCGAGAACGATAATGCAACGGTTCGACGAACGCCTGCGCCGCGACTACCCACAGCTGACGCCGCAGGAGCAGCGGGTGGCCGACTTCATCTTCGATCACTATGACGATTTGATCGGTTACAACAGCGCCGAGCTGGCGCGTCTGAGCGGCGTTTCCAAAGCCACGGTCAGCCGCTTGTTCAAACGGCTGGGCTACCCCAACTACCGCGCCATGCGCGATGAGCTGCGCACCCTGCGCCAAAGCGGCATGCCGCTGGCCGACAGCCGCGATGCGGTGCAGGGCGATACGCTATTGGCGCGGCACTGTAAGCAGGAAATGGCCAACCTCACCCGCTGGGTAAAGCAGATCGATGCGGTACAGTTCAGCGCGGCGATCGCCGCACTGGCGCAGGCGCGAAGCGTGATGCTGCTGGGGCTGCGCAACAGCTATCCGGTGGCGATGCACCTGCGCCAGCAGCTGATGCAGGTGCGGGAGCAGGTGCTGCTGGCGCCGCAGCCGGGGCAAACGCTGGCGGAAGATCTGGCGGGGCTGACGCCGCAGGACATGGCGGTGGTGGTGGCGTTCCGTCGCCGGCCGCGCCAGATAAAGGCGCTGCTGGCGCTGTTGCAAAGCCGCGGGGTGCCGACGCTGCTGATCTGCGAACCGCAGGCGCAGGCGTTGTTCCCACTGGCCAACTGGCACTTGACCGTGCCGCTCGACAGCGTGTCGGCGTTCGACAGCTATGCCGCCGCCATGAGCCTGGCCAGCCTGCTCAGCAATGCGTTGCTGCATGAGCAGCTGGCGCAGGGGCGGCAGCGCATTCATCACGTCGCCGAACTGTTCCAGGCGCTGGACGAACTGGAGCTGCGTTAAGTGCGGCAGGTCATTTCCCTTCCTGCACCTTCCGCCGTTTAAGGCGGATCGGTCACCTCATTGTGTTACTTTGGTTTCATTAATTGATTATAAGAATCTTTTGTTTCAACTGAATCCCTATCGGGAGTAGGCTGTTGGGCAGCAAACAAACGTCATGTCGACGCTGACGGCATAACTCAATAACTTACTAAGCTGACAGGGAATGAACATGTTGGATATCTCGCAATTCGATCAGATTAACCCGCCGGCACGCCTGCTGATGGGGCCGGGGCCGATCAACGCCGATCCGCGCGTGCTGCGCGCCATGTCGAGCCAGCTGATCGGCCAGTACGATCCGGCGATGACCGGTTACATGAATCAGGTTATGGCGCTGTATCGTGCGCTGTTCCGCACCGAAAACCGCTGGACGATGCTGGTGGACGGCACCTCGCGCGCCGGTATCGAGGCGCTGCTGGTTTCCGCCATTCGGCCGGGCGATAAGGTGCTGGTGCCGGTCTTCGGCCGTTTCGGGCATCTGCTGTGCGAGATTGCCCGCCGCTGCCGCGCCGAGGTGCACACGATTGAGGCGCCGTGGGGCGAGGTGTTCAGCGCCGATCGCATCGAAGACGCGATTAAGCGAGTGCGCCCGCGCCTGCTGCTGACGGTGCAGGGCGACACCTCCACCACCATGCTGCAGCCGCTGGATGAGCTGGGCGATATCTGCCGCCGCCACGGCGTGTTGTTCTACACCGATGCGACGGCTTCCTTCGGCGGCAATCCGCTGGAGACCGATGCCTGGGGACTGGATGCGGTCTCCGCCGGGCTGCAGAAGTGCCTGGGCGGCCCCTCCGGCAGTTCGCCGGTCACCCTCAGCCCGCAGTTTGAAGAGGCGGTGCGCCGCCGTAAATGCGTGGAGGCGGGGATCCGCACCGCCGAGCATGCCGACGGCGACGACGAGATGATTTACTCCAACTATTTCGACATCGGCATGATCATGGATTATTGGGGACCGGAACGCCTGAATCACCATACCGAAGCCACCAGCATGCTGTTCGCAGCGCGCGAATGTGCGCGGGTGATCCTTGAAGAAGGGCTGGATCAGGCCATCGCCCGCCACCGGCTGCATGGCGCGGCGATGCTGGCGGGCATCCGGGGCATGGGGCTGGCGGTGTTCGGCGATCTCGAACACCGCATGAATAACGTGCTCGGCGTGATGATCCCGCCGCAGGTGCACGGCGAACAGGTGCGGCAGATGATGCTGAACGACTTTGGCATCGAAATCGGCACCTCGTTCGGCCCGCTGCAGGGCAAGATCTGGCGCATCGGCACCATGGGCTACAACGCGCGCAAGGATTGCGTGCTGCAAACCCTGGCGGCGCTGGAGGCGGTGTTGAACCGTCTCGACTTCGCCAGCAAGCAGGGCGAGGCGTTGCAGGCCGCCTGGAACGTTTATGACGCAGGCAAGCGTGGATGACGCCGCTGGAGGCGCAGCAGGCTGCCGCACGGGTGATGGCGCGCTGTGACGAGCTGGCGGCGATCAGCGCGGAGCCCGGTAAATTGACGCGTCTTTATCTGTCTGCGGAACATCGGCGCGCCAACGCTCTGGTGGGTGAATGGATGCGCGAGAGTGGCATGCAGGTTTGGCAGGACAGCGTCGGTAATATCTGCGGCCGTTATGAAGGGCTCACGCCCGCTGCCCCTGCGCTGCTGCTCGGTTCGCATCTGGACACGGTGCGCAATGCCGGGCGCTATGACGGCATGCTCGGCGTGCTCACGGCGCTGGAAACGGTGACGCACTATTACCGCCAGGGGCGCCGTTTGCCGCTGGCGCTGGAGGTGATCGGTTTTGCCGACGAAGAGGGCGCGCGCTTTGGCGTCACGCTGCTCGGCAGCCGCGGGCTGACCGGCCAATGGCCGCAGGAGTGGCTGGCGCAGACGGATGCCGACGGGGTGAGCATCGCGCAGGCCATGCGCGACTTTGGGCTGGATCCGGCGGCGATCGCACAGGCGCGTCGCGCGCCAAACGAAATTCGCGCCTATCTCGAATTGCATATCGAACAGGGGCCGTGCCTGGAGGCAGCCGACCTGGCGCTGGGCGTGGTGACGGCGATCAATGGCGCGCGCCGGCTTACCTGCACTTTCAGCGGTGAAGCGGGCCACGCCGGCACGGTGCCTATGGTGCAGCGCAAAGACGCGTTGGCGGCCGCGGCGGAATGGATAACGGCGGTCGAAACTCTGACCCGCGCCGCCGATCCGCATTTGGTGGCCACCGTGGGGTGTATTGAATGCCTGCCGGGCGCGGTCAACGTGATCCCCGGCGAAGTGCGATTGACGCTCGACGTGCGCGGCCCGCAGGATGCACAACTGGCGGCGCTGTTGACGGCGTTGCTGGCGCAGGCGCAGGCGATCTGCGCGCGCCGCGGCGTGCGCTTCGCCAGCGAGGAGTTTTACCGCATTGACGCCACCGCCTGCGATAGCGAGCTGCAGCAATGCTGGCAGGCGGCCGTCGAGCAGGTACAGGGGCGGAGCCTGGCGCTGCCGAGCGGCGCCGGGCACGACGCCATCGCCGTGGCGGCGCACTGGCCGGTCGGCATGCTGTTCGTGCGTTGCGCCGGCGGCGTCAGCCATCATCCGGCCGAAGCGGTGCGGCAGGCGGACGTGGCGCTGGCGATCCAGGCCTATTGCCTGACGATCGCCGGCTGGGAAAAGGGGGAGTCAGTCTAAACGCAGAAAGCTGTCGGCGTCGCGCCAGGCCGGGAAGGCGCTGCGGTAACTCTGCAGGGTTTCCAGCGACAGCTCGGCGTCCAGCCGCGTGGCCGCGCCTGGCTCCGCATCCGCCAGGATCTCGCCCTGAGGGCTGATGATCAGGCTGTCGCCGCTGTAGCTCAGGCCGTTGGGATCGTCGCCCACCCGGTTGCAGCCCGCCACATACACCTGGTTTTCAATCGCCCGCGCCGCCAGCAGCGTTTGCCAATGGTGACTGCGCGGCGCCGGCCAGTTGGCGACGTATAGCGCCAGATCGTAATCCTGCTGATAGCGCGCCCAAACCGGGAAACGCAGGTCGTAGCAGATCTGCGGCAGGATGCGCCAGCCGCGCCATTCGAAGATTTCACGCCGGTTGCCGGCCCGGTAGTGCAGGTGTTCGCCGGCCATGCGGAACAGGTGGCGTTTGTCATAGGCATGCACCTGGCCACCCGGCTCCACCAGCAGGAAACGGTTGACCGCGCCCTCGTCGGTTTTCAGCGCCACGCTGCCGCCGATTAACGCGTGGCTTTTCACCGCCCAACCGTGCAGCCAGTCGATCACCTGCTGTTCGGGCAGGGCGCTCTCGCCGGCATCCATGGCGAAGCCGGTGGTGAACATCTCCGGCAAGACGATGAGATCGCGGCCGACGATCGGCGCCAGCAACGCGTCGAAGGCGGCCAGATTGGCGAGGCCGTCGCGCCAGACCAAAGGTTGCTGCAACAGGGTAATTTTTAAAGTCGACATAACCGCTCCGCAGCTGCATCCAGCGTGGCGTCCTGTTTAGCGAAGCACAGCCGGATCAATTTATGGGGGAAAGGATCGGCACAGAAGACCGACAGCGGAATGGCCGCCACGCCCACGTGCTCGGTTAACCAATGGCAGAACGCCACATCGTCCAGATCGGAGATGGCGCCGTAGTCCGCCAGCAAGAAGTATGTACCCGCGCAGGGTAAAATTTCCAGTCGGCTGCTCGCCAGCGCCTGCACAAAGCGGTCGCGTTTGGCGCGATAGAACGCCGGCAGCTGTCGCCAGTGCTCCGGCTCGGCGCGCAGGCTATCCGCCAGCGCCAGCTGGGCCGGGGTATTGACCGAAAAGGTCAGGTATTGATGCACTTTGCGCACCTCGGCGCTCAGCGCGGCGGGTGCCACGCAATAGCCCACTTTCCAACCGGTCATGTGGAAGGTTTTACCGAAAGAGGACACCGCGATCGCGCGCTGGCGCAGCTGCGGGTGGGCCAGCACGCTGGCGTGCCCGCCTTTGGCGAAGCAGATGTGTTCGTAAACCTCGTCGCTGAGCACGTAGATTTCGCGTTCGGCGATAGCGTGCCACAGCTGCTGCATGTCTTCCGCCTGCCAGGCGGTGGCGGACGGGTTGTGCGGCGTGTTGACGATCACCAGGCGGGTGCGCGGCGACAGCGCGGCGGCGAACGCTGGCCAATCCACGGCAAACGCGGGCGGCTGCAGGGCAATGCGTTTGAGTATGCCGCCGGCCAACGTCACCGCCGGCGCATAGCTGTCGTAGCTGGGATCGAAACAGACCACCTCGTCGCCGGGGCGCACCAGCGCGCTGATGGCGGCGAACAGCGCTTCGGTGGCGCCGGCGGTGACGGTCACTTCGCTGCCGGCGTCCGGCTGCCAGCCATACAGCTCGGCGGTTTTGTCGGCGATGGCTTCGCGCAGCGGCGCCACGCCGGTCATCGGCGCATATTGGTTGGCGCCCTGGGCGACGTGCCAGGCCAAGCGTTCTTTCAGGTAGTCCGGGCCGTCGAAATCGGGGAAGCCCTGCGACAGGTTGATCGCCTGGTGCTGCTGCGCCAGCGCGCTCATCTGGGTAAAGATGGTGGTGCCCAGCGAGGGCAGTTTGCTTTCGGGAATCAATGCGGAAGTGCTCATAGCGGGTGAATACTCCTGGCGCTTATATTGCCGTCAATATAACACGATGCTAGTATTTGGCAATCAAGACGCTTAGATGGCTAAATGCGAAAAAGTGCTTAGCCCGCCACGCGGCAGGCCAAGCCTCATCTGCCGGCCGCCTTACCGAACGGGAAACGATAATAATGACGGAGAATCCGCAACTTACCGCATTGCTGGCGGCCTGCCACTGGATTGGCGACAAAGGCTGGTGCCCGGCGACCGGCGGCAACATGTCGCTGCGCCTGGACGAACGTCAGTGCCTGGTCACCGAGTCCGGCAAAGACAAGGGCAGCCTGAGCGCCGCCGATTTTCTGCGGGTGGATATTGCCGACAATCATGTGCCGAGCGGCCGCACGCCGTCGGCGGAGACTGGGCTGCATACGCTGCTCTATCGCCTGTCTGCGCATATCGGCGCGGTGCTGCATACCCATTCCGTCAACGCTACCGTCCTGTCGCGGGTGGAACGCGGCGATGCGCTGGTGCTGCAGGGGTACGAAATGCAGAAGTCGCTGGCCGGCCAGCGCAGCCACCTGGACAGCGTGGCGATCCCCATTTTCGACAACGATCAGGATATCCCTCGGCTGGCGGCGCGCGTGGCGGTCTATGCCGAGGCCACGCCGCTGCAATACGGCTTTCTGGTACGCGGCCACGGTCTGTATTGCTGGGGAAGCCAGGTGGCGGAAGCTCGCCGCCATCTTGAAGGGCTGGAATTCTTGTTCCAGTGTGAACTGCAACGCCGCTTACTGGAGGCGAAATGATCCGCGCCATCGTGACTGATATTGAAGGCACCACCAGCGATATTCGCTTCGTGCATCAGGTACTGTTTCCTTACGCCCGCGAACGGCTGGCGGATTTTGTGCGCCGCCATGCCGCTGAGAGCGAAGTCGCCGCTCCGCTGGCGGCGCTGCGCGCTGAAATTGGCCAACCGCAGGCCGATCTCGACGTGCTGATCGCCGCGCTGTACCGCTTTATGGATGAAGACCGCAAATCCACCGCACTCAAGGCGCTGCAGGGCATCATCTGGCGCAGCGGCTACCGCGAGGGTGATTTCCGCGGGCATCTGTATCCGGAAGTCGCCGGGCAGTTGGCCGCCTGGCAGCGGCAAGGGGTGAAGCTCTACGTCTATTCCTCCGGTTCGGTGGAGGCGCAGAAGCTGCTGTTCGGCCACAGCGACGCGGGCGATCTGCAGCCGCTGTTCAGTGGCTATTTCGATACGCACGTCGGCGCCAAGCGTGAAACCGCGTCGTACCGCAACATCGCGCAGGCTATCGGCATCGCGCCCGACGAGCTGCTGTTTTTGTCCGACATCCGCCAGGAGCTGGATGCGGCGCAGGCCGCCGGCTGGCATACCTGCCAGCTGATCCGCGATGAGGCGGACGTGCAGAGCCGACATCCGCAGGTTAACCGTTTTGATCGCATCGATTTAGGGGAGTTCGTCTCATGAGTGGATTGACCATTTTCAGCGATACAGCGCCGCAGCAACCGCTGTGGCAGAGCCGTGATGCGCAGGAGATCCAGCGGCAGTTGGCGCAGATCGGCGTGCGCTTTGAGCGCTGGCAGGCGGATCGCGAGCTGGGCGACAATCCGCAGCCGGAGGCGGTGATCGCGGCCTACCAGCATGAGATCGACCGGCTGGTGGCGGAAAAGGGTTACCAGAGCTGGGACGTGATCAGCATGCGGCCGGACCATGAACAGCGCCAGGCGCTGCGTGAAAAATTCCTGTCCGAACATACGCACGGCGAAGATGAAGTACGCTTTTTCGTCGAAGGCGCAGGGCTGTTTTGCCTGCATCTGGACGGCAAGATCTTCCAGATCCTGTGCGAAAAGAACGATCTGATCTCGGTGCCGGCCAACATCCGGCACTGGTTCGATATGGGATCGGCCCCGCATTTCACCGCGATCCGGGTGTTCGACAACCCGGAAGGCTGGGTGGCGCATTTCACCGGCGACAAGATCGCCGATGCTTATCCGCGTTTGGACTGAGTGCCGATGGGCGGGCGTTAACCCAACGCCCGCTGGAAAATCCCCGCTTCAACCTGCTGCGGCGTAATCACGCCGCTGTCGAATATCCATCCGCTGATGAGCTTCGCCGGCGTGACGTCGAACGCCGGATTGTAGACCGGCGCATCGTTCGGCGCCCACTGGCAGGCGCCGAAGCTACCTGAAACGCCGGTGACTTCGGCCGCCGCGCGCTGCTCGATCGGGATGGCTGCGCCGTCCGGGCAGTGCGGATCGTGGGTGGTGTGCGGGGCGGCCACGTAGAACGGGATGCCGTGATAGTGCGCCAGCACCGCCAAGCTGTAGGTGCCAATCTTGTTGGCGACGTCGCCGTTGGCGGCGATGCGATCCGCGCCGACCCATACCGCATCGACCTGGCCCTGCGCCATCAGGCTGGCGGCCATCGAATCGCAGATCAGGCGATAGGGAATGCCCAGCTCGCCCAATTCCCAGGCGGTCAGACGGCCGCCCTGCAGCAGCGGCCGGGTTTCATCGACCCATACCTGTTGCACTTTGCCCTGCCGGTGGGCGCGCAGCAGCACGCCGATGGCGGTGCCGACGCCGGCGGTGGCCAATCCGCCGGTATTGCAGTGGGTCAGCAGGCGGCTGCCGGGCTTGACCAGCCCAGCGCCGTGATCGGCGATGCGATCGCACAATCGGCGATCTTCTTCCACCAACCGCAGCGCTTCGTTCACCATCGCCGGCGCCCAGTCAGGCTCCGCCAGCGCCAGCTTCATGCGATCCAGATTATTCATCAGGTTGACCGCCGTCGGGCGGGCGGCGCGCAGCGTGTGCAGCGCCTGTTCCAGCTCGGCGCGCGGCAGACCGCGTTCCGCCAGCAGCGCCAGCAGCAGGCTGGCGGACAGCCCGATCAGCGGCGCGCCGCGCACCCGCAGGCTGTGAATGTGCCCGACCAGTTCCTCCACGCTGTCGCAGGCGCGCCACCGCTTTTCCTGCGGCAGGGCTTGCTGATCGAGGATCCAAAGGCGGTTGTCCTGCAGGGTCAAGCTGGTGGTGTTAAGCGCTTGCATCGGCGGTTAATTCCTTGTTGCGTGGTTATTGCATCTGAAACGCTATTCTGCCAACATGACTTCCAGATGTATAGACGTCCAAATGCTTTTACGTCTAAATAAACAGAATCGCTGGGGTCAGTGAGAGAGAACAGAGGGGTTGGGGAATGTCGCTTTATCGTACGTTTACGGCTGCCGATGCCGTTGAATATGCCCGCCAATACGGGCAGGTGGCCGATCCGCAGGCGCTGGTGAGCGCCGACGAGATCGGTGACGGCAACCTGAACCTGGTGTTCAAGATCCGCGATCGCGAAGGCGTGAGCCGGGTGATCGTCAAACAGGCGCTGCCCTACGTGCGCTGCGTGGGCGAATCCTGGCCGCTGACGCTGGATCGGGCGCGCATCGAAGCGGAAACGCTGCGGGTTCACGGCGGTTTCTGCCCGCGGCATACGGTAAAAGTCTTGCATCACGATCCCGAATTGGCGGTGATGGTGCAGGAAGATCTCTCCGATCATCGCATCTGGCGCAGTGAGCTGGTGCAGGGCAACTATCACCCGCTGGCGGCCGGGCAGTTGGCGGAATACCTGGCGCAGACGCTGTTCCACACCTCCGATTTTTATCAGTCGGCGCAGCAGAAGAAGGCGGAGGTCAGACGTTTCACTAACCCCGAACTGTGCCAGATCACCGAAGACCTGTTCTTTACCGATCCCTATACCGACCATGAGCGCAATCAGTTCGAGGTGGCGCTGTTGCCGCAGGTGCAGGCGCTGCGCGAGGATGCGCCGCTGAAGTTGGCGGTCGCCGGCCTGAAACATCGCTTCCTCAGCAAGGCGGAGGCGCTGTTGCACGGCGATATTCACAGCGGTTCGATCTTCGTGGCGGAAGGCCGGTTGAAAGCGATCGACGCCGAATTCGGCTTCTACGGCCCGATCGGTTTCGATATCGGTACTGCGTTAGGCAACCTGCTGCTCAACTATTGCGGGCTGCCGGGGCTGTTCGGGCCGCGCGACGCCGCCGCCGGGCGCGAGCAGCGCCTGCAGGATGTGCGCGAGCTGTGGCTGATCTTCGCCGATCGCTTTTTGGCGTTGTGCCATCAGCAAAGCCGGGATGCGGCGCTGGCGACGCCGGGTTACGCCGAGCTGTTCCTGCAACAGGTCTGGACCGATGCGGTCGGGTACTGCGGCACCGAACTGATTCGGCGCACCATCGGCCTGGCGCACGTCGCCGATCTGGACAGCATCGCCGACGCCGATATGCGCCTCGACTGTCAGCGCCATGCGCTGGGATTGGGGCGCACGCTGATCGTCAATGCGCCGCAGATCGAGCATATTGACGCGCTGTTGGCGCGCATTCGTCAGCAGGGCTGAAAAGGCGGGTGCTCGTGGATCTTGCCTGACACCATCAGCCAACGGGCGGGGCGAACCCCGCCGTTGGGTTGCCTTACCGTTCGGATTCGTAAGCCAAAGTGGCCGCAACCTCCGAGTCTCCCAGCCTGATGCGCAGTTCGCACAGCGAACCGCGGGTTAGCCAGATGAACGCGATCAGCGTCATACAGACGATCACCAGCTTAAGTACGACCCGTTTTTGCTGCATTTTTGACCTCCCTATCCTTGCCTTGCGGCGGGTAAGAGGCTAACCTGATGTTGTTGGGCATCAGAGTGGCCTCGGGTTGATAATATCGACTCGGGGCCTTTCTCTTTCTCTCCTTTGCCAAGGCTCCGGACAGAAAGATCCAGAGCACCCGCTGCGCAGTCTACTCGAACTTCCTTCCCGTGAAATCCGCCGCTGCGCCAACCTGCGGCGCGGTGCGCAGTTTGTCATGAAAGCAAAAGAAAAAGGGGCGATGATGATCGCCCCTTGGATGCGTGAAGTTCGAATTGGCGCTAAGCCGCTTCGGTCTGCTGTTGGCGCTTAGACTGCGCCGCCGGCTTTTCCGGCTTGGCGGCCGCCAGCGCATCCGGCGCAAAGTCGTCCACGTTGATGGAGCGCAGGCGGCTCTCTTCGGCTTTCACCAGAATTCTCGCTTCATCGGCGCTGATCTTGCCTTCTTCCAGCGCGCGCTCCGCCAAACGATCCAGGCGGGTGAACGGCAGATTTTTGCCGGCCGCCTTGCACAGACGCTCGTGAATCGGCTCGGCGGCCATCACGTCGGCCAGCGCCGCTTCCAGCAGGCCGATTGGGTTATGCTCGCTCGGCGTCAGGTACTGACCGCGCCCCAGACGGCTGCGGGTGGCGGAAGGCACCTGCAGGATCTTGGCCAACTGGTGATCCAGACGGTCGGACGGTGCGGTATGCACGCGGCCAAACGGGAAGACCACGAAGCGCAGCGCGCCGGCGATAAAGCGGTTCGGGAAGTTGCGCAGCAGGTCATCCAGCGCCTGTTCGGCTTTATGCAGGCTGTCTTGCACGCCCCAATGCACCAGCGGCAGATCTTCTTTCTGACGGCCTTCGTCGTCAAAGCGTTTCAGCACGGCGGAAGCCAAATACATCTGGCTGAGGATGTCCCCCAGGCGAGCGGAGATGCGCTCGCGGCGCTTCAGGCTGCCGCCCAGCACGCCCATGGAAACGTCCGACAGCAACGCCAGGTTGGCGCTCAGGCGGTTCAACTGCTGATAGTAACGACGGGTCGCGTCCTTGGTCGGCGTGGCGCTGGTGCGGCCGTTGGTCAGGCCCAGCCAGAAGCTGCGTACCTTGTTGCTGCCGACGTGGCCCAGATGGCCGAACAGCGATTTATCGAAGGCGTTCAGATCGTTGCTCTGCGCCGCCGCCATTTCATCCAGCACATAAGGATGGCAGCGGATCGCGCCCTGGCCGAAGATCATCATGGTGCGGGTCAGGATGTTCGCGCCTTCCACCGTGATGGCGATCGGTGCGCCCTGATAGGCGCGAGCCAGGAAGTTGGATTCGCCCAGCATGATGCCTTTACCGCCGGCGATGTCCATGGCGTCAACGATCGACTGCTGGCCGCGGTGCGTACAGTGGTATTTGACGATGGCCGACAGCACGGCCGGCTTCTCGCCCTGCACCAGCGCATAGGTGATCAGCGAAGCGGCGGCGTCCATCACATAGGTGTTGCCGGCGATGCGCGCCAACGGCTCTTCGATGCCTTCCATCTTGCCGATGGAGATCTTGAACTGACGGCGAATGTGCGCGTAGGCGCCGGTCGCCAGGGCGATGGATTTCAGGCTGCCGGTAGAGTTGGACGGCAGGGTGATACCGCGACCTACCGACAGACACTCAACCAGCATCCGCCAGCCCTGGCCGGCCATTTTCGGGCCGCCGATAATGTAATCGATCGGGACGAACACGTCGGTGCCGCGGGTCGGGCCGTTCTGGAACGGCACGTTCAGCGGGAAGTGGCGGTTGCCGATTTCCACGCCCGGCGTGCTGGTCGGGATCAGCGCGCAGGTGATGCCCGGGGATTCGTTGTCGCTCAGCAGGCGGTTCGGGTCATGCAGTTTGAACGCCAGGCCCAGTACGGTGGCGACCGGCGCCAGCGTGATGTAGCGCTTGTTCCAGGTCAGGCGCATGCCCAGCACCTGCTTGCCTTGCCATTCGCCCATGCACACGGTGCCCACGTCCGGAATGGCGCCGGCATCGGAACCCGCTTCCGGGCTGGTCAGCGCGAAGCAAGGGATCTCGTCGCCGCGCGCCAGGCCCGGCAGATAGTGGTTTTTCTGTTCTTCGGTACCGTAGTGCTGCAGCAGTTCGCCCGGGCCGAGGGAGTTCGGCACGCCGACGGTGATCGCCAGGATGCCGGAAACGCCGGCCAGTTTTTGCAGCACCATCGCCTGAGCATAAGGAGAGAATTCCAGACCGCCGTACTCTTTCTTGATGATCATCGCGAAGAAACGGTGTTCTTTCAGGTATGCCCAGAGTTCAGGCGGCAGATCGGCCAGTTCGTGGGTGATCTGGAAGTCGTTGGCCATGCGGCAGGCTTCTTCCACCGGGCCGTCGATAAACGCCTGCTCTTCTTCCGTCAGGCGCGGTTTCGGGTAGCTGTGCAGCTTGTTCCAGTCCGGCGCGCCGCGGAACAGATCGCCTTCCCACCAGGTGGTGCCGGCGTCGATCGCTTCCTTCTCGGTGGTGGACATCGGCGGCATCACCTTGCGGAAGGCGCGCAGCGCCGGCGCGGAGAGCAGGGAACGGCGCACAGAGGAAAGGTTCAGCGGCAGCAGCACGATAGCCAGCGGCAGCAACAGCCAGAAGCTCCACAGGCCGATCGCACCCATGGCGGCGGTGTACGCCACCAGGATCAGGCTGCTGAGGGTAAGGTTCACTCGGTGGTAGAACACCACGCCGAGGAGAGCCAAGAAAACGACGATACTAAGAACCATCATAAGAAGCTCCGAAGTAGTAAGAGGTCTGACCTGTTGTGTGTATGTAATAGGTTTTAGTACAAGGCAGAATTTTTATCAATGCGTTTACAGTTTAATTACAACTCAGGTCACAAACTGACAGCACCAATCATCAAAAACCTCTCCGCTTCCTTAACCGGCGCGCTGTTTGGCTGAGAATGCTTCTCGCTGTTTCCGCGATCCGGTACACTGCGGAGCGGAAGATTTGACGATAACAAGAGGTTCCTCATGTACCACGACCTTATTCGCAGTGAACTGAACGAAGCGGCTGATACCCTGGCGAAATTTATCAATGACGACGCCAACATCGACGCCATCCAACGCGCCGCGGTGCTGCTGGCGGATTCCTTCAAAGCCGGCGGTAAAGTGATTTCCTGCGGCAACGGCGGATCCCATTGCGACGCGATGCACTTCGCCGAAGAGCTGACCGGCCGCTACCGTGAAAACCGCCCGGGCTACCCGGCGATTGCCATCTCGGACGTGAGTCACCTGTCCTGCGTCAGCAACGACTTCGGCTATGAGTACGTGTTCTCTCGCTATGTGGAAGCGGTAGGCCGTGAAGGCGACGTGCTGCTGGGCATTTCCACCTCCGGCAACTCCGGCAACATCATCAAGGCCATCGACGCGGCGCGCGCCAAGGGGATGAAAGTGATCACCCTGACCGGCAAGGACGGTGGCAAGATGGCGGGCTCCGCCGATGTGGAAATTCGCGTGCCGCACTTCGGCTACGCCGACCGCATTCAGGAAATCCACATTAAAGCGATTCACATCTTGATTCAGCTGATCGAAAAAGAGATGGTTAAGGCTTGATAGCCTGCGGGGAGCTGCGGCTCCCCATGAATAAGACGGCGGGCGCCGCATGCTGCGCCCGCACAGCCTGTGTCAGTGTGGTTAAGGAGTGCTGGCGATGTGTGAACTGCTCGGGATGAGCGCAAACGTACCGACCGATATCTGCTTCAGCTTTACCGGCCTGGTACAGCGCGGCGGCCGCACCGGGCCGCATAAGGATGGCTGGGGCATTACCTTCTATGAAGGGAACGGCTGCCGCACATTCAAGGATCCGCAGCCGAGCTTCAACTCGCCGATCGCCCGCCTGGTGCAGGACTATCCGATCAAGTCCTGCGCGGTGGTGTCCCATATTCGCCAGGCCAATCGCGGCGAAGTGGCGCTGGAAAACACCCACCCGTTCACCCGCGAACTGTGGGGCCGCAACTGGACCTACGCGCACAACGGCCAATTGAAAGGCTATCGTCAGCTGGATACCGGCACGTTTCGCCCGGTCGGCCAGACCGACAGCGAATACGCGTTCTGCTGGCTGCTGCATCAGCTGGCGCTGAAATACCCGCGCACCCCGAGCCAATGGCCGGCGGTTTTCCGCTATATCGGCCTGTTGGCGAGCCAGCTGCGCAAGAAGGGGGTGTTCAACATGCTGTTGTCGGACGGGCGCTTCGTGATGGCCTATTGTTCCACCAACCTGTATTGGATCACGCGCCGCGCGCCGTTCGGCAAGGCGACGCTGCTCGATCAGGACGTGGAAATCGATTTTCAGCAGCAGACCACACCGAACGATGTGGTCACGGTGATCGCCACCCAACCGCTGACCGCCAACGAAACCTGGCACAAGATTGAGCCAGGCGAGTTCGCGTTATTTCACTTCGGTGAGCGGCTTGTTCTGAGCGAAGGGATTGGTGTTGGGCGTCGGGCTGGCTGACGCGTACTGCGTCATCATGCCGCCGCTGCTCATCAGCGGTTGACCCAAGACGTACTGGCCATTGACCACGCCCATTGTCGGCGGCTGGTGGTTCTTCGCGAAGTAATCGTAGCCCGGCTTCAGCTGGCGCCAGAAGGCGATATAGCTGGATGACGCATGGCGCTTGAGGTTTTGCTCGGTCATGCGGAACGGGTAAATGCTGATGTTGACGCGGCTTTGGCCATAGGCGAAGGCGGCTTCGACGTAGCGATAGATCTCGTCCATATAGGTGTTGGTCATCGCGTAACAGCCAATCGATTTACATTCGCCGTGGATCATCAGATAAGCGCCGGAATAGCCCTGCGATTTATCGTAATCATTAGGGAAACCGATATTGATCGCCCGATAATACTTGCTGTCGGGTTTCAGATGGCGCGCGTCAACGCTATAAAAGCCTTCCGGACTTTTAAAGTCGCCTTCACGGCGTTTAGGACCCAGCCCGCCGGAGAAATTACAGATCGGGAACGTGTTGACCAGGCGGAATTCATTGCCCATTTTGGCATACAATTCCAGCTTGCGTTCCTCTTTGAAGATCTGAATATAGACCGGCGAACCCAATAATTGCTGTTTAACTACCGGCGCTTCGGGTACCTGCTCGCTGGCGCTGCAGGCCGTGATCATCGGCATAGAAACAAGCATCGCAAACAACAGCGCGATTTTGCTCATTATTATTCCTGCTTATATTTATTTGCCGGCGCAATGACGTTGGTCGGCATGCCACTGATATTGTTTTTACTGCTGCAAAACACCGCCAGATTACCAGCGCGTTTATTTTTAGCAATACGTGATATGTATAAAAAAACGACAAAGCTCGATAAAAGTGAAATGACCGGCAGATTTTAACGATAAGTAGTGAAAAACAGGCGAAATTTAATTGCGTTTGCTTGACCCAAGTCACGACGGAACGCAGAACAATGTTGCGAACAATGTTAATATTCCCCCTTCAATTTAACGCGCTGTGGCGATTGAAGCGGCAGGAGTTATGGCATATAACCCGGCCATTTTGATGGTTATTTGGCTACAGGCCGTTAACATATCGACCGTCGCGCTAACAACGGAAAGGGGGAATCAAGGGAATGCGCGTTACCCCAGTTTTTCACTGCGAGAAAGTTCATGTTGGGCGTGCCGCCATGCGCACTGCCCGGCAATCCTGGCATCGTCAGCACCCGCCTCTGGGGCCGGGCAGACGTGTAAACCAAACTACATCGTATAAATCCTATGATTAAGATCAGAAAAGGGTTAGATCTGCCGATAGCCGGAGCCCCGGTTCAGGCGATCCAAGACGGCCCGAACATTCAGCATGTTGCCCTGCTTGGGGAAGAGTATGTCGGAATGCGTCCCTCCATGCTGGTGCAGGAAGGCGATACCGTTAAGAAAGGCCAGGCGTTGTTCGAAGATAAGAAAAACCCCGGGGTTTTCTTCACGGCTCCCGCCAGCGGCCGCATCGCCGCGATTAACCGCGGCGAGCGGCGCGTATTGCAATCGGTGGTGATTGCGCTGGAAAACGGCGGCGATGACCAGCTCGAGTTTGCGCATTACCCGCTGGGTGAACTGGCCCAGTTGCCACGCGAACAGGTCGAGAGCGAACTGATCGCCAGCGGCCTGTGGACCGCGCTGCGCACCCGCCCGTTCAGCAAAACGCCGAGCCCCGGCAGCGAACCGCGCGCCATTTTCGTCACCGCGATGGATACCCGGCCGTTGGCCGCCGATCCGCAGGTGATCATCGCCGAGCAGCAGGCGGCGTTCAACGCCGGGCTGGTGGTGTTGGCGCGCCTGACGGCGGGCAAGGTGCACGTATGCCACGCCGCCGGCGCCTCCGTTGGCCAGCAGAGCGGCCCGCAGATCGCCTACAGCGAATTCGCCGGCCCGCATCCCGCCGGGCTGGTGGGCACCCACATTCACTTCCTCGAACCGGTCAGCCTGAAGAAAACCGTTTGGCACATCGGCTATCAGGACGTCATCGCCATCGGCACGCTGTTCACCACCGGTCAGCTCGATACCCGCCGGGTCGTGGCGCTGGCCGGGCCGCAGGTGGCGCAGCCGGCGCTGCTGCGCACCCGCCTGGGGGCCAGCCTCGATGAGCTGACCGCCGGCCGCCTGAAAAACGGCGAGAATCGGGTGATCTCAGGTTCGGTGCTGAACGGCATGCACGCCACCGGGCCGAACGCCTGGCTCGGCCGCTTCCACTCGCAGGTGTCGGTGCTGGAAGAAGGGCGCGACAAAGAGCTGTTCGGTTGGATCGTGCCTTCGCCGAACAAGTTCTCCATTACCCGCACCACGCTGGGCCACTTCCTGAAGAACAAACTGTTCGCCTTCTCGACCACCACTAACGGCGGCGAACGCGCCATGGTGCCGATCGGCAACTACGAGCGGGTGATGCCGCTGGATATTTTGCCGACGCTGCTGCTGCGCGATCTGCTGGCGGGCGACAGCGACAGCGCGCAGGCGCTGGGCTGTCTGGAGCTGGACGAGGAAGATCTGGCGCTGTGCACCTTCGTTTGCCCCGGCAAGTATGAGTACGCGCCGGTGCTGCGCGAGGTGCTGACCAAGATTGAGCAGGAAGGATAACCGATGGGCCTGAAGAATTATTTTGAGAAGATAGAGCATCACTTCACGCCGGGCGGCAAACTGGAAAAGTGGTACCCGCTGTATGAAGCGACTACCACGGTGTTTTACACCCCCGGCACGGTGACGCGCGGCGCTTCGCACGTGCGCGACGCCATCGATTTGAAACGCATGATGATCCTGGTGTGGCTGGCGGTGTTCCCGGCGATGTTCTGGGGCATGTACAACGTCGGCCAACAGGCGATCCCGGCGCTGCACCATCTGTACAGCGGCGACGAGCTGCAACAGGTGCTGGCGGGCGACTGGCATTATCGCCTGGCGCAGTGGCTCGGCGCCTCTCTGGCGGCCGACGCCGGCTGGGTCAGCAAGATGGTGCTGGGCGCCTGTTACTTCCTGCCGATCTACGCCGTGGTGTTTGTCGTCGGCGGCTTCTGGGAAGTGCTGTTCGCCATTATCCGCAAGCATGAGGTCAACGAAGGCTTCTTCGTCACCTCTATCCTGTTCGCGCTGATCGTGCCGCCGACCCTGCCGCTGTGGCAGGCCGCGCTGGGCATCACCTTCGGCGTGGTGGTGGCCAAAGAGATCTTCGGCGGCACCGGGCGCAACTTCCTCAACCCGGCGTTGGCCGGCCGCGCCTTCCTGTTCTTCGCCTACCCGGCGCAGATCTCCGGCGATCTGGTGTGGACTTCCGCGGACGGTTTCTCCGGCGCGACGCCGCTGGCGCAGTGGAGCGCAGGCGGGGCGCACAGCCTGAGCAACGTGGCCACCGGCCAGTCCATCAGCTGGATGGACGCCTTCCTCGGCAACATTCCCGGCTCCGTCGGTGAAGTCTCCACGCTGATGATCCTGATCGGCGGGGCGATTATCCTGTTCGGCCGCGTGGCTTCCTGGCGCATCGTCGCCGGCGTGATGCTCGGCATGGTGGCTTCCGCCCTGTTGTTCAACGCCATCGGTTCCGATACCAACCCGATGTTCGCCATGCCGTGGTACTGGCATCTGGTGCTGGGCGGTTTTGCCTTCGGCATGATCTTTATGGCGACCGACCCGGTTTCCGCCTCCTTCACCAACAAGGGGAAATGGTGGTACGGCATTCTGATCGGCGTGATGTGCGTGCTGATCCGGGTGGTCAACCCCGCCTATCCGGAAGGCATGATGCTGGCGATCCTGTTCGCCAACCTGTTCGCACCGCTGTTCGATTATCTGGTGGTGCAGGCCAACATCAAGCGGAGAAAAGCCCGTGGCGAATGAAGCGAAAAACGACGGCATCGGTAAAACGCTGCTGGTAGTGCTGCTGCTGTGTCTGGTGTGTTCAGTGGTGGTGGCGGGCTCCGCCGTCGGCCTGAAGTCCAAACAGCAGGAGCAAAAGCTGCTCGACAAGCAGCGCAATATTCTCGACGTAGCCGGCCTGTTGCAGCCGAAAATGGAGAGCGAGCAGGTCAAGCGCCTGTACAGCGAGCGCATCGAACCGCGCCTGGTGGATCTGAACAGCGGCGAGTTTGTCGCCGGCAAGGCGGCGGCGTTCGATCTGGGCGCCGCGCTGCGCGACGACGCCAAAAGCGTGGCGCTGGCGGCGGGCGACGATCCGGCCGGCATCAAGCGCCGCAGCAACCAGGCGGAAATCTACCTGGTGCGCGACGAAAGCGGCCAGGTGAACAAGATTGTGCTGCCGGTATACGGCACCGGTCTGTGGTCGATGATGTACGCCTTCGTGGCGCTGGATAACGACGGCAACACGGTCAAGGGCATCACCTACTACGACCAGGGGGAAACCCCGGGGCTGGGCGGCGAGGTCGAGAACCCGTCCTGGCGGCAGCAGTGGGTCGGCAAACAGCTGTTCGACGACAACGGCCAGCCGGCGATCCGCGTGGTGAAAGGCGGCGCGCGTCAGGGGGATGTGCATGGGGTGGACGGCCTGTCCGGCGCCACGCTGACCTCCAACGGCGTGCAGCATACGTTTGATTTCTGGTTGGGCGAGCACGGCTTCGGCCCGTTCCTGAAAAAAGTTCGTGAAGGAGCGCTGAAAAATGGCTGATTCCAAAGAGATAAAGCGGGTCCTGCTGGGGCCGCTGTTCGACAATAACCCGATCGCCCTGCAGGTGTTGGGCGTCTGTTCTGCGTTGGCGGTGACCACCAAGCTGGAGACGGCGGTGGTGATGACCATTGCGGTGACGCTGGTCACGGCGTTCTCCAGCTTCTTCATCTCGCTGATCCGTCACCATATTCCCAACAGCGTGCGCATTATCGTGCAGATGGCGATCATCGCCTCGCTGGTGATCGTGGTCGATCAGCTGCTGCGCGCCTACGCGTTCGAGATCTCCAAGCAGCTGTCGGTGTTCGTAGGCCTCATCATCACCAACTGTATCGTGATGGGGCGCGCCGAGGCTTACGCCATGAAGTCGCCGCCGATCGAGAGCTTTATGGACGGCATCGGCAACGGGCTGGGCTACGGGGTGATCCTGGTGCTGGTCGGTTTCCTGCGCGAGCTGATTGGCTCCGGCAAGCTGTTCGGCGTCCCGGTGCTGGAAACGGTGCAGAACGGCGGCTGGTTCCAGCCGAACGGCCTGTTCCTGCTGGCGCCGAGCGCGTTCTTCATCATCGGCCTGCTGATCTGGGTGCTGCGCACCCTGAAGCCGGCGCAGATCGAAAAGGAGTAAAGGCCGATGGAACACTATATCAGCCTGTTTGTGCGCGCGGTGTTCGTCGAGAACATGGCGCTGGCGTTCTTCCTCGGGATGTGTACCTTCCTGGCGGTCTCGAAGAAGGTCTCGACCGCCTTTGGCCTGGGCATCGCGGTGACCATCGTGCTCGGCATTTCGGTGCCGGTGAACAACCTGGTCTACAACCTGATCCTGCGCGACGGCGCGCTGGTGGAAGGCGTCGATCTGAGCTTCCTCAACTTCATCACCTTTATCGGCGTGATCGCGGCGCTGGTGCAGATTTTGGAGATGATCCTCGATCGCTTCTTCCCATCGCTGTATAACGCGCTCGGCATCTTCCTGCCGCTCATCACCGTGAACTGCGCCATCTTCGGCGGCGTGTCCTTCATGGTGCAGCGCGACTACAACTTCGCCGAATCGGTGGTGTACGGCTTCGGCTCCGGCACCGGCTGGATGCTGGCGATCGTCGCCATGGCGGGGATCCGCGAGAAACTCAAGTATGCCAACGTGCCGGCGGGACTGCGCGGCCTGGGCATTACCTTTATCACCACCGGACTGATGGCGCTGGGCTTCATGTCCTTCTCCGGTGTTCAGTTGTAAAGGCGGGAAGAATTTATGGAAATTATTTTAGGCGTAGCAATGTTCACCACCATCGTGATGGTGCTGGTGTTGCTGATCCTGTTCGCCAAATCGAAGCTGGTGAACACCGGCGACATCGCGGTGGAGATCAACGGCGATTTGGATAAGAGCTTCCATGCGCCGGCGGGCGACAAGCTGCTCAACGTGCTCTCCAGCCAGGGGATCTTCGTCTCCTCGGCCTGCGGCGGCGGCGGTTCCTGCGGCCAGTGCCGGGTGGTGATCAAAGAGGGCGGCGGCGATATCCTGCCGACCGAGCTCTCGCACATCAACAAGCGCGAAGCGAAAGAGGGTTGCCGCCTGGCGTGCCAGGTGAACGTGAAGCAGAACCTGAAGATCGAGCTGCCGGAAGAGATCTTCGGCGTGAAGAAATGGGAGTGCGAGGTTATCTCCAACGATAACAAAGCTACCTTTATCAAAGAGCTGAAGCTGAAGATCCCGGATGGTGAAGACGTGCCGTTCCGCGCGGGCGGCTTCATCCAGATCGAAGCCCCGGCGCACGACATCAGCTACGCCGACTTCGACGTGCCGCAGGAGTATCGCGGCGACTGGGACAAGTTCAACCTGTTCCGCTACCGCTCGACGGTGAACGACACCACGGTGCGCGCCTACTCGATGGCCAACTACCCGGAAGAGAAGGGCATCATCATGCTCAACGTGCGTATCGCCACGCCGCCGCCGAACAACCCGGACGTGCCGCCGGGCATCATGTCTTCCTATATCTGGTCGCTGAAGCCGGGTGACAAGGTGACCATCTCCGGGCCGTTCGGCGAATTCTTCGCCAAGGAGACCGACGCCGAAATGATCTTCATCGGCGGCGGCGCGGGCATGGCGCCGATGCGTTCGCACATCTTCGATCAGCTCAAACGCCTGAACTCGAAGCGCAAGATCACCTTCTGGTACGGCGCGCGTTCGCTGCGCGAGATGTTCTATGAAGACGACTTCAACCAGCTGCAGGCGGAGAACGACAACTTCACCTGGCACGTGGCGCTGTCGGATCCGCAGCCGGAAGATAACTGGACCGGTTACACCGGCTTTATCCATAATGTTCTGCTGGAGAACTATCTGAGGAATCACCCGGCGCCGGAGGACTGCGAGTTTTACATGTGCGGGCCGCCGATGATGAACGCCGCGGTGATCAAGATGCTCAAAGATCTGGGCGTCGAAGACGAGAACATCATGCTGGATGACTTTGGTGGCTAAATGCGCGCATTGGCGATGAAGAACTGGCTGACGGGCGTGGCGCTGAGCGCCACCCTGCTGCTGACCGGCTGCGGGCCGGAGCAGGTGGATCTGACGGGTAAAACCATGGGCACCTCGTATTCGATCCGTTACGTGGCCGGCGACGATACGCCGTCGGCGCGCGAGATGCAGGCGGAGATCGACAAACGGCTGGAGCAGGTGAACGACCAGATGTCCACCTACCGGCCGGACTCCGAGCTGAGCCGCTTCAACGCCAGCCGCGACATTGACCGGCCGTTCCCGGTTTCGCCGGCGACCGCCGAGGTGGTGCGCGAAGCGCTGCGCATCAACCGCGTGACCGATGGCGCGCTGGACGTGACCGTAGGGCCGCTGGTCAATCTGTGGGGCTTCGGCCCGGAAGGGCGGCCGGATAAAGTGCCGAGCGAGGCGGAGCTGGCGCACCGCCGCGCCTGGACCGGTGCCGACAAACTGGCGGTGCAGGGCAGCGCGCTGGTGAAAAGCATCCCCGAGCTGTATGTCGACCTGTCGTCGATCGCCAAAGGATACGGCGTGGACGTGGTGGCGGAGTATCTGCAATCGCAACACGTGCAAAATTACATGGTGGATATCGGCGGTGAAGTCCGCACCCGCGGGCGCAACGGCGAGCAAAAGCCGTGGCGCATCGCCATCGAGCGCCCGACCGCCGGTGCGCAGCAGCAGGCGCAGTTGGTGATCCAGCCAGGGGAGATGTCGATCGCCACCTCGGGTGACTATCGCAACTACTTCGAGCAGGACGGGGTGCGCTATTCGCACACCATCGATCCGATCACCGGCCGGCCGATCAACCACCGCCTGGTGTCGATCACCGTACTGAGCCCGACCTGTATGACCGCCGACGGCCTGTCCACCGGCCTGAACGTGATGGGGCCGGAGCGCGGCCTGGCGCTGGCCAATCTGCTCGGTATCCCGGTGTTCATGATCGTGAAAACCGCCGACGGGTTTGAGGAGCGTTATTCGGACGCGTTCAAACCCTACCTGAAAAAGAGTTCGTGAGGTTGCTATGCTGACGGTATTCGCCGCCACCTTCGTGTTGTTCCTGCTGATCGTCTGTGGGATGTCGCTGGGCTACGTGTTCAAACGTAAAAGCCTGCAGGGCAGCTGCGGCGGCATCACCGCATTGGGGATGGAGAAAGTCTGCGACTGCCCGGAACCTTGCGATGCGCGTAAAAAGCGCGAAGCCAAAGCGGCGCAGCGGCGCGAGCAGTTGGACAAGCACCGCATTCTGTAGCTGTAGCGAAAACCCGGCCTTGGCCGGGTTTTTTTATTTGGGGGAGGTATTTGATTTTGAATAGGTCAAGTTGCCGAGTGAACCTCCCACGAAACAGCACAACACTAAGCCAATCGCCAGCAACTCGAAGTTAGCCGACATCTGATCCTCGCCCTCAACGTGGCCAATAATCCAGTCTGAGAGAAAGGGAAAAGCCAGGAGCATGAGGCCGATACCTATTATCGCACCGGCAATAATTGCTGCTATCCGTTTCATATCACCTGCCAGAACCAGACTTCTTTTGATTTAAAGAAATCGCTAAAACGCCCATCGTAATCTTTAATCTTGCTCAGGATTAAATCGTAAGGTTGATACATCTCTCATTGTAGAATCATTCGGATCTTCCTGATAATTCTCAGCAGGTTAGTCTATTGACTCGGTTGGTTAAAATATCGTCTTATTAGGTTTCTTTTGGATTCAGGGAGTTCCAGGATGGGACAACAACAAGAAAGGATAAAACGGGCGTTAACGGTGGGTGAAATTAATTTGGCCCGTTCGGTGTTTGGCCGTTCAGTTTTCTATGAGAAGGTGTATGTCCACTGCGATAGCTATCTGCCGTTTGGATTGCAAGCCAGCAGAACGGCCATGGCGCCCAACGGAGAAATCTGGTTTAGACAAGCTTTGTATAAGGCTGACTTTTCCACGGCCGCCGCAGGTTTCCAGCATGTATTTATCCACGAAATGAGCCATGTCTGGCAGCATCAAAAAGGCATGTGGGTGAGAATCCGAGGGCTATTGAGTTGGGCTGCTGAATACAAATATCGACTCGATGGTAAACAGCTGTTGCATAACTACTCTATGGAACAGCAGGCTTCAATCATCGCTGATTATTGGTTCCTGAAGAAGTATGGTTACACTATCTGGCTGGGGGCGATTAACAATGGCGTCAATTTTCAGGGTGTAACGGATAAAACGATCGCCAGAAAATACGAATATGCGCTTTCTCAGTTTTTTAAGCAGAGGTAACAGGATGAACCGCATTATTTTGGCTGGAATGCTGACTTTGCTGCTCGCCGGCTGTATGCACATGAACGATCCGAGGCCAAAGAACTACGCGGCCAGCGTCACTGTGGTTGATAACCACGTTTGCGTGCGGGTTCAACCGGAAGGGGACGAGCGGTTGGCCGGCGTCATTATCGAAGAAATCGGCAACGCCAACGCTATCTTCGGCAAGAACTTCGCGGATAACGAGATGCCTGCGGTCACCGCGGCTACGTGTATTCCCGACGATAACTATAAATTCGAAGACGGGAAGTCTTACGGGGTATCGGTGACGCTGTTGTCGCGGGATAAACGAAGTAAAGGTATTGAGCCTGCTGCCCGGCTATTTGGGGCAGGGTTTAGTGTACGCAATGAAAATGGCATCATCCAGGTGGTTCCTGCTCACTAACGGATGTTTAAAGCCGGGGGCATAAGGTGGGTTTGTCGAACCGCCTTATGCCCTTGGCCGATGATTTACTTCGCCTTGCGGAAGCTTTTTGCCTCGGCCGGTGAGTTGACCATCACGCCGTCGGCGCCCAGCGCCAGCGCCTGCTGATAATCCTGCGGCGAGTTGACGCCGAACAGGATGATGTGCGCCGGGCCCTGCGAGCGGAAACAGTCCATCGACTCTTTATCCCAGGTGAGAAATGCCTTCGAACGTCCTTCGCCGAGGGTATATCTCTCCACCACTTCCACCTCGCGCTTCAGCTCCAGCCCGTACCAGCGCGGCTGGCGGTTGTCCGGTTTGACGTCGCACTGGTGCGCCATGGTGACGTTGGCCAGCAGCGTGCGGGTCTCGTCGCGGCTTTCGAAGCGCGGGATGGCCGGCGGCAGCGCCTGCAGGTATTTGGCGTCGGTGGAGTAGACGCGGATGCGGTTCAGGCTGTCGGTGCTTTCCAGCGTCGCCAGCAGCGCCCGGCCAAACTGCGCCGGATCGGCGTCCGGGGATTTGATGTCCAGATAGAAAGTCACGCGCGGAAAGGCCTTCAACACCTCATCCAGCCGCGGAATGCCGAGGCCCTGGCCGCGGAACGGGTGCGCATCCCCCTTGGCGAAAGCCCAGCCGGCGTCGATCTCGGCCAGCTGCGCGGCGGTATAGGCAGAGACCGGGCCCTGTCGGTTGGTCAACGTTTTCAGATCCGAAGGGCGATACAGCACGATGACGCCGTCTTTGGATTCTTGCAGGGTGATCCAGATGGCGTCGGCGCCGTTTTTCAACGCGGTTTCGATGGCGATGCGGGTGTTTTCCGGCGCATCGGCGGTGCCGCCGCGGTGGGCGACGATCGCCGGCGCGTGACCGGCGGCGGCGCTGGCCGCCAGCGCGCTCAGCGACAGCGCGGAAGCCAGCAGCAAATGAGAAAATCTGATCATGTAGGGTACCTTTTCGTTGTCGTTGTGGTGAGCCGCACGGGATGGCGGAAATCATACTATTGAAAAATTAAGCTTTTTTAACAACGCGGAAATATCTGGTGGAAACGGCGCTTTCGTCGAACCCTGCGGCCTTGAGCTTTCGGTATCTGACTGTATACTTATACAGTGTTACTGGAGGGTGCGATGCGTAAAATCATTCATGTCGATATGGACTGTTTCTTCGCGGCGGTGGAAATGCGCGACGATCCCAGCCTGCGCGATATCCCGCTGGCGATTGGCGGCAGCGCCGATCGGCGCGGGGTGATCAGTACCGCCAACTACCCGGCGCGGCGCTACGGCGTGCACAGCGCCATGTCCACGGCGATGGCGCTCAAGCTGTGCCCGCACCTCACCCTGCTGCCGGGGCGCATAGCGGCTTACAAAGAGGCCTCGCTGCATATCCGTGAAATCTTCGCCCGCTATACCCCGCTGATCGAGCCGCTGTCGCTCGACGAGGCCTACCTCGACGTGACCGACAGCCCGCAATGCAACGGTTCGGCGACGCTGATCGCCCAGGAGATCCGCCAGGCGATCGCCGACGAGCTGAACCTCACCGCGTCGGCTGGCGTCGCGCCTATCAAGTTTCTCGCCAAAATCGCCTCCGAGATGAACAAGCCGAACGGGCAGTACGTGATCACGCCGGCGCAGGTGCCGGCGTTTTTGCAACAGCTGCCGCTCAGCAAGATCCCCGGCGTCGGCAAGGTGACCGCCAAGCGCCTGGAAGAGGTGGGGCTTATCACCTGCGCCGACGTGCAGCAATACGATTTGGCGCAGCTGCTCAAGCGCTTCGGCAAGTTCGGCCGGGTGCTGTGGGAGCGGTGTCAGGGCATCGATCGGCGCGAAATCTCTCCTGAGCGGCTGCGCAAATCGGTGGGGGTGGAGCGCACGCTGGCGGAAGACATTCACGACTGGGAAGATTGCGAAACGCTGATTATCGACAAACTCTATCCCGAGCTGGAGATGCGGCTGCGCAAGGTGAAGCCGGATCTGCACATCGCCCGGCAGGGCGTGAAGCTGAAGTTTCAGGATTTTCAGCAAACCACCCAGGAGCACGTGTTCCCGGTGCTGAACCAGCAGGATTTGCTGGAGGTGGCGCGGCAGGCGTGGCGCGAGCGGCGCGAAGGGCGCGGCGTGCGGCTGGTGGGGCTGCACGTGACGCTGCTCGATCCGCAGTTGGAGCGGCAGCTGGCGCTGCCTTGGGAATAAAAAAGCCGGCAAGTCGCCGGCTTTTTGCGTTAAGCGCGCGGCTTATGCGCGCTCAGGGATCGCTTTCAGCAGCGAGGTCAGCAGCTTCCAGTACAGACCGACGCTTTCGATATGCACCTGCTCATCCGGCGAGTGCGGGCCGGTGATGGTTGGCCCGATCGATACCATGTCCATGTTTGGATACGGTTTTTTGAACAGACCGCATTCCAGGCCGGCGTGGATCACCATGATGTTCGGCGTCTTGTCGAACAGCTCCTGATACAGCTCGCGCACCAGGTGCATCACCGGCGAATCGGCATCCGGCTGCCAGCCCGGGTAGCCGCCCTTCGGCGCCACCTTGGCGCCGGCCAGCTGGCCCAGCGCGGTCAGCATCTCGACCACGTAATCTTTGCCGCTGTCGATCAGGGAGCGGATCAGGCAGATGATTTCCGCTTCGTTTTCGCTGGTGGTGACCACGCCGACGTTCAGCGAGGTTTCCACCACGCCTTTTACCGCGTCGCTCATGCGGATCACGCCGTTCGGCGTGCCGTTCAGCAGCGCCAGGAAACGCTGCTGGCTGTCGGCGCTCAGCGCCTGCGAAGCGCTGGTGGTCGGCTCCAGCAGCACGGTGATGTTCTTCTCTTTGGCGGAGAGTTCGTTCTGCAGCACCGCCAGGAACTCCTGGCTCAGGGCTTTCAGCACGTCGGCCTTGTCCGCCGGCACTGCAACCACCGCAGAGGCTTCACGCGGGATGGCGTTGCGCAGGGTGCCGCCGTTCAGATCCAGCACGCGCAGGTTCAGCGCCGTCGCATGGGCGAACAGGAAGCGCGCCAGCAGTTTGTTGGCGTTGCCCAGCCCGACGTGGATCTCGGCGCCGGAGTGGCCGCCTTTCAGGCCCTTGAGGGTCAGCTTCAGGGTTTGATAACCGGCCGGCACCGCTTCGCGCTGCAGCGGCAGAGTAGTGATGAAGTCGATACCGCCGGCGCAACCCATGTAGATTTCGCCTTCCTCTTCGGAATCGGTATTGATCAGGATGTCCGCCTGCAGCCAGTTCGGCTGCAGCCCGAAGGCGCCGTCCATGCCGGCCTCTTCGGTCATGGTCAGCAGCACTTCCAGCGGGCCGTGCTCAACGCTGTCGTCGGCCAGCACCGCCAGGGCGGAGGCCATGCCGATGCCGTTGTCGGCGCCCAGCGTGGTGCCGCGCGCTTTCACCCACTCGCCGGCGATATAAGGCTGGATCGGATCCTTGGCAAAATCGTGCACGGTGTCGTTATTCTTTTGCGGCACCATGTCCAGGTGCGCCTGCAGCGCGACCGGCTTGCGATTTTCCATGCCTTTGGTGGCCGGCTTGCGCAGCAGGATATTGCCGACCCGATCGCGCTCGGCGTGCAGGTTCTTTTCTTTGGCCCAGGTGAGGATGTGCTGCGCCAGCGCTTCTTCATGATAAGAAGGGTGCGGGATAGAACAGATCTTGGCGAAAATATCCCACAGCGGCTGTGGCGAAAGCTGAGACAATTCAGACACTATAAGTCTCCTGTGACGGCAGGCTCCGACAGGACGGGCGTGCCGCGCGGTTAAGGTGAGCGGGTATCTGTGCGTCGTGGCACGATCACCAGAGAATATCACTTTATTTCCGGCGGTGCGCGCACCGTATTGTGCGGTTTAAGCGCTTGATCACACGGCTTCGCTGCGGGAACGTTCGCTTTTTCAGCATCAATCACCGAAAAGCCGCACGGCGGAAATCGCGAGGTTTTCCTCGGTACAACTGGAATTCAACGCGGCCAGTCTCTATAATCTCGCGCAACCTTTTTTCCCCTGAACTATAAAGTAAGCCGCTTCACCAGCCGGCTGGGACACGATTCTATGAGCGAAAAATACGTTGTTACCTGGGATATGCTGCAAATGCACGCACGCAAGCTGGCGCACCGCCTGCTGCCTGCCGCCAAATGGACGGGCATCATTGCCGTAAGCCGCGGCGGCCTGGTGCCGGCGGCTCTGCTGGCGCGCGAACTGGGCATCCGCCATGTGGATACCGTCTGCATTTCCAGCTACGACCATGACAACCAACGCGAAATGAAAGTGCTCAAGCGCGCCGAAGGCGACGGTGAAGGTTTCATCGTGGTGGATGATTTGGTGGATACCGGCGGCACCGCGAAAGCGATCCGCGATATGTACCCGAAAGCGCATTTCGTCACCATCTTCGCCAAACCGGCGGGCCGTCCGCTGGTGGACGACTACGTGGTCGACATCCCGCAGGACACCTGGATCGAACAGCCGTGGGATATGGGCGTCAGCTTCGTTCCACCGATCGGCGGCCGCTAAGCCCAGCCAGTTCCAAGCAAACGCCCGGTTATGCCGGGCGTTTGCGTTATTTTGGTTTCTCCCGCCAGAGTTAGGTACACTACCTCCAGTTAAGTAGGCCTTTTGCGGCCTATCGCCAGATTTACGGAGGCTGTTGTTACCATGGCACAGGCCAACCTTTCTGAAATTCTTTTCAAGCCCAAATTCAAACACCCTGAAACCTCGACGCTGGTGCTGCGCGCGCGCAACAATGTGAGCGCCGCCATGCATTCCGCATTGGAAGGTGACACCACCGGCAGCTGGTACCGCATGCTGAATCCGCTGCTGTGGGCCTGGCGTGGCGTCAGCCCGATCGAAATCCACGAAGTGCTGGCGCGCATCGCCGCCTCGGACGCCGAACGCAGCAATCCGCAGCGGCTGGATACCGTGGTGGGCTACCGCAACGGCAACTGGATCTACGAGTGGATCCATCAGGGCATGCAGTGGCAGCAGCGGGCGACGGAGCAGCAGGATCCGCTGCTCGGCGGCCAATACTGGCTGAAGGCCGCGAGCCTGTACAGCATCGCCGGTTACCCGCACCTGAAGGGCGACGAGCTGGCCGAACAGGCAGAGATGCTCGCCAACCGCGCGTACGAAGAGGCGGCGCTGCTGCTGCCGTACCAACTGAAAGAGCTGGAGTTCCGCATCGAAGGCGGCGCCAGCGTCACCGGCTTCCTGCACATGCCGGAGAAGGGTGAAGCGCCGTTCCCGACGGTGCTGATGTGCGGCAGCCTCGATACGCTGCAGACCGACTATCATCGCCTGTTCCGCGACTACCTGGCGCCGCACGGCATCGCCATGCTGACGCTCGACATGCCGTCGATCGGCTCCTCCTGCAAATGGAAGCTGACGCAGGATTCCAGCTACCTTCACCAGCAGGTGCTGATCCAGCTGGCCTCGGTGCCGTGGGTGGATCATCAGCGGGTGAGTGCCTTCGGCTTCCGCTTCGGCGCCAACGTGGCGGTGCGGCTGGCCTACCTGGAGCCGCAGCGGCTGCGCGGCGTAGCCTGCCTGGGGCCGGTGGTGCATCGCCTGCTGTGCGACAGCAGCACCCAGCTGAACGTACCGGACATGTATATGGACGTGCTGGCCAGCCGCATGGGCATGGCCAACGCCTCCGACAACGTGCTGAAGGTGGAGCTGAACAGCTACTCGCTGAAAATGCAGGGGCTGCTGGGGCGCCGCTGCCCGACGCCGATGATCTCCGGCTACTGGGAGCGCGATACGCTCAGCCCGAAAGAGGAGTCGCAGCTGATTGTCACCTCCTCGGTGAGCGGCAAGCTGGTCGCCATCCCGCGCACCCCGGTTTACGACAGTTTCCACCGGGCGTTGCTGCAAATGTCCGGCTGGCTGAAGGACAAAATGCGTTAATTAGTTGCTAAATTTTAACAGTTTGTTAAAAAGAGTGGTCTACATTGAGGAGGTTAGAGAATGACGTTACCGAGTGGTCACCCTAAAAGCCGACTAATGAAACGTTTTGCCAGCTTGGGGCCGTACCTGCGTGAAGGGCAATGTGAAAACGACCGTTTTTTCTTTGATTGTTTGGCTGTCTGCGTCAATGTAAAGCCCGCTCCGGAGAAGCGCGAGTTCTGGGGCTGGTGGATGGAGCTGCAGGCGGAAGAGGCGCGCTTCACCTATTCGTACCAATTCGGCCTGTTCGACAAAGAAGGCGACTGGACGGCGCAAAACATTAAGGATGATGAAGTGAACGCCAAGCTGGAAGACACCCTGCGCGACTTCCATCGCCGCCTGGGCGAGCTGCTGGCGACCATGGAACTGGGGCTGGAACCCGCCGACGATTTCAAAGAAAAACTGATCAAACTCTCCGCCTGACCCCGTTTGACCACGTATTGTGCTGATTTCGCGTTGTGCCTGTTGGCATAACGCGTCTCTCCTGTTACAAAGACCTTTGCACTCTTCTTCTCATCATTACACACGGCAGAAATACTATGAACGGCAGCCAGACATTGGTTGTGAAATTGGGCACCAGCGTGTTGACCGGCGGATCGCTGCGTCTGAACCGCGCCCACATCGTCGAATTGGTGCGCCAGTGCGCGCAGCAACACGCCGCGGGCCACCGCATCGTCATCGTCACCTCCGGCGCCATCGCCGCCGGGCGCGAACACCTGGGCTACCCCGAGCTGCCCGCTACTATCGCTTCCAAGCAGCTGCTGGCGGCGGTGGGGCAGAGCCGGCTGATCCAGCTGTGGGAACAGCTGTTCTCCATTTACGGCATCCACGTCGGGCAGATGCTGCTGACGCGCGCCGATCTGGAAGACCGCGAGCGCTTCCTCAACGCGCGCGATACCATGACGGCGCTGCTGGACAACCGCATCGTGCCGGTAATCAATGAGAACGACGCCGTCGCCACCGCCGAAATCAAGGTGGGCGACAACGATAACCTGTCGGCGCTGGCGGCCATTCTGGCCGGGGCCGACAAACTGCTGCTGCTGACCGATCAGCAGGGCCTCTACACCGCCGATCCGCGCAACAACCCGCAGGCCGAACTGATCCGTGAAGTGCACGGCATCGACGACGCGCTGCGCGCCATCGCCGGCGACAGCGTCTCCGGCCTGGGCACCGGCGGCATGGGCACCAAGCTGCAGGCGGCCGACGTGGCCTGCCGCGCCGGCATCGACGTGGTGATCGCCGCGGGCAGCAAACCGGGCGTGGTGGCGGACGTGATCGAAGGCAAACCGGTGGGCACCCGTTTCCACGCGCTGGAAACCCCGCTGGAAAACCGCAAGCGCTGGATCTTTGGCGCGCCGCCGGCCGGCGAGATCACCGTCGACGATGGCGCGGTGGAAGCGATGATGGCACGCGGCAGTTCGCTGCTGCCGAAGGGCATCCGCGACGTGAAGGGTGACTTCTCGCGCGGCGAAGTGATCCGCATCCGCAACCTGGCGGGGCGCGATCTGGCGCACGGCGTCAGCCGCTACAACAGCGACGCGATGCGCATGATCGCCGGGCACCACTCGCAGGAAATCAGCGAAATCCTCGGTTATGAATACGGTCCGGTGGCAGTGCACCGCGACGATATGATTGTCAGTTAAGGAGTGAGCATGCTGGAGCAGATGGGAAAGGCCGCCAAGCAGGCCTCCTGGCAGCTGGCGGTGCTGAGCACGGCGAAGAAGAATCAGGTGCTGTCGGTGATGGCCGACAGGCTGGAGGCCAACAGCGAAGCGATCCTGCTGGCGAACGAACAAGATATGGCGCAGGCGCGCGCCACCGGCATGAGCGAAGCGCTGCTCGATCGCCTGCTGCTGACCCCGGCGCGGCTGGCGGCGATCGCCAACGACGTGCGCCAGGTGTGCCGCCTGAACGACCCGGTCGGCCACGTGCTGGACGGCAACCTGCTGGACAGCGGGCTGAAGCTGGAGCGCCGCCGGGTGCCGCTCGGCGTGATCGGCGTGATTTACGAGGCGCGGCCCAACGTCACCATCGACGTCGCCAGCCTGTGCCTGAAAACCGGCAACGCGGTGATCCTGCGCGGCGGTAAAGAGACGCATAACACCAACCAGGCGACGGTGAAAGTGATCCAGCAGGCGCTGGAACAGTGCGGCCTGCCGGCGGCGGCGGTACAGGCGATCGACAGCCCGGATCGCGCGCTGGTGAACGAGCTGCTACGCCTGGATCGCTATGTCGACATGCTGATCCCGCGCGGCGGCGCCGGCCTGCACAAGCTGTGCCGCGAGCAATCGACCATCCCGGTGATCACCGGCGGCATCGGCGTGTGCCACACCTACGTGGATGCCGACGTCGATTTCGACAAGGCGCTGACGGTGATTGAAAACGCCAAGATCCAGCGCCCGAGCGCCTGTAACTCGCTAGAAACGCTGCTGGTGAACCGCAGCATCGCCGCCGAGTTCCTGCCGGCGCTGAGCGCTAAAATGGCGGCGGCGGGCGTGACGCTGCACGCGGCGGAAAACGCGCTGCCGCTGCTGCAGGGCAGCCCGGCGACGGTGGTGCCGGTGAACGCGGAGGATTACGACGACGAATGGCTGTCGCTGGATCTGAACGTGTTGCTGGTGGACGATATCGATCAGGCCATCGACCACATCCGCACCCACGGCACCAACCACTCCGACGCGATCCTCACCCGTTCGCTGAGCAGCGCCGAGCACTTCGTGCGCGCGGTGGACTCTTCGGCGGTGTACGTCAACGCCAGCACCCGCTTCACCGACGGCGGCCAGTTTGGCCTGGGCGCGGAAGTGGCGGTGAGCACCCAGAAACTGCACGCCCGCGGCCCGATGGGCCTGGACGCGCTGACCACCTACAAGTGGATCGGCTACGGCGACGATCTGGTGCGCAGCTAAGGCCGGATTGCGGTCATAAAGACGTCAGGGCGCAGCGTGCTGCGCCCTGAGTGTTTTTGGGGGCACGGCAGTATCACTGCTTGCAAAACAACCAAACGCCCCGGCGGCTATTGACTCATTTCGCGCGCAGGTCTACCTTGTTCAACGCACTTCCGGCTTGCCCCGCAGGCCCGGTTCGATGCCGATATAGCTCAGTTGGTAGAGCAGCGCATTCGTAATGCGAAGGTCGTAGGTTCGACTCCTATTATCGGCACCATACTCTCTTCCTACCACATCCTTAATTATCCCCAAACGCTTTGAATTACAATGAATCGATTGGTTTATTGTCCGGTAAAATCCGGCGCGCGCGTACTTCTATTCGGTCTTGAATTGTTATTCGCCATTTCGGCTAGCTTTCACTGCCATGGCTGAGAGCTCGTTTGAACAAACTGATTACGCTAGTACGTATTGCTATTTTGACGGGACGTAAGAAACGCCATCGCTACCGCACCAAGAAGTAATAAGCCACTCAAGCCAAAAGTACTTCGCCATCCCAGGCTGTCAAACATCATGCCACCTGCCGTTGAACCAAGGGCAATCGAGAGCTGAATCACCGCAACCATCAGGCCGCCTCCGGCTTCCGCATCCTCGGGCAGCGTGCGTGTAATCCATGTCCACCATCCCGTTGGCGCGGCGGTTGCCAGCATGCCCCAGAGGCCTAACAGCAACGAGACAGCCCAAACGTGATGCCCGGCAAGAATCAGGGCGATGGCAATGACAGCCATCAGCCCAGGAATGGCCATCAGCGTTAGATAGAATTTCCTATTGAGGAATGCCGGGACAACCAGCGTGCCAATAAAACCGGCCACACCGATAACCAGTAAAATTAGCGACAAGCCAGAGAAATCAACCCGCGTCACCAACTCCAGAAACGGACGCACATAGGTAAATAACGCAAACTGCCCCATAAAGAACAGGCCACAAGCCAGCATGCCAATGGAGACAACAGGGCGACTGAACAGGCGCAATACGGATCCGCGTGACGCAGGGTTATTATTGCCGTTCATACCCGGCAGACTCACGCACTGCCAGATAAAGGCCGCGGCCGCGACGGGGACCAGGCACAAGAAAGCGCCTCGCCATCCGATGGTCGCTCCAAGATAGCTACCCAGCGGCGCTGCCACTACCGTCGCCAGCGCATTGCCGGCGTTGAAAATAGCCAGCGCACGCGTAACCTGATGCTGTGGCACCAGACGAATTGCCGTTGCCGCAGACATCGACCAGAATCCACCGATCGCAATACCTATCATCGCGCGGCCTGCCATATACATCAGATAGTTGGAAGCCAGTGCGATAACGAGCCCCGACACGGCCATCAGAATCGTCATCCCCAGCAGTAAGTACTTGCGATTCACATTTCCAGCCAACGTCGAAAGCGTCAGGCTGGTCAGGACGGCCAGCGCGCCGGAGATGGCAATTCCCTGTCCCGCCAGCCCCTCCGTCACGTCTAAATCACGGGCAATCGGCGTAAGCAGGCTGACGGGCATAAATTCCGATGCAATCAGCACAAAGACGCACAGGGTCATGGCAAAAATGCCGCTCCAGTAAGCGGGCTGATTATTCGGTGATGGTGTTTGGCTAAGTGCAGACATAGTCAGATTTCACGGAAGTCAGAATAAAAGCCACCCGCGTAGACAGGCGGCTTTTAATGTTGTCAGTAGAGGGGCTATTTCAGATTGGCTTTGAAAAATTGTTCGAACTTAGCGAAAGGTATTTTACCGGCCGCATTGTCGTACAGGTCCACATGATTTGCACCGGGGACAATCACCAGCTCTTTTTCTTTACTGCCGACCGCCTTATAAGCATCTTCGGCAAAATAGCGTGAATGGGCTTTTTCACCGGTCACGATAAGCGTCGGGATAGTAATTTCGCTGGCGTAGCTCAGCAGCGGCATATTCATAAACGACAGCGGCATCGTTGCCGTCCACGCCCCGGTCGAGTTAACGGAGCGTTCGTGGAAACCGCGCGGCATGCGGTAGTAATCAAAGAACTCCTTCAGCACCGGATGCGGATCGGCCGGCAGGGTTTCTGGCAGAATGCGCTCACCCGCGCTGACCTTGCCATTGCTGTCGACGTTAATATCATGGCCACCTCGTGCGAACGTTCCGCTTTCCGCATCCTTCCAGCGTTGTTCATTCAGATACTGCAGAACGGCACGACGGTCGGCGGTCGAATAACGGTCTTTGCCATCACCTACGCCATGGCCCATCGCCCGGCTCATGTCGTACATCACGCTGGTGGCCACCGCTTTGACGCGGGTATCCATCGCGGCGTCGTTTAACGCCATGCCGCCCCAGCCGCAAATGCCGAGCAGCCCAATACGGTTGCGATCCACCTCTTTTTGCAGCCCCAAGAAATCTACCGCCGCGCTGAAATCTTCCGTGTTGATATCCGGCGAGGCGACGTTACGCGGATAGCCGCCGCTTTCCCCCGTATAAGAAGGGTCGAACGCCAGGGTAACAAATCCCTGTTCCGCCAGCGTTTGCGCATACAGGCCGCTGGATTGCTCCTTCACCGCGCCAAAAGGCCCGCTGACGGCAATCGCCGCCAGCTTGCGATCGCCACGATCTTTGGGGAGATAAAGGTCGCCCACTAAGGTGATCCCATATCGATTTTGAAACGAGACCTTACGATGATCGACTTTCTGGCTCTCGGCAAACGTCTTGTCCCATTTATCGATCATCGAAACAGGAGCATTCGGATTGACTGAATCAGCATAACTCATTGTCGTGACTCCACTTAATGATGCGAATAACAGCATGGCAGGCATTGCGGTTTTTAGCGTTCGGGTGAAAGCTTTCATAAAAATCCCCATGAAAAACAAGATAGAGAGACAGGTTTCCTACGGACAACGCTGCTGTGCTTTGTTTTGATGGGCTCATTATAGTGAGCAGAATTAATGCTGATTAGAGGGAGATAATTGCTAAGATTAATACCATATTGTTATAAATTAATGCTGAGACTGGCGTCATTCTTGGGGGGAGTAAATCAATGGCAAAAAGGGAGAACTACAACGAGCTTTACCTGTTTATGCAGGTGGTACGGGAAGGCAGTTTTACCGCTGCGGCTCACAGGCTTGGCCTGGCTCAATCGGGGATAAGCCGTTCTGTTCGCGAGCTTGAAGAAAGGTTAGGTGTCCAGCTACTGGTGCGTACCACGCGTAAGCTATCGCTGACGCAAGCGGGTGAGCAGCTCTATCAGAAAACGGAGTCCGGATTTGATACCTTAGATCTTGGGCTTGCGACACTGGCGCATTATCGTGAGACCCCTTCCGGCACGGTCCGCATCAATGCCAGCCAGCACGCGATTGATAAATGCTTGCTGCCAAAGCTTGCGGTATTTAAACAGCGCTATCCTGATATCAGGCTCGAACTCATGAATGAGAGCCGGTTCGTCGATATTATCGAGGAAAGATTCGATGCAGGCGTCCGTCTTGGGCCTGAAGTAGGCCAGGGCATGGTCGCGGTGCGTATTACACCCGATATGGAGATGGCGATTGTGGGGACTCCTGAACATTTTCGTCGTTACGGTTTCCCACAAAATCCTGCGGATTTAAAGACACATCCCTGTATCGCCTATCAGCTTGCCGACGGCAACCTATACCAGTGGGAACTCCATCAGGATGATAAAAAAATCACTCATCGGCCGGAAGGGCAATGGGCCTTATCTGACAGCTATATGGAGGCAGAAGCCGCGCGGCTGGGCCTGGGGCTGGCCTATGTTCCTGTCGAGTTGGTTGCCGATGATTTAGAGCGTGGAGCGCTTATCAGGGTATTACAGCGTTACAGCCTGCGAATGGAAGGGTTATTTCTTTATTATCCCCATCGCAATGTATCCCCCGCCCTAAGAATGGTCATTGAGACATTGAAAATTTGAGAGTTGCGATGGCCGCTCCTGCACTGTGCAGGATAGACGGCAAAGCCGCTTGTATAAAGCAGACTTAGTTGACATCAAAATGAATGATGGAAATGAGGTAAACCGATTGACGAAATACAACGCCGTATGAAGGACGATGCGTCGGGCGATAGGGGCGATAAATATGTAATGGCTGAGCGGCCTGGCCCATTAGATGCTCACTTGTCACACCGGCTTTGACGCCATTGGTTCAAATAGGCGAACCCTGGTGTACGGTAGGGTGATGGCTGTTAATCGGGTAATTAATTGAATTAAATACTAAATTCCGATTGCTAATAGAGAGTGCAATTTTCCTGTCACTCTTTTTTGCAGCGGATTAAATATGGCGTTGTTAATAACTTATGCCTCAGGGATAGCGCATAGTCAAATCAATGCGATCTCCCATTTGTCTACCGTTTCGCCGGTTAAACAACCGTTTAATTAATTACTGTTATAATTACCCCCGTTGAGCCTTGCAGGAGTGAATGTTTTTCTCCGTAAGCATTGCGATGCGGCGCTCTCTGGAGCGGCATCCTTTTTTGGACATGCCGGTGGTTCGGTGAGAAGTAAGGAGAAGTGCACTATGAGTAGAAAAGACAAGCTCGCGGCGGCCCTGCTGGCCATCTTCCTGGGTGGGCTGGGCATTCACAAGTTTTACTTAGGGATGAAGTGGTGGGGGCTGTTCTACCTGCTGTTCTGCTGGACGGGGATCCCGGCGATTGTCGGCTTTATCGAAGGCATTATTTATCTGTTCCAATCGGAAGAGAAATTCAATCAGAAATACAATCCTGGTCTGATTTAATGCTTTGCTGACGGCGCTTCCTGTTAAGGGAAGCGCCGTTTTTCGTTCCGTTACTGTTTCTTCATCATCTTGCCGCGCATTTCTTCGCTCATCATTTTATTCGAGCTGGAGATCACGCAGTTATATTGCTTGCCTTGGTTAATGACCATAAAGGTGCTGACCGGATTTTTAAAATCCTTGTCGATGGTGAAATAAATATACGCCTGCGGCAGCGCGGCCGGTTTAAAGGCGCCGAAGGCATACACATCCGCCAGGCCTAGCGCGGAGAGATCGACCGTCAGTTCCATCGGCTGTTTATCGTTTGGCGATGGGAACATCGATTTGGCCGACATCATCATGGTGCTGCTGTTGATGGTGTAATCGGTTTTGACCTTCATGCCCATATATTTCGATTCCGGCATGGAAAGTTCTTTTTTGCAGGCGGCGTCGTGCTGCGGCGCCGGGCTGCCGTTTTCCATCACGGCGTGCACGTGTTCCAGCGTCACTTCCGCGTTGCCGGTGGTAGGCTGCGCATCGGCCGCGTAAGCCGCGCCGCTGAAGGCGGCCACAGAGGTAAGGATAATGCCTGTAACGATTTTCATTGTCGCTCTCCGAAATGCTAATAATGATATTAATTGCGGTGTGTAGCCTATTGGCCTGATAAAACGCAAAGTTACTCGTTCCGTGGAGATCAAATATCCTCGGAATTTTTTATAGTAAATAGTGTTTCACCCACGCGGTGCGCGAGGTTGGTTTAATTATCTTGAGGGTCTTGCTTTTTTGTTTTTCAGTACGTTTACCTGCATATAAAGAGTATGTCTAAACATAGTCAATGTTTAGAATATGCACAAATTATTGCGGTTTTTTCCCGCTTTAATTCTTTGCATTTTAATACGGGTTTAAATATTGCATTGAGATACAGAGAGTTATCTTTTCTACGTTAAAATCACTCAGTGAAGCGTTATTTATGTGATCTTCATGGTCACAGAAATAACGCTGAAATTATTGCCTTTCTATTTAACGGCTAATTATTCATGGCATAGGCTTCAACCCCGCTAACCGCCTGCGCTAGAATCAGGCGGTTTGCTCTTGAAAAAGGATATCGCCATGGCCGCCTGGGCCTTTTTGATCGTCGGTTGGCTGTTGATTTGGCGGGATTACCCGATTTTCGGCGCGTTGTGCATCGCGCTGTTCGCCGTGCTGCAATGGGCGAAATACGCCGCAAAAGGCGAGCAAGACCCCGAAGAGGCCGCAGAGTGGCGCAAGACCGACTGGCGTTCGCAGCCGATTGAAATGGCGCACGCCGGCGACAGCGACCGGCAGATTGGCGGCGTGGGGGAGCTGGGCATGGGCGGCCCCAGTTTTTGGACGCTGCTGCTGCGCGACGGAGCGATTGTGCATGGCGCCTGTGCGGCGCCGCAGGACGTGGACGGCGGCAGGTTGCGCCTGATCCCGACCCGCAGCCGCGAGGGTGAGGGGCTGACGGTGTACGAGCCTGCCACCCGAGTGATGTACGCGCTGCCTGTGCTGGCCGATCGCGAGCAGGCGGCATTGGCCGCCGGTTCCGCCGAGGCGCTGGCGCGGCTGCGGGCGAGCTGTCGGCAGGCGGCGGTCACGCCGCTGCGTCAGGTGCGCGGTCTGTGGGTGCCGCAGTGGGCAGAGGATCCGGCGGATCGTCTGGAGATCGCCTTGCCCAGTGGCCGCGCGCTGGCGGCGCGCTCGACGTTACCGGCGGATTTGCGCCATGCGGACGATCCTGCCGCGCTGCTGCACGCGCCGCCTTATGAGCTGTTGCTGGATAACCGGCCGACCGATCGCTTGGTGTGCGATCTCGAACGCGTGGCGGAATCGCCGACGGGCGACGGCTTGAGCGTCGGCGGCTGCCAGTTCCGCGGCGAGCATATCGTCGACGGTCTGTACCATCTCTACTTCGCCGGCGAGTGGTTCAGCCTGCTCTCCTACGCGCACAAACCGGCGGGCGGGCGCGGTTCGGACACCACCTTTTTTGTCGAGCGGGTCGAGCCGCAAGACGGCGGCGTATTCGTGATTGAATGGGATGCCTACAGCGTGGGGCCTGACGGGCGTGCGCCGCGCGTAGCGGCGCCGCCGGTCTTGGTTATCGCAGTAAGCTGGCAGGAAACGCCGCTGCAGCTGCCCACGGCCAATAACCGCGTGACCGTGCGCTTGCCCAATGCCACGGCGTAAGGCTTAAGGCAGCACCCTGACTTCGCCGTTGTGCAAGGTCAGCACGGCGATCGGGCTGCCGGGGAAGCACTCCCTAAAGATCCAGTCGCTGGGCCGAAACGCCGCCGCAGGCAGCCCGGCCTGCCACTCTTCCCACTGCGGGGCCGGCTTATCCGGCGGTAAAGAGAAAGAGACCAGCCAACCCGCTTCGCAGCGCACCCTTTGGCCGCTCGGGCGGGTGAAGGTGTGTGTGCTCGCCAGCTCCATTACCGGCGGTAAAACCTCGAAGGCAATGATCGGCACGCCGGCCACGCTCTGCGGCCGAGGAAAACGCACGGCGGTCACGCCGTCCATCGTGATGGGGCTGTCTTCGGTGCCGGGCAGGCGCGGTTCCTGCCGGTTTACCCAGCTGCCTTTCGTCAGCGTGATTTCACCGAACGGTTTGGCTTCGTCGAGCGTCAGGTAGCTGCGCCGATTCCAGCGTTCTTCCGCCCGCTGGCTCTTGAGATCCTGGATGGCGATGTCGATCAGCATCAGCACGAACGCCACCGGGTAGATCGCCAGCGCCGAGGCCAGCAGATAGCCACCCCAGGAAAGCGGCGGGCGTGGGCGGCCGCAGCGGGCAGAAGCGTAGCGCCAGCCCCACCAGGCGAGCAGGATACCGGCGAGCAGCAGCGCCAACAACAGCGCCACCAGCCCTGCAACGCCGGCGCCATAACCTAACAGCATGGCAAGTTCCTCATGTTCACGGCGTGGTGGAACGGTAGCGAACGAAGTAGGGCAGCGCCGGGGGCTCCCCGTCATCGCCATAGTGGCTTTCCGGTTCGATCACGGTTTGGCGTGCGTCGTCGCGCCCGTTGTAGCGGTACTCCAACGGCTGGCGGTAGCGCACGTCGGATGAGCGCAGATCGAAAATCAGCGAAAGGCGCGCATCGCCGTTATCCGTTTGGGTGACCAGCTTGTCGTTGCCTGCCCACAGCTGATACAGCGATTTATCGCCGGTCTCCAGCAGCACCTTCAACTGCCCGTCGGATTGATAACGCAGGAGCTGATACAGCCCTCTTTCCAGCGTCTGTGCGATCAGGTAGATGCCGCCATCCGGGGCCTGCGCGCTTTCCGTCACGCGCACCGTGAGCCAATGCGGTTCGGCCACCTCGCCGGTTTTGCCGTTAACGGCGATGTGCAAGGCGCCGGAGCCGAGCACCGGATTCATCCAGAACAGCACGCGATCGCCGTCAACGGCGGTAAAGATCTCGGGTATGGATTTGCGCTTGCCGGAGGCGTAAGCCGTCGGTGAGTCCTCCTCGCCGCGCTCAAAACCCAGCAGCTGTCGCGCTTCCAACAGCGCCGGCAGATCCAGCGTTTGCCGCCAATGGACGCCAAAGTCCGGGCTGTAGAATACGCCTTCGGTGCTGATGAGATACAGCGCGCGTTTACCCGGCAGCGCCACCAGTTTGCCGCCGATAAAGGAAGGCCGGTTGTCGTCGCCCTCAGGCCAGGGGATCAGCGCCCCGATGGTGCCCTGTTTCACATCGACCAGCCGGCGCCCCTTGGACAGAAAAAGCACGCACTCCTGCCCGCCGCAAACCGCATCGTGGATAGACTCGTCGAGTTCTCCCAGCATCTGCAATCCCTGCGGGCCGCTGAACAATACCTGGCTGAGATAGTTGGCCGCCCAGCCGTAAAAGCTATTGTAGGCCCCGCGCTCACTCCTTTTGCTGATGAGCAGCAGGGCACCGTCCTGCGCCGGGTAGCTGTGGATGAGATCGTAATGGGCTATCGTCGGCAATGCTTCGTCGCTCTGGGTCCATTGCCACTGCGCATAGCGTTGTTCAGGGGCGAGGAAATAGACACCCAGCGCGCTGGCCAAAAACAGCGTCAGGATAATAAGGGGTCTTTTATAAAGCGCTAACGTCATCATTTCAGCTCCGTCACCTGATCCTGCCGCCATAACCTGCGGCGCAGATTGCGCAGGTATTTGAACGTTTTAAACGTGCGGTGCTGGTCAAAAGAGTAAAGGCGGCAGATCTGGGCGAAGCCCTCGATCAACAGCGCCAGGCCGCTGACCATCAGCATCATTAAGAGAAGAATCGGTGGCAATTCGCTGCCGAGACGCTGCAGGGTCCAGGCATCCAGGTAAAAGCCCGCCGGGGTATCGGCGTTATCCGCCACCGCCAGGCCGAGCACAAAGCACGTCACGATCGCGCCGAGAATGAAGACAACGCGCGCGCACAGGTTAAGGCCGGATTCGGTGAAGTAGCGGCGGCCACCGATGAGGTAGGTCTGGCGATCGCGGTGGTTGATGATCCCACGCACCGTAGGCAACTCGGGGACGGTGTCGTTCTCGCAATACAGCACCTGCAGCGGATCGCCTTTGGCGATGAAAAGCGGATGTTGCCGACGAAATACCGGATGCAGTTTGGTATTGGGGACGTTGAGCGCGCGGGTCGTCAACGCGAAGTGCGTCTCCTTCTGGCGCCACGCATAGGTGTCCAAATACTGCACCTGGCGCGGGATCTCATAGTGGAGGAGTTCGTAGCTCAGGGCGTTGACCGTCTCGATGCCGGAGGCCTCGACGCCGTCGGGGAGGGGGACGTCGGTTTGCTGCGCTGCGGGCACTGACGCGGCGTCTGCACTGACGGCCCGGTATTTGATGCCGGGGATTTTCAGGCTGAGCGATCCGGGCGGCGTGACGTCTTGCCCCTGCAGCACGCGATCCAGCGCCTTGAGCAGGCGCCTGCGGCCGCGATGCCCGATCAGCAGCAGCTCCGAACCGACGAACAGCACCATGCCGATGCCGACAAGGCCGGCGATTACGGCGATAAAGAACAGAACGATGGTCAGCCAGGAATCTTCCCCGTCCATGATGAAAAAGGCTGCCGGAAAACCGCCGGCAAGCGCCGCGCCCAGCACCAGCAGGGCGAAGTATTTCAGCTTGTATTTCAGCGTTCTGTCGGGCTCCAGCCGGCCTTTTGTCTCGTGCAGCAGCCAGTGGAGCCAGTAGCTGCCGTCCTGCAGGCGATGGGCGCCGATCTTCACCCGATCGCCGGCGGCGAGCGTGGCCAGCAGATTTTCGCTGTCGCTGAAGTCGTCACGGTAAAAAAAGAACGTTTGGCCGGCGGCGATGATCCTCACCAGGTTGTCTGGCGCCGTCTGTTGGCAGGCACATTGTTCGACGGTCACATTAAAAAATTGGGTTTGCATGTCATTCCCTGTCGGCGGGCGTGGCCCGAAAATTCATCCCTGGCGCCAAATTATTCAGCGCTTTTTCATCAACGGCAGCATGCGCACCAGCGCATTGTCCTTGACGATGTAGTGGTGAAACAGCGCGGCGGCGGCATGCAGGCCGATCAGCCAGTAGCCGAATGACGCCAGCGTTTTGTGCCAGCCGATAATCATCCGCGCCTGCGGCCGATCGGCCACGTCGGCGAACGGCATCGGCAGGCCGAACAGATACCACTCCTTGCCGCCCAGATAGCGCGAATACACCCCCAGCACCGGCAGCGTCAACAGCAGCAGGTAAATCAGGGTATGCGTCAGGTGCGCCAGGCCGGTTTGCCACTTAGGCGGTTTGGGCGCGATGGCGGGAGAAGGGTGGCGCCAGCGCAGGAACAGGCGGGCGATCATCAGCGCAAACACCGTTACGCCGCAGCTGAAGTGGGTGACAACCAGCACGTACCAGGGGGCGCTGCCCGGTTCGGCAAAGCCGCGTAGCTCGATAGTGACGCAGGTGATGACCAGCAGGATCGCCACCAGCCAGTGCAGGCGAATTTGCCACGGCATGTAGGTGTTCTGCACCGAGTTGCCTTTTGATGTTAAAGGGTCTGTGCGCCGATGGTAACGAAATGTTACAGGTGAGGAAAGCGCCCGTGTGCAGTTTAAGCAAAATGCCAGGGGTTAAACCGCTTGTTAAGCTATGAATTTAGTGGGCTAAGTGTTTGGAGGCAGTTGGCATCGTAAGTTGTGAAGCTAATGGACGATAGATTCAGAGGCTGGCAGCTTAATAAGTAGCGAAGCAAATAGCGCCGCAGCCCTCGCTGCGGCGCCCGGGATCAGTTCAATTTGGCCTTGGCGAAATCGCTGCCGTTCACGTCCACCACATAGCCGCTCAGGTTGCTGCGGGTGGCGTAGAACACTTTGCCGGTGGCCAGCGGCAGCCACGGCACCTGTTTGGCGAAGATCACCTGCGCCTGTTGATACAGCTTGGCGCGCGCCTGTGGCTGGTTCTCCAGAATCGCCTGCTGGATCAGCCGGTCATAATCCTTATCGCACCAGCGCGCCACGTTGGCGCCGCTCTGCACCCCGGCGCAGCCGAGCAGGGTGGCGAAGTTGTCCGGATCGCCGTTGTCCGACACCCAACCGTACAGCGCGCTCTGCTGCTCGCCTTTGCGCAACCCGGCCAGATACTGGCCCCACTCCCAGGTGACGATCTTGGCTTTCACGCCCACCTTCGCCCAGTCGCTCTGGATCATCTCGGCGATGCGCTTCGAGTTCGGGTTGTAGGGGCGCTGCACCGGCATCGACCAGATATCGGTCTCAAAGCCCTGCTCCAGCCCGGCCTGCTTCAGCAGCTCGCGCGCCTTCTGCGGATCGTAGGCGTATTCCGGCAGTTGATCGTTGTAGCCCAGCATGCCCGGCGGCAGCAGCGAGTTGGCCGGCGTGCCGCTGTCTTTGAACACCGCGGCGACGATCGCTTTCTTGTCCACCGCATAGCTCAGCGCCTGGCGCACCAGCAGGTTGTCGAACGGCTTTTTCTGGGTGTTGAACGCCAGATAGCCGACGTTCAGCCCGGTGATGTCGTGCAGCTGCAGGTTGCCGTCGGCCTTGATGGCGGCGAACTGTTCCGGCAGCGGCGCGGGGATAATCTGGCATTCGTTGGTTTTCAGTTTGGCCAGCCGGGTTTGCGGATCCGGCGTAATCGAGAAGATCAGGTGCTTGCTGGCCACTTCGCCCTGCCAGTAGTGCGGATTGGCGATGTAGCGGATCAGCGAATCCTGCTTGTACTGCTGCAGCGCGAACGGCCCGGTGCCGATCGGCCAGTTGTCGACGTATTCCGGCGTGCCTTTTTTCAGCATCGCGTCGGCGTATTCGGCGGACAGGATCGAGGCGAAATCCATCGCCCAGTCGGCGACGAAGGCGGCATTGGGCTGGCTCAGCGTGAAGCGCACGTGATGCTCGTCCACCGCTTCCACCTTGGCGATCAGCTTATCCAGGCCCATGTCGGTGAAGTATTCATAGTTGCCGCCGGAGACCTTGTGATACGGGTTAGCCGGATCCTTCTGCCGCATCACGGTGAACACCACGTCTTCGGCGTTGAAGTCGCGTGTTGGGGTGAAGTATTTATTGCTGTTGAATTTCACGCCCTGGCGCAGGGTAAAGGTGTAGGTCTTGCCGTCCGGGCTGACGCTCCACTCGGTGGCCAGCGAAGGGGCGGGGGTTTTATCGCTTTCGCGCAGCGTCACCAAGCGGTTGTACAGCACCTGCGAGGTGGCGATAAAGGTCGGCCCGGAGCTGGCGAGCTGCGGGTTGAACGATTCCGGCGAGGCGACGGTGCAGTACACCAGCGCATCGGAAGCGGCCAGCGCGCCGCCTGCCGACAACAGGCTGCAGCCAGCCAGCACCAATCCGGCGATAGGGTGTTTTGAAAACGTCAAGGCAAGATCCTCAGGTGGGGGGGCCGTTAGCGGCGAATTGATTTAACTATAGATAACGGATGGCGCGACGGGGAACAAGCGTCTCAGCTGCGCATTCTGTGCGCCCCGCGTTGCCAGGCAAACCGCTTTAATCGGCCGCGCGCTTGCGGTCTGCATCATAGCGCTTGCGGGCGGCGTCCAACTCGGGGAAATGGTATTCCGCCCATCGGTCGAGCGCCGTCAGCGTCTCGACCAGCGAGCAGGCGACGGCGCTGAGCCGGTATTCCACATGCGCCTGATTCCTTTCACTTAAATCCAAGCGTTCGAGCAGCCCGTTGCGTTCCAGCTGGCGCAGCGTTTGCGTCAGCACCTTCTGTGAAATGCCGTCGATGCGGCGCAGCAGTTCGCCGTTGCGCATCGGCCGCTGCGCCAGCGCGGGCAGGATCAGCATCACCCACTTGCCGGAAATCAGCGCCAACGCATCGCGCGCGGAGCATTTACTCGAATAGACGTCGCCGGGATAGGCCATGGGGGGGTTACCTTCAGGTGCGTAATTGCCAAGGGTGCGATAAAGCCACAGCATAGCAGCACCACCTTACAGCGGGAGACACAGGATGAACGTGCTGATTGTGCTGGCTCACCCCGAGCCGCATTCTTTCAATGCCCATTTGGCCGAACAGGCGCGGCAGGCCTGGCTGGCGCAGGGGCACCAGGTGAAGACGGTTGATCTGTATCAGGAGGGGTTTGATCCGCGTGAAGGCGCAGACCATTACCCCAGCAGAAAGCAGGCGGACAGATTTGATGCGATGCAGGAGCAGCGCCATCACTGGACGACTCAGGCGCTGCCGGCGGAGATCCGGCGGCATATCGAGCTGCTGCGCTGGGCGGACACGCTGGTGCTGCAGTTCCCTTTCTGGTGGTTCGGCGCGCCGGCCATCCTCAAGGGCTGGATGGATCGGGTGTTCGTTTACGGCGGGATCTACGACAGCCGCCACCGCCATGAAAACGGCGTGATGCGCGGCAAACGGGCGCTGCTGACCGTCACCGCCGGCGCCTCCGCTCAGGCCTGCGCGCCGAACGGGCGCGACGGCGATATGCGGCTGATGCTGTGGCCGATCATGCATGCGTTGCAGTATATCGGCTTTAGCGTGCTGGAGCCGTTCCTGGTTTATGGCGTGCGCGGCGGGCTGACGGGCGAGGCGCTGCAGGCGCAGAACGCCGCTTTGGCGCAGGTGACGCAGGCGTATCGGGCTGGCTTAGGCGATCTTGCCGCCTGGCCGGCGGTGCGGTTCAACCGCAATGACGATTTTGACGCCGATCTGGCGCTGAAGCCCGGTGCGCCGGTCTATAGCCCGTTCGTGCGCCACCGCGATCCGGTTTAGAAACCGGCCTTCAGCAGTTCCTCGCGCAAGTCGTCGATAATCGCCGGTTCGATGTCGGGGAACTGCTGCTGAATATCGGCGATGGCTTCGGCCACGCTCGGGCCGGCAAAGGTGCCGGAGAAGGGCAGCAGCGGCAGATTGGCGTCGCTGTCCGGCAGTTCGCCGCGGATAGTGCCGGTGATCATGCCCGCTTTTTTTTCCGCCGTGAGGTCGTACTCCCCCACGTTTTTGTCGATCGGTTTCATTGGCCGCCTCGCTGTCGGTGAGTGTTTACCCTGTTCGGTTAAAGCATAGTGTTTCAGGCAATGAATACCAATCAATGTATATAATATTAATATAAAACAATGTGATGCGTATTTTGTCGTTTGACGTTTACCGGGGGCCGGCGCTATGCTCTTGGCGCTAAAGGAACCTTCCTCACTGACAGGGACAGACGACATGAAAAGACTGAAAAGCGCGGCGCTGTTGTTGCCGCTGTTGGCGCTCAGCGCCTGCACCCACCACCTCAGCAGCGCGGAGCGGCATGCCAAGCACTACGTTTATCAAACGCGCGACGACTTCGACCCGCAATTCCGCACCGATGTGAACAGCAGCATTAAAAACGCCGTGCCGATGTTCGAACAGTTCTACCAGCAGGGGAAAAAGGATCGCGCGGCGGGCGTGGCGCGCAGCGAGGCGCAGAAAAAGGCCGATTATCTGGCCAGCCCGGAATTCCAGCAGAACATGGAACACAAAACCATTTTCATCAATCGCGCCTACAGCGGCTCCGACAATCCTAAACGCCGTCAGGTGCTGTCGCAGGAAGCGGTGGGCGCCTACTGGGACGGTTACGAAGGCCGCTGACTGAATCCCACATAAACAGAAGGTAATAAAAACTGGCCTTCTGCCGGTTATTTGATTATAAAAACCGCCGCTAAGGACGATGTTCATAATCGAAACCAGGAGTGTTTATGTTGGCAAACGTTAAGCGTTCGTTCGCCGCCGCCGTCGTATTGATGTTGGCGCTGCCCGCGGTTCAGGCCGCGGATTACCGTGCGGGCGAGCAATACACCCGGCTGGATAAGCCGGTAGCCGCCGCGCCTGCGGTGGTGGAGTTCTTCTCCTTCTACTGCGGCCCTTGCTATCAGTTCGCCGAGACCTACCGGGTAGGCAGCACCGTGGCGCAGGCGCTGCCCGCCGGCGAAAAAGTCACCAGGTATCACGTCAGCCTGATGGGCAAATTGGGCAATGAGCTGACCGAAGCCTGGGCGGTGGCGACGGTGCTGGGCGTGGAAGACAAGATTGAAGGGGCGATGTTCGACGCGGTGCAGAAACAGCGCGCCGTCAATAGCGCCGAAGATATTCAGCGGGTGTTCACGGCGGCCGGCATCGATGCCGCCACCTATGAAAACGCGCGCCACAGCCTGCTGGTCAAAGGGTTGATCGCCAAGCAGAACGAAGCGGTGAAGGCGTTCGAGGTGCGTGGCACCCCGTCGTTCTACGTAGCCGGCAAATACAAGATAGACAATGCCGGCATGGCCAGCACCAGCGTTGAAGGCTACGCCAAAGAGTACGCGGCGGTGGTGCGGCATCTGTTGGATACGCAGCCTTAAGGCGATGCCTCCCCGACGCCCGATGATCTGTGATCGCGGCGCCAAATCCCCGGCTCGCCATTGATTGTGTGTTAACGGATTGTTATGGTGGTTTTCTGTTCAACGGCGCAGCACCGCTGCTGTTTGAAGGGAGAGATCATGACGGCATTGGCAACGCTCCGGGACGTCGGCTTCGAAGAGTGGCTGGGCAAAATCAACACCGCCTGCGGCAGATTCTGCGCAAAAACGCTGGGGCCGGGCTTCAGCGGGGCGATGCAGGAGTTTCGCGCCCATGCGCTGCGCCTGAGCGTGGTCGACGTGTCTCAAGCCCGGCTGTACCGCACGCCGCGCGAGATCGCCCGCAGCGACGGCGCGCACTTTTTTACCGTCTTCCAGCTGCGCGGCAGCGCGTTGATGGAGCAGGGCGAGAGCCAGACGGTGCTCTCTCCCGGCGACATCACGCTGATCGACGCCTCACGGCCCAGCAGCTTCACCTTCCAGCGCGATTCACGCCAAATCTCCCTGCTGTTGCCGCGCGGCTGCCTGCCGGTGCCGCCGCCTTGCGCCCAGCGTCTCGGAGCAGAGCTCAGCGCGGTGCGCCTCAGCCGCCAACTGGTGCTGAGCAGCATGCAGGATCCTCAGCTCGCCGCGGCGGAAAGCGAGGCGGTGCTGAATGCGCTGGCGGCGCTGCTGCGCCCGGCGCTGGCGCTCGAACAGGCGCGCCCGGAGGGGCAACAGCCGGTTTTCGACAAGGCGCTGGCGTTGATCGACAGGCATATTCAGTCGCCGCAGCTGCGCCCGGAATGGGTGGCGGCCGAGTTGGGGGTGTCGCTGCGCAGTCTGTATCGGCTGTTCGCCCGTCAGGGGCTGGTGGTGGCGCAGTACATCAGGAACCGCCGGCTGGATCTGTGCGCGCAGGCGCTGCGCAGCGCCGCCGGGCAGGAGAAGCTGGCCGGAGTCGGCCTCGACTGGGGTTTTGCCGATCACAGCCATTTCTCGACCGCTTTCAAGCAGCGTTTCGGCATGTCGCCGAGCGAGTACCGTCGGCAGTATCAGTAAGCCAGGGCGCGGGCCAGGCCCGCGCCGCTTCACTCAATAGCGGACGCAGACCGATTTCGACTCGGTGTAAGCGTCCAGCCAATCCGGGCCGAAATCACGGCCGCTGCCCGACTGTTTGAACCCGCCGAACGGCATGTTAGGGTCGATCAGCGTATGGGTGTTGACCCACACGGTGCCGGCCTGAATGCGCGGCGTCAGCGCCATCGCCTGCTGCAGGCTGGTGGTCCACAGGCTGGCAGTCAGCCCGAAGTCGGTGTCGTTGGCCTTGCTCAGCGCCTCTTCGGCGCTCGCCACCCGAATCAGGTTGACCACCGGACCGAACACTTCCTCGCGCGTCAGGTTCAGCCTGTCGTCCGGGTTGATCACCAGCGTCGGCGGAATGTAGAAGCCATTGGCATCCGGCCCGGCCGCGCCGCCGATAAGCTCGGCGTTTTTCGCCCGGGCGTCGTCCAGGTAGGCCGCCACCTTGTCGCGGTGCGCGAGCGACACCAGCGGGTTGATTTGCGCGCCGGTATCCATCCCCGGCCCGACCGACAGCGATTTCACCGCCTGTTCGAAACCGGCCACCAGCTGGTCATAAATCGGTGCTTCGATATAAATCCGCGAGCTGGCGGCGCACACCTGCCCCTGATTGAGGAAGCTGCCGAGCATCAGGCCTTCGATCACCTGCTGTGGATCGGCATCTTTCAGCACGATGGCCGGGTTTTTGCCGCCCAGCTCCAGCGTCACGCGGGTCAGGCGATCCGCCGCCGCGCGCGCGATGCTTTTGCCCACCGGGGTGGAGCCGGTAAAGCTGACTTTGGCGATCAGCGGATGTTCGGTCAGCGCCTTGCCGCACACGGTGCCGCGGCCGGTGACCACGTTGAACACGCCCGGCGGCACGCCGGCTTCGCTCGCCAGTTCGGCCATGCGCAGCAGGGTGAGCGGGGTGGTTTCCGACGGCTTGATGACGATGGAGCAGCCCGCCGCCAGCGCCGGCATCACTTTCCACATGCCGATCATCAGCGGGAAGTTCCAGGGCACGATGCCGGCGACCACGCCGATCGGCTCTTTACGGGTATAAACCTGATATTTGGCGCCCGGCGGCATCGGAATGGAGACGTCCAGCGTCTGGCCGGTGATTTTGGTCGCCAGCCCGGCGGTGTAGCGCATCCAGTTCAGGGTGCTGCCGACTTCGAAGGCGCGGGCGATGTTGATGGACTTGCCCTGTTCCAGGGTTTCCAGCTGCGCCAGCTCCTCGGCGTGCTGTTCCACCAGATCGGCGAAGCGCAGCAGGATGCGTTCTCGTTCTACCGGCAGACGCTGCGCCCAGACGCCTTCGCTGAAGGCTTTGTGGGCGGACTGCACCGCCAGCGCGACGTCGTGTTCGTTGGCATCGGCGGTGGTGGCGATCTGCTGCCCATTGGCGGGGTTATACACCGCCAGGCGGCCTTCCGCGGCAGACGCGCGCCACTGGCCGTCGATATACAGCCCATGCTGACGATCGAGAAAACGCGACACACTATCCAGCACGGCTACGGTATTGTCAGACATACATCCTCCGATCAGGCTCATCAGGTTATCGTTAACCCTGCAAGTCTAGATCAGCGGAAAAGCGGCGGCTTTGGTCTGCCTGACATTCGGTTTGCCCTGCGTGTCATTTTGCCGTGACGGAAGGGTAAACCGCGGCCGGCGGGCGCTGGCCGGGAGGGATCACGAGCTCAGGGTCGCCAGACGGGTAGCGAAGCCGAGGAACAGCAGGCCGATGAGGCCGTTGCCGAGCTTCGCCAGGCCTTTCTTGTGATTGAAGAAATGCGCTAGCATCGCGCCGGAGAAGATCAGCGTACTCATGTAGATAAAGCTGACGGCTTCGAGGATCAGCGCCAGAATGGTGAACGACAGCCCGGTGTGCGCGTAGTTGAAGTCGATGAACTGCACGAAGAACGACACGTAAAACAAGATAGCTTTCGGGTTGGTCAGGCTCAGCGTCAGCGACTTGCGCAGAATGCTGTGGCCGCCTTCACTCTGCTGCTGTTGCGCCTGCGCCTTCTGCACGAAGGTGGCGTAGAGGATTTTTGCGCCGAGGAACAGCAGGTAAATCGCGCCGAGAAAACGCACCAGGGTAAACAGGAACGGCGTGGTGCGGATCAGCGAAGCCACGCCGATATAGGCGCAGAAGATCAGGATTGCATCGCCGATGAACACGCCGAGCGCCGCGGTGTAGCCGGCGCGCACGCCGCGCGATACGCCGGTTTTCAGTACGTACAGCGTATTCGGCCCCGGCAGAATGATAATGAAGACCACCCCGGCCAAATAGGTCCATAAATTCAGGACGCCAAAACTCTCTAACACAATAACCTCTCCATGCGCGCAACTAACAGGCAAAAACACTGGCCACGCCCGTGACCGGCCGCGATCCTAACGCTGTGCAACCGGGTTGGCAACGTAATAAACTTCATGTTGTTGGTTAAAAATTGTCGAAACATTGCTGAAAACGTCGGCGCCGAATTAAAAAGCAAGAGTCGGCGTGTTTCGCCAACGGCCCGTCACTATGCTGGTTAACATCGAAACCGCAGTGAGGAACGGATGATGAAAAACGTAATCGACAGCGCCGATCCGCGCTGGCTGGCGATCGTCAGCCGCGACAAGCAAGCCGACGGCCGCTTTATCTATGCGGTGAAAACCACCGGCGTGTATTGCTCGCCTTCTTGCCCGTCACGCCAGCCGAATCGGCAAAACGTGGAGCTGTTCGACGATGCCGAGCAGGCGGAGGCGGCGGGTTATCGGCCCTGCAAACGCTGCCGCCAGGGGCTGACGCCGTTGACCGAGCAGCATGCGCGGCAGATAGCCGAGGCCTGCCGCTATATCGAACGGGCGGAGAAAGCGCCGTCGCTGCAGGCCCTGGCGCGCCACGTCGGGTTGAGCCAATACCATTTCCACCGGCTGTTCAAAGCGATCACCGGCCTGACGCCGAAAGGCTATGCCGACGCGCAGCGCAGCCAGCGCTTGCGCACCGGTCTTACGCAGCAGGAGACGGTGACCGACGCGATCTTCGACGCCGGCTATGGCGCCAACGGCCGCTTCTACCGGCAAGCCAACGCCGCGCTGGGCATGACGCCGAAGGCCTACCGGGCGGGCGGTAAAGGCATGCGCATCCATTTCGCCGTCGGGCGCTGTTCGCTGGGCGAGATCCTGGCGGCGCAGAGCGAGGTGGGCATCTGCGCCATTCTGCTGGGGGACGATGCGCAGCGGTTGGTGCAGGATCTGCAGGACAAATTTCCCAATGCCGAGCTGATCGGCGGCGACGCGCAGTATGAAGCGCTGATGGCGCAGGTGGTGGGGTTGATTGAAGCGCCGGAGAACGGGTTGGCGCTGCCGCTGGATATTCGCGGCACCGCGTTTCAACAGCGGGTCTGGCAAGCGCTGCAGACGATACCGGTCGGCGAAACTGTCAGCTATGCCGACATCGCCCGGCGCATCGGCGCGCCCAAAGCGGTGCGCGCGGTGGCCGGCGCCTGCGCCGCCAACGTGCTGGCGGTGGCGATCCCCTGTCACCGGGTGGTGCGCAACGACGGCGCTTTGTCCGGCTATCGTTGGGGCGTCGAGCGCAAGAAAGCCTTGCTGGAAAAAGAGGCGCAGCGATGAGCCGCTCGCTGGCGGCGCGGCTGGCCGAATTGGACTGGGCGGCGATTGAACGTGAACTCGATGCGCAGGGCTGTGCGCGGTTGCCTGGCGTGCTCAGCCAAGAGCTGTGCCGCGAGCTTTCGGCGCTTTACCCGCACGATGCGCATTTTCGCAGCCGCATCGTGATGGCGCAGCACGGTTTTGGCCGCGGCGAGTACCGGTATTTCGCCTACCCGCTGCCGCTGCCGGTGGCCGAGGCGCGCAGCCTGATGTATGCGCGGCTGGCGCTGGTGGCCAACCGCTGGAATACCTTATTGGGCCTGGCGGCACGCTATCCCGCCGAACACGAGGCCTACCTGGCCGAATGCCACCGGGCCGGCCAACGGCGGCCGACGCCGCTGCTGTTGCGTTACGAAGCGGGGGATTACAACTGCCTGCATCAGGATCTGTACGGCGAGCGGGTGTTTCCGCTGCAGGTGGCGTTTTTGCTCTCCGCCCCCGAACGGGATTTCACCGGCGGCGAATTCGTGTTGACCGAACAGCGGCCGCGGATGCAGAGCCGGCCGGAGGTGGTGCCGCTACAGCAGGGCGACGCGGTGGTGTTCGCCGTGCATCATCGCCCGGTGGCGGGGGGGAAAGGCTATTATCGGGTCAATCTGCGCCACGGCGTCAGCCGGGTACGTTCCGGCCAACGCCACACGCTGGGGGTGATCTTTCACGACGCGCTATAGCTTGCGCGCCAGCAGGGTGGCGAAGCGCAGCGAGATACGGTTGCCGGCGGCGTCGGTCTTGTGCAACTGGCCGACGTCCTCGTTGTATTTGAGGATCTCCCAGTCGCGATAATAATGCTGCAGTTCACCCGGGCTAAAAGTGAACGGGAACGGCAGCGGGCAGGGATAATCCTCGCTATCCATCGCCGCCACGATCAGGTTATGGCCGCCGCGTACGGTGCTGCCCTGCATGTTTTGCACGATATGCGGAATTTGCTGGCGTTCGAGAAACATCATCACCACTGTGGACAGGATGAAGTCGTATTCGCCGCTGAAGCGGTGGGTATTGAGATCCTGCACCCCGGCGCTCAGGCGGGTCAGCTGCTCGGCGTCGATGATCTGATTGAGGCGGTCTATCGACGGCGCGTGCTTGTCCCAGGCGGTGACGTCGAAACCCTTCAGATTGAGATAGAGCGAATTGCGGCCGCCGCCGCAGCCCAGATCCAGCGCCTTGCCCGGCGCGATGCGCGCCGCCGCCTCGATCACTTCGGAGTGGGTGCGCGTCAGTTCGTATTTCTTGTGGTAGTAATCTTCCGCCGTGCAGTAAAACGCCAGCCGGCAGGTCATGTCGTCCGAGAAGGAAACGATGCGATGCCACTGCTGCGGTGCGATAAACGGCGGCTGGCTTTCGGGGCTGAACTGCCAGGTCTCGGTGGTGGCGCCGTCCTCGGTCATCATGGCGAACGTCAGGCTGCCGCTTAGCACGGTGAGCTTCGCCCAGGTGCCGCTCTGGGTGTTGTGGCGCTGGCGGAAGGCCTCCGGCAGCGTGTCGCTGTTCCATTCCGGCAGGGTTTTATAGCAAAGCAGCTGCTGCTCCATAAGGGGCTCCTCTGGCTGGGCAAGCAAAGTGATTTATATGATGTATATAAAATACATCTTTATCGAGCGTTTGAACATAGCGGCCTGACGGAAAGGCGTGGCATATCTTTATACTGGATTGTGCGCGGCGGCTGGGCTAATTTCAGTGCTGTTCATGTCATCACGTTCAGGGAAAAGATGCCGATACCTCGTTTATTCCACCCGATATCCTTCCGTTGGCTGAGCCTGGCCGCGCTGCTGGCGCTGGCGGGCTGTACCAGCAAAACCACCACCACGGCGCCGACGGCGCGCCCCGCCGATGTCAAAGCCCGGCTGCTGACGCTGATCCCGGCCAACGCCGGCGATCGTCAGGGCTGGGCCACCGATATTACCGCCGCCTTCGCCGCGCAGGGCATCGAGCCGAGCGATGAGAACCTGTGTTCGGTGCTGGCGGTGACCGAACAGGAGTCGACGTTCCGGGCTAACCCGCAGGTGCCGGGGCTGCCGAAGATCGCCTGGAAGGAGATCGACCGCCGCGCCGATCAGATGCACATCCCGAACTTTTTGGTACACACCGCGTTGAAGATTTCGTCGTCGAACGGGCAGAGCTACAGCGAGCGGCTGGATAAGGTGCGCACCGAGAAGGATCTGAGCGATATCTTCGATGACATGATCGACCGCGTGCCGATGGGGCAGAAGCTGTTCGGCCATTTAAACCCGGTACATACCGGCGGCCCGATGCAGGTGAGCATCGCCTTCGCCGAGGCGCACGCCAAAGGGTACCCTTATCCGATCGACGGCTCGATTCGCCGCGAAGTCTTCAGCCGGCGCGGCGGCATGTACTTCGGCATTATGCATTTGCTGGGATATCCGGCCGATTACAGCCGGCCGATTTATCGCTTTGCCGACTTCAACGCCGGCTGGTACGCCAGCCGCAACGCGGCGTTCCAAAACGCGGTCAGCCGGGCGAGCGCCATTCCGCTGGCGCTGGACGGCGATCTTATCGACTTCGGCAGCGACAAGCCCGGCTCGACCGAGCTGGCGGTGCGCACGCTCGGCAAGCGCCTGAACATGAGCGACAGCGCCATTCGCCGGGCGCTGGAGAAAGGCGAGACGGCCGACTTTGCCGACACCGATCTGTATAAGAAGGTCTTTGCGCTGGCGGGCGGCAAGTTGCCGCGCGAGATGCTACCGGGCATCCAGCTGGAAAGCCCGAAAATCACCCGCAAGCTGACCACCGCCTGGTTCGCCAAACGGGTGGATGAACGCCGCCAGCGCTGCATGGCGCGCGCCGGCGGGTAACCCAAAAGAAAACGCCGCCGGTGGCCTGAAACCATCGGCGGCGCGATCGCGCATCAGGCGCTGCGGCGCGGGTTGGTCAGGCCGAAGTTAAAGCTGTTGCAGCGGTTGCAGAACTCTTTCATCACCGGCGGCGTGTCCATCATCGGCACTTTCACCTCGATAAACGCCAGCCGATCCTGCCGCGAGGCGTGTTCCAGGGCCATTTCCAGCTGTTGCGTGGTTTCCACCGCCACGCTGAACGGCTGCGCCTGGGTATTCAATACCGCCGGCAGTTTGGCGTAGTCCCACGGGCCGATGTCGTTGTAGGACGAGTTTTCGCCGAGGATATACCGCTCGATGGTGTAACCGTCGTTGTTGATCAGGAAGATGATCGGCTTTTGCTCGCAGCGCAGCAGGGTAGACACTTCCTGCGCGGTGAGCTGGAAGGAGCCGTCGCCGATGAACAGCAGGTGACGGCGCTCAGGCGCCGCCATCAGGGTGCCGAGCAGCGCCGGCAGGGTATAGCCGATCGAACCCCAGATCGGTTGGTTGACCACCTTGACACCGCCGGGCATGCGCATGCCGCCGATGGCGGCGCCCGAGGTGCCGTTTTCCACCACCACCACGTCATCTGCCCGGATAAATCGCTGGATCCGTTGCCACAGATAGGCCTGGTCGATGGGGGCGTCGCTCGGCGTCGCCAGCTTTTCACGCGGATCGGGCAGCGGCGCCAGGCGCTGTACCGGCGCGTCTTCGCTCAGATCCAGCAGCGCCTGCAGCAGATCCGCCGTCGCCACCGCCGGATAGGAGGTGCTGTCCAGCTTCAGCGAGAACGGCTGGATATCCACCTGAGCGGCGGCGGGAATTTGCTGCGAGAAATAGCCGGTGGTGGAGTCCACCAGACGCACGCCGAAGCTCAGCACGCAGTCCGAGTGCGCCATGCGTTCATACAGTTCGGGGCGCGACAGGTTGCCGCTGTAGCCGCCCATCCAACCGGCGGTATCTTCCGGAATGATGCATTTGGCGGTCGGCATATTGGTCAGCGGAATGGCAAAGCGGTGAGCGACCTCGATCACCAACCGCTGCAGCTGATAACGATCCACCATTTGGTCGACCAACATGATCGGGCGCTGCGCGCGTTTTATTTTGGTTAACAGCGCCATCGCCGCTAATTGCACATTGTATTTATCGCTGGCCGGCAACTGCGGCGCCTCTGTGGCTGCGGTGATTTCAATTTCGACGTCGCAAATATCGGAAGGCAGCTGTAAATACACCGGTTTCTTCTCTATCCAGGCGCGGGAAATAACGCGCGGAATTTCCTGCGCGGCATTTTCCGGCGTAATCAAGGCTTGAGCAACGGTGAATTGTTTAAAACAGTTCATGACGTTGTCGAAATTGCCGTCGCCCAGAGTATGGTGCAATAGCTGATGATTCTTCATCGCGTGCAGCGGCGGCGTGCCGGCGATGCAGACCACCGGCGAGGATTCGGCATAGGCTCCGGCGATGCCGGACAGCGCGGCCAGATCGCCGACGCCGTAGGTGACGATCAGCGCGCCGGCGCCCTTCATTCGGGCATAGCCGTCGGCGGCGTAGGCGGCGTTCAATTCATTGCAGTTGCCGATAAACGCCAGCCGGTCGTCGCTTTCCAGCAGCTCCAGCAGGCTGAGGTTATAGTCGCCGGGCACGCCGTAAATACGATCGACGTTCAGGGCGTGAAGCTGTTGCAGAATGAATGACCCGATAGTTATTTTCATTGATTGCTCCGGATTATTTATCTTTATTTTGTCAGGCGAAAATCAGCAAAAATAAATTGCTGGCGATGTTGTGTCGTTAGCATTAACAGTTATTTAAAGCGCCGGCTTGTTCAAGAGACGGTGGGCACGCGGTAAATAGACGGTTTGTATTCGGCGCTTTACGCGATTGAGTAAGACATAAAAAGTAGGGATATTGCGTATTGGCGTGCGGCGGTATTTTTCCTTGATGGAATATCAGCAGAGAAACGGCGCCGCGTTGGCATTTATCATGATGCAGGGGGAGTTTACCGGTACTTTTGATGCCGCGTTAAATCCTGCCTGGCGGTGCCCGGCAGTTAGCCTGGAAAAGAAAAGCCGACGCTGACGTAAAGGGGAATTTTGGTGATCCGCCGCACGCTTATTTTAAGAAACCATCACGCAACCAATCAAAAACAAAAAATTAACAACAATCGTTTTTTATTCGTCGGTTTCCGTCAGCTTTGCTTTACGGGGGCGGCGGTGCGCGCCACGTCGGGCCGGCGTTAAAATACGCCGTTGCGGGCGCTAAGATAACGTGGTGGCCATCACATTCCGTGGGAAGTGATACGTAAACTTTTCTCCACGTGCGCGCAGATGGCGTATACCTACCAAAGAGGGCGGTGCCCCAGTGGCACTGACCGACGGGGGGAAAGAGCGATGAAAAGCTATCGACATATTCTGGTACTGATTCACGATGAGCGCGATGGGCTGCCGTTGCTGCGTCAAACGGTGGTGATGGTGCGCGGGCTGCCGATCGCCATCACCGTCGGCCACCTTAACGCCGACTATGCGGAGCTGGAGTACGGCAGCGATGCGCTGGTCAAAGATCGCCAGGCGCAGGAGGTGATCGCCGCCAAGGCGATGCTGAGCCGGTTGGTGAGCGCCGTCGATGCGCCGGTTGCGGTCAAGGAAATTGTCACCATCCGGCGCTTTAAGGACGTCAACGATTTCATTCATCAGGCCGGCATCGATCTGGTGGTGGTCGGGCACCAAAACCGCCTGTTCGGCCTCTATTCCTCATATTCTCTGGAATTTGTGAACCGTCTCGATGTCGATGTGTTGGTCAAGCATCTTGCCCGCGAGTAGCGTGCGACAAAGCGGACTTTTCCCACGGCTTTACCGTCTTAAAGGCGATAGCATGCGGATATCAGTACAGTTTGTTATGAATTATTGGGCATTTTCCGGCGCTAAACTTAACCAAAGCACAACGGGCGTTGGATAAATTAGATACAGCTTGATCTTGCCTGGGCTATCGGTAAAAATCTGCGGCCGTATTTTTACAGGAGCTTTACGATGTTTCTCAAACGGACTCTTTTGGCATGTTCTCTGGCGTTGATATTTCCTGCACTGCCTTCTTACGCTGAGGTTGGTACAGAAAGTGGCAATACCGCGCAGGCTGAAAAACCGGGTCTATGGCAGCGTTTTACCGATAACGTGGCGGAGACCTGGAACAACTCGCCTAACCACGATCTCTATATCCCGGCCATTACCTGGCACAACCGTTGGACTTATGATGATGAACATATCGATAAGTACAACGAACGCCCGTGGGGCGCCGGTTACGGCATCTCCCGCTACGACAGCGACGGTGACTGGCACGGCATCTACATCATGGCGTTCAAGGACTCCTTCAACAAGTGGGAGCCGATCGGCGGCTACGCCTACGAGAAGATCTGGCGCCCGCTGGATGACAAGGATTTCCGCCTGGGGCTGGGCTTTACCGCCAGCGTCACCGCGCGTGACAACTGGAAATACATTCCCATCCCGGCGCCGCTGCCGCTGGCTTCTATCGGCTATCAGCGGCTGACGTTCCAGGCGACCTACATTCCCGGCACCTATAACAACGGCAACGTGTTCTTCGCCTGGCTGCGCTGGCAGTTCTAAACTTCCTGAATTCCGAAAAACGGCGCAGCGGCGAGATTAAAGGAACTTGTCGCCGCCGGCGGCGTCGGAAAGGGTATCCCGGCGCGCTGCGCCGATTGCATGCCGTTATTACAGGAGTTTCACCACTATGATCACCAAACATCGTTTACTGCTGGCTTTGGCGCTGTCCGCTACCCTGGCCAGCGGCGCCAGCCAGGCCGCCGGGCTGATGGATTCCCTCAGCAGCGCGGCGGGCGAACTGAGTAAGTCGGGCGGCGACAGCAGCGGCGGCATGTCGCTCTCCTCGTTGACCGGCCTGCTGAACGGTGGCGACAAGGCGTTGAGCTCCAGCAGCATGACCAATGCCGCCGGCATCCTGCAGTACTGCGTGAAAAACAACGTGCTGTCGGCTAACGGCGCCGAAGGGGTGAAAGATCAGCTGCTCAGCAAGCTGGGCATCACCAGCACCGAAAACGCCAAGAGCCAGGATTATCAGCAGGGCCTGGGCGGCTTGCTGCAGACCGGCGAAGGCAAGAGCCTGGATCTGAACAGCCTGGGCACCTCGCAGATCACCGAGAAGGTGAAGCAAAAAGCCTGCGATCTGGTGCTGAAACAGGGCAAATCCTTTATTTCATGATAAGCGAACGGCGGAGCGCTCCGCCGTTCTTTTTTGCATAAGCTGGAAAAATGAAAAAAACGTTGATGCTTTCCCTGCTGGCAGGGATGACGATGTTGCAGGGGTGTTCCGTGAAATCCAACGATGCGCCACCGCCGCCGCAGGTGAAACCGATCGGCATGGCGAACCCGGCCGACGTGTACTGCACCCAAATCGGCGGCAAGCTGAACGCCAAAGAGAACGCGGCGGGCCAGTATTCCACCTGTACCTTGCCGAGTGGGCAGGAAATTGAAAGCTGGGAGCTGTTCCGCCGCGATCATCCGGTGAAAAAGTAACCCTCGCGGCGCCGGCTTTTCCGCCCGGCGCCCGATCAGAATTGGCGATCGCCTATCGACTGCAGTTGCAGGCTGCCGTCCTTTTGTAGCGTCAGCGGCATGCGCCAATCGCGCTGTTTATCCAGGTTGAACGGCCGGGAGCGGAACATGCAGCCGGTCTTGATGTTCTTGATTTTCATCACGTGTTCCGCGTCCGCATTGATTTTCACCTCGAAGCTGCCGGCGGGCGGAATAAAGACTTCCGCCAGCTGCTGCGGCGCCGTCGGCGTTTCCAGCTTGACCAGCACCGCAAAATCGTTGCCCTGATTATCCAGCGTCAGCCGATGCAGACCGGCCGTGGGCAGCCGCGTCGGCTGATGCAGATAACCCGCTGAGGCGGGCCACGGCTGCCCGGCATTGTCATGCAGCGGCCCGCCGCACTGTTCACGCGCCTCGCGCAGCGGCATTTCGCGCTTTATTGCGCGGTTGTAATCGGCGGGGGCGGCGAGGCTGAACTCGTCGTCATATTGGTGGGCGCGCAGATAGCGCTTGGCGCCGAGCACCCCAACGGCGACCAGCATGAAGAACAAAAATATCCTCAGGCGATTTTTGAAAATCAGCCCGAACAGCTTCCCGGGGAGTTGAAACAGCCACCTTGCGATCGTCAATAACATCGTTTTCCCTTAGCGTCCAAGCCGTTACGTCTGCGGTAACTTCGCTTGCCTCAGTATAGCCAACATCCCGCAGGCGAAAATCCTGCCCGGCGATTTTTCTTTCGCTCACGGTTGTACGTTTGTGTTTGTTTGTGTACATTTGTGATCGCTTTAGCGTCACCGGATTGACACGATGTCCAAACTGCTACCGAATGAGCGCCACCAGGCCATTCTCGACACGCTTCGCCAACAGGGGCGGGTGCTGGCGCTGGAGATGGCGCAGCGGCTGAATACCACCGAAGCCACCATCCGCCGCGATCTGCGCCAGCTGGCGGCGCAGAATCTGTGCAAACGCATCTATGGCGGCGCGCTGGCGCCGACGCCGGCCGAAGGCCCCGTTGCGGCGCGCATGGCGCTCAGCGGCGATGAGAAGCTGGCGCTGGCGCAGACCGCGCTGGGGTTGATCGGTGAAGAGCAGCTGATCTTCCTCGACGCCGGCAGCACCCATCTGTATCTGGCGGATCTGTTGCCGCGCGATCGGCGTTTGACGGTGGTGACCAATGCATTGAGCATCGCCGGTAAAATGCTGGAGCGGCCGGGGCTCCGCACCATCCTGATCGGCGGCGAGCTGGATGCGCAGGTCGGCGGCTGCGTGGACGCCAAGGCGGCGGAAGAGATAGACGGTTTCCATTTCGATCTGGTGTTCACCGGCATCTGCGCCTACGACCCGGACGGCGGCTTTTCCGCGCTGAGCTACCAGGATGCCACGTTCAAAAAGCGGCTGCTGACGCGTGCCGGCAGCGTAGCGGTGCTGTGTACCTGCGACAAACTCAATACCTACGCCCCTTACCCCTTCCTGCCCGCCGGGCGGGTGGATCATCTGGTGACGGCGCGCGGCGCGCACCCGCAGCTCGAGCTGCAGGTGGCGCAGGGCGGCGGCCAGGTTTGGCACAGCGATTTACCGACCGGAGAATGATGATGAAAATAGCCCATGTAGCCCTGTGGACCCGCGACATCGACGCGCAGCTGGCGTTCTGGCAGCGCTATTTCAACGCTGAGGCGGGCGAGGAGTACGTCAGCCGCAACCGGCCGGGGTTTGTTTCCCGCTTCGTCAGCCTGGCGGCCGGGCCGACGCTGGAGATCATGCGCGTGCCGACGCTGTTGCCGGCGCAGGCCCAGGAAGAGCGGGTGGGCTGGGCGCACATCGCGCTGTCGCTGGGGGATGAGCGGCAGGTCGATCGGTTGGCGCAGCGCGCGCAGCAGGAGGGCATCCTGCAGTCCGCGCCGCGCTGGACCGGCGACGGCTTCTACGAGGCCGTCATCCGCGATCCGGACGGCAACGCGATTGAAATCACCGCCTGATCACTCCTCTTCGATGCTGGTGAACTGCTCGCCCAGATAATCGAGCAGCAGCCTTACCGCCGGCAGCAGCCCGCGGCGCGACGGGTAAACCGCATGCACCACGCCGCCCTGCGGCTGCCAGCCGGGCAGCAGCTGGACCAGTTCGCCGCGCAGCATGTCGTCGCGCATCATCATCGCCGGCAGCTGAACGATGCCGGCGCCGGCGATGGCGGCGGTGCGCAGCATCAGCATGTCGTCGGTGACCAGCCGCGGCGTGTGTTCCCACTCCACCCGTTCACCCTGCGGGCCGGTCAGCCGCCATTGGTGCTGAGCGCGCGCGGGGCCGAGATCGAGCGTCGGGTATTTACGCAGGTCTTCCGGCGCGTGCGCCGGCCCGAGGGTGCGCACCAGCGCCGGGCTGGCGGCGACGCACCAGGTGCGCTGCGCCAGGATCTTCAGCACCAGATCGCTGTCTTCCAGCGGCGGCGGCCGCACGCGGATCGCCAGATCCAACCCTTCCCCCACCACGTCCACCCGGCGGTTGGTCGCTTCCAGATGCACCGTCACCTTCGGATAGTCGGCCATAAAGGCCGCCACCATGCTGCCGACGCGGGTGTGCAGGATCGCCACCGGGCAGGACATGCGCACCGTGCCGCAGGGCTCGGCGCGCGTCTGTTCGATCGCCTGCTGCGCCGCTTCCGCTTCCACCAGCATCGCCTTGCAGTGCGCGTAATAGTTTTGGCCGACCTCGGTCACCGAGAAACGCCGCGTCGAGCGCTGGATCAGGCGCACGCCCAGGCGCTCTTCCAGCAGCGCCACGCGGCGGCTGAGCTTGGATTTGGGAATGCCCAACGCCCGGCCGGCGGGGGCGAATCCCTGGTGATCAACCACGCTGGCGAAGAAAAACAGATCGTTCAGATCGGTCAGCATCCTATCCCTTATCGTTCTACCAGTGGAACGCTGAGTGTACATCTTGCCTACTACTGCAGCAAACCCCGACGGATTAAACTTCTGCCATCAACTTAAGGCCGTGAGGCCTGAAACGGGAGTTCAAGATGAAAAAAATCCTCGGTATTCACAACAGCCCGGAAGCACATTGGGTCGGTAACGGTTTCCTGGTGAATTCGCTGTTCTCTTATAACGATTTGGGGGCGGAAATGAGCCCGTTCCTGCTGCTGGATCACGCGGCGCCAACCAAATTCCGCTCTGCCTCCGGCACCCGCGGCGTGGGTCAGCATCCGCATCGCGGGTTTGAAACGGTGACCATCGTCTATCAGGGCGAAGTGGAACACCGCGACTCGACCGGCAGCGGCGGGGTGATTGGCCCCGGCGACGTCCAGTGGATGACCGCCGCCTCCGGCATTCTGCACGAAGAGTTCCATTCGCGGGAGTTCTCGCGCAAGGGCGGCACCATGGAAATGGTGCAGCTGTGGGTCAACCTGCCGGCCAAGGACAAAATGGCCGAGCCGGGTTATCAGACGCTGCTGAACGCCGATATTCCGGTGGTTCCGCTGGCGGACGGCGCAGGGCAGGTGCGGGTGATCGCCGGGGACTTCGGCGGCCACGCCAGCCCGGCACGCACCTTTAGCCCGCTCAACGTGTGGGATATGAAGCTGAATGCCGGCCACACCACCACGCTGACGGTGAAAGAAGGCCATACGCTGGCGTTGGTGATGCTGCACGGCGCGATCCTGGTCAACGGCGAAGAGGTGGTGCGCGAAACCCAAATGGTGCGTTTCGACCGGGCGGGGGATGCGATCACTATCGAAGCCAACAACGACGTCGCGCTGCTGGTGCTGAGCGGCGAACCGATCGATGAGCCTATCGTCGGCTACGGCCCGTTCGTCATGAACAGCGACGCGGAAATCCAGCAGGCGTTCCGCGACTTCAACAGCGGCAAGTTCGGCAGCATGAACGCCGAAGCGAGCGCCGGCTGACCGCAGGCGCCCGAGCCGGGAAGCGTTCCCCGGCTCAGGCGCTACACTTAGACCTCAGCGCCCCGTCCCTGCGGCGGGGCGCTTCATCCGCAACATCAACCCCCACAGGAGTAAAACCATGACTGCAAACTACAAACGCCTCGACAAGGACCAGGCCGCCGTATTGCTGGTGGATCATCAGGCAGGGCTGCTTTCGCTGGTGCGCGATATCGATCCCGATCGGTTTAAAAACAACGTGCTGGCGCTGGGTGATTTAGCGAAGTACTTCAATCTGCCGACCATTCTGACCACCAGTTTCGAAAACGGCCCCAACGGCCCGCTGGTGCCGGAACTGAAGGCCCAATTCCCCGATGCCCCTTTCATTCCCCGCCCCGGTCAAATCAACGCTTGGGACAACGACGACTTCGTCAAGGCGGTAAAAGCCACCGGCCGTAAGCAGCTGATCATCGCCGGCGTAGTGACCGAAGTGTGCGTGGCATTCCCGGCGCTGTCGGCGCTCAATGAAGGCTTTGAGGTCTTTGTGGTGACCGACGCCTCCGGCACCTTCAATGAGCTGACGCGTCAGTCGGCCTGGAGCCGCATGGAAGCCGCCGGCGCGCAGCTGATGACCTGGTTCGGCGTCGCCTGCGAACTGCACCGCGACTGGCGCAACGACATCGAAGGCCTGGGCACGCTGTTCTCCAACCATATCCCGGACTACCGCAATCTGATGACCAGCTATAACACGCTGACGAACGGTAAGTAACGCGCGCGATAGATGGGCAGTATTCCCTGCCCATCATTTGTCGCTGGATTCTGTATAAGTACCAATAATGGTTCACTCGCTATAAATTCCCATCTGTTAATACTTATCTCTTTTTTATTGTGATCGGCTGTAGGTCTTCGTGTTCCTATTTTGATTAAGGCTATTTGTTCTGCTATATAACTAATAATTAATGCTAATTCTATTAAATATTGACGGGGTTCTATTTAAGAACACCGCTTTGTTGCAAGAAAAGCACTTTTGAACGTGTGATTTAAGACTACAGCGATTTAACACAGCAGAGGGATGGTTGATGAATGCATTCAGAGATAAGCTTAAGGCCCATGTTCTTCATGTGGCCTCTGTTGGCCAGCATTGCAATACTGAGGAAACGACTAAGCAGGCATTAATTTTGCCGTTATTAGAAACCTTAGGCTTTCATCCGTATGACCCCACTAAGGTGAAGGCAGAGTATGGTGCTGATTTTCCAGGTGTTAAAGTGGGTGAGCGCGTTGATTACGCCCTTTTTTGCCATGCGGTTCCCGTCATGTTCATCGAGGCGAAGTCTTTCAATCAAAATCTGTCAAACCATAGTCCCCAGCTATCTCGCTATTTTAATGCGACACCAGAGGTCACGGTTTCTGCAATAACTAATGGAAAAGAATGGCGATTTTTCACCGATCTGAAAGATAAGAACATCATGGATGATTCGCCATTCCTGAAAATAGATTTTAATAATCTAAACGATTCTGATATTGATCAGCTTTATAGATTTAGACACGACCAATTTCAGCCTGAAGCGCTGCGAACGTTAGCTGAAGAAAGTATCTATCTGACTTCATTTACAAAAACTATCAGCGCCAGCCTTCGAGACGTTGATTCAGATTTTGTTCGTTATGTGGCAAGTCGCTCTAACGTTCAGCGTCAGCTAAACCAACGTTTTTTGGACACAATAACGCCATTGGTTCGTTTGGCTGTTGAAAAAGCAGTGAGTGCGATGGTCGTTTCTGGTCTGTCAGTGACGTCGGAAAGTGTTGTAACGTCTGAGTCACCAGATGAAGGTGAAACGCAAAACAGACCCGACCCGCTCGCCCCGATCGTTGACCCCGAGAATAGTAAAATAGTGACGACCTTTGCAGAAAGGTGCCTGTTTGACAATGTGGCGATGATCTTGGGCACTGAGGCAGAGCTGGTTGCGAAAGATACCGAAAGCTATTACAGCATCCTCTTTCAAGGGAAGACGACGCGTTGGATTCTGCGTTATTTCGACAATAAGCAACGCCCAACCATTTTGCTTCCGCTTGAGATAGACGATGCCAGGCAGGCTGAGATAACTCGCGCCGGCCTGGAGTTGGCAGCAGGGGGGCATATCATTATCGACCGCCCGGAAAATATTTTGCGGCTAACGGGGTTGATCGTTGATTCTTACCAATATTGTATTAATGACGAAAACTTTAGGCAGAAGAGAAAAGATAAGCAGGAAAGCTAGCCTGTATCCCCATTAAGTGGTTGATTGGAAAATTAAAGCCTTCCACACAGGGTTGTATGCGCCGTGTGGAAGGATGGAAAAATCGGAGTGCTTCCAAATCTTCTATTTTCATTAAGTTAGACGCGGGATGTAAGCAAAACGTAGCGGGGCGAAAAGGTAGCGAAAAGCGGCTTTCTCATTAGCCGGGAGCGGGGTAGCGTAATCCCGAACCCGGCAAATGAGGCTAATTCAATGAAACAAGCAATCAAGATCCTGGCGCTGCCCTGCATGGGCATGGCGCTGTTGTTCAGCGCGAGCGCGATATCTGCCCCCGAGGCGCCTGCGGCCAAAGCGGTGCCGCCCGCGGCGGATGAGCCGATGCGCATGCCGCCTTTCCCGGGCGGGCACCCGCCCAAGCCGGGGTTCTGCCACGGCGGCGAACTGTTCTGCGCCACCTCGGTCAGCGACAATCCGGTGGAAACCATCAATAAACTGACGGCGGTGATCCCGGCGGGCAGCGCCAAACATTACGAGGTGCGCGTCGCGGTGGTCGCCGTGCCGGACGCCCCGCCTGCGCGTTAACGGGCCGTCATCCCGCTCTGGTTCGCACGCTCAAGGCGCGTTAGGCTAAGGCGTGCGTTTAACGGGAGGCGGAATGATCCCTTTATCACCATTGCCCTATCTCCAGCCCGGCGATCGCGCGCTGTTGTTCGACGGCGAATGCAATCTGTGTCACGGGCTGGTGAGGTATCTTATTCGCGCCGATCGGCAGCGGTGCATTCTGTTGGCGACGGTGCAATCCGTCGAAGGGCAGGCGATCCTGCAGGCGTTGGGGCTGCCGACCGATCGTTTCGATTCCGTGGCCTATGTTGAGCAGGGGTGCTATTGGCTGCGTTCGGCTGCGCTGTTCCAGGCGCTGCGCCAATTGGGGGGGCCGTACCGCGTGCTGGCGCTGGCGCGTTACCTGCCGCCGCGGCTGGCGGACAAGGTCTACGACGCGGTCGCCGGCAATCGCTACCGGCTGTTTGGCCGCAACGACGGCACCGGCCTGCCGGGCGCCGATCAGCCCGGGCGCTATCTGCCCCGGCGGCGGGAACCGCCGGCCTGAGCTTTACGCTTCTTTACCATCCAACTGCTTGAAATATCAACATTCCAGCCCCATATAATGGAACGTTCAGCCAACAAGGAGCGCGTATGGGAATCAGTGAAGAAGAACACATTCGCCGTTTGACCCAAGAGAAGAACGACATGGGCAATACGGCGAAGTGGGTGGCGATCGTTTCCGCCGTGTACTTTGCCTTGATGGTGTTTTACGGCCACCCGATCGGCGTGTTGGCGATGTCGGGCGCGGTGTTCATCGTCTCTACCACCACCTGGCTGAAAAAGCGTCAGAAGGTCAAATCTTACCGCATGGCGTTGGCCAAAATCAGCGACGATCAGCCCTGATAGTCGCCGCGCTTTAGCGTATACACCAGGCTCGGCGCCGCGCCGGGCACGTCATCCAGCGTATCCACACGCTGCATGCCGATCTTTTCCAGCACCCGCCACGAAGCCTGATTCTCCGCGCGCACAATGGCGGAAATCTCACCCATCCCCAGCCCGACAAACCCGTATTGCAGTGAAGCCCGCGCCATCTCGGTGGCCAGCCCCATGCCCCAGACTCGGGTGTCGAAGCGATAGCCGAGGTTAACGGTGCGCTGCGCGCCGAGCGGTTTCCAGGACAAGCCGCCAAACCCGATAACCCAATCCGGCCGTTCGCGCAGGGCGAGCGCCCAGGAGCCGTAGCCGTGTTGCCGCCAGCCGGCGAGCCGCTCCTGCAGCGCCGAAGCGGCCTGCGCTTCGCTGGTGAGCGGGCCGGCGGGGTTGAAGAGCTGGGTCTGCGGATCGCCAAAGATGGCGTAGAAACGTTCGAGGTCCGCCATCACCGGCGGCCGCATCTGCAGGCGTTCGCTGAAGTACGGGGCTGAAGGATTAAAGCTCGGCATCGTTTCTCCCGGCCGGATAAATAAACAGCGTTCACTGTAGTCCAGATCGGCGAAACGGGAAATCCCCCTCTGCGGGTGAGAGGGGGAGAGAGGCATTACAGGAAAGAATCGTCGTCGTCGCTGTAATCGTCGTCGGCGTAGTCCTGGTCGTCTTGATAGTTGGCGTTCTGGAAGCCGTTGTCCTGATTCAGGAAGCTGCCGCCGTCGCCGTTGTTGAAGGTATCAAGGTTGTTGGAGGCGTCGAAATTGCGCATCGCACTGTCGTCCAGTGGCGCCGGGGTTTCTTCGATAATGTTCACGATTTCCTGCGGCTGCGAATGGCGGAACATGCCGGTTAGCATGTCGGCCAATACCACGCCGCCGGCGACGCCCGCCGCCGTTTGCAAGGCGCCTCCCAGGAAGCCGCCGGCGCGTGAAGGCGCCGCCTGCTGCGGTTGGGCGTAGGCTGGCTGCTGCGGCTGCGCGTAGCCCCCCTGCTGCGCGTTGTTCCAGGCCGCCGTATTTTGCTGCTGCGCCTGATACTGTTCACGCGGGCTTGGCGTATTGCGGCTGCCGCCGCCGAACAGGCCGGCCAGGAAACCGCCGCTGCTCTGTTGGCCGTTGGCGGTTTGCTGCAGCTGCGCCACTTGGGCTTCCAGCTCTTTGACCCGCTGGTCCATCTGCTTGAGCGCCGCTTCCTGAATGATCATCGCCTGCGCCATGTAATAAGGGGCGGAAGGCTGCTCGCGAATATGCTGATTGATTTGCTGTTCTGCCTGGAGATCCCGTGGGCCCGTCTTGGTCTCGGCTTCTTTCAGGCGGCCAAACAGACCATCGATAAGGCGTTGTTCTTCGGATTGCATAGGCGTACCTCGGGAGATAAATAACGGTGCTGGATGATCGTTGTCATCGGTAACAATCACCCTAGCGCGTTTACATGAACCAATAAATAAATGACGGGTAAACCTGTCTATGAATTTGTTACCAATTACGGCAGCGGGATCAGCATCACCAGCTTCAGGCCGCCGTGCTCCGCCGGGTGGAAGGTGAGCTGGCGATAGCGCAGCGCGCCTTGCTGAGGGTGTTCGAACGCGCGCTCGCCACCTTCGCGCGCCATCACATCATGCTGTTTCCACCAGTGATTAAAGTCCGCGCTGTTGTGCGTCATGCTGCGCACGAAGGCGCGCATCTCTTCGGTGTTTTGATGATGGCTGGTTTCGGCGCGGAATTCGGCCACCACGCGGCGAGCGCGCTCTTCCCAATCGCTGACCAGCGTTTTCGCCAGCGGGTGGAAGAACATGAAGTGCAGCAGGTTGGGGCTGTTGGCCACATCCAGCCAGCCGCTGAACAGCGCCGCCGCCTGCGGGTTCCAGGCGACGACGTTCCAGGTCACGTCCAGCAGGTAACAGGGCACCGTCATCTGGTGCACGCTTTGCAGCACCGCGTCGTTGGCGGTTTCGCGGTGAGTTTCCTGCTCGGGGTCGGCGACGCGCGCCAGGGTAAACAGGTAGTGGCGTTCGGCGGGGCCGAGCCGCAGCGCCTTGGCGATGCGCGCCAGCGTGAAGGGGGAAATGGACACCTCGCGCCCCTGTTCGATCCAGGTATACCAGGTGGCGCTGATGCCGCTGATTTGCGCCAGCTCTTCGCGCCGTAGGCCGCTGGTGCGGCGGCGCGAAGAGCTGGGCAGGCCGAGCATTTCCGGCGTGATGCGTTCGCGGTGCGCGCGCAGAAACGCGCCGAGGGCCTTTGGCCCGGATAAGGCTTCTGATGACATAGCGTGGTACCTATTTATACCAGGATAACTGCTCATATTGTACCCGTATAGTAGCCTGATTATAGTAGCCGAAAGTCTTCAGGCACAGGCGCAAGCCGGATAATAACGGGAGCAAACATGAGTATCAGCAACAGCCATAAAAACGCGGTAGACCGGCAGTTCGGCGAGCAGGCCAACGCCTACTTAACCAGCGCGGTACACGCGCAGGGCAAGGATTTGCAGCGCCTTGCACAGTTACTGGAACCGCATGCCGGCGCGCGCCTGCTCGATCTGGGCTGCGGCGCCGGGCATGCCAGCTTCACGGCGGCGGCCAGGGTAGCACAGGTGATGGCCTACGATCTGTCGGCGCAGATGCTGGCGGTGGTGGAGCAGGCGGCGGCGGAAAAAGGCCTGAACAACATTCAGCTGCAGCAGGGCGTGGCGGAGTCTTTGCCGTTTGAGGACGCCGGCTTCGATCTGGTCATCAGTCGCTATTCGGCGCACCACTGGCACGACGTCGGCCAGGCGCTGCGTGAGGTCAGGCGGGTACTCAAGCCGGGCGGCAGAGCGATCTTTATGGACGTGGTCTCGCCGGGGCATCCGCTGTTGGATATCTATCTGCAAACCGTGGAAGTGCTGCGCGACACCTCACACGTGCGCAACTATGCGCCGGGCGAGTGGCTGACGTTGCTGACCGAAGCCGGGCTGGTGGTCCGCGAGGTGACGTCGGATCGGTTGATGCTGGAGTTTGGCAGTTGGGTGGCGCGTATGCGCACGCCGGCGCATTTCGTTACCGCGATCCGCGCGCTGCAGCAAAGCGTGTCGCAGGAGGTGGCGGCGCATTTTGCCATTCAGCCGGACGGCACCTTTACCAGCGATATCATGATGTTTGAAGTGACGAAGGGCTGAAAGCAACGGGGCAGCCGATGAAGGCTGCCCCGCGAAACGCTATCGGCTGCGATGCGCTTATTTTTTGTCTTCCAGCAGGCAGCGGTAGATCAGGCCGCCGATAATGCCGCCGACCAGCGGCACCAGCCAGAATACCCACAGCTGCTGCAGCGCCCAGGTGCCCTGGAAGATCGCTACGCCGGTGCTGCGCGCCGGGTTGACGGAGGTGTTGGTCACCGGGATGCTGATCAGGTGGATCAGGGTCAGCGTCAGGCCGATCGCCAACGGGGCGAAGCCTGCCGGCGCGCGCTTGTCGGTCACGCCATGAATAACGATCAGGAAGAAGGCGGTCAGCACCAGCTCAATCACGATTGCTGATTGCAGAGAATAACCGCCCGGAGAGTGTTCGCCGTAACCGTTGGAGGCGAAACCGCCTGCGGTGGCGTCGAAACCGGTTTTGCCGCTGGCGATCAAATATAGCACCGCCGCTGCGGCGATACCGCCGATCACCTGAGCGATCACGTAAGGGATCACGTCTTTCGCCGCGAAACGGCCGCCGGCGAATAAGCCGACGGTGATCGCCGGGTTAAAGTGCCCGCCGGAAATATGGCCGACGGCATAGGCCATCGTCACCACGGTCAGACCGAAAGCGAGTGCGACGCCGAGGAAACCAATACCCAGCTGTGGGAATGCCGCTGCTAATACTGCGCTACCACAACCACCAAACACCAACCAAAATGTGCCAAAAAATTCGGCAAAAAGTCGCTTTGACATAGATTCCATCCTGCGGAATTGACTAACGGGCGTTAGCACTAAAAACTATAGAACAGCTTTTTCAGTTCATGCAGATATTCTATAGAATTTTCTTAATGCACCTTGAATAACGGCGGTATTAAATCCCCGGTATTTTATTTTGTCTATGAGAAAAACGCCGTTTTTCCCCGTGCCGGCGCGCGTTTGCCGATTTTTTTATCTTTGCCATAAGAATTTACCCTAAGCGAAATGGCACGCTATTTTCTGGCGATTTTTTCCAGCGGTTTTCCCCATTCAATACGCTCAGGTTAATTGCTAATTTCTATTTGCCAGCCAACTTTATTACCGATTGTGCATTTGACGAATGGCCTGTTGTCATCTAAGTGTCATGCTAAATTAATATCTTCTTCTGCCTGATAACGCTTCATTCAACCTCGGGTAAAAACCATGAAAATAAAATCGCTCTCCCTGCTGTTGGCTTCACTGTTTCCTGTATTCACCTACGCTGCCGACATTGAGGTGGCGCGTTATGTGGTCGGCTTTCCCGGCGGGGAACGCGTCGCGTATCAGGGGGCGTTCGCCAAGAATTTCCCGCAGGGGCTGCCGGTGGGGATCGGCTCAGGGCTGACGTTCAACAGCAAGCAGGGCGACGATCTGGTGCTGACGACGCTGACCGATCGCGGCCCGAATGCCGATGCCCCTGCGGTGGGCAAGCAAGAAGCCAAGATTTTCGCCAATCCGCAATTCGTGCCCCTGTTGATGGACATTCGTATTGGCGGCGGCAAGGCCGTGGCCGAGAATGCGCGGCCCTTGCATGACGAAAAAGGGCCGATCAGCGGGCTGCCGCTGCCGGGCGAGCTGATTGGTTCCACGAACGAAGTGGCGTTGAATGACGCGCTGCAACCGCTGTCCGGCGATCGCCGCGGGTTGGATACAGAAGGCATCATCGGTGACGGCAACGGCGGCTATTGGCTGTGTGACGAGTACGGCCCGTTTCTGATCCATGTCGACGGCAAAGGCAAAATTCTCGCCAAATACGGCCCAACGCCGCAGGCCGGCGAGCAGGCGGTGGCGAGCGGTTTACCGAACATCCTGAAGTGGCGCCAGCCCAACCGCGGTTTTGAGGGGCTGACCCGAATGCCGGATGGGCGCATTCTGGCGGCGGTGCAGAGCACGCTGGATGTCGAGGGCAAAAGCAAAAACAAGGCGCAGTTTATCCGGCTGGTGAGCTTCGATCCGCGCAGTGGCAAAACCGCCATGTACGGCTATCCCATCGATATCGACAGCTATAAAAAAGCCAAAGACGCCAAGATTGGCGATGTGGTGGCGTTGGACAACCAGCGCGTCCTGTTGATTGAACAGGGAAGCGATAAAGATAAGACGATGATCAACAAGATCTATCTGGTGGATCTCGCGCAGGCCAGCGATCTGAGCGCGTTTGACGACCAGGGGAAAGCGCTGGAGTTCGACGATGCGAAAGAGCTCGCCAAACGCGGCGTGAAGCTGGCGCAGAAACGGGAAGTGGCGGATCTGCGTCAGTTGGGCTGGCGCCAGGAGAAAGCCGAAGGGTTGGCGCTGATCGACGATCGCACGCTGGCGGTGATCAACGACAACGATTTCGGCTTGCAGGCCAAGCTGGTAGATGCGTCGCCAAAGAGCAAGAAAATCGGCGACTACCAGCTGGAGAAAGAAGGGCGGCTGAGCCTCGACGGCGACAAGACCGACGCCCGCATCGAATTGCGCCCGCTGGAGCAGCCGGAGTCGCTGAGCGAGCTCTGGGTGCTCACCTTGCCGCACCCCTTGAAGTGACCGATATCGGGGGCGATAGCGCCCCCTTTTGCTTCAGGCTTCCGCGTGCCGCTGCGGCGTTCTGCCGCGCGAGATGCTCTCCCACATCGCCAAAATCAGCGTAGCTCAGCGCCCCTCGGCGGGGAAAAAATCTTAAATAGCGGCGGCGCGCGTTCTTTCTTTCGTCCTGTCTTTAATTGTTCATCAAATAGGGGTAAGGTGAAACCTATAAAGTTATTCCTGCCTGAAAATACATACTCGTTCTCACTTCCTCCTTATTCTCCTCACAATGATTGATGTTCTTTACGTTGCGTGACGTCCGTTTTCATTGGCTAGCGGATAATTAACATCACTGACAACGAGCTAATAAACAAGAACACCTGGAGTCAATCATGAAACTTATCCCAAGCATCGCAGCCGTATTGATCGCCGCCGCTTCCTTCTCCACTTTCGCCGCGCCGCTGTCGTCGGTGAAACAGGTCAACAGCGAGCAGGCCGCCAATCTGCAAAGCGTCGGCGTAGTGTCGGTTTCCGGCATTAGCGGCTCACCGCATGACGCCATCACCGCCCTGAAAGAAAAAGCCGCGGCGGACGGCGCCAGCCATTACCGCATTATCGGTCTGGATACCCCCGGGGATTCCAGCAACTGGCGCGGCAATGCGGAAATTTATCGCTAAGCGTTGGTTTTTTTCACCCTCTGGCCGCCGCAGTGCGGTCAATAAAATAAACGGTCGTAATAATTATCTGAACAGCCGGGGCATAAGCGGCTTATTTTCAGGTCATTATTACGACCGTTTTTCTTTTTCCACCGCGGCTGAGGTTGCATTTTTTTACAACTGTGTCCGCCGCTTTCGGAATCATGTTAATGATTACTTAAGAAATTCGGCTCACATTGAGGGCTTAACCCAAGGAGGCCTCAATGTTAAATGCGACCCGGCTGCAACTGATGAATCACTTCGCTTACCTGCAGCAATTTATGGCTTCGCCGCGCACCGTCGGCACGCTGGCGCCTTCTTCTCCGTGGCTGTGCCAGGCGATGTTGAACCAGATTGAATGGACCCGGGCGTTGTCGATCGCGGAGCTGGGCGCGGCGGACGGCGTACTGACCAAACGCATTCTGGGGCGGATGCGCGCCGATGCGGCGCTGGAGGCTTTCGAGATCCAACCCCATTTCGTGCGTCGGCTGCGCGGAATAGACGATCGGCGGCTGCAGGTGATGGCCCATTCGGCAACCCGGATGGCCACGGATTACGACGTGGTGTTTTCCTGCCTGCCGCTGCTGTCGATCCCGGTCAGGATCAGCGTGCGCATTCTTCAGCAGGCCCGGCAGCGGCTGCTGGCGCGCAACGGCACGCTGGTGCTGTTCCAGTACAGCCACCTGTCGGAAAAATTGCTGTCGCGCTATTTTCACTGGCAGCGCCTGCGGGTGGTGCGCAACTTCCCGCCGGCACTGGTGTATGTCTGTACGCCGCGTTAGCTACAGCGTTTTCTCCATCACCACCACCTCTTCGTCATACTGCCGCCGGCGTTCCAGAGGCTGCCAACCCCAGCCGGCGTACAGCGCTTCCGATTTATCGGTGATGAGATGCAAGACCGAGTGATGGCGCTGCCGCGCCGCCTCGACGATGGCCATTTCCAGACGGTGGGCGATGCCCTTGCGGCGGTGATCGGGATGCACGAAAACGCCGGCCAGCCACGGGGTGAGATCCTGGCGCTGATGATCGTCGCTGGGCCACAGGCTGGCCATGCCCACCGGGCGATCGCCGTCGATCATCATCAACGTCAGGTGATCGTCGCTCGGCCGGCTGCATTGGGCGAAGCGCAGCTGGGTGCGCTCCAGCGATCCGCCGCGCTGTGAGCCCCACTGGCCGAAGGCCCAGGCGGCGCACACATCGGCAAACTGCGGGCACTCCGACAGCGGAATGATGCGTTGAGTCATGGTGATCTCCCGGTTTTTTGCTGTTTCCCCGTCCTATTTAACCGACTTTTCCGCCATTTTTTTAACTTTTTAAAGCCGCTCTTTCAGCGGTTTCGCGGTGTTTCGGCGCGCGCCCGGCGCCGTTTCCCGGATTTCTTTTGGCAATTGCGGCGCAGGATTGCAAGTGCTAATGAGAGTGATTATCATGCGCACACTATTCCCCGTGTCGGTTCAATCATGCGCAATTCCCTCATTTTACTGCTGCTTTCCCTGTGCTTTGGCGTATTTTCCGCTCAGGCGAAGACGGTGACCGATATCACAGGCCGCCAGGTCGTGGTGCCGGACAACCCGCAGCGCATCGTGGTGGGGGAGAGCCGCATGCTGTATACGCTGGCGCTGCTGGAGCCGGGCAACCCGGCGCAGCGCATCGTCGGCTGGCCGGCGGATCTGGCGCGGTTCGACGCGCAAAGCTGGCAGCTCTATACGCAGAAGTTCCCGCAGATCGCCGCGATCCCCATTATCAGCGGCAATAATTTCCGCCAGGTTAACATCGAAAGCCTGCTGCAGCTGAAGCCGGATCTGGTGATCCTGGCGCGCTACGCGCGTGAAGACGGCGACAACGATCTGCTGGTTTCCGCGCTGAACAAGGCCGGCGTGGCGGTGATCTACGTCGATCTGCGCATCGATCTGCTGAACAACACCGTGCCGAGCGTGCGGCTGCTGGGTGAAGTGCTCAATCGCCGGCAGCGCGCCGAGCAGTTCATCGCGTTTTATCAGCAGCATATGGCGGTGATCCGGCAACGGTTGGCGGGCTATCAGGGGCCGAAGCCCAAAGTGATGCTGCACCTGCATCTGGGGCGGCGCGACACCTGCTGCACCACCGCCGCGCACGGCAATCTCGGCGATCTGCTGACCTTCGCCGGCGGCGACAACATCGCCAATGCCAGCGTCAAAGGGGTGTACGGCGAACTGAACCCGGAAACCATTCTGAGCGCCAATCCCGACGTTTACCTCGCCACCGGCATGGCCGGCCCGCAGGGCAAACGGCTGTCCGATCTGCGCCTCGGGCCGCAGGTCAGCCAACAGGACGCCGCCGACAGCTTCCGCCGGCTGATCGCCAAACAGCCAATGCTGGCCAGCCTGCAGGCGGTGAAAAACCATCGCGCCTGGAGCGTCTGGCACAATTTTTACCTCAGCCCGTACCACGTGGTGCTGGTCGAGATGTTCGCCAAAGCGTTTTACCCGGATCTGTTCGCCGACATTAACCCGCAGCAGACCTTCCAACAGCTGTATCAGCAGTTTTTGCCGTTACCTTTTTCAGGGACCTATTGGAGTCAGTTAGATAATGAATAACAACAAGCGCGGCTGGTGGTGCGCGTTGCCTTTGGCGGCCTGCGCAACGTCGCCGACGTGGGCGGCGGAAAAAGCCGCATCGAAAGAAGAAAGCCTGGTGGTGATTGGCCGCAAAGACGCCGACGGCGTGCAAAGCTACCAGCCGTTGACCAGCGTCACCGGCACCCGCAGCGAAACCAGCCTGCTGAACGTGCCGCAGGCGATCGACGTGGTGCCGCAGCAGGTGATTACCGATCAGGCGGTCAGCAGCTTGGACGAAGCGCTGTACAACGTCAGCGGCATTACCCAGGCCAACACGCTGGGCGGCACCCAGGACGCGGTCATGAAACGCGGCTTCGGCGATAACCGCGACGGTTCGATTCTGCGCGATGGCGTGCGCTCGGTGCAGGCGCGCAACTTCACGCCGACCACCGAGCGGGTGGAGGTGCTCAAGGGGCCGGCCTCGATGCTGTACGGCATGGGCGAGCCGGGCGGGATGATCAACATGATCACCAAAAAGCCCCAGCTGCAGCAGCATACCCACGTGGAAGGCTGGGGCAGCAGCTTCAACGGCGGCGGCGGCCAGCTTGACGTTACCGGGCCGCTCGGCACGTCGGGGTTCGCCTATCGCATGATCGTCGATCACGATGAAACCGATTACTGGCGCAACTTTGGCCGCAATCGCCAGACGGTGATCGCGCCGTCGTTGATGTGGTACGGCGAGAACACCACCGTGCGCTTGGCCTATGAACATATGGAATATCTGGTGCCGTTCGATCGCGGCACCATTATCGATTCGCGCACCGGCAAGCCGGTGAATACGCCGCGCGATCGCCGTTTCGACGAAGCCTATAACGCCACCCGCGGCGATCAGGACAGCGTTACCCTGCAGATCGATCAAACGCTCAACGAGCGCTGGAAAAGCTCACTGACCTACGCCTACAGCCGCAACAGCTACAGCGACAACCAGGCGCGCGCCACGGCGTTGAACCCGGAGAGCGGCGTATTGAGCCGCCAGGCCGACGCGACCGCCAACGCCGTCAGCCACGCCAACGCGGTGCAGCTGACGCTCAATGGCGACGTGGACTGGGGCAGCATCAACCACCAGATGCTATTCGGCTTCGATTTTGAAGATAACCGCACCTACCGCGGCGACATGATCCGCGGTAAAAAGAACAGCGATTTCAATATCTATCATCCGGTATACGGCTTGATGCCGCCGTCGACCGCGGTCAGCGCCAAAGACAGCGATCAGCGGGAAAACCTCACCAGCTACGGCTGGTTTATGCAGGATTCCATCCAACTGACCGATAAATGGCTGGTGATGGGCGGGCTGCGTTACGACGCTTTCGACGTCTATGCCGGCAAGGGGCGGCCGTTCCAGGCCAATACCGACAGCTCGGACAGCAAGCTGGTGCCGCGCGCCGGGGTGGTCTACAAGCTGACGCCTTATGTGTCGCTGTACAGCAGCTATACCGAGTCGTTCAAGCCGAACTCCTCCATCGCCACTCAAATTGGTTCGCTGCCGCCGGAGCAGGGCAAGTCGTGGGAAGTCGGCGGCAAGCTGGCGCTGCCGAACGGCGTTACCGGCACGCTGGCGCTGTTTGACATCACCAAGCGCAACGTGATGGTCAGTGAGCTGGTGGAGGGCGAAACCGTGACGCGCACCGCCGGGCGCGTGCGTTCGCAGGGCGTGGAGCTGGACGTGGCCGGCAATCTCACCGACTCGCTGAGCCTGATCGGTTCCTATGCGTATACCGACGCGCGGGTGGTGGACGATCCGGACAACAAGGGGAAAGAGATGACCAACGTGGCGCGCCACACCGCCTCGCTGTTCCTGACCCAGAATCTGGGCAGCCCGGGCCTGTACAGCGGCGATGAGGTGCGCATCGGCGCCGGCGCGCGTTACGTGGGCCGCCGTCCGGGTGACGCCGCCAACAGCTTCTACCTGGATAATTACACCGTTGCCGATGCGTTCGCCGCTTATACCATGCCGATCAACGGCTATCGGGTGAAATGGCAGCTGAACGTGAAGAACCTGTTCGATAAAACCTACTACCCGTCCAGCGGCGGCAACCTGCGCGTGGCGGTGGGGGAACCGCGTGAGGTGGTGCTGCGCGGCAGTGTCGATTTCTAAGCCACGGGCGGTGAAATTTGCTTAAATAACCGCCCCAACGTTAAGGAGAACCCATGAGCCTGCAGATTCGTTTGGCGCAGCAGCGGGATATCGTGCACTTGATGGCGGTTGAACGTTCGGCGGCGCAGCTGTTTCGCCAGCAGCCGGAATGGCGCTTTATCGCCGAAGGCGAGGTGATGGCCCCGCAGCAGCATGCCGCATTTATCGCCGAGCGCCGTGAATGGCTGGCGGAAAGCGACAACGGCGAGTGCGCCGGTTTTATCGCCGTGCAGGCTCAGGGGGAAGATTGGCACATCGCCGAATTGTCGGTCGCCGGCACCTGGCAGCGGCAGGGCGTCGGGCGTCGCCTGATCGGCGCGGTGGCGCAAGAGGCCAAACGGCACGGTGCGGGCCGCCTGACGCTCACCACCTTCATTGAGGTGCCGTGGAATGCGCCTTACTACCGGCGGCTGGGATTCCGGCCGCTCGACGACGCGCGGCTCACGGCCGCTCTGCGGCGGCACCTGGATGAGGATCTGGCGCACGGCTTTGCCGTGGGCAGTCGCTGTGCCATGGAATTTACACTATCGTAAATATTGAAATACAGAGCGGGCAGGGTATGATGCTGCCACCACGCCATCGCACCCGCTCGGTATTTTGGTATGCAATGCACTCAAGTCACCGCATAAGGGACAACCCGTAATGACACAAACCCTGTTCATGATAGGCGCTCGCGGAGCCGGCAAGACCACGGTAGGCAGCGCATTGGCGTTGGCGTTGGGCTATCAGTTCGTCGATACCGATCTGTTTATGCAGCAGGCGGCGCAGATGAGCGTGGCGGAAATGGTCGAGCGCGAGGGCTGGCTGGGGTTCCGCCGCCGCGAGACCATCGCGTTGCAAACCGTGACCAAACCGTCAACTATAGTTGCCACCGGCGGCGGGGCGGTCCTGGCGGAGGAGAACCGTCAGTTTATGCGCCAGCATGGCACCGTTATCTACCTGCGCGCGCCGGCCAGCGTGTTGGCGCAGCGGTTGGAAGAGTACCCGGAAGATGCGCAGCGCCCGACGCTCACCGGCAGACCGATCGCCGAGGAGATGCTCGAGGTGCTGGCGGCGCGCGAAGCGCTGTATCAGGACGCCGCGCATTACGTGATAGACGGCGCCGCCGATCCGCAGCGGGTGGTGGAACAAATCCTCGCGGTGCTGCCGCGTGAAACGGTGAAGTAACCCTTTCTTCTCTTCGGGCGCCGGGCGCCCGTTTTCCTATTCCGTTTGCCGAGCCGGCGCAAAGTACGCCCCGGGCGTGACGCCGAAGCGGCGACGAAAGGCGGCGATATAGGCGCTGACGTTGTCATAGCCACAGGCGTCGGCCACCTCGCCGACCGCTTTGCCGCGTGATAATCCCTCCAGTGAACGCAATACCCGCGCCTGCTGGCGCCACAGCGCGAAGCTGATGCCGGTTTCCTGCAGAAAACGGCGGCTCAGGGTGCGCGGGCTGAGCCCGGCCCAAATGGCCCAGTCGCGCTGGCTGCGCGGGCTGGCGGGATCGTTCAGCAGCGCCCGGGCGATGTTCAGCAACCGGGCGTCCTGCGGCAGCGGCAATTGTAACGGCGCGCGGCTTGCCGCGTGCATTTCGTCCAGCAGCACCTGCAGCAGCCGCCGTTGCGGCGCACTCAGCGGGCCGGCGGGGAACTGCGCGATGCGCTCCACCAGGGCCTGCAACAGCGCAGAGGCCGTGAACAGCTGCGGCTGCGGCGGCATCTCCGGCACGCTTTCCACCGGCAGATACAGACTCCAGCCCGCCACGTCGCCACAGGCCAGCGCCTGATGGGCGCATCCCGGCGGCAGCCAGCCCAGCGTACCGCCGGTGATCGCCCATTGCCGGCCCGGGAGTTCCATTGCCAGCATGCCGCGCGTCAAGAGATAGATCTGGCCGCCTTCGTGCCGGTGCCAGGGCGTCAGGTGCTTTTTTTCATGCTGAAGGCGTTGGCTGCGGATCTGCGTCATATTGGCCGTTTAACGTTATTAAAAGTCTTGATGTGGTTATTGTGCCATCGCCTGGCCGGGATAGGATCGCCGTTCACCCTATTTCGGAGAAACCTGATGACTCAACTTACCCCACTGGATCTGGTACTCGATACGCTGCAGCAGGTCGTCGCCAGCCCTGAACATCGGCCGACGCAGCTCGCCGCCCGTTTCAGTGCAGGCTACCGCCAGCAGGTGGATGGCAAGGTGCTAAACTTCGAGCAGTTTGAGCAACACATGGCGCTGCTGAAGCGGCAAACTCGCCGCATGACGCTGAGCGTGATCGCGGCGGCGGAGCAGGGCGAGGCGGTGCTGACCCATCATCTGGTCGAGGTGGAAAAGCGCGACGGCGCCTGCAGCCGCGTGCGGGTGCTGGCGCACTTCACCGTGCGTGAAGGCCGCATTTGCGCCTGCGACGAACTGACCGAGCTGCTGGCGGGCGCGCCCGCCGATCGCGATCTTGGCTCGCGCGTGTCGGAATGAGGGCGGCTGCTATACTTGCTACTGTGTGAAACACACGGGAGAACGGCATGCGCGAAAATGATCAACCTGCTTATCCACGGAGCGCCCGCGTCGTAGAGGTGTTTCGGGGCGACCCGAACCTGCATCTGCGCCGTTTTGAAGTGCGCACCGACGACATTGAGCCGAATACGCTGCTCAGTGAACATGAAACCGAGCAGGAAGCGCTTGACGCCAAGCATCGCTATGAGGACGAGGCGTTAGAGCTCTGACCTGCAGCCCAGCGGAAACCGGCGCCAGGCCGGTTTCCCGTTTATCCCCCGCCTTAGCACATATTTCCCAGAACAATATTGATAATGATAATCATTTATGTGATTTTTATCGCCCCTATTGGGTGTTTCACTTCTGGGAAAAGAGATGTCCAATTCCGAGTTGCAGGCGCTGTTTCTGCGCCATATGCGGCCGCTGCAAGCCTATTTGAACGCCAAACTGCGCGACCCTCAGCTGGCTGCGGACTTGGCGCAGGAAAGTTTTACCCGCCTGACCGAGCAGTATCCGCAGGGTAATATTCTCGATATCGAGGCCTACCTGTACAAAACCGCCAAAAACCTGATGCTCGACCATCTGCGCCAGCAGCAGCGGCGGCAGACCGAAGCGGTCGAAGACGACATTCTGGCGCAGTATCCCTCCGGTGAACCGGCGCTTGAACAACTGGCGATCGATAGTCAATTGCTGCAACTGTTGCAACAGGCGCTGGCGGACATGCCGCCGCGCACGCAGCAGATTTTCCGCCTTAACCGGCTCGATGGCCTGACCCAGGCGCAGGTGGCGGCGCAGCTGGGCGTGTCGCTCAGCACGGTGGAAAAACACCTGGCCAGCGCGCTCGAGCGGCTGATGGCGCGGATGGAAGAACAATAATGGCAATTTTTTTACGGGTTTATCCGCGCTCAGACGTCTTAACCTATAACCAGAAAAAACAGAGGTCTATGCCATTATGAAACCGCTAACCGCACAGGCGCGACAGCAGGCGGCCGCCTGGGCCGTGAGCCTGGCCGAAGGGGCGCTGCCGGCCGATCGGCGGCGAGCGTTGGACGCCTGGCTGGCCGCCGATCCGCAGCATCGGGCGGCGCTGCGTCAGGCACGCCTGCTGTGGACGACGCTGGGGCAGCTGCCGCCAGAGCAGCGGCAGGCGTTACAACCGCAGGTGGCGGCGCTGAAAACGCCATCTCGCCATCGATGGCCCCGCTGGGCGGTGGCGGCGGCGGTGGCGATCGCCGTTTCCTTCGGCGTTTATCGCGGGCCAGCTCTGTGGATCGGCATGCAGGCGGATTATCAAACCGTTCGCGGCGAGGTGCGCGAAGTGGCATTGCCGGACGGCAGCCGGGTGGCGCTGGACAGCGGCAGCGCGATCGCGCTGGCGTATTCCGCAGGCGAACGCAAGGTGCGGCTGCTGAGCGGCGCCGCCTATTTTATCGTCGCGCCGTTAGGTGGGGCGGAAAGCCGCCCATTCAGGGTGGAGGCGGAAAACGGTGTCACCCAGGCGCTGGGCACGGAGTTCAGCGTGGCGCGCACCGAACGGGGCGTGGACGTCAGCGTGCATCAGCACAGCGTGCGGGTGACGCTTGAGCGCGGCGAGCGCTCGCTGGTGGTCGCGCAACGCCAGGCGGCGCATTACCGCAACGGGCAGCTGCAGCTGACGCGGCAAACGGCCGGCGATGACGCCTGGCGGCGCGGCTGGCTGGTGATCGACCGCCAACCGCTGCCGCAGGCGCTCGCGCAGCTCAACCGCTATCGCGCGACCCGCATCGTGGCGGTCAATCCCGCGCTAAGAGCGCGCACGGTGAGCGGCGTGTTTGCGCTCAATAAGCTCGACGACGGCGTCGGCGCCATTCGTCAGGAACTCTCCGCCCGCCAACTGAATCTCCCCGGCATCACGCTGCTTTACTGAGCGGCGCAGGCGGGCCGGGATGCCCGTTTCGCCGCTATTTTCACTTTCTGTAAAAAATCTTTACGGGTTTTTGCCTCCCGGAACGTCCTTATGTTTAAACGAGATTGATTTCCATTATCACTTGGTTTGGCATTCTTTCGGGTGGAACACACACGCATGTTTATTCACAAGGGAACCACGCCGGCCGGCCGATTGGCCACGGCGGTACGCGCCGCGCTGGCGGCGATGATGTTGACTCAGCCGGCTGTGGCGCTCGCCGCCCAGGCTGAGGCGAACGGCGCGCAGGCTGCACAGCAAAAGCATTTCAACGTTGCGGCGCAGCCGCTGCAGAGCGCCATGTTGCGCTTCGCCGAGCAGGCCGGCATGCAGGTATTTTTCGACGAGGTGAAGCTCGACGGCATGCAGGCGGCGGCGCTGAACGGCAGCATGAGCGTTGAACAGGGCCTGCGGCGCTTGATCGACGGCAATCCGGTGGCTTTCCGCCTGCAGCCGCAGGGGCAGATCGTATTGAGCCGGCTGCCGACGGCGAACGGCAACGGCGGCGCGCTGGCGCTGGACAGCCTGACGGTGCTGGGCGCCGGCGGCATCAACGCCAACGATTGGGTTTACGACGAACCGCGCTCGGTCAGCGTCATCAGCCGCGAACAGATGGACAACCGCCCGGCGCGACACGCGGCCGATATTCTGGAGCAGACGACGGGGGCCTATTCCAGCGTCAGCCAGCAAGATCCGGCGCTGTCGGTCAACATCCGCGGCATACAAGACTACGGCCGGGTGAACATGAACATCGACGGCATGCGGCAGAATTTTCAAAAGAGCGGCCATGGCCAGCGTAACGGCACCATGTACATCGATTCCGAACTGCTGTCCGGCGTAACCATCGACAAGGGCACCACCGGCGGTATGGGCAGCGCCGGCACGCTCGGCGGCATCGCCACCTTCAATACCGTCAGCGCGAGCGATTTCCTGGCGCCGGGCAAAGAGCTGGGCGGCAAGCTGCACGCCAGCACCGGCGATAACGGCACCCACTTCATCGGCAGCGGCATACTGGCATTGGGTAACGAAACCGGCGATATCCTGCTGGCCGCCAGCGAACGCCACCTCGGCGACTATTGGCCCGGCAACAAGGGCGACATCGGCAACATTCGCATCAATAACGACACCGGCAATTACGATCGCTACGCCGAGAGCATCAAGAACAACAAAATCCCCGACACTAATTACCGCATGCACTCGCGGCTGGCCAAGGTCGGCTGGAACCTGCCCGCCAACCAGCGCCTGCAGCTGAGCTATCTGCAGACCCAGACCGCGTCGCCGATCGCCGGCACCTTGACCAACCTGGGCACCCGGCCGCCTTATGAACTGGGCTGGAAGCGCACCGGTTACAGCGACGTGATGGCGCGCAACGCGGCATTCGACTACAGCCTGGCACCGGAAGGCGTCGACTGGCTCGATTTTCAGGCCAAGCTGTATTACGTCGATACTCAGGACGACAGCGACACCTACAGCACCAGCTCGCTGCTGGACAACGGCTACGCGACGCGCACCCGCCTGCGCACCTATGGCGCGCAGGCGCAAAACACCTCGCGTTTCAGCCTGGCGCCGGGGCATGACTTCCGCGCCAACTACGGGCTGGAGTTCTATTACGACAAAGCGACCAGCGACTCTTCCCGTGAGGGTATGGAAGGGGTGACGCCGGCCGGCAACCGTTCGGTCGGCAGCCTGTTCGCCAACCTGACCTACGACTACGACGGCTGGCTGACGCTGGAGGGCGGGCTGCGTTACGACCGCTATCGCCTGCGCGGCCAGACCGGCCTGAGCTATCCGGATTTGGCCAAGGATGGGCAACGCTACACGATTGACAATCCTTGCAAAGCGTTGCGTCTGACCGGCTGTTCAACCACGACCCGCGAAGATTGGGACGTGGATCGCGATCAGGGCAAGCTGTCGCCGACGCTGGCGGTGGCGGTGCGCCCCGGCGTGGAGTGGCTTGAGCTGTATACCACCTACGGCAAATCCTGGCGGCCGCCGGCGATCACCGAAACGCTGACTAACGGCAGCGCGCACAGTTCTTCCACGCAATACCCCAACCCGTTCCTGCAGCCCGAGCGCTCGCGCGCCTGGGAAGTCGGGTTCAACGTGCAGCAGCCGGATCTGTGGTTTGAGGGCGATCGGTTGGTGGCCAAGGTGGCCTACTTCGACACCAAAGTGGATAACTACATCAACCTGGCGATAGACCGCAATAAACCGGGGCTGGTGCAGCCGAGCATCGGCAATGCCGCTTACGTCAACAACCTGTCTAAAACCCGCTTCCGCGGGCTGGAGTACCAGCTCAACTATGACGCCGGGGTGTTCTACGCCGACCTGACCTACACCCACATGATCGGTAAAAACGAGTTCTGCTCGAACAAGGCCTGGTTGGGAGGGCGTCTGCGCTACGGCGACGGATCGCGTCGCGGCAACTTCTATGTTGAGCCGGATGCCGCTTCCAATGACTTCGTCACGTGTGACGGGGGGACGCAGTTCGGCTCCGCCGCCTACCTGCCGGGCGATCGCGGCTCGGTGACGCTGGGCGGCCGCGCCTTCGATCGCAAGCTGGACGCCGGGGTGACCGTGCGCTTCGCGCCGGGCTATCAGGACAGCTCGGTGCCATCCAACTACCCGTACCTGGCCGACTGGCCGAAGTACACCCTGTTCGATCTGTACGCCAGCTACAAGCTGACCGACAGCCTGACGCTGCGCGGCTCGGTGGAGAACCTGACCAACCGCGCCTACGTCGTCAGCTATGGGGAGACGCTGGCCAATACCCTCGGGCGCGGCCGCACCGTGCAGGGCGGGGTGGAATACCGTTTTTAAGCAGTAAAAGGGCGTTGCTCATCCTTGAGCACAAGGGCTGCCTCGCAAGGGGCGCCGTTCATCAATGGAGATAGAGAAATGGCATTTTCAGTCAACTATGACAGCAGCTTTGGCGGTTACAGCATTCATGACTATCTGGGCCAATGGGCTTCGACATTCGGTGATATCAACCATACCAACGGTAATGTCGTCGAAGGCTCAAACAGTGGTGGCTTCTACGGCGGCCGGTTGTCCGGTAGCCAATACGCCGTGACCAGTACGGATAACCATGTCACGTCGGTCGTGGCGGGTGGCAACCTGACCTACACGCTGTTCAATGAACCTGCGCATACCCTGTACGGCCAGCTGGATTCCCTGTCATTCGGCGACGGTTTGAGCGGTGGCGATACATCACCGTACAGCATTCAGGTGCCTGACGTCAGCTTCGGCGGCCTGAACCTCAGCAGCCTGCAGGCGCAGGGCCACGATGGCGTGGTGCACCAGGTGGTGTACGGCCTGATGTCCGGCGATACCGGCGCGCTGGAGACCGCGCTGAACGGCATCCTCGACGACTACGGCCTGAGCGTCAACTCCACCTTCGATCAGGTGGCGGCGGCGACGGCGGTGGGCGTGCAGCATGCCGACAGCCCGGAACTGCTGGCGGCCTGATCGTGGCCGTTTGCCCGCCGGCGCCGCGCGCCCCGGCGGGCATTTTCTCGTTTTTAGCCGATGGAAAACGCCATGAAAAACGCCGTCAGGCGCGGAGAAGTGATGAGCGTGCTGGCCGCATACCGGCGCGTATTTTGGGGCATCGCACTGTTTACCGCGGTGATCAACCTGTTGATGTTGGCACCGGCGCTGTACATGCTGCAGGTCTACGATCGCGTGTTGCCGTCGGGCAACCGCATGACGCTGGCGATGCTGACCCTGATGGTGGTCGGCCTTTACCTGTTTATGGGGCTGCTGGAGTGGGTGCGCAGCCAGGTGGTGATCCGCCTCGGCGCCAAGATGGATATGCGCCTGAATCAGCGAGTCTACGACGCCGCCTTCGAAACCAATCTGAAAACCGGCAACCCGCTGGCGGGGCAGGCGCTGAACGATCTGACCAACCTGCGCCAGTTCGCCACCGGCAATGCGCTGTTCGCCTTTTTCGATGCCCCCTGGTTCCCGGTTTATCTGCTGGTGGTTTTTCTGCTCCACCCCTGGCTTGGCGCGTTGGCCAGCGCCGGGGTGATCGTGCTGGTGCTGCTGGCCTGGCTCAACCAGCGGGTGTCGCAGGCGCCGCTCGCGGAGGCCGGCCGGGTCGCGCTGAGCGCCACGCAGCAGGCCAACGGCAACCTGCGCAATGCTGAAGCCATCGCCGCCATGGGGATGCTGACCGATTTGCGCCTGCGCTGGCTGCGGCAGCATCAGCAGTTCCTGCTGCTGCAGAACCGCGCCAGCGAGAAAATCGCCGCCGTCACCGCCTGGTCGAAAACCGTGCGGCTGGCGCTGCAGTCGCTGATGTTGGGCTGTGGCGCGCTGCTGGCGGTCAACGGCGACATTACGCCGGGCATGATGATCGCCGGATCGATCCTGATCGGCAGGGTGCTGGGGCCGATCGATCAGTTGATAGGCGCCTGGAAGCAGTGGTCGTCGGCGCGCCAGTCCCTGCAGCGGCTGGAGGTGATGCTGGCCGCCAACCCGCCGCAGGCGGCGAGCCTGCCGCTGCCGGCGCCCAGCGGCGCATTGGCCGTGAATCAGCTGAGCGCCAGCGCGCCGGGCGGGAGCGCGCCGGTGTTGCACGGCGTCAGTTTTCGTCTGGAGGCCGGCGAGGTGCTGGGCGTCATTGGCGCGTCCGGCTCCGGCAAAACGCTGCTGATGCGCCAACTGGTCGGCGCGCTGACGCCGCTCAGCGGCGACGTGCGGCTGGACGGTGCGGATCTTCGGCAGTGGGACAAACAGCAACTGGGGCCGCATATCGGCTACTTGCCGCAGGATATCCAGCTGTTCGCCGGCACCCTGACGGAAAATATCGCCCGCTTTGGCCAGGTTGACGCCGAGAAGGTGGTGGCCGCCGCCGCGCTGGCCGGCGTGCACCAACTGATCCTGCATTTGCCCAAAGGGTATGAAACCGAGCTGGGCGAGGGTGGCAGCGGCCTGTCCGGCGGCCAGCGTCAGCGGGTGGCGCTGGCGCGCGCGCTGTATGGCTCTCCGGCGTTGGTGGTATTGGACGAACCGAACGCCAACCTCGATCGCGAAGGGGAAGAGGCGCTGCAGCGGGCGATCGAAGCGCTGAAAAAGCGCGGCACCACCATCGTGTTGGTGACCCACAAACCGGCTATTCTGGCGACGACCGACAGATTGCTGGTGCTGGCCGCCGGCCAGGTGCAGCACTTCGGCCCCAGCGACGCCATCCTGAAAAAACTGCCTGGTTTTACGCCCGCGGCCGTACCGGCCAACGCCGGCCGCAGCAGCGGCGGCGGTTTCAACGTCAACTACGCCAATTTTGCCAAAACGGCCAGCGGTGAACGAAAAGTATGAGCAATCAGAGTGTGATCCCCGGCGATATCGACGCGCTTTCCCGGCAGTTCGACGAAGGGCGCCACCTGCGGCTCGGTGGTTGGCTGGTGCTGTTGGGATTTGGCGGTTTCCTGCTGTGGGGGCTGTTGGCGCCGCTGGATAAGGGTGTGCCGGTCTCCGGCAGCGTGGTGGTGGCCGGCAACCGCAAGGCGGTGCAGCACCCGAGCGGCGGCGTGGTGTCGCAAATTCAGGTGCATGAGGGCGACCGGGTCAGCGCCGGGCAGGTGCTGCTGCTGATGGATACCGTCGACAGCCGCACCCAGCGCGATGCGCTGCGCAGCCAGCAGTTGAGCAACGCCGCGCAGCGGGCGCGGCTGCAGGCCGAGCGCGATGGCCTGCAGGCGATCGTTTTCCCCGCGTTGTTGCAAGCGCGGCGGGAGGAGCCGGAGGTGATGTCGTTGATGCTGTTGCAACAGCAGCTGTTCACCAGCCGCCGTGCGGCGTTGCAGAGCGAGCTGGCGGCGATCGCGGAGAGCATCGCCGGATCGCAGGCGATGCTGGAGGGGATCCGGCAGTCTTACGCCAGCAAGCAGCGGCAAAAGGCCATGTTGCAGGAGCAGCTGAGCGGCATGCGGAAGCTGGCGGCGCAAGGGTATGTGGCGCGCAACCGGCTGCTGGATCTGGAAGGGCAGTATGCGCAGATCGACGGCCAGGCGTCCGAAGACACCGGCAATATCGGCCGCCTGGGGCGCCAGATCCTAGAGCTGAAGCTGCGGGCGATCCAGCGGCGGGAAGAATATCAGAAAGAGGTCAGCAGCCAACTGGCCGAGGTGCGGATGAAGCTGGACGAGCTGGATAACCGCCTGGCCAAAGCGGAGGCCGATCTGGGCCATACGCAGGTGAAAGCGCCGGTGGCGGGCACCGTGGTGGGGCTGAGCGTGTTCACCGAAGGCGGTGTGATCGGCGCCGGTCAGCAACTGATGGAGATCGTGCCCAGCGATCGGGGGCTGCAGGTGGAGGCGCGTATTCCGGTCGAACTGATTGACAAGGTGCAGGTGGGCTTGCCGGTCGAGCTGTTGTTCTCGGCGTTTAACCAAAGCACCACGCCGCGCGTCGAGGGCGAAGTGACGCTGGTCGGGGCCGATCGCCTGACCGACGAGAAAAGCGGTGCGCCCTATTACAGCGTGCGCGCCAAGGTCAGCGAAGCGGGCCTGCAGCGGTTGAACGGGTTGGAGATCCGCCCAGGGATGCCGGTCGAAGGGTTCATCCGCACCGGCGAGCGTTCGATGATGAACTACCTGTTCAAACCGCTGACCGATCGCCTTCATCTGGCGCTGACGGAAGAGTGAGCATGTCGGTTTCGCCGCTGCCTTTTGCCGCGCCCGGCGCCGCCATGCCCTGGCGCCGTTGCCTGGTGCTGGTGCTGGCGCTGCACCTGCTGGCCGCGGCGCTGCTCTGGCCCTGGCGAGACAAGGCCGCGCCGGCGTGGGTGCCGCCACCGGCGGTCATGGTGGTGATGGCCGCCGCACCGCTGGCCCCGGCCGAGGTAAAACAACCGCCAGGACAAAGGACGCCGCCGCCTCAGGTTGAACCGCCGGCGCCGGAACCCTTGCCGACGGTGAAGGTGCCTGAAGCCGCACGGCCGAACATCGCCGTACCGCCGAAGCAGAAAAAACCGCCCAAGCCGGTGAAGAAAACCCTCCCGCCGCGCACACCGCCGCAGGAGAAAACGATCGCGCCGCCGAAGGTTCAGGAGCAAAGCGTCGGTGCGCCACCGCCGGGCCGGGCGGATAAAACGGCCGCGCCGCAAACCCGCCTGACGCCCTATGCTCAAGCGGGGGTGGACAACTGGCGCAGCCGCATCAGCGGCCGCCTGAATCGCTTTAAACGTTACCCCAAAGACGCATTGCGGCTGAAGCGCCAGGGCGTCGGGCAGGTGCGTTTCACGTTGGACAGGCAGGGCCATGTGCTGGCGGTGACGCTGGTCAGCAGCGCCGGGCTGCCGTCGCTGGATCGCGAAATCCAGGCGCTGGTCAAGCGCGCTTCGCCGTTGCCTACGCCGCCGGCGGACGCCTACGTCAACGGCACGGTGGAATTGACGCTGCCGATCGATTTCAGTTTGCGCGGCGCGGGTTTTTGAGCCACGACAATATCTCCTCCTGATAAACTCATTTTTCAGCAGCTTGTCCTGCTATTCATTATTTTCAAAGCGTATCGTTATTTTATTTGGCGCGGCGGAGTCGGCGTTCTGCGCAATATTTTCATTTAAAAAGCACGAATGCCTTTTATTTCTCGGCTGACAAAAAATAAACAGCTTGACGCTGCGGAGTTCGGGTTTTAGTTTTTAATTATAAAACAGGAACTGAGTTCCATATAGTGGAACAAGGCGGATCATGACAACGCTGGAAAATGCCGCTGCGGTATTAAAACTCTTTTCTCAACAACGCGTGATGCATGGCCAACCGGGCATTGCATTCAGCGACGTGGTGGACCAACTGGCGCTGCCGAAAAGTACGGTATCGCGCCTGCTGCAGACCATGGAAAATCAGGGCATGCTGGAGCGCGATCCCGATAGCCGGCGTTACCGCATCGGCGCGCTGTTGCTGGCGGCATCCAGCCACTATCTGTCGATGCCGCTGGTGGACAGCCTGGCGGCCAGCATGGCGCAGCTGTGCCGCCAGACGGCCTGTACCGGCTACCTTTCGATATTGGAAGGGCAGGAAATCATGGTGATGCGCATGTTCCCCGGCCGCCACTTTTTGCAGGTGGTTACCCCGGCGGGTTACCGTTCACCGGCGGCGGAAACCTCGGTCGGCCGGGCGATACTGGCGCGTGAAAGCGACGAGCAGGTTCGGGCGCGTTACGCCGGCGGTTACCGGGCGGCTTCGCCCAATGCGCCGCAAACGTTGGATGCGCTGTTGCAGAAGTTGCAGCAGGTGAGGCGCCAGGGATGGTCGCTGGCGCGCAATGAAACCCTGAACAGCATCAGTTCGCTGGCGACCGCGCTGGTGAACAAGCACGGCAGCGAGACGGTGGGGTTGTGCCTGTCCTTCCCCTCGCAGGGCGAGGAGCAGCCGTTTGTGCCGGAAGTCCTGGCCGAATTAACCGCAGTCAGCCGCCAACTGGCGGAAAAATATGGCGATGATTATTGGCAGCAGATCAAATAACGCGCCTGAGCAATTGTGTTGCATCATAATTAACGAGCGCCGATACCAGGGAACTCATTAATTATATTTCACCGTATTTTATTGATAAGAAATAGACAGGCTGAATAAGAAGATAATCACGTTATGGCGCCGGCAGTTCCAAATAATGGAACTGCCGCGGCGAGCTATCGCCTGGCGTTATTTCCGTCATGCGGCAGGGAATATTCAGGGAAACCAAGCATGAAATCAAATAATCCGCTAAAAGAGGCCGGCACGCTGTTGGTCATGGCGCTGCTTTCGGTGGTGGGGGCGATCATCGGCGTTCAGCTGATCACCACGCTGGGCGTGACGCCCAACACCTCGATCATCGGCGCGCTGATCGCCATGTTGCTGGCGCGTATTCCGCTGCAGATGTTCCAACGCTACCGCTCGGTACACACCCAGAACCTAGCGCAGACGGTGATCTCCTCCGCCACCTTCGGCGCGGCCAACTGTCTGCTGATGCCGATTGCGGTACCTTACGTGATGGGGCAGCCGCAGCTTATTCTGCCGATGTTCTGCGGCGTGGCGGCGGCGATGCTGCTCGACGCCTATCTGCTTTATCGCCTGTTCGATACCAAGGTATTCCCCGCCGCCAACGCCTGGCCGCCGGGCGTCGCCGCCGCGGAGGCGATTAAAGCCGGCGATCGCGGCGGCAAACAGGCCTGGCTCCTGGTGGTGGGCGTTGGGGTGGGCATCGCCGGATCAATGCTCAAGATCCCCATGGCGGCCTTCGGCACCGCCTTTATCGGCAATATCTGGGCGCTGAGCATGTTCGGCGTCGGGCTATTGCTGCGAGCCTACGCCGAGCCGGTAGCCGGTTTTGATATCAACGCCCATTTTATTCCGCACGGCGTGATGGTCGGCGCCGGCCTGGTGGCGCTGATCCAGGTTGCGCAGGTGATCCGTAGCCGCCGCGCCGATAGCGCCGGTTATACCCAGCCGGACAGCGCGGTAAGCAAAGCGCTCGGCCTGGGCGCAGTCGGCTACATCGCCATCGCCGCGTTTTTGGCTCTGGTCGGCGGGCTGTTTAGCGAGATGTCGCTGCCGATGTTGGCGCTGTTCGTGATTTACGCGGCGTTCGCCGCTTTCGTTCATGAGCTGATCGTCGGTATCGCCGCCATGCATTCCGGCTGGTTTCCGGCGTTCGCGGTGGCGTTGATCACCCTGATCGTCGGTATCCTGATCGGTTTCCCACCGCTGGCGCTGTGCATCCTGACCGGCTTTACCGCCGCCACCGGGCCGGCCTTCGCCGACATGGGCTTTGACTTGAAAGCCGGCTTCATCCTGCGCGGCTACGGCGAGGATCTGCGGCAGGAACTGCTGGGGCGCCGCATTCAACTGTTTGCGGCGCTGATCGCCTTCCTCATCGCCATTCCGGTGGTTTACCTCTCTTACCACAGCTATTTCCTGCAGGACCTGATCCCGCCGGTCGCGCGCGTTTACGCCAAGACCATCGAGGCCGGTGCGCAGCCGGGCATCGCCTGGAGCCTTTTGATCTGGGCGATCCCCGGCGCCGTGGTGCAGCTGATCGGCGGCCCCAAGCGCCAGCTCGGCGTGCTGCTGGCAACCGGCCTGCTGATCAACAACGCCTTGGCCGGGTGGGCGGTGCTGGTGGGCATCGCGCTGCGCGTGGCGATCCTGCGCCGTTGGGGCGATCGCGGCCGCACGCCGATGGAGATCATGGCGGCCGGATTTATCGCCGGCGACGCGCTCTACAACTTCTTCAGCTCGATTTTTTCTAGCAAGGGCAAATAGCCCCTGCCGATGACATTGGTGAGGTAAAACGACCATGAGTTTGCAACAAACGCTGCAGGTTTTTGAATTGATTGATAGCGCATTCGTCAGCGGCCAGGACGTCGTCGACCTGTTTGCGCCTTACCCGGCGATCCGCGCCAGCACCCTGCGCGCCGAGGGGCCGAAGGGCGGCACCGATTTCGTGCGCATCGAGATCCCCGGCAGCGCAGGCAAATTCGCTGGCGGTGCGGCGCCGACGCTGGGCATTATCGGCCGCCTGGGCGGCATCGGCGCGCGGCCGACGCGTATCGGGCTGGTGTCCGACGGCGACGGCGCGATCGCCGCCATTGCCGCCGCGCTGAAGCTGGCGGAGATGCAGCGCAAGGGCGACACGCTGCCGGGGGATGTGATCGTCACCACCCATATTTGCCCGAACGCACCGACCCGGCCGCACGATCCGGTCGATTTTATGGATTCGCCGATCGATGACGTGACGATGAACGATAATGAAGTGGTGCCGGAGGCTGACGCCATCCTGTCGATCGACACCACCAAAGGCAACCGCATCATCAACCACAAAGGCTATGCGCTATCGCCGACGGTGAAAGAGGGCTACATCCTGCGGGTGGCGGAAGATCTGCTGCGCATCATGGAGATGACCAGCGGCCGCCCGGCGGTGACCTTCCCGATCACCACGCAGGACATCACCCCTTACGGCAACGGCGTGCATCACCTCAACAGCATCCTGCAGCCCTCGACCGCTACTGCGGCGCCGGTGGTCGGCGTGGCGATCTGCAGCGAATCGGTGGTGCCGGGCTGCGGCACCGGCGCCAGCCACGAAACGGATATCGCGCTGGCGGTCAAATTCGCGGTGGAAGTCGCCAAAGAATTCGGCCGCGGCACCTGCCGGTTCTACGATGCCGCCGAATATGGCCAGCTGCTGGCGCTGTACGGCAGTCTGAGTCACCTGCAAAAAAGGAGATAGCCCCATGACGGCTTCATTCGCCACGCTGACCATCGGCCAGGCGCCGCGCAGCGATATCATGCCGCTGCTGTCTGCTTATCTGCCGGCGGAGCGGGTGAGGCACGTCGGTTTGCTGGACGGCCTGGATGCCGGGCAGATCGCCGAGCGTTATGCGCCGCAACGGGGCGATAAGCTGCTGGTGTCGCGCCTGTTGGACGGCACGCAGGTGACGCTCTGTGCCGCTCGCGTCGAAAGCGGGTTGCAGCAGAAGATCCGCGAGCTGGAGGCGGCGGGATGCCAGGTGATTCTGCTACTGTGCACCGGCGAATTCGGCCGCTTGCAGGCGGAGCAGGCGCTGTTGCTGGAGCCGGATCGCATCATCCCGCCGTTGATCTCCGCGATCGTCGGCGAACACCGCGTCGGCATCGTGGTGCCGGTGGCGGAACAGGTTGGGCAGCAGGCGCGTAAATGGCGGCAGCTGGCGACGCCGCCGAGCTATGCCGTCGCCAGTCCTTATCTGGCGGATGACGCCGCGCTGGAGCAGGCGGCTTGCGCACTGCTGCGGCAGGGGGCGGAGGTGGTGGTGCTCGACTGCATCGGTTATCACCAGCGCCACCGCGCTTTTTTGCAGGCGCGTCTGTCGGTGCCGGTGCTGCTGTCGAACGTTCTGGTCGCCAAGCTGGCCGCAGAGTTAATCGGCTGATTTCAAATAGCCATAAATCACCGCTCGGCGCGGCCTCGGGCGCTTTGCGCTCGCGGGTATCCCCGGGTTTCAGCAGCCCTGACTGCCGGAGAGAGGCCCGGCGGCGTTTTCCTCTGCGCCGCGATCGCATTTCGCGCGAAAAACCAGTGACAGATCAACCGCAATCCCCCAATATGGATTTTCCATCAAGATGATTACGCGGGTGCCAGTCTATGCTGAAAGTGAATGAGTATTTTGCCGGAAAAGTGAAGTCTATCGGTTTTGACAGTAGCAGCATCGGTCTTACCAGCGTGGGCGTGATGGAAGAGGGTGAATACACCTTCTCCACCGCGCAGCCGGAAGAAATGACGGTGATCACCGGGGCGCTGAAAGTGCTGCTGCCGGGGGCGCCGGACTGGCAGGTGTTTACGCCGGGTGAGAAGTTCTTCGTGCCGGGGCACAGCGAGTTCAACCTGCAGGTGGCCGACGCGACCGCCTATCTGTGCCGCTACCTGAGCAAATAAATTTTGTTCGTTAGGGAAACGCAGGGCTCAGCGGATGCTGGGCCCTGGTCGTTTCTGCGGCGGGATTAACGCTGGGCTTCGCCGCCGAGCGCTTCGATGGTGTTTTTGATCAACGCCGCCAGCTCGCTGGTCATCAGGATAAAGTCGGCGTCAAAGCGCTGGGCGAAGTCATCACGATCGATATCGTCGTTCTGCTCGCGCAGCGTGTCGGCGAATTTCAGGCGCTTGAGTGAGCCGTCGTCCGACAGCATCAGCTGAATGCGCTCTTGCCAATCCACCGCCAGCTTGGTCACCAGCTTGCCGGCTTCGATATGCACCGCGATTTCGTCGCTGATCAGATTCTGTTTCTTGCAGCGGATCACGCCGCCTTCTTCCAGAATCGCTTTCAGTTCCGCTTCATCCTGAATGGCGAAACCAGCCGGCATCTCGCCGGAACGCACCCATTCGGTCAGCGTCAGTTCGATCGGGCTTTCCATGGTCAGCGGCACCACCGGCAGCGAGCCGAGGCTTTTGCGCAGCAGCGCCAGCGTATCTTCGGCGCGTTTGGCGCTGGCGGCATCGACCATGATCAGATCGTTGACGGTGTCGATCCACATGAAGGTCTGGTTGAAGCGGCTGAAGGCGCGCGGCAGCAGGCTGTGCAGCACTTCGTCCTTCAGCGCGTCTTTCTCGGTTTTCTTCAGTTTGCGATGTTGTTCCGCCTCCAGGCGCTCAATTTTGGCCTGCAGCTCTTGCTTGATGACCGGCGACGGCAGGATTTTCTCTTCCTTGCGCGCGCAGATGACGATTTGGCCGTTGACCGCGTGCGTCAGCGCATCGCTGTGCGAGCCCATCGGGGAGACCCAGCCGGTCTTGGCCATGTCCTGGCTGCCGCACGGCGTGAAGGCGAACGCGCTGAGTTGTTTTTCCATTTCATCCGCGTTTAACGCCACTTCGCGGCTCAAACGGTAAACCATCAAATTCTTAAACCACAGCATAATGTTATCCCTGGCTGGGCGTGCGCTCGGCACGCTGATTCGTCAAAAGCAGGGCGGCATGATAACGAATTGACGCTGAAAAATCGCCCCATTCTCTCCGAATTGCGTCGCCGACCGCAGCGGAAAAGGCCGGGCGGGGGAGAGGGAAACAGGTGATTCATCCGCGTACTTACATTAGGCTGTGGCAACGCTGCGCGGCATCGAGGAGAAAAATACATGCGCATTGGCATCGATTTGGGCGGGACAAAAATTGAAGTGATTGCGTTGGCGGACGACGGCCGGGAGCTGTTTCGCCATCGCATCGCCACGCCGCGCCATGACTATGGGCAAACCCTGGCGGCGATCGCCGGGCTGGTGAAACTGGCGGAAGATCATACCGGCGAGCGGGGATCGGTCGGGATCGGCATTCCCGGCACGCTGTCGCCGTTTACCGGGCGGGTGAAAAACGCCAACTCGGTATGGCTCAACGGCCAACCGCTGGACAAGGATCTCTCTGCGCTGTTGGCGCGCGAGGTGCGTATCGCCAACGACGCCAACTGCCTGGCGGTGTCGGAAGCCACCGACGGCGCAGGCGCCGGCGCGCAAACCGTGTTTGCGGTCATTGTCGGCACCGGCTGCGGCGCCGGCGTGGCGCTGAATGGGCAGGCGCATTCCGGCGGCAACGGCATCGCCGGCGAGTGGGGCCACAATCCGCTGCCGTGGCAGGATGACGATGAGCTGCGCTACGCCCGCGAAGTGCCGTGCTACTGCGGCAAACCGGGCTGCATCGAAACCTTTATTTCCGGCACCGGTTTCGCCACCGACTATGCGCGCCTGAGCGGCAACGCGCTGCAAGGGCACGAGATCGTGGCGCTGAGCGAGCGGGGCGATGCGCTGGCGGAGCAGGCGATCGTGCGCTACGAAATGCGGCTGGCGAAAGCGTTGGCGCACGTGATCAACATTCTGGATCCGGACGTGGTGGTGCTCGGCGGCGGCATGAGCAACGTGGATCGCCTGTACCGCACGGTGCCGCAGCGGGTGAAAGATTGGGTGTTCGGCGGCGAGTGTGAAACGCCGATCCGCAAGGCGGTGCACGGCGACTCCAGCGGCGTACGCGGCGCGGCCTGGTTATGGCCGCAACAGCAGCGCTAAGCGTTGCAGCAAAGCGCGAGGCTGCTCGCGCTTTAAACCCTTCCCTGTACAAAAACTGGACGGCGCTTTATGCTTTAGCTAACTTAGCTAAGGAGGACGCGTATGCCGATTCAGGCCAATATGCACGAAGCCAAATCCAATCTGAGCCAGCTGGCGGACAGAGCCGCGGAGGGAGAAACCGTGATTATTGCAAAAGCAGGGAAGCCGTACGTACAGCTGGTCGCCATCCAGGGCGAAGCGCGCCGGCCCGGCGCCGCCAAGGGCAAGTTTACCGTGCCGGCGGATTTCAACGCGGGGGATGCGGCCATTGCGGCGCTGTTTGAGGGCGATGCATGAAGCGCCTGCTGCTGGATACCCACGCGTTGCTGTGGTGGCTGATTGATGACGCCTGCCTGGGCGCGAACGCCAAAAGGCAGATCGCCGATCCGGGCAATGCGGTGTACGTCAGCGCGGCCAGCATTTGGGAGATCTCGATCAAGCAGGCGCTGGGCAAGCTGGCGCTGCCGGAAGACATCTTTGCGATCATCGAGGCCGAAGATTTTCTGGCGCTGCCGATGGACGCCTTTCACTGCCAACAGGCCGGGCAGCTGCCGCCCTATCATCAGGATCCTTTCGATCGCATGCTGATCGCACAGGCGCAGGCCGAGGGGCTGACGCTGATCTCCGCCGACGCGGTGTTTCCGCAGTACGGCGTGCGGGTGGCGGACGCCCGCCGTTAAGCCGGTTTTTCCTCGCTTTCGCTGCGCACCCGTTCGATATGAATGGTCAGGAACATCATCTCTTCCGTGGTGAGCTGGTGCTGATAGTGCTTTTCGATGTGGCGGTTGATCTTGCCGGCGCAGGCGAATGACTCACGGTATTTCTCTTTCACCACCTGATACAGCGAGTCGTCGTCGCTGTCGACGTAGTTTTTCCCCAGCAGGCGCTGGGCGAAGAATTTCAAATGGGTGACGAAACGGTGGTAGCTCAGGGCTTCCTCGTTGTAATCAAAGCGGAAGTGGTATTTGACCAGGTTGAGGATCTCTTGCATCACGCGGGTGATGTGCAGCGTGTTGTGCATCTCGTCGTTAAGCTGGGCGTTGACCAGATGCAGGGCGATAAATCCGGCCTCGTCTTCCGGCAGCACGGTATTCAGCCGCTCGGCGATCAAAGCCAGCGCCTCCAGCCCGACGGCGAACTCGGCCTGATAGAGCTTTTTAATCTCCCACAGCAACGCATTTTTGATATCCAGCCCTTGCGCGTGGCGCTGCAGGGCGAAATGGATGTGGTCGGTCAGCGTGATGTAGACGATGTTATGCAACTTGCCCGGCAGTCGTTCGCGGGCGAGGGTAATAATCCGGTCGGCGGTGGTGACGCAGGCCAGCGGGATCTCGGAGAGCAGCTCTTTATAGCGCTCGGCGATTTCACCGCCGTTATGGGTGAACACCTTTTCGATCAGGCTTTCGTCCAGCGTGTCGCCGGGCTTCTTTTTAAAGCCGATTCCTTTTCCCATTACCACCGTCTCTTCCTGACGGTCGTCCAGCGTAATCACCACGTTATTATTGAGTATTTTAGCGATTTTCATGGTCTTTCCCGGTGTTTCAGCATCCTGAAAACGAAAAAACCTGACGCCCGGAAGCGATCCCGGGCGTCAGGTTTTGCCTGTATTTTATGTTTCTGTCCTGCGGCCTGAGCGGCGGAGGGGATACAGTAACAATCCTGTTATGTCTGCATAATAACCCGTGCTCGCCGCGGCTCAACGCTTTTCACCGCGGAGTGCCGCCGCGGTCACACTTCTGCGCCGCGGGATCATTCCAGCCTGAAGTGCGCCTCCAGCCGGCTGACGCCGAGCCCGTTGACCTTTTTCACCTTGATCTGCACCGGAATACGCTCTTTCATCGCCTCGACGTGGCTGATCACGCCAATGGTTTTGCCAGAGGCGTTCAGGCTGTCCAGCGCGTCGAGCGCGGTATCGAGGGTTTCGGCGTCCAGCGTGCCGAAGCCTTCGTCGAGGAACAGCGAATCGATGCTGGTTTTGTGGCTGACCAGATCGGACAACGCCAGTGCCAGCGCCAGGCTGACCAGGAAGCTCTCGCCGCCGGACAGGGTGCGGGTATCGCGCAGCGCGTCGGCCTGCCAGGTGTCCACCACCTGCAGCTCCAGCGCGTCGCTGGTTTTGCGCTGCAGCAGGTAGCGCCCGTGCAGCCGGCCGAGTTGCTGGTTGGCCAGATAGACCAGATGATCGAGCGTCAGCCCCTGAGCGAAGCGGCGGAACTTGTCGCCTTCTTTCGAGCCGATCAGCTGATTGAGGTAGCTCCAGTCGTCGTAGTCTTGCTGGCTGCGGGCGATTTGCTCGAACAGCGCCTGTTGATTGAGGCGGCGGGCGGCGTCGCTTTCCAGCTGGTTGCGCAGTTCACCCTGACGCAGCTGCAACGTTTTCAACTGCTGTGCCAGCTCGGCCAGCGATTGCGTGAGTGCGTCGAGATCCGCGTTGGCCTCATCCACCCCTTCCGGGCGGCTTTGCCGATGCTGCTCCAGCGTTTGCGTCGCCTGAGCCAGCAGAGCCGCAGCCTCTACCTGCCGCTGTTGCAGCTGCTCTTTGCGCTGCTGCAATTCGCGGCGCAGGGCGTCGTCCAGCAGCGCAGCGGCGAAGGCGGTTTCATCGGCAAACTCGCTGTCGGCCAGCGCCTGCTGCCACTGCTGCTGCGCCTGCTGCAGCCGTTCCTGCATTTGGGTGTGCTGTTGTTGCAATCCGGCCTGCTGGCCGGCCAGGCGCTCGCGCAGTTCCTGCGCTTTTTGCCACTGCTCGGCGGCCTGCAAGCTGGCCTGTTCACAGGCGGTTTGTTTGGCGCGCAGCTGTTCGCGCACCTCGGCGACCTGCTGTTCGCCGAACAGCGCCAGCCGCTGTGCGCGCCGTTCGGCGAGGGTCTTCTCGCCTTCTTGCCAGCGTTGTTGCAGGTCTTGCTGCTGTTGCAGGCTGTCGGCATGGGTTTTCTTCAGCAGCGTAAAGCGCTCTTCGAGCAGCGCCTGCCGTTGCTGCGCCTGCTGCTGCTGCGTTTGCAGAGCGGCGAGCGCGTCTTTCGCCTGCTGTACCGCCTGCGCCGCCTGTTCATGCTGCTGCAGCGCGTGTTGCCCGCGCCGCTCTTCATCGTCGCAGCCGCTTAGCCAGGCGCTGAGCCGCTCGCCCTCGGCCAACGTAAAGTCGAATGCCAGCGGCGCGCTGAGCTGCTGCCACTGCTGCTGTTGGGCAGCCAGCTGCTGCTCATCCTGCGCGATAGCCTGCTGTTGGCGTTGCAATTGCTGTTGCAGGTTGTCGTAACGGGCTCGCAGCTCGACGCCTTGTTTTTGCAATGCTTCGGTCTGGACTTTCATTTGCTCCAGACGTTGCGCAGTTTCTGACAGTTTTACCTCTTGGTATTGTTCTACCGCCGGGTGATCGCATGAGCCGCACAGCGGGCAGGGGGCGCCGGGTTGCAAACGGGCGCGCTCGGCTTCCAGACCCACGATCCGTTGTTCCAGCGCATAGGTTTTTTCAACATCGGCCTGGTGGGCTTTCTGCTGCTTAAATTGCTGACGGATGAGCTCTAACTGTGGCTCCAACTGGGTCAGTTCATTTTGACCGATGTTTAGCTCTTGCCGCTGCTGTTCCAGCCGTTTAACAACTTGTTGTGATAAAGAGGCGAGCGTAAATAACTGCTGGCGCGTCGGGCGCAGATCCGCCAGGGCGCTCAGGCGCTGGCGCAGCGGGGCCAGCGGCGTTTGCGCCGCCAGCGCCTGCTGCTGTTGCTGCTGAACGGCCAGCGCTTCGGTCAGCGCGTTCAACCGCTGCTGATGCTGTGCGGCCTGCGTCGTCAGCTGGCTGCGCTCGGCGGTGAGCTGCTCCAGCGTGGTTTGCTGTTTGGCACACTGCTGCGCGGCGGCATCGCCGGCCTGTCGCCGCTCGGCCTGCGTCGACTGCAGTTGGGCTATTTGGTGGTCGAGCGGGGCGACCTGGTCATCGATCAGCTGTTGCTGCTGCCGCATATGCTCGGCATGGGCTTGCTGCGCCAGACGGGCCTTTTCCACCGCCTGCTGCAGTGGCGCCAGCTGCGCCGAGTGCTGTTCCTGTTGCTGCGTCAGCTGGGCTGCCTGCTGTTGTATCGTCTGCAGCTCGGCGCGGCAGCGATCGCGTTCACCGCGCAGCGGCCGCAATTTCTCGGCCGGTTCGCTGAGCGCCAGCCGCTGCAGCTGCGGGGCGGCCTCCGTCTGCTCGCGCTGGGCGGTTTCCAGCCGCCGTTGACCCTCGTTTTGCTGTTGCTGGAGGCGTTGCCATTGCTGCAGCCAGCTCAGCGCCTGTTGCTGTTGCTGAGTTTGCTTACCGAGGGCGCTTTCCTGCGCGCTCAGCGCCGCCAGCCGTTCAGTCAGGGAGTGGCGCTGTTCATCGTTCAGCAGCTCGATGCCGCTGGCGCGCTGGTGCAACCCATCCAGGTCGGTTTTGGCCTGCTTGTGCGATTCGAACACCTGTTCGGACAACCGCCCGTAGATTTCGGTGCCGGTCAGCTCTTCCAACAGCTCGGCGCGATCGTTGGCGTCGGCGTTGAGAAATGCGGCGAACTGCCCCTGAGACAGCATCATCGATTTGGTGAAGCGGCCGAAGTCCAGCCCGGTGATGGCGGCGGTGATCTCCAGCTTGTCGCGCACCTTGTCCGCCAGGATCTTGCCGTCCTCGCGGCGCGCCAGTTCCACCTTCGGTGCCTGCAGATTGCCGTCCGGCGCGTTTTTGGCGCGGCGCTGGCTCCAGAAGGCGCGATAGCCGACGCCCTTGACCTCGAATTCGACCTCCGCCAGCGATTCGGCGGTGTGGCGGGTCATCAGTTCATTCTGGCTCGGCGTGACGTTGAGACGCGGCGTCTGGTGGTACAGCGCCAGGCAGATGGCGTCCAGCAGGGTGGTTTTGCCCGCGCCGGTCGGGCCGGTAATGGCGAACAGGCCGTTGCTGGCGAACGGCTCGGCGGTGAAGTCAATTTTCCACTCGCCCTGCAGCGAGTTGAGGTTTTTTAACCGCAGGCTGAGGATCTTCATGGATTGGTCTCCTCAGGATTGTGCTGCACCGCCTCGACCACCTGGCGGAACAGTTGGTGCATCCGCCGTTGGCGCGCTTCGGGCATGTCGGCCTCCTGCGCCAACCTGCGTTCGAACACCTCGTTGACGCTCAGTTCGTTGAGCGTTTCCTTATCCTGCTGCGCGATCGCCTGGCGGCGTTGCTCTTTGCTGCGCCGCAGCAGCACCACTTCTACCGGCAGCGCATCCGCCATCAGCTGGATGCGGCGCTGGATATCGCTGAGGTAGTCCTGCGTCGCCACTTCGATATCCAGCCACACCGGCAGCTCGCCGGCATAGTCGGCAAATTGCTGCAGCTGCCGTTCGATCTCGGCCAGATCGCCTTTGATCAGCTGCATGGGCTGGAACTGCGGGATCGTTAACGCTTCTACCTGCTGCAGGGCGCCGCCGGCGAAATCGACCAGGAAGACGCTTTTGGCTTTGCCCAGTTCATCGAAGCTGAGCGGAATCGGTGAGCCGCTATAGCGAATATGTTCCGACTTGGCGACGTTCTGCGCGCGGTGAATGTGGCCCAGCGCGATGTAATCGGCAGGGGGGAAGGCCTGCGCCGGGAAGGCGTCGAGGGTGCCGATATAGATGTCGCGCACCGAGTCGGAGGTGGTGACGCCGACGGTGGTCAGGTGGCCGGTGGCGACGATCGGCAGCGGCAGGCCCAGCCGCTCGCGGCGGTCGCAGGCCGCCTGATACAGCGTTTGGTAATGTTCGGCGATGGCTTCCTGCAGCGCCTGCTGTTTTTGCGCGCCGGATTCGCCGGCGCGGCTGGTGAGCAGATCGCGCGGCCGCAGAAAAGGAATGGCGCACAGCACCGCGCCCGGCTGGCCGTCGCGCCGGTTCAGCACCACAATCTGCTGTTCGGGGGCGCTTTGCGCGCTCGCGATCACCGTGGTGTTCAGGCAGGAGAGCAGCTCACGCGATTCGTTCAGCGTCGCCACCGAGTCGTGGTTGCCGCCCAGCACCACCAGCTGACAGCCGGTGCGCTGCAGCTCCACCACGAAGCGGTTGTACAGCTCGCGGGCGTAGCTGGGCGGCGAGCCGGTATCGAACAGATCCCCGGCGACGATCAGCGCATCCACCTGCTGCTGCTCGATCTGCTCGATCAGCCAGTTCAGAAAAGCCTGGTGCTCGGCGGCGCGGCTTTTGGTGAAAAAGTACTGGCCAAGGTGCCAGTCAGAGGTGTGGATCAGGCGCATGACACTCCCGGATGCAAAGGTAATGGCGATGATTATAAAGGCCGCGGCGGCGGCTGTCCCGGCGCAATGATGATGACAACCGGATGATTTTTCTTTGCGGCGGGAAATAATCGCTATGCTTACTGCCTATAACAGCCGCTTTTTTTCATAAAAGTGTCACAAAACTGACGCATAATGGCGCCCGCAAAGTCGCTAACACATTGGCAGGATTGACGATGGCAAGACGCATACTGGTGGTGGAAGACGAAGCGCCGATCCGTGAGATGGTGTGCTTTGTGTTGGAACAGAATGGTTACCAACCGTTGGAAGCCGAGGATTATGACAGCGCCGTGACGCGCCTGTCTGAGCCGTTCCCTGATTTGGTGTTGCTCGACTGGATGTTGCCCGGCGGTTCCGGCATTCAGTTTATCAAACATATGAAGCGCGAAGCGCTGACGCGCGATATTCCGGTGATGATGCTGACCGCGCGCGGCGAAGAAGAAGACCGGGTGCGCGGCCTGGAAGTGGGGGCGGATGATTACATCACCAAGCCGTTCTCGCCCAAGGAGCTGGTGGCACGCATCAAAGCGGTCATGCGCCGCATTTCACCGATGGCGGTGGAAGAGGTGATTGAAATGCAAGGGCTGAGCCTGGATCCGTCCTCCCACCGCGTGATGGCGAACGATCAGGCGCTGGACATGGGGCCGACCGAGTTCAAGCTGCTGCACTTCTTTATGACCCACCCGGAGCGGGTTTATAGCCGTGAGCAGTTGCTTAATCACGTCTGGGGCACTAACGTTTATGTGGAAGACCGTACCGTTGACGTGCATATCCGTCGGCTCCGCAAGGCGTTAGAAACCAGTGGGCATGATAAAATGGTTCAAACCGTTCGGGGCACCGGCTACCGGTTCTCAACGCGCTACTGATCGCGCTGCGCTGGAGAATATGCCGTGTTAGAACGTCTGTCGTGGAAGAGGCTGGCTCTGGAGCTGGCTCTTTTCTGTTTGCCCGCCTTACTGCTGGGGCTGATTTTCGGTTATCTGCCCTGGTTCCTGCTGGCCTCCGCGCTGGCCGCGCTGGTGTGGAATTTCTACAACCAGCTCAAACTCTCCCATTGGCTGTGGATCGACCGCAGCATGACGCCGCCGCCCGGCCGCTGGAGTTGGGAGCCGCTGTTCTATGGCCTGTATCAGATGCAACAGCGCAATCGCCGTCGCCGGCGTGAGCTGGCGCTGTTGATCAAGCGCTTTCGCAGCGGGGCCGAATCGCTGCCTGACGCGGTGGTGATGACCACCGTTGAAGGCAACATCTTCTGGTGCAACGGGCTGGCGCAGCATCTGCTCGGCTTCCGCTGGCCGGAGGACAACGGGCAGCACATCCTCAACCTGCTGCGCTATCCGGAATTCAGCCATTACCTGCAACAGCAGGAGTTCTCGCGCCCGCTGACGCTGCAGCTGAACAACGAACACTACGTCGAATTCCGCGTAATGCCCTATTCCGAAGGGCAGTTGCTGATGGTGGCGCGCGACGTCACCCAGATGCGCCAGCTGGAGGGGGCGCGGCGCAACTTCTTCGCCAACGTCAGCCATGAGCTGCGCACGCCGCTGACGGTGCTGCAGGGCTATCTGGAGATGATGGGCGACGAAGAGCAGGACGGTTCGCTGCGCAGCAAGGCGCTCGGCACCATGCAGGAACAGACCCGCCGGATGGACGGGCTGGTCAAGCAGCTGCTGACGCTGTCGCGCATCGAGGCGGCGCCCAATGTCGACATGAACGAGCGGGTGGATATCCCGCTGATGCTGCGGGTGTTGCAGCGCGAGGCGCAGTCGCTGAGCGGCGGCAATCACGAGATCACTTTCCGGGTGAACGAACAGCTCAACGTGTTCGGCAATGAAGACCAGTTGCGCAGCGCGGTGTCTAACCTGGTGTACAACGCGGTCAACCACACGCCGAAGGGCACCCATATCGAAGTGAGCTGGCAGCAGACGGCGCACGGCGCGCAGTTCCAGGTCAGCGACAACGGGCCGGGCATCGCCGCCGAACACCTGCCGCGCCTGACCGAGCGTTTTTACCGCGTCGACAAGGCCCGTTCGCGCCAGACCGGCGGCAGCGGGCTGGGGCTGGCGATCGTTAAACATGCGCTCAGCCATCACGACGCGCGGCTGGAGATCCTCAGCGAGCCGGGGATCGGCACCCGCTTTATCTTTACCTTACCCAACCGGTTGATTGTTCCCGCCGCTTTATCAGAGAATGCGGTGAAAAATTAACGCGAGACACCGGTATGACCCGAATAACCCGAGGGCTGTTGCTTTGCCTGGCGCTGCTGGCCGGACGCGGCGCGCTGGCGCAGCCCGACGGCATGCTGGCGGGCAACCTGTCCAGCGTCGGTTCCGATACTTTGGCGAATCTGATGGCGCTGTGGGCGCAGGATTTCAGCCGGCATTATCCCAACGTTAACCTGCAGATCCAGGCCGCCGGCTCGTCGACCGCGCCGACCGCGTTGGCGGCGGGCGCTGCGCAGCTGGGCCCGATGAGCCGGCCGATGAAGGCGGCCGAGGTTTCGGCGTTCGAACACCGTTACGGCTATGCGCCGGTGGCGGTGCCGGTGGCGGTGGATGCGCTGGTGGTGTTGGTGCATCAGGACAACCCGCTGCGCGGCCTCAATCTGCAGCAGCTCGATCGCATTTTCTCCGCCACCCGGCGCTGCGGTGAAAGCAAGCCGCTGACGCGTTGGGGCGAGCTGGGGCTGAGCGGCGACTGGGCGACGCGCTCGCTGCAGCGCTTCGGCCGCAACTCGGCGTCCGGCACCTACGGCTATTTCAAACTGCGCGCGCTGTGCGGCGGCGATTTTATGCCGCGCGTCAATGAGCTGCCCGGTTCGGCCTCGGTGGTGCAGGCGGTGGCCGGTTCGCTCAACGGCATCGGCTACGCCAGCATCGGTTTTCGCGCCAGCGGCGTGCGGCTGCTGCCGTTGGCGGAATCGGGAGAGGACTATGTCGCGCCTACCGCCGCCAACGTGCGCAACGATCGCTACCCGCTGTCGCGCTATCTCTATATCTACATCAACAAAGCCCCCAATCAACCGCTGGAGCCGCTGACCGCCGCGTTCCTCGATCGCGTGCTGTCGAACGCAGGGCAGAGCCTGGTCAATCACGACGGCTATCTGCCGCTGCCGCCGGGCGCCCTGCAGAGGACCCGCCAGGCGCTCGGGCTGCAGCCGCTCGCGGCGGCCACGGTGCAATAAGCGACAAAAAGCGGCGTAATTTTCGCCTTTTTTAACGGCCAAACGGAGCTTATACCACGCGAAAACCGGGCATTTATTGGCGTTTTCGCGCGGTAAAGTGGTATATGTTTCACGTTTCGTGAATCCATTGTTCAAAAATGATACAAATCATGTAGTGTATATTTATTGATAGCCAATATGATCGACTGGTGGCTAAAGTTTATATGGTTGATAGCTCTGCTTTTCGCCGTGCGTCTTGCCTTGAAGCGCTATAAACGTTTACCTTAGCCCTCGTTGTCGGATTAAACCTCCATTTTTATAACTCCTAAAATTTTGCCCATCTTCATGAGCGGCCACTTTCGAATAGGGACATAAACGCCGGATCGACTGCGTTTAGGATGCTTATTTGGCGCTGCGACGATCGGGCATGCCGGCAACCGGTGGGGCGTCACGCCACCACGCTATCGGACACTATTTTTCATTTGAACAGGCAACACGACATCGTATGAGTCATCGTTTAACGTCAAAAGATATCCTGGCACTGGGCTTCATGACCTTTGCCTTATTCGTTGGGGCCGGGAACATCATCTTCCCGCCGATGGTCGGCTTGCAGTCCGGTGAACACGTCTGGATCGCGGCGCTGGGCTTCCTGATCACCGCCGTCGGTCTGCCGGTCATCACCGTCATCGCGCTGGCGCGCGTCGGCGGCGGCATCGACGCCCTCAGTTCGCCGATCGGCCGCGGCGCCGGCCTGCTGCTGGCGACCGTCTGCTACCTGGCCGTCGGCCCGCTGTTCGCCACGCCGCGCACCGCCACCGTGTCCTTTGAAGTGGGCATCGCCCCGCTGACCGGCGACGGCGCCATGCCGCTGTTCATCTACAGCCTGGTGTACTTCGCGCTGGTGATCGGCATCTCCCTGTATCCGGGCCGCCTGCTCGACACCGTCGGCCATGTGCTGGCACCGCTGAAGATTGTGGCGCTGGCCGTATTGGGCATCGCCGCGCTGCTGTGGCCTGCCGGCGCGCCGATCCCGGCGACGGCGGCTTACCAGAGCGTGCCTTTCTCTTCCGGTTTCGTTAACGGCTACCTGACCATGGATACGCTGGGCGCGCTGGTATTCGGCATCGTTATCGTCAACGCGGCGCGCTCGCGCGGCGTGAAAGACGCCGGTCTGTTGACCCGCTACACCATTCTGGCCGGTTTGATCGCCGGCGTGGGCCTGACGCTGGTTTACCTGAGCCTGTTCAAGCTGGGCTCCGGCAGCGGCGCGCTGGTGCCGGACGCCACCAACGGCGCGGTGATCCTGCACGCTTACGTTCAGAACACCTTCGGCGGCCTGGGCAGCTTCTTCCTGGCGGCGCTGATCTTCATCGCCTGTATGGTGACCGCGGTCGGCCTGACCTGCGCCTGCGCCGAGTTCTTCGCGCAATACCTGCCGTTCTCGTACAAGACGCTGGTGTTTATTCTGGGCCTGTTCTCGATGGTGGTGTCCAACCTCGGCCTGAGCCACCTGATCCAGATCTCCATTCCGGTGCTGACCGCGATTTACCCGCCGTGCATCGTGCTGGTGGTGCTGAGCTTCACCCTGCGTTGGTGGCACAGCGCGCCGCGCATCATCGCGCCGGTGATGCTTGTCAGCCTGTTGTTTGGTATCCTTGACGCGGTGAAAGCCTCCAGTTTCCAGCAGCTGCTGCCGGCCTGGACCACTCACCTGCCGCTGGCGGAGCAGGGGTTGGCATGGTTGCCGCCTTCGCTGCTGATGCTGGTGCTGGTCGCGATTTATGATCGGGTGTGCACGCGTTCTCAAGTGACCGCGCACTGATAATCCCCCGGCTTAATCCAGGGCCACGGACATGTCCGTGGCTTTTTTACGTTTAAAACTATGGGTCATTTTCATGCAACAACAGTCACCCACCACTGCCCCCGACAATAAGCTGAAACGCGGCCTCAGTACGCGTCATATCCGCTTTATGGCGCTGGGATCGGCCATCGGCACCGGGTTGTTCTACGGCTCGGCGGACGCCATCAAAATGGCCGGCCCGAGCGTGCTGCTGGCTTACCTGATCGGCGGCATCGTGGCCTTTATCATCATGCGCGCCCTGGGGGAGATGTCGGTCAACAACCCGCAGGCCAGCTCGTTTTCCCGCTACGCGCAGGACTACCTCGGCCCGATGGCGGGTTACATCACCGGCTGGACTTACTGCTTTGAAATCCTGATCGTCGCCATCGCCGACGTGACCGCCTTCGGCATCTATATGGGGGTCTGGTTCCCGGAAGTACCGCACTGGATTTGGGTGCTGAGCGTGGTGCTGATCATCGGCGCCATCAACCTGATGAGCGTCAAGGTATTCGGCGAGCTGGAGTTTTGGTTCTCGTTCTTCAAGGTCGCTACCATCATCATCATGATCGCGGCCGGCATCGGCATCATCATCTGGGGCATCGGCAACGGCGGGCAACCGACCGGCATTCATAACCTGTGGTCGAACGGCGGCTTCTTCAGCAACGGCTTTATCGGCATGATCCTGTCGCTGCAGCTGGTGATGTTCGCTTACGGCGGCATTGAAATCATCGGCATCACCGCCGGCGAAGCCAAAGATCCGAAAAAATCGATTCCGAAGGCCATCAACTCGGTGCCGTGGCGCATTCTGGTGTTCTACGTCGGCACGCTGTTCGTCATCATGTCTATCTACCCGTGGAACCAGGTGGGCACCAACGGCAGCCCGTTCGTGCTGACCTTCCAGCATATGGGCATCACCGTGGCGGCAGGTATCCTCAACTTCGTGGTGATTACCGCTTCGCTGTCGGCGATCAACAGCGACGTGTTCGGCGTCGGCCGCATGCTGCACGGCATGGCCGAGCAGGGCCATGCGCCGAAGATGTTCAGCAAGGTGTCGAAACGCGGCATTCCCTGGGTGACGGTGGTGGTGATGATGCTGGCGCTGCTGCTGGCGGTATACCTCAACTACATCATGCCGGAGAGCGTGTTCCTGGTGATCGCGTCCCTGGCGACCTTCGCCACCGTGTGGGTGTGGATCATGATCCTGTTCTCCCAAATCGCCTTCCGCCGCAGCCTGAGCAAAGAACAGGTGAAGCAGCTGGCGTTCCCGCTGCGCGGTGGGGTGTTCACCTCGGTGGTGGCGATCGTGTTCCTGGTGTTCATCATCGGCCTGATCGGCTACTTCCCGACCACGCGCGTCTCGCTGTACGCCGGCCTGGTCTGGGTGGTATTGCTGCTGGCGGGATACTGGTTCAAGATCAACCATCAGAAAAAACGCGCGCCGCTGGCGACGCTGCAAGACTAAATGGAAAAACACCGGCCAAGGCCGGTGTTTTTTTAGGAGCAGGCGTCAAGCGAAGTCCAGCTTGCGCAGTTTGGAAACGTCGATGGACTGCCTGGCCTGCCACAGATCGTAAGCATCCTGCATGCCCATCCAAACCTGTTCGGAACTGCCTATCACGATGGACAGGCGGATGGCCATTTCCGGCGAGATATCGGACTTTCCGCTGATCAGGCGTTGAACCGTGGAGGGCGCGACGTCCAGCGCTTTAGCCAGCGCACGCGCGCTGAGATTCAGCGTTTCCATGGTTTCTTTGATCAACTCGCCAGGATGAGGGGGATTATGCATGCGGTTCATTAGTGATAGTCCTCATAATTCACGATATAAACATCACCCTCGACCAGTTCAAACGTGATACGCCAGTTGCCGGTTACGGTGACGGACCATTGCCCGCTGCGAGCGCCCGTTAGCGGGTGCAAGAAGAAGCCGGGCAGATCTACGTCATCAATCACTTTCGCCAGATCCAGCACGCTCAGCCGCAGCGCGATTTTCTTCGCCTGATTGGCGTCGATACCCGCCGTTGAACCGGTTTCGAAAAACTTTTTGAGTCCCTTATGCTTGAAGCTTCTTATCATCCTGACGGCTCCATGAGTGTTGCGCTATACGCATCATAGCCAGGTGTTGCGTATGGCGCAACAAGATGGGGCGTTTTTCAACCTATTATGCCGGGCGTTTGTCTTCCGCTTCATCCTCCCCGGCGGCGCGCGCTTCGATACGCATGTCGCCGCCGTTAAGGCGTTCCTCCTCTTCCTCGCCGGCGCAGCGCGCCAGCACCTCGCGAATGTCTTGCATATTGCTGCTCAGGGCGCTCAGCGAAGGTTGCAGGTTGCGGGGCATGCGGCTTTCGTCCAGCGAAGCGCTGTGCAGGCAGCCGATAAACAGCAGGGTGGCCATCAGGGTAAACAGCCGGTGACGTAAGCGTTTCAGCAAGGGCTTTCCCTCTCGGTGGTGAAGATGATGGCGCATTAACGCCGTTTTCACCGGGGAAAAGAAGGGGATGGAGATATCTGCTGGCAATTGAAAGAACATCATTACCAGCAGACACAGTTACGTCAGCCGACGTCAGGAAGCGTTGGCGTTTTGTAGCAGCATGCCGCGCAGGTCATTGCCGGTTGGCGTTTGATGCACGCGCAGGCCGAACTCGTCGATCACCGCCAGGATATGGTCGAAAATATCCGCCTGAATGCTTTCATACTCCGCCCAGACCGTGGTGTTGGTGAAGGCGTAGATTTCCAGCGGCAGGCCTTCCGGCGTCGGCGCCAGCTGGCGCACCATCAGCGTCATGTTCTGGTGAATGCGCGGGTGAGCGCGCAGGTAGGCTTCCAGATAGGCGCGCAGCGTGCCGAGGTTGGTCAGGCGGCGGCCGTTGAGCGGCGAGGCCAGATCGATGGCAATCTCCTGATTGTGCCGGCTCAGCTCCTGGGTTTTATCGTTCAGGTAGCTGTGCAGCAGCGGGTTGCGCTGCAGGCGACGCTGTTCCTCTTGCGACAGGAAGTGCACGCTGCCGGTGTCGATATTCAGGCTGCGCTTGATGCGGCGCCCGCCGGATTCCGACATCGAACGCCAGTTTTTGAACGAGTCGGAGATCAGCGCGTAGGTGGGAATGGTGGTGACGGTATTGTCCCAGTTACGCACTTTGACCGTGGTCAGGCCGATGTCGGTGACCGCGCCGTCGGCGCCGTATTTCGGCATTTCCAGCCAGTCGCCGATCTTCAGCATATCGTTGGCGGAGAGCTGGATGCCGGCCACCAGGCCGAGGATCGGATCCTTGAACACCAACATCAGGACCGCGGTCATGGCGCCCAGGCCGCTGAGCAGCAGCAGCGGCGATTTGCCCATCAGCAGCGAGACGATCATGATGCCGATCAGGATCGCCGCCACCAGTTTCAGGCCCTGGAAAATGCCGCGCAGCGGCAGCTGATTGGAGATCGGGCTTTGGCGCAGCAGCGCCAGCAGCGTATCCAGCAGCGAGAACAGCGACAGCAGGGTGAAGGCGAGGATCCACACCTGCGCGGCGGTGACGATCACCGCCTGGGTCTGGCTGCCGCTCTGCAGCCACAGCGTCGCCTGGATGCTGATGATCACCCCTTGCAGCAGCAGCGCCACGCGCTGGAACAGTTTGTATTGGGTGATGGCCTGTTGCCAGACGCGCTGCGATTGCTGGCCGCGGCGCTGAAGGGCGGCCAGCACCACCCGGTGCAGCACCAGGTGGATCGCGACCGAGATCAGGACAATCAACCCCAATACCATCAACAGCGACATCACTCCGCCGAATTCCAAACCAAATTGTTCCAGCCAGCGCGTTATCTGTTGTTGCATTACCGCTCCTTAAAAAATGCGCAAAAAATATCCTGTAAACTTAAAACGCGTTAGCCTAAGGGGTAACGTGCAGGATTTGTACCTGTTTACCTTTTTTTACATCGGGTTAGCGTTATTTTTCGGTCTCCGCCCCCCGGCTCATCCCCGGGTTTTGCGGCCAGAGAGGAGGGGGAGTTGCACTTAACGTGGCATTGTTCGTTTCTTGAAGAACGCCGTCGATTTCGTTTGGTACAGCAGGAGAAACAGTATGCTTAACGCCTGGCATCAACCGGTCCCGCCTTTTGTGGTAAAGCAAGGGCAACGTTTGGATATCACGCTGTGGTTACAGGGGGATGAACTGCCGGAACGGGTGTTTTTGCGCGCCGAACCGGACAACGAAGAGTGGCTGCTGGTGATGAAAGCGCAGCGCCACGAGGGGATGCGGCGCTACCAGGCCAGCCTGACGCTGAATGAGGGCGAGCCGACGCGGCGTTACTGCTTCAAGCTGCTGTGGGCCGATCGCCAGCAGTGGTTCGGGCCGCAGGGCTGGTCGCCAACGCCGCCGGGGCAGCTGGCGCAGTTCGCCGTCGACGAACCTGACAACGGCCCCGAGTGGGTGGCGGATCAGCTGTTCTACCAGATTTTCCCCGATCGCTTCGCCAGCAGCGGCGGCGAGCACGGCATCCAGAGCGGCAGCTACCGCCATCACGCGGCCGGCGCCGAGGTGATTCGGCGCGACTGGCAGCACCCGCTGGAGGATCGCCACGCCGCCTCGACCTTTTACGGCGGCGATCTGGACGGCATCGGCGCCAAACTGCCGTATTTGCAGCAGCTGGGCGTGACGGCGCTGTACCTGAACCCGATTTTTACCGCACCGAGCGTGCATAAGTACGATACCGAGGACTATTACCAGGTCGATCCGCACTTCGGCGGCAACGCGGCGCTGCAGCGTTTGCGAGTGAGCACTCACAAGGTGGGCATGAAACTGGTGCTGGACGGGGTATTTAACCACACCGGCGACTCGCATCCGTGGTTCGACCGCCATCGTCAGGGCGAAAACGGCGCCTGTCACCACCCCGATTCGCCGTATCGCGGCTGGTTCAACTTTTACCCGGACGGCCGCGCGCTCGACTGGAAGGGCAACGCCAGCCTGCCGAAGCTCAACTTCGCCGAGCCGCAGGTGGCGGAAGCGATCTATCGCGGGGAAGGCAGCGTGGTGCGCCACTGGCTGCGCCCGCCGTACAGCATCGACGGTTGGCGGTTGGACGTGGTGCACATGCTGGGGGAGAACGGCGGCGCCACCGGCAACCTGTACCACCTGGCTGGCATCTATCAGGCGGTGAAGCAGGAGAATCCGCAGGCCTACGTATTGGGCGAGCACTTCGGCGACGCGCGCCGCTGGCTGCACGCCGGCGTGGAGGATGCGGCGATGAACTACATGGGCTTCGCGCTGCCGGTGCGGGCGTTCTTGGCGGGGCTGGACGTAGCCTATCACCCGGTGCGGCTGGACGCCGCCGGGTGCGCGCAGTGGATGGACGGCTACCGCGCCGGGTTGCCGCACGGCCGACAGCTGATCCAGTTCAACCAACTGGACAGCCACGATACCGCGCGTTTTCTCACGCTGTTGCAGGGGAACCCGGCGCGCATGCAGATGGCGGCGGTGTGGTTGCTGAGCTGGATAGGCGTGCCTTGCCTCTATTACGGCGATGAGATTGGTCTGGACGGCGGCAACGATCCGTTCTGCCGCAAGCCGTTCCCGTGGGACGTCGGCGACTGGGACCGGCCGCTGCTGGCGCTGTTCCAGCGCATGGCGGCGCTGCGTAAACAGAGCGTGGCATTGCGCCGCGGCGGTTGTCAGGTGCTGTACGCCAGCGGGGAAACGCTGGTGTTCGTGCGCCTGTATCAGCAGGAGCAGGTGTTGGTGGCGCTGCAGCGCGACGGCAGCGGCCAGGCGCAGCTGCCGTACAACCCGCTGTTGGCGCGCGGCCCGTGGCGGCGTGTGGAAGGGCGGGGAGAGTTGAGCGAAACGGCAGGCGGGCTGCGCCTGCAGCTGGCGGAAGAGACGGCCACAGTGTGGCGCTGTGAAGGCTAAAGACACTGCGGGGGCCGAAGTGCCCCCGCGATAAAGGTGAGTAGGCGTTTACATCAGTAACCGACCGCAGAACCTGCCGGGCGACGCACGTCGTTGGCGCCGTACAGATAGCCTTCGCGCACCTTTCCGGAAACCGCCGAGTCGTTGCCGGAGTTGGCCGGGCTGACGCCCGCCGCGCCCGGCAAGCCGACCAGAATCAGTTCGGCGGCGCCCCACGGCGTTTGCTCGACCATCTTATAGCCCATGCCGCTCAGCAGCTTCAGCGTATCGGCGGAAACGCCGCGCTGTTCGTAGTACACCTCATCCGGCAACCATTGGTGATGGATGCGCGGCGCGTCCACAGCTTCCTGCGGCGCCATGCCGTGGTCTATCACGTTCAATGCGGTCTGCAGGGTGATGGTGATGATGCGCGAGCCGCCCGGCGAGCCCAGCACCATAAAGATCTTGTTGTCCTTGGTCACCAACGTCGGGCTCATCGACGATAGTGGGCGCTTACCGGGGGCAATGCTGTTGGCGGTGCCCTGCACCAGCCCGTACAGGTTTTTCTCGCCCACTTTGACCGTAAAGTCGTCCATCTCGTCGTTGAGGAAGAAGCCGGTGCCCGGTGCGATCACCACGGCACCGAAGCGGCCGTTGACGGTATAGGTGGTGGAGACCGCGTTGCCGTCGTGATCGACGATCGAATAGTGGGTGGTTTCCGGTTTCTCATGCGGTTCCATGCCGGGCTGCACGTTTTCCGACGGCGTGGCCTTGTCCGCGACGATTTTCTTGCGGATCTGCTCGGCGTAGCTCTTGCTCACCAGCCGGTCGATTGGGTTTTTGATGAACTCCGGGTCGCCGAGGTAGGTGTTGCGGTCCATGTAAGCATGGCGCATCGCTTCGGTGATGGTGTGAATGGCCGCCGCCGAGTTGAAGCCCATGCTTTTCAGGTCGTAGCCTTCCACCACGTTGAGGATTTCGCACAGCGTCACGCCGCCGGAGCTGGGAGGCGGCGCCGACACGAACTTGTAGCCGCGATAGCTGCAGGTAATCGGCGGCGTTTCGGTGACCTTGTAATTGGCGAAGTCGGCGGCGGTCAAGATACCGCCGCCCTGTTTGGCCGCCGCCTCCACCGCCTGCGGGATCTTGCCTTTATAGAAGGCGTCGGTTCCCCCTTTGGCGATGGCTTCCAGCGTATTGGCCAGATCGGTTTGCACCAGTTTGTCCCCCGGCTGCAGCGGGCTGCCGTCCGGGCGCAGGAAGATTTTGGCCGACTCGGGATCCTGTTTGAAGCGCGCGACGGTGGTGTCGAGGATATCGGTATCGGCGCGGGTCAGCACAAAGCCTTCGCGCGCCAGCCTGATCGCCGGCGCCAGCACCTGTTCACGGCTCAGCTTGCCGTACTTCTCACGCGCGGTTTCCATCCCCAGCACGGTGCCCGGCACGCCCGCCGCCAGATAGCCGTACAGGCTGGCGTCTTTCTTCACCTTGCCGTCGGCATCCAGATACATGTTGGCGCTGGCCGCCGCCGGCGCGGTTTCACGGAAGTTGATGAAGGTGTCGGTGCCGTCCGCCAGGTGAACGGTCATAAAGCCGCCGCCGCCGATGTTGCCGCAGCAGGGGTTAACCACCGCCTGCGCATAGCCCACCGCCACGGCGGCGTCGATGGCGTTGCCGCCCATCTTCAGGATATCTACGCCGACCTGCGAGGCCAGGTGCTGCGAGGTGACCACCATGCCGTTTTTGGCTTCCACCGCGGGGTTGGATGCCGCATACAGGCTGCCGCTGACCAGCAGCGCCGCCATGGTCAGGGGTTTGCTCCATTTCTGTAAAAACATAGTTATTCCTACCCTGTCAGTTTTTTATTGTGTTGTGTTTGCTTGCCGCTGTTCGCTTGCAAAGCGCGAGCCAGCGTTATTGATAGTAGCCGCAGATGGGCGCACGCGCGGCGAGCAGGGTGGGAAATGTGAGCGGAAACAGGGAAATAAAGCACTGAAGGTGGGCGGTCTGCCCCATAAAGGGGCATAAAAAAACCGGCCGCGTGGGCCGGTTGATTCACTATCAGGCTGAAATTACAGCTTGGCAGCGTTTTCAGACAGGTATTTTGCAACGCCGTCTGGGGAAGCGCCCATACCTGCTTTGCCTTTTTCCCACTGAGCCGGGCACACTTCACCGTGCTCTTCGTGGAATTGCAGCGCGTCAACGGTACGGATCATTTCGTCGATGTTACGGCCGATTGGCAGGTCGTTAACAACCTGAGCACGCACGATGCCGTCTTTGTCGATCAGGAAGGAGCCGCGCAGCGCAACGCCGGCTTCCGGGTGTTCGATGCCGTAAGCTTTCTGAATTTCACGCTTGATGTCAGCAACCATTGCGTATTTCACTTCACCGATGCCGCCTTTGTCGACAGGGGTTTTACGCCATGCGTTGTGAACGAACTCTGAGTCGAAGGAAACGCCAACCACTTCAACGCCACGCTTCTGGAACTCTTCATAGCGGTGATCGAAAGCGATCAGCTCGGAAGGGCATACGAAGGTGAAGTCCATTGGCCAGAAGAACAGGACGGCCGGTTTGCCGTTCAGGTGCTTCTTCAGGTTGAAGTTTTCAACGATTTCGCCGCTACCCAGTACGGCAGCTGCAGTGAAGTCAGGGGCTTGACGAGTTACCAGGACCATAATTACTCCTGTAATAGGTGTTAAAGGGTGGATGTAAAAACAAGGGCCAGTATAGGGGCCGCGACTTGGTGAATAAAGGGTAAAAGACCAATCGATGAGATAGCTTTCACCTATCAAAGTCGTTGATATAATTTAGCGAGCTTTAAAAATAACCTTTTCCCACAAAAGGGCAAGCGGCAAAACGTAAATTCTTGCAAGGCGTTGCAATTTCAAGGGCTTGAGCTTGACCTTAGAGCGCTTTGTCCTTCGCCTGCCGCATCATTTGCGGGTAAAACTGCCAGAACTGTGTTTCAAGCTGATGATAATGTTGCTCGACGTCGGCGAACGAACCGGCCAGCGCCTCGAGGCGCGGGCGGCGGCTGGCCATGCCCTGCAGCACCCGGGCGATGAACGGCAATTCGGCGTAGCGCTCCAGCCAGCGTTCCTGCCACAGGTAGCCGTTCAGGTTCTGAAAGCGCGGCGGCGTGAGCGGCAGGTAAGGTTCGATTTGGCTGCGGGCTTCCTGGGTAAACTGGTGCAGGTCGCGCGAAGGCTCGAGCTGCTGCCAGTGGCGCGCCAGAAAATGGTCCCACACCACGTCGAGGGTGATCGGCGCCACGCGGCGGTAGGGGGTGCTGAAATAGTCGCGGCTGGCTTTGACCTGCGGCAGGCTGTCGGTCAGCACGTCGACGCGGCGGTGCATCATGATGCCGGCCACCACCTCGGGCTGGTAGTCGGCGGCGGGGTTGCCGCGCACGAAATCGGCCAGCAGGTTGCCCAGCAGCGAGCTGTCCGCCAGCATGGCCAGGTGAAGATGAGCGAGAAAATTCATCCCTCAACTATACCCGAAGTCAGGCAAATCCTCCTTATTTCTTGCCGCTGACCGCCCCCGGCTTTAGACTAGGCCGCCTGTTTTTTACCAACCAGCCCTAAATTGAAGAAGTGAATACCCATGCGCGTCGCTGATTTTTCGTTTGAACTTCCCGAATCCCTGATTGCCCACTATCCCCAGGCCGAACGCAGCGCATGCCGCCTGCTGCAGCTGGACGGGCCGAGCGGGGCGCTGACGCACGGCGTATTCACCGATCTGCTGGATAAGCTGGAAGCCGGCGACCTGCTGGTGTTCAACAATACCCGCGTGATCCCGGCGCGCATGTTCGGCCGCAAGGTCAGCGGCGGCAAGATTGAGGTGCTGGTGGAGCGCGTGCTGGACGACCATCGCGTGCTGGCGCACGTGCGCGCGTCGAAAGCGCCGAAGCCGGGCGCCGAGCTGCTGTTGGGGGATGACGAGAGCATCGCCGCCACCATGGTGGCGCGCCACGAAACGCTGTTCGAGCTGCGCTTCAACGACGAGCGCGACGTGTTCACTATCCTCAACGCCGCCGGCCACATGCCGCTGCCGCCTTATATCGCCCGCCCGGATGAAGACGCCGACCGCGAGCTGTATCAGACGGTCTACAGCGAGAAGCCCGGCGCGGTTGCCGCGCCGACCGCCGGCCTGCACTTCGACGAGCCGCTGCTGGCGGCGCTGCGCGCCAAGGGCGTGGAAATGGCGTTCGTGACGCTGCACGTCGGCGCCGGCACCTTCCAGCCGGTGCGCGTGGAAACCATCGAAGATCACGTGATGCACGCCGAATACGCCGAAGTGCCGCAGGAGGTGGTCGATGCGGTGCTGGCCTGCAAGGCGCGCGGCAAACGCGTCGTAGCGGTGGGCACCACCTCGGTGCGCTCGCTGGAAAGCGCCGCGGCGGCCAGCAAAGAAGCGCTGATTGCGCCGTTCTTCGGCGATACCAGCATCTTTATCTATCCGGGCTATCACTATCAGGTGATCGACGCGCTGGTGACCAATTTCCACCTGCCGGAATCGACCCTGATCATGCTGGTGTCGGCCTTCGCCGGCTATAAAAATACCATGAACGCCTATCAGCAGGCGGTGGCCGAGCAGTATCGCTTTTTCAGCTACGGCGATGCGATGTTCATCAGCCGTAACCCGCAGGCGGAAAACGAGTCCGTCGGCGGTTAATTTCCCGGGCTGCGCGCACGGCGCGGCCCCGTTTCAACGACATCAGACTGTTTCTCTGATGCTGGAGGTTTTGTGAAGTACGAACTACAAACTACCGATGGCCGCGCGCGTCGCGGCCGCCTGATCTTCGACCGCGGCGTGGTGGAGACCCCGGCCTTTATGCCGGTCGGTACCTACGGCACGGTCAAGGGCATGACGCCGGAAGAAGTGAAAGAAACCGGCGCGCAGATCCTGCTGGGCAACACTTTCCACCTGTGGCTGCGCCCGGGCCAGGAGATCATGAAGCTGCACGGCGACCTGCACGATTTCATGCAGTGGCATGGGCCGATCCTTACCGATTCCGGCGGTTTCCAGGTGTTCAGCCTGGGGGCGATGCGCAAGATCAAAGAGGAAGGCGTGTACTTCCGCAACCCGATCAATGGCGACAAGGTGTTCCTGAGCCCGGAAAAATCGATGGAAATACAGTATGACCTGGGTTCCGACATCGTGATGATCTTCGATGAATGTACGCCGTACCCGGCCGACTGGGACTACGCCAAGCGTTCGATGGAAATGTCGCTGCGCTGGGCGGAGCGCAGCCGCAAGCGATTCGACGAGCTGGAAAATAAAAATGCGCTGTTCGGCATCATTCAGGGGGGCGTTTACGAAGATTTACGTGATGTTTCCGTCAAAGGGCTGGTGGATATCGGCTTTGACGGGTACGCTGTGGGCGGCTTGGCTGTAGGCGAGCCGAAAGAGGATATGCATCGCATTCTTGAACACGTTTGCCCGCAAATTCCGGAAGATAAGCCACGCTATTTGATGGGCGTCGGCAAGCCGGAAGATTTGGTGGAAGGCGTGCGCCGCGGCATCGACATGTTCGATTGCGTCATGCCGACCCGCAACGCCCGCAACGGCCATCTGTTCGTGACTGACGGTGTGGTAAAAATCCGTAATGCCAAGCACAAGGATGATACTTCTCCGCTGGATAAGGACTGTGATTGCTACACCTGTCGCCATTACAGCCGCGCCTACTTGCACCATCTCGACCGTTGCAACGAAATATTGGGTGCTCGACTGAACACGATTCATAACCTGCGTCACTACCAACGCCTGATGGCGGGTTTACGCCAGGCTATCGAAGAGGGTAAATTAGAGCAGTTTGTTGCGGATTTCTATGGTCGGATCGGCAAGCCGATTCCGCCTTTAAACGCTTGATCCAATAATTGATAACTTAATGAGGGAATTTCAATGAGCTTTTTCATTTCTGACGCCGTCGCATCCGCAGGGGCTCCGGCTCAGGGAAGCCCGTACTCTCTGATCATTATGCTGGTGGTGTTCGGCCTGATCTTCTACTTCATGATCCTGCGCCCACAGCAGAAGCGCGCTAAAGATCACAAGAAGCTGATGGACTCCATCGGTAAAGGCGACGAAGTGCTGACCACCGGCGGCCTGATCGGTCGCGTGACCAAAGTGGCCGACACCGGCATCATCGCCATCGCGCTGAACGACACCACGGAAGTGATGATCAAGCGTGACTTCGTGGCGGCCGTTCTGCCGAAAGGTACCATGAAGGCCCTGTAATCTTTTTTCCCGAAGGGAATTGCCGTGCTAAACCGTTATCCTTTGTGGAAGTATCTGATGTTGATCGTCGTGATCCTCGTCGGTCTGCTTTATGCGCTTCCCAACATCTACGGTGAGGATCCGGCCGTACAAATCACTGGCGCGCGCGGCGTCGCCGCCAGTGAAACTACGCTGGACCAGGTCCGTACCGTATTAGAAAAAGACAACATCGCGAGCAAGTCGATTGCGCTGGAAAATGGCGCCATCCTGGCTCGCTTTAAAGATCCTGACGTTCAGCTGCGCGCCCGCGAAGCGCTGGTGACCGAGCTGGGTGACAAATTCGTCGTGGCGCTGAACCTGGCGCCGGCCACGCCGACCTGGCTGGCCATGCTGGGCGCAGAGCCGATGAAACTCGGCCTGGACCTGCGCGGCGGCGTGCACTTCCTGATGGAAGTGGACATGGACACCGCGTTGAGCAAGCTGCAGGAACAGACCATGGATACCCTGCGCAGCGAGCTGCGCGAGAAGGGCATTCCTTACGCGTCTATCCGCAAGCTGGACAACAACGGCGTGGAAGTTCGCTTCCGCGACAATGCGGCCCGTGACCAGGCCATCAGCTACATCGGCCCGCGTCAGCGCGATCTGGTGCTGTCCGCCAACGGCGCCAACACCATGAAAGCCAGCCTGACGGACGCCCGTCTGAGCGAAGCGCGCGAATACGCCGTCCAGCAGAACATCACTATCCTGCGTAACCGCGTCAACCAGCTCGGCGTCGCCGAACCGCTGGTGCAGCGCCAGGGCGCCGACCGCATCGTGGTCGAGCTGCCGGGCATTCAGGACACCGCGCGCGCCAAAGAAATTCTGGGCGCCACCGCGACCCTCGAGTTCCGTCTGGTGAACACCAATGCGGACGCCACTGCGGCGGCCAACGGCCGCGTGCCGGGCGACTCCGAGGTGAAATACACCCGTGACGGCCAGCCGATCGTGCTGTACAAGCGCGTGATCCTGACCGGTGATCACATCACCGACTCCACCTCGAGTACCGACGAATACAACCAGCCGCAGGTTAACATCTCGCTGGACAGCGCCGGCGGCACGTCGATGTCCAACTTCACCAAGGACAACATCGGCAAGCCGATGGCGACCCTGTTCGTGGAGTATAAGGACAGCGGCAAGAAAGACGCCAACGGCCGCGCGGTGCTGGTGAAACAGGAAGAAGTGATCAACGTGGCGAACATTCAGTCGCGTCTGGGCAACAGCTTCCGCATCACCGGTATCGGCAACCCGAACGAAGCGCGTCAGCTTTCGCTGCTGCTGCGTGCGGGCGCGCTGATCGCGCCGATTCAGATCGTCGAAGAGCGCACCATCGGTCCAACCCTGGGTCAGCAGAACATCACCCAGGGTCTGGAAGCCTGTCTGTGGGGCCTGGTGGCGTCCATCGTCTTCATGGTGGTCTGGTACCGTAAGTTCGGCGTGATCGCCACCACGGCGCTGGTCGCCAACCTGGTGCTGATCGTCGGCGTGATGTCCCTGTTGCCGGGGGCGACGCTGACCATGCCGGGCATTGCCGGGATCGTGTTGACGCTGGCGGTGGCGGTCGACGCCAACGTACTGATTAACGAACGTATCAAGGAGGAGCTGAAGAACGGCCGGTCCGTTCAGCAGGCGATCCATGAGGGCTATAAAGGCGCGTTCTCCAGTATCGTCGACGCCAACATCACCACCCTGATCACCGCGGTCATCCTGTACGCAGTGGGCACCGGTTCGATCAAAGGCTTTGCGATCACCACCGCTATCGGTGTGGCGACGTCCATGTTCACCGCGATTGTCGGTACCCGTGCCATCGTCAACCTGCTTTACGGCGGCAAACGCATTAACAAGCTGTCTATCTGAGGAGTGCGTTGTGGCACAGGATTATACTGTTGAGCAACTCAACTACGGCCGTAAAGTCTACGACTTTATGCGCTGGGACTATTTGGCCTTCGGCATCTCGTTGCTGCTGTTGGTCGCGTCGATCGCCACCATGTCGGTGCGCGGCTTTAACTGGGGTCTGGATTTCACCGGCGGTACGGTGATTGAAATCAACCTGGAGAAGCCGGCTAACCTCGACCTGATGCGCGATACGCTGGAGAAGGCCGGGTTCCAGGATCCGATCATCCAGAACTTCGGCAGCAGCCGCGACGTGATGGTGCGCATGCCACCGGCGACCGGCACCGCAGGCCAGGAACTGGGCAACAAGGTGATCGGCGTGATCAACGACTCGGTGGATAAAAACGCCACCGTGAAGCGCATCGAGTTCGTCGGCCCGAGCGTGGGCAGCGAACTGGCGCAAACCGGCGGCATGGCGCTGCTGGTGGCGTTGATCTGTATCCTGATCTACGTTGGTTTCCGCTTCGAATGGCGCCTGGCGCTGGGGGCGGTTATCGCGCTGGCGCACGACGTGATCATCACGCTGGGCGTGCTGTCGCTGTTCCACATCGAGATTGACCTGACCATCGTCGCGTCCCTGATGTCGGTTATCGGCTACTCGCTGAACGACAGCATCGTGGTTTCCGACCGTATTCGTGAGAACTTCCGCAAGATCCGCCGCGGTACGCCTTACGAGATCATGAACGTGTCGTTGACCCAGACGCTGAGCCGTACGCTGATGACTTCCGGGACCACCCTGATGGTGGTGCTGATGCTGTACATCTTCGGTGGCGCGATGCTGCAAGGCTTCTCGCTGGCGATGCTGATCGGCGTGTCGATCGGTACCGTCTCCTCGATCTACGTCGCGTCCGCGCTGGCGTTGAAGCTGGGGATGAAACGCGAACACATGTTGCAGCAAAAAGTGGAAAAAGAGGGCGCAGATCAGCCTTCGATTCTGCCTTAACAACCGCAGTATTCAGCGATATGAGAAGGAGCGCCGATGGCGCTCCTTTTTTTTGCCTCGGGGGTCAGTGCTGCTTCACTACCGCCGGTTGGGCGGTCGAAACCAGACTGTGCAGACGGATATAGCCCAATTGTTCCGGCGTCAGGCCGCTGAAGCGCAGTTCGAAGTCCTGGCCGGGCTTCGGCAGCAGCGAATCGGCGCTGGCGATCGGTTGCGACAGCGCCTCGGCGGTCAACGGCCGGCCGGTGGCGTCGTCCAACTGGCCCCATTCCACCACGGCTTTGAACGGCGGCAGCGTGGCCTGTGAGAGGACGCGCACATGCAGCTGCGCCTGCGTGCCGTTGGCTTCATTCTTGATGTGGCTCAGCGAAACGCTCAGTTCGCCGATACCGCTCTGCAAACGGGCGGCGCTTCGGGCCGCCGGCAGCAGATAGACGCCGTTGTCGGAGTGCTGATTGAGCTGATTCTGCCGCTCCAGCGCGGTGGTTTGATCGGTCAGCACGCTCACTTTCTGGTTCAGCGCGGCGACCTGATGGCGCAGCTGGGGCACGGCGGCGTTATGCGCGCAGCCCGCCAGCAACACGGCGGCGGCGAGCAGGGCGATTTTGGGGTAACAGGTTGTCATGACGGCGATTTCCTATGCTGAATCTCCTGTTATCAGCTTAGTCCGCCCGGAGGGGAAAGTCATATCGGCGCCGCTTCCCGGCCGCGTGTCGCAACAAATGGCCGCCGCCCTTTGTTGTGGCTGCACTTCGGGGTAAACTGCATTTATCTATAAAAAACGTTTATCAGGACGTGTTATGCATTGCCCTTTCTGCGCCGCCGTTGATACCAAAGTCATTGATTCCCGCCTGGTGGGGGACGGTTCGCAAGTGCGCCGTCGCCGCCAGTGTCTGGTGTGCAATGAACGCTTCACCACCTTCGAGGTGGCTGAGCTGGTGATGCCGCGAGTGATTAAAAGCGATGAGGTGCGCGAGCCGTTCAACGAAGACAAACTGCGCCGCGGCATGCTGAAAGCGCTGGAAAAGCGCCCGGTCAGCTCGGACGACGTGGAAAACGCCCTTAATCATATCAAATCCCAACTGCGCGCCACCGGCGAACGCGAAGTGCCGACCAAACTGGTGGGCAATCTGGTGATGGACGCGCTGAAAAAGCTGGATAAGGTCGCCTACATTCGCTTCGCGTCGGTGTACCGCAGCTTCGAAGACGTGCGCGAGTTCGGCGAAGAGATTGCCCGCCTGCAAGACTAAAGGATCTTTCATGCATCACGACGAACTTTATATGGCGCGCGCCTTCGAACTGGCGCGGCTGGGGCGTTTTACCACCGCACCCAATCCGAACGTCGGTTGCGTTATCGTGCGCGACGGCGAAATTGTCGGTGAAGGCTATCATCTGCGCGCCGGCGAGCCGCACGCGGAAGTGCACGCGCTGCGCATGGCGGGCGACAAGGCGCGCGGCGCCACCGCCTATGTCACGCTCGAGCCGTGCAGCCATCACGGCCGCACGCCGCCCTGCGCCGATGCGCTGGTGGCCGCCGGCGTAACCCGGGTGGTCGCGGCGATGCAAGATCCCAATCCGCAGGTGGCGGGGCGCGGGCTGTACAAGCTGCAGCAGGCCGGCGTCGAGGTGCGGCACGGCCTGATGCTGGCCGAGGCCGAAGCGGTCAACCTGGGCTTCCTCAAGCGCATGCGCACCGGTTTCCCTTACGTGCAGCTGAAGCTGGGCGCGTCGCTGGACGGCCGCACGGCGATGGCCTCCGGCGAGAGCCAGTGGATCACCTCACCCGAAGCGCGTCAGGACGTGCAGCGCCTGCGTGCGCAGAGTGCCGCCATTCTCAGCACCAGCGCCACCGTGCTGGCGGACGATCCGTCGCTGACGGTGCGTTGGGATGAATTGGACGCCGAGACGCAGTGCCTCTATCCGCGCGACAATCTGCGCCAGCCGCTGCGCATCCTGCTCGACAGCCAAAATCGCATTACTCCGCAGCACCGCGTGGTGCAGCAGCCGGGCGCCACCTGGCTGGCGCGCCTGCAGGCGGATGAACAGGCCTGGCCGCAAGACGTCGAGCAGTTTATCTGCCCGGCGCACGGCGGCGGCGTCGATCTGGTGGTGATGATGATGCTGTTGGCCAAGCGCCAGGTGAATTCAATCTGGGTGGAGGCGGGCGCATCGCTGGCCGGCGCACTGCTGCAGGCCAGCCTGGTGGATGAGCTCATTTTGTACATCGCGCCGAAACTGTTGGGCGATAATGGCCGTGGCCTGTGCCACCTGCCGGGCCTGGAGCGGTTGGCCGACGCGCCGGAATTCGTCTTTAGCGACGTGCGCCAGGTCGGCCCCGATCTGCGTTTACGCCTGCGGGTGAAACACTGAATCTCGCGCCCGTGCGCCGGTTTTACAAAAGCGCCGCGCAGGCGATGAAAGAATATGATAGAATCCGCCCCCCTGCGGGGTATTGAACCCATTTTTAAGGAAAGCCCATGAAAGTTATCGAAGGTGTTGTTGCTACTCCAAAGGCCCGTGTGGCGATCGCAATTGCACGTTTTAACAATTTCATCAACGACAGCCTGCTGGAAGGCGCGATCGACGCGTTGAAACGCATTGGTCAGGTTGCTGACGACAACATCACCGTTGTCTGGGTCCCGGGCGCTTACGAGCTGCCGCTGACGGCGAACGTATTGGCCAAAACCGGCAAATACGACGCGGTTATCGCGCTGGGCACCGTTATCCGTGGGGGCACCGCGCACTTCGAATATGTGGCGGGCGAAGCCAGCTCCGGCATCGGCAACGTTGCGATGAATGCCGAAATCCCGGTTGCTTTTGGCGTGCTGACCACCGAAAGCATCGAGCAGGCGATCGAACGCGCCGGCACCAAAGCGGGCAACAAGGGCGCTGAAGCCGCGCTGACCGCACTTGAAATGATTAATGTTATCAAAGCTATTAAAGCCTGAATTTAGTTAAGGGGAATTCCGTGAAACCTGCTGCTCGTCGCCGCGCTCGTGAGTGCGCTGTTCAAGCGCTTTACTCTTGGCAGTTGTCTAAAAACGACCTTGCCGATGTTGAACACCAGTTCCTGACGGAGCAGGATGTCAAAGATGTTGACGTCGCCTATTTTCGCGAGTTGCTGTCCGGCGCGGCAGTGAATGCAGGTATGCTGGACGAACTGATGGCGCCTTACCTGTCGCGTCAGCTCGAAGAGCTGGGCCAGGTGGAGCGCGCGGTGCTGCGCGTCGCGCTGTTTGAACTGAAAATGCGCGAGGATGTCCCTTACAAGGTGGCGATCAACGAAGCGATCGAACTGGCGAAAACCTTCGGCGCGGAAGACAGCCACAAGTTTGTGAACGGGGTGCTGGATAAAGTGGCGCCAACCCTTCGCAAGAAAAAGTAAAACATTAAGGCCGGCATTCCCGGCCTTAATTTCTTCTAGTGGAATATCGATATGGCATGCGGCGAATTTGACCTCATTGCCCGCTATTTTGACCGGTTCAAGCGTGTGCGCCGGGATGTACAGTTGGGCATTGGAGATGACTGCGCACTGCTGGCAGTGCCGGAAAAACAGCTGGTGGCCGTCAGTACCGATACGCTGGTGGCGGGCGTGCACTTTCTGCCGGACATCGATCCGGCCGATCTCGGCTATAAGGCGTTGGCGGTCAATCTGAGCGATCTGGCGGCGATGGGCGCCGATCCGGCCTGGCTTTCGCTGGCGCTGACCCTGCCTGAAGTGAACGAATCCTGGCTGAAGGCCTTCAGCGACAGCCTGTTCGATCAGCTCAACTATTACGGCATGCAGCTGATCGGCGGCGATACCACGCGCGGGCCGCTGAGCATGACGCTGACCATCCAGGGGCTGATCCCGGCCGGCCGGGCGCTGACCCGCAGCGGCGCGCGCATCGGCGACTGGATCTATGTGACCGGCACGCTGGGCGACAGCGCCGCCGGGTTGGCGATCCTGCAGGATCGTTTGGCGGTGACGGAAACGACGGCGCGCGATTATTTGGTCGCCCGCCATCTGCGGCCGCAGCCGCGGGTGTTGCAGGGGCAGGCGCTGCGCGATCTGGCCAGCTCGGCGATCGACATCTCCGACGGCCTGATTTCCGATCTGAAGCATATCCTTAAGGCCAGCGACTGTGGCGCACGCATCGTGCTGGACGAGCTGCCGATGTCGCAGGCGCTGAGCAGCCACGCCGATGCCGAACAGGCGCTGCGCTGGGCGCTGGCGGGCGGCGAAGATTACGAGCTGTGCTTCACCGTGCCGGAGATCAACCGCGGCGCGCTGGAAGTGGCGTTGAGCCACCTCGGGGCCGACTACACCTGCATCGGCCAAATTGGCCCGCTGTCTGAAGGCATCCGCTATTATCGCAACGACGAAGCGGTAGAGCTGGACTGGGCTGGGTTCGATCATTTCAACGCGGAGCCGGGCACCCATGGATGAAGCCAAGCGCCGGCTGCGGATGAGCAATCCGTGGCACCTGCTGGCCACCGGGTTTGGCAGCGGTTTGTCGCCGGTGATGCCGGGCACCATGGGATCGCTGGCGGCGATCCCGTTTTGGCTGCTGCTGATCCAGCTGCCGTGGCAGCTCTACTCGCTGACGGTGATGTTCAGCATCTGCATCGGCGTCTATATTTGCCACCGCACGGCAAAAGACATGAAGGTGCACGATCACGGCAGCATCGTCTGGGACGAGTTCGTCGGCATGTGGATCACGCTGATGGCGCTGCCGGTCAATGACTGGCGCTGGGTCGCCGCCGGTTTCGTTATCTTCCGCATTCTCGACATGTGGAAGCCGTGGCCGATCCGCTGGTTCGACCGCAACGTGCATGGCGGCATGGGCATCATGGTCGACGATATCATCGCCGGCGTGCTGTCCGCCGGCATCATCTACCTGATTGGGCACCACTGGCCGATCGGGCTGTTCTGACAGACGGGCGCGCCGTTTTGCGCCCGCTTCTCTTATTCAAATCCCGTCACCCGATGCGGCACGTAAGCCGTCTCCAGTTCTGCGACCTCTTGCGGCGACAAACTCAAATCGACCGCGGCGATGGCGTCATCCAACTGCTCGCTGCGTGAAGCGCCGACGATCGGCGCGCTGACCGCCGGCTTGTTCAGCAGCCAGGCCAGCGCGATCTGCGCGCGTGAAACGCCACGTTCGTCGGCGAGGCTGGCGACGCGCTCGGCGATGATGGCGTCGATGCCTTCAGTTTCCTCGTACAGGCTCTTGCCGAACTGGTCGGAAACCAGCCGCGCGGTGGTTTCGCCCCAGGGGCGGGTCAGGCGGCCGCGCGCCAGCGGGCTCCACGGCAGCACGGCGATGCCTTCGGCGGTACACAGCGGATGCATTTCGCGCTCTTCTTCGCGCTGGATCAGGTTGTATTGATCCTGCATGCTGACGAAGCGCGTCCAGCCGTGCAGATCGGCGGTATACAGCGCCTTGGCGAACTGCCAGGCGTACATCGAGGAGGCGCCGATGTAACGCGCCTTACCGGCTTTCACCACGTCGTGCAGCGCTTCCAGCGTCTCTTCCAGCGGCGTTTCGTAATCCCAGCGGTGGATCTGCAGCAAATCGACATAGTCGGTGCCCAGGCGCCGCAGGCTGTCGTCGATGGACTGCATGATGTTGGCGCGCGATAAACCGCGCTTCAGGTTACTCAGCGGGAAATACACCTTGGTGGCGACCACCACGTCTTCGCGGCGCGCATAGTCGTGCAGCGCCCGGCCGAGGATCTCCTCGCTGCTGCCGTCGGAATAGCTGTTGGCGGTGTCGAAAAAGTTGATACCGGCTTCCAGCGCCTGTTTCAGCAGCGGACGGCTGCTCTCTTCCGGCAGCGTCCAGGCGTGATTGCCGCGGTTCGGTTCGCCGTAGGTCATGCAGCCCAGGCAGATGCGCGAGACGTTCAGATCGGTGTTGCCCAGTTTCAGGTACTTCATGCTTGCCTCCCATTCACAGCTCAGACAATAACTGTAGCGCGGATCCCGGAGGGCGGAAATGAAAACGCCCCCGAAGGCGGAGGCGTTTTGTCAGGCGCGAGTGGCGATTACTGCGCCAGCCAGGTTTCGATTTGGCGCTGAATGCCGGCGGCGTCCAGCCCCAGATCGGCGCGCAGTTCTTCCTGGCTGCCCTGCGAGACGAAGCTGTCCGGCAGGCCGAGGTTCAGCACCGGCACCGGACGGCGTTTGGCCATCAGCAGTTCGTTGACGCCGCTGCCGGCGCCGCCCATGATGGCGTTCTCTTCCAGCGTGACCAGCGTTTCATGGCTGGCGGCCAATTCGAGCACCAGCTGCTCGTCCAGCGGTTTGACGAAGCGCATGTCGACCAGCGTGGCGTTGAGCGCCTCCGCCGCTTGCGCGGCCTCCGGCAGCAGGGTGCCGAAGTTGAGAATGGCGATCTTTTCTCCCTGGCGGCGCGCCACGCCTTTACCGATCGGCAGCAGGTTGAGCGGCTCCAGCGCCGCGCCGGTGCCGGTGCCGCGCGGATAGCGCACGGCGCTCGGGCCGTCGTTGTAGTGATAGCCGGTGTACAGCATCTGGCGGCATTCGTTCTCGTCGCTCGGCGTCATGATCACCATGGTCGGGATGCAGCGCATGAACGACAGATCGAACGCCCCCTGGTGAGTCTGGCCGTCGGCGCCAACGATGCCGCCGCGATCGATGGCGAACATCACCGGCAGGTTTTGGATCGCCACATCGTGGATCAGCTGATCGTAGGCGCGTTGCAGGAAGGTGGAATAGATCGCCACCACCGGCTTGTAGCCGCCGATCGCCAGCCCGGCGGCGAAGGTGACCGCATGCTGCTCGGCGATCGCCACGTCGAAATATTGCTGCGGGTAGTCACGAGAGAACTGCACCATGCCGGAGCCTTCGCGCATCGCCGGCGTGATCGCCATCAGCGAGCTGTCTTTGGCGGCGGTTTCACACAGCCAGTCGCCGAAGATTTTCGAATAGGTCGGCAGACCGCCGGCGCTTTTCGGCAGCGTGCCGCTGGCGGGATCGAACTTCGGCACCGCGTGGAAGCTGATCGGATCCTTCTCCGCCGGCGCGTAACCGCGGCCTTTCTTGGTCATGATGTGCAACAGCTGCGGGCCTTTCAGATCGCGCATGTTTTTCAACGTGGCGACCAGCCCCTGCACGTCGTGCCCGTCTACCGGGCCGATATAGTTGAAGCCCAGCTCTTCGAACAGCGTGCCCGGCACCACCATGCCTTTCAGGTGCTCTTCGGTGCGTTTCACCAGCTCCTTGATCGGCGGCACGCCGGCCAGCACTTTCTTGCCGCCTTCGCGCAGGGTGGAGTAAAGCTTGCCGGACAGCAGCTGCGCCAGGTGGTTGTTCAGCGCGCCGACGTTTTCCGAGATCGACATCTCGTTGTCGTTCAGCACCACCAGCATGTCCGGGTTGATGTCGCCGGCGTGGTTCATCGCTTCGAAAGCCATGCCGGCGGTGATGGCGCCGTCGCCGATCACGCACACCGTGCGGCGGCCTTTGCCTTCACGTTCCGCCGCCACCGCCATGCCAAGGCCGGCGCTGATCGAAGTCGACGAGTGGCCGACCGACAGCACGTCGTATTCGCTTTCGGCGCGCCACGGGAAGGGGTGCAGGCCGTTCTTTTGCCGAATGGTGGCGATACGGTCGCGGCGGCCGGTCAGAATTTTGTGCGGGTAGGCCTGGTGGCCGACGTCCCACACCAGATGATCGAACGGCGTGTTGTAGACGAAATGCAACGCCACCGTCAGTTCGACGGTACCCAGCCCGGAGGCAAAGTGGCCGCTGGAGCGACTGACGCTGTTCAGCAGGTATTGCCGCAGCTCATCGCACAGCTTCGGCAAGCTCTCTTTGGGCAGTGAGCGGAGTTCCTCGGGGTTTTCCGCTAGCGCCAGGGTTGGGTATTTGGCTATATCAAGACTCATTCGATACTCATATCAGAGGAGTTAACGTCACACGTTAATTGTCGCGTTCAATAATGAAGCTGGCTAACGCTCGCAATGGCGCTGTGTTATAAGATTGCGCTGCCAAAGTGTCTAATGCAGCTAATGCTTCCTGATAGAGATCCCACGCTTTTGCTTTCGCGCTGTCAAGCCCGAGCAACGCCGGGTAGGTACTCTTTCCGTGTTGTTGGTCCGCTCCCTGGCGCTTGCCGATTTTTTCAGTCTCGCCGACAACGTCCAAAATGTCATCCTGCACCTGGAACGCCAGGCCAACCGCAGCGGCGTAACGATCCAGCTGCGGCAACGCCGCTCGCCCGGCTTCGCCGGCGCTCAGCGCGCCCAGACGCACCGCCGCGCGGATCAGCGCGCCGGTTTTGTGGCGATGGATCTGCTCCAGCGCCTGCAGGTCCACGCGTTTGCCTTCGGCTTCCAGATCCAGCGATTGGCCGCCGCACATGCCGGCTACACCGCTGGCGGTCGCCAGTTCAGAGACCATCGCCAGCCGATCGCGCAGGGCCACGTCGGGCATTTCAGCATCGGCCAGGATCGAAAACGCCAGCGTTTGCAGCGCATCGCCGGCCAGGATCGCGTTGGCTTCGCCGAATTTAATGTGGCAGGTCGGCTGGCCGCGGCGCAGATCGTCGTCGTCCATCGCCGGCAGATCGTCGTGGATCAGCGAGTAGGCGTGAATGCATTCCACCGCCGCCGCCGGCGCGTCCAGGTTGGCCAGCGACACGCCGAACATCTGGCCGGTGGTGTAGACCAGGAACGGGCGCAGGCGCTTGCCGCCCAGCAAGGCGCCATGACGCATCGCCGCCACCATGTTGCCGTCGTTGAACGGCAGTGGGGCGATGAAGTCCAGCAGCGCGCGATCGGCGCGCTGGCGGAAAATCTGCAGTTGATCGGCAAAAGCGGCCGCTGGGGCGATCTCAGACATGTCGGTTACTCGGCATCCGGTGTGAAAGGCGCCAGCGCCGCGTCGTCGGCGCTGTCGTTAAGGAGTATCTGCACACGCTGTTCCGCCTGTTGCAGTTTCTGCTGGCCCTGACGCGCCAGCTGCACGCCGCGTTCGAACTCGTTCAGCGCGTCTTCCAGCGGCAGTTCGCCTGATTCCAGACGCGTCACGATGCTTTCCAGCTCGCCGAGGGCGCTTTCAAAGCTGGCTGTTTGCTCTGTACTGGCTGATTGTGCTGGTTTTTTCGGCATAATTTTCTTTTTACGTCATCATGTGAACCGTGGCGCCAGAGCCTATCCTAGCGGATCTTGATTAGCAAATCATGGCGCTCATGTATGGTTTTGTGCGCAGAGCGCGGCGATATGGTGATATACTCCGCGCCGTAATTCTTATCTGACAACAAAGACCGCCATGAAGTTTATCATTAAATTGTTCCCGGAAATCACCATCAAGAGCCAATCTGTGCGCTTGCGCTTTATCAAGATTCTCTCGACCAATATTCGCAACGTCCTGAAGCAGTATGATGAAACGCTGGCGGTCGTCCGTCACTGGGATCATATCGAAGTTCGCGCCAAAGATGAAAACCAGCGGCCGGTCATTGCCGACGCCCTGACGCGCATTCCCGGCATCCACCATATTCTGGAAGTGGAAGATCGCGCTTATACCGATATCCACCACATCTTCGAGCAGACGCTGGAAGCCTACCGCGCCCAGCTGGAAGGCAAAACCTTCTGCGTGCGCGTCAAGCGCCGCGGCAAGCAGGCGTTCAACTCGCAGGACGTGGAGCGCTATGTCGGCGGCGGTCTGAATCAGCATATCGAGAGCGCGCGCGTTAACCTGACCCGCCCGCAGGTTACGGTAAACCTGGAGATCGAAGACGACAAGCTGATGCTGGTCAAACGCCGCCTCGAAGGCATCGGCGGTTACCCGGTCGGCACCCAGGAAGACGTAATGTCGCTGATTTCCGGCGGTTTCGACTCGGGCGTGTCCAGCTACATGCTGATGCGTCGCGGCTGTCGCGTGCACTTCTGCTTCTTCAACCTGGGCGGCGCCGCGCACGAGATCGGCGTGAAGCAGGTGGCGCACTACCTGTGGAATCGCTTCGCCAGCTCGCACAAGGTGCGCTTCGTCGCCATCGATTTCGAGCCGGTGGTGGGTGAGATCCTGGAGAAGATTGACGACGGCCAGATGGGCGTGGTGCTCAAACGCATGATGGTGCGCGCCGCTTCGCAAGTGGCCGAGCGCTACGGCGTGCAGGCGCTGGTGACCGGCGAAGCGTTGGGGCAGGTCTCCAGCCAGACGCTGACCAACCTGCGCTTGATCGACAACGCGTCCGATACCCTGATCCTGCGTCCGCTGATCTCGCACGATAAAGAGCACATCATCAAGCTGGCGCGCGAAATCGGCACCGAAGACTTCGCCAAAACCATGCCGGAATACTGCGGCGTGATTTCGAAGAGCCCGACGGTGAAAGCGATCAAGGCCAAGATCGAAGAGGAAGAGAGCCACTTCGATTTCAGCATTCTCGACCGGGTGGTGAGCGAAGCGAAGAACGTCGATATCCGCTCCATCGCCGAGCAGGCGCAGGAACAGGTGACCGAGGTGGAAACCGTCGCGGCCTTCGGTGCCGACGAAGTTATCCTGGATATCCGCTCCAACGACGAGCAGGAAGAGAAGCCGCTGCAGTTGGAACAGGTTGAAGTGAAAGCGCTGCCGTTCTACAAGCTGAGCACCCAGTTCGGCGATCTGGACCAGAGCAAAACCTACCTGCTGTACTGCGAGCGCGGCGTGATGAGCCGCCTGCAGGCGCTGTATCTGCTGGAGCAAGGCTTCAGCAACGTGAAGGTTTATCGTCCGTAATTTATCCGCCGGCGTCGCCAGACACCGGCCGTTTTCTTTCAAAGCGCATTTTCCCGCCAAATAACCCTGCTTATTACGCCGTTTTTTAAATAATACACTTAACTTGGCTTTTGTTTTTATTAAAATCACTTCAGTCAATATATTAAATATCTATTGATTTTTTTATTTGATGGTATGGATATTATTGTTATCGAACGCTGGCAGCCCTGTCGGTGTTTATCTGCAGATTCCCTATTGAAATTGTGTTTTGGCATTTGATTGCGCATATTTTTTCTCTTACTGTGCAAATTATATTTTTGCTGAGCATAGGCCATTCGTATTTTATGGTTATCAGGGTAATGCACATTGCAAAGGAGGATATCCCTATGGCCATTAATGTTTTTCGCCATTAGTCTGAACGTCAGTTAATGGTTGGCAGGGATGGACAACGTTATTTAAGGAGAGCGATTAATGAAAATGAATAAGACGACATTGCTGTTGTCGGCAGCGGCGTTGCTGTTGCCCAGCGCGCCGCTGTTGGCGCAAATAGCACCTCAGGCGGGGGGCGCATCGGTTGACCATATCAATCAGGTGCCGGTGGTGAATATCAATCGTGCGGGTGCGGACGGTGTCTCGCATAACGTTTACACGCAGTTCGACGTTGGCGCTCAGGGCGCTATTTTAAATAACAGCCTTGCGGGCGCGAATACGTCATTGGCCGGAACCGTTGCGGGGAACGCTCAGTTAGAGGGTCGTGCAGCTAAGGTAATTCTGAATGAAGTGAATTCGGCAAATAAAAGTATTTTGAAGGGGGTGGTAGAAGTCGCCGGGCAACGTGCCGATGTTGTCATTGCCAATAAATCCGGCATTACCTGCAACGGTTGCGGTTTTATTAATGCCCGCAACGGCGTATTAACTACCGCCGATTTGCAGTTCAAGGACGGCGCTTTTAACGGCTTCCACGTTAATCAAGGCAATATTCGAGTCGAGGGGGAGGGCTTGACGAAGGGAGATGTCGATTATACGGCTGTTATTGCGCGCACGGCGGAAATCAGCGCGGCGGTTCATGCGGACGCCCTGTTAGTCTCGGCGGGGAAAAAAACGGTTTCGGCAGATCTATCCCGCTTCAATAGCGTTGAAGCGTCTAAAGATAAGCCTGAAGTATTGATCGACGTCGCCGAGTTGGGGGGAATGTATGCCAACAAGATTAGGCTGGTCGCCAATGAAAACGGCGTAGGCGTCAATAGCGGCAATGCCAATGGGGCGGGCTCCAACGCCGGCGCCGCGTTGAACAATGTCAGCATCGTCAGTATCCAAACCGACGCGGGAAGTGATGAACGCGTGCAAATCGGCAACGGCGCTCAAAACGTATCTCGCGCTTCCGTCGGTATCGCCAACCGCGGTCAGATTCAGGCGAAAAACGGTGGCGCCGACATCAGTACCGACTCGCTGGTCAATCAAGGAAATATCGCCTCACAGGGGCAATTGAACATCAGCGCTACCCGGCTGCAAAATGAAAAGAACGTGAATGCGCGTTCTGCCTCCCTGACGGCAACGCAGCTGGACAATATCGGCCGCATCGAGGGCGAGGCAATACGGCTGAATGCGACCCAACTGAACAATCGCGGCAGCGTCAAAACGCAAAACGGCGCGCTGACACTGCGGGCGACCCGCGTCGACAATACCGGCGGCATTCAATCCGCGCAGGCTTTGCAACTCAACGCCACCAGCTTGTTCAACGCCGGCAATGGCGTGATCGAAGCCCAAAACGGCGCGGCGATCCAAGGAACGTCCATAACCAACCGCGGGAGCATCGTTTCTCGCGCTTCTTCCATCAGCTTGTCGGACACCAGTTTCAGCAACTACGGCAGGATTGAAGCCTATGGCGATATCAGCCATCGCGGCGTCTCTTTCAACAACTCAGGCACGATGCGCTCCACGTCCGGCGCGGTCACCAACAACGGCCGCGACATCAACAAGCCCGCGAATAGCTGGGGTTGGGGATACGGCGGTTTCGGCTGGCCTTACGGTTGGTCTTATTGGATGTGACAAACGTTTCCCCCACCCAAGGGTGGGGGAATGGATGAGAGAGCATGAAAAGGGAATGTCTTATTCTTTGTCTGGGCGTGCTGTTCAGCTGTTGCAGCCGCGCTGAAGCCACGCCGGCGCCGGCCAAACAACGCGTTAGCCAGGAAAGCCTCATCGGCGATACGCAACGCAAGCTGTTACCGTCCACCCCTCCTGTTTTGTCGCCGCAGCCGGAGCAAAACGCGCAAGCGGACATATTTATCAGCGAATCTCCGTGTTGGATGATCGATAAAGTCGAAACGGCGACGGCGCCGCTACGCCTCACGGCTTTCAAACAGTTGGCGCATACGGCCCGTGGCCGCTGTATGGGGGAGAAAGGGTTGGCGAGGTTGCGCAAAAAGCTGCAAAACGCGCTTATAGCGCAAGGCTATATCACTTCGCGGGTGCAGCTCGACGTTCAAGAGGTACCGGCAGGGATACTGAAGGTTCGTGTGCATTATGGCCGCATCGGTCAGCTGAAAATGCAGGCGGGCAGCAGCGCCTATTTCCGCCCCGATGCGCTTTTTCCCATTGCGGCCGGCGATGTGCTGAATTTGCGTAGCATCGAGCAAGGGCTGGAGAACATGGGGGGGATACCGGACGTCATCAGCGATATCCGCATTGCTCCGGGCGAACGAGCTGGCGAAAGCGATATCGAGATCCTGCGCCAACAGGATAAATATTGGCGTTTTACCGCCTGGGCGGATGATGCCGGAGTTCGTTCTACGGGGCGTTATCAGACCGGCGGCGCGCTGTATCTCGATAATCTGACCGCATTGGGCGACGTTTTTTACCTGTCGATGGCGCGCAGCATTCTGGCGCCGCCGGGCAAAGGCAATGAAAGCCGCGCCCTGTACTATAGCTTGCCTTGGGGATACTGGCGCTTCAGCGCGTTGGGCGGAGACAGCCGCTATCACCAGACTTTCGCCGGCAACTTCACCGATTATCGCTATAATGGCCGTTCGCAGTATTGGGGGCTGCAGGCTGACTATACGTTGGCGCGCGGGATGAATGAGAAAACGTCGTTGAATGCGCAACTGCTGCAACGTCATTACCGCTATTACCTCAATGACACGGAGATTGCCTTGCAGAGTGCACGGCTAACCAACCTGAAGCTGGGCGTCAGCCATCTTTATTATGGCGCCCGTGCGCAAATCGCGCTGACCGCCGACGCCCTTGCCGGCGTCGTGAAGGGGAGCTCACATGCCGAACAGCAGCTGCGAGCGGGCGGCAGTATGCTGAAACCCTTCAATGCATTTGGTCATCGTCTGCGTTATCTCGGGGAGTTATCGGGGCAATGGGCAAGCGCCGCACAGCCGATCCAGGATAAGTCGTTTATCGGCGACCGTTCTACGGTGCGCGGGTTTAGCGGCGACAGCAAATTGATCGGCAGCAGCGGAGGGTATCTGCGCAATACGCTGACGTTGGAACGTGACATGCTGCAACCTTATATTGGATTCGACTATGGGCAGTTGGCCAAACAACAGGGGGAAGGCGGCCAGTTGGCGGGGAGCGTCATTGGCCTGCAGGTGAATCAGGGGCGTTTTGCTGCGGACATTTTCGCCGGCACGCCGGTGATCAAACCCGGCGCGCTGCCGAGTGAGCGTCTGGTTTTGGGCTTCTCCAGCCAGCTCAGTTTTTGACGCGATACGGGGCGCGGATCTGCGCCCCGTGTTTACGATCGCTGATTCAGTTTTCTTCACTGTCGCGATAATCGTACATCCCGGGGATCAGCACCAGCTGCGCGGCGATCTCCGCCGCCTTGGCCTTGCCGAGCAGCAGGTCTATCAGCTTCAGCGCGAACTCCATCGCGGTGCCCGGCCCCTGGCTGGTGAGCAGGTTGACGCGCGCGTCGTACACCACGCGGCGCTCCATCCATTTATCCGCCGGTATCTGGTCTTTCAGGCCCGGGAAGCCGGTCATGTTGCCGATCGGGAACAGATCGTGATGCTGCAGCACCAGCGCCGGCGCCGCGCAGATGGCGGCGACAATGTTGCCCTGCAGATGCATCTGCCGCACCTTTTCCACCAGCAGCGGGCTGTCGCGGAAGCATTCTGCGCCTTTCAGGCCGCCGGGCAGCACGATGGCGTCGAACGGCTCATCGACGATCGCCACCAGCGGCGCGTCGGCCAGCAGCTTGACGCCGCGCGAACAGACGATAGTCAGCTCGCCGTCGCCGGCAACGCTGGCGGTAGTGACTTTTACGCCCGCCCGCACCAGCAGATCGAGGGTGGTGACGGCTTCGATTTCTTCGCTACCAGGTGCCAGGCAGACCAGCGCCGATACGCTCATATTCATTTTCCTTTCGTTTAATCAGTTCAAACAGCCGCGCATTCTCCGGCAGCGTGAGGCCGTGGCTGCGCGCGCGGCGCAGCAGGTAACCGGTGATGTAGTCGATCTCGGTGTGCCGCTGGCTGCGGATATCCTGCAGCATCGACGAAACGTTGTCGGCGGTGCTGTGGATCACGTCCATCACGTATTGCATCAGACCTTCGCAGGAGGTGTGGTAGCCCTCCATCGCCATCACGCTGGCGACTTCACGGCACAGCGTTTCGATCTGCTCCGGGTAGCGCTGCAGATCGCCGTTGCGGCAGCCGTACAGCGCCGTCAGCGGGTTGATCACGCAGTTGACCGCCAGCTTGCGCCAGTTGGCCGAGGCGATGTTGTTGTGCCAGGCGACGTCGGGCAGCGCCTGATGCAGCACTTCCGCCAGGTGGCTGAGGTGTTGGGCGGCCGGCGAGGTGGGGCCAATGTGGGTGATGCCGGTGGCGACGTGAATAATGGTGCTGCCTTCGTGGCGCGCGGCGTGGGTGGTGGTGCCCTGCAGGATCGGCTGGCCGTTCGGCGGCAGCTCCTCCTGGGTGCCCATGCCGTTGTGCAGCAGCAAAATGGCGCACTGGGGGTTCAGCTTCGGCAGCAGCGCGCTGACCGCGCTGGACACCTGCCAGGCTTTCAGCGTCACCAGCAGCAGCTCGCTCTGCGCGAGGTGCTCCGGATCGTTGGTGGGCAAGTTGCGATTAAACGAGACGCCTTCCGGCTCTATCACGTTCACGGCGCAATAAGGCTGAGGCACTCTTAGCCATCCCTGCACATCGTGGCCCTGCTGATACAGCCGGGAGAGCCACAGTTGTCCGAGCGCGCCGCAACCAAGAATGGTTATTTTCATTCAGTCTCCTTGGAAACACGGGAATACCGCTCAATTACCGTGAATTAACTATAGGCTTTATGGCAGCCCGAAGCGCTATCCCTGCGTGCGTTCAGCAGATTTTGTCTGAGGCGGCAAAGCGGTTATCATGCTCGGCATCAAAATCGCCTAAGCTATTAGGCACTCATTCAGGAGGAAGAAGTATGCCATCTTTCGACATCGTTTCCGAAATTGATATGCAGGAAGTGCGTAACGCCGTTGAGAACGCCACCCGCGATCTCGGCACCCGCTGGGATTTTCGCAACGTGCCGGCCAGCTTTGAGCTAAACGAGAAAAACCAAAGCATCAAGGTTGCCACCGAGTCTGATTTCCAGGTGCAGCAGCTGCTCGACATTCTGCGCGAAAAGCTGAGCAAGCGCAGCATCGACGGCGCCGCGCTGGAGATCCCGGAAGAGTTTACCCACAGCGGTAAAACCTACAGCGTGGAAGCCAAGCTGAAGCAGGGGATTGAAACCTCTGTGGCGAAGAAAATCGTCAAGCTGATCAAAGACAGCAAGCTGAAGGTGCAGGCGCAGATCCAGGGCGAAGAAGTGCGGGTGACCGGCAAGTCACGCGACGATTTGCAGAGCGTGATGGCGCTGGTGCGCGGCGGCGATCTGGGGCAGCCGTTCCAGTTCAAGAACTTCCGCGATTAATCTCTACGGGGCCGGCATTGCCGGCCCTGATGCTTTATAGCGAATTGACCAGCGCTTCCAGCTGACCGCGATTGGTCTGCTTGGTATCCACCTTGACGTAGGCGCTGCGCTCTTCCGGCACCACGATCGCTTCGGCCACGCCGGGCTGCGCCTTCAGGCGGCTTTCCAGCGCCGAATCCTTCACCGCCAGTTCCGACAGCGTAATGCGCAGGCTGCTGACATACGGTGGCTCTTTCATGGTGCTGCTGACCAGGAACCAGACCGCGGCCAACACGGCGCCGGCGATAAACACCAGCCCTGCGCCCTGCAACCCGTATAGCCAGCCGCCGAGGCTGCCGCCGATCGCCACGCCGATAAACTGGCTGGTGGAGTAGACCCCCATCGCGGTGCCCTTGTAGCCGGCCGGCGATTCTTTGCTGATCAGCGAAGGCAGAATGGCTTCCATCACGTTGAAGGCTATGAAGAACAGCTGCACGCCGGCGATGATGCCCCACAGGCGCGCGCCGGAGAGCCACAGCAGCACTTCGGCGCAGAACAGCACCGCCACGCAGCCCATAAACACCTGTTTCATGCGGCGATATTTTTCGGCATAGATGATGAAAGGCACCACGGCGGCGAACGACACCAGCATGGTGACCAGGTAGACGATCCAGTGCTCGCTGGCCGCCAGCCCGGCTTTTTCCATCGCCAGCGGCAGCGCCACGAAGCTCGACATCAGCAGGATATGCAGGCACATGATGCCGAAGTTGAGCTTCAGCAGGCGCGAGTTGCTCAGCACCTTGCGGAAGCTGCCGCGCACGATGCTGGACTCGCGGTTCAGCAGGTGAGTGTCGGCGGAAGGCACCACCGCCAGGGTGATGACAATGCCGGCCAGCGCTAGTACGGCGATCATCCAGAACAGCGCATGCAGGCCTAAGGCGTGGGTGATGATAGGGCCCAATACCATGGCGATGGCGAAGGTGATGCCGAAGCTGACGCCGATAAACGCCATCGCCTTGGTGCGGTTCTGCTCGCGGGTCAGATCGGAGAGCAGCGCCATTACCGCGGCGGCGATGGCGCCGGAGCCTTGTAGCGCGCGGCCGAGGATCACGCCCCAGATCGAGTCGGTAGCGGCGGCGATCACGCTGCCGAGGGCAAAGATCAGCAGGCCGCCGACGATCAGCGGCTTGCGGCCGATGCGATCGGACACCAGGCCGAACGGGATTTGAAACACCGCCTGCGCCAGGCCGTAGATGCCGATGGCGATGCCGATCAGCGCTTCGCTGGCGCCGTTGAGCGCCATGCCGTAGGTGGTCAGCACCGGCAGTACCATAAACATGCCGAGCATGCGCAGGGAGAAGACGGTGCCCAATCCCCAGGTGGCGCGGCGCTCCTGCGGGGTCATTGAATTATCGTTCACATCAAACCTCGGTAAAAACCATGCCATCAGACGTTGAGACAGCGCCTGATGGCATGATTTCTGTAAAGCTGCGTCATTTTAGTGTGCAGGGCAGGGGGGGTAAATCGAATGTTGTTTAACAGATATTACAGTTCGGCCGCTTTTCGGCGTGACAAATAAAATGGGCCGCAAAAGCGGCCCATTCACAGATGATTTGGCTTACCAAACGTAGGTCACCAGCGCTTCAGGCGCCGCCGTGGCGCTGAAGTCGATCGACATCATCACGCTCAGCGAGGTGATGGCGACGATGGAGAACACGAACAGTTTACGCGCCCAGACGCTGTCGTTTTCGGTTTTGTAACCGCGCAGCGCCATGCCCAGCCACCAGACGCTCACCGCCGCAGCGACGATCAGGTATTTGTAGCCGGCGTAGCCCACCAGGGTCAGCATCAGCGTGGCGATCATAAATGCCAGGATGTAGACCGTGATGTGGTTCTTGGCGACGGAAATGCCTTTCACCACCGGCAGCACCGGAATGTTGGCCGCCTGGTAATCTTTAAAGCGGAAGATAGCGATCGCATAAGAATGCGGCATCTGCCACAGGCTAAAGATAGCCAGCAGGATCAATGCCCCGGCGTCGAACTCGTTGGTTACCGCGCAGTAGCCGATAACCGGCGGCGCGGCGCCCGACAGGCTGCCGATCAGCGTGCCGTAGACCGAGTGGCGTTTCATGTACAGGCTGTAAACGCCGACATAAACCACGAAGCCCATCACCGCCAGCCACATGGCCAGCGGGTTGGCCGCGATATACAGCAACGCGAAGCCCACAATACCCAGAACGGTCGCATAAACCAGGGTGACACTCGGCGCGATCAGGCCTTTTACCAGCACCCGATTCTTCGTTCTCTCCATTTTCTTGTCGATGTCGCGGTCGATGTAGTTGTTAAACACACAGCCCGACGCGACCACCAACGAGACACCCACCAGGGTGGCGAGAAACAGGGGATAGTCGATGCTCCCTTTGGAAGCGAGCAGGAATCCCCCAACGACAGAAATTAAATTGCCGAAAATAATTCCTGGTTTAGTGACTTGCAGGTATTGCTTAATCATCACGTGCAGCTCAGCTCTTAATCGACCATCATATTGATGTTGAGGTTGTACATAATCCAGAGTGAACCTACAACAACGATACCGATGATCATAGCGGTGAACAGCAATGCCACCAGGTTCCAGCGCTCTTCCGATGAGGTGTTCATGTGCAGGAAGTAAACCAGGTGAACAATCACCTGGATAACCGCCATGCCGACAACAACCGCCAGGATGGTGGAATGAGAGGCAGTGCCGTTCATTACCATCGCAAATGGAATTACCGTCAGGATGATCGACAGGATAAAGCCGATCAGGTATGACTTCACGCTGCCGTGGCTTGCGCCGCCGTGAGAGGTTTCATGGGATGAATGGCTCATTACATAACCCCCAGCAGGTAGACAACGGTAAATACGCAGATCCAGACCACGTCCAGGAAGTGCCAGAACAGGCTCAGGCACATCAGGCGGGTTTTGTTGGTCGCGGTCAGGCCGAACTTGCTCACCTGAATCATCAGCACGATGATCCAAATCAGGCCGGAAGTTACGTGCAGACCGTGGGTGCCGACCAGCGCGAAGAAGCTGGACAGGAACGCGCTGCGATCCGGACCGAAGCCTTCGGCGATCAGATGATGGAATTCATAGATTTCCATCGCCACGAAGCCCAGACCAAACAGGAAGGTCAGGAACAGCCAGGTGTTTACACCGCCAACTTTACCCTTGTTCATGGCGATCATCGCCATGCCGTAGGTGATGGAGCTGAACAACAGCAGGAAAGTTTCGACCAGGACAAACTTCAGGTCGAAGATGTCTTTACCTGAGGGACCGCCAGCGGTCCCGTTCACCAGGACTGCATAAGTCGCGAACAAGCTCGCAAACAAAATACAGTCGCTCATCAGGTAGATCCAGAATCCGAAGACTTTGGTCTCTCCCGCGTCGTGGTGCCCATGCTCTGCATGGGCTGCGTTATGATTGGTCAGAGTTTCAGTTGACATGGTTCACGCCTGCTTTACGGATTTGTTCGTAGTGTTGGTTCTCAATGCGCTCGATTTCATCAACCTGCACATAGTAGTCAACATCGTGATCGAAGCTCTTGCCGATCCAGACAACGATCATACCGATGAAGCCGGCCAGAGCCATCCACCAGATTTCCCAAATCATTGCGAAACCGAATACCAGGCTGAAGAAGGCGATGATAACGCCGGCGCCGGTGTTCTTAGGCATATGAATCGGTTCGTATTTAGCCGGTTTCTTATACGCTTCGCCTTTTTCTTTCATGTCCCAGAATTCATCACGGTCATGAATCTGCGGCACTACGGCAAAGTTATAGAACGGCGGTGGAGACGAAGTTGACCACTCCAGAGTACGAGCGCCCCATGGGTCACCGGTCAGATCGCGGTTTTGTTCGCGGTCACGGATACTGACGAAGATCTGGATCAGCTGGCACAGGATGCCGCAGGCGATCAGCGCCGCACCGCCGGCTGCAACCAGCAGCAGAGGGTGGAACTCAGGGTTGATGTTCTGGCTGATACGACGGGTCATACCCATAAAGCCCAATGCGTACAGCGGCATGAAGGCGGTGAAGAAGCCGATGATCCAGAACCAGAACGCGCGGATGCCCCATTTTTCGTTCAGCGTGAAGCCGAAGGATTTCGGGAACCAGTAGGTCAGGCCCGCGAAGCAACCGAACACCACGCCGCCGATGATGACGTTGTGGAAGTGAGCGATCAGGAACAGGCTGTTGTGCAGCACGAAGTTCGCGCCCGGCACCGCCAGCAGAACGCCGGTCATACCACCTACGGAGAAGGTGATGATGAAGCCAACGGTCCACAGCATCGCGGAGTTGAGCTTGATACGGCCCTGATACATGGTGAACAGCCAGTTGAAGATTTTCACCCCGGTCGGGATGGAAATGATCATGGTGGCGATACCGAAGAAGGCGTTAACGTTCGCGCCGGACCCCATGGTGAAGAAGTGGTGCAGCCAGACGATGAACGACAGAACGGTGATCGCGATGGTTGCCCATACCAGTGAGGTATAGCCGAACAGGCGTTTTCTGGAGAAGGTCGCGGTGACTTCGGAGAACACGCCGAACACCGGCAGAACCAGGATATACACCTCTGGGTGACCCCAGGCCCAAATCAGGTTGATGTACATCATCATGTTGCCGCCCATATCATTGGTGAAGAAATGGGTGCCCAGATAGCGATCCAGGGTCAGCAGCGCGATGGTGACGGTCAGAATTGGGAAAGAAACGATGATCAGGACGTTGGTACACAGCGCCGCCCAGGTGAACACCGGCATCTTCATCATAGGCATGCCTGGGGCACGCATCTTCAGAATGGTGGCGAAGAAGTTCACGCCGGTCAGCAGGGTACCCAGACCGGAAATCTGCAGACTCCAGATCCAGTAATCGACCCCGACGCCAGGACTGTACTCTTTACCCGACAGCGGCGGATACGCCAGCCAACCGGTCTGAGCGAACTCACCGACCCCCAGGGAGATGTTGATCAGCACAACGCCCACCACGAAGAACCAGAAGCTCAGGGAGTTCAGGAACGGGAAGGCGACGTCGCGCGCACCGATTTGCAGCGGCACCACGACGTTCATCAGGCCGACCACGAAAGGCATCGCCATGAAGAAGATCATGATAACGCCGTGCGCGGTGAAGATCTGGTCGTAGTGGTGCGGCGGCAGGAACCCGGCTTCGCCGGCGGACGCCAACGCCTGCTGGCTACGCATCATGATGGCGTCGGCGAAACCGCGCAGCAGCATGACCATCGCCACGATGATGTACATGATACCAATTTTTTTATGGTCGACCGAAGTCAGCCATTCGCTCCACAACCACTTCCATTTGCCGAAATATGTCAGCAGCGCCAGCACTGCCAGGCCCCCGACAATAATTGCGGCTACGGTGACCATGATGATCGGTTCGTGGTACGGAACCGCATCAAGTGTTAATTTTCCCAACATCAGTTATTCCTCGGCTCCGGCGTGAGCAGCATGTTCACCCATGTCCATACCTTGGCTCATGTCCATGCCTTCGTGCGCGCCAGCGCCTTTGTGCATATCCATGTCGCCCATGAATTTGGCAATTGTTTCTTTGAACAAATTCGGTTTGACAGCGGCAAAGTACTCAACCGGGTTGTTTTCACTCGGCTCTGCCAGTTTGTTAAAGTCGTCGGTGGTGTTCAGGTTTTTAGACGATGCCTTCACCTTGGCCACCCACTGATCGAAGTCGCCTTCGGTCGGGGTAACGATCGCGGTGAATTTCATGCCGGAGAAGCCTGCGCCGCTGTAGCTGCTGGAGATGCCTTTGTAGGCACCGGCTTCGTTGCCGATCAGGTGCAGTTTGGTCTGCATGCCGGCCATCGCATAAATCTGTCCACCCAACTGCGGGATAAAGAACGAGTTCATTACCGAGTTAGAGGTGATCTTGAATTCGACTGGAACATCTTTCGGGAAAGCCAGCTCATTAACGGTCGCAATGCCTTGTTCCGGGTAGATGAACAGCCATTTCCAGTCGAGCGACACCACTTCGATCGTCATCGGCTTCTTGTCGGTGACAATCGGCTTGAACGGGTCGAGTTCGTGGGTGGTCTTCCAGGTAATGGTGCCAAGGATGGCGATGATAATGATAGGAATGGTCCAGACGACCGCTTCGATCTTGTTGGAGTGGGCCCAGTTCGGACTGTACTTGGCGTCTTTGTTGGAAGCGCGATACTTCCAGGCAAAGGCGAACGCCATGAAGATAACTGGCACCACCACGATCAACATCAACGCGATTGCAGTGATAATCAGTGTCCGTTGCTCAACACCAATTGCTCCTTTGGGATTCATCAAAACCATATCGCAACCACTGAGCAATACAGTGGCTGCGATTAATGACAGCATCCCAATACTTTTATTGTATTTCTTAAGTCTCATCTAACGACCTCAATAACAAAGGCTCAATTGTCGTTTCATGTGTGCGGGCATTTTACGGGAAGGTTGCAGTACTGTAAACATGCTTAAGGGAGTGTCAGCGGCTTGTTGACACTTTCTGTTAAGGGGGTCACAGATGTAACCCTGCGTGACAATTTACTAATGACAACAACGCGTTGGCACGCTGAATCGTGACGAGCAGCCCGTATGTTAAGGAAAACTAAAGGTATGATGAATTTGGCGAAGAAATGCGCGGCAGGGAAATACGAAGAAAAGGTTTATTTAATGTAAAATAATTGTGTCTTAAAGGTGAATTTAATTTTATTTCCGAGCGCGGCAGTCGGATAAAAAAATAATTTTCGCGCCGATTATCTTTTTTTAGCGAAATAAATATACCCCCGGATCGCTTTTTTTTCGGCCGGCGAAATCGCCGGCCGGTCAGATTATGCCAAACGGGTGCGGCGAAGGGCGAGGTAATCCAGCGTGCTGCCCATCGCGACGCCGAGCAGGCTCAGCGCGGCGCCGACTTGCAGCAGCCGATCGGCCAGCAGCGGTGCCTGCGTCCAGTCCAGCGCATTGGCGATCAGCAACAGCAACCACAGGCCCAACAGCGAACAGCCTAGCGTCAGCAGGCGCAGTGCCCAACGGTAAGATTCTGAAAACTCGGTGCGCGGCATGAAGTCGCCATGCTGCTGGGTGTGCTCCAGCGTCTGACGGCAGATGCCGAGCAGCAGCAAGCCGGGCAGGGCGGCGGCGATAGAGAACAGGTAGAACAACGGCCAGCCGTGGGCTTCGACGAACCAGCCGGCGATCGGGCCGACATAGACGCGCCCCACGGCGGACAGCGCCGACAGCAGCGCGAACTGGGTGGCGGAGAACGAACGGTTGCACAGCGTCATCAGCAGCGCCACGAAGGCCGCGGTGCCCATGCCGCCACACAGGTTTTCGAGGAAGATGGCGCTGCCCATGGTGAGCAGGCTCTTGTCGGTCACCGCCAGGATCCAATACCCGAGGTTGGAGACCGCCTGCAGGACGCCGAACAGCATCAGCGCGCGGAACAGGCTGAGACGCTGCATCAGCACACCGCCGAACAGGGCGCCGACGATGGTGGCGAACAGGCCGAGGGTTTTGTTGACCAGCCCGACTTCACCGGCGTCGAACCCCACACCGCGGATCAGGAAGGTGGTGCTCAGGCTGCCGGCGAAGGCGTCGCCCATTTTGTACATCACGATCAGCAGCAGGATCAGCCAGGCGTTGTTGCGGCCGAAGAAATCACGCAGCGGCGCGACGACCGCCTGTTCCATGGTGCGCGGCGCCGGGATGCTTTCGTCCGGCTCCGGCGCCAGCAGCGTGGCGGCCACGCCGATCAGCATCAATCCGGCCATCAGCCAGTAGGTGGCTTGCCAGCCGAAATAGCGATCCGCCAGCCACAGCGCCAGGCCGCCGGAAACCAGCATCGCCAGCCGGTAACCCAGCACCGAGATCGCCGCGCCCGCCCCGCGCTCTTCGGCTTTCAGCAGATCGGTCTTGTAGGCGTCGAACACGATATCTTGCGAGGCGGAGCAGAACGCCACCAGCACCGCCAACGCCGCCAGCCACCACAGGTGCTGCGCGGGCTGCATAAAGCCCATCGCCACGATCGCCGCCACCAGCAGCAGCTGGCTGACCAGCAGCCAACCGCGCCGCCGCCCGAGGAACGGCGGGGTATAGCGGTCCATGAACGGCGACCAGAGGAATTTGAAGACGTAGGCCTGGCCCACCAGCGAGAAGATGCCGATGGTTTTCAGATCGATATTTTCGACGGTCATCCAGGCTTGCAGCGTGCCGGAGGTCAATGCCAGCGGCAGACCCGACGCGAAGCCCAGCAGCAGCAGAATGGCGGAGTTACGCTGGGTGAAAATGTTCAGATAGTGTTTCGACATGAGTTCCCTGTCTGCGCCGCCCGATCCGCCGGGCGGCACAAGGCGCGGCGATTAACGCGCGTTTTGCTTGATGAAATCGTTGACGCTGGTGTCCTGGGCCATATCGGCGATCACGTCGCCCAGCACGGAGTTGACGGCGTCGGTGATCTTCTCGTTGGTGGCCGTGAAGGCGCCCTGCACGTTATAGGTCGAGCGGTAATTCTTCACCTGCTTGTTGCCGTTCTTCGCCTGGGCGATGATCGAGATGTCGGCTTTGGTGGTGATGTTGTAGCGCAGGTTGCCTTCGGAGACGTCCGCGTACAGATTATTGACGACGATTTGCAGCGCCACCGGGCCGTCGGCGCCGATCATGTAGCCGCGAGCGCCCATCTGTTTCTCCAGCACTTCCTGCAGCAGGAAACGCAGATCGCGCGATGGCGTCAGCGTGACCAACTGGCCGTCGCGGTTCACCTTGGCCAGCGCCTGATCGGTGCGCTGATCCGCGCCGTTGATGCTGACGGTGATGCCCTGCAGGGTAGGATCCTGCTGCGGCAGAACGATTTTCGGCGTGACGTTCAAGGTGTTGCTGCTGGTCGCGCAGCCGGCCAGCAGCAGGGCGGCCAGCAAAGGAAGACAAAGTTTCTTTAACATGTTTTCTGTCTCATTCTCGATGGATTTAGCAATAATCAGAGCGGGATAGCTGACAACAAATTGCCGACATCATAGCATCGCCGCCGTGCGGTGGAAGCGCGGAAGGCGCCTGAGTGACAAATTTTTACCTGCCGTTGATAAAAACACGCTTTTTTGGCCCGCTCAATCGGATAATCCCCCAAGCGGCGGGGATGACGCTCATCATTTGACCGCAGAAAAGAGAAATTTGTCCCGGCGATGGTCTAAACGGGGGGAAACCGGCTAATATTGAACTAGATGGGCACGGTCCTCTGCCGGTGTTGTAAGGAGATCCTATGATTCGCGAGCAAATAGAAGCAAAGTTAAGGGCGGCGTTTGAGCCCGCGTATCTGGAAGTCGTTGATGAAAGCTATCGTCATAACGTTCCGGCGGGTTCAGAAAGCCATTTCAAAGTGGTATTGGTCAGCGATCGCTTCGTCGGCGAACGTTTTTTGACGCGCCACCGCTCCATCTACGGCGTGCTGTCGGAGGAGCTGGCGGACGGCGTACACGCGCTGGCGCTGCACACCTACACGCTCAAAGAGTGGGAAGGGTTGCAGGATACCGTACCGGCCTCGCCGCCGTGTCGCGGCGCCGGGACGCTGGCCTGAGGGGGAAATTTTCAGGTATCAGTGGAACTTTGCCCTTGAATTAGGGTATTACTACTGACGAATTTTGAAACGGCCTGCGGGCCGTTTCTGTTTTTGACGACGACACGGCCGATGCGCAATGTGGCCAACGTTCGGGCTGTTTTGGCGGCCTTTTGGCGATCGAATCGGCAAAAGTGTGAGTTTTAGCGCGCCTGCGCCGCCTAGCTTTCCTCGACTCGCCATGCATGCGCCGCTATAATGTCGCGTCTTATTTTTCCGGAATGGTTTCGGGACGCTTCTGTCATCAGGGAACTCGGTTCTTATTTGTAGCCGTCCTGGTTCTTGGAACGGAGTTGACCGAGCACTGTGATTTTTTTGAGGTAACAAGATGCAAGTTTCAGTAGAAACCACTCAAGGCCTTGGGCGCCGTCTCTCTATTACTGTACCGGCTGATACTATCAAGCAGGCGGTGAAGAAAGAGCTGATCAACGCAGCGAAAAGCGTGCGTATCGACGGCTTCCGCAAAGGCAAAGTGCCGATGAACATCGTGGAACAGCGTTACGGCGCCTCTGTTCGTCAGGACGTGCTGGGCGAAGCGATGCAGCGCAGCTTCGTTGACGCGATCATCAAAGAAAAGATTAATCCGGCCGGCGCACCAAACTACGTGCCGGGCGAGTACAAAGAAGGTGAAGACTTCACCTTCGCCGTTGAATTCGAAGTGTATCCAGAAGTTGAGCTGAAAGGCCTGGAAAACATCGAAGTTGAAAAACCTGTGGTTGAAGTGAACGACGAAGACGTCGACGCGATGCTGGACACCCTGCGCAAGCAGCAGGCGACCTGGAAAGAAACCGATCGCGCAGCGGAAGCTGAAGATCGCGTGACCGTTGACTTCACCGGTTCTATCGACGGTGAAGAGTTCGAAGGCGGCAAAGCGTCCGACTTCGTACTGGCAATGGGCCAGGGCCGCATGATCCCAGGCTTCGAAGAAGGCCTGGTCGGTCACAAAGCGGGCGAAGAGTTCTCCATCGACGTGAACTTCCCGGAAGATTACCACGCGGAAAACCTGAAGGGCAAAGCGGCCAAATTCGCTATCGTGCTGAAGAAAGTTGAAGAGCGCGAACTGCCGGAGCTGACCGAAGAGTTCATCAAGCGTTTCGGCGTGGCGGACGGTTCCGTTGCCGGCCTGCGCACCGAAGTTCGCAAGAACATGGAGCGCGAGCTGAAAGGCGCCGTGCGTAACCGCATCAAGTCTCAGGCGATCGACGGCCTGGTGAGCGCGAACGAAATCGACGTGCCTGCTGCCCTGATCGACGGCGAAATCGACGTGCTGCGTCGTCAGGCTGCACAGCGTTTCGGCGGCAACGAGAAGCAAGCGCTGGAACTGCCACGCGAGCTGTTCGAAGAGCAAGCGAAACGCCGCGTAGTGGTTGGCCTGCTGCTGGGCGAAGTGATCAGCACCAACGACCTGAAAGCTGACGAAGACCGCGTGAAGACGCTGATCGAAGAAATGGCTTCTGCCTACGAAGATCCGAGCGAAGTCATCGAGTTCTACAGCAAAAACAAAGAGCTGATGAACAACATGCGCAACGTGGCTCTGGAAGAGCAAGCGGTTGAAGCCCTGCTGGCAAAAGCGAAAGTGACTGAAAAAGCCACTACCTTCAGCGAGCTGATGAACCAGACTCAACAGGCGTAATGCCGGCGTGCCGGGTGCCATTAACGGCGCCCCCGGTTTCGCCTGGCGAACCGGCGCACGATGAAAAAGCCCGCAACCTCAGGTTGCGGGCTTTTCTTTTTGCCACGTTGCTGATTAATCTCAGGTTAAGCGGGGCAATATGCACTATATTTACCCTGTTGCCTGGGGAACTGGCTGGCATGATAACGGTCAGATTAACGGCATCGTTTTCGGCGCGCGGAGAAAATCGGCCTCTGGGCTTGAAATCGCGCCGGGATCCCCCAATCTGTAAAGAATAATTCTGGGGCTGTTTGCCAAAGTGCGCGGGATGAAATAACCGTCGGGTACGTGCGGCGCGGGTCGAATGCTTGAGCATAGTCATCATGGCCGTTCTCAAGTAGAATCGGCGTATTAGGGTGACACCCTGGCCGCCAAGGCAATTTCTATTAGGAGACGGTAATGTCATACAGTGGCGAACGAGATCAATTTGCACCGAACATGGCGCTGGTGCCGATGGTGGTAGAGCAGACTTCACGCGGGGAGCGTTCTTACGACATCTATTCCCGCCTGCTGAAAGAGCGCATCATTTTCCTGACCGGCCAGGTGGAAGATCACATGGCCAACCTGATCGTGGCGCAAATGCTGTTCCTCGAAGCGGAAAGCCCGGAAAAAGACATTTACCTCTACATCAACTCGCCGGGTGGGGTAATTACCGCGGGCATGTCGATTTACGACACCATGAAGTTCATCAAGCCGGACGTCAGCACCATCTGTATGGGCCAGGCGTGCTCGATGGGCTCCTTCCTGCTGACCGCGGGTGCCAAAGGCAAACGTTTCTGCCTGCCTAACTCGCGCGTGATGATTCACCAGCCGCTGGGCGGCTACCAGGGCCAGGCGACGGACATCGAAATCCATGCGCGTGAAATCCTTAAGGTGAAAGCGCGCATGAACGAACTGATGGCCGAGCATACCGGCCAGCCGCTGGAGCAGATCGAGCGCGACACCGAGCGCGATCGCTTTATGACCGCGGAAGAAGCCGTGGAATACGGCCTGGTTGACGGCATTCTGACACACCGCAGCTAGAACCACGCGGCGCCGATGGACTATAGTAATCAGAGTGGGCAGGGGCTCGCTCTGTTGTGGCTCCTCGGCGTTCCCGATATGAGTTTGGGCGCACTGCCGCCGTGATTTTCCTGCGGGACAAGACTAAAGAAGAGGTTTGACTGATGACAGATAAGCGCAAAGACGGTTCAGGAAAGCTGCTGTACTGCTCTTTTTGCGGCAAAAGCCAGCATGAAGTGCGTAAGCTGATTGCCGGGCCGTCAGTGTATATCTGCGATGAATGTGTCGATCTGTGTAACGACATTATTCGCGAAGAGATTAAAGAAGTTGCCCCGCATCGTGAGCGCAGTGCGCTGCCGACGCCGCACGAGATCCGCCACCACCTGGATGACTACGTCATCGGCCAGGAGCAGGCGAAGAAAGTGCTGGCGGTTGCGGTGTACAACCACTACAAACGCCTGCGCAACGGCGATACCAGCAACGGTATCGAGTTGGGCAAGAGCAACATCTTGCTGATTGGCCCGACCGGCAGCGGTAAAACCCTGCTGGCGGAAACGCTGGCGCGCTTCCTGGACGTGCCGTTCACCATGGCCGACGCCACCACGCTGACCGAAGCCGGTTACGTGGGCGAGGACGTGGAAAATATTATCCAGAAGCTGTTGCAAAAATGTGACTATGACGTGCAGAAAGCGCAGCGCGGCATCGTTTATATCGATGAAATCGATAAGATTTCCCGCAAGTCCGATAACCCGTCGATCACGCGTGACGTCTCGGGTGAAGGCGTGCAGCAGGCGCTGCTGAAGCTGATTGAAGGCACCATCGCCGCGGTTCCGCCGCAGGGTGGGCGCAAGCATCCGCAACAGGAGTTCCTGCAGGTTGATACCTCCAAGATCCTGTTTATCTGCGGCGGCGCTTTCGCCGGCCTGGATAAGGTGATCGGTCAGCGCGTCAACACCGGCTCCGGCATCGGCTTCGGCGCGACCGTCAAGGGCGAGTCCGAGAAGGCGACCGAGGGCGAACTGCTGCTGCAGGCCGAACCGGAAGATTTGATCAAGTTCGGTCTGATCCCAGAGTTCATCGGCCGTCTGCCGGTGGTGGCGACCCTGAGCGAGCTGAGCGAAGATGCGCTGATTCAGATCCTGAAAGAGCCGAAGAACGCCCTGACCAAGCAGTATCAGGCGCTGTTCAATCTGGAAGGCGTGGAGCTGGAGTTCCGCGACGAAGCGCTGAACGCCATCGCCAAGAAAGCCATGGCGCGCAAAACCGGCGCCCGCGGCCTGCGTTCCATCGTGGAAGGCGCGCTGCTCGACACCATGTACGATCTGCCGTCGATGGACAGCGTAGACAAAGTGGTGATCGACGAGTCGGTCATCGCCGGCCAATCCAAGCCGCTGTTGATCTACGGCAAGCCGGAAGCCCAGGCATCTGGCGAATAATTAGCCAGTTAAACCAGAGCGTTATCAGCAAAATGGGGGATTTCATCCCCCATTTCTTTTTCCTGCATTCTTGCCGTTGAATGTAAGAGATTCATCCCCATATACTCATTAACCAGATTTTATGAAACGTTAGATGCTTGCGTCTCATGAGATTCCCCCTCAACCTGGCGGAAATTAAACTAAGAGAGAGCTCTATGAACCCTGAGCGTTCCGAACGCATTGAAATCCCCGTCCTGCCATTGCGCGACGTGGTGGTTTATCCGCACATGGTGATCCCGTTATTTGTTGGCCGGGAAAAATCGATTCGGTGCCTCGAAGCCGCAATGGATCACGATAAGAAGATCATGCTGGTGGCACAGAAAGAGGCCTCAACGGATGAACCTGGCATTAACGACTTGTTCTCGGTTGGCACCGTAGCGTCGATCCTGCAGATGTTGAAGCTGCCGGACGGCACGGTAAAAGTGCTGGTCGAGGGGCTGCAGCGCGCACGCATCACTACGCTGTCCGACAGCGGTGAGCATTTTGCCGCGCAGGCGGAATACCTTGAGTCGCCAGCGATCGACGAGCGCGAGCAGGAAGTGCTGGTGCGCACCGCGATCAATCAGTTTGAAGGCTATATCAAGCTGAACAAAAAAATCCCGCCGGAGGTGCTGACTTCACTGAACAGCATCGACGACGCCGCGCGCCTGGCGGACACCATCGCTGCCCATATGCCGCTGAAACTCAGCGACAAGCAGTCGGTGCTCGAGATGTCCGACATCACCGAGCGCCTGGAATACCTGATGGCGATGATGGAATCGGAGATCGACCTGCTGCAGGTCGAGAAACGCATCCGCAACCGCGTCAAGAAGCAGATGGAGAAGAGCCAGCGCGAGTACTATCTGAATGAGCAGATGAAGGCGATTCAGAAAGAACTGGGCGAGATGGACGACGCGCCGGACGAGCACGAAGCGCTGAAGCGCAAGATCGATGCGGCGAAAATGCCGAAAGAGGCGCGCGAGAAAACCGAAGCGGAACTGCAAAAGCTGAAGATGATGTCGCCGATGTCGGCGGAAGCGACCGTGGTGCGCGGCTACATCGACTGGATGCTGCAGGTGCCGTGGAATGCGCGCAGCAAGGTGAAAAAAGACCTGAACAAGGCGCAGGAAGTGCTCGATACCGATCACTACGGCCTGGAGCGCGTCAAGGATCGCATTCTCGAGTACCTCGCGGTGCAGAGCCGCGTTAGCAAAATCAAGGGGCCGATCCTGTGTCTGGTGGGGCCGCCGGGCGTGGGTAAAACCTCGCTGGGGCAGTCGATCGCCAAAGCGACCGGCCGCCAGTACGTGCGCATGGCGCTGGGCGGCGTGCGTGACGAAGCGGAAATCCGCGGTCACCGCCGCACCTACATCGGTTCGATGCCGGGCAAACTGATCCAGAAGATGGCCAAGGTCGGGGTGAAGAACCCGCTGTTCCTGCTGGATGAGATCGACAAGATGTCTTCCGACATGCGCGGCGATCCGGCCTCCGCTCTGCTGGAGGTGCTGGATCCGGAACAGAACGTGGCGTTCAACGACCACTACCTGGAAGTGGATTACGATCTGTCCGACGTGATGTTCGTCGCCACCTCGAACTCGATGAACATTCCTGCGCCGCTGCTGGACCGTATGGAAGTGATCCGCCTGTCGGGTTACACCGAGGACGAGAAGCTCAACATCGCCAAGCAGCACCTGCTGCCGAAGCAGCTTGAGCGCAACGCGCTGAAAAAAGGCGAGCTGACGGTCGACGACAGCGCCATCATCGGTATCATTCGCTTCTACACCCGCGAAGCCGGGGTGCGCAGCCTGGAGCGTGAAATCTCCAAGCTGTGCCGTAAAGCGGTGAAAACGCTGCTGATGGACAAGAAGCTCAAGCATATCGAGATCAACGGCGACAACCTGAAGGATTACCTGGGCGTGCAGCGCGTCGATTACGGCCGTGCGGATACCGAAAACCGCGTGGGCGAAGTCACCGGGCTGGCGTGGACGGAAGTGGGCGGCGATCTGCTGACCATCGAAACCGCCTGCGTGCCGGGCAAAGGCAAGCTGACCTACACCGGTTCCCTGGGCGAAGTGATGCAGGAATCGATTCAGGCGGCGCTGACCGTGGTGCGCGCGCGCGCGGAGAAATTGGGCATCAACGCCGATTTCTACGAGAAACGCGACATCCACGTGCACGTGCCGGAAGGGGCGACGCCGAAAGACGGCCCGAGCGCCGGTATCGCGATGTGCACCGCGCTGGTCTCCTGCCTGACCGGCAACCCGGTACGCGCCGATGTGGCGATGACCGGGGAGATCACGCTGCGCGGCCAGGTGTTGCCGATCGGCGGCCTGAAAGAGAAGCTGTTGGCGGCGCATCGTGGCGGCATCAAAACCGTGCTGATCCCTTACGAGAACAAGCGCGATCTGGAAGAGATTCCGGACAATGTTATCGCCGATCTGGAGATTCATCCGGTGCAGCGAATCGATGAAGTTTTGAACATTGCGTTGCAAAACCCGGCCTTCGGCGCACTGCCGGTAGCGGCAAAATAGTGACGAATCGCAAAAACCATTGATAAAACTTATACTGGCAAGCCATTTCGGACTTGCCAGTATTTTTTTGTACCGCTAAGTTAGATCTCTGTCGGCCCGCGTTTTGCCACCCAGTCGGTGGCTTGCCAAGGTTCGATGGGATTGATATAACAGCTGCGCTGTCGCAACCGTAGGGATTTTTCGGTGCGACGATAGAATTCTAGAGGGGATGATAGAGTGAATAAGTCACAACTGATCGACAAGATTGCCGCAGGTGCTGATATTTCCAAAGCGGCAGCGGGACGTGCTTTAGACGCAGTAATCGCTTCCGTTACCGACTCTCTGAAAGCAGGGGATGACGTGGCTCTGGTAGGTTTCGGTTCCTTCACCGTGCGTGAACGTTCGGCTCGTACCGGCCGCAACCCGCAGACCGGTAAAGAGATCAAAATCGCGGCAGCCAAAGTACCGGCCTTCCGTGCAGGGAAAGCGCTGAAAGACGCTGTAAACTGATTTAGCGTCTAACCGTTTAGCGTAACAGGGTTTTGTAATAAACAATCACCTGACGCAGCGGTGCTGGTAAGGTAAGATACAAGGCGCATCGGACTGATGCGCTTTTTTTATTTTTGTCGCAGGGAACGCGCCTGCACAAGGGTTGTTAATCCACATCACAGCGGAGTGTTGTCACACTATGATGGACAATTTACGCGCGGCTGCTAATCACGTCGTGCTCAAAATCATCCTGGCCCTGATCATCCTGTCATTCGTTCTGACCGGGGTGGGTAACTACCTGATCGGCGGCTCCGGCGATTATGCTGCGAAAGTAAATGGTCAGACGATCGAGCGCGCTCAGCTGGAACAGGCTTTCCAAAGCGAGCGTAGCCGCATGCAGCAGCAGCTGGGTGACCAGTTCTCCGCGCTGGCCGGCAACGAAGGCTATATGCAGCAGATGCGCCGTCAGGTGTTGTCCCAGTTGATCGACAACATGCTGCTCGACCAGTACGCCAAGAAGCTGGGCCTGGCGGTCAGCGACGATCAGATCAAGGACGCCATCCGCAAGGCGCCTTACTTCCAGACCAACGGCCAGTTCGATAACGCCAAATACCTCGACCTGATCGGCCGCATGGGCTACACCGCCGACAACTTCGCGCAGTCGATGCGCCAGCAGTTGGTCAATCAGCAGGTGATCCAGGCCTTCGGCGATTCCGGCTTCGTGCTGCCGTCTGAATCGCAAGCCATGGCGGCGTTGGTGCTGCAGGAGCGCGACGTGCGCCTGGCGACCATCGATTTGAAAGCGCTGCAGGCGAAACAGAGCGCCGGCGACGACGAACTGAAGGCGTATTACGATCAGAACAAGAACAGCTTCATCGCACCTGAGCAGGTGAAGGTGAGCTATATCCCGCTGGACGCTGCGTCCATGCAGGACAAGGTGAAAGTGAGCGAAGAAGACATCAGCGCTTACTACGACCAGCACAAGAGCAGCTACGGCCAGCCGGAGCGTAAAAACTACAGCGTGATCCAGCTGAAAACCGAGGCGGAAGCCAACGCGGCGCTGGACGAGCTGAAGAAGGGCGCCGATTTCGCCACGCTGGCGAAAGAGAAATCCACCGACATCATCTCACGCCGCACCGGCGGCGAGCTGGGTTGGCTGGAGCCGGAAACCACCGCCGACGAGCTGAAGCAGGCTAACCTGACCGAGAAAGGGCAGCTGTCCGGCGTGGTGAAGTCTTCCGTCGGCTACCTGATCGTGCGTTTGAACGATATCGAACCTGAGAAAGTGAAGCCGCTGAGCGAAGTGCATGACGCCATCGCCAAGCAGGTGCAGCAGGAGAAAGCGGTAGACGCGTATTACGCGCTGCAGCAGAAGGTGAGCGAAGCGGCGACCAGCGACAACGAATCTCTGGCCTCGGCTGAAGAAGCGGCCGGCGTGAAAGCGGCGCAAAGCGACTGGTTCACCCGTGACAACATTCCTGCCGCGCTGAACTTCAAGCCGGTCGTGCAGGCGATCTTCGACGGCTCGCTGATCGGCGAGAACGGCGCGCCGGGCAGCAACTCCGACGTGATCACCGTAGACGGCGACCGCGCCTTCGTGGTGCGCGTGAGCGGCCACAAGCCGGAAGGCATCGAACCGTTCGACCAGGTGAAAGACCGCGTGGCGGAACTGGTGAAGCGCAACAAGGCGCTGCAGGCAGCGAAACTGCAGGGCGAGAAGCTGCTGGTTGAGCTGAAGCAGGGCAAGGGCGACGAGGCGATGAAAGCCGCCGGCCTGAGCTTTGGCGCCGTGCAGAAGATGGCGCGCGCGCCGGAAGACAGCCAGCTGGTGGAGAGCGTGTTTGCGCTGCCGCACCCGCAGGAAGGTAAACCGGTATACGGCATGTCGCAGGATCGTCAGGACAACGTGGTGCTGATCGCGCTCGATGCGGTGAAGCCAGGCACGTTGCCGGAAGACGAAATGAAAACCTTCGTTGGCAAGATGGAAGAGGGCGCGACCGGCGTCTCCTTCGATTCGCTGCTGGCGAGCCTGCGTAAAGAAGCCGAGATCAAAATGGGAGCCGCTGAGCAACAGCCTCAGTAATCGCCGCATTTTTCTGCAACGCAGTGCAACAAACAAAGGCCGCTTTCGCGGCCTTTTCCACATCTGATATCCGCCGATTGCTGAATATCCGCCGCCGCGGCAAGGTAACCGTGCTGTCACACACAAGGAGGATACAGCATGCAACATTCAGAGAAAAAAGCGTTTTTCGGTTACCGTCGTCACGTTAACGCCGCGCTGACCGCGCTGTTGTTATGCCTGGCGGGGCCGGCCGCCGCGGTGAATAAAGCCGAGGCTCCGGCACCCATGCTTTCAGCACCGGCGAGCAATGGCGGGCAACCGGTGATGACCAAGGCAAGCGAGGAGGCGGCGGTCAGCATCAATCAGGCCACCGCCGAACAGCTGGCCGCCGCCTTGAGCGGCGTCGGCCTGAAGAAGGCGGAAGGCATCGTGCGCTACCGCGAGCAGAACGGGCCGTTCACCCAGATTGAGCAGTTGCAGGAGGTACCGGGCATCGGGCCGGCGCTGTTTGAGAAGAACCGCGCCCGGCTGAAAATGTGATCCCGGTCGCGGCTGCGTGGCAAAATGCCGCTGAGGCCGAAACTCCTCTGCTACATTTTACAGGTCTTACCAGTTTGGCGCGTTGACCAAACGGGCGAGGGAGCCAGCGCGGCTCCCTCTTTCTGTAATCACCAGGCAGGAGCGATCGTTCCCTATGCAAACCTTTATCAAAGTTCGCGGTTATCATCTTGATGTTTACCAGCACGTTAACAATGCTCGCTATCTGGAGTTTTTGGAAGAGGCGCGTTGGGAGTGGCTGGGGAACGAGGCCGGGTTCCGCTGGATGACGGAAAACAACATCGCTTTCATCGTGGTGAACATCAATATCAATTACCGCAGCCCGGCGGTATTGGGGGATAAGCTGCGTATCGACAGCCAGATGGTGCAGCTCAACGGCAAGAGCGGCGTGCTGAGCCAAAAGGTGACGCAGGATCCGGCGGGGACGCCGGTGGCCGACGCGCTGCTGACTTTCGTGTGCGTCGATCTGAAAACGCAGCGTGCGCTGCCGCTCGAGGGGGAACTGCGTGCGCATCTGGAGGCGCTTGTGCCGCAGGAAAACTCACGGTAAACAGGGGGGGAACGGGCGGCAGAAGCTGCCGCCGTCACTGCCTCAGGCCAGACCGGCCTTTTGTTTCAACGCGGCCATCACTTCCGCCTGATTGGCGCGATACTGCGTCAGGCCATTGGCGCGCAGGTTGCAGGCGGCGCACTCGCCGCAGCCGTCACCCTTGATGCCGTTGTAGCAGGTCAGCGTATCCTGGCGCACGCGATCCAGCTGGTGGTAATAGTCCGCCAGCGCCCAGGTCTCGGCCTTGTTCAGCCACATCAGCGGCGTTTCGAAGCGGATATCGCGGGCGATGCCCAGCGTCACCGCCTTGTTCAACGCTTTAACGAACTCGTCGCGGCAATCGGGGTAGCCGGAGAAATCGGTTTCACACACGCCGGTGATCACCGCTTCCGCTTCCACCTGGTAGGCGTAGATCGCCGCCAGCGTCAGGAACAGGATGTTGCGGCCCGGCACGAAGGTGCTCGGCAGCGCATTTTTCTGATTGGGATCGTAGGCGGGAACCGGGATATTGTCGCGCGTCAGGCTGCTGACGGCCAGCTCGTTGAGCAGCGTTACGTCCAGCACCTTGTGCGCCTTGGCGCCGAGGGCCACCGACAGCTCCTGAGCCACTTCAATCTCGGCGCGATGGCGCTGGCCGTAATCGAACGTGACGCAGTGAACTTCGTCATACTGTTGCAATGCCTGGATCAAGCAGGTCGTGGAGTCTTGCCCACCGCTGAAAACGACAACCGCGCGCTTCATAAAATCACCTTTTTGGGCTTTGGCCTCTCCCGATACACATTCGGGCGGCAGGATAAAATTGCGTTGCGGCGACAATAGTAGCAGAAAGGGCCGCCAGGCGCAGGGCGGTTCGGCTCAGGCCGGGGCGTCGTCCACCGGCGGCGGCAGCCACGCCTGGCAAAAATCGAACCAGCCGTGAGCGGTCAGCGTGACGCCATGCATGCGCGGCGGCGCGCTGATCTGATACTGGTAGTGAAACAGCGGCGTGATGATGGCGGCGGCCATCAGCCGTTGATAATAAGCCTGCAGTTGTGCGAAGCGCGGTTGCTGCGCCTGCAGCTGCTGGATCTGCCGCAGCGTGTCCTGTTGCTGTTGCCAGCGGCTTTCCGTCAGGATGCCGCGCCACAGCGTATCCTGCCGCAGCCAGCTCTCCAGCGTCGCCTCCGGCGCTTCGCCGATCAGGTTGTCCGCCAGCAGCAGGTCGGCCTGGGCGATCTGTTCCTCGCTTTGCCAGCGCTTGCCGGCGTAGTAGCGCACTTCCAGCTCGCAGCCGTGCTGCGCGAGCAGCCGCTGTAGCGCGGCCGTCACCGTTTCCAGCTCGACCGGCGGCCGATACAGCAGCGTCAGCCGGGCGGGCAGGGCGACGTCCTCTTCGACCTGTTGGCGGGGGATGCGCCAGCCGGGCAGCATTTCATGGCTGGGGGTGATCACGCTGTTGGGGATCGGCAGATGGCTCAGCAGGCCGGACTGCTGGATCAGCATCAGCAGTTTTTGCCCCTGGGCTTCGCTCAGCACGCCGTGGCGCAGGTTCAGCGCCAAATAACACCAGCCCAGGCTCATGCTGCGCTGCACCGGCCGGGCCTGCGCCAAATCGTCTTGTTGACCGATGGTGATGCGCACCGGATGCTGGCAGCTGGTGTAGGGGGCGGCGGTGGGCAGATCGGGGGTGATCCAGTATTCGATGGTGTCCAGATACGGATGCTGCAGGTGGTAACCGGCGTGCTGTTCCAGCCGCACCAGCTGCGGTTCATTCAGCGTCAGCTTGAACGGGCCGGCGCCGATGGCCGGCAGCTCCGGGTGGGTCATCAGGCAAGGCAGTTCCGCCAGCCGGTGGGCCAGCCAGTAATCCGGCAGATGCAGATCGAACTGAACGCACAGCGGATGCGGCAGGCTGATGCGCGCGACGTTGGCCAGGCTCGGTTGGCTGCGCGGATGGTGTTGCAGTTTTTCCAGCGTTTGCAGCAGCTGGTGGCCGGTCAACGGTTCGCCGTTGTGCCAGCGCAGCTGGCTGCGCAGAAAGAAGCGCCAGCGCAGGCCGCAATCGCTAATCTGCCAATGGTGCGCCAGATCGGGCTGCGGTTCCGGGTTACCGGTCATCAGGCGCGTCAGCCCGGCGTGCAGGGTCGACACCAGGTGTTGCTCGGCGCGGCCGGTCAGCGTGAGCGGGTCGAGCGTTTCCAACGTGCGGTAATAGGGAATGCGCAGCGTCGGGCTGCCGGCCTGCCATTGCCCGCCGAGGTGCGGGCTGAGCAGATCCTGCAGGTGCTGCGGATCGAGCTGCGCCATCTCCAGCGCCCCCTGATGGTTGCCCTGTTGCAGCAGCTGTTGCAACAGCTGAGCGCGTAGCTCATCCGGGGTTTTCAGGCAGTGTAGGCGGGCGCGTTTGCCCCGGCCGGGCTGCGAATGCCAGCTCAGCCAGCCCTGATCCTGCAGCTGTTGCACCAGCGTGCGGGCGTGCCGCTCGCTGCAGTAGAACATCGCCGCCAGTTCGCCGATGGTCACGGCGACCGGCGCGCTGCCGAGCTGATGGTACAAGCGTTGATATTGGCTGAGGCGGTGAACCAGGCGCATGGGCAGAAATCCGGAACGGTTTTCTCAAATTGTTCACTATTACTTCCGCAAATACCATCCCATACTGCATTGATTGCAATCGCGTTCACATTCAAGAGGTCTTTATGTATCGCCTGGCAGCTTTCGATATGGACGGCACGCTGTTGATGCCGGATCACCGGGTTGGCCCGGAAACGCTGGCGGTGCTGAACCAGCTGGTGGAGCGGGAGATGGTGGTGACGTTCGCCACCGGGCGGCACTACCTCGACGCGCAGCCGATCATGGCGCAGTTGGGGCTGCAGGGCTACCTGATCACCGGCAACGGCACGCGGGTGTATGACAACCGCGGCCAACAGCTGCACGCTACCGATCTGCCGGCGGCGGTCGCCGAAGAGGTTTTGCATCATCATTGGCGCACCCGCGCCAGCATGCACGTGTTCCGCGACGAAGGCTGGCTGACCGAGTTTCCCGTGCCGGAAGAGATGCTGCGGGCGCACCACCTGAGCGGCTTTCGTTTTCAGCTGGCCGACGTGCGCCGCCTGCCGGCGTTCGGCAACAGCAAGGTGTGCTTTGTCGCGCCGCATGAGGAGCTGCTGGCGTTGCAGGTGCAGCTGCGGGCGCAGCTGGGTGACGAGGCAGACCTGTGCTTTTCCGCCTACGACTGCCTGGAGGTGCTGCCGCTCGGTTGCAACAAAGGCACGGCGCTGGACCGGCTGAGCCGCCATCTGGGGCTGACGATGGCCGACTGCATGGCGTTCGGCGACGCGATGAACGACAAAGAGATGCTGGGGGCGGTGGGGCACGGCGTGGTGATGGGCAACGCCCTGCCGCAGCTGAAATCCCTGCTGCCGCAGCTACCGGTTATCGGCCATTGCCAGCAGCAGGCGGTGGCCCACTATTTACAACATTGGCTGCGTTCACCTTGCCTCACCTATTCCCCCGAAGAATGAGGTTCTCCTTACAGCCGGCCGGGTATGACTACCCGGCTTTTTTTTATCCGCAGCCTGGCGTTACAAATCCGCCAGCTGCGCCAGATACGGCTGCAGATCGCCGATGTTATTGCTGACCCATTCCGGGTTGTAATAGGTATCCAGATAACGCTCGCCGCTGTCGCACAGCAGGGTGACGATCGACCCTTGCTCGCCGTTTTCCCGCATCTGTTTCGCCAATTGCAGCGCCCCCCAGACGTTGGTGCCGGTGGAAGCACCAACCTTGCGGCCGAGCACGCCTTCCAGCCAGTGAATGGTGGCGACGCTGGCGGCATCCGGCACCCGCAGCATGTTGTCGACCACCGACGGGATGAACGACGGCTCGGCGCGCGGGCGGCCGATGCCTTCAATGCGGCTGCCGCAGCTGCCGATCAGGGTGCGATCGCCGTGGTGGAAGCAGTCATAGAACACCGAATTTTCCGGATCGACCACCGTCAATTGCGTATCGTGCCCCTGATAGCGGATGTAGCGCCCCAGCGTGGCGGAGGTGCCGCCGGTGCCGGCGCTCATCACGATGTGTTTCGGCACCGGGAAGGGTTCGCGCGCCATCTGGCGGAAGATGCTGTCGGCGATATTGTTGTTGCCGCGCCAGTCGGTGGCGCGCTCGGCGTAGGTGAACTGATCCATATAGTGGCCGTTCAGCTCTTTCGCCAGCTGTTCGGAGGCGGCGTAGATCTGGGCGGCGTGATCGACGAAGTGACAGCGGCCGCCGTAAAAGGCGATCTGTTCCACCTTGCGGCGCGCGGTGCAGGACGGCATCACCGCGATGAACGGCAGGCCGATCAGACGGGCGAAGTAGGCTTCGGACACCGCGGTGCTGCCGGAAGAGGCCTCGATGATGGTGGTGTTTTCGGTGATCCAGCCGTTGCACAGGCCATAAAGGAACAGCGAGCGCGCCAGACGGTGTTTCAGGCTACCGGTCGGGTGGGTGCTCTCATCTTTCAGATACAGGCAGATGCCGGGAAACGCCGGCATGTTCAGGCGAATCAGGTGCGTATCGGCGGAGCGCTGAAAATCCGCTTCTATTTCACCGATAGCATATTTTACCCAAGAGTTTGTCATGATTTGGCCTCAGAATAGGGGGCTGGTTTATGGCGTAGCATAGCCTGTCGGCAGGAAAAAAGGATTGCCATTTTCCCTGTTTAATCGCCTAATGGGAGAAAATTTTTCTCCTGGTAGCCGCTATGTTAGATAAAACAGACCGTAAGCTGCTGTGCATGCTGCAGCAAGATTGCACCCAGTCACTGCAGGCGCTGGCCGATGCGGTCAATTTGACCTCGACGCCGTGCTGGAAACGGCTGAAGCGCCTGGAAGACGAGGGCTATATCCGCGGCCGGGTGGCGCTGCTGGATAACGAAAAGCTCGGCCTGGGGCTGACGGCGTTTGTGCTGATCAAGACCCAGCAGCACAGCAGCGAGTGGTATCAGGCGTTTGTGCAGTTGACCAGCCAGATGCCCGAGGTGCTGGCGTTCTACCGCATGGCGGGGGAGTACGATTACCTGATGCAGGTCGAAGTGGCGGACATGAAAAGCTACGACGGCTTTTATAAGCGCCTGGTGAACGGCGTATCGGGCCTCATCGACGTCACCTCGAGCTTTGCCATGGAAAAAATCAAATACACCACTGCATTGCCGGTGCCGGAGTGAAAAGTTCACCGGACGGGCGGCTCAACGGTGGTATCCTGCTCCGCTGAAGCAGAAAAAGAGACAAATCCCATAAAATCCTGGAATCAAACTGCGTGAGATTATTTGCTCAAATCGGCTGGTACTTCCGCCGGGAGTGGCGCCGCTACCTCGGGGCGGTGGTGCTGCTGATCGTCATCGCCATCCTGCAACTGTTGCCGCCTAAGCTGGTCGGCATCATCGTGGACGGCGTCACCGAAAAACAAATGTCTACCGGCGTGCTGATGGCCTGGCTCGGGCTGATGATCGGCACCGCGATCGTCGTTTACCTGCTGCGCTATGTGTGGCGGGTATTGCTGTTCGGCGCGTCCTACCAGCTGGCGGTCGAGCTGCGCGAGAACTTTTACCGCCAGCTCAGCCGGCAAAACCCGGCGTTCTACCTGCGCCACCGCACCGGCGATCTGATGGCGCGCGCCACCAACGACGTGGACCGCGTGGTGTTCGCCGCCGGCGAAGGCGTGCTGACGCTGGTGGATTCGCTGGTGATGGGGTTGGTGGTGCTGGTGGTGATGAGCACCCAAATCAGCTGGCAGCTGACGGTGCTGGCGTTGATCCCGATGCCGCTGATGGCGATCGCCATCAAATATTACGGCGACCAACTGCACCAGCGCTTTAAATCGGCGCAGGCGGCGTTTTCCAGCCTGAACGATCAGGCGCAGGAAAGCATGACCAGCATCCGCATGATCAAGGCCTTTGGGCTGGAAGATCACCAATCCAACCGCTTTGCCGACGTCGCGGCGCAGACCGGCGCCAAGAACATGCACGTGGCGCGGGTGGATGCGCGCTTCGATCCGACCATTTATATCGCCATCGGCGCCTCTAACCTGCTGGCCATCGGCGGCGGCAGCTGGATGGTGGTGAACGGTTCGTTGACGCTCGGGCAGCTGACCAGCTTTGTGATGTACCTCGGCCTGATGATCTGGCCAATGCTGGCGCTGGCCTGGATGTTCAACATCGTCGAGCGCGGCAGCGCGGCCTACAGCCGCATCCGCAGCCTGCTCGACGAGGCGCCGGCGGTGCAGGACGGCCCGCAGGCGTTGCCGGCCGGGCGCGGCGTGCTGGACGTGGATATCCGCGCGTTCCACTACCCAGAAAACCCGCACCCGGCGCTGCATGATGTGGCGCTGACGCTGAAACCGGGGCAAATGCTGGGGCTGTGCGGGCCGACCGGCGCCGGCAAATCGACGCTGCTGTCGCTGATCCAGCGCCAGTTCGACGTCGATCAAGGGCAGATCCGCTATCACGGCCTGCCGCTGCCGCAGGTCAAACTCGACGACTGGCGTTCGCGGCTGTCGGTGGTGAGCCAAACGCCGTTCCTGTTCTCCGATACCGTGGCGAACAACATCGCGCTGGGCCATCCGGGGGCGACGCAGGCGCAGATCGAACAGGCGGCGCGGTTGGCCAGCGTCCATGAGGACATTCTGCGGTTGCCGCAGGGCTATGACACCGAGGTGGGCGAACGCGGCGTGATGCTGTCGGGCGGGCAGAAACAGCGAATCTCCATTGCGCGCGCGCTGCTGCTGGATGCGGAGATCCTGATCCTCGACGACGCGCTGTCGGCGGTGGACGGCCGCACCGAACACCAGATCCTGCACAACCTGCGCAGCTGGGGGCAAGATCGCACGGTGATCATCAGCGCGCACCGGCTGTCGGCGTTGACCGAAGCCGGCGAGATCCTGGTGATGCAGCACGGCGGCGTGGCGCAGCGCGGCGATCATGCGGCGCTGGCGGCGCAGCCGGGCTGGTATCGCGATATGTACCGTTATCAGCAGCTGGAAGCGGCGCTGGACGAAGCGCCGGAAAACGGCGAGGAGGCGTTGGCCGATGAATAAAGTGCAAAAGCTGTGGCCGACGCTGAAGCGGCTGCTGGCCTACGGTTCGCCGTACCGCAAACCGCTGGGACTGGCGGTGCTGATGCTGTGGGTGGCGGCGGCGGCGGAAGTCGCCGGGCCGATCCTGGTGAGCTATTTCATCGATAACTACGTCGCCAAAGGGCAGCTGCCGCTGACGATCGTCGGCGGGCTGGCGGCGGCTTACATTCTGCTGGAGTTGCTGGCGGCGGCGCTGCACTACTTCCAGGCGCTGCTGTTCAACCAGGCTGCGGTGGGCGTGGTGCAGCGGCTGCGCACCGACGTGATGGACGCCGCGCTGCGCCAGCCGCTCAGCGCCTTCGACACCCAGCCGGTCGGGCAATTGATCTCGCGCGTTACCAACGACACCGAGGTGATCAAGGATCTGTACGTGATGGTGGTCTCCACGGTGCTGAAAAGCGCCGCGCTGATCGGCGCCATGCTGGTGGCGATGTTCAGCCTCGACTGGCGCATGGCGCTGGTGGCGGTCTGCATCTTCCCGGCGGTGTTCGTGGTGATGGGCATCTATCAATACTACAGCACGCCGATCGTGCGCCGGGTGCGCAGCTATCTGGCGGACATCAACGACGGCTTCAACGAAGTGATCAACGGCATGGGCGTGATTCAGCAGTTCCGCCAGCAGGTGCGCTTCGGCGAGCGCATGAGCGCCGCCAGCCAGTCGCACTATCTGGCGCGTATGCAGACCCTGCGGCTCGACGGTTTTCTGCTGCGGCCGCTGCTCAGCCTGTTTTCGGCGCTGGTGCTGTGCGGCCTGCTGATGCTGTTCGGCTTCAGCGGCGAAGGCGTGATTGGCGTCGGCGTGCTCTACGCCTTCATCAATTACCTGGGGCGCCTGAACGAACCGCTGATCGAGCTGACGTCACAGCAGTCGATCCTGCAGCAGGCGGTGGTGGCCGGCGCGAACGCATCTTCGAGCTGATGGATCGCAGCCAGCAGAGTTACGGCGCCGACGATCGTCCGTTGGCCGGTGGCCGCATCGACATCACCGATCTGAGCTTCGCCTACCGCGCGGACAAAAAGGTGCTGCAGCACATTTCGCTGGCGGTGCCGTCGCGCGGCTTCGTGGCGCTGGTCGGGCATACCGGCAGCGGCAAGAGCACCTTGGCCAACCTGCTGATGGGCTATTACCCGGTCAGCGAAGGGGAAGTGCGCCTCGATGGCCGCCCGATCTCCAGCCTGTCGCACCGCACGCTGCGCCAGGGCGTGGCGATGGTGCAGCAGGATCCGGTGGTGATCGCCGATTCGGTGCTGGCCAACGTCACGCTGGGGCGCAACATCGAGGAAGACGCCGTGTGGCGGGCGCTGGAAACGGTGCAGCTGGCGAGTCTGGTGCGCGGCTTCCCGCAGGGCATTCACACCCGGCTGGGAGAGCAGGGCAATAACCTGTCGGTCGGGCAGAAACAGCTGCTGGCGATGGCGCGGGTGTTGGTGCAGGCGCCGCAGATCCTGATCCTCGACGAGGCGACCGCCAATATCGACTCGGGCACCGAACAGGCGATCCAGCGCGCGCTGCGTGCGATCCGCGAGCACACCACGCTGGTGGTGATCGCCCACCGATTGTCGACCATCGTCGATGCCGACTCCATTCTGGTGCTGCATCGCGGCCAGGCGGTGGAGCAGGGCAATCATCAGCAGCTGCTGGCGCAGCAGGGGCGCTACTACCAGATGTATCAGCTGCAGCTGGCGGGCGAGCAGCTGGCGGAAGCGGTGCGCGAGGAGAGCCAACCCGCCTGAACATGGGCCGCGATCGCGGCCCCTGTTTCTTTCCAACGCACCACAAGCAGGCACCCCGCCAGAGCTATGCCCCCTTTCTGCACTCTTTCGACGCGATGCGCACCAAATCAGTGCGCATTATTTAACCCATTCAAGGTATCGGTGCTGCGCTGCGTCGCGGGGGCGCCCGCGCGCCCGCTAATCCGCTGAATCGCCATGAAAAATTAAATTTGGCACAGCCCTTGCTACATAAGAGGCGTACCAGGGGTGAGTTTGGGCTTAATTCGTGGAGGGGCAATATGAAGCTGGTGACCGTGGTAATCAAACCGTTCAAGCTGGAGGACGTGCGCGAGGCCCTGTCCTCCGTGGGCATTCAGGGGTTGACCGTAACCGAAGTGAAGGGCTTTGGCCGCCAGAAGGGGCACGCCGAGCTGTATCGTGGCGCTGAATATAACGTCAACTTCCTGCCCAAGGTCAAAATCGACATCGCCATCGCCGACGATCAGTTGGATGAAGTGGTTGATGTGATTAGCAAAGCCGCCTACACCGGCAAAATCGGCGACGGCAAAATTTTCGTTGCCGAGTTGCAACGCGTGATCCGCATTCGCACCGGCGAAACCGACGAATCGGCACTGTAACCGCGAACTCAGTTAAGTGATGGGGATGATTGATAATGAAAAGACTGTTATCCATGTTGGGCCTGAGTTCGGTAACCCTGGTTCCTTCTTTGGCCCTGGCCGCTCCGGCGGTCGCTGATAAGGCCGACAACGCCTTTATGATGATCTGCACCGCGTTGGTGCTGTTCATGACGCTGCCCGGCATCGCGCTGTTTTACGGCGGCCTGCTGCGCGGCAAAAACGTGCTGTCGATGCTGACGCAGGTCACCGTCACCTTCGCGCTGGTTTGCGTGCTGTGGGTGCTGTATGGCTACAGCCTGGCGTTCAGCGAGGGCAATGCGGTGTTCGGCGGGTTCGAAACGGCGATGCTGAAAGGCATCGGCATCGACAGCGTCACCGGCAGCATCAGCCAGATGATCCACGTCGCCTTCCAGGCCTCCTTCGCCTGTATCACCGTGGCGCTGGTGGTGGGCGGCTTCGCCGAACGCATTCGCTTCTCGGCGGTGCTGATCTTCGCGATCCTGTGGTTCACGTTGTCTTACCTGCCGATCGCGCACATGGTGTGGGGCGGCGGCTACCTGGCCGCCGACGGCGCATTGGACTTCGCCGGCGGCACCGTGGTGCACATCAACGCCGCCAGCGCCGGGTTGATCGGCGCCTACCTGATCGGCAAGCGCGCCGGCTTCGGTAAAGAGGCCTTCAAACCGCACAACCTGCCGATGGTGTTTACCGGGGCGTCGATCCTGTATATCGGCTGGTTCGGCTTTAACGCCGGCTCCGCCAGCGCGGCCAACGGCATTGCGGCCCTGGCATTCCTCAACACCGTGGTTGCCACCGCGGGCGCCATTCTCTCCTGGACCTTCGCCGAATGGGTGCTGCGTGGCAAGCCTTCGCTGCTGGGCGCCTGCTCCGGCATGATCGCCGGGTTGGTTGCGGTGACGCCGGCGGCGGGCACCGTGGGCGTGGGCGGGGCGTTGATCATCGGCCTGGTGGGCGGCGTCGCCGGTCTGTGGGGCGTCGTAACGCTGAAAAAATGGCTGAAAGTGGACGACACCTGCGACGTATTCGGCGTGCACGGGGTGTGCGGCATCGTCGGCTGCCTGCTGACGGGCGTGTTCACCGCCTCTTCACTGGGCGGCACCGGCTACGCCGAAGGCGTGACGATGGGCCACCAGGTCTGGATCCAGCTGGTGAGCGTGCTGATCACGCTGGTGTGGTCGAGCGTCGCCGCCTTTATCGCCTTCAAGATCGCGGGCGCCATGGTGGGGCTGAGAGTGCCGGAAGAGCAGGAACGCGAAGGGCTGGATGTCAACAGCCACGGCGAGAGCGCCTACAACCAATAAGACTCGAAGCAGGGCAGTGCGCTAAAGACTAAAATAATGATGAAGCCAAAAGGGGCGATGGAAACATCGCCCCTTTCTTTATATTGCGGATCAGGCGTCGCGCTGGCGAATCACCCCTTCCTGCACGGTGGTGGCGACCAGTACGCCGTCGCGGGTGTAGATCTGGCCGCGCACAAAGCCCCGTGCGCCGGAGGCGGAGGAGCTCTCCACCGCGTACAGCAGCCAGTCATCCATGCGGAACGGACGGTGGAACCACATCGAGTGGTCAATGGTGGCCACCTGCATGCCCGGCTCGAGGAAGCCGACGCCGTGCGGCTGCAGCGCCGTCGGCAGGAAGTTAAAGTCCGACGCGTAGCCCAGCAGATATTGGTGGATGCGTTGATCGTCCGGCATGCTGCCGTTGGCGCGGAACCACACGTAGCGATGCGGTTCTTCCACGCTGCCTTTCAGCGGGTTGTGGAATTTCACCGGGCGCATTTCGATCGGCTTCTGGCCGATAAATTTTTCGCGCACTTTTTCCGGCAGCATATGCGCCAGTTTCTGGGCGATCTCTGACTCGGACAGCAGCCCTTCCGGCGGCGGTACGTCCGGCATCAGGTTCTGATGCTCGAAACCCGCTTCCGGGCTCTGGAAGGAAGCGGTCATATAGAAGATAGGTTTGCCGTGCTGGATGGCGCTGACGCGGCGCGCGCTGAAGCTGTTGCCGTCGCGCAGGGTTTCCACGTCGTAAACGATAGGCTTGCTGCTGTCGCCTGGGCGTAGGAAGTAACTGTGGAACGAATGCACGCTGCGTTCGTCCGGCACCGTCTGTTTGGCGGCGTACAGCGCCTGGCCGACCACTTGCCCGCCGAACACCTGGCGCAGCCCCAGATCTTCACTCTGGCCGCGGAACAGCCCTTCTTCGATTTTCTCCAGACCCAGCAGATCGAGGAGGTTTTGCAATGCCTGGCTCATAAAGTTATTACCTTTCTAATAATCATTTTGCGCAGTGTGCGGAATATCACGGCGCGGCGTCAACATTTTGCGTTAAAGGGCCGATGAGAATGCTCTTAATCGTGGACGCCTTGGGTTGTTTAAGTGATTAATAGGCAGGGTAAAGTGGATTTATCAGTGTTTTGTGCTAGGTTTAATAGGTGAGGTGGTGAAAGCCACCAACATGTTGATAATAAAAAAGGAGACCGATCCATGAAACTCTGGCAAATCGTAGGCGGTGCCGCGGCACTGACGATCACGCTGGCGGGATGCGCGCAAAAGAGTGCTGATGTGCCTACCCAGGCGGCCGGTAATCCGGCGGCTGCGCAAACGCAGATTCAGGGCCCGGCGGTGACAGGTTCGGTTAATATACGTCAGCGCATTGCGCTGCCGCCGGACGCCGTACTGACGGTCACCCTCTCTGATGCCTCGCTGGCAGATGCGCCGTCCAAAGTGATTGCACAGCGCGCGGTACGTACTGAAGGGCAGCAGGCGCCATTCAGCTTTACGCTGCCGTACAACCCGTCCGACATCCAACCGAATGCGCGTATCATTCTGAGCGCGGCGGTGACGGTCAACGGGCGACTGATGTTTATTACCGACACCATCCAGGAAGTGGTTAACCGCAACGGCACCCGTGCCGATCTGCTGCTGGTTCCGGTTCAGGGTGTGCCGATTCAGGCTGCGCCAACCGCCATGCAGTAAGCTTACTGCGGTACAGCAAGATGAAATCAGCAGCCTTTGCGCTTCGGCCAAAGGCTGTTTTGTTTTACCAGCGCCAGCCGTAGCGATCGAAATCGACCGTGCTGTGCGGGCCGAAAATAATCCCCTCCGCCAGCAATGCCTGCCGTTGCCGTTGAAAATCCTCCCCCTGCTGCGAGATCTGTCCGTGCCGGTTGATCACCCGGTGCCAGGGCAGCGTGCTGCCTTCCGGCAAACGCCGCAGCACGCCCCCGACCTGACGCGCGGCGCGCGGCGAGCCGGCCAGCCGGGCGACTTCGCCGTAGGTGGTGACTTTGCCGAACGGGATGGCGGCCACGATATGGAAAACCCGCTGGCTGAAAGAGGCGTCTTCTGGTTGCATATTGCTGTTCCTGCGTGACTCAAAACCCAGGCGAAGAGTGTGCCACAGCGCAGGTGGGTAAGAAAACAGCGGTTAACCCCGGTTGGCTTGCTATTTGATGGGGCATCGCCGATAATGCCCACCGCTTCGGAGTACAGAAGCCGTCAATGGGGGCCCTGTTGGTTCTCCCGCAACACTAACTTGTGAACTCGGTCAGGTCCGGAAGGAAGCAGCCGCAGCAGGTGACGTGTGTGCCGGGATGTAGCTGGCAGGGTCCCCACCCATTTTGCGGCCCGCAAAATGCTTATCCCCGTTATTCCTCATGTCGACAAGCTGCGCAAGCGTCATTTCGCACGCCGCGAGCGTGAATCTTTTCCTCTGCGCCGTTTTTGCCCTTCTCCTCCCGTGACCAAATGTATTGTTGCCAACAGATCCGATGACGGTGAAAAAATAGCGTTTATATCGTTATTTGTGGGACAAATAATGACGCAGGGATAGGGAAAATTCTTAAAGTTGCACGCCTGTTGGGATGGCGTTAGTATGGTTTATTCTCGTTGCGAAAAAACTATCCGCGCTTCGCGGCGGTCGACGAACTGGCTGAATAAGTTTAAATAATAACCCGTGTGCGCTGTCAGGCTGAACATGATTTATATCATTGATAAAGATATTACATTTAACACTGAAAACGGTTCATTGAAGAGTATAAAGAAGGGACGGGAAGTTTTCTTATCCAGCGTCAATTCGAGAGTATTCAAATGCTTGCTCGAGCATGGCCACGAGGCGGTAAGCCGGGAAACGCTGTTGCAACAGGTTTGGAGCGATCACGGCTTGAGCGCTTCTTCCGCGACGTTAAATCAATATATCAGCCTGACGCGGCGGGCCTTGACGTCTGTCGGTTTCAACGAGCGCCTGATCGTTACCCTCTCTAAAAAGGGGTATAGACTCAATAGAATAATATCGATAGAGCGGCTGCGGATTGATTTGCCTGAGCCTCCCCACGCCGCGGACGTTCCCGCTACATCGCCCGCATCCGCCGCGGCGTCAAAAAATACCCACCATTATTTTTTTATTCTGCTGCGCAGCTTATCGATCGTCGTGCCATTATCTTTTCTGGCGCTGTGCTTCATCTATTACAAACATCATCGCGACAGTGAAAAGAAGCAGGTATTGTCTTACGTCGGTACGGTGAACGGCTGCCCGATCTACTATGCCGGCCATTTTTTGGAGAATCATCAGGACGACTATTTGCAGTTCTTGATCCGTAAGGATCTTTATGGCCAGCGTTGCCGCCCCAGTGAGATTATCATCACCAAGGTTAACCGTTCTCATAATGCCAGTGAAGACAGCGGACGCCAGTTTATCGCCAAATGCACGAAGGACAGTGCGGCCGTTTTGCATAATTGTGAGAGCGAGTACATCCGGGCATGGAAAAAAAGTTAAATATCTTGTCAGCCACGCTGGTCGGCCTGTGCGTGTTGACCGGCAGCGTGGTGTATTCCCTGGTGCGCAGCCATCATGGCTTCGGCGATTTGTCCTGCGAAGCGAACGCCACGTTTAATTATTTCAATTCGCTGGACGCGCAGGCGGCGCACGATGATATCCAGCTGTCGCTAAAAATAAACTACATCTTTTTGTCCGGCGATAAGGGCGTGATGATGCTGTCGGGCCTGGCCAACGATGGCGAAGAGAAGTATTTCGTCAACCGACGGGTTAACTTCAGCTACGTCTCGCAAGGCAGTTTTTATCGCTTCCACTATGGCGAGGTGAATTATTCGCCGCGTGATACCTTGCCGGACGAGGTGTATACTTACTTTTTCAGCACTGAATCGACGTTTTATCATATTCGCAGCGTGGATAAGAATACGTTGATGTTTAGCGATGCCTACTCGCCGATGTTTTTATGCAATATTGAATCCTGATGTGCATGCTATTTTATATGGGTTAAGGTGTATTCTGGTTACCTTTTATATCCTCGCGCCTGCCTTTTTCGCACGCAGCTAATAACATGGGTTATTATGCGTGAATGCCTATTTTTTCATTGTTAATCAAATTTAATGGTGATTTAGCTATTTTATAAAAACGGCTATCATCATGTTTTTAAATGATTTAATGAATCTAAGGTGGTGCGGTGTATCCATATTAATTTTATATTGTTTATATTAAAGAAATAAGTTGCATGAATGTTTTTCGCATGATTAATTGAGGCCGCTCTTGAAACGGCGAACTATTAATTTTCATTGAAAATGCATCTCGCCGCATGCGTGCAAAGGTGATGGCACAAGAGCCTTTGGACTTCATTAAACTGATAGGCGAGAGATGGACATACATAACATTGCCCTGAACGAGACTCTGTTGGAAAATGAGTTGGTGATATTAAACAACAATGAAAAAACGCTGTTGTTTAAAAAAGAGAATGTGCTCATTGAAATGACCGAATTACAGCGGCGCTTCATGCTGTGCCTGTTGAGCGGTATTTATAAGAAGAACGACATTATTCGCGCGGTCTGGTTTTGCAATCATGAGACCATCAGCGACAACAATTATTATCAGATGATATTCCAATGCCGTTCTTTGCTCTCACGCCACGGTATTCCCGGCGAGGTGATCAAGACCATTCCCCGATTTGGCGTGATGCTGAGTTTTCAGGCCTGCGAGCGCGCGGCCGCTAATTTGCAGGGGGACTGCCCGTCGCCATCGGCTAATAAGCGCCGGCGAACGTGGTTGGACGCCGTGAATTATAAAGTGGCCCTGATCATCACGCTGCTGTTTTCTGTCGCGATGGTGGTCGGTATTTCCGCTTAGCGTTGACACCGTTGAATAACCGGGGGGCACGTGAGCAAGCGGTTGACAGACCTTCTTATTCTACTTTTCTGCCTGATAAATCTGGCATTCATGCTCCAGCTGGGATGGCGAATGGTGGCCGGGGATGGCGCGCCCGTTGAGCCGAGCCGTGAAAACGCGCGCGGGCCGGTGCGTCATAGTGTCTTTCCTCAGGAAGATGACATCGGAAAAATTCATGACGCGCACTGGTTTGGCCGCTATCAAGCGGCGAAAAACGGCGAAAAGGCGCACGGGTATAAAGTCGGCGAATGGGCGATCGGTGCCGAGCTGCTGGCTAACGCGCCGGAAGCCGCAGCGCTCGGCAAGATAGCCGGCCTGCTGTTCAGCGACAACGCCAAAAAAAGCCTGGTCATCGTCGAGCATGGCGGCAAGCAAACCGGTTATGGCGTTGGCGACCGTCTGGCCGGCAGCAATGCCGTTATCGTGCGGATAGTGAAAAATAAAATACTGCTCGATGAAAACGGCTATTACGCCACGCTGACGTTTAAAGAGTAGCCGGCGCGCCGTTTCGGCGCGGGGTGTTTCATAGCATAAGGCGACATTGTGATTACGCATTTCATTTATCGTTCCGGCCCAGGCTGGAGCGCCGGCTTATGGCGCGCATTAGCGGCGGCGGCCGTCATGATCGCGCTGGGCGGCGCGGCGCGCGCGGAGCAATTCTCTGCCAATTTCAAAGGCACGGACATTCAGGAATTTATCAATACGGTCAGTAAAAACCTGGGCAAAACCATCATTATCGATCCGGCGGTGAAAGGTAAGGTCACGGTGCGCAGCTACGAACAGCTCGACGAGAAACAGTATTACCAGTTCTTTCTCAACGTGCTGGACGTCTATGGCTATACGGTCATCGGCATGCCCAACAACGTCCTGAAGGTGATTGCCGCCAAAGAGGGAAAAAGAGCCGCGCTGGCGCAAAACGGCGCAGAGGCGATCGCCGAAGGAGATGAGGTGGTGATGCGCGTGGTGCCGCTGCGCAATATCGCGGCCAAGGACGTTTCGCCGATATTGCGCCAGCTTAACGACAGCATCGGCGTGGGCAGCGTGGCGCATTACGAGCAGGGCAACGCGCTGTTGATCACCGGGCGGGCCAGCGTGGTCAACGGCCTGCTCGAGCTGGTCAGGGAGATGGATCAGGACGACGGCAATCGGGTCGAGACCCTCGCGCTGAAGCATGCGGCGGCGCCGGAGATCGCGCGCATGGTGAATGAACTGTTTCGCGAAGAGGGCAAGCGGCGCACGGCCGGCGCGAGCTCGCTGCGGCTGGTGGCGGATGAGCGGACCAACAGCGTGATGATCGCCGGGGACGATCGGGCCCGCGAACACGCCAAAGAACTGATTGACCAGTTGGATAACAAGAGCGTCACCCAGGGCAATACCCAGGTTATTCCGCTCAAATACGCCAAGGCGCAGAGCCTGGTCGAGGTATTGACCGGGGTGAGTGCGGGCCTGCAAAACGAGAAAGATAGCGCCGCCGCCAACGTGGCGCTGCTGAAAAACGTGGTGATCAAGGCCGATGAGCAGACCAATGCGCTGATCATCACCGCCGCGCCGGACGTGATGCGCGATCTGGAGGCGGTGGTCGCCAAGCTCGACGTGCGCCGCGCGCAGGTGCTGGTCGAAGCGGTGATCGTCGAAGTGCAGGATGGGCAGGGGCTGAACATCGGCGTGCAGTGGGCCAACAAATACGGCGGCGGCACGCAGTTCGCCGGCTCGGCGCCCGGGGTGTCGGCGGGGTTCGAAAACGGCATGAGCGACGTGTTCGGCAAGGCCAACGGCCTGATGACCGGTTTCTACAGCGGTAACTGGGGCGTATTGCTGTCCGCCATCGCCAGCAATAACCAAAACAATATCCTGGCCACGCCGAGCATCGTCACGCTGGATAACGCCGAGGCGGAATTCAGCGTCGGGCAGGATGTGCCGATCCTGACCGGTTCGCAAACCACCAACAGCGATAACGTCTTCAATACCGTGTCGCGCAAGACGGTGGGGATCAAACTCAAGGTCAAACCGCAGATCAACCAGGGCCAGTCCGTGCTGATGCAGATCGAACAGGAGGTCTCCAGCGTTGCCGACAGCGCCGGCGCCACGCCGGATTCGCTGGGGGCGACCTTCAACATCCGCACGGTCAACAACACGGTGCTGGTGGACAGCGGCGAAACCGTGGTGGTGGGCGGCCTGTTGGACAAGTCCAACTCGGAGCTGGAGAGCAGCGTGCCGATCCTCGGCAAGATCCCGCTGGTGGGGGCGCTGTTTCGCTCGACCGCCACCAAAGCGAGCAAGCGCAATTTGATGCTGTTTATCCGCCCGACCATCATTCGCAGCACCGAGGGGTATGCCCGGCAGAGCCAACGCAAGTTAGGCAAGTTCGACGCCGAGCAGCAGGACGATCGTGAGCTGAATGACGCGCTGCGCGGCGAGATCGCCGGCGATAAGAAGGCGCTCGACAATCGGGCGTTTCTCGCCACCGTTGCCAGTATCGACGCGTTTTATCCGCGGGGAGCCCGCCCGTGAAGCGCCGTTCCGCGGGGCCGCTGCTGCCTTTCGCCTGGGCGCGCCAGCATGGCGTGCTGGCCGTCGATGGGCAGAGCGGAATCCAAATGTATTGCCATCCTGACACGAGCCACGCCGGGTTGATGGAGGCCTACCGCTGCCTGCCCGGCGAGCCGGCGCTGGCCCGGCTGGAGGTGGAGGTTTTTGATCAACGGCTGGTGGCGCACTACCAGCAGGAAAGCGGCCAGGCGCAGAAAATGATCGACGACCTGGGCGGCGAACTGGATTTTTACGCGCTGGCCGAGGAGCTGCCGCAGCAGCAAGACCTGTTGGACGAACAGGACGATGCGCCGATTATCCGCCTGATCAACGCCTTACTGAGCGAGGCGATCAAAGAGCGCGCCTCCGATATCCACATCGAAACCTACGAGAGCGAGCTGGTGATCCGCTTTCGCATCGACGGCGCGCTGCGGCGGATTCTGGCGCCGCAGCGCAAGCTGGCGGCGCTGCTGGTGTCGCGCATCAAGGTGATGTCGAAGCTGGATATCGCCGAGAAGCGCGTGCCGCAGGACGGGCGCATGGCGCTGAAGGTCGGCGGGCGAGCGATCGACGTGCGGGTGTCGGTGATGCCGGCCAGCCACGGCGAGCGCGTGGTCATGCGCCTGTTGGACAAACAGGGCGTGCGGCTCGAACTGCCCAGCCTGGGTATGGCGCCGGCGCACCAGCAGGCGTTGCTGCGCCTGATCCGCCAGCCGCACGGCATCATTTTGGTCACCGGGCCGACCGGCTCCGGCAAGAGCACCACGCTCTATACCCTGCTGAGCCAGATCAACGATGAACAGCGCAACATCATGACGATCGAAGATCCCGTCGAGTATGAGTTGGCCGGCATCGCGCAGACGCAGGTGAATCCCAAGGTGGACATGACCTTCGCGCGCGGGCTGCGCGCGCTGTTGCGGCAGGATCCCGATGTGGTGCTGATCGGCGAAATCCGCGACGGCGAAACGGCGCAGATCGCGGTGCAGGCCTCATTGACCGGGCATTTGGTGCTGTCGACCCTGCATACCAACACGGCGATCGGCGCCGTGACCCGGCTGCGGGACATGGGGGTCGAACCGTTTCTGCTTTCGAGTTCGCTCAGCGGCGTGTTGGCGCAGCGCCTGGTGCGTCGGCTTTGTCCGCAGTGCCGCGAGCCCTATGCGCTGTCTGACGCGCAGCGGCGCCTGCTGGGGCTGCCACCGACGCAGGCGGTGACCTGCTGGCGCCCGTTGGGGTGCGAGGCCTGCGGCGGGCAGGGATATCACGGCCGAATCGGCTTGCACGAACTGTTGGTGCTGGATGAACCGATGCGCATGGCGATCCATCGCGGTGACGGCGAGCTGGACATCGCGAAACTGGCCGCCGAACGCTACCTGCCGCTGCGCCAGGATGGGATCGCCAAAATGCGCGCCGGGGAGACCAGCCTGGAGGAAGTGCTGCGGGTGACGCGCGAAGGGGACGGCGATGAAGTTTGATTATCGCGCCTGCGATCGTGAGGGGCGCGCCCAGCGCGGCGTGTTGGAGGCGGATTCTCTGCGCCACGCCCGCGATCGCCTGCGTGAAAAGGGGTGGCTGGTGCTGGCGGTGCAAGCGCGCGGGCGGCCCGTTTTCGCCGGCATGTTGGCCGGCCGCTGGATGAGCGGCGTGAGCAGCGGCGATGTGGCGCTGTTGACCCGGCAGCTGGCGACGCTGCTCTCCGCTGCGCTGCCGCTCGAGGAAGCGTTGATGGCGGTGGCGCGGCAAACGGAGAAAAAAGGCCTGCAGGCGGCGTTGGCTCAGGTGCGGCAGCGCATTCTGGAAGGCTTCCCGCTGGCGCAGGCTCTAGGGCAGCATCCGCGAATTTTTGACCGTCTCTACTGCGCCATGGTGGCGGCCGGTGAGATTTCCGGCCATCTGGCGCCGGTGCTGGAGCGGCTGGCCGACTACGTCGAACAGCGCCAGCAAATGAAGAACAAGATCGTGCAGGCGCTGGTGTACCCGATGGTGCTGACGGCGGTGGCGATCGGCGTGGTGGCGATCCTGTTGACGGCGGTGGTGCCGAAGGTGATCGAACAGTTTGTGCATATGAAGCAGACCTTGCCGCTGTCGACCCGGATGCTGCTCGGCGCCAGCGACGGGCTGCGCCAATGGGGGGCGTTGGCACTGATGTTGGCGCTGGCGAGTCTCGGCGCTTTCCGCTATCGCCTGCGGGATCCGGCGCGGCGCGTGCGCTGGCATGCGTTCATCCTGCGGTTGCCGGTGGTCGGCAAGCTGTCGCTGGCGGTGAATACGGCGCGCTACGCCAAAACGCTGAGCATTTTGAACGCCAGCGCGGTGCCGTTGCTGGAGGCGATGCGCATCAGCGCCGGCGTGTTGGGCAACGACGCCGCCCGCGAACGGCTGCTGGCGGCGATGGAGCGGGTGCGGGAGGGCGAAGGGTTATCGCCGTCGCTCGAGGGCACCGCGCTGTTCTCGCCGATGATGCGGCACATGATCATGTCCGGCGAGCGCAGCGGTGAGCTGGACATGATGCTCGAGCGGGCGGCGACGATGCAGCAAGAGGCTTTCAGCCGGCAAATCACGCTGGCGCTGGGGCTGTTCGAGCCTTTATTGGTGATCGCGATGGCCGGTTCGGTGCTGTTCATCATTTTGGCCATCCTGCAGCCGATATTGCAGCTCAATAATATGGTCGGCTAATCATGCCGTTAATGGAGAGTAAAGTGAGTCATATCAGCAAAATACGCAGGTCGCGGCAGCGAGGGTTTACGCTGCTGGAAATCATGGTGGTGATCGTCATTCTGGGGCTGTTGGCCAGCCTGACCATTCCAAGCCTGATGGGAAACAAGGAGAAGGCCGATCGGCAAAAGGCCGCCAGCGATATCGTGGCGCTGGAGAACGCGCTGGATATGTACAAGCTGGATAACGGGCGTTATCCCAGCGCGGAGCAGGGGCTGGCGGCGCTGGTGACCCGGCCGGTGCTGGCGCCGATCCCGAGGAATTATCCCGAAGACGGCTATATTCGCCGGTTGCCGCAAGATCCCTGGGGGCAGGAGTACCGTCTGCGCAACCCGGGGCGCCACGGCAAGCTGGACGTGTTTTCTCTGGGCCAGGACGGCGTTGCCGACACCGATGACGACATCGGCAACTGGGTGGCCGACGCCGACGCGCCATGAGGCGCATACGCGGCTTTACGCTGCTGGAGATCATGCTGGTATTGCTGTTGCTGGGAGTGACCAGCGGCCTGGTGATGCTGAGTTTTCCTGCGGATGAGAAGCCGCTGGCGCGGCAGGGGGAGCGGCTGAACCATTGGCTGTATGCCCTCGCCGAGCGGGCCGAACGTGAAGGGGTTAGTTATGGCGTGGCGTTCTCCAGCGGCGGTTGGCGCAGCGTCGCCGCCGAAGAGGGGCGGGATGAATACGTTTTGCCGGAGGGCATCGCGCTGCGGCTGAGCGTTGAGGGGCAAGCCGTCACGCTTGACGACGCGGCGGCGCAGATGCCGCAGGTGTGGCTGTATCCGGGGGGCGAAACCACGGCGTTCAGCGTGGCGCTGTCGCAGGGCAAGTGCCAGTGGCGATTGCAGGCACCCGGTTACTTCGTATTTGAAACGACGGATATTCGTTGCGATGACGCGGAAAATTAAACGCCAGCGGGGTATGACGCTGCTGGAGGTAATGGTGGCCTTGATGATCTTCGCCATCGGCTGCCTGGCGCTGATCAACAGCACCGGCGGCCAGGTGCGCAGCCTGAGCGCGATCGAAGCCAAGACCGTTGCGCTGTGGGTGGCGGACAACCAGTTGACGCTGCTGCAGCTCGACCCGCATCCGCCGACGCTGGCCTGGCATTCGGGCACTGCGGCGATGGCCGGTGAAACCTGGCACTGGCGCTATCGCGGGCAGGAGACCAGCGACGCCGGAATGCGGGCGATCGCGATTGAAGTCCGGCGCGATCCGCAGGATCGCAACGCGCTGGTGGAGATGTTGGCCTACAGGGCACTGCCATGAAACGCGGTTCGCAATGCGGTTTTACGCTGGTGGAAATGCTGCTGGCCATCGCCCTGTTCGCCATGCTGTCGCTCACCGCGCTGGCGGTCTTTAGGGGCGTGCTGAAAAGCGATGAAATCACCCGGCGCAAATCGACGCAGCTGACCCAGCTGCAACGGGCGCTGGCGATCGTCGAACGCGATTTCACTCATGCGCAGGCGCGGGCGCCGATTGGCGATAAGCGCTTGCCGGCGGTGCCGGAGTTCGCGGTGCGGCAGACGGTGGGCGAGGACGCGGATATACAGCTGCTGCTGATCCGAAACGGCTGGCCGAATCCACACGCTCGGCTGCCGCGCGCCACGCTGGAGCGGGTGGAGTATCGCTACCGGCAGGGGCGGCTCGAGCGTCTCAGCTATCCGAGTTTGGGCAGCCCGCAGGCGGCGGCGCGCAGCGTGCTGCTGCTGCCGGAGGTGACGCGGTTCCGCCTGCGTTTTTACCTGCAGGGCGAATGGTTGACGGCCTGGCGCGCCGGCGGGCTGCTGCCGCAGGCGGTGGAGATCGTCGTCGAAACTCCCGCGCTGGGGGAGGTGCGCCGCATCGTCACGGTGCCCGCCGCGAGGCCATCATGAAAAAACAACGCGGTATGGCGCTGTTGATGGTGCTGCTGCTGATGTCGCTGATGGCGATCGTGGCGATCAATATCAACGATAACTGGCAGCGTTCGCTGGCGCGCACCCAGTCTCAACAGGATCGGCTGAAGGCCAAATGGCTGCTGCTGGGCGGGGAGATCTACGCCCAACAGCGGTTGCGGCAGGCGGGAGAGAAGCGCAAGGCCTGGGGAGCATCAGGAGCGGCGTTCAGTATGCGTACCGAAGAGGGGGAGGTGGCGATACGCCTGCGCCGGGTCGATGCCTGTTTCAACCTAAATGCCCTGATCCGCGCCGCCGGCCCAACGGAGGCCGGGGATAGCGAGGGGGGGCCCCCCAATAAGGAGAGGCGGATATTCATGCTGTTACTGAACAACCTGGGGATCGACGACGCGCAGGCGGCCGCGATTGCCGAGGCCATCGTCGCCAGGGGCGATGACGAGGGGTATCTGATGGGGAATGTCAGCGAACTGCGGGAGCTGGCCGGCATCGATCGTGAGCTTTACCTGCGCCTGGCACCGCAGCTTTGTGCGGCGCCGGATGCCGAACTGCGCATCAACCCGGATGCCGTGAGCGAGGCGCAATTACCGCTGCTGCGGGCGATGCTGATGAACGCCCTGAGCGATGAACGGCTGCGGGCGCTGCTGGCGGCCCGTCCGCCGCAGGGCTGGCAGACGCTGGCGTTTTTGTCGCAGGAAAAAGCGCTGCAAGACTTGGGTGACGACGATCTCGGCGAGCGATTGACGTTCGACGATAGCCGCTGGATTGCGCAGCTGCAGCTGACGCTGAACGACGGGCGCTATCGGCTCGTCAGCGCGTTGCAACCGGGCCAGTCAGGCGTCACGGTCAGCGGACGCCTGTTCGACAGAGGGGAGGGGTAAAGGGTGGCGAATACAATCCTGCTTATCGCGCTGAGCGAGGACTTGATGGCCGATGTGCGCTGGGGCCGCGTCGGCGAGACGAGTTGCCGTTTCGCCGCCCACCTCGATCTGACCGAAGGCGGCGGCGAGTTGGCGGCCATGGCGCAGGGCAGCCGCGTCGTGGTGTTGGTGCCTGCCCGTCATGTGGCGCTGAGGCAAACGACATTCCAGGGCAAGGCCCGGCAGGCGACGCCGTTGGCGCTGGCCTACGCCCATGAGGCCGGGTTGTTGGCCGATGCCGAGCAGATGCACTGGGCGGTGCTGGACAAGGCGCAGCGCGATTTCACCCTCGCCGGCGTCGCGTTGACGCAGATGCAGGAATGGGTCGAGCGCCTGAGCGCCAGCGGCATTCGCGCCGATAAAATGCTGCCCGACGTGCTGGCATTGCCGCTGCCCGGTCAATGCAGCGCGCTGCATTGGCGCAACCACTGGTTGATCCGAACGGGAAACGGGCAGGGAATGCAGCTGCCCGACGCCTGGCTGGGCTGCGCTTCACTGCCGACGCCGGACTGGTGTCTGCACCGCGGCGGGGAGGTTCCGGCGGGCTGGGAAGCGGCGCGCATTGACGAGGATCCGCTCTGGCGACTGGCGGAAGAGGCCTGGAACAGTACATTCACGCTGCTGCAGGGACGTTTCAAACCGAGCGTACGCTGGCCGCGCCGCCTGCCCGACAAGACCGCCTGCGCGCTGCTGTTGCTCAGCGGTTCGCTGCTGGTGGGCGGTTTGCACCACCAACAGATGGCCCGGCAGAGCGAGAGCCAGATTGCGGCGCTCTCACGGCACCTGCTGCCGGGCCAGGCCGCGTCGGCGTTTGCCGAGCAGGCGGTGAAAGCGCGGGTGCGGCGTATGCAGGATGCCCTGAATGCGCCGCAGCTGTTCAGGCTGTTGCCCTACGCGGCCGGGGCGCTCGCGTTATGGGCGCCCCAGCAGCTGCAGGCGCTGGCTTTCGACGCCGCCGACGATCGTCTGGTGGTGACGGTGAACAGAAACGACGTGCCGCTGCCGGCGCCGGTTAACGACGGCGAGGTCAGCATGGCGTTCAGCGAAGGCGGTGCGTCCAACCAGGCGATCCTGACGGTGAGAGGTGAGCGATGAATATCGGGTGGCGCGATAAGGCGTTGCGGCGGGCGGTGCTGTTAAGCCTGTTGCTGCTGGCAGCCTGCGGCTACTGCCTGTATCAGTTTTCACAGGCGCAGAAAAGCGCACAGCGCCTGGCCGCGCTGCAGGGGCAGGCACGCGTCATCCAGCAACTGCAGGCGCGCTTGCCGCCGGATGCCGCTGCGCGCGAGCAACTGCCGGAGCGGCTGCGGCAGAGCGCGCAGGCGTTCCGCATCCCCATCATCGCCCTGACGGAAAGTGATGCGCAGATGCAGGTGGGGCTGCCGCCCGTGCCGTTTGAAAGCCTGCTGTCGTGGCTGGCCGCCCTGCAGCGTGAGCATGGCATCCGCGTGCTGGCGCTCGCCGTGGAACGCGCGGAGCAGGCGCCGGGCATAGTGCAGGTCAGCCTGCTGCGGGTAACGACGCAGCCGTCGATGTAACCAACGCGAAAGAATCATCAGGGATCAGAAAAAATCATGCTATTTGCTATAAACGCGGCGGCAGATGAACACTGGCTGTTATTTAGCGCCGTGTTGAGTTTGTGCGTCGGTAGTTTTATTAACGTAGTCGTTTATCGGCTGCCCATTATGCTTGAGCGCGAAATGGAAACGGCGCAGGCCGAGCGGTTCGATCTCTTTTGGCCGCGTTCATTCTGTCCGTCATGCACAAAAAAATTATCGGCGTTCGATAATATTCCTTTATTAAGTTGGCTGCTGTTGCGTGGCCGCTGTCGTTATTGCCGCCGTCCTATTGCCGTGCGTTATCCACTGCTGGAATTATTCCTGATGCTGATGGGGATAACGCTGGCCTGGCGGCTCGGCATCGGGGTGGATTGGTTTTTCATGCTGGCGTTGGTTGCGCTGTTGCTGGCGTTGGCGGCGATCGACAACCAATGTCAGCTGCTGCCGGATTGCCTGACGCTGTCGCTGCTGTGGATCGGCTTACTGTGGCATTGCCTGGCGCACCCGGCCTTTTTGCCGGCGGCGGTCATTGGCGCGATGGCGGGCTATCTGGCGCTCTGGCTATTGTATTGGGGATTTCGTTTGGCGACCGGCCGCGAGGGGCTGGGATACGGCGATTTCAAACTGTTGGCGGCGCTTGGCGCCTGGGGCGGCTATGCCGCTTTGCCGTCGATCCTGCTGTTCGCCTCCGCCGGCAGCCTGCTATGGCTGTTGCTGCGCGCGTGGCGCGGCGGCGATGCGGCCCAACCCCTGCCCTTCGGGCCGGGGCTGGCGACGGCGGGCGCCGGCGCGGTGGCCTGTCAGTGGCTTGCGCTGCCGATAGGGGGCTAACGCAGCTGGGCTAAAAAAGGCGCCAGCGAGCGGTTGAGTTCACGGCACTTTTCCTGCAGCGGCGTGGCGTCGGCCTCCAGCTGCGCGGCGACGTGTTTACCCGCCGCAAGCAGTTGGGCGCGATTGAGCGCCGGCGTCCAATCTTTTTCCTTCGCTTCCTGCAGCGCCGCCGCCGCGAGCTTATCGCCGGCCGGAATATCGGCGCGGTTGCACCTGTCTCTTAGAAATTGACCGGCGCCGACCAGCGACGACAGCTGGTCGCGTTGGGTGGCGGCGTCAGGAGCCGATTTGGCGGCGTGCTGGCAGCCGGATAACAGCAGGGATGCCACGATCGCTGCGGCAATATTTTTCAATGTCACGTTATTTTCTCTGCGGTGTTGGTACGGTGTATTTATTTTCTTGCTCGGTGCTACGGTATTTCACGCTTTCCGGATTATTTTAAACGTTTGTCATGTCATTTAATATCATGACGATATTAGGTTTTATTATTTTAATGCATTCTAAGTGCCGGGCGTTCAGGGCTTCTACTTATTATTCCTCTCGCGGTATCGCCGCATCTCTTTGAGTTTCTTCTCACTCAGTTGGAATCCAATAAATTTAACTGGAGTCGTAATGAAATTATCCAAAATCGCCCTGATGATGGCAACGCTCGCGGCCTCCTCGGCCGCCTGGTCGCACGGTTATATCGAAGTGCCCGAGAGCCGCGCCTACAAGTGCAAGCTGGGCAGCAACACCGACTGCGGCCGGGCGCAGTGGGAACCGCAGAGCGTCGAGCAGGTTTCCGGCTTCCCTGGCGGCGCGACGCCGCTCGACGGCCAGCTGGCCAGCGGCGGGGTGAACGGCTTCGAGTCGTTGGATCGCCAGGGCGTCAACGTCTGGGCGTTGAATACCATGAAGCCGGGGCCACAGACGTTCACCTGGTACCACACCGCCAAGCACAAAACCAATAACTGGCGTTACTACATCACCAAACAGGACTGGGATGTGAACAAGCCGCTGTCGCGCGAGGCCTTCGAAAAAGAGCCGTTCTGCGAGATTGATGGCCATGCCAAGCCGCCAAAAGATCGCGAAGTGCACCAGTGCGTGGTGCCGGAGAGAACCGGCTATCAGGTGATTTACGGCGTGTGGGAAATCAATGACACGGTAAACAGTTTCTATCAGGTGGTTGACGTTAACTTCGAAGACGACGGCGTCGTGTCGGAATGGCGCAAGCAGCTGCAAGGTTCCCTCACCGGTAAAAACCTGCAGGTTGGCGACAAGGTGATCGCCCGCTTCTTCGATGCGGACGGTGAAGTGCTGACTATGAAAACCGAACTGGCGATCGACAGTGAGACGCTGACCGACAAAAACCGCTGGGGTCACGCGCTGGCCAGCAAGATCAACGCCGAACAGAAAGCGGTGCGTGCCGGGGTGAAAGACGGCAAAGGCAACGTCAATCCGGTATTCGGCAACAACGCGGTCTACGCCAAGCAGGGCAGCACGATGAAGAGCGTGGTGATTTCCTATGAGGAAGAAACGCCGGCTATCACCGAAGAGATCCGCATCGGCAACCTGTCCAGCACCAAAATCAAGGACGGCAAAGCTCAGCTGACCTTCAATGCCGAGGTCAAAGGCAAACTGACGGTTGAAGCGCGCGTTTACGACCACGGCCAGACGGAAAAAGGCTACCTGAAAGCGACGCTGGAAGACGCCAGCCAGCCGCTGACTATGGCGCTGAGCAACGTCAGCGAAGGCCACCACATGCTGAAAGTGATCGCCAGCAACGACAACGGGCAGAGCATTCAACCAGATATCGAAAACTTCAACCTGGAAGCGGAATCCACCGGCGGTGGCGGCGGCAACGGCGACTATAACTTCGTCTTCCCGAACGCGCTGAGTAAATACACTGCCGGCACCACAGTGCTGCAACCGAAAGACGGCAAGGTATATCAGTGCAAACCTTTCCCTTACAGCGGTTACTGCATGCAGTGGAACAGCGGCGCGACTCACTTTGAGCCGGGCGTGGGTTCCAACTGGCAGGATGCCTGGGTCGTGAAAAAGTAAGTGTAAATCGGATAGCCAAGCGGCCAGCGATGGCCGCTTTTAAAGGAGTTTTATGTCACACGAACCTGCCCGTTACGATCTTTTCAGTCGGTTACTGCATTGGGGCATTGCCGCCGTGATGATCTACGTAATGATCGTTGGTTATTCACTGCATTTTATGACGGATGCACGCATCTTCGCCTTTTTCTCCGTGACCAATATGTCGCTGGCCTTGGTGCTGACACCGCTGATGGCGGCGCGCTTTATCTGGCGTTTTTTCCGGCCTAAGGTGCCCTATGGCGATATGCTGCAAGGGCACGAGAAGGGATTGGTGCATTTGCTGCACGAAATATTCTACCTGCTGATTTTCGTGGTGCTGCTCAGTGGATTCCTTATGCTGGAGCACGGCTTTGCCGTTTTCGGTGCGATCGACTTCCCTCGCCCGATAGCAAATCTCGACGTTAACCGCTTCTTTTTCGCCGTGCACCGTTATTCGTGCATCGCGCTGTCGGCCATGATCGTGCTGCACATAGCGGCGGTGATTAAACACCACTGCTTCGCCGGGCAGGCGATTTTGCGCCGCATGCTCTGATTTTACGGGGCGATCACGCCGCCCGGCGAGGCAGTGCGGCGGCGTGGCCGCGAAGGTAATAGGAAAGAGCGACGGCATGACCGTGACGCGTGTGGCCGATAAGCAGGGAGTGCGAGAGACAGCACGCGTTAATCGCGTTAAGGCGTAATACCCCGGACAGGAACAGAGAATTGTTTCTATTTATTATTAACGATAAAAATGAACGTAATTAACATTTCATTGTCAATAGGAAAAATACGTATTCAGTTTGAACATTGAAGCCGATAAAAGCATCGGCTCAACGCGTTGGGGGATGATTATCTGACATATTTCCAAACGGAGGTGGGGATTTTGTCATACAGTTTGTTCATGGTGAGCTCCGCCAGACGGTGATCGGCCGCTGAGTAAAACAGCTCCAGTTCATCATCGGAAAGCTCGTACTTATTTTTCTCAATAACACGTTCGAGAGTATCAATCGTGGTGCATTTACGTAAACGCATCAGATAGTCGGTTTTAGTCATGGTGGCCTTTAGTTTAATAACCGTAAAATAGCTCGGGAATAATTATCCCCTAAGTTTTCATTGTCGTACAGATGTCCTCTCCTGAGAACATTCTGAATAATCTCGCCTTGGTTTTTTGCCAGCGGCGCAGGTCGGAATCATTGATACCGTAGCTGCTGAACAGCGTATAGGTATCGTCGAGATATTCTTCGACTAACTCCGACAGGTCTGATTCGTCCATGTATTTAATTTTATAACTCATCACAAACGAAGCGATATGTTCGATCAACTCATTAAGCTGCAGGTTGACGGAGGACGTCGGATCGTTGACCCACCCATGGTGACTGTCTCCCAGGGTAGCGATACCTTCATCATACAAATTTTCGCACAAGAATTTGAGCTGAGCAATGTCGTGTCGCTTAGGCGAATACTCATCCATATCATCCCCTCCGTAAGTCTTAATTGCGGTGTGATAACACTATGTGAGTAAGCTGATTTACATCATGGACGGAGGCAGCTTAACGGTGGTTAAATAAACTTCCCGTAAAATGAATATAAATCATTTTTTCGCGTTTGGCCTGCAGTTATTACGTAAACTTACAATTCATCCGCAGTTGATGGCCGTGAGTTATCAATGATGTCGAAGATTAAACCCCGCTCCGTCACTCGGAACCGTACGCTGTCGTTGATGATATCTTCGCAGTTGATATCCAGACAGGCATTAAAAATGCCCCACTTATAGCGATAACTCATTGAATAATCGCCGTCACCTTGTCGTACTATATCAAGTATTTCTAATGAATCTTCGGCATAGCGTGCGCTTTCAGAATAAAAACTGAGTCCGCTGGTCAGCGCCGGCACTAACTCCGTTATATTGTCATTAATCACTTTCTTTAATTTTTTAACAGAAAGTGCGTTGACGTCCAGGCTACAGGCAAGGGTAACAAGCATTAATCTCGGCCAACAGCAATGTTATCTGCTTATCTTACTCCTTTTTCACTCACGCCGGTAAATTTTTCGATTTACCGCTGTTCTTTACCTTATGCCAACATTTCAACCGAATGGGAATATCCCTGGATTTGATAAGGAGGCTGCGGGGGGAAGCGCCGCTGCGCGAAGGACTGTTACGTTCCGTTGCATTATTGTCGCGCCATAGCTTGAGATGTGGTAGTGGGTGTGATGTTATATTGTAACTATTAACCCATCATTTTGGTCACCACATTGACTCCCTCTTCACAACATGACGCCGCGCCGTCACTGAATTCGTTGTTTACCACCTCCGCCGCCGCGCGCTGTGCGGGGGCCGTTGCGCTGCTGGCCCTGCTGTGGCTCGGCATCTTCTGGGCGGTATCGCTGCCATGATCTCCTTGCGCCAACTGGCGATAGGCTATGGCGTCACGCCGCTTTTCCCGCCGCTGAGCGGGCAGTTCAGCGCCGGTTCGTTAACCGCGGTGGTGGGCGTCAACGGGGCCGGGAAATCGACGTTGCTGAAAACGCTCGCCGGATTGTTGCCGCCGCTGGGCGGCACTCTGAGTTTTAGCGGCGGCAAGCCACCGCGCAGGGCTTATCTACCGCAGCAGGCCGAGTTGGATCGGCAATTCCCGATCGCGGTAAGCGATCTGGTGGCGATGGGCTGTTGGCCGCAAAGCGGCATGTTCGGCGGTATGAACAGGCGCGCGGCAAGCCAGGTCAATGAGGCGCTGGCGAACGTTGGCATGAGCGCGCTGGCGCGCAGCCCGGTGGGCGAACTGTCCGGCGGCCAGCTGCAGCGGGTGCTGTTTGCGCGCCTGCTGGTTCAACCGGCGCCGCTGATTTTGCTGGATGAACCTTTTACCGGCATCGACAGCGCCACCACGCAGATCCTGCTGCAGGCGATCGCGCAACTGCACCGGCAGGGGAAAACGGTGATCGCCGTGCTGCACGATATGTCGATGGTCGCCGAGCATTTTCCACAGGTGCTGTTGCTGACGCCGCAGGCTTGCCACTGGGGCGCGGCCGAGCGGGTATTGGAACAGGTGCCGAGGTATCACGCCGCCGAACGGCAGCCGGATCTGCGGGCGGTGGCGCCATGATGCTGTGGCATGGGCTTATCGATCCTTTCCTCTCTTTCGGTTTTATGCGCCGCGCGCTCATGGCGTGCCTGGCGTTGTCGCTCAGCGCCGCCCCGCTGGGCGTGTTTTTGCTACTGCGCCGCATGAGCCTGGTGGGGGATGCCTTGTCCCACGCAGTGTTGCCGGGCGCGGCGATCGGCTATCTGATCTCCGGCATGTCGCTGGTGGCGATGGGGGTGGGCGGCTTTATCGCCGGGCTGGCGGTGGCGATGCTGTCCGGCCTGGTGAGCCGCCGCACGCCGCTGAAAGAGGACGCCAGCTTCGCCGGGTTCTATCTGGGCTCACTGGCGCTGGGGGTCACGCTGGTCTCGCTGCGCGGTTCCAGCGTGGATCTGCTGCACGTGCTGTTCGGTTCGATCCTGGCGGTGGATGCGCAGGCGATGCTGATGGTCGGAGCGATCGCCTCGGTTTCGCTGCTGGCGCTGGCGGCGCTGTACCGTGCATTGGTGATCGAGTCCTTCGACGTCACGTTCCTGCGCGTCAACGCGCCGCGCCGGTTGGCGCTGATCCACGGCCTGTTTCTGGCGCTGGTGGTGGTCAATCTGGTGGCGGGATTCCAGATCCTCGGCACTCTGATGTCGGTGGGGCTGATGATGCTGCCCGCCGCCAGCGCGCGCTTCTGGGCGCGCAATCTGCCGCAGACGCTGGCGACGGCGATGGGCATCGGCGCGCTTTCCAGCCTGATTGGGTTGGTGTGGTCCTATTACGCTTCGCTGCCCGCCGGCCCGGCGATCGTGCTCAGCGCCAGCGTCATCTTTTTCGTCTCGATCCTGTTTGGAACGCGTGGAGGCATTTACGCCTTCGCGCGCCGTTGAGAAGTGCCATTTGCAAGGAGAAAGTATGAAACGTTTACCTATATCGCTGGCGGTCGCTGCGCTGCTGGCCAGCCCATTGGCGATGGCGAAGACCGTCGACGCCGTCGCCAGCTTTTCCATTCTGGGCGATATCGTCAAACAGGTGGGGGGCGATCACGTCAAGGTCAGCACGCTGGTGGGGCCGGATGGCGATCCGCACAGTTTCGAGCCTTCGCCGCAGGACGGCAAAAAGTTGGCTCAGGCTGATGTGGTATTCGTCAGCGGACTGGGGCTGGAAGGGTGGATCGATCGCCTGGTCAGCGCTTCGGGTTATAAAGGGCAGGTGATCACCGCTTCACAGGGCATCAGCACCCGCCAGATGGAGGAGGACGGCAAAGCGATTACCGATCCTCACGCCTGGAACAGCATGAAAAACGGCGTGCAGTACGCCACCAACGTGATGAACGCCCTGATTGCCGCCGATCCCGAGGATGCCAACTATTTTCGCCAGCGCGGGGCCGAATACATTCAGCAACTGCAAAAGCTGGACCTGTGGGCCAAAACCCAGTTCGCCGCAGTGCCGCCACAGAAACGTAAAGTGCTGACCAGCCATGATGCTTTTGGTTACTTTGGGCAAGAGTATGGCGTCACCTTCCTTGCCCCGGTCGGATTTTCCACCGAGGCCGAAGCCAGCGCCAGCGACGTGGCCGGCCTGATCAAGCAAATCAAACAGGAAAAGGTCAACGCTTACTTTATCGAGAATCAGACCGATCCGCGGTTGGTGAAACAGATTGCCGCCGCCACCGGCGCCAAGGCGGGCGGCGAGCTGTACCCTGAAGCGCTCTCCCGTACGGGCGGCCCGGCGGCCACCTATGAACAGGCGTTCAAGCACAATGTCGATGCGCTGCTGAGCAGCATGAAGTAACCTCTGCCCCCGCCGGCAGGCGGGGGACAGCTTGCAGGCACTTTCTCGCCATAAAAAAAGCCCCGTTGAGCAGCAACGGGGCTTTGCGACAGATGACACTGGGGAGTTAACGCTTTTTCTTACGTCCCTGTACCGCTTTGAATCGCGGATTGCTTTTACAGATCACATAGATGCGGCCACGACGACGCACGACTTTGCAATCCGGGTGGCGATTTTTCGCCGAACGCAATGAACTCAATACCTGCATGGGATTTCCTTGTTACTTATTGCCGATAAAGCGGCCAAAGCGCTGCTGGAAGCGCGCCGTGCTGCCTTCTTTGGAATAGTCTTTCTGCTTGCCGGTGTAGTACGGATGCGAAGCGGAAGAGACGTCGAGGGTGACATACGGCCAGCTTTCGCCGTCCAGCTCGATGGTGCGATCGGTTTTGATGGTCGATCCCACTTTAAAGTAGGCGTTGGCGCTGACGTCGTGGAAGACCACGGTGCGGTAATCGGGATGGATGCCGGGTTTCATAATGGCTCTCTCGTGTGATGTTATACTATAACAATAATTATGCGCCGACCCGGCGTCGCGATCAAGCGTAAATTGCGCCCACGAGTGAATTAATGAGAACGGTTTGCATTAAGCAACTGAAGCAAAAGAAAAAGGCCGCATGTGCGGCCTTTTCGACTATCGGGTGGAGCTCATATCACTGAGCGATCAGTGGTGCTCTACCGGATGGCTGTGTTCCAGGTCTTCGTTCTTCTTGCTGAAGCGGCGGCGAACCACCACGAAGAACACCGGCACGAAGAAGATCGCCAAGACGGTGGCGGTGATCATCCCGCCCATTACGCCGGTACCTACCGCGTTCTGTGCGCCGGAGCCCGCACCGCTGCTGATAACCAGCGGCAGAACCCCGAGGATGAAGGCCAGAGACGTCATCAGGATTGGACGCAGACGCATACGCACCGCTTCCAACGTCGCTTCGATCAGGCCTTTGCCTTCTTTCTCCATCAGATCCTTGGCGAATTCCACGATCAGGATGGCGTTCTTCGCCGATAGACCGATGGTGGTCAGCAGCCCCACCTGGAAGTACACGTCGTTGTTCATACCGCGCATCGTCGCGGCCAGCAACGCACCGATAACCCCCAGCGGCAATACCAGCATGACCGAGAACGGCACGGACCAGCTTTCATACAGCGCCGCCAGACACAGGAACACCACCAGAATCGAGATGGCGTACAGCGCCGGCGCCTGGTTGCCCGACAGACGTTCCTGATAGGACATGCCTGTCCAGTCGTAACCGATGCCGCTTGGCAGTTTGGACGCCAACTGTTCCATCAGGTTCATCGCTTCACCGGTACTCTTGCCCGGTGCGGCCTGGCCCAGAATTTCCATCGACGGCAAGCCGTTATAGCGTTCCAGGCGCGGTGAGCCGTATTCCCATTTCGCCGAAGAGAAGGCGGAGAATGGCACCATCTGGCCGCTCGTGCCGCGCACGTACCACTTGTTGATGTCTTCCGGCAGCATACGGAACGGCGCGTCGGCCTGTACGTATACCTTCTTCACACGACCGCGGTCGATGAAGTCGTTGACGTACGAGCCGCCCAGCGCGGTGCTCAGCGTGCTGTTGATGGTGGTGATGCTGACGCCCAGCGCCTTGGCTTTCTCCTGATCGACGATCAGTTTGAACTGCGGCGTATCTTCCAGGCCGTTCGGGCGCACGCCCACCAGCACGTCCGGATGTTGAGCAACCATGCCCAACAGCTGGTTACGCGCTTCGGTCAGTTTCTCGTGCCCCAGGCCGCCCTGGTCAATCAGCTCGAAGTCGAAGCCGGTTGCGGTACCGAGTTCGATGATCGCCGGCAGGTTGAACGGGAATACCAGGCCTTCTTTAATCTGCGAGAATGCGCCCATGGCGCGACCCGCGATCGCTTCGACCTTGTTCTCGCTCCCTGGACGCTCGCCCCAGTCTTTCAGGCTGACGAATGCCAGGCCGTTGTTCTGGCCGTTACCGTTGAAGCCGAAGCCCGCGACGGTAAATACCGAAACCACGTTGTCCTTTTCCTTGTTCAGGAAGTAGTCGGAGACTTCTTCCAGCACTTTGTTGGTGCGGGACTCGGTGGCGCCGGCAGGCAGCTGCACCATGGTCAACAGGATGCCCTGATCTTCGTCCGGCAGGAACGAGGAAGGCAGGCGCAGGAACAGCAGGCCCATGCCAACCACGATCAGCAGGTAGATGATCAGATAGCGACCGGTGCTGCGCAGGATGTTGCCCACGCTGTCGGTATAGTGATGGGTGCTTTTCTCGAACATGCGGTTAAACCAGCCGAAGAAGCCTGTTTTAACCCCGTGATCGCCTTTCGGGATCGGTTTGAGCATGGTGGCGCACAGCGCCGGCGTCAGGATCAAGGCCACCAGCACCGACAGCGCCATCGCGGACACGATGGTGATCGAGAACTGGCGATAGATGGCGCCGGTTGAACCGCCGAAGAACGCCATCGGTACGAATACCGCCGACAGCACCATGGCGATACCCACCAGCGCGCCCTGAATCTGGCCCATCGATTTACGGGTGGCTTCTTTCGGCGGCAGCCCCTCTTCGGCCATGACGCGCTCAACGTTTTCCACCACCACGATGGCGTCATCCACCAGCAGGCCGATCGCCAACACCATGCCGAACATCGTCAGGGTGTTTATCGAGAAGCCGAACGCCGCGAGTATCGCAAAGGTTCCCAGCAGCACCACCGGCACCGCGATGGTTGGGATCAGCGTCGCGCGGAAGTTCTGCAGGAACAGATACATCACCAGGAATACCAGGATGATGGCTTCGATCAGCGTTTTCACCACTTCGTTGATGGAGATCTTAACGAACGGGGTGGTGTCGTACGGATAAACCACTTTCATCCCTTGCGGGAAGAATGGCGTCATCTTGGCCAGCTCGTCTTTCACACCTTTGGCGGTGTTCAAGGCGTTGGCGCCGGTTGCCAGTTTGATACCCAGACCGGCGGCAGGCTTACCGTTATAGCGAGCGGTAACGGCATAGCTTTCCGCGCCGCGCTCGATGTGAGCGACGTCGCGCAGGCGTACCTGGGAACCGTCGGTATTCACCTTCAGCAGGATCTTGCCGAACTCTTCCGGCGAAGTCAGACGGGTCTGCGCGATGATCGAGGCGTTCAACTGCTGCCCCGGCACCGGCGGCAGGCCGCCCAGCTGGCCAGCGGCGATCTGGTTGTTCTGCTCGGTGATGGCGGAGGTCACGTCCGTGGTCGTCAGCTGGTAGTTGTTCAGCTTGTTCGGATCCAGCCAGATACGCATCGCGTACTGGGCACCGAACAGCTGCACTTCACCCACGCCGGACGAACGGCTGATCGGATCCTTGATGTTGGACGCCACGTAGTCCGCAATATCGTCCTGAGTCATGTTCGGATCGTCGGAAACGAAGCCGGCCACCATCAGGAAGCTGCTGCTGGATTTTTCTACTTTCAGGCCCTGTTGCTGAACTTCTTGCGGCAGCAACGGGGTGGCCAACGACAGTTTGTTCTGGACCTGAACCTGCGCGATGTCAGGATCGGTGCCGGATTCAAACGTCAGGGTAATGGTGACGCTACCAGAGGAATCACTGGTGGAGGACATGTACATCAGGTTATCGATACCGTTCATGTTCTGTTCGATAATCTGCGTGACGGTATCCTGCACCGTTTTGGCATCTGCGCCCGGGTAGTTGGCGGAAATACTCACCGCCGGCGGTGCAATAGTGGGATACTGCGCAATAGGCAGTTTCATTATTGCAAGCACCCCCGCCAACATGACGATGATGGCGATTACCCAGGCGAAAATTGGGCGGTCTATAAAGAACTTAGCCATGTATTACAGGCTCCTTTTTATGACTTCTGCGCTTCAGACTGCGGCTGTTTTTGCGCCTGAGTGTCAACTTCCTGCACTTTTACCTGCGCGCCCGGATGCACTTTCATCAGGCCGGAGACGATCACGCGATCGCCGGCTTTCAGGCCATCGGTAACCAGCCATTTGTCGCCAATCGCCTGGTCCGCTTTCAGCGTGCGCAGCTCAACTTTGTCGTCTGCCCCTACCACCAACGCCGTCGCTTCGCCGCGCGGGTTGCGGGTTACGCCTTGCTGAGGCACCAGCAGCGCATCGCTGCGCACGCCTTCGTCCAGACGGGCGCGTACGAACATGCCCGGCAGCAGCGTATCGTTCGGGTTAGGGAACAGGGCGCGAATGGTGATGGAGCCGGTGGTCTCGTCGACGGTGACGTCGGAGAATTCCAGCGTGCCTTCCTGTGCGTATTCGGTGCCGTTTTCCAGCAGCAGTTTCACTTTAGCCTTGCCGTTTTCCTGCTTCAGCGCGCCGCTGGCCAACTCTTGCTTCAGGCGCAGGAAGTCGGTGCTCGACTGGGTGACGTCGACATACATCGGATCCAGCTGCTGCACGGTGGACAGGGCGGTCGCCTGGCCGTTGCTGACCAGCGCGCCTTCGGTCACGGCGGACTTGCCGATGCGGCCGGAGATCGGGGAGGTCACCTTGGTATACGCCAGGTTGATGCGCGCGGTTTCCACGGCGGCCTTGGCGGCCACCACGGCGGCATCCGCCTGCTGCAGGGTGGAGACGGCGTTGTCGTAGTCCTGCTTGCTGATGTAGCTGGTACCCAGCAATGGCTTGTAGCGGTTTACCGTCACGCGTGCGATGGAAGCGCTGGCCTGTGCTTTGGCCAAATCGCCTTTCGCGCTGTCGTAGCTGGCTTGATAGGTGGCGGGATCGATTTGGTACAGAGACGTCCCGGCCTTGATATCGCTGCCTTCAACGAAGTTGCGCTTCAGGATGATGCCGCTGACCTGAGGGCGAACTTCGGCGATACGATACGCAGCGGTGCGGCCAGGAAGATCGGTAGTGATGTTGAGAGGCTCGGCCTTCAAGGTGACTACGCCCACTTCAGGCGCCTGTTGTTGGGCGCCTTGCTGTTGGGTTTCTTTATCGTTACATCCTGTTAGCACTAAGCTGCCTGAAAGCATCAGAACGGCCGCCAGAGGCGTTAACCCTCTGTTTTTGTTCATAGAAAAACCTCAAGTGTCCGATTTCAAAATGATCAATGGATCACAAGCTTTAAAACCCATTGCTGCGTTAATTATATGTGCGTGCTATGGTACATACATTCGCGAATGTATGTAAATCACACTCCCCCTAAATAACAATGCCATGGCACGAAAAACCAAACAGCAGGCGCAAGAAACCCGACAGCAAATCCTTGATGCTGCGGTGAGAGAGTTCTCTGAACGTGGCGTTGCTGCAACGTCACTGACAGATATTGCCACCGCTGCCGGGGTTACGCGTGGAGCCATTTACTGGCACTTCAAGAATAAGGTAGACCTGTTTAATGAAGTTTGGGAATCTACCGAGCCGAAAATTGACCAGCTCGAAACAGAGTATCAGGCAAAGTTTCCCGATAATCCACTGCGGGTTATCCGAGAAATTCTGATTTACATTCTGACGTCTACGGTTGAAGACGGCCGTAGGCGGGCGTTGATGGAAATTATATTCCACAAATGCGAGTTTGTCGGTGAAATGATGCCGCTGCTGGATTCGCGCAAGGTGCTGTACCTCGCCGGCTACGAACGCATTGAAGCGGTGCTGTATAACTGCATTCACCACGGGCAATTACCCGCCGATTTACATACCCGCCGCGCGGCGATCATCCTGCGCGGTTATATCACCGGCCTGATGGAAAACTGGCTGTTTATGCCGGAAAGTTTCGATCTGCGGGCCGAAGCCGAAGCGCTGGTGGACGCGTTTTTGGAAATGCTGCAGTTTTGCCCCACCTTGCGCCTCAAACCCGACGCGGCGACGTCTGACGCCGACCGCCTTCCTTTATAAGGAGAGATTTCATGTCATCCATCGTTCTCATCGCCAATGGCGCCGCCTATGGCCATGAATCCTTGTTCAATGCGCTGCGGTTGGCCATCGCCATGAAAGAGCAGCAGAGCAGTCTCGACCTGCGGCTGTTTCTGATGTCCGATGCGGTGGTGGCCGGGCTGGCCGGGCAGCAGCCGCACGAGGGATACCACCTGCAGCAGATGCTGGAGATCCTCACCGCGCAGCAGGTGCCGGTCAAGCTGTGCAAGACCTGTGCCGACGCGCGCGGCGTCAGCCGCTTGCCGCTGGCGGACGGCGTGGCGATCGGTACGTTGGTCGAGCTGGCGCAGTGGACGCTGGCGGCGGAAAAAGTGCTGACTTTCTGATTCCGCTGCAACGGGCCATCAGCTGCAACGCTTTTGTTGTTCGTTGCCCGCCGGCGGCCGTGACACTCTTCAGGCTTCTTAACCGATCCGAAGCTAAATCATTCAGCGCTGATTGATTCTGCCTTCTCTGGCTCTGGCGCCGCTCACGTTTGTCGGCGCATCGCCGCCGCGACACGCTTTTTTTTCCTTATTATTTGCGCGCTCAGCTCGCCGGACGAAGGCGGCCAGACGGCGGGCTGATGAGCGTTGAAAGACGAAAGGGACAGCGGCGCTGTCCCTGATTACTGTCCGGCAGGCAGATAGGGAGAGGTGACGCCGGCGCGCTGCAGTTTTTCCTGATAATCCCGTTTGACGATATCCAGCGCCGCCAGCGCGGTGGCCGGATCGATCTCGTTGCATTCCAGCAGGTAAATCAAGTCTACCGCCAGCTGCAGTTCGGGTGAGGCGTTTTCCAGAGACATAGCACCTGCGCTTAATTAATGGAATGAATAACTCGCGTACCGGCAGAGTATAGTGAACCCGGCGCGCAACCGGGAATAATCATTAAAATATTGTGATAAATCTTCAAAAACCGTTTTCTTTGCGCTCGATATTGCGCTCGATGCGCGCCAGCGCCTGGCGGCAGCGCATCAGGCGCCCCTCCAGCGCCGCCAGCTCGTGCTGCAGCTTTTGCTGCGCCGCCAGCGTGGTCTGACGGCCAAGCAGGCTTTCCCGATCCTGAATCATGGCGATCAGCCGGCGTTCGTAGTCCTGATGCTCGGCCAGCTTGTGGTACAGATCGGCCTCAGGGGCTTCTTTCGGCTGGTTCTTGCGCCGCAGCGCCTGGGTGGCCAGCTCGCGCTGCAGGGCGGCGATCTGAGCCACCAGTTTTTCGGCCAGAAAGGCCACCTGGCTGGTGCGGCTGTCGTTGGCGGCGCTTTGCAGCTGGGCGAAATTCTTCTCCACCTCGGCCAGGTAGTCGCGCAGCCGCGTACCGCGGTTGGCGAACAGGGCGGCGTCGAAGCGCGCCTGCGGGATCGGAACGTCGCCGCGCGGGGTCACTTCGGCCGCCAGCGCCGCGATCTGCTGTGCCAACACCTGTAATAGACGCTGAGTGCTCACATAAGCTCCCTCTTGATTTCAACAGGCGTAAGCTTGCCCGCGATCCTGCCGTGAAACAAGCGCCGCACGCATATTCCGCCGGCGCGGCGCCGATGCTACAGTAGGCGGCAACCGATTGAGGAGCGAAGAGCCGCATGACGCGTGGGTTATTGATCATTTTGGGCTGGCTGGCGGTGGTGCTGGCGACGTTGGGCGTGGTGCTGCCGCTGTTGCCGACCACGCCGTTTCTGCTGTTGGCCGCCTGGTGTTTCGCCCGCTCTTCGCCGCGCTTTCATCACTGGCTGCTGCACCGCTCCTGGTTCGGCCCCTACCTGCGCCACTGGCAACAGCATCGCGCGCTGCCGCCGGGAGCGAAGTGGAAGGCGGTGCTGGTGATCGTGCTCACCTTCGCCTGTTCGCTGTGGCTGGTGAAAATCTGGTGGGTGCGCGGGCTGTTGCTGCTGATGCTGGCCATTTTGCTGACCTTTATGCTGCGCCTGCCGGTTATTGACCTGCCGCAACAAAAACAGCGCTGATTGTCCCTTAAACTCCCCAATAGCTTTCAAGCCGCAGCCAGGCGACAAACGCAGGCATCCCCGGGAGCTTACTTAGGTAAGTGACCGGGGTGAATGCGTGCAGTCAACAACGCTGCGGGTTGAAAGATGCAGGGGAGAGTTGCATTTGTCCGCCAGTTTGCATAGATTTGGGCGTTTTCGTGCGCGGATCGCCTGCCATTTCATCTCCGGTGTGTTTCACCCGGCGGCGGCGGGTGAGCGGCGCGCCGGTTTTCAGGCAGTTTTATCAGGCAACAATTATGACCGCTACTGCGCAGCAGCTTCAGTTTATTAAAGACAGTATCAAAACCATCCCGGATTATCCGAAGCCGGGCATCCTGTTCCGCGACGTGACCAGCCTGCTGGAAAACCCGTTGGCCTACGCCGCCAGCATCGAGCTGCTGGTTGAGCGCTATCGCGAAGCGGGCGTGACCAAGGTGGTGGGTACCGAAGCGCGTGGTTTCCTGTTCGGCGCGCCCGTCGCGCTGGCGTTGGGCGTCGGTTTCGTGCCGGTGCGCAAACCGGGCAAACTGCCGCGCGCCACGCTCAGCGAAAGCTATGAGCTGGAGTACGGCACCGACAAGCTGGAGATCCACACCGACGCCATCACCGCGGGTGACAAAGTGCTGGTGGTGGACGATCTGCTGGCGACCGGCGGCACCATCGAAGCGACCACCAAACTGATCCGCCGCCTGGGCGGTGAAGTGAACGACGCCGCATTCATCATCAACCTGCCGGATCTGGGCGGGGAAGCGCGTCTGAACAAGCTGGGCATCGACTGCTACTGCCTGGTGGACTTCGCCGGCCATTGATGCGGCATCGCCCCTTGGGCACAACGGCCTCGCGGATCGCCGCGGGGCTGTGTTAGCATGACCCTCCAGATTCCTCGACTTCTCCGGTATTAATGAGCTATCAGGTTCTCGCCCGTAAGTGGCGCCCTCAAACGTTCGCAGACGTGGTCGGCCAGGAACATGTCCTGACCGCGCTGGCCAACGGCCTCTCGCTGGGGCGGATCCATCACGCCTATCTGTTCTCGGGCACGCGCGGCGTGGGGAAAACCACCATCGCGCGCCTGCTGGCCAAAGGCCTGAACTGTGAAACCGGCATCACCGCCACGCCGTGCGGCCAATGCGACAACTGCCGCGAGATCGAGCAGGGGCGCTTCGTCGATCTGATCGAGATCGACGCCGCTTCCCGAACCAAGGTTGAAGATACCCGCGATCTGCTGGACAACGTTCAGTACGCGCCGGCGCGCGGCCGCTTCAAGGTCTACCTGATCGATGAAGTGCACATGCTCTCGCGCCACAGCTTCAACGCGTTGCTCAAGACGCTGGAAGAGCCGCCGCCGCACGTCAAATTCCTGTTGGCCACCACCGATCCGCAAAAGCTGCCGGTGACCATTCTCTCGCGCTGTCTGCAATTCCACCTCAAGGCGCTGGACGTCGATCAGATCCGCCAGCAGCTGGAAACGGTGCTGACGGCGGAGCAGATCACCAGCGACGCCCGCGCGCTGCAGCTGCTGGCGCGCGCCGCCGACGGCAGCATGCGCGATGCGCTGAGCCTGACCGATCAGGCGATCGCCATGGGGCAGGGGCAGGTGACCGCCGCCACCGTCAGCCAGATGCTCGGCACGCTCGATGACGAACAGCCGCTGGCGATCCTCGAAGCGCTGGTCAGCGCCGACGGCGAAAAGGTGATGGCTCAGGTCGCACAGGCCGCTTCGCGCGGCGTGGACTGGGAAAACCTGCTGGTGGAGACGCTGGCGCTGCTGCACCGCATTGCGATGGTACAGCTGCTGCCTTCGATGCTCGACAATCAGTACGCCGCCGTGGAACAACGGCTGCGCGAGCTGGCGCGCACCCTGCCGCCGGCCGATGTGCAACTTTACTACCAGACGCTGTTGGTCGGCCGCAAAGAGCTGGCCTATGCGCCGGATCGCCGCATGGGGGTTGAGATGACCCTGCTGCGCGCGCTGGCGTTTCACCCGAAAGCGGTGATCCCGGAGCCGGTGGCGTTGGTGCAGACCGCGCCGGCGCCGATGGCGCAGCCGCAGGCCGCCGCATCGCAACAGCCGCCGCAGTTTCAGGACGCGCCGCCGCCGCTAGGGCAGCCGGCCGCGCCGTCGCGGCAATCATCGACCCCATTACCGGATGCCACCGCCCAGCTGTTGAAAGCGCGGTCCCAGCTGCAGCGGCAGCAGGGAGCATCCACACCAAAAAAGAATGAGCCGGCGGCGCCAGGAATAGCGCGGCCGGCAAACTCGGCGCTGGGGCGTTTGGCTTCCGTGACCGAGCGTAGCCAGCAGCGTCTGGCGGAGAAGAAGGTGCCGGAAAAACCGGCCAAGCCGGAAGCCTATCGCTGGCGCGCGCAGACCGAGCCGGAAGCGGCACCGGAACCGCTGGCGACGCCGAAAGCGTTGCGCACGGCGTTGGAGCACGAGAAAACGCCGGAGCTGGCCGCCAAGCTGGTGGTGGAGTCGCTGGAGCGCGACGCCTGGGCGGCGGAAATCGACAGGCTGAAGATCCCGAAACTGGTGCAGCAGCTGGCGTTGAACGCCTTCAAGCAGCAGCCGGAAGCGGGCAAGATTTGCCTCCATCTGCGGTCTTCGCAGCGTCATCTGAATTCGCCTTCGGCGCAGAAGACGCTGGCCGAAGCGCTCGGCGAGCTGTACGGCAGCCCGATCGAGCTGACCGTGATAGAGGACGATAATCCGGCGGAGCGCACCCCGCTGGAATGGCGACAAGCCATCTATGAAGAAAAGCTGGCGCAGGCGCGCCAGTCCATCGTTGCGGATACCCATATTCAGACGCTGTGCCGGTTCTTCGACGCGGATCTGGATGAAGAGAGTATCCGCCCCCTTTAAACGCCGCGCGAGGTGCGCGGCCCTAGCGACGAGAGACGACTATGTTTGGTAAAGGCGGTCTGGGCAACCTGATGAAGCAAGCCCAGCAAATGCAAGAAAAAATGCAGCAGATGCAGGAAGAAGTCGCCAAATTGGAAGTGGCCGGCGAGTCTGGCGCGGGCCTGGTGAAGGTCACCATCAACGGCGCGCACAACTGCCGCCGCGTGGAGATCGATCCTAGCCTGATGGAAGACGACAAAGAGATGCTGGAAGATCTGATCGCCGCCGCGTTCAACGACGCCGCGCGCCGCATCGAAGAGACCCAGAAAGAGAAGATGGCCTCCGTCTCCAGCGGCATGCAGTTGCCGCCTGGCTTCAAGATGCCGTTCTGATGCAAACCAGCCCGCTCCTTGAATCCCTGATGGAGGCGCTGCGCTGCCTGCCGGGCGTCGGCCCGAAATCGGCGCAGCGCATGGCGTTTCAGCTGCTGCAGCGCGATCGCAGCGGCGGCATGCGCCTGGCGCAGGCGTTGACGCGCGCGATGTCGGAAATCGGCCACTGCGCCGACTGCCGCACCTTCACCGAGCAGGACGTCTGCACCATCTGCGCCAATCCGCGCCGTCAGCAAAACGGCCAGATTTGCGTGGTGGAAAGCCCGGCGGATATCCATGCCATCGAGCAGACCGGCCAGTTCGCCGGGCGCTACTTTGTGCTAATGGGGCATCTGTCGCCGCTGGACGGCATCGGGCCGGGCGATATCGGTCTGGATCGCCTGGAGCAACGGCTGGAAAAGGAGAGCATCACCGAAGTGATCCTCGCCACCAACCCGACGGTGGAAGGGGAAGCGACCGCCAACTATATCGCCGAGATGTGCGGCCAGTATGGCGTGCTCGCCAGCCGCATCGCCCACGGCGTGCCGGTGGGCGGCGAGCTGGAGATGGTCGACGGCACCACGCTGTCGCATTCGCTGGCCGGGCGTCACGCCATCAAGTTCTGATGTTTTCCCGGATGGGGCCGTTCGGCCCCGTCATTTTTTTGCCAAAAATCTCCCGCCGTCCGCTTGAAAAACAAGACCCTGACCCTCATCTGATCCTCATTGTTCGATTTTGGTAGCCATTGTCTTTTGAGGTAATCAATGAGTATGAAAGGTCAAGAAACCCGCGGGTTCCAGTCTGAAGTAAAACAGCTGCTTCATTTGATGATCCATTCGCTGTACTCCAACAAAGAAATTTTCCTGCGCGAGCTGATTTCCAACGCCTCTGACGCCGCCGACAAGCTGCGTTTCCGCGCCCTGTCCGCGCCAGAGCTGTACGCCGGCGACGGCGAGCTGCGCGTCCGCTTGTCCTTCGATAAAGAGCAGCGCACCCTGACCATCGCCGACAACGGCATCGGCATGCGCCGCGAAGAAGTGATCGAAAACCTCGGCACCATCGCCAAGTCCGGCACCAAAGCGTTCCTGGAATCCATCGGCTCCGATCAGGCGAAAGACAGCCAGCTGATCGGCCAGTTCGGCGTCGGTTTCTACTCGGCGTTCATCGTGGCGGACAAAGTGACCGTGCGCACCCGCGCCGCCGGCGCCGCCGATGACGAAGGCGTGTTCTGGGAGTCTGCCGGCGAAGGCGACTACACCATCGCCGACATCACCAAAGAGACGCGCGGCACCGAAATCACCCTGCATCTGCGCGAAGGCGAAGATGAGTACCTCGACGCCTGGCGCCTGCGCTCGGTGATCGGCAAATATTCCGATCACATCGCCCTGCCGGTGGAGATCGAAAGCAAAAACGAAGAAGACGACACCGTCACCTGGGAGAAGATCAACAAGGCGCAGGCCCTGTGGACCCGCAGCAAGGCTGACGTGACCGACGAAGAGTACAAAGAATTCTACAAGCACATCGCCCACGACTTCACCGATCCGCTGAGCTGGAGCCACAACCGGGTAGAAGGCAAGCAGGAGTACACCAGCCTGCTGTATATCCCGGCGCAGGCGCCGTGGGACATGTGGAACCGCGATCACAAGCATGGTCTGAAGCTGTACGTGCAGCGCGTGTTCATCATGGACGACGCCGAGCAGTTCATGCCGAACTACCTGCGCTTCGTGCGCGGCCTGATCGACTCCAACGATCTGCCGCTGAACGTGTCGCGCGAGATCCTGCAAGACAGCCGCGTGACGCAAAACCTGCGCGGCGCGCTGACCAAGCGCGTGCTGCAGATGCTGGATAAGCTGGCCAAAGATGACGCCGAAGGCTACCAGAAATTCTGGCAGCAGTTCGGTCTGGTGCTGAAAGAGGGCCCGGCGGAAGACCACGGCAACCAGGAAGCGATCGCCAAGCTGCTGCGCTTTGCCTCCACCCACGGCGACAGCTCGGCGCAGACCGTGTCGCTGGAAGAGTATGTCGGCCGCATGGCGGAAGGGCAGGAGAAGATTTACTACATCACCGCCGACAGCTACGCCGCCGCCAAGAGCAGCCCGCACCTGGAGCTGTTCCGCAAGAAAGGCATCGAAGTGCTGTTGCTGTCCGATCGCATCGACGAGTGGATGATGAGCTACCTGACCGAATTCGACGGCAAGCCGTTCCAGTCGGTTAGCAAAGCGGATGAAACGCTGGATAAACTGGCGGATGAAACCGAAGAGCAGAAGGCCGCCGAGAAGCAGCTGGAGCCGTTCATCGAACGCGTGAAAACCCTGCTGGGCGAGCGGGTGAAGGATGTGCGCCTGACGCACCGCCTGACCGATACGCCGGCGATCGTGGTGACCGACGCCGACGAAATGAGCACCCAGATGGCCAAGCTGTTCGCCGCCGCCGGCCAGCAGGCGCCGGAAGTGAAGTACATTTTCGAGCTCAATCCGGAGCATGCTCTGGTCAAACGCGCATCCGATGTGGGCGATAACGAACATTTCGCCGAATGGATCGACCTGTTATTGGATCAGGCTCTGCTGGCTGAACGCGGCACGCTGGAAGATCCGAACCTGTTCATCCGTCGCATGAACAAGTTGCTGTCCGCCTGAAACTGAAAATATGCGCCCTTAACGGCACCGTTAGGGGCGCATTGCCGATTTTTCCCCGCCTTTTCTCGCTTTTTGCTCGTCCGTTTTTTTGCACATTCCGCAATCGATTTCCTTCGCGCGCCTTGAGCCTGCCCCCCCTGAAATGGTATCGTTGAGCGTTTTCGCAATTTTATAAAAACTACATAGCAAGGGGATTTACGCAATGCGTATCATTCTGCTGGGCGCTCCGGGCGCTGGTAAAGGTACTCAGGCTCAATTCATCATGGAGAAATACGGCATTCCGCAAATCTCCACCGGTGATATGTTGCGCGCAGCCGTGAAGGCCGGCAGTGAACTGGGCAAGCAGGCGAAAGAGATCATGGACGCCGGCAAGCTGGTGACCGATGAGCTGGTGATCGCGCTGGTCAAAGAGCGCATCGCTCAGGAAGATTGCCGCAAGGGCTTCCTGCTGGACGGTTTCCCACGCACCATTCCGCAGGCTGACGCGATGAAAGAAGCCGGCATCAACGTGGACTTCGTGCTGGAGTTCGACGTGCCGGACGAGCTGATCGTTGACCGCATCGTTGGCCGCCGCGTGCACGCGCCGTCCGGCCGCGTATACCACGTGAAGTTCAACCCGCCGCAGGTGGAAGGCAAAGACGACGTGACCGGCGAAGAGCTGACCACGCGCAAGGACGATCAGGAAGAGACCGTGCGCAAGCGCCTGGTGGAATACCATCAGATGACCGCGCCGCTGATCTCTTACTACAGCAAAGAAGCGGCGGCGGGCAACACCCAATACCGCAAAATCGACGGCACCCGCAAGGTGGCCGAAGTGAGCGCAGAGCTGGCGACCATCCTCGGTTGATCGCAAGCGCGTTGTGCATGACGCCGGGCCTGTGGCCCGGCGTTTTTTTTTGCCGTTTTCCCGCCAAATTGTGATCGCGGCGGCTTGTTGCGGCCGTGCCCGTTAATCGTCCGCGCCAAATAGCGTATAACAAGCCTGCGTTTTCACCCTCAGCAGGGAGCGGGCATGCTCAGACAAACCAATCTTCTGGCGGAAGCCACCGCGCGCCAGATCGTCCAGCGGGCGATGGGCATCATCAGCCATTCCGTCAACGTGATGGACAGCAACGGCGTGATTATCGCCTCCGGCAACCCGCAGCGCCTGTTCCAGCGCCATGAAGGCGCGGTGCTGGCGCTGGCGGAAAATCGGGTGGTGGAAATCGACCGCGCCACCGCCGAACATCTGAAGGGCGTGCGGCCCGGCATCAACCTGCCGTTCAGCTTTCGCAACCAGCGGGTGGGGGTGATCGGCATCTCCGGCGAACCGGCCGAGGTGCGCGCCTACGCCGAGCTGGTGAAGATGGCGGCGGAGATGATGGTGGAGCAGGCGGCGCTGCTGGATCAGCACCAGTGGGAAAAACGCTACCGGGAAGAGCTGGCGAATCAGCTGCTGCAGCCCCAGCCGAACACCGCGTCGCTGGCGGCGATGGCGGCGTATTTGGGGTTGGATCTGCGCCAGGCGCGCATCGTGTGGATCGTCGAGCTGCAAGAGGCGCAGCCGCACCTGCTGCGCGAGCTGCTGGCGGAGCTGGAGGCCACCCAGCGCGACGCGTTGATCGCCATTACCGGCTTCAATGAAATGACCCTGCTGCGACCGGCCTGCATGGTGCAGGGCGAATGGAGCCTGAAGCTGGAGCGCCAACAGGCCCAGCGTTTGCAAAACCAACTCAAACACCGCTTCCGGGTGCGGCTGATCGTCGGCGGTTTTTATGACGATCCGCAAAGCGCCTATCGTTCCAGCCTGACGGCGCGCGCCACTCAGGCGATGGCGCAGCGCCTGAAACTGCGTCACGCCACGCTGTTCTACCACGACTACCCGCTGCCGTCGCTGTTGTGCGATCTGGGGGAGGATTGGCGCGCGCAGGAGCTGGGTCGCCCCTGGCGGACGCTGGGCGAACAGGACGAAAAAGGCGTGCTGCGCGGCACGCTGCGCCACTATTTTTCGCAGAATTGTGATCAGACGCAGACCGCCGCACAGCTGCATATCCACGTCAATACCCTGCGCTATCGCCTGCAGCGTATCGAAGCGATAACTGGCATGAAAATCAACCAATTAACCGACGCTCTGCGGTTATATATCGGCATGCTGATGCACGACTGAGTTGTGCCAACCCACAAATTCCACGCCGTTCCCCCGGCGATTTTTTGTTGTTTCCCCTCAGGCCAACGCCGGGCGCGCGGGATATGTTGGCCTGCACATCAACCACGGAGAAAACAACAATGACAACCGTATCCACTCTGGGGGCGCTGGTGGCGTTAGCCGTCGCCATCGTCCTGATTCTACGCAAGGTGCCGCCGGCTTACGGCATGATCGCCGGCGCGCTGGCGGGCGGGCTGTGCGGCGGCGCCGACCTGGTGCAGACCGTAACGCTGATGATCGGCGGGGCGCAGGGCATCACCAACGCCGTGATGCGCATCCTGGCGGCGGGGGTGCTGGCCGGGGTGCTGATCGAATCCGGCGCGGCGCATACCATCGCCGAAACCATCGTGCGCAAGGTGGGCGAAACCCGCGCGCTGCTGGCGCTGGCGGTGGCTACACTGATCCTGACGGCGGTGGGGGTGTTTATCGACGTGGCGGTGATCACCGTCGCGCCGATCGCGCTGTCGATAGCCCAAAAGGCCGGCATTTCGCGCGCGGCGATCCTGCTGGCGATGATCGGCGGCGGCAAGGCCGGCAACGTGATGTCGCCCAACCCGAACACCATCGCGGCGGCGGACAATTTCCACGTGCCGCTCACCTCGGTAATGATGGCCGGCATCGTGCCGGGGCTGTGCGGCCTGGTGGTGGCCTATCTGCTGGCGCGCCGCCTGAGCGATAAAGGCAGCAAAGTGATGGCCGAAGAGCTGACTCAGCATGCCGAAGGGGCGCGGCCGGGCTTCGCTGCGGCGATCAGCGCGCCGCTGGTGGCGATCCTGCTGCTGTCGCTGCGGCCGATCGCCGGCATCGCCGTCGATCCGCTGATCGCGCTGCCGGCCGGCGGCTTGGCGGGCGCGCTGCTGATGGGGCGCATCCGCCAGTGCAATCAGTTTATGGTCTCCGGCCTGTCGCGCATGGCGCCGGTGGCGATCATGCTGCTCGGCACCGGCACGCTGGCGGGCATTATCGCCAACTCGGCGCTGAAGGATGTCTTGATTAACGGCTTAACGCACACCGGGCTGCCGGCCTGGCTGCTGGCGCCGCTGTCCGGCGCGCTGATGTCGATGGCGACCGCGTCGACCACCGCCGGCACCGCCGTGGCTTCCGGGGTGTTCAGCTCCACGCTGCTCGAGCTGGGCGTGAGCGGGCTGGCCGGCGCTGCGATGATCCATGCGGGCGCCACGGTGCTGGATCACCTGCCGCACGGCAGCTTCTTCCACGCTACCGGCGGCAGCGTCAATATGGCGGTGCACGAGCGGCTGAAGCTGCTGCCGTACGAAACGCTGGTGGGGTTCACCATTGCGGCAATCTCGGCGCTGATGTTTGGCGTATTTAACCTGGCGGGATAAGGAACAGTGATGAAAACGCTGAAAAAAGTGGTTATTGCCCCGGATTCTTTCAAAGAGAGCCTGAACGCGCTCGGCGTCGCCGACGCCATCGAGCGGGGGTTCCGCCAAATTTACCCGCAGGCGCACTACGTGAAGCTGCCGATGGCGGACGGCGGCGAAGGCACGGTGGAGTCGATGGTGGCGGCCACCGGCGGTGAAATCGTCCAGGTGACGGTCACCGGGCCGCTGGGGGAGCCGGTGCAGGGGTTCTATGGCTTGCTGGGCGACGGCGAAACCGCGGTGATTGAAATGGCCGCCGCCTCAGGGCTGCACCTGGCGCCGCCCGGCCGGCGCGATCCGCGCATCACCACCAGCTACGGCACCGGCGAACTGATGCTGGCGGCGTTGGAACGCGGCGTGAAGGCGATCATTCTCGGCATCGGCGGCAGCGCCACCAACGACGGCGGCGCCGGGATGATGCAGGCGCTGGGCGTGAAGTTGCTGGATAAGGCACGCCGGCCGCTGCCGGCGGGCGGAGCGGCGCTGGCGCAGCTGGCGCATCTCGATCTCGCCGGGCTGGATGCGCGTTGGCAATGGGTGAGCGTGACCGCCGCCTGCGACGTCGATAACCCGCTGTGCGGCGAAAAGGGCGCCTCGGCGGTGTTCGGGCCGCAGAAGGGAGCGACGCCGGAGATGGTGGCGCAGCTCGATGCGGCGCTGCATCACTATGGCGAGCTGCTGGAACGGGAAACCGGCCGCGCGGTGCTCACCCAGCCAGGGGCGGGCGCGGCGGGCGGCATGGGGGCGGCGCTGCTCGGCATGCTCAATGCGCGTTTGCGGCCGGGCATCGAGATCGTCACCGAAACCCTGCGCCTGGATGAGGCGGTGCGCGATGCCGATCTGGTGATCACCGGGGAAGGCCGGCTGGACAGCCAGTCGATCCACGGCAAAACGCCGATCGGCGTGGCGCGGGTGGCCAAGCGCCACGGCGTGCCGGTGATCGCCATCGCCGGCAGCCTGACGTCGGATTACCAGGTGGTGCATCAACACGGCATCGACGCGGCGTTTTCGGTGCTCGATGGCATCGTGACGCTGGAAGAAGCGCTGGCGGGCGCCGATCGCAATCTGCAGGTGACGGCGCGCAACGTGGCGGCGGTGTGGCGACTGGCGCAAGGGGGAGGCCCACAGGCATAGCCTGTTGCTGTTATCGGTTTCGATGCACGACTTTTCCGTTACAATAGCCGGCATTAATGGCTGCTGACATCCCGACCCAGAACGGAATGCCGGCCGGAAAGGAAATGAGGGGAACTGAGATGAAGCAAGAGAAACACGGCGTATTGCTGGTGAACCTGGGCACGCCAGATGCGCCGACCTCGTCGGCGGTCAAACGCTATCTGAAGGAATTCCTCAGTGACGATCGCGTGGTCGACACGGCGCCGCTGATCTGGTGGCCGATCCTCAACGGCGCGATCTTGCCGATCCGTTCGCCGCGCGTGGCGAAGCTCTATCAGTCGGTGTGGATGGAAGAAGGCTCACCGCTGCTGGTGTACAGCCGCCGCCAACAGCGGGCGCTGGCGGCGCGCATGCCGAATACGCCGGTGGAGCTGGGCATGAGCTACGGCTCGCCGAGCCTGGCGGAAGCCATCGACAAGCTGCTGGCGCAGGGCGTGACCAACCTGGTGGTGCTGCCGCTCTATCCGCAATATTCCTGTTCCACCAGCGCGGCGGTATGGGATGGCGTAGCGCGGGTGCTGAAAGGCTATCGCCGCTTGCCTTCTGTGGCCTTCATCCGCGATTACGCCGAACACCCGGCCTACATCGCCGCGCTGCAGCAAAGCGTGGAGCGCTCGTTCGCCGAGCATGGCCAGCCGGATCGGTTGGTGCTGTCGTTCCACGGCATCCCCAAACGCTATGCACGCCTGGGCGACGACTACCCGCAGCGCTGCGAGGATACGCTGCGAGCGCTGAGCGCCACATTGCCGCTGGCGCCGGAGCGAGTGATGATGACGTACCAATCGCGCTTCGGCCGCGAGCCGTGGCTGACGCCGTACACCGATGAGACCCTGAAGGGGCTGCCGGCGCAGGGCGTGAAGCACATTCAGCTGATTTGCCCGGGTTTCTCGGCGGACTGCCTGGAAACGTTGGAAGAGATCAAGGAGCAGAACCGCGAGATCTTCCTCGAGGCCGGCGGCGAGAAGTTTGAATATATCTCTGCGTTGAACGACGAGCCGGCGCATATCGATATGATGCAGCAGCTGGTGGCGCAGCGCCTCTAATCATCAATAATCTGTATATTAGAATCATCGTGATCGGGCGGGAATGTGTTAACATTCTCCGCTTGTTAAACCGCCACCACCGCCAATCACATGAAATTTCCTGGTAAACGCAAGTCCAAACACTATTTCCCGGTGAGCGCCCGCGATCCGCTTCTGCAGCAGGCCCAGCCCGAAAGTGAAATCAGCACCTCGTATATCGTCGGCATCGACCAGACGCTGGTGGATATCGAGGCGAAGGTGGACGACGCTTTTGTCCAGCGCTACGGCCTGAGCCTGGGCCACTCTCTGGTGATCGAAGACGACGTCGCCGAGGCGCTGTATCAGGAACTGAATGAAAACAACCTGGTTACCCATCAGTTCGCCGGCGGCACCATCGGCAATACCATGCACAACTATTCGGTGCTGGCGGACGATCGCTCGGTGCTGCTCGGCGTGATGTGCAGCAACGTGAAAATCGGCAGCTACGCCTACCGTTACCTGTGCAATACCTCCAGCCGTACCGATCTCAACTATCTGCAGGGCGTAGACGGCGCCATCGGCCGCTGTTTTACGCTGATTGGCGAAAGCGGCGAGCGCACCTTCGCCATCAACCCGGGCCAAATGAACCAGCTGCGCCCGGAAAGCATTCCTGAAGAAGTGATCGCCGGCGCGTCGGCGCTGGTGCTGAGCTCTTATCTGGTGCGCTGTAAGGAAGGGGAGCCGATGAAGGCTGCCACCCTGCAGGCGATCGAATACGCCAAAAAGCACGACGTGCCGGTGGTGTTGACGCTGGGCACCAAGTACGTCATTGCCGACAACCCACAGTGGTGGCGCGACTTCCTGAAGGAAAACGTGACGATTCTGGCGATGAACGAAGACGAAGCGCTGGAGCTGACCGGGCTGAGCGATCCGCTGACCGCCTCGGACATGGCGCTGGAGTGGGTGGATCTGGTGCTGTGCACCGCCGGGCCGAACGGCCTGTATATGGCGGGCTACACCGAAGAGGCCAACAAGCGCCAGACCCAGCACCCGCTGCTGCCGGGGCATATCGCCGAGTTCAACCGCTACGAATTCAGCCGCGCCATGCGCCGCGAACACTGTGAAAATCCGCTGCGCGTTTATTCGCACATCGCGCCGTATATGGGCGGGCCGGAGAAGATCATGAACACCAACGGCGCCGGCGACGGCGCGCTGTCGGCGTTGCTGCACGATATCGCCGCCAACGGCTATCACCGCCACAACGTGCCGAACTCCAGCAAGCACGTGCGCAGCTACCTGACTTACTCCTCCCTGGCGCAGGTGTGCAAATACGCCAACCGCGTCAGCTACCAGGTGTTGAACCAGCATTCGCCGCGCCTCACTCGCGGCCTGCCGGAGCGGGAAGACAGCCTGGAAGAGTCTTACTGGGAGCGTTAACCCGCTGAAAAAGAAAAGGTCCGGCATGCCGGACCTTTTTTTATGCGCGCGTGGCGCTTCAGATCGGGCAGCCGCCCATTTTTTCTTCTTCGCTCAGGGTGTCCAGCTGCAGGATGTTCAGCATGCTGTTGGCGATCTCCCGTTCGCCCATCACCACCTGGTTGGCGCCGCGATCGGTGATGTAGGCCACCTCGTCGTCGTAGTGGGCGCGGGCGATGATCTCGATATTCGGCCGCTTGGCGCGCGCCGAGGCGACGATCTCGCCGGCCTCATAGCCATTGGGGATGGTCAGCAGCAGCCAGCGCGCGCAGTCGAGCCGCGCCAGATCCATCACTTCCGGATTGGCGGCATTGCCCAGCACTGTCTTGATGCCCTGTTCGCGCAGCGCTTCCACCCGCGGGCGGGAGTTCTCGATCACCACCAGCGGGATGCCCGCTTCGGCCAGTTTGCCGCCCAGCAGGCTGCCGACGCGGCCATAGCCGACCACCAGCGCGTGATTGCACATATCCACCGGGATTTGCTTCTCTTCTTCCACCGCCTCTTCGAGGATTTGGTCTTCGATGGTTTCGGTCTTGGCCAGATAGCGTTCCAGCAGGGTGAACAACAGCGGATTGAGCATGATGGACAGAATGGCGCCGGCCAGCACCAGATTGCGGCCGTGTTCCGACATCATGCCGAGCGCAATGCCGAGGCCCGCCAGAATAAAGGCGAACTCGCCGATTTGCGCCAGGCTGGCGGAAATGGTCAGCGCGGTGCGCTTGGAGTGACCGAACATTTTCACCAGCAGGAACGCGGCGGCGGATTTGCCGAACACGATGATCGCCAGCGTCGCCAGCACCGCCAGCGGTTCGTTAATCACGATCATCGGATCGAACAGCATGCCGACCGAGACGAAGAACAGCACTGCGAATGCGTCGCGCAGCGGCAGGGTGTCATGCGCCGCGCGGTGGCTCAGTTCGGACTCGTTCAGCACCATGCCGGCGAAGAAAGCGCCCAGCGCGAAGGAGACGTCGAACAGCTTCACCGCGCCGTAGGCGATGCCGAGCGCCAGCGCCAATACCGCCAGGGTGAACAGCTCGCGCGAGCCGGTGCTGGCGGTTTTTGACAGGATCCACGGCACCAGGCGGCGGCCGACCACGATCATCAGCGCGATAAAGGCGATGACCTTACCGATGGTCAGCGCCAGCTCCATCAGCAGCTGGCTGCTGCTGGCGTTGTCGTTGCCCAGCATGTTGCCGAAGGCCGGCAGCAATACCAGCGTCAGCACCATCGCCAAATCTTCGACGATCAGCCAGCCGATGGCGATTTGCCCGCGCTGGCTGTCGATCAGCTGCCGCTCCTCCAGCGCGCGCAGCAGCACCACGGTGCTGGCGGTGGAGAGGCAGAGGCCGAACACCAGGCCGGAGATCAGATCCCAGCCGAGCAGCTTGGACAGCCCCATGCCGAGCAGGGTGGCGACGGCTATTTGCGCTACGGCGCCGGGAATGGCGATAGATTTTACTGCGAGGAGGTCTTTCAAAGAGAAGTGCAGGCCAACACCGAACATCAACAGGATAACGCCGATTTCCGCCAGTTCCGGCGCCAATGAGGTATCGGCGACGAAACCGGGGGTGAACGGGCCGGCGAGCACGCCTGCGGCCAGATACCCCACCAGAGGGGAGATGCGCAGGCGGTTCGCCAGCATGCCGAGGAGGAAGGCGAGTACTAACCCTCCGACGATGGTGGTAATGAGCGGTGTTGAATTATGCATCCATACTCCTTCTGGCTATGCATCGCGGCACGGGAGAAACGCAACAAAGTTACGAAAAGATACATTTAGTTTATTGCATTTGTGCGCGGCTTGCTTGGCTAATTTGGCCTTTTTTGTAAAAAGGCAGAGGATTTCACTTAAGGTGCGGCAATGAGGGAGTTTTGTGCCAGATAGGGAAAATAACATTGATTTATCCGTAAGATAACCCGGACGAATAAGTAATTTCATCCGGGCTAGTCGCGGGGTTATTGCGGTTTATGCTCCATATTGGGCAGTAGTGCGGTGATAATACCGATCAGCGGCAGGAAAGCACAGATTTGGTAGACCAGTTCGATACTGGTCAAATCCGCGACATAACCAAGAACTGCCGCGCCTAATCCGCCCATACCGAAAGCAAAACCGAAGAATAAGCCGGAAACCATGCCCACCTTGCCGGGGATCAGCTCCTGGGCGTAGACCAAAATGGCGGAGAACGCCGAGGCGAGAATAACCCCGATAATCACCGTTAAAATGCCGGTCCAATAGAGCGATGCATAAGGTAAAACAAGGGTAAACGGCGCAGCGCCGAGAATAGAGCCCCAAATAACGTATTTTCGCCCTATCTTGTCGCCGAGAGGCCCGCCGATAATGGTGCCTGCCGCCACCGCGAACAGGAAGGCGAACAGGTGAATTTGCGCATTCTGCACCGAAACGCCGAATTTATGTATCAGATAAAAGGTGTAATAGCTGCTGATGCTGGCCAGATAGAAGTATTTAGAGAAAATCAGCACCAGCAGGATGCCCAGCGAGTAGACTACGGTACGTTTTGGCAGCGGTTTCAGCGTTGATGGGCTTTTCGGCTGCCCTTTAGTTGCCCGGTGCTGATGTTGATACCACTTGCTGACCTGCAGCAACACCACGATCGCCAGCAGCGCCGCCAGCGTGAACCAGGCGACGTTACCCTTGCCGTAAGGCGCGATGATCAGCGCCGCCAGCAGCGGGCCGAGCGAGCTGCCGAAGTTGCCGCCGACCTGGAACAGCGACTGCGCCAGGCCGTGCCGGCCGCCGGAGGCCATGCGCGCCACGCGCGAGGATTCCGGGTGGAACACCGATGAGCCGGTGCCCACCAGCGCCGCCGCCAGCAGCACCAGCGGGAAGGTGCTCGCCACCGACAGCAGCAGCAGGCCGGACAGGGTAAAGCCCATGCCGATCGGCAGCGAATAAGGCTGCGGGTGTTTATCGGTGTAATAACCAATCAGCGGCTGCAGCAGGGAGGCCGTCAGCTGATAGGTCAGGGTGATCATGCCGATCTGCACGAAGCTGAGGTGAAAATCGGCTTGCAGGATCGGGTAAATCGCCAGGATCAGCGATTGGATCATATCGTTGAGCAGGTGAGACACGCTGATGGCGCCGAGGATGGAGAAGGCGGTGCCTTTCACCGCACTGCCCTTGGCGGGCGGCATCGCGCTTTGGCTACTGTCGGTCATATTATTATTAGCCTGATAAGTTGTTGAGCACAGAGAAGACATCTTAGGCAGGGTGCGCAATTTTTACCATATCTGAAATAATCAGACTCACATCGCAAAAATTTGAAATCAGCTGTCATTGATTCGCGCTACAATTTCGCCCTCATCATAAAAGCCATTTAATACACGGAGATTCGCCATGCGTTTTTCGCTGAAAACCACCGCATGTGCGTTGGCCGTTTCCCTGACGTTGCTGTCGGGGGCCGCCAGTGCCTGGGAAAAGGATAAGACCTACGCCATCACCATTCTGCATACCAACGACCATCACGGTCACTTCTGGCAGAACGATCATGGCGAATACGGCTTGGGCGCGCAGAAAACGTTGGTGGACGGCATTCGTCAGGAAGTGGCGGCGCAGGGCGGCAGCCTGCTGTTGCTGTCCGGCGGCGATATCAACACCGGCGTGCCGGAATCGGATTTGCAGGACGCCGAGCCGGACTTCCGCGGCATGAACCTGGTGGGTTACGACGCGATGGCGATCGGCAACCACGAATTCGACAACCCGCTGAGCGTGCTGCGGCAGCAGGAAAAATGGGCGACCTTCCCGCTGCTGTCGGCCAATATCTATCAGAAAAGCACCGGCCAGCGCCTGTTCAAGCCTTACGCCTTGTTCGACAAGCAGGGCATCAAGATTGCCGTGATCGGCCTGACGACCGACGACACTGCCAAGATAGGCAACCCGGAGTACTTTACCGACATGGAGTTCCGCGTGCCGGCGCAGGAGGCGAAGCAGGTGGTGGAGCAACTGCGTAAGGACGAGAAGCCGGACGTGATTATCGCCGCCACCCATATGGGGCACTACGACAATGGTGAACACGGCTCGAACGCGCCGGGCGACGTGGAAATGGCGCGCAGCCTGCCGGCCGGGTATCTCGACATGATTGTCGGCGGCCACTCGCAGGATCCGGTGTGCATGGCCGGCGACAACCGCAAACAGGCAGATTACGTGCCGGGCACGCCGTGCTCGCCGGATCGCCAGAACGGCACCTGGATCGTGCAGGCGCACGAGTGGGGCAAATACGTGGGCCGCGCCGACTTCGAATTCCGCAACGGCGAGCTGAAGCTGGTGCATTATCAGCTGATCCCGGTGAACCTGAAGAAGAAGGTGGAGAAGGCGGACGGCACCAGCGAGCGGGTGTACTACACCCAGCAGATCGCGGAAGACCCGACCATGATGAAACTGCTGACGCCGTTCCAGGAGAAGGGCAAGGCGCAGTTGGGCGTAAAGATCGGCAGCGTTAACGGCAAGCTGGAGGGCGATCGCAGCAAGGTGCGCTTCGTGCAGACCAACCTGGCGCGGGTGATGCTGGCGGCGCAGAGGGAGCGCGCCGATGCCGACTTCGCGGTGATGAGCGGCGGCGGGGTGCGCGATTCGATTGAAAGCGGCGATATCACCTATAAGAACGTGCTCAAGGTACAGCCGTTCGGCAACACCCTGGTGCATGTCGATATGAAAGGCAGCGAGGTTGAGCAGTACCTGGCGGTGGTGGCCAACATGAAGCCGGATTCCGGCGCCTACGCCCAGTTCGCCAACGTCAGCCTGGTGGCGGACGGCAAGGGCGTCAGCGAGGTGAAGATCAACGGCCAGCCGCTGGAGGCGGATAAAACCTACCGCATGGCGACGCTGAACTTCAACGCGCTGGGCGGCGACGGCTATCCGAAGCTGGACGGGCTGCCGAGCTACGTCAACACCGGCTTTATCGACGCCGAGGTGCTGAAGCAATACATCGAGAAACATTCACCGCTGGATGCGGCGGCCTACGAGCCGAAGGGCGAGATCGTCTATCGATAAGGGCGTAGCGGAACGGCGTTTCTCGCTTGTCGCGGGGGCGCCGTTCCCGCCGTCGCTTTTTTCCTCCCCATCAACGCTTTCCGTCGGCGTTGCCGTTTTAGACGGCCTCTTACTTTCTTCTCTCCATATACGCCCTCGGCGGGCAGCCCACCATATTCTTGAAAAAAGTGGCGAAGGCGCTGTCGCTGGAAAACGCCAGCCGACCGGCGACGTCGGATTGGCTCAGCCCTGCGGCCAGCATCTCTATTGCTTTGATCAGGCGCCATTGCTGACGCCACTGTTGATAACTGAGGCCGGTTTCACGGCGGAAAATCCGGCTGATGGTTTTCTCGGAAGCGCCGCTGTAGCGCGATAGCTCGTGCAGCGGCGGAAGCATGTCCAGATTGGCCAGATGGCGCAGGCGCCGGTCACTGGGCAGCGGCAGCAACGTCAGTTCGCGCGGCGCGGCGGCGATCTCGTCCAGGCAGACCGCCAGAATATTGGCGTGAGGCCCATGCTGCCAGTCGGTGTCGAATGCGGCGAACGCGATGCGTTCCAACACCTCGCGCAGCAGCGGCGAGGCTGTCAGTACGGCAAGCTGCGTAGGCAGACAGGCATAGCGATCGGCGTCGAGATAAAGCGAACGGTAACCGACTACGCCGTTGACCTGAACGCGGTGAGCCACTTGCGGCGGGATCCAGGCAACTCTGCCCGGCGGCAGCATACAGATGCTTTGGTTGAGCGTGATACGCATGCTGCCTTGCTGACAGAACAGCAACTGGCCCCTGTCATGCCAATGCGTGCCAGAGTCGTGCTGCGCCAGTTCGGCGGCGATCCCGAGCACGCCGTTGTCGAGCGTATCCGGATTAAAACTGTCCTGCGCCTGAAGCCACGCCATAGTATGTCCGATTTTGTAAATTTATTGTCTTTTATATTGTAATCGGCGCCGGGGAGCAGATGCTACCTTGTGCAGCTTATTCTTGGCTACAGGATCTGTTATGCAACGTAAGCTGACTCTGACATTGGCGACGTCGATGATGATGTTTCCCCAGGTGGTGGAGACCATCTACAGCCCGGCATTGACGCACATTGCGCACGGTTTCCGGGTAAGTGCGGAAATGGCGGCGCAAACGCTCTCTTGCTACTTTTTCGCCTTTGCGCTGGGCGTGGTGGTTTGGGGGCGGATGTGCGACGTTATTGGACGCCGTCCCACCATTTTGGCCGGGCTGACGCTCTATCTGCTGGCTTCTATCGTCGCACTGTTCAGCGGCAGCTTCAGCGTGCTGCTGGCGGCGCGGGTGCTGGCCGCCTTTGGCGCGGCGGTCGGTTCGGTCGGGACGCAAACGGCGATTCGCGATCGCTTCGACGGTTATGAGTTGGCGCGGGTGTTCTCGGTGATGGGGATCGCCATGGCGATCAGCCCGGCGGTTGGCGTATTGAGCGGCGCAGTGCTGACTCACTATTGGGGCTATCAGGGGGTGTTTGGCGGTTTGGCGCTGTTGGCGGCGCTGTTGCTGGGCTATGCCGGTTGGCAACTGCCGGAGACGCGTCCGCAACAGGTGGTGAGGCATTCATTTTTCGGCACGCTGGGGCGGATGATCAAGGACGGGGATATTTGGCTCAGTGCGCTGCTGGTGGCGTTGTTCAATATTTGCATGTTCAGCTATTACCAGCTGGCGCCATTCCACTTCGCGGCGTTGGAACTGCCGGCGCAGTGGTTCGGTTATACCGGTTTGGTGTTGGCGGCCGGGGTCGGTATCGGCGCGGCGATCAACAAGTTTTTGATCGGCAAACACTGGCTGTTCCCCGCGTTGCTGATGCTGGCCTGCGTTTTGTCACTGGCCGGCGGCCTGCTGGTACTGCTGCTGGAAGGGAGCTTGTGGTTCGTTCTGCCGATGATGCTGGTGGTGATGGCGTACGGCATCGCCATTCCCAATATTCTGGCGCGCGCGCTGCGGCATTATAAAGACTGCATGGGCACCGCCGGCGCGATCCTTGGCCTGATGTATTACCTGATGCTTGGCGGTGGCTTGGTGCTGGCCGGGCTGTCGCAGCACCTGGGCGCCGTGCTGTCGCTCTGCAGCCTGTGCGTGCTGCTGTTGGCGTGGCGGGTGGTGCACAACGAGCGCCGTTTGGCGTTGCCTGAGCGTGAAAACGCCTGAGTGTTACCGGCTGGCCGGTTCGCTCAGGCGGCCAGCCAGCAACTGGTGAACGCCGGCTATCACCGCCTCGCGCTGCGTGGTGATATACATATGTCCGCCGGCAAAAGTGCGCTGCTGAAAATCGCCTTGCGCGATCCGGCGCCAGTCGAGCAAATCCTGCCGATCAATCAACTTGTCGTTTTCACCATAGAACATCGCCAGCGGGGCGTGGTAACCCGGTTGCGCAGGGAAAAGCAATTGGCTGGACAGCAACAGATCGGCACGGATCAGCGGCAGATAGTAATCGACCAGCGCGCTGTCGCCGATGAGAGACTCATCCAGGCCCTCGCCGGCACAAAGCGCGTTCAGCAAAGCGGCACGAGGCATCCTCAGCAACTGGCTGTGGCGCGCAAGAAAGGGCGATGAACTGGCGGAAATGATCAACTGCAGCGGCGGTTGGGGCAGCGCCATCGCTAACGCCAGCGCAACCCGTCCGCCAAGACTGTGGCCGAAAAAGATCAGCGGTTTATCCTGCAGTGGCTGCAGTGCCGATATCAGTTGATTGATGAGCGATTGGGGTTGGCAGAGCGGCGCTTCGTGCGCCCGCTCCTCTCGACCGGGATATTGCACGGCATAGAGTTCGATGTCCTGATGCAACGTGGGGCTCCATCGCTGAAAGGCAGTGGCTCCGGCGCCGGCGTGGGGAAAAGCGATCAGCCGCAGGCTGCCCTGGCGTCCCGGCGTCAGCGGTTTCAGGCCGAGGGGGGCGTTGGGGAAGTGGGTGCAATGCATGGTGAAAATCCGTATTTTCAGGGGTGCCAAGGAAGCCTGAGCTTCCTTGGCGTTAAGGGAATGCACTCAGTTGATGGCGTTCCACAATTCATCGAAGATCGGCGTGAACAGCGTAGATTTAAGATAGTCCGAACCCGATGAACCGCCGGTACCTTTCCGCTGCCCGATCGTACGCTCCACCAGTTTCACATGGCGGTAGCGCCACTCTTGCAGCAGTGAATCCAAATCAAGCAGTTGGTTGAGCAGCAGCGACTCGCAGCCTGAACGCGTCAGCGATTGCCTGATGATGTCGTCGAAGCCTTGCGCCGCCTGATTGGGCTGGTCATTGAGACGCATCAGGTGGCCGCGTATCGCCTGCCATAGGGAAACCGGTTGGATAATAGCCGCCAATCGGCGCTGTGCCTCTTCATCACCTTGATACTGTTGTAGTTTCTTTGGGTTTTCCTTGCCGAGCAGCGCTTCTATGCCGGCAAACTGGTAGGATTGGAAACCGCTGGCGGTGCCGAGATAGCTGCGAAAACGCTGGAATTCATGAAACTTCAGCGTGCAAATCACGGCGATCTGATTCACCACGGTTTGGGTAATGGCATTGACGCGCGTCATCGTTTCGATCGCCGCCGGTATATCTCCTTCTTCGATCAGCGCAATCGCCAGATGAAGCTCATCGATCAACTGCTTGAACCAGAGCTCGTAGGTTTGATGAGTGATGATAAACAAGTTTTCATTGCGGTGTTCCGCAGACGGCGAGGCTGGCTGTTGCAGTGACAGCAGCTGGTTTAGCTGCAGATAGCTGGCGTAATTCATGATGTCACTTTCCCTGTAGAAAACGAAAATAGGACGGGCCGACTGGGAAGGGCATCCCCGCTCAAATCCGGCAGTTGAATGGTCAGAAAATAGTGTCCCGCCGCGGCGTGCGCGGGAACCTGAATCAGCTCGGTCACGGAGGCGTATTTGCGCCCGGAGTGCGGCCTGTCGGGGGCATCAAGCCCCCAAAAACGGCGATGGTTGTCCATGCGTCCGCCGTCGTATAGCCGGTCGATCGACGGAATATCCACCAACAGATGCTGGACGCCGAGTTCGACGATGCGCGCCAGAGCTTGATGGCTGAAGTAGGGCGCGCAGGCTGCGGCGCGGAAATCGCTCGGCGTCTCGACCGCTATCACCAAAGCCTGCAGGTAGTCGCCCGACAACGGCGCCAGCGCGTCATCGAGCGCCGCCTGGGTAATCAGCCAATCTTCAGAGGCAGCGCTGGCGTTATAGCTCTCCGTGGTCCCGTCCGCGCGTTGCGGCCTGACGCGAATCAGGGTGGCGGCGATGAACGGTTCAAGCGGCAAATCCGCCACGTTGTGCGTTTCAGCAAGAATATGGCCGATGCATTCGGTGTGCGTGCCGTGGCAGTGTGGCACCAGGCTGATACGCTCGGCGTTGCAGACCCCGCCATGACGCACGCTGGCGACGGTATCGCCGTAACTCAGCGGCGCCGAATCGGCGGGGGCCACGCCATAAAGGTTGGTCGGGTTATCGGTGAAGTCCAGCCTGGCCGAGAGCCGCAGCGGCTCTCGGTAGTCAAGGTGATGACAACGTCCATGGTGGTACACCTCAATGCGTTTCATCGGCGACCCCGGCAGTTTTGCTCAAGGCCAGCGCGGTGAGTTCGCGGATCTGGCTGTGCATGATGAATTCGCGGATAGTCAGCGAGACGCCCATCTGTTGACGAATGGCGTGCAGCAGTTGCGGGATCTGCAGTGAATTTCCACCCAGGCTGAAGAAGCTGTCGCAGACGCTGATCTGCGTCTGCGACAAGACTTGTTGCCAGATATGCTGCATGGCGCTTTCCGCCTCGTTGGCCGCAGGCGTGTAGTCCGCTTCGGAAGCCGAGTAGCGGGTTTCCGGCGCCGGTAGCCGAAGAATGTCGATTTTATTGTTGTTGGTGAGCGGGAAGGCCGACAGCACCACAAAACCGGACGGGATCATGATATTCGGCAAGCGAGCTTTCAGCGCCGTGCGCACCGCTTTTTCATTCAGCTCCTCTCCCGGCGTTAACTGCAGGTAGCTGACGATGCGGGCCTGCTGGCCTTCACCGACAATTAAGCTGAGCGACCGTTCGATATTGTCGAGAGAGGATAAACTGAGATCGATTTCGCTCAATTCGATGCGGTGGCCGCGAATTTTGACCTGGTGATCGTTCCGGCCGAGGTATTCCAGCTGCCCCTGACGATTAAACCGCACAATGTCGCCGGTGCGGTACATATAGCGCTCGGTGCCGAACGCCTGGCGCCGTAGAAAGACCTTATCGCTCAGCGTCGGGTTGCGCCAATACCCCGGTGATACCCCTGCGCCGCCCAGCCATAGCTCACCAAATGCGCCGCTTGGCATCGGGTTGCCGGCCTGATCCATGACCAGAACGTCAGTTGACTGTATCGGCGTGCCGATACAGTCGCTCGCGCCTTCGTGAGTCAGATCGGCGCAGGTCGACCAGATGGTGGTTTCCGTCGGGCCATACACCTGTAGCACCCGTGTCGCGATGCGTCGCAATTGCGTCAACAAGGCCGCCGGCATCTTCTCGCCGCCGCACAGCACGGTCAGGGGGCGCTGGCCCGCCGCCGGCAGATGGTGGACGATGGTGCTCCAGACGGTAGGTGTCGCTTGAATCACGCTGGGCTGCTGTCGCTCGATAAAGTGATACAACTTGACCGGATCCATGGCGGTTTCTCGTGGACACAGCGTGACGTGCGCGCCGCCGGCCAGCGAGCAGAACAGTTCCAACCCAAAAATATCGAAGCTGATGCTGGTCAGGCTGAGCACCTTATCGCTCGCGCTCAGCGCCAGCCGCCCGACGAAGTCGTGGGTGAAATTGTTCAGGTTGCCGTGGGTGATCATCACGCCTTTGGGGTTACCGGTTGAGCCTGAGGTGTACATGATGTAGGCCAGCGTATCGTCGGCTGGGATCGGCAATGTGTCGGCCGCTGCAGGTTGAGAAACCAGCGAGTCGAAACCGACGGCGGGACTGGCCCAACGTTGCTCTGGCTCACCATCGGTCACCAGCAACCGGGCTTGCGCGTTCTCGATCATGTAGCTCACGCGGTCGGCCGGGTAGTGTACGTCAATCGGCACGTAGTGTTTGCCGGCTCTCAGCACGCCGAGCAGGAGTACGGCGACGTGGCAACTTTTCTCCATCATGACGCCGACCGAAAAAGGCTTGCTGTCGATGCGCTGCAATGCATGCGCGATGCGCTCAGACTGCGCCCACAGCTGACGGTAGCTGTACTGTTGCCGTTCGCAGCTGACGGCGAGACTGTCAGGCTGGGTTTGTGCCAAGCGAGCAATTTGCACCAGCAGCGAGTCACCTGAACCAGCGTCCGAGCTGACGGCCAACTGTTGCAGCCAATGTTGCTCCCGTTCGCATAGCGGGTTGAGGGCACGCTGCGCCGTGTTGGCCGGCAGGGTGAGCAGTTGCCGCAGCGTTTGCTGATAGTTGTCCAACAGCATCTGCATGCTGGCGGGATAAAACAGTTCGCTGGCGTAATCGAGTTCGATGGCGACGGCGTCCTGTTCCACACTAAAGTTCCAGGTCATATCGAACATCGAGAAGCCGGACGAAAGCGGCAAGCGATGCAGCGTGCAATCGTGCAGGTTTTGTTGGCATACGTCGCCGGCGTTCTGCAGGATCGCCATGATTTGGAATAACGGATTTTTGTTCGACATCCGCTCGTATTCGATCTGGTGCAAGATCCGGTCGAACGAGAGCTGCTGATGCTGATAGGCGCCGATGCAGGTTTCCATCATGTTACCGATCAGCTCGGCCAGGGTGTCCTGTTCGCTCAGTTGGATACGCAGCGGTACGGTATTGACATGGAAGCCGCTGACCTGCGCCTGATCCAGGTTGTCCCGCGCTGCAATGGCGGTGCCGATGACGATATCCTGCTGCTGGGTATAACGGCTGAGCAGTAAACTTAATGCCGCGCAGAGCAAGGCGAAAGGCGTGGCGCCCAGCGCTTTGCCCCGTGACGCCAGCAGACCGGCCACGTCGGGCTGCAGCTGATAATGGATGCGTTCTCCGGCATGTGTCGGCATTAGCGGGCGTGGTTTATCCAGCGGGAAGTCCAGTTCGCGGCAGCCTTGCAGTTGCTGTTGCCAGTAAGCGACATCCGCCGGCGCAGGTGGTGCGATGCCGCTGTTGACGATGTCAATGGTTTGGATCTGCGGTTGCGGCGCGTCAAACCCATTGTGATCGTCGAGCTCGTTATAGCGCTGCCACAGATCGTTAAGGATCAGCTGTTCGCTCCAGGCGTCGGTAATTATGTTGTGTTTTACCCAAATCAAAACATGGTGCTGCTGATGATACTGTACCAGCCGAAGCACCAGCGGCGGCCGAGCGGTGATGTCGAAAGGCGTGGCACACAGTTGGCGCACCCACTTTTCTGCCGACAGCGTTTGGCCTTCCACCCAGTGGTCGGCAAGGCGAATCGGGGTATGCGGTTCTGCCAACTGATAGGCGACACCGTCGGTTTCGGCGAAGCGAGTGCGCAGGCTTTCATGTTTTTCATAGATAAAATTGATCGCCTGTTCAAAGCGCGCCAGATCGAGCGAGCCCTGGATGTCTATCGCCAGCGGCAGGTTGTAACTGCAGTCGTCAGGATTCAATGCGCTCAGGTACCAGAGCAGGTTCTGCTGAGGGCTGAGCGGCGCGCGGCGTTCGTCGCAGATAGCGATGGCGCGCTCCGCGGCAACGGCCTTATTCTCGATATATTCGGCCAGTTTGCGTACCGTATTATGGCGGAACAGATCGGCGATGCTCAGGTGGCAGCAAAGATCGCGTGCGACGAGCGCGACGATTTTGCTCATTGTCAGCGAGTGTGCGCCCAGGTTGATGAACTCCTGTGTGACGTCGGCTTGCGGACAGCCGATGGCGTTGGCCACGATGCGCTCGAGAATGGCCTCAGTTTCTGTTTCCGGTGGCGTCAGGCGCTCATTTCGTTCATCCAGCGGCCAGTTTTCCAACTGTTGACGGGCGATCTTGCCATTGATGGTCAGCGGCAGCGCCGGCAAGAAAATAAAGACGCTGGGGATCGCGGCGGGGTGGAGCTGTGTGACCAACGCGTGACGCAGCGCGTCGATCGTCAGCTCAGGCGAAGCGGGTTGTACGAAGGCGGCGAGAATTTTGCCCGAGGGCTGGCTGCGAGCCACCACGCAGGCGCTTTCAACCAGGGGGTGACTGCGGACGGCGCTTTCCACTTCACCCATTTCGATGCGTACACCGCGTATCTTCACCTGGTGATCACGGCGGCCGACGAAAATAATGTTGCCCTGTTCGTCCCATTTGGCGATGTCACCGGTTTGATAAAGGCGCTCTTCGGCCGCCATATACGGTAGCCGACAGGTAATGAACTTCTCTGCGCTCAGCGCCTCTTGATGCAGGTAACCGTGCGCCAGGCCGCTGCCGGCGATGCACAGTTCGCCCTCAAAACCGACCGGCAGTGGATTGTGGTGGGGATCAAGGATGTGACAACGGTAGTTTTTCAGCGGTTTGCCAATGCAGTTCCAGGGAACGCCTGGACGATACTCGCACAGCGAAGTGGCAATGGAAGCCTCGGTCGGCCCGTAACCGTTGCACAATCGGGTGCGCTCGGCCCACCAGGTGACGACGTCCGCTGGCGGTGCGTCTCCCATGACGATCATTGTCCGCAGTCCCGGCCACATCTCGCGGGGCAACAATTCCAGAATTGCCGGTGTAATAGTGATATGGCCGATATCGTGTCGAGTCAGATAATCGTGCAGCGCGCCGACATCGGTATGCAGCTCCGAGGGCGCCAGATAAAGCGTCGCACCGCTGACCAACGCGCCATAGACGTCCCAGCCGAAGGCGTCGAAACCCAACGAGGCGATGGCCAGCACGCGACTGCCTTGCGCCAGGCCAATGAAATCGCGGTGGTTTTGCGCCACGTTGCTCAGGCCCTCACGCCCTATCATGACGCCTTTGGGTTTGCCGGTCGTCCCGGAGGTATAGCAGACGTAGGCCAGTGCGTCTCGCGATTGAGGGAGTTGCTCCGCATGGATGTTCAGCGAACGGTAGTCAATGCTTGATGGCGCAATGCACGGCGCGTCGCCGGAGTGCAACGGCGAGTCGGCCAAAATCAGCGCAGGCTGCACGTCGTCAAGAATGCTTTGATTGCGCGCCGCTGGCGCCTGCGGATCGAGCAGTACATAGGTTTTATTGCTTTTCAGTATCCCCAACAGCACGATCAGCAGCGTCGCTGACTTGTCCATCGAGACGGCGACGACCGAGCTGGCGGCCCCGCAGTGTTCAAGCAGCCAACAGGCAAACTGATCCGAGGCGCGATCGATCTCGCCATAGCTGTATATCTGGCCATCGGCATGCAGCGCGGCCTGTTGCGGATGAGCGGCGGCGGCGTGGCGGAACAAAGCGATGACGTCGTGCGCCAGCAGCTTGGCATCGTCGGTTGCGTTGAATTGGCTCAGGCGATGCAACGTTTGAGGTTGAGTAACAATGGGCGCGGCGACGGGATCGGCCGGATCTGCCAATAGCGCGTCAAGATAGTCGGTGAACGCGTTGAAACGCATGTCGTCGCCATACAGGGTAAGCTGAGTGCCGTCACCGCAAGCCGCTACGTCGACCATCGCTCGTGGCTGGGCATAGCGCCCCTGTTTGAGCGCGCCGGTTTCATTAAAGAAGAAATGTTGCAGCTGTGCGGGGGACGTGATGTCCGCCACCGGCAGCGTATGGAAGTCGGCGCCGGGTTGCCAGGTGAGATGGCAGAGATCGCTGCCGCAACGCCCCTGCATCTGATCGCCAAGGCGTTCCATCAGCAATGCGGTCAACTCGCGCATGCGCGTCGGTGATTCGGCATAGTATTTACGCGCCAAACGGTAGGGAGTGTCTTGCGCGTGCGGTAAGCCGCCACGCGAAAGCTCGACCACAATGTCGACAAGCTTTTCCTGCAGCAGGGGAAGTTGGGCGCCTGCTGGCATATCGGACAGCGCGTCGCACAGATAAGCGGCTTGGCCGGCGGAGCTAAAGTACAGAGAAAAGTGTTCTTGGTTTTGCAGGGTATCAATGTCGCTAATATTTTTTTTATTGGTTACGATCGTCAGCAGATTTTTTCCCTGCTGTTGCAGCCGTCGTATTGTTTCAGCGTTATTTTCAGTGGTGATAATAAGATCGAATTTTTCGATTGGACGGCGTTCGAGACTGATAAAACTAACCTGATGGCCGTATTCCTGGATTTCGTCTGTTAATAATTTACCGCAGGCACTGTCGCCGAAATAGCCAATATGAAGTAATTCCATTTTTGCTTCCTGAGAATAATGATTTCCCTTGCGGAATATCAAAGGGTGCTGACTTTTTATGCCGGTTAATTAGATTTTTGCATGCAGCGCATCGGCGATAGGCAAATCAGCCAGAATGCCTGATTTATTCAGTGCCACCAGCATTTGTTCCGTGACGATATTATTGGTTTCCCACGGTTTAACATGCGTTGCTGGATAAGTATCTGCGATGATGTCGATAATTTCCGCTTCGGCCAGTCCGAGTTGGCGCAACATGCAGGCGCTGAAATCTTTGGCGATAGCGTCGGTTGCGTAGCCTTCCAGGAAAGCCAAAATCGGTTGTTGCAACGCTTGCTTGGTCGCCGCGTCGCTGTGGCGCCAGATATGGCTTAGCACCTGCTGTGAGAAGCGGGCATGGCGGCCTTCATCCGCAACGTGATCTTTCATCACCAGATAGAAGGTCGGGAAAATATCTTCGTTGTTGATCACATCGATAAGATCGGTCGTCAGCGCCTGCTCCGACAGAGACACGCACACCAGTCGCAGCAGTTCGCGCAGCCGTTCGTCCCCCATTGCCAACGATTGCGCCAGGGCATAGGAAGCCTCGGTGTCTTTTGGCATCGGCAGCGGCGCAATGGACGTCATCTGCTCTACCTGATTGATCAGATCCAGCGCCACCAGGGCGTGATAGGACTCATCCACGACCACGGTCAGCGCGTCTAAGCGCATTTCAAGCGGAAAGTCTACGCCGACCGCGTTTTTGTAGAGCTTGTAACTGGAATCATTGATGATATCCAACTCGATGTTGGCGATGCCATTCAGGTAGTGGTAGAGGGTTTGCACCTGAATATAGCGCAATGCTTGTTCACCGAGCGCGGCAACGCGCGGATGGAGGCACAGCGGCAGACGTTCGAGGGGGAAGAAAAGGGTTGATTGGCTGTCCTGTTCGTTGAGAAGGCGACGAGGACGGGAGCGGACAATCGCGGCGCGATCCCATTTTTTCAACGTGGTTTCAATGAGGCTCATCGGTTAATCCTTATTAATAGAGTTCTATTTCAATATCCGATTGTGAATAGGCACAGCAGGCTAGAATAATATTCTCTTCTAACTCCTCTTCGCATAAGGCACTCTGTTTTTCATGGCGTATATTTCCGCTGATTAGAAGTAATTTGCAACAGCCGCACCTCCCCTTTCGGCATAGGTTGGGGATGTCGATATTTAATCTTTCAAAGTTTTCAAGCAGCGACGTTTCAGGACAAAAGTCACCGATGCCCGCGCCATCAAAAATAACATGATGACCACCGGGCCCTGTTTTTGCAGACATGGCGTGTTATTCCCTATGGAAGTCAGTGAGTGAGATCACATTTTAAAATTCATATAAGTAAATTGTTATTAATAATAGGTTGTGGGTTTTAATGGGGAGTAACGATAGCTTTGGCTTTGTATATTGTCAACACGACACATTAAAAACATTAACATTATATTAAAGGTTGTTTCACATAATATAGTTCATATTCAAACTTTATTGCCTGGATTGTTTAGCAATTCTTATTATTGTTTGTTTTATAATATCAACAGGCAAAAATCTTTGTTCAGCGAATGGAAAACAGGACGTCGCCGCCTTCTAATGATAGCCTGAGCGGCAATTTGGTTTTGATAACGCAAGCAGGAAGATGACATGTTGAAAACCGCAGGCTGGCTGCTGCCCGCCATCCTGGCGCTGGCGGGGTGTTCGTCATCCGGCCAACGTCATGAGCAAACGCTTAGCCAGGCGCTGACGGCCCTCGGCCAGGACAAGGCGCTGATTGGGGCGTCGAACGGCGTGATGGTGCGCGACGCCGAGAGCGGCACCGTGCTGTATCAGGCGCACGCGCAGCAGCGTTTGGCGCCGGCTTCCAACATGAAGATGTTCACGTCTCTGGCGGCGTTCGGCGTGCTGGGGGCGGATTACCGGTTTGAAACCCGGCTGCTGACCACCGGCGAGCAGCGCGGCGACACCTTGCGGGGGGATCTCTATCTGCAGGGCAGCGGCGATCCGACGCTGCACCCGGACGATCTCGACAGCTTCGCCGCCACGCTGGCGCAGCGTGGCATTCGCCATATCCATGGGCGGCTGATCCTGGATGCCAGCGCGTTCGATCAAACGCCATTCGGCGCCGGCTGGAGCTGGGACGACGAACCCTTCGCCTTCGCCGCGCCGATCTCGGCGCTGAACTACGCCTTTACCCCCGGCGGCGATATCAACGTGGTGCAGGTGGACGTGCAGCCGGGCGCCCGCGCCGGTGCGCCAGGGCGGGTGAGTTTCTATCCCGCCAATGACGCGGTGAGGCTGGTCAACCGCACCACCACCGGCGGCGACACCGCACTGACGTTCGATCGCCAGCCGGGCAGCAACCGAATCGTGGTCAGCGGCACCGTCGCCGCGCAGGCGGAGGCCAGCTCACGCTTGATTACCGTCGATCAGCCCGCCCGCGTGGTTGGCGCCTTATTGCAAAATGCCCTGCGCGCGCACGGCATCACGCTGCGCGGCAACGCTGAAGAAGGCGTGACCCCTGCGGGCGCCCGGCTGCTGGCGGAAAAAACCTCGCCGCCGCTCTCCCGATTGGCCGTCACCTTCCTGAAAGTGTCCAACAATGGTTACGGCGAGGTATTGACCAAAGCGATGGGCCGCAAGACGCAGGGCAAGGGGGACTGGGCCGCCGGCCTGCAGGCGATCGGCCGGTTTGTGCAAAGCCAGGGCATCGAGGCCAGCGCGTATCGCCAGGTGGACGGTTCCGGGCTGTCGCGCATGAACCAGATCACGCCGCAGCAGCTGACGACGCTGCTGCTGGCGGCCAGAAAACAGCCGTGGTTCGCCGAGTGGTATAACGCCTTGCCCATCGCGGGCCAGCCGGGGCTGCTGGTGGGCGGCACGCTGCGGAGCCGCATGGTGAAAAGCGCGGCTGCCGGCCGCGCCCACGCCAAGAGCGGTTCCATGACCGGGGTATCGTCGCTCAGCGGCTATGTCGACTCGGCGACCGGGCGGCCGCTGGCGTTCGCCATCATCAGCAACAACTACCTGGTGCCCGGCGCAGAGGTGAAAGCGCTGGAGGATCGCCTGGTCGAGACGCTGGCGGCCTGTGACGCCTCGGTGGTGTGCCGCTGAGAAGGCGGCGTCAGTCGCGCTTGGCGATGTCGGCGAAGCTGCCGGCCAGCAGGCGGCACAGATCGGCGGCGGCCAGTTCGATGTCCAGCCCGCGTTTGCCGCCGGAAACGTAGATGGTGGCGAACGCTTGCGCCGGGCTGTCGATCACTGTCGGCAGCCGTTTTTTCTGCCCCAGCGGGCTGATGCCGCCCACCAGATACCCGGTGACGCGCTGGGCCAGCTGCGGATCGGCCATCTCGGCCTTTTTGGCGCCGAGCGCGCGGGCGACCTTTTTCAGATCCAACTGGGTGGCGACCGGCGTGACCGCCACCGCCAGATGTTTGGCGTCGCCGTTCAGCGCCACCAGCAGCGTTTTGTAAACCCGATCGGCATCCAGCCCCAGCTTTCTCACCGCTTCGTCGCCGAAGTTGGTTTCGTCGCTGTCGTGGTGATACGGATGAAGGGTGAAGGCGACCTTTTGTTTCTCGAGCAGAACGACTGCGGGCGTCATAATGTATTGTCCAAAATGTCCCTAACGGGGAAGGGGTGATAACCAGCCTTAAAAATACAAAAATCCAACCCGCCCGGCAACCTGAGCGGCTGTTACATAAAGCGGGTTGCCAAGATATTCACCGGGTTGCTACCCTGTTTGTTGTAACCGTTAACACGGTTGCTATGCGTATAACTACAATACAAGAAATTCCTCTTTGACTGGCCAATAGCGATATTGGCCTCTTTTTTAGCCCTGTGGCTGCAGCATCGCCGGCAGGTTATCCTCGCCGTACAGGTGCAATGCGCCAACCGCCACCACATAGTCCCCGGCCGGCAGCGCCTCCAACTGATGCCGCCAGTCGCGATTGCGCTGATGCATCAGCACATCGTACAGCCCGGCGCTGAAGGTGGCGGGCAGGGTGTCCAGCGTGCCGCGCGGTTTGGCGTCCAGCCACCAGCTCACCATGGTTTGCAGCAGCCGCGCGTTGGTGTGCCAGTGCTCCAGCGTATCGCGCAGCAGCGCGATGCCGCCTTCCGGCAGCTGTTCCAGCATCGCCAACTGCTGCTGTGCCCCTTCCAGCTCGATCACCGGTTTGTCATGCGCGCGGGCGGCCTGCAGCAGCTGATAGTCCACGCCGTACTCCGCCCGTAGCCCCAGACGCTGAGCCTGGCGCGCCTGCATCATCAGCGCCACCTGCCAGCCGGGCAGGGTGGCGAAGGCGTGCGGATCGGCGCCCAGCTCGTGGCAAAGCGTCAGCAGCCGTTGATATTCTTCGGCGGACAGGCGCTGTTCCAGCGCCGGCTGCTGTTCTGCGTGGTCAAAAGGGGAGGCGGCGCCGGTGATATCGGCCTCGACGATCAGCGCGTCGGCCTGCTGCAGCCGGGTGGCCAGCCGCGCCGGCAGCGGCGACATATCGACGGTGCCCATATGGATGCTGCCCACCAGATGCAGCCGACGATCGCCCGGCAGAGTGATGTCCAGCGCCGGATAAGCGTATCGTTTGGGCGAGATCAGGCCGAGAAAGGCGGCGAGGCGGCGTAACAGTTGACCCATACGGCGTGGCTCCTGAATAACGGGTGCGCGTTTCAGCATGAAAGGCGAGGGAAAATCGTCATTCATGCTAAACGCTATCCGCCGCGCAGGAAAGCCCGGAAAACGGCGGGGCGCCATGACGGCGCCCCTGAGATCACTTCCTGGGTTTAAAACGCAGCAGCCGGTTGGCGTTGCTGACCACGGTAATCGACGACAGCGCCATCGCCGCGCCCGCCACCACCGGGCTGAGCAGCGCGCCGGTCAGCGGGTAGAGCACGCCGGCCGCGATCGGGATACCCAGCGTATTGTAGATAAAGGCGCCGAACAGGTTCTGCTTCATGTTGCGCAGCGTGGCCTTCGACAGTTCCACCGCATCCGCCACGCCGTGCAGGCTGTGGCGCATCAGGGTGATGGCGGCGGTCTCGATGGCGATGTCGCTGCCGCCGCCCATCGCGATGCCCACGTCGGCCTGCGCCAGCGCCGGGGCGTCGTTGATGCCGTCGCCGACCATCGCCACGCGTTGGCCCTGCGCCTGCAGCTGTTTGATCGCCGCCGCTTTGCCGTCCGGCAGCACCCCGGCAATCACCCGATCGATACCGGCCTCTTTGGCGATGGCGTTGGCGGTCACCGGGTTGTCGCCGGTCAGCATCACCAGCTGATACCCCTGCTGGTGCAGGCGCTGCAGCGCCGCGACGCTGTCTTCGCGCAGCGGATCGCGAATGGCGAACAGCGCGGCCGGTTTACCGTTAACGGCCAGCAGCACCGGTGTCACGCCGCGTTCGGCCTGGTCGCGCATCGGCGCTTCCAGTTCGGCGGTCGCGACCTGATGCTGCTCCAGCAGCGCGGCGTTGCCCAGCAGCACCTGCACGCCGTCGATCTCCCCGCTGACGCCGGCGCCGCGCAGGGTGCGGAACTGCGCCACCTGCGGCAGCGTTTGCCCGGCGGCACGTTCCATGATGGCGCGCGCCAGCGGGTGATTGGAGCCTTGTTCCAGCGCGGCGGCCCAGCCGAGCGCCTGCCGTTCGCTGACCTGATTGAAGGTCAGGATCTCTACCACCTGCGGTTTCCCTTCGGTCAGGGTGCCGGTTTTGTCGAACACCAGGGTGTCCAGCTGGCTGGCCTGCTGCAGGGCGTCGGCGTCGCGTACCAGCACGCCGAACTCCGCCGCGCGGCCCACGCCGGAGATGATCGACATCGGCGTCGCCAATCCCAATGCGCACGGGCAGGCGATGATCAGCACCGTGGTGGCGATCACTAACGTGTAGACCAGCTGCGGCTGCGGGCCGAAGAAGTACCACATTGCCGCGCTGAACAGGGCGATCGCCACCACCGCCGGCACGAACACCGCTGAAACGCGGTCGGCCAGTTGGCCAATCGCCGGTTTACTGCTCTGCGCCTGGCGCACCAGTTTGATGATGCGCGCCAGCGTAGTTTGGCTGCCGATGGCGGCGGCGCGGAACAGCACGCTGCCGTCGTCGACCACCGTCCCGGCATGCACCGTATCGCCGGGGCCTTTCTGCTGCGGCACCGCTTCGCCGGTCAGCATCGCTTCATCGAGCCAGACTTCGCCCTGCACGATTTCACCGTCGACCGGCACGCGATCGCCGGTGGTCAGCCGCAGCGTCATGCCGAGCTGCACCTCCGCCAGCGGGATATCGCGCTCGCCGTCGTCGGTTACCAGCCGTGCGGTAGGCGGCGTCAGATCCAGCAACCGCTCCAGCGCCTGCGAAGAACGCTGACGGGCGCGCTGCTCCAGCGCATGGCCGAGGTTGATCAAACCGATGATCATCGCGCTGGCCTCGTAATAGAGGTGGCGCGCCTCCATCGGGAAGAAATCGGGCCAGATGTTGACGGCGATCGAATAGAGCCAGGCGGCGCCGGTGCCGAGCGCCACCAGGGTATCCATGGTGGCGCTGCCGTTCATCAGCGCGCGCCAGGCGTTGCGGTAGAAGTGCCCGCCGGCGAACACCATCACCGCCAGGGTGATGACGCCGACCAGCAGCCAGGGGCGCTGGGTTTCCGGCGTCAGCGTCATGCTGCCGCCGAACAGCCCCCAGGCCATCAGCGGGATACCCAACGCCAGACCCAGCGCCGCCTGCCAGCTAAAGCGCTTCATGTTGGCGCGTGCGGTCTGCTGTTGGCGCTCGCGGCGTTCGGTCTCGTCCTGAATCATTTCGGCGCCGTAGCCGGCTTTTTCCACCGCCGCCACCAGCGCCTGCGCATCGGCGGCGCCGGTCACCAGCGCGCTGCGTTCCGCCAGGTTGACGCGCGCGTGCTCAACGCCGGGAACGCTTTGCAGCGCCTGCTGCACTTTATTGACGCAGCTGGCGCAGGTCATGCCGCTGAGCAGCAGCTGTACGCTGTCGTCCGCGCCGTCGGTTGCCGGAAGGGGAGATTGCGCCGCTGGCTGAACGTCCGGCAACGAAGGTGTTGCGTCAGTCAACGGCTCAGTTTTTGGGGCGACGGCGCCCGCTACGCCGGCGTGATAACCGGCATTTTCCACCGCGGCGATCAGCGCCTGCGGATCGGCATCGCCGTACACTTTCGCGCTGTCGATAGCGACGTCGGCGGCGAACACGCCCGGCACCGCTTCCAGCGCTTTGCGGGTGGTGCCGACGCAGTGCATGCAGCTCAGGCCGCTCAGCTGCAGTTCGGTATCGGCGCGCGGCGCGACTTCGGCCTGATAACCGGCGGCGATCACGCTGTCGATCAGCGCGCTGTCCGGTGCGTCGCCGGTCACTTTGGCGTAATGCACGTTAACGTCCGCCTGTTCGACATCGCTGCGGCTTTCCAGGGCTTTTTTCACCCGCTGCGCGCAGTTCATGCAGGACAGCCCCTGCAATGCCAGCATAGTGGTGTGTGACATGATTGAACTCCTTGCTTAAAAGGCGGTGTTTAAAGGTTGACCGCCGGACCTGTTTTCACTAAGAATGGAGCTTAAACCTTCCAGCAAGGGTAAGGTCAAGGAGGGAAAATGAATATTAGCGACGTCGCGAAAAAAACCGGGTTAACCAGCAAAACGATTCGTTTTTACGAAGAGAAAGCGCTGATTACCGCCCCGATCCGCAGCGATAACGGTTACCGCCATTATTCCGCCAGGCACGTTGAAGAGCTGACGCTGCTGCGCCAGGCGCGGCAGGTGGGCTTCAACCTGGACGAGTGCCGCGAGCTGGTGGCGTTGTTCAACGATCCGGCCCGCCACAGCGCCGACGTGAAGGCGCGCACGCTGCAGAAGGTGGCGGAGATCGACAGGCACATCAGCGAACTGGGCGAAATGCGCCAGCGCCTGGTGACGCTGGCCGACCAATGTCCGGGCGACGAGGGGGCGGAGTGCCCCATCATCAACAACTTGGCAGGATGCTGTCGTTCAAATTAACGGCCGATGGCGCGGATCACCAGCGTGACCCCTTCCACCGCCACCACTTCCACTTCGGTACCGGCGGGCAGATCTTCCGCCGCCTGCGCGCGCCAGCTGCTGTCGCCGATATTGATGCGCCCCATGCCGTTGTGCATTGGCTCCGTCAGCGTAGCGCGGGTGCCGATCAGCTGGCGGTTGCGCTGGTTGAGCACCGGCGAACCGCCGGATGCGGCCGCCGGGCGCCGGCGCAGCCAGTACCACCACAGATAGGCGACGACGACGGTCAGGACGGCGAAGATCATGCCCTGCCACGCCCAGGAAAGCGGCGGCAGCAGCCAGATCAGCACGCCGACCAACAGCGCCGCCACGCCGCTCCACAGCAGGTAGCCGCCGGCGCCGAGCATTTCCGCCGCCAGCAACACGCCCCCGAGGGAGAGCCAAAACCACAGCGGATTCGCCGCGATCAGTTCAAGCATGATTATTTGCCTTTGCTTTCTTTCAGCAGCTCGGTAATGCCGCCGATAGAGCCGAGCAGGCTGCTGGCGTCCAGCGGCATCATCACCACCTTGCTGTTGTTGGAGGAACCGATCTTCTGCAGCGCGTCGGTGTATTTCTGCGCCACGAAGTAGTTCACCGCCTGAATGTTGCCGCTGGCGATGGCGTCGGACACCAGCTGGGTGGCGCGCGCCTCGGCCTCGGCGGCGCGTTCACGCGCTTCCGCCTGCAGGAATGCCGACTGGCGTTCGCCCTCGGCCTTCAGGATCTGCGACTGTTTCTCCCCCTCGGCGCGCAGAATGGCCGCCTGACGCACCCCTTCCGCCTCCAGGATGTCGGCGCGCTTGGTCCGTTCGGCCTTCATCTGGGCGTTCATCGAGGCGATCAGTTCCGCCGGTGGCCGCACGTCGCGGATCTCGATACGGGTGATTTTCACCCCCCACGGATTGGTCGCTTCATCGACGATGTGCAGCAGGCGGCTGTTGATGCTGTCGCGCTGAGACAGCATTTCGTCCAGCTCCATCGAGCCGAGCACGGTGCGGAAGTTGGTCATGGTCAGGTTGACGATCGCCTGTTCGAGGTTGCTGACCTCGTAGGCGGCGCGGGCCGGATCGACCACCTGGATAAAGCACACCGCGTCGATGGCGACGTTGGCGTTATCGCGGGAAATCACCTCCTGTGAGGGAATGTCCAGCACCTGTTCCATCATGTTGATTTTACGGCCGATGCGGTCCATGAACGGCACCACCAGGTTCAGGCCCGGCATTAGTGTTTTGGTGTAGCGGCCGAAGCGTTCTACCGTCCATTGGAACCCCTGCGGCACAATTTTGACGCCGGCGAACACCACAATCAGCGCGACGACGATCACGATGGGGATAAAAGTAAGCATGCAAACCTCCTGTCAGACATATGTAAACAGATATTACGTCAGCGCCGGAAAAATGCCTACCGATACCGCGACTTAATCCAGAGCGCCGATCAAACCCGCGATCAGCGGATCCCGCGTCTGGAACAGGTTGATAAGGGTGCGCACCGCTTCGCCGCCGCGAGCATCGGACCAGGCCAGCGACAGGGGAGAAGACTGGCGCGGGTATTTGAGCTGTTTGGCCACCAACTCGCCGCTCTCCAGATAAGTTTGGCACAGCCGGCGCGGAAGGAAACCGATCCCGAGACCGCGCAGATGGCACTCCAGCTTGGTGCGCAGATCCGGCACCTTGATTTCCTGCTGGCCCGACAGCAGCCAGGCGGTGCGCTTGGCCAAATGGCGTGCGGTATCTTCGACGTTGATCGCGGCGTAAGGGCGCAGCTGCGTTTCGTTCAGCGGATCGGCGGCGGCGGCCAGCGGGTGCGTCGCCGCGATGGCGAACACCCACTCTATTTTGCCCAGCGGCAGCACCTTGATGCTGTTTTCCAGCGATTCATTGCCCGCCGCGCCGATCGCCAGATGGCAATCCTCATTCAGCAACGCGTCCCACACGCCCATGTACACCTGGCGGGAAATGTGGAATTGGGTGAACGGGTATTTGTCGTGCAGGTGAGTTAACAGCCCGGCTACGGCGGCGGCGGCATCCCGATGATCGCCGGCGAGCGTGGGCTGACGGGCAGCGAAGCGGTGATCGACAAAGATCTGGCGGCGGCGCTGTTGGCGGAGCAGGTGGGGGCCGATCATCTGTTGATCCTCACCGACGCCGACGCGGTGTATCAGGAGTGGGGCACGCCGCGCCAGCGCGCCATTCGGCGCGCCACCACGCAGGAGTTGGCGCCGATGGCGGTGGCGGACGGCGCCATGGGGCCGAAGATCATGGCGGTCAGCCGCTTCGTCGATCGCACCGGGCGGACGGCGCATATCGGTGGCCTGCAGGATATCGACGCGGTGCTGGCGGGCCAGGCCGGCACCTCTATTTTACCTTAGCCGCCGGCGGTTGATCCGCGCCCGCGCTGGCGCGGATAAGTATGCCTAAATGGCATAATTTCAATAATTTTTATTCATTTCATGATGTTGCTCGCCTTGGCTAGAGTAAAAACACCCCGGTGTTTACCGTCAAAAATTTGTCATTTTTATTTGCGACTATGCTTTTTGAAATGACATTTCGGCCAAGGATTGTTATGGATTCGCTCAGTGTTGATGAACTCGCCCAGAAGAAGGATCGCTGGTATCGCATTGTGGAGGAGATGTTGGCGGAAGCCGGCGTCGCCATCAACGGCCCGCGCGCCTGGGATATCCGGGTGCACAACCCGGCGCTGTTCAAACGCATTTTGCAGGAAGGCTCGCTCGGTTTCGGCGAAGGCTATATGGACGGCTGGTGGGAGTGCGAACGGCTGGACATGCTGTTCACCCGCATTCTGCAGGCCGGCGTCGATGAGCGGTTGCCGAAAAGCCTGAGCGACATCGCGCGCATCGCCTATGCCCGGCTGTTCAACCGCCAATCGCGCAAGCGCGCCTGGCAGGTGGGCAAAGAGCACTACGACATCGGCAACGACCTGTTCCGGGCGATGCTCGATCCCTACATGCAATACTCCTGCGGCTACTGGAAAGAGGCGCAGACGCTCGAGCAGGCGCAGCAGGCCAAGCTGCGGATGATCTGCGAAAAACTGCAGCTGAAGCCGGGCATGACGCTGCTGGATATCGGCTGCGGCTGGGGCGGGCTGGCGCAGTTTGCGGCGCAAAACTACGGCGTCTCGGTGCACGGCGTGACCATTTCCGCCGAGCAGCAGAAGCTGGCGCAGGCACGCTGCGCCGGGCTGGACGTCGAGATCTTGCTGCAGGATTACCGCGATCTTGATCGCCAGTTCGATCGCATCGTGTCGGTCGGCATGTTCGAGCACGTCGGGCCGAAAAACTACGAGACCTATTTCAGCGTCGCGGCGCGCAACCTGAAGCCCGACGGCCTGTTCCTGCTGCACACCATCGGTTCCAATCAGACCGATCTCAACGTCGACGCCTGGATAGACAAATACATCTTCCCCAACGGCTGCCTGCCTTCGGTGCGGCATATCGCCGAGGCCAGCGAAGGGCGTTTCGTGATGGAGGATTGGCACAACTTTGGCGCCGATTACGATCGCACGCTGATGGCCTGGCTGGAGAACTTCAAACGGGCGTGGCCAGAGTTGGCCGGCGGCTATTCCGAGCGCTTCGAACGCATGTTCACTTATTACCTGAACGCCTGCGCCGGCGCGTTCCGTTCGCGCAACATTCAGCTGTGGCAGGTGTTGTTCAGCCCGGCGGGCGTGGAGGGCGGGGTGCGGGTCTATCGCTGATATCCCCGTCATATTTCAAGCTGCATCTGTGTTGGCTGCGTTTGCGCGCCCCGGTCGCTTACTTGAGTAAGTTCCCGGGGACTTACAAACTTGCCGCCTTGATGCAACTCGAACTATTTAGGGGATACCCTTCAATATTTACTTTGGGACAACACATATACCCAATGGATTTCCAGTTGCGTCTAGGCGGCAAACGTGAGAAACCCCAGGAGCTTAGATAACTAAGTGACTGGGGTTCGAACGTGCAGCCAACAACGATGCGGCTGGAAAGACGAAGGGTATATCAGTACAGCAGCGAGTACAGCTGGCGGCGATATTTAGCGGCCAGCGCGTCGCCGGTGCCGAGCGCGGCCAGAATGTCCATCAGGGTCTTGCGCGCGTTGCCGTTGGCGGCGGCCAGATCTTTCTTCAGATGCCCCATCAGCAGCTCCAGCGCTTCTTCGTTACGCCCGACCTGATGCAGCTGCAGCGCCAGCTGCACCGCCAGCTCAACGTTGTCCGGCTGCTGCTGCACCTGCTGTTGCAGCTGTTGGATTTCCGGCGTGTCGGCCGCCTGTTTCAACAGTTCAATTTGCGCCACCAGGCCCTGATAGCGGGTATCGCGATCCTGCAGAGGAATGGTCGCCAGCACTGCTTCGGCGTCTTCGCTGCGGCTGAGCGCGATCTGAGTTTCGGCCAGGGTCAGGCCGATGTCGCTGCGCTGTTGGCTGCTCTGCCAGGCGTCTTTCAGCAGCGGCAGCGCTTCGGCGGCGTTGCCGGCGGCCAGCAGTTCCTGCGCCTGCGCCAGTTTCAGATCTTCTTCCTTCGGCAGGAAACGCTGCAGCAAGTCACGGATCGCTTCTTCCGGCTGCGGGCCCTGGAAGCCGTCGACCGGCTGGCCATCTTTGAACAGGTAGACGGTCGGAATGGAGCGCAGCCCGAACTGGGAGGCGATCATCTGTTCGGCGTCGCAGTCCACCTTGGCCAGAATGAACTGGCCGGCGTATTCCGCCGCCAGTTTGTCGAGCACCGGCGTGAGCTGCAGGCAGTGTTGGCTGCGCTCGGACCAGAAGTAGAACAGCACCGGAATGGACATCGACTGTTCCAGCGTCTGGTGCAGGTTAGTTTCGTTAATATCAACAACAGCTTGAGCTAGCATCTTTTTTCTCTCTGATCGTGCGGAGCCATGGGGAGTAGATGGGGGCGCGCCGCCATTCTTCAACCCCGGCGGGCGAATTAAGCGTTGCTGCGCAGCAGCCAATCCAGACAGCGGCCCGGCAGAATGCGGCGCAGCACGCTCATGGCGTGCGCCAGCAGGGTCACCGGGTAGCGCAGTTTGGCGCGCGGGCTTTCCAGCGCGTGGCGCAGTTTGGGCAGAATGGCCTCCGGCGGCAGCGTCAGGCGCTTGGCGATGCCGGGGTTATGCACCGGCTTGTCGCTCTGCGTCTGATTGACGTTCTGGCTAAAGTGGGTGGAAATCGGCCCCGGTTCGATCAGGCTGACCTGAATGCCGCTGCCGTGCAGCTCCATGCGCAGTGCGTCCGACCAGGCTTCCAGCGCGAATTTGCTGGCGGCGTAGGCGCCGCGCCCGGCGCTGGAGACCAGGCCCATCACCGAGCTGGTCTGGATAATGCGCCCTTCGCCGTGCGGCAACATCGCCGGCAGCAGCAACTGGGTCAACTGGTGGGTGCCGAACAGGTTGGTGGCGAACTGCCGCTCCAGCTGGCTGCGCGAGATGCCGCTGAGCGGGCCGTAAACGCCGAAGCCGCCGTTGTTGAACAGGCCGTACAGACGGCCGCCGGTCAGCGCGATCACCTCGGCGGCGGCGCGCTCGACGCTGGCGCTGTCGTCCAGATCCAGCTCGATGCCTTCCAGCCCGAGCTGGCGCATGTTTTCCACGTCCTGCGGCTTGCGGCAGGCGGCCAGCACCCGGTAGCCGCGGTTGCGCAGATCCTGCGCCGCAATCAATCCAATTCCGCTGGAGCAGCCGGTTATCAATACTGCTTTTTGCATAACTTTACCTAGTGTACGACCCTAATTTAGTTAGACTCATGTTTTACTAGCGGTTCCAGGCGCTCCGCCATCCAGGTGGCGATAAACGGCTGGGCGTCCCCATTGGGGTGCAATCCGTCATCCTGCATCCATTCCGGCTTCACCACCACCTGTTCCATATAGAACGGCAGCAGCGGAATGTTGAACTGCTTGGCCAGCGCCGGGTAGACGGCGCTGAACGCCTCGGTATAGCGGCGGCCGTAGTTCGGCGGGATGCGAATTTGCATCAGCAGCGGCTGTGCGCCGGCCTGCTGCACCTGCGTGATGATCTGGCCGAGATCGCGCTGCATGTCCTGCGCCGGGAAACCGCGCAGGCCGTCGTTGGCGCCCAGCTCGATCAGCACCCAGCGTGGCTGATGCTGTTTCAGCAGCGCGGGCAGACGCGCCAGCCCCTGTGCGGCGGTGTCGCCGCTGATGCTGGCGTTGACCAGCTGCGGCGCGCCCGGTTTTTTCTGCCACTGTTCGGCCAACAGCGTCGGCCAGGCCCGCTCGATCGGCAGGCGGTAGCCGGCGCTTAAACTGTCGCCCAAAATCAACAAGGTATCGGCAGCGACAGCGCGTAAACTGAATAATCCCAACAGCAAAAGGAAGGGAAGATGCCAGCGGAAAACGTTCTTGAAGTTCATCATCTTAGTAAACACGTTGGTCAGGGTGAGCATCAGCTCACCATCCTTACCGGAGTCGAGCTGCTTGTCAAACCCGCGCAGACGATCGCCCTGATCGGCGAATCCGGATCGGGAAAATCGACCTTGCTGGGCATTTTGGCCGGGCTGGATGACGGCAGCGAGGGCGAGGTGCGCCTGCTCGGCGAGTCGCTGACCGCGCTGGACGAAGAAGGCCGCGCCGCGTTGCGCGCCAGGAACGTCGGCTTCGTGTTTCAGTCGTTCATGCTGGTGCCGACGCTGAACGCGCTGGAGAACGTGCAGCTGCCGGCGCTGCTGCGCGGCGAGAGCGACAGGCAGAGCCGCGAGCAGGCGGTGCAGCTGCTGGAACAGCTGGGATTGGGCAAACGGCTCGATCACCTGCCGGCGCAGCTGTCCGGCGGCGAGCAGCAGCGCGTGGCGCTGGCGCGCGCCTTCAGCGGCCGGCCGCGGGTGCTGTTCGCCGATGAACCGACCGGCAACCTCGATCGCCAGACCGGCGATCGCATCGCCGATCTGCTGTTCTCTCTCAACCGCGATTTTGACACCACCCTGATCCTGGTGACCCATGACGAAACCCTGGCGGCGCGCTGCCAGCGGCGGCTGCGGCTGCGCGAAGGCAAGCTGTGGGAGGAAGCATGATCTGGCGCTGGTTCTGGCGCGAATGGCGCTCGCCGTCGCTGCTGATCGTTTGGCTGGCGCTGACGCTCTCCGTGGCCTGCGTGCTGGCGCTGGGCAGCATCAGCGATCGCATGGACAAAGGGCTCAGCCAGCAGAGCCGCGATTTTATCGCCGGCGATCGGGTGCTGCGCAGTGCGCATCCGGTGCCGGAAGGCTGGCTGCTGGACGCGCAGCAGCAGGGGCTGACGCTGAGCCGCCAGCTGTCGTTCACCACCATGACCTATGCCGGCGACCGGCCGCAGCTGGCGGACGTGAAAGCCACCGATCTGGCCTATCCGCTGTATGGCAAGCTGGAAACGCGCCCGGCCAACATCAAGCCCGAACCGGGCAGCGTGCTGGTGGCGCCGCGTTTGCTGGCGCTGCTGAATGTGAAAGTGGGGGATTCGCTCGAGGTGGGCGACACCACGCTGCGCATCGCCGGTGAAATCATTCAGGAACCGGACGCCGGCTTCAACCCGTTCCAGACCGCGCCGCGCATCATGATCAACCTGGCGGACGTCGATAAGACCGGCGCGGTGCAGCCGGGCAGTCGCCTGACCTACCGCTACATGTTCGCCGGCGCCGAGCCGGATATTCAGCGTTACGAGGAGCGGCTGACGCCGCAGTTGACGCCGGATCAGCGCTGGTTCGGGCTGCAGGAGTCCGGCAGTGCGCTCGGCAAGTCGCTGCAGCGATCCCAACAGTTCCTGCTGCTGTCGGCCCTGCTGACGCTGCTGTTGTCGATCGCCGCCGTGGCGGTGGCGATGAGCCACTATTGCCGCAGCCGCTACGATCTGATCGCGGTGCTGAAAACCCTTGGCGCCGGGCGCGGCGCGCTGCGTAAACTGATCGTCGGCCAGTGGCTGGCGGTGATGGCGCTGGCGGCGGTGTGCGGCGGGGCGATCGGGCTGGCGTTCGAAGCGCTGTTGATTCGCCTGCTGAAGCCGGTGTTGCCGGCCGCGTTGCCCGCCGCCGGCGCCTGGCCGTGGCTGTGGGCGCTCGGCGCGCTGGTGCTGATTTCGCTGCTGGTCGGGCTGCGGCCGTACCGTCAGCTGCTGGCCACCCAACCGCTGCGGGTGCTGCGCCGCGATGTGGTGGCCAACGTCTGGCCGCTGCGCTACTTCCTGCCGGTGACGGCGGCAGTCGTGGTGGCGCTGCTGGTGACGCTGATGGGGACCAGCACGCTGCTGTGGGCGATCTTGGCGGGCATGGCGGTGCTGGCGCTGCTGCTGGGCGGCATCGGCTGGGGCAGCCTGCAGCTGCTGCGCCGCATCACGCTCAAGAGCCTGGCGCTGCGGCTGGCGGTCAACCGCCTGCTGCATCAGCCGTGGGTGACCATCAGCCAGCTGGCGGCGTTCTCGCTGTCGTTTATGCTGCTGGCGCTGTTGCTGGTGCTGCGCGGCGATTTGCTCGACCGCTGGCAGCAACAGCTGCCGCCGGACAGCCCGAACTATTTCCTGCTCAACATGACCGAGGCGCAGGTGCCGCAGGTTAAAACCTTCCTGCAGCAGCACCAGATCAAGCCGGAAACCTATTATCCGATCGTCCGGGTGCGCCTGACCGAGATAAACCAGCAGGTAGCGACAGAGCGGGTGCATGAAGACGATCCGGGCGGCGAGGCGGTGAACCGCGAGCTGAACCTGACCTGGTTGGCCGATCTGCCGGATCACAATCCGCTGGTGGCGGGCAATTGGCCGCCGAAAGCCGGCGAGGTTTCTATGGATGAAGGCATTGCCGGGCGGCTGAAGATCAAGTTGGGCGACACGCTGACCTTCAGCGGCGATACCCAGGCGTTCAGCGCCAAGGTCACCAGCCTGCGCCAGGTGGATTGGGAGAGCCTGAAGCCGAACTTTTACTTTATCTTCCCGCCGGGCGCGCTGGACGGCCAGCCGCAGACCTGGCTTACCAGCTTCCGCTACGACGGCGACGGTCAGATGCTGACCCAGCTCAACCGCCAGTTCCCGACGCTCAGCCTGATGGACATCGGCGCGATCCTGAAACAGGTCGGCGGCGTGCTGCAGCAGGTCAGCCGCGCGCTGGAGGTGATGGTGGTGCTGGTGGTGCTGTGCGGCGGCCTGCTGCTGCTGGCACAGGTGCAGGTCGGCATGCGTCAGCGCCGCCAGGAGCTGGTGGTGTACCGCACGCTGGGCGCCGGCAAACGGCTGCTGCGCCGCACGCTGTGGTGCGAGTTCGCCCTGCTGGGGCTGGTGGCGGGCATCGCGGCGGCGGTGGGCGCCGAGGCGGCGCTGTGGCTGCTGCAGAGCCGGGTGTTCGACTTCCCGTGGACGCCGACGCCGGTGCTGTGGTGGGCATTGCCGCTGGCCAGCGCGCTGCTGCTGTCGCTGTGCGGCGGCTGGCTGGGCGTGCGCCTGCTGCGCGGCCGGGCGCTGTTCCGCAGCTATGAGGGCTGATCTTGCTATCGCAGGTCCGTTGCCGCCAAGCGCGGCCGGACCTGCCGATTTTCCGCCGCGTGTTACCGTGGCTTTTCTCCTTGTTCCCTTCCGCACGTCACGTTGATTTTTGTGAAATCGATTACATTTTTTCTCTGTCGATACAATGCGTATTGGCAATGCTGTTACCAAACTCAGGCCTTCTTTTACTTTTTTATGCGTATAAATAATGGGTTAAACAGTAACCAAACGAGTTTGTCGTCTGTTGATGCGTAGAATTAAGGTTTAAAATTATGTAACCGCTTCCACTAATGTGATCGTACTCACTTATCTCCGACGCATTGCCTCCTATTATGTCGCACACTGATGACCGTTTTCTCCTGGAGGCTGTATGAGCGCTACCGTTAAAGTTGCACCGGCGGAGAAAAGCCCGACCCATGTCGGCATGACTTTTTTCGTCTGTTTTTTGGCCGCCTTGGCCGGCCTGTTGTTTGGCTTGGATATCGGCGTAATCGCCGGCGCTCTGCCGTTTATTACCGACACTTTTCATATCACCAGCTCTCAGCAGGAGTGGGTGGTCAGCTCGATGATGTTTGGCGCTGCCGTCGGCGCCATCGGCAGCGGCTGGATGAACTTCCGGCTGGGGCGCAAATACAGTTTGATGATCGGCGCCATTCTGTTCGTCGCGGGGTCGCTGTGTTCAGCGTTTGCCCCCAACGTGGAGGTGCTGATCGTTTCACGCATTCTGCTGGGATTGGCGGTGGGTATCGCTTCTTATACCGCGCCGATTTATCTTTCTGAAATCGCGCCGGAGAAAATCCGCGGCAGCATGATCTCGATGTATCAATTGATGATCACCATCGGTATTTTGGCGGCTTACCTGTCTGATACGGCATTCAGCTATACCGGCGCCTGGCGCTGGATGTTGGGCGTCATCACCATCCCGGCCGGGCTGTTGTTGGTTGGCGTGTTCTTTTTACCTGACAGCCCGCGGTGGCTGGCCTCGCGCAATCGTCATGAGCAGGCGCGCCAGGTGTTGGAGAAGCTGCGCGACAGCAGTGCCCAGGCGCAGCATGAGCTGAATGAAATTCGTGAAAGCCTCAAACTGAAGCAAAGCGGTTGGGCGTTGTTCAAAGGCAATAAAAATTTCCGCCGCGCGGTTTTCCTTGGCGTTCTTCTCCAGGTGATGCAGCAGTTCACCGGGATGAACGTCACCATGTATTACGCGCCGAAGATTTTCGGTCTGGCGGGCTTCGCCAGCACGGAACAGCAGATGTGGGGCACGGTGATCGTCGGTCTGGTCAACGTGCTGGCCACCTTTATCGCTATTGGGCTGGTCGATCGCTGGGGCCGCAAACCCACCCTGATCCTTGGGTTTATCGTGATGGCCGTCGGCATGGGGGCGCTGGGAATCATGATGAATATCGGCATGAACTCGGCGGTGGCGCAATATTTCGCCATCGTCATGCTGCTGATGTTTATCGTCGGCTTTGCCATGAGCGCCGGCCCGCTGATTTGGGTGCTGTGTTCAGAGATCCAGCCATTGAAAGGCCGCGATTTCGGCATCACCTGCTCCACCGCCACTAACTGGATCGCCAATATGATTGTGGGAGCGACGTTCCTGACCATGCTGAATTCGTTGGGTAGCGCGCACACCTTTTGGGTCTATGCGGGGCTTAACGTGCTGTTTGTTTTCATCACGTTGGCGCTGATCCCGGAAACCAAAAATATTTCTCTGGAACATATTGAACGTAATCTGATGGCCGGCAAACCGTTGCGTAATATCGGCTCGCGTTGATCTTTGCGGCAAAAAAAAGGTTCAGCCTGGGCTGAACCTTCTTCTTTTTCGGCGGCTTAAACCGTTAAGCCAGCTTCTGCTGCGCCCAGGCCAGCCCGCTTTGGTATTCGCCCGGCAGCAGCGGCGCCAGCGCCTGCAGCGCCTGGCGCAGAACGGCGGCGCTCGGGTCGCTCAGATTGAGATGGCCGACCTTGCGGCCCGGGCGCACCTCTTTCTCATACCAGTGCAGATGCACCAGCGGCAGCGACAGCCACTGTTCGTTGACGGCGGTGCCGATCAGGTTGACCATCACCGACGGCGTGCTCACCACCGGCTGCGGCAACGGCAGGCCGAGAATGGCGCGCAGGTGCAGCTCGAACTGGCTGATGGACGCGCCGTTTTGCGTCCAGTGGCCGCTGTTGTGCACGCGCGGCGCCAGCTCGTTGATCAGCAGCCGATCGCCGACGATAAAGCACTCCATCGCCATCACGCCGACGTAGTTCAGCTCGTTCAGGATCGCCGCCAGCATCTGCTCGGCCTGTTGCTGCAGCGCCGGGTTGGGCTGCGGCAGCGCCACGCTGGTGCGCAGGATGCCGTCTTCATGCAGGTTGTGGGTCAGCGGGTAGAATACCGAACGGCCGTCGTGGCCGCGCGCGCCCACCAGCGACACTTCGCCGGAGAAATTGATGCCTTGCTCGACGATGCACTCGCCATAGGCATCGGCCGGCAGTTCGGCTTCCTGCCCCGGGCGCAAGCGCCACTGGCCGCGGCCGTCATAACCGCCGACCCGGCGTTTGACGATCGCCAGCTCGCCTAGCGCAGCGAATACTTGCGGCCATTCGGCGGCGCTCGCCAGCAGCTGCCACGGCGCGGTCGCCAGGCCGAGCTGATCGAGCAGCTGTTTTTGCGTCAGGCGATCCGCCAGGCGCGGGAAAATGTCGCGGTTGACGAAGGCGCTGTGGGTCGCCAGCTCGCGCGTCAGCGCGGTTTCCGGCCAGCGTTCGATCTCGGCGGTAATGACGCTATTCTGATACGGCACCGCCTCGGGTTCGGCATCGATGCCGACAGGGTAAACGGCGATGCCCAGCGGTTCGCCGGCCTGGCGCAGCATGCGCCCCAGCTGGCCATTGCCCAGTACGCAAACCGGCTTCATGCATCCTCCCGCGGATCGGGGTGGTTCAAGACGTCTTCGGTCTGCGCCCGACGCCAGTCCGCCAAACGCTGCGCCAGCGCGGCGTCGTGCAGCGCCAGGATCTGCATCGCCAACAGCCCGGCGTTGGCGGCGCCGGCTTTGCCGATCGCCAGCGTGCCCACCGGAATGCCGCGCGGCATCTGCACGATGGAGTACAGGCTGTCTACGCCGCTCAGCGCGGCGCTTTGCACCGGCACGCCCAGCACCGGCACCAGGGTTTTCGCCGCCAGCATGCCCGGCAGGTGCGCCGCACCGCCGGCGCCGGCGATGATCACGTCAAAACCGTTGGCGGTAGCCTGCTCGGCGAAGCTGAACAGCTTGTCCGGCGTGCGGTGGGCGGAAACGACTTCGACATGGAAGGGGACATCGAGCTGGGTCAGGACTTCGGCGGCGAACTGCATGGTGGCCCAGTCACTTTTCGATCCCATTACAATTGCGATTTTCGCCCCGGTAGTGGCGGCTGAAGCAGCGTTGGCTCCCATGGGTGTAAGGCTCCTGTGATTTGTCTGGCGTCGGCTGAGGGCCGAATGAGGGCGTAGAGCATACCATGAGCGCACGGCGAGGAAAACGGTTGCGTCGCCGGTTTTCACCGTCGAAAGCGCGAATTTTCACTCGCGCGCCAGTCCGGAATTCAGAATGGGAATTGGATCAGCTCGACGGCGTCGGCGCTGACTTTGATCATCGATCCTTCGACGTGCCAGGCGCCCAGCACCGCGCGATGGGCTTCGCCGTTGCTCAACGCCAGCCGGTGCACCGCCGGGCGATGGGTATGGCCGTGGATCATCCAGTGCACGTCGTGGCGCAGCATGGTTTGCTCGACCGCCTGCGGGTTGACGTCCATGATGGCTTCCGACTTGTCCTGGTTGGATTGCTGGCTGCGGGCGCGCATTTTGGCGGCGATCTTCAATCGCCAGCGCAGCGGCAGCGCCAGGAACAATTTTTGAATCAGCGGGTTGTGCACTTTACGGCGGAATTGCTGATAGGCGCGATCGTCGGTGCACAGGGTGTCGCCGTGCAGGATCAGGATCCTGCGGCCGTACAGCTCCAGCACTTTCTCTTCCGGCAGCAGCTGCATGCCGCTGGCGCGGGCGAAGCGTTTGCCGAGCAGAAAATCGCGGTTGCCGTGGATGAAGTAGCAGGGCACGCCGGCCTGTTGCAGCGCTTTCAGCGCCGCGGCGATCTCCGCGTGCAGCGGCTCGGGATCGTCGTCGCCGATCCAGGCTTCAAACAGGTCGCCAAGGATGTACAGCGCGTCGGCGTGCACCGCTTCGCGCCGTAAAAAACGCAGAAAACCGGCAGTGATTGCCGGTTCCTGTGCGCACAAGTGCAGATCTGCGATGAACAGCGTACTCATGCAGCCGCGATTACTCGCTGACGGTCACGCTGTTGATCACCACGTCTTCTACCGGTACGTCCTGGTGCATGCCGCTGCGGCCGGTTTTCACGCCTTTGATCTTGTTGACCACGTCCATGCCTTCAACCACTTCAGCAAACACGCAGTAGCCCCAGCCCTGCACGTTTTCGCCACGGAAGTTCAGGAAGTCGTTGTCAGCCACGTTGATGAAGAACTGTGCGGTGGCGGAGTGCGGATCGTTGGTGCGCGCCATTGCCAGGGTGCCGATGGTGTTTTTCAGACCGTTGTTGGCTTCGTTCTTGATGGCCGCGTTGGTCGCTTTCTGGTTCATGCCCGGCTCGAAACCGCCGCCCTGGATCATGAAGCCGTTGATCACACGGTGGAAGATGGTGTTGTCGTAGAAACCGGCGCGGCAGTAGTTCAGGAAGTTTTCAACGGTAACCGGCGCTTTGTCAGCAAAGGTCTTGATAACGATATCGCCGTGATTGGTGTGGAAAGTAACCATAGTTTTAATCCTAACAAGGTGAAGTGAGACGTCACGTAAAGCGAGTGAACATTCAGACCGCCCTTATAACATATCCGCCCCAGCGAGTCAGCAGCGGCTCAACCGCGCACTGTCTGTGGTAATCACATTTATGTTATATTATAACAATTGCGCCGGCCGCCGAATTTCGCGCATTTTATTCGCGTGAAATCAGCAAAGCATGGCCTTAACCTTGCAATAGATCAGGCTTCAGGTTTCAATACGCTACCGGGCGGAAACCTGAAGCCCGGTTATCTTTTTTGTTATCACGCACACCACGGAATCTCCCGATGCTAAAGATTTTTAATACCCTGAGTCGTCAAAAAGAGGAATTCAAACCCATTCATGCCGGGAAAGTGGGCATGTACGTGTGCGGGGTAACCATCTATGACCTGTGTCACATCGGGCACGGTCGTACCTTTGTCGCTTTCGACGTGGTGGCGCGTTACCTGCGCTACCTCGGCTATTCGCTGAACTACGTGCGCAACGTCACCGACGTGGACGACAAAATCATCCGCCGCGCGGCGGAAAATCATGAGACCTGCGACCAGCTGACCGAACGCATGCTGGCGGAAATGCACGCCGACTTCGACGCGCTGCTGATTGATCGCCCGGATCAAGAGCCGCGCGCGACCCAGCACATCGCCGAGATCATCGAGATCACCCAGCGCCTGATCGATCGCGATCACGCCTACGTGGCCAGCAACGGCGACGTGATGTTCTCCATCGACAGCGATCCGCAATACGGGCTGCTGTCACGTCAGGATCTGGATCAGCTGCAGGCCGGCGCGCGCGTGGAGATCGACGACGTGAAGCGCAACCCGATGGACTTCGTGCTGTGGAAGATGTCCAAGCCGGGCGAGCCGAGCTGGCAGTCGCCGTGGGGGCCGGGCCGTCCGGGCTGGCACATCGAATGCTCCGCCATGAACTGCAAACAGCTGGGCACCCACTTCGACATTCACGGCGGCGGTTCCGATCTGATGTTCCCGCACCACGAGAACGAGATCGCACAGTCGAGCTGCGCCCACGACGGCCCGTACGTCAATTACTGGATGCACTCCGGCATGGTGATGATAGACAAAGAGAAGATGTCCAAATCGCTGGATAACTTCTTCACCATCCGCGACGTGCTCGGCCATTACGATGCGGAGACGGTGCGTTACTTCCTGATGTCCGGCCACTATCGCAGCCAGCTGAACTACAGCGAAGAGAACCTCAAACAGGCGCGCACCGCGCTGGAGCGCCTCTATACCGCGCTGCGCGGCACCGACGCCGACGCCGCGCCGGCCGGCGGCGAAGCGTTCGAAGCCCGCTTCCGCGAAGCGATGGACGACGACTTCAACACCCCGGAAGCCTACTCGGCGCTGTTTGATCTGGCGCGCGAGGTTAACCGCCTCAAGGGTGAAGACATGGCGGCGGCTAACGGCATGGCGGCGGAACTGCGCAAGCTGGCTAAGGTGCTCGGCCTGCTGCAGCAGGAACCGGAGCAGTTCCTGCAAGGAGGCGCTCAGGTTGATGACGGCGAAGTGGCGGAGATCGAAGCGCTGATCAAACAGCGTAACGAAGCGCGCGCCGCGAAGGATTGGGCGCTGGCGGATGCCGCCCGCGATCGGTTGAACGAGATGAACATCGTGCTGGAAGACGGCCCGCAGGGCACCACCTGGCGCCGTAAGTAAGCCGGCCGCAGGGAAAAACAAAAAAGGCGCTGAATTCAGCGCCTTTTTCTATGGCTGCGGGTCAGGGTTTAACCATGACCTTGCCGCCGTTGAACTCCACCACCTGATCGGCGACGATCTTGCAGCGCTTGCGGGTTTCGACCTTGCCGTCGACTTTCACCTGCCCTTCAGCGATGACTTCTTTGGCGGCGCCGCCGCTTTCACACCAGCCCTGGAACTTCAGCAGATCGCACAGTTCGACGTGGGGATGATTGTCCAGATTGAAAATTTCCATACTGCCTTACTTATTTAGGTTGAACGTCGTGATATTCCTCGCAGGCCTGCAAGGTATTTTGGATCAGTGTAGCAACGGTCATCGGGCCAACGCCACCCGGCACCGGGGTGATGTAGGCGGCGCGCTCGCTGGCGGCGTCGAAATCGACGTCGCCCACCACTTTACCGCTTTCCAGACGGTTGATGCCAACGTCCACCACGATGGCGCCCGGTTTGATCCAGTCGCCCGGGATGAAGCCCGGTTTGCCGACCGCCACCACCAGCAGATCGGCGTTCTCGACGTGGTGACGCAGATTCTTGGTGAAGCGGTGGGTGACGGTGGTGGTGCAGCCGGCCAGCAGCAGCTCCATGCTCATCGGGCGGCCGACGATGTTGGAGGCGCCGACCACCACGGCGTTCAGGCCGTAGGTATCGATGTTATAACGCTCCAGCAGGGTGACGATACCGCGCGGCGTGCACGGGCGCAGCTTAGGGGCGCGTTGGCACAGGCGGCCGACGTTGTACGGGTGGAAGCCGTCGACGTCTTTGTCCGGGTGGATGCGTTCCAGCACCTTGACGTTATCGATGCCGGCCGGCAGCGGCAGCTGCACCAGAATGCCGTCGATTTCCTCATCGGCGTTCAGCTGGTCGATCAACGCCAGCAGCTCGGCTTCACTGGTGGCAGCGGGCAGGTCGTAGGAGCGGGAAAGGAAGCCGACTTCATCGCAGGCGCGGCGCTTGCTGGCGACGTAAATTTGCGAAGCCGGGTTCTCGCCGACCAGCACAACCGCCAGCCCTGGGGCGCGTTTGCCGGCCGCCAGACGTTGTTTCACTTGCTCAGCCACTTCGTTTCTAACCTGCTGCGCAATCGTTTTACCATCAATAATCTTTGCTGACATCAGTGTGGAAATCCATCAATTAAGAAAAGCGGGGATGCCGCTATTCTGGCAGAAGCTGAGCGCGCTGTCAGGCGCAGAATCACCCTCGCAGCCGTTGCCGACGCCGATTTACGCTTTTTTTATGCCGGCCTCAGGATCCTCTACGCCATTTTTACCGGCACTTGGATACGCTGGGGCGGTTCACAGGGCGAAAGAGGGCAGGATCATGAGGGCGATAACCCGGCTTTACCCGTTGCATCATCAGCCTGACGAGCAACCGGCGGAGCCTAAACGCATAGGGGAAACGGTGTTCGATTCTTCGCTGCATCCGGCGGACAGCGCGCAACTCACCGCGCTGCATCAGCTCGGCAAGCATGAAGGAGCGCCGTCGTGGCGGGCGCGCCTGAGCGCGCTGTGGCGGAGGCTGTGCGCATGAACGGCAGCGCATGGGCAGGGTGCGCGCTATTGCTGGCTTGGGCGCCGTGGAGCCAGGCTTCTTTAAACAGCGCACGTCCCGACGCAACACTGGAGGAAAGGGGGGAGATGACCTGCAACGCGCGGGTGGTTGAGCATGCCGATTGGGGGGACATCGCCGCAGTGGTGCAGTCCGCCCGCCTTTGCCTGCGGCGGGGCGGTGGGCGGCAAGGGGCTGAGCGCGCGCCGATTTACATAGGCTTTGGTCTGGCTCAGCATGGCGGCGCCCGGTTGACGGGAACCCTCGCCGCGCGGGCGCTGGCGGAAAAAACGCCATAAAGCACGGCCGCCGCCGTAACGCCATGAAAAGGCATTGACTCGCTAACCTCTGACCGTATAATCCCAACCCGCAGCCGCAGGTTGCCGCATCTCAATGCGCCCTTAGCTCAGTTGGATAGAGCAACGGCCTTCTAAGCCGTAGGTCATAGGTTCGAATCCTATAGGGCGTGCCATTACTCCCTTGATTTTCTTCCCCCTACTTGTTCCCTTGAAAACTCGACTGCGCTACCCGTACTCCCGTTGGCTCGCCGCTGAACGTCATGCTATGTTCATGCGTTAACTTTCAGTGAGTAGTAGAGAGAAAAATGCAAAGCTTATTCGTTTACGGCACCCTGGGGCCGGGCAGGCCCAACGCGCACATTATGGAAGCCATCGGCGGCAGCTGGGAAGAAGGCAGCGTCGGCGGCTCGCTGCTTAACGAAGGCTGGGGCGCCGAGATGGGCTACCCGGGCATCGTGCTGGATAACAGTGGCAATCGGGTGAACGGGTTTCTGTTCCGTTCAGCTAACCTCGTCAACCACTGGCCGACTCTCGATGCGTTTGAAGGTGAGGGTTATGAACGAGTGGTGGTCAGCGTCACCACCGCCGGCGGCGAAACCGTCGATTCGTTTATCTACATGCTGAATAATGATACGAGCCGCTTCGCCGAGTGAGTGCGAGGCGCTTGACCCACCGGCAATTGAACCTTCGTTTATTTTGCCGCGCTACAATAGGCGAAAATTTCTCCACGGAGCCTATCGTGCGCAAATCCAGATTCCTGCTCGTGACCTTGCTGTGCCTGTGCGCCGCCGCCGTGCTATACGTTATGGCTTACCGGGCGTTGGGGCATTACCTCAGCGACGGCGAGCAAGCTTACCCGGATATCACTGTTGAAATCCGCTGAGGGCCGTGCGGCGCCGCGCTGATTGCGCCGATTTTTCGAACTTCGGCCGTTCGTCGCCGGGGGGGCAATACCGGCATCTTCAAGAGCGGCGGTTTGAGTCGCGCCTGTTCGTGGTGCGTCGAGAAAAATGTCATATTTCCCATTCGGCGTTACATCTGGCCGAGCAAACTTACGCGGGGATGACAGTTCTATACATTGGGATTGGTACTGTAGCTCTACCCGATGATGTTGTGTGTTATCCATTCCCTGTAGTGTATTACCCCATCCCTGTTAAGTTTATCCCGCCTTGCGCGGGATTTTTTTTATCTGCGCATGCCTGGCAGAGTAACGCGATTTTTTTGAATAACACCGTCAGTTTTATTTGGTATTCAGCCGCTGCGCGCTTGATTAGATTGAACGCGAAGGGGCGCCGTCGGCGTCTTTGTGCAATGAGTGGAGAATTTCTATGGCGAAGACAGTAGTGGTGTTTCATTCCGGCTACGGCCATACCGAGCGTTTGGCGAAAGTCGTGGCGGAAGGCGCCGGGGCGGAATTGATCGCCATCGATCAGAACGGCGATATCAGCGACGAAGCCTGGCGGACGCTGGATGAGGCGGACGCCATCATCTTTGGTTCGCCGACCTATATGGGCGGCCCGTCGTGGCAGTTCAAGAAATTCGCCGACGCCAGCTCCAAGGCCTGGTTCGGCCGCAAGTGGCAGGACAAAGTGTTCGGCGGCTTTACCAACAGCGCCAGCCTGAACGGAGACAAGCAGGTAACGCTGATCGCGCTGCAGACGCTGGCTTCGCAACATGGCGGCCTGTGGGTCAGCCTGGGGCTGATGCCGGCCAACACCAAATCGGCGCAGCGCACCGACGTCAATAACCTGGGCGGTTCGGTGGGGCTGCTGGTGCAGACCCCGGCGGATGCCGGCGTGGATGAGATGCTGTCGGGCGATCTGGCGACCGCCAAGCTTTATGGCCAGCGCGTAGCGGGCTTTGCCGCCAAACTGGCGTAAGCCCTTCCGTGCAGAGAGGGCGGCGGTGCGGTTGAACGGACGCCGCGTTCATTTTCTCTGCACAATTGGCGTGTAAGCTGCGAAATGTTATTAGCCTGCTTGGGCTAACACTGCATTTCGTACAAATATTCCCGGTTCCTAGGCCGGGTTTTTTGTTGCTAAGGTCTGCTTAAGCTTGCACCGCTATACTGCGCGGCAGCACGGGCATGCAAGGCATGGCCGTGTTGTAACTGTCGATTTGCTGTTGTTCAGGCAAGCCCGCGCTATGCGGGCTTTTTTGGGGTTGTTATTGCACGGGCGGCCCAGTTGCAGGAAAATAATCGCGCAGTTATTCAAACAGCATTCAACGACCAATAACCATAAACTTATTAATGTAATTAACGCCCTCGGCGGCCTATTACGCTATGCGCTATGCTGACAGCAGAGCGGGCATTATTTGCTGACGCTATGCGGGGGGAGTCCGCCGCAGGCGCATCAGGCTAAGAAAAGTCTGTTAATTAAATGTTAATGCTTTTTATTATTGATTTGTCTGGCTTTTTTGGTTGAAATTCGGATTGACTATCCCTCACTGGCCGGGCGAGAGAGTATGCACATTATTATTCTGGTTATTAGCAAAATATGGGCGAGGCGATGAACGCCAGAATAAACGCCAGGCATGGCCTGCCGCTAACGGTTCAGCTGATCAATCTTTTCATGCTGGCCTTTTTACTTTCCCTGGTGGGTATTCTTAGCCGGCCGATTGGCTCGCTTTCCTTATTTTGGCCGGTGAATGCGATTCTGCTCGGCCTGCTGCTGCGAAAACCCGTTTACGCCACGCCGCTCGGCTGGCTTACCACCTATCTGGGCATGGTCGCCGCCGATCTCAGCACCGGCGAAGGCTGGTCTCTGGCGCTGTGGCTGAACGCCTGCAACATGTCGCTGATCGCCGTCGGTTACGGCATCATGCTGATGCTGCCCCAATCTCAACGGCGCATGGGCAAACCCCATGCGATACTCTATATGTTCAGCGCCAGCCTGGCCGGCGCGGCGGTGGCGTCGACGCTGTCGGTGCTGCGCAACGACAGCCTGTACAACAACACGGTGGTGGTCGCCTGGCTGGCCTGGTTCAGCGAGCAGTTCTCGACGACCTTGCTGCTGTTGCCGGTGCTGATGGCGGCGCCGCGGTTGAAGCAGCTGCTGCGCATGCAGGTGCGTTGGCGCCTGAAGGGCTGTCTGCCGCTGCTGGCGCTGCTGCTGTCGCTGATATTCAGCGTCTATATCGGCGGGCCGGGCGCTATCGCCTTCCCGATCCCGGCGCTGCTGTGGTGCGCGGTGCGCTACCCGCTGTTCCCCGTGACGTTGCTGACGCTGTTGACCGGCATGACCGAGATCAGCAGCATTTCCGCCAACCTGATGCTGTACGAAACGCCGAACAACCACAACGCCTTCCTCGATACCCTGATGTCCGCCCGCTTGGGCATCGCCATGCTGGTGATGGGGCCGCTGATCCTCGCCAGCTCCATCGCCGCCAACCGCAAGCTGATGCGGCGTCTGGAGCACAGCGCCAACCACGATTTTCTGACCGGGGTGCTGGCGCGCAGCGCGATGACGCGCAAAGCGGGCGAGCTGCTGGAGCATAAACACCGCTCCAAAGAGGCGGTGTCGCTACTGCTGATCGACATCGACCATTTTAAGCAGATCAACGATACGCACGGCCACAGCGCCGGCGATCAGGTTTTGGCGTCGTTCGCGCACATCGTGCGGCGCGAACTGCGGCACGATCAGCTGTTCGGCCGCCTGGGCGGGGAAGAGTTCGCCATCATGCTGCCGCGCGCGCTGGCGGCGCAGGGTGTGGCGCTGGGGGAACATCTGCGCCGGCTGGTGGAGCAGACGGCGCTGCAGGTGGAAGGCAAGCAGACGTTGAAAATCACCATCAGCGTCGGCGTCGCCAGTCTGGCGATGAACGAGGTGAAATCGCTGGAGCAACTGATGAATATGGCGGATATCGCGCTGTATCGCGCCAAATCGCAGGGGCGTAATCGGGTGGAGTCGTTCAACGTGGTGAACGGCAACAGCGTCGAGCATATCCTGTTCCGCTAGGGCTCGACGCTGGGCAGCCGGCGCTTACAGGCTTTTCAGCGCCTTAATGGTCTCATCCATATCGATCTCGTGCTCGGAGAAGGTATGGGTGGTGTTCTGGAAGGTGGTAATGGTCAGCATGCGCAGCGTTTGCATGGTCTGCGCCTGATCTTCTGACTGCGGGCGAATGCGGTTCATCAGCAGGCCGACCGACAGCACGGTGTTCTCTTTATCCACGTCGGCTTTGGCCGGCACTTCCTTGGTGAAGGTATTGAAAGACTTGATGCTGGCGATCTTGATTCTTTCATTGGCGATGATGATGTATTTGCTGGGCGCCAACACTTTGACCGCATAAGCCGACGGGCCTTTGGTGTTGTTGGTCGGTTCGAAGGTCACCGCCGCGTTTTTCTTAATCAGCTCCGGGTTTTGCACTTTAATCACGTGAAAATAACGATTTTCTCCGTTCTCGTCGGTAATAAAGCCGAAGCCTTTGTCTTCAAAAAAAGTCGTTATCTTGCCGTTCATCGCTATTCTCACAAAAGGGTTCTATACAGCGCTTATGATAGCGCGGAATGCCTTGCAACGACAGATTGCGCGGGCGGCATTTCGTCATGCGATAACGGCATTTAGCGGCTTTCCCCCCACATGCTATGTTCATGCTGACTTCATTCAATGCGTAAAGGAATAGCGATGGGAATCAAACGTCTCAATCACGCCGTGCTGTATGTCAGCGACGTGCGGCAGAGCGCCGACTTTTATCATCAGGTGTTGGGGTTCAAGCTCAAGCCGTCCGACAGCCCCGATCGGGCGGTGTTTACCCAGGCCGCCGATTCGGACAACGATCACGATTTGGCGCTGTTCAGCAAGAACCTGGGCCAGCAGCGCGCCGGGGTGTTTCGTGCCAACAACGAGCCGCCGGCGGAGCATGAGCCAGCGGCCGGGCTGTACCATCTGGCCTGGGAAGTGGACAGCCTGGAGGAGCTGGAGCGCATTCGCCATCAGCTGGCCGAACGCGGCATTCTCGGGCTGGAAGAGGATCACGGCGTGCACAAAAGCATTTATGGCCACGATCCGGACGGGCTGCTGTTCGAGGTAACCTGGTTTATTCCGCCGGCGTTGCTGACCGAAGAGGACAAAAACCAGCAGGGTATCCGCCCGCTGGATTTCGCCGCCGAGAAGCGGCGCTTCGCCGGCCGGTAAGCAGCTCGGGTACGGGGCGCCGCGGCGCCCCGACGATCACAGCACTTTGTTGAGAAAGTTGACGGTGCGCGGATGCTGCGGCTGAGTCAGCACTTGCCTGGCGTCGCCCTGCTCGACGATCTGCCCATCGACCATAAACACCACCCGATCCGCCGCTTCGCGCGCAAAGCCGATTTCATGCGTGACCACCACCAGCGTGACGCCCAGATCCGCCAACCCCTTTATCACATCCAGCACTTCGCCGACCAGCTCGGGATCGAGCGCGGAGGTCGGTTCATCGAACAGGATCACCTTCGGGTTCAGCGCCAGCGCGCGCGCGATGGCGATACGCTGCTGTTGGCCGCCGGAGAGGTGGCGCGGGTAGGCGTCCGCCTTGTGGCGCAACCCGACGGTATCCAGCAGCGCATAGGCTACCGCTTTCGCCCGTTCGCGGGTGTGAATTTTATGCACTACCGGCGCTTCGATGATGTTTTCCAGCACCGTCAGGTGCGGGAACAGGTTGAAATTCTGGAACACGTAGCCGACGTTGATGCGTTGCCGAAGGATGGCCTTTTCCTTCAGCTCATACAGCCGGTTGCCTTTGCGGCGGTAGCCGACGTAGTCGCCGTCGATGCGGATAAAGCCTTCGTCCACGCGCTCCAGGTGGTTGATCGCCCGCAGCAGCGTCGATTTGCCGGAGCCGGAAGGGCCGAGGATCACGGTTACGGTGCCCGGCTGCAGCGTCAGGCTGACGTCGTCCAGCGCCTTGTGCTTGCCGAAGAACTTGCTGACGTTGCTGATTTCGATCAGGCCGCGTGCCGGCACCGGGGTGAGATTGCGCGCCGGCTGTTCGGGCAAGGCGTAATAATCAATGGCTTCAGACATGCGGGTCTCCTAACGTTTTAGCCAGCCGGCCAGTTGCTGCCAGGGCGTCGGCGGCAGTTCGCGCACCGCGCCCCGGGCGAAATAGCGCTCGATGTAGTATTGGATCACCGACAGCGCGGTGGTGATGAACAGATACCAGACGGTGGCGACCATCAGCAGCGGTATTACCTGCTGGGTGCGGTTATAGATAACCTGAATGGTGTAAAACAGCTCCGGCAGCGCCAGCACGTAAACGATCGAGGTGCCTTTCGCCAGGCTGATGATCTCGTTGAAGCCGGTCGGAATAATGGAGCGCAGCGCCTGCGGCAGAATAATGCGGAAGGTGCGGCGATAGCCCGGCAACCCCAGCGCCGCCGCTGCTTCGTGCTGGCCGTAATCCACGCCCAGGATGCCGCCGCGGATGATCTCGGCGGTGTAGGCGGACTGCACCAGCGTCAGGCCCAGCACCGCCACGGCGAACTGGCCGAGAATGTCGATGGTCGGGTAGCTGGCGAACACCACGGAGGTGAAGGGAATGCCCAGCGAGATGGCGTCATACAGATAGGAAAAGTTGTACAGGATGATCAGCACCAGAATCAGCGGCAGCGAGCGAAACAGCCAGATATAACCCCAGGCCAGCGACGCCAGCAGGTAAGAGCGCGACAGCCGCGCCAGCGCCAGCAGGGTGCCGAACAGGATGCTGAACAGCGTGCCGAGCAGCGTCAGCAGCAGGGTTTGCCCCAGCCCTGCCAGCACCGCCGGCGCGAAGAACCACTCGGCGAACACGCCCCATTCCCAGCGCGCGTTGCCCGCCACCGATTGCACGATGGCGGCCAGAATAAACAGCGAAAACAGCGCGCCGATCAGCCGCAGCGGATAGCGGGCGGGCACCACTTTCAAGACTTCTTGTTTGGACATGTCATGTCTCCTGATACAGATTAAGGGGCCTTAGGCGATTTTCCTTTCCGACGCGCAACAACACGCGTCCTCTGCAATCAGGCTTTTGCGGAACGGCAGGCGGCCATCGTAGGGTGGGCGACTGTATATCTCGCTGTCGACGGTGGGATCGAACTGCGGCTGATACCCGTTGCTCAGATACAGGCCCACCGCTTCGGGCTGGCGAAAGCCGGTGGTTAGATAGAGCCGGCGATATCCCTGCGCCAGCGCCAGCGTTTCCAGCTGCTGCAGCACCCGCTGCGCCAGGCCCTGGCGGCGTAGGTCGCCCCGCGTCCAGATGCGCTTCAGCTCGGCGGTTAGCGCGTCATAGCGTTTGAAGGCGCCCATGGCGATCGGCGCACCGGCGCGCAGCAGCACGATGAAGGCTCCTTGCGGTGGCGCGTACAGATCCAGCGCTTCCGGTTCCTGGTCACCAAAATAGTCGCCGTAGCGCTGACGATATTCGCCGAACAGCCCTTCGATCACCGGGGCGATCAGCGGGTCGGTCGGCAGCGTCTGAATGAAGGTGTCTTGCGTCATTGCGCGCTCCTAATCGCCCTGGCTGGGCGGGTTGATTTCCGACTGCGCAAGGCGTTCGGCGCTCTCGCCCCAGCGGTTGACCATGGCGTTCGCCTGCGGGTTCTTCGGCGCGTGAATAGGGGGGCATTGGCCTGCGAATCGATGCCGGTGCCCGCCTGCGCGGCGCCGGTCAGGCTCGGCAAGGCCGCCACGAGGGCGGCGGTAACGGTTTTCTGCATAGCGGGTATCCCTGGCAGCGATCTTGTTATTGGGTGAATCTGTTCAACGGGCGCTTCAGGCCTAGATGTTCACGCAGCGTGTCGCCGTGGTACGCCTGGCGGAACAGGCCGCGTTGCTGCAGGACGGGCACCACCCGATCGACGAAGTGGCCGAAGGCGTTGGGCGTACCGCCGCTGATGATGAAACCGTCGGCGGCTTCGCCGTCGAACCAGCGTTGCAGGCCATCCGCCACCGCTTCCGGCGTGCCGCTGAACACCGGGCGCGGCGAGGCGGCTTCCAGCGCCACCTGGCGCAGCGTGAGGTGGCGCTCGCGGGCGCTGCGCTTGATGGCGTCGGTGGTGCTGCGGAAGCTGTTTTGCCCCAGATCGCCGATGTCCGGGAAGGGGGCGTCCAGCGGATGACGGGCGAAGTCGTAATGCTCAAAGTAGCGGCCGAGGTAGTTGAGGGCATTCTCGATGCTGACCAGGCGGGCGGTCTCCTGGTACTGGCGCTCGACGTCCGCGTCGTCGTCGCCGACGATCACGCTGACGCCCTGGAAGATGCGCAGGTCGTCCGGTTCGCGCCCCTGTTCCACCAGCTGCCGCTTCACGTCCTGGTAGAAATCCTGCGCCTGCTCCAGCGTGTCGTGATGGGTGAAGATCGCATCGGCGTGTTGGGCCGCCAGCCGTTTGCCGTCTTCGGAGGCGCCGGCCTGGAACAGGATCGGGCGCCCCTGCGGCGTGCGGCCGATGTTCAGCGGTCCCTGCACCGAGAAGAACTCCCCCTGGTGATTGAGAGTGTGCAGTTTGCCGGCGCGGAAAAATTCGCCGCTGGCCTTATTACGCACGAAGGCGTCGTCTTCCCAGGAGTCCCACAGCCCTTTGGCAACGTCGAGAAACTCGCCGGCGATGCGGTAACGCAGGCTGTGCTCCGGGTGTTCTTTGCGCGAGAAATTTTTGGCCGAGCCTTCCAGCGGCGAGGTCACCACGTTCCAGCCGGCGCGGCCGTTGCTCAGGTGATCGAGGCTGGCGAACTGGCGGGCGACGGTGAACGGATCGCTGTAGGAGGTGGAGAGGGTGCCCACCAGGCCGATTTTATCGGTGGCGGCGGACAACGCGGCCAGCAGGGTGAGCGGTTCGAAACGATTAAGAAAATGCGGAATGGACTTTTCGTTGATATATAGCCCATCGGCGACAAACACGAAATCGAATTTCCCCTGTTCGGCTTTTTTCGCCGTGGCGATATTAAATTCGAGGTTGATGCTGGCGTCGGCGGTGGCGTCCGGGTGGCGCCAGGCGGACATATTTCCCGATGCACCATGCAGAATGGCGCCCAGCCGCAATTGCCGTTGATTAGTCGCGTTGTCGCTCATCGTGATTATCCTGTCATGCGCCGCAGAGGCGCGCGGTGTCTGATGTGCCCACTATTGATGAGCGGCGGCGGGATGTAAAACAACAAAACAGCATATTCAAATGTTGAAAATTGCAAATATCACGGCGAGCGAAAAAATAATCCCCGACGCGGCATCCGCGGCGTCGGGGAAATACGCTTTACCGTTATTCAGGCGTTGCTGAGGGCTTTTTCCGGTGCGGTGGTTAATTGTTGCAGCGTGCGTTCCGCCAGCAGCGTGAAATATTGCGCGGCGGGAAACAGAGCGCGTTCATCGGGATTGAAACGCGGATGATGCAGGCCGAATTCGCTGGCGGAGCCGATGCTGACGAATACGCCCGGCACATGGTGCAGATACAGCGCGAAATCTTCACCGCCCATCTGCAGTTCCGCCTCTTCGACCCGGTAGCCGGCCTCGGCGGCGACGGTTTTGCTGAACGCCGCCCAATGCGGATCATTGATCACCGCCGGCGGCCCCGGCTGCCAGCGGAGTTCGGCCTGCGCGCCCAGCGCGGCGGCAACGCCGTCGATCACCTGGCGAATTTTGTCCGGCACCTGGCGGCGCACCGCGTCGCTGTGGGTGCGCACCGTGCCTTCCAGCTCCACGGTTTGCGGCAGCACGTTCCAGGTATTGCCGCCTTCGATGCGCGTTACGCTCACCACCAGCGATTCCAGCGAGCTGAAGCTGCGGCTGGGCAGCGTCTGCAGTGCGCCGACGATCTGGCTGGCGGTGACGATGGTGTCGACGCCCTGTTCCGGTTTGGCGGCGTGCGCGCCTTTGCCGGTGATGAGGATCTGGAAGCGATCGACGTTGGCGTAGAACGGCCCGGCGCGGGTGGCGAAGGTGCCGGTGGGCAGCTCCGGCGCGTTATGCAGGCCAAATACCGCCGCAACGTTATCCAGCGCGCCAGCGTCGATCAGATGTCGGGCACCGTTGAAGGTCTCTTCCGCCGGCTGGAAGAAGATGCGCACCGTGCCGGGCAGGTCGGCCTCACGCGCTTTCAGCAGGTGTGCGGCGCCGAGCATCACCGAGGTGTGAAAGTCGTGGCCGCAGGCGTGCATCACGCCGCGGTTTTGCGAGCTGAAGGGCACGTCGGCGATTTCGTCGATCGGCAGGGCGTCAATGTCACCGCGCAGCGCGATGATCGGCCCCTTGCCGCTGCCAATCTCCGCCACGACGCCGGTTTTCAGCGCCAACGGCAGCAGGCGAATGCCCGCCTCTTGCAGCCAGCGGGTCAGCCGGGCGGTGGTGGCGAATTCGTGATTGGAAAGCTCCGGGTTTTGGTGCAGCTCACGCCGATAGGCGATGATTTTGTCTGCCAACTGGCTGGTCATAGGCTTGGCTCACAGTGGGAAATAAACCCTAACCCTAGTGCAGCGGCCGCCGAAGCAAAAAGACCATCTGGTTATATTTCATAGCGATTGCGTCTGCATGGGGGCGTCAACGCTGGGGTAAGCGGGCGGGTTTGGCCGTTCGCGCATTGTTCGCCGGCGCGTGGAGAGGATTGACCTGGAACGGGAGCTTATCGCAACCGGTGCAATCCATTTACACCGGGCTACACGGATTTTTTCACTCTTTATCGGATTTCTGTGATCGCGGTGGTGGACAAAATCCTGCCTGCTTGCTGTACTGTAATCGACACAGGTTTTGTGTCTTTCATTCACGTTAAAGGTAAGTTTGATGTCTAAGATTAAAGGTAGCGTTAAGTGGTTTAATGAATCCAAAGGCTTCGGTTTCATTACTCCGGAAGATGGTAGCAAGGACGTTTTCGTTCACTTCTCTGCCATCGTTAGCAACGGTTTCAAAACGCTTGCTGAAGGCCAGCGTGTAGAGTTTGAAATCACGAACGGTGCCAAAGGCCCATCTGCCGCTAACGTTACTGCTATCTAAGCTGCGTAGCTGAATTTCTTAAAACCCGCTCATTGAGCGGGTTTTTTATTGGGCGCGTTATGCCTCGCTGCGGCGGGCCAACAGGCTGAACAGCAGGATAGCGATGGCGTAACAGCCGACGATGGTCAGCGCCATCGACAGGCCCGAGGTGCCCCCCAGCCCGGTGAGCGGCACGGCGCAGGCGCCGAGGGCGAACATGCACACGCCGATCAAGGCCGAGGCGCTGCCCGCTTTGTCACCCTGGCTTTGCATGGCCAGCGAAGAGGCGGTCGGGCCGACGATGCCGATCACCGCCACCGAAAAGAACAGCGGCACCAGCAATACGACCAGCGGCGCATGCAGCGCGGCGGCCAACAGCAGCAACAGCGATGCGACGGCCGCCAGCGTTAGCCCGCTCTTCAATACCCGACGCTCCCCCCAACGCGAACTGAGGCGGCTGGCCAGCTGCGCCGCAATGATCAGCCCGACGCCGTTAATGGCGAAGCACAGGCTGAACATCTGCGGGCTGAGGCCGTAGATCTGCTGCAAGACGAAAGGCGAGGCGCCGATATAGGCGAACATGCCGGCCATCACGAAGCCTTGCGTCAGGCACAGGCCCATGAAATAGCGCTGGGTCAGCAACCCGCCCAGCGACATCAGCATCGCCAGGATACCGCCCTGGCTGCGGCGTTCTACCGGCAGGGATTCGCGCAGCTTCAGCGCCGACAGGCTGAACAGCAGCACGGCGATGGCCGCCAGCACGCCGAAGATGCCGCGCCAGTTCATCACCTGCAGCATCACGCCGCCCAGCACCGGCGCGACGATCGGCGCCAGGCCGTTGACCAGCATCAGCAGGGCGAAGAAGCGGGTCAGCTCATGGCCGGCGTACAGATCGCGGGCAATGGCGCGGGAAATCACCGCGCCACCGGCGCCGGCGATGCCCTGCAGCAGACGGGCGATCAGCAACTGGTCGATGGTGGGCGCGAGGGCGCACCACAGCGAAGCACCCAGCAGCAGGATCAGCGACAGCAACAGCGGGCGCATGCGGCCCAGTTTGTCGCTGTAAGGGCCGAAAATCAGCTGGCCGACGCCCAGGCCTAGCAACCCGGCGGTCAGGCTGAGCTGTGCGGCGGCGGTGGAGGTATTCAGTTCGCCCGCCATTTCCGGCAGGGCGGGCAGATAGAGATCGGTGCACAGCGGCCCCAGCGCGGCCAACAGGCCAAGCACGACGGCGTACACCAGACGTTGTCTGGCTAAGTGTTTGGTCATGGGAGATTAGCGTTTCCTGAACAGGTGAGAAATGGCCTGCTGATACAGCTCGCGCAGCAGGGACGCATCGGCTTTTTGCGTGGTAAGGATGCGGTAACCGGTGCCTTCGCTCATGACGGCGATAAACTCCACCCGGGCGGCGATCTCTTCCGCGCTGAAATCGGGATACAGCCGCTGCAGGTTGTGGCACACGTGGCGAAACAGCCGCGCTTCCGCATCGCTGAGCATTTTGGCTACCACCGGGTTGCGCGTGGCCTCGGCGGTCACTTCCAGCATCAGCATGTGATCGGTTTCGCTCTCGCCCGGCTGCTGAAACAGCGTGCGCGCCGCCAGCGTGCCGGCGATCAGGTTGATGTGATCGCCAAGGTTTTCCAGCCGTTGCATCTTGCTGGCGATGATGCGGTTGACGATCTCTTCGATAATCGCGTCTTTATTGGCGAAATAGCGATAGATTTGCCCGACGCTGAGCTGCGAGCCCTGGGCGATCTCCGCCATGCTGGCGGCGTGGAAGCCGTGGCGGCGGAAGCTGGTTTTCGCCGCTTCGACGATCTGATCGCGGCGGGCCTGCACCTTGGCCTGTTTACTGTCGTTGGGGGAGAGCATCTGCCCGATCCTTTGCTACGCGTGAGCCGGGTTCACATTTCTGGGTGTGAACGTTCATTCTCAATTGTAGTGTAACCGGCGGGAAAGACGCAACATGAACGCGTGCTGCGGGAAAAAGCGCTTAAGCGAACAGGTAGGATTTGATAAAGGCGGCGACGATCAGCACGCACAGCGCAACGGCAATCGCTTCGGCGGCGGTTTTCGGCAGGCTAAACATAGCGGTTTCTCATCCAGTCAGGAGTACTGGATGAGATTATGCGCATGCAAGATTAAGGAAACATTAAGGGCTTAGCGCCCGTTGACCCACATCACCAGCATGAAAGCCAGCAGCGTCATCGCCAGCGAGCCGGCCAGGTTGAGCAGCATGTTGGCCAGCGCCCAGCCGAAGCGGCCATCCTGCATCAGGTATACCACCTCCAGCGAAAAGGTGGAGAAGGTGGTCAGGCCGCCGCAGAACCCGGTGGTGATCAGCAATTTCCAGGTGGGATCCAGATGCGTCATGCGGGTGAAAATCGCCATCGCCAGGCCGATGATAAAACCGCCGATCAGATTGACCATCAGCGTACCGAGCGGAATGTGGGCGTTCAGCGGGTTCATTTTCATGCTTACCGCCCAGCGCAAAACGCTGCCGACGCCGCCGCCGATAAATACGGCCAGTAAAGAGCTCAACATGGGGCAACTCCCTTTCAATCAGAGAAATTCACGGGGTTCGGAAAGGGACAGGCGTAACGCTACGCGCCTCTCTCCGAGAGGTTACGTAGACATCATCAGCCTGTGAAGGCGGTTAGGGAGGAATGTCATCTCCAGCGTGCCGCACGGCCTTTTTCGCCGCACCGGATGGATGTTACACCTAACGCCGCCTATTTTGTAGTATCGACAATCTGCGAGGTCACCCCATGAAAATCAGAACGGCGCGCCTGAGCGATCGCCGAATTAATGACGGCGCTGGATTATCCCGGCACCGAGGCGCTGCTGGTGGCGGTGGAAAGCGAGCGGGCGCATGCGTTTTACCGGCGTGAAGGCTTTGTCGAAGCGCCGAAGTATTTTGCCAAGTTATTAAACCAGTCAGTTAGTCGCCCGTCGGCGCCGCCGTTTCCAGCCGGTTGCGGCCATTTTGCTTCGCCCGGTAAAGCGCGCCGTCGGCCGCTTTCAGCCAGTCCAGATAACCGCCCAGCGCGGGGTGGTAGTTGGCGATGCCGGCGCTGATCTGCAGCCGCAGCTGTGGTGCCTCTTTGAAGATGACGGCGTCCAGCCGCTGCTGGATGCGCCGCAGGACGGTTACCGCCTGTTCGGCGCTGGTGTTCGGCAGCACTGCGCCAAACTCGTCGCCGCCGTAGCGCCCGACGATATCCACGTTGCGCAAGCCGATCAGCAGCTCTTCCGCCAGCGCCGCCAGGGCCTCATCCCCTAAAGCGTGGCCGAAGGTGTCGTTGATGGTTTTGAAGCGATCGATATCCATCAGGATCAGCGTGGCGTTGTCCTGGTAGCGGCGGCAGCTGTCAAACTGGCGATGCAGCAGGTGCTCCCAGTGGCGGCGGTTGTACAAGCCGGTCAGCCCATCGCGAGTGCTGATGCGTTGCAGCTCCTGTTTCTTTTCCGCCAGCCGCTTGGCGGTGCGGTAGGTCACCAGCCCGAGCAGCGTCGGGTACAGGTAGATCATCGGCAGGCACAGATAGATTTGCAGCGGCGTGCTGTGCGGTTGAAACGGGAAGCCGAGCAGCGCGCCGGTCAGCGCCGCCGTGGCCAATTGAATCGCCAACCCTTTGACAAACAGCGCTTTGCCGGCGGAAGCGATGTTGTTCATGCTCATCATCGACAGGATGACGATCGCCGGCAGCGCATTGAACGCCATCATCGCGGCCCAGAAGCCACCGAAGGCGGAGTCGATCAGCAGGTTGCGGATCTCGGCTTTGAACGGATCTTTGGCGCGGCGGGCCAGGCGGTAGGCGAGATGCGGCCAGAGAAAGCCGTGAAAGGCCAGCAATAGCCAGACCGCCGTGGGCGGAGCCAAGGGGTAGAGCGCGGCGCAGACGCAGATAAAGCCGAGTCCCAGGCCGGCGACGCGGGGCAGATAGGTGCGTTTGGCGAAGCTGAGGCCGGATTTTCGGGCATCGAAAATGGGTGGAGCAATATACATCCGGCATCTCCCTGATAAGTATCACGGCAGCGTATCATGCGGGCGATAAACTAAGAATAGTCTGGAATCCGCGCCGTGCGGCCGCGTGGCATTCCTGCGACGGATCTCACTCTGTTACATGTTGCGGTTGTGCGAGCCGAAGGAAAGTCGCTAAATATTCGCAGGCAAGGTCAGTTTTTCTCGCTGTTCACGCAGCGCTCTATGATAAGAAGGTGAGTATGGAAGGTATCAGCATTACCAAACTTCTGGTGATTGCCGTGTTGGTGATTTTACTGTTCGGCACCAGCAAACTGCGCACGCTCGGCGCCGATCTTGGCGCGGCGCTGAAAGGCTTTAAAAAAGCCGTGGGCGACGACAGCACGCCGCCGGCCGCCGGCAACAACGCCGCCGAAAGCCAGTCCGCTCAGCAGAGCGTCGAAAAGAAAGACGTTTAACCCCGCCTGGTGGCGCGCAATAAAAAACGGATGCCTTGCGGACATCCGTTTTTTGGCGTTTCCGCCGTCTTTAGCGTAACAAACTATTACGCGTTATTTCACTTCCATCCCTTTGGCCTGCAGATCGGCGTGGTAAGACGAACGCACGAACGGGCCGCAGGCGGCGTGGGTGAAGCCCATCGCCATCGCTTCTTCTTTCATCTCGTCGAACTCGGCCGGGCTGACGTAGCGCTGCACCGGCAGGTGGTGACGGCTCGGCTGCAGGTATTGCCCCAGCGTTAGCATGGTCACGCCGTGGCGGCGCAGATCGCGCATCACTTCGACGATTTCCGCGTTGGTTTCGCCCAGGCCGACCATCAGGCCGGATTTGGTCGGGATATCCGGGTGCGCTTCTTTAAAGCGCTCCAGCAGCTTCAGCGACCACTCGTAGTTGGCGCCCGGGCGCACCTGGCGATATACGCGCGGCACGTTTTCCAGGTTGTGGTTGAATACGTCCGGCGGCGTGGCGGTGAGGATTTCCAGCGCGCGATCCATACGGCCGCGGAAGTCCGGCACCAGCGTTTCAATTTTGATGTTCGGGCTCTTGGCGCGGATGGCCGAGATGCAGTCGGCAAAGTGTTGAGCGCCGCCGTCGCGCAGATCGTCGCGGTCAACCGAGGTGATCACCACATAACGCAGCGCCATGTCGGCGATGGTTTGCGCCAGCTTTTCCGGCTCGTTGGCGTCCGGCGCGATCGGGCGGCCGTGGGCCACGTCGCAGAACGGGCAGCGGCGGGTACAGATGGCGCCGAGGATCATGAAGGTGGCAGTGCCGTGGTTGAAGCACTCGGACAGGTTAGGGCACGAAGCTTCCTCACAGACGGAGTGCAGGCCGTTTTTACGCATCGCGGCTTTGATGCCCTGAATGCGCGTTGAGTCGGCAGGCAGTTTGATCTTCATCCACTCGGGTTTACGCAACAGCTCCTGCCGTTCGGTGACCACCGTTTTGACCGGGATCAGCGCCATTTTGTCAGCATCGCGGTATTTGACGCCGCGTTCCATCTGAATTGGTTTACTCATAATCGTGCAGGTTCCAGTTACGAAGCTCGACCGTCTGGTAGCCGAGTAAATGAACAAATTCCTGTACCAGGATTGGGTGTATGTCTTCAATGCCAACGCCGGGCGCCAGCGCGCTGACCTGCGTCATCTGCATGCCGGCGTAACCGCAAGGGTTGATGCGTTGGAAGGGGCTGAGATCCATCGCCACATTCAGGGCCAGGCCGTGGAATGAGCTGCCTTTGCGGATCCGCAAACCCAACGAACAGATTTTCTGCTCCCCCACGTACACGCCCGGCGCATCCGGACGGGCGCGCGATTCGAGGCGGAAGTGGGCGAGGGTGTTGATAACCGTATCTTCTATCGCCGTGACCAATTGGCGTACGCCGACCTTGTTGCGTTTCAGATCGACCATCACGTACATCACCTGCTGGCCCGGCCCGTGGTAGGTCACCTGGCCGCCGCGATCGCTCTGAATCACCGGGATATCGCCGGGCATCAGCACATGCTCGGCTTTGCCGGCCTGGCCCTGGGTGAACACCGGGTGATGCTGCACCAGCCACAGCTCGTCCGGCGTGGTCTCGGTACGACTGTCGGTGAAGTTATGCATGGCTTGGGATACAGGCGCGTAGGGCTGCAACCCCAGCTGACGCAAAATGATCTTGTCTGGTTGCAAAAGAGTCATCGTCAGGTTACAGAAGTGGTAAAGCCATTATACCGGGCGCTCCGGTCTGCGGCCAGCCTTTCGCTGACCAAAAATGCGCAACCCGGGAAGACGCTGCGCCATCCCGGGTTGATAAGCAGGGGTTTATGCTGGAATTACAGCACCATGCGAACAATTTCAATGTTACCCAACTCTTCGTACAGGGTTTCGACCTGCTCGATGTGAGTGGCGTTGATGGTGATGGAGACCGAGTGGTAGTTGCCTTTGCTGCTCGGCTTGACCTGCGGGTTGTAGTCGCCCGGCGCATGGCGCTGCACCACTTCAACTACCTGGTCAACCAGCTCAGGCTGCGCCAGGCCCATCACCTTGTAGGTAAACGGGCAAGGGAATTCGAGCAGTTCGTTCAGTTTAGTTTTTTGCATGTGCGTGCGCTCCAGAGTGCTAGCTAATCTATAAAGTATAACTCCCGCCGGGGCGGGAGTTAGTGTTATTCACTATATGGGGGCAATTTCGCCCGTTTCAACCGTTAACCGAACCAGTGGTGGAACATCAGTTTGATGTAGTCCACGATGCGGCTGAAGAAACCGCCTTCTTTCACTTCGTTCATCACCACCAGCGGACGCTGGTCGATGGTTTTGCCGTCCAGCTGGAAGTTGATGCTGCCGACCACCTGGTTTTTCGCCAGCGGCGCGTGAATTTCCGGCGTGTTCAGCACGTAGCTGGCCTTCAGATCTTTCATGCGGCCGCGCGGGATGGTCAGGTAGACGTCTTTGTCCACGCCCAGTTCAACGCGGTCGGCATCGCCGAACCAGACCGGCTCGGAAGCGAACTCTTTACCGACCTTCAGCGGCGCCACGGTTTCGAAGAAGCGGAAGCCCCAGGTCAGCAGTTTCTTGCTCTCGGCTTCGCGGCCTTTGTAGGTGCGGCCGCCCATCACGGCGGAGATCAGGCGCATCTGGCCTTCGGTCGCCGAAGCCACCAGGTTGTAACCCGCCGCGTCGGTGTGGCCGGTTTTGATGCCGTCGACGTTCAGGCTGTTATCCCACAGCAGACCGTTGCGGTTCATCTGGCGGATATTGTTGAAGGTGAACTCTTTTTCTTTGTAAATCGCGTACTCGTCCGGCACGTCGCGGATCAGCGCCTGGCCGATCAGCGCCATGTCGCGCGCCGAGCTGTACTGGCCCTGAGCATCCAGGCCGTGTACCGTCTGGAAGTGGGTGTTCTGCAGGCCCAGCTTGCTGACGTAGGTGTTCATCAGGTTAACGAACGCGTCCTGGCTGCCGGCGACGTAGTCGGCCATCGCCACGCAGGCGTCGTTACCGGACTGCAGGTTGATGCCGCGGGTCAGTTTGGAGACCGGCACGCGATCGCCCGGCTTCAGGAACATCAGCGAGGAGCCTTTGAACACCGGGTTGCCGGTCGCCCAGGCGTCCTGACCGACGGTCACCAGATCGTCTTGGCCGATTTTACCCGCTTTCAGCGCCTGGCCGATGACGTAGCTGGTCATCATTTTGGTCAGGCTGGCCGGATCGCGACGCGCGTCGGCGTTCATCTCGGCCAGCACCTTGCCGGAGTTGTAATCAATCAGGATGTACGCTTCCGCATCGATCTGCGGGACACCTGGGATCATGGTTTTGATGTTAACGTCATCGGCATGTGCAACGGAGGCTGCGCTCATTGCGATAACGGTGCCGAGTGCGATGCTTTTGATTAAGCGAAAAGAAGTTACTTGTTTCATGATCGGGACTACAACATCCGTGAAAGTAAAGTTAAAAAACGAGCCACACTATAGCAGATGCGATCCCGGCAGGCATTATCCATTCATCTGACTAATCGCGGTTAAAGACCTTTTAGCTGCAAGAAAATGTTTCAGCTAAATAACCGCTTATCAGCCGCGAATGCCCGCCGGGCATAACGCTTAGGGTGCAGCAGTAACGAAAGACTGTTGTTGCGCTTCGCTGGCCAGGCGTTGCTGCAGCTGGGCCGCCTGCTGACGGCTGCTGAATGGGCCGAGCTGGACGCGATAAACGTTGCCGTTGGCTGCCACTTTGCCCGGCACGCCAAACTGTTGGCTCAGGCTTTGCTGCCAGCTCTGGGCGCGCTCGGCGCTGCTCAGCGCACCGACCTGCACCACGTAACCGCCGGAGGAAGAAGCGGCCGCCATGCCGGCCGCCGCAGCGCCGGCCGCAACCGGAGCGGCCACGGCGGCGGCTTCCGGTTCGGAACCTTCCAGCACGCCGGCCGGTACTGCGCTTGGCGCGCCGAGGAAACCGCTGCGGCCGTTGCCGGCGTTTGCCGGAGCGCCATCGTCGGTGCGCAGGGTGCTGTTATCGATCGGGCGCACCGCCGCGCCGCCGGCGACCGGCACGTCCTGTTGGATCGGGGTGCCCATGCCGCTGGCGCCGAGATCCGGGCGTGCCGGCAGGGCGTAACTCTGTTTCGCCACGATGGTGCCGATGGTGCCCGGGCCGCTCAGCGTGCCGTCCGGCGCCACGTTGATGAAATCGACTTTGACCTTGGTGTTGTTGGACAGGTTGAGGCGGTCGGCGGCGGCTTTCGACAGATCGATGATGCGGCCCTTGGTGTATGGCCCGCGATCGTTGACGCGCACCACCAGCTGACGGCCGTTGGCCAGGTTGGTGACGCGCACATAGCTTGGGATTGGCAGCGTTGGGTGCGCCGCGGTCAGGCCGTTGGGATCGAACTGCTCACCCAGCGCCGTGGTGTTGCCGTTGGCCTCTTCGCCATACCAGGACGCCAGGCCGGTCTGCGAGAAGTTCTGCGGATCTTTTACGATGCGGTAAGTATCGCCATTAACCTTATAATCCTGCATGTTGTTAGGGTTATAGGGTTCATATTGAGGCTCGACGCCACCGATTTCCACCACCGGGCCGTTGTACGGCTGCTGTGGCGCCTGCTGTTCCGTGGTCGGGGCGGTACAGGCGGAGAGCAACACCGCCGCGACGCCGATCCAAAGCCATTCCTTACGCATTACTCACCTCTTATAAACTTTTAGACAGCATTTTCCGATGCGTGTGGATCGACATGATGATGCCGAAACCGGCCATCAACACTATCAGCGCCGAACCCCCGTAACTGACCAGAGGCAAAGGTACGCCAACTACCGGCAAAATGCCACTGACCATACCGATGTTAACAAAGACATAAACGAACAAAATCAGCATCAAGCCGCCAACCATCACGCGGCCGAAGGTGGTTTGCGCCTTGGCGGCGATCATCAGCCCGCGAATGATCACCAGCAGGTAGAGCGCCAGCAGCACCAATACCCCGATCAGCCCCAGCTCTTCGGCCAACACGGCGAAGATAAAGTCGGTATGGCGCTCCGGCAGGAACTCCAGCTGCGACTGGGTGCCGTGCAGCCAGCCCTTGCCGGACAGGCCGCCGGAGCCGATGGCGATCTTCGACTGAATGATGTGATAGCCGGCGCCGAGCGGGTCGCTTTCCGGATCGAGCAGCATCATGACGCGGTCGCGTTGATAACCGTGCATCAGGAAGAACCACAGCACCGGGATAAAGGCCGCCAGCGCGACGGCGGCGACGGCGATCAGTTTCCAGCTCATGCCCGACAGGAACAGCACGAACAACCCGGAGGCGGCGATCAGGATCGAGGTGCCCAGATCCGGCTGTGCGGCCACCAGCAGCGTCGGCAGGAAGATCAGCACTAGCGCGATGGCGGTGTTTTTCAGCGAAGGCGGGCAGACGTCGCGGTTCATAAAGCGCGCCACCATCAGCGGCACGGCGATCTTGGCGATTTCCGACGGCTGGAAGCGCACCACGCCCAGATCCAGCCAGCGCTGCGCGCCTTTACTGATCTGCCCGAAGGCGTCTACCAGGATCAGCAAAATCACGCAGAAGATATAGAGATAGGGCGCCCAGCTTTCGTACACGCGCGGCGGGATTTGCGCCATGACGGCCATCACGATCAGCCCCATGACGATCTGCCCGATCTTGCGCTCCATCATGCCGATGTCCTGGCCGCTGGCGCTCCACATCACGAAGGCGCTGTAGACCAGCAGGGCTAGGATCAGCAGCAGGAACGTCGGGTCGATGTGGATTTTGGTCCAGATCGAGCCTTTTTGTTGGCTTTCAGTCATGTTCTACCTTAGTCACCTTCTACGCCAGGCGGCAGCGGGGCCTCGCTTGGCAATTGCGTATTGTTGTCGCCCAGCATGATATGGTCGAGGATCTGGCGGGTGATGGTGCCCACCGCCGGACCGGAGCCGCCGTTTTCCAGAATGATGGCGACCGACACCGTCGGGTTGTTGAACGGCGCGAAGGCGGTCATCAGCTTGTGATCGCGCAGGTGCTCCGCCAGTTTGTGGGCGTTGTAGGTTTCGTAGCCGAATACCTGTGCGGTACCCGATTTCGCCGCGGCTTTATAAGGTGCGTCCGCAAAGTACTTGCGCGCCGTCCCGTTCGGACGGTTGGCCACCCCGTACATGCCGTCTTTGGCGATTTCCCAGAAGCCGGAGTGAATATCGCCGATCTGCGTGCTCTCTTCCTGTTTGAACGGCACCAGCGCGCCGTTGACGCGGGTGCTCTGCAGCAGGTGCGGCGTTTTGACGGTGCCGTCGTTGATCAGGGTGTTCAGCGCCTTGGCCATCTGGATCGGCGTGGCGGTCCAGTAGCCCTGGCCGATGCCCACCGGAATGGTGTCGCCCTGATACCACGGTTTTTTATAGCGTTTCAGCTTCCATTCGCGCGTCGGCATCAGGCCGGAACGCTCTTCGGCCAGATCGATGCCGGTGTACTGGCCATAACCGAATTTGGTCAGCCAGCTCGACAGCCGATCGATCCCCATGTCATAGGCGACCTGATAGAAGTAGGTATCCGCGGACTCTTCCAGCGCCTTGGTGACGTTCAGCCGGCCGTGGCCCCATTTTTTCCAGTCGCGGAAGCGTTTTTCCGAGCCGGGCAGTTGCCACCAGCCGGGATCGAACACCACGGTGTTCTTGGTGATCACGCCGGCGCTGAGTGCCGACACTGCGATATAAGGTTTCACCGTCGACGCGGGCGGGTAAACCCCCTGCGTGGCGCGGTTGATCAGCGGGCGATTCGGATCGTTCAGCAACCCCTGATAATCCTTGCTGGAAATGCCGTCCACGAACAGGTTCGGATCGTAGCTCGGGTTGGACACCATCGCCAGGATGGCGCCGGTGCGCGGATCGCTCACCACCACCGCGGCGCGGCTGCCCACCAGCAGCTGCTCGATGTAGCGCTGCAGCTCAAGATCGAGCGTCAGGTAGACGTCCTGACCGGCGGAAGGCGGCTGCTCGTGCAATTGGCGGATCACCCGGCCGCGGTTGTTGACTTCAACCTCTTCGTAACCGGTTTTGCCGTGCAGCGTGTCTTCGTAATAGCGTTCGATGCCCAGTTTGCCGATATCGTGGGTGGCGGCGTAGTTGGCCAGTTTGCCGTCTTTGTCCAGGCGTTCGACGTCGCGGTCGTTGATCTTCGACACGTAGCCGGTGACGTGGGTGAGGGCGGAGCCGTAAGGATAGTAGCGGCGCTGGTAACCTTTCACTTCCACGCCGGGGAAGCGGAACTGATTGACCGCAAAGCGGGCGACCTGCACCTCGGTCAGCGCGGTTTTCACCGGAATGGAGACGAAGCGGCGCGAACGCTTGCGCTCTTTTTCGAAATTGGTGATGTCGTCGTCGGTCAGATCGACCACCGTGCGCAGCGCCTGCAGCGTGGCTTTGAGATCGTCAACCTTCTCCGGCATCAGCTCCAGCTGATAAATGGTGCGGTTGAGCGCCAGCGGGGTGCCGTTGCGATCGTAGATAATGCCGCGGCTGGGCGCGATGGGCACCAGCTTAATGCGGTTTTCGTTGGAGCGGGTGCGGTAATCCTCGACGCGGAGCACTTGCAGATTATACAGGTTGGCGATCAGGATGCCGGACAGCACCAGGATGCCCAGAAACGCCACCAGGGCGCGGCGTACAAACAGGGCGGATTCAGCCGTATAGTCGCGAAAAGGGTTACGTTCTATTTTCATCCCGCTGCTTTATTTCACTCTGTCACGGTCACCACCGGCTATTCCCGGTGGTAAGGATGATTTGTAGTAATACTCCAGGCGCGGTAGAGGCTTTCGGCCACCAGGACGCGCACCAAAGGATGCGGCAGCGTCAGCGGAGACAGTGACCAGCTTTGCTCGGCAGCGGCTTTGCAGGCGGGCGCCAGCCCTTCCGGGCCGCCGATCAGTAAGCTGACGTTGCGGCCATCCTGCTTCCAGCGTTCAAGCTGCTGCGCCAGCTGCGGCGTTTCCCACGGCGTGCCTGGGATATCCAGCGTAACGATGCGGTTGCCTTTGCCCACCGCCGCCAGCATCTGTTCGCCTTCCTTGTCCAGAATGCGCTTGATGTCGGCGTTTTTGCCGCGTTTGCCCGCCGGGATCTCGGTCAGCTCAAACGGCATATCTTTGGGAAAGCGGTGCAGGTAATCCATAAAGCCGGTTTGCACCCAGTCTGGCATTTTGGTGCCGACCGCCACCAATTGCAGTTTCACCGCTTAGCTCCAGAGTTTTTCCAGCTCGTACAGGCGACGGCTCTCTTCCTGCATCACGTGTACGATCACTTCGCCCAGATCGACCACGATCCAGTCGGAGGCTTCCTGGCCTTTCATGCCGTACAGCTCCATGCCCGCGGCACGGGATTCCTGCACCACGTGGCTGGCGATCGACATCACGTGGCGAGTCGAGGTGCCGGTGCAGATGATCATGCAATCGGTGATGCTGGATTTGCCCTGGACGTCCAGAGCGATAATGTCTTGGCCTTTCAGATCATCGATTTTATCGATGACGAAATCTTGGAGCGCTTTACCTTGCAAAGGTTCCCCCTTGGGTGTGTTCTGTTCAGTCGGCTGCGGCGGGCAAAATGCGCGCGCCGCGGCGTAACCGGATAATGGTTTCGGCAGGCTGCCGCTGAAAGCCAGCTAACTGGTGACTGCCCGGCCAGCTAAGGTTTCCGGGGTTTTCAGCGGATACCTGAAAAATAGCGGCGCAGTATATCACGCACCTTTCGCTAGCGATATAAACCCTGCAACTCGATATAGCGCTGCACCGGGCGTGGCAGCAGGTCGTCGCAGTTGAGGCCCTGATGGCGGCGCTGACGGATCTCGGTGGCGGAAATTTCCAGCTCCGGCGTATCGGCCAAATAGATATGGCCGTGCGGGCGACGGCTGAGCAGCGCCGGGTCGGCGGTGCGATGGCGTTCCAGCCACTGCTGCAGTTCCGGCGTGTCCATGCGATCGTTATAGCCCGGGCGCGCCAGCACCAGCAGATGACACACGTCCAGCAGCGCCTGCCAGCGGTGCCACTTATGCAGCGTCAGCAGCGAGTCCTGACCAATGATAAACGCCAGCGGCTGGGCGGCGCCACGCTCTTTACGAATCGTTTCCAACGTCTCGATGGTGTAGGAGGGGGTGGTGCGGTGCAGTTCGCGATCGTCGACGGCAAACAGCGGATTGCCGGCGATCGCCAGCTCGACCATCTTCAGGCGCTGCTGCGCATTGGCCTCCGGCTGCGGGCGGTGCGGCGGCACGTGGTTAGGCAGCAGCGTGACGCGATTCAGGCCCACTTCGGCGGCCAACGCTTCCACCGGCCGCAGGTGGCCGTAGTGGATCGGGTCAAAGGTGCCGCCGAACAGCGCGTGCAAAACGGTGGGGTGTTCCGGGTTAGTGGGCATCGGTAAAACTCGTGGCCAGGGGTTTGCCGCACAGCAGCATCGACAGGGTTTCCAGTTCCGGCCAGACCGACTGGCCATAGTCCTGCTTGAGGGTCAGCTCGATTTGCGTCAGCAGCTGTACCGCCTGCTGCAGCTGGAGGCCGGACAGGCGTTGCAGCGCCTGGGTCACCAGCGGGCGGCGGTTCTGCCAGACCTTGTGCTGATCGAACAGCGTGCGCAGCGGCGCGGAAGCCATGCGGCGCTGCAGCGTCAGCAACAGCAGCAGTTCGCGCTGCAGGGTGCGCAGCAGGATCACCGGCTCCACGTCTTCTTGCTGCAGCTGCTGCAAAATATGCCAGGCGCGCTTGCTCTTGCCGGCCAGCAGGGCATCCAGCCAGTGGAACGGCGTGAAGTGGGCGGCGTCGTTCACCGCCTGTTCGACGCGCGGCAGCGTGAGCTTGCCGTCCGGATGCAGCAGCGACAGCCGCTCCAGCGCCTGCGACAGCGCCAGCAGGTTGCCTTCGTAGCAGTAGCACAGCAGCTGATTGGCGGCGTCGTCCAACTCCAGCTTCATCGCCTTGGCGCGCGTGGCGACCCAGCGCGGCAGCTGCGCCTGTTCCGGCGTCTGGCAACTGACGAGGGCGCCGTGCGGGCTGAGCGCCTTGAACCAGGCGCTATTTTCCTGCGCTTTGGTGAGGCGCGGGCCGCGCAGGATCAGCAGGATATCCTCGTGCAGCAGCGTGGCGAGCTTGGTCAGCTGTTCGCCGATCGGCGCCGTCGGGCCGTTTTCGGGGAAGATCAGCAGCAGCGTCTGGCGGCTGGCGAACAGGCTCATCGCCTGGCAGATGCCGAAGATGGCGTCCCAGTCGGTATGGGCGTCGAGGGAAATGCTGTAGTGCTCGCTGAACTGCTGCTGTTGCGCGGCCTGCCGGAGCAAATCCTGGCTCTCCTGCAGCAGCAGCGGTTCATTGCCGCTCAATAAATAACAAGCGCGCAGCCCCTCTCGGAGCTGCGCGGCAAGTTGTTCCGGATAAATGCGGATCATTGTGCGGTTTGGCTTGCCGCTCGTTCACCGGCGGCAGCGGCTTTCTGCCGGTTATCTTCTTCCGCCGCATGCACGGCCAGCAGTTTGCGCACCAGCTGTTGCGCCGCCTGCTCACGCATTTCCTGGCGAATGATCTCCTGTTCGGAGTCCTTGGCCAGCGCGGTCAACGGGTTGTCGAAGAAGGAACGGAACACTTTCACCGACAGCGGATACAGGTCATGGCCCGGGATCAGCACCTGCGCCTGCACGGTCAGCACCAGCTGGTACTCGGCGGTTTTACCGTCCTGGAAGATCGAAGCGGTATCCTGGCTTTCCGTCGCGCCGACGATGCGCAGGGAAGGCACGTCTTTACGCTTCGGATCGCTGACGATAGTCACGTCGTTCAGACGCAGCTGTTCGCGCACCGAGCGCGTCAACGGGCCGTAAGGGTCAGCGCTGTCCAGGATCAGCGTTTTCATTTCATTAGGCACCTGCGTGGTGCCGCGCAGGTGAAAACCGCAGCCGGCGGTGACCAGCACCGCCAACCCCAGCAACAGCGTCAGAATGCGTTGTCGCACAATTCCTCCTTGTGTTAACCCACAACCAGGTTAAGCAGTTTGCCCGGAACGTAGATCACTTTGCGAATCGTGACGCCGTCCAGATATTTAGCCACCAGATGCTCTTCGGCAGCGCGCGCGCGCACCTGCTCTTCGGTCGCATCGGCGGATACGGTGATTTTAGCGCGAACCTTGCCGTTCACCTGCACCACCACCAGTTTGGAGTCTTCGACCATCGCCTGCTCGTCGGCAACCGGCCATGGCGCAGTGTCCACGTCGCCTTCGCCGCCTAGCGCCTGCCACAGCGTGAAGCATACGTGCGGGGTGAACGGATACAGCATGCGAACCACGGCCAGCAGCGCTTCCTGCAGCAGCGCGCGATCCTGCTCGCTCTCCTGCGGTGCGCGGGCCAGCTTGTTCATCAGCTCCATCACGGCGGCGATCGCGGTGTTGAAGGTCTGACGGCGGCCGATGTCATCGGTCACCTTGGCGATGGTTTTGTGCAGATCGCGGCGCAGCGCTTTCTGATCTTCGTTCAGCGCCGCTACGTCGAGCGGCTGCACCGCGCCTTTTTCCACGTGATCGTAGGCCAGTTTCCACACGCGTTTCAGGAAGCGGTTAGCCCCTTCCACGCCGGATTCCTGCCACTCCAGCGTCATTTCTGCCGGTGAAGCGAACATCATGAACAGACGCACGGTGTCCGCGCCGTATTTTTCCACCATCTCCTGCGGGTCGATGCCGTTGTTTTTCGACTTCGACATTTTGCTCATGCCAGCATAGACCAGTTCACGGCCTTGCGGATCGGTGGCCTTGATGATGCGGCCCTTGTCGTCGCGCTCGACGGTGGCGTCAACCGGGGACACCCAGACGCGCTCGCCGCTGTTGCCGGTGTAGTAGAAGGCGTCGGCCAGCACCATGCCCTGACACAGCAGGCGCTTGGCCGGCTCGTCGGAATCCACCAGGCCCGCATCGCGCATCAGCTTGTGGAAGAAGCGGAAGTACATCAGGTGCATGATGGCGTGTTCGATGCCGCCGATATATTGATCGACCGGCAGCCAGTAGTTGGCGGCGGCCGGATCCAGCATGCCTTGGTCATACTGCGGGCAGGTGTAGCGCGCGTAGTACCAGGAAGACTCCATAAAGGTGTCGAAAGTATCGGTTTCACGCAGCGCCGGCTGGCCGTCGACGGTGGTCTTCGCCCACTCAGGATCGGCCTTGATCGGGCTGGTGATGCCGTCCATGACCACGTCTTCCGGCAGGATCACCGGCAACTGGTCTTCCGGCGTCGGCATCACGGTGCCGTCTTCCAGCGTCACCATCGGGATTGGCGCGCCCCAGTAACGCTGACGGGAAACGCCCCAGTCGCGCAGACGGTAGTTGACCTTGCGCTGGCCTACGCCCTTGGCGACCAGTTTGTCGGCGATGGCGTTGAAGCCCGCTTCATTGTCCAGGCCGTCGAACTCGCCGGAGTTGAACAGCGCGCCTTTGTCGGTCATCGCTTCGGCGCTCACGTCAGGCTGGCTGCCGTCGAGGTTCAGGATCACCGGTTTGATCGGCAAATCGTATTTGGTGGCGAATTCCCAGTCGCGCTGGTCGTGCGCCGGTACCGCCATCACGGCGCCGGTGCCGTATTCCATCAGCACGAAGTTGGCGACCCACACCGGCAGCTTCTCGCCGCTCAGCGGGTGGACAACGAACAGGCCGGTCGGCATGCCTTTCTTCTCCATCGTCGCCATTTCGGCTTCGGCAACTTTGGTGTTGCGGCATTCGTCGATGAAGTCGGTCAGCGCCGGGTTGTTGCGCGCGCCCTGTTGCGCCAGCGGGTGGCCCGCGGCGACCGCCACGTAGGTGGCGCCCATGAAGGTGTCGGGACGGGTGGTGTAAACCGTCAGCTTCTCTTCGCTGTCCGCCACGTCGAAGGTGATTTCCACGCCTTCGGAGCGGCCAATCCAGTTACGCTGCATGGTTTTCACCTGCTCCGGCCAGCTTTCAAGCGTGTCCAGATCGTTCAGCAGCTGATCGGCGTAGGCGGTGATTTTGATGAACCACTGCGGGATCTCTTTACGCTCGACCTTGGTGTCGCAGCGCCAGCAGCAGCCGTCGATAACCTGTTCGTTGGCCAGCACGGTCAGATCGTGCGGGCACCAGTTCACCGCCGAGGTCTTCTTGTAGACCAGGCCTTTTTCATACAGCTTGGTGAAGAACCACTGTTCCCAGCGGTAGTATTCCGGCTGGCAGGTGGCGATTTCGCGATCCCAGTCGTAGCCGAAACCCAGCAGTTTCAGCTGGTTCTTCATGTATTCGATGTTGTCGTAGGTCCACGGGGCCGGTGCGGTGTTGTTTTTCACCGCCGCGCCTTCCGCCGGCAGGCCGAACGCATCCCAGCCGATCGGCTGCAGCACGTTTTTGCCCAGCATGCGCTGATAGCGCGAGATCACGTCGCCGATAGTGTAGTTACGAACGTGGCCCATGTGCAGTCGGCCGGACGGGTAAGGCAGCATGGATAGGCAGTAGTACTTTTCCTTGCTGTCGTCTTCGGTAACTTTGAAAGTCTGCTTCTCTTGCCAGTGAAGCTGTACGTTCGATTCTATGTCTTCTGGACGGTATTGCTCTTGCATGGCGGCCGGTGGTCCTGTAGGTGTAAACCGTTGCCCCGGTCAGAGGCAACGCAATGAACATTTAGTATTCGTAGATCCGCATAGCATAGCTGATAAGACCTCCCGGCAACAACTCCAAGCGCCTGATTCGGCGCATTTAAAAAAAGCGTCGTCATGACGCGGCTCACAACCTGCGGATCCCGCGTCTTGCCAAGTGACATCAGTCATTTACGGCTAAAATAAGAACAAGTAGCTTAGGGGTATCCCTACAGCCAAGTCCGGCGCAGCGTTTATCGAGGAGAGTCTATGAACAAGGTTGCTCAGTATTACCGCGAATTGGTGGCATCGCTGACCGAACGCCTGAAAAACGGTGAACGCGATATCGACGAACTGGTGGCCAGCGCGGAGCGGCGGTTGAACGAGGCCGAGGATCTGACCCGCGATGAGGTGCGGCAGGTGACGCAGGCAGTGCGGCGCGATTTGGAAGAGTTCGCCCGCAGCTATCAGGAGAGCCGGGACGAGTTTACCGACAGCGTGTTTATGCGGGTGATCAAAGAGAGCCTGTGGCAGGAACTGGCGGATATCACCGACAAAACCCAGCTGGAGTGGCGCGAGGTGTTCAAGGATGTCAGCCACCACGGCGTTTACCACAGCGGTGAAGTGGTGGGGCTGGGCAATCTGGTGTGCGAGCAGTGTCACTACCACCTGGCGTTCTACACGCCGGAGGTGCTGCCGCTGTGCCCGAAATGCGGCCACGACCAGTTCCAGCGGCGGCCGTTTGAACCTTGATGGCGTTCCCCGGCAGGGCGGGGAACGCTAAGGCCGGCGTTTAGCGGAACAGTTTCTTCAGCAGGTTGCTGAGGAAACCGCCGCTGACGGTAGCCGGGGCGGCTTGCGCCTGCGCCGGTGCGCTGGCCGGTACGGCGACGCCGGCCGGGATTTTCTGCGCGACCGCGATGCGGCTGTCCTGGGCGGCTTTCTCCGCCGCTTCCGGGCCGTAGGCGAAGCCTTCCGCCAGCACGAATTCAACGTCGGTGATGCCGATAAAGCCCAGGAACAGCTTCACGTACGGCGTGATCAGATCCGTCGGCGTGTCGGCGTGGATGCCGCCGCGGCTGGAGATGACGATCGCTTTCTTGCCTGTCACCAGCCCTTCGGCGCCGGCGGAAGTATAGCGGAACGTCTGACCGGCGCGGGCGATCAGATCAAAGTAGATCTTCAGCTGCGTCGGGATGTTGAAGTTGTACATCGGGGCGCTGATGATCAGCGTGTCGTGCGACTTCAGCTCGGCAATCAGCTCATCGGACAGTGCCAGGGTGCTTTGCTGGTGCGGCGTCAGCGGTTTATCGCCGGCGGTAAAACCGGCCATCACTTCACCATCCAGCTCCGGCAGCGTCGGGTTGGCCAAATCGCGCACGGTGAACCTGTCTTCAGGGTGAGTTTCACGCCATTGTTCAACAAAAAAATCGACTAATTTTCCAGACTGGGAATATTCACCCAGAATACTTGATTTAAGGACCAGTACGCGGCTCATTGGCTTATCTCCAGGCGAAGTCTAATCGGTGACGATGTCAGTCGGTGTAAACGCATGGTAGAGGCAAGCCAGGAACAGTGATAGCGCAAAAATTCGCTGAGTTAAATCAAAAAAATTGAACTAGGGGCGCGAATGCGCCCCGATGGGATCAATAACGCGCTACGCGCTCGGCCAGCAGATCGATAAAGCCTTCGCGGTTGATGCCGGTCAGCACTTCCACGTTGGCCGCGTTGCCGGTTTGCTGGAAATAGTCCACCACCGTCATCCCGGCGGTGTATTCCCCCTTGGTTTCCACCCCCACCCAGCGCTCTACGCCGGTAAACAGCTGCGGCGCCAGCAGCCAGGCGATGGTGCAGGGATCGTGCATCGCCGCGCCGGGCAGGCCGCGCGGGTGGCTGAGATACAGCGGCAGGTAAAAATCGAGCATCTCCGCGACCGCCTGCGCGACCGGATTGGCTATCTGACGAATGCGTTCGATATCCTGCGGCAACACCAGCGCCTGATGGGTGACGTTCAGGCCGGCCATGGTCAGCGGCACGCCGGATTTCAGCACCATTTCGGCGGCTTCGGGATCGACGAAGATGTTGAACTCCGCGACCGGCGTGGTATTGCCGGCGTTCATGCCGCCGCCCATAAATACGATGCGCTCGATGCGGCTTTTCAGCTCGGCATGCTGGGCCAACAGCAGGGCGATGTTGGTCATCGGGCCGGTCACCACCAGGGTTATCGGCTGCGGGCTGGCGCGCAGCAGGTCGGCGATCAGCTCGATGGCGCCGCGGGGATCGGGTTTGAGGGTCGGCGCCGGCAGGTGGGTGTTGCCCATGCCGGTTTTGCCGTGGACATAGTCGGCGATCACCAGCTCGCGCATCAGCGGGCCGCCGGCGCCGGCGGCGACCGGTATGTCCTCGCGCCCCATCAGGGTCAACAGGCCCAGCGCGTTATGCAGGGTTTTCTCCGGCGTCTGGTTGCCGGCGGAGGTGGTGATGGCTTTGACGTCCAGCTCCGGCGAACGCAGCGCCATGGCCAGCGCGATGGCGTCGTCGAGGCCGGGATCGCAATCGATGATAATAGGGCGGGGCATGTTCTTTCTCCTCTGTTTGTTATCCAGCGAGCATCGGATCAAAACCGGGGAGAAACAAGCGCTTTTAGTGCCGGGCGTTAGCGCGACGGGATAAGGCGTTCAGACACCGCAGAGTTCATGAGCGCTGCGTTTCCATTCTTCCACCTCGTTTGGGTGCAAGAAGGAGTAATAGACGGTAGTGCCGTCGGACAAGATATTTTGCAGTGCCTGCATGCAGTTGGCCTCGCAGGGGCGCAGCTCGATATACACGTTGGTGATCGGCACCTGCTCCTTATCGGCGTCAAAGCGTTCGATGCGCCTTATCGCCGCAACCAGCGCGGCCATTTCGGCATGAAGCTTGACCCAGTTATGGGTGTAGATATCCGGCGGCATCTCCATTTTCATCTGGCTATTGCCAAAGGCATAGCGAGTGCTGCCGCGCAGCTGGTATTCGATGGTGGCGCAACAGGACTCCGGCCCGAAACCCGGTTTTTCAATCAGTTTCTTCTTGTCTTCCAACGTGCGTCGAACAATCGGATAACCGGATTTGATGTTGTACTCCGCTTGTACCAGTTGAATCATGCCAGCCTCTCTGATGGGTGAGTTAATCATCAAAGGTAGGACAGCCTGCAGGATCGCGCGTTGTTTACGGTCATCGCAACGGGGGGTTTAAGATAAATCCTAACTTTGTTGAGGCGGCAATGAGGGGCATTCAGGCGCATGGGCGCCGAAAAACTAGCGCCCCTTGGGGCGCTTGGGTTTAGGGGACTGCGCGATCAGTGCAGGATCTTGGCCAGGAAGTCCTTGGCGCGATCGGATTCAGGGTTGTTGAAGAAATCGTCTTTGTTGCGGTCTTCGACGATTTTGCCTTCGTCCATAAAGATCACGCGATTCGCCACCTTGCGGGCGAAGCCCATTTCGTGGGTCACCACCATCATGGTCATGCCTTCGTTCGCCAGTTCGACCATCACGTCCAGCACTTCGTTGATCATTTCCGGATCGAGCGCCGAGGTCGGCTCATCGAACAGCATGGCGATCGGATCCATGCACAGCGCGCGGGCGATGGCGACGCGCTGCTGCTGGCCGCCGGACAGCTGACCGGGGAATTTGTTGGCATGGGCGGTGAGGCCGACGCGCTCCAGCAGCTTCAGGCCCTTCTCGCGCGAGGCGGTCTTATCGCGCTTGAGCACTTTTACCTGCGCCAGCGTCAGGTTGTCGATGATGGACAGGTGCGGGAACAGTTCAAAGTGTTGGAACACCATGCCGACCTTGGCGCGCAGCTGCGCCAGGTTGGTTTTCTTGTCGTTAACCGGCGTGCCGTTCACCAGGATGCTTCCCTGCTGGATCGGCTCCAGGCCGTTGACGGTTTTGATCAGGGTGGACTTGCCGGAACCTGAAGGACCGCAGACGACGACCACTTCGCCTTTTTTCACTTCGGTGGTGCAATCGGTCAACACTTGAAAGTGACCGTACCACTTGGAAACATTTTTCAGGGATATCATCAAACAGTCCTTTTCTTCAAATAGCTTACCAGCGCCGAGGCGGCGAGGCTGATAACAAAATAGACAAAGCCGGCGAACAGGATCATTTCAACCTGGGTGCCGTCGCGTTCGCCGATGGTCGACGCGGTGCGGAAGAAGTCGGCCAGGCTCAGTACGTAAACCAGCGAGGTATCCTGGAACAGCACGATGCCCTGGGTCAGCAGCAGCGGCACCATGGCGCGGAACGCCTGCGGCAGGATCACCAGCCGCATGGATTGCCAGTGGGTCATGCCCAGCGCCAGCGCGGCGGAAGATTGGCCGCGCGAGATGCTGATAATGCCGGCGCGGATGATTTCCGAATAATAAGCCGCTTCAAACAGGGAAAAGGCTACCATAGCCGAGATCAGGCGAATATCGGTTTTCGGCGACAGCCCTAGAACCTGTTGTAATAAGCTTGGAACCACCAGATAGAACCACAGCAGCACCATCACCAGCGGCACCGAACGGAACAGGTTGACGTACAGGGTGGCGAACCAGCTGATCGGTTTGAACGGCGACAGGCGCATCACCGCCAGCACGGTGCCCCACAGGATGCCGACCACGACGGCGGTCACGGTGATCTTCAGCGTGATCACCATGCCCTGCAGCAGATAAGGGAAGCTTGGGACGATCGACGCCCAGTCAAATTCGTACATTATTTACTCCCCAGGTTGCCAGGCAACTGCACTTTCTTTTCGACCAGACGCATAAACAGCATGATAACGGCGTTGATGCCGATATAAGCCAGCGTGATGGCGGTAAAGGATTCATAGGCGTGTGCGGAGTAATCCAACAGCTTGCCGGCCTGCGCGGCCATGTCCACCAGCCCGATGGTGGAGGCGATGGCGGAGTTTTTGACCAGGTTGAGCATCTCCGAGGTCATCGGCGGCACGATCACCCGATAGGCGTTCGGCAACAGCACGTAGCGGTAGGTTTGCGGCAGCGTCAGGCCCATCGCCAGCCCGGCGGCTTTCTGGCCGCGCGGCAGGGATTGAATGGCGGCGCGCACCTGCTCGCAAACGCGGGCGGCGGTAAACAGCCCCAGACAAAGCATGGAAGAGACGAAGAACTGCACGTTGGGATCCAGCTCGGTCTTGAACCAGGTGCCGATATTGACCGGCAGCAGCTCGGGGATCACCAGATACCAGGTAAAGAATTGCACGATCAGCGGCACGTTGCGGAACAGCTCGACGTAACAGGTGCCGAGAGTGGAAAGAAAGCGGTTGGGCACGGTACGCAAGATACCGAACAGCGAACCGACGAAGAAAGCGATAATCCATGCACAGACGGAGAGGGCCACCGTGACCTGAAAGCCGGACCAGATCCAGCCGAGGTAAGTGGTGTTCCCAAACGGGGCCTGCTGCAGGAAGATACCCCAGTTCCAATCTATTGACATAACAAACTCCGATAAACGGGCGCAGGGCGCCGAAGATTGATGACTTGATGAGCGCCGATCGCCGCGCGGCCAGTCTGGCTGGCTTGTTGTGTACGGATGTCGGTGGCGCGCCTTGGGGAAAATGAGGGAGGGGAACGGCCCCCCTCATTCCTGTCTGTCCCAGTCATCAACTGGGCCGGTTTGGCCTGGCGGCCGCCCCGGCTTTTGTTCTATTTAGTTCAACGCTTTGTCGTTAGGCTCTTTGAACAGTTGCTTCATGTCGTCCGACAGTTCGAAGTTCATGTTGAGCTGTTTTGGTGGGATAGGCTGTTTGAACCATTTGTCAAACCACTTGGCCGCCTCACCGGAAGTTTGCGCCTGGGCGATGGTGTCATCGACCAGTTTTTTGAACTCAGGGTCGTCTTTACGCAGCATGCAGCCGTAGGCCTCTTTCGACTGCGGCGTGCCGATGATTTCCCACTGATCCGGTTTCTTGGCCTTGGCGCGCTCGCCCGCCAGCAGGGCGTCATCCATCATGAAGGCCACGGCGCGGCCGCTTTCCAGAGTGCGGAAGGAATCGCCGTGATCTTTGGCGCTGATGATGCGCATGTTCATCTTGCCGCTGTCGTTCAGCTTGTTCAGCAGCACTTCGGAGGTGGTGCCGGAGGTGACCACCACCGGTTTGCCTGCCAGGTCTTTAAAGTCTTTGATGTCGGAGCCTTTTTTCACCAGCAAGCGGGTGCCGACCACGAAAATGGTGTCGGAGAAGGCGGCCTGTTTTTGGCGCTCGAGGTTATTGGTGGTGGAGCCGCACTCGAAATCATAGGTGCCGTTTTGCAGCAGCGGGATGCGGTTCTGCGAGGTAATCGGCAGCATTTTCACCTGCAGATTCGGTGCATTCAGCTTTTTCTTAACGGCTTCAACGATTTGGTTGGAGTAGTCCTGAGAGTAGCCCACAACTTTTTGTTGGTTGTCGTAGTAGGAGAACGGCACTGACGATTCGCGGTGGCCGACAACGATCACGCCATTGTCTTTGATTTTCTTCAGCGTACCGGTCAGGTCTTCCGCATGCGCTACGCTACCTGCCATACCGAGCAGCAGTAACGATAACGCCAATTTACGCATTTGCATGGTCCAACTCCTTTGCTGTTGTGGTGGCTCTGACTAAAGAGCGTCAGGTTAAACCGACTATTTATTGCTCAAGTTATAAAGATAGTCTTAGAACGGATAGCCGTTAAAAAATAACCGATTGTGAATATCTTGAAACTAAAATGTTTCATTTTTTGAGACGCCGCGCGCACCAAATCAATGCAACAAAACGCTGACGCACTCGTGCGGTGCGCTCGATGCACCCAAAATGTGCGCAGGTGCGACAAAACGTCAGCAAAAGTAAACCGGCGCGCGAGGTCGCCATAGATAAAAGCAAGGAGTGTGCCAGCCGCGTTGATTTAACGGCATTTTCTGACTGAGGTGGGGATATTGACGGGAAAGTGGGGCGCGGCGGGCGCGCCCCGACGGAGAGGATTATTTGCGGCGCAGGCCCAACATCAGCGCCCAGCCGCCCAGCAGCAGGGTAATCACCCACAGCGGCGTGGCGCCGAAGCGCGCATAAGGCGTGACGCCGGTGGTCGGCGTGACCTTCACTTCGAGCACCTGACGGGTGAACTGCGGGATCTCGGCGATCACCTCGCCGTTCGCGTCCACCGCGGCGGTGACGCCGTTATTGGTGCTGCGCAGCAGCGGCCGGCCGAGCTCCAGCGCCCGCATGCGCGCCATCTGGAAGTGTTGCCACGGGCCGATGGAGTGGCCGAACCAGGCATCGTTGGAGATGGTCAGCAGGAAGTTGGTGTCCGGGCGGAAGTTATCGCGCACCTGCTGGCCCAGCACGATTTCGTAGCAGATGGCCGCCGTCAGGTTGTACCCGCGCACGCTGAGCTGCGGCTGCACATAGTCGCCGCGGCTGAAGGAAGACATCGGCAGATCGAAGAACGGCGCCAGCGGCCGCAGCAGCGTCTCCAGCGGCACGAATTCGCCGAACGGCACCAGGTGGTGCTTGTTGTAGCGATTCTTGTCCGGGTAGCTGTATGGCGTCGGCTCGCCGAGCACGATGGCGCTGTTGTAGATCTGCTGGCCCTGTGGCGTGGCGCGCACGTCGACGATGCCGGTGATCAGGCTGCTGTTCTTCGCCCGCATCAGGTCGTCCATCATGGTCAGGAAGCCGTTCTGGTTGGCTTCATAATCCGGGATGGCGGACTCCGGCCAGATGACGATCGGCGCCTTGCCCACGTACGGACGGGTTTCGTCCAGATAGGTTTGCAGCGTGCTGACCAGCGCTTTCGGATCCCATTTCATCGACTGGGCGATGTTGCCTTGCACCAAGGCGACGTTCACCGCTTTCTCCGGCTGCGGGGTAAACCACTGCAGTTGGCGCAGCGGCCACGGCAACAGCAGCAGCGCGGCGGCGATGACCGCAGCCGACAGGCGGCGCTGATTGACGGCATACACCAGCAGACCGGCGATGGCCATCAGCACAAAGGTGATGGCGTCGACGCCCAGCAGCGGCGCGATGCCCTTCAGCGGGCCGTTGATCTGGCTGTAGCCGAACTGCAGCCAGGGGAAGCCGGTCAGCACCCAGCCGCGCAGGAATTCGGTCACCTGCCACAGCGCCGGCGCGGCGATGGCCAGCCGCCACCAGCGAGTGGCCGGGCACAGGCGCGTCAACAGCCCGGCGAACAGCCCGGTATACAGCGACAGGTAAGCGGCGAGCAGCACCACCAGGAAGACGTTGACGGCGAAAGGCATGCCGCCGAAATCGGCGATGCTGACATACACCCAGTTGATGCCGCTGCCGAACAGCCCGAAGCCCCAGACAAAGCCGAGCAGGGCGGACTGTTTGGCGGTGCGATTGAGGGTGACGGCCAGCAGGCCGAATAGGGAGACGATGGCCGCGGGCCAGAAGTCGTAGGGTGAGAACGCCAGCGTCCCGCCGGCACCTGACAACAGCGCCAGCAGGGCGCGAACCCGCTGGCGTTCAAGTAATGAGGCTTTAGCCATGTTGGATTTAATCTTCCAGTTTCGGTGGTGGAGAATCGTCCGGAATTTTTACATGAACCTGGATAATACGTCGACTGTCGGCCATGGCAACTTTAAATAGGTAACCTTCGATTTCAATGGTTTCCCCGCGCGCCGGCAGGTGGCCGAAGGCCTGCATCACCAGACCGCCGATGGTATCGACCTCGTCGTCGCTGAAATGGGTGCCGAAGGCTTCGTTGAAGTCTTCGATTGGGGCCAATGCGCGCACGGTGTACATGTGGCGGCTGAGCTGGCGGATATCCAGATCGTCTTCGTCGTCGTATTCGTCTTCGATCTCGCCGACGATCAGTTCCAGAATGTCTTCGATGGTGACCAGGCCGGACACGCCGCCGAATTCGTCAATGACAATCGCCATGTGATAGCGCTGGGAGCGGAACTCTTTCAGCATCCGGTCGACGCGCTTGCTTTCCGGCACCACCACCGCGGTGCGCAGCACCTTGTCGATGCTGAACGGCTCGGAGTCTGCGCGCATGAACGGCAGCAGATCCTTAGCCATCAGGATACCTTCGATGTGATCTTTGTCTTCGCTGATCACCGGGAAGCGCGAGTGGGCGGAGTCGATAATCACGTCCAGGCACTCTTCCAGCGTCTGGTTGCGCTTGAGCGTCACCATCTGGGAGCGGGGGATCATGATGTCGCGCACGCGCTGCTCGGCGATATCCATCACGCCTTCCAGCATGTCGCGAGTATCGGGATCGATCAGGTCGTTTTGTTCGGAATCACGGATCAGCTCGACCAGATCGCCACGGTTTTTAGGCTCGCCGTGGAACAGCTGGTTAAGGATAAGAGTAAAGAACCCCTTCTTGGGACTGGGGCTGTCATTGCTTTGTGAATGGTCGTCGCTCATGGCGTTTTCGTTACTGTCACTCATGTCAGAGTTAAGGGGCGTCAGCGACAGCCCCGCAGGGGGCTGTAGGGTAAACGGCTGACGTCAGACGGGGTCTTTTTCCGCCAGGTACGGATCAGGATAGCCCAGTCCGTGCATGATTTCGGTTTCCAAAGACTCCATTTCTTCGGCTTCATCGTCTTCGATGTGGTCATACCCTAGCAGATGAAGACTGCCGTGGACAACCATATGCGCCCAGTGGGCCTCCAGCGCCTTGCCTTGCTCAATCGCTTCCTGTTCAACCACCTGGCGGCAGATGATCAGATCGCCGAGCAGCGGCAGCTCGATGCCCGGCGGGGCCTCGAACGGGAAAGAGAGCACGTTGGTCGGCTTGTCTTTGCCGCGGTAGGTCAGGTTCAGCTCGTGGCTTTCCGCTTCGTCAACCAGACGCACGGTCACCTCGGCCTCTTCCTGAAATTGCGGCAGCACGCCTTCCAGCCAGCGCTGGAAGGTGGCCTCATCCGGCAGGCCGTCGCCGCTTTCACAGGCAATCTGCAGATCCAAAATCACCTGGCTCATGGTGTCTCCTGCTCGGAGGCGGCGAGCGCCTCGCGCTTACGTTGTTCGGCAATCGCGTCTTTGCGTTTCTGTTCGGCCGCTTCCCAGGCCTCATAGGCAATGACCACGCGGGCCACCACCGGGTGGCGCACCACGTCTTCGCTGTGGAAGAAGTTGAAGCTCAGTTCTTCCACGTCCGACAGCACTTCCACCGCGTGGCGCAGGCCGGATTTCTGGTTGCGCGGCAGGTCGATCTGGGTGACGTCGCCGGTGATGACCGCCTTCGAGTTGAAGCCGATGCGCGTCAGGAACATCTTCATCTGTTCGATGGTGGTGTTCTGGCTCTCATCCAGAATGATAAAGGCGTCGTTCAGCGTGCGGCCGCGCATATAGGCCAGCGGCGCGACTTCGATCACGTTGCGCTCGATGAGCTTCTCCACGCGCTCGAAGCCCAACATTTCGAACAGGGCGTCGTACAGCGGGCGCAGATAGGGATCGACCTTCTGGCTCAGATCACCCGGCAGGAAGCCCAGCTTTTCACCGGCTTCGACCGCGGGACGGGTCAGCAGAATGCGGCGAATTTCCTGGCGCTCCAGCGCATCTACCGCGGCGGCGACCGCCAGGTAGGTCTTGCCGGTGCCCGCCGGGCCGATCCCGAAGGTGATGTCGTGATCGAGAATGTTGGCGATGTACTGCGCCTGGTTGGGCGTGCGCGGTTTCACCATGCCGCGCTTGGTTTTGATGGTGACCGCCTTGCCGTAATCCGGCACGCTGTCGGCCACCTGTTCCAGCACCCGGCTCTCTTTGATGGCCAGATGGATTTGCTCCGGATCGATATCCGGGATCACGCCGCGAATCGGCGCGGTATCCACGTACAGATGGCGCAGGATATCGGCGGCGGCGGCCACGCACAGGTTTTTGCCGACCAGCTTGAAACGGTTGTCGCGGCGATTGATTTCGATGCCCAATCGGCGCTCGAGTTGTTTGATGTTGTCATCAAACGGGCCGCACAGGCTGAGCAAACGCTTGTTGTCTGCGGGCTCTAACAAAATTTCTTGTGTTGCGACGTTCAAACTATTCCTCTAGGTCACATCGGGCCTGGTTGATGTCACATAGCGCGTCCGGGACGCGCGCGTTCAGGGCGAGCCTGAATACTCTCTTTCTTGAATTATTCATGGTGCGCCGCAACGGCGCAAGTTTACCGCTGATCTATCTGTGCGCCGTCGGCGAAATTCAAGGGAAGAAAAGGAAAAAACGCGGCGGGGCGCAAAGCCCGCCGCGTCATCACAGAACAAGGCCGCTGGGAATCAGTTCTTTTTCACGAACTCGGATTTCAGCTTCATCGGGCCGAAGCCATCGATTTTGCAGTCGATGTTGTGATCGCCTTCGACCAGGCGAATGTTTTTCACCTTGGTGCCGATCTTGAGCATCGAGGAGCTGCCTTTGACCTTCAGGTCTTTGATCACGGTGACCGCGTCGCCGTCCGCCAGCAGGTTGCCGTTGGCGTCTTTGACGATCAGCGTGTCCTGATCTTCCGCCGGGGCGCTGTCGCTCCACTCGTGGGCGCACTCAGGGCAGATGAACAGGGCATTGTCCTGGTAGGTGTATTCGGAGTTGCACTTCGGGCAGTGTGGGAGTTGCATGTTATGTCGCCTCTTCAACAATAAAAAAATAAAAAAGCAAATCACCGGGCGCGGACGCCCGGCGGAGAAACGGTAAGGAGTAGCGCGAATGGGCGGCGATAAGGCGGCCGCCGCGGCGTCAGGGCTGGTAAATGCCGACGCCCAGCGCGTTTTCTTTGCGGGTACGGGCGATCACCGACTGCGGGGATTCATGTACGCGCAGATCCATCTGCTGTTCGGTGCGCACCACTGCGCCACGCAGGGTGTTGGTCAGCACCTCGGTAATTTCCACGTCGACGAACTGGCCGATCATGTCGGGCGTGCCCTCGAAGTTTACCACACGGTTGCACTCCGTGCGCCCGGCCAGCTCCATCACGCTTTTGCGCGAGGTGCCCTCCACCAGAATGCGCTGGACGGTGCCGAGCATGCGGCGGCTGAACTGCAGCGCCTGCTGGTTGATGCGGTCCTGCAGAATATACAGCCGCTGTTTTTTCTCTTCTTCGCTGACGTCGTCGACCATGTCCGCCGCCGGGGTGCCCGGGCGCGACGAATAGATGAAGCTGAAGCTGACGTCGAAATTGACGTCGGCGATCAGGTTCATGGTCTGTTCGAAATCGGCCTGGCTTTCGCCCGGGAAACCGACGATGAAATCGGAGCTGAGCTGAATGGCCGGCCGCGCCTTGCGCAGCTTGCGGATAATCGCCTTATACTCCAGCGCGGTGTGCGCACGTTTCATCATGGTCAGGATGCGATCCGAACCGCTCTGCACCGGCAGATGCAGGAAGCTGACCAGCTCCGGCGTGTCTTCATACACCGCGATGATGTCATCGGTGAACTCGATAGGGTGGCTGGTGGTGAAGCGAATGCGATCGATGCCGTCGATGGCCGCCACCAGGCGCAGCAGTTCGGCGAACGAGCAGATATCGCCGTCATGCGTGGCGCCGCGGTAAGCGTTGACGTTTTGGCCGAGCAGGTTGACCTCGCGTACGCCCTGCGCCGCCAGTTGGGCGATTTCGAACAGCACGTCGTCGCTCGGGCGGCTCACTTCCTCGCCGCGGGTGTAAGGCACCACGCAGAAGGTGCAGTATTTGTTGCAGCCTTCCATGATCGACACGAATGCGGTCGGGCCTTCGGCGCGCGGTTCCGGCAGACGGTCGAACTTTTCGATCTCCGGGAAGCTGATGTCGACCACCGGGCTGCGGGTGCCCTGAACGTGATTGATCATTTCCGGCAGGCGGTGCAGGGTCTGCGGGCCGAATACCACGTCAACGCAGGGCGCGCGGCTGCGGATCAGTTCACCTTCTTGCGAGGCCACGCAACCACCGACGCCGATGATCACCGACGGGTTCTTTTCTTTCAGCAAGCGCCAGCGCCCCAGCATGGCGAAAACTTTCTCCTGCGCCTTTTCACGGATCGAGCAGGTGTTCAGCAGCAGCACGTCCGCCTCTTCGGCGTTTTCGGTCCACTCGAAGCCGTGCGTGCTGTTCAACAGGTCGGCCATTTTCGATGAATCGTACTCATTCATCTGGCAGCCCCAGGTTTTGATATGTAGTTTTTTCGTCATTGACTTGCCATTACTCAGTGCGGAGCGAAAGTTGCGTTACGCGACATGCAGGGCGCGTATTGTAATCATTTGCCGCCGTTGTGACCAGCGCGGGGGAAAATGGCACGCAACCTGAAGCCGGAGCGAAAATCCGGTACACTGCGCAAAACGCCATACCGGGTGGGATGGCGAGCATTCACACAGAAAACATAGCCAATATGAAGACATCTCAAAATCGGTATGACGCGGTGGTGGTCGGCGGCGGCATGGTCGGCGCGGCGGCGGCCCAGGGGCTGGCGCAGGCGGGCTGGTCGGTGGCGTTGCTGGAACATCAGGTGCCGCAGGCGTTCGAGGCGCAAAGCCCGCCGGATCTGCGCATTTCCGCTATCGGCTGCACCTCGGTGGGGCTGCTGAAACAGCTCGGCGCCTGGCAGGCCGTGACGGCGATGCGCACGGCGCCGTATCGCCGGCTGGAGACCTGGGAGTGGGCGTCGTCGCGCGTGGCGTTCGACGCGGTGTCCCTGGGGCTGCCGGAGCTGGGCTTTATGGTGGAAAACCGCATTCTGCAGCTGGCGCTGTGGCAGCAGTTCGCGCAGTGCGCCAATTTGACGCTGCTGTGCCCCGCCAGGCTGCAATCGCTGCAGCGGGCGGACAATGCCTGGCAGCTGACGCTGGACGGCGGTGAGACGCTGCAGACGCGTTTGGTTGTCGGCGCCGACGGCGCCAACTCGCAGGTGCGCAAGCTGGCGGCGATCGGCACCAACGGCTGGCAGTATCGTCAGGCGTGCATGTTGATCACCGTCGATACCGGCGCGCCGCAGCAGGATGTGACCTGGCAGCGCTTCTTCCCATCCGGGCCGCGTGCCTTCCTGCCGCTGTACGACAGCTGGGCGTCGCTGGTGTGGTATGACAGCCCGCAGCGCATTCGCCAGCTGCAGGCGATGCCGCCGGCGCAACTGGAGCGCGAGATCGCCACCGCTTTCCCGGCGCGACTGGGCCCGGTTAAGGTGCACGCCGCCGGTTCGTTCCCGCTGACGCGGCGTCATGCGCAGCGCTACGTGTTGCCGGGGCTGGCGCTGTTGGGTGATGCGGCGCATACCATCAATCCGCTGGCCGGGCAGGGCGTCAATCTGGGGTATCGCGACGTGGATGCCTTGCTGAACGTATTAAGCGATGCGCGGGAGCAGGGAGAGGACTGGAGCAGCGAGGCGGTACTGCTGCGCTATCAGCGCCGCCGCCGTACCGACAATCTGCTGATGCAGAGCGGCATGGATCTGTTCTATACCGCTTTCAGCAATAACCTGGCGCCGCTGAACGTGGCGCGCAATCTGGCGTTGATGGCCGCGCAGCGGGCGGGCAAGCTGAAAGAGCATGCGTTGAAGTACGCGTTGGGATTGTAACCGACAGGGCTCGGCTGCGGCTGGGCTCGTTAGGATTGGCCGAGCGCCAGACAGCAAAAAGCCCGCCGAAGCGGGCTTTTCTAAATATGGCTGGGGTGCCAGGATTCGAACCTGGGTATGCTGGTATCAGAAACCAGAGCCTTACCGCTTGGCGACACCCCAATTATGGTGGCTACGACGGGATTTGAACCTGTGACCCCATCATTATGAGTGATGTGCTCTAACCAGCTGAGCTACGTAGCCGATGGTACTTTTTACTTCTTTGATTTGCAAGCAGTTTGTTATGGCTGGGGTACCTGGATTCGAACCAGGGAATGCCGGTATCAAAAACCGGTGCCTTACCGCTTGGCGATACCCCACCTGCAAACAAATCTTATGTTGAAACCCCATTCCCGAAAGAATATGGCTGGGGTACCTGGATTCGAACCAGGGAATGCCGGTATCAAAAACCGGTGCCTTACCGCTTGGCGATACCCCATCAACATACTGCGCCGACGATGAAGAGAAATGGTGCGGGAGGCGAGACTTGAACTCGCACACCTTGCGGCGCCAGAACCTAAATCTGGTGCGTCTACCAATTTCGCCACTCCCGCAAATGCAAAAAAGAGATGGTGGCTACGACGGGATTCGAACCTGTGACCCCATCATTATGAGTGATGTGCTCTAACCAGCTGAGCTACGTAGCCCTCTTTTTTTGCTTTGCCTTCATCGGCGTTGCGGGGCGCATTATGCGTATATGACCGATTTGCGTCAACAAGTTTTTTCCCGAAAAAGCGCCCGGAAGCGCCGTTTGTCTGGGTTGTGAACATTATGGCGATAAAATCGGCAATTCAGGCAGTTGGCGGGCGGAAAAGGCAACAAAAAGGCGGGTCAAAAGGCCCGCCCCGGGGAAAATACCGCGCGATTATTTATAGGCGGCCTGGTGCACGCCGACGGCGCGGCCGGAAGGATCGTCCATCTTCTTGAACGATTCATCCCACTCGATGGCCTTGGCGGACGAGCAGGCGACGGATGGGCCGCCCGGCACGCATTCGGCGGCGCTCGGCAGCGGGAACAGCTCCTCGAAGATTTCGCGGTACAGGTAGCCTTCTTTCGACGTCGGCGTGTTGTACGGGAAGCGGAAACGCGCGGTTTCGAGCTGTTGATCGCTAATTTGCTGCGCAGCCACCTCTTTTAGCGTGTCGATCCAGCTGTAGCCGACGCCGTCGGAGAACTGCTCTTTCTGGCGCCAGGCCACGCTGGCGGGCAAATAGGACTCGAAACATTCGCGGACGATGTGTTTTTCCATTTTGCCGTTGCCGCACATTTTATCTTTCGGGTTGATGCGCATCGCCACGTCGAGGAATTTCTTGTCCAGGAACGGTACGCGGGCTTCGACGCCCCAGGCGGACATCGCCTTGTTGGCGCGCGCGCAGTCGAACATATGCAGCGCCAGCAGCTTGCGCACGGTCTCTTCGTGGAATTCGCGGGCGTCCGGCGCCTTATGGAAGTAGAGGTAGCCGCCGAACACTTCGTCCGCGCCTTCGCCGGAGAGCACCATCTTGATGCCCATCGCCTTGATTTTGCGCGACATCAGGTACATCGGCGTCGAGGCGCGGATGGTGGTGACGTCGTAGGTTTCGATGTGGTAAATCACGTCGCGGATGGCGTCCAGGCCTTCCTGCACGGTGAAGTGGATTTCATGGTGTACGGTGCCCAGATGGTTGGCCACCTCCTGCGCGGCGCGCAGATCCGGCGAGCCTTCCAGGCCGACGGCGAAGGAGTGCAGCTGCGGCCACCAGGCTTCGCTGCGTTCCTGATCTTCCACGCGGCGCGCGGCGTACTTCTTGGTGATCGCCGAGATGACCGAGGAATCCAGCCCGCCCGACAGCAGCACGCCGTAAGGCACGTCAGACATCAGGTGGCTTTTCACCGACTCTTCCAGCGCGGTTCGCAGGGCGGTGGCGTCGGTCACGTTGTCTTTGACGCTGTCGTAATCGAACCAGTCGCGGCGATAGTATTCGCGGATCTCACCGTCCTGGCTCCACAGGTAGCTGCCGGCCGGAAATTCCTTGATGGTGCGGCACACCGGCACCAGCGCTTTCATTTCCGAGGCGACGTACAGGTTGCCGTGCTCGTCGTGGCCCATGTACAGCGGGATGATGCCCAGATGATCGCGGCCGATCAGGTAGGCGTCTTTTTCGGTGTCGTACAGGGCGAAGGCGAACATGCCTTGCAGATCGTCGAGGAAGTCCGGGCCTTTCTCCTGATACAGCGCCAGGATTACTTCACAGTCGGAACCGGTCTGGAACGCGTAGCGGTCGCTCAGCTGTTGGCGCAGCGCCTGGTGGTTGTAAATTTCGCCGTTGACCGCCAAAACGTGGGTGTGCGCAGCGTTGTACAGCGGTTGAGCGCCGTTGTTGACGTCGACGATCGACAGGCGTTCGTGGGCCAAAATGGCTTTGTCGCTGGCGTAAACGCCGGACCAATCCGGGCCGCGATGGCGCATCAGGCGCGACAGCTCCAGCGCTTTCTTACGCAGTTCAACGGGATCGGACTTCAGATCGAGCACACCGAAAATAGAACACATACAACTCTCCTAACGGGCTTTTATGACTGTGATGTTGTTTTTTACTGTTATGGGCAGCATTGCCGATTCATCAGCGATAACGCGGTTTTGCTGCGCTGTGGTTATGAAAATGCGCCTAAAGCTGCATCAGATGCAAGCGTTTTAGCCATACGCTGAGAAATAGTTGTTTGCCTGGGCGCGGTTTTTGACGGATTTTCAGTTATCGGCGGGAAAAATTAGCGATTATGCAATTTTTAGCGTAATGACGGGATTGCCGGCCGGTTTGACCGGCAATCGATTAGCGATTAGGCGATGAGCTGCCACAGGGTGAAGGCGGCGTCCGGCGTCCAGGCGGCGTTGGAGGTGTGCGCCTGAATACAGGTGTATTTCTTGCCTTTATAACTCACCACGTCGCCGGCTTGGTAGCTGTGGTTGTTCTGCCACTCGGGCGCGCTCGGATCGGGCGGCGTGCCGTCGTTGGCGGTTTTGACCGCCAGCGCGCTGCTCGGCAGCGAGGTATTGCCCTGGCTGTCGGTTGCGGTAACGAAGTAGCTGTACTGGGTGGCCGGAGCCAGGCCGTTGTCGGCCAACGACAGGCCGGCAGTCTGGCCGATCGGGTTGCCGTTGCGGTAAACGGTGTAACTGGCGATCGGTAAGGCACCGGTGGCGGCGGCCCAGCTCAGCTTCAGCGAGGTGGCGCCCAACTCGGAGACCGTCAGCGCCGTCGGCGCATTAGGCTTTCCCGGCGGCGGGGTGACTCCGCCCTGAATCAGCGGCGCGTAGCGGGTTTTGAACTCCCAGCTGTAGGCCACGCCGGCTTTGCTTTTGCCGTTGTCCCAGTTGATTGACCAGGTCATCAGGCCCTTGATCGACAGGTTTTTGGCGTCGAGACGCGAGAAGGCGTTATACACCGCCTGTTTGTCGATCACGTAGCCGGTGGCGGCGGCATCGTTGTTGCTCGGCAGGCCGATAACGAATTTACTGGCTGGAATTCGGATAAATCCGCGGGTGCCGGTGACCAGACTTTCCGTCAGGTAATAGAGGAAGTCTTCTTTCATGGCGTCGTTGTTTTGGGCAATCCAGGCACCGGCACCGTTATTGGCCTCGGGAACCCAGATGCCGTCGCCACCCTGGTTATAATATTGCGGCGCGATAAAGTCATAATAGCCATCTAACGCATTAATATAATCGCCATAGCTGCCGTTAGCCTGCAGATAAGGGAATTCCGGCGCCATGCTGATAATAAAGTTTTTCCCCTGCGCGGCGTAATGGTCTTTTACTTTTTTCAGCGCCGCAGGCAAGACGGTTTTATTATTGGCGGCGCCGATCGCCGCCTGTTCCAGATCGATATCCAGGCCGTCGAAGCCGTAGACTTCCACCAGGCGAATAATCTCGTCTTTCAGCCGGTCTTCGTCGCCGGTTTTCAGTTCGATGTGCGCGTCTGCGCCGCCGAGGGAGATCAGCACCGCGCGGCCCTGGCTGTTCAGCACGCCCACCTGGCGGCGGAACTCGGCGTCGGACAGGTTGTAAGGCTTGAAGGTCGGGATTCCCTGGCCTTTCATAAAGGCGACGGCCACCACGTTATATTCGGCGGGAATGTCTGTCAGGTTCATATTGGCGAACTGGCCTTGTTGATAACCGTCACTGGCGCCGGCGGCCCAGTTGTGCCAGAAACCCATCAGGATTTTTTTATTGGCGATAGTCGGCATAATGGCTGCGTCATCGGCGGCATTAATAATGTTATTTGTGCTCATGGTAGCCTCATTAATTAGGGTAAGGGATTTTCGCCTGCCGGCAATATCAGCTATTGGCGGGGTGTAAGGTTATAATGAGGGTTTTTAGCGCGGGCAGGCTGAAACCTTTTGCGGCCATGAACGAATTAAATTCAAACTGCGGTCAGGAAGAGGGAAATAATGGCGGCCGGGCAGCCGCCATAAATGCGTCAGAAAATAGTGATATCGGCAACGGAAGGGTAGACGTAGCTCGGGCGGAAAGGCATGGTTTCGATGTCGCTCAGCGTGGAGACGCCGGACAGCACCAGCACGGTTTCCAGGCCGGCCTGGAAGCCCGCCAGAATGTCGGTGCGCAGGTTGTCGCCGACGATCACCGTCTCTTCCGAGTGCGCCTGCATTTTGTTCAATGCGGCGCGAATGATCCACGGGCTGGGCTTGCCGACGTAAAACGGCTTGCGGCCGGTGATCTTCTCGATGGGGGCGCACAGCGCGCCGCAGGCCGGCGAGAAGCCGTGGCCGTGGCTATCCGGGTTGGTGGCGATAAAGCGCGCGCCGTTACTGACGAAGTAGGCGGCCTTGTGCATCATGTCCCAGTTGTAAGAGCGGGTTTCCCCGACGATCACGAAATCCGGGTTGATGTCGGTGATGGTGAAACCGGCTTTGTACAGCTCATGGATCAGCGCGCCTTCGCCGACCACGTAGGCTTTTTTGCCTTCCTGGCGGCGCAGGAAATCGGCGGTGGCCATCGCCGAGGTATAGAACGCGCTCTCCGGCACTTCCAGCCCGGCGGCGGCGAAGCGGTTCGCCAGATCCTGCGCGGTCTGTGACGGGTAGTTGGTCAGCACCACCAGCGGCATGCCTTGTTCCTGGATGCGCGCCAGGAACAGATCGGCGCCGGGCACCGGCGTATTGTCATGCAGCAGCACGCCGTCGATATCGCATATAACGTTTTTGATTTTCATTTGTCGCTGTTTCTCATGATTACGGCAGGCAAGGGGTGACGATAACACACCTGCCAGAAGCGGCGGATCAGCTTTCCAGCAATCGCTGCAAGAGCACGCCGTTGAGCATCGCGCGTTTGGCCAGGGCGAAAGCGCCGATCGCCGAGCGATGATTGAGTTCGGAGGTCACCACTGGCAGATTCTTGCGGAAGTCCTTCAGCACCTGGGTATTGATGCAGCTCTGGATCGCCGGCAGCAGCACTTTGTCCGCTTCGGTGATCTCACCGGCGATCACCACCTTCTGCGGATTGAACAGGTTGATGGCGATGGCCACCGCCTTGCCCAGATAGCGGCCGACGTGTTCGATCACTTCGCTGGCCAGCAGATCGCCGCGGTTGGCGGCCTTGCAGATGGCGTTGATGCCGCAGTCTTCCAGCGTCAGTTTGCTCGGGTAGCCCTGGCTCAGCAGCTGGCGCACGCGCTGTTCGATCGCCGCGTTGGCGGCCACCGTTTCCAGGCAGCCGAAGTTGCCGCAGTGGCAGCGTTCGCCGAGCGGATCGATCTGGATATGGCCGATCTCGCCGACGTTGCCGTTGTTGCCGAGAAAAATCTGCCCGTTGACGATGATGCCGGCGCCGGTGCCGCGGTGCAGGCGCACCAGAATCGAGTCTTCGCAGTCGCGGGTGGCGCCGAAGTAGTGCTCCGCCAGCGCCAGGCTGCGGATGTCGTGGCCGACGAAGCTGGTGACGTTGAAGCGCTGCTGCAGGTTGTCCACCAGCGCCCAGTTGCTGACGCTGATGTGCGGCATGTAGCGCACCACGCCCAGCGCCGGATCCACCAGGCCGGGCAGGATCACCGCGATGGCGATCAGCTCGCGCAGGCGGCGCTGATTCGCTTCGATGAATTGGGCGATGGCGGCGAACAGCGCATTCTCCAGCGTTTCCTGGGTGCGTTCCGGCAGCGGATAGTGTTCTTCGCCGAGCGATTTGCCGCTCATGTCATACAGGGTGATGGTGGCGTCGTGGCGGCCGAGACGCACCGCGACGGTATGGAAATGACGGGTTTCCGACACGATGGAGATCGCGCGGCGGCCGCCGGTGGAGGCTTGCTGATCGACTTCTTTGATCAGCCCGCGCTCCAGCAGCTGGCGAGTAATTTTGGTGACGCTGGCGGGGGCAAGCTGGCTGAGTTCGGCAATTTGAATGCGCGAGATCGGGCCCTGCTGGTCGATCAGGCGGTAAACTGCCGCGCCGTTAAGTTGTTTGACTAAGTCAACGTTCCCTATTTGTGCTTGTCCGCCGGTGCTCATCAATAATGTTACTCGCTGTTCATTGAATTAAACCTCGTTACCGTTAACGAGCGTTTTGGTGATTTTAAAATCACGGGTGAAGGCGGTCAGGTTAGCCACCTTGCCGGCTTCGATGGTGCCCAGACGGTGCTCGACGCCGATGGCGCGCGCCGGGTACAGCGTCGCCATGCGCAGCGCTTCGTCCAGCGCGATGCCGATATGTTCGACGCTGTTTTGCACCGCTTCGATCATGGTCAGCGCGGAACCGCTCAGGGTGCCGTTCTCATCCACGCACAGCCCATCCCGATAGTATATTGTTTTACCGGCGAAAATAAATTGGTCAATATCTGCACCTGCCGGTGCGGTCGCGTCGGTGACCAATACCAATTTATCACCTTTCAGGCGTTTGGCGTTACGGATACTCGCCCAGGCCACGTGATGGCCGTCGGCGATGATGCCGGTATAGACCTCCGGCGTGTCGAAGATCGCCCCCATCAGCCCCGGTTCGCGGCCGGTGATATACGGCATGGCGTTGTACAGGTGGGTGGCAAAGCTGATGCCGGCGGCGAAGCCGGTGCGCGCCTGATCGTAGGTGGCGTTCGAGTGGCCGGCGGAGACCACGATGCCGGCCTCGGTCAGCTGCTTGATAACGTGTGGCTCAACCATCTCCGGCGCCAGCGTCACCTTGGTGATCACGTCGGCGTTGGCGCACAGGTAATCGATCATGTCCTGCGTTGGCTTGCGAATGAACGCCGGGTTATGGGTGCCTTTTTTCACCGGGCTGAGGTACGGCCCTTCCAGGTGCAGGCCCAGCGCCTGGTTTTGGTGCTTTTTCAGATAGGCGCGCATCACCTCGACGCTGTGCTTCATGAATTCGTCGCTGCTGGTGATCAGCGTCGGCAGATAGCTGGTGCAGCCGGATTTCTCGTTGGCGCTCTGCATGATCTCCAGCGTTTCTTCCGAAATCGCTTCCAGCGAATCGTTGAACTGTACGCCGCCGCAGCCGTTCAGCTGCACGTCGATAAGCCCGGGGGCCAGGATGGCGCCACCCAGGTCGCGCGTTTCGATGCCGGCGGGCAATTCAGCCGCCGGGCAGACTCTCTCGATCAGCCCATCAGCGATAATGACTGCATGGTCATCAAGTACGTCGTGGCCGGTATAGATTCGGCCGTGGGTTAAAGCGAACATCGTAGCCCCCTGCAAAGATTAAAGACTTTTTACGCTTTCCGCTTCTAACTCGCGGAAATATTTGACGGTTTTGACTTTCAGCTCCATAGTAGCCGGCTCGTCGCACACCACCACCGCTTTGGCGTGCAGCTGCAGGCAGCTGATGGTCCACATGTGGTTGATGTTGCCTTCCACCGCGGCTTCCAGCGCCTGCGCCTTGGCGTGGCCGGTCACCAGGATCATCACTTCTTCCGCGTCCAGCAGCGTGCCCACGCCGACGGTCAGCGCATATTTCGGCACCAGGCTGACGTCGCCGCCGAAGAAGCGCGAGTTGGCGATGCGGGTGTCTTCGGTCAGCGTTTTGATGCGGGTGCGCGAAGCCAGGGACGAAGCCGGCTCGTTGAACGCGATATGGCCGTCGATGCCCACGCCGCCCATGAACAGGTTAATTTTGCCGTAAGACTTGATCTTCTCTTCGTACTGGCGGCACTCGGCGTCGACATCCGCGGCGTTGCCGTTCAGCAGGTTGATATTTTCACGAGGGATATCAACGTGATCAAAGAAGTTGCGGTACATGAAGGTGTGGTAGCTTTCCGGGTGTTCCTGCGGCAGGCCAACGTACTCGTCCATGTTGAAAGTCACAACATGCTTAAAGCTTACTTCACCTGCTTTGTGCATCGCAATCAGATGTTTGTAGGCTTCCAGCGGCGTGCCGCCGGTAGGCAGGCCGAGGACAAACGGGCGCTCTGCGGTTGGCTTGAATGCGTTGATGCGTTGAACGATATGACGCGCGGCCCATTTGCCGACTTGTGCGGTATCTTTCAGTGGGATAAGTCTCATCTAACACCTCTTGGGATAAGTAAACTAAAGCTATACTGTACGGGCCTGCGGGAGTCCTAAGCGTAACCCAGCTTTATGATTCTCGCGTGAATCGTCCGTCCGGTTGATTTTTTGAATGATAAAATAAGTTTTGTGTGATGGCCAGCAATCCGGGAGGGAAAGACTACTTTTTGGTGATATTTATCACAAAAAGGGAGGTTTTAATTTGCGATACAAAATAAATTTTTTACACTCGGCATGAGTGATACGTGCCATGCGTTGTTTCTAAAAAGGTAGTGAGAGCTCCAAATAAACTACTAATAGGGTCCGTCCGCGGACAACATAGGGGGAAAAGGTGAACATTCTTAGTTATTTGCAAAAGGTGGGACGGGCGCTGATGGTGCCGGTCGCCACGCTGCCCGCCGCCGCCATCTTGATGGGCGTCGGGTACTGGATTGACCCTGTTGGTTGGGGCGGCGACAACGCGCTCGCCGCTTTCTTCATTAAATCCGGCTCCGCTATCATCGACAACATGTCGGTGTTGTTCGCTATCGGCGTGGCCTACGGCATGTCCAAAGACAAGGACGGCGCCGCCGCGTTGACCGGCTTCGTCGGCTTCCTGGTGCTGACCACCCTCTGTTCACCGGCCGCCGTGTCGATGATTCAGAAGATCCCGCTCGATCAGGTGCCTGCCGCGTTCGGCAAGATCCAGAACCAGTTCGTCGGTATTCTGGTGGGTATCATCTCCGCCGAAGTGTACAACCGCTTCAGCGGCGTCGAGCTGCCTAAGGCGCTGTCGTTCTTCAGCGGCCGCCGCCTGGTGCCGATCCTCATTTCCTTCCTGATGATCCTGGTCGCTTTCATTCTGATGTACATCTGGCCGGTGATCTTCAACGGTCTGGTGAACTTCGGTGAACACATTCAGAAAATGGGTTCGGTCGGCGCCGGCATTTACGCCTTCTTCAACCGTCTGCTGATCCCGGTCGGCCTGCACCACGCGCTGAACTCGGTGTTCTGGTTCGACGTGGCCGGCATCAACGATATTCCTAACTTCCTCGGCGGCCAGCAGTCAATCGAAGCCGGTAAAGCGGTTGTTGGCATCACCGGCCGTTATCAGGCGGGCTTCTTCCCGATCATGATGTTCGGTCTGCCGGGGGCAGCGCTGGCCATCTATCACTGCGCGCGTCCTGAAAACAAAGCCAAAGTGGCGGGCATCATGCTGGCGGCCGCGTTCGCCGCCTTCTTTACCGGCATCACCGAACCGCTGGAGTTCTCCTTCATGTTCGTGGCACCGGTGCTGTACGTGATCCACGCCGTGCTGACCGGTATCTCGGTGTTCATCGCCGCCAGCATGCACTGGATCGCCGGTTTCGGCTTCAGCGCCGGGCTGGTGGATATGGTGCTGTCGTCCCGCAACCCGCTGGCGACCCACTGGTACATGCTGATCCCGCAAGGCCTGGTGTTCTTCGTCATCTACTACGTGGTGTTCCGCTTCACCATCAAGAAATTCAACCTGATGACCCCGGGCCGCGAACTGGCGGTTGCCGGTGACGAAACCGACGGTTATGACGTCAACGTCGACAGCAACGCCGGTAAAGACGAAAACGAAACCACCACGCTGGCCCGTCGCTACGTCGGCGCGATCGGCGGTTCCGACAACCTGACCGGCATCGATGCCTGCATCACCCGCCTGCGTCTGAATGTGAAAGACTCCGCGCTGGTGAACGACGCCTTGGCGAAACGCCTCGGCGCATCCGGCGTTATCCGCCTGAACAAGCAGAGCGTGCAAGTGATCGTCGGCACCCGTGCTGAACTTATCGCCAGCGCAATGCGCAACGTGATTGCAGCCGGCCCGGTAGCGGCTGCGGCGGCCCCGGCGGCGGCCCCTGCCGCGGAAGCCAAACCGCAGGCGGTGCCGAACGCGCCGAAAGCCGCGTTTGAAACGCTGGTGGCGCCGGTGACCGGTGAAGTCGTGGCGCTCGATCAGGTGCCGGACGAAGCTTTCGCCAGCAAGGCGGTAGGCGACGGCCTGGCGATTCGCCCGACCGACAATATCGTCGTGGCGCCAGCGGACGGCACCGTGGTGAAAATCTTCAATACCAATCACGCGTTCTGCCTGGAAACCGACAAGGGCGCCGAGATCGTGGTGCACATGGGGATCGACACCGTCGCGCTGGAAGGCCAGGGCTTCAAACGCCTGGTGGAAGAGGGCGCGGAAGTGAAAGCCGGTCAACCGATCCTGGAACTGGATCTGGATTATCTCAACGCCAACGCGCGTTCGATGATAAGCCCGGTGGTGGTCAGCAACGCTGACGACTACGCCGGCCTGGCGGCGCTGGCCACCGGCTCGGTGGTCGCCGGTCAGACCAAGCTGTACGAGATCCAAAAGTAAGGCCGTTTTTACCTGAGTAGTACCGGGGGGCGGCCACGCATCATGGCGGAGTTTGCCCCGATTTGGCGGGAAGAGAGCGATCTCTTCCCGCTTTTTTTATCCCGTTTCGCCCCACGGCGGTGCGCTGCGCGCCGAGGGGGCAACGCGCTGCATTTTTCGTGCAACAAACGGTTGTTTCCAGACGTGGCTTGTTGGATCATAGGCGGTTATGTGTAGCGCTTTGCATTGAGGAACAGTGAAATGAGTGAGGCTGAAGCCCGCCCAACCAATTTTATCCGTCAGATCGTCGATGAAGATCTGGCGTCGGGGAAACACACGTCGGTACATACCCGCTTCCCGCCGGAGCCTAACGGCTATCTGCATATCGGCCACGCCAAGTCCATCTGCCTGAACTTCGGCATCGCCAAGGACTATCAGGGCCAGTGCAACCTGCGTTTCGATGACACCAACCCGGTGAAAGAAGACATCGAGTTCGTGGAGTCAATCAAGCACGACGTGGAGTGGCTGGGCTTTGAGTGGAGCGGCAACGTTCGTTACTCCTCAGACTATTTCGATCAGCTGCACCAGTATGCGGTCGAGCTGATCACCAAGGGGCTGGCCTACGTCGATGAGCTGTCGCCGGAGCAGATCCGTGAATATCGCGGCACCCTGACCGCACCGGGCAAAGACAGCCCGTACCGCGACCGCAGCGTGGAAGAGAACCTGGCGCTGTTCGAGAAGATGCGCAACGGCGAGTTCGCCGAAGGCGCCGCCTGCCTGCGCGCCAAGATCGATATGGCTTCGCCGTTTATCGTGATGCGCGATCCGGTGCTGTACCGCATCAAGTTCGCCGAACACCACCAGACCGGCAATAAATGGTGCATCTACCCGATGTACGATTTCACCCACTGCATTTCCGATGCGCTGGAAGGGATCACCCATTCGCTGTGTACCCTGGAATTCCAGGATAACCGCCGTCTGTATGACTGGGTGTTGGATAACATCACCATTCCTTGCCACCCGCGTCAGTACGAGTTTTCGCGTCTCAACCTCGAATACGCCATCATGTCGAAGCGCAAGCTGAACCAGTTGGTGACCGAGAAGATCGTCGAAGGCTGGGACGACCCGCGGATGCCAACCGTCTCCGGTCTGCGCCGCCGCGGTTATACCGCCGCCTCGATTCGCGAGTTCTGCCTGCGCATCGGCGTGACCAAGCAAGACAACAACGTCGAGATGGTGGCGCTGGAATCCTGCATCCGCGACGATCTGAACGAGAACGCCCCGCGCGCCATGGCGGTGCTGGATCCGGTGAAAATCGTCATCGAGAACATGGGCGATGCGGTGGAAATGGTCACCATGCCTAACCATCCGAACAAGCCGGAAATGGGCAGCCGCGATGTGCCGTTCAGCCGCGAGATCTATATCGATCGCGCCGACTTCCGCGAAGAAGCCAACAAGCAGTACAAGCGCTTGGTGCTGGGCAAAGAAGTGCGTCTGCGCAATGCGTACGTGATCAAGGCCGAGCGCGTCGAGAAGGACGAAGCGGGCGAGATCGTCACCATCTTCTGCAGCTACGATGCGGAAACGTTGAGCAAAGATCCTGCCGACGGCCGCAAGGTGAAGGGCGTGATCCATTGGGTGTCCGCGGCGCACGCGCTGCCGGCGGAAATTCGCCTGTACGATCGCCTGTTCAGCGTGCCTAACCCGGGCGCGGCGGAAGATTTCCTCTCCACCATCAACCCGGAATCGCTGGTGATCAAGCACGGCTTCGTCGAGCCGAGCCTGGCGGCCGCACAGCCGGAGAAAGCCTATCAGTTCGAGCGTGAAGGTTACTTCTGCGCCGACAGTCGCTATTCGTCGGCCGAGCATCTGGTGTTTAACCGCACCGTCGGCCTGCGCGACACCTGGGCGAAAATCGAGGGCTAATCTTATTCGCCTCGAAAATTAATGAATCAGCGCGGCTTAGGCCGCGCTTTTTTTTGCCTGTAATTTCACCTGCGGTCTATTTCTCTCTGATTTTAACCGGAGCGCGTTTAATTAATCACGGCGCATTAACCCATAAGCTTTCTGATATTGGCCTTGTTAGTCTTAATATTTACTTATATATTCGTGATGCGAATTAATTTCATTTAGAGAGCGCTTTCAATTTTTATCGCCTGACTGACGGATTTAGTCGGGCTGAAACCATTAATCGTCTCTGGTTGACCTGGTATCTCAATTTATTCTGATTTAATTGAATTTTTTATTCGACACCTTCCATGATCACCGGCGTAACAAAATCTCACTGATATGTGCTCCTTGTCATACTTTGACAAATCTCCCGCATTTTTCATTTGATAATTCGCGTCGCGAAAAATAGTCTGTCTGTAGCAATTAGTGCTGTGGGAATAACATCTCGTCGGCAATATTTTTTACCCGTTCGGGTTTTTTATTGGCAGTCGTGCAGGGCAGTGGTGAACACAGGCGGCTGCAACTTTTAAGTTAAGTCAAAGAGGAATTTCAATATGGGTACGCACGGTGCTCAGCGTAAAACGCTGGCGCTCGCAGTCGCGGGCGCGCTGTTGGGAACAGGGTTTGCCATGGCGCCTGAGGCGAAAGCCGCAGGGTTTATCGATGATTCCACGCTGACCGGCGGCATCTATTACTGGCAACGTGAGCGCGACCGTAAAGATCTCAATCCGGACAGCAAGGATTACAACCAATACACCACCAACCTGTCGCACTCCACCGCCAACCTGAGCCTGGATTTCGCTTCGGGCTACGCCTGGGATATGTTCGGTCTGGACGTCGGTGCCTTCACCGCTATCGAGCTGGCGGAATCCAGCGCCAGCGGCCACCCGAACGAGATCGCGTTTTCCTCGAAAAACCGGACCTACGACGAAGACTATTCCGGTGACAAGGGCGGCATCAGCCTGTACAAAGCCGCCGCCAAATTCAAATACGGCCCGGTCTGGGCGCGCGCCGGCTATATTCAGCCGAGCGGCCAAACCCTGCTGGCGCCACACTGGAGCTTTATGCCGGGCACCTATCAGGGGGCCGAAGCCGGCGCCAAGTTCGACTACGGCGATGCCGGTGCGTTGAGCTTCTCCTACATGTGGGCCGACAAATACAAGGCACCGTGGCATATCGAGGTGGACGACTTCCGCCAGAACGACAGGAAAACCCGCGTCTCCTACCTGCACTCGCTGGGCGCCAAATACGATTTCAAAAACGATCTGGTGCTGGAAGCCGCCTTCGGCCAGGCGCAGGGATACGTGAATCAATACTTCACTAAAGCGTCTTACAAATTCGATCTGCTGGGCAACCCGCTGACCACCAGTTACCAGTTCTACGGTGCGGAAGACCGCATCAGCGACAAGAACGATCCAAACAGCATCTACGACGGCCTGGCCTGGCTGCAGGCGCTGACCTTCGGTTACACCACCGGGCAGTTCAACTGGCGTCTGGAAGGCACCATGGTCAAGGCGGAAGGCAACCAGGGCTTCTTCCTGCAGCGCATGACCCCAACCTACGCCTCATCCAACGGCCGTCTGGACGTGTGGTGGGACAACCGCTCTGACTTTAACGCCAACGGCGAGAAAGCGGTGTACGCCGGCGTGATGTATGACCTCAGCAACTGGAACCTGCCGGGCATGGCGGTCGGCGGCTCCTACGTTTACGCCTGGGACGCCAAGCCGAGCACCAACCCGATCTACGATCAGAGCCAGCGCCTGAAAGAGAGCGCCTGGAGCCTGGACGCGATGTACACCATCCAGGAAGGGCGCGCCAAGGGCACGCTGATCAAGCTGCACTACACCCAGTATGACAACCACACCAACATCCCGAGCTGGGGCGGCGGTTACGGCAACATCTTCCAGGACGAGAAAGACGTCAAGTTCATGGTCATCGCGCCATTCACCATCTTCTGATGCGTTCCCCGGCCTCGCCGCCGGGGGCAGTTAAGGGAATTCAACGATGAAAAAAATCATGCTGATGTTGGCGGCCGCCGCGGCCTTGAGCGCCTGCGCGCAACCCGCCGCGCCGCCGGAAGACGCCAAATTGAAGCAGGCTTACAGCGCCTGCATCAACACCGCCGAAGGTTCGCCGGAGCGTCTGCAGCCCTGCAAGGCGGTGCTGAACGTGCTGAAGCAAGAGAAGCAGCACCAGCAGTTCGCCGCGCAGGAAACGGTGCGGGTGATGGATTATCAGAACTGCATTATGGCGGTTCACAGCGGCAACGGTCAGGCTTACGACGCCAAGTGCGGCAAGCTGTGGCAAGAAATTCGCGATAACAATAATTAAGAAGGACAAGAATATGAACGCATTCAAACTGAGCGCATTAGCCGCTTTGACGGCAACGATGGGATTCCTGGGCGGCATGGGAAACGCCATGGCCGATCAACAGCTGGTGGATCAACTGAGTCAGCTGAAGCTGAACGTAAAAATGCTGGATAACCGCGCCGGCGAAAACGGCGTGGACTGCGCGGCGCTGGGCGCCGACTGGGCCTCTTGCAACCGGGTGTTGTTCACCCTCAGCAACGACGGCCAGGCGATCGACGGCAAAGAGTGGGTCATCTATTTCCACAGCCCGCGCCAGACCCTGCGGGTGGACAACGACCAGTTCAAGATCGCTCACCTCACCGGCGATCTGTACAAGCTGGAGCCGACCGCCAAATTCAGCGGTTTCCCGGCCGGTAAGGCGGTGGAAATTCCAGTGGTGGCCGAATACTGGCAGCTGTTCAGAAACGACTTCCTGCCGCGCTGGTATGCCACGTCCGGCGACGCCAAGCCGAAAATGCTGGCGAATACCGATACCGAAAACCTGGATCAGTTCGTGGCGCCGTTCACCGGCGACCAGTGGAAGCGCACCAAGGACGACAAAAACATTCTGATGACGCCGGCTTCGCGCTTTGTCAGCAATGCCGATCTGCAGACGCTGCCTGCCGGCGCGCTGCGCGGCCAGATCGTGCCGACGCCGATGCAGGTGAAAGTACACGCGCAGGACGCCGATCTGCGTAACGGCGTGGCACCGGATCTGAGCACGCTGGTCAAGCCGGCGGCGGACGCCGTCAACCAGCGCTTTGCGCTGCTGGGCGTGCCGGTTCAGGCCAACGGCTATCCGATCAAGACCGACATTCAGCCGGGCAAGTTTAAAGGCGCGATGGCGGTGTCAGGCGCCTATGAGTTGAAAATCGGCAAGAAAGAGGCGCGAGTGATCGGTTTCGATCAGGCCGGGGTGTTCTACGGGCTGCAGTCGATCCTGTCGTTAGTGCCGAGCGACGGCAGCGGCAAGATCGCCACGCTGGACGCCAGCGATGCGCCGCGCTTCGAGTATCGCGGCATTTTCCTCGACGTGGCGCGCAACTTCCATAAGAAGGACGCGGTGCTGCGCCTGCTGGATCAGATGGCGGCCTACAAGCTCAACAAATTCCACTTCCACCTGAGCGATGACGAAGGCTGGCGCATCGAGATCCCCGGTTTGCCTGAGCTGACGGAAGTCGGCGGCCAGCGCTGCCACGATCTGAGCGAAACCACCTGCCTGCTGCCGCAGTACGGCCAGGGGCCGGACGTCTACGGCGGCTTCTTCAGCCGTCAGGACTATATCGACATCATCAAATACGCCCAGGCGCGCCAGATTGAAGTGATCCCGGAGATCGACATGCCGGCGCACGCCCGCGCCGCGGTGGTCTCGATGGAAGCGCGCTATAAAAAGCTGCATGCCGCCGGGAAAGAGCAGGAGGCCAACGAATTCCGCCTGGTGGATCCGACCGATACCTCCAACACCACCTCCGTGCAGTTCTTTAACCGCCAGAGCTACCTGAACCCGTGCCTGGACTCTTCCCAGCGCTTTGTCGACAAGGTGATCGGCGAAATCGCCCAGATGCATAAAGAAGCCGGCCAGCCGATCAAGACCTGGCACTTCGGCGGCGACGAAGCGAAAAACATTCGCCTGGGCGCCGGCTATACCGACAAGGCGAAACCGGAGCCGGGCAAAGGCATCATCGATCAGAGCAACGAAGACAAGCCGTGGGCCAAGTCGCAGGTGTGCCAGACGATGATCAAAGAAGGCAAGGTGGCCGACATGGAGCACCTGCCGAGCTACTTCGGCCAAGAGGTCAGCAAGCTGGTGAAGGCGCACGGCATCGACAGAATGCAGGCCTGGCAGGACGGCCTGAAAGACGCCGAGAGCGCGAAGGCGTTCGCCACCTCGCGCGTGGGCGTCAACTTCTGGGATACCCTGTACTGGGGCGGTTTCGATAGCGTCAACGACTGGGCCAACAAAGGGTATGAAGTGGTGGTTTCCAACCCGGACTACGTCTATATGGACTTCCCTTACGAGGTGAACCCGGACGAGCGCGGTTACTACTGGGGCACCCGCTTCAGCGACGAGCGCAAGGTGTTCAGCTTTGCGCCGGACAACATGCCGCAGAACGCGGAAACCTCGGTCGACCGCGACGGCAACCCCTTCAGCGCCAAGAGCGACAAGCCGTGGCCGGGCGCCTACGGGCTGTCCGCTCAGCTGTGGAGCGAAACCCAGCGCACCGATCCGCAGATGGAATACATGATCTTCCCACGCGCGCTGTCGGTGGCGGAACGCGCCTGGCACCGCGCCGGTTGGGAGCAGGACTATCGCGCCGGCCGCGAATACAAAGGAGGGGAAACCCACTTTGTCGATACCAAGGCGCTGGAGAAAGACTGGCTGCGCTTCGCTAATATTCTGGGCCAGCGTGAGCTGGCCAAGCTGGACAAAGGCGGCGTCGCTTACCGTCTGCCGGTGCCGGGCGCGCGCGTAGCGGGCGGCAAGCTGGAGGCGAATATCGCGCTGCCGGGATTGGGCATCGAGTATTCCACCGACGGCGGCAAGCAGTGGCAGCGCTATGACGCCAAGGCCAAACCGGCGGTTTCCGGTGACGTTCAGGTGCGTTCGGTCAGCCCGGACGGTAAACGCTATAGCCGCGCCGAGAAGGTTTAAGCCCGGTGCAACGGCCTGCTGCCCCGGCGGCAGGCCGTATAACGAAGGGGGAATGCGTCTGCCTTCGCGCGTGTCGGCGCGGGGCGGACGTTGAAGTGAGAGTAGTACGTGGAGTCGCAGTGCCGCTGCAATTGTGATATTTCATGACATGATTTTCCCCGGCTTGTCCGGGGATTTTTTTGCCCGTTGCACGGCGGGCATAAAAAAACCGCCTCGGTGTGAGGCGGTTTTTCATAGCCGGTCAGGCTTATTTCTTGTCGTGCAGCGTTTCGTCTTCACGACAGTCACCGGTTTCGCAGTGGCCGTACAGGTACAGGCTGTGGTTGGTGAGCTTGATGCCGTGCTGCTTGGCGATATCACGCTGGCGAACTTCGATGGATTCGTCGCTGAATTCAATCACTTTGCCGCAGTCCAGGCAAATCAGGTGATCGTGGTGATGCTGTTGGGTCAGCTCGAACACGGACTTGCCGCCTTCGAAATTGTGACGTGTCACAATGCCCGCATCGTCAAACTGGTTCAGTACGCGATAAACCGTTGCCAGCCCGATCTCTTCGCCCATATCAATCAGTTTTTTGTACAAATCTTCCGCACTGACGTGATGGCATTCCGGATTTTGCAGTACTTCCAGGATTTTGAGTCGCGGAAGCGTGACTTTTAAGCCGGCCTTCTTCAGTGCGATGTTGTTGTCGGTCATGCGAATTCAGTCCTGTTACTATGCTAATCAAGTTGAGGCGTACTCGCCTGTGGCATCGGTCGGCACAAAGAGTTAATGCGTCTCATTATAGAACCGGTTGTACTAAATAGAAACCGCCGGTTGTTAACAAAGATATAATTGCACTATTGCATGTTTTGCATGCAACGCCTTGATGGATGGGATAAACCGATATCTCAGTCTACCGTGACGGGGTGGGAAGTTACAAATCTGTAGCTTCTATCGCAGCAATCCCTGCTGCCGATGACGGCCCTGTGGGCACACTATGCACTTTACAGGGCCTTTGTTCAACCTTTCGCCAGTGCCGGGCTTAGCCGACGATATCGGCCAGGCTCAGCTCTTCGACGATCTGTTTGACCCAGGCGTCCACGCGCTCGTTGGTCAGCTCCGGCTGGCGGTCTTCGTCGATCGCCAGACCGATGAAGTGGTTGTCGTCCGCCAGGCCTTTGGAGGCCTCGAAGTGGTAGCCCTTGGTCGGCCAGTGGCCCACGATGGCCGCGCCGCGCGGTTCGATGATGTCGCGGATGGTGCCCATCGCGTCACAGAAGTATTCCGCGTAGTCTTCCTGGTCGCCGCAGCCGAACAGCGCCACCAGCTTGCCGTTGAAGTCGACTTCTTCCAGCGTCGGGAAGAAATCATCCCAGTCACACTGTGCTTCACCGTAGTACCAGGTCGGGATACCCAGCAGCAGGATATCGAACCCTTCCAGGTCTTCTTTGCTGCTTTTAGCGATGTCATGCACTTCAGAGACGTCGTCGCCAAACTGTTTCTGGAGAATTTTCTGGATCATTTTGGCAATGTTTTCGGTATTGCCAGTGTCGCTGCCAAAGAAAATGCCTACAGTAGCCATATCGCGTATAACCTTTAAATTCAAGTAATTGCATTACTCGACGCCGGCACTGCCGCCGCTGACGCCGATTAAAATGATGCCATGGCAAGAGCCTTTCGCCTCCGGGGCGGGCGCCGACAGGCGCAGTCTCTAGCCGGTAAATGCGTATCATGCCAGAAAGTGGCGCCGGGGTTTTATCGCATTTATGCGATGCCGGAGAATGAAGAAAAGCGTGGTCGATCCGGCGTTGTCCTTAACGCCGCGCCGCGCGTGCGGCCGAAGAGATCAATGTTCCGGCTGTTCTTCCGCCAGTTGCGCCAACAGCATCTGCTCGATGAGTTCGCTGCGGCTGATGTTGCGCTGTTCCGCCAGTTTGTTCAGGGCGTCCACCGCATCCGCGTTGATTTTCAGCTCTACGCGCCGCAATCCACGCACTTTATCGCGCCGTAACTGATTGCGCTTATTGATTCTAAGCTGTTCATCGCGGGAGAGCGGGTTGGTTTTCGGGCGCCCCGGACGGCGTTCATCTGCGAACAGATCCAGCGTCGTGCGATCCGTTTGTTCTTTTGCCATAGGTAGCGGTACTGCAAGGGAGTTTGCATCAAAAAGCGCTCGCACGCTTCCGGAGGCATCGGTTAACACACTTCGGGCCAATAAACCCTAACCCAAATTCACCCCCGAACCGGCGTTCATGAACGCGCTGGCGCGGCGGCAAAATTATAGCGCGCCATATTACCCCAGCAGATGGAGCGGCGACAATGCCTAACTGCGGGCTAAACGCGCTAAGCCGTTATCTTTAGCGCGTTTTTTCGCCAGGGGAGCGTGTTTTTCAGGCTTCGTCGAGGAAACGGTGGATGGCGCGCAGCACCGCTTCCGGTTTTTCGGCGTGCACCCAATGGCCGGTGCCGGCGACGACGTGCGCGCGAGCCTGCGGGAACTGGCGGGCGATGTCTGCACGGTAGCTGTCCTGCACGTACGGCGACAGGCCGCCGCGAATGAACAGGGTCGGGTGCGGCCAGGCCGGAACTTCCTGCCAGCCGGTGATGTCTTCGTAGCGTGCGATCAGCACCGGCAGGTTGAAGCGCCATTCGCCGTTGTGGAAGGACTTCAGCAGGAACTGGATCACGCCTTCTTCCTGCAGGTAGTCGCGCATCAGCTCGGCGGCCGCCTGGCGCTGGGTGATGCCGGCGGCGCTGACGGCCTTCAGCGCGGCGAAAATCTCGTCGTGGCGGCGGGTCTGGTAATCCACCGGCGCGACGTCGATAACGATCAGCTTGGCGACGCGCTCGGGCGCGATGGCGGTCAGCGCCATCGCCGCTTTGCCGCCCATCGAATGGCCGATGACGATCGCTTTCTCCAGCTGCAGTTCGTCGAGCAGCGCCAGCAGATCCTGTGCCATGGCGGGATAGTTCATGTCGTCGGCGCGCGGGGAGAGGCCGTGATTGCGCAGATCGACCTTGATCACCGTGTGCTGTTTATGCAGATCGCGCGCCAGCACGCCCAGGTTGTCCAGATTGCCGAACAGCCCGTGGATCAGCAGCACCGGCAGCGCGTCTGACTCGGCGGCCAGCAGTTGATAATGTAATTTCATGGCGAAGTTCATACTGAGAGAGATTCAGATTAGGGTATCATGATTGAATCGCACGATGAATCATGCGGAATTTTCGCGGCGCGGGCTTGGCAGTGCCGGCTATAGGTATTAGTCTGCATTTGCCGTCCGGAGGCACATTGTTGTGTTCGCCCCAGCGCTTTTAACCTTATAATCCCATGGCTTGAATGCAGGATCTGGCTTCAGGTTCTAAGTAGAAAAAACAGTATTGGATAAAGATGAAAACTATTGAAGTCGACGAAGAGCTTTACCGTTATATTGCCAGCCACACGCAACACATCGGTGAAAGCGCGTCCGATATTTTACGCCGCATGTTGAAATTCACCGCCGGGCAGCCGGTGCGCGCGTTGCCTGCCGCCAGTGCCCCGCAGTCCGTCGAGCTGGAAAAAGCGGCGCCGGCGCAGCGTCCGCGCGATCGCGTGCGCGCCATGCGTGAGCTGCTGTTATCGGATGAATACGCCGAGCAGAACAAAGCGGTCAACCGTTTCATGCTGGTGCTGTCCACGCTGTACACCCTCGATGCCGCCGGTTTCGCCGCCGCCACCGAGGCGTTGACCGGCCGTACCCGCACCTATTTCGCCGGCGATCAGCAGACCCTGCTGGCCAACGGCACGCATACCAAGCCGAAGCATGTACCGGGCACCCCTTACTGGGTGATCACCAATACCAATACCGGCCGCAAACGCAGCATGATCGAACACATCATGCAGGCGATGCAGTTCCCGGCGGAACTGATCGAGAAAGTTTGCGGTACCGTCTAATTTAGCGAACAGCCCGTCATGCTGGCCGTGCGCGACGTATTGCCCGGTCACCGACAGGGATGAGGGAGATATGTCGATGGCGAATAATCCACGTGCCGGGCAGCCCGCCTGCCAAAGCGATCTGATCAACGTAGCCCAGCTGACGTCGCAGTACTATGTGCTGCAACCTGAAGCCGGCAATGCCGCACACGCGGTGAAGTTTGGCACCTCCGGCCACCGCGGCAGCGCGCAGCGCCACAGCTTCAACGAAGCGCACATCCTCGCCATCGCTCAGGCGATCGCCGAAGTTCGTCATCAGCAGGGCACCACCGGCCCGTGCTACGTGGGCAAAGATACCCATGCGCTGTCTGAGCCGGCCTTCATTTCCGTGCTGGAAGTGCTGACCGCCAACGGCGTCGATGTGATCGTGCAGGAAAATAACGGTTTCACGCCAACGCCGGCGGTATCGCACGCCATTCTGTGCCACAACCGCCGCGGCGGCGCGCAGGCCGACGGCATCGTCATTACGCCGTCCCACAACCCGCCGGAAGACGGCGGCATCAAATACAATCCGCCGAACGGCGGCCCGGCTGACACCAACCTGACGTCGGTGATCGAGAAGCGCGCCAACGAACTGCTGGCGCAGCAGCTGAAAGGCGTTCAGCGCCAGTCGCTGGACAAGGCCTGGAACAGTGGCCACCTGCACGCCAAAGACCTGGTGCAGCCTTATGTCGAAGGCCTGGTTGAGGTGGTCGACATGCCGGCCATTCAACGCGCCGGCCTGAAGCTGGGCGTGGATCCGCTCGGCGGCTCCGGCATCGCCTATTGGCAGCGCGTGGCGGAACACTACAAGCTGGATCTGACGCTGGTGAACGACTCCATCGATCAGACCTTCCGCTTTATGCACCTGGATCACGACGGCATCATCCGCATGGACTGCTCGTCCGAGTCGGCGATGGCCGGCCTGCTGGCGCTGCGCGACAAATTCGATCTGGCGTTCGCCAACGATCCGGATTACGACCGCCACGGCATTGTCACGCCGAAAGGCCTGATGAACCCGAACCACTATCTGGCGGTAGCCATCAACTACCTGTTCCAACATCGCCCGCAGTGGGGCGCCGATGTCGCAGTCGGTAAAACGCTGGTGTCCAGCGCGATGATCGACCGCGTGGTGGCCGACCTGGGCCGCAAGCTGGTGGAAGTGCCGGTCGGTTTCAAATGGTTTGTGGACGGCCTGTTCGACGGCAGCCTGGGCTTCGGCGGCGAAGAGAGCGCCGGGGCTTCGTTCCTGCGCTTCAACGGCCAGCCGTGGTCGACGGACAAAGACGGCATCATCATGTGCCTGCTGGCGGCTGAAATCACCGCGGTAACCGGTGAGAACCCGCAGCATCACTATGACGATCTGGCCAAGCGTTTCGGTGCGCCGAGCTATAACCGCATCCAGGCGCCGGCAACCCATGCGCAGAAAGCGGCGCTGTCCAAGCTGTCGCCGGAGATGGTCAAGGCCAGTACGCTGGGCGGGGATCCGATCACCGCACGTTTGACCGCGGCGCCGGGTAACGGCGCCTCGATCGGCGGGCTGAAAGTGATGACCGACAACGGCTGGTTCGCGGCTCGTCCTTCCGGTACCGAAGAGGCTTACAAGATCTATTGCGAGAGCTTCCTCGGCGCGGAACACCGCGAGAAGATTGAGCATGAAGCGGTCGAAATCGTCAGCGAAGTGCTGGCTTCCGCCAAGTAATCACTTTCCCTGATTGATAAAAAGCGCTGTTTTTACAGCGCTTTTTTTTATGTCTTCAATTTAGATATATCTTTTTATCGGTGCGCGCTTGCGAATTTAGATATATCGATCTAGATTAGCGTTATCGACGCTGTTTAGATATATCTAAACAACCTCGTATTGATGTTCACTGTTAAAGCGAGGTATCACCCTATGTTTCATCGATTAGGTTTACACCGGCATCACCATCACCATCATGAATGTGAAGAGGGCCGCCGTCATCGCGGCGGGCGCCATCATTTCGGCGGCGACGGCGAAGAGCACGGCCGGGGTGGGCGCGGCGGCCGGGGCGGGCGTCATCGTCTGTTCGAACACGGCGATCTGCGCCTGGTGTTGCTGGCGCTGGTGGCGCGCAAGCCCAGCCACGGCTATGAGCTGATCAAGGCGATTGAGGAAGCCTCTTCCGGCCTGTACGTGCCGAGCCCGGGGGTGATTTACCCCACGCTGACGCTGCTGGAAGAGCAGGATTTCCTTGAGCCGCTCACCACCGGCAACGGCCGCAAAAGCTACCGCATCACCGCGGCGGGCGAGGGCGAGCTGCAAAAGCATCAACAGGCGGTTGACGTCATTCTGGCGCGCCTGGCGGGCGCCGGCCGCGAGCATCATCGGCACGGCAACCTGGCGGAAGGCATCTACGACGCCATGAACCGCCTGCGCAGCCTGCTGCGCGGCAACGTGATGCGCGCCGATCTTACGCCGCAGCAGGTGGAGCGCATCAACGCCGCGTTGCTGACCGCCGTGGCGGCGATCGAAAGCGAAATGCATATTCAACCCACGCAGCAGGAGAAGAACTGATGCCCGGCCACCGTTTTACTATTACCGTTGAAGCCCTGAGCGATCGCCAGGGCAATCCCGTCGCGAAAGCGCCGCTGAGTTTTGAAGTGACCAACCACGACGATATTCTCGAGATCGTCGAGCGTATCCGGGCGCGTGACGATCTGAACTTCGGCCCCGAGCAGAGCGCGGCCTTCGCCGTGGGATTGAAGCTGTTCTCCGAAGTGATGATCGAAAACCGCAAACACCCGGTGTTCGCTCCGCTGCGCGATGCGTTTAAGGAATTTATGGTCGGATTGAAGAAAGGCCCGGCGGCGTAAAGGCGCGGCACACCGCGCCCGCTGGGGTTAAGGCATGAAGCGGTAGCCGACGCCGGTTTCGGTCAGCAGGTGTTTGGGCCGGGCCGGATCGGCTTCCAGCTTCTGCCGCAGATGGCCCATGTAGATGCGCAGGTAGTGGCTGTGCTCCACGTAGTTCGGCCCCCAGACGTGGCTCAACAGCTGACGTTGGGTGATCACCTTGCCGGCGTTGGCCAGCAGTTCCGCCAGCAGGCGAAACTCGATCGGCGTCAGGTGCAGGTCTTCGTCGTTGCGCAGCACCCGGCGATTCACCAGATCGACGGTGATCGCTGAAAAACTCACCAGCGGGCTTTCCTGCTGGCTGGCGGAGTGGCGGCGCAGCGCGACCCGCACCCGCGCCAGCAGCTCGCCGATGCCGAACGGCTTGCTGAGGTAGTCGTCGGCGCCGGCGTCCAGCGCGGCGATCTTGTCCTCCTCGGCGTTGCGCGCCGACAGCACGATCACCGGAATGGCGCTCCACTGCCGCAGATCGCGGATGTAGCTCAGCCCGTCGCCATCCGGCAACCCCAAATCAAGGATGATCAGATCCGGTTTGCGCGTGCCGGCTTCAATCAGCCCGCGCTGCAGCGTTTCACTTTCAAATACCCGCAGGCCTTCGCTCTCCAGCGCGGTGCGCACGAAGCGGCGGATCTCTTTTTCATCTTCAACAATCAGAATGTTGGTTGGCGTTATGCTCACGTTTCCCCTGCGTTGATTACAGATCGAAGGCGTCGCCGTCGATCTCGGGCGGTTTTTCCAGCGGCAGCACGAAGCGGAAGCTGGCGCCGCCGTTGGCGCCGTTTTCCGCCCAGATGCGGCCATCATGCACTTCAATAATGGCACGGCAAATCGCTAACCCCAAGCCGACGCCGGGGATCGCCGACTCTTTATTGCCGCGTGAAAACTTGTCGAAAATCAGCTGCAGCTGATCGGCGGGGATGCCGGGGCCGTTATCCCAGACCTCGACTTCCAGCCACTCGGGCAGCGTGCGGGCGCGAATGCCGATGGTGGCCTCGGCGCCGGCGTATTTATTGGCGTTTTCCAACAGGTTGGTGAACACCCGTTCCAGCAGGCTGCCGTCGCAGTTGACCAGGATCTGTTCCGGCGGCAGCTCGACCACGATCGGATGCTGGCTGAGCAGCGGCTCCAGCATGTGCAGCGAGGCGCCGACGATCTCTTCCAGCGACTGCCACTCTTTGCGCAGGCTGAAACCGCCGGACTGGATGCGCGCCATATCCAGCAGGTTGTTCACCAGCCGGGTGGTGCTCAGCACCTGCTGGCGGATCTGGCTGGCCTGGGTGGCGTGATTGGAGCCTTCGGCCGCCAGGTCCAGCGTGAGGATTTCCGCCTGGCCGAACAGCACGGTCAGCGGCGTGCGCAGATCGTGCGACAGCGCCGCCAGCAGCGAGTTGCGCAGCTGTTCGCGCTCGGCGTCCAGCTTGGCTTCTTCGGCGCTGCGCGCCAGGTGCAGCCGCTCCAGTGCGCTGGCGATCAGCACCGCGAAGGTCTGCAGCAGCCGCTGCTGTTCCGGCACCATCAGCTGGCGCAGGTTGTTGGGCTCGATCGCCAGCAGGCCGAAGGTCTGCTTGGGGGTATTGAGCGGCAGCAGCTGGTAAGGCACGCCGGGCAGGGTGTCGGTGCCGGCACCTGCCGGCAGGCCTTTGTCGAAGCTCCAGCGCGCGATGGCTTCATCTACCGACAGCAGCCCGCCTTCCTCGCCGACCATCTGTTGCAGGCGGCCGTCTTCCTGCGGCAGCAGCAGCACGGTTTTCGCCTGGAAACTGCTGGAGAGGAAGTGACGGCTGGTGTTGGCGATGTCGGCCACGGTCAGCGCGCGGCTCAGCCCGCGCGACATTTCGTACAGGTGACGCGCCCGCTGCTCGCGGTAGCGCGCCACCCGGGCCTGATAACGCACCCCGGCGGTCAGGTTGCCGATGATGATGCCGACGGCGAGCATCACGCCGAAGGTCAGCAGATACTGCATATCGCTGACGGCGAACGACCATTCGGGCTGGACGAAGAACAGATCGAAGCTGGCGACGTTGATCACCGCCGCCAGCACCGACGGCCAGCGGCCGAAGAACAGCGCGACGATCGCCACGCCGAGCAGATAGATCATCACCAGGTTGGCCTGATCGAAGCCCGGCAGCAGCCACTGCGAGAGCAGGGTGATCAGCGCGCACAGCGCCACCGCCACCGCGCAGCCGCGCAGCTGCATGCGCCATTTCTCATTGAAGCTGCGGCCGTCGTGCTCCTTGCCCGGCGGCGGCTGCGCGGCGTCGTTCTCCAGCGCCACGATCACCAGATCGAGATCCGGGCCCAGCCGGCCGAGGCGATCGGCGAAGCTGCCGCGCAGCTTCCAGCGCTGTTCGCTACGGCGGCCGATGATGATTTTGCCGAGGTTATGCTCGCGGGCGTAGCGCAGCACCGCGCGCTCTTCGGACGGATCGGCCAGGGTGGCGGTTTCTGCCCCCAGTTCCTGCGCCAGCCGCAGCGCGCGCAGAATGGCGCGGCGCTGGTTTTCCGGCAGCCGGTGCAGCTTGGGGGTTTCCACATAGACCGCATGCCAGTGGCAGCCGAGCCGCGCCGCCAGCCGGGCGGCGATGCGCACCAGCTTTTCGTTGCCGCTGTTGTGGCCGACGCACAGCAGAATGCTGTCGCGGGTGTGCCACACTTTCTCGCGCCCCTGGGTATCGCGAAACTCGCGCATCTGATCATCGACCCGATCGGCGGTGCGGCGCAGCGCCAGCTCGCGCAGGGCGATCAGGTTGCCTTTGCGAAAGAAGTGCTCGATGGCGCGCTCGGCCTGACCGGGAATATACACTTTGCCTTCGTGCAGCCGCCGGCGCAGATCGTCCGGCGGCAGATCGACCAGCACCACTTCGGCGGCTTCGTCAAACACGTGGTCGGGCATCGTTTCGCGCACCCGCACGCCGGTCACGCCGCCCACGACGTCGTTCAGGCTTTCCAGATGCTGCACGTTGACGGTAGTCAGCACGTCGATGCCGGCGTCCAGCAGCTCTTCCACATCCTGCCAGCGTTTGGGGTGGCGCGAACCCTGGGCGTTGCTGTGCGCCAGTTCGTCCATCAGCACCAGCGCCGGGTGGCGCGCCAGCGCGGCGTCGAGATCGAATTCATGCACCAGCCGGCCGCGATGCTGGATGCGTTTTTGCGGCAGCAGCGACAGGCCGTCGAGCAGGGCGGCGGTCTCGCTGCGGCCGTGGGTTTCCACCACGCCGACCAGCACGTCCAGCCCCTGAGCGCGCAAACGCTGGGCCTCCTGCAGCATGGCGTAGGTTTTGCCCACGCCGGCGCAGGCGCCGAAGAATACCTTCAACCGGCCGCGCGGCTTTTCATTGGCCAGCGCCAGCAGGCTATCGGGATCGGGGCGCTGCTGCTCTTCTTCGACCATGACAATTCCTTGTGTTACCAAGCAAAAAGGGGTTCGGCATGCCGAACCCTATCACTATGCTGAATACGGCGCGTTACTTCAACGCATCCAGCGCCAGGTTCAGCTTCAGCACGTTGACCACCGATTCCCCCATGAAGTTGGGCGTGGCCCGATCGGTATTGTCGTCGATCAGTTTGGCGACCTGTTCCGGCGGCAGATGACGCGCCGCCGCGACCCGCGCCAGCTGATATTGCGCGGCGGCGATCGAGATCTGCGGATCCAACCCGCTGCCGGAGGCGGTCAGCAGATCGACCGGGATCGGGCCGCTCATTGCCGGGTTGGCCTGGCGCAGCTGCGCTGCGCGTTCGGCGATAGCCTTATCCAGCGCCGGGTTGGTGGCCGCCAGGTTGCTGCCGGCGGAGGCCTGTGGATTATAGGCCGAATCGCCGGTGGCCGACGGGCGGCCCCAGAAATAGTCAGCGCGCGTAAAGTTCTGGCCGATCAGCGCGGAGCCGACCGCCTTGTCGCCTTGGTACAGCAGCGAGCCGTTGGCCGCGGCCGGAAACAGCAGCTGCGCCAGCCCGGTGGTCAGCAGCGGATAGGCGATGCCGGTGATCAGCGTCAGCAAAATCAGCATCACCAGCGCAGGTCGTAAATAAGTCATGTTCATTTCCCTCAATGGTTAACCGGCGACGTGCAGCGCGACCAGGATCAGGTCGATCAATTTGATGCCGACGAACGGCACCAGCAGACCGCCGACCCCGTACAGCCACAGGTTGCGGCGCAGCAGGGCCGCGGCGCTCATCGGTTTATAGCTCACCCCTTTCAGCGCCAGCGGGATCAGGAACACGATCACCAGGGCGTTGAAGATCACCGCCGACATGATGGCGGAGGCGGGGGAGTGCAGGTGCATCACGTTCAGCGCGTTCAGCTGCGGGTAGGTGGCCGCGAACGCCGCCGGAATGATGGCGAAGTACTTGGCCACGTCGTTGGCGATGCTGAAGGTGGTCAGCGAGCCGCGCGTCATCAGCATCTGTTTGCCGATGTGCACCACTTCGATCAGCTTGGTCGGGTTGGAATCCAGATCGACCATGTTGCCCGCCTCTTTGGCGGCCTGGGTGCCGGAGTTCATCGCCACCGCCACATCGGCCTGCGCCAGCGCCGGGGCGTCGTTGGTGCCGTCGCCGGTCATCGCCACCAAACGGCCTTCTCCCTGATACTGGCGGATCAGCGCCAGCTTGGCTTCCGGCGTGGCTTCCGACAGGAAATCGTCCACCCCGGCTTCGGCGGCGATCGCCGCCGCGGTCAGCGGGTTATCGCCGGTGATCATCACCGTTTTGATGCCCATCTTGCGCAGCTCATTGAAGCGTTCCTTGATGCCGCCCTTGACGATATCCTTCAGCGCCACCACGCCCAGCACCCGGGCGCCTTCCGCCACCACCAGCGGCGTGCCGCCGGTGCGCGCCACGCTTTCCACCAGATCGTCCACCGCCCGCGGGAAGTGGCCCTGATTGGTTTCGACGTGGCGGCGAATGGCGTCCACCGCGCCTTTGCGGATCATGCGCTCCTGCACGTTGACGCCGCTCATGCGGGTCTGGGCGGAGAAGGGCACGAAGGTGGCGTTCAGCGCCTGCAGATCGCGTTCGCGCAGGTTGAAGCGCTGTTTGGCCAGCACCACGATGCTGCGGCCTTCCGGCGTTTCGTCCGCCAGCGAGGCCAGCTGCGCGGCGTCCGCCAGCTCTTGCTCTTTCACGCCCGGCGCCGGCAGGAACTCCGAAGCCTGGCGGTTGCCCAGCGTGATGGTGCCGGTTTTATCCAGCAGCAGCACGTCCACGTCGCCGGCGGCTTCCACCGCGCGGCCGCTGGTGGCGATCACGTTGGCGCCGAGCATGCGGCTCATCCCGGCCACGCCGATGGCGGACAGCAGGCCGCCGATAGTGGTGGGGATCAGGCAGACCAGCAGCGCGACCAGCACGGTGATGGTGACCACGCTGCCGCTGCCGGCCGCTTCCACGCTGTATTGCGAGAACGGGAACAGGGTGGCGGTGGCCAGGACGAACACGATGGTCAGCGCCACCAGCAGGATAGTCAGTGCGATCTCGTTCGGCGTTTTGCGGCGTTTGGCGCCTTCCACCATGGCGATCATGCGATCGAGGAAGGTTTCCCCCGGGTTGACGCTGCACTGCACCACCAGCCAGTCGGACAGCACGCGGGTGCCGCCGGTGACCGAGGAGAAGTCGCCGCCGGACTCGCGGATCACCGGCGCGGATTCGCCGGTGATGGCGCTTTCATCCACCGAGGCGCCGCCTTCCAGCACTTCGCCGTCGCACGGGATGGTATCGCCGGCTTCCACCAGCACGATATCGCCTTTGCGCAGGCTCTCGGCGGCCACTTTCTCCGTGGCGCCGTCGCGGCGCGGGCCGGCCAGCTTTTTCGCCCAGCTGGTTTTCTTGGTGCCCTTCAGGCTTTCCGCCTGGGCCTTGCTGCGCCCTTCGGCCAGCGCCTCGGCGAAGTTGGCGAACAGCACGGTGAACCACAGCCACAGGGCGACGCTGCCGGTGAAGGCGGCGGCGCCGTCGGTTTGGCCGGTGAGGATCGCCAGCCAGATGGCGGTGGTCAGAATGCTGCCGATATACACCACGAACATCACCGGGTTGCGCCATTGAACGCGAGGGTCCAGTTTTTTCACCGCATCGATCAGCGCGGTGCGCACCAGAGCCGGTTCAAACAGCGCGCGTTGTTTGCGAGTCATCTCTTATTCTCTCTCTGTGACGTCGATTAGTTTGCCAACCAAAGCTGCAAATGCTCGGCCACCGGGCCCAGCGCCAGCGCCGGCACGAAGGTCAGCGCGCCCACCAGCAGCACGGTGCCGATCAGCAGGCCGATAAACAGCGGCCCATAGGTCGGCAGGGTGCCGTTGCCCGCCGGCTGGCGTTGCTTGGCGCTCAGCGAGCCGGCGATCGCCAGCACCGGCAGGATCACCCCGAAGCGGCCGACGAACATGGCGAAGGCCAGCAGCAGGTTGTAGAACGGCGTATTGACGCTCAACCCGGCGAAGGCGCTGCCGTTGTTGTTGGCGGCGGAGGACAGGGCGTACAGCACTTCGCTGAAGCCGTGGGCGCCCGGGTTGAGGATGCCGGCGCGGCCCGCGTCGGTGCCGATGGCCAGCGCGCTGCCCAGCAACACCAGCGTCGGCGTGACCAGGATCGCCAGCGCGGTCATCTTCATGTCGTAAACGTCGATCTTCTTGCCCAGATATTCCGGGGTGCGGCCGATCATCAGACCGGCGATAAACACCGTCAGCAGCACGAACAGCAGCATGCCGTACAGGCCGGAGCCGACGCCGCCGAACACCACTTCGCCGATCTGCATCAGCCACATCGGCACCATGCCGCCCAGCGCGGTGAAGGAGTCGTGCATGGCGTTGACCGCCCCGCAGGACGCGGCGGTGGTGACTACCGAGAACAGGCTGGTGGCGAGAATGCCGAAGCGCGACTCTTTGCCTTCCATATTGATGTTGCTGTCGGCGCCCAGCGCGCTCAGGTGCGGGTTGCCTGCCAGCTCGGCGACCATCACCGCCACCACCGCCGCCACGAAGATCAGCGCCATCGCCCAGATCAGCGCATGGCCCTGGCGGTTTTCACCGGCCAACTGGCCGAAGGAGAAGCACAGCGCGCAGGGGATCAGGAAGATGGCCAGCATCTGCACGAAGTTGGTCAGCACGGTTGGGTTCTCGAACGGGTGCGCCGAGTTGGCGCCGAAGAAGCCGCCGCCGTTGGTGCCGAGCATCTTGATCGCTTCCTGCGAGGCCACCGGCCCCATCGGCAGCGTCTGCTGCGCGCCTTCGAGCGTGGTGACGTGCAGGTAAGGCAGGAAGTTTTGCAGCGTGCCCTGGCTGACGAAGAACAGGGCGATCAGCAGCGCGATCGGCAGCAGCACATACAGCGTGATGCGGAACAGATCGGCCCAGGCGTTGCCGACGGTCTTGCCGGCGCGGCGGGTAAAGGCGCGGATCAGCGCAAAGGCCACGGCGATGCCGGTAGAGGCGGAGACGAAGTTCTGCACCGCCAGCCCGGCCATCTGGCTCAAATAGCTGAGGGCGCTTTCGCCGCTGTAGGCCTGCCAGTTGGTGTTGGTGACGAAGCTGACGGCGGTGTTGAGCGCCAGATCCCAGGAGAGGCCCGGGAAGCCTTGCGGGTTGAGCGGCAGCGAACCTTGCGTCATCAGCAGGGCGAACAGCAGCGCCAGGCCGAGCAGGTTGAACGCCAGTATTGCCAGCGCGTACTGCCACCAGTTCATCTCGGTGACGCGGATGCCGCAGGCGCGCCAGACGCCGGCTTCCACCCCGCGTAGCGCAGGCAGCGGTTCACCTTCGATCAGGCGCGCCATAAAGCCGCCCAGCGGCCTGGCCAGCAGCAGAAGCACCAGCAGGAAGCTGGCGATCAGTAAAAAGGCTGAAGCCGCCATCAGAAATCCTCCGCGTTAAACAGGGCGTAGACCAGATAGGCCAACAGCAGCAGAACCAACAGCGCACCACCAATAACGCTGAAACTCACGGGACACCTCCAGAGGTGTTGTTTTTGATAGAGGCAGTGTAGGGAGAGGGGTAGAAAGAAGATGAAAAAATCGCGCGGGCGGGTGTAAAAAAAGTATAAAAATGGCTGAAATTTCAGCGAAAATTTAGCATTTCAATCATCAGGCCGGTGGCGAGATTGTCCCTGATGGGGGAGGGAGAACAGGCGTAAGCGGGAAATAATGAACCAGATAATAACCACAATGTAACTCATGGTAAGTTAAAAATTAACCTTGCTGTAACAAAATTACGGATCGCGGCGGCGGTTAGCGATTTTTTGTGCGATTTAGTGGTCGGATGAGTAGTAAACTTTCATCAAGTGCGCTAAAATTTTGTCCAGTTACCAAATTACCGATTGTTCATTTGATACGCCGACGCCGTTTTCCCTGACAAATCAACGGCAGGCGTTTTTAAGGAGGTTCGCATGTCTACGACCTATCACGCTTATTCACTGCATCGGATTCTCCTGCGCCGCAGCGCAGTGGTTATCGCGGGCATTTTGGCCCTGCCGGTGATGCTGTTCCGCAGCGATCGCGGGCGTTTTTACAGCTACCTGCACCGCGTCTGGTCAAAAACCAGCGATAAGCCGGTCTGGCTGCAGCAGGCGGAACTGGCGTCCTGCGATTTCTACTGAGCCACTGCCGATTCACGAAAACCCTCGCCCTGCGGCGAGGGTTTTTTTATGCCTATAGCCGGCACTATCAAGCGCAAGGTCGTATTCGGCAAGCCATTCTTCTACACTTTCCTCATCGGTCAACAACACGGGAGAGCGGTATGAGCGACAAGATCCCTATCGGCATCAGCGCCTGTTTACTGGGCGACGCGGTGCGTTTCGACGGCGGCCACAAACGGCTGGCCTTTGCGGTGGAACAGTTGGCGCCCTATGTGCGCTTTGAGCCCATTTGCCCGGAAATGGCGATCGGCCTGCCTACACCACGCCCGGCGCTGCGCCTGGTGAAGCAGGCGCAGCCGTGGCCGGCGATGCGCTACAGCAACGACGCCGGCGTGGATCTGACCGAGGAGATGCGCGGCTTCTCCGCGCAGCGCGTGGCGGCCTTGCAGCATCTGTGCGGCTATATCGTCTGCGCCAAGTCACCGAGCTGCGGCCTGGAGCGGGTGCGGGTCTACAGCGAAAACGGCAAGGACTCACGTAAAAACGGCGTCGGGCTGTTTACCGCGGAACTGCTGCGCCAGATGCCGTGGCTGCCGGTGGAAGAAGACGGACGATTGCAGGATGCGGCACTGCGGGAAAACTTTATCGAGCGGGTGTACGCGCTGTACGAGTTGAACATGCTGTGGCGCCAGGGGCTGACCCGCGGCGGGCTGATCGCGTTTCACAGCCGCTACAAGCTGTCGCTGCTGGCGCATTCGCAGCCGGCGTATCGCGAATTGGGGCGCTTCGTCGCCGATATTCACCGCTGGGATTCGCTGGAGGCCTTCGCCGTGGAATACCGCAGCCGCCTGATGGCGCTGTTGGCGCACAAAGCAACGCGGCGCAACCACACCAACGTGTTGATGCACGTGCAGGGCTACTTCCGCCGTCAGCTCAGTACGGCGCAGCGCCAGGAGCTGGCGCACCTGATCGACCGCTACCGGCAGGGCATGCAGCCGCTGTTGGCGCCGATCGCGCTGCTCAAGCATTACATGGCGGAATACCCCGATCGCTATCTGGCGGAACAACGCTATTTCGAACCTTATCCGGAGGCGCTGCGTTTGCGTTACGGCCATTGATTGACAAGGAGTTTTATGACCACGCATCTGGTCTGGTTGCGTAACGATCTGCGTATCACCGACAACAAAGCCCTGCACGCCGCCTGCAGCGATCCCGAAGCCCGGGTGCTGGCGGTGTTTATCGCCACACCGCAGCAGTGGCGGCAACATGAGATGGCGCCGCGGCAGGCGGCGCTGATCCACGCCAGCCTGCAGGCGGTGCAGCAGGCGCTGGCGCACAAGGGCATTGCGCTGCATTGCCATTCCTGTGCGGACTTTGCCGCGTCGATCGACTGGCTGGCGGACTATTGCGAGCGAGAGCAGGTGGATGCGCTGTTTTACAATCGCCAGTACGAACTGAACGAACGGCGGCGCGATGCGCGGCTGGAACAGCGGTTGAGTGGCCGGGTGAGGTGCCACGGTTTCGATGACAGCCTGCTGTTGCCGCCGGGCAGCGTGCTCACCGGCGGCGGCGAGATGTACAAGGTTTATACGCCGTTTCGCAACGCCTTTCTTCAACGCCTGACCGAGTCCGACGTGAGTTGCCTGCCGGCGCCGAAGACTCGCGCCGGTGGCGCGTTGCCTGCGCCTGAAGCGCCGGCGGCGTTCGATTACCCTATGGCGGAGACTGGGGATGGCTATCCCGCCGGCGAGGAGGCCGCGTTGCAGCGGCTGCGCGCCTTTTGCCGCGAGCAGGTGCAGGATTACCTCCGGCAGCGCGATCTGCCGGCCCTCGCCGGCACCAGTAGCCTGTCGCCCTATCTGGCGATCGGCGTGCTGTCGCCGCGCCAGTGCTTCAACCGCCTGCGCGCCGAATGCCCGCAACTGCTGGAAGATCGCGAAAGCGGTGCCTTCGCCTGGCTCAACGAGCTGATTTGGCGTGAGTTCTATCGCCATCTGCTGGTGGCCTATCCCGATCTGTGCCGCCATCGGCCGTTTATTGCCTGGACGGACAAGGTGCGCTGGTGCGATGACGCGGCGAAGCTGCACGCCTGGCAGCGGGGCGAAACAGGCTACCCGATCGTCGATGCCGCCATGCGCCAGCTGAATGCCACCGGCTGGATGCACAACCGGCTGCGCATGATCAGCGCCAGTTTTCTGGTGAAGGATCTGTTGATCGACTGGCGTGCCGGGGAGCGCTATTTCATGTCGCAACTGCTGGATGGGGATCTGGCGGCCAACAACGGCGGCTGGCAGTGGGCGGCATCCACCGGCACCGACGCCGCGCCGTATTTCCGCATCTTCAACCCGACGACTCAGGGTGAACGTTTTGATCCACAAGGCACTTTTATCCGTAAATGGTTGCCGGAACTGGCGGATGTGCCCGACAATGACATCCATCATCCCCATCGCTGGTCGGAAAAGCAGCGATGCACGCTGAACTACCCGCTGCCGATCGTCGATCATAAGCAAGCCCGGCTGGAGACGCTGGCGGCGTTCGAGGCGGCAAAACGGGGAGAGTCTTGAGGCAACTGCAAGGAGCGACGCAATGATGAAAAAGGTGCTGGCCCTGTGCCTGAGCGGCTATTCGGCGCTGGCGATCGCCGGCTTTGACGTGGTGGCGCTCGGCGTCGACGGCGGCGTCAGCGACGGCAATCTGACCTCCTACCTGATCCGCAGCGACAATCAGCCGCGGTATGTGGCGCTGGACGCCGGTTCGCTGCTGCCGGGCATCGCCAAAGGGCTGGAGAAGGGCAGCTTCCCGCAGGTGACGCCCGAGCTGGCCGCGCCTTACACGCCGCAGGGCTATGTGTTCCGGCAGTTGATCGGCAGCTACTTTATCAGCCACGGCCACCTGGACCACGTGGCGGGGCTGATCCTCGGCTCACCCGAGGACAATAAAAAAACCGTTTACGCCCAGGCGGACACCGTACTGACCCTGCGTAATCACTACTTCAACTGGAAGGCGTGGCCGAACTTTACCGACGCCGGCAACGGCTCGCGGCTGGGCACCTATCGGCTGCAAACGGTGCGGCCGCAGCAGCGGTTTACCCTCGGCCTGACCGGATTGACCGGCGTGATGTACCCGCTCAGCCACGATCGCTATCCGTCGTCGATGCTGCTGATTTCCAACGGCAGCGAGTTCTTCGCCTACTTCGGCGATACCGGGCCGGATAAGGTGGAGCAGTCGCGCGATCTCGATACCGTCTGGCGCGCGCTGGGGCCGCTTGTCGAGCAGAAGAAGCTCAAGGGCATGATTATCGAAACCTCTTACCCTAACGGGGTGGAGGATAAACATCTGTACGGCCATTTGACGCCGGCCTGGCTGCTGAAGGAGCTGAAGAACCTGACGCAGTACAGCGGCGGCAAAGGCTCGCTGAACGGTTTGCCGGTGGTGATCAGCCATATCAAGCCCAGCCTGAAGCAGGGCGAAGATGCGCGCGCCGCCATTGCGCAACAGCTGGCGCAGGGCAACGATCTGGGGGTGAAATTCATCCTGATGGCGCAGGGCGACCGGCAGACATTTTGACTATGAAGAGAGAAGAGAATGCGTAACCTCGATCTGGAACAACTGATCAACACGGAACTGAACGCCGCGGCGTTTCAGGACTACGCCCCCAACGGATTGCAGGTGGAAGGCCGCCCGCACGTGCAGCGCATCGTGACCGGCGTCACCGCCTGTCAGGCGCTGCTGGACGCCGCGGTGGCGCATCAGGCCGACGCGATTATCGTGCACCACGGCTATTTCTGGAAAAACGAGGCGCCGGCGGTGCGCGGCATGAAGCGCAACCGCCTGAAAACGCTGCTGACCCATGATATCAACCTGTACGGCTACCACCTGCCGCTGGACGCGCATCCGGTGCTGGGCAACAACGCGCAGCTGGCGCAGGCGCTGGGCATTCGGGTGATTGGCGACGTCGAGCCGCTGGTGCCGCACGGCGAATTTGAACAGCCGCTGACCGGCGAAGCGCTGCAGCAGCGTATCGAAAGCCGGTTGGGGCGCGCGGTGCTGCACTGCGGCGATAACGCGCCTGAGCACATTCGCCGGGTGGCCTGGTGCACCGGCGGCGGCCAGGGCTTTATCGACAGCGCGGCGCGCTTCGGCGTCGATGCGTTCATCAGCGGTGAAGTGTCTGAGCAGACCATTCACAGCGCGCGCGAAATGGGCGTGCATTTCTTCGCCGCCGGCCACCACGCCACCGAGCGCGGCGGTGTGAAGGCGCTGGGCGACTGGCTGGCGCAGCACCACGGCTTTGATGTGACCTTTATCGACATCCCGAATCCCGCCTGATTTTTTTCTTCCCCGGATCCAGCCCGGCCTGTGCGCCGGCTGAATCCTTCTATCGCGCTATTTCCTTATTTTCCCTATGGTTGCGTTCTATTGACAGCCGGGGCCGCGTCACGCATAACTGGTGTGTTTTTCATCGCGATAATAATAAGGAGAATAAGGGTGCAACAAGCACGTTATTACCTGTTGGGTGAAAGAGCGGTAGTGCTTGAACTGTCGCCGCCGGTGACCTTATCGAGCCAGCAGCGCATCTGGGCGCTGGCGGAAAAGCTGAATCACCACCCCGACGTGCGGGAAGTGGTGCCGGGGATGAACAACCTGACGCTGTTGCTGCATACGCCGCAGGCCGACGCCGAAGCGATGCTCGCGCTGCTGCAGCAAGGTTGGGAAAGCAAAGAGAGCCTGACGCCGGAATCGCGCCAGGTGGATATTCCGGTGGTCTACGGCGGGGAGCAAGGCCCCGATCTGGATGAAGTGGCGCGCCATACCGGCATGACGCCGCGGCAGGTGGTGGAATGCCACGCGGCGGCGGCCTACGTGGTCTATTTCCTCGGCTTTCAGCCGGGCTTCTCCTATTTGGGCGGCATGCCGGAACAACTGGCGACGCCGCGCCGTGCGGAACCGCGTCTGGCGGTGGCGGCCGGCTCCGTCGGCATCGGCGGCGGCCAGACCGGTATCTATCCGCTGGTGACGCCCGGCGGCTGGCAGCTGATCGGCCGCACGCCGCTGGCGCTGTTCAATCCGCATGAAATGCCGCCGACGCTGCTGCGCCCGGGCGATAACGTGCGCTTCGTGCCGCAGAAGGAGGGCGTATGCTGATTATTCTGCGTGCCGGCATCTATACCACGGTGCAGGATTTGGGCCGCGAGGGATTCCGCCGCCTGGGCATCAGCACCGGCGGGGCGCTGGATCAACCGGCGCTGAAGATCGCCAACCTGCTGGTGGGCAATGCGCCGGAGGCCGCCGGGCTGGAGATCACCCTCGGCCAGTTCAGCGCCGAGTTTACCCGCCCTGGCTGGATCGCCTTGACCGGTGCCGGCTGCGACGCGCAGCTGGACGGCAAGCCGCTGTGGACCGGCTGGCGCTACCCGGTGAAAAAGGGGCAGCGGCTGGCGCTGGGCACGCCGAAACGCGGCATGCGCAGCTACCTGGCGATCTCGGGCGGCATCGCCGTGCCGGAAATGCTGGGCTCGTGCAGCACCGACATGAAAGCCGCCTTTGGCGGCCACGAAGGCCGTAATCTGAAGGACGGCGATCGGTTGCCGCTGGGCAAATCCACCGTGCTGCCGCAACACCGCTGCGGCGTGAAGCAACTGCTGTTCACCAACCGCATTCGCGCGCTGCCGGGGCCGGAGTACGCTGAGTTCAGCGAAGAGGCGCAGGACACGTTCTGGCGCACCGCCTGGCAGCTCAGCCCGCAGAGCAACCGCATGGGCTACCGCCTGCACGGCGGTACGCCGCTGGCGCGCACCACCGATAGAGAGATGCTGTCGCACGGCCTGCTGCCCGGCGTGGTGCAGGTGCCGCACAACGGCCAGCCGATCGTGCTGATGGCCGATGCGCAAACCACCGGCGGTTACCCGCGTATCGCCTGTGTGATTGAGGCCGATCTCTACCACTTGGCGCAGATCCGTCTCGGCGAACCGATCCACTTCGTTCTCTGCTCACTGGCCGAGGCGCAGCGCGCCAAAGCCGAGCAGGATCTCTTCCTTCGACAGATTGCCTGGGGGTTACATGATCGTTGATTTGAACGCCGATCTCGGCGAAGGCTGCGCCAACGACCAGGCGCTGTTGCAACTGGTGAGCTCGGCCAACATCGCCTGCGGCTTCCACGCCGGCGATGCGCAGACCATGCGTCAGTCGGTGCGCTGGGCATTGCAGTACGGCGTGGCGATCGGCGCCCACCCGAGTTTTCCCGATCGGGAGAACTTCGGCCGCACCCGCATGCAGCTGCCGCCGGAAACGGTGTACGCGCAGGTGGTGTATCAGCTCGGGGCGCTGGCGGCGATCGCCCGCGCCGAGGGCGGGGTGATGGTGCACGTTAAGCCGCACGGCATGCTGTACAACCAGGCGGCGGTTGAGCCGGCGCTGGCGGAAGCGATCGCCCGGGCGGTGCAGGCGGTCGATCCGGCGCTGCGGCTGGTGGGGCTGGCCGGCAGCGAGCTGATCAGTGCCGGGGAACAACTCGGTCTGACTACCCGACAGGAGGTGTTCGCCGATCGCGGCTATCAGGCCGACGGCACGCTGGTGCCGCGCGGTTTGCCGGGGGCGCTGATTGAGGATGACGAACAGGCGCTGGCGCAAACGCTGGAGATGGTGCGCCATCACCGGGTGCGCAGCGTGGATGGCGTCTGGACCGCCGTTCAGGCGGAAACCGTCTGCCTGCACGGGGACGGCGAGCATGCGCTGGCGTATGCGCGCAAGCTGCGGGACAGTTTTGTTCAGCAGGGCATCCGCGTCAGCGCGGAGCAGTAAAGCAATAAAGCAAGACACAACATCACAAGCAAAAAACTATTAGAAAATATCGAGGGAAGACTATGGAACAGGCCGTGAATCTCTGGCCACTGATTGGCATCGCCGCCATCGTGGTCGGGTTTGTATTGCGTTTCAACCCGGTGCTGGTGGTGATCGCCGCCGGTATCATCACCGGTCTGGCGGCGCTGATGCCGCTGGACGTCATTCTGGAAAAGCTCGGCGAGGGCTTTCTCAATACCCGCAACCTGCCGCTGATCCTGCTGCTGCCGCTGGCGGTGATCGGCCTGCTGGAGCGCCACGGGCTGAAAGAGCGGGCGCAGGCGTGGATCGCCAGGATCAAAAGCGCCACCGCCGGCCGTCTGCTGATCGTCTACCTGTTCGTGCGCGAGATTACCGCGGCGATGGGGCTGACCAGCCTGGGCGGGCATCCGCAGATGGTGCGGCCGCTGCTGGCGCCGATGGCGGAAGGGGCAACGGAAAACCGCTACGGCGAGCTGCCGGAGCGCACGCGCCACCGTTTGCGAGCCATGTCGGCCGCGACCGACAACGTCGGGCTGTTCTTCGGCGAAGATATCTTCGTCGCCTTCGGCGCGATCATCTTCATGCACAACTTTATGCTGGAGTCTGGCGGCATTCAGACCGAGCCGCTGCATATCGCGCTGTGGGGCATTCCGACCGCGATTTTCGCTTTCCTGATCCACGCGTTCCGGCTGTATCGGATGGATAAACAGCTGAGCGCCGAGCTGGCGCAGCTGAATCAGGCGGCGCTGCAGGCGAAGGGGGAGGCACGATGAATTTCCAGCAACAATATCTCTACTGGCTGGCCGGCGCGGTGCTGCTGATTGTGGCGGTGATGTCCTTCCGCGATCGCGCCAACCCGCGCCGCATCACCACCGGGCTGTTTTGGGGGCTGTACGGCCTGGTGTTCCTGGTCGGCGACTGGACTTACCGCCTGCTGGGCGACGTGCTGGGCGAGGGCAGCAACGAAAAACGCATGCTGCATATCATCGTTGGCGTGGTGGTGGTGGTGATGGCCTTGATCGCCGGCTTTGGCGGTGTGCGCCTCGGCAGCTATCACCAGCGGGCGCCGCAGGAGCGCGAGGCCAGCGCCAAGCGCCTGGGCAACAAGCTGTTTATTCCCGCTCTGGCAATCCCGGTGGTGACGGTGATCGGCGTGTTGTTGTTCAACAACGTGCCGGCGTTGCAAAGCGCGGTATTCGGCAGCGGCAACCATGCGACGCTGATCACCCTGTTCTCGATGACCGTCGGCTGCCTGATCGGTCTGGCGATCGCGGTGAAAATGACCCATGAGAAGGCCCTGCAGCCGATACAGGAAGCGCGGCGCCTGCTGGATTCGATCGGCTGGGCGTTCATTCTGCCGCAGATCCTCGCCACGCTGGGGCTGCTGTTTACCGTCGCCGGCGTCGGCACCGCGATCTCGCATTTGACCCAAGAGTATCTGGCGGTCGATAACCGCTTTATCGCCGTGGCGGTCTACGCTATCGGTATGGCTGTGCTGACCATGGTGATGGGCAACGCCTTCGCCGCCTTCCCGATCGTTACCGCCGGCATCGGCATTCCGATCCTGGTGTTGCAGCACGGCGGCAACCCGGCGGTGATGGCGGCGATCGGCATGTTCTCCGGCTATTGCGGCACCCTGATGACGCCGATGGCGGCGAACTTCAACATCGTGCCGGCGGCGCTGCTGGAGCTGCCGGACAAGAATGCGGTGATCAAGGCGCAGGTGCCGACCGGCGTGCTGCTGCTGTTGGTTAACGTGTTCCTGCTGTATTTCCTGATGTTCCTGTAGGAGTAAGGATGCAAAAAGTATTGATTACCGGCTTTGAGCCGTTTGGCGGCGAGCGCCTCAACCCCTCCTGGGAAGTGGTGAAGCAGCTCAATGATATGGAGCTGGTCGGCACGCGCATCGTGGCGCGCCAGCTGCCGTGCGTGTTCGGCGCGGCGCTGGAGGCGCTCAATGCGGCGATCGACGAGGTGCAGCCGGTGATGGTGCTGGCTATCGGCCAGGCCGGCGGCCGCACCGACATCACGATTGAACGGGTGGCGATCAACGTCGACGATGCGCGTATCCCCGACAATCAGGGGCAACAGCCGGTGGACGAGCCGATCGTCGCCGGCGGCCCGGCGGCCTATTTCAGCACCTTGCCGATCAAGGCGATGGTCAGTTCGATGCGTGAGGCCGGCATTCCGGCCGCCGTTTCGCAGACCGCCGGCACCTACGTGTGCAACCATGTCATGTATGGCTTGCTGCACCGTTTGAGCGGCCAGCGCGAGGTGAAGGGCGGCTTTATCCATATCCCGTACCTGCCGGAACAGGCGGCGGCGCACCCCGGCGCGCCGAGCATGGCGGCCTCGACGGTGCTGTTTGCATTGGAGCTGGCCGTTTCCATCGCTTTGCAGGTGGAGCACGATCTGAAAGTGGTGGGCGGCGCGACGCATTAATCAAGAAAATCCCCGGCGTAGCGCGCTGCGCCGGGTCTACGTAAGGAGTGGTCTATGCCGGAAGGACCGGAGATTCGCCGGGCGGCGGACAAACTGGCGGCGGCGGTGATCGATCAGCCGCTGACCGCCGTCGATTTCGCTTTTCCCCAGCTGAAACACTACCGCCAGCGTCTGCTCGGCGAGCGCATCGTCGCCATCGAGCCGCGCGGCAAGGCGCTGCTGACCCATTTCTCCAACGGGCTGACGATGTACAGCCACAACCAGCTGTACGGCGTGTGGAAAGTGGCGGCGGCCGGGGAGACACCGGAGACCCGGCGCGATCTGCGGGTGCGGCTGGAAACCGCCCGCAGCGCGATATTGCTCTACAGCGCTTCCGACATTACCGTCGGGCCGCGCGAGGAGATAGAGCAGCACCCGTTTTTGCAACGCATCGGCCCCGACGTGTTGGACATGTCGTTGACGGTGGAAGATGTGGCGGAGCGGTTGCTGACGCCGCGTTTTCGCCGCAGGCAGCTGGGCGGCATGCTGCTCGACCAGGCGTTTCTTGCCGGATTGGGTAACTATCTGCGCGCCGAAATCCTGTGGCAGGCCGAACTGGCGCCGCAGCACAAACCGCAGGATCTGCCGCCGGAGGCGCTGCGCCGCCTGGCGGACGCATTGCTGGCGGTGCCGCGCCTTTCCTACCAGACGCGCGGGCAGGCGGATGACAACCGGCATCACGGCGCGCTGTTTCGCTTCAAGGTGTTTCATCGCAGCGGCGAGCCTTGCGAACGCTGCGGTGGGATGATCGTGCGTACCGAACTGTCGTCGCGGCCGTTTTATTGGTGCCCGGGCTGCCAGAAATAACCAAAAAAAACGCCGCCCGAAGGGGCGGCGCGGTGCGGTTTCAGCCGGGAAAGCGGCTTACTTGTTTTTCAGCTGGGATTTGAAATCGCGTTCGGCATAGCCGGTGTACAGCTGACGCGGACGGGCAATTTTGATGCCTTCGTCGTGCATTTCGTTCCAGTGGGCGATCCAGCCGATGGTGCGCGCGATGGCGAAGATCACGGTGAACATGGAAGAAGGAATGCCCATCGCCTTCAGGATGATGCCGGAGTAGAAGTCGACGTTCGGGTACAGTTTCTTCTCGATGAAGTACGGGTCGTTCAGCGCGATGTGTTCCAGCTCCATCGCGACCTGCAGCAGGTTGTCGTCCTTCTTGTTCAGCTCTTTCAGCACTTCGTGACAGGTTTCGCGCATCACGGTAGCGCGCGGATCGTAGTTCTTGTACACGCGGTGGCCGAAGCCCATCAGGCGGAAGGAGTCGTTCTTGTCCTTGGCGCGCTTGATGAATTCCGGAATGTGCTCGACGGTCTTGATCTCTTCCAGCATTTTCAGCGCCGCTTCGTTGGCGCCGCCGTGTGCCGGCCCCCACAGGGAGGCGATGCCGGCCGCGATGCAGGCGAACGGGTTGGCGCCGGAAGAGCCGGCGGTGCGCACGGTAGAGGTAGAGGCGTTCTGCTCATGGTCGGCGTGCAGGATCAGGATGCGATCCATGGCGCGTTCCAGCACCGGGTTCACCACGTACTCTTCGCACGGGGTGGCGAACATCATGTGCAGGAAGTTGCCGGCATAGGACAGATCGTTGCGCGGGTAAACGAACGGCTGGCCCAGGGAGTATTTGTAGCACATCGCCGCCACGGTCGGCATTTTGGACAGCAGGCGGAACGCGGTGATTTCACGGTGACGCTCGTTGTTGACGTCCAGCGCATCGTGGTAGAACGCCGCCAGCGCGCCGGTCACGCCGCACAGCACCGCCATCGGGTGCGAGTCACGACGGAAGCCACGGAACAGATGGGTGATCTGGTCGTGGATCATGGTGTGGCGGGTGACGGTGGTCTTGAAGGTCTCGAACTCTTCCGGCGTTGGGGTCTCGCCGTACAGCAGGATGTAGCACACTTCCAGGTAGGAAGATTCTTTCGCCAGCTGCTCGATAGGGAAGCCGCGGTGCAGCAGCACGCCTTTGTCGCCGTCGATGAAGGTAATCTTGGATTCGCAAGAAGCGGTGGAGGTAAAGCCGGGATCAAATGTGAAATAACCTTTGGAACCCAGAGCGCGGACATCGAGGACATCAGGGCCCAGTGTCGGTGTCAATACGCCCAGTTCGATCGGAGCTTCGCTGTCGTTAATGGTTAGCGTCGCTTTCTTATCAGTCATTTACTGTCTCCTTAGCGCCTTATTTTAAAAACCACTAACAACTGAAATACCTTAAATCTCTGCAGGTTGCCCGCAAAAAAATGGTGCGGACGCTAACTCTGTGAGCGACTGCGCAACTATGCGCGGGTAGGGTACAGAGTGCTGACCAGGCGAACGAGACGGGTGACCAGTTGTTAACGATTCATAGTAATTCGTTATAGTCTGTTAATCTTACCTATGAGCTGTTCGAAGAGATGTGAACCTATCCCAATAATCTGTTTTTATTTGCTTTATTTGCTTTTTGACGCCGGCAAAATCGAGCGGGAAACAACGGCTATTGGGATAGGTTCGTCAAATACACTGTTGCACAACTCGAACCCGGGGGGAAGTGTATCTGCTGACCCATAGCGCATCATAGGACCGTTTGTGCCCCTATATGTAATGGAAATGTTGATCTCTTGTCAAATCAGATAATTAATTTTGCACTAATTGTGAAATCCGTGATCTGAATCACTGTTCGGGGGAAATGTTATCAAAGCGGTTGTATGAGAATTGTAATCAGAATGTGATCCTCCTATACTGCCGCCAGGTCTCCGGATTACCCTGAAGTAGGAGCACCCAGCGTTATAAATGCGCGCCGTTTGAGCACAGAGGATGTTGATGTTTGAGCGCGTGACGTGTAAGGGTTTTAGGCTCTTAACGCTGTCTGATCCCCGCCCAGGCCCGGAGGAAGGAAAATAATAAGAGCTGTGTGGGCAAATACGTGAAAAAACAACGACCTGTCAACTTGGATCTGCAAACGATCCGGTTCCCCGTAACTGCGATAGCGTCTATCTTACACCGAGTCTCTGGCGTAATTACCTTCGTTGCCGTGGGTATCCTCCTCTGGCTGCTGGGCCTGTCACTCTCTTCCCAAGAGGGGTTCCTGCAGGCGGCCGCCATCATGAATAGCTTCATCGTCAAATTCATATTCTGGGGCATCCTCACGGCGCTGGCCTATCACATTTGCGGTGGCATCCGTCACTTGTTAATGGATTTTGGCTACATCGAAGAGAGTTTGGCCGCCGGTACCCGTTCCGCCCAGGTGGCGATCGGCCTGACCGTCGTGCTGTCAGTTCTGGCTGGAGTCCTCGTATGGTAAACAACGTTTCTGCATTAGGGCGCAACGGCGTGCACGATTGGCTGCTGCTGCGCGCTTCCGCTATCATCATCACCCTGTACGTCCTGTATATCCTGGGCTTCTTCGTCACGGCTCCGGAACTCACTTATGACATCTGGCGCGGTTTCTTCGCCACTTCCATTACGAAAGTGTTCACTCTGCTGACCTTGCTGTCGATTCTGGTGCATGCCTGGATCGGGCTGTGGCAGGTGCTGACGGACTACGTCAAGCCGCTGGCGGTTCGCCTGGTGTTGCAGCTGGCTGTCGTGGTCGCGTTGCTGGTCTATTTACTGTACGGAACAATCGTAGTGTGGGGTGCTTAAATGAAACTGCCAGTCAGAGAGTTTGATGCCGTCGTAATCGGCGCCGGCGGTGCGGGCATGCGTGCCGCGCTGCAAATTTCCCAAGCGGGCTCGACCTGTGCCCTGCTGTCCAAAGTTTTCCCGACCCGTTCCCATACCGTGTCCGCACAGGGCGGCATCACCGTCGCGCTGGGCAACAGCCACGAGGACAACTGGGAATGGCATATGTACGACACGGTGAAAGGTTCCGACTATATCGGTGACCAGGACGCCATCGAATATATGTGTAAAACCGGCCCGGAAGCGATTCTGGAACTGGAACACATGGGCCTGCCGTTCTCTCGTCTGGACGACGGCCGCATCTATCAGCGCCCGTTCGGCGGCCAGTCGCTGAACTTCGGCGGCGAGCAGGCGGCGCGTACCGCAGCCGCAGCCGACCGTACCGGCCACGCGCTGCTGCACACCCTGTACCAACAGAACCTGAAAAACCACACCACCATCTTCTCCGAGTGGTATGCGCTCGATCTGGTGAAAAACCAGGACGGCGCGGTGGTTGGCACCACGGCTATCTGCATCGAAACCGGTGAAGTGGTTTACTTCAAAGCCAAGGCCACCGTGCTGGCGACCGGCGGCGCAGGCCGTATTTACCAGTCCACCACCAACGCCCACATCAACACCGGCGACGGTGTCGGCATGGCGCTGCGCGCCGGCGTGCCGGTGCAGGACATGGAAATGTGGCAGTTCCACCCGACCGGCATCGCCGGCGCGGGCGTGCTGGTGACCGAAGGCTGCCGCGGCGAAGGCGGTTACCTGCTGAACAAACACGGCGAGCGCTTCATGGAGCGTTATGCGCCGAACGCCAAAGATCTGGCGGGCCGCGACGTGGTTGCCCGTTCGATCATGATCGAAATCCGCGAAGGCCGCGGCTGCGACGGTCCTTGGGGCCCGCACGCCAAGCTGAAGCTGGATCACCTGGGCAAAGAGGTGCTGGAATCCCGTCTGCCGGGCATTCTGGAACTGTCCCGCACCTTCGCGCACGTCGATCCGGTGAAAGAGCCGATCCCGGTTATCCCGACCTGTCACTATATGATGGGCGGCATTCCGACCAAGGTGACCGGCCAGGCGCTGACCGTGAACGAGAAAGGCGAAGACGTGGTGATCCCGGGGCTGTTCGCGGTGGGCGAAATCGCCTGCGTATCGGTGCACGGCGCCAACCGCTTGGGCGGCAACTCGCTGCTCGACCTGGTGGTGTTCGGCCGTTCCGCCGGCATGCACCTGCAGGAATCGCTGGAAGAGCAGGGCGTGAGCCGTGACGCCAGCGACTCCGACGTGGAAGCCTCGCTGGATCGTCTGAACCGTTGGAACAACACCCGTTCCGGCGAAGACCCGGTCGAAATTCGCAAAGCGCTGCAGTCTTGCATGCAGCACAACTTCTCGGTATTCCGCGAAGGCGATGCGATGGCCAAGGGCCTGGAAGAACTGAAAGTGATCCGTGAACGTCTGAAGAACGCACGCCTGGACGATACCTCCAGCGAGTTCAACACCCAGCGCATCGAGTGCCTGGAGTTGGATAACCTGATGGAGACCGCGTATTCCACCGCCGTGTCGGCCAACTTCCGTACCGAGAGCCGTGGCGCACACAGCCGCTTCGACTACCCGGAACGCGATGACGCCAACTGGCTGTGCCATTCGCTGTATCTGCCGCAATCGGAAAGCATGACGCGTCGTGAAGTGAACATGCAACCGAAGCTGCGCCCGGCATTCCCGCCGAAAGTGCGTTCTTACTAATTGCGGAGATCGACAGATGAAACTCGAATTTTCCATTTATCGCTACAACCCGGATGTCGATGACGCGCCGCACATGCAGGATTACACCCTGGAAGCGGAAGAAGGTCGCGACATGATGCTGCTGGATGCGTTGATCCAGCTGAAAGAAAAAGACCCGACCCTGTCGTTCCGTCGCTCATGCCGCGAAGGCGTGTGCGGTTCCGACGGCCTGAACATGAACGGTAAAAACGGCCTGGCGTGCATCACCCCGATTTCGTCGCTGCGCAAAGGCAACGGCAAGATCGTGATCCGTCCGCTGCCGGGCCTGCCGGTGGTGCGCGATCTGGTGGTGGATATGGGCCAGTTCTATACCCAGTATGAAAAGATCAAGCCATACCTGCTGAACGACGGCAAGAACCCGCCGGCGCGCGAGCACCTGCAGTCGCCGGAGCAGCGCGCCAAGCTGGACGGTCTGTACGAGTGCATTCTGTGCGCCTGCTGCTCGACCTCTTGCCCATCGTTCTGGTGGAACCCGGACAAGTTCATCGGGCCTGCCGGTCTGCTGGCGGCGTATCGCTTCCTGATCGACAGCCGTGACACGGAAACGCAAGAACGTTTAGATGATCTGGACGACGCTTTTAGTGTTTTCCGCTGCCATAGCATTATGAATTGTGTCAGTGTATGTCCTAAAGGCTTGAACCCGACGCGTGCGATCGGGCATATCAAGTCCATGCTGCTGCAACGCGGCGCATAAACGGAATGAGATGCTGCGCCGGGCTCTTTTCCGGCGCACATCCCATAGGGGAGGGAACCTCTAAAAACTGACCCGCGGCTGCGGCGCTATGCAGCCTGGTTCTTCCGCCGGTTTTTAGAGGTTCCTTGTAAGGGACCGCAAGGTCCATAACAGAACGTATCGGGCCGTCATGGCCGCAAGTACGTCGAGTGAACCGTTTTACGGCAAACCGTATTCATCACGGTAATTATGTTAACCACGGCGAAAACTAAAGCTTCAAAGCTTAAGGGATCATGATGCAGAACGGCGCAATGAAGGCCTGGCTGGATTCCTCCTATCTGGCGGGCGCGAACCAGTCTTACATAGAGCAGCTCTATGAAGACTTCTTAACCGATCCGGGTTCCGTTGAAGATAGCTGGCGTTCCATTTTTCAACAGCTACCAACCGCGGGTGTCAAACCCGATCAGCTTCACTCTCAAACGCGCGATTACTTCCGCCGCCTGGCGAAAGACTCCGCGCGCTACAATACCACCATCACCGATCCGGAAACCGACGCCAAACAGGTCAAGGTACTGCAGCTGATCAACGCCTTCCGCTTCCGCGGGCATCAGCATGCCAACCTCGATCCGCTCGGCCTGTGGCAGCGCGAGCAAGTTCCTGACCTTGATCCCGCTTACCACAACCTGACCGAAGCCGATTTCCAGGAAACCTTCAACGTGGGCTCTTTCGCCATCGGCAAAGAAACCATGAAGCTGGGCGATCTGTACGCCGCGCTGAAGCAGACCTATTGCGGCTCGATCGGCGCTGAGTACATGCACATCACCAACACCGAAGAGAAACGCTGGATCCAACAGCGCATCGAGTCGGTGGTGGGGCGCGCCAGCTTTACCGCCGACGAAAAACGCCGTTTCCTGAACGAGCTGACCGCGGCGGAAGGCCTGGAACGCTACCTGGGCGCCAAATTCCCGGGCGCCAAACGCTTCTCGCTGGAAGGCGGCGACGCGCTGGTGCCGATGCTGAAAGAGATGGTGCGCCACGCCGGCAAGAACGGCACGCGCGAAGTGGTGCTGGGCATGGCCCACCGCGGCCGTCTGAACGTGCTGATCAACGTGCTGGGCAAAAAGCCGGCCGATCTGTTCGACGAATTCGCCGGCAAGCATAAAGAACACCTCGGCACCGGTGACGTGAAATACCACCAGGGCTTCTCTTCCGACGTGGAAACCGAAGGCGGCATGGTTCACCTGGCGCTGGCGTTCAACCCGTCGCACCTGGAGATCGTCAGCCCGGTAGTCATGGGCTCGGTTCGCGCCCGTCGCGATCGCTTGGACGAAGCGCGCAGCAACATGGTGCTGCCGATCACCATCCACGGCGACGCCGCCATCACCGGCCAGGGCGTGGTTCAGGAAACCCTGAACATGTCTCAGGCTCGCGGCTACGAAGTGGGCGGCACCGTGCGTATCGTCATCAACAACCAGGTTGGTTTCACCACCTCCAACCCGCTGGATGCGCGCTCTACCGAATACTGCACCGACATCGCCAAAATGGTTCAGGCACCGATCTTCCACGTCAACGCGGACGATCCGGAGGCCGTGGCCTTCGTCACCCGCCTGGCGTTGGATTTCCGTAACACCTTTAAGCGTGACGTGATGATCGATCTGGTCTGCTACCGTCGCCATGGGCACAACGAGGCCGACGAGCCGAGCGCTACCCAGCCGGTGATGTATCAGAAGATCAAGAAACACCCTACGCCGCGCAAAATCTACGCTGACGTTCTGACCGAACAGAACGTGGCCAGCCTGGAAGATGCCACGGAAATGGTCAACCTATACCGTGACGCGCTCGACCGCGGCGATTGCGTGGTTGAAGAATGGCGTCCGATGAACCTGCACTCCTTCACCTGGTCTCCGTACCTGAACCACGAGTGGGACGAAGAGTACCCGAGCAAGGTTGAGATGAAGCGCCTGCAGGAGCTGGGCCGCCGCATCAGCACCGTGCCGGAAGCGATCGAAATGCAGTCGCGCGTGGCGAAAATCTACGCGGACCGCGCCGAGATGGCGGCGGGCAACAAGCCGTTCGACTGGGGCGCTGCCGAAACGCTGGCCTACGCCACCATGGCGGATGAAGGCATTCCAATCCGCATCTCCGGCGAAGACGCCGGCCGCGGTACCTTCTTCCACCGTCACGCGGTGGTGCACAACCAGAAAAACGGTTCCGTCTACGTTCCGCTGGCGAACATCCACAGCGGTCAGGGCGAATTCAAGGTCTGGGATTCCGTGCTGTCTGAAGAAGCGGTGCTGGCGTTCGAATACGGCTACGCCACGGCGGAACCGCGCACGCTGACCATCTGGGAAGCGCAGTTCGGTGACTTCGCCAACGGCGCGCAGGTCGTTATCGACCAGTTCATCAGTTCCGGCGAGCAAAAATGGGGCCGTATGTGCGGCCTGGTGATGCTGCTGCCGCACGGCTATGAAGGCCAGGGCCCAGAGCACTCTTCCGCGCGTCTGGAACGCTATCTGCAGCTGTGCGCAGAGCAGAACATGCAGGTGTGCGTCCCGTCCACGCCGGCGCAGGTTTACCATATGCTGCGCCGTCAGGCGCTGCGCGGTATGCGCCGTCCGCTGGTGGTGATGTCGCCGAAGTCGCTGCTGCGTCACCCGCTGGCGATTTCTTCGCTGGACGAACTGGCCAACGGCACCTTCCTGCCGGCGATCGGCGAGATCGACGACTTGGATCCGAAAGCGGTCAAGCGCGTCGTGCTGTGCTCCGGCAAGGTCTACTACGACCTGCTGGAACAGCGTCGCAAGAACGAGCAGAAAGACGTGGCCATCGTGCGTATCGAGCAGCTGTATCCGTTCCCGCATCAGGCCGTGCAGGCCGTGCTGGAGCAATACTCGCACGTGCATGATTTCGTCTGGTGTCAGGAAGAGCCGCTGAACCAGGGCGCCTGGTACTGCAGCCAACACAACTTCCGTGAAGTGGTGCCGTTCGGGGCTTCTTTACGCTACGCAGGACGTCCGGCCTCCGCTTCTCCGGCGGTGGGCTATATGTCCGTACACCAGAAGCAGCAGCAGGCTCTGGTGAACGACGCGCTGAATATTGACTAATGTTCGCTCGCTTGCCGGCCAAGGGGCCGGCAAGCAGATGATAAAAAACTTAAGGGAAAGCTAAATGAGTAGCGTAGATATTCTGGTTCCTGACCTTCCTGAATCGGTTGCCGATGCGACCGTAGCCACCTGGCACAAAAAACCGGGCGACAGCGTGCAGCGTGATGAAGTCCTGGTTGAAATCGAAACCGATAAAGTGGTGTTGGAAGTGCCGGCCAGTGAAGCGGGCATTCTCGATGCTATCGTGGAAGAAGAGGGTGCGACCGTACTGTCTCGCCAGCTGCTCGGCCGCATCCGTCCGGGCGACAGCTCCGGCAAGCCGACCGCTGAGAAGAGCCAGGAGAAAGAAGCCACGCCTGCACAGCGCGCTACCGCGAGCCTGGAAGAAGAAAGCAATGACGCGCTCAGCCCGGCGATTCGCCGCCTGATCGCCGAACACGATCTCGATGCCAGCGCCATCAAAGGCACCGGCGTGGGTGGCCGCATCACGCGTGAAGACGTGGAAGCGCACCTGGCCAAAGGCGGCGCCGCCGCCAAACCGGCCGCCGCCGCTGAAGCCGCGCCGCAGCCTGCTCTGGCCGGCCGCAGCGAAAAACGCGTGCCGATGACTCGCCTGCGCAAACGCGTCGCCGAGCGTCTGCTGGAAGCGAAGAACAGCACCGCGATGCTGACCACCTTCAACGAAATCAACATGCAGCCGATCATGGATCTGCGCAAGCAGTACGGCGAAGCCTTCGAGAAGCGCCACGGCGTGCGTCTGGGCTTCATGTCCTTCTACATCAAGGCGGTGGTTGAAGCACTGAAGCGCTTCCCGGAAGTGAACGCGTCGATCGATGGTTCTGACGTGGTTTACCACAACTACTTCGACATCAGCATCGCGGTTTCGACCCCGCGCGGCCTGGTGACGCCGGTACTGCGCGATGTGGACGCCATGAGCATGGCTGACATCGAGAAGAAAATCAAAGAGCTGGCCGTTAAGGGCCGCGACGGCAAACTGACCGTGGAAGAGCTGACCGGCGGTAACTTCACCATTACCAACGGCGGCGTATTCGGCTCCCTGATGTCTACCCCGATCATCAACCCGCCGCAGAGCGCCATCCTGGGCATGCACGCCATTAAAGATCGCCCAATGGCGGTCAATGGTCAGGTGGTGATCCAGCCGATGATGTATCTGGCGCTGTCTTATGACCACCGCCTGATCGACGGTAAAGAATCCGTCGGTTATCTGGTGACGGTCAAAGAGATGCTGGAAGATCCGGCTCGTCTGCTGCTGGACGTCTAGTAACCCTTGCCGGGCGCGGCATGCCGCGCCCGCACTCTGTGCTATGTGGCCGGAAAACCATGCGGTTTACCGCGTAATAATGGTCCGGCTAAAAACCTTCAGAACTGAATGGATAGAACATCATGAATTTACACGAATATCAGGCAAAACAGCTGTTTGCTCGGTATGGCATGCCGGCACCAACCGGTTACGCCTGTACCACTCCGCGTGAAGCAGAAGAAGCCGCATCCAAAATCGGCTCCGGCCCGTGGGTGGTGAAATGTCAGGTTCATGCTGGCGGCCGCGGTAAAGCGGGCGGCGTTAAAGTCGTCAACAGCAAAGAAGATATCCGTGCCTTCGCGGAAGCCTGGTTGGGCAAGCGTCTGGTGACTTACCAGACTGACGCGCTGGGCCAGCCGGTTAACCAGATCCTGGTTGAAGCGGCGACCGACATCGATAAAGAACTGTACCTGGGCGCCGTCGTAGACCGTGCGACCCGTCGCATCGTGTTCATGGCGTCTACCGAAGGCGGCGTGGAAATCGAGAAGGTGGCGGAAGAAACCCCAAAACTGATCCACAAAATGACCATCGATCCGCTGGCGGGTCCACAGCCTTATCAGGGCCGTGAGCTGGCCTTCAAACTGGGCCTGACCGGTAAGCAAGTCAGCCAGTTCGCCAAGATCTTCATGGGCCTGGCGACGCTGTTCCTGGAGCGCGACCTGGCGATGGTTGAGATCAACCCGCTGGTGATCACCAAGCAGGGCGATCTGGTGTGCCTGGACGGCAAACTGGGCGCCGACGGCAACGCCCTGTTCCGCCAGCCGGAACTGCGTGAAATGCGTGACCCTTCCCAGGAAGACGAGCGCGAATCCCGTGCGGCTCAGTGGGAACTGAACTACGTTGCCCTCGACGGCAACATCGGCTGCATGGTTAACGGCGCCGGCCTGGCGATGGGCACCATGGACATCGTTAAACTGCACGGCGGCGAACCGGCCAACTTCCTGGACGTTGGCGGCGGCGCGACCAAAGAGCGCGTGACCGAAGCGTTCAAAATCATCCTGTCCGACGACAAGGTGAAAGCGGTTCTGGTTAACATCTTCGGTGGTATCGTACGTTGCGATCTGATCGCCGACGGCATCATCGGCGCAGTGGCCGAAGTGGGCGTTAACGTCCCGGTGGTGGTGCGCTTGGAAGGGAACAACGCCGAACTGGGCGCCAAGAAACTGGCGGACAGCGGCCTGAATATCATTGCTGCGACCAGCCTGACTGATGCGGCTCAGCAAGTTGTTGCAGCAGTGGAGGGTAAATAATGTCCATTTTAATCGATAAGAACACCAAAGTAATTTGCCAGGGCTTCACCGGTAGCCAGGGGACTTTCCACTCCGAACAAGCTATCGCTTACGGCACCAAAATGGTTGGCGGCGTAACCCCGGGCAAAGGCGGCACTCAGCACCTGGGCCTGCCGGTGTTCAACACCGTGCGCGAAGCGGTTGAAGCGACCGGCGCCACTGCCTCTGTGATCTACGTTCCAGCGCCGTTCTGCAAAGACTCCATCCTGGAAGCGATCGATGCCGGTATCAAACTGATCATCACCATCACCGAAGGCATCCCGACCCTGGACATGCTGACCGTGAAAGTGAAGCTGGACGAAGCCGGCGTGCGCATGATCGGGCCGAACTGCCCTGGTGTGATCACCCCAGGCGAGTGCAAAATCGGCATCATGCCTGGCCACATCCACCTGCCGGGCAAAGTGGGCATCGTTTCCCGCTCCGGTACCCTGACCTATGAAGCGGTGAAACAAACCACCGATGCCGGTCTGGGCCAATCCACCTGCGTGGGCATCGGCGGCGACCCGATCCCGGGCTCCAACTTCATCGATATCCTGAAGATGTTCCAGCAGGATCCGCAGACCGAAGCGATCGTGATGATCGGTGAGATCGGCGGCAGCGCTGAAGAAGAAGCGGCAGCTTACATCAAAGAACACGTCACCAAACCGGTTGTCGGCTACATCGCCGGCGTGACCGCGCCGAAAGGCAAGCGTATGGGCCACGCGGGCGCCATCATCGCAGGCGGCAAAGGCACGGCGGACGAGAAGTTTGCTGCGCTGGAAGCGGCGGGCGTGAAAACCGTTCGCAGCCTGGCGGACATCGGCGACGCGGTAAAAGCGGTGCTGAAGCGCTAAGAATTTAGTACGAAATAACAATATCTCGACATGTTTGGCCACCCATTGGGTGGCCTTTTTTATTGGCGCCGATCAGAAGTCGTTGAGCGCCTTGATCAAGGCGATCCGATCCTGCAGGCGGCGCTGTTGCACCGGATCCACGGCGGCTTGGCGCTGTTGCTCCAGCGAGGTGAGGGCGGCGCGGTAATCGTCGGCGTTGCGGAACAGCGCGTTTTTGACGTTGATCGACGCGACGTTGGTGTAGCGGCCGTCGTCGGTGGTCGGTACCTGGATAATGCCCTCATTGAGCAGCCGTTTGACGATCGCCCGCTGCGGTTCGTAACCCTCCATGCCGACCAGCTTCCAGCGCTGCGGCGGCACGCCCTGATACTGGCCGTGTTTCACTTCCGTCAGGTAGCGCAGGGTCAGGTGGCGAATGGTGCCTTCTTCTTCACCGTATTGCGCTTTGCTGTCGAACAGCACCGGGAAGGATTGCCCCTCCAGCGCGCCACCCTTTTGCGTCAGGTGGCCCATGCGGTAACTGTTCATGCCCAGACGGATCGGCATATCGTCGGTGACCGGCGTGCCGTTCGTCAGGCGCAGATCGACGATGCGCGCGCCGGCGGGTTGGCGCAGATCGATGGTGTAAGTGACGCCGTCGAAGAAATCGTTGGTGGAATATTTGGACGATCGCCGCGCCGGGTTAAAGCTGTAGGTGACGTCGCCCGGCTGCAGCTGATTGAAATAGTCGGCGGACCACTCCATGTAGCGTTTAAGCGCTTTGCCGTTGAGCTGATACACGGTGATCTCGCCGCCGGCGTATTGGTAGTTAAAGGCGATATCCTTGGCCTTGATGTCGCCGACGTCCAGTTTGGCGCGATCGTTGTCGATCTGCAGGGCGATCACCTGCGCCAGCGGCGCATAGTGGCGGGCGGCCTGCTGGAACAGCGCGCTGATGCCGGTATCCTGCACGTGCACCTGGGGAATGCCGCGGAATTCGTCGGCGGGCACCAGATCGCTGCCGCTCAGCTTCGCCACGACCCGGTTGGCGTTGGCGCGCAAAATGTCATGGTACGGCTGGTAGAGCGCCTGCATGGCGCTGTCCGGCGTCATCCCTTTGATGGAGTAGGTGTAGCTGTTTTTGTCGATCAGCGTGAATTTGCCGTCGCGGCGTTCAAACTGCAGATCGATGCGCGACAGCGCGCGACCGTATTTATCCGGTTCGGTGATGATGACGCCGTTAACCACCGCTTTGTCGATCTTCACATGCATATGGCCGGCGACGATCGCCGCCAGCTCCGGGTTGGCGTTGGCGATGTCGGCCACGCCGGTGCCGGGGCGCTGGTTCTCATTGTCGATGCCCATATGCGCCACCAGCACGATGGCGTCGACCTGGCCGTCGATTTGCCTGATGACCTGCTTCACCGCCTGCACCGGATCGGTGAAGTTCAGCCCTTTGATGCGATCGGTGCCCTTGGCGAATTCCGCGGTCATCGGCGTGTCCATGCCGATAATGCCGATCTTCACGCCCTGGCGTTCGACGATGGTGTAGGCCGGCAGATAGGGCTTGCCGTTGTCCCAGACGATATTGCCCGCCAGCGCCGCGCCCTTGAACTGCTTGAGCGGCGTAGCCAGCACCGGCAGGCCGAAGTCGAACTCGTGGTTGCCCATCACCCAGACGTCATAATTGAGCGCGTTGAGGCCCAGCATCATCGGGCTGACGGCCTCATGCTTGAAGGTTTCGACGAAGTTGCCCTGAATGGTGTCGCCGGCGTCCACTAGGATCAGGTTGGGCTGCTCGGCGCGCACCTTTTTGACCTGGGTGGCTATCTGGCTCAGGCTGCCCGCCAGATTTTCCGTGTCGCTGGCGTAGTCCCAAGGCACGAAGGTGCCGTGCAGATCGGAGGTGCCCAGCAGGGTGATATTTACCGTTTCGGCGGCCATGGCGTTTCCCGAGAGTCCCAAGACAGAGGCAAAGATGATTTTTTTCATAAGTTATTGTCACTCAATGCAATTTTAACATAAGTGGTCATTCTGCTACAAAATCGCAACCTTTACGATCCCATCGCGAGAAATAGACTAATATTGGAGAGAGATTTGTTGTTTTGTGACTGCTATCACTGTCACGGCTTATTGGAAATAAAAGGTTAATTATGTCGCATAATAAGCGCGTAATAATACAATGGCGGCTCTTTTAAATTACATTTATTTAACACAAAAATATCATTAAAAAACAATTAAACCATTGCGCAACATGACCCTAAGAAAATTATGCGAAATGTGCTGATGAATATGGAAATAAGATGCGGATAGGCTTAAATTGTCTCAGATCAAATTAGCCCGAAGTACCTCTTTCGGCTAAGATTTGACCTGTAACCAAAAGTCTAACCCACGTCACGTAAAAACCTATTTATTGTGTGGGATTGGGCGAGTATCATCCATGTTGTGATTATGGATGGTTGATCTTGTTGCATTTGTTACCCGTTGTCGGTTTTCAGTGGCGTGCTTGTCGAGGGCCCGAGGGGCTATTGGCCGAGTGTGCGGTTGAAAGCGGAGAAGCTGGATCAAATTTGTTGTGTTTAAGGGCATTCACTGCGGGGCGTTACTGGCGGCTTTGAAAGAGGCGTGCCGATAACCGCGTGTCGGAGTCTTCCTGCGAGGAGCAAGGAGTCAAGATGTTTGATATTGTCGAACTGTCGCGCTTACAGTTTGCTTTAACGGCGATGTACCATTTCTTATTTGTCCCATTAACGCTCGGTATGGCGTTCTTGCTGGCAATTATGGAAACGGTATATGTCCTGTCTGGCAAACAAATCTATAAAGACATGACCAAATTCTGGGGAAAGTTATTTGCGATTAACTTTGCTCTGGGTGTGGCCACCGGTTTGACCATGGAGTTCCAGTTCGGGACTAACTGGTCGTATTTCTCTCACTACGTCGGCGATATCTTCGGGGCCCCACTGGCTATCGAAGGTCTGATGGCGTTCTTCCTTGAATCGACGCTGGTCGGCCTGTTCTTCTTCGGCTGGGATCGTCTGAGCAAGGTGCAGCACATGGCGGTAACCTGGTTTGTGGCCCTCGGCTCCAACCTGTCCGCGCTGTGGATCCTGGTTGCCAACGGCTGGATGCAGAACCCGATCGCGTCGGATTTCAACTTCGAAACCATGCGCATGGAGATGGTCAGCTTCTCCGAACTGGTGCTTAACCCGGTTGCGCAGGTGAAATTCGTTCACACCGTGGCTTCCGGCTACACCTGCGGCGCGATGTTCGTTCTGGGCATCAGCTCCTACTACCTGCTGAAAGGCCGCGACATCGCCTTCGCCAAGCGCTCCTTCGCCATCGCTGCCAGCTTCGGTATGGCTGCCATTCTGTCCGTTATCGTTCTGGGTGATGAATCCGGCTATGAAATGGGCGACGTGCAGAAAACCAAACTGGCCGCTATCGAAGCGGAATGGGACACCCAGCCGGCGCCGGCGTCCTTCACCCTGTTCGGCATTCCCGATCAGGACAAGATGGAAAACTCCTTCTCTATTCAGATCCCGTATGCGCTTGGCCTGATCGCCACCCGCTCCACGGACACTCAGGTCACCGGCCTGAAAGATCTGATGGCGCAGCATGAAGTACGCATCCGCAATGGGATGAAAGCCTACCAGCTGCTGGAAGAGCTGCGCGGCGGCAACACCGATCCTGCGGTGCGCGCCGAATTCAACAAAACCAAGCAAGACCTGGGCTACGGTATGCTGCTGAAGCGCTATACCCCGAACGTCACCGACGCGACGGAAGCGCAGATCCAGCTGGCGACCAAGGACTCCATTCCGCGCGTGGCGCCGCTGTATTTCGCCTTCCGTATCATGGTGGCCTGTGGCGTGATCATGCTGTTGATCATCGGCCTGTCGTTCTGGAACGTGATCCGCGGCCGCATCGGCCAGAAAAAATGGCTGCACCGCGCCGCGCTGTACGGTTTGCCGCTGCCTTGGATCGCGATCGAGTCCGGCTGGTTCGTGGCGGAATACGGCCGTCAACCGTGGGCGATTGGTGAGGTGCTGCCGACGGCGGTCGCCAACTCTTCGCTGACCGCGGGCGACATTCTGTTCTCGATGGGGCTGATCTGCGGCTTGTACACCCTGTTCCTGGTGGCTGAATTGTACCTGATGTTCAAGTTTGCGCGTCTGGGGCCAAGCAGCCTGAAAACCGGCCGCTATCACTTTGAACAACCGACTGCCGCCGTGCAGGAAGCGCGCTAAACAGGAGTCCACGTATGTTTGACTATGAAGTACTGCGATTTATTTGGTGGGTCCTGGTTGGCGTACTGCTGATCGGCTTCGCCGTCACCGACGGTTTCGACATGGGCGTCGGCATTCTGGTGCGCATCATCGGGAAAACCGATACCGAGCGCCGGGTGATGATCAACTCCATCGCCCCGCACTGGGACGGTAACCAGGTGTGGCTGATCACCGCCGGCGGCGCGCTGTTCGCCGCCTGGCCGATGGTCTACGCAGCGGCCTTCTCCGGCTTCTACGTCGCCATGATCCTGGTGCTGGCCGCCTTGTTCTTCCGCCCGGTCGGTTTCGATTACCGTTCCAAGCTGGAGAGCAGCCGCTGGCGCAACATGTGGGACTGGGGCATCTTCATCGGCTCCTTTGTGCCTGCCGTGGTCTTCGGCGTGGCGTTCGGCAACCTGCTGCAGGGCGTGCCGTTCCACATGGACGAGTACATGCGCCTGTTCTACACCGGCAACTTCTTCCAACTGCTGAATCCGTTCGGTCTGTTGGCGGGCGTGGTCAGCCTGACCATGCTGGTCACCCAGGGGGCGACCTACCTGCAAATGCGCACCACCGGCGAGATCCACCTGCGTTCACGCGCTGCGGCGCAGATCGCGACGCTGATCATGGCGGTGTGCTTCCTGCTGGCGGGCGTATGGCTGGTGAAAGGCATCGACGGCTTCGTCGTGACGTCGGCGCTGGACACCCTGGCGGAATCCAACCCGATGCGTAAAGAAGTGGCGCATCAGGCCGGCGCCTGGCTGATCAACTTCAACAAGTATCCGCTGCTGTGGGCGTTGCCTGCGCTGGGCGTGGTGCTGCCGTTGTTCACCATCCTGTTCTCGCGTCTGGAGAAAGGCGCGCTGGCGTTCGTCACCTCGTCGCTGACCATCGCCTGCGTCATCCTCACCGCCGGGGTCACCATGTTCCCGTTCGTGATGCCGTCCAGCACCGTGCCTAACGTCAGCCTGACCATGTGGGACGCGACGTCGAGCCTGTTGACGCTGAAAGTGATGACCGTCGTGGCGGCGATCTTTGTGCCTATCGTTTTGGCGTACACCAGCTGGTCGTACTACAAAATGTTCGGTCGCCTCGACAAGAACTACATCGAAAACAACAAGCATTCGCTGTACTAAGGATAAGGAGCTAAACCATGTGGTATTTTGCCTGGATTCTCGGAACGCTTCTTGCCTGCGCCTTCGGCATCATCACGGCGCTGGCGCTTGAGCAGAGCGAAGCGACCAAAGCTCAGCAAGACGGTAAGTGATGAGCTCGTCCGTGATTGACAAGCTGTACGCTGTCACCGACAAGGGCCCGATCCGGGCCCTTTCCCTGGTGCTGGCGTTGGTTTTGGCGGGGTGCGTGTTCTGGGATCCGACGCGTTTCGCCGCCAAAACCAGCTCGCTGGAGATTTGGGAAGGGCTGCTGCTGATTTGGGCGGTGTGCGCCGGGGTGATCCACGGTTTCGGATTCCGCCCGCAGCGCAGCATTTGGCGGGCCTTTTTCGCGCCGCTTCCCGCAATTGTGATCTTGTGCGCAGGATTACTTTACGTTTCTTTATAATCTCCCCGATGTCCCCATGTTATGGGCCCTCACGGCCCATAATTATTTTCATTCCCAACTTGTAACCCATTCCCAACCCGATCCGTCTTGCGTATAGTAGCAGCGTTAAATTGCATTGCTGGGAAGTAGAGTGAGTAATACGTTGTTTCGATGGCCGGTTCGCGTTTACTACGAGGATACCGATGCCAGTGGTGTGGTCTATCACGCCCGCTACGTCGCCTTTTTTGAAAGAGCGCGCACAGAGATGCTGCGTCAGCACAACTTTCATCAACAGCAGCTGCTCAGTGAACAAGTCGCTTTTGTCGTCCGGCGCATGACGGTGGATTATCTGGCTCCGGCTCGTCTCGACGAGCAACTGGAGGTACAGAGCGAAATCACCTGTCTGCGCGGGGCTTCTCTCACGTTTGCTCAACGCATTGTCAATTCTGACGGGGCCCTACTGAGCCAGGCAGATGTCCTGATTGCCTGTATTGATCCACACCAAATGAAGCCGAGAGCGCTTCCTAAGTCTATTGTCGCGGAGTTTAAGCAGTGACTGACATGAACATCCTAGATTTATTCTTGAAGGCGAGCCTGCTGGTTAAGCTTATCATGTTGATTTTGATATGCTTCTCGGTAGCCTCCTGGGCGATCATCATTCAGCGCACCCGCATCCTCAATGCGGCGACGCGTGACGCCGAAGCCTTTGAAGACAAATTCTGGTCCGGTATCGAGCTTTCCCGTCTGTACCAGGAAAGTCAGGCGCGTCGCGATAGCCTGACCGGCTCCGAGCAGATCTTCCATTCCGGCTTCAAAGAGTTCGCCCGCCTGCACCGCGCCAACAACCATGCGCCGGAGTCGGTGATCGAAGGGGCGTCGCGCGCGATGCGCATTTCGATGAACCGCGAGCTGGAAACGCTGGAAACCCATATTCCGTTCCTCGGCACCGTCGGTTCGATCAGCCCGTACATCGGCCTGTTCGGCACCGTGTGGGGGATCATGCACGCCTTTATCGCACTGGGCGCGGTGAAGCAAGCCACGCTGCAGATGGTGGCGCCGGGTATCGCCGAAGCGCTGATCGCCACCGCGATCGGTCTGTTCGCCGCCATCCCGGCGGTCATGGCCTATAACCGTCTCAACCAGCGCGTCAACAAGCTTGAGCAGAATTACGACAACTTTATGGAAGAGTTCACCGCTATTCTGCATCGTCAGGCCTTCTCCAGCGACAGCAAATAAGTAGGAGGTAGCATGGCGAGAGTACGTGGACGTAGTCGGCGCGAGCTGAAGTCCGAAATTAACATCGTTCCGCTGCTCGACGTGTTGCTGGTGCTGCTGCTGATCTTTATGGCAACCGCGCCAATCATCACGCAGAGCGTGGAGGTTGACCTGCCGGACGCCACCGATTCCAAAACGGTGTCCAGCGATGACAATCCGCCGGTGATCCTCGAGGTTTCCGGCGTAGGTCAATACACCCTGGTGGTGGATCACAACCGTATGGAGCTGTTGCCGCCTGAGCAAGTCGCGGCCGAAGCCAAGTCGCGTTTGGCGGCTAACCCGAAAACGGTCTTTTTGATCGGCGGTGCGAAGGAAGTCCCTTACGATGAGATTATCAAGGCATTGAATATTCTCCATCAGGCGGGCGTGGCTTCCGTGGGGCTGATGACCCAGCCAATCTGACCGTAAGGCGAACGGCAACCCGGTTCCTGCGCTGCGGCCCAGGAACCCCGTATAAGCAACACCAGTTTTTGGGAATCTATTTTGGTAAAGGCAACTGAGCAAAACGATAAGCTGAACCGCGCCGTTATTGTTTCGGTCGTTCTGCACTTCATACTGATTGCCCTGCTGATTTGGGGATCGCTGCAGGAAAATGTCGACATGGGCGCCGGCGGTGGCGGTGATGGCACCGTGGTGGGCGCGGTGATGGTCGATCCCGGCGCGGTGGTGGAGCAGTACAATCGCCAGCAGCAGCAGAGCAACGATGCGCAGCGTGCCGAAAAGCAGCGCCAGAAAAAGGCGGAGCAACAGGCCGAAGAGCTTCAGCAGAAGCAGGCGGAGCAACAGCAGCGCCTGAAAGAGCTGGAGAAAGAGCGTTTGGCGGCGCAGGAGAAAGCCGCGCAGGACGCCAAAGCGCAGGCTGAGCAACAGCAGAAGGCGGCGGAGCAGCAGAAACAGGCCGCCGAGCAGCAAAAAGCGGCGGAAGCCGCCGCAGCCAAGGCCAAAGAGCAACAGAAGGTCGCCGAGGCCGCCGCCGCGAAGGCGAAGGCTGAAGCGGACAAGATAGCCAAAGCGCAGGCGGACGCGCAGAAGAAAGCCGAAGCGGAAGCCAAGAAAGAAGCGGCCGCCGCTGCCGCCGCCAAGAAACAGGCGGAAGAGGCGAAGAAAGCCGCGGCCGCCGCCGCAGAGCAAAAAGCCGCAGAAGCTGCGGAGAAGAAAGCGGCCGCTGAAGCCGAGAAAAAAGCCGCAGCGGAAGCCGAGAAGAAAGCTGCAGCCGAGAAAGCCGCTGCCGCCAAGAAAGCCGCCGCGGACGCCAAGAAGAAGGCCGCCGCTGAGGCTGCGAAGCAATCGGAGGAGGTCAACGATCTGTTTGGTGGCCTGGCGGACGGCAAGAACGCGCCGAAAGGCGGCGGTGCCAAATCGAAGGGCGACGGTAAACCGGCCGGGCAGGGCAATGCCAAAACGGCTGGGGCCAGCGGGGCGGATATCAGCGGTTATATGGGGCAAATTCAGGGGGCGATTCAGAGCAAGTTCTATGACGCCAGCTCGTTCGCCGGCAAAACCTGCGATCTGCGTATCAAGCTGGCGCCGGACGGCCTGCTGATAAGCGTACAAGCGGCGGGCGGCGATCCGGCGCTGTGTCAGGCCGCGGTGTCTGCCGCCAAGTTGGCGCATATACCGAAGCCGCCGAGCGATGCCGTTTATCAGCACTTTAAGAATTCTATCCTTGAATTCAAACCGAAATAACGGTTGATTGACTGAGTGATATCACAGGGATGTACTAAGGTAACCAACAGGGATTATGTAGTTTTACGTAAGTTGGTTTGTTAAAATTCTGCTAATTTATCGCAGGCATCCCGCCTGGATAAGGGAGATGAGATGAAGCAGGCATTTCGAGTAGCGCTAGGTTTTTTAATTTTGTGGGCGTCCGTGCTGCACGCGGAAGTTCGCATTGAAATCACCCAAGGGGTCGACTCCGCTCGTCCGATTGGCGTGGTGCCGTTTAAATGGGCGGGCCCAGGCACGCCGCCGGAAGATATTGGCAAGATTGTCGGCGCGGATCTGCGCAACAGCGGAAAATTCAACCCGATCGACGTGGCGCGCATGCCGCAGCAACCGACCTCCGCGTCAGAAGTGACCCCGGCGGCCTGGACTGCGCTGGGCATCGACGCCGTGGTTGTCGGCCAGGTTCAACCTGGCGCCGACGGTAGCTACCTGATCTCCTACCAGCTGGTGGACACCTCGGGTTCGCCGGGCACCGTATTGGCGCAGAATCAGTATAAAGTGACCAAACAGTGGTTGCGTTATTCTGCCCATACCGCCAGCGACGAAGTGTTCGAGAAGCTGACCGGCATCAAGGGCGCGTTCCGTACCCGTATCGCCTACGTCGTGCAGACCAACGGCGGGAAATTCCCGTATGAGCTGCGCGTAGCGGATTACGACGGTTACAACCAGTTTACGGTGCACCGTTCGCCTGAGCCGCTGATGTCCCCGGCCTGGTCGCCGGACGGCAGCAAACTGGCTTACGTGACCTTCGAGAGCGGCCGTTCCGCGCTGGTGGTGCAGACCCTGGCTAACGGCGCCATCCGCCAGATCGCCTCGTTCCCGCGCCACAACGGTGCGCCGGCGTTCTCGCCGGACGGCAGCAAACTGGCCTTCGCGCTGTCCAAGAGCGGCAGCCTGAACCTGTACGTGATGAACCTCGGCTCCGGCCAGATCACGCAGCTGACCGATGGCCGCAACAACAACACCGAACCGACCTGGTTCCCGGATGGCCAGTCTCTGGCGTTTACCTCCGACCAGGGCGGGCGTCCGCAGATTTATAAAATCAGCGCCAGCGGCGGTGCCGCACAGCGCCTGACGTGGGAAGGCTCTCAGAACCAGGATTCTGAAGTCAGCTCCGACGGTAAATTCCTGGTGATGGTCAGCACCAACAGTGGTGCGCAACACATCGCCAAACAAGATCTTGGATCGGGCGCCGTTCAGGTTTTGACCGGTACCTTCCTGGATGAAACGCCTAGTATTGCGCCAAACGGCACCATGGTGATCTATAGCTCGACGCAAGGTATGGGCTCCGTGCTGCAGTTGGTGTCAACTGATGGGCGTTTCAAAGCGCGTCTTCCGGCAACTGATGGACAGGTCAAATTCCCTGCCTGGTCGCCGTATCTGTGATGCATGTGTAAATATGTATGGCAAACTATAAAAGGATCAAAGAAATGCAACTGAACAAAGTGCTGAAAGGGCTTCTGCTGGCACTGCCAGTTCTGGCTGTAGCAGCTTGTAGTTCTAACAAAAGCGCAAACAACGACCAATCTGGTATGGGCGCTGGCACTGGTATGGAAAACGGCAGCAGCAACCTGTCTTCCGAAGAACAAGCTCGTCTGCAGATGCAAGAACTGCAGAAGAACAACATCGTTTACTTCGGTCTGGACAAGTATGACGTAAGCTCCGAATTCGCTCAGATGCTGGACGCGCACGCTGCATTCCTGCGTAACAACCCGTCTTACAAAGTGACCGTTGAAGGCCACGCTGACGAACGCGGCACGCCGGAATACAACATCGCTCTGGGTGAGCGCCGTGCTAACGCCGTTAAAATGTACCTGCAGGGTAAAGGCGTTTCCGCTGACCAGATCTCTATCGTTTCTTACGGTAAAGAAAAACCAGCAGTACTGGGCCACGACGAAGCGGCTTATGCTAAAAACCGTCGTGCCGTTCTGGTTTACTAAGAGAATCGCATGAACAGTAACTTCAGACGTCACCTGTTGAGTCTGTCGTTACTGGTTGGCGTAGCGGCCCCCTGGGCCGCTACTGCCCAAGCGCCAATCAGTAATGTCGGCTCCGGCTCGGTCGAAGACCGCGTCACCTCGCTTGAGCGCATCAGCAATGCTCAAGGCCAGCTTTTAAATCAACTCCAGCAACAACTCTCTGATAACCAACGCGACATTGATTCTCTCCGTGGGCAAATCCAGGAAAGCCAGTATCAGTTGAATCAGGTGGTTGAACGCCAGAAGCAAATCTATCAGCAGATGGATAGCCTCAGCCAGGGCGGCGCTCAGAGCGCCTCTGCGGCCGCGGGCGCTGCCGGCGGGGCAGCCGCAGGCGCATCTTCCGATGCGGGCGGCAGCGCTCCCGCAGCCGCCTCCGCCACGCCGAGCGGCGGTGATGAGAACAGCGACTACAACGCCGCTGTTTCTCTGGCACTGGAAAAAAAACAGTATGACCAGGCGATTTCCGCCTTTCAGTCCTTCGTAAAACAGTACCCGAAGTCTACTTACCAGCCCAACGCCAACTATTGGCTGGGCCAGTTGTTCTACAACAAGGGTAAAAAAGACGACGCGGCCTACTATTTTGCGGTGGTGGTGAAGAATTACGCTAAATCACCGAAGGCGCCGGACGCCATGTACAAGGTGGGTATCATCATGCAGGAGAAAGGGCAGGCCGATAAAGCCAAAGCCGTGTTCCAGCAGGTGATTAAACAGTACCCAACCAGTGCGGCGGCCAAACAGGCGAAAAGTCGCGTAGGCGGTTAACAGTCAGAAAAATGAGCCCAGAAGTTAGTCGATTTGACCGATTTCTGGGCTCATTCGCGTGAAGAACAAGCAGTTGAACGCATCGGTAAAAAATTTAGGTTGCGCTGCCAAGATAAATTAGTAATATATGCCGCCGTTGCCAAGACATCTTGCAAGATGTTAAAGCGGCAGGGAAATTGGGTCGTTAGCTCAGTTGGTAGAGCAGTTGACTTTTAATCAATTGGTCGCAGGTTCGAATCCTGCACGACCCACCAATTTCTGAAGTAGCAGTAACCACAACAGTGGGTGATTAGCTCAGTTGGTAGAGCATCCCCTTTACACGGAGGGGGTCGGCGGTTCGAGCCCGTCATCACCCACCACTGTTATGGGTCGTTAGCTCAGTTGGTAGAGCAGTTGACTTTTAATCAATTGGTCGCAGGTTCGAATCCTGCACGACCCACCATTCTTTAAGAATGGCTGCGATAGAGAATCGTAAAGGATGAGAACCGTAAAGGTTCGAGTCTCGCGAAGCGAGACAACATCACTCCGGTGATGGCCCGCAAGGGCGAGGCCAAAGGCCGAGTTATCCTGCACGACCCACCATTCTTTAAGAAAGAATGGCAGCTTCAGAATCGGTTTGATGTGGCAAAGTAAAGGTCCGAGTCGAGTACCCGTCGAGTTGTCCTGAACATCCCCATCCTTGTTTTCCGCGAGTTGGTTTCAGTAACCTATTCGCCATCAGCAGTAAACCACATCAGTGGGTCGTTAGCTCAGTTGGTAGAGCAGTTGACTTTTAATCAATTGGTCGCAGGTTCGAATCCTGCACGACCCACCAATTTCTGAAGTAGCAGTAACCACAGCAGTGGGTGATTAGCTCAGTTGGTAGAGCATCTCCTTTACACGGAGGGGGTCGGCGGTTCGAGCCCGTCATCACCCACCACACTGCGGGTCGTTAGCTCAGTTGGTAGAGCAGTTGACTTTTAATCAATTGGTCGCAGGTTCGAATCCTGCACGACCCACCAATTCAGAAAAAAGCGCCTTTTGGCGCTTTTTTCGCATCTGCAGCACCGTAACCTACATACGTGCTTTCTCGTTTCAACACTGCACCGATCATCATCCCGCTGTTCTCTGAACGGGCTATACGGTCTCGTCAGGCCATTATCCGCTGTGAACTGCACGGCCAGCGTCCGTGTTTTTAATTCATTAAACAATGGATGCGCAAATATGAAAATATCAGCGGACTTTTCGCGCAAGTTTAGGTATTTTGTTTAGTATATAAAACAAAGGGCGTTGCGGCAGGCGATATTCACGCGGCAGGCGCCCAGCCTAGCATGAGATTGCAGCGATGAGTGAAATGTTTGATGTCAATGCGGCGGTGTATCCCTTCCCGCCTAAACCGGTACCGCTGGACGTAGCCGAAAAAGCCTTTTATCGCGAGAAGATCAAAACCCTGCTCAAGCAGCGCAATGCGGTGATGGTCGCCCACTATTATACCGATCCGGAAATCCAGGCGCTGGCGGAAGAAACCGGCGGCTGCGTGGCGGATTCGCTGGAAATGGCGCGCTTCGGCAGCGCCCATCCGGCTTCCACGCTGCTGGTGGCCGGCGTGCGTTTCATGGGGGAAACCGCCAAGATCCTCAGCCCGGAAAAGCAGGTGCTGATGCCGACGCTGTTTGCCGAATGTTCGCTGGATCTGGGCTGCCCGGAAGAGGAGTTTCATGCGTTTTGCGACAGCCATCCCGATCGTACCGTGGTGGTCTATGCGAACACCTCGGCGGCGGTCAAAGCGCGCGCTGACTGGGTGGTCACTTCCAGCATCGCCGTCGAGCTGATCGAACACCTGGACAGCCTGGGCGAGAAGATCATCTGGGCGCCGGATCGCCATCTCGGCAGCTACGTGCAGAAGCAGACCGGCGCCGACGTGCTGTGCTGGCAAGGCGCCTGCATTGTCCATGACGAGTTCAAGACTCAGGCGCTGCGGCGTATGAAGGCGCTCTATCCGCAGGCGGCCATTCTGGTGCATCCCGAATCGCCACAGGCGGTGGTTGAATTGGCGGATGCGGTGGGATCGACCAGCCAACTGATTCAGGCGGCGAAAACATTGCCGCATCAACAGCTGATCGTCGCCACCGATCGCGGTATCTTTTACAAGATGCAGCAGGCCTGTCCGGACAAGGAGCTGTTCGAAGCGCCGACCGCCGGAGAAGGGGCGACCTGCCGCAGCTGTGCGCACTGCCCGTGGATGGCGATGAATGGCTTGAAGGCGATTGCCGAAGGGCTGGAGCAGGGGGGCGCGCAGCATGAGATCCACGTGGACGCCGCGCTGCGTGAAAAGGCGCTGGTGCCGCTGAACCGCATGCTGGATTTCGCCGCTCAGCTTAAAATGCAGGTTAAAGGCAACGCTTAACCGTTTAAAAGGATGACCTCATGAGCTTCTTCAGTACCAGCAATATTCTGGTGCACATTCCGCTTGGCGCGGGCGGTTACGATCTGTCGTGGATCGAAGCCATCGGCACGCTGTTCGGGTTGCTGTGCATCTGGTACGCCAGCAAGGAAAAAATCATCAACTACCTGTTCGGCCTGATCAACGTCACGCTGTTCGCGGTGATTTTCTTCCAGATCCAGCTGTACGCCAGCCTGCTGCTGCAGCTGTTCTTCTTCGGCGCCAACATTTACGGTTGGTATGCCTGGAGCCGCCAGACCCAGGATAATCAGGCTGAGCTGCAGATCCGCTGGCTGCCGCTGCCGAAAGCGTTGGCCTGGGCGGCGGTCTGCGTCATCGGCATCGGCCTGATGACCTTCAATATCGACCGCGTGTTCGCCTGGCTGACGCAGATCGCGGTGGCGGTGATGCAAGGGCTGGGGCTGAACGTGCAGATGCCTGAGCTGCAGCCGGACGCGTTCCCGTTCTGGGATTCGGCGATGATGGTGCTCTCCATCGTGGCGATGATTCTGATGACGCGCAAGTACGTGGAAAACTGGCTGCTGTGGGTGGTTATCGATGTCATCAGCGTGGCGATCTTCGCCTACCAGGGGGTGTACGCGATGGCGCTGGAGTATGTCATTCTGACGCTGATTGCCCTGAACGGCTCCTGGCTATGGATCAAGAGCGCCGGGCGCAATGGTTCCAACCCGCTCTCTTCCGCACCTTAACAACGCAGAGGGCGCCGTGATGGCGCCCTCTTGGCTTAGTGGCGATGTCCCAGATGGGAGTGGGCTTCGGCATGTGAGTGTTCACTCGGCTCCGGCGCCCGGTTGATACCGCAGTCCGGCGTCTCGCAGTGCCGGTACTCCATCTGAATGGTCACGTGGCCAATCTTGTAGTGTTCCAACAGATAAGCCTGAATGCGTTGCAACAGCCCATCGTGGTCATGCGGCGGGATCACCTGCGCATGCAGCGTCATCAGCTTCTGTTCGCCGATCTGCCAGACGTGCACGTGATGGATGTTGCGCACTTCCGGGATATTCAGGCACAGGTCTTTTTGCAGCTTGGCGATATCGACCTCCTGCGGCGTGCCTTCCAGCAGCTCGTGGAAACTCTCCTTCAGCAGCCGCCAGGCGCTGCGCAGCACCAGACAGGAGACGAGCACCGACAGGATCGGGTCAATCGGCGTCCAGCCGGTGGCAAGAATGACGATGGCGGCGACGATGGCGCCCACCGAGCCGAGCAGGTCGCCCAGCACATGCAGCGCGGCGGCGCGCACGTTGATATTTTTCTCTTCGCTGCCGCGATGCAGCAGCCAGAAGGCGAACAGGTTCGCCAGCAGCCCCGCTACGGCGATGATCAGCATCGGGGTACCCATCACCGGCTGCGGCTCGAAGAAACGCCGTATCGCCTCCCACAGGATGAATACCACGATCACCAGCAGCGCCGCGGCGTTGAGGAAGGCCGCCAGGGTGGTCAGGCGCAGGTAGCCGAAGGTGTGGCGCGCGTTGGGCTTGCGCTGGGAGAAGTGCACCGCCATCAGCGCCACCAGCAGCGCGGCGGCATCGGTCAGCATGTGGCCGGCGTCGGCCAACAGCGCCAACGAGCCGGACAACAGGCCGCCGACCACCTCGGCCACCATAAAGACGGCGGTGACTAAAAAAGCGGTCAGTAGGCGTTTACTATTACTGTCTTTCGGCAGGTGTACGTGTGGAGTGTCCGACATTATTCATCCTTATGCATAGCCAAAGTGGGGGTGGCGGCGAGCAGAGCGTCCAGCTCCGGCACTATCTGCGCCACTAACGCCTTTAATTTAGTATAAGCGGCGGCGGCAAGCGCGCCCCGACGTGCGGTTTCCACCAGCTGCTGGCACAGCTGCGCGGCTTCCGGCAGTTGCAGCATCAGCAGGCTGCCCTTGATGCGGTGCGCCGCCTGCTCCAGGCGCGGCCAGTCGTTCGCGGCGACGGCGTCCGCGAGCCGCTGCCGGTCTTGCCGCAGCGTATCGCCGAGCGTCTGCGCCAGCCGCTGCAGCATGGCGCGATCGCCACCCGCCATTTCGGCCAGCGTTTGTCGCAGGTCAGTAAGGACTGACTTTGCTTCCTGAGCCTGCGGTTGCTGAGCCAATACCTGGCCGATCGCCGCCAGTGAAATCGGTTTGGTCAGGAAGTGGTCGATCGCCACCAGCCCCGGAGGAATGCGGGTAAACTCCTGCACGTCTGCCGAACAGAGCACGATGCGGCAAGGCGGGCGTTGCAGCCGCTGTTCGTCGCGGCGGATCAGCCTGGCCAGCGTCAGGCCGTCCGGGCGCGGCATGTTATAGTCGATAAACAGCAGATCGAACGGTTGCCGGCGTTGGGCCTTCAACAGCGCATAGCCTTGTTCGAAGCGGGCGGGTTGCAGCCCGAAGTGGCGCAGCTGGCGTTCCATCAGCAACAGATTGGTGGGGTGATCGTCGATCAGCGCGGTACGCAAGGCGGAAGACGGCAGAGCAAAGGGGCTTTCCTCCGGGGCGGCAACCGGCGCCGCGCCGCTCAGCTCGACCGGTATCGCGACCTCGACGCGGGTGCCTACGCCCGGCTGCGAGTGCAGCTCGATGCGGCCGCCCATCTGTTCGACGATCTCTTTGCAGATCGACAGCCCCAAACCGGTACCCTGCACCGAGATGCGTTGCGCGCCGCGCGCGCGGTAAAACGGTTGGAACAGTTTGTCTATTTCATCGGCGGCGATACCGCAGCCGCTGTCGTTCACCGTCAGATGCAATTCCCCCTGCCGCTCATCCTGCGCGCGCCAGCCGATCTCGACCTGAATGGCGCCGCGCGGCGTAAATTTTATCGCGTTGTTTATCAGGTTGTTAGCCACCTGAAGTAAACGCTCACCATCAATCACTACCGCCTCCGGCAATGCCGGATCCGCCACCACGCTCAGCGTCAACGGCCGCTCGCCGATCAGCGGCCGGTAGAGGGCGTCGATGCGCGCTACCCAAGGGCGCAGCACCACCGGTTTCGGTGCCAGCGTCAGCGAGCCGGTTTCCAACCGCGCGTGATCCTGCAGGTCGTTGAGCAGGTTGAGCAGCGATGAGGCCGAGCTGTATATCACCGGCAGGCCTTCCGGCGCGGGTTGGCGTTTGAGCTCCAGTTCCAGCAGGCCGAGGATGGCGTGCATCGGCGTGCGCAGCTCATGGCTGACGGTGGCGAGGAATTTGCTCTTCATGCGGTTTTCCGCTTCGGCGCGGCGGCGCGCGTGCTCGAGTTCTTCGCGTTCGCGTTTTTCACGGCGCTGCAGCATGAAACGGCGCAGCGTCAGCGCCAGCAGCAGCACGGTGGCGGCGGCCAGCAGCGCCAGCAGCCAGGTGGTCTGCGGCGGCATACGGTTGTCATTCACCGCGTCGATAAGATTGCTGCGGTCGACGATCCACTCGTCGCGCAGCGATTGCAGGGTGTCCGCCGGGATCTGCATCAGGTTCTTATCGAGGATCGCCAACAGAAGAGGTTGATCGCGGCGCACGCCGAAGGCCACCGGATAGGGAATGTTGTTGGCGGCAAAGGCCAGCTTGATGGCGCCGGAATAGCGCGACAGCGCCAAAAAGTTGGCGGAGATGACGTTATCCACCAGCGCATCCAGCTGGCCGTTGGCCAGCGCGTCGTACATCGACTTGCTGTCGGCGAAGCTGATGGTTTGCTCCTGTTCCGGCACCAGCCCCTGCGCCAAATCGCCCTGCAGCACGCCGATGCGCTTGCCGGCCAAATCGCTCCAGGTGGAAATGCCGTTAGCGTGCTGGCCGACGTAAACCCCCCACAGCGAACGGTGGATCGGCATGCTGGCGCCGTAGCGCGCCTTGACGCCGCGCGCCAGCGGCAGGGCGGCGCGGAAGCTGGCCTGGCCGGACTGCACCAGCAGATCGGCCTGCTCGGCGTTGCGCGCCCACAGCGGCGCGAAACGCAGCCCGGTGTTTTGCGCGATGATGTTGAGAATGTCGATGGCGTAGCCGCGCGGCTGGCCGTCGGAGCCGCGGTAGGCGAACGGGAAGTTGTTTTCGATGGCGGCGTAGTAAACCACGCGGTGGCTCGCCACCCAATTCTTCTCCATCGTCGTCAGATCGGCATTGCCGGTGTCGAGGTAGCTGGGGATCTTCTTGCTCCAGCGGCCCTGCAGGGCGTTCATCAGCTCCATCGGCGCGTCGGCGATGGCGGTGTCCAGCGTGTCTATCAGCCGCGAGTCGTCGGCGGCGAACACGAAGGACAGGTTGCCCAGGTTCTCGTTGCTTTCAATCTGATAGAGCTGACCGAGCTGCAGCTGATCGATGATAAAGCTGGCGCTGGCCTCGTCGGCGATAAAGTAGTCGCTGCTGCCGTTGAGCAGCGAGTAGACCGCCTGCAGATTGTTGTCGTAGCGCTGGATCTGCGACGCGACCGCCTGCAGAGCGCCGCCGGACTGCATGTCGGTCAGCGCGCCGATCGCGACGCGGGCGTTGGCGGAGTTGAGCATCACCGGCCGATCGTTGCTGCGATCGCGCAATACGCGCAGGTTGCTGACGTAATAGGGCTGAGAGATCGCCAGGCCGTGCAGCGCCTCACTCTGCGGGATGCCGTACAGAAGATCGATCTTGCCGTCGTGCAGCGCCTGCTCCAACTGCGTCAGATCGGCAAAGCCGTAAATGGCGAAGCGAATGCCGGTCACCTGCTGGATATAGCCGAGGTAGTCGGCATTCAGCCCATACAGATCGTCATCCACGATGATGTTGTACGGGCTGGTGTTCTCACTGACGATGCCGACGCGCAGCGTACGGTCGCGCCAGGGGTTTTTCTCGCCGACGATCAGCATATTCTCGGGGGTATTCAGATTGCTGACCAGCTGATAGCGCACCGGCTCCGCCGCCTGCGCCAGACCGCACCACAGGAACAGCAGCAGCAGGGCGCGGCGCATCATGGCGCCAGCTCTTTAAACACCGCCACCAGCTCCAGCAGGTTGCCGGCGCCGGTTTTACGCTGGATGTTCTTCTTGTGGGTGCTGACGGTCTTGTTGCTGATGTGCAGCCGATCGGCGATCTGCAGGTTGGACAGCCCCTGGCTCAACAAGCCCAGCACCTCGAGCTCTTTAGGAGTGAGCAGCCCGCCGTCTGCCGTCGGCGCTTCTTCGGCCAGCGCGGCGGCGGGGAAGTGGGTTTCACCGTCCAGCACCTGCTCGATCGCCTGCAACAACTCTGCCAACGAGCTGCCTTTGTTGACGAAACCGTTGGCGCCGGCGGCATGCGCCATGCGCGCATAGACCTCGGCCTCCTGCGCGGTATAGATCAGGATCGGCTGCTGCGGGTAGCGGCGGCGGATTTTTTTCAACAGCTGCAGCCCGTCGACCTGCGGCAGGCCGATATCCAGGATCACCAGGCCGAAAGCGGCCTCGGCCAGCAGGGCCAGCGCCTGGACGTCGTCCTGCGCCGCCTGCAGGCGGTAGGGGCGGGATGATTTCATTAGCGCCGCTTCCAGTGCGACATGAACCACCGGGTGGTCATCAACTAATAACAGAGAGGGCATGTTCAACTCGGGTCGCTTTATATTCCGATCGCTAGCATAGCGAAAAAGGAGGCTCTGCGCTCCCCTGATGAAACAGCACAATCTGCTGTTAATTTGGCGGTTCCAGCGGCGGGGGGCAAAGGTGATTTACAGCGCCATTCCCACAGGCTAGATTGTTGGGATCTACACCGTTACGCACTGCGAAATACCCCTCGATACCGAATGGAAAAGCTATGAATTATCAAAACGACGATTTACGCATTAATGATATTAAGGAACTCCTGCCGCCGGTGGCTTTGCTGGAGAAATTCCCGGCCACTGAACGCGCAGCAAAGACGGTGTCCCAGGCCCGCAGCGCAATTCACAATATCCTCCGCGGCAGCGACGATCGCCTGCTGGTGGTGATTGGCCCTTGCTCTATCCACGATACGAAAGCCGCCAAAGAGTACGCGGGGCGCCTGCTGGCGCTGCGTGAAGAACTGAAGGGCGAGCTGGAAGTGGTCATGCGCGTATACTTCGAAAAACCGCGCACCACCGTGGGCTGGAAAGGCCTGATCAACGATCCGCAGATGGACAACAGCTTCAACATCAACGACGGTCTGCGCCTGGCGCGCAAGCTGCTGGTGGAGATCAACGACAGCGGCCTGCCGGCCGCCGGCGAATTCCTCGACATGATCACGCCGCAGTACCTGGCGGATTTGATGAGCTGGGGCGCCATCGGCGCGCGCACCACGGAATCGCAGGTGCACCGCGAGCTGGCCTCCGGCCTTTCCTGCCCGGTCGGCTTCAAGAACGGCACCGACGGCACCATCAAGGTGGCGATCGACGCCATCAACGCCGCCGGCGCGCCGCACTGCTTCCTGTCGGTGACCAAATGGGGCCACTCGGCGATCGTTAACACCAGCGGCAACGGCGACTGCCACATTATCCTGCGCGGCGGCAAAGAGCCGAACTACAGCGCGGCGCACGTGAAGGACGTCAAAGCCGGCCTGAGCAAAGCCGGGCTGCCGGCGCAGGTGATGATCGACTTCAGCCATGCCAACAGCAGCAAACAGTTCAAAAAGCAGATGGACGTGAGCGCTGACGTTTGCGGGCAAATTGGCGGCGGTGAAAAAGCGATCATCGGCGTGATGATCGAAAGCCACCTGGTGGAAGGCAACCAGAACCTTGAAAGCGGCGAACCGCTGGTTTACGGCAAGAGCGTGACCGACGGCTGCATCGGCTGGCAGGATACCGAAACCGTGCTGCGCGATCTGGCGGCGGCGGTGAAAGCGCGCCGCGGATAATAGCTAAAATGACAAGGGCCTGGCAGCCGGGCCCTTGTTTTATCCTTGTCATTGCACCTCTATATATCCCACTCATTTAAGGCTTACACTTAATAGGCCAATGAAATCATTAAGCGGCCACCTTCGCATTATTCCTATTTAATAAAAGAATAATTGTCACTGCTCATGGCATTGTGCTTATATAAGACGCTTTTTTTATTCCACAAACCCCGCATGACAAATAAGCGGGGAGTGGTATGACCTATTCCTTTCAGGACGAAAGAATTATGACAAGCAATACCTCGCAGCCGCTGGGGCTGCACCGGATTAAATTCCATGGGAAAGGTGGCGAGTACTTCGCGATTTGGTTGGTTAACGCATTATTGACCATCGTGACGCTGGGCATCTATTCCGCCTGGGCGACGGTGCGCCGCCGCCGCTATTTTTACGGCAACACGGAATTGGACGGCGATCGTTTCGATTACCATGCGCAACCGCTGCAAATTCTGAAAGGGCGGCTGTTGGTGATCGGCGGCCTCATCGTATTTTATATCCTGTTGGCGGTAACGCCACTGCTGGGGCTGCTGGCTTTGCTGGTGTTGCTTGCCCTGCTGCCGTGGATCGTTATCCGCAGCTGGCGCTACAATGCGATTATGTCGAGCTATCGCGGCGTGCGTTTTAATTATGTTTGCCGCACCGGGCGCGCTTATTGGGCGTTACTGTTCTGCCCGCTATTGCTGATTATCGGGCTTTATGTCGCCTTAATCATTTTGCTCAGCATTGGCAGCGGTTTTGACAGCATCAACGCCATCGGCCTGATGTTGGTGTTGACGCTGCTGTTGGCCGTGCCGGCATTCGCCGCCGTCAACGGTATTATTAGCGCGCTGCAGCACGATCTGTACGTTAATAACCTGTTTTTCGGGAATACGCCGTTTATTGCCGAGCTGAAAAAGTCGGCCTTTATCAAATTTGCCTTGATCGGCCTGCTCATTTTCCTGCCGTTTATGTTGGCGGCGCTGGTGTGTATGGGGTCGTTCATTCTGTCGCTGTACCAAATGGTATTGATGGGCATGCTGACGGATGAAACCGCCGATTTGCTGGTGTTGGAAAATATTGGCAGCCTGCTGCTGATGATGGTGGTGCTGCTGATTGGCGCCTTGATCGCCGGCAGCTACCAGGTCGTCGCCCAACGCAACTATCTGTTTAACCAGGCGACGCTGAACGGCAACGTTAAACTGCACTCTTCCATGCAAACGCTGCCTTATATGGGGCTGTTGATCACCAATACCCTGATCACCCTGTTCTCGCTCGGTTTCGCCGTGCCGGTGGCGGAAGTGCGCCACGCCCGTTATCTGGCGGAGTGCACGGCGGTCGAAGGCGATCTGGCATTGCTGGACATCGCGGCGCATCAGGAAACCGCCAACAGCGCGGTGGCCGAAGAAGCGTTGCAGGCGCTGGATCTGGGCGGCAGCTTCTGAGGCGCCGATGATCCTCGAGGGCGCCTATCAGTTGCCGGGGCGGGCCGCGCGTGAGGCGGCTCGCCTGCTGGTGAACGAAAGCGGCGAGGGCGTGACGCTGCAGCGGCAGGATGAGCAACGTTACATCCCCTTGGCGGACATCACCGTCTCTGCGGCGCTGGGCAATATTCCGCTGACGCTGACCTTCAAGGACGGCGCGCGCTTTGTGCCGGATGACGATGCGGCCTTCCGCCGCTGGTTCTATCAGCGCCGTTCGCCGGGCTGGGTGCATCGCCTGGAGCGCCACAAACGCGGCGTCGCCGTGGCGCTGCTGATGACGCTGCTGGCGGTCGTAGCCTACGTTAACGTCGTGCTGCCGTGGGCGAGCAGCGAGATCGCCATGCGCATCCCTACCTCGGTGGAACAGACGCTGGGCGAACATACGCAGACGTTTTTGAGCCAAAGCGGCTTTGAACCCTCCGCATTGCCGGCCGAGCGTCAGCAGGCGTTGCAGCAGCTGTTCCGGCAGGTGATGCCGGCCGAGATGCGCCAGGAGCGTACGCCGCTGTCGTTGAAGCTGATGGCGGCGCCCGGTGCGCCGAACGCCTTTATGTTGCCGGACGGCACGCTGGTGCTCAGCGATGGGCTGGTCGCCCTGTCGAAAAACGACGATGGGCTGGCGGCGGTGATGCTGCATGAGATGGGGCATCACGCTCATCGCCACCCGATGCGCATGCTGGTGCGTTCGTCGCTGGTGGCCTTGACGCTGATGTGGATGACGGGTGACGTCAGCGGCATCGGCGACACGCTGCTGCAGTCCGCGTCCTTCGTGAATGAGATGCAGTTTTCCCGCGGCATGGAGCGCGAGGCGGATGCGTTCGCGATAGCGGAAATGCAGCGCCAGGGGCGTTCGCTGGCGCAAATGGCGTCGATCTACCGCGCGTTGGCGCAGGCGCCTGAACGCGAAACGGCTGACGGCTGGGCGCTGCCGGCCTGGCTCAGCACCCATCCGGCGATGCAGGAACGGCTGGACGCGGTGAACGAGGCGATGGCGCAGCAGTAATAAAAAAGCCCCCGGTTTTCACCGGGGGCTTTTTCGTTAACGGGCGAAATTACTTCGCTTTACCCTGGTTTGCCACGGCGGCCGCTTTTGCAGCGATCTCGTCGGCGTTACCCAGGTAGTAACGTTTGATTGGCTTGAAGTTCTCGTCGAACTCATACACCAATGGCACGCCGGTTGGGATGTTCAGCTCGAGGATTTCGTCTTCGCTCAGGTTATCCAGGTATTTCACCAGCGCGCGCAGCGAGTTGCCGTGCGCCGCAACGATCACGCGCTCGCCGCTCTTGATGCGTGGCAGGATCTCTTCGTCCCAGTAAGGAATAACGCGATCGATGGTCAGCGCCAGGCTTTCGGTCAGCGGCAGCTCTTGCTCGGTCAGAGAAGCGTAGCGCGGATCGTGGCCAGGGTAACGTTCGTCTTCTTTGGTCAGCTCAGGTGGGGTCACCGCGAAGCCGCGACGCCATTGTTTCACCTGCTCGTCGCCGTATTTTTCAGCGGTTTCCGCTTTGTTCAGACCCTGCAGCGCGCCGTAGTGACGTTCGTTCAGCTTCCAGGATTTTTCGGTCGGCAACCAGGCCTGATCCAGCTCGTCGAGGATGTTCCACAGGGTGTGGATCGCGCGCTTCAGTACGGAGGTGTAAGCGAAGTCGAAAGTGAAACCTTCCTCTTTCAACAGCTTGCCTGCTGCTTTCGCTTCGGTGCGGCCCTTGTCGGACAGATCAACATCGTACCAACCGGTGAAGCGGTTTTCTTGGTTCCACTGGCTTTCGCCGTGACGCACCAGAACCAGCTTAGTTACAGCCATAGCTTAACTCCTTAATAATCTGACATTTCAATGATAACGAAAATCATTATATTGCCGCGGGCCGGGGCTCGGCAATCGATAGTGTCTAACCATAGCCAATTTCTTGCCGCAAAGTAAGGGCTGGTGAAAGGAAAAAGCTGAATCGTTCAGGCTGGCGCTGCGAGGGGGGAAACGGCGCGCCAAAATCGCTTCGGGCGCGCCGTGGCGTGGGGAAAATCAGGCCGATTTTTTCAGGCAGTTGCTCATGAAGGTTTTACGCGCGTCGCCCTTCAGATCTTTGGTCTTGGCGTCGGCGTTGCAGTTCTTCATTTTCTGCTGCTGCGGCGTCAGGGTTTTGCCCGTCGCGGCGGAGCCTTCGGATTTCAGACAGGTGCTCATGAAGGTGGAACGATCGGCGCCTTTCAGCGATTTGGTGGATGCCTGCTGGTTGCAGTCGGTCATGCGTTTCTGTTGAGCCGCCTGCGCCGGCGAAGGCGTTTTCGTCGCCGTCGTCGCGTCGGCCGCCATCAGATTGGTGCTCAGCATTAAGCCCGCCAGCAATGGAAGTGCAGTAATCAGACGCATAGGTGTTCCTTCAGCTATTGATTGGCCGCCATCGGCCGAAAAAGGTGACGTTGCACAAGGCGTTGTGCTTATCACGGTAGCCTGAGTGTAGTGCGCGCTTTGGAATAAGGGAAGGCGGGCGCCGGTGGGGGGATAGCGTTAAAAGGTAAGTATTTATAACAAATTGCCCCCGGCCGTACGGCGAGGGGCGTGGCGGGTCAGATAGGATAAAACTGATAATGCGTGGCGCTGCGATAGCGGCTCCCCGGCTGCAGCCAGCAGTCCGGCTGCGGCCACTCGGGATGGTGCGGGCTGTCCGGCAAGAACTCGCTCTCCAGCGCCACGCCGGCATGGTCGGCGTAGCTGCCGCCATCGCGCGCCGGCGTGCCGGCCAGGTAATTGCCGCTGTAGAGTTGCAGCGCCGGCGCGTCGGTGAACACGCTCATTTGCACTTGCCCGTCGGCGGACCACAAATGAGCCGCCGGGCTCTCCAGCGCCCCGCAGGTACGATGCAGCAGGAATGCGTGATCGTAGCCTTTTACCCGCTGCTGGTCGCTGTCGCGCAGGAAATCCTGCAGCAGCGTTTTCGGCTGGCGAAAATCCATGCCGCTGCCGTCCACCGGCGTCAGGTCGGCGCAGGGAATGCCCTCGGCGTCGACGGGCAGATAGCGATCGGCGAACAGCTGCAGCCGCTGGGCGCGGGCGTCGGTGCCGGCGCCGTCCAGATTGAAATAGGCGTGGTTGGTCAGATTGACCGGGCAGGGGCGATCGACCTGCGCCAGATAGCTGATTTCCAGGCGATTGTCATGAGTCAGGCGGTAGCAAACCTGCACGTCGAGATTGCCGGGAAAGCCCTGATCGCCCTCCGCCGAGTGCAGCGCATAGCAGACCTGTTGCGAATCATGCTGTACCCGGCGCCAGCGGCGGGCATGAAAACCGTCGGGGCCGCCGTGCAGCTGGTGGGCGCCCTGATTGGCGGCCAGCGCATGGGGTTTCCCGTCGATGAGCAGACTGGCGTTGGCGATGCGGTTGGCGTAACGGCCGACGGTGGCGCCCAGATAGGCGCCCTGACGCGGGTAGTCCACCGGGCTGCGGCAGCCGAGCAGCAACTCGCGTCTTTCGCCGGATTTGAGCGGCAAGACGGCGGACAGCCAGGTGGCGCCCCAATCCATCAGCGTCACCGTCATGCCGCCGGCGTTTTGCAGCTGCGTCAGCTGATAAGGTTGCCCATCGGGGGCGACTGCCGAGGTTGCGGTCAGCATAGGCCGGCGCCTTGCGAAGCCTGGCAGACATAGAAGGTTTCCTGCAATCCGCCGGTTTGCCGCGGATACTCGTGCGCCACGGCGGCACGCACCGTCTCCACGAGATCCTGCGGCATCAGCGCGACGACACAGCCGCCAAAGCCGCCGCCGGTCATGCGCACGCCGCCGCGCGGGCCGATCGCCGCTTTGACGATTTCGACCAGCTTATCGATCGGCGGCACGGTGATTTCAAAGTCGTCGCGCATCGAGGCGTGGGACTCCGCCATCAGCCGGCCCATGCGTTGCAGATCGCCGGCCGCCAGCGCGTCGGCCGCCGCCAGCGTGCGGGCGTTCTCGCTGATGACATGGCGCGCGCGTTTGGCCACCAGCGGATCCAACTGATGTTGACGCGCTTCGAACTGTTCCGGGCTGACGTCGCGCAGCGCCTTGACGCCGAAGAACCGCGCCGCTTCCTCGCACTGTTTGCGGCGGGTGTTGTACTCGCTGTCCACCAGCCCGCGTTGCACATTGGAGTTGACGATCACCACCGCGACGTTGTCCGGCATCGGTACCGCACGGGTTTCCAGCGATCGGCAGTCGATCAGCAGCGCGCTGTCGCGCCGGCCGAGCGCGGAGATCAGCTGGTCCATGATGCCGCAGTTGCAGCCGACGAACTGGTTCTCCGCTTCCTGGCCGTTCAGCGCCAGCGCTACGCCGTCCAGCGGCAGCTGATAGAGCGCCTGCAGCGCCTGGCCCACCGCCACTTCCAGCGCGGCGGAGGAGCTGAGCCCCGCGCCCTGCGGCACATTGCCGGCGATCACCAGATCCGCGCCGCCGAAGTCGGCGTTGCGGCGCTGAAGGTGCTTCACCACGCCGCGCACATAGTCCGACCAGCGCTGATCGGGGTGGCTGACGATCGGATCGTCGAGCGAGAATTGATCCTGCTGATGCTGATAATCGGCGGCGAGTACGCGGATCTGGCGGTCGTTGCGCTTGGCGCAGGCGATGACGGTTTGATAATCGATGGCGCAGGGCAGCACGAAGCCGTCGTTGTAATCGGTATGTTCGCCGATCAGGTTCACCCGCCCCGGCGCCTGGATGGTCAACGCCGGCGCGTAGCCAAAGTGTTCGGTAAACAGAGAATGGGTAAGCGGTTTCAGGCTCATGCTTGGGCTCCGGCTTCACGGTAATGAATATCGCTGACGGCGCGCAGACGCTCTGCGGCCTGTTCGGCGGTCAGATCGCGCTGGGCTTCCGCCAGCATCTCGTAACCGACCATAAATTTGCGCACGCTGGCTGAACGCAGCAGCGGCGGGTAGAAATGGGCGTGCAGCTGCCAGTGTCGGTTGTCGGCGCCGTTGAACGGTGCGCCGTGCCATCCCATCGAATAGGGGAAGGAGCACTGGAACAGGTTGTCGTAGCGGCTGGTCAGCTTCTTCAGCGCCAGCGCCAGATCCTGGCTTTGCGCCGCGCTGAGATCGGTAATGCGCTGCACCGCCGCTTTCGGCAGCAGCAGCGTTTCAAACGGCCAGGCGGCCCAGTAGGGCACCACCGCCAGCCAGTGTTCGGTGTTTACCACGATGCGTTCGCCGGCGGCCAGCTCGCGCTGCGCATAGTCCAGCAGCAGCGGGGAGGCGTGTTCCCGAAAATACGCGTGCTGCAGGCGATCTTCGCGCTCGGCCTCGTTCGGCAGAAAACTGTTGGCCCAGACCTGCCCGTGCGGGTGCGGGTTGGAGCAGCCCATCGCTGCGCCTTTGTTTTCGAACAGCTGTACCCAGGGGTAGTGCTTGCCCAGCTCATCGGTTTGCGCCTGCCAAGCGGCGATCACCTGCTCCAGCGCCGGCAGCGTCAGTTCGGGCAGGGTCTTGCTGTGATCGGGAGAGAAGCAGATCACCCGGCTGACGCCGCGCGCGCTCTGGCTGCGCATCAGCGGATCCTGGCTGTCGGGCGCCGGCGGCGTATCGCTCAGCAGCGCGGCGAAATCATTGGCGAAGACGTAGGTGCCGCGATAATCCGGATTGCGATCGCCGGTGATGCGCGCGTTGCCCGGGCACAGGAAACAGTCGGGATCGTGCGCCGGCAGCGTTTCCGTCGGGACGGCCTCCTGCTGGCCCTGCCAGGGGCGCTTGGCGCGGTGCGGTGAGACCAGCACCCACTGGCCGCTCAGCGGGTTATAGCGGCGGTGCGGATGATCGATAGGGTTAAATTCTGTCATACGGTTCCTTTCTTGGCGTCGACGAGGGTGTAATCGCTTCCAATTACCGTCTTAATACGCCCGTTACTGAACAGGGAGAGGTCATTGCGCAAAAAGATAGCACGCCCGCGGCGCTAAAAAGGTGATCTAACGCGAAAAATGGAATCGTTTACACTGTGATAAAAAGCGCCTGATGGGCGGAGAAAAGCCGGTGGCAACGTGATTGAGGGCATTGCGGTGCGCTACCGATGATAGCGTTTTCACCCGACCTGCCGGCAGAGAAGGGCTCTCTGCCGGCGTCAGCCGTTAAGGATGCTGATACAGCGGGTAGGTAAAGAACAGCAGATGGGTCAGATTAAGCCCGAAATGGAACAGAATCGGCACCCACAGGCGGCCGCTCCACATCCACGCCAGGCCGTAGATCACCCCGGCCAGCGTCGCGAAGATTACCATCAGCATGCCGCCAGCCAAATGCGCGGCGCCGAACACCAGAGAAGCGACGATCAGCGCCGGCCAGGCGCCCAGCCACTGGCTGAGGCGCTGCTGCAGGTAGCCGCGAAACAGCGCTTCTTCGGCCATACAGACGAAGAACAGGTTCGCCATCACGAAAGGCAGGATCCAGGCGGGCGCATGCAGCTCGATTTTTAAGCCGCCCAGCGCCACGGCCAGCAGCAACAGCGCCGGCACGGCCAGCAGCAGCGCAATCCAGCCCGCTTTGCCGACGTTGCCGCCGCGTTCAGCGGAAAACAGCGTGGGCAAGCAGGCGAACAGCAGGAAGGGCACCATCGCCTTGTCGAAGTTGTAATACATAGTGAACGGCGCGCTGAGCGGGCCGGCTTTTTCACCGTCGATCATCAGTTGATTGTGGATGCCCGGCACCAGGTGCAAGAACAGCGCCACGCAGCCGGCGACCACCAACCCTTCGAACGCGATCGCCAGACTACGCCGCTCGCGAAAATGGTGACGTAGCCCCGCCAGCGCCACGATGGCCAACAGGCAACCCAGGCTGAGCGGCGTCAATACCCCATGATAAAGCCCCATGCCCGCCGAGGCGGCCAGGATAACCCAGGCTATCAGCCGGTTAAACGGTAAGAAAAATAACGAAGCAGCCAGTACGCCCCACATGATATGTCCCTTTAAAATATGTACACGGCGCTCAGCGCCTTTGCGGCGTGCGATGATGGCGAAATTGAGCGCTAGAGCGGATAGTAGCACACCAAGATGACGCTAAAGGTCGGGGCAGTGACGCATCCGTGCAGGGTGCCGGCCCACACGACCGGCGGTATTGAGGTCAGCCTTGCATCCAGGCCTGCGAACGGGCGACTTCCGCCAGGTTTTGCAGGGTGTCCAGGCTCTGCTGGTGGAGCTCCTGCGTGGGGGCTGCGCACAGATCGTGCAGCACGGTCACCTGGAAGCCGGCGTCGTGCGCCTGACGCGCGGTGCTCTCGATGGCGAGCGACGTGCTGACGCCCGCCAGCAGCAGATGATGGCACCGATGTTGCCGCAGCCAGGCTAACAAATTGTTACCGGAGAAGGCGCTGACCGCCGTTTTATCAAACTGCAGATCGGTCTCCTCCTGATGCAGATCGGGCGCCCAGCGGCAGCCCGGGCCGTTTAGCCGCAGCGCGCCTATCTGTTTCAAATGGTTGAACAGCGGCGAGTGGAGCGGGATGTCATGATAATCGTCGGCAAATCCCGTCCGCACCCAAATCACCGGGATTTTTCGCACCCGGGCGTAGGCCGCGGCGGCATTGACGTTGGCGAGCAGGTGGCTTGCCGTCACCTGTTCGCGGCAGTGGTTGGCGCGCCCTTTGGGCCCGATCAGATCCTCGATCAGGTCGATGATAATCAACGCAGCGGACATGGCGTCTCCAGAAAATGGCCTTCTTTCTTTCTATGATAAAAGGCCAAATGTGATGTGCTGCGGTGAAGTGTTGCCGGATATGTTTACGCCGCGCTTCAGGCGGAGGTCTGCTCCAGCCGTTGCTGTTGGTAGCCGTAGCCGCCCTCGCCGTCGGGCACGAAGCTGAGGCGGTGTGTGATGCACTGCGGCGCATCTTCGGCATGGTGCGAGACGAACAGCAGCTGGGTGGCGCCCTGGCCGATCAGCACGTCGATGAAGCGGCGCACCAGCTGGCGATTGAGCGGATCCAACCCTTGCAGCGGCTCGTCGAGGATCAGCAGCGCCGGGTGTTTCACCAGCGCGCGGGCGATCAGCGCCAGCCGCTGTTGGCCCCAGGAAAGGCTGTGGAACGGGGCGCCGCCGCGCGCGCCGTCGAGCCCGAGCAGCGCCAGCCATTGCTCGGTGAGCTGCCGCTGACGATCCGAAACCGCCTGATAAATGCCGATCGAATCGAAGAACCCCGACAGCACCACGTTGCGCACGCTGGTGTTGACGCGATAATCCAGATGCAGGCTGCTGCTGACGTAGCCGATATGGCGCTTGATCTCCCAAATGGTTTCCCCGCTGCCGCGGCGGCGGCCGAACAGCGTCAGATCGTTGCTGTAGCCCTGCGGGTGATCGCCGGTGATCAAGCTGAGCAGCGTGGATTTGCCGGCGCCGTTCGGGCCGACGATCTGCCAATGTTCACCGGGGTTAACCTGCCAGTCGAGATGATTGAGGATCGGCCGGTCGTTATAGCTGACCACGCCGTCGCGCAGGACGATCAGCGGCCGATCCGCCGGCAGCGCCACCTTTTGCGTTGGATCCTCCTCCTCCGGCAGCGCCAGCCCGCTTAGGTTTTCGCTGTGCGCCAGCTGCGCCACCAGCGCGTCCGCCATCACCTGGCGGCGCGGCCCGCGGTTGGTCAGGGTACAGTCCGCCAGTACGCCCACCTGCCGGACAAAATCCGGGATATCGTCGAACCGGTTGAGCACCAGCACCACGGTCTGGCCCTGGGCGGAAAGCTCGCTCAGCAGCGTGGCGAGCTGCGCGCGCGAGTGCACGTCCAGCCCGTCGAAGGGTTCGTCGAGGATCAGCAGGTCAGGCTCGGGCATCAGCGCCCGGCACAGCAGGGTTTTGCGTGTTTCGCCGGTGGAGAGGTATTTGAAGCGGCGCGTCAGCAGGGCGGTGATGCCGAACTGCGCGGCCAGCCGCTCACAGCGCGCGGCGTCTTGCACCTCTTCCTGAATGATTTCCGCCGCGGTGCGGCCGGTGTCGTCCTCGTCCGCGCTGAGCAGATCGGTGTTGTTGCGTTGCCACTCGTCGCTGACCATTTTTTGCAGCTGTTCGAAGGAGATGCGCACCGCGTGCTGAAAGTCGCTGCGGCGCTCACCGCTCAGCAGAACCAGTTCGTCGGCCAGCGCGCGCGCCAGGGCGGATTTGCCGCTGCCGTTGGCGCCGACGAAGGCCCAGCTGTCGCCGGCCTGGATTTCCAGCGCGTCCAGCGTCAGGGTGCGGGTATCGCTTAAGCGGAATGAACCTTGCGAAATGTGCAACGACGACATCACCTGTTCCTTTTTTTGCAATTATTTGCCTTAGGAATAGGCGCATTGCAGGGGGAAGTCAATCAACAAAAACGCAACGTCATGTTGCGCTTAACACAACGTGGCGACAATCACGCGATCGGCGTTGAACAGGGCGTGTACGGCGGTGCCGACGCTCAGCTGCAGGCGCTGCAGCTCCGCCGTCGTCAGGGTGGCGCACAGGGTTTCGCCGCCCGCCAGCGTCACCAGCACCTCGCTGTGTTCGGCGCCCGGCTGAATACCGGCCACCACGCCCGCCAGCGCGTTATCCGCGCCGATATGCTCCGCCGAATCGACGCTTAACCGCACCCAGGGCGCCTTGATCAGCGCCAGCACCTCTTTGCCCGGCGTCAGCTGCAGCCGGTCGGCGCTTTGCTGGGTGACGGCCGCCGTCAGGCGAGTGGTGCCGTCATTCAACAAAATCGCCAGGTGCTGCTGCACCTGCTGATGATCGCGTTCGATGACGGTGCCGAAGAACTGATTGCGCGCGCTGGTTTGCAGCGAGAAGCGCGAGATGGCCGCCAGCAGGCTGTCGAGCGGCAGATCGTCCTGCTGCAACACGTCGAAAGCTTTTTGCTGCACTTGGCCCAGCAGGTCATACAGCTGGATCAACCGCTGGCCATAGTGCGTCAGCTGTGCGCCGCCGCCGCCTTTACCGCCGGTGGCGCGTTTCACCACCGTTTGTTCCGCCAACTGGTTCATCTCATTGATGGCGTCCCAGGCGCTTTTGTAGCTGATGCCCGCCAGTTTGGCGCCCTGGCTGATGGAGCCGGTGTGCTGCACCTGTTTCAGCAGCGCGATGCGGCGCGGATCGGCGAACAGCTTTTGCTGGAGTTTGAGAGTCAGAAGAATTTCGGCCTGCATAGCGCATCCTGTCGGCGGCAAAAATCTTATTGTCGCCGATTTGGCGGCAAAGCGCCAAGCGCAGTGCGCTGGAGGGCGGGGCAATAAAGACTGGCATTGCTTTGTTGTTATAATATAACATAACAGAAAAACGATAAGGCTTTACGCTGGCTGCGGCCGGTTTTTATTTCACCACAGGGATGCTTCACATGAGTACGACACGCCGGCGTCTTGTCACGCCCAGAAAATCGTTATGCCTTGCCGCCGCCTGGGTCGGCGGCGCACTGACGGCGCCGTTGGCTTTCGCCGCCGACTGCGATAAAGCCCGCAATGCCACGGGATGCGAAGAACAGCTCACCGTGGAGGCGGCGGCCCCCGCCGGGCGCTACGATGCGTTGAGCGCCGTGAGCCGCAGCGCTTCGCAGCTCGGGCTGACCGCTCGGGAGACGCCGCGCAGCGTCGATATCATCAGCGCAAGAGCGATCCAACAGCGGGGCGATCGTTCGCTGGCCGCCGCCGTCGAGCACGCCACTGGCCTGTCCGGCGTCGCTTCGCCGACGCTGTCCAACAACTTTTCCGCGCGCGGTTTCCGGCCGATCGCCTGGCTGTATAACGGCGTGGAGATGCCCGGCAGCACGCTGCAGCTGGGCGATCCGGCGCATTACGACAGCATCGAGATACTGCGCGGGCCGGGATCGGCCTTGAACGGCCTGAGCGCCGCGGGCGGCAGCGTCAACCTGATCTCGCGGCGGCCGACCTTCAGCCGCCAGCCGCTTGAGCTCGATTATGGCTTCGGCAGCTACCGCAGCCAGCGTCTGCATCTGGGGGCCGGCGGCGCGCTGGTGGACGATGCGGTGGCGTACCGGCTGGACGTCAGCGGCAACGACAGCGGCAGCAACGTGCAGTACGAACGCGATCGGCAGAAGCGGGTTTCCGGCTCGCTGCTGTTTAAACTGACGGACGATGCGCTGTTGACGCTGAGCCTGGACCGCATGCTCAACCGCACCAACAACCCTTACTACGGCACGCCGCTGCTGGACGGGCGCATTGCCGGCGAGCTGCGCGACATCAATTACAACAACCTGACCGACAGCCGCATCCAGAGCAACGCCACCGCATTTCAGGCTAGTCTGGACTGGTTTATGACGCCCGAAGTGGAGTGGCATAACCAATTCTATTACTACAGCGGCTTTCGCGAGTGGCGCAACGTCGAACGCTTTCGCGTCGCGGCGGCGGCCCGGCCCGGCGACGTCAACCGCGACTCCTTCGGCGCCCTGGCGCACGACGACGATCTGATCGGCAACCGCAGTTCGCTGGTGTTCGATCGCGCCATCGCCGGTTTCGATAACCGGTTGCTGGTCGGCCTCGATCTGAGCAAGCGGCATTTTCAGTACTACTCCAACGGCTTCCCCGGATCCGAAGACGTGCCGCTTGGCGCGCCGCCCCGAGAGCCGTTCGCCCAGGGAACCGACCGCCAACGCGCGCCGGTGCGCCACGTTACCCAGAACCAGTATGCCGCCTTTCTTGAAGATCGCTTCAGCCTGACCGAGCGTTTAGCGCTGCTGGGCCAGCTGCGCTATAACCATATGAACATGGACTGGCGCTTCCAGGGGCCGCAGGAAGAGAGCCGCGCGCATACCTACGTTTTCAGCACCTGGAGCCTGGGCCCCAGCTATGCATTGACCGATAACCTCACGCTCTACGCCAACTACACCACCGGCCAGGAGCCGGGCAACGATCTGTTCTTCCTCAGCCCAACGCAGACCGATCTGCCGCTGACGCGAGCGCGCCAGTGGGAGGCCGGCGCCAAAGGGCAGTTCTGGGGTAACAAAGGCGAGGCGACGCTGGCGCTGTATGAACTGCGCAAGGACAACCTGTTTGTGCCCGACGTGCAGCGGCCGGATGCGTTGAACGCGGTAGGCAGGCAGACGTCGCGCGGCATCGAGCTTGGCGTGGTGCTGCATCCCGACGAGCGCTGGGAGCTGGCCGGCAACGCCGCCTACACGCATGCCCGCTACGACGACTATCGCGGCGGCAGCCCGCTGCGCAGCTACAACGGCAATCGCCCGGCCTATATCCCGGACTGGACCGCCAACCTCAGCGTGCATTATCAGGCGACGGAGCGTCTGGGGCTGGCTTCTTCACTGCGCTACGTCGGCAGCAGTTACAACGACGACGCCAACCGGCGCAAGATGCGCGCGTACACCACGCTCGATCTGGCGGCGGACTATCAGCTGACGCCGATCGTCAATGTCGGCTTTCGCATTCGCAACGCCACCAACCAGCTGTACGCCTACCAGCGCACTTACCCGGATCAGGCGCTGATCGCGCCGCCGCGCAGCTATGAAACCTTTGTGTCGGTCAGGTTCTGACGGCGTGAAACGCCGGCTTGCCCTGCTGTTGTGCACCCTGGGATTGGGCGGGGGCGCGCCGCTGCGTGCCGATGCCGTCAGCCTGCAAAATTGCGGGGTAACGCACGATTACCCGCAGCCGCCGCAGCGGGTGCTGGTTTACGCCAACCCGGCGTTGGAAAACCTGCTGGCGCTGGGGCTGGCTGGCCGCGCGATCGGCGTGGTCGGGTATGACCGCGCGCGCGATCCCGCGCCGACGGCCGATGCGCTGCAGGCGCCCACCAGCCCGGCGCCGCCCACGGCGGAAGCGTTGCTGCTGATGCGGCCGGATTTTGTCTATTCGGCCAGCTATTACTGGCTGCAAAGCCCGGAAACGCCCGATCGGGCGAGGCTGGCGGCATGGGGCATCGGCACTTATCTCTCACCCGGCGCCTGCAGCGGCCAGCAAAGCGCGATCGCCGCCGCGCTGACGTTTGAAGACATTTTCACCGAGCTGCGGGAGCTGGCGCGCATTTTCAACGTCAGCCGCGCCGGTGAAGCGCTGGTCGAACGGCTGCGCGGGCAGCTGAGGGCGCTCGAACCACAGCGTGCTCAGCTGCCGCATTTGCGTCTGCTGTGGTGGTATGCCGGCGCGCAAACGCCCTATGTGGCGGGCTGCTGCGGCGCGCCAGGCTTGCTGAGCCGCAGCGTCGGCAGCGAGAACCTGTTCGGCGATCGGCCCGAGCTGTGGCCGACGGTGTCCTGGGAAATCATCGCCGCCCGCGATCCGGATGCGATCGTGCTTGGCGATCTGCCGCGTGGCGGCCTCGGCGACAGCGCGGCCGACAAGATCGCCTTTCTGGAGCATCACCCGCTGACCGCGACGCTGCGCGCCGTGCGTCAGCGGCGCTACGTGATCCTCCCCGGTTACGACATGGACCCTTCCGCCCGCACCGTGGCGGCGTTGGGCCGTTTGATTCGGGGCCTGGCGGCCTTGCCGCCGCAGGCGCCGACTTTTTCCAACAAGGAACCTTGATATGACTGCCGTTTCATTCTCTTCGCTGCTGGATTCCTGGGATCGCCAGCAGGCGGCCTACATCGCCGAGCGGGAAGCGCGTTTTAACGCCCAGCTGGACGTGCTGGCGCTGGCCGCCGGTCAGGATTTTCACGTGGTGGATCTGGCCTGCGGCCCGGGCTCGCTGAGCCTGCGCATTTTGCAGCGCTTTCCGCAGGCCAGGGTGACCGCCATCGATCTCGATCCGCTGCTGCTGGCGGTGGCGCGCGGCGCGCTGGCGGCGTACGGCGATCGGATCCGCATTCTGCAGGCCGATCTGGCGGATCCGGCCTGTTTTTCCGCACTGTCCGGCCCCGCGCCGCAGGCGGCGGTGTCCAGCACGGCGCTGCACTGGCTGATGCCCGAGCAGCAGCTGGCGCTGTACCGCAACGTCGCCGGGCTGCTGGCCGACGGCGGCGTGTTCCTGAACGCCGATCATCAGCGCTATGATCAGCGCCAGCCGCGGCTGAAAGCGTTGGCGGAGCGGCACGACGAGCAGACCCAACAGCGCGCCTGGGACAACGGCGTTGAGGATTGGGATCGCTGGTTTGCGGGCGCGCTGCAATCGCCGGCGTTGGCCGCTTATCAGGCCGAGCGTGAAGCGCTGTTCGCCGGCCGCCCGGTGCCGCCGCCGACGCCGGTGGATTTCCAGCTCGCGGCCCTCAGGCAGGCCGGTTTCAGCGAGGCGGGGACGGTGTGGCAGCTGTTGGACGACTATGTGATCGCAGGCTGGAAATAGCATGATCCGGCGGTTACTGCCCGGCCGTGAGGCCGGCTGGCTGCTGTTGCTGGCGGCGGTGCTGCCGCTGGCCCTGCTGGGCGCCACCCTGTCGGGGCCAGCGCCGATCGCGTGGCACGACGCCTGGCGCATCGTGCTTGGCGTCAGCGGCAGCGCGGCGACCGACGCCGATGTGTATCAGCGCATCATCTGGTCGCTGCGGATGCCGCGCGCGCTGTTGGCGGCGCTGGCCGGCGCCGGATTGGCGTTGGCGGGCACCGTGCTGCAGTCGCTGACCCGCAACCCGCTGGCCGATCCCTGGGTGCTGGGCATCTCCTCCGGCGCCGGCGTGGGAGCGGTAACGGTGCTGGTATTGGGGCTGGGCGGCGGCCTGTTGTCGGTGTCCGGCGGCGCGTTTATCGGCGCGCTGGGGGCGTTTGCGTTGGTGATGCTGCTGGCCGGGCGTTCGCTGCAGGGGGAGTCCACGCTGTTTATCCTGGCCGGGGTGGCGGTGACGCAGCTGCTCTCCGCGCTGACTTCGCTGATCACCCTCTGGCAGGCGGACGCCAACGCCACGCGCGGCGTGATGTTCTGGTTGCTGGGATCGTTCAGCGACGCGCGCTGGCCGCAGGTCGGGCTGTGCGGGTTGGCGCTGGCGGCGGCGCTGCTGCTGTGTTGGCTGCGGGCGGGTGAGTTGGACGCGCTGGCGTTTGGCGGCGTGACCGCCGCTTCGCTGGGGGTGGCGGTGGCTCCGCTGAAGCTGCTGCTGTATGTGGTGACCACCGCGCTGACGGCGGCGATCGTCGCGTTCAGCGGCGCGGTGGGATTTATCGGGCTGACGGTGCCGCATGTCGCCCGGCGGCTGGTCGGCTCGCGGCATCGGCGGCTGTTGCCGGCCAGCGCGCTGTGCGGTGCGCTGTTCGCCGTGGCGGCGGACACCCTAGCCAGAACGCTGTTTGCTCCGCGCGAGCTGCCGGTCGGCGTGCTGACGGCGCTGCTGGGGGTGCCGGTATTCCTGCTGTTGCTGTATCGGAAGGTCAATGCATGACGATTGAAAAAGCGCGATCCGGCCTGTGCGCCGAGGCGGTGAGCTGGCGAGCGGGCGAACGCACGGTGCTGGAAAATCTGGATTTCTGCGCCTTGCCCGGTGAGATCACCGGCGTGCTCGGCGTCAACGGCAGCGGTAAATCCACGTTGCTCAAGCTGCTGGCCGGGTTGCAGCCCGCCGCCGGGGGCCGCGTTTGGCTGGCAGGGCGCCAAATTACCGCGTTTTCCGGGCGGGAGCGCGCCAGGCGCATCGCTTTTCTTGAGCAATCCGCCCCCGGCGCCTTCGCGCTGCCGGTGAAGGAGGCGGTGCTGCTGGGGCGCCTGGCCCATATCGGCCGCTGGCGCGGTTTTGGTACCGAGGATCGCCGCCTCGCCGGGCAGGCGATGGAGCAAGTGGGCATCAGCCACCTGGCCGATCGCGATTGGCAGCGGCTGTCCGGCGGTGAACAACAGCGGGTGCATCTGGCGCGCGCGCTGGCGCAGCAAACGCCGTGGCTGCTGCTGGATGAGCCCGCCAACCATCTGGATATCGCCCATCAGCAGCAGTTTATGGCCTTGCTGCGGCGGCTGAAGCTCAGCGTGGTGGTGACGCTGCACGATCTGAATCTGGCGGCCTGTTATTGCGATCGGGTCGCGCTGCTGCAACGGGGCAGGGTCTGTGCGGCGGGCACGCCGCGGCAGGCGCTGACGCCGGAGCACATTCGCGCGGTGTACGGGGTGGAGGCCCGGCTGGCGGCGCCCGCCGGCTATGCGCCGCCGCTGATCTATTACCCCACCCCGGTATGAGCCCGGTGGAAAGGGCACGTTTGGCCGATCACAATTTCGCCCCGCTGGCTAAAATAACTCCGGTTTTAGCGATTTTTTTGGGTTAGAATAACCCGATATGCGGTGAAAGGCATTTTCCGCTCAATGGGCAGTTAAGCGAGGCTATCATGTTGGAATTATTGAAAAGTCTGTTGTTTGCCGTGGTCATGGTGCCGGTGGTCATGGCGCTGATCCTCGGCCTGATTTACGGTTTTGGCGAAGTGTTCAACGTCTTCTCCAAAGTGGGCCGTTCGAAAGAAAACCGCACTCAGCACTGACCGTTCCCCATCCCGATACCCGCCGGCATCGCCCGGCGGGCATTCCTCAAGTTATCTCACGCTTTGCCGATAAACCGCATGACAAGCTTTCGCGCAACGTTATATTATTTTTTATATAACGAAGAGTGATAATGCACGTTAACTTGCGGAGAAAAACAATGAAACAGCAATGGACCAAATGGGTTGGCGGGATCGTGTTGGCATCGGGCCTGGTGGCACAGGCTTCGGCGGCGGAAAAGATCACCGTGTTCGCCGCCGCGTCGTTGACCAACGCGCTGCAGGACATCGCCACCCAGTATCAAAAAGGCAAGGACGTGCAGGTGGTTTCCTCCTTCGCGTCGTCCTCGACGCTGGCGCGCCAAATTGAGCAGGGCGCCCCGGCCGATCTGTTCATCTCCGCCGATCAACAGTGGATGGATTACGCCATCGACAAACAGCAGATGGTGAAAGACACCCGCTACACGCTGCTGGGCAACGAACTGGTGCTGATCGCCGCCAAGAGCGATAAGCAAGACAAGATCGCCATCGACAAGCAGACCGACTGGGCCAAGCTGCTCAGCGGCGGCCGTCTGGCGGTGGGCGATCCGGATCACGTGCCGGCCGGCATCTACGCCAAAGAGGCGCTGGAACACCTGGGCGCCTGGAGCGCGCTGGAGCCGAAACTGGCGCGCGCCAACAACGTGCGCAGCGCGATGGCGCTGGTGGAGCGCGGTGAAGCGCCGCTCGGCATCGTCTACGGCTCCGACGCGGTCGCCAGCGACAAGGTGAAAGTGATGGGTGTATTCCCGGAAGACAGCCACAAACCGGTTGAATATCCCATGGCGATGGTGAAAGATCGTCAAAATCCGACGGTCAGCGCTTTCTATACCTATCTGAAGGGCCCGGAAGCGGCCGCTATTTTTGAACATTATGGATTCACCCCACGTAAATGATTCTGAGTGAGTACGAGTGGCTGGCGGTTGAGCTGAGCCTGAAAGTCTCCGGTTTGGCGGTGGTCTGCAGCCTGCCGTTCGGCATTCTGATGGCCTGGGTGCTGGTGCGTTGCCGCTTTCCCGGCAAGGCGCTGCTGGACGGCGTCATTCATCTGCCGCTGGTGCTGCCGCCGGTGGTGGTCGGCTATTTGCTGCTGATCGCCATGGGGCGGCGCGGCGTCATCGGCGAGTGGCTGTACGACTGGTTCGGCTTCAGCTTCAGCTTTAGCTGGCGCGGCGCCGCGCTGGCATCGGCGGTGGTGGCGTTTCCGCTGATGGTGCGCGCCATCCGGCTGGCGCTGGAGGCGGTGGATACCCGGCTGGAGCAGGCGGCGCGCACGCTGGGCGCCAACCCGTGGCGGGTGTTTTTCACCGTCACGCTGCCGCTGTCGCTGCCCGGCGTCATTGTCGGCGTGGTGCTAGCCTTCGCCCGCTCGCTGGGGGAGTTCGGCGCCACCATCACCTTCGTCTCCAACATTCCCGGTGAAACCCGCACCATTCCGCTGGCGATGTATACGCTGATCGAAACGCCGGGAGCGGAAGCCGCCGCCGCGCGGCTGTGCGCGATCGCCATTGTACTGTCGCTGGCTTCCCTGATGGTGTCCGAATGGCTGGCCCGCTGGGGCCGCAAACGGATGGGGGTGTAAATGCTGGAGCTGGATTTCTCGCAGCAGCTGGGCGACCTTAATCTCAACGTCCGCGCCGATTTGCCGGCGCAGGGCATCACCGCGATTTTCGGCCTGTCCGGCGCGGGCAAAACTTCCCTGATCAACGCCATCGGCGGCCTGACCCGTTTGCAGCAGGGGCGCATCGCGCTCAATGGCCGCACGCTGGTGGATACCGCCGCGGGCCTTTGCCTGCCGCCGGAAAAGCGCCGTATCGGCTACGTGTTTCAGGATGCGCGGCTGTTCCCGCACTATCGGGTGCGCGGCAACCTGCAATACGGCATGGCGGCCGGCATGCGCGCGCAGTTCAACACCATCGTCGAGCTGCTGGGCATCGGGCCGCTGCTCAATCGGCTGCCGCTGACGCTCTCCGGCGGTGAAAAACAGCGGGTGGCGATCGGCCGCGCGCTGCTGACCGCGCCGGAACTGCTGCTGATGGACGAGCCGCTGGCCTCGCTCGATCTGCCGCGCAAACGCGAGCTGCTGCCGTATCTGGAGCGGTTGGCGCAGGACGTCAACATCCCCATCCTCTACGTCAGCCACAGCCTGGACGAGATCCTGCGCCTGGCCGAGCAGGTGATGGTGCTGGATCGCGGCGAGGTGCGCGCGTTCGGCGGGCTGGAAGCTGTTTGGGCCAGCAGCGCGCTGCGGCCGTGGCTGCAGCGTGAAGATCAGAGCAGCGTGCTACGCGTCAGCGTGATTGAGCATCATCAACGCTATGCCATGACCGCGCTGGCGCTCGGCGATCAAAGGCTGTGGGTCAGCGGCATCGACGCCGAACTGGGCACCCAGCTGCGCATTCGCATCAACGCCGCCGACGTCTCGCTGGTGCTGCAGCCGCCGGTCAACAGCAGTATTCGCAACGTGTTGCCGGCCAAGGTAAGCGAGTGTCTGGACGTGGACGGGCTGGTGGAAGTGAAGCTGGCGGTCGGGGAACACGTGCTGTGGGCGCGGATCACGCCGTGGGCGCGAGACGAACTGGCGATCCGCCCTGGGCAGTGGCTGTACGCGCAGGTGAAGAGCGTGTCGATCAGCCGCGAGAGCCGCTAAGACAGGCCCTCCCGGCGGGAGGGCGAAAAGATTACAGCACGCGGGTGCGGATCACCTCGGCGATGCCCGGCTGCAGGTTATCGGCGATCACCAGATCGGCGCGTTCCTTGATCGCGTCATCGGCGTTGCCCATCGCCACGCCCAACCCGACTGCTTCCAGCATGCTGATGTCGTTGTAGTTGTCGCCGAACGCCACCACCTGATCCATGCTCAGCCCCTGCGACTCCACCCATTGGCGCAGGCGCTTGCCTTTGCTGTTGCCGCCTTTGGCGATATCCACCTGATCGTGCCAGGACCATTCGCATGCCAGCCCCAGCTCTTTCTCCACCGTGTCGGCAAACTCGCGCAGCGCCAGGGTATCGGCGTGCGAGGTGGCGAATTTCCAGATCGCCTGCGCGTCGTCGGCCGCCTGCGCCAGGCTGCCGACCTGCAGCAGCGTCGGGCGCTGCGCTACCGGCAGGGTTTCGGCCCAGGCCAGCGAGCGGGTCACGTGGCCGCTCGGCTCCTGGTAGAGCATGGCGTCGTCAACGTACATCAGCCCGTGAATGTCGGTCTGTTTGAGCATCTGCAGCACCTGCTTGGCCTGATCTTTCGCCAGCGGATCGGCCGCCAGCACCTTCTTCTGCTGAAAATCATACAGGTAGGTGCCGTTGCAGCAGATGGCCGGGGTGTCTATCTGCAGCGCCTGGTAGAACGGATGGATAGCGACGTGATGGCGGCCGGTGACCACCACCACCTGGATGCCGGCGGCGCGCGCCTGCGCCAGCGCTTCCAGCGATTGCGGTAAGATGCGTTTTTGGTTGTCCAGCAGGGTGCCGTCAAGATCGAGGGCGATGACGCGGTAGCTCATAGGGTTCTCGTTATCGTTAGCCATAAAATTAATCCGATGGTACATCTTGTATATGATCTATAAGAATCAACAGGTTATTTTTATCGGGGGTGCTATTGGGGTGCTGGTGGGGCAAGCCCCACACAGCATTACTTGCAGCGTTCCAACTCTTCTTTGGCTTCTTTTCTTCGTTGATCAATCAGTTCGGCCAAGTCAGCAACGTGTACCATTCGCGGTGATTTTTGGGTGTTCCCTACGCGAAATGTCGCTATAGGTAGCTTACCCTCTGCGGCCTTCTGTTCAGCAGTTGACGGACGCAGTCCGAGATAACGCTCAGCAATTTCCGATAGTGGAATACTGGACCTTTCGTATTCGGCCATCAACAAAAACATCGTATTCATATTTTTTCTCCACACGTATCGCCCGCCGCATACGGGCATTAACTCAATCGTGACATGTCACACTGTTAATTTCGTTTCGTGCCACCCATAGGTTTGCCAGCATTCAGAATCACCGAGGAAATAACACCCTGCAGGATCCCCAGGTAGTTTGTCTTTGCACTTTCCGCAGCACCGCTCATTCCGTGCTGCCAGCTGCTTTTTTAAATCGGCGTTATCCTTCCTGATCAACATGGTTATGTACTCGTCCATATCGTATGGTTCACGTTGCGGCCGGCGGGCCGCGCAGTTTTCCCGTAACATATCGATTTCCTGCTGATCCAACTTGAGTTCAAAGGGAACAACGCCGGATTTTCGTTGGCGTTCGCGTTGCGCCGCCTTGCGTTCTGCCGCTGTCTTAGCCATTCCCACCCTCCGGCGATGCTGACAGCATTGTTACGGCGTTCCACTTTTTAACACTGTTCCGGTTCCAGTTTTCATCGTCAAGCACATCCTCGATGTGATTAAGAAGTACAAGAACGCTATCCGGCAACTTGTAACCGCCACTTACATGTTGAGCCAGCATTGCGGCGCGGCAGGCGTTCCAGCCTCTAACGTAACCACGCTCACTTTTACCAAGGAATGGCATTTCACCAAGCTTTGCTTCCCCCGGCACTGCTGACGCTGGCTGGGCAGTGAAAAGTTCGGTGCCATGCGGTAGGTCTTTCCCGCCGTTCTGCCAACAGATGCTGCCGCTTGCGGCCGGGCGAAGGTCAACCAGCGCCACCGGCTGCGCCTCCCGGTTAGCCAAACACTCGCGAGCCAATCGGCGCGTCAGTTCGTTGGCATTGTCGCTGGAAGCCAGGTGCTTCAGTTCTTCAGTAGTCGTTAGTGTCATGCATCCTCCCTTAGTCCCAGCACAATGTTGATGCGAAATAAGCACCTCGGCACGGCGTATCCCGCGGATGGTTCCAACTGCCGTAACCATCCTGGCCGCCAATCGGGCTTACCTTGTACCAGGACTGGTAATAGCGAGCGGTGCGCGCCCAAGTCTCAGCAATGTCGCTATCGATGTGGTCTTGATTTACCGCTGCCTGGATAATATCGGCAGCGGTATAGTCGCCGCGCATAACCAAAAATCTGCAATCGTCTGACGTCATATGTTCAACAGCGCCATCGTTCAGGCCTTTCTTTGTTGGCTTGATTAATTCAGTCATGGTTGGCTCCAGTGGTCTTCAATGGCAGCGCCAAGACGCTGCATCCAATCGGCAAGTTTCAGGGCTGCTTCTCGTTCAGAGCCGCAAGCGGGGAAATCATCAAACCGCATGTCGGCGGTATATCGCCGGAACATGCCCTCGCCTTTGATAATCAGCTCCTGCTCAACGACCGTCCGGGCATTTCGTGAATACTGCTCGGTGTGATAGACGCTGGTCGTTGTGTTCTCCTTTCTGTCACGCGTGAAGCTGACCAGTTCGCAATGTGTTGGCATGGCTACTCATCCCCCTCTACGGTGAAGCCAGCGGCGCGCAATTGCTGACGGAACATTAGCCCACAGATTGACCGGCACGTATTGAACGCTTCGGTTGGTGAAACTCCATCCCAGTCATGGCTGTCATCGCGTCGCTCAGGCAAATTAATGACCAATGGCGTAGCCAGCTTGGCTTCTGCGGCTTCAAGTCTCGCAGCCATGGTTTCCCACAGTTCAGCGTTGCCACCGGCCAGCGCCACCACGCGCTTTTCCCGCTCTTTCAGCGCATCGATAGCCATCATGATCGACTCGTTGTCGAGGTTGCAGCCCAGCTCGTTGCCGATTTCTTTGAGCACCTGGGATGCGTCTGCTCGGATGGACTCCAGCTCGGCGATGCGCTTATCCTTCGCTTCCAGCTTGGCGCGTAATTCTGCAACCGTTTCAGCATGGCTATCTACGATGTTCGTGATTTCTGCTTCCAGCTCGGCGATGCGCTCTTCGGCCCGTGTGCAGTTCTGCTGCCACTGCGCACGGCTTGCGCGCTCGTCTTCTAGCTCTGCCAGCAGGGCGAGAATAGTTTCTGGGTCAGCTGCTGCAATAAAACGGGCCAGTTCCACGCGGTGGCTTTTGGCATTCAGATCAGATGCGTCGAAACCACTCCAGCCAATAATTTCGATAACTGTATCGGCGCACAGAGTTGCTTGCGTATTGGCTTTGCCGATGAATGCCTTAAATCGCTTGATGGGGCATTTGTCGGCCCGGCGCTTCAGTTCGCTCAGCTTATTGTCCATGATTGTAGTCCTTCAGGTAGTCCAGAAGCTTCAGGATTGCCCAGCAGTAGAGACTGAACAGTAATCCTGCGAGGAAGTACGACCCGAACCCGGTAGCGGTTACTGTAACTACCTTGATCTGCAGGATTGCCACCACCAAAATCAAAATACGAATTACGCCGATTAACGTGCTCATAATGCTTTCTCCTGGGCATCGGCCCGACGCGCGCCTTTTGATGGCATGATTCGCCAATAGGTTAAGAATGATTTTTCGCCACTAAAAAACATGCGATTGCTAATCCAGCGCCTCATGCCAAATAGTTGCCGCGCCGCTCTGTTGCTCTTACGCTTAGCCATGCTGGGACTCCTCAGTATTCGAAATCGACGGTAAATTCTTCGCCGCAGTGCGGGCAGCTAACCCAAACATTGGTGCTACGATGTGAGTCGGTTTCAAGCGGGTCGCAATGTAAGTCGGCTTTAAAATCACTGTCTTCCATCAGGTCAAAACTCAGCTCACACCCTGGGCAGTGGGTATGTAGTTGGATATCCCATGTTGCTTTTCGATTACCCACGCTCCACCTCCCTAGCGCTGTCACCCGACTTGACGAAGATGATCCAGTGAGTTTTGTCGTTCTTGCCGGTGCGCTGCCAGATAGCTGGCTTCTCGTCTGTGAGGGCGATGATCTGGCTAACCGGTATCTGGGTTTCGTTCCATTTGAATATCAGCACGCCGTGTGGCCGCAGCACGCGGAAGGCCTCAGCGAACCCGGCACGCAGTTCATCGCGCCATGTTTCGCGATCGAGCTTCCCGTACTTTTTGCCCTGCCAGCCGTTGGGGCCGACGCGTTCCAGGTGCGGCGGATCGAACACGACAACAGGGAAGCTACCGTCTGCAAACGGTAGCGCGGTAAAGTCGGCGATCAGGTCAGGGGAGATAACCAGTTTCCGACCATCGCACAGGGTGTGGCTCTCGCTGCGCTTGTCGCTGAATACAGCGCGCTCGTCCTGTTTGTCGAACCAGAACATGCGGGAGCCGCAGCACATGTCGAGAATGCTTTTTCCGTCGAGGCTCAGTTCATTTGCTGGCATCACGCACCTCCCACACGACGAAACTCGATAACCCACACCCAGGGATTAGCGCGCCAGTTTTCTACGCCGTAGATGGACTTCCACAGACTTTTGAAGCTGTCGCTCGCGCGGTTGTACCACTCCGCAGTGTCATTCAAATTAGGAAGCAAGTAATCGCAATAGGCAGGGCCATTGCCGAAGTTGTTTTCGATTGCCCTAACACCTTCAGCCCTGGCATCCTCTTCGCTGATATCGTTCAGTCGCTCCACGCGCACGGCGGTGATTTCCAGCGTGATGCGGGATGCCCAGCGCGGCATGTGGATTGATGGTGTCCATCCGTCCACGCAGTCAGCATCATCTGAGTAATCGGCGCGGTATTCGCAAAGATCTTCCGCTTTGTCTCTGCCATCTTTGATGTCCTGAATTTGGTCATCATCGAGATAGTGACCGGCGAACGTCTCCCGCACCCACAGCCGATCGCCAACTTCACCAAATGGGCAGGAGAACCAGATATCACCACCACGCTCTCCATCTTCCGCCCACGGCCACAACGAGCCATCATCACGCTCGGCCATCTCTGTGTACGGCTGACGCTTCCAATTCAGTGTGCGCCGCGTCTGGGTCTTGCGGCCGTCAAGAATGGCGCGAACCATCTCGCCGTTGAAAATCACTGGGCGCTCTTTCATTTGGCCTCCATTTGCTTCAACGCTTCACGCACGGCATCCAAGATGCGCTCAAGGTATTGGTATTCGTGGTTAGGGACGGTTGGCCATTTGGCGTAATAGGGGTCATCACCAAGCAGTTCAAGAAGCACGGAGCCATTACTCCATGAGCAGCAATCCGCCTTAACGTCATCGCTGCACTCTGCTGATTCCCACATGTCCCGCGCTTTTACGCTGTCTATTTCACCTGAACGGCGCAGCTTGCAGATTTCGCCCTTCACGAACTCCAGGTTCGCTTCGTTGTCGTCATCTACTTCGCTGCGCATCATTGGCGAAAGGCAGCCGATCAGGTAATCATTTGATACGCGGATTAAAAACTGCTGGACGGTATCTCCACCCATTGCAGGCCAGAAAGAAGTCCATGCCTTGCCGAAGCAGGTGATAGTGATACGGCCTTTCCCTGGCACGTAGTTCTCAGCCATAACGCGGATAGGATCGAGGCGTTCGACCTCAGTGATTTCGATGCTCAAAACTTTGGTTTCGGTGACCTTCATTTGGCCTCCCGCAACTCTTTAGCCAAACCTTCTAGAGCCATGACAGGGATGCCAATATGCCCAGTGCTTGCAAACATATTCATCAGGCGTTCGATGGCCTTCTCCACTCCCTGAGCCTGGATAGCTGCAAGTGCTGCGTCAGTGGCTGGGGTTTCGGAGTTGAACAGCTCATCATTGGCAATCATCGCCACTACTCCGGCTTGTCCTTTGTCGGTTACATCCACATGTTCCAAAATGACGGAAAGCGCGTGCTTAAAGCCTGCATTCTCCACAGCCAGCGCATCGGCTCGTTTCTGCTGCGCATCGCGCTCAGCCTTCAAAACTTCATAGTCGGAGAATTTGACGAACTCACCGTGCTCGTTTTCGCGGGCAAACGGCTCAAAGCGCACTGCGTGCATTTTGTAGTCAGGGGTAAACCGCTGGATGGTTGTCATTCGTCGTCTCCCAGCACCCAGCGGAGCGCCTGAGCGTAATCACCGCTCGCACCTTCCAGGGCTTTTGTGATTTCTTTTCGGGACTTCAGGCGGGGTTTGGCATCGCCAATCACCTGGCGCTGCCGGCGTGCCTTTTCATGGCCTTTAGTGCCGACGGTTGCCGCTTCAACCTCTTTCACTTTTTCGCGCTGTTCGTCGGGTGTGAGGTTCGCCAGCTGGCGCGCCTGGGTAACGGTAATGTCGCCAGATTCAACCGCATCTTTAACTGCCTGAGTGGCATCGAGTAGGGTGAGTGTGGCTCGGATCGTCTGCACACTGACGCCAAACATCAGTGACAAATCTTCTTCATCGTGGCCGCGTTCCAACGCATCAGCCATCTTCTTTGCTCTCCCCAATGGGGTATCGGCACGCCGAATTTCGTTGGCGCTGATCATTGCTTGGGCCATACGAACAGCAGAGCCGCGTTTTGTTACGGCAGGGACGAATAACAGATCCTTTCCTGCAACTGCCAATCGCTTGTTTGCCTCAATGGCATGCCGTACACGCTGACGACCATCGACCACACATGAGAAGCCGGTTTCAGGGTCTTTCCAAACGATGATAGGCTCCAGTACCCCCTGATCCATGATGTTCAATACCATTGCCTCATCAAGCGGCAAGTGAATACGCTCATCGTAAAGAGGGTGTGCTCTGTCGGTTACTAGGTGCAGCCTTTCGGGCTCGAAATTGAGCACGTTGGTTTTTCCGCTGGCCCCGTAGGCTTCAGTAGAGTTCTTGGCCATTTAATTACTCCACACTGATTTTCGGCAAAGGGAATCCCTGCCAGAAGCTGGCAATTTTCCGCAGATAGAAAATCGGTTTTTAAGAAGGGAGGCCAGACGCCCGCATAGCGCTGGCTCCCGGTTAATTACTCACACATCAGGTGGCGCACTGCGCCGGGTATTTATACTGTGTAGATATAAATTAGGGACCGACACAGTACGCCACCAGATATGTGAAAAAATAGCGGCCAGCCTATGAACATTATCTTCACCTCTTGTTGGTTGAAGTTCGGCGTGGCCGCCAAAGACTACACACAGCAATCGCATTTTTGCCGGATATCTGCGCTCGCTTTCGCTGCAGTGCCGCCGGCCCGGCGCATTTGGTGTGGTGGCTGGTAAACAACGCCCCTGAAGTTTCCAGCCTTGAACCACAACGGAAAGAGCACTGCTTAATTCAACAACTATCAGGCAAATTAGGTTTCGCAGGCCCGCCAGATAGCTGATCATGCTCCCGCGCTGTCTATGACCCAGTGCTAGCAGTATTCTTACCGTTGTGCGCCGGTCAACCGGCGTCGTGAACAAAAATCCAAAGTAAAAACCAGAAAACAGAACAACCAACAACGCAATAAACCAAAGACCGCCAACCTCTTTTGCTCATGATTGCCTCGGTGCGCCCCGTAGGGCGCAGTGGATGTTAGTCGATTAGCGGGGTTCAATTAGTTGCGTTACTCTGTCATTGCCTTGGAAATTCCATTCTCTGCCAGGGCCGAAGTAACCCGGTTCAATTCTGCCGGAGACCCATTCAGCAATATTTGCTGCTACATCTCTTCCGTCAGTTCCCGCCCCGGGGAAACTGAGTACTTTTATCACTTTAAAGACCGCACCATGCGCGTGAACAATGTCACCGATAATAACTTCTGTGTTTAAAACTCTTTGTAATTCCATCATTTTACCCTTTGTAGCCCCGCCGCTTTGGCTGTCGGTACTACGCCAAATCCCGGAACAAATAAAATCGGTGAAATGTTGCTGGTTAACTATGGTTTGTCCCGCAGTCAGCATGTCAGGGTGGGCTGTTTGATAGTCAGCTTTCCGATCAGCAATGAACGAAACCATGTCAGCGCCACGACGATTCACGTTAAAGTTTCCTGTGTGAACCAACATCGCCGCAAAACGTTGTTGAACGTTGAATTCAACAGCCGTTTCATATGCGTCTTTACTGAATTTCTCGTTAGTCATCGTGTAACCCTCTGCTGCAATCATGGTTTGGCGAACCATCCCGATCTTCGTGCGCCTCGGGCGGCTACTTCGTGGGCGTCCTGCCTGTTCGCTGCCGATGAATCAAATGTAGGATATCTGACATTTTAAGTCAATATTAAAATGTAGGTAATCTGACATTTTGGTTTGAGTGAATGTTGGGCTGGTGGAATCAAGGGGAAAGTAGTAGGGGGATTGGCAGGGAGAGGGCACAAAAAACCCGGCTTGTTGGCCGGGTTTTAAGCGCTATCAAGTAGCGGATTTATCATGCAGCTTTCGCATACATGTCTTGCATCATGAGCTCTTTGCGAGCATTCATTTCTGCAACGATGGCATCCAGACGATGCGCTAGAGATAACATTCTCTTAATGCTGTCTTGTTTGGACATGTGAACTCTCCGTTTTGTGTGCGTACTTGTATTAAAGAATTTGTGCGCTTTTCAGCATCCTGGAACTGTGGGCGCACATTTCTGGATTCTTTTGCTTGATGTCGTTGATCAAGATCTGTGCAAACAACAAAGCTTGGTTGAGGTTCAGATCACCATGAACTTTTGCTTCAGCGTCAAGTTGCATGATGATGCCATGAAGCTCATCAAGTGATGGGTCAACAAGCTCATGAAGCTTGTCAATCCCTAGCTGATCCAAGCTAGTAGTAACGAATTCAATAAGACCAATAACAGCTTTCTTTATGCTGTACAGCTGCTTTTCTTCAATGGAGGCCTCAAATCCGTCTTGTTTTTCAGCCTGCTGAAATTGCTCGGACACTTACTATACTCCTTATATATGCGCTGTAGTGCAGTTTTTCAACAGGTTTGACCTATCGATTTAAATTATATTTTTGTGGCGCGCATTTTACATACAAAAAAGTAACTTTGGTACTACTTCTGATAATGGTTTTTTGATCAGTATCAGTCAGCAGTTATACGTCGTGTCCTATGTAATACAACATAGCGTATAAGTAACTTTATTGGTTGACTTTTTATGCTGGCTTTGATGAATCCGATAAATCCTATGAGGAGACCCACAGAAAAACCTGTGTGGCCAGCCCGAGCGATTAAGCGCCAGCACTAGGCATCGCATACCCGCCGATGATAAACCAAGCCAGGAGCACTACAGCCACCACGATGATGGCGACGGGGAACAGGTATCCGATTTTCATTTTATTCTCGACTTTTGAACTCATTATCCAAGCAACTGCCGGCATCTACAGCTTGGAGTGATTAACCTCTTCATCCTCAACATGGCGCGAGGCCTTGAGGATGCCGGCCACATACTCTACTTTCAGCACTGCACTTTGCGGCAGTGTGATTGGTCTATGGTCTTGATTGATGCTGGTAAACTGGTAACCGCCGTCGCGAGTGTAGTTGAGCACCTTGATCATGTTATGGCCGTCTGCTGTACGAACGAATACCTCATCACCAGAATGCACTGAGGTACCTGGTTCGATGAGAACGAACTCACCAGACTGGATGCGCGGCCACATGCTATCGCCACGAACGCGAAGCCCGTATGCATTCGGATCATCGCTATAAATCTTCAGCCATCCACCACGGTACTCGACCATGTCGATCATGCCATCAACTCCTAAAACGGCATCACCAACAACAGGGACAAGCCCTGGTCGAACCTTGCCTACATATGTGATGTTTTCGTCAATATCGCCACCTTCAAGAAGCCAGTTTGGATTGCAGCTTAGGGCAGCGGCTAGAGCCTGGAGGTTCTCACCACCAGGTTTATAGTCGCCTGACTCCCAGCCAGTGACGGTGACACGATTGACCCCTATGCGCTTGGCTAAGGTGTCCTGAGTTAGCTTTAACTCTTTGCGTCTTGATCGAATTCGGTCATTCATTTCCATGTAAGCAATCCTACCATTTAGCGATGTAGGATTCCTTGACTCTTTAATGTAAGATATCCTACTATCCAAGTGTTCCATTCCCTTACCAAAGAGTGAGCCATGAAAAAAGATGATGTTATTTCGTACTTCGATGGGGTGGGCAAAACAGCCAAGGCATTAGGGCTGTCGCATGCCTCCGTATCGGGTTGGGGGGAGATTATTCCCAAAGGTCGAGCATTCGAGATCCAGGTTATTACTGGTGGTGAACTGAAAGTTGATCTCTCTCTTTACAAAAAGTCTACCGCGCCAGCGGCTTAACCAAAACCACAGAAGCGGAGAAACCTTGTGGACAACAAAGATTTCCCAACACAGGACGACATCAGTGAAGCGATACACAAGCTGATCACGTTGTTCCCAGGTAAGTACAGCGCGATGGCTCAGCAGCTGGATCCGGTTGCCGGCACCGAAAACGCATTGCGCAACCGCGTTCGCCAGGTGTCTGGTCAGGTCGTGCCGTTGGGCATGGCAGCTGAAATGGAGTCTATTTCTGGCCGCAGCGATATCACAGAAGCCATGTGCAAAAGGGCTGGTGGAGTTTTCGTGAAGCTTCCAGAAGTCGAGCAGATGGGCAATGAAGAGCTGCTTTACAAATTTAATGATCTGCTGGCGTCTCTCGGCCAGTTCGCGCGCTTCCACAACGAGTCAACATCAGATGGCGTTCTGGACCGCGAAGAAAGCAAACGCATGAAGGCCAAGGGCTATCGCGTGCAGTGTCTGGTGGCTGAAATCATGGTCGTTACAGAGATGTTGTTTGGAGAGGGTGACGCCACAGATATGCGGTCTGTGGCGTCGGTCGCATTAACTAAACGTGTGGAGTAATTAACGCATGAACAGATTAGCAGATAGTCGGCTGCGTGGGCAATTTCGGTGTGTGGCTTCAAGTTGTTCGAAGCCGCTCATGCCGTTGCGTTATGTGATGAGAATACCGGGCGGCTGGATGCCTGTCACCCACAGCGCTTTGCAGGAAGTTGTGGATCGCTTCAAGTATTTGGCACTGCCGGCGCCGGGAGCTGCTGTATGAGCGTGAAAGTCTCAAGTTACGTCTGGGACGGATGCGCTGCACACGGTGTAAAGGGTACCAAGCTGCTTGTAATGCTTCGTCTGGCTGACTTCTCGAATGATGAAGGGATCTGCTATCCGGGGATTGAGAAAATTGCCCGTGAGATCGGTGCTGGCCGTAGTACGGTAACGACAGCGATCGGCGAATTAGAAAGTGATGGATGGCTGACACGCAAGGAGCGCCGTAGAGGGCAGCGAAACGACAGCAATATTTACACCCTGAATGTGCCAAAGCTGAAGGCAGCGGCATTAAGCATCGAGTCTCACCGTTCAAAATCTGACACGTCAGAATCTGACCGTTCAAAATCTGATATGTCAGAATCTGAACGTTCAGAATCCGACCGTTCAGAAAACACGAAAAAAGGCAGTTCTCACCCGCCAGAATCTGGGGGGGATCCGTCAGTAAATTCAAAACAAGATCCATCAGGTAAAAAACCTACTTGTCAGCCTGCTGCGCAGACCGACGACGAAGTATTGATCACTGACCAAGCGAAGGAGGTTTTAAAACACCTGAATCTTGTGACTGGTTCACGCTATCAGACCTCGAAAACTTCACTGGAAAACATCCGGGCACGTATTCGCGATGGATTCACTGTCAAGCAGCTGGTGCAAACCGTTGATTACATGAATGCGAAATGGGGTAACGACTTGGCTATGTCGGATTACCTGCGCCCTACAACGCTTTTTGCCCCCACGAAATTTCCCGGCTATCAGCAATCAAGCACTGCATGGGACAAGAAAGGGCGTCCAGCCTGTATCAACGGCAAATGGCAAACCAGCACGAATCACCGCGTAACACCAGCTACAGGCGCAATCCCGCCGGGCTTCAGCAATGGCTTACCAACAGGGGGTGAACATGATGGCATCGTCAACTGATGTGATGGCGCGCCTATTGGCGCTAAAGCCAGCCCATGTACAACCACGGTTCACGACCGTCGAAGGTTGGAAGAAGTTTCAGGCAGAGGAGGCTTTAAAGTCGAACCAGCAGATCACGGATCGTAATCGCCAGGCGCGTATTGAGAAAATCATTGGAAGATCGGGTATTCAACCGATGCACCGGGAGTGCTCATTCAGTAATTACCGCGTGGAATGTCCTGAACAGCAAGCCGCCCTTGATGCCGCTAAAGGTTTTGTGACGACGTTCGGAAAGAGTCACGGGGGTTTTGTGTTCTCCGGCAACTGCGGCACAGGTAAGAACCATCTGGCCAGTGCCATTGCAAGAAACCTGATCAGCCGCGGTCACTCAGCGATGGTCATGACTGTTTCTGAATTATTCGAAAACCACCGCGCCACATTCAGCAAAGACAGTCTCGTAAAGGAGGCCGAGCTGTTACGCGACCTTTGCCAGCTTGATATCCTGGTGCTGGATGAAGTGGGCCTGCAGAAAGGCTCAGACTACGAAATCAACCTGCTGACCAACATCGTTGATCGTCGTCAGTTGCAGTTGAAGCCAACGGGAATGCTGACCAACAAAACTTTCGAAGAAATGGTTGGCATGGTTGGAGAGCGAGTAATGGATCGCCAGACCGATGGCGGTATTTGGGTTCCGTTTACTTGGTCCAGCATGCGCGGCCGCAAGGGGATGAAGGCATGAGGAAATTAACGATCCCGGTAGACGCATTAGAAAGCGAACGCATCAACAAGGGTATTCGTCGATTGGTTCGCGAAGGTTACCTGAAAGACAACCCAGATAGCCAGATTTGCCGCGTGCGAAATGCCGCTGCTGGGGCAACGTGGCGCACATTGCGTGACCTTGAACGGCTGGTGGTGGAGATGTACGGAGTTTACGACACGCAAGCAGCTATCAGCGCTCGTTTGCGTGAGTTCAGCAAGCCATTCCAGGGGCTGGTGAAAGAGCGCCGGATGGCAAAAAGCAAATCGGGGAAATGGGTTTATTTCTACCGCCTGGTTGCCGTTGAGAAGGAGCCTTCAGCATGAAGTGTGTATCTGGAATTGAGGTTATGCCGCTGCTGGTAATTGCTCATCGCATGTGGCGCTGGTGGATGCTCCGAGAAGCCCGCCGCACGTGGCAAGAACGCGGTGATTTTCGAAAGTACGCCCAGCGCCAGGGTTGGTTGGTTGAATGGCAACGCCAGCGGTTCAGCACTGATTACTGCGTAGTGCGCTATCTGGTTCGCAAGGCTGAAGGGAGTTTTGCATGAGATATTCACTGATTTACGCGGATCCACCCTGGACATACAACGATAAGTGCGCTGATGGGAAGCGTGGTGCAGGTTTCAAGTATCCAACGATGACTGTTGCTGATATCTGCCGTCTGCCGGTGTGGGAACTTGCAGCTGACTCGTGCCTTTTGGCTATGTGGTGGGTGCCGACGCAACCGGAAGAGGCGCTGCAGGTAATGCGGTCATGGGGATTCAGACTGATGACGATGAAGGGCTTCACTTGGCACAAAACAAACCGAGTGAAGGGAAACAGTGCAATCGGTATGGGTCACATGACACGCGCCAACAGCGAGGATTGTCTATTTGCCGTCAGGGGGAAATTGCCACCACGAATTGATGCTTCGATCTGCCAGCACGTCACGGCGCCAAGACTGGAGCATAGCGCTAAGCCTGATGCTTTTCGCGAAAAGCTTGTTCAATTGCTGGGGGATGTTCCACGCATAGAGCTTTTCGCACGCCAGCAAGGCGATGGGTGGCATACGTGGGGGAATCAGTGTGAACAGTCGGTGGCATTGATGCCGGGGAAAGTCGAGGTGATATCGTGAGTGACGAAACCCAATACCCAGATAACAGCGCCAAGGTTTTGGCGTTTACAAAGCGCTTTGATGAGAACGCCGATATCAAGGAAATGCGGAACTTTGTCGAAGAAGATGAACGGCTGTCCCGTCGTTGCTTCCACGGTGCCGTGTCCGTGTCGGAGCACGAGCGCAAAGTAACGTGTCGCCAGTGCGGTGCCGTGATCGACGCCCTCGATCACCTGCTATCACTGGCAAAGGGCGAAACGAAGCTGGACTGGGAGCTGCGTGTGCTGCGCGGCGAGATCAAACAGCACCGGGAAGGGCTGGAGAAGTTGAAACGGGAAGAGGTGAACTGCAAAGGCCGCATCAAGACGGCGCAATTTAGGTTGGCAGATGTGAACCGTGCGCTGGTGGAGGCTGGCGATAAGCTGGTGGCGCAGAAAACAGGAGAGGGGAAGCCATGATTTTGACATTGCCATTTCCTCCAAGCGTCAACGGCTATTGGCGCTCGCCAAACAAGGGATCGTCACGTGGGCGCACTTTGGTCAGTGAACGAGGTAGAGCTTTCCAGGCAGAGGCTATAGCTCAGGTAATCGAGCAACTGCGCCGCCGGCCTAAGCCGATCAGCGCCAACATCTCGGTTCATGTTGTATTTTGCCCGCCAAATAAAGCGCGCCGGGATCTGGATAACTACTTCAAGGCATTATTCGATGCGATGACGCAGGCTGGTGTTTGGCTTGATGACAGCCAGATTAAGCGCATAGAGGCGGAGTGGGGGCCGGTCACGAAAGGCGGGAAAGTGGAACTGAGAATCAGCGAGGTGATGCCATGCGTTGCCTGTTGAAACCTATCATCATCAGCGAGCTCGGCCAGGTGATATTGAAACCAGGCGCTGAGCTGATGTCGTTGTTCGGTGATCGGGTCATGGTGACCAGAGTACCGCCTGAATTCCGCAGAATGCCATCCGGCGCACTACCGACCGTAGAACAGCAATTGGCAACTGACCCACGCTTCCGATCGTTCTTCACGCATGAGCGAGTGCTAAGCGCCGCTGGTGGGTCTGCTGGGATGCGCGATTGGTTATCCCGTGGTTTTGAATGCCAGTGCGCCAGCGCAGACGGGTATCACGACAAGAACGTCAGCGTGATGGAATACGGCGACCATAGCATCAGGATGTGCTGGCATCACCAGCACAAATACCGTGAGCAGACGAGCCCGATGCTGAATAAGCTGGCAGAACAGAACGTGGCTGATTTTGTCGTGTATCGTGCGCGCGCACATTTCATGTTTGACGAATCCCACCAGCTGACGCTGCCTGAGCTTTGCTGGTGGGCATGGGTCAAAGAGGTTATCGATCTAATCCCTGAAGAGGTAGCTGCTGCATCACTGCGTGTGGCGCCGTACAGCGTACCTGCTGGGGTTAAGAAAGAATCAGATATCGAGCATACGCCGGCGGCACGCCAAATTGTTGCCGAGAAAGCCAAAAAAGCGGCCAAAACGTTAGTTATCGATCCTGCGCCACCAAAGGCGTTATTCAAGATTCCAAAGCGTGAGCGATGGACCAGTGAGAAGTTTACCCGTTGGGTTAAGTCTCAGCCATGTGCATGCTGCGGAGCACCCTCGGACGACCCCCATCACATCATTGGCCACGGGCAGGGTGGCATGGGAACCAAGGCGCACGATTTTTTTACTATCCCGCTTTGCCGAAAACATCACGATGAATTGCATCGTGACATGTCACGGTGGGAAGAAGAGCACGGCACTCAGATCGAACTGTGGTTCAGATTCATCGACCACTCGTTATCGATCGGCGCCATTTCATAAGTGTGGAGTAATAGGCGAGCTGGCATGCGGGCCAGACGCCTGGAGAAAATGCATGATTATGTCCGAACAATACCTGCAGTACATCCGTGAATGTTTCATTATGGCAACTGCTGATACCAGCGGTAAGACAAAGGGACAGCTACAGGCATTCACTGAATCAACGCAAGTATGCACTACGCGGTTGAAGCGTAAGAGACGCACTATCGTGGAGGAAGACGGAAAGCGAATTACAATTCATAGCGCACCCGTTCCTGGCACTGAAACCAGACCGAGTTCAGGTGCAATTGCGCTTATTGATCCTGCCACGTTTTCAGCTACTTCTTGGCGCCGGGCTATTTACCCAATCGCGAGCAATCAGCGCAGCTGGCTTTCATGGTGCTACACGGGCGATATTTCGTTTAGCCATCAGGAAGAGATCACTCGCTGGGCTTGGGGTGAATTCCGCGCCCGCATCGAAGTTATGGGCAAGCGCATAGCAGGCAAGACGATCGAAAAGCTTAGGGCGTTGACTTGGTTGGCCGCCCAAGATGTGAAAGCCAGGATAATGGGCGGTAAAGCTTACCAGTGCCAAGAAGTAGCTGAGCTACTTCAGGTATCCGCGCCAAACTGGTCAAAAAACTATGGCCAGTATTGGTCGCTGCTGTGTGGAATATTCCAGAGGCTTGATCGGGAAGGTCTAATATCTTTATCGAGATCACGATCACAACAAAAAGCGACATTTTCACAACAGGGTATTGCAAAAGTTAATTAAATAGTCCATATTTAGCGTTAATTTGATATCGTGCCATAAATGTAATGACCGGCACCAAAATTAAAACCTCGCTTCGGCGGGGTTTTCTTGTTTTCAGCCCCAGCCAACATCCGACACACACCTGGCACACCCCGTATCGCCAAATCGTTTACGGCTGGTGGCTGAGCCCTATTAGCCGTGGCATAGACTGCGGCTTTTTTATGCCCTCGGTATGGAGAGGACAATTACAGCAATGAGGAGTAACGATGTCCGATCCATTAACTGCGACTGGCACCACTGCGCTGGTGTCGGCCACGATTGCGGCGCCTGCAGTTGGCATTGATTACGGGGTTATCTTTGGCGCGTTCATCGGTGCGATGTTCTACGTCACCCAGGCCAAAGACATTCCGCGAATCAGACAGGCTTTCTCGTTTGTTGTCTCATTTGGCACTGGTGTGCTCGGTGCGAGTGTTGCCGGCGCCAAGCTTTCAGCATGGCTGAATTACAACGATACCCCGCTAGAGCCGTTAGGTGCGCTGATCATCTCTGCCGTCGCGGTCAAACTGCTTACTTTCGTCAGTGAGAAGATGGAGGATCCGACATCGCTGTTTTCCAGATTCCGGGGAGGCGCGAATGGCAAGTAACGATATCTCTGTGATGTGGTTAAACCTCATTCACACAGTAACGACCAGTGATCCACTTGTTGTGCTGAATGTATTGCTGTGCTCGGCGATTGTCTGCCGCCTTGCATGCTTCAGAAAAACAGGTTACCGGCACCGGGCATGGATAGCATGGCTGGCGTGGTTGGTTATCGGCGCCTATTCATGGATCCCGTTTCGCTTCATTGCGCAGCAGTACCAGGAAACACACTGGGGCGTAATCGCGGCGAATCTCATCATCTGCATCGCGCTGTACCGGGTTAAGGGGAACATCGCGAAACTGCTACACCCCCTGAGGCCACAATGACACAAAACGAATTTCAACGGGCGGCTGGTATTAGCGCCGGGTTAGCTGCGCGCTGGTATCCGCATCTGATCGCCACCTTTGCTGAGTTCTCAATCGAGAAGCCAGCGGCGCAGGCAATGTTTATTGCTCAGGTTGGGCATGAGTCAGCGGGTTTTACCCGTACAGTAGAGAGCCTGAACTACACGCCACAGGGCTTACTTTCAACCTTTGGGAAACGCATCACTCCCTATCAGGCTGGCATGCTCGGGCGTACAACTGCACACCTGGCAAATCAGCCGGCGATTGCAAACTTGGTATACGCCGATCGCTTGGGCAATAAATCACGCGGTGATGGCTGGAAATATCGTGGGCGTGGGCTGATTCAGGTTACCGGCCAGGACAACTACCGAGCGTGCGGTATTGCGCTGAAACTCGACCTGGTTGGCGATCCTCAACTGCTGGAGAGCGACGGTAACGCGATGCGTTCTGCCGGCTGGTTCTGGAAATCTCGCGATTGTGGCCGCAACGCCAACGATATCGAATGGGTAACCCAACGTATCAATGGTGGCATCAACGGATTATCTGATCGCCGAGCACGGTATGACATGGCGCGTAAGGTTCTGCTATGAACCGAGCAACAGCGATAATCGCTGGAGTGCTACTGGTGGTCGTAATGTCAGCCTGCTGGGTTGCTAGCTATTACCAGGCGAAGTCGCAGAAGCTGGAAGGCACGATTAAGCAACTGGAGAGCGATAACAGCCTGCAAGCGAATATAATCGTCACACAGGCGCTTCAGTTCCAGCGCGCCAACGAAATCAACAACGCGGCGAATCAGTACGGCATCAACACCGACGCGGCCACACAGGGGAAAGAAATTGAATACCGGACGATCCTCAAGAAACAGCCGACGTGTGATCTGGCTGTGCCTGCCGCTATTGCTGGTGGGCTGCTCGACTACACGCACCGTCTACGTTCCCGCGCAATGTCAGCCGATACCGGCGACGCTAACGCAACCGGTGCTGGCGCCACTGCCTCCGGCACCCTGACATACTGCCAAGCAGTGCTGTGGATTGATCCGCTGCTGGCGGCGCTCGACAAGGCTAACAACCAACTTCTGGAGATACGGCGGCTTATTGATGAACGGTAGTAATCGGGATAAAAGATCTAACCTATCTTACTATTGTTGTGTGTGTATTATTTAATAATAAGATATTATCACCTCGTTACTTTTCTAAGGGGTGTTCAATGAACGCGGATATAATTTCGTTTGAGTCAATGTTAGCCACTAAGCAGGCCGCCGATTGGGCTTTTTGGACTATGATTGCTTCAGGTGTCTCTGCACTGGCTGCTGCACTTGGTGTTATATTTGCTTGGAGGACTGTCGCTTCATGGAAGCAGCAAGAAAAAGCTAAAGTGAAAATGGATTTCAAGCGTTCAATTTTTAATATTATAAATATAATGCTCAGTATGCCTGATAGATTTAATCTTGAACTGGCCGGAAGGGGTAAAAAGGCCTTAAAATTCAGCGGTAATAGTAGCATTGATGACAGATGTAATGTGGAAATTTCGCATCAGTTCGATGAGCTAGTTAAGGTTTTGTCTAATGCGCAAGGATGTTGGATTTATTGTGAGAGATTCTTTGACGGAACTGATATTGAAGGTAAATGGGTTTATAGCCGCGACTTGGTGTTAGACTATATTAATGGAGATGTTGAAAAAAGCGTGGTTATTAATTCTTTAAATAACCTTGCTGAGGAACCATTCGTATATGGGTGATTTGCGATTGTAGCTATTTATATTGGGGGGAGGATGGCAGGTTTAAAAGAGCTGTCAGCTCAACTCCAGAGCGTACGAAAGCAAATCCCGTTTGCTACGGCGCAGGCACTGACAAGCGTCGCCAGAAAGATAGAGGCAGCGGAGAAAACTGCATTTAAACGGCATCTGGAGAACCCGACGCCGTTTACGGTCAACTCGGTTAAATCGTTCGGCGCCCGGAAAAGCAACCTGAAGGCCAAGGTGTTCGTGATGGACACCGCTGCGAGCTATCTGGAGCCGTTCGAATTCGGTGGCCAGCATAAGCTTAACAGCCAGGCGCTGTTGAATCCCAAGAACATCAAGCTGAACAAATACGGCAACCTGACGCGCAACAAGATGGCGCAGTTGAAGGCTAAGGATGACGTGTTCATTGGTGAAATCGATGGCACCAACGGCGTCTGGCAGCGGCGTAAAGCCAAGAAAGGGAAGAAGGGCAAAAAACGGCGCAAACGCTCTGCAAACGGCACACGTCAGCCACGAATGAAGATGCCGGCGCCGAAGTTGCTGATCCAGTTCGGTGATGCTCTGCCAGTAAAACCGACGCTGGGCTATTTCGACCGTGCGCAGGCTATGGCCAATGCCTTGATGCCGACAGAGCTGAGCAGGGCTATGGCAGAGGCGATGCGAACAGCAAAATGATAAGAGAGGACCATCATGGGCATGAAGGCACCAACCCAGCCACCTTATAAGCCGGGTGATGTAGTGGTGCGACCAGCGCCACCACCTCCGCCGCCGAAGGCTTACGCAGCAAGCTGCCCAACACTAATCCAAGAGCAGACCACGGCACATTGTCACTGTCATGATCTAATTCTTCCAGGTGACGTGGTGACCTACGTGGTGAGGTTCAAAAAAATTTGAACCGCGCACCTCCCAGGGGGCTCCAGAAAAAAATGGGTCCTTCCTGGCACTTTTTTATCTCACGGGCATTGCGCGCCGCGTTCTGCGTCTAGCTATCAACTTTTGAAATTTGGGTAACAGGTAACACCTGAGGTAACAGATGAACCAGTCAGATTTTGCCAAACTTCACGGCGTCAGCCGAAAGACGGTAACGACCTGGAAGGCCCGCGGCTGGCTGGTTCTGGCCGGAGACGATATTGACGTTGAAGCGTCGAATGCGAACATCGAGCGCTTCCGAAAAACTGTTACCCGACCAGAGAAAAAACCGGCAGGTAACAAGCAGGGTAACAAAACAGGTAACAGATCCTCGGGTAACAAGTCAGGTAACAAAAACGATAAGGATCTGGCCGAGTCTCCGACGGAAACTGTTAAGCGGATGATCGCCGAGCACGGCGTGACGATGACGCTTGATGAAGCGCGCCAGATGAAAGAAAACTTTCTCGCGTTGCTTACCCAGCTCGAGTACGACATTAAATCCGGGCAGGTGCTGCCGTACAAAGACATGATCGAGGCCGTAGGTAATGAATACGCCCGCATGCGCACCCGTCTCATTGCGATTGCTCCTGAACATGGCCCCCGGTTACGGGGGCTGGCTTCTACCACCAACGACGCGGAGTTTGTCCAGGCACTGCAGGAGGTGGTTTACGAGGCGATGGAGGAATTGAGCCTTGATGCAGATAACAACCGAGGAGAGAACTAACGCTGCAGCCTGGCAGAATTTCACCGGGGAGCTGCGCCAGCGTCGCTCCGATGTTCGCCCGCCCGAACCACTGTCACTGAGCGAATGGGCTAATAAATACGCGGTGCTCTCGAAAGAAACCAGTGCGCAAACGGGCCGATTCCGGTCTTTCGCGTACCAGGATGGCATGATGGATGCCATTACTGATCCGGCGGTGACGCAGGTGTCGGTGATGAAGTCGGCGCGCGTCGGCTACACCAAAATCCTTGACCACGTTGTCGGCTATTACCTGGCGCATGACCCGTCGCCGATCCTCATTGTTCAACCGCGTGTTGAAGATGCCGAAGATTACAGTAAAACCGAGATCGCGCCGATGTTGCGTGATACTCCGGTGCTGGCGGAAATCTGTGGTGATCCAAAGGCCAAGGACAGTAATCAGACCATCCTCAAAAAGACCTTTGCCAACGGCGCCAATTTGACGCTGGTGGGGGCAAATAGCCCCGGCGGTTTCCGCCGTATTACATGCCGGATCATCTTGTTTGACGAAGTTGACGGTTATCCGTCCGGCGGCGCCGGGGTGGAAGGTGATCAGATTGCACTGGGCATTAAGCGTTCCGAAACATTCTGGAACCGCAAAATTGCCCTGGGTTCGACGCCAACGGTGAAAGGCACCAGCCGGATTGAAAAGGCGTATGAGGAAAGCGATCAGCGCCGCTATTACGTCCCGTGCCCGCACTGCGGTGAATTTCAGGTACTGGAGTGGGGTGGCCCTGAGACGCCATACGGCATCAAGTGGGACAAGGATGAAAATGGAGAAGGCATCCCAGAATCGGCATATTACGTCTGCCGGCATAATGGTTGCGTGATCCACCATAACGAAAAGTCGGGCATGGTGAAGCGCGGCGAATGGCGCGCAACCAAACCATTTAAAGGGCATGCGGGTTTTCACATTTGGGCGGGTTACAGCCTGTTCCCGAACGCGGCCTGGAAATATCTGGTGGCTGAGTGGCTACGGGTGAAAAACGATCCGCTCATGCGTCAGACCTTTATCAACCTGGTGCTTGGTGAGCCGTATGAAGACCGCGGCGAAAAAGCGCTGAGCGAAAAACGCTTGCTGGAACGCTGTGAAGTTTATGCAGCGGAAGTGCCCGACGGCGTGGCGGTATTAACAGCCGGCATCGATACCCAGGATGGTCGCTTTGAAATTGAGGTGACGGGTTGGGGACGTAATGAGGAGAGCTGGTCGATTGCCTTCGACGTGATTGAGGGCGATCTGGAAACCAACGAACCGTGGCAACGCCTCGATGCGTATCTCAAGCAGGTATGGCGCCGGGCTGACGGACGTGGATTCACGATCATGGCAGCCTGCATGGACTCCGGTGGCCACCACACCCAGAAAGTTTACGAGTTTGCCAAAGAGCGCCTTGGCCGCCGAATTTGGGCGATCAAGGGCGAATCGGCGCGCGGTGGTAAACGTTCGCCGGTTTGGCCGACGAAAAAGCCAACGTCCAAGTCAAAGGCCAGTTTCAAACCAATCATCATTGGGGTGAATGCGGCCAAGGATACCATCCGCGGGCGACTGCATATCGATCCGCCTGCACCGGGTGAGCCTGCGGCCAGTTACATGCATTTTCCGGCAGACCGTGACCTGAACTATTTCAGCCAGTTGCTGGCAGAACGTTCGGTATTGAAGGTGTCCGGCGGCCAGCGTTACCGAGTTTGGGAACAGCTTCCAGGCAGGGCAAACGAAGCGCTGGACTGCAGGGTGTACAGCTATGCAGCCCTGTGCGGCCTGTTTTATCTCGGTTTAAAGCTGAATCTGCTGGCGGACAACATCGCGATCAATCCCGATCGCCTGTTGCCGGCGCCGCAGCAGCCGGAGGAAAAACAAAACCTTCGACTGCCTGGCGTCATCATTGAAGAGCCGGAAAAACCGAAGCGCAAGCGCCTGTCACAACTTTTGCCATCATAAGGATCCCTATGTTTAACCGTAACACCAGCCTGCTGGCCGGTGCGATGACGCCTGCGCAATTGCAGGACGCATTGGCAAAGGCGCAACAGGCCTATATTGACCTCGCAGCCGGCGCGCGCGGTGTGTCGTTCTCGTACACGCAAGGTGATGGCACGCGTTCTGTTTCTTATCAACAAGCCTCAATGGCGGACCTGATGGCACTAATCCAGTTGCTGCAGGCGCAGTTGGGTATTGTTCCCCGCCCACGTCGGCCAATGAGGTTTAGATTCTGATGAATGACATCAAAATTTTAGGCCCGAATGGGCAGCCGCTACCGCCGATGCGGTCAAAGGCATCCATGCTGGTGGGCGGCAGCCGTGTGCCTTACGATGCGGCGGATTCGTTTAGCGACCAGTTGGCCAACTGGCAGCCTGCGTTATGGTCACCCGACAATGAGATCAATATCTACCGTGATCGCATTGTTTCCCGTGTGCGAGATCTTGCACGCAATGATGGTTGGGCCAGCGGCAGCATTACACGCGTGCTGGATAACGCCGTCGGCGCCAACTTTCGTCCCATCCTCAAGCCTGACTATCGCATGTTGGCATTGATGACCGGCAATACAGCCTTCGACGCCACCTGGGCAGATGAATATGGCAAGGTGGTTGAGGCTCATTGGCGGTCATGGGCTAATGATCCGGGACGTTATTGCGATGTTGAGCGCAAACAAACGGTGTCTCAAATGCTGCGCCTGGGTTTTCGGCACAAGCTGCTTGATGGTGATGCGTTGGCGGTGCTGCAATACCGGCCAGACAGACTGGGGCGTGGGCGCGGCCGCTATGCCACAACGGTGCAAATCGTCGATCCGGACCGGTTGAGTAACCCGCAGCAAAACTTCGATATGCCGAATGTTCGCGGTGGCGTTGAAATTGACGGTGATGGCGCGCCAATCGCGTATCACATCCGTGAGGCACATATCGGCGACTGGTGGAGTGGCGCCAAGACGATGACGTGGCGGCGCATCCCGCGGGAAACAAGCTGGGGCCGTCCGCATGTGGTCCATGATTATGACCATGAGCGGGGCGCACAACACCGGGGAAATGGGATTTTAACGCCGGTTGTTCAGCGCCTGAAAATGCTCATCAAGTATGACCAGTCGGAGCTTGAAGCAGCGATCCTGAACGCCGTATTTGGAGCCTACATTACCTCTCCCTATGATCCGCAGATGGTTGAGGCGGCGATGGGGGAAACCTTTGACGATACTCAGATCGGTGCCTATCAAGAAGGACGCGTTGATTTTCACAATGATCGCCGCATATCGCTGCAAAATGGCGCAAGAATGCCGATATTGTACCCCGGTGAGGATGTAAAGGCAGTTAATGCTGCCCGTCCTCACAGCAATTTTGAGGTGTTTGAAAGTGCAGCGCTGCGCAATATCGCCGCGGCAACGGGCCTGTCAACACAGCAAGTAACGCAGGACTGGTCTGATGTTAACTACAGTTCGGCACGCTCTGCGATGCTTGAGGCCTGGAAGACACTGACCCGCCGACGCGATGATTTTTCTGTGGGGTTCGCCCAGCCGATCCTGTCCGCTTTTATTGAAGAAATCCACGATGCGGAAGACTTACCGCTGCCCAGTGGTGCACCGCACTTTCTGGACGCCAGGGCGGCGTATTGCCGTGCTCGCTGGATGGGGCCTGGTCGTGGCTGGGTGGACCCGGTGGCGGAGAAGAAAGGCGCCATTCTGGGTATGGATGCCGGGCTTTCAACGCTTGAAATGGAATCGGCAGAAAACGCCGGCGAGGACTGGGAAGAAATGCTGGATCAGCGTGCGCGCGAGATTGCCGCCTTCAAAGAGCGGGGGCTCCCGGTTCCGAGCTGGGCTCAGGCTGAAATCCTGGCACCTGAAACAATTAAAGATCCGGAGGCAGAGTGAATTTACCGCACCTGGCGCAGCGACTGTTTAACACACCGTTGGCGCTGCACCCGCAAAAGGCCGAAGTGGTCATGGCCGCGATGATGGACCGGTTCGGGATAACCCGCATCAACACGCTGGCATCTGACTGGCTGGGGGATGATGAAAGTTTTACCCGAAAGGCACGTAAACAGGATGCCGGTTATGACGTGCTTGGCGGTATCGCGGTGATCCCCGTGCAGGGGACATTGGTTCAGAAGTTGGGTAGTCTGCGACCCTACAGCGGTATGACGGGCTACGACGGGATCAGGCAGTCGTTCCTGACCGCGATCAGCGACCCCGAAGTAAGCGGCATCTGCCTCGATATCGATTCTCCCGGCGGTGAGGTAGCCGGCTGTTTCGATCTGGTGGATGAAATTTATCACGCCCGCGGTTCAAAACCGATCCACGCCATCCTTACCGAAAATGCGTATTCCGCCGCGTATGCCATCGCCAGCGCGGCAGACCGCATTCATGTACCGCGCACCGGTGGTGTAGGTTCGGTCGGGGTGATCGTCATTCATTGTGACTGGTCACAGCGAATTAAAGAGGACGGCCTGGCGGTCACCATCATCACCTACGGTGACCGCAAGGCCGAGAGCAACCCCTACGTCAAATTGAGCGATCAGGCCCGCGCCGCGATTCAGGATGATGTAGATGCGATGGGTAGGCTTTTTGTCAGTACGGTAGCCCGTAACCGGGGGATCACTGAAAAAACTATCCGTAACACCCAGGCTGCCTGTTTCCTGGCGGCTGATGGCGTCAAATTGGGGCTTGCCGATGCGGTGATGACCCCTGATGCCGCATTCCGAAAATTAATCAATGAAGCAGGAGCTTAACGTATGTCTCATTTCAAGTTTGCCCATCTTCTCGGCCTCAAGAAAAAAGCGTCTGAGGAAGAGGACGATAACAAAGAAAAAAGCAAAAAAGCGAAATCCCGTCGCGCTGAAGAGGAGCGAGATGACGAGGAGGACGCTGAAGACGATGACGATCGCGAAGACATGGAAGACGACGACGATCGTGAACCTGACGCCGAGGACGATGATGACGACAAGGAAAAAGGCAAAAAGGCGAAATCCCGTCGTGCTGAAGAAGACGACGAAGACGCGGAAGAGGATGAAAACCGCGATGTGAAAAAAGGTCGCCGGGCAGAGCGGAAACGTTGCGCCGCCATTTTTGGCAGTAAGCATGCCGCCGGCCGCCCGGACATGGCCGCTCACCTGGCTTTCAATACCCGGATGAGTGCGCGTGAAGCCATCGACACGCTGGCGACGGTGGGCGCCGTAGCCCCGCAGCCACAAGGTAGAAAGTCGCTGGATGCCCGGATGCGTGAATCTGAGCAGGCACGATTGGGGCCCGACGGCGATAAGCCTGCAACGGGTAAAAATGCGCTGGTAAGCAAAATGACCAGCCTCTATGACACTGCACGAGGTAACAAGTAATGGACCAGTTTGGACAAAATCAATTCGCGCCGGGCATGAAAAGTTCGCTGTTCGTACCTGATCAGCTGGTTTCCGGCCCGTTACAACTGGTCACTGACTCTGTCACGATCGGTGTTTCAGGGGCGCTTAAACGTGGGACGGTACTCGGCATGGTCACCGCGACCGGCGCGTATATCCCGAGCAAAAAAGACGCCACCGACGGCAGTGAAAAGCCGTCGGCCATTTTGGTCGATAACGTGGACACGACCACTACAGCACAAACTGGCGGTGTCTATCTGATGGGTGAGTTTAACCAGCATCGTCTAATTTTCGATGCAAGCTGGACCGTTGCTGAACTGAAAGCGCAATTCCGCCCGCTGGCCATCTTCCTGCGCGATAGCATCCAATCGCCGGTATCCTGATCTAATCCCCTTGAAACGTAACTGATGCCAGTTCTTTGGCAGGGTTGCACTCGTCCTGAATTCTGGCCGGCTACGGTGCCGGCATCATTAAGAGACTGAATATGGAAAACTATTTTGATACCAGCGTGCTGGTCCAGGTCGTTCCTAACCTGAAAACTAGCCAAAATTGGCTTCTGGATCGCTTCTTCCCGAACGTGGTGGAATACCAGACGGAAGAAGTGGCCATTGATGTGGACGTGGGTCTGCGTCGTATGGCGCCATTCGTATCGCCGCTGGTGGAAGGTAAACTGGTCGAGAGTCGTAAATACCAGACCAATAGCTTCAAGCCGGCGTATATCAAAGATAAGCGCGCCCCCGACCTGCGCAAACCAATCCGCCGGCAGATCGGCGAACGCATCGGCGGCGAATTTACCGCGGCAGAGCGCGAAATGCTGAACCTGCAGTTTGAGATGGTTGATCAGATTGACATGATCAACCGTCGTCTTGAATGGATGGCCAGTAGCGCTATGGTATCGGGCAAAGTTACTGTGGCGGGTGAAGGTTATGAGACCAAGGTGGTTGATTTTGGTCGTTCACCGGATCTGACCATTACCCTAAGTGGCAGTGATAAATGGCCGCTGACGGTGGCGGCCGGCGCTACCAACACGCAGCCGTCGGATGATATTGAAGAATGGCAGACGCTGATCCTCAAAAATTCCGGCGCAGTACCGACGGACCTGGTGTTCACCAATAAATCGTGGAAAGCGTTTCGACTGGATACCACGATCAAGGATAACGCCATCACCTTCCCGGCGCTGAGCCCATTCGGCAACCAGATTAATGCCGGTGCGCAGGTAAATAAAGGGGCCGTTTATAAAGGCCGTTGGGGCAACTTCGACCTGTGGCTTTATAACGACTGGTACATTGACCCGACGGACAACATCGAAAAGCCGATGATCCCTGATGGTGCCGTCATCATGTCTGGAGCTGACCTGATGGGGACTCGAGCATTCGGCGTGATCCTTGATCCAGAGTTTAACTATGGTCCGCTGGCTTACGCGCCTAAATCCTGGGTTGAAAAGGACCCTGCTCAGCGCATTCTGTTAACCCAGTCATCCCCGCTTGTCATTCCAAGCCGGGTAAATGCTGCACTCTGCGCGACGGTGGTGTGATATGGCATCGAAAAAACAGCAAGGTAACGAACTGGGCGGCTTGCCGCCCGAGTTAATGGTAGGTGAACAGGAAAACGGCGAAGAGTTGAAAGTTGGCGGTCAGGCCCCCGACAATTCTGCCGACACCGACACCGACACCGACACCGACACCGACACCGACACCGACACCGACACCGACACCGACACCGGCGATGATGACGATCGGGACGGTGAACAGTTGCCGGCCGGCATGGTTTCAGTGGTTGTCACCAAAGGAAACACCGTGCGGCACGATGGCTGCGACTATCCAGAAAACTGGGCGTTCACGTTGCCGGTAGCGGATGCGCAGCGCCTGATTGGTCTGGGCGTGGTTGCTGATGGTGAACAGCTCCGCAAGTTGGCGTTGCTTCGCAGCGCGCCGACCGTATCTGTGCAATCGGGGGAGTAATGGGAATCAACTGGGATCAGCATTTGCTTGCGCCGTTGCACGGCGTTTTTGGTGACCCGGTTGAGTATCGCCCTGGCGGCGGCGTGGAGCCCTACACCATTAGCGGCATATTCGATCGGGCCTATACGCAAGAGGTTGAGCCGCTGGACGATGGCAGCACTATTAACACCACCAAGCCTGTTCTGGGTGTGCGTGATAGTCAGTTCCGGGTGCCCCCTAAACAGGGGGACCGGGTATTGGTCGGCATCGTTGGTGGGGTGCCGGTCAATACGCTGTTTGCCGTGGCCGATGTTCAACCTGATAGCCACTGGGGGACGAAGCTTATTCTCAACAAGGTGAAATCATGAACCCGAGAGGAGTCAGGTTACTGGTCATTGAGGCGTTGAAGAATAAGACCGATGCCGCCGATCGGGTTTATTCACCTCGTGACTGGCCCACCAATGCGGATATGTATCCTGTTCTTCTGGTGCAGACACCGATCGACGTGAAGAATTCGCTGGGGCGGAATGTGCCCCAGTTCAACACGGTGACCACGGTCCGTATTACCGGCCGTCTGCAGGAACTGGACGATGCGGCGGAGGATAACGGGGCAGAAAAAGCTGAAGAAGCGTTGGAGCAGCTACGCGAGCAGGTAGAGCGTGCGGTCATCAATAGCTATGAACTGACGCGAAAAATTCAGCAGTTTCTGCAGGTGCGTTCGACCATTGATGTGGACGCCGGCGGCGAAGGGCATACCGCCCAGTTACTGATGGAACTGGATATCGAATACTATCAGGGCCCCGAAGAGTTTTATGAAATTGACGCGTCTCCGCTTGAGGGAATTGACGTCACGATCTCCATGCCTGATGGCACCCCTGAACCACTCGTAAAAATCGATCTGGAGTAACCCTATGTTTGTGAAACCCGTACCGGGGCGCATTGTGCGCGATCCGGTCAAGGGCACCTTTTTGCCGGAATCCGGTGAACAGGTTCCCGATAATATTTTTTGGGGGCGCCGCCTGAAGGATGGCGATGTACAAAAATTCGACCCTAACGCATCAGCTAAGCCGGTGGCGGGGAAGAAAAGCCAGGAGAGTGATCAATGACCGTTCCATTTACTCGCATCCCTTCAAACCAGCGCGCGCCGTTTTTCTACGCCGAGTTTGATAACTCGATGGCGAATACTGCGACCGCGGTACAGCGCACACTGCTGATCGGGCAGATGCTGTCAACGGCGACGGCAACGCCAGGCATCCCGCAGAAAGTTTCTTCTGAATCGGCGGTAGCAGGCATCTGCGGCAATGGCTCCATGTTGCACAACATGATGGCGGCGTATCTGGCCAACGACATTTCTGCGGAAATCTGGATCCTGCCGTTATCGGATGGCACCACCGGAACAGCAGCGGCAGCCGGTAAATTACAGGTGGTGACAGCGGCGGCTGCGACCGGCGTTTTGTCGCTCTACATTGCCGGTATTCGCGTTCAGCTCACGGTCGTCAGTACCGATGATAATGTTGCCGTGGCCGCGGCGATTGCAGCGGCGATCAACGGTCAAAGCAAGCTGCCGGTTACTGCTGTCGTGGATACAACAGCCACTGATACGGTGAACCTGACGGCGAAAAATAAAGGTGCGCACGGTAACAGCATCGATATTCGCCTAAATTATCAGGGTGCTGCCGGCGGTGAGGAAACCCCGCAGGGCATGGAATTGAAGATCACGGCAATGGCCGGCGGTGCCGGTGCGCCGTCTCTGACTGATCCGCTGGGTAATCTGCAAGATCGCGCATTTGACTTCATCGTCAACCCCTACACGGACACCACGTCGCTGGATGCCGTGAAAGAGTTCCTGTCAGACGCTACCGGCCGTTGGTCTTACGCACAGCAGCTCTATGGTCATTCATTCGGCGCGCTGGCGGGCACGTATGGTTCCTTGTCCGCCGCCGGCGAAGCACGCAATAACCAGCATGAGACGCTGCTGGGGATCAATGGCTCACCGACGCCCGCTTATCTTTGGGCGGCAGCGTTGACCGGGGCGATTGCGCCGAGCCTGCGGAACGATCCGGGCCGTCCAACGCAGACGTTGACGATCAGTGGTGTACTGGCTCCGCCGCTGGAATCCCGCTTCATGCTGACCGAGCGCAATAATCTGCTGTACAGCGGTATCTCAACGTTTACGGTCGCTGATGATGGTTCTGTGCAGGTTGAAAAGACCATCACCACCTACCAGAAGAACAAGTTCGGCGATGCAGATGACAGCTACCTGAATATTGAGACGCTTTATCTGCTGATGTTCGTGACCCGTTTCCTGCGCACGCAAATCACTTCCAAGTTCGGCCGTATGAAGCTGGCCAACGACGGCACCCGCTTTGCTCCAGGCTCCGCGATTGTGACGCCCAATGTGATCCGCGCGGAGCTGATCGCCCAGTATCGCACGCTGGAATATAACGGCTATGTGCAGGATGCCGCGGCATTCGCGCAGACACTGCTGGTGGAGCGTAACAGCAGCAATACCAAACGGATCGATGTGTTGTGGACGGGCACGCTGATCGACCAACTGGAAATTTTCGCACTACTCAATCAATGGCGACGCGCGCAGACCGCGGCCTAAGGGGGATTCATGGGAGATACAACTAACCGCCTGGCCGGGACCGCGTACGTTACCATCGACGGTGTAACGGTCATGGTTGCCGGCCAGTTCAAATACAGCCCTGGCAAATGGGAGCGCTCTACGTTGACAGGGATGGATGGTGTCCACGGTTACAAAGAGAAGCCGCGGGCGCCGTTTATTTCCTACCAGGCGCGTGACAGCGGCGGAACGTCGATTGCTAAAATCAACGATTCCACCAATGTCACGGTGGTTGTTGAGCTGGCCAACGGTAAAACGGTGATCGGCGAAAACATGTGGTCCGTTAATACGCAGGATGTTGATAGCGAAGAAGCGGTGTTTGATGTTCGCTGGGAAGGCGGATCGGTAACGGAGTATTGATATGGCAGTGCTTGATAAAACCAAAACGATCGTACTCAGCAAAGCGCTGGAGATGGCAAACATCCGCTACGAGAGCATCGAAATGAAAGAGCCCGCACTGGCTGAGGTTGAGCAGTTCTATGAAACGCAGCGCAGCAAGAATGGCATGGCGGCCATGAAGCTGCTGCTGGCGTTAAATTCCGGCATAACTGAAAAAGTGTTGAGTGGCATGGCTTACACCGATTACAGGAAGTGTGAGGACTACTTGATGTCTTTTTTGACCTTCGATCCCTCGGCGGATGGCAGCAACTAGCTGCTGAGGTGACGAAGTATTACGGGTGGGGGCCGCAGGATGCGTGGTCCCTGACCCGTACCCGGTTGGATTTTTGGGCCGATCAGGCCCGTCGGATAGAAAAGCTTAAGGCGGGCAAGTAATGGCCAAGTCATTTGACTTTGAGCTGACGGCTAATGATGAGGCGTCAGCCGCAATTCTGCGGATTGAGGAAATTGTAAAGCACCTCAATCCGCTGTTGGACAGAACGCGCGATGCGTTGGCGTTGGGCGGTCAGGAATCCAGAGATAACCTTGACGATTTGGGCAGCCGTTTTGATGTGTTGGCTAAAAATGCCAGAAGCGGCGTCCAGTTCATCGGCGATTTGGTCCCGCCGCTTAAAATGGTCGGTGGATTAACCCTCGGACTGGGTGGCGCTGCAGCGGTCGTCAATGTTGTTAAAAACAACCTGACCAATTTTGCCAACGCCGGCTACCGGATCGATACCGTTGCAAAAAACGTCAGCATGACGGCGGACGCGTTTCAGGAACTGACTGGCGCCATGATTGAAAACGGCAGCGCGCGTGAGGCTGCGGAAGGTTCGGTCAGTGAGTTGTTTGAAAAGGCGAATGATGCTGTACACGGCCGTAATGATGGCTTTCTCGCCTTGCTGAAACAGCGAGGGATAGGGATCAGCGAAACCAAGGATGGCCTGGCCGATGTAGGCAAGCTGATTAACGACCTCAACCGCGCCATGCAATCACTCCCTGCTGGGCAGCAGGCGCTGTTTGCCAACAAATTGGGCATTTCGCCCGATCTTCTCAGCTATCTGCGCAACACGACCAGTGAAGTTCAACGGCTCAAGGATCAGGCCCGCCGGGATGGCCTGATATTTACCGAGAAGGATCTGCAGAATGCCCTGGCGTTCAAGCAGCAGCTGAACCAGATAGGTGCTGCCTATGACGGCATGCTGATGAAAGGGCAGGCCTGGCTGGGCCAGTCGGAAACCTTGGCGGCTTCGGTAGACCAGATCAAGCAGGTCGTCACCAATGGTCTGGACAGTACGGCTATCGGTTCGATCTTGACGTTTAACAGCGGCGGGAAACAGGCCGATATTTTGCGGCAGGCTCAAGGCGACGAGAAATTTAAAGACACGCTTTCATGGAAAGAGAAGCTGGATTTAAAACTGGGCTATGCGTCGGAAGATCTGATCAAGAAACTGAACGGTTATTATAAGCCCGTATGGCGCGCCGACCAGCTGAGAGCCGATACCGAGAAAATTTCAGGTTACCCGGCGCTGGCTGAAAATGGGGCGATTTTGCCGTATGGCCAGCCGGGGAATAATGCACTCGGGCTGCGTAACAATAATCCTGGCAATCTGCGTTCAGCACCGAATACGACTGGCCGAAATGGCGGCTTTGTCACGTTCGAAAATCCCAATGAGGGGCTGGCGGCGCTCTCTCGACAGCTGATGCTGTTCGGCGATCGCGGTAAAAACACGTTGAACAGTATCATCCCGACGTATGCGCCATCCAGTGAAAACAACACTCAGGCCTATATTGATGCCCTGGCTAAACAGACCGGTTTTAACCCCGAGGAACCGCTCGACCTGCATTCGCCGGCGGTGCTTGAAAAGCTTATCCCAGCTATCATCAAGCATGAAAACGGCGCCCAGCCATACAGCCGCGATCAAATTTTCAGGGGGATCAGCGATTCGGTCTTTGATCCTCGCTGGTCTGGCTTGCGTGACCAGAACAATCTTTACGGGCAGCGTGCATCTGGTTTGTTCGAACTCTCTGATCAGGGGCAGTCATTACCGCCGCCAACGCCAAAGGATTCGTCAACGCAAGCCTCGCTGTTTGCACCGAATGATCAGCGAGAGGAAACCATCGGCCAGATCTCTGATGCCATGTCTAAGGCGATCGACGAGAACAAATTCCAACTGGAAATTACACTGGTCAATCCCCAGACCGGCGAGCGCCGCAAGGTCCAAACTGAAGGCGGTGGCCGCGTGGCCTTGTCAATGCAATCACTGAGTTAAACCGCTTCGGCGGTTTTTTTGTTTCTGGAGAATTTATGGCTCTGATCACTGATGCGATCTCATCGCTGCTTGGTGGCGGCGACAGCTGGGATTGGTTTGAGCATATTCACCCGGCATCATTTCGCGGCGTTCCTTTTGCGGTAGTCAGTGCCGAGGGCGTATTTGGCCGGCGCCAGGCCGTGCATGAATACCCTTATCGCAACACCGCCTGGGTTGAAGATCTGGGGCGTGGTACGCGCAAATTAACGATCAGGGGGTTCATCGTCCATAACAGCCTGGCGTATGACGCACCTGACGTGATAACGCAGCGTGATTCGCTGGTGGCTGCGTGCGAGACGGAAGGGCCGGGTACGTTGATACATCCGACGCTTGGGGAGCTTACCGTAAGTGTGCCGGATGGCGGTTTGCGGGTACTTGAGAGCGTGGATAACGGCCGTTCCTTCGAGTTTACCCTGACGGTCATCGAGTCCGGTTTAAAGGTGTTTGCGATCACCGGCAGCACTCAGGCGGCATCACTGGTTCAGGAAAACTGGTTACGAACCGGCCTGATGGCGGCCACAAAATTTATTGCCACGGTTAAAGGTGAGATCCGCAGTGTAACCCAGACCATCAAGACGTTGCGTAATACCGCTACGTTTTGGGGAAACATGGTGAAAAGCACCGCCAATGAGGTCACTAATCTCAGTAATGTCCTGAAATCGACCTTCGGTAGCGCCCGGTATGGGCGATACAACAAAGGCACCGTAGGGGGAGGTGTTTCGGGATCAACCGGTGCAGTAAATCGAACTGCAGATACCGACAATTACGCCGGATTGGTTAACCAAAAAATGGCACAAGCGGTAACAGGACGCGCTGAATTATTGGCGCTCACGGCCACATTTGAGGGCGTAGCCTCCGTGGATGCCTTCCCCGTTGATGCCAGGGCCATCATTGATGCGGTCATTTCGTTCAGCGGCAGTGTAGAAGAAAAAATCCGCATGCTGGAAACGTTGGCCTCGTATCGAAACACCACGTTTTACGCAACCTCTGGTGAAAATTCGGTAGCCAATGGCGCCACTATCCTGCTCTGCGTATTGTCCGCCGGCGCACTGGCAGCGACCGCCGCCAATTATGAGCCATCAAGCTATGACGATGCCATTTTGATGCTTAATCGCGTCTGCGACACGCTGGATGAGGTGCTGTTGATGGCGGCGGATGCCGGGGACGACGACGATTATCTGAACCTGTTGCAAACCCGCGATGCGCTGGTCAACGCCTACAGCCAGAAAGGCGCCGTTCTTAGTTCACTGACCCAGGTTGTTATGCCCACATCGTTACCGGCGTTGGTGCTGGCCAACCGCATGTATCAGGATGGTGCTCGGGGTGATGAACTGGTTCAGTCTGTCGGGCCGCGCCATCCGGCATTCATGCCCACCAAATTTAAAGCGCTGAGAAAATGAAAGATGAACTGATTTTGACGGCCGGCGGTAAGCGAATTTCCGGCTGGGATTCTGTTCGCGTTACGCGAGGCATTGAGCGCTTGCCATCGGATTTCGACCTGTCGTTGATGGACTACTACCCCGGTAATGAAGAAAAGCAGCTGGTGCTGCCCGGAGACAGCTGCACGGTGCATCTGGGGGATGATCTGGTCATGACCGGCTATGTCGATCGCTGGAATCCGGTGATTGGCAAAGAGCGTCATGAAGTTCGCGCTACGGGCCGGAGTAAATGCCAGGACCTGGTGGATTGTTCAGCTGAATGGCCTAACAACGTGATCAGCCAGGCTAATGCCCTGCAGATAGCCCAAAAGCTGGCGGCGCCATACGGCATCACTGTCAGCAGCGACGTGAATGATATGACGACGGTTCCCCAATTTACCCTGAACTGGGGGGAGTCTTCGCAAGAAGTGATCGACCGGATCACCCGTTGGGCTGCGCTGCTGTATTACGACAAGCCCGATGGAAGTCTCTTCCTTACCCGTGTCGGAACCGGCAAGGCGGCCAGCGGCGTGGCGCAAGGGGAAAATATCGAGACGGCATCTTTCATGTCATCGATGGACGAACGGTTTTCCGATTATGTCGGGGTATCAATGTCGATGACGCCGGCGATGGAGTTGTCCCCAGATAGCGGCTATTCCGCCGTTACCCTGGCGCGCGCTCAGGATCCGGAAGTCGCCAAAATGCGCTACCGCAATCGGATAGTCATCGTTGAGAGCACCATGAACTCTCACGGTCAGGCGCAAAACTGCATCGACTGGGAGATGAACCGGCGATATGGCCGTTCACGACGCCTGCAGGTAGAGATCGATAGCTGGCGAGACAAGGCCGGAAAACTGTGGGAGCCGAATACGCTGATCCCCATCAATATTCCTGTTTTTGGGCTCAATAACGTGCAGTGGCTTCTGGCGGAGGTCACCTTTACCCGTGACGAGCGGGGCACGCGGGCCAATCTCATCATGATGCCGAAAGAAGCATTTGCCGTTCAACCCTATCAATTCTATAGCCAGGTGCAGGAGCTAAATCGATGAATGACGGCATGTTGAGGCAGCTTGGACGCCGGGTGGCCATGATGATCGGCCTGGGCAAGATCACCGGGTACGGCGATGCCGGCGGCATTCAAAAACTACAGTATCAGACGCCGCTGGAGGTGAAGGGTGATACACCGCGGATGGCGGAGTTTGGTTTTTCGTCAGGTCTGCCGGTTGGCACGGATGTGGTACTGGCGTATCTGGGCGGCGATCGTTCCAGCGCCGTAATTGTGGCCAGTAATAATCAACAGTACCGGATATCAGGTTTAAAAAGCGGCGAAACGCTGATTTATAACCAGTGGGGGGTGTTCGTAAAACTCACGGAAAACGGCATTGAGGTAGAAGCGAAAGGGAAACCGGTCACAGTGGCCAATGCGACCACGGTCACCGTTACGGCCACCGAGAAAATCAGGCTTGAAACGCCGCTTTTGGAAGTGACCGGCGATGTGATCGACAACTGCGACAGCAACGGCGCCACGTTGAAATCCTTACGCGATGCCCACAACGAGCACGATCATGTCGTGAAAAATGTCCAGAGCGGCAACGATGAGAAAACCAGCGAGAAACCGGGGGAGATCGTCGAATGAGTGATATCAGCTCTTTTTGGGACATTGAGCGGCTGGTGGCTGAGTGGCGTGAAGGAAACGGCGATCTGATCAATGGCGATGACCTGCAGACAGCGATGATTATCAGTCTGTTCACCGATCGCGTCGCCCGTGATGACGATGATATAGACGGAGAAGACCGCCGCGGCTGGTGGGGGGATATGGGAGAGGAGCATAACATCGGCTCCCGGCTGTGGTTGTTGCGCCGTCAGAAATTGACCCAGGACGTTGCTCAAAAAGCGGAAGATTATGCGCGTGAGGGATTGCAGTGGCTGATCTCTGATGGTGTGGTGTCGTCGTTCACGATAGCAACCCAGATCGTTTATCCCCGCCGGCTAAATATGGTCATTCGCTATCAGCGTCCGGGTAACGGTGCCCGCACGGACATGCGATTTTTTTGGGTTTGGGAGCAATAAATTATGCCTTTCAATCGGCCGACACTCACCGAATTGCGTGAGAAAAGTCGCACACAGCTTCAGGCTGAACTGAGAAAGACCGGTGCGCTGTTGCGCTATTCCAACATGCGTGTTTTGGCGGATGCTGACGCCGGCCTCGCCCATTTACATTACGGGTACCTGGATTATATCGCGCTGCAGTCCACCCCTTTTAATGCCACTGATGAATGGCTATCTGGATGGGCTGGCCTTAAAAGTGTCTACCAAAACCCGGCCAATCCGGCATCTACACCGTCTTATGAATTTAGCGGAACCGCGGGCGCTCCTGTCAACAAAGGTGCCGTGTTGCGCCGTGGTGATGGTTATCTCTACCGGCTTGAGGAGAGCGTAACGATCGGGGTAAATGGGAAAGGTGTCGGCAAGCTCACTGCAATACTGCCAGACATTATCGACGACCCGACAGGGGGCGGTATTGACGGCAATGCGGATGTCGGCACGACTCTGACACTGGATGTTTCTCTACCTGGCATTGATGCCAGCGGCGTAATGCTCGAGCCCGCCACCGGCGGAGCAGACATTGAGACACAGGAAAGTTTCCGCGCCCGTATGCTGCTTGCCTATCAACATCCGCCCCAGGGTGGCAGCGACACAGATTATGAGCAGTGGGCGCTGGCGGTACCCGGTGTTACCCGTTGTTGGGTAAAACGGCGTCTTATGGGGGCCGGCACGGTTGGGGTGTACATCATGTGCGACGGCAACGACGAAACCAATCACGGTTTCCCGGTAGGGACTGACGGCATATCCCAACTGGATGACTGGGGCGCACAGAAAGCCACCGGAGATCAGGGACGTGTGGCTGATTACATTTACCCGCGCGCACCAGTCACTGCGCTGGTTTACGTTTGTTCGCCAGTAGCCAAGACGGTGGATTTTGAGATCAGCGGCATTTCACATGTTGGCAGCGACATTACCACGGCCATTGCGGCGGCTATCGACAATGTCTTTTTCGAAGGTGGTACACCGATCGGCAATGGCAAGATCTTCCTCTCTGACCTGAACAGGGCAATCGGAGACATTGATGGAACAGCTGGCTTTATCCTTGTTTCCCCGGTAGCGAATATTGATCTGGGGGTAGGGGAACTGCCGGTGCGGGGCGAGGTGAACTACACATGAGCCAGTTTACCGTAAAGGAATATTCTCGCGCGCTGCAGGCTTTGATCCCAACCGGGTTAGCGTGGCCGCGCGATCCTGGCGGGGTTCAGGGGGCAGTTATTCGAGCTCTGGCTACAGGATTTCAACGTAGCGATAACGATGCGATAGCGTTGCTTGTCGGCGCGTTCCCTGAAACCGCAACCATCATGCTGACTGAATGGGAAAAAACGCTGGGTTTGCCGGATGACTGCTCGATCGGTGAAGTAGATACGATAGCGAAACGCCAGGCAGCTGTGGTGTCAAAATTTATCAGCACAGGTGGTCAGTCACGTACCTATTTTATCGGAATTGCCAGAGCGCTCGGTTACAACATCACGATCAAGGAATACCGCCAGGCGCGCGCAGGGTTGTCTGTCTGTGGCGACGGGTTAAATGGCGACGACTGGCCATTTGTGTGGCTGGTGGAAGCAGAGGAAACAACCATCTCCTATGCCCGAGCCGGCATGAGTTATTGCGGCGATCCGTTGCGCTCATGGGGGAATAAGCAGCTTGAATGTAGAATGAACGCGCTGGCGCCTTCGCATACGATCGTTAAATTTGGCTATATCAATTTCGGATTTAATGATGAGGGTGTCTATGATGTAACACCAGAATTCGCCGATATGTTTGATACCGCCTCTGGCTATTTATGAAAATCAACTAATCATATTATCACTCAGTGAGTGAGGAGTAATTATGCAAAAAGTAGGAAACACTACAGATACCGCAGATGCAAATGGCGAGTATACCAATGGTAATGTTGCTCAGGGGATACCCCCTACAATTATTAATGCTGAGATGTTAAATACATTCCAGAGGGAAATGGTCAATGTCGTAGAGGGATCAGGGCTCTCACTTGATCCAGGTGACAATGGTCAATTACTTAAAGGGATAAAGAAAACAATAAAAGATGAAATGGTAGCGTCTCTGGGGTCAAACGGATTTCAACAGCTTCCTAATGGGTTAATAATTCAATGGGGGGCGGTACAGATCGATGCTAACTCAACACAAGAAAATGACTTCCCTAAGCCATTTACAAAGCAATGTTATTCATTACAAGTTACGTTAACTTATCCAGGTCCTAATGTTGGCGTTAATGCTGGTGCTACAAGTAAGTCTAGATTTGGAATTCAAAATTATTCTGATAGCGCCGCTTACTTTCAATGGATGGCAGTGGGTGAGTAGATTTATAGCGCGTGACTCTCACGCGCTATTGATTATGTTTAATATTTTTCAGAGATGCGTCTGCCTTTATTTCTTAAAGGCATTTCGATAAATCGATAGCTTGCTTCAGTCACAAAAACAAGAATCACGAACGCAGTTATTACATATCTAAGTGTATAGCTTCCGTCAGGGTGAAATCCATCAGGAAGATATCGCCACCATATTTCTTTTGTTAAAAAGTACACAGGTATGTGAGCTAAATATATAGTGTATGATCTTGAGCCAACGTATGATGCGATTTTTTTTAGAGGCAGTGTAAAAGTAAAATAGTTTTTATCAAAGCTTGCAATCCACACAAGAATCCCAGCTACAACAGCAATAAGCCCTGTTGAAAATGAAATTGCCGCTATTCTAGAGTTACCTAGTTCAATTAACATAAATAGTAATGTGGCAATGGTAGGGACGGCATATCTTTTAAGTTTTAATGCTGTTGGCTCTAACAATGTGTAACTCTCATAACGAGCCCATAGAGCAATAATGACGCCTAGCGCAATTGCATCAGTTCTGATGTATCCCAGAACGGAGCCTCCCCGGTTGATTGGAAATTGTATTGCAAAAACCATAAAGAAAAATGGGATTAGATACTTTCGTTTTATGAAAACTGCCGCAAATGGGAATATCAAATAGAATTGCTCTTCAATTGATAGGCTCCAATAAATTTGATTAGCTCCGCAAGCATAATCTAATAGACTTGGCAAGTCGTATTGTGCGCGACATTCAAAGCCGTAGAAATTTGCAACATGTAGCATTGCATACGTTTGATACATAGCATTTTGCCCTGGATGTCCCCAATAGCCGCTCTGACGAAATATTAAGCTACAAACAAGCAAAACTGTAAGCCACAGCCAGGCAGATGGCCAGAGTCGCCATGCTCGCTTAATCCAGAAAGGGACTGCAAACTTGAAAAACTCTTTTCCAGTGGTTTCTGCAGGTATTTTGTTTATTAATGAGGAGGCTATTATATATCCAGATACACAAAAAAATAAATCAACTCCGGTCCATAGGTCTAAGTATGTATATGCTTTTGCCAAGCCGGATGATTGCCAAGGGAATAAGTTATATAAGTGAGCGAATAAAATAAAAACAATCGCTATTGCTCGAAGCATTTCTATATCAAGATTCTTGCGCATCGTTATTCCCTATGAGCGTTTATCTATTCTTGCACCAATTTCTTTCATCTTATCCAATACTTTGGATAAATCGCATTCACTGAGTGCGAGTTGTGCAGCTACAAAAAAAAGAATGTGCGGCGACATAGCGCGCGGTTCGGCTCCACCAGTGTACTTACGCCACTGGCTGTTACTTGCTACCCCAGCCAGATCAGCCATCTGTGTGCCGGTATAGCCCAGTTCAGTTTTAAGATTCTCAAGATCGTCTGGGGTTGGTGGGGTGTATTCGTTTATCAGTCTCATTGCGCACCTGTTGGAGGCCCTTTATGGGTTTTCTACCCACGCAAAATAGCCCCATTGGTGCTATTTGTCAACAATGAAATTACCATCAGGAATTTCTATGGCACAAAGATACAATACCGGAAATCCGCGTCCTTCAAACAGTATGAAGGACTTAAACGATAATGCTCTTGCATATGATGATTTCTTGAATAGTGAAGAAGATCGGGCATTTGACCGGTTTGGAAGAGGGTTCCCAACGGTAAGAAAGCAAGTTAATGAAAGAATTGATGAGCTTGCTGGATATACAAAGAATGCCGAGGAGTATGCTAAAGATGCGGCTGCTAGCGCGGGAATAGCTCAATCTGGCACGGATGCCTATACCGATGTTGCCGAAGCTCAAGGAGCAATTGATTCAGGAAAGGAAACTCGTCGTTATTTCTCTGTTCGCTCGACCATTTCAACGCAGTGGGTTGATGAATATGAGAACGTCAACGGTGTAGCGACGCCAACGGGCCGCTATCTGAGCAATGGGAAATACGTTGATGAGATTGCCGCCTCGGTTATTTCGTTGCTTGCAAGCCTTATGGAGACGAATAAGAGAACTGCCGCCCTGAGACAATATCAATCAGAGCAGTGGCAGTGGACAGTAGAAAGTGCGCTCGGCCCCTCTCAGACGGCAATGGCGTTAGATAATGATTTTGGGTTGTGGCTTGCAGGTTTAAAATCATCCATCCAAGATTACGTCGAACAGTTAATTCCGAAAAACATTGCAAATCGTTATCAAAATATGCAGTTCGTCCTCGTTGCCAAAAACGGGGTTGATGGCCTATTAACAATTAACGATAACGGCGATGTAAGAATGGTCGGTATGGATGACGTTCTGCAAGACAGATTAGAATCCATATGCTCGACAAATTTCTCTCGTCGCATTGTCGGCTTCCAGTATGTGATTTTTGCAAAAGACCTCAAGTCGGCTTTATTCGCAATTGATGACGATGGCGGGGTGCATATACCCGGAATTGAAGGCCCACTTCAAGATAATCTGGGCGAGTCTCTGGCATCGGTCAAGACTGTCGGCGGTGTTCCAGCCGCAGCGTGGCGCGGTGATATTGTGTGGTCAGAGCGTCCGGTATTAACGGCGCAAAAGCTGTCAGCATCAGGATTCGTATTCAGTTACATGCCAGGCGGCGAGGCAACTGCGGGGGCTGGTGTGATGTATGTCCCGTCCCTGCGTGAAATGCCCGTTGACGCTGAAGAATCACATGGTGGTGGTTCAGCGGGCCAATCGCTAAATCTTTCAGCCGATTTTGCCGGTTCAAACATCGTCAACAGGAACCCCGCTTTTCGTGGCCGCTTATTAGCGGGGGCGCGTGGCAAACCGGAAGGAAATAATGTTAACCCTGTGACAGTTGATGATGTCTCGACGATGAATGACATGAGCGACCCCTCATATCGTCAGGGGAACATTCTGCCAATGTATAACGCATTGATGGATATGGGGGTAGGCAATATCGTCTTTATCCACGCCCCGTTCGCCGCCGGTGGTCGCTCATTTGTGCAAATTAGCCGAGGGACAGTGCCTTATGAGAACGGCCTGAAATACGTAAAAATGGCTAAATCCGCCTCTGATGCAGTGGGCAAACGCTATGTATTCAAGTTCCTCGGATTCGAACATGGCGAAACCGATTCCGATAATGGTGATTGCCGGAATCCGGGAGACTATCTCGCAAAAGAGATCGTTTATTTCCCAGGCATTCAAATCGACTTTAAAGCCATCACGGGCCAAGCCGACGACTTCCTGATTGTTATCGGCCAAGTCGGCAGTCGCAGCAACACCAAAACCGGGGCCGTTGATGAAGAAGGCAACCCGACGGGCGAAAGCATCGTTGTTCAACCGTATTCTGTACCTGCTGTTGATCAGCTTGCATACGTGCGCCAAAACCCAGACACGGCGATTATGTACGGCCCTAAATACATGCTGAACTGGCTCTTTAACGACAACTCGCTGAGCCATCTAAACGCCAAGGGTAAGGTTTTGCAGGGGGAGTACACAGCCCAGGCTGTTCACTGGCATTTGTATAACACAGAGAAAAAAGGCACATGGACGGGGCTGAAGGTAAAAAGCCTCACTGTCTCTGGAACCATTGCCGATCTGCTCTGCGACGTCCCTTACGCGCCGATCGTTATTGATACTACGTTCATTGCTGACTGCCTGAATCGTGGCATTAGCTTGGAAAAACAATCGGCATCGGTTCAAAGCGTCACCATCGTTGACGGTAACACCATTCGGGTTGAGTTTGATAAAGCTCCGGCATCAGATGATTACATGCTGATCGGCTTTACGAACACCGCGCTAAGTTCAAGCGGCCACGTTTATCCGCTTACATGCTTCCGTGATTCGTCGCCGGTTAAATCCCGATGGATCACGCGAAATAATGCCCCATTCCCACTATACAACTGGCTGTGCCTCGATCGCCTGCCAATGAACGGAGAATTTTAAATGGTAGCAGTAAACCAAACGGGGAAAGCCTACTACGGCTTTCGCACCGCTTTAAACCTATCAGCCTCTATTCTTGACCCACAGGCTCTTTTTGCTGCCTACAAGGCACGCGTGGTGGCTGATGGTGGCACTATCCCAGATGAAGCTGGTTGCCTGGCCCGGTTTTCATTTCTGCTGAATAACGGCATGTATGAGAAAACCACGTTCTGTGCTGCGCCTGCATTTGGATTGAAAGTTGACGGCGCTGGAAATGTCCAAACCGTTTATAACCTTCTTGGCTCTGCTGGGGATTTGATCGCGGGTTCCCAAGGAACTCCACCGCTACCCATGACCTACGATGCCACTGCGCGCGCGGTTATCATTCAGGTCACATCGGGCGGGGGTTGGTATCTCAAAAGCCGCACGAATTTGGTCATTCATAAAGGCTCAACTTACCTGATCGCAGGCCGTATGAGCGATCTAAATCGTGCCGACAATAACGGAATTACTGCCGGATACAATCTGACAGGTTTACCGATGGCGTATCTTCGGACGATGATAACGAACAACAGCGCAGTTACTGAGGCGTGGCGATATGGGTCACGCGATAGCGCATGGCCTGCGGGTAGTGGTGGTGCGCTCAATGCCGCAACCAATATCTATGCTGATTACGTGCCATCATCTGGCCTGTTCAAAGTGGATCAAGGGGTTATTGAGGGGTACGAGAAAGGGAAGTTGCTTGCGACCTCCGCGCCGGCGGCGACGGGAAAACTGGCTGACTTGAGCAGCTACACTACGCCGATGTTGATCGGTGGTACGCAGTTAGCGAATAACATCGTCAGTGCGTGCTATGGGGCATTCATGGACATCCTTTGCCTGCATACTGCCGACGAATCCGACGCGATTCTTGCTTCACGCCTGGGGATGTGATGCGCTGCCGGGAGGGAACCCGGCTATTTATACAGCGAGGCAAAGTCGAATGCGAGCGCCGCATCAACGGCTTTGCCCTCTGTTTCGAATGGAGTTTCCGAGACGAGCGGCCAGCGCCCTTTATGCCAAACATAAAGCCAGTGTTGGCCTTCTTCGTCCTCGCGGATCGCGAACATTGGGGGACTGTTTTGCTGCGGTTCTGGGTATCTGTCGTTTTCGTTGAGAATGAAGATCTGCCGGCCGGCGAGGATTATGCTGCCCATTATTTGCCCTTTGATTTCTTAAGAAGATCAAATTTTTCATGAAGCGATTTCGGATATAGCTCGGTATAAACTTGCCACAATGTATTTAAGTTTTTATGTCCAGTTACTTGGGCCACCTCTTCGATACTAAATCCAGCCTCAAACAACCTACTTGCTCCCTCCCGTTTAAGATCGTGATAGTGCAGATCATCTATCCCTGTCTTCTCTCTAACCTTGATGAATGCTGCTGATATAGACTTTGAGTTATAGGGGAAAATGTATTTTGAAACCCTCTCTTGGCGCATGACGATCGCCCACGCCTCACCAAGAAGCGGAACACTCATGTGGTTTCCTGCTTTCTTCCTCGGATCCTTTCTATCCCTTACAAGAACTGATTTCTGAACATAATCAATATCACTCCATTCTATGCGGCAAACCTCACCGACTCGCATGCACGAAAGAATAGAAAAATTGAAAATATCGACAAATGGTATCCTGGAGCGGGGATGGTTTTGCCGCTCTTGCAAGGCAGCAACGATAACGTCTATCTCGTTTTCGTCAGGGCGTCTAGTTCGCCTATTCGATTTAGAGATTAGGCGCATTTTAGCCAGAAGTGGCTTTGCTTCATCGATCGGATTAGCGGTGTAGCTGATGCCGTATATAGGCTTTGCGGCTTTCAATACCGTGCCAAGATAACTCAAGTCATGAGAGACGGTCGATGGACTGGCGCCGTTAGCAACCCTTCGTCTGCAGTGATCAATGATGTCATTGGCCTGCAGCTTTGATAGCGCTAAGAAGCTAAACTCTGCGGTCAGCAACATTCGCAGAGTAGAGGATTTATCTTTTCCCGCCTTTCCACCTGTTTCTGGATCATCAAGATATTTTTGTATGAGTTCGGCCACAGTTATCCGGTCGGTGTCATTAGAGTTTGGAATGCCGTTTTTTTCCAACTCAGCAACCCGGTTAATGCCCCATGTCTTTGCCAGCGCCTGTTTGCTAAACGTTCTATTTTCACGGAAAAGATAGACGCCTTTTTCCCGGACACCAACAGTGCAGCGATACCGTACAGTGCCATCTGCTTTGGTTCTTTTTTCGATGCTGTAATAGGCCATAGTTAAACCATTCGGTACGATTTGAGGGGTGCTGTTAGGGGTGCTGATGAGCGGAAAATACATTAAAGCTGATTAGAATGCATTAAAATAATGCAATTTTATTAGGGTGTTATGCTTTGATGTTATTGGTTTTTATATGAAATAACTGTAATTACATACAGTTATGTTTCCGATGGTACACCGGATAGCCAACGGAGAAAACCGCGTGAGCTTCCGGTGCTAAGCGGGGTTGCCATGCGACGGATGTGCGGTAAGCTAGGGGCAATCGAACGGCCTGAAACCGGTTCCTCTTTTACCCTTTGCAAGGAGAACACATGAAGCAAATCGTTTATGTCGCCAGCCCGGAGAGCCAGCAGATCCACGTCTGGCAGTTGGACGACGCCGGCGCGCTGGCGCTGCTGCAAACCGTTGACGTGCCGGGCCAGGTGCAGCCGATGACCCTTCATCCGGACAAGACCCACCTGTACGTCGGCGTGCGTCCGGCGTTCGGCATCGTCAGCTACCGCATCGAGGCGGACGGCACGCTGCAGCAGGCCGGCATGGCGCCGCTGCCGGGCAGCCCGACCCATATCTCCACCGATTTGCAGGGGCGTTACCTGTTCTCCGCCTCCTACAGCGGCAACTGCGCCAGCATCAGCCCGATCGGCCACGACGGCGTGGTGACGGCGCCCATTCAGCAGATCGACGGCCTGACCGCGCCGCACTCGGCGAACATCGATCCGACCAACCAGCTGGTGCTGGTGCCTTGCCTGAAAGAAGACCGCATCCGCCTGTTCAACCTGAGCCTGGCGGGCCAGCTGACGCCACATGCGCAGGAAGCGGTGGCGACCGCCGCCGGCGCCGGCCCGCGTCATATGGCGTTCCACCACAACGACAAGTTCGCCTACTGCGTCAATGAGCTGGACGGCACGGTGGACGTGCTGGCCATCTCGGAAAACGGCGGCAAATACACCGTGACGCAGACGCTGGACATCATGCCGGCCGACTTCGACGGCACCCGCTGGGCGGCGGACATCCATATCACGCCGAACGGCCGCTTCCTGTACACCAGCGACCGCACCGCCAGCATTCTGACCATCTTCAGCGTTTCCGCAGACGGCGGCACGCTGAGCGTGGTCGGCTATCATCCGACCGAAGCGCAGCCGCGCGGTTTCAACATCGATCACAGCGGCCGTTTCGTGATTTCGTCCGGCCAGAAATCCGATCACATCGCGGTGCATGAAATTGACCAGGCCAGCGGTAAGCTGACCACGCTGGCGCGTTATCCGGTGGGCAAAGGCCCGATGTGGGTGAGCGTGCTGGCGAAGTAATTCGGCGGTCAGACGAGTATGGAAAAAGCGCGATTCGGTGGAATCGCGCTTTTTTATTGGCGGGGGATCAGTTGAACGTCACCGTCAGCGTGGCGCTGCCGAGGCTGTGGAAATGGACGTTAAAGCCCACCAGCGCGCCGCTGGAACCCTCATCCACCTCGATGCGCTCCACGTCCAGCGCATGCACGGTGAACTGGTAGCGGTGGCTTTCGCCACTCGGCGGCGCCGCGCCGCCGTAGCCGGCTGAGCCGAAGTCGGTGCGGGTCTGCAGCGCGCCGGCGGGCAGCGGGGCTTTACCTGAGCCCGCGCCCTGCGGCAGCTCGCGCACGTCGGCGGGAATGTTGGCCACGATCCAGTGCCACCAGCCTGAGCCGGTCGGGGCATCGGGATCGTAAACGGCGATCACGAAGCTTTTGGTGCCGGCCGGCACGCCGTCCCAGGCCAGGTGGGGCGACAGGTTATCGCCGTGATAGCCCATGCCGTTGAAAACCTGCTGCTGCGGCAGTTTGCCGCCGTCCTGCAGATCGTTGCTGTACAAACGAAAAGCCATAGTGACTCCCAGTTGTCGGTAAACGCGAACCCTTAAGCTAGATCTTTTCGGTGGAACAATACAACCCCTTGCGCCAGCGGCGGACGGTTGATCTCGACGGTGACATGCACCAGTTCGGGACGCGCGGCCAACAGTTGGCGTACCCGATCGGGGGTGAGGGTGCGATCGGCGCTGCTCAAGGCGATGACGCAATGATACTTTCCTTTGCCGATGCGGCCTAAATGCAAATCGGTCAGCGTAAGCGAGTGGCCGGCAGTGGCCAGAGTTTGACGAATCTCTTGTGCAACGGGAGCGTCCATTTCGGCATCCAGCAAAATCTTTCCACTATCGCGCATCAGGCTATAGGCCCAGGCGGCCACCATCATCGCGCCGACGATGCCCATCAACGGATCGAGCCATACGGCGCCCCAAAGCTTGCCGCCGAACAGCGCCACGATCGCCAGCACCGAAGTGGCGGCGTCGGCGATGACGTGGATATAGGCGGAACGCAGGTTGAGGTCATGATGATGGTCATCGTGGTCATCCCCGTGATGATGGTGGCCGCCGCCGCGCAACAGCCAGGCGCAAAGCAGATTGACGGCCAGCCCAATCGTACCGATGGCGATGGCTTCGTTGTAATGAATCGGGCTGGGATTCATCAGCCTTTGCGCAGACTGGAACAGCATCAGCGCCGCCACCAGCACCAACAACACCGCGCTGGTGTAACCGGCCAGCACTTCTATCTTCCAGGTGCCGAGGCTGAAGCGGCGGTCTTTGGCCAGCCGTCGTGCGGCGCCGTAAGCCAGCACCGACAGGCCCAGAGCCAGCGCGTGTGAGCTCATATGCCAGCCGTCGGCCAGCAATGCCATCGAGTTAAACAGCCAGCCACCGGCGATCTCGATGGCCATCATACCGGCGGTGAGTATCACCGCCCATCTGGTGTTTCTTTCAGCCAATGGGTTACCATCGTCAAAAACGTGGCTGTGCTCGCGGTGCAAAGCGAGCGCGTGAGAAGTCATGGTGAAGTTCCTCAGCAAAAGGTAGTGTGCTGAAATATACTATACCCCAGTATAGTAAATAACAATCAGGCGGAAATGATGAGCCATACCATCAGAGATCAAAAGAAGCTGTTGGCGCGGGTGCGCCGCATTAAAGGGCAGGCCGAAGCGCTGGAGCGCGCGCTGGAAAGCGGCGGTGAGTGTTCTGCTATTCTGCAGCAGATCGCAGCGGTGCGCGGCGCGGTCAACGGTTTGATGGCGCAGGTGCTGGAAGGGCACGTGCGCGAACACTTGGCTGCTGCGGACGCCACGCCGCAGCAGCGTGAGCAAGACATCGAGCAATTGATGACCGTCTTACGTTCCTATATGAAATAAGCATGATCTCACTGAAAAAACGCACGCCGTGGTTCGGCTGGCTGCGCCGTTGGGCCAAAGGCATCAAGCGCGATATTTACGCGCTGTGGCTGGCCGCCCGTGATAAGCGCACCCCGTGGTACGCCAAACTGATCGCGCTGCTGGTGGCCGGCTATGCGATCTCGCCTATCGATCTGATCCCGGACTTCATTCCGGTGCTGGGCTATCTGGACGACGTGATTATCGTACCGTTGGGCATCATGCTGGCGGTGCGCCTGATCCCCAAGCCGCTGATGGCCGAGCTGCGCGAGAAGGCGCAAAAGCGCGTGGATAACCCCACCGGCCGCATGGCGGCGGTGATGATCATTTTACTCTGGCTGCTGTGTCTGGGGCTGCTGGCCCGCTATCTGGACCAGCATTGGTAAGCCATTAACGCGCGGCGGCGGCCACGGCGGCGGTCAGGCGGCTGAGCTGTTCCGCTTCGATGATGTAAGGCGGCATCAGGTAAATCAGCTTGCCGAACGGCCGGATCCACACCCCGCGTTCGACGAACCCGCGCTGCAGCTCGGCGACGTTCACCGGTTCACGCATCTCCACCACCCCAATCGCGCCCAGCACCCGCACGTCCGCCACCTTCGGCAGCGCCGCGAGCGGCAGCAGCTCCTGCTTCAGCTGGGCTTCGATGGCGCTCACCTGCGCCTGCCAGCGATTTTCCGCCAGCAGAGCCAGGCTGGCATCCGCCACCGCGCAGGCCAGCGGGTTGCCCATAAAGGTCGGCCCGTGCATAAAGCAGCCGGCCGCGCCGTTGCTGATGGTCTCCGCCACGTGGCGGGTGGTCAGGGTGGCGGACAGCGTCATGTAGCCGCCGGTCAGCGCCTTGCCCAGGCAGAGAATGTCCGGCACCACCTGCGCGTGCTCGCAGGCGAACAGCTTGCCGGTGCGGCCGAAGCCGGTGGCGATCTCGTCGGCGATCAGCAGCACCTGATGGCGATCGCACAGCTCGCGCACCCGCTTGAGGTAGCTTGGGTGGTAGATGCGCATGCCGCCGGCGCCTTGCACCACCGGTTCCAGGATCACCGCCGCCACTTCACCGGCGTGCTGCTCCAGCAGCGCGGCGAACGGCGCGATGTCCTCTTCACGCCATTCTTCGTCGAAGCGGCACTGCGGCGCGGTGGCGAACAGGTGCGGCGCCAGATAGCCCTGATAGAGGCTGTGCATCGAGTTGTCCGGATCGCAGACCGACATCGCGCCGAAGGTATCGCCGTGATAGCCGTGGCGCAGCGTCAGGATGCGCTGCCGCCGCTCGCCGCGCGCCTGCCAATACTGCAGCGCCATCTTCAGCGACACTTCCACCGCCACCGAACCGGAATCCGCCAGGAACACGCACTGCAGCGCTTCCGGCGTCATCTCCACCAGCCGACGGCACAGCGAGATGGCGGACGGATGGGTAATACCGCCGAACATCACGTGCGACATCTTCTCCAGCTGCCGGCTGGCGGCCTGATTCAGGCGAGGATGGTTGTAACCGTGGATCGCCGCCCACCAGGAGGACATGCCGTCCACCAGACGCCGGCCGTCCGCCAGCTGCAGCTCGACGCCGCTGGCCGACTCGATCGGGTAACAGGGTAACGGGCGGCTCATGGAGGTGTAGGGGTGCCAGATATGACGTTGGTCAAACGCCAGGTCGGAAGCGGTGACAGACATACTTGTAAACCAAATTGAATTAAGATTGGTTGACAGTATATCCACAATATTTAAACTGGCGACACTTTTTCGTTTTGGAGACGCCATGATGGCCGATCGCATTCACTGGACAGTAGGGCAAGCCCAGGCCCTGTTTGATAAACCGCTGCTTGAACTGCTGTTCGAAGCGCAAACCGTACACCGCCAACACTTCGATCCGCGTCAGGTGCAGGTCAGCACGCTGCTGTCGATCAAAACCGGCGCTTGCCCGGAAGACTGCAAATACTGCCCGCAGAGTTCGCGCTACAAGACCGGCCTGGAGGCGGAGCGGCTGATGCAGGTCGAGCAGGTGCTGGAATCGGCGCGCAAGGCCAAGGCGAACGGCTCGACCCGTTTTTGCATGGGCGCGGCGTGGAAGAACCCGCACGAGCGCGATATGCCTTATCTGCAGCAGATGGTGCAGGGCGTGAAAGCGATGGGCATGGAAACCTGCATGACCCTGGGCACGCTGGATGGCACTCAGGCTGAACGGCTGGCGGAGGCCGGGCTGGATTACTACAACCATAACCTCGACACCTCGCCGGAGTTCTACGGCAGCATCATCACCACCCGCAGCTACCAGGAACGCCTGGATACGCTCGACAAAGTGCGCGATGCCGGCATCAAAGTATGCTCCGGCGGCATCGTCGGGCTGGGTGAAACGGTGCGTGACCGCGCCGGGCTGCTGGTGCAGCTGGCCAATCTGCCGAAGCCGCCGGAGAGTGTGCCGATCAATATGTTGGTGAAGGTGAAAGGCACGCCGCTGGCGGATAACGACGACGTCGATCCGTTCGATTTCATCCGCACCATCGCGGTGGCGCGCATCATGATGCCGTCTTCTTATGTCCGCCTTTCCGCCGGCCGTGAACAGATGAACGAACAGACGCAGGCGATGTGCTTCATGGCCGGCGCCAACTCGATCTTCTACGGCTGCAAGTTGCTGACCACGCCGAACCCGGAAGAAGACAAAGACCTGCAGCTGTTCCGCAAGCTGGGGCTGAACCCGCAGCAGACCGCCACCGAACACGGCGACAACCAGCAACAGCAGGCGCTGGCTAAGCAACTGCTGACCGCCGATACCGCCGAGTTTTACAACGCGGCGCTGTGATGAGCTGGCAACAACGCATTGAGCAGGCGCTGGCAGAGCGGCGCCTCAACGCCGCCTACCGTCGGCGACAGACCACCGAGGGCGGCAATGGCCGCCAGATTCGGCTCGGCGATCGTCTCTACCTGAATTTCTCCGGCAACGACTACCTGGGGCTGAGCCAGGATGCGCGGGTGATCGCCGCCTGGCAGCAGGGCGCGCAGCGCTACGGCGTCGGCAGCGGCGGTTCGGGCCACGTCACCGGCTTTAGCGCGGCACATCAGGCGCTGGAGGAGCAACTGGCGGCGTGGCTCGGCTATCCGCGCGCGCTGCTGTTCATCTCCGGTTACGCCGCCAACCAGGCGGTGCTGGCGGCGTTGATGCAAAAGGGCGATCGCATTTTGGCCGATCGCCTCAGCCACGCCTCGCTGCTGGAGGCGGCGGCGCAATCGCCGGCCGAGCTGCGCCGCTTCCAGCACAATCAGCCGCAGGCGCTGGCGGATCTGTTGGCCAAACCCTGCGACGGGCAGAGGCTGGCGGTGACCGAAGGGGTGTTCAGCATGGACGGCGACGGCGCACCGTTGGTGGAACTGCATCGCCTAACCCGCGCGGCGGGCGCCTGGCTGATGGTGGACGATGCCCACGGCGTCGGCGTGCGCGGCGAGCAAGGCCGCGGCAGCTGCTGGCAGCAGGGCGTGCGCCCTGAACTGCTGGTGGCGACCTTCGGCAAGGCGTTCGGCGTCAGCGGCGCGGCGGTGCTGTGCGATGAGGCGACCGCCGAGTATCTACTGCAGTTCGCCCGCCATCTGATCTACAGCACCGCGATGCCGCCGGCGCAGGCCTGCGCGCTGCAGGCGGCGCTGGCCTGCATTCGAGAGGGCGATGAACTGCGCGCCCGGCTGCAGGACAACATCCGCCGTTTCCGCCAGGGCGCTGCGCCGCTGGCGCTGACCCTGACGGACTCCGACACCGCCATCCAGCCGCTGCTGGTGGGTGACAATCAACGCGCGCTCGATCTGGCGACCCGCCTGCGCGAGCGCGGGCTGTGGGTGAGCGCCATCCGCCCGCCGACGGTGCCGCCGGGCGGCGCGCGGCTGCGCATCACCCTGACGGCGGCGCATCAGCCGCAGGATATCGATCGCCTGCTGGAGGTATTGCATGACGTCAGCCAATGACTGGGTGAACAAACAGGCGGTCGCTTCGGCCTTCAGCCGCGCCGCCGGCAGCTACGACGCCGCCGCCGCGCTGCAGCGTGACGTTGGCGAGCGCTTACTGGGGATGGGGAGTGCCCATCCGGGTGAACGGCTGCTGGATGCCGGCTGCGGCACCGGCTATTTCAGCCGCCTGTGGCGCGAGCGCGGCAAGCAGGTGACCGCGCTCGATCTGGCGCCGGGCATGCTGGATGTCGCCCGTCAACGGCAGGCGGCGCACCATTATTTGCTGGGCGATATCGAACAGGTGCCGCTGCCCGACGCGGCGATGGACATCTGTTTCAGCAGCCTGGTGGTGCAGTGGTGCAGCGATCTGCCCGCCGCGTTGGCGGAGCTGTACCGCGTGACCCGCCCCGGCGGCGCGATCCTGTTTTCCACGCTGGCGGCGGGATCGCTGCAGGAACTGGGGGATGCCTGGCAACAGGTGGACGGCGAGCGCCACGTGAACGCCTTTCTGCCGCTGGCGCAGATCCGCGCCGCCTGTGCTGGCTATCGACACGAGCTGGTCACGGAGTTGCGCACTCTGAACTACCCGGACGTGATGACGCTGATGCGTTCGCTCAAGGGCATCGGGGCCACGCATCTGCATCAGGGGCGCGAGGGCGGCCTGATGTCGCGCGGCCGTCTCGCCGCGCTGCAGGCGGCTTACCCGTGCCGGCGGGGGCAGTTCCCGCTCAGCTATCATCTGGCTTATGGAGTGATTTATCGTGATTAAACGTTGGTTCGTAACCGGCACCGACACCGAAGTGGGGAAAACCGTCGCCAGCAGCGCCTTGCTGCAGGCCGCCAACCGGGCGGGCTACCGCAGCGCCGGGTATAAGCCGGTGGCTTCCGGCAGCGAGATGACCGCCGAGGGACTGCGCAACGGCGACGCGCTGGCGCTGCAGGCCAACAGCGGCGTGGCGCTCAGCTACGATGAAGTGAACCCTTACGTTTTTGCCGAACCCACCTCGCCGCATATCGTCAGCGCCGATGAAGGCCGGCCGATCGACGCGGCGCGGCTGTCCGACGGCCTGCGCCGGCTGGAGCAGCGCGCCGACTGGGTGCTGGTCGAGGGCGCGGGCGGGTGGTTTACCCCGCTGTCGGCGGAGTACACCTTTGCCGACTGGGTGCAGCAGGAGCAACTGCCGGTGATCCTGGTGGTGGGCATCAAACTAGGCTGCATCAACCACGCGGTGCTGACGGCGCAGGCGGTGCAGCAGGCCGGGCTGACGCTGGCCGGTTGGATCGCCAACGACGTGGCGCCGCCGGGGCGGCGGCATCAGGAATACCTGGCCACGCTGCGCCGCATGCTGCCGGCGCCGCTGCTGGGCGAAATCCCGCACCTGCCGCAGGCCGAACGGGCGCCGCTGGGGCAGTATCTGGATATCAGCCTGCTATAAACTCTCAATGAGGGGGGCTTCTCTCCCTCATCCTTCTTCTTGCCCTGCCAACCCGGCGCCGATCAGCGCCTCATCCAGCTGCGCCAGCGCGCCGTGCGCCACCGTGCGCCCGCTATCCAACAGGCAGAAGCGATCCGCCACCCGGCGCACGAACGGCAGCTGATGCTCCACCAGTAAAATGGTCATGCCCAGTTCGCGGTTGAGCCGGCGGATCACGTTGCCGATGTCGGCGGCGATCGAGGGCGGTACACCCGCCGTCGGTTCGTCGAGGATCAGCAGAGCCGGCTCCTGGGCCAGCGCCCGACCGATCGCCAGCTGGCGCTGAGCGCCCACGCACAGATCGCCGGCGCGGCGCGCGCGCATCTGGCGCAAATGGGGAAACAGGCTGTAGATCAGCGGCGGAATACGGCGAGGGGCGCCGCGCCCGGCCATTTGCGCCACCTGCAGATTCTCCTCCACGCTCAACTGCGAGAAGAGCTGCCGCCCTTGGGGTACGTGGCTGATGCCCAGCGCGGCGCGGCGCTCCATCGGCTGCAGCAGCAGGTTTTGCGGCGGCTGATCCGCCGGCTGCCAGGTCATGCTGCCGCTCACCACCGGCACATGCCCCATGATGCAGTTGACCAGCGTGGTCTTGCCCACCCCGTTGCGCCCGAGCAGCACGGTGCACTGGCCGCGCGGCAGCTCCAGGTTGATGTCCCACAGGGTGTGGTTCTGCCCGTAAAATTGATTGACCGATCTCAGGCTCAGCATTTGGCATTCTCCTCATAGACGCTCGTTTCACTCGTTGGCGGGGGCTGCAAAGGCCGCATGAGCGGCGAATTTCCCGAGTGTGGCAATGTCTGGAACAAAATGCCGTCCGTCCGAGGAGCCAGAGCCAGGTCTGCGGTGGACGGAATGACAGTCAATATGTCGTTAAAAACGACGCTTGTGACGACTTGGTGTCGTTCTTGCGTTTTTACGGGCGATAACGCCGCGGCGGTGAAACTTCGCGGCCGGCAGCGCATCATGCTGCCGCACCGCATTTATACGCAGGAAGACAAAGCAACTCCCAGGCCAATTTTTGCCGCCGGGTGAAAACGGGGGATTGTTATCGCCTTGTTAACCGCACGTCAGGCCTGACGCGCGCTGCCGTGACGGCCTGAAAATACGCGGGCAAGTTAACCCGGACGTTTTTTGCACTCTTGTGGTGCTGTTCGGTGTGGGCATGGTGCAAGGCATTGCGCCGCCGTCAAGAGCGATCCACGTGAAAGGAGCCAATGCGATTTTGGCAATGGGGATTTTTAGTATTAATCGGCATAAACAAAGCGATATTTTTATGAAAAAATAACTAAAAAAGGCATTTTGGCCAGTGTAAAGGGCGAAAAGCTTTCTTTCTGTAACTCCCGCCCCGGGCGGGGCGGTGAGAGTTATCCACTATTCCTGTGGATAACCTTGTGTATTAGATTTAGAAAAACGCTGTAAAGCGAGAGCGGACGCGGGTTCTGTTCGCTTTGCCCGCATTCTCGTCTTTTTATTAAAGTAATTAATTATCAATAATTTAATTAAAATCAAGACGCGAGGGTATTGATCAGGTCTCTATGTATGATTTTTCGACGCGGTGCTATCAATAAGTTAATTCGCGGCAAGTTCTGGGGATAAATCTGTTATTGACAATAAAAATGTCACCGGACTGTAACGCCACGGTGCAACGGCGTTGCCGTGGCATCGGGCGCAGCGACGAATCCGCTTGAAGCTGGTTTTATATCCAGTATCATGGGCACTGGCGCAAATCGCCGACACTTTCCATAATTAGGGGCCATGCCCGGCGCAGAGTCGGCTGGCCGCCTGAGCGCGCGCATCTCCACAGGGTAGCCGAGCAATGAGTAAACTTTTCAAACTGCATTCAGAGTTCAAACCGGCCGGCGATCAGCCGGAAGCCATCCGCAAGCTGGAAGAGGGGCTGGAAGACGGCCTGGCGCACCAGACGTTGCTGGGGGTCACCGGTTCGGGCAAGACATTCACCATCGCCAACGTGATAGCCGATCTGAATCGGCCGACCATGGTGCTGGCGCCGAACAAGACGCTGGCGGCGCAGCTGTACGGCGAGATGAAAGAGTTTTTCCCGGAGAATGCGGTGGAATACTTCGTCTCCTACTACGACTACTACCAGCCGGAAGCCTACGTGCCCAGCTCCGATACCTTCATTGAAAAAGACGCTTCGGTGAACGAGCACATCGAGCAGATGCGCCTTTCCGCCACCAAGGCGCTGCTGGAGCGGCGCGACGTGGTGGTGGTGGCGTCGGTGTCGGCGATCTACGGCCTGGGCGATCCGGATCTTTACCTGAAGATGATGCTGCACCTGACCCAGGGGATGATCATCGATCAGCGATCCATTTTGCGCCGCCTGGCGGAGCTGCAATATTCCCGCAACGATCAGGCCTTCCAGCGCGCTACCTTCCGCGTGCGCGGCGAGGTGATCGACATTTACCCGGCGGAGTCGGACGAGCTGGCGCTGCGCGTCGAGCTGTTCGACGAAGAAGTGGAGCGGCTGTCGCTGTTCGATCCGCTGACCGGGCAGATCGAGCAGGTGGTGCCGCGCTTTACCATCTACCCGAAATCGCACTACGTGACGCCGCGCGAGCGGATCATGCAAGCGATGGAAGAGATCAAGGTCGATCTGGCGGACCGCCGCAAGGTGCTGCTGGCCAACAACAAGCTGCTGGAAGAGCAGCGCCTGACGCAGCGCACCCAGTTCGATCTGGAGATGATGAACGAGCTGGGCTACTGCTCGGGCATCGAAAACTACTCGCGCTACCTGTCCGGGCGCGCCGAGGGCGAGCCGCCGCCGACGCTGTTCGACTACCTGCCGGCGGACGGCCTGCTGGTGGTCGACGAATCCCACGTCACCATTCCGCAGATCGGCGCGATGTTCAAGGGCGACCGCGCGCGCAAGGAAACGCTGGTGGAGTACGGCTTCCGCCTGCCGTCGGCGCTGGACAACCGCCCGCTGCGCTTCGAGGAGTTCGAGGCGCTGGCGCCGCAGACCATCTATGTCTCCGCGACGCCGGGCAAATACGAGCTGGAGAAATCCGGCGGCGATCTGATCGATCAGGTGGTGCGGCCGACCGGGCTGCTGGATCCGATCGTGGAGGTGCGGCCGGTCGCCACCCAGGTGGACGATCTGCTCTCCGAGATCCGCAAGCGAGCGGCGATCAACGAGCGCGTGCTGGTGACCACCCTGACCAAACGCATGGCGGAAGACCTGACCGAATACCTGGAAGAGCATGGCGAGCGCGTACGCTACCTGCACTCGGACATCGATACCGTGGAACGGGTCGAAATCATCCGTGACCTGCGTCTGGGCGAGTTCGACGTGCTGGTGGGCATCAACCTGCTGCGTGAGGGGCTCGACATGCCTGAGGTGTCGCTGGTGGCGATTCTGGACGCCGACAAGGAAGGTTTCCTGCGTTCCGAGCGTTCGCTGATCCAGACCATCGGACGCGCGGCGCGTAACCTGAACGGCAAGGCGATCCTGTATGGCGATCGCATCACCGATTCGATGGCCAAGGCGATCGGTGAAACCGAGCGGCGCCGCGCCAAGCAGCAGGCCTACAACGAAGCCAACGGCATCGTGCCGCAGGGGCTGAACAAGAAGATCGGCGACATTCTGCAGATCGGCCAGCCGGTCAACCGCGCCAAGAGCAAAGGCAAGGGCAAGGCGGCGGACGGCGGCGCTTCGCTGCAGAACCTTACGCCGAAAGCGCTGGATCAGAAAATCCGCGATCTGGAAGCGCAAATGTACACCCACGCGCAAAACCTGGAGTTCGAGCAGGCGGCTGCGCTGCGCGACCAGATCCACCAGCTGCGCGAGCAGTTTATTGCGATTTCCTGACCGTTGGATGGCGCCCGCGCGGCGGGCGTCGAAATTCCTTGTCGGCCGCGTCAAAGCTGTTAAGGTGTGCGGCCCGATTTGACCACGAAGAGTACCGAACATGAGCCAACACCAGTCCAAAGACCCGCTGCACGGCGTGACGCTGGAGCAACTGCTGAATAAGCTGGTGGATCACTACGGTTGGTCCGAGCTGGGCGCACGCATTCGCATCAACTGCTTCCGCAGCGATCCGAGCATCAAGTCCAGCCTGAAGTTTTTGCGTCGCACGCCCTGGGCGCGCAAAGAGGTGGAAGATCTGTATATCGATATGGTCAGCCATCCCGCCCCAGCCAGCGATAATCCCTGGCTGCGCGGGCGAGACGGTTAAATTCGGTCAGCGGCGGGCGGCCAGCGCCACCAGCGCCCGATCCAGCGCCTGGCGCAGCAGCTGGCGATCGTGTCTGTAGGGGATGTCGCTCGCTTCCAGCGGCTGTTGAATCACCACCCGATCCTGCACTTCACTGGCGTCTACCACCGGGCCGACGATCAGCGCATCGATCATCCGGCGGCCAATCTTCTCTTCCATCAGCGTCAGCTTATCCTGTAGCGACAGCGCCGCGGCGGCCACGCTCAGCTCGCGGCCGAGGTTGCCGATATAGATCATGCTGGCGCTGCTGCGGCGCAGCGCCTGGGTGAGATCGTCCAGCAGCAGCAGCGGCATCAGGCTGGTGAGGAAACTGCCCGGCCCGATCAGGATCACGTCGGCCTGCGCGATGGCGTCCAGCGCTTCGCGCGTGGCGCTGACCGGCGGCGACAGCATCAGCTCCTGCGGCATATGGGCCAGCTGATCGACATTCACTTCACCGTAAACGTGATTGCCTTCGTGATCGTGCGCCATCAAATCCACCGGCTGCTCCGACATCGGGATCAGCGCCGCGTCTACCTTCAGCAGGCTGCGCACCAGGTTGATCGCTTCCAGCGGGCGCACGCTCAGGTGATCCAGCGCTTTCAGCATCAGGTTGCCGAGGTTGTGGCCGGCCAGTTCGCCGTTGCCGCTGAAGCGGTATTCGAACATCGCCGAGGCGACGCTCGGTTCGGTGATCAGCTGGTTGAGACAGTTACGGGTATCGCCCCAGGCAATGCCGCCTTCCGAACGGCGGATGCGGCCGGTGGAACCGCCGTTGTCGGTGGTGGTGACGATGCCGGTCAGGCGAGAGCCTAAGGACGACAGGGCCGACATCACACGGCCCAGGCCGTGTCCGCCGCCTAACGCCACCACGCGGTCGAGATCGGCCAGGGTACGATTACGCATAAATTTCCTTACAAAGGGGCTGAACTGCCCGCATAAGGTAACGGATCCGGCATAAAAACGCGATAAGAGTGTCATTTGCGTGATTCCGGTCAATTCGTCCGCGCAAGTGATGTTTATCATGGTTTACCAGAATACGCGGCGTCTAAAAACGCTGTATAGACAATTATATAGCGAATTTACGCGTTGGCTATCGTTGCCGATTAGCGCTAGAATTCTGCTGAAAACCACGGTTTCGTTCCGGCTACTCAAGGTAGCGGGAAGAGAAATCAAACTCCTAGCCCCTGCGCCTACGTTGTTCATCCGGAACGATATGGCGCCTGGGCCGTGGCGAAGTCAGCCACCAGGGTGCAGAGGGGAAACGCTCGCATCTCCCGACTTTGGAAAGGTGTTATGGTGCCGCAACTCATTGATGCTTATGAGCGCAAGTTCTATTACCTGCGCTTGTCGATCACCGACGTGTGCAACTTTCGTTGCACCTATTGTCTGCCCGACGGCTACAAGCCGAGCGGCAGCCCGAAAAGCTTCCTGTCGCTGGATGAAATCCGCCGCGTCAGCCGCGCGTTCGCCGAACTGGGCACCGAAAAGGTGCGCCTGACCGGCGGCGAGCCTTCGCTGCGCCGCGATTTTACCGAGATCATCGCCGCCGTGCGGGAAAACCCGGCCATCCGTACCCTGGCGGTCACCACCAACGGCTACCGTCTGGCGCGCGACGTTGCCGCCTGGCGTGACGCCGGTCTGACGGCAATCAACGTCAGCATCGACAGCCTGGATCCCCGCCAGTTTCACGCCATCACCGGCCAGGACAAGTTCCGCCAGGTGATGGACGGCATCGACGCCGCCTTCAGCGCGGGTTTCAGCAAGGTCAAGGTCAACGCAGTGCTGATGCGCGACGTTAACCACCAGCAGCTCGGCGCCTTTCTCGCCTGGATCAAGGACCGGCCTATCCAGCTGCGCTTTATCGAACTGATGGAAACCGGCGAGGGCGGCGAGCTGTTTCGCAAACACCACGTTTCCGGCGAAGTGATTCGCCTGCAGTTGGAGCAGCAGGGCTGGCAGCGCCAGGCACGCGGCCGCAGCGACGGCCCGGCGCAGGTGTTCAGCCACCCGGACTACCAGGGCGAGGTGGGGCTTATCATGCCGTATGAAAAAGACTTTTGCGCCAGCTGTAACCGGCTGCGCGTCTCTTCCATCGGCAATCTGCACCTGTGCCTGTTCGGCGAGCAGGGGGTGCCCCTGCGCGATTTGTTGGCGGACGACGGCCAGCTCGACGCGCTGAAGGCGCGCATCCAGAGCGGGCTGCTGAGCAAGAAACAGACCCATTTCCTGCATCAGGGCAACAGCGGGATCACCCAGAACCTGTCGTTTATCGGCGGCTGACAGCCAATAGGAGCCTATTGAACCATGAGCCATGCGAGCAGCGAGTTTATTGCGGCGCATATCGCCATCCTGACCGTCTCCGACAGCCGCGGCGCGGCGGAAGACACCTCCGGCCACTATCTGCAGGAAGCGGCGCAGGAAGCCGGCCATCAGGTGGTGGATCGCGCCATCGTCAAAGATGACATTTACCAGATCCGCGCGCGGGTTTCCGCCTGGATCGCCGATGACAACGTGCAGGCGGTGCTGATCACCGGCGGCACCGGTTTTACCGCCCGCGACAACACGCCGGAAGCGCTGCTGCCGCTGTTCGACAGAGAGGTGGAAGGGTTCGGCGAACTGTTCCGCATGGTGTCGTACGAAGAGATCGGCACTGCGACGATCCAGTCGCGCGCGCTGGCCGGCCTGGCCAACCGCACGGTGATCTTCGCCATGCCGGGCTCCACCCGCGCCTGCCGCACCGCCTGGGAGCGGATTATCGAAGAGCAGTTGGACGCGCGCCATCGCCCGTGCAACTTCCAGCCCCACTTGAAGAAGCCCTGAGTCATGACACAGCTAACCCACATTAACGCCGCCGGCGAAGCCCATATGGTTGACGTTTCCGCCAAGGCCGAAACGGTGCGCGAGGCGCGCGCCGAAGCCTTCGTCGAGATGCTGCCCGCCACGCTGGCGATGATCGTCGACGGCAGCCATCACAAGGGCGACGTGTTCGCCACGGCGCGCATCGCCGGCATTCAGGCGGCCAAACGCACCTGGGAGCTGATCCCGCTGTGCCACCCGCTGATGCTGAGCAAGGTCGAAGTGCAGCTGGAGGCGCAAACGCAGCACAGCCGGGTGCGCATCGAAACCTGCTGCCGGCTGACCGGCAAAACCGGCGTCGAGATGGAGGCGCTGACCGCCGCCTCGGTGGCGGCATTGACCATCTATGACATGTGCAAAGCGGTACAGAAAGACATGGTGATCGGCCCGGTGCGCCTGCTGGCGAAAAGCGGCGGCAAATCCGGCGATTTTAAGGTGAACGTATGATCGATATTCTTTTCTTCGCGCAGGTGCGCGAACTGGTGGGCACCGGCGGCCTGTCGATGCCGGCGGATTACCCGACCGTCGAGGCGTTGCGCCAGGCGCTGTGCGCGCGCGGCGATCGCTGGGCGCTGGCGCTGGAGTCCGGCAAATTGCTGGCGGCGGTCAATCAGTCGCTGGTGGCGGCGGACCATCCGCTGCGCGCCGGCGATGAAGTGGCCTTCTTCCCGCCGGTCACCGGGGGGTAAGCATGGAAAATACCCGCATTCGCGTGGGCGAAGCGCCGTTCAACGTCGGTGACGAGTACCAGTGGCTGGCGCAGTGCGACGCCGATGGCGCGGTGGTGACCTTCACCGGCAAGGTGCGCAACCATAATCTGGGTGACGACGTCAGCGCGCTGACGCTGGAACATTATCCCGGCATGACCGAGAAGGCGCTGGCGGAGATCGTGGCCGAGGCGCGCAGCCGTTGGCCGCTGCAGCGGGTGACGGTGATCCACCGCGTCGGCGCGCTGTATCCCGGCGACGAGATCGTGTTCGTCGGCGTGACCGGCGCGCACCGCAGCATGGCGTTCGCCGCCAGCGAGTTCATCATGGACTACCTGAAGACCCGCGCGCCGTTCTGGAAGCGCGAAGCCACCGGCCAGGGCGATCGTTGGGTGGACGCCCGCGACAGCGATCGCGAGGCCGCGCAGCGCTGGCACGACGCGGCTAAATAACGCGTCAACAGCGGAAACAAATCAAGACCTTTGCCGCTTTCGCCCGGCATATTCTGTGGTACGCTTATAGCAGGCGAAGCCCCGTTCGCGGGGCTTCGGAATCTTGTTTACAACGCAAAAGGTAACCGTCATGGACCGATATCCACGCTCTAATGGTTCAATCGTCGAACGTGCCAACAGCGGCATTCAGGCCTACATGGCGCAGGTTTACGGCTGGATGACCTGCGGTCTGCTGCTGACGGCGTTCGTTTCCTGGTATGCGGCCAACACGCCCGCGATCCTCAACTTCATCTTCTCCAGCCAGATCACCTTCTTCGGCCTGATCATCGCCCAGCTGGCGCTGGTGTTCGTGATCTCCGGCATGGTCAACCGCCTGAGCGGCGCGGTGGCCACTTCGCTGTTCATGCTGTACTCGGCGCTGACCGGGCTGACGCTGTCGAGCATCTTCATCGCCTACACCTACAGCTCGATCGCCAGCACCTTCGTGGTCACCGCCGGCATGTTCGGCGCCATGAGCCTGTATGGCTACACCACCAAGCGCGATCTGAGCGGCTTCGGCAGCATGCTGTTCATGGCGCTGATCGGCATCGTGCTGGCCTCGCTGGTGAACATCTGGCTGAAAAGCACCGCGCTGATGTGGGCGATCACCTACATCGGGGTGGTGGTGTTCGTCGGCCTGACCGCGTACGACACGCAAAAACTCAAGGCGATGGGCGAGCAGCTGAACGCCGATGATAAAGACAGCTTCCGCAAGTACGCCATCGTCGGCGCGCTGACGCTGTATCTCGATTTCATCAACCTGTTCCTGATGTTGCTGCGTATCTTCGGCAACCGTCGCTAAATCCGTGGCCTTTCAAGCAGCAGCTTGAAATCCACAGGACTTACCAGGCTCTGCATGTGACATGCAGAGCCTTTTTTATGCGATTTTGCGGCGGAACAGCGCGTAGGCGGCGCTGCCGGTGGTGGCGGTGATCACCAGCAGCGGCCACAGGCTGTGCCAGATGATGTCGAAGCTGGCGTCCTTCAGGTAGATCTGCTTGGTGATGTCGGTGAAGTGGCGTATCGGGTTAACCCAGGTCAGATCCTGCAGCCACACCGGCATATTCTCCACCGGCGAGACGTAACCCGAGAGCAGGATCGCCGGCATCATGAACACGAACACGCCGATGAACGCCTGCTGCTGAGTGGCGCACAGCGACGAGATCAGCAGGCCGAAACCGACCAGCGACAGCCCGTAGATCAGCATGGTGGCATAGAACAGCAGCAGCGATCCGGCGAACGGGATCTGATACAGGAAGATGCCGATCAGCAGCACGATGCTGGCCTGGAAGCTGGCGACGATCAGCGCCGGCACCGCCTTGCCGATAAAGATCTGCCAGGTGGTGAGCGGCGAGACCAGCAGCTGTTCCAGCGTACCCTGTTCGCGTTCGCGCGCCACCGACAGCGAGGTGACGATCAGCACGCCAATGGTGGTGATCATGGCGATCAGCGACGGCACCACGAACCATTTGTAGTCCAGATTCGGGTTATACCAGTTGCGCACCACCAGCTCGCTGTTGTTGGGTTTGGCGCGGTTGCCGAGCAGCTCGTTCTGATATTCCTGCACGATCTGCTGCACGTAGTTGGCGGCGATCTGCGCGCTGTTGGAGTTGCGCCCGTCGAGCAGCAGCTGCAGCGGCGCGGTGTTGCCGGTGGCGATATCGCGCGAGAACTGCGCCGGGAAGCGGATCAGCAGCAGCGCCCGCTGGTTGTCGATGGTGGTCTTTATCTCCTGCGGGCTGCGCAGCAGCAGCACGTGTTGAAAGGCCTTGGCCTTGGCGAAGCGCTGGGTCAGCTCTACCGAGGCCTGGCCGCTGTCCTCGCTGTAGACCGCGATGGTGGCGTTGGTGACTTCCAGCGTCGCGGCGAACGGGAACAGCAGCACCTGCAGGATCACCGGCATGATTAAAATGGCGCGGGTTTGCGGATCGCGCAGCAGCGCCTGCATTTCCTTGATGATGAGCGTCAACAGACGATGAAACATCGCTTTTCTCCTCAATCCAGCCGGCGCTGGGTTTTCCAGGCCGTCAGGCCGATGAACACCACCGCGGAAGCGATCAGGAACAGCAGATTGATCAGCAGCACGGTGCCGACGTTGCCCGCCAGGAACAGCGTTTGCAGCGTGCTGACGAAGTAGCGCGCCGGAATGATGTAGGTCACCGCGCGCACGATGGCCGGCATGCTGTCGATCTGGAAGATGAAGCCGGACAGCATGATCGACGGCAGGAAGGCGGCGTTCAGCGCCACCATCGCCGCATTGAACTGATTGCGGGTGAGGGTGGAGATCAGCAGGCCCATGCCGAGGGTGCTGGCGAGGAACAGGCTGCTGATCAGCAACAGGATCAGCAGGGAGCCGCGATAGGGCACGCCGAGCACCCACACCGCCACCGCCATGCACAGCGCCATCGCGGCCATGCCGAGGAAGTAATAAGGGATCAGCTTGGAGAGCAGCAGCTCGCTGCGCGTCACCTGGGTGGACAGCAGGGCCTCCATAGTGCCGCGCTCCCATTCGCGGGCGATCACCAGCGAGGTGAGGATGGCGCCGATCACCGTCATGATGATGGTGATGGCGCCGGGGATGATGTAGTGCCGGCTGATGGCCGCCGGGTTGAACCAGTAGCGCATCTGCACGTCAATCAGCGGTTTGTCGCTGTTGCCCCGATCGGTGGCGCGCTGCTGCTGCCAAACTTGCCATACGCCCTGGGCGTAACCCTGCACGAAGTTGGCGGTGTTCGGCTCGCTGCCGTCGGTGATCACCTGGATGGGGGCGCTGTCGTGCGGGCGCGCCATGCGCTGGTCGAAATCCACCGGGATCACCACCAGGCCACGGATCGTGCCGGCCTGCATCTGCTGGATCAGCCGTTGGCGGTTGTCGCTGATGGTCGGTTCGATATAGGGCGAACCGGCGAAGGCGTGAGCCAGATCGCGCGCGTCTTCGCTCTGTTGCTCCATCAGAATACCCAGATGCAGCTTGCTGGAGTCCAGGTTGATGCCGTAGCCGAAGATAAACAGCAGCATCAGCGGGATGACGAAGGCGATCAGGCCGCTGCTGGGATCGCGCAGTATCTGCAGCGTTTCCTTCAGGCATAGCGCGCGCAGCCGGCGCCAGGAGAAGCCGCCGTCGTCGATTGGGGTGCGGTTATCGCTCACCGTGATTCCTCCTCATCGTAGCCCTGCACCAGCTCGATAAACGCCTGCTCCATCGAGGGGTTGGGATTGTCGTCGCGCGCCACCAGCTGTTTGAGATCGTCCGGCGTGCCGGCGGCGATGATCTTGCCGCGGTATACCAGGCCGATACGGTCGCAGTACTCCGCCTCGTCCATAAAGTGGGTGGTCACCATCACCGTGACGCCCTTGTCGACCATGCCGTTGATGTGCAACCAGAATTCGCGCCGCGTCAGCGGATCGACGCCGGAAGTCGGTTCGTCGAGGAACAGGATATCCGGTTCGTGCATCAGCGCGCAGGCCAGCGCCAGGCGCTGTTTGAAGCCGAGCGGCAGCGCGTCCGGCGTCTGATCGAGGATCGGCGCAAAGTTGAAGGCGCGGGACATCTCGTCGATTTTGTCGCGCTGCGCCTTGCCGCCCAGGCCGTAGACGCCGGAGAAGAACTTCAGGTTTTGCGCCACCGTCAGGTTGCCGTACAGCGAGAATTTTTGCGCCATGTAGCCGAGCCGCTGGCGCGCCTTGCCGGAGCTGGTCTTCAGATCCATCCCCAGCACCAGCGCCTTGCCGCTGGAGGGGATCAGCAGGCCGCACATCATTTTGAAGGTGGTGGACTTGCCGGCGCCGTTCGGCCCGAGCAGGCCGAAAATTTCGCCGCGCCGCACCTGGAAATCAACGTGATCGGTAGCGGCGAAGTCGCCGAATTTTTTGGTCAGCTGCACCGCTTCGATCACCGTTTCACCGCTTGCGCCGTTGACGGTCGGCATGATCTCCGCCAGCGCCGAGCGGTGGTTGGGGCCGCCGCCGAGCAGATCGATAAACGCATCCTCGAAGCGCGGATCCGCTTCGTCCAGTTCGGCCTCCGGCAGATCCAGCGCCTGCAGCAGCCGGCGGTGATCTTCGCCTTCTTTCAGGATCAGGCGCAGATATTTGCCCTGGATCACCCCGTCGGTGACCGCCGGCAGGCAGATCGCCCGCTGCAGCAGCGATCGATGGCTGCCGGGGGGCGCGGCGATCAACACCGTGCGCCCGGCCATACGGCGGGTCAGCGCCTGCGGCGCGCCGCTGAACAGCAGCTCGCCCTCGTTGAGCAGCAGCACTTCGCGGCACTGCTCGGCTTCGTCGAGATAAGACGTGCTCCACAGGATCAACATGCCGTCGTTGGCCAGCTCGTGCACCATGCGCCACAGCTCGCGGCGCGAGATCGGATCGACGCCGACGCCCGGCTCATCCAGCAACAGCACCTGAGGTTCGCCCAGCAGCGTGCAGGCCAGGCCCAGCTTTTGCTTCATGCCGCCGGACAGCTTGCCCGCCAGGCGCTCGGTGAAGCGGGTCAGATCGGTGAATTTCAACAGCCGCTCGAAGGTCTGGCGGCGAAGATCGCCGGTGACGCCGCGCAGATCGGCGTACAGCGTCAGGTTCTCCATCACCGTCAGATCCTCATACAGCCCGAACTTCTGCGGCATGTAACCGAGGATCGCGTGCAGTTGACGATCCTGAGTGATCGGATCCAGCCCGGCGACCCGCAGTTTGCCGCTGCTGGGCTGCAGCAGCCCGGCCAGCATGCGCAGCAGGGTGGTTTTGCCGGCGCCGTCTGGGCCGACCAGCCCGATCACCGCGCCGCTGCGCAGGGTGGTAGTCAGGCTGGCGACCGCCGGTTTCTCAAGCGACGGGAAGCGCTTCTCCAGCCCTTCCAGCTCAATGGTGTGCGCCTGTTCCATGGCCGGCCTCAGGGTTTGGCGAAGCGCAGGGTGACCGGCATGCCCTGGCGCAGCGCGTCATCGGCGTCGGTGACGATCACCCGCAGGCGGTACACCAGATCGGTGCGCAGATCCGGCGTTTCAACGCTTTTCGGCGTGAATTCGGCGGTCGGCGAGACGAAGCCGATCTTGCCGTGATAAGGCTTGCCGGGGCGGCCGTCGGTGTAGATCTCCAGTTCGGTGCCGGGCACCGCCTGGCTCAGGCTGGTTTCGTTGACGTAGGCGCGCACCCACACCGGCCGGGTCAGCGACAGGGTGAAGACCGTGCCGCCGGCGCCGAGCATGGTGCCCGGCTCCACCGCGCGGGTCAGCACCGTGCCGGCGGAAGGGGAAACCAGCGTGGCGTCTTGCAGGTTCAACTGTGCCTGCGCCAGCGCCGCCTCGCTCTGCGCCACGTCGGCCTTGGCCTGTTCGATTTCTTGCGGGCGATTGCCGCTGCGGTATTGCGACAGCTTGTCCTTCGCCGCCTGCAGGTTGGCCTGCGCCTGATTGCGGGCGGTGCGCGCATCCTCCAGCGCGTCGGCGGAGGTAGCGTTTTTCGCCCACAGCCCCTGCTGGCGTTTCAGGAAGCTGTCGGCGTAGGCGAAGGCGGACTGGCGCTGCGCCATTTCCGACCGCACCTGGGCGATCTCTTCGGCGCGGTAACCGGCCTGCAGCAACGACAGCTTGGCGCGCGCGCTGCCGACGTTGGCTTCGGCCTGCTGCAGCGCGTTGCGGTAGGGGGCGTCGTCCAGCTTACCGAGCAACTGGCCCGGCTGAACGGCATCGCCTTCATCCACCGTCAGCGACGCCAGGCGGCCGTCGACGCGAAAGCCGAGGTTCACCGTGCGGATGTCGACGTTGCCATACAGCGTCAGCGGCTTATCCTGCTGCTGTTGGTAATGCCAGACCCCGTAAGCGGCGGCCGCGATCAGCAGAATTAACAACACGATCAAGGCACTGCGTTTTTTGTTCATAACACTCCCTGCCTGAATTTACGCGCCGTGACGTTGGCGCAGCCCAACAACCAGAATCTCGATATGCTCGCTCAGCACCGCCGCGACTTGCGCCGCTTCGCCCTCACCAATCTCTTGCCAGCCGGCCTGACGGCGGATGGTTTCGCGCGCCACGCGGAACGACAGCACCTCGCCGATCAGCGCATGGGTATGCAGCACGAGGCGGGGGGCGCGTTCGTCGATGCCGGTGGCGGCCGCCAGCAGGCGGCACAGCCGCTCGTGCATCGGCGCGATCACCTGGCTGTGGATCAGCGGGTAGGCGTCGGTCGGGGCGAGCTGTTCGCGCGACATGATTTTGCTCAGGTTCAGCGTGTGCGGCTGGGTCATCAGTTCGCTGAAGGCCAGCAGGCCACGCTGCAGCAAACGCAGCGCCGCGTCGGGTGAGCGCAGCGCGACGGGCTGTTGCCAGAAGCGATCGACCTCTTCGGCCAGCGGGGCGAACGCCTGCTGGATGAAATCGGCGAGCGACTGCGCCACGGCCAGGTACAGCCCCTCTTTGGAGCTGAAGTAGTAGGTGATGGCGGCGATGTTCTGGCCGGCGCGCTGGGCGATATCGCGGGTGGTGGCGCCCTGCAGGCCATATTCGCCGAACAGGTCGGTCGCCGCGGCGAGCAGCTGCCGGCGCGCTTGCTCGCCGCGCGCCCGGCCGGCGGCCTGATGAGGTACGGAAGCTGGCATGGGTCACGCTCGAAGTTAATCAATCATATGATTAACTTTATGCCAGATTGTTTAAAACGCAACCGCTAATCACAATGAGTTATGTGATCGGCTTCAGACAATGCTGAATTTACGGCAGATTGTGCTCTCCACGCGTAAAAGTGCTTTTTATTGCGCGACTTCTGTTACAATCGCCGCCTGGTGCACTGCAGTTTGTGCCAATCCCTCGTGGTCATGCTTAATGCCCCGTCTGATCATCCTCCCAGGAAACTGCACCGAACACCGTTAGGTTAGGGGGGATCTGGAGTTTTTCTCTTTATGTCATTTGAAACCCTCGGCTTAAGTGCTGAAATTGTGCGCGCTGTTGAAGAACAGGGCTATCGCGAACCGACGCCAATTCAGCGTCAGGCTATTCCTGTCGTGCTGGAAGGTCGTGACCTGATGGCCAGCGCCCAGACCGGCACCGGTAAAACCGCCGGTTTTACCCTGCCGCTGTTGCAGCTGCTGAGCAAGCATGACCATCCGGTCAAGGGCCGTCGCCCGGTGCGCGCGCTGATCCTGACGCCAACCCGTGAGCTGGCGGCGCAGATCGGCGAAAACGTCGATGCCTACAGCAAACACCTGCGCCTGCGTTCGCTGGTGGTGTTTGGCGGCGTGAGCATCAACCCGCAGATGATGAAGCTGCGCGGCGGCGTCGATATCCTGGTGGCGACGCCGGGTCGTCTGCTGGATCTGGAACATCAGAACGCGGTTGACCTGTCCAAAATCGAAATTCTGGTGCTGGACGAAGCGGACCGCATGCTGGACATGGGCTTTATCCACGACATCCGCCGCGTGCTGGCCAAACTGCCGGCCAAGCGTCAGAACCTGCTGTTCTCAGCCACCTTCTCCGACGACATCAAGGCGCTGGCCAACAAGCTGCTGCACAACCCGGCTTCGGTAGAAGTGGCGCGCCGCAACACCGCGTCCGAGCAGATCGAACAGAGCGTGCATTTCGTCGACAAGAAGCGTAAGCGGGAACTGCTGTCGCAGATGATCGGCGAAGGCGACTGGAAACAGGTGCTGGTGTTTACCCGCACCAAGCACGGCGCCAACCACCTGGCGGAGCAGCTGAACAAAGACGGCATCACCGCCGCGGCGATCCACGGCAACAAGAGCCAGGGCGCCCGTACCCGTGCGCTGGCGGACTTTAAAGACGGCCGCATCCGCGTGCTGGTGGCCACCGACATCGCGGCGCGCGGTCTGGATATCGACCAGCTGCCGCACGTGGTGAACTACGAGCTGCCTAACGTGCCGGAAGACTACGTGCACCGTATCGGCCGTACCGGCCGCGCGGAGCGCACCGGCGAAGCTATCTCGCTGGTGTGCGTGGACGAGCACAAGCTGCTGCGCGACATCGAGCGTCTGCTGAAGCGTGAAATTCCACGCATCGCGCTGCCGGGCTACGAGCCGGATCCGACCATCAAGGCCGAGCCGATCATCAACGGCCGCCAGGGTGGCGGGCGCGGTGCGCCGCGCGGCAACGGCGGTGGCCAGCGTTCCGGTAACGGCGGCGGTCAGCGCAGCGGTAACGCGAACGGCGGCCAGCGTGAAAACCGCGGCAACGGCAACGGTAACGCCCGCCCGCAGGGGGACGGCCAGCGCCGTTCCGGCGCGCCTTCGCGCCGCCCGCGCAATCGCAAACCGGCCGAATAAGCCTGATTGCTCTAAGAGTAAGCCGCCGATACGGGCGGCTTTTTTTTTGCCTGGCGGAACGGCATTTTCGTACTAGGCTGGACGGTGGCTAACCCTACATTCCAGGAGACGGAGATGAAATTGAAGTGCGCAATTCTCGATGATTACCAGCAGGTGGCGCTCAAGATGGCAGACTGGTCGGCACTGGCCGAGCGGGTGGAGGTGTCCGCCATCAGCGCGCACTTTACCGATGAGGCGGAGCTGGCGGTGCATCTGCAGGAGTGCGACATTCTGGTCATCATGCGCGAGCGCACGCCGATGACCGCCTCGCTGCTGGCGCGGCTGCCGAAGCTGAAGCTGCTGATCACCTCCGGCATGCGCAACGCCGCTATCGATTTGGCCGCCGCCGCCGAGCGCGGCGTGGCGGTGTGCGGCACCAGCAGCGGGTCGGCGGCGCCGATGGAGCTGACCTGGGCGCTGCTGCTCGGGCTGGCGAAGCATATCGTGCCGGAAAGCGTCGGGTTGAAAAACAACGGCCCGTGGCAGCGGGATCTCGGTGTTACCCTGCAGGGGAAAACGCTGGGGCTGCTGGGGCTGGGCAAGATCGGTGGCCAGATGGCCCGGGTGGCGCAGGCGTTCGGCATGCGGGTGCTGGCCTGGAGCCAGAACCTGACGGCGGAACGGGCGGCGCAGGAGGGGGTCCTGTTGGCGCCGTCCAAACGGGCGCTGTTCGAGCAGAGCGATTTTGTCTCTATCCACCTGGTGCTGAGCGATCGCAGCCGCGGGCTGGTGGGGCGCGACGAATTGACGGCGATGAAGCCCACCGCTTACCTGATCAACACCTCGCGTGCGGCGATCGTCGATCGGGCGGCGTTGGTGGACGTGCTGCAACAGAGGAAGATCGCCGGCGCCGGGCTGGACGTGTTCGAGACGGAGCCGCTGCCGGCCGACGATGCGTTTCGTCAGCTGCCCAACGTGCTGGCCACGCCGCATGTGGGCTACGTGGCGGACGACAACTACCGCGCCTACTTCACCGAGGCGGTCGAGGACATTGCGGCGTTCCTCGCCGGCCAACCGATCCGCCGGCTGGGCTGACGGCGCTTTTAATGCCCGCAGAGGCTTGTCTGGCGCGGGCATTCACCCGTATCATTGCGGGTCTTTTTTTAGCTGGGATTGGTCATGCGCGTATTATTGGCTCCGATGGAGGGCGTTCTCGATTCTTTGGTGCGTGAGTTGCTCACCGACGTGAACGACTACGATCTGTGCATCACCGAATTTTTGCGCGTGGTCGATCAGCTGCTGCCGGCCAAGTCGTTCTACCGGCTGTGCCCGGAGCTGCGCTGCGCCAGCCGCACGCCGTCGGGCACGCTTGTGCGCGTACAGCTGCTGGGGCAGCACCCACAGTGGCTGGCGGAGAACGCCGCGCGCGCGGTGGAGCTGGGCTCTTACGGCGTCGATCTCAACTGCGGCTGCCCGTCCAAGCTGGTGAACGGCAGCGGCGGCGGGGCGACGCTGCTCAAAGATCCGGAATTGATCTACCAGGGCGCCAAAGCGATGCGCGCGGCGGTGCCGGCCCATCTGCCGGTCACGGTGAAGGTGCGTTTGGGTTGGGACTCCTCCAACCGCAGTTTTGAAATCGCCGATGCGGTGCAGCAGGCGGGCGCCAGCGAGCTGACGGTGCATGGCCGCACCAAAGAGGACGGCTACAAGGCGGATCGCATCAACTGGGCGGCGATCGGCGAGATCCGTCAGCGGCTGAGCATTCCGGTGATCGCCAACGGCGAGATCTGGGATTACCGGAGCGCGCAGGATTGCCTGCAGACGACCGGCTGCGACGCCATCATGCTGGGGCGCGGCGCGCTCAACGTGCCGAACCTGAGCCGGGTGGTGAAGTACAACGAACCGCGCATGCCCTGGCCGCAGGTGGTTGAGCTGCTGCAAAAATACGTCCATCTGGAAAAGCAGGGCGACACCGGCCTGTATCACGTGGCGCGTATCAAACAGTGGCTGGGCTATTTACGCAAGGAATATGACGAAGCCACCGAACTGTTCAGCGAAATACGCGCGCTGACGACCTCGGGGGATATTGCGCGCGTCATCTGCCGCAGCTAAAAATAAACCCGCACGCGGCGGGTTTATTTAAATCGGTATTATCAGGCGGCTTTGTCGAGACGGTTCAATTCTATCTCGATATCCTGAATGGTTTTTTCCAGCCCTTCCAGGCAGGCACCCTGTTTATTCAACAGGTCGTTAATGGCTTCGGCGAATGCCTTATTTTTGCATTCCCCCTGATCGAAGGCCAGCCAGTGTGCGGAGAGCGTTTCGGTATTCGCCTGCGCATAGTGGCGCATTTCCTTCAGCTGGGAAGCGACGTTGCGTAAATTATCCAGCTGCGCCTGTGCGTTTGCATTGTTGCTCATGAATTTCTCCTTGAGTTGGCCGTTAAATAATTTCGACTGCGGGATCAAGCTTACCCCATCTAAATAAAAATATCACCCTTGGTGGCCCAGGTAGTTATTTTTTAATGAATGCGACTATATTTATTTTTCGATTGAACAAGGACTTGGGTGGAATTGTAAAAATAGATAAATACGGTTTTTTTGGCGGTTATTAACGGCCATTCCATGCGGAATGGCCGTTATTCTAACGCTTAAGAGTGATGCTTATTATGCCGCGTCCGCCAGCATAAACATGCCGTAGGGGTGTATTTCCAGATAATACTGTTCGCCGACGTTGGGCTGCAGGCGAGTGGCGTTAACCTGCAGCAAAATCTGCTGCCCATGCCACGCCACCGTGACTTCATACTGCGGCCCCATGTAGGCGACATGCTGGATCACGCAGCGCTGGCTTTCCTCGCCGTACTCGCTCAGCGTGATCGCTTCCGGCCGCACGCCCACCGTGCCGGCGCCTTCGGCGGTAAAGTGCGCGGGGCGCGGCAGGCGATAGCCGCTGATATCGACATAGTCCGCGCTGAAGCCGGCCGGGAACAGGTTGGCGTCCCCCATAAAGCTCGCCATAAAGCGCGACGCCGGCTGCCGATAGAGATCCTGCGGCGAGCCTATCTGCATGATATGCCCCTTGTTCATCACCAGCACGGTGTCTGAGACCGCGAAAGCCTCGCTCTGATCGTGGGTGACGTACAGCGACGTGATATCAAACTGCTTTTGCAGCTCGCGGATCTTTTCGCGCATGCTGCGGCGCAGGTTGGCGTCGAGGTTGCTCAACGGCTCGTCGAACAGCAGCACTTTCGGCTTGAGGATCAGCGCGCGCGCCAGCGCCACGCGCTGCTGTTGGCCGCCGGAGATCTGATCGACATAGCGATCGTCGAACCCCGCCAGATCCACCATCGCCAGCGCTTCCTGCACGCGCGCTTTCACTTCGGCGCGCGGAATGCCGAGCATCTTCAGGCCATAGCCGACGTTTTCCCCCAGCGACATGTGCGGGAACAGGGCATAAGACTGGAACACCATGCAGATGTCACGCTGCTGGATGGAACGATGGGTAACGTCTTCACCATCAATGAATATCTGCCCGTCGCTCGGCTTTTCCAGCCCGGCGACCAGGCGCAAAATGGTGGTCTTGCCGCAGCCGGAAGGGCCGAGCAGCGTCACCATCTGCCCCCGAGGGATGGTGAGCGCGATGTTATCGATCACCGTGTTGCTGCCGAACCGTTTGGAGACGTTGCGCAGTTCAACGAAATTTTTCTGGCTCATCATGGGCTCCATTACGCCTGGTTTTTGGCTTTTGAACGGGAGATGCGTGCCTCGCCGATCAGCCAGTCAAAGAGGAAAATAATCGCCAGCATCACCACGATCAGAATTGAACCGTAGGCGATCGCCACCCCGTATTCGCCGTCTTCCACGCGGTTGAGGATGTATGCGGTGGCCACGCGGGTATCGGGGGTGACCAGGAAGACGATGGCGCTGACGGTGGTGATGGCGCGCACGAAGCTGTAGATCAGCGCCGACAGGATCGCCGGGCGCAGCAGCGGCAGCAGGATGTGCGTGATGGTGCGCAGCGAGCCGGCGCGCAGGCTGAGCGAGGCTTCGTCCAGCGATTTGTCTATCTGGCCCAGCCCGGCGATCCCGGCGCGAATGCCCACCGGCACGTTGCGCATCACCATCGAGATAATCACGATGGCGGCCGTCCCGGTGAGGTACACCGGCGCGCTGTTGAAGGCGAGAATGTAAGAGACGCCGGCCACGGTGCCCGGCACCGCAAAGCACAGCATGGTGGTGAACTCGATGGTCTTTTTGCCCCTGAACTGCTGGCGCACCACGATCCAGGCGATCAGCAGGCCGAAGGCGGCGGTGATCGGCGCGGCGATCCCGGCGTACAGCAGCGTGTCGAGCAGCGAAGGCCACGCGCCGTCGCTCATGCCCTGGCCGAACAGCTTGATGAAGTTATCCAGCGTCAGCGTGTAATCCACCCCCCAGTTGACGGTGAAGCTGCCGTAGAAAATGCTGCCGTAGAGCAGGGCGTTAAAGGCTATCCACACCGCCAGCAGCGCGATCACGCCCCACACCAGCGTGACCGGCAGCGGCTGTACGTCGCCGCGGTAGGATTTGCCGGACACGGTGACGTAAGAGCGTTTGCCGATCCACAGGTATTGGATGCAGAACACCAGCAGCGAGAACAGCAGCAGGAAGGCGCCGAGGGTGCTGGCGGCCTGATAGTCGAGCTGCGAGCCGGTGATGTAGAAATAGATTTGCGTCGCCAGCACGTCGAAGTTGCCGCCGAGCACCAGCGGGTTGCTGAAGTCGGCCAGCGATTGCACCACCACGATCAGAAACGCGTTGGCCAGCGCCGGTTTCAGCAGCGGCACGAACACGCCGTTAAAGGTTTGCCAACGGCTGGCGCGCAGGGTGTAGGAGGCTTCTTCCAGCGAAGGATGAATGGTCTTGATCGCGCCGTCGAGGATCATGAACGCCATCGGCGTGAACGCCAGCACCTGCGCCAGCCAGATGCCGGTAAAGCCGTACAGCCAGTTGGTGTTGGTCAGGCCGAACCAGGCCACCATCCACTCGGTGACGTAGCCGGAGCGCCCCATCATCAGCGTGACGCCCAGGCCGACGACGAACGGCGGCGTGACGATGGGCAGGATGGAGAAGATGCGGCCGATAATGGCGCTGCGCTTGGCGATGCGGGTGGTGTAAATCGCCAGCACCAGGCCGAAGAAGGTGCAGCCGGCGCCCACCGCGATCGACAGGGCGATGGAGTTGAGGATCACCTGAACGATATGCGCCTGCGACAGCACGTTCATAAACGCCAGCGGCGCGAACGCACCCGTCTGGTCGGTGAACATCGGAATGAAAATCGCGATGCTCGGCCAGACGATGAAGACGCCGATCAGCGCCACGATGGTGACCAGCGCACCGATAACGAAACGGTCGCCGCCCAGCCATTCGAGGCGGGTCAGCGCCAGCGTCATGATGGCGCCCAGCGCGGTCAATTGCACCAGGGTGGCGTAGCCTAAACCGCGCCCCGCCACCGTGGCGCTGACGACGATAAAGGCCATGCACAGCAGCGCCCAGCCGGCATCGAACGCGTGGCGCCGCCGCCGTTCACCGCCCGCCGGGGCGTAGGGGCGAAGCAGCAGCAGGCTCGGCAACAGGCACCATAGCCAGCTGACATTGCGGTGTGACCAGCCGTAGGCCGCGAGGATTTCATCGCCGGTGGACTCCAGCAGGCCGTAATCCAGGCTCCAGCTCGGCAGCAGGGCGAACGCCAGCCAGCCAAGCAAGACCCAAAGGAATATCGCATCTCGTTTTTTCACGAGATGGAGAGCATGTGTATGTGACATAAGTTTCCCGGATGTTCAGGCCGGGTAAGGCGTGAGGCTTACCCGGCAACAGGCGCAGAATGCGGGTTTATTTACCCATCTTGACTTCGCTGACCCATTTGTTGATCAGCGCCTTGCGGACCTCGGTCGAGCCGTATTTGTCCATGTCGTAGTTGATCAGTTTCAGATCGTCGAGCTTCAGCGAGTTCGGCGAGGTAGCGGCGGTGGTATTGGTCAGGATCTGATAGGACTTACCTTTCTGCCATGCCAGTTCCTGCGCCTCTTTCGACAGCACCCAATCCACGAACAGCTTGGCGTTGTCGAGGTTGCGCGCGCCTTTGAGGATGCTGACGCCGCCGATTTCGTAGCCGGTGCCTTCACAAGGCGAGATCAGCTCAAGCGGCGCGCCCTGTTCCTTTTCGAGCGAGTAGTCATGCAGGAAACCGATGCCGATCGCCGTTTCACCGCGGGCGGCGTTGCGCGCCGGGGCAATGCCGGACTTGGTGTACTGCGAGACGTTGGCGTTCAGCTGCTTGAGGTAATCGAACGCCTGATCGTCTCCCCACAGCTGGGCAAAGGTCGCCAGCGCGGTGTAGGCGGTGCCGGAGCTCTGCGGATCGGCGATTTGAATCTCGCCTTTGTATTCCGGCTTGGTCAGGTCTTTCCAGCACTTGGGCACCGGCAGGTTTTTCTCTTGCAGGCGCTGGGTATTGACGCCAAAGCCGAGAATGCCGACGTAGACCGCCGAGGAGTAGTTGCCTTTCAGCTTCGCCGGATCGCGGAATTGTGGCATCACCTGTTCGAGGTTTGGCGATTTATATGGCTGCAGCAGCCCCATTTCACCGGCCTGGGATTGCGGATCGAGCGTGCCGCCGTACCAGACGTCCGCCTGCGGGTTTTTCTTCTCGGCGTCCACTTTCGCCAGCGTGCTGCCGGAGCCGTTGCGGATGAACGAGGTTTTCACGTCATATTTCTCGCCGAAGGCTTTGGTTTCCGCTTCGCACATTTCATTGGTGGCGCTGCAGTAGACCACCAGGCGGCCCTTGGCGTGCGCGGCGCCGCTCAGCGTGGCCAGCGCGATGCCGGAAGCTATCAGGGTAGTGACTAAGGTTTTTTTCATTGTTTTATCCTTCTCTCGGTAGAGGTGGTAACGCTCGCCATCAGCAGCGGCATCAGCAATAAACCCATAAGAACGGCGGCGATCGACAGCAAACTGAACATGCCTGACCAGCCGTAGCCTTCGATGATCTGCGACAGCGGCCAGCCCGCCAGCGCGGCCCCCAGGTAGGCGAACAGGCCGAGAAAACCGGTGATGGAGCCCGCTGCGCCTTTGTGCCCGCATTCCACGGCGGCGAGGCCAATCAGCATCTGTGGGCCGAAGACAAAAAAGCCCACCGCAAAGAAACAGCCCGCCAGCAGCGCGTAGTGATGCACCGGCGCCAGCCACAGCGCGGCGACGGAAACCATCAGCCCGAGCGTGAACAGCAAAATCATCGGCGCGCGCTGCCCGCCGAACAGCAAATCCGAGCCCCAGCCGGCGAACAGCGCGCCGAGCAGGCCGCCTACCTCGAACAGCATCACCGTGGCGTTGGCGCTGAGCAGGTTGACGCCGTGGCTTTCCGTCAGCCAGAGATTGCCCCAGTCGTTCAACGCGATGCGGATCAGGTAGACCAGCACGTAAGAGACGCCGAGCAGCCAGATCATCGGGTTCTTCAGCATCGTGGTGCGCAACATCTGCCACAGCCCCATCGGCGGGCTTTGCTGTTCCTGGCGCAGTTCCAGCGGATCGTGGCGCCACCGGCCGACCGACGGCAGGCCTTCTTCCTGCGGCGTGCCCGTCAGCCGCCGCGTGAGCCAGATGCCCAACACCATGCTGACGGCGCCCGGGATCAGCATCGCCGCCTGCCAGCCCCAGCGCTGGGCGGCGAAGGCGCTGATCAGCGGCACGAGCGCGCCGCCGAGGTTGATCGACATATTCCAGCAGCCCCACCAGAAGCCACGCTCGTTGCGCGAATACCAGTGGGTCAGCAGCCGCGCGCAGGGCGGCCAGCCCCAGCCCTGAAAGAAGCCGTTCAGCGCCCAGACCGCCAGCAGCAGCGTCAACGATTCGCCGAAGGCAAACGCCACGTTCAGCAAGCCGGTGGCGCACAGGCCGATCCCCATAAACTTGCGCTGCCCGTGGCCGTCGTGCCACAGTCCGGCGGCGAATTTCGACAGGCCGTAGCTCAGGTAAAACAGCGAGCCGAGCAGGCCGATGTCCCCTTTATCCAGCCCCAAATCCGTTTGCAGCGCCGGCAGCACGTAATTCACGCTTTTGCGCGTCAGGTAAAAGGCGGCGTACCCGATGACCATGTACAGCAGCAGTCGCGGGCGCAGCGCGCGGTAACGATGATCGATTTCAGATGCCGAGCGTGCCTGCATAGCCGCCTCCCTGGTGCTGACTATAAGAAGGTGAAAGGGAAAGGGGATGAGAGAAAGTCCGGAGTGGCTAAGACTTTTTCCTAGTTAGTCGATGGTTTGTTGCAAATTTGTGGGCAGGTTAACAATTACCCTCGTGCCGCAATGCGTTTCCAGCGTCAGCTCGCCGCCCAGCGCGCTGACCCGCTCGCGCATCCCCTGAATGCCGAGGCCGGGCGCCTTGTCCACGCGGATGCCGACGCCGTTGTCCCGCACCTCGAGGTGCAAAAGCGCGCCCTGTTGATACAAGACGATGGCGACCTCGCTGGCTTCGGCATGTTTGCACACGTTGTTGAGCAGCTCTTGCAGCAGCCGGTAGAGGGTGAAGCGCACCGTTTCGCCGGCGGGCGTGTCTATGAGCCGGTAGTCGAAACGGCAGCGGATGCCCCGTTCGGCAAAGGCGAATTCGCTCAGCAGGTGGTGAAGCGCCTCTTTGAACGCCAGTTCGTCCAACGCGGGCGGGCGAAGCTGGCGCAGCAGCTGGCGCGTGGAGTGATGAATGCGCCGGGCGAGCTCGCTTATCTGGTGCGCGGCGGCCTGGGTTTGCGCCGGATCGCGCGCCCGTTTGACCAGCTGCGACTGGATTTGAATCGCGGTGATGTTCTGGCCGATTTCATCGTGCAGCTCGCGCGCCAGATTTTTCCGCGTGTCTTCTTCGGTGTGGATCAGTTTTTCGGTCAGCGCCCGCCGCGCCGCCAGCTCTTCTTCCAGGCGACGCTGATAGTGGTGCAGGTTTTGCGCCAGGTGCTGCTGGCGGCTGATGGCGATGCCCAAGCCGATGCCGAGCAGCGCCTGCGTCGCCAGAAAGATTTCCAGCTCGACCAGATTGCCGAACCCCACGCCGACCTGCCGGGCGAGGGTGATCATCATGCTGCCGAGCAGGCCGGACAGCACGCCGCCCTGCCAGCCGAACTTCCACGCCATCACCACGTTCGGCAGAAACACCACGATCAGCAGCAGGCGTTCGATTTCCGGCGACAGCACCATCTGCGTGCCGATGCCGATAACGAAAAACAGGCTGCACCAGATGATTAAGGACGCGCGCAGCGGCGGGTTGGGGGTGTCCAGCCCCAGCAGGTGGTAACGGTGCTGCTGGCGCAGAAATTCAAAGATCAGGTAGACGAACGGGGCCAGCAAGACGCCGCCGGTAAACGACGCCAGGCCAAGCAGCATCGCCGGGCTTGGCACAAACGGCGAAAGCAGGGTGGTATTGAGCAGCGAGGCGGCGGTCACCGCAGCCAGCAGCAGCGTCAGCCGCTGCCAGTAGAGCGGAAAACGGTGCCAGAGTCGTTGCGCGACCGCGGCCGGAAGCAGGGTGATAAACGGCGCGGCCAGCAGGCCGTAGCCGCTCAGCAGGCGTTCGCCGTGCAGCCAGAACAGCAACAGCACCGGCGGAATTATCAGGGCGGGCCAATAGCGGCGCGCCAGCAGGATCAGCAGCGCGAGATAGACGCCGTGCGGCAGAAACAGCGCCGCCTGGTTGCCGTTGTGGGTCAGATAGAAGCCGAGCGTCCACAGCATCAGCCAGCCGCTGCCCCAGGCCAACAGGATAAACAGTGAGATAACCCAGGGCCGGAGTTTGGGCGACATCAATGCCCCGCCAGCAACTGATGGTCGAGGGCGAAATGCACCAGCTCGATGGTGCTGTTGCACTGCAACTTGCCCAGGACGTTGGCGCGATGCACGTGCACCGTTTTATGGCTGAGCGCGAGCTTGAAAGCGATCTCCTTTACGCTGTCGCCTTTGACCAGCAGATCGAAGATTTCACGCTCGCGCGGGGTCAGCGCTTCCAGCGCCGTGGCCGGCTGCTCGCCGCCGCGCAGCGCCCGCAGCGCGTCGGCGCACAGGTAATGGCCGCCCATATCGACGGAACGCACCGCCTGCACCAGCTCTTCCGGCCCGCAGCGTTTGGTCAGATAGCCGCTGGCGCCGGCGTCCAGCGCGCTTTGCACGAAGGTGGGGGAGTCATAGATGCTGAGGATGATCGCGCGGAACTGCGGCTTCTGCGCCCGCAGGCGCTTCAACAGGCTGAGGCCGTTTTCATCCGGCATGGCGATGTCCATCAACGCGACGCTGACGTCGTCGCGCAGCAATGCCGGCCAGGCCGCCGCCGCGCTGCTGTATTGCCCCACCACGTCGAGATCGTCCTCGAGGCTGAGCAATTGCGCAAAGCCGGAGCGCACCACCACATGGTCATCCACCAGTATCACACGGATCATTTTTCGCACTCTGTTGCCGAATCATGGCCCTATGATGCCTGCCGCCGCGGTGCTGGCAATCAGCCAAGCGCGGTTATGCAATCGGTGTAACAGAATCGTAATAAAAGGGCGCCGCCTGCGCCGTCAACGATCCAAATCGATGGCGAAATGCTGCCACAGCGCGGCGCGCCGCTCCTCTTCCGAATGCAGCGTCGTTTCGTGGCGCTGATGATCTTCGGTCACGATCAGCTTCATGTCGCTGAGGGTCACCCGGCCGTGGTCCGTCGGCCGTGAACACACCAGCCGCTGGGTGAAGTGCGACTGCGGCGAGGTGCTGTGGAAGCGGCACATCTCGTCGAACTCATGCAGCTCGCGCGGCTGAACGGTAAAGCGATACAGGGTTTTGGCATGCGAACGTTGGTCGCCGTTGCGGCGCTCCAGCAGGTAATAGTCGCCTTCCCGCTCCAGGTGGAAGGTGCCGCTGGCCTGCGGTTGCGGCTCGGCGGCGACGATCTTCAGCGGCGTCAGGAAGGAATCGCCGAAACCGACGTCCACCAGCCAGGCCTGGCCCGCCAGATCCAACCGCAGCGCCAGATGGTCGTAGGGCGGGCCGAAATGGCCGTCGCGCGCGCGGATCTCGCCGGAGATGAAGCTCACCTTGAAACCGATCTCCCGCAGCAGCAGGGCGAACAGCGCGTTCAGCTCATAACAGAAACCGCCGCGGTTGCGCTCGACCACCTTGCTGAACAGCGCCTCCGGCGCCAGCTGAATACCCTGATGATAAATAATGCTCAGGTTCTCGAACGGGACGCTCAGCATGTGGCGATGGTGCAGCTGTTGCAACGTGTGGAGGTCAGGGCGGGCGGCGCCGGTAAAGCCGATATGCTGCAGGTAGCGTTGGGTATCCACAGGGAGTCTCGCATGAGAAAAAGTAGGCATAAAATAGCGGGCTTTGCGGCTTTTGTGAGCGCATTACGTGCTGCGCTGTCGCTGCTGCCGCAAACTGTCACTGGTCGGCGTTAGCCTGTTCCCCTGAGTTCAATCTGGCAGGAGAACGGTTATGCAAGATTTCAAACATCGGGTGGCGCTGGTGACCGGCGCTTCCACCGGCATCGGCGAAGCGATCGCCGCCGAACTGTTTCGGCGCGGTGCCACGGTGGTGATGACCGGCCGCCACGCCGCGCCTCTCGCCGCCGCCGCCGCGCGGCTCGATCCCGAGGGCCGACGGGTGATGACGTTGCGGATGGACGTGCGTGAGGCGCCGTCGGTGCAGCAGGGTATTGAAGAGACGGTGCGGCGCTGCGGCGCGCTGCATCTGTTGGTCAACAACGCCGGGATCACCGGCCCGCACGAGGTGGACATCGATCGGTACGCGGTCGAAGATTGGCATGAGGTGATCGCCACCTGCCTGAGCGGCACGTTTTTCGGCATGAAGTACGGCCTGCCGGCGATCGTCGCCGGCGGCGGCGGGGCGGTGGTGAACCTATCTTCCGCCAACGGCGTGGTGGGCATTGCCGGGATCGCGCCTTATACCGCCGCCAAGCATGGCGTGTTGGGCCTGACGCGCTCGGCGGCGCTGGAGTTCGCCACGCGCGGCGTGCGCATCAACGCCGTCGGGCCGGGCTATGTGGAGACGCCGGCGATGGGGACTCTGCCGGCGTCGGCGCGGGCGCAGATGGCCGCTTCGCACCCGATGGGGAGAATGGCGACGCGGGAAGAGGTGGCGAAAACGGTGGCTTTCCTGCTCTCGGACGACAGCAGTTTCACCACCGGCGCGTTTTACAGCATCGACGGCGGTTATACCGCGCGCTGAGCCAGCGCCTGCAACCAATTGAGAAACGCCGCTGCGCCGGGTTTTTCCAGCGTGCGCGGCGGGTAAACCACGTAGTAGGGTTTGCTGAGCGGCAGCGCCGGTTCGGCCAGGGTGACCAGCTGGCCTGCCGCCAGTTCACGGCCGATCAGCCGCCGCTGGCCGAGCAGCACCCCGCGCCCTTGCACGGCGGCGTCGATGGCCAGTGAAGTCAGGTTATAGGTCAGCCCGCGCCGCGCCGGCGGCATTCGCTCGGCGGCGGTAAACCACTCGTGCCAGCCCGGCAGAAACTGGCTCTCTTTGCCCCAGTCGACGTGGATCAGCGGCAACTGCGTCCAGTCGCCGCGATCGCGCAGCGCCGGGCTGCACACCGGCTGCACCCGATCTTGAAACAGCCGCACCTTTTCCAGCAGCGGGTAATCCTGTTCGCCGAAGCACAGGGCGAAGTCCGCCGCCGAATGGGCGAAATCGACCGCCGCATGGGTGGCGTGCAGCCGCAGATCGCCGTCGGGGCACTGCGCCAGCCAGTCGCCCAGCGCCGGGTTCAGCCACTTGGAGGCCAACGCCGGCAGGGCGAACACCGTCAGCGTCTGTTTGCCGCGCTGGCGCTCGACGTGCTGCTGCGCCACGCGCAGCGTTTCGAACGCCTCCTGCACGTAGGCCAGGTAGTCCGCGCCCTGTTCGGTCAGCGTGACGCCGCTTTTGGCGCGGATGAACAGCGTGATGCCCAGATGCTGTTCGAGCTGGCGGATCTGCTGGCTGACGGCGGCGGCGGTCAGCGCCAGCGTATCCGCCGCGCGGGCCAGGCTGCCGGTGCGGGCGGCGGTTTCGAACGCCAGAATGGCGCTCAGCTTGGGCAAGCGCGCGCGGAACGGTGAGTGCATGGGCAGGGCTATCGCTAAGAATTGGTTAGCTTATCCATAACGTATTTTTGTTATGGCGGCAATACGCCATTCGCTACAGTGAGAGGCATCCGGCTATCGCACACGAGGGGAACGCCATGCCGCAACTTGCCGATATTATCGATCTGTCCGCTCATCCCATCGACGACGCCGCATTCCGCGTCCGCTGCCGGCAAACGCTGGAGCGCGCCGGCGCGCTGGTGCTGCCGGGATTTCTGCGCGCCGCCGCGCTGGCGACGGTAAGGCTGGAAGGCTCCGAACAGCACCACGCGGCGTTTTACGCCACCAGCAAACACAACGTGTATCTGCGGCCGCAGGACGATACGCTGCCGGCCAATCACGCGCGCAACCGGCTGGTGGTGTCGTCCAAGGGCTGCATTACCGACGAAGATATTCCGCCGCAGTCGCCGCTGCGTGCGCTGTACGACGCCCCGGCGTTTCGCGCGTTCCTCTGCGCGGTGCTGGATGAGGCGCAGCTGTATCCCTACGCCGATCGGCTGTCGTCGATCAACCTGCATTACGCCCACACCGGCCAGGAGCTGGGCTGGCACTTCGACAACTCGTCGTTCGCCATCACGCTGCTGATCCAGAAACCGGCGGCAGGCGGGCGTTTCGAGTACGTGGAGAACCTGCGCGACGCCGATCGCGGCGAGATGAACTATGCCGGGGTCACGCAGGTGCTGGACGGCGAGCGGGCGGCCAAACGGCTGGCGATGGAGGAGGGGGATTTGGTGCTGTTTCGCGGGCGCAACGCCATGCACCGGGTGACGCCGACCGAAGGCGACACCACGCGCATGCTGGTGGTGCTGGCCTACAATGCGCAGCCGGACGTGATGCTGTCGGAAAGCGCCAGAATGACGTTCTACGGCCGCTTATAGCGGATAAAAAAACCGCCCCGGAGGGCGGTTTGTCGATTCAGTGCGGGTTCTGCTCTTCGTGAGCCTGCTGCTCCCGCTTCACTTCCTGCGCGCGCTTGCGCAGGCCGAACCAGCCCAGCGTCAGCAGCACCGCCAGCACCGGAATGGTGGCGATGGTCCAGGTGCCGTTCGGGTAGTCGAACGCCATCATCACCACCACGATCAGCAGGAACGCCAGCGTCAGCCAGGAGGTGAACGGCGCGCCCGGCATTTTGAACGATACCGGCTGCGCGCGGCCTTCGCGCACGGCTTTGCGCAGGCGCATCTGGCAGACGATGATAAACGCCCAGGAGGCGATGATGCCCAGCGAGGCGATGTTCAGCACGATCTCGAATACCTGCGAAGGCACCAGGTAGTTGAGCACCACGCCGATCACGTAGATGCCGCAGGTGACCAGGATGCCGGCATAAGGCACCTGCTGGCTGCTCATTTTGGCCATCAGCTTCGGCGCGGAGCCGCCCATCGCCAGCGAACGCAGGATGCGGCCGGTGGAGTAGAGGCCGGAGTTGAGGCTGGACAGCGCGGCGGTCAACACCACGATGTTCATGATGGTGCCGATGTAAGGCACGCCCAGCTTGCTGAAGAAGGTGACGAACGGGCTTTGGCCGGCCTGGTAGGCGTTCCACGGCAGCAGCAGCACCAACAGCACCACGGAGCCGACGTAGAACAGGCCGATACGCCAGATCACGCTGTTGATCGCTTTGGGCATCATTTTGGCCGGATCTTTACACTCGCCGGCGGCGGTGCCGATCAGCTCGATGCCGGCGAAGGCGAAGATCACCCCTTGCACCAGTACCAGCGCCGGCAGCAGGCCGTGCGGGAACATGCCACCGTTTTCGGTGATCAGGTGCATGCCGGTGGTGTGCCCGGCGACCGGGGTGCCGGTGCCGAGGAAGACGACGCCGACAATCAGGAACAGCGCGATGGCGACCACCTTGATCAGCGCGAACCAGAACTCCATCTCGGCGAACCACTTCACGCCGATCATGTTCATGGTGGCGACGATGCCGAGCGCGCCGAGGGCGAACAGCCACTGCGGCACGTCGGCGAAGGTGCCCCAGTAGTGCATGTACAGCGCCACCGCGGTGATGTCGACGATGCCGGTCATCGCCCAGTTGAGGAAATACATCCAGCCGGCGACGTAAGAGGCTTTCTCACCGAGAAATTCGCGGGCGTAAGAAACGAAGCTGCCGCTGGAAGGGCGATGCAGCACCAGCTCGCCCAGCGCGCGCAGGATGAAGAAAGAGAAGATCCCGCACACCAGATAGACCAGCGCCAGCGCCGGCCCGGCCAGTTCGAGACGGCCGCCGGTACCGAGGAACAAGCCGGTGCCGATCGAACCGCCAATGGCGATCATTTGGATCTGCCGGTTGCCCATGCTTTTGTGATAACCGGATTCATGAGAGTCTAGCCAGCGTCTTCTGGCGGCGTGTTTATCGTCCGCCGACTTTTTTTGTGAGTGCATTATCCGTCCTGTTTACCTGTCTATGATGAACGCCGCCCTGAGCTGCAGGGCAAACGATTGCCATCAGCAATCGTAATGAGAATGAGGTCGTGGCATCATTCCGCTGTTTATTGTGTATACAGCCGCCGTTAAATAACGGCGTGGCATGCTACCGTTTCCCGATAAAGCTGGCAAAAAAACCTGCGTACAAAGCGTGAACAATTGTGTGTATTTTTTAAACTGAAAACAAAAGCGCATATTATTCAGTAAGATGAGTCTTATTATCAACACGGAAATATCGAGCGATAAAAGTGATTGAAATCACAGAATAATAATTACCGCGCAAATTAAAGGGATTTGGACGTTATTTTGCGTGAGGGGGAAGGCGGGCGGAAAATAAAGCGATGGCGCCTGCGCAGTAATTAGCGTGCGCAGGCGAATCGGACGCGGGGGCTTTTTAGGCGGATTCACCGGCCGGCAGAGCCGAAGCCGGCAGGCCGAACAGCTTGTCGAACGCCCAGTTAAACAGGAAGGTGTAGCAAGGAATGATGACGATCAGCGCCATATCCAGCAGCAGCGCCTGCCACAGCGTGATGCCCATCCACCAGGCGATCAGCGGGATCAGATACACCACCAGCGTCAGCTGAAAGCCGACGGCGTGCAAAATGCGGCGCTTGAGCGTGCGGGTACGCGACAGCTGGCGGCTTTCCCACCACTCGAATAAATAGTTGTAAATGAAGTTCCAGCTGACCGCGATGGTGGTGATCACCACCGCCAGCGGCCCGGTGCTGCTCGGCGCATGGCCCGACAGCAGCGCCAGCCCCAGCGCCGAGATCGCCATGCCGATGATTTCATAAGCGGTGACATACACCAGTTTGCGTTTGACGCCTTGCATTGTTTTCTCCCGATCTGTTTTTAGTTGCCTCTGCGGCGACGGCGGCTAAGATAACGTCAATCACATTGATAGAAAAAGTCAGGAGCTGTCAGTTTTACTGACAGGTTAAACGATGAACTTTTCCAGCGACAATATCGAACTGTTTCTGGCTGTGCTCGATCGCGGTTCGTTTTCCGCCGCCGCCCGCGCGCTGCGGCGCGTACCGTCCGCCGTCAGCATGGGTATCGCCAACATGGAGGCGGAACTCGGTTTCGCCTTGTTCGATCGCTCGCACCGTGAACCGACGCCGACCGCGCTGGCGTTGGCCCTGGCGCCGCACGCCCGCCTGATCGCCGGGCAGCTTAAGCAGCTGCAGGTGCACGCCATCGAACTTTCCCAGGGGCTGGAAAGCACGCTTTCGATCGGGGTGGCATCGGATATCAACGGTACTGGCCTGCTGGCGGCGGTGAAGACGCTGTCGCAGCGTTATCCGCTGCTGAACATCGAAGTGCTCAGCGCGCCACAGGACGACGTGCTGCACATGCTGCATCAGGGGCGCATTGGCGTTTGTCTGGCGTTCGGCGGGCTGAACATCAACAGCGCGGAGCAGTTCCACTTCGTCGGCGCGGAGTCGCTGGTAGCGATGGTATCGCCGCAGCATCCGGCGCTGGAGGGCGCGGCGGGCGAGCTGTTTCTCGAGGATCTGGTCAACGTGCGGCAGATCATGGTGGCCAGCCGCGATCTGCCGATCGGCGATCTGCGCCCGCAGGTGGCGGAGGCCTACTGGCGCACCGACAGCCTGCCGATGGCGCTGAACATGGTGGAAGCGGGCCTGGGGTGGGGCAATTTCCCGCTGTCGCTGGCCGAGCCGCTGCTGGCGCAGGGGCGGCTGGTGCGGCTGAAATTCAAAAACACTAAGAACGAGCTGCGCTTGCCGATGCATTTGATCTGGCTGAAGAATCGCCCGCTGGACAAGGCGGCGCGCGAGCTGGTCGAGCTGATGCGCACGGCACCGCAAGAAGGCTGACGCCAGGCGCGCTGGCTTATTCCGCGTGGCGTTTGCGCCACCAGAAGCGCACCAGCAGGATGGCGGCGATCGCCAGCGCGACAAACAGCAGGCTGGAGAGTTTTTTGTCGAAGCCGGTAACGAAGCGTTCGATCGCCTGGCCGCCAAAATAGCCGAGCATGACGAAGATCGTTGCCCACAGAATGGCGCCGAGGATATTGAGCGGCACGAAGCGCGATGGCGGCAGGCGGCTGGCGCCGATCAGCACCGGGCCGATGATGCGGAAGCCGTACATAAAGCGCACCCCGATAACGAACAGCATCGGGTGGCGGGCGATCAGCCTTCTGGCGCGCGCGATGCGCTTTTCCTGCCCCTTGAGCCGCGAGATGACCCGGCCTTCGAACCGGCGGCCGGCGAAGTACAGCAGCTGATCCCCCAGTGTACCTCCCAGCGCCACCACCGCGATCACCCACGGCCAGTGCAGCAAGCCTTCATGGGCGGCGATGCCGCCCAGCAGCGTGATGGTTTCTCCCTCAGCCAGGCAGCCGATAAACAACGCCCAGTAGCCGTAGTCCGTAATGTAGTGGGCCAAATCGGTCATTCCTTACTCCTTATGTGGCTGACGCATAAGGGCAAGTATACCCCCGATCGCTAGCCTTGGGCGATCTGGGCCACCAATGCTCTGCGCCGCGCCAGGCTTTCCGCCATCTGCGCCTGTACCCTGGCGTAAATGTGCGGCGGGGCCAGTTCCGGCGTGCCGCCCGTGAACGGCGGGGCCGGGGCGTATTCCAGATAAAGCTGGATCGTCTGGGCAGTGTCTTCGCCGTGCAGTTCGGCGATCAGCGCCAGCGCAAAGTCGATGCCGGCGGTGACGCCGCCGCCGCTGATCACGTTGCCGTCGCGCTCTACGCGTGCAGCGCTGGGGATGGCGCCGAACAGCGCCAGGCTGTCGCGCATCGACCAGTGGCAGGCGGCACGTTTGCCCGCCAGCAGGCCGGCCGCGGCCAGGATCAGCGAACCGGTGCACACCGAGGTCAGGTAGCGGGCATCGGCGCCCAGCCGCCGGATTTGCTGCATGAACGCTTTATCCTGCAGCGCCTGGGTGCAGCCGCTGCCGCCCGGCACGCACAGCACGTCGCAGCGCGCGATCTCCGGCAGCGGGCGCAGCTGGGTGAAGTGCAAGCCTTCCGATTCGACATCCGCGCCGTCTACCGAAGCGACGATGATTTCCGCGCCCGGCATGTGGCGCAGAAACTGCAGCGGGCCGGTGAAGTCGAGCTGGGTGACGCCTTGATAGATGGGAAATACAATCACGAGTGGTTCAGACATGACATTCGCCTCATTTTTATCGTTGGACCTGGGCCATAATAGCCGCCCTGATTTTGGCTGGTATGACAGATAACCCTCAAAAAGCGCCATCATGAAAACGATCGGTTTTGTGGTTTTTCCCGGTTTCAACCTGCTGGATTTTGCCGGCCCTCTGGCGGCGTTCGATAACGTCAGCCAGTTTACCGATCCATCGGCCTACCGCTGCGTGGCGATCTCGCCGCAGGGCGGGATGGTCGCCAGCTCGGCCGGGGTGGAGATCGCCACGCAGCCGTGCGGCGACGAGCGTTTCGATACGCTGGTGGTGGCCGGCGGCAGCGGCAACGTGATGGCGGCGCAGTCGCCGGCGCTGGTGGCGTTTCTGACCACCCACAGCCGGCGGGCGCGGCGCATCGCCAGCGTGTGCACCGGCGCGTTTATTCTGGCGGCCTGCGGTTTGCTGGACGGCAAGCGCGCCACCACCCACTGGTATCATGCGGCGCGGCTGCAGCAGAGCTATCCGCGCATCCGCGTCGACAGCAACCGCATTTTCATTCGCGACGGCGATATCTGGACCTCGGCCGGCATCAGCGCCGGTATCGATCTGGCGCTGGCGTTGATAGAAGACGACCTTGGCGCCACCCTGGCGGCGGCCGTGGCGCGGCAGCTGGTGGTCTATCATCGGCGCCCCGGCGGGCAGTCGCAGTATTCGCTGCTGCTGGCGTTGAACCCGTCGTCGGATCGCATGCGCGCCGCGCTGTCGTTCGCGCGCGAGCACTTGCACCTGCCACTGTCGGTGGCGGATCTGGCCGACGCCGCCTGCCTGAGCGAGCGCCAGTTCGGCCGGCTGTTCCGCGCCGAAACCGGGCAGACGCCGGCCAAGGTGATCGAACAGCTGCGGGTGGAGGCGGCCAGGGTGCGCATCGAAGAGAGCACCGAGCCGCTGGAGGCGATCGCCCGTTCGGTGGGGTTCAGCGATCCGGAGCGCATGAGACGGGCGTTTATCCGGGTATTTGGCCTGTCGCCGCAGGCGATCCGCCGGCTCGGCCGCGCGGGATAACTTTTTTGCCACGCCTGGCGGCGGGGCACACCAGAGGAGCAACGGATGTATCAGGATTTCGAGAGCGAATTGAACTGGGCGATGCGCCATATGCCGCGCACCCGGGCGGCGGTGGCGGCGTTGCCGGACCTGCACGGGGTGCGGCTGGCGTGCAATATGCACCTGGATCTGAAAATGGCGCCGCTGGTGGCCGGCCTGCTGGACAAGGGCGCGGCGATCTTCCTGACCACCTGCAATCCCACCACGGTGCAGAACGACGTGGTGGCCTGGCTGGAACGGCGGGGCGCGCAGGCCTATGCCTGGCGCGACATGAACGCCGGCGAATGGTCGGAGTCCTTCGACCGCGCGCTGGCCTGGCAGCCGACTCACCTGTGCGAAATGGGGGCGGATCTGACCACCCGTTTGCACCAATCGCCGAACGGCCCGCAGATCGTCGCCGGGCTGGAGGCCACCGGCTCGGGCATCAGCCGTTTGAACGGCGTGGCGCCGCGCTACCCGATCTTCAACTGGGACGATCTGCCGGTGAAAGAGGGGCTGCACAATCGGCATATGGTTGGGCTGACTGCCTGGCACACCTTCTTCCAGACCACCCACTTGACGCTGCACGAAAAGCGCGTGCTGGTGATCGGCTACGGCCTGGTCGGGCAGGGGACAGCGGCGGCGGCCAGGGCTTACGGCGGCCAGGTGATGGTGGCGGAAATCGATCCTGCGCGCGCGCTGCAGGCGCGTTATGACGGCTGGCAGGTGGTGGATCTGGCGAGCGCCGTCGCGCAGGCGGACGTGATCGCTACCGCAACCGGCGCGAAAAACGTGCTCTCGGCGCAGCATTTGCAACAGGCGCAAGACGGCGTGTTTATCCTCAACGTCGGCCACGTGGCAGAAGAGATCGACGTCGGCTTCCTGCAAGGCCTGCCGCACCACGAGCCGATGCCTTATGTGAACGCTTACCAACTTAATGAGAAGACGGTGTATTTGCTGGCCAACGGCTCGATGTTTAACCTGACCGCCGGCTATGGCGACAGCCTTAACGCCTTCGATGTGACGCTGGCGGTGATGGCGGCCGGCATCGGCCATATCGTCGGCGCCGGTGCGCGGCAAACGCCGGGGCTGTACCTGTTGCCGCAGTCGGCCTGGCAGCCGGCGCTGTAACTTTTTCCACGCGGGCGTTCATCCCAGAGCGCCCGCGGGCTGCGTCGTTTTTCATCGGACAGAATTTGTCACAAATCCGCCATACAATCCCAGTGCCAAGCGCTGAACCCTCACATATAATTCGCTGAGTTCAAGCCCCCATTTCAGAGTAATGCCTGTGAAAATACGTGTTTTGGTTCTGACCCTGCTCGCTTTGCAGGCGGGCGCAGGCTTTGCGCCGCGCGCGTTGGCCAGCGACAACGCCGCCGCCCTGCACGCCACCCAACCGGAGCTGGCCTCCGGCAGCGCGATGGTCGTCGATATGCAAACCCATAAGGTGATGTATGCGCGCAACCCGGATGAAGTGGTGCCGATCGCCTCGATCACCAAGCTGATGACCGCCATGGTCACGCTCGACGCGCACCTGCCGCTCGACGAGATGCTGGCGGTGGACATTCGCCAGACGCCGGAGATGAAAGGGGTGTATTCACGGGTGCGGCTGAACAGCGAAATCAGCCGTAAGGATATGCTGCTGCTGGCGCTGATGTCGTCGGAAAACCGCGCCGCCGCCAGCCTGGCGCACCACTATCCGGGGGGCTACAACGCCTTCATCAAAGCGATGAACGCCAAGGCCAGGGCGCTGGGCATGACCAATACCCATTATGTGGAACCGACCGGGCTGTCTATTCATAACGTGTCGACGGCGCGCGATCTGACCAAGCTGCTGATCGCCACCAAGCAATATCCGTTGATCGGCCAGCTCAGCACCACCACCGAACGCATGGCCAGCTTCAAGGATCCGAACTACACGCTGCCGTTCCGCAACACCAACCACCTGGTGTACAACCCGAAATGGAACATCCAGCTGACCAAAACCGGCTTCACCAACCAGGCGGGCCACTGCCTGGCGATGCGTACGGTAATCGGTAACCGCTCGGTGTCGCTGGTGGTGCTGGACGCCTTCGGCAAATACACCCACTTCGCCGACGCCAACCGCCTGCGCAGCTGGATTGAAACCGGCAAGGTGACGCCGATCCCGGCCGCCGCCCGCGACTATCGTCGCCAAAAAGACGCCCGTCTGGCGAAGAACGACAGCGAATAACCCGCCTGGCGGCCTGCCCGTTTGCGGCAGGCCGCTATCGGCCCTCGGGCCGTCTGATGACAAATCCCCGCTCGCGATCGCCGTCGAAACCCGCCTTGAGATAAAGCTGGTGCGCGCCGGTGCGTTGCTGCCCCGACAGCAGCATCACCTTGTAACAGCCCTTGCGCCAGGCCAGCTGCAGCGCGTATTCGATCATCGCGAGCGCCACGCCGTGGCCGCGATAGGGCTCCGCCGTCACCACGTGTTCGATGACGCCGAACGGCTGCGCCTGATGCGCCAGCCCCGGGATCAGCGCCAGCATGCAGGTGGCGATCGGCTGTTCCTCTTCCGCTGCCACCACCAGACGAATGGCCGGATCGTCCAGCAGGCGCTGCAGGGCACGGCGCGCGTCGTCGCTGCGCAGCGGCGCATCCTGTGGGCGCAGCTCGCGATACAGAGCCAACAGGCCGTTGAGATCGTCCGGCTGCGCCAGGCGATGAATGATGCTCATGGTTGCTCCTTTCGCCGCTTCAAGGGTAATCCGCTATCCTCCATTAATACCACAACGATTACCGAAGGGGATGTTATGAGTCAGGTTTCGACCTTTGTCATGTTCCAGGGGGAGGCGCAGCAGGCGATCGACCTCTACAGCCAGGTGTTTGCGCGTTTTCGGCTCATGCAGGTGCAGCATTACGACCCGACGCCGGACGGCCGGCGGTTAATCAAGCATGCCACCATCGATTTCGACCGGCAGAACCTGGTGTTTATCGACAGCCCGATCAGCCATGATTTCAGCTTTACCCCGGCGGTGTCGCTGTTCATCAACCTGCCTAACGAAGAGGCGCTGGAGCAGGCTTTCCACCGCCTGGCGGAGGGCGGCAAGGTGCTGATGCCACTTGACGACTACGGCTTCAGCGCTCGCTTCGGCTGGCTCAACGATCGCTTTGGGCTTTCCTGGCAGCTCAATGTGCCGGCGGGGGATCTGCCCTGAGGCTAAGGGGGAGTGTGCAAAAGGCATGGTAGTTCCTGTTGTTGTTTCATATGCTTATCGCCGGGGCAGGAACTCTGCCGTGGGGAATACCGACAACATCATGGAAAGGTGCGATTTGATTGATTTTGACCGCTATGTTGAGCAAGCGAAGTCTTACGGTGAGTGGCCGGGGGCACAGGTGGGCACGTTGTCCGGTTGCGTTGAGGGATTGAGCTACCGCCTGTATCGACAAACTGCCGAGAGCGAAGACGTGATCGTGGTTTATCACGGCGGCGGGGTTAACAGCGCCGCCGGGTATGACATTCTTGCGCGCCAGCTGGCCGCCGAGCCAACGCTCGCGGTGTGCCTGGTCGATATTCGCGGGCATGGCGATTCCACGGGAGAGCGGGGGACGGTTGAGCGGCCTGAGCGTATTTGGCGCGATGTCGATGTCATCCTGGCGGAAATGCGCCTGCGTTTTCCGTTAGCGCGCAGGCACCTGCTTGGCCATTCCAGCGGCGCCGGGATGTTGCTCAACTACCTGACCCGCTATCCTTGTGAACAGCAGGCGGACAGCCTGATCCTGCTGGCACCCGAGCTGGGGCCATTTTCCGGGATGGCCCGCGATCTGGCGGCGGCGGCCCGTTTTGCCCAGGTGCGGCAATGGCCTTTTGTGGCCAATGCGCTCAGCGGTGGGCGATGGTTTGGGCAATCTCGGGCGGTCAGCCTGAATTTCCCCCCGGCCGTACTGGCCGCCTCCCCCGATTTTGTTTGCCAATACAGCGTTAATATGGCTAACGCCTTGACGCCACGCACCCCGGCAAAGCAACTGGCGGCGCTGCGATTGCCGACTTTGCTGCTGGCGGCAGCGCAGGATGAGTTGTTCAGCGCACAATCCTTGCAGCGTTTCGTTGAACAGCATGGCAGCGTGCATGTTGCCTTTGGCTTGCTTGCGAGCAGCACGCATTTATCGTGCGTCTTTGAGGCCCACGTCCCGATCCTTCAACATATCTCACGCGCGTTCGCTCTCGGAGCTGATGAGGGACTGTCAGGCGAGAGGTTTTAACTTCCACCCGGCGTTTTCCGCGATCCTCCCATATCCTTTCATGACGCTTTACCGCTATGCTAAATATAGAATGGCCCGTGAACATGAAAAGGATGAATCATTTTGGCAGGAAGTAGCTTACTTACCCTTATCGACGACATCGCCTCGTTGCTGGACGATGTCTCTTTGATGACCAAGATGGCGGCAAAAAAAACCGCTGGGGTGCTGGGGGACGATCTGGCGCTCAACGCGCAGCAGGTCACCGGCGTTAAAGCCGACCGCGAACTGCCGGTGGTGTGGAGCGTCGCCAAAGGTTCGCTGATCAACAAGGCGATCCTGGTGCCGCTGGCGCTGCTGATCAGCGCTTTCGCGCCCTGGGCGATCACGCCGCTGCTGATGGTGGGCGGCGCCTACCTGTGCTACGAAGGGTTCGAAAAGGTGTATCACAGCCTGAGCCAAGACAAGCAGGCACATGAGGATAAGCAAGACGGACCGGGCGCCAATGAGGATGTGGCGGCCTATGAAAAGCGTAAGATAAAAGGGGCTGTGCGTACCGATTTCGTGTTATCCGCCGAGATTATCGCCATTACGTTGGGCACCGTCGCCGGCGCCACTTTCAGTCAGCAGGTGATCGTGCTGTGCGGCATCGCGCTGGTGATGACGCTGGGGGTTTACGGCATCGTCGCCGGTATCGTCAAGCTGGATGATTTGGGGCTGTACCTGAGCCGCAAGGGCAGCGCGTTGGCGCGCGCCGTCGGCGGCGGCATCGTGCGCGCCGCGCCTTATTTGATGAAAACGCTGTCGATCGTCGGCACAGTCGCCATGTTTATGGTCGGCGGCGGCATCCTGACCCACGGTCTGCCGCCGGTACATCATCTGTTTGAGGACTGGGCTTCCTACGCTACGGTGGTGCCAACGTTGGGGCATATTTTGCAGGGTGTCATTCCAGCTCTGCTGAACGTGGTGTTCGGTGTGATCGCCGGCGGCGTGGTGCTGGCGGTAGTGTCGGCGCTGGGCGCGGTGCGCGCGCGTTTCAAGGCATGATGAAAAGTCTCGCCCCGCAAGGGGCGGGACGGAGCTGACGCTTTAAAAAATCAGTTTGAGAACGCCGGTAATCGTCAACAAACCCACGATGAAGATGATGGCGACAATCCACAGAATAATTTTCATTTACTTCTCCCTTACCGGTTAAATGTGGCGCACGATTGGCGCTAACTTAATGAAATCACTCTTCACTATAGACGCTAACTCCCTATCGTGCGTCGCCATGTATTCAAGGATGCTGACTGTCGCCCGAGCCCAGCGCGCGCTGCATGAGGTGGGTGTCGCGCCATTCCCCCAGTTTGAATCCCACGGCCTTTAACGTCCCGACGCTGGTAAAGCCGAGCGACTGGTGCAGCGCCAGCGAACCGCGGTTGGCGGCGGAATCGCCGACGATCGCCAGCATCTGGCGCCAGGGGCCTTGCTCGCAGCGGGCGATAAGCTTGCTCAGCAGCGCCTTGCCGACGCCTTTACCCTGTTGCCCCTCGGCGATATACACCGAGTCTTCCACGGTAAAACGATAGGCCGGCCGGGGCCGATACGGCGTGGCGTAGCAGTAGCCCACAATATGGCCTTCGCTTTTCGCCACCAGCCAAGGCAGCCCGGCTTCTTGCACCTTGCTCAGCCGCAGCTGCATTTCCGCCAGGGGCGGCGGCTGTTCTTCAAACGAGGCGGCACCGTACAGCACGTGGTGGGTGTAAATGCGCAGCACGGCGGCCATATCGTCCGGCGTGGCGTCAAGGAGGCTGAGTACGGGAGCGGAGAACGTCATGGTAATGCCTGTTTACCTTGGAAATCAGCGGATAAACGCCATTATGCGCGCCGCTCGCCGCCGGGGTAAATCGGGTTTTCTTATGGTGAGATAAGAAAAGGCGATGATTAGCGGACAAGGGGCTCTTTGGGGAGAGCCCCTGTGGCGCTGTGCCTGGAATTACCAGCCTTTCACCGCGCCGCCGTTGAAGATTTTCTCGGCGGCTTTGGCGACTTCGTCCGACTCATAGGCCTTGATGAAGTTCTGCACGTTCGGCGCGTCCTTGTTGTCTTCGCGGGTGACGATGATGTTGGTGTACGGCGAGTCCTTATCCTCGATGAAGATGCCGTCTTTGGTTGGCGACAGGCCGGTCTGGTTGATGTAGGTGGTGCTGATGACGGCGAGGGTGACCTTTGGATCGTCCAGCACGTGCGGCAGCTGCGCGCCTTCCAGCTCCATGATTTGGTAACGGTGCGGGTTGGCGCTGATGTCCAGAGCGGTGGGCAACAACCCCTTGCCTTGTTTCAGCGTAATCAATCCGGTTTTTTCCAGCAGCAGCAGGGCGCGCCCCAGGTTGGTCGGATCGAGCGGGATGGCGATCACCGCGCCGTCCGGCAGCTCTTTGAGCGATTTTATCTTTTTGGAGTAGCCGGCCATCGGGAAGACAAAGGTATTGCCGACCGCCACCAGCTTATAGCCGTGATCTTTGTTTTGCTGTTCGAGGAACGGGCGGTGCTGGAACACGTTGGCGTCCAGTTCGCCCTTGTCGGTGGCGTCGTTCGGCAGCAGCGAACCGCTGAAGCCGACCAGCTCGACGTCCAGCCCGTATTTCTCTTTCGCCACTTGCCTGGCGACTTCCGCCACGTCCTGTTCCGCGCCGTTGATGACGCCGACCTTGATATGGTTCCGATCGGTTTTTTGATCGCAGCCCTGAAGCGCCAAAACGGCGGTGAAGGCCGCCGCCAGAGGGGTGATACGCCAGCGTAAGGTCATCGAAGTCTTCCTGAAAAGAACAATAAAATCAGTTGGTTTTTGTTCTTACAGCTAAGCCTGAACCGCCGATGAAGTCAAACGCTCGCTCAGCATAAACGGCTATAGCTTATAGCCGTTATGCGGCGGGGGATTATCGGCTGAGCGAACGCAGCACCACGATGCCCGGCGTGGCCATCACGTAATCCATAAAGGGCGAATCGACCACCCGCATGTTGGCCTTGCGCGATGAGGCGTTGCGCAGCACCGGGCCGTTGTCGGTCATCACGAAGATGCCGGTGTGGGTCACGTCCAGCCCGTCCAGGTTGGTGTAAATGCCGATGTAATCGCCGGTGCGCAGCTGGGCCAGCACCTTGTCGTCGATACGGTCGCTGGGGATATAGGTCACGCTGCGTTGTACGTCGGGCAAGCCGGGCAGGTAGCTGCCGCCATCCGCTTTGCGGTTGAGGGTTTTCACGAGGGTGACGGCGTGCGGGCTGAGCCGCGCGGTGATGTCTTCAGCCACTTTTTTCGGCCGCTGCGCCCAATCGGTGAAGAAGTGTTTGCGCTGCGGGAAGGCGATGTTGCCGTCGACGTAGCGAATGTCTACCAGGCGCTGTACGAACTCGCCCTCGCTGCGGGCGGTGCTGAGTGCTTCCACATAATCGATGTAGGTGAAGCAATCCAGCCCGCGGAAGTCGATCACCAGCTGCTCGGGCGTGCTCTGCGAACCGATCAGGCGGTTGGCGAGATAGGGCGTGCCGAGAAACTCGCGCGAAATCAAATCGACGGTGCGGCCATGTGGCTGCGTGGCGTGCCAACCGGCGCGCAGCGCGAGGATCTCATGCAGCTTGCTGCGGGTGCTGGCGTCCATCTGCGGTTGCACAGCCGGCGGCGAAACGGTGACGTCGGTCGGCGGCGTTGCGGGGGAGACGGCGGTGGGGCGCTCGGCGCATCCGCTCATGGCGATAGCTAACATCAGTAAAACAACCTTGTTCTGGTTCATACGGCCCTCCCTGGGTGTCGCTGGTTTATCAGAGTCAGTGATAACAGTTCTCATCCGATGGTAGGGGTTAAAAAGTAAACATAGCCTCAATGGCGGCCGATAAATCAGTAACCGATTTCGCTATTGAACGGCAAATACCAGAACAGCGCGATTTCGTGATCGGCGATCTCCGGCTCGGCGCGGTACAGCAAACGGTCGATGCCGCCGAGAATAAACCCGTAATGCTGGTAGCAGCGACAGGCGGCCAGATTGTTGTTCTGCGTTTCGAGCATCATACCTGAGGTTTCCTGCTGCCGCGCCCACTGTTTGGCGCAGTCCAGCAGCGCCCCGGCGATGCCCTGACGGCGCGCGTGAGCGCTGACCGCGATCTCGTCGATCAGGGTGTAACCGTTCCAGTTTTTGCTCAGCGTGATGTGGCCAACGGCTTGGTCCTGGCGATACGCCAGGAAAGTCGCGCTGTCTTGGTTGGCGAACGGCGCCAAGGGATACTGTTTGCGAAACGGCGCCACCGGGCGGGTTGGCCAGCTGTCGACCGGGGTGTCGAACTGCGGCAGGGCGTAACAGCGGATGGTAAAGCCGAAATCGCCGCGCGTCAGGTAATCATCGGGCAGCGCCTCAATGGCCGCGATGCGGATGACCGGGGTCATTACGGCAGCTCCCGCAGCAGGCGCGCCGGGTTGCCGGCATAAATCCCCTTGCGGGTGATGTTGCGGGTCACGACCGCCCCGGCGCCGATCACCGCGTCGCTGCAGATCTCCACCGCCAGGATGGTGGCGCCGGAGCCGATGGACACCCGATCGCCGACGCGCGTGCGCCCCCAGCTGGCCGGATCGGCATTGGGCGCGCCGTCTTTGAACAGATCGTTGGCGAAGGTGACGCCGTGGCCGACAAAACACGCTTCGCCGAGGGTGACGTATTCGCAGATAAAGCTGTGCGACTGAATTTTACTGCGCGCGCCGATGCTGACGTGGCGCTGGATCTCCACGAACGGGCCGACGAAGACATCGTCGCCGAGCCGGCAGCCGTACAGATTGCAGGGCTCGACAACGGTGACGTTGCGCCCGGCGTCGACGTCGACGATCCCCGCCTGGCGGGTGGTGATAACGGATGACATGGCCTTCCTCGCAGCCTGGTTTTTATGGTGGGAGTATAAGACAAAGCGCCGCGGCGTTGCGCTTTCCGCACGTTTTTTCGCCGAAAGACTATAATGAGTACAGGGGAGAGAGCCCCGTGGCCGCAATCCTCGCACGGGTAGCAGTCCGTCGGAGGTGTGAAATTCGTTCGCCGATCGCGGCCTACGGCGAGATAGGAGGTGTCTCATGGTCAGTCATGTTTGGGGACTTCTGGCGCATCCCAGCGCCGAGTTCGAACAGATCAAAAACGAGAATGAAAGCGTCTCGCACCTATACACCCATCACGTGTTGCTCTTGGCAGCAATCCCGGTGGTCTGCGCCTTTATCGGCACCACCCAGCTGGGCTGGCTCTCCGGCGAGGGACATGCCATCAGGCTCGACATGTTTACCGCGCTTTATACCGCCGTGGCGTTTTACCTGCTGATGCTGGCGGGCGTAGCGGCCATGGGGAAAGTCATTCACTGGATGGCGCGGCGCTATGAATCGCGCCCCAGCCTGCACCGCTGCATGGTGTTCGCCGGCTACGTAGCGACCCCGATGTTCCTAAGCGGGATTGTGGCGCTCTATCCGGTCGTCTGGCTGTGTCTGTTTGTCGGCATTATCGGCCTGTGCTATTCGGGCTATCTGCTGAATCTGGGGATCCCGCACTTCCTGAATATCGACAGTAAGGAAGGGTTCATCTTCTCCAGCTCGACCTTCGCCATCGGCATTCTGTTGCTCGAGCTGCTGCTTGGGGTGACGGTGCTGCTGTGGGGGTACGGTTCCTGGTTATTCTGAGTTAACGGTTGTTGTTGTCGCCCCCGCGCCGGTGGAACGGCGCGGGGGCTTTTGCTTTTATACGCGGCGGAAAACCAGCATCACGCCGAGCACGATGCCCGCCATGCCCAGCAGGCTCAGCGCCGCCAGCGCGTGGCCGAGCAGCAGGTAGTCCAGCAGGGCGGTGACCGCCGGGATCAGATAGAACAGGCTGGTGACCTGCACCAGGTTGCCGCGCTGGATCAGGCGATACAGCAAGAAGGTCGCCAGCACCGAGATCACCACCGCCATCCACAGCAGCGGTAGCACGAACTCTGGCCGCCACTCGACCCGCAGCGGCTCAAACGGCAGCGCCAGCGTACACATCAGCAACCCGACGGCATACTGCAGCGGCAAGACCGCCAGCGGCGGCTGCGTCATGCCTTTTTGCAGCAGGGTGCCGGCGGTCATGCAGCCCAGCGCGATAAAGGCGAACAGCATGCCGCTCAGCGAGAAGTGGGCCACCATCAGGCTTTGGTACACCACCAGCGTCAGCCCGACCATTGCCAGCGCCAGGCCGAGCGCCCGCAGCCCGGTGCAGCGCCGTTCGGTGATGAACTGGGTGAGGATCGGCTGTACGCCAAGCAACGTGGCCAGCACGCCGGGCGTAATACCCTGTTCCAACGCCAGCAGATAGCAGATTTGATAGCTGCCGATCATCAGCACGCCAATCAGCGCGACGCGCCGGCGGGTGCCGGGGGCGGGCAGGCACTGGCGCTGCCACAGGCCGATGGCCAACAGCACCGCCAGCGCGATGGCGCAGCGGAAGAACAGAAAAGCGAAGGCGGAGGCGTGCTCCAGCCCCCAACGGGAGAAAATCGCGCCGCTGCTCCAAAGCAGGACGAACAGCGTAGCCAGGCCGGCATTGGCCCAGAGAGAAGGTAATCGCATGTCAATTTCACCTGTCGTGAAAATTACAGGCTCCGGCGCGCGCGGCGGTCTACGCCTGAACGCAACAGATCAATAAGCCGGAGGTAAAAAGTCGGTTTGGCTTAGCGCACGACCACAATGCGTGGCGGGTAAGCGGCAACCGCTGAAACGACAGAGGAAACGGCGGGTGGGGCGGAAGAAGCACACAGCAAAACGGCGGCCGGAACGGTCGCGTTTGTCGGATCTGTGCTGTGCGCCAGGTAGGTCATGTGAGTTCCTGAAAACCGGGAATGAAACTAATCGCTCAAACATAACTAAGTTCAGCGGGGCGTGCAATCGGAAATCGCAGTGGTTTAAGTGATAATGAAAATCATTATCATTCATTGAGAGGTATGCTATGTTGCTTTGGCCGCGCAGTTTTGACGCAGAGGGCGCGGCTTGCTCTTGCCTCGGTTCACGCAATGCGTGCGACAAAAGACATTGCGATTCGCTTTTGCAGAAGGCACGTAATCGTGGTAAAAATATTGATATGTTATAATATAACAATTTACGCATAATGAATTCAGTTCGCGACATCCTCCACGTTGATGGGATTAGCCTGACCGGCCACGGCGGGGCATTGATACTCGACAACATCCATTTCGCGCTGCGCGCCGGTGAGAAGCTGGCGGTGATCGGCCCTAACGGCAGCGGCAAGTCCAGCCTGTTGCGTGCCCTGATCGGTGAAACGCGGCCGGACAGCGGCGACATTTACTGGCGAGGGCGCGCCTTGTCCGCGTGGCCGGCGGCGGAGCGCGCCAGAAGCATCGCCTTTCTGGCGCAAAACGATCTGCCGGATTTGCGGCTGTCGGTTGAGGACTACGTGGCGTTGAGTCGTTTGCCGCATGGCGCATGTTCTGCGACGGGAAAGCGCATCGTTGACGAAGCCATCGGGGAAACCGGGCTGGCGTCGCTCAGGCACCACCCGTTGGGGCGGCTCTCGGGCGGCCAGCGTCAGCGTGCCGCGCTGGCTCGGGCGTTGGCGCAGTCTCCCGATCTGTTGTTGCTGGATGAACCGACCAATCACCTCGATCCGCCCGGGCGCTCGGCGCTGCTGTCGTTAGTGAAAAATAAAGACATCTCCGTGATTGCGGTGCTGCACGACCTGCCCGTGGCAGAGGCGTTTGCCGATCGGATCCTGGTGCTCAACGAAAGCCGTCAGGTGGCCTGTGGTACGCCCGAGGCGGTGTTGCAGACCCCAGTGATTCTGCCGGTGTTCGGCATGAACAGTTTCAAGGTGGCGCATCCCGTCAGCGGGAAAACGCTGCGCATTTTTGACGTTCCCCATTGCGCTTGATCAACCAGAGAGAAACATGAACGCACGCGTATTCATTCTGCTTCTGCTGCTGGCCGCCAGGTCGGCGGCGGCCGAACATTTTCCCGTCACCGTAGAAAGCTGCGGTGTGCCGGTCACCTTCAACCAGGCGCCGCAGCGCGCCGTCATCAACGACATCAACATGGCCGAGATGGCCTTTGCACTGCATCTGCAGGATCGCATTGTCGGGCTGACCGGCATCACCGGCTGGTACAAACTGACGCCCGAATTCAAGGCCGCGATGGGCACCATTCCCGAGCTGGCGCCGAAATATCCCGCTTTGGAAACGCTGCTGGCGGCACAGCCGGATTTCTTCTTCGCCGGCTGGAATTACGGCATGAAGATCGGCGGCGACGTCACGCCGGAGAAGCTCGCCCCGTTCGGCATCAAAACGCTGGTGCTGAGCGAGAGCTGCGTACAGGCCGGCGGGCGGCCGCAGAAGGCCGATATGAACCTGCTGTATGACGATGAGCTGAAGCTCGGCAAGATTTTCGGCAAGCAGCAAGAGGCCACCGCGCTGGTTGAGGGCTGGCAGCGCCGGTTGGCTACGCTTCCCGCCAGGCCGGCGGGCCAGCCGCCGCTCAAGGTGTTCGTCTATGACTCGGGGGAGGAGAAGCCTTTCACCAGCGGCAAATACGCGATGCCGACGGCGATCATCGAAGCGGCGGGCGGCCGCAACGTGATGGACGGTTTGCCGGCGAGCTGGACGACGGCGTCCTGGGAGGCGGTAGCGGCGGCCGAGCCCGACTTCATTATTCTGCTGGATTACCAGACCGGTTCGGGCGCCGATGCGCTGCGGCGCTTCCTCGAGTCTCACCCGTTGATGAAATTGACGCCTGCCGTACGGCACCACCGCTATCTGAAACTGCAGTATGCGGAGCTGACGCCGGGGCCGGCCAACATCGGCGCAGTGGAAAAGCTGGCGCGGGCGCTGTACGCGCCGGAGGCTGAATGAACTCGCCGACTCGGCGCTTTATGCTGCTCGCACCGCTGGCGCTGTCGGTATTGTGCGGGCTAATGATCTGGAGCCTGCAGTTGGGGAGCGTCGCGCTGTCATGGCGGCAGGCGTTTGCGGCGTTAGGGCTCGGTTCGGCGCCGCTTTCCGGCATGCTGGACACCATCGTCGTGCAGCTGCGGGTGCCCAGGGCTTTGTTGGCGGCGTTAACCGGCGCCGGACTGGCGATGACCGGCGCGCTGCTGCAGACCACCACCCGCAATGAGCTGGCCGATCCTTTTTTGTTTGGGCTCTCTTCCGGTGCCTCCGCCGGCGCGGTGCTGGTCATCACGCGCTTCGGCGATGCGCTGGGCGTACTGACGTTGCCGCTGTCCGCTTTCGTCGGCGGCGTTTTGTCCGCATTGGCGGTGATGATCCTGTTTCGCGTCAGCCGGGTCAGGCGCGCCGAGCAGCTGATCGTCTGTGGCCTGGCGGTCTCATTTTTGTTTAGCGCGCTCACCAGCTACCTGGTGTTTTCCGGCGATCAGCGGGCGGCCGGTTCGGTGTTGTTCTGGTCGCTCGGTGGGCTGGGGCTGGCGCGTTGGGATAATCTGTTCATTCCGCTGGTGAGTTTCGTGCTGCTGGCCGGGTTTACGGCGCTGCGTTGGCGGGCGCTGGACGCGCTGCTGGCGGGCGAGCAAACCGCCCATTCGATGGGGGTCAACGTGGCGCGGCTGCGCACCGAGACCTTTCTGTGCTGCGCACTGTCCACGGCGTTTCTCGTTTCGCTGACGGGCGTGATCGGCTTTGTCGGGCTGATGGTGCCTTATCTGGCCCGGCGCCTGGTGGGCGTGCGCCACCGATTGTCCGTGCCGATGTGCGGCATGCTGGGGGCGATGCTGCTGACCGGCGGCGACATGCTCAGCCGCAGCCTGATCCCCAATCAGGAACTGCCCATCGGCATCATTACGGCGGGGCTGGGGGGCGCGTTCATCGTGTCCTTGCTGCTGCGCGCGGAGCGGTGAACGCCGCCCTGTCTCAATAGAGCTCCAGATGCAGGCGCTGCTGCTCAATCAGCGTCTGCCACAGGTTTTCCGCCCCGCAGGCTTGCTCCAGCGCCGTCGCCACGGCATGTTCCAGATACTGACGATTGCCGCACAGGTAGACATGCGCGCCCCGCCGCAGCAGGCCGCTGACGACACCGGCGTGATCGTCGATGGCGTGTTGCACGTAATACTTGTCGGCGGTGTCGCGCGAGAAGGCGGTGATGAGCCGCGTGAGTACGCCCGCCGCGTTCAGCGTGACCAACTCCTCGCCATACAGGAAGTCTTCATCGCGCCTTTTCTCACCGAAGATCAGCACGGTTTCACGCCGTTCGCCCTGGGCGGCCATTTCGCGCAGTAAGCCAATCAACGGTGCGATGCCGGTACCGGTGCCGATAAGCAGCACCGGTACGGTGGTATCGCGCGGCAGGTAAAAGCCGGGGTTGGCGCGGCAGAAGAGGCGGAAAGAGCCGGGTTGGCTGAGCAGCCAGCCGGTCGCCGTGCCGCGCCGGGTGCGGCCGCCGCGTTCATAATGCACGTCGCGCACGCACAGATCGAGGCTCTCTTCCCGCGTTGCCGAAGCGATGGAGTAGGCGCGCGGCAGGCAAACGGGCAGCAGCGTCAGCAGGTTCTCCAGCGTGACCGCGTGCGGCGGGCAAAAATCGTGCAGCACGTCCAGCAGATCGGCGCCGTACAGATAACTCTCCAGGGCTTTGCGCTGGCGGATCTTGAGCAAGCCTTTGAGTTCTTCGTTGTCGGCCAACTGCGCCAGTTCACGCAGCGTCGTTTTGCTGAGCTGGCGCAGCTCCCGGCGGCGCAGCGCGTCGGCGGCCTCCGGCCTGCCGAGCCAGTCAGCCAGCCGGGTCAATAATCCTTCGTCGTTCTCCGGCAACAGATAGACGGTATCTCCCGCCCGGTAAACGATGCCGCTGCCGGCGATATTCAGCCGCAGGTGCCAGGCCTGCGGGGTGCGTGCGCTGAGCGGCCGCCGTTCGAGGAGGGCGGCGCTGAACGCATGGTCTTCACCGTAGGCGGTCACGCGCAGATGTAAATCGCGGCCGGCCTGGGCATCGCCGGCCAGCACCTTCTCAAGCGTCTTCAGCCAGGTTGCGAAGAACGGTTCGAAGTTAACGTCGGCGTCGACGCGATTGACGATGGCCTGGGCGCCGTATTGCGTCAGGCGTGCATCCAGCGCCTGCGTGAAGCCGCAGAAATGCGGGTACGCGGTGTCGCCGAGGCCGAAGATGGCGTAGCGCAACCGGTGGCGGTCAGGCCATTGCGCCAGCGCGTCGGAAAAACGCTCGGCGTTGGCGGGCGGTTCGCCGTCGCCAAATGAGCTCGAGACGATCAGCAGGGCGTCACGCTCGCCCACATCGGCGGGCTGGATGGCGTTGAGTTCTTTCACGACGGGGCGGTAGGGTTGCAGGCTGCTTTGCTCGCCCAGGCGCATCGCCAGCGCCCGGGCGTTGCCCGACTCCGAACCGTAACCAATCAGGATGCGTTCGATAAGGTCGGCCATGGCGGTTACTTGTCGTAGTGGTTGTCGAACTGTTCTTTGGCGAATTCCACCGATTCGAAGTCGGTCATCAGATCGTTGATCACGCGGCGGATGCTGATATAGGCCGCGATATTGCCCTGGGCGTCATACAGCGGCTGCACCGTGGTGTCGACCACGTACAGCACGCCGCCTTTGCCGACGTTCGGAATGATGCCGGTCCAGATGCCGCCCGCCTTGATGGTGTCCCACATCGCTTTGTAAACCGCTTTCGGCACGGAAGGGTGGCGCACGATGCTATGGGGCTGGCCCACCAGCTCTTCCCGGGAAAAGCCGGTCAGCTGGCAAAACAGATCGTTGACGTAGGTGATGGTGCCCTGCAGATCGGTGGTGGAGATCACCATCACTTTATCGAGCGCGGTTAACAGCTGGGCGGAATCGAGGGTCTGACTCATGGTAGGTTCCTTCTCATTAACAACTTCGCGGTGATTGCCACGGCGGATGCCATGTATCCGTCATGACAGTTTTGTAATTGATTCTCATTTGCGATGAATGGTAATCGGGAAATTTATAAGTTGCAATAAGAATGCATCTTTAAGGGCGCAGAAAGATCACGATGAGGCAGGCAGGGGAGAGTCGGCCCGCGCCGGGTGCGGCGGCGGGCCAATCGGGCGGTCTTAGCGGGGGCCTTCGGCCCAGCCTTTGCGTTTACTGGTTTTGCCGATGCCGGGGTTGAAGCTGTTGGTCGGATCGGCGGCGTGGTAGAACGCCTGCAGATCCGGTTTGGCGTGATACAGGTGGCCGACGTTATGCTCCGCCGGGTACTCGGCGCCGCGCCGGTTGAGGATCTCGAGCATCTTTTCTTTCAGCGCGTGGCTGTCGACGCCTTTTTTCACCACGTAGTCCTGATGGAAGACGTGGCACATAAAGTGGCCGTAATACAGCTTATGCACCAGCTGGTTGTCGATTTCCGGCGGCAGCGTTTCAAACCAGTCGGTGTCGTTGCGGCGCAGGGCGATATCCAGCGCAAGAATATCTTCCACCTTGTCGGCGTGCACCGCATGGTAGCGCACGGCGGCGCCGGCGGCGGCGAAGCGGTGCAGGAAGGCCTTTTTGCCTTCGTCAGGCGTACAGGCGAAGAAAGCGCCTTCGGCCTGGGCGAAGTACTCGGTCAGGTAGCGCTGCGCTTCGTCTACGCCGGGGCCGGCCATCTTCAGCAGCAGGTGATGTTCGAAACGTTCGCGGTAGTCCTTCATGCGCTTCGGCAGGTGGCTCGGCGCCAGATGGCTCAGGCCCTGCATCAGCCGGTCGGTCAGGTTGTGCGGCAGCAGCGGCAACTTGTTGAGGCTGGCGTCCATGCGGCCTTTCAGGGTGAAGAAGCGCGGCATCTGATCGGTGCCGAGCTTGTCGATCATCATGAAGGTGTCTTTGCCGTACACCTCGGCGATGTCGAAGATATCGCGGTGCATGTATTCACCGGCCACCGGCAGGTTGTCGAACTGGCTCAGCATGTGGCGGCGCAGCTCGGTCAGCACCGCGGTGTCGTTGGTGCCGATATAGAATACCTGTTCTTTGCCTTCTTTCTCGAAGGTGTCGAGCCGCACCGCGAACACCGCCAGCTTGCCGGCGCAGCCGGAGGCCTCGAACAGGCGGCGTTTGTCGGCGTTAAAGCGGGAAGGGGTGTCGGCATCGACGTCGCGCACCCGGCTGGCGTACTCGTTATCCGAGGCGCGCAGCTCGCCGTATTCGACGTCGGTCGGGCGATAGTCGCCTTTTTCCAGCCGGGTGAGGATCTCTTCCGGCGTGTCGCCGAGGCGGATGCCCAAATGATTCACCAGGCGCAGTTGGCCGTCTTCCCCTAGCTGGGCGTACAGCGCCATTTCGGTATAGGCCGGGCCGCGTTTCACCAGCGAGCCGCCGGAGTTGTTGCACACGCCGCCGATCACCGAGGCGCCGATACAGGAGGAACCGATCACCGAATGCGGTTCGCGGCCGTAGGGTTTGAGCAATTTCTCGAGGTGGTGCAGGGTGCTGCCGGGGAAGCCGACCACCTGCTTGCCGTTGTCCAGCACCTGAATATGGTCGAGGCGCAGGGTGCTGACGATGACGATGTCGCGATCATAGTCGTTGCCGCTGGGGGTCGATCCTTCGGTCAGGCCGGTATTGGCGGCCTGCATGATGACGATTTTGTCGGCGGCCACGCAGGCCTGCAAAATGCGCCACAGCTGCAACAGGCTGGTGGGAAACACCACCGCCAGCGCCTGGCCTTCGCCGGAGCGGAACCCCTTGCGATACCGCTCGGTGTTGCGATCGCCGGTCAACAGCTGCGGGCCGCCGACGATGTCCTTGAGCTGATTGATAAACGCCTGATTGCCTGACTGCATGCTGTCTGTCTCCCTGTCATCCCCGTCGCTTTAACCGCGGCGCCGGAGTGCCGCATATAAGCTAAGAGGTTATCAATTAAATAACTTATTAAGCTATCAGCTTAGCCGGGCTAATGGCTTGTGGGTTTAGTAGCGCTCGGCGTAGCCGGCCCGGCGCTCTTCGTCGCGCAGCGTCAGGATCTCCACGCCGTCGGCGGTGACCGCCACGGTGTGCTCCCACTGCGCCGACAGTTTTTTGTCGCGCGTCACCACCGTCCAGCCGTCTTTCTTCTGCTTGATGCGGCGGTCGCCCTGGTTGATCATCGGCTCGATGGTGAACACCATGCCTTCCTGCAGCACCAGACCGCTGCCGGGTTGACCGTAGTGCAATACCGCCGGCTCTTCATGCATATCGCGGCCGATGCCGTGGCCGCAATACTCCCGCACGATGCTGTAGCCGGCCTGCTCGGCGTGCCGCTGGACGGCATGGCCGATATCGCCGAGGGTGGCGCCCGGTTTCACCGCGCGAATGCCCTGCCACATCGATTCATAGACGTTGTTCACCAGCCGTTTGGCCAGCGGCGTCACCTGGCCAATGCAGTACATCTTGCTGGAGTCGGCGATGTAGCCGCCGTTTTCCAGCGTGATGTCCACGTTGACGATCATGCCGGAACGCAGGATTTTGCTGGCCGACGGCACCCCGTGGCACACCACGTCGTCGATTGAGGTGTTGAGCACATAGGGGAAATCATACTGCCCTTTGCTGGCCGGGCGCGACTTCAGCTCCTCGACGATAAACGCCTCGGCGCGGTCGTTGATCTCCATGGTGGAGATGCCTTCGACGATGACCTCATCGAGCATAGCAAACACTTTCGCCAGCAGGGCGCCGGAATGGCGCATTTTGGCAATCTCTTCCGGTGTTTTAATCACAATCTGTTTCACCCGACAATCTCCTTCAGCGTCAGCGCGTTATCTTTCATCATCTTTTTTACCAGCTGTGGGTAGGTCAGTTCCGGATGGAACTCCGCCAGCATGCCGATCTTGATCCAGTACTCGGCCTGCGCATTGATCGAACGCGTCATGGTCAGGCTGGCGAGGCGCAGATCGTCATGCAGCGCGTCTGAAATTTTTACGATGCCCATCGGCGTCTCCCTAAGTGAACGATATACGAAGTGTATACGTTTAGGATGGTCGCGATGTGGCATTCCGTGGCGTAAGAAGATTCTGGCGACAACGATTGCCGCCGCCGGGCAATGCGTTTATTGTGATGAACGACTTTTTTGCCATGATTTTTCAGAAGGATTTAAGGCGTGACTAAACTACGTGTTGGGGTGATTTTTGGCGGTAAATCGGCGGAGCATGAGGTGTCGCTGCAGTCGGCCAAAAACATTGTGGATGCAATCGACAAAGAGAAGTTTGACGTCACGCTGCTGGGGATCGACAAACAGGGGCAGTGGCACATCAACGACGCCTCCAACTACCTGCTCAACGCCGAGAACCCGGCGCTGATCGCGCTGAACCGCTCGAACAAGAACGTGGCGCTGATCCCGGGCCAGGAAAAACAGCAGCTGATCGAAGCGGGCAGCGCCGGCGCGCTGGGCCAACTCGACGTCATCTTCCCGATCGTGCACGGTACGCTGGGGGAGGACGGCTCGCTGCAGGGGCTGCTGCGCATGGCCAATATGCCGTTCGTCGGCGCCGGCGTACTCGGCTCGGCGGTCAGCATGGACAAAGATGTGACCAAGCGCCTGCTGCGCGACGCCGGGCTGGCGGTGGCGCCGTTCGTCACCCTGACGCGCGCCAACCGCGCCGGATTCACGTTTGAGCAACTGAGCGAGCGCCTCGGCCTGCCGCTGTTCGTCAAGCCGGCCAACCAGGGCTCGTCGGTCGGGGTCAGCAAGGTGGAAAACCGCGCCGAGTTCGACGCGGCGGTATCGCTGGCCTTCAGCTTCGATCACAAGGTGCTGGTGGAGTCGGCGATCGTCGGCCGCGAGATCGAGTGCGCGGTGCTGGGCAACGACGATCCGCAGGCCAGCGTGTGCGGCGAGATCGTGCTGAGCGACGCCTTCTATTCTTACGACACCAAATACATCAATGAGCAGGGCGCTCAGGTGGTGGTGCCGGCGGCAATCGCGCCGGAAGTGAGCGACCACATCCGCGAGGTGGCGCTGAAGGCGTTCCGCACGCTGGAGTGCTTCGGGCTGGCGCGGGTGGATGTGTTCCTGACGCCGGACAACCAGGTGGTGATCAACGAAATCAACACGCTGCCGGGCTTCACCAATATCAGCATGTATCCCAAGCTGTGGGCCGCCAGCGGCGTCAGCTATCAGGCGCTGATCACGCGCCTGATCGAATTGGCGCTGGAGCGCCACCAGCAGGATCGCGCGCTGAACAGTTCGGTGTTCGATCGCTAAACGCGGCAGGGGGCGGCGGTGCCGCCCCCGTCTCTCACTTCACCGTCACGTCGATGTCGCCGAAATACTTCTTCGACAGCGCCGCCACCGTACCTTGCTGTTTCACTTTGGCGATGGCGGCATCCAGTTTTTTCTTCAGCGCCTCATCCCCTTTACGCAGGCCGAAGGCGATACCTTCACCGAGGATTTTGTCGTCGCGCACCGCCTCGCCGACGAAGGCGAAGCCTTTGCCGTCCGGCTGCGACAGGAAGCCGCTTTGCCCCGACGGCGCCATCACCAGCGTGGCGTCGAGCCGACCGGCCGCCAGATCGAGGTAAACCTGGTTCTGATCCTGATAAGACACCACGTCCACGCCCGCCGGCGCCCAATGGGTTTTGGCGTAAATCTCCTGAATCGATCCTTGCAGCACGCCCACGTGTTTGCCCGCCAGCGATTTGGCGTCCGGCAGCAGGCCGCTGCCGGCTTTGGCGATCAGGCGGTTCGGCACCTGATAGATGGCGTCGGTGAAGGCGATCGCCTGACGCCGCTGTTCGGTCACGTTCATCGCCGAGTTGATGGCGTCGAACTTGCGCGCCTGCAGCGCCGGGATCAGGCTGTCGAACGAGGTTTCCACCCAGCTGCATTGCAACTGCGCGGCGGCGCACACCGCGTCGCCCAGTTCGATGTCGAACCCTTCCAGTTTGCCGCTGGCGGATTTGGATTCGAACGGCGGATACAGCGCTTCCAGGCCGAAGCGCAGGCTGTTTTCCGCCGCCAGCGAAGCGCCGGCGGCCAGCAGGCATCCGGCGGCGAACAGCGTTTTCAATGCTTTCATAGGCAGTGCCCCTTTCCCATGGTTGGACAAAAAATCACACCTGGCTCAGGCGGCGCGCGCCTTCCAGCAGGGTCTCGTTATCTTTGGAAAAACTCAGCCGGATAATGCCGGTATCGGTGCTGTCGCTGTAGAACGCCGACAGCGGGATCGTCGCCACCTTCGCTTCGCGGATCAAGCGCACGGCGAAATCATTGTCGCTTTCGTGACTGAAGCCGCTAAAGCGTGCCAGCATGAAGAAGCTGCCGCGGCTGGGCAGCAGCTCAAAGCGCGAATCCTGCAGGGCGCTGGCCAGCAGATCGCGCTTTTGTTGATAAAACGCTGCCAGCCCCAGGTAGCTCTGCGGGTTGGCGAGCGCGGCGGCGAAGGCGTGCTGCATCGGCGTATCGGCGGAGAACACCATGAACTGGTGCACCTTGCGGATCTCGTCCATCAGCGCCGCCGGCGCCAGGCAGTAGCCGACGCGCCAGCCGGTGACGTGGTAGGTTTTACCGAACGACGACACGATCACGCTGCGTTCCGCCAGCTGCGGGTAGCGCGCCATGCTGTGGTGAATATCGCCGTCGAACACCACGTGCTCGTAGACCTCGTCGGACAGGATCACGATGTCGGTGTCGCGGGTCAGGGCGGTCAGACGTTCGATGTCGTGCGCGTCAAACACCGCGCCGGTCGGGTTGTGCGGCGTGTTGACGATGATCATGCGCGTTTTGCCGTTGATGGCGGCGGCCACTTCGTCCCAGTCGACGCGAAAATCCTGCAGCGACAGTTTGATCGCTACCGGCGTGGCGCCCTGCAGGCGCACGATCGGCGCATAGCTGTCGAACGCCGGTTCGAAATAGATCACCTCGTCGCCGGGATGCACCAGCGCGCTGATCGCCGAGTACAGCCCTTCACTGGCGCTGGCGATCACCGTGATTTCTTCGTCGGCGTCATAGCGTGCGCCATACAATCGTTCAGCTTTTTCCGCCAGAGCAGCACGTAACGCCGCCACGCCGCTCATCGGCGCGTATTGGTTATGACCTGAGCGCATGGCTTGCGCCGTTGCCTCGATCAGCTGCGGGTCACCGGCGAAGTTGGGCGCGCCCTGCGACAGATTGAGGGCCTGATGTTCGGCGCTGAGTTGGCCAATGACGGTGAAAATGGTGGTGCCGACGTCCGGCAGCTTCGAGCGGGATGAACAGGCGCTCTGCATGATGGGCTCCAGTCAAACAGGGAAGTGTTGAGCGATTAAGCATCAGCCGGCGTAGGCGGACAAGGGAAAGTTTGTCATACTTGCCATGCACTACGATCATACCTAATCGAGGCCCGCTATGCCGATATCCCTGCCGTCGCTCGACGTGTTGAAAACCTTCGTGGTGGTGGCGCAACGCCTCAACTTTACCCATGCCGCCCGGCAGCTGCACCTGACGCAGGGGGCGGTCAGCCGGCAAATCCTCGGGCTGGAACAGCGCCTGGGCTATCCGCTGTTCAGCCGCCAGGCGCGCGGTTTGGCGCTGACGCCGCAGGGCGCGCAGCTGCTGGTGCCGGTGCAGCAGGCGCTGGGGCAGTTGGACGAGGCGCTGACGCGGGCCGTCGCCCCGCCGGGGGCGCTGCGCATCAAATGCCCGACCTGCGCCATGCGCTGGGTGCTGCCGCGCATCATTCGCCTGCAGAATGAACGGCCGGACATGCATATTGAGCTGACCGCTTCGGTGTCGCACGGTCTGGATTTCAGCACCGAGCAATTTGACGCTGCGGTGGTATTCGGCCGGCCGCCGGGCAAAAAGCTGAGCGCGCACCTGCTGTTCGATGAAATCCTCACGCCGGTCTGCACGCCGACGTTTCTGCCGCCAACGCCCCGGCTGGCGGACTTGACGGACAAAACCCTGCTGCACCCGACGCGCGATCGGCGCGACTGGCTGCGCTGGCTGAAGGCGGCGGGGGCCGATGCGCTGCCGTCCGGCAAGGCTCAGCATTTCGATACCCTCGATCTGGCGATGAGCGCCGCGCTGCAGGGGTTCGGCATCGCCATCGGCGATCTGTGCCTGCTGGAGGAGGATATTCAGGCGCGGCGTATCGTCACGCCGTTCCCGCTCTGCGTCAGCAGCGGCGCGGCCTATTATTTGGTCTATCCTGAACGCGGGGCGCCATCGCCGGCGCTGGCGCAGTTTATCGATTTCCTGACGGCGGAGGCCGCCGACAGTCGCGCCCGGCTGCAGAATTACCTGCCGATAACCTGTAATGCTTTGTAAACATTAACGATGCGAATTCCCTTGGCGATGAAACAGAGTGTGGCAAACTGTTTCTTCACTCCGATTAAACTCCGCGGCGTTGGCGGCGGAAACACGCCTGAGATAAAACAAGATGAAATGGCTTTGTGTGGTGAGTATGTTGTCCGGTCTGGCCCTCAGCCCGGCTTTTGCGCAGGAAACGCCGATAACGCAGGGCATGCACGCCCAGCAGCGCGACGCCTTCGTGTCCAATTTGATGAAGCAGATGACGCTGGAAGAGAAGATCGGCCAGCTGCGGCTGATCAGCGTCGGGCCGGATAACCCGAAAGAAGCGATCCGCGAGGGCATCCGCAAAGGGCAGATCGGCGCCATCTTCAATACCGTTACCCGGCCGGATATCCGGGTGATGCAGGATCAGGCGATGCAGCTCAGCCGCCTCAAAATCCCGTTGTTCTTCGCCTATGACGTGGTGCACGGTCAGCGCACCGTGTTCCCGATCAGCCTGGGGCTGGCGGCCAGCTTCGATCTGGAAGCCATCGCGCTCAGCGCTCGGGTGGCGGCGCAGGAGGCCAGCGACGACGGCCTGAACATGACCTTCGCGCCGATGGTCGATATCACCCGCGATCCGCGCTGGGGCCGGGTCTCCGAAGGCTTCGGCGAAGATACCTGGCTGGTGTCGAAAATCGCCAAGGTGATGGTCGACGGTTTCCAGAACGGCGACCCGGCCAAACCCGGTTCGGTGATGGCCAGCGTCAAGCACTTTGCGCTGTACGGCGCCGTCGAAGGCGGCCGCGATTACAACACCGTCGACATGAGCCCGCTGCGCATGCATCAGGACTATCTGCCGCCTTATAAAGCGGCGGTGGATGCCGGCAGCGGCGGGGTGATGGTGTCGCTCAATGCGATCAACGGCGTGCCGGCCACCGCCAACCCGTGGTTGCTGAAAGATCTGCTGCGCGACCAGTGGGGCTTTAAAGGCATCACCATCAGCGACCACGGCGCAATTAAAGAACTGATTAAACACGGCGTGGCCGCCGACGCGCGCGACGCGGTGCGCCTGGCAATCACCTCCGGCGTCGACATGAGCATGAGCGACGAGTTCTACGACAAATACCTGCCGGGCCTGGTGAAAGACGGGCTGGTGGCTGAAAGCGATATCGACCGCGCCTGCCGCGACGTGCTGAACACCAAGTACGACATGGGGTTGTTCACCGATCCGTATGTGCATCTGGGCCCGGCGGGTGCCGATCCGCAGGACACCAACGCCGAAAGCCGCCTGCACCGCGCCGAGGCGCGGGTGGTGGCGCGCAAAACGATGGTGCTGCTGAAGAACGATAAGCAGACGCTGCCGCTGAGCAAACAGGCGACCATCGCGCTGGTCGGGCCGATGGCCGACAGCCAGCGCGACGTGATGGGCAGCTGGTCCGCCGCCGGGGTGGTCAAGCAGTCGGTGACCCTGCGCGAAGGGCTGGAGCGGGCGGTGGGCGACAAGGCGCGCATTCTTTACGCCAAGGGCGCCAACGTCACGCAGGATAAGGGCATTATCGACTACCTGAATGAGTATGAGCCGGCGGTGGCGTTCGACACCCGTTCGCCGCAGCAGATGATCGACGAAGCGGTACAGGCGGCGAACAAGGCCGACGTGGTGGTGGCGGTGGTGGGGGAATCGCAGGGCATGGCGCATGAGGCCTCCAGCCGCGCCGACATCACGATCCCGCAGAGCCAGCGCGATCTGATCGCCGCGCTGAAAGCCACCGGCAAGCCGCTGGTGCTGGTGCTGATGAACGGCCGGCCGCTGGCGCTGAGCTGGGAGAGCGAGCAGGCGGACGCAATGCTGGAAACCTGGTACAGCGGCACCGAGGGCGGCAACGCGGTGGCGGACGTGCTGTTCGGCGATTACAACCCGTCGGGCAAGCTGCCGATGACCTTCCCGCGCTCGGTCGGCCAGATCCCGATGTACTACAACCACCTGAACACCGGCCGCCCGTTCGGCAAGGAGAATCCGGGCAAGTACACCTCGCGCTACTTCGATTCGCCCAACGGCCCGCTGTATCCGTTCGGTTACGGCCTGAGCTACACCACCTTCAGCCTGTCGGATCTGACATTGTCCAGCCCGACGATGGCGCGCAACGGCAAGCTAACCGCCAGCGTCACGCTGAAAAATACCGGCAAGTACGACGGCGCCACGGTGGTGCAGCTGTATCTGCAGGACGTGACCGCCTCGGTCAGCCGGCCGGTGAAAGAGCTGCGCAACTTCAAGAAAGTGACGCTGAAGGCCGGTCAGTCGCAGCAGGTTGAGCTGCCGATTAGCGAAGACGATCTGAAGTTCTACAACGCCAGCCTGAAATGGGGGGCGGAGCCGGGCAAATTCAACGTGTTCGTCGGCCTGGACTCCGACAACGTGCAGGCGCAAAGCTTTACGCTGAAGTAACCCTGTCCCCCTCGTTCGCCGCGCTGAGCGAGGGGCATCTATTCATTCCCGCTAACGTCATCGGAGCTTGCCTCATGAAACGCTATCTGGACTGCAGCGCCAGCGATCTGGCCGATATCGGCAAAGCCGATCTGCTCTACGCCATCCGCGCCAGCGAAGGGCGCATCTTGGTCAGCGAAACCATCGCGGTCACTCAGCCGCTGCTCAATAACGTCACCAACGCCGAGCTGGCGGCCAGCCAGGGCGCCGACCTGCTGCTGCTGAACCTGTTCGACGTCGACCATCCGCACATCGCGGGCCTGCCCGCCGACGTGCCGCCGCAGGAGGCGCTGCGCACGCTGCAGCGCCTGACCGGGCGGGTGATAGGGGTGAACCTGGAGGCCGTCGATCCGGCCTTCGCCACCGAACATAACGATTTCTGGCAGATGACGGCGGGTCGTGCCGCCACCGCCGAGAATGCGCGCAAGCTGTATCAACTCGGCGCGCGCATGCTGGTGCTGACCGGCAACCCGAACAACGGCGTCAGCAATCAGGCGATCGCCGCCGCGCTGAAAGCGATCCGTGATGAGGTGGGCGACGAGATGGTGCTGGTGACCGGCAAGATGCACGGGGCCGGTATCGTGCGCGAAAGCGGCAGCCAGCTGATCGGCGAGCAGGACATCGCGCTGTTCGTGGAGAACGGCGCGGACATCGTGCTGTTGCCGGCGCCCGGCACCATTCCCGGCATGTCGCAGGAGAAAGTGGCGGCGCTGATCGCTTATGCGCAGCGGCAGGGCGCGCTGGCAATGACGGCGATCGGCACCTCGCAAGAGGGGGCCGACGTGCAGACCGTGCGGCAGATTGCGCTGATGAGCAAAATGGCCGGCGCGGATCTGCACCATATCGGCGATACCGGCTATCTGGGGCTGGCGCTGCCGGAAAACATCTTCGCTTACAGCGTGGCGATTCGCGGCGTGCGCCACACCTACAGCCGCATGGCGCGCTCGGTGAACCGCTAAGCCTGGGGCTTTTGCGCCGTCACGATGCTGAAATAGCCGAGCGACGGCAGCACCTGAGTAGGCCCGAAGCCGACGTCGTGCAGCAGGTCGCCGATTTCCCTGCCGGAGTATTGGCGGCCCTGCGTCCATCCCATCATCATCAGGCTGTACCCCGCGGCGGCAGGCGGCCCGTCGCCGTCATCGTTGTACAGCACTTCGTGGATCACGATCCTCCCCCCGGGCGGGAGGGCCGCATAGCTCTTTTGCGCCAGGAAGCGGTTCTTGTCCATCGGCCAGTCGTGGAAAATATTGGAGTACAGGTGCAGATCCGCCGCCGGGTAGGGATCGCGCCACATATCGCCGCTGTGGGTGCCGATGCGCTGGCTGAGACCGTAATGGCGCGCGTAGTCGGCGGCGAGCGGGCACACCTCCGGCAGATCGAACACGGTGCAGGTCAACGTCGGCCAGTGGGCCGCCAGGCTGATGGCATGGGCGCCGGAGGCGCCGCCGATATCCAGCGCCGCGCGGCAGGCACCGAGGGGCAACAGCGCCGGCCAAACGCTGGCCGAGCCCATGCTCAGGCTGTGCATGGCGTGGGTAAACCGCCGCATTCTGTCGGCGTCGAGCGTATGGGTTTCAAACAGCTCCTGCTCGCCGTACACCTGCGAGGTATTTTTTCTGATGGCGCTTTCCAGGTTTTTCAGCGAGAAAATTTCGCTATTTTCAACCATCAAATCCCAGAAGTAGCCGAAATAATGCGGGTTGTTTTTTAACAAAAAGGTTTCCGCTTCCGGCGTGAGAGAGAATGTTTCACCGTCTCTGTCTATCAATTTCAATGCCAATAACGCCATGACCAACGTTTCCGCCGGGCGTCTTTCCACATTGGCCTGAGCGCATATATCGGTCAGGTTGCGGGGGTGCAAAGCAATAAATTCAAAGATGCCCAGGCGATGCGCGATAAGTACCGCCGGATAGAGATATAAATTCATCGTGATATCGAGAATGGTTTTGTCGTCGCATTGCGGCGGCCGGACGGAATAGTTCATGTGAATCCCCTCCCACTAGGCATGGCGCGTCTTAACAGGCTATGTCACGCCTGTGATTTTAGCAAAGGGCGGGAGCACGATTGACCGCAGGCCAACACTTCCGTTGCAAATAATTCCTGGGTGAGATTATTTTTAATATGAATTGAGCGCGGCCAATATCGAGCATGAAAAAATGATACCGGGCGGGGGTCATTACCCTATCGTGCGTTTTTATTTTATTGGGGGTTAACTTAATCACAGTTATTAACGCGTTAGGGTTGTGCTAATCTAGGCCGCCGTTATACCGTAGCGGTGTTCGCATTCTTTTTGTGAATAATTAAAACTTAACTATTTCATTATTAAAACGAGTTAACAATGAAAAAAAGCATTCTGACCGGCATGATTGCCGCGACTCTGGGCCTGTTCAACACCGCTAACGCTGAAGGGATGGATCCTGCCGCATTGAAAAACGTTTATGACATCACGCGCAATACCGCCGGGCTGATGTCTTACTGCGTCGATAAAGGCTTCCTGAAAGCCGACAGCATCGACAACGCCAAGAAAATGGTGGCCTACGTGGCGGCTATTCCCGGCGGCGTCGACACCCGCGATGGCGACAAGCGCGAAGCGATGGGCCGAGAAGGCAATGTGCTGAACGACGACGGCAAAGTGGTCGCGTTGGAAAAAGAAGCGCCGCAGGGGCTGCAGGCATGGTGCCAGCAGGCTGACGAAGGGATCCGCCAGGGGCTGACGTCTATCGGTCAGTAAGTCTTCTTCACGCGCCCTTACAGGGCCGATGGGATCCGTCGCCACACCGGCGGATCCGCTTCCAGGATCGCATTCACGCCTCGTTTTACCTCCCGAGTACCCGCATCCGGTTTGATCCCGCTGATTGTTTCGCCATGCACATCGCTATATTATTTGCTATACAACGATAATCAACCGGTCACTGCCATGTTTAACTTTCTCCCGCGCCTGCTGTTGGCGCTTGTTTTGTTTTCCACCGCCGCCCAGGCGGATCGCCAGGTCACCGATCAGCTCAATCGCCAGGTCACGCTGCCCGATCGCATCACCCGCGCGGTGGTGCTGCAACACCAGACGTTGAACCTGTTGGTGCAGCTTGATGCGATGCCTCAGGTGGTCGGTGTGCTCAGCAGTTGGAAAAAGCAGCTGGGGCCAAACTACCTGCGGCTGGCGCCGACGTTGGCAACCCTGCCGATGCCGGGCGATCTGACTTCGGTGAATATCGAGAGCCTGCTCGGCCTGCATCCGCAGGTGGTGTTCGTGGCCAACTATGCGCCGCCGGAGATGATTGCGCAGATCGAACGGGCGGGCATTCCGGTGGTGGCTATCTCGCTGCGCCGCGAGGCGGCCGATCAGGCGGGTAAAATGAATCCGCAGCTGAGCGATGAGGATCGGGCCTATACGCTGGGGCTGCAGGACGGCATTCGCCTGATCGGCGAGGTGATGTCGCGTCAGCCTCAGGCAGAAGCCCTGATTAAGGACGTCATTCAGCAGCGCGCGTTGGTCGCCGAACGGCTGCGCGATCTGCCGGAAAATCAGCGGGTGCGGGTGTATATGGCCAACCCCGATCTCACCACCTACGGCGCCGGCAAATATACCGGGTTGATGATGCGGCACGCCGGTGCGCTCAACGTAGCGGCGAAGGACATTCAGGGGTTTAAACAGGTTTCTATCGAGGATGTCCTGAAGTGGGATCCGGCGGTGATTTTCGTGCAGGAGCGCTACCCGGAGGTGGTGAAACAGATCCTGACGTCACCGCAGTGGCAGCCGATCGACGCGGTGAAGAATAAGCGGGTCTACCTGATGCCGGAGTACGCCAAGGCCTGGGGGTATCCAATGCCGGAAGCGATGGCGTTGGGTGAGTTGTGGATGGCGAAAAAACTTTACCCGCAGCGTTTTGCCGATATCAATCTGCAGCAGCGGGTCGACGCTTACTATCAACGTTATTACCGCGCCACCTGCTGCCAGAGCGGGCAATGAGGCTGGGCTGGCTGGCATTGTTGACGCTGTGCTGCGCGCTGTTTTCGCTCGGCGTTGGCCGCTTTCAGGTGCCAATAACGCACAGCCTGATGATTTTGCTGGAGCCGTTCACCGGGCAGCATTATGCCGGCATCGATGCTATCCAACGCCAGGTGATCCTGGTTGTGCGCGTGCCGCGAGTGCTGTTGGCGATGGGCGCCGGCGCAGCGCTGGCCCTGTGCGGCGCGGCTTTGCAAGGCGTCTTTCGCAACCCGCTGGTCGACCCGCATATCATCGGCGTGTCGTCCGGCGCGGCCTTTGGCGGCACGCTGGCTATCCTGCTCAGCCTGCCATTGGCGGCGCTGCTGCTGTCGGCTTTTGTTTTCGGCATGGCGGCGCTGCTGTTGATTTTCACTCTCACCAGCGCCATTGCGCGGCGCAATATTCTCTCTTTGGTACTGGCGGGAGTGATCCTCAGCGGCTTCTTCTCAGCCTGCGTCAGCCTGATGCAATATCTGGCGGATACCGAAGAGAAACTGCCGAGCATCGTGTTTTGGCTGCTCGGCAGCTTTGCCACCGCCGATCGGCAAAAGCTGCTGATGCTGTTTGTGCCTTTGCTGTTGGCCGGCGGCTTGCTGTTGGCGCTGCGCTGGCGCATCAATCTGCTGTCGTTGGGTGATGAGGATGCCGGTGCATTGGGCATCAACGTTGAGCGCACCCGCTGGCTGATTTTGACGCTGTGCGCCGCCATCGTGGCCGCCCAGGTGGCGGTCAGCGGCAGCATCGGTTGGGTCGGCTTGGTGATCCCGCACGTGGCGAGGCGGCTGGTGGGGCCGGATCACCGGCGCCTGTTGCCGGCTTCACTTTGCCTGGGGGCCCTGTACATGCTGGTGATCGACGATTTGGCGCGCACGCTGAGCAGCAGCGAAATCCCGCTGGGCATTCTGACCGCGCTGATTGGCGCGCCGCTGTTCGCGCTGCTGCTGCGTCGCGCGCAAGTGAGAGGCTGGCATGACTGACACCTTATTGGCCGCCAGGGGCGTGAGTTTCGCCTGGCCGGGCGGGGCTCCGCTGTTCCAACATCTGGACATTCAGCTGCGGCGCGGCGAAGTGCTGGCGATATTGGGCCCGAATGGGCGTGGCAAGAGCACGCTGCTGCAGCTGTTGTTAGGCAGCCTGACGCCGCAATCCGGCGAGATTGAGCGCCACGGTGAGATGGGCTTTGTCCCGCAGCACTTTGCGCCGCCGTTCGCCTATCGGGTGCTAGATATCGTATTGATGGGGCGGGCGCGCCATGTCGGCCTGTTCCGTTCACCGTCAGCCGAGGACCATCGGCTGGCGAGAGAAGCGTTGCAGTCGTTGGATTTGCAGCACCTGGCAGAGCGCGAGTTTGGCAGCCTATCCGGCGGTCAACGTCAATTAGTGATGATCGCCCGCGCGTTGGCGATGCGCTGCGAGGTGTTGATCCTGGATGAACCGACTTCGGCGCTGGATCTGCATTATCAGGATCGGGTGTTGAGCCTGATGGCGAGCCTGGCGCGGGAGCAGCAGTTGGCGGTGGTGTTCTCTACGCATCAACCCAATCATGCTCACGCGGTGGCCGATCGGGCTTTGCTGTTGGGCAAGGAAGGGCGCAGCCGGCTCGGTGCCTGCCGCGAGGTGTTAACGGCGCAATCCCTGTCACCCCTGTTCGAGCTGGCGATCGAACGGGTGCCGCTGACGGTGGCGGGCCGCCGTTACGCGACGCTGGTGCCGCTGTATCGCAGCCAACTGGAGCGACATGATGAGTGATATCCTGCTGTTTGCCGCCGGCAGCCTGCGGCTGGCGTTTGCGCCGCTGCTGTCGGCGTTTCAGCGGCGCGCCGGGCAAAAAGTCACGGCGGAATTCGGCCCGGCGGGGTTGTTGCGCCAGCGGATAGAGAATGGCGAGCGGCCACAGCTGTTCGCCTCGGCCAACGTGGCGCACCCGCAAAGGTTGGCGGATCTTGGGATAGCGGGGGCGGTGCAGATTTTTGCGCGCAATCGGCTCTGTGTGACGGTACGCAACGTGCCGGCATTAACCGAACGTCCGCTGCCGCAGGTGCTGTTCGATCCCCACTGGCGCCTTGCTACCTCGACACCGGAGGCAGATCCTTCCGGCGATTATGCGCTGCAGCTTTTCGAACGTTGTGAGCAATACTGGTCGGGGCAAGGGGAAGCGTTGCGCCGCCGGGCGCTGCCGTTGGTTGGCGGCAGGGATTCTGCCCCGGTGCCGGCGGGCCGATTGGCAGCGGAATATCTGATCGCCGGCGGGCAGGCGGATATTTTTCTCGGCTACGCCAGCTATGCTCCGGCCTTAGCCGCCTACCCGACGTTGGCGGTGCGGCCGTTGGCGCCGCCGCTGGACATCGAGGCGGATTACGGTTTATGCCTGTTGGATGACGGCGCGCAGCGGTTAGCCGCATTTATCTTGAGCGAACAGGGGCAGGAAATCCTGAGCCGACACGGGTTTATGCGGCGCGCGGAATGACTCGCCGGGCCTGGCGGCCCGGAGAATGTTACCAGAACAGCGGTGTGGTGTTTTCAGCCAGAAACGCCAGCAGGATTTCGTTGACCGCCGTCGGGTTTTCCTTGTTGCTGATATGCCCGGCGTTGGGGATCAGCACGTGCCGACAGCCGAGAAGATCGGCCATGCGCTGGCCTTCCGCCGGCGGGCGCGGTTTATCCTGCGCGCCGGTGATGACGATGCTGGCGGCGGTGATGTTTTCCAGCAGCGCCAGCTTGTCGGGGCGACCGAAGATCATCCGGCCCAGCGGGACGATGCTCTCGCGCAGGCGAGCGGCGGGCAGGCTCTGCAGATGGGCCAACAATGGTTGCGACAACGCATCGGGTACTTCGTCGGAATAAAACTGCGCGGCGATATACTCCAGCAACGGCGAGGTGATGGCGCCGGCCTGTTCAACGGCCGCCAGCATGCCCATATAACGCTGCCGCGCCTCCGGCGTTTCGTCGCCCAGATAGCTGTCCATCAGCGCCAGCACCTTGACCCGCTCAGGCGCCAGTGCTGCCAGTTCGGCGCCCCACATGCCGCCGACGGACAGGCCGACGATGCCGAACTCTTCAATATCCAAATGATCCATCAGCGCCAAATGATCGGCGGCGATATCCGACAGGCTGTTTCGCCCGGCCGGCAGCGCCGGTGAGTCGCCGTGGCCCCAGAGATCCGGCACGATCAGGCGGTAGCGTTTCGCCAGCGCTTCGAACTGCGGTGCCCACATGTTCAGATCGAACAGATAGCTGTGGCCCAGCAGCAACGGAAAGCCTGAGCCCACGTCGAGATAATGCAGGGATTTGCCCATCGTTGGCATCTTATCGGTTCCTTATATAAAGAGAGTCCGGCTGCTTATATCACACTCATATTCAACCTGCGGTATTAATTTACCTTAAATTACTTAGGTAAATCCTTATTTTTAATTTCTCTTGATAACAAGACGTCAATGAAAGGTAACGCTAAGGATAATATTCTGGTGACGATAAGCGCCTTGGTTTATGCTGGCGCTCCTTTCAAGATGGAATAGCTAAACAGGGAGTCACGATGAAAAGACTTTTCAGACTATTAATTATTTTGCTTGTCATTTTGCTGCTGGCGGCGGTGCTGTGGTGGTTCTTCGGGCGTGGTAATCCGAATGCGCTGTGGCAAATCGTCAGCCAACAGTGCGTGCCCAATCAGCAGCAGAACAACGATCCGGCGCCCTGCTTAAAGGTTGATTTAACACAGGGTTATGTGCTGTTTAAGGACAGCAAAGGCCCCTATCACGATCTGGTGATGCCAACCGAAAAGGTCAGCGGCATCGAGAGCCCGGCATTGCAGACGGAGCACGCGCCGCCTTATTTCGCCCAGGCCTGGAATAACCGCGAACATATATCCGGCGAGTTGGGTAAGCCGTTAAAAGATGCGTGGCTTTCGCTGGCGGTCAATTCGAAATATGGCCGTTCTCAGGATCAGCTGCATATTCACGTTGCCTGCCTGCGTCAGGATATCTATAACGCGCTGGGGCAACAGGCGGAGCAATTAGATCAGCAGTGGCGCCCGCTGGCGGTGAAATTGGTCGGCCACCAATATCTGGCCAGAAAATTGGCGGGCACCGATTTAACCCAGGAAGATCCTTTCCGTTTGCTGCACAACTATGTGGTCGAGCAGGGCGACAGCATCGGCAATTATGGCCTGGCGCTGGCGGTCAGCCCGCAGGGTGAGATGCTGCTGTTGGCCAACCGTTTGAAGTTGACCGATCTGAACCTGGGCTCGGCCGGCGAAATTCAGGACTACCACTGCGCGGTGGCGGGGAACTGAAGGTGATGACAACCCGCCGGCGATGGCCAGCCGGCGGCTGCCGCGCGGTCAGAGCTTCTTCAGCAGCGCCAGCAGCTGCGCTTCGCTTTTCTCCGCCAGCCCGTCGATGGCCAGCTTGATGATGTCGGAGCGGGTAATGCGCACGATGCCGCTGCGCGCCGCCTGGACGATCACTTCATCGATGGCTTCAATGTGGCTGTCCGTCAGGCTGACGGAAATCGCCTTATAGGTGCGCTTGCGGCCGGCCGGTTTGGCTTCCGGCGCGGGCGCCGCGACCGGCAGCGTGTGCGAGGTGGCGCTGTTGATGAATTCGTCTTCCGACATGCGGTGGGTGGGGGCGCGCTTCTTCACAGGATCACCTCTTTCACCAGGCATTCAATTTCGCTCTGCGCCTTTTCGTTGTTCGCCTCATGCACGGTGATGGCTTCGCCCCAGGCGTCGCGGTAAATCTTGCGGTCGCACAGGCGGTGGCTCACCAGGGTGAACTCCGGGTATTCGCTCAGCACCTGCGCCGCTTCGTTGGCTTCATTGATGAAGATGTTGGTCGGGCACATGTTCAGCACGATGTAGCCTTTGACCTTCTCGTTGTATTCCTGCGCGGTGGAGAACATCTCCGACAGATAGCCGATGGTGTCGAGATCCATCTGCGAAGGGCGCAGTGGCGAGAGGAACAGATCGGCGGCCAGCAGCCCGGAGCGCAGTTCGGCGCTGTCGCGGCCGGCGGTGTCGACGATCACGTAGTCGTAATGGCGATCCAGTTCCAGCAGCGTTTCCTTGATTTTGCCCGACGCGGCCACCACCGGAATGTGCGGCAGCCCCTCGACGTTCTGACGGTCGTTGTACCAGGTCATGATCGATTTCTGGTCGTCGGCATCGACGATGATCGCCGTCTTGCCTTGCTTAAGAATCAGATACCCGGCGATATTCACCGCTTTCGTCGATTTGCCGACGCCGCCTTTTTGCGAGCCAATCAGAACAATCATGCTGCCATCTCTCAAGTTATTAAGCTGATAACTTATTAAGTTAATGTGCTTATTAGGTTGATAATCAAACAGGTTAACAAGAACAACTCGCGAACAATATGCACCAACTGCGGCGGCTTGCCAAGCCAGTATGTCGTTAACTGCGCAGCTTATTTTGCGCTGGATGGCCCGGATGGGTAAGTAGGAATTCTCTGGGAAGTGGCGGAACGGAAGAGGGAGTTGTTAATTTAACAGCTTAATAAGTTAGTGGCTCATTAAGCTGTCGGTGGCGTTACTTCTTCATCATCGCCTTCAGGTTGGCGAACGGGTTATGGGTGGCGACGCCGACATCTTTCTGCGCGTCTTCACCGGCCACCACCGTCGAACCGTATTGATCGGCCTCGGTGTATTTCGAGTGTTCATGGTCGTGGCAGTACAGGCACAGCATTTCCCAATTGCTGCCGTCTTCGGGGTTGTTGCTGTGATCGTGATCGATGTGGTGCACCGTCAGTTCGCGCAGGTTGGAATAAACGAACTCGCGCGAGCAGTGCCCGCATACCCAGGGGAACAGTTTCAGCGCTTTTTCGCGATAGCCGGTTTCCAGCTTCGCATAGTTTTTGGGGATATAGGCCATGGTGGTCGTCCGTCGTGAATCACTATGCGGCAAATAATACCACACTGCGTGCGGCGACAACGTGCGGCTCATCCTGTCGCTAGCGAAATGTCTCCACCGCCCAGTCGATAAACGCCCGCAGCTTGCCGCTGAGGTGGCGATTGGACGGGTACACCACGTACATCTGCTCCGGCGGCGGCTGCCAGTCGTGCAGCAGGCTGACCAGCTCGCAGCGCTCGAGGTGCGGCTGCGCCATAAACCGATAGATCTGGATGATGCCCAATCCGGCCAGGCTCGCCGCCAGCAGCGCGTTGCCTTCGTTAATGCTGACCGGGTAGCGCTGTTGAATGGCGATCTCTTTGCCGCGTTCGACATAGCGTTGCGGATGGATGCGATCGTTGACCGGATGGCGGTAGTGCACCATCGGAAAACCCTGCTCCAGATCGCACGGGTGGCGTGGGGCGCCGTGGCGCGCCAGATAAGCCGGGGTGGCGCAGCTGACCCAGTCCAGATCGAACAGACGCCGGGCGATCAGGCTGGAGTCGGCCAACGGGCCGCTGCGGATCACGCAGTCCGCGCTGTCGCTGATCAGATCGATAACGCGATCGCCGATGCTGAGATCGATCTGGATTTGCGGGTAGCGTTCCAAAAAGCCGGGCAGCGCCGGCAACAGCAGCTGGCGGGCGGTGCCACTGCCGGTATCGATGCGCAGCACGCCCTGCGGAGAATTCTGTGACTCGGTCAGACAGCCCTCCATCTGCTCCAAATCCGCCAGCCATTTCACCGTATTCTGGTAATAGCATTCGCCTTCGCGGGTGACCGACACGCTGCGGGTGGTGCGCTGGAACAGCTTGGTCTGCAGGTGATCCTCCAGATTCTGGATCAGCTTGGTGACCGTCGCTTTCGGCATGCCCAGCGAATCGGCGGCGCGGGTAAAACCGCCGGTTTCCACCACGCGGTTAAATACCCGGATAGCGAGCAAATGATGGTCCATAGGTTCCCAACGTCATGCCCCGGCAGTGGCCGGGGCATGTTTCTGCAGATAGATAATGATTAACACTGTTTAGCGCCAATCGCACCGGAGCGCAAGCTGAGGCCGAACACCAGCGTGGCGGAGAGGATCAGCGCGCCGCCGAACAGCATGGCGCTGCTGACGCCCTGCCAGTCCACCACCTCGCCGCCCAGCAGTGCGCCGGAGGCCAGCGCGATCTGGATGACGCACACCAGCAGCGCCTGGCCGGCTTCCGGCGCCTGCGGCACCGCGGCGAACATCCAGTTGGTGGCGCATACCGGCACGGCGCCGAACGCCAGCCCCCAAACCAACACCATCAGCGTGGCGCCGGCGAGGCCGCTGAGCAGCGGCGAAACGATCAGAATGCCCGCCAGCATGGCGGCGATCAGGATAAAGGTGGCGCGCAGGCTGTACTCCCCCAGACGCTCGCCGAGGAAGGTGCCCAGCAGGCCGATGGCGCCATAGGCCAGCAGCTGCAGCGAGATCGCCGATGGGCTGAGCACGAACACCTGTTGCAGCAGAGGGCGCAGATAGGTATAGGCGGCGAAGTGGCCGATGAACAGCAGCACGATGGCGATCAGGCCGATGCGCGCCATCGGCAGGCGCAGCGGCAGCACCAGATCGCGCGGCGTAACCGGCCGGGAAGGCGGTACCGACGTAAGTAAACGCAGCTGCGCCAACAGTACGCCGACCGCCAGCGCCGCCCCGCCGAAGAAGGCGGCGCGCCAGCCGAACAGATCGCCGATCAGCGCCCCCGCCGGCACGCCGCACACCGCGCCGACCGAGATGCCGCTGAGGATCAGCGCGGTGGCGCGGCCCTGGCTGGCTTCCGGCACCAGATGGCGGCCGTAGTTGGCGGCGAACGACCAGAAGCCGCCGACGCAGACGCCCAGCAGCACGCGGCCCAACAGCATCATCGGGAAGTTGACCGCCAGCGCCGCCACCAGGTTGGACACCATCAGCAGCAACGACAGTCCCAGCATCAGCAGGCGTCTGTCCAGCCGGCCGGAAGCCAGGCTCAACACCGGTGCGGCCACCGCCGCCACGATGCCGGGCATGGTGACCATCAGCCCGGCGGTGCCGGTGCTAACGCCGAGCGAAGGGGCGATGTTGGTCAGCAGGCCGATCGGCAGAAACTCGGTGGTGACCATGACAAAACAGGCGACCGTCAGCGAGAAGATCGCCGGCCACGGGGATGATGCAGGTTTATCTTTATTATTCAGCATAATGCCGCTCGTCTTGGGTGAATGCGCAGGCCGCGCTCGGGGCGCGGTGTGACCGAAGTCACAATCTACGGCAGGCCGAAGCCGCGGATAAATCCGTTTGCGGTGGTTACACTGTTTCTGAGGGGAAACAATCGCCGGCGGCGAGTGAAAACGCGGCTTGCGCCGCGCTACGGGGGAAAGGAATAAAACGGCATAAGGTTATGACCGAATGCCGCTTGCGTTTAAAGCCCCGGCGCTTTCCACAGCGAGGTGGTCAGGCCGTTATCCACCAGCGTCAGCTGATCGGCGTAAACCTGCCGCCAGGTTTCTTTCTGTTCCTGATACAGCGCATGGTGGGTCATGTCGGGTTGATGCTCGCGCTCCCAGCGCACCAGGCGTTCGCCGGTTTCGGCCAGCGACTCGAACAGCCCGGCGCCGACGCCGGCGGCGATCGCGCAGCCCAGCGCGGTGGCTTCTTTCACCACCGGCACCCGCACCGTCAACCCGGTGACGTCGCTGAGGATCTGGCTCCACAGCTTGCCCTTGGCGCCGCCGCCGGCGAACACCAGCGAGCGCGCCTGCACGCCGGAGAAGGCGGCGATCTGCTCCAGGTTGCAGGCGGAGACGATGGCGGCGTTCTCCTCCAGCGCGCGGAACAGCGTCTGTTTATTGCAGCGCTCCGGGTCGATCGACATATTGATGAACGACGGCGCCGCGTGATACCAGGTTTTGAAATGCATGGCGTCGGAGAAAATCGGCATCACGCCGTAGGCGCCCGGCGGTACCCTGGCCGCCATCTCTTCCAGCAGGCTGTAGGCATCGACCCCCAGCCGCTCCGCCAGCAATTTTTCCTCCGCGCAGAAGGCGTCGCGGAACCAGCGCATGGTCAGGCCGGTAAAGAAGCTGATGGATTCCGCCTGCGCCATGCCGGGAATGACGTGGGGGTTGATGCGGATGTTCATTTCCGGATCGATGGCCGGCTCCGGCAGGTTGACGATCTGCTGCCAGAAGGTGCCGCCGAGCACCGCCGTCTGCCCGGCGCGCACGATGCCAAGCCCCAGGCTGCCGAGCTGCACGTCGCCGCCGCCCATCACCACCGGGGTGCCGCGCAGCAGCCCGCTCTCCTGCGCCGCCTGTTCGGTGACGCGCCCCAGCACGCTGCCGGTCTCTTTCACCGGCGACAGAATATCGGCGCGCAGCCCGGCCATGTCGAGCAGCGCCGGCCGCCAGTCGCGGCTGGTCAGATCCAGCATGCCGGTGGTGCCGGCGTTGGAAGGATCGACCGCCAGCTCGCCGCTGAGCATGTTGGCCAGCCAGTCGCTGATCATGGTCAGCGTCGCCGCCTGGCGGTAGATGTCCGGCCGATGGTGCGCCAGCCACAGCAGACGCGGCATGGCACTCAGCGCCAGAGTCTGGCCGGAGTATTGATACACCTCGCGTTCGAAGCCGTGGTTATGCAACTCTTTCAGCTCGCTGACTTCGTGGCTGGCGCGCGCGTCGACGTTGGCGCAGGCCCAGATCGGCACGCCGTTGCGGTCGTACAGAACGATGCCTTCACGCATCGAGCAGCAGGCCACCGCGCGTATCGCCTGCGCCGTCAGCCCGGCGCGCTGCAAGGCCTGGCGAATGCACTGGCAGGCCAGCTGCCAGTTGCGGCTGAGGTCAAACTCCATCGAGCCGGGCACGCCCGGCACCGCCAGGTGTTGCCACTCCGCCTGGCCGTGCGCGATCTGATTGCCCGCCAGATCGAAGATCACCGCGCGAATACTGCCCGTTCCTGCGTCCAGCGCCATCAAGTAGTTATCCATAGCCTATGCTCTCAGGGGGAGGAGTGTTAACTATAGATGCCGCCGCCATACCCCGCCGGGGGAGGAGTGGGCGTCGCCGATGCGATTTGTGAGCCAGGCGGCAAAATTGCCGTTGCGGCAGGGCAATCGACGGGAATAAACCTATGGTTGGAAAGCGCCATGCTACGGCGCGCCGTTCAAACAAGGAGCTGTCATGCACGTCACATTGGTTGAGATCAACGTTAAACAAGACAAAATCGACGAATTTATCGATGTTTTCCGCGCCAATCATCGGGGGGCAATCGAAGAGCCGGGCAACCTGCGCTTCGACGTGCTGCAGGACGAACAGATTCCGACGCGGTTTTACATCTACGAAGCCTATCGCGACGAGCAGGCGGTGGCGGCGCACAAGCAGACCCCGCACTACCTGCAGTGCGTGGAGAAGCTGGAAGCGCTGATGACCGGCCCGCGCAAGAAGACCACCTTTATCGGCCTGATGCCGGAATAATCGCCGGCGTTTGCCGGTGTCCATACGCCTGGTTTGGTTGTAACCTGCAAGCTAAAGCGATTTTCAATGGGATAAGCGGGGCGAGGATGACATTGCGCGATCGGCTGTTGGCGCTGTTGGTGGTGGTGATCTGGGGCGTGAATTTCGTCGTGATCAAGTTCGGTTTACAGGGCATGCCGCCGTTTCTGCTGGCCGGGATGCGTTTTTTGCTGGTGGCGTTGCCGGCGATCTTCTTTATCCCGCGCCCGACGATCCCGTGGAAATGGCTGCTGCTGTACGGCATGACCATGAGCTTCGCGCAGTTTGCCTTCCTGTTTGTCGCCATCAAGGTGGGCATGCCGGCGGGGCTGGCTTCGCTGGTGTTGCAGGCGCAGGTGTTCTTCACCCTGCTGTTGGGTGTCGTGCTGATGGGCGAAAAGCTGCGCGTCAACCATTTCGTCGGCATCGCTATCGCCAGCGGCGGCATGCTGGTGCTGGCGCAGGCCAGCCTGCATAAGCCGGGCAGCGGCGCGGTCCCCCTGGCGGGCCTGCTGCTGACGCTGGCGGCGGCGTTTTCCTGGGCGCTGGGCAACCTGACCAACAAGAAGATCCTGGCCGGTTTCCCGCAGCGCAACATTTTGTCGCTGGTGGTGTGGAGCGCGCCGATCCCGGTCGTGCCGTTCCTGGCCTGCAGCTGGCTGTTCGACGGCCCGCAGGCGGTGCTGAGCAGCCTGGGCCATGTGCAGGTCGGCACCTGGCTGGCGGTTGCCTACCTGGCGTTTGCCGCCACGCTGTTCGGTTATTCGGTGTGGGGTAGCCTGCTGGGGCGCTATGAAACCTGGCGCGTTGCGCCGCTGACGCTGCTGGTGCCGCTGGTCGGGCTGTTCGCCGCCTGGCTGCTGCTGGATGAAGCGCTGTCACCGGCGCAGTTTGGCGGCGCATTGCTGGTGCTGGGCGGCATGGCGGTCAACACCTTCGGGCTGCCGCGCCGCCGGGCGGCGATCGCGCGTTAAACCGAACAGGGCAATTCTGTTCAATACCTTGTCGACGGCGGTCGGCATTCTGGCGCCTGTGAATACTTTCTCAGGTGACCATCATGAATATCTACCTTTCCATGGCCGCGTTTGCGCTGGCGGCCTCCATCACCCCCGGCCCGGTCAACATCGTCGCATTGAGCGCAGGGGCGCAATTCGGCTTTGGCGCGGCCCAGCGCCACGTGTTCGGCGCCACGCTGGGGTTTACCCTGTTGCTGGTGCTGCTGGGATTGGGCATGCACCAGCTGCTGATCCTGTGGCCGGCGCTGACCCGCTTGATTCAGTGGGCCGGCGTGGCTTTCCTGCTGTTTATGGCCTATCGGCTGGCGTTTGACGACGGCAGGTTGGGCAGCGGCGCGGCGCGGGCGCCTTCCTGCCGCTACGGCGCGCTGATGCAATGGCTGAACCCCAAGGCGTGGCTGGCGTCGGTGGCCAGCCTCGGCGCTTTTGTCGGCGACGGCGACATCCGGCTGCTGTGGCAGTTCGCCGGGCTCTACTTCGTGATTTGCTATGCCTCGGTGGCCTGCTGGGCCTATGTCGGCGCGATGCTGCGCGGCCTGCTCAGGCAGGCGCGCAACGTGCGGCGTTTCAACCGCGCAATGGCGGCGTTGCTGGCGGCCAGCGCCTGCTATCTGCTGGCGGAGGGTTTTTGATACTGCCCCGGCGTGGCGGCCAGCAGCTGTTTGAAGGTGCGCTGGAAGTGCGCCTGATCGGCAAAGCCGCTTTCGCTGGCGGCCGCGGCGATCGGCAGGCCGCTTTTCAACAGCCGATGGCCGTGCTGCACGCGGCGGTTAACCAGATAGGCGTGCGGCGTCATGCCGTAGCGCTGGCGGAAGGCGCGGATCAGGTAAGAAGGGGACAGCGCGGCGGCGCGGCAAATGTCGTCCAGCGTCAGCGGCCGGGTGCAGTGCGCGTCAATAAACGCCGCCGCCGCTTCCAGTCGGGTATGCGACGGTGTTTCCGGTTGGCGGGCATCGCCCAGCCCGAGCTGCAGGGCGCTGAAATACTCCACCATGGCGATCTGTTTTTCCAGCGCGCTGCACAGCGGATCCGTCAGCAGCGCATAAAGCCGGTTCAGGCCGTGGAACAGCACCGGATCGCGGCTCAGCGGCTGGCTGAACGGAACAAAACGGTCGCCGTCGCCGCCGAGCAGCTCCTGCTGCAGCGCGCCGAGCCAGGCGAGATCGAGATAGAACATGATGTACGACCAACAGCGATCGGCGATGGGGTTGCAGGCATGCGCCTGCTGCGGGTTGATGACAACCAAATCGCCGGCGCTGACCTGCATGCGCCGCTCGCCGTTGACATAGGTGCTGACGCCGCCGGTGATGGCGCCGATGGAAAAGAATTCGTGGCTGTGCAGGCTGTAGCACACCTGGCGGCCATCCGCGATGGCGCGGGCTTCGACGAACGGCAACTGCGGATCGCGCCAGAACTGCGGCGTTTTTTCACTCATACGCTTTCCTTTTCACTGCGGCGGCATCACAGTGTTATAGCCTGAAAGCGACGAGCGGGGGAATGGCGGATGATGATTTTTAACGTATTCGGCCGTCTGCTGGGCGTGAAGCGCATCGGGGACGAATGGCGGCTGTTCCGCGTGACGCTGCCGGAGCGCAAGTATGCCCCCAGCTACGATATCGTGCTGCCGGCCGACCTGCGCGAAGAGGAGATCGCCGGCTATCTGGGGGATATTTATCACGAGGCGGCGACGCTGCAGCGGCCGGAGGTGTTTCGCGTCGAATAGCGCGGCGCGTTACTCTTCCGCGTTGCGCGCCATCATGCGGCGTTGATGCTCCTCGCCGGCGGCCTGGATCTCTTCCAGCACCGAGCCGACGTCGGCGCGTTTCAGGGTTTCGCTGAACCGGCCGCTGAGGACGCTGTCCGGCGTCAGGTTGCCTTCCTGATACAGCGCCCAAATCTCTTTGGCGTATTGGCTATCGCGCAGCTCCGGCGCGAACTGGCCATAATATTCCGCCAGATTGCCGATATCGCGCTCGAACATGCTTTTGGCGTGGTTGTTGGCGGCGGCGTCCACCACCTGCGGTAGATCGATGATCACCGGCCCGTCTTTATCCATCAGCACGTTGAATTCCGACAGGTCGCCGTGGACCAGGCCGGCGCACAGCATGCGCACCGCGTAGTTCATCATCAGGGCGTGATCGGCGCGCGCCTGTTCCGGCGTCAGGATGACATCGCTCAAGCGCGGCGCCACCAGGCCTTCTTCGTCGGTGATCAGCTCCATCAGCAGCACGCCGTCCAGGCAGATATCCGGCTGCGGCACCCGCACCCCGGCCTTGGCCAGCAGATACAGCGCGTCCACTTCGGTGTTTTGCCAGGCTTCTTCCTGCTGCTGGCGGCCGAATTTGGAGCCTTTGCTCATGGCGCGCGCGTCGCGGCTGTTGCGCACCTTGCGCCCTTCCTGATAGTGAACGGCCTGCTTGAAGTTGCGCTTCTCGGCCTCTTTGTACACTTTGGCGCAGCGGATCTCATCGCCGCAGCGCACGATAAACACGTCGGCTTCTTTGCCGCTTTTCAACCGGCGGATGACGTCGTCGATTAATCCGTCATCAACCAGCGGCTGGAGTCGTTTTGGAATTTTCATGCAGCCTTGTACCCTATTTAGGCTCCGGTGTGAATGGCTTGCGCAGTTGATAGCGTAAGTTAGACCCGAAAGGCAAACATTAGTTTTGCCGCCGCTGCATCATTGCGCGGCGGCGGGCGCTCACAGGCTGGCGGCCGGCACCCAGACGCTGACGCTGCCGGCGTTGACCGGGAAATGGGCGCTGCCCTGGTCGTCGGTGGTGATTTCCTCCTGACGGTTGCCGAGGAAATCGCGCCAGGCGGTGTGCGCCAGATCGGCTCCCAGCGCGACGGTTTTGCCGCTTTCGCCGCCGTTGGTCAGCACCACCACGCAGCCGGGGGCCTCGGCGGTGCCGGCGCGGCTGAAGGCCACGCAGTGGCTGTCGTCGAAGTAGTCGGTTTGCGGGCCGTTGGCGAAACGCTGGCGGGCGGCGATCAGCTTCTCCAGCTCCGGGATCGCCGGCATATCAATCTGGTACTCGCCGCCGTCGCGCCCCTTGTCACGGTAGCTGGCGCCATACAGGTCGGGATAAAACACGCAGGGCACGCCCTGTTCGCGCAGCAGGATCAGCGCGTAGGCCAGCGGTTTGAACCAGGGTTCCACCGGCGCTTCCAGCGACTGCAGCGGCTGGGTGTCGTGGTTGGCGACCAGCGTCACCGCGTGGGCCGGATCGGCGGCGGTCAGGGTATCGGTGAAGATTTGCGCCATGTCGAAGCCGTCGCCCTGTTTCGACGCCTGATGAAACTTCAGGTGCAGCGCCACGTCGAACAGCATCACCTTGCCGTCCACCAACTCGATGTATTGTTGCAGCGCGCTCAGATCGTGCGACCAGTATTCGGCAACGATCAGCAGGTCGCGCTGCGCGCTGTCGCGCACGTGATCCGCCCACTCTTTGAAGAACCAGGCGGGAATGTGTTTGGCGGCGTCCAGGCGGAAGCCGTCGCACGGCAGGCTTTCCAACAGCCAGCGCGCCCAGTATTTGAGCTCCTCCGTCACGGCGGTATTGCGGAACTCCACGTCGGCGCCCATCAGATAGTCGTAGTTGCCCTTTTCGTCGTCGACCTGATCGTTCCAGCCGTCGTCGCCATAGTCGTTGGCGATTTTGAACACCCCTTTGTCGTCCGGCTGCTCAACGTAGTCGACGCCGCTGAAGCATTTGTAATCCCAGATAAACTCGGAATGCACGCCCTGGCGGCCGGGAAAGGTGAAGCGGGTGTAGGCCAGCGCGTCGAAGCCCTGGTCGTCGATGTCGTTGCGGTTGTTGGCGTCCACCTTGAACACGTGTACCTGTTCTTTCTCGTCCGCGCCGAGCTTGTGGTTGAACACCACGTCGTAGAGCACCCCCACGCCGTGTTCGCGCAGCGTATTGGCGGCGTGTTCGAGCGCCGCCTTGTCGCCGTATTTGGTGGCCACGCTGCCTTTCTGGTCAAACTCGCCGAGATCGAACAGATCGTAAGTATCGTAGCCGACGGAGTAGCCGCCGGAAGCGCCCTTGCAGGCGGGCGGCAGCCACAGATCGGTGATGCCCAGTTCGGCGAGGTGCGGCGCGCGCTCGGCGGCCTCCTGCCACAGTTTGCCGCCGTCGGGGTAGTACCAGTGGAAGAATTGCAGCAGGGTGGTTTTTTTCGTCATGAGCCAGCGTCCCGGTTAGCCAGAAGGAGAGGAGCAGTTGCCGTTAAAGCATGGGCTACTTTTGGCAAAAGGGACAAGTTTGGCATAGGCGGCCCGAGAAGGCCGCCCGAGAGACGGCTTAACGTTGGCTGGCGTAATGAGGTGAGCGTGGGCCATAAAGAATGGCGCCGTTCTGACCTGTCGCCGATAGCAGGCGGGTGTTGGCGATGGCGCCAACATCAAATCCTTTGTCGCTGATGGTATCGGCGATTTGCGAAATCGCGGCGCTGATCACCATGCCCAGCAGGCCACCGGAGTTGTTGTTGCCTTCGTTGCTGGATGCGGTGGCGGTGCCGGCCCACAGCTGTTTGCCGTTGCGCAGATCGACCAGGCGAGCGGCTACGGTAACGCGGGTTTCGCTGCTGATCACCATGTAGCTGGTGCCGTATTGCGTGACATCCAGGTACAGCACGGTGTCGGCGCCGAAAATCTGGTGCAGTTTTTTCGGACTGACGGCGCGGATGTCGTTGGCGTTGGTTAGGCCGTTTTGCAGGAAGGTTTCCTCCACTACAGCGACCGGCAACACATAGTAACCGGCCTCGGCCAGCGGCAAGGTGGCGCTGGCGAGCACGCTGTGGCTGGCTTTGACGTCCGGCGACTGGTTAACCGGCGGCAAGACCAGGATCGACTTCGGCTTGCTCTCATGGAACGCCGCATAGTCATAAGGCGTCTGCTTGGCACAGCCGCTTAGCAACAGGGTGGCGGCAACGGCGAGGAAAGTGAGTACACGTTTCATTTAAAGCTCCCTTTATCCCTGGCCATCAGGAAATTCATAAACGGCGCCGACTCCGGGAACAGCGTTTTTTCCGTGTTGAATTCATTCATGGCTTGTCCGTCGTTGCCGATTTTGCTGTACAGCAGCCCCAGCTGCGCATGCAGACCTGGCGGTACGGCTTTATCCTTGGCGCGGGATTTCTCGACGATCTCTTTCAGCGTGGCGATCTGCTGCTCAGGGCTTTGCCCCTCCTGCTGGTAGTATTGATAGAGAGAAGTCTGGTAGCCATCCCAATTGTAAAGCGTTTTCGGCGCGGCGCAGCCGGCCAGCAGGGTCGCTGCAAACAGCGCCCCGCCCATTTTTTTAGTTATCATCTTTCTGCTTCTATTCCGTTAGTTAGCAGGGCGCCATGCGCCGTTTTCGATACCGGTGACCAGGTTATTGACGGCTTCACGCACGGCCAGATCCAGCACCTTGCCGTTGAGGGTGGAGTCGTAGCTGGCGGTGCCCCCGAAACCGATGATTTCGCGATTGGACAGTTCGTATTCACCGGCGCCCTGAGCGGAATAGACGACTTCTGAGGTCTGTACGTTTACGACGTTCAGATTGACTTTGGCGTAAGCGACCTGTGATTTACCACGGCCCAAAATCCCCCACAGCTGATGATCGCCGACTTCTTTACGGCCGAATTCGGTGACATCGCCGGTAATCACATAGTTGGCGCCTTTCAGCGTTTGCGCCTTCCCTTTAATGCCGGCTTCAGTTTTCAACTCTTCCATGTTGGCGCGATCCAGCACGTTGAAACGGCCAGTCTGCTGCAAATGCGTGATCAGGATAGTCTTGGACTGATTGCCCAGCCGATCGACGCCATCGGAGAAGATGCCGTTCATGTAGCTGGATCGGTTGTCGAATTTGCCGACGGCGATAGGGCTGCGTGGGCCCTGATAAGTGGTGTTGTAGGAAGCCACTTTCGGCACTTCCAAAGAGCGGGAGGATTCGGTCGCGCAGCCCGCCAGCAAAGTGACGGAAAGGGCAACGGAACAGACGGCGAGTGATTTTTTCATTGGCATGCGATCTCTCCATGAGCATAAAACAGCGCGGGAGCAACCCGCGCCCGACGTTGACATAACGAACGTTGTCGCCGTTATGGAAACGCCGCGATCCTGCCATGAATATGTAACAAATTACAACAAGATATCGGCATTAATGCCGTTATTAACATTATTGTAACCTATTGGAATACAATGAATTAGTATCGATTTTCACTTGTCATCACAGCGTTTTCCACGATTGTGCATTTTTTGTCTGGGTTATTGTCTTTTTAATCGCAAACATATGGCCATTAATCCTGAAATATTTTAACTAATCAGTTTGTTGTATTGAGTAATGTTACGTTTTGCATCAACTCCTGTGTTATGCCGGGGTTCATGGCGGCTTGATGATCCGTTAAGGTAGTGAAAATTAGGTAACACTATCAACCAAATGTCATTTTTCATCGGTAGCTAATCGGGGATATCAATTGTGAACATCAGGGATTTCAGAGCATTGGCGCGTAGTTTGGTCAGAGAATTCGGCATGTTGAACAAGCAGAGCAACGGCTCGCGCTTTTCGCCGCTGCAGATCCATCTGATGATCGAATTCAGCGAGCAGCCGCTGGGCGTCACCGAGCTGGCGGCCCGGCTTTGCATCGACAAGGCCAGCGCCAGCCGGGCGCTGCGCAGCCTGGTGGCCGCCGGTGTGATAGAAACGGTGGATCATCCGGATGACAGGCGGCACAACCTGCATCGGCTGAGTAAAAAGGGCGGCAAGGCGCTGGCCGGCATCGAGAGCGACGCCGACGGTTTTATGCAGGCGGCGCTGGCGCAGTTGGACGACGATGAGCTGGCGAGCACCACGGCGGCGATGAAAAAGATGACCGCGGCGCTGCGCAGCGCGCGCAAACAGCGCGACGCCAACCTGCGGGTACGGCCGATTGCCGCGCGCGACGATGCGGCGATGGCGGCGATCATTCGCGACGTGTTTCGCGAGTACGGTATGGACAAGATGGAAGGGGTCAGCCTGCACGATCCGGATCTCGATCGGCTGACCGGCCTGTATCGCGACAACGGCGGCCACTACTGGGTGCTGGAGCGGGACGGGCAGGTGGTGGGGGGCGTCGGCATGGCGCCGCTGGCGGGCGAAGAGCCCGGCTATTGCGAGCTGCAGAAACTGTTCTTTAAGTCCGGCGCGCGCGGGCTGGGCATGGCGCGCTATATGGTGGTGCAGGCGCTGAAGGCGGCGCGGGCGGCGGGGTATCGCTACTGCTACCTGGAAACCACCGAACAGTTGAAAGAGGCGATCGGGCTGTACTACGCGCTGGGGTTCACCCTGTTGACGGAACGGCGCGGCAATACCGGCCATCACGGCTGCAACGTGTGCATGCTGAAAAATCTGCAGAACGACGATATGTGAGCGGTTTCAAGGTTAGCGCCCGCGCCTTGTGCCACCCTGTTAACCGTTTGATAACAATCACAACGTTTTATCAGGGAGGAAACTATGTTGGGGGATCCGATGGCGCTGTCCGCGCTGGTCACGCTGGTGGTCATCGCGCTATGGGCCAGCGCCCGCTTACCGGAGTATCTGGTCGCGCTGCTGTTCTTCGCGGCGGTGATGGTGTTGCAGCTGGCGCCCGCCGCAGTGACCTTTTCCGGTTTCGCGTCTTCCGCATTCTGGCTGGTGCTCAGCGGTTTCGTGCTGGGCACCGCCATCCGCAGCACCGGCTTGGCGGATCGCCTGGCCAACCGACTCTCGCCGCACCTGGCCGGCTCCTGGCCGCGCCTGGTGGGCGGCGTGGTGGCGATAAGCTACGCGCTGGCGTTTGTCATGCCTTCCAACATGGGGCGCATTACGCTGTTGATGCCGATCGTCATGGCGTTGGCCGATCGCGCCGGTCTGGCGGAGGGCTCGCGCGGCCGCATCGGTTTGGCGCTGGCGGTGGGATTCGGCACCTTCCAGCTCTCCGCCAGCATCCTGCCGGCCAACGTGCCCAACCTGGTGATGAGCGGCGCGGCGGAAAGCGCCTACGGCAGCCACTTCGCTTATCTCTCTTACCTGCTGTTGCACGCGCCGGTGCTCGGGGTTGCCAAAGGCGCGCTGCTGACGCTGTGCATCTGCGGCCTGTTCCGTGCGCGGCCGCAGCCGGTGGCGGCCGAGGCAGCGCAAACCCCGCTCAGCGCCGCCGAATGGCGGCTGATCGCGCTGTTGGGCGCCACGGTGTTGCTGTGGATGACCGACAGCTGGCACGGCATCGCTCCCGCCTGGATCGGGTTGGCGGCGGCCTGCTTGTGCCTGTTGCCGCGTATCGGGTTTCTCAACGGCGAGCAGTTCGCCGCCGGGGTTAATGTGCGCACCTGCATCTACGTGGCGGGGATCCTGGGGCTGACGGCGCTGGTCAGCCACTCGGGGCTTGGCGATCGGTTGGGCGGTGCGCTGCTGGCGATGATGCCGGATCTGCACGGCAAACCGTTCACCGCATTCGGTTCGCTGGTGGGGATCACCGCGTTGCTGAATTTCGTGGTGACCGCCAACGGCGTGCCGGCGCTGTTTACCCCGCTGGCGCAGGCGCTGTCCGCGGGCAGCGGCTTGCCGCTGCTGACGGTGCTGATGACCCAGGTGATCGGTTACGCCACGCCGCTGCTGCCGTATCAGGCTTCGCCGATCGTGGTGGCGATGGGGATGGGCAAAGTGCCGGCGCGCGAAGGGCTGAAACTGTGCCTGCTGTTGGCCGCGCTCAGCTTTGCGCTGCTGGTGCCGTTGGACTATCTGTGGTTCAGGCTGCTGGGGTGGATCCCGTAAACAGCCCCGCGCCGCCGGCAAAACAATCTTCGTCCAACGTCAGGGTGGCGATTTTATGCACCGGTCCGCGCATGCTGACCTGAAAATCGCCGCTGAAGGCGATCTGCAGTTCGCCGCCAGGCATCCGCACGCTAACCCGATCGCCGACTCGTCCCAACTTGCGCATCACGCTGGCGGCGGCGCAGCTGCTGCTGCCGGAGGCGAGGGTAAAACCGGCGCCGCGCTCCCAGATGCCGATGCGCAGCGTCTGGCGATCGACCACTTCCACCAGTTGTACATTGGTGCGTTTCGGGAACAGCGGATGGCGTTCAATCTGCGGTCCGAGCCGATGCACTTGCGCCAGATCAAGTTTTTCCACCGGCACCACGCAGTGCGGGTTGCCCATCGACACCAGCGAAACGCTTAACGTCTCCTCCCTCAGGGGCAGGGGATAGTTCAGCGCCTCCGGCAGATCGATCAAGGCCGGCAGCGCCGCCGGGCTGAAATTGGCGCGCCCCATCTCCACGGTTATCTGATGCGCGTCTTCCGCCACTTGGCAACGCACGTCGCCGCCGGCGGTGTGCACCAGAAACGGCTGATGCCCCACGCGCTCGCTGTCGAACAGATACCGCGCGTAGATACGCAGGCCGTTGCCGCTTTTCTCCGCTTCGGAGCCGTCCGGGTTGATGATGCGCAGGGTGGGATTGACGGCGTCGCCGCTGTCGATCAGCAGGCCGTCGGAACCGATGCCGTAATGCGGGTGGCACAGCAGGCGGATCTGTTCCTGGCTCAGACGATCGGCGACCGAACGGTGGCATACCAGGTAGTCGTTGCCCAGGCCGTGATATTTGTGAAACAGCAGGGGAGTCATGTCGTTGCTCGGCTCAGCAAAAAAAGGTTGCTACAGCTTACAACAGAACGTTGGCGTCAAAACAAACAAAAGGCGGCCTGAGCCGCCCTTTTGCACGATTACCTATCTGGCAATTAATTGTAGATGATCGCGGTACCGTGCAGTTTGTTGTCGCCGGTGGTGGCGATGATCTGGAAGGATTTGGCGCCGGCCGTGTCGGCTTTGGCCGCCAGTTTGTTTTCCAGGCTGCTCAGGTCGGAAGCACCGCTGACGGTAACGACGCCGGTTTTTTGCAGATCGGCCGGTTGAGCGTTGACCAGTTCGGCGGCGAAGCTGCCGAAGGAGACGGAGGCCAGTGCGATGGCGGCGATGGTCATTTTCAGGTTTTTCATGGTCTTATTTCCTATCTATGTTCTTTACGATGTTTGTTTTGTAAGGTCGTTAAATTAATTAACGATCGATAATTTAATGTTAGATGCCGGTTTGACGGATTGCAAGTATTTTTTTAATGCTCGTTAATTAATTTTTTTTGATGCCCTGGCGTCGGGAGCAGAATTTCTCGCGATCCACTGGTTTAATGTCTTGTTATTGATAGATTTCTGCGGTTCCATGCAGCTGGTTGTTACCACCGGCGCCGATGATGCGGAAGGATTTGGCACCCGCCTGATCGGCTTTGGCGGCCAGGCTGCTTTCCAGCGAGGTCAGATCGGACGCGCCGCTGACGGTGATGACGCCCACTTTCTGCTGGTCTGCCGGTTGGTTCTGGACTAAATCGGCGGCGAAGCTGCCGAAGGAAACGCTGGCCAGAGTGAGAGCTGCTAAGGTTAATTTTAAGTTTTTCATAATGTTAATTCCTTTCCGATAACGGTGAATAGAGGGTTTTAATCCGCTTCGCTAAATTATCTTAACGATCGATAACTAAATGCTAATCGGTTCTCGACGAAGGCGCAATATTTTTTTATAATGATCGTTAATTTATTTGTGCTAACCCTGCCGTGGAGCGGGATAGGAGAGGAACGATGAGCATCAATGAAGAGGTTTGCGGCAAGAAAAGCCGCGGCAGACCGAAACAATTTGATCGCGACCGGGCGCTGGAAAGCGCGCTCGATCTGTTCTGGCGGCACGGTTATGAAGCCACCTCGCTGGCCGATCTGGTGGAAGTGACCGGCGCCAAGGCGCCGACGCTGTATGCGGAATTCGGCAACAAGGAAGGAATGTTCCGCGCGGCGGTGGAACGCTATCTGCAAAAATACACCACCTGCACCAACCAACTGTTGGAGCAGGATCTGCCGGTGGCCGAGATCGTCGAGGCCTACGTACGCTCTTCCGTTGAAGTGTTTACCGACCCCGATACGCCGTCAGGCTGCTTTATGGTGTGCGCCTCGGCCGCGCTGTCGTCTGCGTCCGACGACGTCGCCCAGATGCTGCGCAGGAAACATCATGCGCAGGAAGCGGCGCTGAAGGCCTGCTTCGATCGCAAGGTGCAGCAGGGCGAACTGCTGGCGAAAACCGACACCGCGCTGCTGGCGAAATACGTGATTTGCACCATTGAAGGCATGTCGGTGCAGGCGCGCGAAGGGGCAAGCCGGAGCGATCTGCTGCGGTTGCTGGAGGCGTTGATGCTGGTGTGGCCGCGGCTCAGCCAGATTGGCAATAAGGTATAACAACCGGCCCGGCTTTTACCGGGCCGTGTAACCCATTACTGATTGACCGGGATCACCGCGCCCTGATATTTCTCGCGGATAAAGTCCTGAATCGGTTTGGAGTGCAGCACCTTCACCAGCGCCACGATCTCCGGCTTGTTCACGTCGGCCTTGTGCACGGTGATGATGTTGGCGTATGGGTTGTTTTCGCCGCTTTCGACCGCGATCGGATCTTTGGTCGGGTTCAGCCCGGCGTCGATGGCGTAGTTGGCGTTGATCACCACCGCGTCGCCTTCGTCGTTGTTGTACATCTGCGGCAGCAGCGCGCCCTCAACGTTGGCCTGGAATTTCAGGTGTTTCGGGTTTTCCACCACGTCGGTGATGCGCGCGTCCACCTTGCTTACCCCCGGCTTCAGCTTGATCACGCCTTCCCGCTCAAAAATAGACAGGATGCGGCCTTCTTCCGCCACCGCGTCGCGCATGATGATTTTGCCGTTTTCCGGCAGATCTTTCAGGCTCTTGTACTTCTTCGAGTAGATGCCGATAGGCTCAATATGGATCGCGCCGGCACTGACGAAGTCGTAGCTCTTGTCGTCGGCGTGGTCTTTCAGCACCGAGTTCAGATAAGGCACGTGCTGGAAGTAGTTGGCGTCGATGTCGCGGCTGGCCAAGGCGGTGTTCGGCAGGATGTAGTCCTGGAAGCGCTTGATCTGCAGGTCGATGCCTTCCTTCGCCAGTATCGGCTTGGCCTGTTCGAGGATCTCGGCGTGCGGCACGTTGGAGGCGCCGACCACCAGCTTGGTCGCCGCGGCGGCGCCGTAAGAGGCGAGGGTGGCGACGGAGGCGAAAGCCAACATCAGTAGGTGCTTTTTCATCATCGTTTTCCTTGGTTAATTAACGTTTATCGAGCGTTCTTGTCAGGGTGTCGCCGATGAACTGAATGACGAAAACGATCAGCAGAATCGTCAGCGTCGCCACCAGCGTCACATCACTGTGGTTGCGTTGAAACCCTTCCAGATAGGCCAGGTTGCCCAGGCCGCCGGCGCCGATCACCCCGGCCATCGCGGTGTAGCTCACCAGCGCGATCAGGGTGACGGTGATGCCGGAAACCAGCGCCGGCGAGCTCTCCGGCAGCAATACGCGGAAAATCAGGGTGCGGTTTTTGGCGCCCATCGAGCGCGCCGCTTCGATCACCCCTTTGTCGACCTCGCGCAGCGCGATCTCCACCAGCCGGGCGTAGAACGGAGCCGCGCCGACGATCAGCGCCGGCAGGGCCGCGTCCGCGCCGAGAATGGTGCCGATCAGCGATTTGGTGAACGGGATCAGCAGCACGATCAGAATGATGAACGGAATGGAGCGGAAGACGTTGACCAACACGGAGATCAGCGAGTAGACCGCCCGGTTCTGCCACAGCTGGCCCTTCGAGGTTAAAAACAGCAGCACGCCGAGCACGATGCCCAGCACCAGCGTGGCCAAACCGGCGATGCCGGTCATGTACAGCGTTTCCCAGGTGGCGTCCCACAGTTGGTCCAGACGCAGGTGGGGGAACAGGGATTCAATCATGTTGGATAACCTCGACGGCGATATCTCTTTCGTGCAGCAGGCTGAGCATGTCGGCGACTTGTTGTTCGTTGCCTTCGGCGTGAATGTACAGTTCGCCGAACGAACCGTTGAGGGTGTGGCTGATCTTGCCGTGCAGAATGTTGACGGTCAGGGCATAGCGCCGGATCACTTCAGAGATCACCGCCTGATGGGTTTGCACGCCCACGAAGGTCAGCTTGAAAATCGCCCCCGGCAGATGGGCGGTGAGCAGCGGGTTGAAGCTCTCTTCGGTATCCGCATACTGCGACACCTGTTTGACGAACTGCCGGGTGATCGGCTGCTGTGGCCGGGTGAACACGTCGAGCACCGGGCCTTCTTCGACGATGCGGCCGTTTTCCATCACCGCCACGCGGTGGCAGATTTTGCGCACCACGTGCATCTCGTGGGTGATCAGCACGATGGTCAATTTCAACTGGCGGTTGATGTCCAGCAGCAGGTCGAGAATGGCGTCGGTGGTCTGCGGGTCGAGCGCCGAGGTGGCCTCGTCGCACAGCAGCACGCTCGGGTTATTGGCCAGCGCGCGGGCGATGCCGACGCGCTGTTTCTGGCCGCCGCTGAGCTGCGAAGGATAGGCGTCTTCACGCCCCTGCAGGCCGACCAGCGCGATCAGTTCCGCCACGCGCGGCGCAATCTGCGCCTTGGGCACGCCGGCGATCTGCATGGAAAATGCGATGTTTTGGCTGACGGTGCGCGACCACAGCAGGTTGAAGTGCTGAAACACCATGCTGATTTTCAGGCGCGCCTGGCGCAGGTGGCTGCCTTTGGCGCGGGCGATATCGAAGCCGCCTACGTCAATGCGGCCGCTGGTGGGCGTTTCCAGGCCGTTAAGCAGGCGGATGAGCGTGCTTTTGCCGGCGCCGCTGTAGCCGATGATGCCGTAAATTTGCCCGGCCTCTACCGCCAGACTGACGTTGTCTACCGCCACGACGCGGCCCTGTGTGCTGTCAAAAGTTTTGCAAACGTTCGAAAGAACGATCATAGCGAAGCGGATCCTTATCGATACATCACAGCATTCCGCCCAGAGCGCGGTGCGCCGGACAGGGATCGTTCGGCTTTTCGGCGGGCACAACCCGGCGGGGAGTGGCGGACGGAACCTCTGTTGCGGGTGAATACCGGGCAATCCTACCGAGGGTTTATAGTGACAGGAAGAATGTAAATTCTATTACTTATTCTGATTTGATATATAAAGCGGCGGGTGAAACAGGGTGAGAAAACCGGCCGCAGGGCGGCCGGCGGGAGGGCTAGCGTTTGTCCAGCTTCATGTGCAGCAGCGGGAACGGGTTGCCCTGGCCGTCGAGCGGCGAGCGGCCGGTGATGACAAACCCGTAGTGGCGGTAGAAGCCGCTGGCCTGCGGATTTTGCTCGTTCACGTCCAGCTGCAGCTCATCGTGCAGCGTTTCCGCATGGGTGAGCAGCGCTTTGCCCACCCCTTTGCCGCGCTGATCGGCGTCGATAAACAGCATCTCCACCTTGTTGCCGTTCAGGCCGATAAAGCCGCAGGGGTGCCCCGGCCGCTCTTCGGCCACCCAGACGTTAACCGCCGGCAGGTAGTCGTTCAGCACCAGCGGGAACAGCTGCGCGATGTTGTCTTCGGTTAAAAAATGGTGAGTGGCGCGCACCGAACGCAGCCAGATATCTGCCAATTGCGCGTTGTCTTCCGCCGCGCGTGCTCTGATGGTAATCATCGAACTCTCTGCTATCTAAGTTGGAGGAAAAAAACTAGATAGAGGTTTTGTGGGGTTAGTGCCGAATTAACGTGGGTTAACGCCCTGCAAAGCGCCTCTGCAGTGGATCGAATAGGCCCGCCTTTCTGCCGGCGGTATAATAAATGTAATTCAGTAAGTTAATGCTTTCAACCGCCGCAGGGCGCAATGAGGCGCCCGACGCGTGGTACACTGGCCGCCGGGTGAACAGCGGAGGCAGCAGGATGGAAGCGGTACGCGCAGCGATAGAAAAACAGGTGCTCAGCCTGACCGGGCTGGCGCTCGGCGGCGTCGATTTTGAGAACCCGCCCGGCGATCCGGGCTTGTTCGGCCCGCAGTCGGTCATCTGGCAGGTTCACCGCGATTTCACCCCGATGCTGTGCGGCGGTGTCAGCGCCTTGCTGCTGCAGATGCTGCACCCGCTGGCGCTGGCCGGGGTGTGGGATCACTCCAACTTCCGCGAAGATATGATTGGCCGCCTGCGCCGCACCAGCCAGTTCGTGTCGGTTACCACCTTCGGCCCGACCGCCGAGGCGCAGCGGCTGATTGCCAAAGTCAAAGCCATCCATCTGCGGGTGACCGGCGTCGGCAGCGACGGCACGCCTTATGCCGCCAGCGATCCGGCGCTGCTGACCTGGGTACACGTCGCGGAGAGCAGCCGTTTTCTGGCCAGCCACCTGCGCTACCGCAACCCCCATCTTTCCCGCGATTTGCAGGATCAATACTACCGCGAAGCGGCGCGCGTGGCCGCCGCGCTGGGGGCGACCGCCATCCCTCAGTCCTGCGCGGAGGTCGAAGAGTACCTGCAGGCGATGCGGCCGCAGCTGGTCTGCGATGAACGCACGCAAGAGGTGGCGCGCATTCTGCTGAAGGCGCCGGCGCCGAGCGCATTGGCGCGCCCGCTCGGCGGGGTGGTGATGCAGGCGGGCATCGATCTGTTGCCCGATTGGGCGCAGCGGCAGTTCGGTTTTCATCCGGGCGCGCTGCGGCGGCGGCTGGTGCGAACGGGCGCCGCAGGCCTCGGCAAGGTGCTGGGCGCGTCGATGCGCAACGGCTCCTATCAGCGCGCGGTGCGGCGCATCACTCAGCCGTCATGAGCCACAGCCGCTATAATTAGTCTTTGTTTATCTTCGTTTACGGCCGCTTTTGAGACTTTTACGGGTGATCCGGCCAGTAATGCGTTTTACACTTGGGGGCAAAGCCACATTCCATTTTTGGCGCGCAGCCGATTCTGCCGCGCCCTGACCCTATTGAGGTGATATGAACGAGTCATACGTACTTGCTGAAGTCAGCAATGAGAACCAGACGCTGGTTGCGGTGGTTCAGCAAGGGAGCAGGGCAGCCTATTTTTATATCTATCCCGCCGAAGCCTACAGCGATCGCTATCAGGTGCGCGCCTGCTGGCTGCGCAACCTGGCCGCCGCGCCGCTGCAGGAAGATCGCGCCGCGCTGGAACAAGGGCAGCCGCCGATGCTGGCGGCGGAGTATTGCCGCAACCTGGAAGGCGAAGCGCCGCTGAACCCGGAAGGGCTGATGGTGGTGTGGAGCGAAAGCGACGACGGCGCGGCCCTGTGGTATTACGGCCAACTGCTGGCGGTGATCCCCGGCTGGAGCCTGTATATCGACCATTCGGTGTGCTATTCGGCCAGCTGCATCAAGGAGAGCCCGTTGGCCTATCCGCTCGGTTCGGCCTCGACCAACACGCAATATGCTCAGGCGGAAAGCACCCGCCAGTTTTGGCGCAGCTGGCAGCGTGAAGAGGGCAACCCGTGGCCGAAGATGCAGCGCGATTTTCAGGCGCGCTATGAGTCGCATTTCGGCCCTTCGGTGAAGTACTACGCCATCGATCAGGGCAAGTGGCCGCCGATGGCCATCACCCAGCACGAGCGCGACGGCATCTATTACTTCCTCACCATGGGGGTGAGCATCCGGCCGATGCCGTGGGTGGAGATCCTGTTCAACGACGAGGCTTCGCGCTATCGCCGCATGGAGATGGCGATTGCCATCGACAGCCAATACATGACCGAAGACAACGCGGTGCAGATGGCCAGCGCGCTGGCCGGTTTCGCGCATGCGCCGTGGGCGCGGCTGACCTGGATCGGCGAAGGGCATACGCTGGAGTCGGACGTGGCGCCGCTGGGCTACGAGGGCTATATTTTATCGTCGTCCTTCTACCCGCATAACGCGCACCTGACTCTGCCGCAGCAGTACGGCGATCCGGTGAACCTGTTCTGGGCCAGCCCAGTGTTTACCGCTGAGCGGCAGCTGGCGCACGCCACGCCGAACGGCGGGCACGATCTGGTTAACCGACTGCGGGAGCAGGGTGTCGACCATATTTTCCGCCCGCGCCAGCCGGTGTGCTGACGCCACTTATCTTCTGTTCGGGAGCCGCCATGACCAGCGCGCTGTTGATTATCGATGTGCAGGAAGGATTGTTTACGCCGCCGCCGGCGGATGCCGCGGGCACCGTTGCGCGCATCAATCAGCTGAGCGAGCGCGCCCGCCGGGCGGGCGTGCCGGTTGTCGTCATTCAGCACCATACGCCGGACGACGAGCTGCCGCACGGCAGCGCCGCCTGGCAAGTGCTCGCGGCGCTGAAGGTGGCGCCGGGCGATCATCGGGTGGATAAAACCACGCCGGACTCGTTCCTGCGCACCTCGCTGGGCGCGTTGCTGATCGCCAACGGCGTATCGCAGCTGGTGGTTTGCGGCTACTCCACGCCGTTTTGCATCGATACCACGGTGCGCAGCGCGGCGGCGCACGGTTATCCGGTGACGCTGGCGGCGGATGCCCACACCTGCCACGACAAACCCTATGCCGACGGTCTGCTGATCCGCACCCACCATAACGAGACGCTGTCGACTATCGAAAGTTTCGGCGTGCCGATCCGCGCCGTTCCCGCGGCGGACATCGTGTTCTGAGAGCGGAAAAACGGGGGCCGAGGCCCCCGTTCGTTATTTCAGGCCCGCCCGCCGCGCCGCCACCTTGGCCAGCGCCGCCCAGTCCAGATCCGCATCCCCCTGCGCCATCGCGTCGAGGAAGTTGTCTTTCAGCACCCCGGCGAACGGCATCGGCGTATGGCTGTCGGCGCTGGCGGCCAGCGCCAGCCCGACGTCCTTCAGCCCCAGCGCCAGCCGGAACCCGGCGGGGGAATACTTCTCGGCGGCGATCAGCGCGCCATAGCCCTGATAGGCCGGGGCGGCGAAGACGGTGCCGCCCAGCATCTGCAGGTAGTCGGCGCCGGACACGCCGTAGTTGCGCACCAGCGCGCTGCCTTCCGCCATCGCTTCAATGGCGCTGGCCAGCGTAAAGTTGGTGGCGATTTTGACCACGTTGGCCTGCGCCGGATCGGCGCCGAAGTGCCAGGTTTTCTGGCCGAGGGCATCGAACAGCGGCTGCGCTTGCTTCAGCCGCTCGCTATCGCCGGCCGCCAGAATATTCAGCTTGCCGGCGGCGGCCACGTCGACCCGCCCCAGCACCGGCGCGGCGAGATAGCCGATGCCGTGTTCCGCATGCAGCGCCGTCAAACGCTTGGCGAGTTCGACCGAGATGGTCGCCATATTGATATGCAGCGCGCCCGGTTTCATCCGTTGCAGCAACCCGCTGTCGACCACCACCTGTTGCGTGGCGGCATCGTCGGCCAGCATGGTGATCAGCACGTCGGCATCGGCCAGCTGTTCCGGCCGTTCTGCCTGCCGCGCGCCGGCGCTCACCAGCGGCTGCGCCGCCTGCGGCGAGCGGTTCCATACCGTTAAGGCGAAGCCCGCTTGCAACAGGTTGGCCGCCATGGCGCTACCCATCCCACCCAGTCCGGCAAATCCGATCTTCATCATGCGCTCCTTTTTCAGGTTGAAGGTTTTACCCTAGCGCGCCAGGCCAGGAACGCAAATGCCGGAGTGTAACGCCGCCTTACGCGCTATTGACGCGTTGCCGCTGCGGGTATACCTTGATGCCATGAATATATCGATGCACTCCACCCACAATCAGTCATGGTGGCGCCTCTTCTGAGGCGGCACGAGTATTCACATCTCTTATTAATGCCGCCGGTTTGGCGGCATTATTTTTTGTGGCGTTGATCCGGCGGTCTACAGACCTTCAGGAGCACTGTCATGAGCTACACCATTCTTACCGGCGATCGCGCCACCGGCCCACTGCATTTAGGCCACTTCGTCGGCTCGCTGCGCCAGCGCGTGGAACTGCAGCACCAGCATAACCAAACGGTGATGGTGGCGGATCTGCAGGGTCTGACCGACAACGGTAACAACCCGCAAAAAATCAGCGCCAACGTGCTCAACGTGGTGGCCGACTATCTGGCGGTGGGCATCGATCCGCACAAGACCACGATCTGCCTGCAGTCGGCGCTGCCGGCGTTGGCCGAGCTGACGATGTACTACCTCAACCTGGTCAGCGTGGCGCGGCTGGAACGCAACCCGACGGTGAAAAACGAAATCGCCGAGAAGGATTTCGCTCGCAGCCTGCCGGCCGGTTTTTTGATTTATCCGGTCAGCCAGGCGGCGGACATCACCGCCTTTGGCGCCACCCACGTGCCGGTCGGCGAGGATCAGCTGCCGATGCTGGAGCAAACCAATGAGATCGTGCGGCGTTTCAACCACATCGTCGGCCAAGCGATATTAACGGAGTGCCAGCCGTTGTTGAGCAACGTCGGGCGTTTGCCGGGGCTGGACGGGCAGGGCAAGATGTCGAAATCGCGCGGCAACGCCATTCAGCTTGGCGCCGGCGCCGACGAGGTGCACAAGGCGGTGATGAGCATGTTCACCGACCCCGGCCATCTCAACGTCAGCGATCCCGGCCGGGTGGAAGGCAACATGGTGTTCACCTACCTGGACGCCTTCTGCGAAGACGCCGCGCTGGTGGCGGATCTGAAGGCGCACTATCGCCGCGGCGGGTTGGGGGACGTGAAAATCAAACGGCTGCTGGAGGACTGTCTGCAGAGCCTGCTCGAGCCGATCCGTGCCCGGCGCGCCGAATTCATCGCCGATAAAGGCGAGCTGACGCGCATCCTGCAGCACGGCACCCGCCGCGCGCATCAGGTCAGCCAACAGACGCTGCGGCAGGTCAAGACGGCGCTTGGGCTGGACTTCTTCACCCTGGAATGAGGCGAACGCCGGGGCGGCACGCGTCACGCCCTGGCCATAAAACCATCATCCCACTGTCATAAACTTATCCGTTAATAGGTGCCCATAATGATTAGCCACTGAAACCAGAGAAATCATATGGCTCAGGCACTGTTAAAATTGGCACAGCACGACTTTCCAGGGCAGCACGCCGCCGCATCCCGCAAAGTATTGTCGGTAAAGGGACTCGGCAAGGCCTACAAAGCGCAGCAGCGCGTGCTGGATGACATCAATTTCGATCTGCACGCCGGCGAATTCGTGGCGGTGATCGGCCGTTCCGGGGCGGGCAAGTCCACGCTGCTGCATACCCTGAACGGCACCATTCCTTCCAGCTGCGGCGAGATGCTGCACTTCGAAGACGATGGCGCAGCGCAGGATATCGCTCAGTTGGCCGGCCGCCAGATGCGCCAGTGGCGCGCGCGCTGCGGCATGATCTTCCAGGACTTCTGCCTGGTGCCGCGGCTGGACGTGATGACCAACGTGCTGCTGGGCCGCCTGAGCCACACTTCCACTCTGAAATCCTTCTTCAAACTGTTCGATGATACCGACCGCGCTCGCGCCATCGAGCTGTTGCAGTGGCTCAACATGCTGCCGCACGCGCTGCAGCGCGCCGAGAACCTCTCCGGCGGCCAGATGCAGCGCGTCGCCATCTGCCGCGCGCTGATGCAAAACCCGCAAATCCTGCTGGCCGATGAGCCGGTGGCGTCGCTCGATCCGAAAAACACCCGCCGCATCATGGACGCGCTGCAGAAAATCAGCGAAGACGGCATCGCGGTGATGGTGAACCTGCACTCGGTCGAACTGGTGAAAGAGTATTGCTCGCGGGTGATCGGCATCGCCCACGGGAAGATCGTGTTTGACGGGCATCCTTCGCAACTGAACGAACGGATCCTGCACCAGCTGTATGGCGAAGAAGCCAATCAGATCCATTGAAGCACTTTTGACCTTTACCCTTTACACACAAGGCACACCTGATGAAAAAAGTATTGAGTCTGACCACCCTGATGGCCGGCGCGATGATGGTATTTAATGCTGCCGCAGCGGATGCGCCGAAAGAGCTGAACCTGGGCATTCTCGGCGGCCAGAACGCCACCCAGCAGATCGGCGATAACCAGTGCGTGAAGCAGTTCCTGGACAAAGAGCTGAACGTCGATACCAAGCTGCGCAACTCGTCCGACTATTCCGGCGTGATCCAGGGCCTGCTGGGCGGCAAGATTGACCTGGTGCTGAGCATGTCGCCGTCGTCGTTCGCTTCGGTCTACATCAAGGATCCGAAAGCGGTGGACATCGTCGGCATCGCGGTCGACGACGTCGACCAGTCGCGCGGCTACCACTCGGTCGTGGTGGTGAAGGCCGGCAGCCCGTACCAGAAACTGGAAGACCTGAAAGGCAAGGCCATCGGCTTCGCCGATCCGGATTCCACCTCCGGCTTCCTGATCCCGAACCAGGCGTTTAAAAAGCTGTTCGGCGGCACGGTCGACAACAAATACAACAACACCTTCTCCAGCGTCACCTTCTCCGGCGGCCACGAGCAGGACATTCTCGGCGTGCTGAACGGCCAGTTCGAGGGCGCGGTGACCTGGGCGTCGATGATCGGCGACTACAACACCGGCTACACCAGCGGCGCGTTCACCCGCATGATCCGCATGGATCACCCGGACCTGATGAAACAGATCCGCATCATCTGGCAGTCGCCGCTGATCCCGAACGGCCCGATCCTGGTGAGCAACTCGCTGCCGGCCGACTTTAAGGCCAAAGTGGTCACCGCCATCAAGAAGCTGGATAAAGACGATCACCAGTGCTTTATCAAAGCGATGGGTGGCAAGCAGCACATCGGCGACACCACCCTGGCGGAATACCAGACCATCATCGATATGAAGCGTGAGCTGACCAAAGGCGACCGTTAATTCCTGGCTGCCTCGGCCGTTCGAATGAAGGGGTTCAGCGTGCTGAGCCCCTTGTTCCATAAAGATGGAAGACCTCTTTTGAATACCGATTTCGCACATTATTACCAACGGATCCGCAGCAAGCAAAAGCGCGAAGCGCTGCTGTGGTCGCTCGGGCTGGTGGCGCTGTACCTGGGCGCCGGCAACCTCGCCGAGTTCAACCTGCACACCGTTTGGGTGTCTATTCCGCACTTCTTCGACTACCTGGCCGAAACCATTCCGACGCTGCACTGGCCTCTGCTGTTCGCCGACGGGCGCACCGAGGGCTCGCTGGCCTACTGGGGTTACCGCCTGAATATCCAGCTGCCGCTGATCTGGGAGACCCTGCAGCTGGCGCTGGCGGCGACCATTTTCTCGGTGCTGGTGGCGACCGTGCTGGCGTTTCTGGCGGCCGGCAACACCTATACCCCGGCTTCGGTGCGGCTGGCGATCCGCACGCTGGTGGCGTTTTTGCGCACCATGCCGGAGCTGGCGTGGGCGGTGATGTTCGTGATGGCGTTCGGCATCGGCGCCATTCCCGGCTTCCTGGCGCTGGCGCTGCACACTATCGGCAGCCTGACCAAGCTGTTCTACGAATCGATCGAAACCGCCTCCAACAAACCGGTGCGCGGGCTGGCGGCCTGCGGCGCCACGCCGCTGCAGCGCATGCGTTTCGGCCTGTGGCCGCAGGTGAAACCGGTGTTTCTTTCCTACAGCTTCATGCGGCTGGAGATCAACTTCCGCCAGTCGACCATTTTGGGGCTGGTGGGGGCGGGCGGCATCGGCCAGGAGCTGATGACCAACATTAAACTCGACCGCTACGATCAGGTCAGCATGACGCTGCTGTTGATTATCGTAGTGGTTTCCGTGCTCGACTACGTGTCGGGCGAGCTGCGCAAGCGCGTGGTGGAGGGGGCAAAATGATAGCGGGCACTCCGGCGTCGGCGGAAACGCTGCGCCAGTTGAAACAGCAGCATCCGGCGATCTTCGCGCAGCAGGGGCGCTACCTGCGCACCGTCGGCCTGATAGCATTGGCGATCGTGCTGTATTACGTGTTCTTCTTCCTGGTGTTCGGCATTACCTGGCCGCAGTTTATCAACGGCTGTCAGCAGCTGGGGCGCTATTTCCTGCGCATGTTCGTCTGGCACGACTTCGTCAACTGGCCGTTCATGTACTACTTCCAGCAGATCGGCATCACCATCGCCATCGTGTTCGCCGGCACCATTACCGCGTCGCTGATCGCGCTGCCGCTGTCGTTCTTCGCCGCACGCAACGTGATGTCGACGCCGCTGCTGCGGCCGATCTCCGTGCTGGTGCGCCGCTTGCTGGACGTGCTGCGCGGTATCGACATGGCGATCTGGGGGCTTATCTTCGTGCGCGCCGTCGGCATGGGGCCGCTGGCCGGGGTGTTGGCGATCGTGATGCAGGACGTCGGGCTGCTGGGCAAACTGTACGCCGAAGGGCACGAGGCGGTGGACAAGTCCCCCAGCCGTGGCCTGACGGCGGTAGGCGCCAACGGGTTGCAGAAGCACCGCTACGGCATCTTCACCCAATCGTTCCCCACCTTCCTGGCGCTCAGCCTGTACCAGATCGAGTCCAACACCCGCTCTGCGGCGGTGCTGGGCTTCGTCGGCGCCGGCGGCATCGGCCTGGTATACGCGGAGAACATGCGGCTGTGGAACTGGGACGTGGTGATGTTCATCACCCTGATCCTGGTGGTGGTGGTGATGATCATGGACAAGGTCTCGTCGATGCTGCGCAACAAGTACATCATCGGCGAAGACATCCCGCTGTATCAGCAAAAAAGCCAAATCGATTGAGAAACCCCTTGCCGATCCCTATACTGCCGCACATTCAAGGTGTGTGGCAGTCATTTCGTTTCGCAATGTGCGCACGTCCCCGTTAGACAAATAAGGCAATGCAATCCCATGATGAACAACGACGTGCTGCGCAGCGTGCGCTATATGCTGAGCATTAACAACGCCAAAATGGTCGAGATTATTAAACTGGACGATTTCGAGGTGGCGGTGTCGGCGATGGACGCTTACGTGATCAAAGAAGGCGAGCCGGGCTACGAGAAGTGCCCGGACGAAGTGATGGCGCACTTCCTCAACGGCCTGGTGTTCTTCAAGCGCGGCAAGGACGACAAGTTCCCGGCGCCGGCGGTTGAGCTGCCGATCACCAATAACCTGGTGCTGAAAAAGCTGCGCGTGGCGTTTGAGCTGAAAGACACCGATATGCACCAGATCTTCACCGCGGTGGACTTCCGTATCTCCAAGCCGGAGCTGAGCGCGCTGTTCCGCAAAGAAGGCACCAAGAACTACCGCCCGTGCGGCGATCAGATGCTGCGCTACTTCCTCAAAGGGCTGGCGCAGCGCGTTCGCGGCGAGTAACGCGCAGCGTTCATCGAGCCTCAGGCGCAATCGCAAGGTTGCGCCTTTTTTATTGCCGCTCTCCCGCCCGCCGTTGTTGTACTGGCCCTCAGCCATCCGCCATCGATGGTGGACGGGCCGCCCCTCCGGTTACTTTCTCATGGTCAATTCAATCCCCCCAACCATGAGGAAAGCAGGATGCCAACCATCACGAAAACCCAATCACTTTACACGTTGACCCGGCCGGTCTGGCTGGATGCGGCAGGCATGAGCAAGGGCATCGATCACGATCGTCAGCACCTGGGCATCATTCTCGCCGCCGGGCAGGTGCTGCGAGTGCGGCAGACCAACGCGGCGTTTACCGGCAAGCTCACGCTGCGCTTGCTGAATGACGACAGCAAAACGGAGGCTGAATTCAGCGTCGGCGCGAGCTGGGTCGAGGCCCAGGTCAATGCCGTTTCGGTGCCGTTTATCGATACGCCGTACGGGCAGGGCGAACCGGCGCTGGAGTTCGAGTATCCGGACACGGCGAAAGCGCTGCCGGTTTATCGCCGTGGCGAAAACGAAGCCGCATTTTTCGCCCGCTGGGACGATCGGGACGCCGAGTTTGCGCTGGTCGATGCGGAATACGCGGTATTGCTGGTGCCGAAAATCAGTAAACCGGCGCTGAAGTCGCTGGGCGAAGCGAAAAACATCGACGGGCTGATCGCCTACTATGACCGCATTTTCACCTTCTACAATGCGCTGACCGGCGTTTCGTTCGAGGCCGAACACGAATCCGATCGTAATATTCGCAACCGCTACTTTATGAAGGCCGATAAACACGGCGCCGGCGCCGCGTATTACGGCGGGCGCTGGACGGCGGAAACCAGCAACTCGGTCAGCAGCTTCTGGCTGACGCCGAAAGACAGCAACTGGGGTAGCCTGCATGAGATCGCGCACGGCTATCAGGGGCACTTTATGGGCGACAAATATTTCTCCACCGGTGAGATGTGGAACAATATTTACGCCGCTTGCTATCAGGACGTGATGCTGGGAGAGCGCAAATACCAGGAAGGGTGGCTGTATAACTACGGCAACGCGGCCGGCGTCGAGAAGAAAATCGTCGATCTGATCGCTCAGGGCACGCCGCTCAACCAGTGGGATCTGCGCTCCAAGCTGTTCTTCGCGATGCTGATGGTCGACAAGGCAGGCAAGAACGCCTTCACGCACTTTAACCAGCAGTATCGCCAAAGCTGCAATACGCCGGGCTTCGTGCCGTCCGAACATGCCTTGCTGGATCTGCTGTCGGCAAGCTTCGCCGCGGCCGGAGAGCAAATCGACGTGACGCCGTTCGTCGAGTTGACCGGCGGCGTGATCACCCAAGCGCAGCGCGATCTCAACGCGTTCAGCCACGCCAAGGCGGTGTACCCGCTCTATCAACTGGTGGATGCGCAGAGTTTGCCGGCGGTGCAGGCACAGCTGAAGCTGGATTCCTCCCTGCGGCTGGTCGATTCCTGTCAGCTCAAGGCGAGCGGCCTGAAAGGCGATGTCGCCCTGAGTCTGGATATCGATGACTTTGCGCAGATCTACGGTGAGGATCTGGTGCTGATGGAAGGGGCGCGCTATGCCTACAAGGTTCGTATCGACGCGCCGACCCTGGCCCTGAATGCGTTGCCGATCGGCGTGTACACCCTGCGTTTACCGACCGGCAAGGATCGCAAATATCGGCCGACGGCGGGTTACCTGACGGTGAAGCAGGGGAAAAACGCGGTAACGCTTCGCTTCGAACGCAAAACCGCTTCGCCGATCGTTTCACAGGAGATCGCTCTGTTGGGCCTGAGCGATGCGGTCTTCGCCACCGTGGTCGTCGATCGCGCCAAGGGCGCAGTGGTGGTTGACGTGACCAGTACCACGCCGCATTCCTACTTCCCCGGTGAAACCTATGCCCGGGTGACGCTGCGCGATCGGCAGGGCGCGGTGCGCTTCACTAAGGAGATTCAGGGCACTCAGGCTACGTTGAGTCACGACGAACTGCCGTTTGCCGAGGGTGATGACATCGAGATTTACCATGTGGAGCCGAGCCGGGTGCGCTTGAATCCGGCGGCGGCCGGCGTCATCGACAACAAAAACAAAACCAACGTGCTGCGTATCGAAAAAAGCGGGCTGAAAAATCCGGCGTTGCCCGGCGATCCCGAACAAGCGCTGCTGGCGCGCCTGGAACAGGCGGCGCAGCGTTTGCGCCGCCTGCTGCCGGCCTACTACGCGCCGTCGTCGTCGTTCAAGGACGATATTTATCTGGCGATCGGCGCCTTCGCCGAGCCGCAGCGCGAGTCGCTGTTGGCGACCTATCGGGATTGCCTGCCCGCCGACAATACGCCGCCGGACGCTAACGTCGGCAATGCGTTTACCGTGGTTTGCAAAGGGATCGGCGATCGCCAGTTTCTGACCGGCGCCGTCGATCTGGTGAAGAAAACCGTGACCGTGACGCTGTCGGCGGGGATTGCTCACCACTACTTTGCCGATAGCTACGCCTTCCTCAGCGTGACGGATGCGGACGGTAACACCTTGCTCAGCTACGACGTCATCGGCAGCCAAAATCAGCCGGCTAAAACCTGGGTGCTGCCGCTGTCGGGTTATGGCGGTGAGGTGATCCATCTGCGGCATGAAGAGCCGGACAACCGTCTGGCGATCGTCAACGAGATGCAGCACGTGCGGTTGGCGGAGAAGGGCAAGCAACAGACCTACTGCATTACCTCGATCGGTTTGAAACGTATCAACGACTGATCCACATCCCCCTCCTGGGGCGGCGAGCGTCGTCGCCCCGGTTTTCCTCTGCATCATCCCCTTATTGCACTCTTTTTGTTCTGCCGCTGCGCGCCGCTGGTGCAGCCCATTCGCCGCCGTCGTCATAAGTTTTAATTATAATTTATTGAAATCATGAGATTAAAAATTGGCACGCCGGTTGCTCTGTTGAATCCCATCTTGTGTACCAGATGGAATTCAGCCGATGAGCGACCCTGTTGAAACGTGCGGTTTTACCCTCAGTGAATGGCAGCACCATTATCAAACCCGTCCGGCGGGCGAGCGCCTCGCCTGCGTCAGCGCCACGATCGAAGCGCTGGTCGCCGATTTGGATTCAGACGACAACGCCTGGCTGTATCTCGCCACCCCGGCGCAGCGCGAGCGGCAGTATCGGCAACTGGCACAGAGGCTCGAAGCAGTCGCCGGCGATCTCAGCCGCCTGCCGCTGTTCGGCGTGCCGTTCGCCATCAAAGACAATATCGACGTCGGCGGCTGGCCGACCAGCGCCGCCTGCCCGGCGTTCACCTATCAGGCCGCGGCGGACGCCACCGTGGTCGCCAACCTGCGCGCCGCCGGGGCGATCGCCATCGGTAAAACCAATCTCGACCAGTTCGCTACCGGGTTGGTGGGCACCCGCTCACCTTATGGCGCAGTGGTCAACAGCTTCGACAGCCGCTACGTCAGCGGCGGCTCCAGTTCCGGCTCCGCTTCGGTGGTGGCGCGCGGCCTGGTGCCGTTCGCGCTGGGCACCGACACCGCCGGTTCGGGCCGCGTGCCCGCCGGGTTCAATAACATCGTCGGGCTGAAGCCGACCAAAGGGCGGTTGTCCAACCGCGGCGTGGTGCCGGCCTGCCGGTTGAACGATACGGTATCGGTCTTCGCGCTGACGGTGGCCGATGCCGCGCAGGTGGCGGAACTGGCGAGCGGCTTTGACGAAGCAGATCCGTATTCCCGCCCCGATCCGCATACCGCGCCGGCGGATATCCCCGCCGCGCCGCGTTTTGCCGTTCCCGCCCAGCTGGAGTTTTTCGGTGACGTGCAGGCCGAGCGGGCGTTTCACCGCGCGCTGGCGCAGCTGCAGGCGGGCGGCGCCACGTTGGAACCCCTCGATTTCGCGCCGTTTCGCACCCTGGCGGAGCAGCTGTATTACGGCCCCTGGGTGGCGGAGCGCACCGTGGCGATTGAGCAGGTGCTGGAAGCGAGCCCGCAGGCTATCGACCCGGTGGTGCGCGGCATCGTCGGCAACGGCCTGGGCTACAGCGCCTGCGACGCCTACAAGGCGGAATACCTGCGTGCCGAGCTGGCGCGGCAGATCGCCCAGCGGCTGGCGCCGTTCGACGCGCTGGTGGTGCCGACCGCGCCCACTATTCGCACCCTGGCGGAGATGGCGCAGGAGCCGGTGCTGTTCAATTCTCAGTTCGGCACTTACACCAATTTCACCAACCTGGCCGATCTGAGCGCGCTGGCGCTGCCGGGGCCGCTGCGCGAAGACGGGCTGCCGGCGGGCATCACCCTGATTGCGCCCGCCTGGCATGACCGGGCGCTGGCGGCGTTTGGCCTGCGCTGGCAACGGCAAAGCGCCTTGCCGCTCGGGGCAACCGGCCGGGCATTGCCGCCGCAGCCGGCGCCGGCCCCGTCTTCGGGACACGTGCGTCTGGCGGTAGTGGGCGCTCACCTCAGCGGTATGCCGCTCAACGTCCAGCTGACGCAGCGCGATGCGGTGCGGGTGGAGCAAACCGTCACCGCTCCCTGTTACCGCCTGTACGCGCTGGCCGATACCGAGCCGCCGAAGCCGGGGCTGGCGCGTGTGGCGCAGGGAGCGGCGATCCGTCTTGAGCTGTGGGACATCCCGCTGGCCCGTTTCGGCGAGTTTGTGGCGGAAATTCCGGCGCCCTTGGGTATCGGCACGCTGCTGCTGGCGGACGGCCGGCGGGTGAAGGGGTTTATCTGCGAAGCCTGGGCGCTGGAAGGCGCCACGGATATTACCGAGTTTGGCGGCTGGCGCGACTATCTCGCCGGCGTTAAGGGGGCATGAATATGTTTACTACCGTACTGATCGCTAACCGCGGCGAAATCGCCTGCCGCGCCATTCGCACCCTGAAACGCCTGGGCGTCACCAGCGTGGCGGTTTATTCCGACGCCGACCGCAATGCGCCGCACGTCACCGAAGCCGACAGGGCGGTGGCGCTCGGCGGCGACAAGGCCGCCGACAGCTACCTGAGCATCGACAAGATCCTTGCGGCGGCGGCAGCCACCGGCGCGCAGGCGATCTACCCCGGCTATGGCTTTTTGTCCGAGAGCGCCGAGTTTGCCGACGCCTGCGAGGCGGCGGGCATCGCCTTTATCGGCCCGACGGCGGCGCAGATGCGCGAGTTCGGTCTCAAGCACCGGGCGCGCGAGCTGGCGGCGTTGGCCGGGGTGCCGATGACGCCGGGCACCGGCTTGCTGGAGAGCGTGGAGCAGGCGGTTGCCGCCGCCGCGCGCATCGGCTACCCGGTGATGCTGAAAAGCACCGCCGGCGGCGGCGGCATCGGCCTGACGCGCTGTGACGACGAGGCGGCGCTGCGCGAGGCGTACGACAGCGTCAAACGGCTGGGAGAGCAGTTCTTCCGCGACGCCGGCGCGTTTATCGAACGCTTCGTCGATCGGGCGCGTCACGTCGAGGTGCAGATTTTCGGCGACGGCCAGGGGCGGGTGGCGGCGCTCGGCGAGCGCGACTGCTCGCTGCAGCGCCGCAACCAAAAAGTGGTGGAGGAAACCCCGGCGCCACACCTGCCGGCGGCGACCCGCCAGGCGCTGCATCGGGCGGCGGTGGCGCTGGGCGAATCGGTGAATTACCGCAGCGCCGGCACCGTGGAATTTATTTACGACGCCGCGCGCGACGAGTTTTACTTCCTCGAAGTGAACACCCGCTTACAGGTCGAGCACCCGGTCACCGAGATGGTCACCGGCCTGGATCTGATCGAATGCATGCTGCAGGTGGCGGCGGGCGATGCGCTGGATTGGGCGGCGTTGCAACGCGCGCCGCAGGGCGCGGCGATCGAAGTGCGTCTCTACGCCGAAGATCCGCTGAAGAACTTCCAGCCCAGCCCCGGCGTGCTGACCGAGGTGCATTTCCCCGCCGACGTGCGCCTCGACGGTTGGGTGGCGACCGGCAGCGAAGTCTCGGCGTTTTACGACCCGATGATCGCCAAGCTGATCGTACACGGCGCTGACCGCGCGCAGGCGCTGGAAAAACTGCGCGTGGCGCTGGCGGCGACCCGTTTGCACGGCATCGCCACCAACCTCGATTATCTGCGGCAGGTGATCGCCACGCCGCAATTTCAGCGCGGCGACGTTTGGACGCGCCTGCTGGACGATTTGCATTACCAGCCGCACTGCCTCGAAGTGCTGCAACCCGGCACCTACAGCAGCGTGCAGGACTATCCCGGCCGCCTCGGCTATTGGGACATCGGCGTGCCGCCGTCCGGCCCGATGGACGACTTCGCGTTCCGGCTGGCCAACCGCATCGTCGGCAACCACCCGGCGGCCGCCGGGCTGGAGTTCACCCTGCAGGGGCCGACGCTGCGCTTTCACTGCGACGCCACCATCGCGCTGACGGGTGCCAGCTGCCCGGCCGATCTGGACGGCGAAGCGGTCGCCTACTGGCGGCCGATCGCGGTGCGGGCCGGGCAGGTGCTGACGCTGGGGCGCGCCACGCACGGTTGCCGCACCTATCTGGCGGTACGCAACGGCTTCGACGTGCCGGTGTATCTCGGCAGCCGTTCCACCTTCGCGCTCGGCCAGTTCGGCGGCCACGCCGGGCGCACCTTGCGCGTGGCGGACATGCTGGCGATCGCTCAACCGGAATTGGCCGCCAGCACCACGCCGGCGCCGATCGCCGCGCCGCAGGCGATGGACGACAGCCTGATCCCGCACTACGGCGACCAGTGGCACATCGGCGTGCTGTACGGGCCGCACGGCGCGCCGGACTTTTTCACCGCCGAATCGATAGACGCCTTCTTCGCCACCGACTGGCAGGTGCATTACAACTCCAATCGCCTCGGCGTGCGCCTGTCGGGTCCGAAGCCCGAGTGGGCGAGAGAGGACGGCGGCGAAGCCGGTTTGCATCCTTCCAATGTGCACGACTGCGAGTACGCCATCGGCGCGATCAATTTCACCGGCGACTTCCCGGTGATCCTGACCCGCGACGGGCCGAGCCTCGGCGGCTTCGTCTGCCCGGTGACCATCGCCAAGGCCGAGCTGTGGAAAGTGGGGCAGGTGAAGCCGGGCGACCGCATCCGGTTCCATCCGATCGGTTTTCGCCAGGCGCAGTCGCTGGAACAGGCGCAGCTCGGCAGCATCGAAGCGCTGGCGGCGGTGAAGGCCATCACCCTGCCGCCGCCGGATCTGGCCCCGGCGGATACCGTTTCCGCCGCGGTGCTGGCGGCGCTGCCAGCGGCGGAAGGGCGCCCGGCGGTGGCGTATCGCCAGGCGGGAGACGGCTACATCCTGATGGAGTATGGCGACAACGTGCTCGATCTGGCGCTGCGGCTGCGCATTCATCTGCTGATGCAGTCGCTGCGGCAGGAGGCGATACCGGGCGTGGCGGAGCTGGCGCCGGGCGTGCGTTCGCTGCAGATCCGCTACGACAGCCGGCTGATAAGTCAGGCCGATCTGCTGCAGCGCCTGCTGGCGCGCGAACGGGCGCTGGGGGACGTCAGCCGCCTGAAGGTGCCGACGCGCACCGTCTGGCTGCCGATGGCGTTCGAGGATTCGGCCACGCTGGGGGCGGTCGATCGCTATCAGCAGACGGTGCGCGCTTCGGCGCCCTGGCTGCCGAACAACGTCGATTTCATTCAGCGTATCAACGGCCTGAGCCGACGCGAGCAGGTGCGCGACATCCTGTTCGACGCCAGCTACCTGATCCTAGGGCTGGGAGACGTCTACCTCGGCGCACCCTGCGCGGTGCCGCTCGATCCGCGCCATCGCCTGCTGAGCTCCAAATACAACCCGGCGCGCACCCACACCGCCGAAGGGACGGTCGGCATCGGCGGCATGTACATGTGCATCTACGGCATGGATTCGCCGGGCGGTTACCAGCTGGTGGGGCGCACGCTGCCGATCTGGAACAAATTCCTCAAAAACCCGCAGTTCACCGCCGGTGAACCCTGGCTGCTGCGCTTCTTCGATCAGGTGCGCTTCTACCCGGTCAGCGAGCAAGAACTGGACGAGCAGCGCGAAGCGTTCCGCGAAGGGCGCATGCAGGTGCGCATCGAAGAGAGCGAATTCGACTTCGCCGCCTACACCGATTTCCTGGCCGACAACGCCGGGGCGATCGCCGACTTCCAGCATCGCCAGCAGCAGGCGTTCAACGCCGAAGTGGCGCGCTGGCGCAGCGATGACGACGAGGCCGAGGCGCAGCTGTTGCCGCCGGTTGAAGAAGACGTGATCGACGGCGATCTGGTCAGCGCCGATCTGAACGGCAGCGTGTGGAAGATCCTGGTGGAGCCGGGGCAGGCGGTGGCGGCCGGGCAGCCGCTGATCGTGGTCGAGGCGATGAAGATGGAATTGGCGGTCACCGCGCCGCGCGCCGGGATCGTCAAACGCATCAGCTGCCGGCAGGGGCGGCCGGTCGGGCCGGGCGACGCCCTGCTGTGGCTGGAAAAAGCGATCTGAATGGAGGGGCGAGGATGCAAATCACCAACGGAGAGCACAAGGCGCGGCCGGAGGGGCTGGCGGAGCGCATTTATCTGCAGCTCAAGGCCGACATCTTCGAGTTTCGCCTGCTGCCGGGCGATCGCTTCAGCGAAAGCGACGTGGCGCAGCGCATGGCGGCCAGCCGCACGCCGGTGCGTCAGGCGCTGTTTCGACTCGAGCGCGAAGGCTATGTCGAGGTGCTGTTTCGCAGCGGCTGGCAGGTGCGGCCGTTCGATTTTGCCTACTTCGAAGAGCTGTACGACCTGCGCATCGTGCTGGAACAAGAGGCGGTGAAACGGCTGTGCGAATGGCCGGCCGGGGAAACGCCGGCCGCGCTGGCGGCGCTGAACCGTTTTTGGACCGAAGCGCCGCGTCTGGCGGACGGCCAGGTGGTGTCGCAGCACGACGAGCAGTTTCATCAGGCGTTGGTAGCCGCGGCGGGCAACGGCGAAATGGCGCGCATCCACCGCGAGCTGACCGAAAAGATCCGCATCATTCGCCGACTGGATTTCACCCAGCAGGCGCGGGTGGACGCCACCTACCGCGAACACGCCGCCATTTTGCAGGCGATCCTGCAGCGGCAAAGCGGGGCGGCGCAAGCGCTGCTCGGCGAGCATATCGCCGTCAGCAAGGCAGAGGTACGAAAAATAACGCTGCACATGTTGCACCAGGCGCGGGCCCAGCAGCCGGCGCGCTCGGCGTAACGATTTTGATTTCATTCACACACATCAGGAGTTTGAACTATGCAACGTCGTCGTTTTATCAAAGCTTTTGCGCTGTCCGCCGCCGCGCTCGGCCTGGGCCTGGCCTGGAGCGCGCAGGCCGCCGACACCATCAAGGTCGGCATTCTGAGTTCGCTCTCCGGCACCATGGCGATTTCCGAGACGCCGCTGAAGGATGTGGCGCTGATGACCATCGACGAGATCAACGCCAAAGGCGGGGTGCTCGGCAAAAAGCTGGAGCCGGTGGTGGTGGATCCGGCCTCCAACTGGCCGCTGTTCGCCGAAAAGGCGCGCCAGCTGCTGAGCCAGGACAAGGTGGCGGCGGTGTTCGGCTGCTGGACTTCGGTGTCGCGCAAGTCGGTGCTGCCGGTGTTTGAGGAGCTGAACGGGCTGCTGTTCTACCCGGTGCAATACGAGGGCGAAGAGATGTCGCCGAACGTGTTCTATACCGGCGCGGCGCCGAACCAGCAGGCGATCCCGGCGGTGGAATACCTGCTGAGCGAGGACGGCGGCGGCGCCAAGCGCTTCTTCCTGCTGGGCACCGATTACGTCTATCCGCGCACCACCAACAAGATCCTGCGCGCCTTCCTGCACAGCAAAGGCGTACAGGACAAGGATATTGAAGAGGTCTACACGCCGTTTGGCTACAGCGATTACCAGACCATCGTCGCCAACATCAAAAAATTCGCCGCCGGCGGCAACACCGCGGTGATCTCCACCATCAACGGCGACTCCAACGTGCCGTTCTACAAAGAACTGGCCAACCAGGGCGTCAAGGCCACCGACGTGCCGGTGATCGCCTTCTCGGTCGGCGAGGAAGAACTGCGCGGCATCGACACCAAACCGCTGGTGGGCAACCTGGCGGCCTGGAACTACTTCGAATCGCTGGATAACCCGACCAACAAGCAGTTTGTCAGCCAGTGGAAAGCCTACGCCAAGGCGCACAACCTGCCGAATTACGCCACCGCGGTGACCAACGATCCGATGGAGGCCACCTACGTCGGCCTCCACATGTGGGCGCAGGCGGTGGAAAAGGCCGGCACCACTGACGTCGATAAGGTGCGCGCGGCGATGGCCGGGCAAACCTTCGCCGCGCCGTCGGGCTTCACGCTGACCATGGACCAGACCAATCACCACCTGCACAAGCCGGTGATGATCGGCGAGATCGAGGGCAACGGCCAGTTCAACGTGGTGTGGCAGACCGAGGCACCGGTGCGCGCGCAGCCGTGGAGCCCGTATATCGCCGGCAACGACAAAAAACCGGATTACCCGGTGAAAGGCGGCAAGTAACGTCACTCAGCGCCGGCGCGGCCCAGCGCCCGCCGGCCCAACAGAAGAGGCAGCTGATGCAATCTCCGTTTTTATCCTCTCTGCGCGTCGGGCTGTGGCTGCTGTGCGCCTGGCCCCTGCTGGCGCAGGCCGGGCCGGCCGATGAGTTCGCGGCGGCCAACCGTGCGCAGCAGGCCAAGTTGCTGCAGGCCTGGGCGGCTGAGCCGGACGCCGCGCGCCTGCCGCTGCTGCAGGGGCTGCAGCAGGAAACCGTGGCGATCGACGGGGCGAAGCGCGCCTTTATCCGCCAGGGCGATCGCTATCTGCCGCTCGAGGGCGAGGCGGCCCCGGTTGGCGAACCGAAGAAGGTGTGGCTGAACAACCGGCTGCGCATTCTGATCGCCAACGCGTTGTCGGCGCAGCGGCTGGTCAGCGCGGACGCGGCGGTGCGGCTGCAGGCGGCGACCGCGCTGCAGCGCGAAGCGCAGGGCGAGCAGTTGCCGCTGTTGACCCGGCGGTTGGCGCAGGAGAAAGACCCGCAGGTACGCGACGCGCTGAGCATTGCGCTGGCGAACCTGCAATTGGCCGACGCCAGCCCGCAGGTGCGCTTCAATGCGGTGCGGCTGCTGGGGGAATCGGGCGAGCCGGAAACCCGCGCGCGGCTGCAGGCGTTGACCGACGCCGCTCACGAGCCGGACGCCACGGTGCGCGCCGAGGCGCAACGCAGCCTGCAGCGGGTGCAGCATCGCCTGATGATCGGCGATCTGCTCGGCCAGGCGTTCAGCGGCCTGTCGCTCGGCTCGATCCTGCTGCTGGCGGCGCTCGGGCTGGCGATCACCTACGGCCTGCTCGGCGTCATCAATATGGCGCACGGCGAAATGCTGATGCTCGGCGCCTATTCCGCTTACCTGGTGCAGGGGCTGTTTCAGCAGTTTGCGCCGCAGTGGCTGGCGCTCTACCCGCTGGCGGCGCTGCCGGTGGCGTTCGCTATCACCGCCGGGATCGGCATGCTGCTGGAGCGCACGGTGATCCGCCACCTGTATGGCCGGCCGCTGGAAACCCTGCTGGCCACCTGGGGCATCAGCCTGGTGCTGATCCAACTGGTGCGGGTGCTGTTCGGCGCGCAGAACGTCGAGGTCGCCAACCCGGCGTGGCTGTCGGGCGGCGTGCAGCTGCTGCCGAACCTGGTGCTGCCGTGGAACCGTATCGCGGTGATCGCATTCGTGCTGTTGGTGCTGGCGCTGACCTGGCTGCTGCTGAACAAGACCCGGCTCGGCATGAACGTGCGCGCGGTGACGCAAAACCGCGCGATGGCGGCCTGCTGCGGCGTGCCCACCGGGCGGGTGGACATGCTGGCCTTCGGGTTGGGATCCGGCATCGCCGGGCTCGGCGGGGTGGCGCTGTCGCAGTTGGGCAACGTCGGGCCGGAGCTGGGGCAAGGTTACATCATCGATTCGTTCCTGGTGGTGGTGCTCGGCGGCGTCGGCCAGCTGGCGGGGACGGTGGCGGCGGCCTTCGGCCTCGGCATCGTCAACAAGATCCTCGAGCCGCAGATCGGCGCCGTGTTGGGCAAGATCCTGATCCTGGTGCTGATCGTTCTGTTTATTCAAAAGCGTCCGCAGGGGCTGTTCGCCCTCAAGGGCAGGGTGATTGACTGATGAGCCAACCATTGACCGTAACCGGCGTGCAGAAAGCGCCCCGGCTGGCGTTGAGCATCGGCGCGCTGGCGTTGCTGGTGCTGCTGGTGATGCCGTTCTTGACGCTGTTGCCGGCGGATCATCCGCTGGCGGTGTCTACCTATACCCTGACGCTGGCGGGCAAGATCCTGTGCTACGCGGTGGTGGCGGTGGCGCTCGATCTGGTGTGGGGCTATGCCGGGCTGCTGTCGCTCGGCCACGGGCTGTTCTTCGCGCTCGGCGGCTACGCCATGGGCATGTACCTGATGCGGCAGGCGGCGGGGGACGGGCTGCCGGCGTTTATGGCGTTTCTCTCCTGGAATGAGCTGCCGTGGTTCTGGAGCGGCACCCAGCATTTCGCCTGGGCGCTGTGCCTGATCGTGCTGGTGCCGGGCCTGCTGGCTTTCCTGTTCGGCTACTTCGCCTTCCGCTCGAAAATCAAAGGGGTGTATTTCTCGATCATGACCCAGGCGCTGACCTATGCCGGCATGCTGCTGTTCTTTCGCAACGAAACCGGCTTCGGCGGCAATAACGGCTTTACCGGTTTCACCACGCTGCTCGGCTTTCCCATCACCGCCGCCGGCACGCGGGTGGCGCTGTTCCTGGCGACGGTGCTGCTGCTGGCCGCCAGCCTGGCCATCGGCTTTGCGCTGGCGCGCAGCAAGTTCGGCCGGGTGCTGACCGCGGTGCGCGATGCGGAAAACCGGCTGACCTTCTGCGGCTACGATCCGAAGGGCTTCAAGCTGTTCGTCTGGACGCTGTCGGCGGTGCTGTGCGGGCTGGCCGGCGCGCTCTATGTGCCGCAGGTCGGCATCATCAACCCCGGCGAAATGTCGCCGACCAACTCGATCGAGGCCGCCATCTGGGTGGCGCTCGGCGGGCGCGGCACGCTGGTGGGGCCGCTGCTCGGCGCCGGCATCGTCAACGGCGCCAAGAGCTGGTTCACCATGGCCATTCCCGAATACTGGCAGTTCTTCCTCGGCCTGATGTTTATCGTCGTCACGCTGTTTCTGCCCAAAGGGGTGATCGGCCTGCTGCGCCGGAGGAAAACCTCATGAAAGCGATGCAAGTGACCGACGAACTGTTTACCCATCCGCTGCCGGCGGACAAATACCGGCAGCAAACCGATCCGGTGCTGCAGCTCGACAACGTCAACGTCAGCTTCGACGGTTTTCGCGCGCTGACCGATCTGTCGCTGCGCATTGGCGTCGGCGAACTGCGCTGCGTGATCGGCCCCAACGGCGCCGGCAAGACCACGCTGATGGATGTGATCACCGGCAAGACCCGGCCGGACAGCGGCAGGGTGTTTTACGATCAGACCGTCGATCTGACCCGGCTGGCGCCGATGCAGATCGCCCACGCCGGCATCGGCCGCAAGTTTCAAAAACCGACGGTGTTCGAGGCGCTGACGGTGTTCGAAAATCTGGAGATCGCGCAGAAAACCCGCAAGTCGGTGTGGGCCTGCCTGCGCGCCCGCCTGAGCAGCGAACAGCGCGACCGCATCGACGAGATGCTGAAGACCCTGCGGCTGGGGCATGAACGCCACCGGCCCGCCGGGCTGCTGTCACACGGGCAGAAACAGTTTCTCGAGATCGGCATGCTGCTGGTGCAGGAGCCGCACCTGCTGCTGCTCGACGAGCCGGCGGCCGGCATGACCGACGCCGAAACCGACTACACCGCCGAACTGTTCCGCGAGCTGGCGGGCAAGCATTCGCTGATGGTGGTGGAGCACGATATGGGGTTTGTGGAAACCATCGCCGATCGCGTGACGGTGCTGCACCAGGGGCAGGTGCTGGCGGAAGGATCGCTGGCGCAGGTGCAGGCCGATGAACGGGTGATTGAGGTATATCTGGGGCGCTGAGGAGGCGTAACGATGCTGCAGGTAGAGGAATTGAATCAATATTACGGCGGCAGCCACATTCTGCGCGGCCTGTCGTTCGAGGCGCGCATTGGCGAGGTGACCTGCCTGCTGGGGCGCAACGGCGTGGGCAAAACCACGCTGCTGAAATGCCTGATGGGATTGGTTCCGGCGCGCAGCGGCAGCGTCCGTTGGCAGGGCGAAACCATCACCGGTAAAAAGCCGCATCAGCGGGTGCGGGCGGGCATCGCCTATGTGCCGCAGGGGCGGGAGATTTTCCCGCGCCTGACGGTCGAGGAAAATCTGCTGATGGGGCTGGCGCGCTTTTCCGGCGCCGCCGCGCGCACGGTGCCGGATCCGATCTATGACTTGTTTCCGGTGCTGCGGCAAATGAAGGATCGGCGCGGCGGCGATCTCTCCGGCGGGCAGCAGCAGCAGTTGGCGATCGGCCGGGCGCTGGCCTGCCGGCCGCAGCTGCTGATCCTCGACGAGCCGACGGAAGGGATCCAGCCTTCGGTGATCAAGGAGATCGGCGCGGTGATCAAACAGCTGGCGGCGCGCGGCGATATGGCGATCCTGCTGGTGGAACAGTTCTATGACTTTGCCGCCGACCTGGCGGACAGCTATCTGGTGATGTCGCGCGGCAGCATCGTGCAGCGCGGCGCCGGCAGCAATATGGAACAGGACGGCGTACGCGGGCTGGTGGCGATTTGACGTTGGATCAGCTGAAAAAGGATCGGCTGAGCGGATCGTGGGAGTGATTCAGCACTCTGATGATATTCACCTCCCGCCTGTGCTGACGAAAATAAATCAGGTGGTTGGCGACGGGCAATACCCCTAGGCCGGGGCCGATTGCATCGATGTTTCTGCCGAGTTGGGGGTGGCTAAGGTTATCGAAAGCCTGATGCAGGTGGCGCAGATAATCTTCGGCCACCTGTAAGCCAAAGTGCGCCAATCCGCAAAAATAGATCTCTTCCATATCGCCAAGGCTTTTGGGCGGACGGTTACTTTCCTGCGCATCCTTTTGCTTTGCTCCGTATTCTTTCCATGAACACATCACGATCCCATTCGACGGCTTCGCCGCTGTGCTCTCCTTCGGCAATCAGGCGCCTAAGCTCTTCCAGTTTTGAGGCGGCGGTACGTTCGCGCAAAGTGCGCACGGATTCGCGGATGACTTCGCTGGGCGTGCGGTAATCGCCGCTGGCCACCAGGTCTTCGACGAAGCTACGCAGTTCGTCACCCAGATCAACCGTTAATGTTCTGCCCATTGTTCCCCCTCACTTTCGGCTATGCTGCGTCATTGTAAGATTAGTTCTTACATTGTGCACGTCAAACTCTCAGGATCTCGACTGCGGCACCGCCATGATGGCGGAAGCCGCAAGTTTATTAATTAAGGATAACCCATGAACGAAATCACTGTGTCACGCCTCGGTTGCATCGTCCTGTCCCTGTTTCCGGCCCTGTGGGGGCTGTTCAGCCTGTTGAACAATACGGCGGATTTCGCCGGCACCGCGCGCAACGCGGTGGGGCCATTGCTTGCCATGCAGGATACCTATCAAACGCCGGGGCTGATGTGGCGCGCGATCGGCGCCGACTGGGCCTGCATGTTGGGGTTGGCTGTCATCACCACGCTGGAAACGCTGGCCGGCCTATTCGCGGCGGCGGGCGTTTTGCTGATGATCGGGCGATTTAAAGGCCCTTACGCCGCCTTCGCCAAGGGCAAAATCTGGGCGATGCTGGGGGCGCTTTGCGCGATCGCGGTGTGGGGCGTCGGCTTTATGGTGGTCGCCGGCGACTGGTTTATGGCCTGGCAGGCCAAGCAGGATCCGCTGGCGGTGCAGTTGGGGGCACTGATCTACCTGGCGCCCAATGCGTTTGCCTTGCTGTTCCTGATGCTGCAGCGGGAGCCGCGCTAAACGAAGGCGGAGCGGGGCGCGGTTACAGCGCCTTGCTCATATACCAGATGCCTATCGAGCCCTGGGCGCTGGTGTAGCAGGTCTCGCCACAAATGCTCAATCCCTGGCGCTGATAAAAGCGTTGGGCGCCGGCGTTGCGTTGCAGCACCTCCAGCCACAGCGTCTTCTGCCGGCGCTCGATGGCCCGCTGCTGCACCTGTTCGAACAGGCGCTGGCCATAGCCGTTGCCGGCATGGCCCGGCAGGAAATAGATTTTCTGCAGCTCTGCGCCGCGGGTTTGCGTTGGCGCCAGCAAGCTGTCGACGTTGAGCCGCGCATAGCCGACCAGGGCGTCATCCTCATAGGCCAACAGCCAGCACACGTCGGGATCGCGCAGCGTCCGTTCCAACGCGGAGACGGCAAAATCCTCGGCCAGAAAGGCCTCCAGCTCGTGCGGGTAACGCCACAGCTCACCGAAGTGCGCGCGATAGGTGCGGATGCCGATATCGCGCACCTGGGTTAAATCTTCCAGCAATGCCTGACGGACGGTGAACATGAATGAACCTCATCGAAGCGGGAACCGATGAGTATAGCGGGTTAACTTTCAAGATGCCGCGGCGTTTCGCGGCGAAAACCCAGGCCGATGATGCGGCCGAACAGGCGCGGCAACCAGCGGCTGTTGCCGACGCGGGCGATCAGGCGCGAACCGCCCGCCGCGCGGCGTTCGCCCGGCTTGCGCTGGCTCATTTTGATCTGCAAAAACTGGATGGCCCGGGTGGGGAATTCGCGCCGGCGCTGCACGCTCAGCAGATGCTTCAGCTGCAGCCGATGCTGGCGCAGCGGCGGGATCAGGGCGTTGGCGGCGGCCACCGCGTCCTGAATCGCCAGGTTGACGCCCACGCCGCCGATCGGCGACATGGCGTGCGCGGCGTCGCCGATGCACAGCACCCCCGGTTTGGCCCAGCTATCCAGACGATCGATGCGGATGCTCAGCAGCTTCACCTGATCCCACTCGACGATCTCCTGCAGGCGATCGTCCTGGAATGGCGCCACCTCGGCGAGGTGCAGCAAAAATTTCTCCAGGCCGCTGCGGCGGATCGCGTCGAAGCTGCCTTTATCGATCGAGTAGCCGCACTGCCAGTAGTCGCCGCGGTCGATCATGATGAAGTTCTGCTTCGGCCCGGTATGGCCCATCGACCAGGCCGGATCGCCCGGTTGCTTGCTGAGCTTCATCCACAAGACGTCGCGAGGGGCGCCGAAGGAGCGGCTGCTGAGCGCCGCCTGCTCGCGCACCACCGAGTTGCGGCCGTCGGTGCCGATCACCAGCTGGCTGCGCACGCGGATCGGGCCTTCCGGCGTGTCGGCCAGCACGCCGCATACCTGGCCGCGGTCGTAGAGCAGCTTATGAACCTGCGTCGAGGTGAGCAGCCTGAAATGGGGGAACGCGGCGGCCTGCTGCGCCAAAAAGTTGAGGAACTCCCACTGCGGCATAAAGGCGATAAATTTGCAGCGCGTCGGCAGGCGAGTGAAATCCGCCAGCTTAATGTCGCGCCCGGCGACTTCGGCGTGCAGGGATTCGGCGCGCTGGTGCGGCAGCGCCAGCAGTTCGTCGAGCAGGCCCAGCTGGTGCATGACTTCCAGCGTCGACGGGTGAATGGTGTCACCGCGAAAATCGCGCAGGAAGTCGGCGTGCTTCTCCAGCACCGTCACGTCGATCCCCGCCCGCGCCAGCAGATAGCCGAGCATCAGCCCGGCGGGGCCGCCCCCCACGATGCAGCAGGTGGTGGCGTACGGTGTGATCGGTGATGACGGCATGGCGGTTGACCCCGGAGAGCGGCCCGCATCCCGCGAGCCGCAAGTGAATGGTTTAATGTTGATAATGATTATCAATATCAAGTTTGGCTGTCAACCCGCGGCGCAGTGTGGTCAAAGGGGGCGGACAGATGGCCGACGCGGAACAGCTGGCCGTTGTGCGGCTGTGCCTACGGCGGTTCACGCCATAAATCCAGCCGCACTAACCGCCACTTGGCGGGCTGCGGCATCGCGAGCATAAGGATTCTCCGCAAAGACGTTGACCGGGAGAGCGTGACACGCCATCTTTATCAGTAAAATCGGTATTATTTTTATCGATGGTTCAGAAAATCAGGATGGTCAGCATGAGGCGAATAACGTTCGATCTCGAGGATTTGCGCAGCTTCGTCACCGGCGTCGAGCTGGGCAGCTTCGCCAAGGCGGCTGAACGGCTGGGGCGTTCGACGTCGGCGGTCAGCGCTCACCTGAAAAAGCTGGAACAGCAGCTCGGCGCGCCGATCCTGCGCAAGGCCGGGCGCGGCATGGTGATGACCGAGGCGGGGGAAACGCTGCTCGGTTACGCGCGCCGCCTGCTGGAGCTCAATGACGAAGCCGCCGCCGCGGTGCGCGGGTTGGATTTGCAGGGCACGGTGCGGCTGGGGCTGCAGGAGGATTTCGGCGAGACGTTTCTGCCGCAGGTGTTGGGCAGCTTCGCGCGCGCCAATCCGAAGGTGCGCATCGAGGCGCGCATCGCGCGCAATGCCGAGCTGATCGACTGGGTGCTGAAAGGTCAACTGGATCTGTCGCTGGCGTGGGATGGCGGTTTGAGCACGCCGTTTAATCTGGCGCTGGGGCAGCGGCAGCTGCACTGGATCGCCTCGCCCGGCTTCGCGCTGGCGCCCTGGCGAGAAGGGGATGAGCCGTTGCCGTTGGTGATGTTTGACGCGCCTTGCCTGATGCGCAGCGCGGCGACGCAGGCGCTGGATCGCGTCGGCATACCCTGGCGCATCGCCTTTACCAGCCGCAGCCTGAACGGCGTGTGGGCGGCGGTGAGCGCCGGATTGGGCGTCACGGTGCGCACGGCGGCGGGTTTGCCGCCCGGCCTGGCGCCGCTGGCCCCCGATCTGCTGCCCGCTCTCGGCCAGCTCGGCGTGGTGCTGCACCGCGCCGAGGATCAGCCTTCGGCCGCCGTGCAGCGGCTGGCGCAGATCGTGGTCGAGCGGATCGAAACTTAATCTTGGGCGATCGGCTGCTTGCCGCTCAGCTGGCCCCATTCGCTCCAGGCGCCGTCATACAGCTTGACCTGCGGCGCGCCGAGCGACAGCAGGCCGAACGCCAGCACCGCCGCCGTCACGCCGGAGCCGCAGCTGGTGATGATCGGGCCGTTGATATCCACCCCCTTGTCGTTGAATGTTTGGCGCAGCGCCTCCAGCGATTTGAAGCGGCCGTTTTCCAGCAGCTCGCCGTACGGAATGTTGATGCTGCCGGGAATATGGCCGCGGTGCAGGCCGGGGCGCGGCTCCGGCGCTTCGGCATAAAAGCGCGGCGCGGCGCGCGCGTCGAGAATTTGCACCGGCGTGCCTAACGCCTGCTCCACTTGCCGCATATCCACCACCGCGTCGGCGTTGAACCGGGCGTTGAACGTCTGCGGGGCAGCCTGCGCCGGGCCGGTTGCCAGCGCCTGGCCCTGCGCGGTCCAGCCGTTCAGCCCTTCGTCCAGCACGTAAACGCGCTCGGCGCCGAAATTGCGGAAAGTCCACCAGCCGCGCGGCGCGGAGAACTGGTTGCCTTCGTCGTAAATCACCAGGGTATCGCGCTCGCTGATGCCCAGCTTGCCCACCGCCGCGCCAAACTCCGCCGCCGTCGGCAGCATGTGCGGCAGCGCGGTGTTTTTGTCCGCCACCTCGTCGATATCGAAATAGACCGCGCCTGGGATATGGCCGCGTTCGAACTCGGCAAGCATATCTTTCTTCGGCGTCAGCCCCACCGGCGACATCCGGACGTCGATCACCACCAGATTTTCATCGTTGATATGTTGCGCAAGCCATTGAGGGGTCACCAGAAACGGAGAATTCATCGTATTGTTCGCCTGTTGTGAAAACGGATTTTCACTATACACCAGGCCGTGCCGGGATGGAGTATGATGTTCAGGCAACGGTATGGGCGGGAGACGGAAAACATGACGGATCGGGCGTTTGACGGGGCCAAGATCGCGCTGCTGTGCGACGGCCGCCTGCTGGTTTACCAACGGGACGACAAGCCGGGCATTCCGTGGCCCGGGATGTGGGATCTGCCCGGCGGCGGGCGGGAAAACGGCGAGACGCCGCTGCAGTGCGTGCTGCGGGAAACGCAGGAAGAGTTTGGGGTGTTGCTCGCCGAACGCCAGGTTGTCTGGCAGCGGCGTTACGACGGTATTCAGCCCGGCTACCCGCCGACCTGGTTTATGGCCGGAGTGATCACCCCGGCGCAGATCGCCGCCATTCGCTTTGGCGATGAAGGGCAGCGCTGGCGAATGATGCCGGTAGAGCAGTTTATTCACCACCCGCAGGGCATCGGGCATCTGCGCCGCCGGGTGGCGGTGTATTGGCTTCAGTCCGCCTGAGGTTGCAGCACGCCGCTCGGCATCAGTGCCTGGATGGTGGCGCCGACCCGCTGCACCGCCTGTTCGATCTCCGCCGTCAGCTTCGGCGCATAGTTGATGCGCAGGCAGTTGCGGTATTTGCCGGCGGCGGAAAAGATGCTGCCGACGGCGATCTGCACGCCCTGCTGCTCGAGATGGCGGTTCAGCCGCAGGGTGTCGAACGCCTCGTCCAGTTCGATCCACAGCATAAAGCCGCCGCGCGGCCGGCTGACGCGGGTGCCGGCCGGGAAGTGTTTCAGGATAAGGTCGGTCATGCGATCGCGGTTCTGCTGGTAGCGGGCGCGCATGCGCCGCAGGTGCTGCAGATAGTGCCCGCCGCGGATGAATTCGGCGATCGCCAGCTGCGGCTGGGTGGCGGTGGCGCCGGAGCCGATGAACTTCATGTGCAGCACCCGCTCCAGGTAGCGGCCGGGCGCGATCCAGCCCACCCGCAGCCCCGGCGCCAGCGTTTTGGAAAACGAGCTGCACAGCAGCACGCGGCCGTCTTCGTCGAACGACTTGATGGTGCGCGGCCGCGGGTAGTGATAGGCGATGTCGCCGTAGACGTCGTCCTCGATGATCGCCGCGTCGTGGCGCTGCGCCAGCGTCAGCAACCGCTGTTTGTGGGCGTCGGGCATGATGTAGCCCAGCGGATTGTTGCAGTTGGGCGTCAGCAGAATCGCTTTGATCGGCCACTGTTCCAGCGCCATCTCCAGCGCCGCCAGGCTGACGCCGGTGAGCGGATCGGTGGGGATTTCCAGCGCCTTGATGCCCAGGCCCTTCAGCGTCTGCATGGTGCCGTGGAAGCAGGGCGAATCGACCGCCACGATGTCGCCGGGTTGGCAAACGGCGCGCAGCCCGGCGGAGATCGCCTCCTGGCAGCCGGTGGTGATCAGCAACTGATCGGGGCCGATTTGGCAGCCGGAATCCAGCAGCAGGCGGGCGACCTGCTCGCGCAGCGCGGCCACGCCCTGAATGCTGTCGTAATACAGGCTGCGCAGATCGCCGTGGCGGGCGGCGTTGCGCAGGGCGACGATCAGCGGTTTCATCGTCGGCTCGGCGATATCCGGCATGCCGCGCCCCAGCTGGATCAGGCCCTCGCGCGGCCGGCTGCGCACCAGCTCCAGCACCTGCTCCCATTGCGAAATGTCCACCGGCCGCTGCACCGGCGCCGTCATGGCGGGCAGCTCGGCCTGCGCGCGCCGCGTATGCACGAAGTAGCCCGACTTCGGCCGCGCCTCCACCAGGCGCTGTTCTTCCAGCAGCCGGTAGGCTTGCTGCACCGTGCTGATGCTGACGCCGTGCTCCTGGCTCAGCGCGCGCACCGAAGGCAGGCGATGGCCGGCGGGATACAGCCCTTGCTGAATGCGTTGGCTGAGAATGGCGGCCAGAGTGGCGTAGCGTGTCATACAGAGGCCTCTTATTGGGATGCAGGATTAAAAAACCGGTACAGATGCTTTCAAAGTAAACCATTCAGCGGTTTTTTTGGCGCAGCTGTATGAAAAAAATAGCGCCAGCGTGAATCTGTATTGTTTTTCTCCCGGCGAGCATGATGACTGCAACGCAAAAACAGCAGGGAGAATAACAACATGGCACTGTTTGATGGCATGACGACGTGGCGACGGGTAGGCTGGTCACGCTGGCGTTGGTATTTGTTGCGCCGCAGTACGCGCAGAGAGTTACTGCTGCTGAACGACAGGCAATTGGCGGATATCGGCCTGACGCGGGCGGATGCGCGGCGCGAAGGCGATAAACCGTTCTGGAGAGGGTAAGGAAAGCGAATGCTGAAATTATTGGGCAAAGCCTCATCGATCAACGTGCGCAAGGTATTGTGGACCTGCCAGGAGCTGGGGTTGCCGCTGGCGCGGGAGGACTGGGGCAGCGGCTTTCGCTCCACGCAGGAGCCGGTGTTTCTGGCACTGAATCCCAACGGCCTGGTGCCGGTGCTGATCGACGGCGAGCGGGTGCTGTGGGAGTCGAACACCATCTGCCGCTACCTGGCCGGACGGGAAGGGCGCCGCGATCTGCTGCCGCAGGAACCCGGCGCGCGCGCGGCGGTGGAGATGTGGATGGACTGGCAGGCCACCGATCTGAACGGCGCCTGGCGCTATGTGTTCATGTCGCGGGTGCGCGGGCATGCGGATTATCAGGATGCCGCCAGCCTGGCCGCCGCCGAGCGTGAGTGGAATAGGCTGATGGGGCTGCTGGACAAGCATTTGGCGCAGCACGGCCCTTATACCGCCGGCGCGGCCTTCACGCTGGCGGACGTGGTGCTGGGGCTGTCGCTGAATCGCTGGCTGATGACGCCGTTCGAGCGGCCGAATTATGCGGCGCTGGCGGCCTATCAGCAGCGCCTGCTGCAACGCCCTGGCTACGTGCAGCATGGCGCCAACGGTTTACCTTGATATGAAATAAACGGTTCATTTTATCTCGTCCGGATACGGCAAGCCGTATCCGGGCTTTCCCGTTGCATCATCCCGTCAATGTTTCATGAACGGCATCACGAATGTGAACTTTATTTTCCTTTTTTCTTGTTGTTGAAATTTAAATTCCATATAAACCTGTTATCAGCCGGCGCGTTTCATTGAGCGGCGCCTGGTTCTACACAGGATTTCGATCACGGGAGAAAATGATGAAACAGGTACGCGTTGGGTTAATCGGCACCGGCTATATCGGGCGTTGTCACGCCATCGCCTATGCGCAGGCCGCCACGGTCTTTCCTCTGAAAGGGGAGCTGGTGCTGGAGATGCTGGCGGAAGTGACGCCCGAGCTGGCGGCGCAGCGCGCAACCGAGTTCGGCTTTGCGCGCTCGACCGGCGATTGGCGGCAGCTGGTGGCCGATCCGGCGATCGACGTGGTGGACATCTGCGCGCCCAACTTCTTGCACAAAGAGATGGCGCTGGAGGCGATCCGCCACGGCAAGCACGTGTATTCGGAAAAGCCGCTGGCGCTGGACGCCGCCGACGCGGCGGAGATGGTGCAGGCCGCCCGCGCCAAGGGCGTGAAAACGCTGGTCGGTTTCAACTACATGAAGAACCCGACCAGCCAGCTGGCGCGCGAGATCATCGCCAACGGTGAAATCGGCGAGGTGGTGCATTTTTACGGCACCCACAATGAGGATTATCTGGCCGACCCGCGCACGCCGCTCGACTGGCACTGCCGCCGCGCCAGCGCCGGGCTGGGCGCGCTGGGGGATCTGGCGGCGCACATCGTCAACATGGCGCACTACCTGGTGGGCGACATCGTGGCGGTCTGTGGCGATATGCAAACGGTGATCAAACAGCGCCCGGACCCGCAAGACCCGGCGCGCCTGTTGCCGGTGGAAAACGAAGATCAGGCCGGCGCGCTGCTGCGCTTCGCCGGCGGGGCGATGGGCACTATCGAAACCTCGCGCATTGCCTGCGGGCGCAAGATGGGGCTGACCTATGTGGTCACCGGCACCAAGGGCACGCTGAGCTATACCCAGGAGCGGATGGCGGAGCTGAAGCTGTATCGGCACGATGAGCCGGCGGAGCGGCAGGGGTTCAAGACGCTGCTGGTGGGGCCGAAGCACCCGGACTACGCGGCGTTCTGCATCAGCGCCGGGCACGGCATCGGCTTTAACGATCAGAAGACGGTGGAGATCCGCGATCTGGTCAACGGCATCTCCGCGGGCGATCGCATGTGGCCGGACTTTGAAGAAGGCTGGAAGGTGTCCTGCGTGCTGGATGCGATAGCCGCCTCCGCCGAGCAGCGGCGCTGGCTGGAGACCAACCGCGATTGAAAATGAAATGGCGCTCTCCCGTGGGCAGCGCCATTAGTTTGCTATGTTGCTAACTTAATATCTTATTAAGCTAGTTACATAATAAGTTGTTTGCCTGGCAACTTAGAACGAGAAGCACGAACAGCCGAACGCGCCCCAGAAGGCGTTTTCATCCGACACCGGGATGCTGGAGCGGCGCGCGATGTCATGCTGGTGCGCGTGTACGCCGCACGGGCCGCAGCATTGGTGCGCCTGGCTCAGCACGCCGACTCTGGCCGCCGCCGACGGCGGCGCGGAACGGTAGTGGCCCGGCACCTGGGTGACCGGCGACCACTCCGGCAGCACCGGCAGCGGCGGCGGCGCCAGCGGCGAGAAGCTGCCGGCGGCGTAGACCACCTTGCCGTCCACCACCGTCATTACCGACTCAATGCCTTTGATCTGCTCTTCCGGCACGCTGAAATAGTCCTGCGACAGCACCGCCACATCCGCCAGTTGGCCGACCTTGATCTGGCCTTTCTTGCCCTGCTCGGTGGAGAACCAGGCGCTGCCTTGCGTCCACAGCATCAGCGCCGTTTCGCGATCCAGCCGGGCACTGTCGTCGTACATCGCCATGCCGCCGACGGTGCGGCCGGAAACCAGCCAGTACAGCGCCGTCCACGGGTTGTAGCTGGCGACGCGGGTGGCGTCGGTGCCCAGCCCGACCGGCAGCTCGGCCGCCAGCATTTTCGCTACCGGCGGCGTGTGTTTGGTGGCTTCGATGCCGTAGCGGTCAGCGAAATATTCGCCCTGGAACGCCATGCGGTGCTGCACCGCAATGCCGCCGCCCAATGCCTTGACCCGTTCGATATTGCGCTCGGTAATGGTTTCGGCGTGGTCGAACAGCCAGTGCAGCCCGTTGAACGGAATGTCGCGGTTCACCTTCTCGAACACGTCCAGCATGCGGCTGATGGATTCGTCATAGGTGGCGTGCAGGCGGAACGGCCAGCGGTGCTCGACCAGATGGCGCACCACCCGCTCCAGCTCGTCCTCGGTGCCCGGCGGCAGGTCCGGGCGCGGCTGCAGGAAGTCTTCGAAGTCGGCGGCGGAGAACACCAGCATCTCGCCGGCGCCGTTGTGGCGATAAAAGTCGGTGCCCTGGCCCGGCTTGAGCATGTCGGTCCACAGCTCGAAGTCTTCCAGCTCCTGCTTCGGCCGCTGGGTGAACAGGTTATAGGCGATGCGAATGGTCAGCTGCTTTTTCTCGTGCAGCTCGGCGATCACCTGATAATCCTCCGGGTAGTTCTGGAAGCCGCCGCCGGCGTCGATGGCACTGGTGAGACCCAGACGGTTCAGCTCGCGCATAAACTGGCGAGTGGAGTTGACCTGCTGCTCCAGCGGCAGCTTCGGCCCTTTCGCCAGCGTGGCGTACAGGATCATGGCGTTGGGCTTGGCGATCAGCATGCCGGTCGGGTTGCCGTTGGCGTCGCGCTGGATCTCGCCGCCCGGCGGGGTCGGCGTGTCTTTGGTGTAGCCGACTACCTTCAGCGCCGCGCGGTTGAGCAGCGCGCGATCGTAGAGGTGCAGAATGAACACCGGCGTGTCCGGCGCCGCCTGGTTGATTTCGTCGAGCGTCGGCATGCGGCGCTCGGCGAACTGGAATTCGGTCCAGCCGCCGACCACCCGCACCCACTGCGGGTTCGGCGTGCGCAGCGCCTGTTCTTTCAACATGCGCAGCGCGTCGACCAGCGAAGGCACGCCTTCCCAGCGCAGCTCCAGGTTATAGTTCAGGCCACCGCGGATCAGGTGCAGGTGCGAGTCGTTCAGGCCCGGAATGGCGGTGTGGCCGTGTAGGTCGATCACCTGGGTTTCCGGCCCGGCGTGCTGCATGACTTCGCTTTCGCTGCCGACCGCCAGAAATTTGCCGTCGCGGATGGCGACCGCCTGTGCGGTGGGATTTTGGCGATCGACGGTGTGAAACTTGCCGTTGGTGATGATCAATGAAGCGTGGTGGTTCATAACATTCTCCCGGCGAACCGCCTAGCGGCGGGTCAGCCATTGATGAAAAACGCGGGTCACGATAGGCATCCACAGGTACACCACCAGGGCGACCACGGTGGCGTCATTGAGAAAATGGCCGAGCAGCGTGCCGTTCAGCTGCGGCAGTGCCAGCCCCCAAAACCAGGGCACCAGATTGGTGGAAGGGAAGATCACCAGCAGGGTGATGATGAACTGCTTCCACTGGGGCGGCTGGCGCACGCCGGGGTTGGGTGGGGTAAACCAGAACTCTGCGCCGGGGCGGATCTCGATATGGTCGTTCTCCAGCAGCAGCGGGGTGACCTCTTCGATGTATTGCTTGCGCAGCGGCGAGTGGATCCAGCGGTACAGATTGTCGAGGTTGTCGAAGCGAACCAGCACCGTATAGGCCTGCTCGTCGCCGGAAGGGCGGATGACGTTGACGCCCAAATGGCCGGTGAAGCCCGCGGCGTCCGGCATGATGCGGTTCAGCCAGGCCTCATAGGCCTGCTCGTTCCCCGGTGCCAAACGGTGGGTGATCACCAGCGTGACATGCTGCGGATGGGCCATAAAACCGACTCCTGAAAATACCCCGGCGCGGAGCCGGGGTAAGGGGAATTATTTCAGCGTGCGGGCCGGTGCGTGGTGCACCATGGTGTAAGCGTAGTCGACGCCCATGCCGTACGCGCCGCTGTGTTCGCGCACCAGCGCCATCACCGCGTCGTAGGTGTCTTTGCGCGCCCAGTCGCGCTGATACTCCAGCAGCACCTGCTGCCAGGTCACCGGCACGGCGCCGGCCTGCACCATGCGATCGATCGAGCGCTCGTGCGCATCGACGGAGGTGCCGCCGGAGGTGTCGGTCACCACATACACTTCATAGCCGGCTTCCAGCGCCATCAGCGCCGGGAAGGTCAGGCACACTTCGGTCCACAGCGCGGAGATCACCAGCTTTTTGCGGCCGGTGGCTTCCACGGCTTTAACGAAGGCCGCGTCTTCCCAGGAGTTCATCGAGGTGCGTTCAATCGGGGTGATTTCCGGGTGTACCGCCAGCAGTTCCGGCCAGATATAGCCGCTGAAGCTTTCGGTTTCTACCGAGGTGAAAAGGGTTGGCACGTTGAAAATCTTGCCCGCCTTCGCCAAACCAACAACGTTGTTTTTCAGTTGCTGACGATCAATATTAGCCACGCCGAAGGCCATTTGCGGTTGATGGTCGATAAAAATCAGTGCGGAGTTGTCTTTATCAAGTAGTTGAAACTTGGACATAATTTACCTTCCCAGTGATATTTCGGTTGAACATCTGATGAGTGTAACGCCGATAAAACGCATGGTAGGCAGAGGGCGATTTCAAAGATACCGCAGAATTTTTGCCGACTTGTTGAGTTTTTTTATACACGGGAGAAAGCATGAGATTAAACCTGGAAGCGCTGCTGATTTTGGACGCGCTGGACCGGCACGGATCTTTCGCCGCCGCGGCCGCCGCACTGTTTAAAACCCCTTCGGCACTCAGCTATATGGTGCAAAAGCTGGAGAACGATCTCGACATCACCCTGCTGGATCGCTCCGGCCACCGGGCGAAGTTCACCGATACCGGCAAGCTGATGCTGGAAAAAGGGCGGGTGCTGCTGCGGGCGGCGCAGGATCTGGAGCAGCAGGCGCGCTACGTGGAGAACGGCTGGGAAAGCGAGATCACGCTCGGGATCGATGCCTCCTTCCCGTTTGCCCGCCTGTTGCCGCTGATCGACGAGTTCTATCGGCAGCATCATCATACCCGGCTGCGTTTCAGCCACGAGGTGCTGGCCGGCTCCTGGGAATCGCTGGTTTACGGCTGCGCCGACATTATCATCGGCGCCATCTGCGAGCCGCCGTCGCGGGTGGGTTATGCGTTCAGCCGCCTGGGGCAGTTGGATTACGTGTTCGCCGTCGCGCCACAGCATCCGCTGGCGGCGCTGCCGGAACCGTTGCCGAAAGATGAGATCCGTCAGCACCGGGCGGTGGTGGTGCGCGATACCTCGCGGGTCAACGCGCCGCAGAGCCTGAACCTGCTGGAAGAACAGGATACGCTGACGGTCTTCGGCTTCGACGCCAAGCTGCAGGCGCAGTTGGCCGGGCTGGGCTGCGGCTATCTGCCGCGTTCTCTGGCGGAACCTTACCTGAACAGCGGCGAACTGGTGGCGAAACGCGTTGAATCTGAGCGCTGCAGCGACGTTGCCTATTTCGGCTGGCGGGAAAGCGCCAGCGGTCTGGCGGCCAAGTGGTGGCGCGAGCGGCTGCAGCGTTACGCGGATGACGGCGAGGCTTACCCGGCGGCGCAGTGATCGCCGTCATATAAGGATTAACAACCCAATAAGATATAGGGAATGAAAAAGACACTAGGCCTGTTGGCGCTGTTGCTGTTAAGCGGCTGCGGCGCCGGGCGTCAGGCCGGCATCCCGTTGCCGGAGCCGCAGGCCGAGGCGCAGGCCACGGCGCTGCTCAGCTATCCGGTGCGGGTGCATAACGCGGTGAGCCGCGAGCAGCGTTTGCCTGAACGCGCGCGCGGCCAACGCTGCACCATCAGCATTCGGCTGCGACCGGACGGCAAGCTGGCGAGCAGCAAGATCGTAAGAGGCGACGCGCCACGGTGCGCAGCGGCGAGCGCGGCGGTGCAGCGCGCGCAGTTTCCGCCGATGGCCAACGCCACCGAGTATGCGCTGTTCAACGCCGTGGTGCTCGATTTCGTTCCCTGAAGATGTGACCGACGGGCCGCCTGCGCGGCCCGTTTTTTCGCTTTTACGCGTACGCAACCCGCTGAATTTTCACTTAGCTTTGCCATTTTCGTTATTTTGAATGCCGCTACGGCTCACGGATACTGGGAGAAAATCTCTTACCGCGAGCTGCAGCATGTCCCACGCCCACTATTTGCACCCCGAACAGCGCGAACGAATCAGGCAGCTTTATCGGCGCCGGCATTGGCGGCTGGAGCTGCCCACCTGGGGGATCATGGCGGCGGTGTACGGCGGCTGGTTCGGCGTGGCGCTGGGGTGGCAAACGCTGGGCCCGTGGCTTGGCGCGCCGCTGCTGATACTGCTGACCACCTGGTACATGTCGTTGCAGCACGAGCTGATCCACGGCCATCCGACGCGCTGGCCGCGCGTCAATCAGCTGTTCGGCCTGTTGCCGCTGGCGGTGTGGTATCCCTACGGGCTGTATCGCGATTCGCATCTGCGCCACCATCGCAACGACCACCTGACCGATCCGCACGAAGATCCCGAAAGCTATTACTTCAGCGCCGCGCAGTGGCGGCGCTATCCCCGGCTGCTGCCGCTGCTGGCCGCCGTGCGCAATACGCTGATCGGCCGGGTGCTCCTTGGCCCGGCGCTGGATATCGCCGCGACCCTGGTCGGGGCGGTGAAAGCGCTTGCCGCCGGGGAGTGGCGCGTCTGGGCGAGGTGGTTGGTGCACCTGTCGCTGTTGGCGATGCTGCTCGACTGGCTGCAGGCGCAGGGTATCGGCGCGGCGTTTTACCTGCTGGCCATCAGCTACCCGGCGCTGGCGCTGACCAAGGTAAGATCGTTTTTTGAGCATCGCGCCGTGGACGCACCGCAGGCACGTTCTATTATTAATGAGGCGGGTTGGCCGTGGCGGCTGCTGTTTCTCAATCTGAACTACCATTTAGTGCATCACGATCTGCCCGGCCTGCCCTGGTATGGTTTGCGCGAAGTCTATCTGGCGGAGCGCGAGGCGTACCAGCGCCGCAGCCAGGGATTTGTCGCGCAAGGCTACGGCGAGTGGCTGCGCGATTACGCCCTGACGCCGATCGACGTCGGCGTGCATCCGTTGCGCGCCGGTGAACCGCAGGGGGAGGGCGATGCCCTGCCGACGGAAAAATTTATTGCGCGCTGGAAGCGCGTTTCTCAGGATTTTCCAACTTAACCGGCCCATGAGCCGGAAAACGTATAACCAGAGGAAAAGTATGGCAATCACCTTATCACGCGGACGTTCCTTTGCCGTCGCGCTGGCCCTGCTGGCCACCGGCGGTCTGGCGCAGGCGGCCGACTCGGTGCGCGTCGGCTCCAAGATCGACACCGAAGGTTCGCTGCTCGGCAACATCATCGTGCAGGTGCTGGAAGCCAACGGCATCCAGACCACCAACAAGCTGCAGCTCGGCACCACCAAGGTGCTGCGCGGCGCCATCACGTCCGGCGAGATCGACATCTACCCGGAATACACCGGCAACGGCGCGTTTTTCTTCTCCGATGAGAAAGATCCGGCGTGGAAGAACGCCCAGGCCGGTTTCGAGAAGGTGAAGCAACTCGACTACGACAAAAACAAAATCGTCTGGTTGGACGCGGCGCCGGCCAACAACACCTGGACCATCGCCATTCGCCAGGACGTGGCGGAGGCCAATCACCTGAAGACGCTGTCGGATCTCGGCAAGTGGATCAACGGCGGCGGCAAGTTCAAGCTGGCGGCCTCGGCGGAATTTATCGAGCGGCCGGATGCGCTGCCGGCGTTCCAGAATGCCTACGGCTTCAAGCTGAATCAGGATCAGCTGCTGTCCCTGGCCGGCGGCGATACGGCGGTGACCATCAAGGCGGCGGCGGAGCAGACCTCCGGCGTCAACGCGGCGATGGCCTACGGCACCGATGGCCCGGTGGCGGCGCTGGGGCTGCAGACGCTGGCGGATCCGAAAGGCGTACAGCCGATCTACGCGCCGGCACCGATCGTGCGCGAAGCGGCCCTGAAGGCGCACGCCAATCTGCCTGAGCTGCTGAAGCCGGTGTTCGCCTCGCTGGACGGGCCGACGCTGCAAAAACTCAACGCGCAGATCGCCGTGGAAGGCCAGGACGCCAAACAGGTGGCGGCCGCTTACCTGAAAGAGAAAGGGTTTGTTAAGGGATAATGCCGAGGTGCCCCCTCTGCCGTCGGGAGAGGGGGTAAACCGAGGGAACCGGAGCGTTTCTTTGACTATCGCCGTAAAACATCGCGTCTTGTTGACGCTGTTCATGCTGTTGCTGCTGGCCGCGTTCGGCCTGCCGTTCCTCAGTTATGCCCCCAATCGCCTGTTGTCGGGCAAAAGCCTCTCCTTGTTCTCCCTGCTGCACGGCCCGGCGCTGTGGCTGCTGTTGCCGCTGGCGGCATTGGCGATCCTCAGCCTGTTGCCGCCGACGCGGGGACGGGCGCTGCTGGCGGCGCTGGCCGCCTGCGGGGTGCTGACGCTGGCCTTCTGGATCAGCGGGCAGGCCGCCGGGCGTCTGGCGCAGGAGGGATCGCGCCTGGCGCGCACCTCCTGGGGCAGCGGGTGCTGGCTGACGATGGCGCTGAGCCTGCTGATCGCCGCCGACGCCATGGCGCGCATCACCGCGTCGCACCTGTGGCGCATGCTGGGCAACGCGCTGGTGCTGGTGCCGCCGGCGCTGCTGCTGTTCGGGCATCAGCTCGATCAGCTGTCGCTGCTGAAGGAGTACCACAATCGCCAGGAGGTGTTTGACGCCGCGCTGCTGCAGCACCTGACCATTCTGCTGGCGACGATGGCGCCGGCGCTGGCGATCGGCGTGCCGCTCGGGGTGCTGTGTTTTCGCTCCGAGCGCTGGCAGCGGCCGATTTTCTCCGCGCTGAACATTATCCAGACCGTGCCGTCCATTGCGCTGTTCGGCCTGCTGATCGCGCCGTTGGCGGGGCTGGCGACGGCGGTGCCCTGGCTGGCGGAACACGGCGTCAGCGGCATCGGCATGGCGCCGGCGATCGTGGCGCTGGTGCTGTACGCGCTGTTGCCGCTGGTGCGCAGCGTGGTGGCGGGGCTGCAAAGCGTGCCGGCGGGGGTGATCGAATCCGCCACCGGCATGGGGCTGACGCGCGGGCAGATCTTCCTGCGCGTGCAGCTGCCGTTGGCGCTGCCGCTGTTCCTGACCGGCGTGCGCATTTTGGCGGTGCAAACCGTCGGCATGGCGGTGGTGGCGGCGCTGATCGGCGCCGGCGGCTTTGGCGCCATCGTCTTTCAGGGGCTGCTCAGCAGCGCGCTGGATCTGGTTCTGCTGGGGGTGATCCCGGTGGTCATGATGGCGGTCATCGTCGATTCGCTGTTTAAATTTTGGGTTTCAATCCTGGACGTATCGCGCCGATGATTCACTTTGAGCAAGTCAGCAAAATTTTTCAGGGCAAGCCGGCGGTAGACGATCTCACGCTGCACATCGCCGAGGGCGAATTCACCGTGTTGATCGGCACCTCGGGTTCCGGCAAGTCCACGACGTTAAAAATGATCAATCGCCTGATCGAGCACGATCGGGGCAAGATTCTCTTTGCCGGCGAAGAGATCCAGTCGTTCAAACCGCAGGATCTGCGGCGGCGCATGGGCTATGCGATCCAATCGATCGGCCTGTTTCCGCACTGGACGGTGGAGGAAAACATCGCCACCGTGCCACAGCTGCTGAAATGGCCGCGCGCGCGCATTCGCGATCGGGTAACCGAACTGCTGGAGCTGTTGCATCTGGAGCCGGATCTGTTTCGCCGTCGCTATCCGCATCAGCTGTCCGGCGGGCAGCAGCAACGGGTAGGGGTGGCGCGCGCGCTGGCCGCCGATCCCGAGGTGTTGCTGATGGACGAACCGTTCGGCGCGCTGGATCCGGTCACCCGCGCGGCGTTGCAGGCGGAGATCGCGCGCATCCATCAGCTCTCCGGCCGCACTATCGTGTTGGTGACGCACGACATCGACGAGGCGCTGGGCTTGGCGGATCGCCTGGTGCTGCTCGATCAGGGGCGGGTGGTGCAACAGGGCACGCCGCTGGCGCTGCTGACCGCGCCGGCCAATGACTTCGTGCGGGACTTCTTCGGGCGCAGCGATCGCGGCATCAAGCTGCTGTCGCTGGGAACGGTGGCGGAGCGAGTGCGGCCCGGCGCCGCCGAGGGCGAACCGATCGCCGCCGCCATGAGCCTGCGCGAGGCGCTGTCGGTGTTTGTGGCGCGCGGCAGCGACTGCCTGCCGGTGGTGGATGAACGGGGCGAAGCGTTGGGGGTCTTGCACTTCAACGATCTGATCGCCGGGCAGGCGCTGTCATGAGCGGGCGCATCTGGCGCCTGCTGCGCGATCCGCTGCCCTGGACGCTGGCGCTGCTGTTGGCGCTGGTGTTCGGCATGGATCATCTGCGCGGCCTGTTTGCCGCCTGGTTCCCCGATCTGGAGCGGCCCATTTATCAGCAGGACAGCTTTATCGCGCTGGTGGGGGCGCATCTGTCGCTGGTGGCAATCTCCAGCCTGATCGCGGTGGCTCTCGGCGTAGCGGCCGGCGTGGCGGTAACCCGGCGCAGCGGCCGGGAGTTTCGTTCGCTGGTGGAAACGGTGGTGGCGGTGGGGCAGACCTTCCCGCCGGTAGCGGTGCTGGCGGTAGCGGTGCCGGTGATGGGCTTCAGCGAACAGCCGGCGATCATTGCGCTGGTGCTGTACGGCCTGCTGCCGATCTTGCAGGGCACGCTGGCGGGCATCGAATCGGTGCCGCCCGCCACGCGCGAGATTGCCCGCGGCGTGGGGATGAGCGCCTGGCAAATTCTGTGGCGGGTCGAATTGCCGCTGGCGGCGCCGGTGATCGTCGCCGGGATCCGCACGTCGGTGATCATCAACATCGGCACGGCGGCCATCGCTTCCACCGTCGGCACCAAGACGCTCGGCTCGCCGATCATCATCGGTCTGAGCGGCTTTAACACCGCCTATGTGATCCAGGGCGCGGCGGTGGTGGCATTGTTGGCTATTATCACCGATATGCTGTTCGAACGTTGGGTGCGTTATCTCACCGCCTGGCGTCAGCAGACGCTGGCGACCACTCCGGCGGGGTAAGGGGGAAATGATGCAGGTGTCTCTACCGATGTACGGCGTTGGCCGGGAGCAGGCCGAATCTTTCTGGCAGGTATTGCGCGACAAGCTGCTGCGCCTGGGGCTGCCGGCGGCGCCGGAGCGGCTCAGTTGGCCGGACGATTTGGCGCAGCACTGGCGGCGCGACGATCTGCTGCTCAGCCAAACCTGCGGTTATCCGTTGGTCAGCACTCTGCCGCAGGTGCAGCTGATCGGCACCTACCATTATCGGGTTGAGGGGTGCGACGGGCCGAATTACCGCAGCTGGCTGGTGGTGCGCGCGGGCGACCCCGGCGAACGGTTGGCGGATTTTCGCGGCCGGACGGCGGCCTATAACAGCACCGATTCCCAATCCGGCTACAACGGCCTGCGCGCGCTGATCGCGCCGCTGGCGCAGGACGGGAAATTCTTTGGTGCGGCGATTGCCTCCGGCGCGCATTATCAGTCGCTGAAGCTGATCCGCAGCGGGCAGGCGGATATCGCCGCCATCGATGCGATCAGCATGGAACTGCTGCGCCGGGCGCAGCCGCAGGCGCTGGAGGGGCTGAAAATCATCGGCCGCACGGCAGCGGTGCCCGGTCTGCCGCTGATCACCGCGGCGGGTACGCCGCCGGAACAGGTGGAAATCCTGCGCGCCGGCGCCCGAGCGATGCTGGATGAGGCGGTCAGCGACCGCCTGCTGATCGGCGATTTCAGCCTGGTGCCACGTTCGGCCTACCAGATTATCACCGTGCTGGAACAGCAGGCCGCCGCGCAGGGCGTGACGGCGCTCTAGCCGCCGTTACAGCAGGGCGTCGCCGTCGATGTCGATCGCGCTGCCGGTGACGAAGCCGTTCTCCATCGCCAGCAGGTAACCTGCCGCGCGTCGGCCTGTATCAGGCGCAGCGCGTCGTTTTTCTCCCCGGCGTGGGGAAGGCGGCTATGGCGCGGTGAGGAACTGCTCGAAATGCCTGGTGCCCGCATCGCTCGCCGGTGTTGGAACGCGTCAGGCGGCTGCAGCGCTTTTTACAGCTGCGCTGCCAGCGCTGGCTGGACGATCACTTGGCCTGAAGGGTTTCGGTTTGCGCCGGCGTGGCGGCGGCATCCCCGGCAGGCGCGCTTTCTTCGTGCGGGGTGGTGGAACGGGTGTAGATGTTCAGCCCGGCGAGGAATACGCCGCCCAAAGAACCGAAGGCGCACAGGGCGATGACGATGACGAACGCTTTTTTCAGCATAGGAATAATTTCGCAGGTTGCTTGGAACAGCGGGAATTATAGCCCCTTCGCCGGGTGAAACAAGAATCGTTTTTAACGGCGGCCCGCAGACCGCCCTTTGCGATCGCTACCGTTCGCTGTCGATGGCCTGCACGCGGGCCGGGCGGACGAACAGGTATTTTCCCAGCGTCACCAGCACCACCGCCGCCACGATGATCACCAGCGCCAGCCACTCGCGCGGCGCCAGCGATTCGCCGGCAAAGCCGATGCCGAGCAGCACCGCCACCACCGGGTTGACGTAGGCGTAGCTGGTGGCGACCGCCGGGCGCACGTTCTTCAACAAGAACATATAGGCGCTGATCGCCAGCATCGAGCCGAAGACGATCAGATAGCCCAGCGCCAGAAAGCCGCCGGTGCTCGGCATCTGAGTCAGACGCTCGCCGCTCAGCTGACTGGCTGCCAATAACACCACGCCGGCGACCAGCATTTCCGCCGCGCCGGCCATCGGCCCGGCCGGCAGCGAGATGCGCGATCCCAATACCGACCCGAAGGCCCAGCTGGCCGACGCCAGCAAAATCAGCAGCGCGCCGGTCGGGTTGCCCACCAGGTTGTTGCCGGTATTAAGCAGCACGATGCCCACCAGACCGAGCGCGATGCCGGCCCATTCCAGTTTGGTGTTGCGCATCCCCCACAGCAGGCTGAAGCAGAGGGTGAACAGCGGCACCGTCGCCACCATCACCGCGGCGATGCCGGACGGCACGTGTTGGTGCTCCGCCACCGTCACCAGGCCGTTGCCCACCGCCAGCAGCAGAATGCCGATGGCGCCGGCGGCCAGCCACTGCTTCGGCGTCGGCAGCGCGTGGCCGCGCCAGGCCAGGAAACTGAACAGCAGGATACCGGCAACCAGAAAGCGAATGCCGGCCATCATCAGCGGCGGCCACTGCGCGACGCCGAGGCGAATGACGAAATAGGTGGAACCCCAAACGATATATAACGTGAACAACGCCCCGATCAACGGCAGGACGCTACGGCTTTGTTGGCTAAGCATAGGGATATGTTTTTGCAGGGGTGATTATTATTAGAACGCTCAGTAAACCCGATCGGGCAACCGATAAGCAATGGCTTTCGGCATTATTTTTCCCGGCCGCCGCCCGCCGTTCAGCTGTCCCGCCGCTTCCACTGCAGCCAGCTGACGGCCGGCAGGTAAATCGACCAGCCGACGGCCAGCAGCAGCAGCATGAACTCCGGCGGCACGCCGGGCAGCAAGGCGTCCAGCTTCCAGGACACGGCGTAGGCGAAGGGGCCGACGGCGGCGCCCAGCACCGCCAGCGGCCAGGGGGCCGCTCTGACCACGTCCAGCAGCCAATACCACCAGCAGCCGAAGCCGATCCACAACGCGATGGTCCAGAGCGGCAGGCCGTGTTGCCCGCTGTAGTGCAGCACGCCGCTGTAGCTCCACAGCCCATCCATGCCGATACCGCCCAGGGCGGCCAGGGCCGCGCCTTTGCGGCGGGCGGCCGGGGTAAAGATCAGCGCCAGCGCCGCGCCGGCCAGCAGGATGCCGTTGAGCCGATCGCGAGTCAGCAGCGCCAGCAGCCAGCAGACGCCCAGTCCCAGCGTCGCCAGCCAGAATCCGGCATGCGGCTTCTTCATCGTTCAACTCCCGTGGGGTTACTCTGCCGCTGCGCGCCAGGCGCCGACGGATTTGCCAGAGCGAGCGCGAGGCCCGCTGTTGGTCTGAATATGCGTTAATTCAACCTTAGAAGGGAAGGTGCGGGATGCACAAGCAGAATAATCTGTACCGGTTGAAAACGTGGGCAAAAACCGGTGTTAAAGGAGCGAAATCCGGTAGGCGCAGCGGCGCGAGCCGGCCAGAATGTGTTCGGCGCGTTCCACCTGCGCCTGCAGCACTTCGGTGAAGATGCTCAGCTCCGCCCGGCAGAAGCCCTGGCAGACGGTAGCGGCGGCGCAGATCGGGCAGTGGTTTTCCACCAGCAGATAGGAACCGTCTTCCTCCTGACGCCATTCGGCCATATAGCCTTCGCGGCAGCGGATTTCGGTCAGGCGCGCCACGCGCTCCTGCAGATCGGTGGCGCCGATCATCGCCTGCTTGTAGTTGATGCGGTTTTCCTGCTCGCGGGTCTCGATCAGCACGTCGAGCGCCTGTTCGCCCAGCTTGTCGCGCACGGTGCGCAGCAGCTGCACCGTCAGATCCGCATGGGTGTCGGGAAAGCGCGCGTTGCCGGCCGAGGTCAAATGCCACAGCTGCACCGGGCGGCCCACGCCGCGCGTTTCCGCCACCGCTTCGACCAGCCCCTCTTTCGCCAGCTTGACGAACTGCTGGCGGGCCGCCTCACCGGTGGTGCCGAGCACCTTTCCTGCGTCAGAAGCTTGCTGTGGGCCGCGGGTTTTCAATAGCGTCAGCAAGCGGTCACTGACCGATTGTGCGGTGCTGCCGCTATTTTCCAAGTTTATTCTTGACATATTTCTCCGCCTCGCCCTAACTTATTCCAAGATAACTCTTGTTAAATTTAACGCAATCTTATGACCAACTCAATGCCATTCCTCTGAAAACAGGACGACAACCGTGATAACCCATGACGATAGCCGCTGGAGCGACCTTTTCTCCGGCAAAAATGCGGCCAGTGCGATCGCGCTTTCGCTCGGCGTGGCGCTGCATGCCATCAATATTCTGGTCGCCACCACCATTCTGCCCTCGGTGGTGCAGGATATCGGCGGTCTGGATCTCTACGCCTGGAACACCACGCTGTTCGTGGTGGCGTCGATCCTCGGTTCCGCGCTGTCGGCCCGGCTGCTCAGCGGCTACGGCGCGCGCAGCGCCTATCTGGTGGCTTCGCTGTTCTTCATCGCCGGGGCGGCGCTGTGCGCGCTGGCGCCGAGCATGCCGGTGATGCTGATCGGCCGTACGGTGCAGGGCTTCGGCGGCGGGCTGATCTTTGCGCTCTCCTACGCGATGATCAACCTGGTGTTCGAGCAGCGATTGTGGCCGCGCGCCATGGCGCTCATCTCGGCGATGTGGGGCATCGCCACCCTGGTGGGGCCGGCGGTGGGCGGCATTTTCGCCGAGCTGAACGCCTGGCGTTGGGCCTTCGGCATTCTGCTGCCGATCATGGCGCTGTACGCCGCATTTACCTTCCTGATCCTGCCCAAGGGCAAAGCGCAGCAGGCGGCCGCGCCGTTGCCGACCACGCAGCTGCTGTTGCTGACCGTGGCGGTGCTGGCGGTGTCCGCCGGCAGCCTGGCGCACAGCGCCTGGATCAACCTGGCGGGCATCGCGCTCTCGCTGGTGCTGATGGCCTGGCTGCTGAAGCGCGAAGCGCACTCGCGCGCCCGCCTGTTGCCGCACGGCGCGCTGCGGCGCGGCTCATCGCTGGCGGCGCTCTACATCACGACCGCGTTGCTGGTGATCGGCATGACCAGCGAGATCTTCGTGCCCTATTTTCTGCAGCTGCTGCACGGCCAGTCGCCGCTGATCTCCGGCTATATTGCCGCCGCCATGGCCGCCGGCTGGACGCTGTCCGAGATCCTCAGCTCCGGTTGGCGCGGGGCGGGCATTCGCCGGGCGATCGTCAGCGGGCCGCTGTTTGTGCTGGTGGGGCTGCTGGCGCTGGCGATTCTGATGCCGGTGCCGTCCGGCGGCCACTGGCAGGCGCTGGCGCCGATCGTCATTGCGCTGTTGCTGGTGGGGTTCGGCATCGGCTTCGGCTGGCCGCACCTGCTGACGCGCATTTTGCAGGTGGCGCCCGAAGCGGACAAAGATATCGCCGGCGCTTCGATTACCACGGTGCAGCTGTTCGCCACCGCATTCGGTGCGGCGCTGGCCGGGATGATCGCCAATCTGGCGGGGCTGAACGATCCGGGCGGCGCGGCGGGCGCGGCGTCGGCGGCGCGCTGGCTGTTCCTGGCGTTCGCGCTGGCGCCGCTGCTGGCGGTATTCAGCGCCTGGCGCTGCGCGGCGATCGCGCCGCCGGGCGCCGAGACGGGCAATCTTGTACAAAACCCGCCCTCGCGCGAGTGCTAGAACGCTCCTCCTTCTTCGATAGTGTTTGCGGTGATAGTGGCGTTCTTGCTGCGCAGTATGCTGGCGGTGGTGTTGCTGAGCATGCTGATATTCATCGCGCTGCGCGGCATTTTTTAAAATCCGCTTGCCATATCTCTAATTTGAGATTATTTCTCTTATATGGGATTTTAAGGCGGAGTGTGAGCGATGGATAACGGTTTGGAGACTGCCGACCTGAGGTTGGCGCAGCGGCTGGCGGATTTGCGCCAGCAGCAGGGGTGGTCGCTGGAGGAGTTGGCGCAGCGCACCGGTCTCAGCCGGGCGACGCTCTCGCGGGTGGAGCGCGCCGAAACCAGCCCGACGGCGTCGCTGCTGAACCGGCTGTGCGCCGCCTACGGGTTGACCATGTCGCGCCTGTTGAGCGAAATCGAAGACGAACCGCCGGAGCTGTTGCGGCCGCCGCAACAGCCGGTATGGGTCGATCGCGCCAGCGGTTTTCACCGTCGCTCCGTTTCTCCTCCCGCCGCGCTGTATAAGGCCGAGTTTATCGAAGCCCGGCTCGATGCCGGCGCGCAGATCGATTACGACCTGCCGTCGATTCCGGCGCTGGAGCATCACCTCTGGCTGCTGTCCGGGCAACTGGAGCTGACGTTGGAAGGGCGCGTTTTCCGGCTGTCGCCCGGCGATTGCCTGCGCTACCGCCTGTTCGGCGCGTCCCGTTTCCATGTCCCCGGCGATGAGCCGGCCCATTACACGCTCGTTATCTGCAGGCCATAGCCATGATTGAATTGCAACAGTGGGGCGCCGACGCGGCGCAAAGCGCCGTGGCCGACTTGGCCGAGATGCTGCACGCCAGCGTGGCGCACGGCGCCAGCATCGGTTTTGTCATGCCCTTTACGGTGGAGCAGGCGCGGGCATTTTGGCAGGGGCTGCTGCCGGCCCTGGCGCGGGGAGAGCGTGCGATGCTGGTGGCGCTGGCGAACGGTCGGCCGGTCGGCACAGTGCAGCTGCTGTTGGCGATGCCGGACAATGGCCGCCACCGGGCGGAAGTGGTCAAGCTGATGGTGCACCCGCAGGCGCGGCGGCAGGGCGTCGCGCGGCTGTTGATGCAGGAAGTGCAGGCGCTGGCGGCGCGTCATCGCCGCAGCCTGTTGGTGCTGGATACCCTGAGCGGCAGCGCGGCGCAGGGGTTGTACCGCCAATTGGGGTTCGAAGCGGCAGGTGACATCCCACAATACGCCCGCGCCAGCGACGGCGGGGCGTTGGAAGCCACCTGCTATATGTACAAACTGCTGTGAGGCTTAGCGCCCGCGCCAGGCTTTGATCGCCTGTTGGCGCACCTGCAGCTTCTGCTGCGGCGTCAGCTTGTTGTAGTCGCGGGCCAGCCCGCTTTCCCAATCGCCGTACAGCGGGTTGGGCAGCACGATGAATTCGGTGCCGAACTTGTTCTGGTTCTCGCTGACGAATGCCCGGCGCTGCGCGTTGTCCTGGTGGTAAGTCGCGGCGCCGAAGTCGTTCAGGTTGTCGCCCGCGTACACCACGATGTCGTAGCCGGCTTGTTTGATGGCGTCGAAGCGCGCCTGCTTATTGGAGGTATCGGTGCTGAGCAGCACGGTCTTTTCCGACATGCCGGTGAAACCGAGCTTCTGCATGTTGGCCACCGTGGCGGCGTATTCGCTCTGCTTGCGGTTCGACACGTAGAACATCGTGCCCTGATGGGCGTTGACGTAGCGGGCGAACGACACCGCGCCCGGCACCGCGCCGGCCTGTTCGGCCTGCGTCCATTTGGCCCAGGTGGCGCCGTCGTATGGCTGGCCCTGCTGCGCCTGCCAGCCGGAGTAGGCGCTGTTGTCCAGCATGGTTTCATCCAGATCGACCACCACCGCCTTTTTACGGCCCGGCGCGGCCCTGGCCTGATCGAAGGCGCGCTGCGCGCTGTTGAACGCCTGATGCGCCAGCGCGCGGTATTCGCCGGACTGTTGGAACCAGTTCACCGCCAGCACCGACTGATGCGCCAGCCGCTGCTGGGCCTGCGCGTCGGTGTGCGGCGGCTGCGCGCAACCGGCCAACGTCAGCAGCGCGACGCCAATCGCCGCGCCGAGGGTGAGTGTCCTTGCCTGTTTTCCTGCCATTGTTATCTCTCTCGGTTTTATTCTTGTGGGCTGTCCAGCAGCATATCCATCTCGAACTGCGGCAGGGGATCCTGCCGCCAGCCAAGATGCGTAAAGAAGGGGGCGGCCACCTCGGGCACAACGACGTTGGCAGTCAGCGGCAAAGGGGCGAACCGTGTTTGCAGGGCGGCCAGCAAGGCGCGCGCATGCCCCTGGCCGCGGTGCTGCGGCGGCACGTAGATCAGGCGCAGCCAGCAGTGCTCGGCGCCGGGCATCACCACGGCGTAGGCCTGACGATTGAGCGTATAGGCTTGCGGTTTGCCCGGCAGCTTGAACAGCGATTCGGGGGCGATCAGCCAGGGCAGATCGGTGGCGCCTTCCGCCGTCAGGCGATGGCTGACGGTCAGCGGATCGACCGCCTGCAGTTCCGCCGTGCCTGGCGGCGCTTCCGCCGGCGCCTGATGGCCGGTCAGGGTGCGCACGATGCGCAGCCCGGCGCGGTGGTACAGCGCCAGCGCGGCGTCGTTGCCTTCGATCACTTCCAGCGACAGCCGCCGGTCGCCGCGGTGGCGGGCGTCCGCCACCAGCCGCTGCATCAGCGCCTTGCCCAGGCCCTGGCCGCGCATCTCCGGGCGCACGGAAAAGGCCGCGACCCGGCTGTGCCGGCCGCGGCGGGCGATCAGCGCCACCGCCACCGGTTCATGGCGGTGGGTGACGATCAGGCTGTCGTTCAGGCTGAGATCTTCGGCGCCGAAACGGGCGGCGAAGGTCGGCCCGTCGACAACGAAGCGCACGATGTAGTTTTCAAAGCAGTGGCTGAGGATGTTCGCCAGTTCGTCGCTGCTGTAGCGCAGGGCGTTGTGGAAGTCGAAGCGTCCGTCGTTATGCATGGCTGATTTCGCTCGGGGAGAAAGCTATACATGTAGACCCGTTTTTTTTGCAAGGCAAGCGGGGGGATTGGACAGGGGGAAAATAAAAACAAAAAAGCCGGACGCAGCCGCCCGGCGAAATAAAACTCTGGGTATCAAGTGACGCTAAAGTTTGCAGTGGTGGTTATTCATTCATCACATCAGAACTGGTAGGTCAGGGCGACAACAACCACGTCGTCGTTTTTCAGACCCAGCTTGTTGTCGTCATCGAGCTGGTTGATTTTATATTCGACATAAGTGGACATGTTTTTGTTGAAGTAATAGGTTGCCGCTACGTCGAAATATTTCACCAGATCGACGTCGCCGATGCCTTCAATATCTTTGCCTTTCTGCTGAACGTAACCCAGCGATGGGCGCAGACCGAAGTCGAACTGATATTGCGCGACCAATTCAATCCCTTCCGCTTTATTGGCGAAGCCGCTAACGGAAGTGGCGTTGTTATTGATGGTGGCGGTGCCGGAAATAGGCGCGATATTGCGGCTCTGCGAATAAGTCGCGGCCAGGTAGACGTTGTTGTTGTCGTATTTCAGACCACCGGCCCAGATATCGGCCTTGTCGCCTTTACCGAAGGTGCCCGCTTTTTGCGTGGTGGTGCGGTTGGAAGAGGCATAGGCGGCGCCCACGCTCAGGCCATCGATGATTTCGTAGCTGGAGGAGAGGCCCCAGCCGTCGCCGTTCGCCTTGCTGGCGGAGCGGCCGTCGTTTTCGTTCTTGCCCTGGTACTGCACGGCAAATTTCAGGCCGTCGACCAGTCCGAAGAAGTTGTTATTACGGTAGGTGGCGACGCCGTTGGTACGGCCGTTCATAAAGTTGTCGGTCTTGATGTAAGCATCGTCGCCGAATTCAGGGATCATATCCGTCCAGGCGCCGACGTCGTAAATGATGCCGTAGTTGCGGCCGTAGTCGAAGGAACCGAGGTCCTTATATTTCAGACCGGCGAAGCCCAGACGCGTTTTGGTATCTTTAGTGCCGTCGGATTCCGTGTGGTTGGCGGCGATCTGATATTCCCACTGGCCGTAGCCGGTCAGCATATCGTTAATCTGAGTCGCGCCTTTAAAGCCGATACGCACGTAGGTTTTATCACCGTCGTTGCCGGCATCATCGGAGAAATAATGCAGGGCCTTTACACGACCGTAAAAATCGAGTTTGTTGCCGTCTTTATTGTAGATTTCTGCTGCCTGTGCCGCTTGCGCAAGTAAAAGTGCCGGAATAATAACGGCCAGAAGATTACGTTTCATGGGTTACCCTGCTTTATTCGATTGAAAGACGCTTATCATCAGTTGCATTGCTGTTTTACTGTGCCGCCTGATTGTTGGCGGCGGAGAATTTTTACCGTAGTAATGTGATCTATTTATGACAAAAAATTCATTTTCATGTCGAACGATTAAAAAAGTCGCGTAAAGAGTGAATTTTTTCTTCGGCCGACGGTCGGCGGCTGGTCTACAGTTATCGATACCTTGTTCCGCTGCGGGAGGAATCATGCACGATACTTATACTTTGTTCGGCACGCAGGGCTGCGGCTCGACGATCGTGGCCGCCGCGTTGGTGTTGACCGCTTTCCCCTGGGGCTATGAGGAGGTGGACTACACGCAGGACGGCCCGGAGCGCGATCGCCTGCTGGCGCTGAACCCGTTGGGCCAGGTGCCCACCTTAGTGTTGCCCAATGACGAAGTGATGACGGAGAGTGCGGCGATCATTCTGTTGCTGCACGATCGCGCGCCGCACGCCGAACTGGCGCCGCCCGGCGGCTCGCCGCTGTTGCCGCGTTTTCTGCGCTGGCTGCTGTTCATCAACGCGGAGATTTACCCCACCTTCACCTATGCCGACCATCCGCAGCGCTGGCAGCCGCAAGCGGCGGGCGCGGAACAGCTGAAAAACGCGGTAATGGATTATCGCGAGCGCTTATTGCGGCAGCTGAACGCCGCCGCCGGCGCTGCGGGCCCGTGGTTTCTCGGCAAGAGCTTCAGCGCGTTGGATCTGTACGTGGCGGTGATGTGCAACTGGCGGCCGGGCCGCGCGTGGTTCCGGCAACACTGCCCGCGGCTGTACGCCATCGCAGAGCGGGTGGAACAGCGGCCGGAGCTGAATGCGTTGCTGAGCGCCCATTTCGACGGTGTTGCCCCGCTGGAATCGTGATGCCTCCCCGCCGCCCGGCGGGGAACCCTCCCGTTTTTCTGAACCGAGACTGCTGAAAATCCCGATTTTCACTCGCTGCGGCGGCGGGTAGCGTAAGGCTATCCGCAACTGACAGGAGAGTGTGATGCCATCAGAATCCCAGGCCGGGCAGCAGGCGTTCGGCGATATTGCCCCCAAGCTGGCGCAGCTCAGCGACAGCGTTTTGTTTGACGATATTTGGCAGCGGCCGGCGCTGAGCCCGCGCGAGCGTAGCCTGATTACCGTCGCCGCGCTGGTGGCGCTCAACCGCGTGGAACAGCTGCCGTTTCACCTGCAGCTGGCGCAGCGCAACGGCGTGACGCGCCAGCAGCTGGCCGAGCTCATCACCCATCTGGCGTTCTACGCCGGCTGGCCCGCGGCGGCGTCGGCCGTGGCGCGCCTGCGTGAACTGGAACAGGAGGACAACCATGCCGTTTAGCCGCATCGCCCTGCATCAGGGCAAGTCCGCCGACTATCTGCAAACCTTGTCCGACAGCCTGCATCAGGCGCTGGTGGAGGCCTTCGAGGTGCCGCCGACGGATAAATTTCAGGTGATCGATCAATACCGCCCCGGCGAACTGATCTACGATCGCGACTATCTCGGCGGGCCGCGCAGCGCGGATTTCGTGCTGTTTTACATCACCGCCGGGCGGCCGCGCGACACCGATACCAAGCGGCACTTCTACGGGCGGCTGGCGGCGCTGCTGGCGGAAAACCTGCGGCTGCGCCCCGAGGATGTGATGGTGGTGATCACCACCACCCAGTTGGACGAGTGGTCGTTCAGCGCCGGGCGCGCCTCGATGATCGATCCGCAGGCGTAACTCGGGCTGACGCCGCGGGCGGTCTGTGGGACAATGGCGCCATCATTTCGTTTAGATAAGAGTTGAATGGCGCTCTCCTCCGCAGTTAAAGATCAGATTGGCCAGTGGTACAAAGCCCTGCAGCAGCAAATACCGGATTTCATTTCCCGTGCGCCCCAGCGCCAGATGATCGCCGAGGTGGCGAAGACGCTGGCCGGCGACTACCCGCGCCATCTGGCGATCGAGGCGCCGACCGGCGTCGGCAAAACGCTGTCATACCTGATCCCGGGCATCGCCGTCGGGCGGGCGGAGAGTAAACCGCTGGTGGTCAGCACCGCCAACGTGGCGCTGCAGGACCAGATCTACAGCAAGGATTTGCCGCTGCTGAAAAAGATTATCCCCGATCTGAAATTTACCGGCGCCTTTGGCCGCGGGCGTTACGTGTGCCCGCGCAATCTGGCGGCGATGAGCACCGACGTTAGCCAACAGGGCGATCTGACGCTGTTCCTCGACGACGAGCTGGCGCCGTCCAGCGGCGAAGAGCAAGCGCTGTGCCAGAAGCTGACCAAGGCGCTGGCCCGCTTCGAGTGGGACGGGCTGCGCGATCACTATCAGCAGAGCATCGACGATCCGCTGTGGGCCAAGCTGAGCACCGACAAGGCCAACTGCCTGGGGCGCAACTGCCACTACATTCGCGAATGCCCGTTCTATATCGCCCGCAAAGAGATCGAGAGCGCCGACGTGGTGGTGGCCAACCACGCCCTGGTGATGGCGGCGCTGGAGACGGAATCGGTGCTGCCGAACCCGAAAGAGCTGTTGCTGGTGCTGGACGAAGGCCACCATTTGCCGGAGGTGGCGCGCGACGCGCTGGAGATCGACGGGGAAATCACCGCGCTGTCGACCAACCTGCAACTGGACATGATCGTGCGCCAGGTCGAGCAGTGCATGACGCAGTACCGGCCGAAGAATCCGCCGGGGCTGGCCAACAGCGAGCGGCTGAAAAACCATTGCGAGGAGCTGCGCGAGCTGGTGCAGATCTTCGAGCATCAGGTCAGTGCCTATCTGCCCGGTGACAGCGTGGCGGCCGAGCACCGTTTTGAAATGGGCGAGCTGCCGGCGGAGATGGTGGAGAGCTGCGCGCGGCTGTTCAAACTGACCGATGCGCTGCGCGGGCTGGCGGAGTTCGTGCTTAACGATCTCACCGAGCAGACCGGCAAGCATGACATCGTGCGCCTGCACCGGTCGATCATTCAGATGAGCCGCACGCTGGGTTATCTGGAGGCGATGAGCAAGCTGTGGCGGCTGGCGGCGCTCGACAAATCCTCCAACGCGCCGATCTCCAAATGGGTCACACGCGAGCTGCGCGATAACGTCACTCATCTTTACCTGCACTGCGTCGGCATCCGCGTCAGCGACCAGCTGGAGAAGCTGCTGTGGCGCAAGGTGCCGCACGTGGTGGTCACCTCGGCCACGCTGCGTTCGCTGAACAGCTTCGCGCGTTTGCAGGAGATGAGCGGGCTGAGCGAGAAGGCCGGCGATCGTTTCGAAACGCTCTCTTCGCCGTTCAATCACGTCGAACAGGGCAAGATTGTCATTCCGCAGATGCGCTACGAACCGGCTCTCGCCAACGAGGCGGAGCACCTTGAGGAGATGGCGCGATGTTTCCGCGCCGAGCAGGCGAGCGGCAAACACAAAGGCATGCTGATCCTGTTCAGCAGCCACCGGGCGATGCAGACTTTCCTCAGCTACGTGACCGATCTGCGGCTGATGCTGCTGGTGCAGGGCGACCAGCCGCGCTACCGGCTGGTGGAAGAGCACCGCAAGCGGGTGGAGAAGGGCGTCGCCAGCGTGCTGGTGGGGCTGCAATCGTTCGCCGAAGGGCTGGATCTGAAAGGCGAGCTGCTGACCCAGGTACACATTCACAAAATTGCGTTCCCGCCGATCGACAGCCCGGTGATCATTACCGAAGGCGAGTGGCTGAAATCGCTGAAGCGCTATCCGTTCGAAGTGCAGAGCCTGCCGAGCGCCTCGTTCAACCTGATCCAGCAGGTCGGCCGCCTGATCCGCAGCAACCAATGCTACGGCGAGATCGTGATCTACGATCGCCGGCTGTTGACCAAAAACTACGGTTCGCGGCTGTTGGCGTCGCTGCCGGTGTTCCCGATCGAACAGCGCGCGGTGCCGGAGGCCGACAAGGCGCATCTGGCGGCGTTGAAATCCGCCGCCGACGCGGCCAAAAAAGAGAAGAAGCGCGGCAATCCGTTCGCCCGCAAGCGGCGGCGTTAATTAGAGCAGCGGCGGCAGGCGGCGTTTGACCGGCGTGGTTTTCACGATCGAGGTGTTGCTCTGCGCATGCTCGGCCAGCCGATCGAGGGTGTGGTCGAGCTGCGCCATCGAGTGCGCCACCAGCCGCACGATAAAGCAGTCTTCGCCGGTCACCTTGTCGCATTCGACCACTTCCGGAATCGCCTGAATCAGCTGTTCAACCTTCTTCAGCATGCCCGGCAGCGGCTTGATGCGCACCAGTGACTCGAAGGCGTAGCCCACCGCCTGTAGGTTGACGTTCAGGGTATAGCCCTGGATCACGCCGCTTTCCTCCAGCCGCCGCAGCCTTTCCGACGTGCTCGGCGACGACAGCCCCACCTGCGCGCTCAGCGTCTTCAACGACGCGCGCGCGTCCTGCGCCAAAAGAGTCAGGATCTGGCGATCGATATCATCCATAACGGCTCCGTTAGGTGTTTTCTTTATTATAGCTACGAGAAAAAGGCAGTTAAGCATATCTGCCTTTTTTATGCTATGGAAAGCCGCTCGGCGAAGCCGCAAGCTATGCCTCTGGGCAAGTTTGGAGGAACGCAGAATGAATGCAGAGATAAAACGCGGCTCGCTGGAGATGACGGCGGCGATGCTGATTTCCGGCTCCATCGGCTGGTTTGTGCTGATGTCCGGCCAGCCGGTGGTCAACGTGGTGTTTTGGCGCTGCGCGGTGGGGGCGCTGGTGCTGCTGGCGGTGTGCGGCGCGCTGGGGCAGCTGCGGCGCGATGTGCTGACGCGCGCCACGCTGCTGCTGGCGATCGCCGGTGGGGTGGCGCTGGTGATCAACTGGCTGCTGCTGTTTGCCGCCTATTCCTATGCCTCTATCTCCATCGCCACGGCGGTGTACAACACCCAGCCGTTTATGCTGGTGGGGCTGGGGGCGCTGTTTCTGGGGGAACGGCTGACCGCCCGCAAGCTGCTGTGGCTGGGGCTGGCGTTCGGCGGCATGATGCTGGTGGTGCTGGCGCAGCCGCGGCAGGCGGGGGAACAGAGTCATTATTTGGCGGGCATCGCGCTGGCGCTCGGGGCGGCGTTTTTCTACGCCCTGATGGCGCTGGCGGCCAAGCGGCTGAAGGGCACGCCGCCGCATCTTATTGCGCTGATCCAGGTGGCGGTAGGGGCGGTGATGCTGTTGCCGCTGGTGGATTTCCACGTTTCGGCCAGCGCTGGGCAGTGGGGCATGCTGGCGACGCTCGGCGTGCTGCACACCGGCCTGATGTACGTGCTGATGTACGGCGCGCTGCAGAAGCTGCCGACCAACCTGATCGGCTCGCTGTCGTTCATCTACCCGATCGCCGCCATGCTGGTGGATCGCCTGGCGTTTGGCCACCGGCTGTCGGCTTGGCAACTGCTGGGCGCGGCGATCATCCTGCTGGCGGCGGCGGGCATGAACCTGCTGGGCGAGCGGCGAGCGCGACTGCTGCCGGCCTCGGACGGCCGGCGCGCCGGCTGATGCTCAGTTCGTTTTTTTCAGCCGGCGCCATAAGGTGGTGCGGCTGATCCCGAGCAGCCGGGCGGCGGCGGCGTGGTCGCCCCTGCACCGCGCCAGCGCTTCGTGGGCGGAGACGGGCGCTGGTGGTGTCTCGGGGGGCGTGGCCGCCGCCAGCTCCGGCAGCAGCCAGCGCAGCGTCTCGCCGCTCGGCGCGGTGCCGGTGCTCAGCATCAGCGCCACCCGCTCCATCATGTTGCGCAGTTCGCGCAGGTTGCCGGGCCAGGCGTAATGACTCAGCGCGGCGTAACAGCCGGCCAGGGCGGCGCGCAGCGGCTCCGTCAGCGGCACGTCGAGCGCCGCCAGCGACCGCTTCAGAAAGTGTTCCGCCAGCATCGCGATATCGTCGCCGCGCGCCCGCAATGGCGGCAGCTGCAGCCGCAGGGCGCTCAGGCGGTAGAACAGATCGGCGCGAAAGTCGCCCCGTTGAATCGCCTGCTCCAGGTGGCTGTGGGTGGCGCTGATGACGCGAAAGTCGACCGTTACCGGCTGTTGCCCACCCACCCGGGTGACGGTTTTCTCTTCCAGCGCGCGCAACAACCGGGTTTGCAGGTGCAGCGGCATTTCGCCGATCTCATCCAGAAACAGGGTGCCGCCGTTGGCGGTTTCCAGCAGCCCACGTCGGCCGCCGCGCCGTGAGCCGGTAAAGGCGCCTTCCTCATAGCCGAACAGCTCCGCCTCCAGCAGCGATTCGGCGATGGCGCCGCAGTTGATGGCGACGAACGGCGGCGTCGCGCCTCTGGCCGGCGCGCCGCGCCGGGAAAAGTATTCCCGGTGGATCGCCTGCGCCGCCAGCTCCTTGCCGGTGCCGGTTTCTCCTTCAATTAATACCGCCGCCGGCGAGCGGGCGTACAGCATGATGGTGCGCCGCGTCTGCTCTATCTGCGGGGAGTCGCCTTGCAAATCGCTCAGCCCGTAGCGCGGCTGCAGGGTATTACGCGTGGCGTAATCGCCGCCGCGTTTGCCGCCGCCCTGCATCAGGCGCGTCACGTCCAGCGCATCGCTGAAGGCGGCGCGCAGGGTGGCGGCGGAATAGAGAAAAATGGCGGTGAGCCCAGCCTCTTCCGCCAACTCGCTGATGAGGCCCGCTCCAACCACGGCCTGAATGCCGGCGGCTTTCAGCTCGGCGATCTGGCCGCGCGCGTCCTCTTCGGTGACGTAGCTGCGCTGCTCAAGCGGCAGATCGAAGGTCTGCTGGAACTCCAGCAGCGCGGGCAGAGGGGTTTTATAGGTGATGACGCCGATCCGATCGGCGGTTCTGCGCGCCTTGCTCAGCGCCTGCAGCAGGTCGAAGCCGCCGGGCTTGACCAGGATGACCGGCACCGACAGGCGGCTTTTCAGGTAGGCGCCGTTGGAGCCGGCGGCGATGATGGCGTCGCAAGGCTCGGTAGCCAGGCGGGCGCGGATGTGCTGCACCGCCTCCTCAAAGCCGAGGCGGATCGGGATGATGGTCGCCAGATGGTCGAACTCGAGGCTGATGTCTCGGAACAGATCGAACAGGCGGGTGATGGAGACGGTCCAGATCACCGGTTTGTCCGGCGTGACGTGATCGCTCATGGTGGGTTACCGAATGGAAGTAGCTGCATTAGGTGTAGCCCGGTTTCAGTTATGTTTCAAATTTTCTGCGTGAAACAGCGATTGAAACGTTGGCTGAAACGTTTTTTACCTCTTTGTCTGGCCAATGGCGCTGCAGATGTTGTAACTCGCTTATTTTTATCGATTTTAATTTTTCCCCTCACCGAAGTGCAACCTGGCCCGCCCCTTGCTCTGTCTGTTTCATCTGGCTAATCGGAGAAAACGTCATGACGCTGCGCTCACCCGGGCTCGCCTTTCGCCAGGCCCTGAGTAAAGAAAAACCCCTGCAAATCGCCGGCGCGATCAACGCCAACCATGCGCTGCTGGCCCAGCGGGCCGGATTCCAGGCCATCTACCTTTCCGGCGGCGGCGTGGCGGCCGGTTCGTTGGGGCTGCCGGATCTGGGCATTTCGACCCTGGACGATGTGCTGACCGACATTCGCCGCATCACCGACGTTTGCCCGCTGCCGCTGCTGGTGGATGTCGACAGCGGTTTCGGCGCTTCGGCGTTCAACGTCGCCCGCACGGTGCGATCGGTGAGCAAGGCCGGGGCGGCGGCGCTGCATATCGAAGATCAGGTCGGCGCCAAGCGCTGCGGCCATCGCCCCAATAAGGCCATCGTTTCCACCGGAGAGATGGTGGATCGCATCAAGGCGGCGGTGGATGCGCGCAGCGATCCGGACTTCGTGATCATGGCGCGCACCGATGCGCTGGCGGTGGAGGGGCTGGAGGCGGCCATCGAGCGCGCTCAGGCTTACGTGGCGGCCGGGGCCGACATGCTGTTTCCGGAAGCGATCACCGAGCTGGGCATGTACCGCCGCTTTGCTGAGGCGACGCAGGTGCCGATCCTGGCCAATATCACCGAATTCGGCGCGACGCCGCTGTTTACCACCGACGAGCTGCGCAGCGCCCAGGTGGATATGGCGCTGTATCCGCTGTCGGCCTTCCGGGCAATGAACCGCGCGGCGGAGCGGGTGTACCGCGCTTTGCGCGAGGAGGGCACGCAGAAAAGCGTCATCGACACCATGCAGACCCGCAACGAGCTGTATGAAAGCATCAACTATTATTTGTTCGAAGAGAAACTCGACGCCCTGTTCGCTCGCCAGCGCGACAAATAGGCGCCATTCACGCACAAGCCAAACGAGGACGGTATGAGCCAAGCGATCCCCCCGCAAAGCCCGACTGGCGTTAAGCCGAAAAAATCCGTGGCGTTATCCGGCGTGCCCGCCGGGAATACCGCGCTGTGCTCCGTAGGGCGCAGCGGCAACGATCTGCACTATCGCGGTTACGACATTCTCGATCTCGCGCGCCACTGCGAGTTTGAAGAGGTCGCCCACCTGCTGATCCACGGCAAGTTGCCCAACCGCGATGAGCTACAGGCCTACAAACACCGTCTCAAAGCCCTGCGCGGCCTGCCCGCCAGCGTGCGCACGGTGCTCGAGGCGTTGCCTGCGGCGTCTCACCCGATGGACGTGATGCGTACCGGCGTCTCGGCCCTTGGCTGCACGCTGCCGGAAAAAGAGCAGCACGGCGCGGCCGGCGCGCGCGACATCGCCGACCGGCTGCTGGCGTCGCTGGGATCGATGCTGCTGTATTGGTATCACTACAGCCACAACGGCGAGCGCATTCAGCCGGAGACCGACGACGACTCCATCGGCGGCCACTTCCTGCACCTGCTGCACGGCGAAGCGCCTTCCGCCAGTTGGGAGCAGGCGATGCACGCGTCATTGATCCTGTACGCCGAGCATGAGTTCAACGCCTCGACCTTCGCCGGCCGGGTGATCGCCGGCACCGGATCCGACGTCTATTCGGCGATCGTCGGCGCCATTGGCGCGCTGCGCGGGCCGAAACACGGCGGCGCCAACGAGGTGTCGCTGGAGATCCAGCAACGCTATGAAACGCCGGACGAAGCGGAAGCCGACATTCGCCGCCGCATCGACAACAAAGAGGTGGTGATCGGCTTCGGGCACCCGGTGTACACCGTCTCCGATCCGCGCCATCAGGTGATCAAAGAGATCGCGCTGCGCCTGTCGCGGGAGGCGGGGGCGATGAAGCTGTATGACATCGCCGATCGGCTGGAAAGCGTGATGCGCGACACCAAAAAGATGTTCCCCAACCTCGACTGGTTCTCGGCGGTGTCTTATCACCAGCTGGGGGTGCCCACCGAAATGTTCACGCCGCTGTTTGTCATGGCGCGGGTGAGCGGCTGGTCGGCGCACATCATCGAGCAACGGCAGGACAACAAAATCATTCGCCCGTCCGCCAACTATACCGGGCCGGAAGCGCGGGCGTTCGTACCGCTGGATCAGCGCTGAGCGCCGATCGTTATTCACTATGGAGTTTTCGGGAATCATGATGCTTGAGTCTGCCAATACCCGCCGTCCGCCGTTCGATCGCGAAATGGTCGATATCGTCGATTATGTGATGAAAGAGGCCGTCGATACCCCGGCGGCGTACCGCACCGCCCACTATTGCCTGCTCGATACCCTCGGCTGCGGGCTGGAGGCGCTGAGCTACCCGGCCTGCAAGAAACTGCTGGGGCCGGTGGTGCCGGGCGCCGAGGTGCTGAACGGCAGCCGGGTGCCGGGCACCCGCTTCCAGCTGGATCCGGTGCAGGCGGCGTTCAATATCGGCGCCATGATTCGCTGGCTCGACTTCAACGATACCTGGCTGGCGGCGGAGTGGGGGCACCCGTCGGACAACCTGGGCGGGATCCTGGCGGTGGCCGACTGGCTCTCGCGCCAGGCGGTGGCGGCGGGCAAAGCGCCGCTGACCATGCGGCAGGTGCTGATCGCCATGATCAAGGCGCATGAGATCCAGGGCTGCCTGGCGCTGGAAAACGCCTTTAACCGGGTGGGGTTGGATCACGTACTGCTGGTGAAGGTGGCGTCCACCGCGGTGGTGGCGCAGATGCTCGGCCTGAGCCGGGCGGAGATCCTGAACGCGGTGTCGCTGGCGTGGGTGGACGGGCAGTCGCTGCGTACCTATCGCCATGCGCCGAACGCCGGCACCCGCAAATCCTGGGCGGCGGGGGATGCGACCGCGCGCGCGGTGCGGCTGGCGCTGATGGCTGCCACCGGCGAGATGGGCTATCCCTCGGCGCTGACGGCGCCGACCTGGGGGTTCTACGACGTCTCGTTCAAAGGCAAGCCTTTCCGCTTCCAGCGGCCGTACGGCGCGTACGTGATGGAGAACGTGCTGTTTAAAATTTCGTTCCCGGCGGAGTTCCATGCCCAGACCGCCGTGGAGGCGGCCATGACGCTGCATCGTCAGATGCAGGCCGCCGGCAAAACCGCCGCCGACATCGCCGCAGTGAGCATCCGCACTCATGAGGCCTGCTTGCGTATTATCGACAAGCAGGGGCCGCTGGATAACCCGGCGGATCGCGATCACTGCATTCAGTATATGGTGGCGATCCCGCTGCTGTTCGGCCGGCTGACGGCCGCGGACTACGAGGATCGGGTGGCCGAGGATCCGCGCATCGATGCGTTGCGCGGCAAGATCCGCTGCCATGAAGATCCCGCCTTCACCCGCGATTATCACGATCCGGAAAAACGATCGATCGCCAATGCGCTGACGGTGGAGTTTACCGACGGCAGCCGTCTGGATGAGGTGGCGGTGGAGTATCCTATCGGCCATGCGCGGCGGCGCGAAGAGGGCATCCCGCTGCTGATCGAGAAGTTCAAAACCAACCTGGCGCGCCAGTTCCCGGCTCTGCAGCAGCAGCGCATTCTCGAGGTGTCGCTGGACCGGCAGCGGCTGGCGCAGATGCCGGTCAATGAGTATCTCGATTTGTGGGTGATCTGAGATAAGCGGCGCTGACAAGCCACGTCGGCGTCGCTATGATGGGCGCTCCATTCCCGTCCCTCTTCTTATCAGGTGATTCATGATTGATGCCGCAACGCTGTTGTTGTTTTCCGGTGCCTGCGTGGCGCTGGCGCTGACCCCCGGCCCGGATATGCTGCTGATCGCTTCGCGAAGCGTCAGCCAGGGGCGGCGCGCCGGTTTCGCTTCGCTGGCGGGCATTCAGCTCGGCACGTATTGTCACGCGCTGGCGGCGGCGCTGGGGTTGTCGCAACTGTTCGTCGCGGTGCCGCTGGCTTACGACGCGGTGAGAATGCTGGGCGCCGTCTATCTGCTCTATCTGGCGTGGAAAACGCTGCGATCCGGCAGCAGTTTGCAGGCTTCCGCCGGGTTGCAAGCGGTGCCGACGGCGCGCATCTTCCGCCAGGGGCTGTTCACCAACATCCTCAACCCGAAAATGGCGCTGTTCGTGCTGGCGCTGTTTCCGCAGTTTATCGATCCGCGTTCAGGCTCGGTGGTGGTGCAGATGCTGGCGCTGGCGACGGTGCTGAATCTGGTGGGCTTGCTGATTAACGGCGGGGTGATCCTGGCAGTCAGCGGCATGAAAAGCCGCTTTGCCGGCCGCCGCTTCAGCGCCCGCTGGCCGAACTACCTGCTGAGCGGGGTGTTCGCCGGGCTGGCCTGCAAGCTCATTTTCGACAGCCGCCGCTAACCCTCACGCAGCAGCGCTTCAAACGCCGCGCTGGCCGGTTCGTCCGGCAGCGCGCTGTACATCACCAGCCGCAGGTGATTCTCTTCGTCGACGATGAAAGAGGCGTGGTCAAAGGTGACCGGGCCGATTTCCGGGATGGCGAAGCTGCGCCGTCCCTGGCAGCGCCCGTGAATGTCGTGCTGCCGCCAGAGCTGGCGGAACTGCGGCGACACCCGCTCCAGCGCCTGTACCCGTTGGCGCATCACCTCATCCTCCGGCGCGCGAGCGTAGTCGCGGCGGAAGCTGGCCAGGATTTGCGGCGCCTGCGCCCGCCACTCCAGCAGGCGTGCATTGAGCTGCGGATCGGCAAACAGCATCCACAACATGTTGCGCTCTTCCGGCGGGCGTTCGGCGATGGCGAACAGCCGCTGCGCCGCCGGGTTCCAGGCGATGATGTCCCAACTCAGGTTCATGACGTAGGCCGGCCGCAGCGCCAAATCGTCCAGCAGCCGCCGCACCAGCGGCGAGACCTGGCACCACTGATGGCCGACCGGCACCGGCGGCCGCTGATGCGCCAATAAAAACAGGTGGTAGCGGCCGGCGGCGTCGAGCTGGAGCACCCGCGCCAGGTTTTCCAAAAATGCCACCGACGCATTGATTTCCCTGCCTTGTTCCAGCCAGGTGTACCAGGTGAGGCCGACGCCGGCCAGCGCCGCGACCTCCTCGCGCCGCAATCCCGGCGTGCGGCGGCGGCTGCCGCTCGGCAAACCGACCGCCTGCGGCGACAGTTGTTCTCGCTTTTGACGTAGAAAATCCGCCAGTTCGTGGCGAGTGCGCTCGAGGGTGCGTGGGGGCATGGCGGCCGTCCTGTTGCTGTCAGTAATAGTATAAATGGCTATATAGTAACAGTTTAAAACATGTTTCATACTGCGGCCATCATAATCTCTGGAGGTGGTATGGAACATTCATTATCTCGTGAACGGCGAGGGTTGGCCGGCCTGCCGGTGCTGCTGTTGGGCGGTTTTGTCACGGTGTTCGATCTGTTTGTGGTCAACGTGGCGGCGCCGGTGATCCAGCGAGAATTCGCCGCCGATTTTGCCGGCGTCGGGTTGATCGTCGCCGGTTATGAACTGGCGTTCGGGGTGCTGTTGATCGCCGGCGGGCGTCTGGGCGATCGCTTCGGGCGCCGGCGTCTGTTCAGCCTCGGCATGCTGGGATTCACGCTGACTTCACTGCTGTGCGGGTTGGCGGGATCGCTCAGCCTGCTGATCGCCGCGCGTATTCTGCAGGGGGCGGCGGCGGCGCTGCTGTTTCCGCAAATTTACGCCTTGATGCGGGTGCTGTACGAGCCGCAACAGCGGCGGCGCGCCTTCGCCTGGCTGGGCATGACGCTGGGGCTGGCGGCAATCTTCGGCCAGATCCTCGGTGGTTTTATCATCGAGGCCAACCTGTTCGGCAGCGGCTGGCGCATGATCTTTCTGATTAATCTGCCGATCGGCGCGCTGGCGCTGTGGGCGGCGCGGCGCATTCCCGAATCGCGGGTGGCGCAGGCGCAGCGGCTGGATGGCGTTGGCCTGGGGCTGGCGGCGACCGGCCTGACGCTGTTGCTGCTGCCGCTGCTGGAAGGGCCGGCGCGCGGCTGGCCGTGGTGGATCGCGCCGATGTTGGCGCTGGCAATGCTGACGCTGTGGGGCTTCCTGCGTTGGGAGCGCCGTCTGGCGCAGCGCGGCGACGATGCGGTGCTCGATCCGGCGCTGTTCCGCCAGGCGGGCTTCGCGCCGGGTATGGCGGTGGTGCTGGCGATTTATGCCACCGCTTCCTCGTTTTTCTTGTGTTTCGCGCTGCTGCTGCAGGCGGGGGCGGGGTTGACGCCTTTTCAGGCGGGCAGCCTGTTCGCCCCGGCCAGCGCGGCCTTTATGTTGGCGTCGATGTTGGCGCCCCGGCTGGCGCTGCGTTGGGGCAACCGTGCGTTGAGCGCGGGCGTGGCGATTTACGCCGCCGGGCTGGCGCTGCTGATGGCGCAGGCGCTGTGGGGCGCGGCGCTGGCGCATCCGCTGCGGCTGCTGCCGGGGTTGGTGGTGCTGGGATTCGGCCAGGCGCTGAGCATGACGCCGCTGCTGAATCTGGTGCTCGGTTTGGCGCACGAGCGGCAGGCGGGCATGGCGGCGGGGCTGGTTGCCACCGTGCAGCAGGTGGGGGGCGCGCTGGGCATCGTGGTCAGCGGCGTCGGTTTCGTGCCGCTGCTGGCGCACGGCGGCGCGGCGGAGCGCTATGCCGAGGCCTTTGCCGGCGCCATGGTATTTAATCTGTTGGCGATGGGCGTCGCCCTGATCTTGTTAAACCGGATCACGCGAAATAGTCAGAAAGCGGATCTTAAGTAGGCCGCCGGCGGGTGCTTTACTGTCGTCATGATGAGAGAGCGTAAGGAGCCACACTGATGTTTCAACCCGCCGCATTTCGCGAAGACGATCTGGATGCCCAACTGGCGCTGGTGCGCGCCCACCCGTTGGGGCTGCTGGTCAGCCACGGCGAGCAGGGATTGACGGCCGATCCGCTGCCGTTTCTGGCCGATGTCGAACAGGGGCAGGTCCGGCTGCGGGCGCACCTGTCGCGCGCCAACGAGCACTGGCGGCGGCTGCAGCACGCGGCGGAATGCCTGGTGATTTTTCAGGGGGTGGAGGGCTATGTGTCGCCCGGCTGGTACCCGAGCAAGCGCCAGACCGGCAAAGTGGTGCCGACCTGGAATTACAGCGTGGTGCAGCTGTATGGCGTGCCGAAGGTGACGGACGACCCGGCCTGGCTGCGCCGCCAGCTGATCGATCTTACCGCGCAGCAGGAAGGAGGGCGCCCGGCGCCCTGGCGGCTCGACGACGCGCCGGCCAACTACATCGCCGCGCAGCTTAAAGGCATCGTCGGTATCGAGATCGCCGTCACCCGGCGCGAAGGCAAATGGAAGATGAGCCAAAACCGCAGCGCCGACGATGCCGGCGGGGTGATCGCCGGGCTGCGCGACGGCGATGAAACGCAGCGGCGGCTGGCAGAGGAGGTTGAGCGGCGGCGCGGATAGGGTATGCTAACCGAAGAGTGAGCAAGGGGAACCTTCGGATGGATTACACCAAAATTATCAAAGAAATAGGCCGCGGCAAAAACCATGCGCGCGACCTGGACCGGCAGACCGCCTTTGAGCTGTATCAGGCGATGCTGGCCGGGGAGGTCCCCGAGCTGGAGCTGGGCGGCATTCTGATCGCGCTGCGCATCAAGGGTGAGGCCGAAGAGGAGATGCTGGGCTTCTACCAGGCGATGCAGCAGCAGGTGTTGCCGCTGCAGGCGCCGCAGGGGCGGCCGCTGCCGGTAGTGCTGCCGAGCTATAACGGCGCGCGCAAGCAGGCCAGCCTGACGCCGCTGCTGGCGTTGCTGCTCGCGAAAGTGGGCCTGCCGGTGGTGGTGCATGGCGTGCTGGACGACAGCACTCGCGTGACCAGCGCCGAGATTTTCCGCGCCCTGGGGCTGCCGTGGTCGGAACAGGCCGTTCACGCCCAGCAGCGTCTCGATAACGGCGAGGCAGTGTTCATGCCGGTTTCCACGCTGTCGGCGCCGCTGGCGCGGCAGCTCGGGCTGCGTTGGCGCATGGGGGTGCGCAACAGCGCCCATACGCTGGCCAAGCTGGCGACGCCGTTCGGCGAACAGGATGCGCTGCGCCTCGCCAGCGTCTCACACCCAGAGTATGTCGGCCGGGTGGCGTCGTTTTTCCGCCAGATCGGCGCCCGCGGGCTGTTGATGCACGGCACCGAAGGCGAAGCCTACGCCAACCCGCTGCGCTGCCCGCAGATTCACTATATTGCCGGCGGCGAACAGCGCGTGTTGCTGGAGCGCACCTTGCAGGATGAAACGCCGACGTTGCCGGCGGCGAAAGACGCGGAAACCACCGCGCGCTGGACCGAGCGCTGCCTGGCGGGCGAGGTGGCGATCCCGCAGGCCATCCAGCGGCAGGTCGCCTGTTGCCTGGTGGCCGCCGGCGAGAGCGAAACGCTGGAACAGGGGCTGCAGCGCCTGCGTCAGGCCTGAGCGCGACTATACTGGGATATTTCCTCATCGGCAGAGAAGGACGGTTATGCAACAGGCTCTCGATTACTTCAATCAATTGAACCAGGATTACCTCGACGTTCACCGCGCCAAAGAAGAGCTGTTCTGGCAAAACTACATGGGCACCGGCGGTGAAGAGGTGTCGGCGCGCTTTGCCGCCGCGGAAAGCGCCTATAAGCGCTTTATCGCCGAACCGCGCCGGCTGGCGGAGATCCGCAATCTGCTGGCCGGATTGGAAACGCTGCCGCAGGAGGCGCAGCGCGATGCGCTGATCCACGGCCTGCAAGGTTGGCTGCGTTTCTTCGACTGCAACGCCATTGAAGATCCGCAGGCGCAGGCGCTGTTGGATCGGATCATCCACGCCGAATCCGATCTCTACTCGCGCCGCAAGGGCTACCAGGTGACGCATCTGAACGCCGAAGGCCAGCGGGTGGCGGCCTCGCTCGGCGAGCTGTTGACCAACCAGGCGACCAACCCGAACGAAGACTACCGCCGCAGCTCGCAGCAGGCGCTGCGCGATCTGGAGCAATGGCTGCTGCATAACGGCCTGCCGGAACTGATTGGCTTGCGCAACCGCTTTGCGCGCCAGATGGGCTATCGCAACTATTTCGACTACAAGGTGAACAAAACCGAGCGCATGACGCCGGAGCAGCTGTTCGCCATTCTGGATCGCTTCGAGCGGGAAACCCGCGAGGCCAACGCGCGCAGCCTGCAGCAACTGGCGGCCGACAAGGGCAGCCAGGCGCTGGAGCCGTGGAACGTGCGCTTTGCCAGCGCCGGCGACGTCACCCGCCAACTGGATCCTTACTTCCCGTTTTCGCGTTCGCTGGAGCGCTGGGTCGACAGCTTCAAACGTCTGCACATCGGCTTTGGCGGCGCCGAGATGAACCTCGATCTGCTGGTGCGCAAAGGCAAGTATGAGAACGGCTTTATGCACGGCCCGGTGCCGCCGTTTGTGCGCCAGGGGGAATGGGTGCCGGCGCGCATCAACTTCACCAGCCTGGCGCAGCCGGGGCAGGTGGGCAGCGGCGCTTACGGGCTCAACACCCTGTTCCACGAGGGCGGCCACGCGGCGCATTTCGCCAACATTCGCCAGAATGCGCCGTGCTTCTCGCAGGAATTCCCACCGACCTCGATGGCCTATGCCGAAACCCAGTCGATGTTCTGCGACAGCCTGCTGGACGACGCCGACTGGTTGAAACGCTATGCGAAAAACGCCGCCGGCGAAGCGGTGCCCGATGCGCTAATCGAAGCCGGTATCGCGGCGCGCCAGCCGATGCGCGCGTTCAACGAACGCCATATCCTGCTGGTACCGTACTTCGAGTGGGCGCTGTATCAGTGGGATGACGAGCAGCGCACGCCGGAAGCCATCACCGCGCTGGCGCGCGAGGTCGAGCAGAAGATCCTCGGCATCAGCGGCAGCCCGCGCCCGACGCTGGCGATCCCGCACCTGCTGTCGCTGGAGTCCGCCTGCTCTTATCAGGGTTATCTGCTGGCGATGATGGCGGTGGAACAAACCCGCCAGTTCTTCCTGCAGCGCGACGGTTACCTGACGGACAACCCGGCCATCGGCCCGGATCTGGCGCAACACTATTGGTTGCCGGGCAACAGCGTCAGCCATGATGACACGCTGCGCAGCCTGACCGGCGAAGGGTTCAACCCGGACTATCTGGCGCAGGCCTGTAACCAGACGGTGGCGCAGGCGTGGCGCGAGGCGCAGCAGACGATGGCCGCCGCCGCCGCGCGCCCGCAGCCGCCGGCGGATTTCGATTTGGAGGCGCATATTCGGGTGGTGGACGGCGAGACGGTATTGGCGGACAACGCCGACGGCGACGAACGGATGTGTCGCGATTTCGCCGCAGCGATAGAGGCGCGTTTGGTTTAAGGCTGACAATAAAAAAATCCACGCGGCAGCGTGGATTTTATTTAATGATAAAATCTGGGCGTTATTTTATTCGAAATAGACGTCGGGATTATCGGCCAGGGAAACGAAGCTCTTGGTGTTTCTATCCAGCGTACGAATTTCGCCGCTTTCGATGTCGTACACCCAGCCGTGCAGGCGCAGCCCGCTGTTGCGCAGACCCACCGCCACAGAAGGGTGGGTTTTGATATTATTTAGCTGGGCGATAACGTTCTCTTCCACCATAGCGTTAACTTTGTCTGTTTCGCTATTCCAGGTTTTCTTCTCGACCACCGCTTTGGCCGCATCCGCGTAGTGCAGCCAGTGGGCTACCGCAGGCATGGGATCGAGGCAGTGACAGGACGCGATAGCCTTCATGGCGCCACAGTTCGAGTGGCCACAAATCACGATATCAGTTACGCCCAGCGCCACTACCGCGTATTCGATAGTCGCAGAAACCCCACCCGGCTCCGGGCCAAAGGAAGGGACGATGTTACCGGCGTTGCGAATAACGAACAGTTGCCCAGGCTCTTGCTGCGTCACCAGCTCGGGCACCAGGCGGCTGTCAGAACAGGAAATAAACAGCGCTTTGGGATTTTGGCTGGAGGCCAGGCTGCGAAAGAGTTCCTTACGCTGCGGGAAAATCTCTTTCTGGAAACTGAGGAAACCTTCAATGATATGTTGCATACAACGCTCTCTGCATCTGTAGTCTGCGTAATATGATAATCATCCTCTTCCGTTAGTCCAGCAATGGCACGGTAAAAAAATGTGTGTACATATCCCCTGTAAACCACATTAAATACGGGGTTTAAACCCGTTTCCGGCAGAATTGTCCGGTTCGCTTACGCGTGGGTTGCTGATAAAGCGGGTAGCAAAAAACCGGCTGTCGTGCCCATGCAGCGCTGACGCAAGCGAAGATAAAAAAAGCCCGCCGGGGTGATATCCGGCGGGCTTTTTGGCGTCTGGTGCGGTGATTATTTGTAGATAACCGCGGTGGCGTGCATCAGGTTGTTACCGCTGGTCGAAGTGATGGTGAAGGCCTTGGCGCCTGCCGCATCGGCTTTGGCGGCCAGTTGAGACTTCAGGCTGCTCAGGTCGGTCGCGCCGCTGGCGACGATCACGCCGGCTTTTTCGAATTGGGCGGCATCCTGGGCGCTGACGTGTTCAGCGGCGAAAGTGGTGAAAGAAACGGTGGCCAGGGCGATAGCGGCAGCAAAAGTTTTGATGGTTTTCATGTTCGTCATTCCTGTCAAAGTGAATTAGGGAGAAAGGGGGTTGCCTTTCGATGGGAAGATTATTGCGCAGTGACAGGCGGGATGAAATCGGAGAGTGTTGATGGGTTTGTTCAGATTTTTTGATTGTTAATCCCCCCGTTTATCTTCTGCCTAAACGGGGGAGACGATCAGCGCGTCGGGCGCGCCAAATCGAAACGGTGCTGTTCGGAAATGCCGTAGTAGGCGGTCGGGCCGCCGGCGCGCAGAATAGGTTCGGCAGCGGCGGTCTGGTAGACGCCGTGTTCGTCCAGCAGCGCCGGATCGAGGTGCACCGCCACCACCTCGCCCAATACCAGCCAGGTTTCCACCTGTTCACCGGCGGCGGTTTGCAGCTGAATGCACTGGGTCAGCCGGCATTCGAAGTTAACCGGACTTTCGGCCACGCGCTCGGCTTTGACCCGGCGCCCGGGCAGCGGCGTGACGCCGGCGAAGGCGAATTCATCCTCGCCGCGCGGCAGGGGGATGGAACTGTTGTTCATCGCTTCCGCCAGCGGGCGTGTCGCCAGGTTCCAGACGAATTCGCCGGTTTCCACGATATTCGCCACGCTGTCTTTCCAGCCGGTGCTGGCGAAACCGACGATCGGCGGACGGTAGTTGAAGCAGTTGAAAAAGCTGTAGGGCGCCAGATTGCGCAAGCCGGCGGCGCTGCGGGAAGAGATCCAGCCGATGGGGCGCGGGCCGACGATGGCGTTCAGCGGATCGTGCGGCAGGCCGTGGCCGGCGGCGGGTTCATAATAATAACGAGATTCACGGCTCATGGGGGATCCTGTGGCAATCGATGAGGTTTTCATTGTGCCGGGTTTCCCGCCGCTGCGCCATTGCGGGCGGGATGTGTTATCTTACGCGCCGGAAATACCTTCAAGAGAGCCCGTCACGGTGGAAAAAAAGAAAACCTTCCCGCAGCAGAAAAGCGGCCTGCATCCGCGCAACCGTCATCGTTCACGCTATGACTTCCCGGCGCTGATCGCCAGCTGCCCGGCGTTGGCGCCGTTCGTAAAACCGAACGCCTGGGGCGATGTGTCGGTGGACTTCGCCGATCCGGCGGCGGTGAAAATGCTCAACCGTGCGTTGCTGCAGCACTTTTACGGCATCGAACACTGGGATATTCCGGCGGACTACCTGTGCCCGCCGATCCCCGGCCGCGCCGATTATCTGCACCACCTGGCGGATCTGCTGGCGACCAGCAACGGCGGCGAGATCCCGCGCGGCAAGGGCGTGGCGATCCTCGACGTCGGCGTCGGCGCCAACTGCATTTACCCGATCGTCGGCCTGCGCGAATACGGCTGGCGTTTCACCGGGTCTGAAATCGATTCGGTGTCGCTCAACGCGGCCAAAATGATCGTCGAGATGAACCCGACGCTGCGCAACAGCGTGCGTCTGCGGTTGCAAAAACAGCCTGAGCTGATTTTTAGCGGCATCATCGGCGCGGCCGAGAAATTTGACGCCACCCTGTGCAACCCGCCGTTCCACGCGTCCGAGCAGGAAGCGCGCGCCAGCACCCGCCGCAAGCTGCATAAATTGGGCAAAGGGGAAGTGGCCGACAAGCCGGTGCAAAACTTCGGCGGCAAGAACAACGAACTGTGGTGCGAAGGTGGCGAAGAAGCCTTCGTGCGCAAGATGGTGGAAGAGAGCGTCGGCAAGGCCAACAACTGCCTGTGGTTCACTTCGCTCATCTCGAAAAACACCACGCTGCCGGCCATTTACCATGCGCTGAAGGTGGCGGGCACGGCCGAGGTGCGCACCATCGAGATGGCGCAAGGGCAGAAGATCAGCCGCTTTGTCGCCTGGACCTTCCACGACGCCGAGCAACAGGCCGCCTGGGCAGCCGAACACTGGCGCTAATCCTTCCGGCGCCGGTTATCCTGCCGGCGCCGACAAAAATCCGCATTTTACCTTTCAATTTTCATCACTTACGTTATTCTCAATACGGAATTAATAATAAAAATCTTAGGCTGTTGGTTTATTTAAATTCTAATAATTACTTTACTGAATAAATAAATTCAATCCGGTTAATAGCAATAACCAGAAGGAACGGCGCTGCCCGTTCCTTCCGCGATGGCACGTCTGCGTGTGGGCGCGGCACGTGGCCAGGCAAAAATAAGAAAAGCGCCATCATCTGCCACAAGGACTACACCTTATGCTGTTACGATTCAGTCAGTTAACTACCCACAAAGGCGCCGAACTGAGCGCGATAGAACACGCCGTTCCGATGATCGTATTCTCGCCCGATGGCACGGTATTGCGCGCCAACGATCTTTTCCTCAACACGCTGGGATTTCAACGCGATGACGTGATTGGCCGGCATCACCGTATTTTCTGCGATCCGAACTATGTTGCCAGCCCGCTATACCGCAAACATTGGGAGACGCTGAATAAGGGCCAACCCATTACGGACACCATAAAGCGCATCGCGAAAAACGGCGAGGCGGTGTGGCTGCAAGGCACCTATGCGCCGGTGCTGAATAAACAGGGTAAGGTGGTGGAGATCGTCAAGATTGCCAGCGAAGTGACCGAGCGAGTGACCCAGGCGCAGGAGCATCGCAGCCTGCTGGCGGCGCTGAATCGATCGATGGCGATGATCGCTTTCACGCCGCAGGGCACCATCGTCAGCGCTAACGACAATATGCTGGCGCTGATGGGCTATCGGCTGGAAGAGGCGTGCGGGCAGTCGCATGCGGTGCTGTGCCCGCCGGAGTTCGCCAATTCCGACGATTATCGGCGGCATTGGCAGCGCCTGGCGCGCGGCGAGTTCATCACCGGGCGTTTTGAGCGCCTCAACCGGCGCGGCGAACGGGTATGGCTGGAGGCCAGTTACAACCCGATCCTCGACAACGAAGGCCAGGTGGTGAAGGTGGTGAAGATTGCCCAGGACATCACCCGGCTGATGCAACAGCAGCAGCATGAAGAAGAGATGGTGCGCAACGCGCATCATCTGTCGCTCGATACCGATCGGCAGGCGGCGCAGGGCGCGATCATCGTGCAGCAGGCGGTGAAAGGCATGCAGCAGGTCGAAGCGGCGGCGCGCGAAACCTCGGACGTGGTCACCGAGCTGGGCAAGTGTTCTCAGCAGATCGGCACCATCGTCGAAGCCATTCGTAAAATCGCCTCCCAAACCAACCTGCTGGCGATTAACGCCTCGATCGAAGCCGCCCATGCCGGTGAGCACGGGCGCGGTTTTGCGGTGGTCGCCAACGAAGTGCGCACGCTGGCGGAACAGTCGCGTAAGGCGGCGACCGAGATTGAGCGCATGACCAAGTCTATCCAGCAAGGCGTGGCGGCGGCGATTGCCGGCATGGCAACCTGCGTAGAGCAGGCCGGCGGCGGCGTGGCGCTGACCCACGATGCCGGGGAAGTGATCAACCAGGTCAACATCGGCATGCACGACGTCGTGAAACTGATGCAGGCGTTTACGTCGGTGAAGCAGGGCGACGCGCTGCACTGAGTTTTCACCACGCCGCCCGCCGAAAACAGGGGCGGCGTTTTTATCTTCCCGCCGATTCACACGCCGTTGAGCCGTGGTTCAATTTTACCGGCCTATGCTATCCTTAAATGTGAACGAACGTTTGTTCATTGATGTTTATTCGATGGCGCCAGGCGCCCCCCTTCACCGTTTCGGGAGTTGCCGATGGGAAACCGAGAAAAGATTGTCGAGGCCGCGCTGCACAGCTTTACCCATAAGGGATTTCACCAGACCAGCATGCGGGATATCGCGCAGACGGCGGGCGTCAGCGTCGGCAACCTCTATAACCACTTTACCGGCAAGGAGGCGTTGATCGGCGAGATTGCGCTGCTGGAAAACGGCGTATTCACCGAGTTTGCCGCCGGATTGTGGGCCGACAGAAAGCGGCCGAAGCAGGCTCTGTCGGCCTTTTTTACCGCCTATCACGCTTTTGTCGCTGAGCCGGCCAATGTGCAGTTGTCGGCGGAGATCGTGGCGGAGGTGGCGCGCAACCCGGCGTTGGCCGAGCCGTTCGGCGCTAACCAGCGGCAGCTGATTGAGGCGCTGGCGACGGTTATCGCCGAGGCTCAGCAAACCGGTGAGATTGCACCGGCGATAGCGCCGTTACCGCTTGCGCAGCTGGTGTTGGACGTGATCGAAAGTCAGGCCTGGCGGCAGGCGATCTTTGCGTCGTCCGCGCCGGAGGAGACCACGCCGGTGCGGCTGTTGGAACAGCTGCTCTACCGGCATCCCTAGTCGAGGTGGATATGCTGCACATTGAGCCGTACCACGATGCTGACCGCCTGCAAACGGCGGCGCTGATCTACGCTGCGTTCTGCGACAAGTTCCAGCGCGCGCCGTCTGAGCCCCCGCCTTCAGTGGCGTCTGTTCTATCGGCTGTGGCGTTGGAAGCAAGGCGGCAGCCGGGAGCGCAGCTTCGTGGTGAAGCAGGATGAACAGGTGGTGGCGGCCTTTGCCCTCAATGCGGCCGCTGGCGAGAACAACGCCGGGCGGCGTCCGCATGCCTTGCCGATTTGGCGGCTGTGCCGCCGCTATGGTTGGCTGAACGTTTGGCGCATGTATCTGCAAATGGCGGTGTTGCGGCACACCCCGGCGGCCGATGAACTGTATCTCTCTTACTTGGCGGTAGCCGAGAGTCAGCGCGGCAAAGGGGTGGGCAAGCGGCTGCTGCAATGGATGAACGACTACGCTGCCGGGCAAGGCGCGGGCCGGTGCCTGAGCCTGCACGTCAGCCGGCGCAACGTGGATGCGCTGCGCCTGTATCGGCGCTGCGGTTTTCAGGTGCGGCGAGAAGAGCATTACGCTGCGTTGGGATGGCTGTTCGGTCAGGCCGACTGGGTGTTGATGGAGAGACGCTGCGGGGAGGCGACGTGCGCAAAATAGGACTGTGCAGCGTGGTGCTGTTCCTGCTGGCGTTCGGCTGGGTCATTTTCGTCAACGACTTTCGCTTCGTCACTGAACCGGTCACGGTGACCGCCGGCGGCAACCGGCTGACCGGCACGCTGGTGTTGCCGCAGCATGCGCCGGTCAAGCCCGGCGTCGTGGTGTTCGTACACGGTGATGGGCCGGCTAACGCCAGCCGCGACGAAGGCTATTACGGCATTTGGGAGGCGATGGCGCAGCAGGGCTACGCGGTTTTATCCTTCGATAAGCCGGGCGTTGGCGGCTCCGGCGGCAACTGGCTGCATCAGACCATGGCGGATCGCGCGCGGGAAACCGCCGATATCATCGACTGGGCCCGGCGGGACGGGCGCTTCGATGCGCGCTGCGTGGGGCTGTGGGGCACCAGCCAGGCGGGGTGGGTGATGCCGGCGGTGGCGCGTTTGCGCCCCGACATCGCCTTCACGCTGGCGCTGGCGCCGGCGATCAACTGGCTGCGGCAAGGGCGTTATAACACCCGGGCGGCGATGGCGGCGGCAGGGGATGATGAAGCGCTGATCCAGGCGCGCGAGGCGCATTGGCGCCACATTCAGACGCTGCTCGAACAGCCGGACGGCTACGCGCAGTACCGCCGCGAGTATGGCGCCGCCGCTGCATTGAGCGCCGACCGCTGGCACTTTATCCGCGCTAACATGGCCAGCGACGCGACGGCGGAATTGCGGCATTTCACCACGCCGGTGCACCTGATCCTGGGCGGGCGCGACGTCAACGTGGACGCGGACGAAACCGAGCGCGTGTATCGGCAAACGATCCCGGCCTCACTGCTGACGGTGACGCGCATCGACGAGGCCGATCATGTGATGATCAAACCGCTGTTCGCCCGCCATCCGTGGCTGATCAACGTGGTTGGCCTGTTTGCGCCGCGCTCGGTGCAATACGACGCCTACCGACAGGACGTGGCGGCCTTTCTGGCCGCTCAGCCCTGCGGGCGCTAACCGCCGGGGACCGAGGGCGGCGCCTGTTCTTCGTGCGGCTGCGGCGCGCGGGAGATCTGCATCGCCTGCTGCGGCATGCCGATGCCGGCCCGATCGAAATGGATTTTCACCAGCCGATCGAGGGCGTATTGCACCACCCACTGTTTCAGCGCCTGCGTGCGCACCGTCACGCGGGTGGTGAACGAGCGGTCGCCCAACGCCACCACGCCGTTGAAGACCGGCTCGCCAATCAGGAAATGCTTCACCTGTTCATCCTGCTTCAGCGCAGCGACGGCCTGATGCAGCACCTTATTGACCCGATCGATGTCCTCGTCGCGGCTGACGGTGTAGTTGGCGCGATACACTCCGAACTCACGCGCATAGTTGGCCAGCGTGGTGATCGAGGAGTACGGCACGATGTGGTAGACGCCGTAGTCGTCGCGCAGGCCGATCGAGCGGATGGTCATGCGCTCCACGGTGCCGGTGATGCCGCTGACGGTGACATATTCGCCGGTGTTCATGCCGTTTTCGAACTGGATGAACACGCCGGTGATCACGTCTTTCACCAGCGTCTGGGCGCCGAAGCTGATGGCCAGCCCCAGCGCGCCGGCGCCCGCCAGCAGCGGCGCGATGTTCAGCCCCACCTGCGACAGCACGATCATCACGGTAATGGTGCTGATAACGATGGCCAGCACGTTGCGAAACAGCGTCAGCAGCGTGCGTTCGCGCGCGCTCGGCCGCACGCCGTTGCTCAGTTCCAACGCCAGGCGGTGCTCGATGATGCTGGCCATCAGCGTCCAACTGAAGACGGCGATCAGCAGGATCAGCAGGATATGCACCAGCCCGCCGAGCGTTCGCTGGCCATTTTCGCTGCCCGCCCACTGGTACAGGTTGATCAGGTGCCAGGCATCGAGCAGGAACAGCGTCACCGCCAGCACCACCATCACCCGCAGTATCTTCAGCCCGTTGGGGATGTAGGAGTTGATGCGCCGCTCGAGCATCGGATAGCGCAGATTAACGTCGGTCGGCAGCGAAATGCGGCGGAAAATCCAGCGGGTCAGCATGCCGGACAGCAGAGCGCCGACGCCGACCACCAGCAGGCTTTTCACCGTGGCGCTCATCATAAAGCGCAGGCTGTTGCCGATGTCGAACTGGGACAGCACGAACAACACCAGAAAATAGGCGATCGCCAGCAGATGCCAGATATGCCCCAGGCCGCGCAGGATCGCGCTGAAAAACGCCATCGACCGTTCGGCCAGCAGGTTGATCTGTTGCTGTATCGGCTTGCGGTTGTGCAGGATCAGCCAGATGGCGTACAGCGTCAGCGCCAGCATCACCACCAGATTGACGGCGGCGGCGGCCGGGTAGCTGATCTGCACCGCCACCACCGGCACCACCACCATCAGGCCGTAGCCGATCAGGCCGCTGAGCCAGGCGAGGCGCGTGTTCCAGTAGCGCGCGCTCTGGTCGCTGAAGGGGAAGGGGCGCAGGTAGTCGAAGTTGGGGGCGAAAATCAGCCGCAGCACCGCTTTGAAAAACTCAATCACCGCGAAGGCGCTGAGAAACAGGGTCTGCAGCCGCAGAATGGTGGCGCTGTCGGCGTGGACGTGGCGGGCGAACAGGTTGCCCGCCGCCAGCGCCAGCAGCAGCACCAGCAGATCGACGGCGAAAGCGCCGAGAATGGCGGCGGGGCGCTTATACCACGGGCCGCGCTGTAGCCGCGCGTTGTGCCCCCAGCTGCCCATGCGTTTGTACAACGGCGCGATCAGCCGCCGGATCAGGTGGAACAGCGCAAAGGTGACCGCCACCGTCAGCAGAAAGTAACCCAGCGCGCGGAAAAAGCCGGCGGGATTGAAAACGCGCTTCGGACCGGAGTCGATCAGCTTTTGCAGCGCGCCGAGCTTCTGGTTAAAGGTGCCGATGCCCTCCTGCGCCAGCGAGTTCAGGCTGTCGCTCAGCGTGGCCGGCGTTGATTCCTCCGGCGTTGTTGGGGCGGCGGCGGGGGCGTCGCCGGCGGCCTGTTTCAGGTGGTTGATGAGTGCCGCGCGCGCTTTGTCGTCTTGCAGCAGATCGGCCAGCGCGGCGTAGGCGGCCTTCTGCTGCTCGCTCTTGTCGGCGGGCGCGGGCGGCGCGTTTTGCGCCAGCGCCGGTGGCGCGAAGACGTTCAGGGTCAGCAACAGCAGCAGGAAAAGCAGGTGTTCTCGCAGATGAGAACCTCGTCGGGAGTCTGCGTTTGGCGGCATTGTTCCTCTCTTTGGCGTTCTGTGATCGGCGGATGTCAGAGCAATACGATGAAAAACAATGAATATAGTAGGAAAGGTGGCGCGATGTGGCGTGGGAACGCGTGCGGAATGAAAGCGGCGGGCGCGTGGCGCGCCCGCCGTGAAACCGCCAGGATCAGGATACGTGCTGCAGGAACTCCTGCAGACGCGGGCTTGGCGGATGGTTGATCAGGTCGTGCGGGTTGCCGTCTTCGGCAATCCGGCCCTTATCGATAAAGATCAGGCGCGACGCCACTTTTTCGGCAAAGCCGACTTCGTGGGTGACGATGACCATCGTCATGCCTTCCTCGGCCAGATCCTGCATCACCTTCAGCACTTCGTGGCGCAATTCCGGATCGAGCGCGGAGGTCGGCTCGTCGAACAGCATCATTTTCGGCTTCACCGCCAGCGCGCGCGCAATCGCCACGCGCTGCTGCTGCCCGCCCGACAGTTCGGACGGGTAGTGGTGGGCACGCTCCGCCAGACCGACCTTGGCCAGCAGCTCGCGCGCCAGCTTTTCCGCATCGGACTTCTTCGCGCCGCGCACGCGGATCGGGCCGAAGGCGACGTTTTCCAGCGCCGTCAGGTGTGGGAACAGGTAGAACTGCTGGAACACCATGCCGGCTTCCTGGCGGATCAACCGATCGTCCACTTTCGGATCGTTGGCTTTCAGGCCGTCGACGATCAGATCGCCGCTGGTGACCTCTTCCAGCTTGTTGATGCAGCGCAGCAGGGTGGATTTGCCGGAGCCGGACGGCCCGATGATCACCACCACTTCGCCTTTGTCGATCTTCAAATCGATGTTATGCAGCACCTGGGTTTGGCCAAAATGCTTGGAGACGTTTTTAAATTCAATCACAGGATTTTCATCCTTCTTTCCAGACGACGCAGCACGAAGCTCAGCACCAGGGTAATAATCAGATAGATAACCGCCACGGCGCTCCAGATTTCCAGCGCGCGGAAGTTACCGGCAATAATTTCCTGACCCTGACGGGTCAGCTCCGCCACGCCGATCACGATGAACAGCGAGGTGTCTTTGATGCTGATGATCCACTGGTTGCCCAGCGGCGGCAGCATGCGGCGCAGCGCCAGCGGCATAATGACGTAGCGGATGGTTTCGCGGCGCGACAGGCCGAGCGCCAGGCCGGCCTCGCGGAAACCGTTATGAATCGACAGCACCGCGCCGCGGGTGATTTCCGCAATGTAGGCGCCGGAGTTGATCATGATGGTCACCACCGCCGCGGTGAACGGATCGATGCGCAAATCGGTGAACGCCATCGGCAGGGCGAAGTAGATGAACATCACCTGCACCACGATCGGCGTGCCGCGGATCACTTCGATAAACACCAACGCGATGTGGTTGGCGATCCAACCGCCGTAGGTGCGGGCAAAGCCGGCGACGAGGCCGATGATCAGGCCGCCAATCAGACCGAGGACCGAAATCCACAGGGTCATTTTGGCGCCCTCTAACAAGATAGGAATGGCGGGCCAGATGGCGCTCCAGTCGAACTGCATGATATTTCTCCCGGTGATCCCGAACGTGGGTATCAGATACAACGAAGCGCAGGGGGGGTAAGCGCCCCCCTGTGCTTAAGTTAATAGCTTGCCAAATTCACAGCTTACTTAGGTTCGGTGCCGAACCACTTCTTGTAGATCTCGTTATAGGTGCCGTTCTCACGCAGGGTCTTCAGCGCGCCGTTCACCTTCTCGCGCAGCTCGTCGCTGCCTTTAGGGAAGGCGATGCCATACTGCTGTGCTTCCAGCGAATCGCCTACGGTTTTGAACTTGCCGGCGCCGGCCGTCTTGATGAAGTACAGGATGTTTGGCGTGTCGTGCAGCACCGCATCGGCGCGCTTGGTGCCCAGCTCCATGTAGGCGTTGTCGATGTTAGGGAACTGACGCAGATCCTTGGTTTTGATGTGCTGCTTGGCGTAATCCACCGAGCCGGTGCCGCTCTTCACCGCCACCACTTTGCCGTTCAGATCGTCGATGCTTTTCACGCTGTTGTTGTCGGCGTTGACCATCACCAGCAGGCCGCTCTTGTAGTAGCCGTCGGAGAAGTCGATGGCTTTCTTGCGCTCATCGGTGATGGTGATGCCGGCCAGCGCCAGATCGACGTTTTTGGTCTGCAGCGCCGGAATGATGCCGCCGAAGTCCATTGGCTTCAGGGTGTAGTCCAGCTTCAGCTCTTTGGCGACGGCGGCCCACAGGTCGATGTCGAAGCCGACGTATTTGTCGCCTTGTTTGAACTCAAAAGGAACGAAAGCGGTGTCGGTGGCGACCACCAGTTTGTCTGCTGCGTGGGAACTTACGGCAAAGGCCAGAGAGAGTGCGGCCAGGGAGACTTTAAAAATCGACTTCATGAGAGGAATTCCTGTACAGGTTGCGGATTACCCATTTTTTATATTGCAGTTGGTGCCATGAAAAAATCGTGCCATGTTTTCAACTACTATAAAAACAAAGAGTTATTGCGTGATGTTGTGCCGTAAAGGCGAATTGTTATGGTTATGCACCAAGGTGAGGCGCCAAAATGGTGCGTAAGAATTATCTTGGTGCACGGGGCTATCATTAACCAAACTTTGGCTGTGAAACAACCGTTCTTTAACGTTTTTGCTTCAATATTGATAACTAACTCTAACTTTCATGATGCACTGACGGTGCAAGCGGAGCCGCGAGCGGCGAAAAGGGGGGCAGATAATGCTAGCGCAACTGGCTGTCTTTGCTGCCGCGCCGGTTGTACAGGCTGGCGGCCGCGTGTTTTTTGTCTTGTTCGGTCTGGCAGGCGAGGCAAAAACGCACGCCGATTAACGCCTTGCGGCGCGCCTCGGGGATCGGTTCTCCGCATTCCTGGCAATAGCGCTCGCTCTCGCCGTGCCCGAGCGCTTCACGCGCGCGCTGCACCGCATCGTCGACGGTGGAATCAATCTGATCTTGTACGGCGCCGTCCGCCGCCCAGCCGCTGGCCATCGTTACCTCCTGACAAAGGAACCTTACCGTTTAATATGGGCCGTTTTTTGTACAATGCAACGGCCGCGCAAAAGAAAACAGGCCGGGCGAAGCCCAGCCTGTTCTGCCCGGAACGACGGGCGCTCTGCAACTTTTTAGCGTTATTCGATGTTGGATTCGATGAACCACAGGAACTTGTCCAGATCGCGCGAAGCGGCGGTGAACATGTCGGCGGTATCTTCGTCTTCCACTTCGGTAATGGCTTTACGGATATCATTCGCGACCGCGCCGTAGCGATCGGCCAGCGCTTTCAGGTGCTCTTGCACGCTGTGGATATTGGTCGGATAGCTTTTCAGCGGCGTCCGATCGTTAACCACCTGTACGGTGCCCAGTGCCACGCCGCCCAGTTGCACCACGCGTTCGGCGAAGGTGTCCTGATGCTCGATGATGGCGGTGCGGAAGCCGTCCAGCATTTCATGGACCGCGATGAAGTTTGCGCCGCGCATATTCCAGTGCGCCTGCTTGGTGATCAACGAAAGATCGATGAATTGCACGACCTGATGGTTCAGCGCCTTGATGGCGGCCAGTTTGACTTTTTCGTCCAGATCGTTACGGGTATACAGCAGATCAGAAGATTTCGTTTTCACCAGTTTAGCGGTACTCATATCAGATATCCTCTTGATTAGTCGTTGTCCTATTTCGTTACGGGATCAATTATAGCAGGGGTATTTATTTTTGCCGTACGAAAATGGCTATTGCACAAATAGGAATGGCCGAATGGCACTATTTTATTTGTTTTTTGTTTTTGTGTAACTTTATGAAAGTTATTGTTATTTCAATTTAAGTTATTATTTGTGTCAGTGAATATTTACCCCTGTTATTTTATTTTTTGCCGGCATGCGGGTTCGGCTAAATATCTGCTTTGTTATCGGGGTGTTAATTTCAAGCCTATTCAGATTGATAGCCGTAATTGATGCGGATAAAGTAAGGGAATTAACCCCGGACTTTATTGGCGAATGATGAAAATTAACGTCGTCGGCACCAGCGGCAGCGGTAAAAGCACCCTGGCGCGTCAACTGGCGGAACGTCTTGACGTTCCCTATATCGAGATGGACAGGCTCTATTGGCGGCCCGAGTGGCAGGGGACGCCCGATGACGCGTTCTTGGCGCGGCTTGAGCAGACGCTGGCCGAAGCGGGAGGAGGCTGGGTGCTGGACGGCAACTACAGCCGCACGCAGGCGATCAAGTGGCGCGAGGTCGATTATATCCTGTGGCTGGACTACGGCTTCTGCCGCACGCTGTGGCAGGCCGTGCGCCGCGCGTGCCGGCGCGCGGCCAGCAAACGCGAGCTGTGGCCGGGCACCGGCAATCGGGAAAGTTTCCGCCGTTCTTTCTTCAGCCGCGAGTCGATCGTGCTGTGGACGATCCGCACTTACTCGAAGAACCGGCGAAAATACCTGGCGGAGATGGCCCGTACCGATGCAGGGCGCCGTTTCAAGCGCTTGCGCTCTCCCCGCCAGGCCGCCGATTTTCTACGGACGCTGCCGCAGGTTCACAGCAGCAGGCGGTGATGGATCCTCACTACCGCTTTCTTGATGTGCTGCGGCCGCTGCCACAGGCAGCCGGTTTTGTGCGCTTCCATCTGGAAAAAGATCGCGAACATGCCGTGCGTCATGTGCAGCGTTTGCGGGTGGCGTTTGATGTCCAGCAGCAGAAGGTCGCTATTTTCCGCGTGGGGATGTTCGCGGTGCCAGTCGCCCGCCAGGCCGTATTCGATGCGTTCTTCGCCGCTGATCAGCAGATGCAGCGCGATGTACTCCTGATGCATTTCGGCGCGCTTTTCCGCCGCCGGCACGGTGGTCAGCGTCATCACGTCCATAAAGATGTTGTCGCCGTCGATCGGGTGATGGCCCAGCGCCAGTTCGGGCAGGTCGCATCGGCGTAACTCGGTCAGGGTTGAAACCAGCGCCGGCGCGAGTCCGCGGCCGAAGCGGGGGTTGAACAGGCTGTTGTGAATCACTGTTATTCTCCATGTGAGCGAAAGTCCAAAGAGCCTGCGATACAGGCTAAGGGGAAGTATGCCGATTTGTCACGAGGAAAACAGTTAACCCGCCTGCATTCCGACGTTGCGGTCGGCAGGCGAGTCAGGCGATCAGGAAAGGCTTTCGAGGCGCGGCTTGGGGCGAATGGTCAGGGCGGAGCCCATGGAGGCGGCGATAATCGCCGCCAGCGCCAGCCATTGCACGCCGCTCAGGTGTTCGCCGAGGAACAGCATGCCGGACAGCGCCGCCATCGCCGGTTCGAGGCTCATTAAGGTGCCGAAGGTGCGCGCCGGAATTTTGGGCAGCGCGATGATCTCCAGCGAATATGGCAGCGCGGTGGAGAGGATCGCCACCGCCAGCGCCACCGGCAGAATATCGAGGTTGAACAGTACGCTGCCGGTTTGCCAGGCGCCGATCGGGCAGAACACCAGCGCGGCGATCAAGGAGCCGAGCGCCACCGTACCGGGGCCGTGATCGCCGCCGGCCTTCTGGCCGAAGATGATATAGACCGCCCAGCAGGCGCCGGCGCCGAGCGCACAGGCGGCACCGAACGGATCGATCCCGCCCACGCCGTGGCCGAGCGGCAACAGGAACCATAACCCGGCGATCGCCAGCGCCACCCAAAGAAAGTCGATCGGCCGGCGCGACGAGAACATGGCCACCGCCAACGGGCCGGTAAACTCCAGCGCCACGGCGATGCCGAGCGGCACGGTGCGCAGCGACAGGTAGAACAGGTAGTTCATCGCGCCGAGCGACAGGCCGTAAATCAGCAGCGGCAAGCGGCTGCCGGCGACGATGCGCATACGCCACGGGCGGAAGATAATGAACAGAATCAGGGTGCCGATGAAAAGGCGCAGCGTCGTAATGCCTTCGGCGCCCACGATCGGGAACAGGCTTTTGGCCAACGAGGCGCCGCTCTGGATAGACACCATGGCGATGATCAACAGACAGATGGGCAGAAGCGCGGAGGGCGCTCTGCCGGAAGTAGATAACGACATCCTTAACGAGCCTTTTTTGCGCCGTTCCTCAGCCTTGAGAAAACGGTCGAAACGGGGATGCGAGCAGTGTAAATGAAATGGCGAAAATCTGTCTGAGAAAAGCGCGCATCGCGGTGAAATCCGCCGATCCTCGGATGAGATGTGGCGGATTTGGTCAAAAAGTGCGCTTTTTCTTAAGAATTATCTGGATATTAAATTGGTGATTTTTGTCACAGAAAGCCGTAGAATACGGCCGAAAATAGAGCGAAAAGAAGCAGATACACTGTTCTTGAAATCTTCTGTTACACGATATAAAGCTTTAGACACTCATTTCAAGGCAGAGTTTCACGCTAATTTTTGTTATATTTTCAAAGCATGAACAAATGGATGTACTTAATAATAAAACGCGTTTGAGGTGGTTATGAAAAAAATTGCATGTCTTTCCGCAGTAGCAGCTTGCGTATTAGCAGTTAGCGCAGGTACCGCATTCGCTGGTCAGAGCACCGTATCCGCTGGCTATGCGCAGGGTGATCTCCAAGGCGTTGCTAACAAGGCCGACGGTTTCAACCTGAAATACCGTTACGAGTTCGACAACAACCCACTGGGTGTGATCGGCTCCTTCACCCACCTGGAAAAAAATCGTTCTGAAAACGGTTTCTACAAGAAATCTCAGTACGATTCCATCACCGCAGGTCCAGCTTACCGCTTCAACGACTGGGCGAGCATCTACGGTGTGATCGGTGTTGGCTACGGCAAAAACATCGACAACGCCCAGGCTGGTGGTAACAAAGGTGGCAACAGCGACTACGGCTTCACCTACGGTGCCGGTCTGCAGTTCAACCCAATCGAAAACGTTGCCCTGGACGTTGGCTACGAGCAGAGCCGCATCCGCAGCGTGGACGTTGGCAGCTGGAACGTTGGCGTAGGCTACCGCTTCTAAGATTTCTTCATGCCTGCGGGCGTGAATGCGCGGCACAGGTTGCCGCGCGGATAAAAAATCCGCCTTCGGGCGGATTTTTTTTATCTGTCATTGGCCGCCGCGCCCCGTCGGCTGCGTCGAAAAGCGTGCGCTGCGGGCATCGCGCTCATAGCCTTGCGGTTCGGTCAGTAAACCGTACAGCTCGGGGCGGCGTCCGTAAATCCAGCGGCGGCCGGTGCTGAGCGGGATCAGCGTCAGATCGAGATCGGCGCTGACCATCCGGTCTTCCGCCGCCCAGGTCTCCGCCACGATGCGGCCGTAGGGATCGAGGATCATCGCATTGCCGGTGCGTACCTCATCGTCATCGCGGCCCACGCCGTTGCTGAACAGCAAAAACAGCCCGTTGTCGTGAGCGCGCGAGGGCAGCCAGCGCATCAGCCAGCCGCGGCCGTGTTCGCCGCGAAAGGCGGCTTCTATCGCCTGCGGATCTTCCGCCCGCCGCTGCCACAGCGCCTGTGGGATCGGCTTCATGCCGTGCGGGCTGCGCGAATGGGTGCCGCCGGTCTGGTGCGGGGCCATCAACACCTCCGCGCCCAGCAGCGCCGTTGCGCGCACATTCTCCACCAGATTATTGTCCCAGCAGATCAATACGCCCACGCGCACGCCCCAGGGGGTGTCGAATACGGTATAGCGATCGCCGCTGGCGATAGCCGGGTGTTCGAAGGCGTGCAGTTTACGGTGCACATGCAGCGCGCCGTCCGGCAGGCATACGGCGTAGGCGTTGTAGCAACGGCCGTCGTCGCCCAGCTCGATCAGCCCGACGCCGATCGCCATGTTGTATCGCTCCGCCAGCGGGCGAATGCGCGCCAGCGAAGGGCTGGCGGCGATCGGTTCCGCCAGCGCCCGCACTTCGACGTCGGACAGATGGCGCACGTGCCAATAGCCGGTGATGCACATTTCCGGGAAGGCCAGCAGCTGTACCTGCTGCTCGGCCGCCTGAGCGATAAAGCGCTCAATGATCGACAGGTTGTAATTCTTATCGTTGGCGCGATGCTGGAACTGCACCGTGGCGGCGCGCAATGAGATGGTCATGGTGTCTCTCCGGTTAGGGTCTGCGTTGATTACAGCAGGTGGATTGATTATTGTATAATCAATTAAATTCCCTATTTGATAACCTGATGGAATGGACATAAAACAACTGCGCGCCCTGGTGGCGCTGGCCGAGCAGGGCAACTATCGACAGGCGGCGAGCCGGCTGTGCATCAGCCAGCCGGCGCTGAGCAAGCAGATTCAGGCGCTGGAAACCCAGCTCGGCGTTCGATTGTTCGAGCGTGGCCGACAGGGCGCGGCGCTCACCGCCGGCGGGCAGCGGCTCTACCCGGAGGTGCAGGCGCTGGTGGAACAGTACCAGCAGTTTCAGCGGCGCGCCCGGCGGGTGGCGCTCGGGGAAGCGGGGCGGCTGGCGCTGGGATTTGGCCTCTCCAGCTTTCATCTGGCGCCGCAGCTGGTGGCGGCTTTTCGCCAACGGTTTCCCGAGGTGGCGATCGGCCTGGAGGACATCCCGTCGGAGCGGCAGTATCAGTTGCTGTTACAGGGGGAGTTGCAGGCGGGGTTCGTGCGTTTGCCGGTCAATACGCCGCTGTGCGGCGTGGCAATGCTGAGTGACCGGTTGGTGCTGGCCGCGCCGGGCGCGCTGGCGCTGCGCGCCGACGATCTGATGGCGCGTTTCAATCAGCTGCCGCTGTTGCAGTTGACTCCGAAGCGCGGGCGCGGGCTGAGCGATCAGTCGCTGCGGTTTATCGCCGCTCACCGCTTGACGCCGAACGTGGTGCAGCAGGCCGGCGATATTCAGACGCTGTTGGCGCTGGTCGCCGCCGGCGTCGGCGTTGCGCTGCTGCCGCACAGCATCACGCATATCGCGCCGGCCGGCATCGACATTTTACCGCTGAGCGGCGAGGAAACGGAGTGGCAGGTCGGTATCGCCTGGGACCCGCAGCGCGCCGACGCGCTGCGGGACAACTTTGTTCAGACGGCGTTGGCGATGCAACGCGGTTAGGTTTTAGAGCGGGCAATGCATCACGACGATCGGGCTCTGGTGATACTCGCTGCGGCGGCTTTCGCTAAAGCCGACTTTTTTCGCCAGCGCCAGCGAAGCCTGGTTTTCCGGCGAGATGATGCAGACGGTTTTCTCCCCCGGCAGGTGCGTTTTACCCCAGGCCAGCGCCGCCCGCAGTGCCTCGGTGGCGTAGCCTTTGCCGTGCGCAGAACTCACCAGCGTCCAGCCCATTTCCGGCGCGTCGAGCGCCGGGGTGATATCGCGCAGGCCGTCGAAGAAGCCGATGCTGCCGAGGTACTCGCCGCTCTGTTTGTCACGCACCGCCCAATTTCCATACCCCAACAGCGCCCAGTGGCCAGCGTAGCGCATCAGGCGCCCCCAGGAGTCTTCCCGGTCGCGCGGCGTGCCGCCGATATAGCGTACCACCAGCGGATCGGCCCACAATGCGGCCAGCGACTCGAAGTCGTCCAGCCTGTGCGCGTCCAGCCGCAGGCGTTCGGTGACAAGCGTTGGCGCGGTGTTGATTACGGTCATGTTGCTGCTCCTGCACAGGGTGAAAGGCGATGAAAAACAACGGCGTTCAGTATGCCAGAGAAATCACACCGCCAGCCACAACAGCCAGGTGAACAGAAAGCCGCTCAGGCCGAGCAGGGTGGTCAGCACCGTCCAGGTTTTCAGGCCGTCGGCCACTGACAGCCCCAGATAGCGCGTGACGATCCAAAAACCGGAGTCGTTGACGTGGGAAAGCCCCAGCCCGCCGAAACAGGTCGCCAGCGTCACCAGCACCAGCTGCAGCTGATTCAAGCCGCTGACCGCCTCCGACAACAGGCCGCCGGTGGTCAGGATCGCCACGGTGGCGGATCCCTGCGAAGCGCGCAGCGCCAGCGAAATGATAAAGGCGGCGGGCACCAGCGGCAGGCCGATGGCCGTCAGCACCTCCGCCAGCGCCTTGCCGACGCCGGATTCCACCAGCACCTTGCCGAACACGCCGCCCGCGCCGGTCACCAGGATCACCACCGCAGCGGTCGGCAGCGCAGCGCCCATCACATCGCTGGCGTGTTGCAGGCTCCAGCCGCGGCGCAGCGCCAGGAAGTAGAAGGCCAGCAGCAGGGCGATCATCAGCGCCACCGCCGGCGAGCCCAGCAGCGACAGCGTATCGCGCAGCGCCGAGCCGGCAGGCAACAGCGTGGCGGAGACGGTGCCGAGCATGATGATGGCGATCGGGATGACGATCAGCGCTGCCACCAGCCCGGCGCCGGGCGGGTTGATGCGATCGCTGAGCGGCGCTTGCCCTTCCGGACGCGGTTCCGGCGCCGCCAGCTGCAGCTGTTCCAGCACCTCTATCGATAACGGATAGGTTTTGCGGTTGAGGTAGTTGGCGGCGAAATAGCCGATCGCGCCGACCGGAATACAGATCGCGAGGCCGATGATGGTCAGCCAACCGATGTCGGCGTTGAGCAAACCGGCGGCGGCCACCGGGCCGGGGTGCGGCGGCAGCGCGACGTGGACCGTCAACATCACGCCGGCCATCGGCAGGCCGAACTTCAGCGGCGACACTTTGGCGACCTTGGCGAAGCCGTAGATAATCGGCGCCAGAATGATAAAGCCGACGTCGAAGAACACCGGAATGCCGAGGATAAACGCGGCGAGGGTCAGCGCGGCGACGGTGCGTTTCGGCCCCAGCCCTTGGCTGAAGCGCTGCGCCAGCGACTCGGCGCCGCCCGAGTGTTCGATCATGCGGCCAAGCATCGCCCCCAGGCCGATGATGATGGTCACCGAGCCGAGCACGCCGCCCATCCCGGCGGTCATCACTTTCATCACTTCACCGGTCGGAATGCCGCTGGCCAACGCCACCAGCAGACTGACCACCAACAGCGCGACAAAGGGTTGCACCTTCGCCTTGATGACCATCAATAACAGCAGCACCACGCCGAGAACGGCAATCAGCAACAGCAGAGAGGTAGACATGAAAAAAGCCTTTCGTTGGGTAAGCGTTGGGCACCGCGATCGCCGCGTGGCGATACGGGTGCGTTTCATTGTTATAAAATCGATTTCCTGGTGTCGGCGGCGGCGTTAGCGGTAAGGTTTCAGCCAGCCGAGCCCGGCGGCGGTGTCGCCGCGCGGCCGGTATTCGCAACCTACCCAGCCTTGATAACCGAGCGCATCCAACTTGTCGAACAGCCACGGGTAATTCAGTTCGCCGTCATCCGGCTCATGGCGATCCGGCACCGAGGCTATCTGGATATGCGCGTAGCGCCCGGCCAGCGTTTCCAGCAACCCGCTGATATTGCCATCCACTAACTGCGCGTGGAAAAAGTCGAACTGAATGAACACGTTCGGTCTCTCGATAGCCGCCACCGCCTCCGCCGCCTGATGTTGACTGGCGAACAGGTAGTCGGGTTTGACCGGTGGGCTGAGCGCTTCGATCAGCACCTTGACGCCGTGCGGGGCGAAGGCGTCGGCGGCATAGCGCGCATTGGCGATAAAGGTGTCGAGATAACGCTGCCGGTCCGCGCCCGCGGGTACCACGCCGGCCATCAGGTGCACGCAGGGGCAGGCGAGGGCGATGGCGTAGGCCAGCGCGCGATCGATATCGGCGCGCGCATCCTGCTCGCGGCCCGGCAGCGCCGCCAGCCCCCATTCGCCGGCGGCGACATCGCCGGGCGCGGTGTTGAACAGCACCTGTTGCAGGCCGTGTTTGCGCAGTTTTTCCGCCAACAGCTCGGCGGGATGCTCGTAAGGGAACAGGAACTCCACCGCGTTGAAGCCTTGTTTGGCAGCGGCGGCGAAGCGCTCGAGGAACGGCACTTCGTTAAACATCATCGATAAATTGGCGGCAAATTTAGGCATGGGTCAGCTCCGTAATTCGGCAATTTCATCATCGGTCAAATAGCGGATCGGACGATCGCCGAGGGTGAAGATCAGCCGCGCCGCATCTTCCATCTCTTCGGTATTGTCCGCCGCCGCTCGCAGGTCTTTACCCGTCACCACCGGCCCGTGGTTGGCCAGCAAAAAGGCGCGGTGGGTGGGCGCCAGGCGGGCCAGATCCTGCGCCAGCCTTTCGTCGCCGGGGCGATAGTAGGGCACCACCGGCACCTTGCCGACGCGCATCACCACATAGGGGGTGAACGGTTTGATGGCGTTGTCGACGTCCAGCCCCTGCAGGCAAGAGAGCGCCGTGAGGTAGGTGCAATGCAGGTGCACCACCGCTTTGCATTCCGGGTTGTTCAGATACAGCGCGCGGTGAAAGCTGATCTCTTTCGACGGCTTGTCGCCGGACAGCCAGTCGCCGTTCAGGCTCACTTTAGACAGGCGGTCGGCCTGCAGCTCGCCGAGACAGGAGCCGGTCGGCGTCGCCAGCAGCGCGCCGTCCGGCAGCAACAGCGAGAGGTTGCCGGCCGAGCCGGTGGCGTAACCGCGTTGGAAAAACGAGGCGCCCAGGCGCACCATCTCTTCTCGTGCCTGCTGTTCGATGGTCGTGGTCATACTGGAAACTCCGTTTGCGCGCGCGTGAAGAAGGCTTCATCGCCAAAATTGCCTGATTTCAATGCCAGGGAAATGGCCCGATCGCTGGCGCGCACCCAGGGAACGCCGGGGGAAATGCTAGGGCCGATATGGAAGCCGCGAATGCCCAGCGCCTGCGTGACCACGCCGGAGGTTTCGCCGCCGGCGACGATAAAGCGGCTGAATCCCAACTGGCGCAGTTGCACCACCAGCTCGGCGAACAACGCCTCCACCGCCTCGCTGGCGGCGCTACCGTACTGCCGTTGCGTTTGCTGCAGCGCTTCCGGCGCTGCGGTGGCGTAGATCAGCGGGGCAAGCGCCTCCCCGGCGTGACGCTGCGCCCAATGCGCCAGCTCGGCGGCGTAGGCGGCGCGCGCCTGCGGATCGAGACAGCGGCCGATATCGATGGCCTGCGCCGCCGCGCGTTCGCGGTAGTGCGCCACCTGCCGGTTAGTCATGACGGAGCAAGAACCGGACAGCACCGCCGCTTTCTCGCCCTGCGGCGCGCCGGCCGCCTCTGCCGAACGCTCGCCGTTCTGCGCCCACTGCCGCGCCAGGCCGATCGCCAGGCCCGAACCGCCGGTCACCAGCTTCATCGTTTTCAACGCTTCGCCCTGGCTGAGCAGATGCCGTTCGTTGAGCGTATCCAGCACCGCGTAGCGCACGCCTTCCTGCGCCAATTGCCGCAGTTTCTCGCTGATCGCCCCGGCGCCGCGATCCATTTCCGCCGCCGTCACCAGCCCGCAGCGCCCGGTGGCCTGGGATTCCATCAGGCGCAGCAGGTTGCTGTCGGTCATCGGCGTGACCGGGTGATGACGCATGCCGGATTCGGACAGCAGCTGTTCCCCGACGAACAGGTGGCCCTGATAGACCGTGCGGCCGTTTATCGGCAACGCCGGAGATACCACAGTGAAACTTTCCCCCAGCGCGGCGAGCAGGGCGTCGGTCACCGGGCCGATATTGCCCTGCGCGGTGCTGTCGAAAGTGGAGCAGTATTTGAAGTAGAACTGGCGGCAGCCCTGTTTTTGCAGCCAGGCCAGCGCCTGCAACGACAGTTCGACCGCCTGCTCTGCCGGGCAGGAGCGCGATTTCAGGCTGATGACCGCCGCCTGCGCGCTGACCGGCGTTTCGTCTTGCGGCACGCCGTTCAACTGCACCGTCGGCAGGCCGTTTTGCACCAGAAAACTGGCGATATCGGTCGCGCCGGTAAAATCATCCGCGATTACGCCGAGCAGCATCAGATTGCCTCCTTTTTCTGCGGCAAATCGATGCCGGCAAAGATTTTGATTACCGCACTGTCGTCTTCTTTACCGTAACCGGCGTTGCTGGCGGCGGTAAACATGGTGAAGGCGGTGGAGGCCAGCGGCAGCGGGAAGTGCAGCGCCTTGGCGGTATCGGCCACCAGCCCCAGATCCTTGACGAAGATATCCACCGCCGATTTGGGCGCATAGTCGCCGTCGACCACGTGGCGCATGCGATTTTCGAACATCCAGGAGTTGCCGGCGGCGTGGGTGACCACGTCGTACATCACGTCCAGCGGGATGCCGGCGCGGGCGGCCAGCGCCATGGCTTCCGCTCCGGCGGCGATGTGTACCCCGGCCAACAGCTGGTGGATGATTTTAACCGTCGCGCCCAGGCCGATCGCCTCGCCGATGCGGTAAACCTTGCCGGCGATGGCGTCCAGCACGGGTTGCAGGCGCTCGAAGGTGGCGTCGGCGCCGGCGGCCATCACCGTCATCTGGCCTTCCTCCGCCTTGGCCGCTCCGCCGGAAACCGGCGCATCCAGCATCGGCAGCCCGTAGTCCAGCAGCCGTTGCTCGATCTGTTTGGCGTCATCGGCGGAAATGGTCGAAGAGACCATCACCGCGGTGCCCGGCTTGAGCTTTGGCGCCAGGCCTTGTTCGCCGAACAGGATCTGCTTCACCTGGGCGGCGTTCACCACCAGCAGCAGCACGGCGTCCAGTTCGGCGGCGAAATCGCGCGCGCTGGTAGACGCGTGTTTTGCGCCGGCCTGTTGCAGCGCCGCCAGCGCCTGCGGATTCAGGTCCGCCCCGTAGGTGGTCAATCCGGCGCGGAGGCACGAGCGCGCCGCGCCCATGCCCATCGCGCCCAGCCCAATGACGCAGACGGCATAATTCCCTGGGTGTGTCATACTGCACTCCTGTTAATTTTAGTGATAATTTGTTTTGTTGTGTTAAATGTAAGCGCTTGACGGCCGTTTATCCGCGATCGATATCACAATAATTAACAATGTGTGAGACGAATTCTTCGTACGGTTTCTGGCCTGTATCAACATTATTGTTATGTTTTTAAATAAGTTTATGTTTTTCTGGCGTCACTGCGCGCGCCGTCACGCCGCGAAAAATTAGGGCTATCGGCGAACGAAAATTGACGTAAAATCACAATTATTATCACCGCAGCAACGAGAGGGAACCGTGATACCTGTAGAACGCCATCAACAAATTCTTGCGCTGGTATCCGAACGCGGCGTCGTCAGCATTGCCGAGCTGACCGAACGGCTGGGGGTGTCGCATATGACGATCCGCCGCGATTTGCAAAAGCTGGAGGAACAGGGCGCGGTGCAGTCGGTCTCGGGCGGCGTGCAGGCGCCCGAGCGGGTGGCGAGCGAACCTTCGCATCAGGCCAAAGAGGGGATGTTCAGCCGGCAGAAAATCGCCATCGGCCGGCTGGCGGCGCGGCAAATTCCCGCCAATAGCTGTATTTATCTGGATGCCGGCACCACCACGCTGGCGCTGGCGAAGCAGATCGGTGAACGTGACGATTTGACGGTGGTGACCAACGACTTTGTCATCGCCGGCTTCCTGATCGAACACAGCCAGTGCAGAATCATCCACACCGGCGGCACCGTGTGCCGGGAAAACCGCTCCTGCGTCGGCGAAGCGGCGGCGCAGGCGCTGCGCGGTCTGTTTATCGATCTGGCGTTTATCTCCGCCTCTTCGTGGAGCATGCGCGGCCTGTCGACGCCGAACGAAGACAAGGTGATGGTAAAGAAGGCCATCGTCGAGGCCAGCCGCCGCTGCATTCTGCTCAGCGACACCTCGAAATACGGCAAGATCGCGACCTACCTGGCTCTGCCGATCGCCGCCTTTGACGCCGTCATTACCGACGAGGGGCTGCCCGCCGCCGCGCGGGAGGCAATCGAGCAAGCGGGGCTTGCGTTGCTGACGGCAGGGGAAGAAGAGTAAGAACGAACCGGAGTCAGGATGAAAGTTCGGTATCGATGCCACATGCGGGCGGTTCACTTGCTTCAACGCCGCCGCGTTCACGCCATTCGCGGCGCCTTTGTTCCCACCACTCTTCGTGGAAGGCTTGCATCTCTTTCAGGCGTTGTTCCTTAACGTGCTGCTGGTAAGTATGGGGTGTTATGGGGGTTATGCGGGATTTCGATGACATAGAGGCCGTCCTTTATAAACTCTATTTTGTATGAATAATGCCCTTTTTCAGCGTGTTTTTTCAACAGGAAATCATAAATTTTAGCTAATGCTGGCCTTAACGGTGCACTGAAGATGATCCTGGCATGATACTGATAAGCAAACTTGAGAAGGGTTTCCCCGATGCCAACGACGAATAAACGTTCGCGTTGGAGAAGGGTGTAATGCATTGCGGTATAGGTATCGAAAGCTGAGCGCTGGTGCTTGCTTGCGTCGCTCAGCGCCTTAACATCATAAAACTCCAGAGAGAAAGCATTATCGAGGAGAGTAGTGTCCACATACACTGGGGCAAACCAATGGTGCATGTTTTGCCCAATTTTCTTGAAATCCAAATGATAGATGGCCGTTTTACCATCACTTTTTCTTACAGTAATCTGATACCTGTATGTGTCTGCTATCCCTGTGTGTGACTCCCTCACATCAATCTCCATGATGAAATCCTTTTTACTATTATTTTTCCTATAGTTATCCCCTTTGTGACGAACCGATTATTAACTGCGGCGGAGAAGACCCTCCAGCCGCCGATGGAGCTTATGCGCAGCACCGCGCAAAACTAAATGCCGCTGAACCAGTTGTAGCCCTGATCTTCCCAATAGCCGCCCGGATTGACGTCGCTGACGAAGATGGCGGCGATATGTTTGGCGTTTTTGAACCCCAGCTTGGTGGGCACCCGCAGCCGCAGCGGGTAGCCATAGTCCGCCGGCAGCGCCTTGCCGCCGAAATCCAGCGCCAGAATGGTCTGAGGGTGCAGCGCGGTGGCCATGTCGAGGCTGGAGTAGTAGCGATCGGCGCATTTGAAGCCGACGTAACCGGCATTCAGATCCGCCCCGACGTGCTGCAGAAAGGTGCGCAGCGGCACGCCGCCCCATTGGCCGATGGCGCTCCAGCCCTCAATGCAGATCAGACGCGTGATCTGGCTTTGCTGCGGCAGCCGTTGCAGCTGTTCCAGCGTCCAGGGCGCTTTTTTCTCCACTTTCCCCGCGACCTCAAGCCGGTAGCCGGCCAGATCGATCTCGGGGACGTTGTATTCCGGGTAAAACGCGTTGAAGGGGAAAGGCTGGGTAATCTGATCGGGCCGGTAAGTTTGCGCCAGCCGCTGGCCGCTGAACAGCCAGGCCTGCACCCGGTCGTTCCAGCGCGACATGGCCCACAGCACCTTATCCACCCGATCGCCGTCTTGCAGGTTGCAACCGGTGAGCATGGCGATGCCGCCCAGCGTCAGGCCGGAGCGCAGCATCAGGCGGCGCTGCAGATTGACCAGCTGCTTTTTTTGGTCCGGTTCCAGTTTTGGCGCGGTTGCCCGCGGCTTTTTCTCATTCATGTTTGCCACCCGTTATCATCGCCCACAGCGTTTTGGGCACGACGATCACCATAAAGACGTGGATCGCCACGAACAGGCCGATGCCGACCATGGCGAAGAAATGCACGTAGCGCGCGAAATCGAAGCCGCCAAACAGGGCGACCAATCCCTGCAGCTGAACCGGCTTCCAAATCGCCAGGCCGGACAGCACCAGCAATAGGCCCAGCGCCAGCACGCCGAGATACATCAGCTTCTGAATGGCGTTGTAGTGGCCATGCCGGTGGCGCAGGCGCAGCGTCAACGCCAGCCAGATATCCTGCCGCAGCGCGCCGACGCGAAGCGGCAACAGATCGCGGCGAAAATGGCCGCTGAACAGGCTCCACAGCAGATAGCAGGTGGCGTTGAGCGCCAATAGCCACATCACCGCCAAATGCCAACCAATCGCGCCGCCCAGCCAACCGCCCAGCGTCATCTGCGGCGGAAAGCGGAAATCGAACAGCGGCGAGGCGTTATAGATCTCCCAGCCGCTCATAAACATGCACACCATGGCGAACAGGTTGATCCAATGAGTGATTCGAACCGGCCAGCGATGCACCGGCCGCGACGCGTTGGGTTTCATGGCTTTCTCCGGTTACATCGGCGGCACGGTGCCGTCTTTGCCGGCGGATATGCGGGTGGCGACGCGCTCGCCCTTATCGTTGGCGGCGGAGAACAGCACGATGTGCACGCCCGGTTTCAGCAGGCTCAAATCGCCCGGATCCAGCGTCACGATTGGCACGTCTTCCGGCACGACGACGGTTTTCTGCTGGTTGCCGTAGGTGACGGTCAGGGTGCGGCCGTTGGATTTCACCAGTTTGCCGACGGTGCCGTTGGTCATGGTGTCTACTTTGCCGTCGGCGGATTCCCAGGCCGAGTGCCCTTCGCCGGTGCCGCGCAGGCTGGCGGCGAACACGTGCACCTCCAGCGCTTTGAGCGTGCCGTCCGGCTGCGGCACGGCGGCGGTGCCGATAAAGCTGTCCGGTTTGATGTCGTCCAGCGTGGCCTTGGAAACGCTGAGCACTTTGGTCTGATCGTTCAGCTTGACGCTGAGCGTCTCACCCTTGCGATCGGTCAGCTGCAGATTGCCGTCGGCCACCTGGCTGATGGTGCCGCGCAGCGGCGCGATAACCTTGCCCGGCGTTTGAGCGGCGGCGGCCAGGCCGCTGGACAGCAGCAAGGTGGACAACAGTAAACCGGCTATACGATGACGGGTAATCATAACGTTCTCCTGAAATGAGTTTGCCGGGTAAGCATGGTTGAGCCATTGGGTCAGCGCCATGGCCGTTTGATGACATTAATGTCATCAAGTTTGTCCGCCGAAGCTGCTAGTATTTTTGCAGACGTAACGAGGTGGTGAGCATGCGAATACTGGTAGTTGAAGACGATATCGGCACAGGGGATTACCTGAAGAAAGGGCTGAGCGAGGCGGGGTACGGCGTCGATTTGGCGCGCACCGGCACCGACGGGTTGTTTCGCGCGTTGGAGCAAGACTACGATGCGATCGTGCTCGACGTGATGCTGCCGGGGCTGGACGGTTGGCAGATCATCGAGGTGCTGCGCAAGAAAAGCGACGTGCCGATTCTGTTTCTCACCGCTCGCGACGGCGTGCAGGATCGCATCCACGGTCTGGAGCTGGGCGCGGACGATTATCTGATTAAACCGTTTTCGTTCACCGAACTGGTGCTGCGTTTACGCACCTTGCTGCGCCGTGGGCCGGCGCGCGAAGCCGATCATTACGCCATCGCCGATCTGCAGCTGGACGTGCTGCGCCGCCGGGCGGTGCGTCAGGAACAGGTGATCCCGTTGACCAACAAGGAGTTCATGCTGCTGCACCTGCTGGTGCGGCGCGAGGGCGAAGTGCTGTCGCGCACGCAGATCGCCTCTCAGGTGTGGGACATGAATTTTGACAGCGACACCAATGTGGTTGACGTGGCGATCAAACGCCTGCGCGCCAAAATAGACCGGCCGTTCGACGTCAAGCTGATCCACAGCGTGCGCGGCATCGGCTATGTCTGCGAGCCACGCTCGTGAACGGGCGCACTTCACGTCGGCCGGTGTCGCTGACGCTGCGCACCGCCACGCTGTTCGCGCTGGTGGCCGCTTTGGTGGTGAGCGGGACGGGCGGGTATCTGTATAGCGCCATGCGCCAGGAAATGACGCTGCGCAGCGATCTGCAGGTGACCGGGCGCGTAGAGTATTTCCGCCATTTGCTGGGACAGCGCTTTCCTTTGGCGCGCCTGACCGCCAATAACGGCCTGTTTGAAAACATGCTGGGCAATGAACAGGACGTGCTGATTTTCCAAATTCCGGGGCAAAAACCGCTCATCAACGTGAACCCGGCCGGGGTGGCATTGCCGCCGATCGCGCCGACGCCGGCCGGCCAGGCGCAGACGTTGGCCGCCGTGCGCGGCGGGGAAACGGCGCAGGGGGTGCCGCTGCGCGCGGCGTCGGCGATGGTGCGCCTGGAAGACGGCAGCCTGTTGCAGATCTCCGCCGCGCATGTGATGGTCAACGAGCAGAAGATGCTGGCGCGTTACCTGTGGCGCATCGTCGCGGCGGTGGCGGTGGCTTTCCTGCTGATTGCGCTGCTGGGGTATGGGGTTATGCGCCGGGGATTGAAGCCGTTATGGCGCATGGCGGCGCAGGCGTCGCAGATTGCGCCCAATACGCTGTCGACGCGCCTCAGCGAGCAGGGAGCGCCGAAGGAATTGCAGCAGTTGACCCGTTCGTTCAATGCGATGCTCGATCGGTTGAATGAAGGCTATCAGCGCCTGACGCAGTTTTCCGCCGATCTAGCCCATGAGATCCGCACCCCGATAGGGGCGCTGATGGGCCAGTGCCAGGTGGCGCTTTACCAGCCCCGCAGCGTGGAGGAGTACGAAACCCTGCTGTCGAACAATATGGATGAGCTGGAGCGCATTTCCCGCATGGTGGAAAACATCCTGTTTCTGGCGCGCGCCGGGGAGGCGCAGTCTGCGCTGAACTACGGCCGTCTGGATGTGGCGCTGGAACTGCGGCGGGTGGCGGATTACTTCGAAGGGCTGGCGGAAGAACGCGGCATCGCGCTGAGCTGCGAAGGGGAAGGCGAGTTGAAGGCGGACGCGATGTTGTTCCAGCGGGCGCTGAGCAACCTGGTGGCCAACGCGGTGCGCTATGCCGATGAAAACAGCCTGATCGCGTTGCGGGCTGAATGGCGCGCCGATGCCTGGTGGGTGCAGGTTATCAATCAGGGGCCGCCGATCGCGCCGGCACAGCTGGAAAAATTGTTCGATCGTTTCTACCGCGCCGATCCCGCGCGCAGCGCCGGCAATCATGCCAGTGGGCTGGGGCTGTCTATCGTGCGCGCCATCATGACGCTGCACGGCGGTGAGGTGCGCGCGCAGTGTTCCGCTGGCCAGGATGCTGCTTGCTTGACCTTTAGCCTGATATTCCCTTCATCAGTTCAATGAACTGCGCGAATGTTTTCGCCTGTTGCGAATAATGCGACAGGCGTCATTCGTAAGCTTTTCCTTTCATTATTATTTCCCCAGCGCCTTGGCTGAACCTAAATTTTAACATTTGCGTCGCGGCAAGCGCGTTAATTCATCAGGCTAATGCGTATGCCGGCTATATGTGATTGCGCTCAACATTCACGTGTTATTATTTTTTTATTAAAATTTAGTTCTGCGGCTATTTTTTGAGATGATTTTTCTTAAAGTTGATAATTTGCGATATAAAAAACTAACTTTTTGGTTTTTATCGCGTCAATATATCAATGGGCGTGGTGATTGGTTAACCTTTGGTTATGGTTTGCAAGAAAAATCCTATATAACGGTGGTGAGGTGAAAAAGCGTATTTCGTGGCGTTGATTGCGTGGTTTTTCTTGCCTGCATTTGGGTGTTTTTGCGAATTAACCCGATTTAATATTTCATTAACATTTGACGCCAAACTATAAATTATCGCTATAGTGAAAACATGTGAATAAAATGAAATATAGATTTAATGACCATATTCTCTTTGACGCAGACACCAGAACCCTTAGCCCAACTGATTTTTCTGACGATCCCATATCCATATCCAGTCCTTCCAAGCGGTTGTTGCTGCTGCTGATTGCCCACCATGGCGAGGCCGTGGGGCGTGAATTGATATTCAAGAAGGTCTGGGACGATTACGGCATGGTTTCCAGCAATAATAATCTTAATCAGTGCGTCAGCAAATTACGCCGGGTGATTAAAAATCTGGGCGTCGAAGAAGAGGTTATTGTCACTGTCCCTAAAGTGGGTTTTATGCTGCGTGATGAGATTACCATCGAGTCTTATGAGGAAGCGGAAGATAGACACGATGCAGAACCCGCCGCCTCTTTGCCGGAGCCTGCGCCCGAAGCGGCGATAAACCCGCCATCCGCAACCGTCATCAACCGGGCCACCTCTTTTTTCGGTGATTCCCGCCGCGGCTGGCTGATGATCTGTGCATTGGTCCTGGGGGGCATCCTCATGGCCATTGCTGTCACCGCCTATTTCAGCGGCTCGGAGGCCCGGCAGGAGAGCTACCTGGGAAAGTCCGGCAATTGTAAGGTTTTCATGTCCTTGCCTGCCGCCTCGGCGTCGGTCAACGCCAGCCTGAATCGGGACATTCTGGCTTACGCCGCTCACCAAACGAGAGAATGCAGCGGCGATGAGTTTTTGCTGGTGGTGCGCAGCAATCAGGTCAGGGCTTACATTTCCGGCATTTCCCGCTTATTCCTGCTGCGCTGCAAGATTTTGCGTGAACATAAAATGGAGATCTGTTCCGGCTTGGAAAGCGACAATGCCGAGTTTATTAATTGACCATCGATAGCCGTCGGCTCAACGCGATTGAAAGGACGGTGGATATGACAAAAATATTACAGCATTGAAATTGAACGTTTGCTTTTCATTTGGCGGGGTGCCGTGTGGCGTCTATCGAGAGGTATTTCCCTTTCTCTACCGCTTTCTACCTCATTATGGTGATTATGTATGGTTAAAGCCGATTTCGGTGATGCGCTGCTATTTTTTGAACCCAGCTATTTAGTGAGAACAGGAATGGAAGCATTTCTCGTTACCCGATCAAGTGACAGGTATTTTATCGATGCCTTGAGCGAGCTGGAGGGAGCATTGAAAGGAGGGAAGCCGCGCGCGCTTATTATGGAGTTATATCATCAGAACGAATATTTGTATGATGTATTGCGGTTCGTTCTGACGGCAAAAAATGTCTGGCCGGAAATTCCCTTGGTGATTTTCACCGCGGTAGAACACCCCGGTATATTAGCGCTGTTAGCGACGGATGCGCGCATAGCTATAGTGGCAAAGGAGGAGCCTTTGCATTGCCTGCGTGATGCCATTGCGGCTGCGGGGGAGTTCTCCGGCTATCGTTCCCCGCATATTCGTGCCCGGTTGGCCCATTCGCCTGTCGCATTATCTGACGGTGAATGGCGAGTTTTGGCCATGATGGCTGCCGGCGCATCTCCACGAAGCATTGCCAACCTGACCCGGCGAAGTTACAAAACCATCAGCTCCCATAAACTGAATATTATGCGAAAACTGAGCCTCAATCAGGCCGGTTTTATGCGGCTTATTCTTACCCTGAGAACCCGCTATCCTTCCTGAAATGTGGCAAGAGTCACCTCTTCTCTGCAGCAGTCGATCTTCATTGGCTGCTGCTCTCCTGAGTTAATCCAATCAATCTTCTCTCCGCAACGAATGACGCGGGCTGAAATTCTGTACGGACATGGCAAGGATAAACAGGGTTGCTTTGTGGTTAAACAACAACCGCTTTGATGGGGTTAAACCACAATATGATTGTGCTTTCATCAAAGGCTTAATCCGTGTTTTAACGTGACTGGAGGTGGTTAAAACCTTAATTGCGGTATTTAAATCTAAATATTTGAACTTTAATAGTTAATGATTCTTTTTTGAACGGCTGGGGATATTCTTGTGGCGTCAAGCAGACTGGCTAAACGCAGTGATGCAAACGGCTGGCTGAGAATGGACGAAAGAAAGAAAACATATTCAACATTGAAGGGAGTTATACCATGAAGAAAATGACACTGGCTCTGGCGATCGTTTCCGCCTTTGCAGCGGTCAGCACTGCTCAAGCCGCCGACGTTACCGCTCAGGCGTTGGCAACCTGGTCTGCGACCGCCAAGAAAGACACCACCAGCAAACTGGTTGTGACGCCGATTGGCAGCCTGACCTTCAACTATGCAGAAGGCATTAAGGGTTTCAACAGTCAGAAAGGCCTGTTTGACGTCACCGTGGAAGGCGATACCACGGCCACCGCTTTCAAACTGACCTCAAAACTGGTCTCCAATACGCTGACTCAGCTGGATACTTCCGGTTCTACGCTGGAGGTCGGGGTGAACTACAACGGTGCGGCGGTAGAGAAAACGGCTGAAACCACCATGATCGACACCACCGCCGGCATTTTGGGCGGCAATCTGAGCGCCCTGTCCAACGCCTATAACCAGGCCGGCCGCACCAGCGCGCAGGATCAATTCACCTTCAGCATCATCGGCGCGACGTCAAACGGCACCACCGCCGTTACGGATTTCAGCACGTTGCCGGAAGGTATCTGGAGCGGCGACGTCAGCGTCGAGTTCAACGCGACCTGGACTTCCTAATCCCCCGAACGATCTGCACCTGGCAGGGGGGAGACCTCCTGCTATTTATCGCTCATCAACGCCAGTGGAATACCGCAATGACACGCTTTTCTCTCGCCGTCACCCTGATGTTAATGCTGCTGCGGCCGGCTTTGGCTCTCGATGTGGGTGAGATCAGCTCCTTCATGCCTGGCGACAGCGCGCGCCTGAGCAAGGAAATCAAAAACACCACCGACAGCGGCCGGCTGGTGAACATCAAGATCGAACGCATTTCCAGCCCTCTGGCCTCCGGTACGGCGATCCCGATGAGCAGCCGGGATGAAATGCTGCTGTCGCCCGCCAGCCTGATCTTGCCGGCCAACGCCAGCGACGTGATCCGCTTTTACTACAAGGGGCCGAACGATGCTCAGGAGCGCTACTACCGCATCGTTTGGTTCGATCAGGCGCTGAGCGAGGCGGGGCAAAACTCGGCTCGGCGTAATGCCGTGGCCACCACGTCGGCGCGCATCGGCACCATTTTGGTGGTGGCGCCTCGGCAGGATCGCTTCGCCTATCAGTTCGCCAACGGACGGATCAAAAACACCGGCAACGCCACATTCAAAGTGGTGGCCTACGGCAATTGCAGGAACAAGCAAGACGGCAGCGACTGCAAGGAGAACTATTTCGTGATGCCGGGCAAGGATCGCGCCTTCAGCAAGGTTGATGTCAACGATAAAAAAGGGCGCGTCGCGCTGTGGCACGGCGAACAGTTTATCCCGGTGAAGTAATGCGCGCGTTATCCACGATGGATGCAAAACAATCACGCAAGGAGTGGCATGTGAACGCTGTGCTGTTGAAAACGCTTTTGGCTGCCGGTGCGCTGGCGCTGCCGACGCTGTTGCCTGGCCGTATGGCGATGGCGGCCGGTTTGACGCAGATTAACGGCGTGCTGATCCCGCAAACCTTCAGCCTGGCGTTGCGCGAGGGGATGAGTATTCCGCTGTTGTTGCATTATGAAAAGAGCGATGGCGTCAAAGACGACAGCCGCATCGGCCATGCCTTTCTCTACCTGGATCAGGACAGGCTAACGATTCGTCGGGTGACGCTGGAGGATAACGACGACGGCGCCCGGCTGACGGCGGCGATAGCCGGCCAGCTGCAGGCTTTGCAGGATGCGCCATTCGATCGGCAGCAGCATATCCGGATCGCGGACGACGCCTGGCTGGCGCTGGATTTCCGGCAGCTCAACCTGCAGCTAGTGGTGAAGGAATCCGCGCTCGGAACGGTGCTGCGCGCCCGCTCCAGCGACATCGGCGCGTCCAGCGTGGATGCCGTAAGCAGCACGCTGGATTATAGCCTCGGGGTCTACGATAACCGGGCCCGCGCCAGCGAAGGCAATACCTCCAGTTATTTATCGCTCAACAGCGTTACCGCGTTGCGTGAACACCACGTGGAGTTGAACGGTTCCATCTACGGTATCGGCAGCGGCGATGAAAACGCCACGCTGTACAAAGCGATGTACGAGCGTGATTTCGCCGGCCGCCGTTTCGCCGCCGGCATGCTGGACAGCTGGAATCTGCAGTCGCTGGGGCCGGTCACCACCATCAACTCGAGCAAGATTTATGGTCTGTCCTACGGCAACCGCGCCAACTCGACGGTATTCGATAATTCCCAATCGCTGACGCCGATCGTGGTTTTTTTCCCCTCGGCCGGCGAGGTGCATTTGTCGCGCGATGGGCGGCTGCTCAGCGTGCAAAACTTCACGATGGGCAACCATGAAGTGGACACCGGCAGTCTGCCCTACGGCATTTATGACGTCGAGGTGGAGATCGTGGTCAACGGCAAAGTGGTGGATAAACGCATGCAGCGAGTGAATAAACTGTTCAGCCCCAATCGCGGCGCCAATGCGCCGCTGGCCTGGCAATTCTGGGGCGGGATGCTGCGCATGGACGACTGGCGCGGCGAGCGAGAGCGCCACCGCCCGGCAAAGGACTCTTATTTGCTTGGCGCTTCGGCTACCGGCAATCTGCACACGCTGAATTGGGCGCTGTCGGGGTATTCGTTTGACGGCAACGCCGTCGGCGAGAGCCGCGTCAGCCTGCCGGTGACCGAGTCGATTCAGATCAACCTGCAAAACATGGCGGCCTCCGATCGCTCCTGGAGCCTGGTCAATAGCGTCAGCGCCGCCTTGCCCGGCGGCTTCAGCAGCGTATGGATCAATCAGGAGAAAACGCAGATTGGCGATCGTCTGTTGCAAAATGACGCCTATAACCGCGCCGTTGGCGGCAGCCTTAATCTGGGGGCGCTGTGGTCTCCGCTGGGCACCCTGAGCGCCAGCTACAACGACGATAAGAAGAACGACAGCCACTATTACAACGCCGACTATTACCAGAACATCTTTACCGGCCGCTTTGGCACGCTGGGCGTGCGGGCGGGCGTGCAACGCTACAACAACGGCAGCAGCAACGCCAATACCGGCAAGTACATCGCGCTCGATTTTTCGCTGCCGATGGGCAACTGGCTCAGCGCCGGCGTTTCCAACCAGAACGGCTACACCACCGCCAACCTGGCGGCGCGCAAGGACATCAAGGACGGGCCGATCCGCACCCTGGGCGCCAACCTGTCGCGGGCGATTTCCGGTGATACCCGCGGCGACAACCGCTTCAACGGTGGTGGCTATGCGCGCTTCGACACCAAGTATTCTGCCGGCACGCTCAACGTCAGCAGCTCCGCCGACGGCTATGTTAACAGCAGCCTGACCGCGAGCGGCAGCATGGGCTGGCAAGGGCGTGATATTGCCATCAGCGGCCGCAACGAAGGCAACGCCGGGATTATCTTCAATACCGGCATTGAAAACGACGGCCTGCTGACCGCACGGGTTGACGGCCGGATGGTGAAGCTGAGCGGCAATAAGAATTACCTGCCTTTGTCGCCTTACGGTCAGTACGACGTTGAGCTGATGAACAACAAAAACTCGGCGGAGAGCTTCGACATCGTCACCAAGCGCAAGAGCAGGCTCACCCTGTATCCGGGCAACGTGGCGGTGATCTCGCCGGAGATAAAACAGATGGTGACGGTGTTCGGCCGCATCAAGGCGGAGGACGGCACGCTGCTGGCCAACGCCTATATCAAGAACCATATCGGCCGCACCCGCACCGATGAGAAAGGCGAATTTATCATGGACGTCGACAAGAAATTCCCGGTTATCGATTTTACCCACAGCGGCAATCAGACGTGCGAAGTGGATTTGGATCTCAGCAAGGCGCAAGGCGCGGTGTGGGTCGGCGACGTGATCTGCACCGGGCTGAAAACCTATGCGGGCAATCTGTCATCCGGGGAGTCTGACCATGAGAGCTAACGTTGCGCTGTTGTTGTTGGCGCTGGTCACCCCCGCGCTGCAGGCGGCGGTCAGCCAGACCAACTGGCCGGATGCGGCGGTAATGAAATTTGTCTTCGTGGAGAACAACGCCGACGACAACTTTTTCGTTACGCCGGCCGGCGGGCTGGATCCGCGCATGACCGGCGCCAACAAGTGGACCGGGCTGAAATACGGCGGTTCCGGCACTATCTATCAGCAGAGCCTGGGGTACGTGGACAATGGTTACAACACGGGGCTGAATGCCAACTGGCGCTATGACATGTGGCTGGAAAATGCGCCGATAAAGAATCCGTTCCTCGGCTTGCGTTGCATCAACTGGTATGCCGGTTGCAATATGGATACCAGCTTGATTCTGCCGCAGACCACCGACGAAAAGGGATTTTACGGCGCCGTGGTCACGCCCGGCGGCGCAAAATGGATGCACGGCATGATGTCGCCGAGCTTCTATCAGTATCTGAAGCAGATGGCGGCGGGTGACGCTTTCAGCATGCAGGTCAACGGTTGCCAAACGTCGGTGGCTTACGACGCCGCGGCCGGCGGCCGCTGCCAGGATCAGGCCAGCGGCAGCTGGTACAAGCGCACCGTCACGCACAGCAAGGCGGCGCACCTGCGCTTTATCAATACCAACGCCGTATCGGAGGTGTTCGTCAACAGCGATGGGGTGCCGATCATCGGCGAGGGCAATGCCGATTGCAAGAACCAGACTATCGGCGCCCGCTCGGGCATCATGTGCAAGATGGTCAGCTATGATTTGCAGACCGACGGCAGCGTCAGCAATACCTCGATTCATGTTTTCCCGGCGATTAACCATGCGGCGCTGTCATCCGCGGTGAACGCCGCCGACCTGCAGTTCAGTCTGAACGGCAACACCTGGAAAAACACGTCGGGCACCGGCAGCTACTATACCTTTAACGAACTGAAGAGCAGCAATGCCGTCTATGTGTTCTTCTCCAGTAACTTCTTCAAACAGATGGTTGCGCTGGGGATTTCCGACAGCGGCACCCGCGATCTGATCAATTTCCGTTTTCAGAACACCACCTCGCCGGAGTCGGGATGGTATGAGTTTTCCACCTCAAACCAGCTGATTATCAAGCCGCGCGATTTCAGCATCAGCATTATTTCCGATGATTACGACAACAGCCCTCATCGTGAAGGTTATGTCGGCCCGACGGAGCCGGCGCTGGAGTTCGGCTACCTGGTGACTACCAGCGGCAAAACCGCCGCCGATCAGGTGAGGGTGATGGCGACCGGGCCGACTCAGGCGATCAACGGGGTGAACTATTGCCTCTTTTCTTCCGCGGATAACAGTACCCAGGTGCCGTTTCCCGCCACCCTCGGCATCACCACCAGCACCAACGGCCAGCAGAGCTTCGCCGCCGGCTGCGATGGCCAGTGGCACGACATGACTAATGCGCTCTGGAGCAGCACCCCGTGGAATGATATTTCCGGCGAAGTGGGGGTGCTGAACAAGACCCGCGTGACCTTTAGTATTCCGATGAATAATCCGATCTCGCTGAGAACCGTCGACGGCAACGGTTGGTACGGCGACGTCAGCGCCGCCGGTGAAATTCATGTCGAAGCCACCTGGCGCAACATCAATTGAGGGCAGAGCGTGAAACTTATGCTGATAGGGTTGCTGTGTTTGTCCTTCCCCTTTACCGCCGCTGCAATCAATGTCGGCACCCTGACGTTTGCCATGGATCAGGATCGCTCATTCACCGCCAAGCGGGTGTTGAATAACAACCGCAGCGCGCGCCTGTATCAGGTGAGCATTCGCGCCATCGATCGGCCGGGAGAGCGCGAGGTGCGCAGCCGGCCGGCGGATGGCGAACTGCTGTTCGCGCCGCGCCAGCTGACTCTGCAGGCCGGGCAGGCGGAGTACTACAAGTTTTTCTACCGCGGGCCGCAGGATAATCGCGAGCGTTATTACCGGGTGTCATTTCGCGAAGTGCCGACCCGATTGTTCGAGCCGGGGCCGCGTCGGGGCGCCGGGGTCAACCTGGAGCCGATCGTGGTGATGGACACCATTCTGGTGGTGCGCCCGCGTCAGGTAAACTTTGCCTATCGGCTCGATACCCAGCGCGGTACGCTCACCAACACCGGCAACACCTACTTCAAGTTCCTGCTCAAGCCGGGCTGCAACAGCACGGATGAAGAGGGCGTCACCGAATACCTGCGCCCCGGCGATACGCTGACCCATGCCGGTATTCGGCTGAAGGGGCAGAAATTCATTATCTATAACGACAAATTTATCAGCGTCGATCGCAGCTGCCTCGATTAACGCGGCGGAATGGCAAACCGGAAACAGGCACCGCTTTGCGCTTGTTCGATCAGCTGAATATCGCTGTCGTGCAGCTGCAAAATGCGCCGCACGATCATCAACCCCAGCCCGCCGGAAGGGCGCCGGGCGCCGCTCAGGACAGACGGGCGCACGAACAGATCGGCGCGCAGCGTCTGCGGAATACCAGGGCCGCTGTCGCTGACCTGCACCATCACCCGATCGTCCTGCCGCCACAGCCGCACGCCGATGTCGCCGCCGGGCGGCGTATGGCGAATGGCGTTGTCCAACAGGTTGGTCAGCACCCGCTCAATCATGCTGAGATCGGCGAACACCGGCGGAATGCCGGGGGCGATGTCAGCGTGCAGCCGCTGGTTGCGCGCCTCCGCCGCCAGCTCGAACTTTTGGAACACGTCCTGCAACAGCTCGCTGAGGGAGAAGGGCTCTTTCTGCGGTTTCACCACGCCATACTCCAGCCGCGCCAGCTCGAACAGCTCCTGCGCCAGCTTGCCCACCTTGCGGCTCTGCGCCAGCGCGATCTCCAGGTAGCGCTGCCGATCGGCTTCGCTCAGGGTGGCGGCTTTGACCGACAGCGTCTACAGATAGCCGTGCAGCGAGGTGAGCGGGGTGCGCAGATCGTGCGAGACGTTGGCGATGAACTCGCGCCGCAGCCGATCCTGCTGCGCCAGCGTTTGCCACTGTTCGGCAAGGCGCTGCGCCATGCGGTGGAAGGCCTGCTGCAGCTGGCTGACTTCGTCGCGCCCGGCCCTGACCGCCGGCAGCGATGCGTAGGCCTGCACCGCCTCGATGCCGCCGCTGTCCAGCGCGCTGACCTGCCGGGTCAGGCGACGGATAGGGCGCGTCACCCAATAAAACGCCAAACCGCCGGCCAGCAGGCTGAACAGCACCATCAGCCCGGAGGTCCACAGCGCCATCCTGACCGCCGAGTTGAACTGGGCGTTGCTGGCCAGCGCCGTGTACTCTTCGCCGAGCAGCACCACGTACAGATAGCCTTCGATCCGGCCATCAACCTTTAGCGGCGCGACGCTGAACACCTTGCGCCCGTCCGCGCTGCGCGGATCGTCGCCATACACCGGCATCGGCGCGCCACCGAGCAGCGCCTGCAGCGGCGGCAGCGCGACCCGCTGCCGCTTCAGATGCCCGGCCGGCGCGGCGTTGCCGATAATCGTGCCCTGTTTGTCGAGCAGGTAAACCTCAACGCTGGGATTCACCGCCATCAGCTGATCGAACAGGGTATGCACCGCCTGCGGATCAGGCCCGTTCACCCCCAGCAGCGGGTTGCTGTCGGCAATATGCTGCGCCAGGTTGCCGGACAGGCGCTGGATCACTGCCTGGCTATATTGGGTGCTGCTGCGCACCTGCATCCAGCCGGAAAAGGCGCAGCCGATGACGATCAGCAGCGCGAAGATCAGCGTGAGGCGTTGCGCTAACGTAAGGTTTTTCATGGCTCACTCTTGCGGCGCGGCCGCGAATTTATAGCCCATGCCCCACACCGTGAGGATGCGCTCGGGTTCCGCCGGGTTGCGCTCTATTTTGATGCGCAGCCGGTTGATATGGGTGTTGACGGTGTGCTCATACCCCTCGTGCTGATAGCCCCAGACCTGATTCAACAGGCTCAGGCGCGAGAACACCTGACCCGGGTGGCGGGCGAAAAAGTACAGCAGGTCGAATTCGCGCGGCGTCAGCTCGACCGGCTGCTGGTGCAGGTACACTTCGCGGGCGATGGGATCGATGGTCAGATCGTTGAAACTGAGCACGCCGGCGTCCATGCGCAGGTTGCGGCTCATCGCTTCCTGGCGGCGGAACAGCGCCTTGACCCGCGCCACCAGCTCCAGCATGGAGAAGGGCTTGGCCAGATAGTCGTCGGCGCCCAGTTCCAGCCCCAGCACGCGGTGTACCTCGCTGGAGCGTGCGCTGATGATGATGATCGGCGTGTAGCGCGTCATGGTGCGCGCCCGGCGGCAAATTTCCAATCCGTCCACGCCCGGCAGCATCAGATCGAGGATGAGGGCGTCCCAGCCGCCCTGTTCCAGCATCGCCATGCCCCGGTTGCCGTCGGCGGCGTGGCTGATGGCGTAACCCTCGTCGCGCAGATGCAGCTGCAGCAGTTCGGCGATGTCGCCGTCGTCCTCGACGATCAAAATTCGTTTTGGCTTGTCCATTCTCATTACCGCTGATTGCCCGTTTCTCTCTGAAGTCTACACAACCCCCACCGGCGGAGTTATCACATTTTATTTAACTTTGCGTGAGGTCTTGGGGAACAAATCCGGGGAATACTCGGCTCATCGCCTCATTGGTCGCCAGGAGTTCGCATGAACCTCACTCTCACCCCGGAACAACGACAGACGGTGCATCCGCTGTGGCTGCGGTTGACGCACTGGCTGAATGCGCTGGCGATGCTGATCATGGTGACCAGCGGCTGGCGCATCTACAACGCCTCGCCGCTGTTCAACTTCAGCTTTCTCAATGAGCTGACGCTCGGCGGCTGGCTGGGCGGCGCGCTGCAGTGGCACTTCGCCGGCATGTGGCTGTTCGGCGTCAACGGGCTGTGCTATCTGCTGATCAACCTGGCCAGCGGGCGTTTCAAACGCAAATATTGGCCGCTCAGCCCACGGCAGTTTCTCGCCGATATGGGCGCCGCGCTGCGCGGCAGGCTGCAACACGCCGACCTGCGCCACTACAACATGGTGCAGCGCGTGGCCTATCTGTCGGTGATGATCCTCGGCGTGATGAGCGCGCTGTCCGGGCTGGTGCTGTGGAAATCGGTGCAGTTTCCGCTGCTGCGCACGCTGCTCGGCGGCTATGAGGCGGCGCGCTATATCCACTTTTTCGCCATGTCGGCGCTGGTGGCCTTCGTCGCGATTCACCTGGTGATGGTGGCGCTGGTGCCGCGCACGCTGCTGGCCATGCTGCGCGGACGCTAAGGAGTGAATGATGGAAAAGGATAAACAGATCATGACGATCGATGAAGGGCAGGCGATCGTCAAAGAAGCGCAGCGGCTGTTGAGCGCGTCATCCCGCCGCCGCTTTCTGCGCAATGGCCTGACGCTGGGCGGCATCGCCATGCTCACCGGCTGCGATCTCAGCGACAACGCCAACGTCGAACAGGCACTTAGCCGCATGTCGCGCTTCAACGATCGGGTGCAGGGCTGGCTGTTCGACGGCGAGCGCCTGGCGCCGGTCTACCCGGAATCGATGATCACCCGGCCGTTTCCGTTCAACGCTTTCTACGCCGAGGAGGACGCGCCGGACATCAACGGCGACGACTACCGGCTGGAGGTGGCGGGACTGGTGCAGGACAAACGCGCCTGGAGCCTGCCGCAGCTGCACCGGATGGCGCAGGTCAGCCAGGTGACGCGCCATATCTGTGTCGAGGGCTGGAGCGCCATCGGCAAGTGGGGCGGCGTGCCGTTCGCGACCTTTCTCAAGGTGATTGGCGCGGATCTGAGCGCCCGCTACGTCAGCTTCAAATGCGCCGACGACTACTACACCAGCATCGACATGGCCACCGCGCTGCATCCGCAGACGATTATCGCGCTGACTTATGACGGCCAGATCTTGCCGCGCAAGTACGGCTACCCGATGAAGCTGCGCATGCCGACCAAGCTGGGTTACAAGAACCCGAAACACATTCAGGTGATCGAGGTCACCAACCGCTTCCCGGGCGGTTACTGGGAAGACCAGGGCTACAACTGGTTTGGCGGCAGCTGAGGCGGCCGCCGGCCATTCTCCGGCACTCCGGTGCCTTTGACATGACGGAAGGAAATACCATGAAAAAGTTATTCGCAATGATGATGTGCAGCGCGCTGATGCTGGGCGTAGCCGGCGCCAACGCCGCTGATGGCATGAGCAAAGACGCGATGGAAAAGGACGGCATGAGCCAGATGTCGCACGACGGCATGGCGAAAGATGGGATGAAGAAAGAGTGCATGGGCAAGGAGTGCATGAAGAAAGACAAGATGGGCAAAGACGCCATGAAAAAGGATGGCATGGCGAAAGACGGTATGGCCAAAGACGGCATGAAGAAAGACGAAATGAAGAAGGACGCGATGGGGCACTAAGCCGCCGCACTCCGCGGCCGCCAGCGGGCGATCCGCGGTGGCCGTGGGCAACATAAGGAGAGAGGATGATGCTGGCGACATGGCTGCGGCGCTTTCAGCGCTCGAACGGGGACGTTATCTTTATGCGCGCGGCGCTGGTGGTGATCTTCGCCGCCTTCGGCTACGCCAAATGGTTTGATTACGAGGCGCAGGGGCTGGTGCCGCTGATCGGCAACAGCCCGCTGCTGAGCTGGATGCATCAGGCGTTCGGCATCCGCGGCGCCAGCTATGCGCTGGGCGTCGCTGAGTGGAGCTTCGGTTTGCTGCTGCTGGCGGGATTCTGGTCGCGGCGGCTGGGGTTGCTGGGGGCGATCGGTTCGACGGTGACCTACCTGACCACGCTGACGCTGATATTTTCCACGCCGGGTGCCTGGGAGCCTTCCGCCGGCGGTTTTCCGGCCATGGCCGGCGCCACCAGCTTTTTGATCAAGGATCTGGTGTTGCTGGCCGGTTCCCTGGTGCTGCTGAAAGCCGATTTGCCGGCCGAGCAGGCATAAAAAAGGGCGTAGCCTGGCTACGCCCTCTGGTTATTGATCGACCGTCACATATCCGGGAAGGTCAGGGTGCCCCCCGGCGCTTCGCGATGAATGTGCAGGAAGTTCAGGTGCTTCTCGTACTGGTCGAGGATATCGCCAATCACCTGTTCCTTGCTGTAGTCCATCAGGTCGTTGCCCTGGGTGCCTTCCATCAGGAAGGTTTCCAGCCGGTAGTAGTGCGACTTGCCGGAGCGGGCGCGGTAGGTGAAGCCCGGCACCGAGTAGCGCATCGGCCAGATCTGATAGATGAAGTTCTGTTCCTCGCCCAGGTGCACCAGCAGCTCCAGGTGGTTCAGGCGCTCGTCTTCGGTCGGCGGCACTTCACTGAACTCCACTTTCGCGCCGCGCAGCTCCAGCTCGCGCGCCACGTCCTGCATTGCCGGGCGGCAGACTTTATCCAACATTTTCTGCGTGTACTGGGTGCCCGGGTAGTTCATCACCCGCGACAGGCGCTGTTTCCAGTTGAGCACGTCGTGGCTGGAGACCGGCACCGGCGCCAGGGTGCTGAGCGCGCTAGCCTTGCGGTAGTCTTCCACCCGCAGCGATTTATACAGCCCGGCCATCACGAAGAAGATCACGAAGCTGAACGGCAGGCCCATGATCACCGTGGTTTTCTGCAGCGCCGGCACGCCATCGGTCATCAGCATGCCGATGGTCAGCAGGCCGATGGCCACCGACCAGAAAATCCGCAGCCAGTTTGGCGCATCATTATTGATGTCGGCCAGGCGCGAGGTGAAGTTGCCCAGCACCAGCGAGCCGGAGTCCGCCGAGGTGACGTAGAACAACAGGCCGGTGATGGTGGCCACCGAGGCGCTGAAGGTGAAGCCGGGGTATTGCGCCAGCAGGCTGTAGAAGCCGCGCTCCGGGAACTGCATCACTTCCTGCGCAAACTCGGCGTTGCCGTGAATGATCTGGTACAGCGCGCTGTTGCCGAAGATTGACAGCCACAGCAGGGTGAACACGAACGGAATGATCAGCGTGCCGACCACGAACTGGCGAATGGTGCGCCCGCGCGAGATGCGCGCCAGGAACAGGCCGACGAACGGCGACCACGCCACCCACCAGGCCCAGAAGAACAGCGTCCAGTTGTTCATCCACTCCACCGGCCGATCGAAGGCGAAGCTGTTGAGCGTCATGCCCATAAAGCGGTTGATGTAATCGCCGACGTTGAGCACCAGCGCATTGAGCAGGAACTCGGTGTCGCCGAAGAACAGCACGAACAGGATCAGGCCCAGCGCCAGCAGCACGTTCAGCTCGGACAGGATGCGGATGCCCTTGTTGACGCCCGAGGTGACCGAGATGGTGGCCATGATCACCGACAGCAGGATCAGCGAGCCCTGCACCGTCAGGTTTTCCGGGATCTCGAACAGCACCTTGAGGCCGTAGTTGAGCTGCACCACGCCGATGCCCAGCGTGGTGGCGATGCCGAAGATGGTGCCGAGCACCGCGGCGATATCCACGCTGTGGCCGATCGGGCCATTGATGCGCTTACCGAAGATCGGGTACAGCGCCGAGCGGATGGTCAGCGGCAGATTGTAGCGATAGCTGAAGTAGCCGAGGGCGATGCCCATCAGCGCATACATCGACCAGCCGGTCAGGCCGTAGTGGAACAGCGTCCAGACCATCGCCTGGCGCGCGGCCTCCAGCGTTTGCGCGTCGCCTTCCGGCGGCATCATGTACTGGGTCACCGGCTCGGCGACCGAGAAGAACATCAGGTCGATGCCGATGCCGGCGGCGAACAGCATCGCCGCCCAGCTCATCAGGCTGAACTCCGGCTTGGACTGCTCCGGCCCGAGCTTGATCGAACCGAAGCGCGAAGCGGCGATAAACACCACGAACACGATGTACAGCGTCGCCGCCAGCAGGTAGTACCAACCGAAGGTGGTCGACACCCAATTCAGCGTGCGGGTGATCCACTGCCCGGAGAAGTCGGTGAAAAAGATGGTCATCAGCGAGAAGGCCAGGATCAGCCCCGCCGAGGTGAAGAAAACCACAGGGTTGAGGCGGTCCTGCTGCGGTTTGGAGGAGGTTTCGCGTGTTGTCATCGTCATCCTCTGAACTGAGTAAAATCGTGCCGCTCCGCATTTCGGGGCGCGTTGGCGCCGCCGGAAAACGGGCGAATGAAGGCGGCGGCCACCCCATCAGGAGGGCCTGAGTAACGCCGCTTTCGCCTGTTAACGAAGCGCCGGCGCGCTTCGCGGCGGGAACCGCTTACAGCCACTGATTTTGGTCAGATTCGTTAATTACCTCACAAAAATCAGCCAGTTCCACAACCAGATAGTACAAATTTTTAACCAGGCGGCAATAAAATATATGCAATTTTTATTGAACGTTCAATCAAAAAAAAGTTTAATAGTCCCCATGATGACCTGAATCACGGGCGAAACGGCAGTGAAATTTGCCCGCTGAGATAAGGCCGAAGTCGGTTTTGTGAGAGTCGAAATATGCCAAAGGTAGGAATGCAGCCAATCAGAAGGCAGCAGTTGATTGATGCCACGCTCGCCGCGGTAAACGAAGTGGGAATGCATGACGCCACCATCGCGCAGATCGCGCGGCGGGCCGGCGTTTCCAACGGCATCATCAGCCATTATTTCAAGGACAAGAACGGCCTGCTGGAAGCCACGATGCGCTATCTGATCAGCCATCTGGGCGAGGCGGTGAAGCTGCGTTTGCAGGCGCTGACCGATAACAGCCCGGCGGCGCGGCTGCAGGCGATCGTCGCCGGCAACTTCGACGACAGCCAGATCAACAGCGCGGCGATGAAGACCTGGCTGGCCTTTTGGGCCAGCAGTCTGCACCAACCGCAGCTCAACCGGCTGCAGCAGGTGAACGGCCGCCGGCTCTATTCCAACCTGTGCGCCGAGTTTCGCCGCGTCATGCCGCAGCCGCAGGCGCGGTTGGCGGCCAAGGGGCTGGCGGCGCTGATCGACGGACTGTGGCTGCGCAGCGCGCTGCGCGGCTCGGCGTTCAATCAGGCGCAGGCGCTGGCGCTCACGACCGAATACATCACGTTCCAACTCCGGGGGCAGACGCCGCCCGGAGGATAACTCAAGGAGATCCTATGTCCCGTTTTGGCTTGCAGAAGCTCTATATTCATGGCGCCTATGTAGACAGCACCGCTGGAAAAACCTTCAACGCCATCAACCCGGCGAACGGCGAAGTTCTGGCAGAAGTCCAGGCCGCCGGCGCTGAAGACGTCGATCGTGCAGTGGCCAGCGCGGCCAGCGGGCAGAAGGTGTGGGCGGCGATGACGGCGATGGCGCGTTCGCGCATCCTGCGCCGCGCGGTGGATATTCTGCGCGAGCGCAACGATGAGCTGGCGGCGCTGGAAACGCTGGATACCGGCAAAGCGATGTCGGAAACCACCGCGGTGGACATCGTCACCGGCGCCGACGTGCTGGAGTATTACGCCGGCCTGATCCCGGCCATTGAAGGCGAACAGATCCCGCTGCGCGAAACCTCATTCGTCTACACCCGCCGCGAACCGCTGGGCGTGGTGGCCGGCATCGGTGCCTGGAACTACCCGATTCAAATCGCGCTGTGGAAGTCCGCGCCGGCGCTGGCGGCGGGCAACGCGATGATCTTCAAGCCGAGCGAAGTCACGTCGTTGACGGCGCTGAAGCTGGCGGAAATTTACACCGAAGCCGGCCTGCCGGACGGTGTCTTCAACGTGGTGACCGGCAGCGGCGCGGAAGTTGGGCAGTACCTGACTGACCATCCGGGCATCGCCAAAGTCTCTTTCACCGGCGGGGTGAAAACCGGCAAGAAGGTGATGGCCAACGCGTCGGGGTCGACGCTGAAGGAAGTCACCATGGAGCTGGGCGGCAAGTCGCCGCTGATTATCTTCGACGACGCCGATCTGGATCGCGCCGCCGATATCGCCATGATGGCCAACTTCTACAGCTCCGGCCAGGTGTGCACCAACGGCACCCGCGTCTTCGTGCCGGCGGCGCTGCAGGCGCAGTTTGAGGCGAAAATCCTCGAGCGCGTGAAGCGCATTCGCCTCGGCGATCCGACCGATCCGCAGACCAACTTCGGGCCGCTGGTCAGCTTCGCGCACATGGAATCGGTGCTGCGCTTTATCGAAAGCGGCAAGAACAGCGGCGCGCGCCTGCTGTGCGGCGGCGAACGCGTCACCCACGGCGAATTCGGCAAGGGCGCTTACGTGGCGCCGACGGTATTCAGCGACTGCCGCGACGACATGGAAATCGTGCGCGAGGAGATCTTCGGGCCGGTGATGAGCATTCTCAGCTACCAGAGCGAAGAGGAAGTGGTGCGCCGCGCCAACGATACCACCTTCGGCCTGGCCGCGGGCGTGGTGACCAACGATCTGGCGCGCGCGCACCGCGTGATCCACCAGCTGGAAGCCGGCATTTGCTGGATCAACACCTGGGGCGAGTCGGCGGCGGAAATGCCGGTCGGCGGCTACAAGCAGTCCGGCGTTGGCCGCGAGAACGGCCTGACTACGCTGGAACACTACACCCAGATCAAATCGGTGCAGGTTGAGCTGGGCGAATACGCCTCGGTATTCTGATCTTCCCGCCGTCTTTCGAGCCGCAGCCGCGTTGGCTGCGGCCGACAATCTCTAGAGAGCCAAAATACACAGCCTGTTGCCGAGTCGCGCTTCGCGTCTTTGCCTGACCAGGCCTCTATAAAGTAAGGAGATAATGAATGGAATTTGACTACATCATTATCGGTGCCGGTTCCGCCGGCAACGTGTTAGCCACCCGATTGACCGAGGACGCCGACGTCAGCGTCCTGCTGCTGGAAGCCGGCGGCCCGGATTACCGGATGGATTTCCGTACCCAGATGCCGGCCGCGCTGGCGTTTCCGCTGCAGGGCCGCCGCTATAACTGGGCGTATGAGACCGATCCTGAGCCGCACATGAACAATCGCCGGATGGAATGCGGCCGCGGCAAAGGGCTGGGCGGTTCGTCCCTGATCAACGGCATGTGTTACATTCGCGGCAACGCGATGGACTTCGATAACTGGGCCAAAGCGCCGGGTCTGGAAGACTGGACCTATCTGGACTGCCTGCCGTATTTCCGCAAGGCGGAAACCCGCGATATCGGCCCGAACGACTATCACGGCGGCGAGGGTCCGGTGAGCGTCACCACGCCGAAAGCCGGTAACAACGAACTGTTCCACGCCATGGTGGAAGCCGGCGTGCAGGCGGGTTACCCGCGCACCGACGATCTGAACGGTTACCAACAAGAAGGCTTCGGCCCGATGGATCGCACCGTGACGCCGAAAGGGCGCCGCGCCAGCACCGCCCGCGGCTATCTGGATCAGGCGCGTTCGCGGCCGAACCTGAAGATCGTCACCCATGCGCTGACCGACCACATTGTGTTCGACGGCAAGCGTGCGGTGGGCGTCAACTATTTGCAGGGCGACAGCAATCAACTGACCCACGCCAAAGCGCGGCGCGAAGTGCTGCTGTGCGCCGGCGCCATCGCCTCGCCGCAGATCCTGCAGCGTTCGGGCGTCGGCCCGGCGGCGCTGCTGAACAGCCTGGATATCAAGGTGGTGCACGATCTGCCGGGCGTCGGGGAAAACCTGCAGGATCACCTGGAGATGTACCTGCAGTACGCCTGTAAGAAACCGGTGTCGCTGTACCCGGCGCTGCAATGGTTCAACCAGCCGAAGATCGGCGCGGAATGGCTGTTCAACGGTACCGGCGTTGGCGCCAGCAACCAGTTCGAGGCCGGCGGCTTCATCCGCAGCCGCGCAGAATTCGCCTGGCCGAACATTCAGTATCACTTCCTGCCGGTGGCGATTAACTACAACGGCAGCAACGCGGTTAAAGAGCACGGCTTCCAGGCGCATGTCGGCTCGATGCGTTCGCCGAGCCGCGGCCGGGTGCAGGTGAAGTCGAAAGATCCGCGCCAGCACCCGAGCATTCTGTTCAACTACATGTCGACCGAACAGGATTGGCAGGAGTTCCGCGACGCTATTCGCATCACGCGCGAGATCATGGCGCAGCCGGCTTTGGACGAATACCGTGGCCGCGAGATAAGCCCGGGGCCGGAAGTGCAGACAGACGAGCAGCTGGACGCCTTCGTGCGCGAGCACGCCGAAACCGCCTTCCACCCGTCCTGCTCGTGCAAGATGGGCGAGGATGAGATGGCGGTGGTCGATGGGCAGGGCCGGGTGCACGGCATGGAAGGATTGCGGGTGGTGGATGCGTCGATCATGCCGCTGATCATCACCGGCAACCTGAACGCCACCACCATCATGATCGCCGAGAAGTTAGCCGATAGCATTCGCCAGCGCGCGCCGCTGCCGCGCAGCACCGCCGACTATTACGTCGCCGGCGATGCGCCGGTGCGCAAACAGTAACCGACACGCCCTCTCGCCGTTGAGGGGGAGGGCCGCCGTAGCAAGCAACCCCTCTCCATATGCTCTTCCCCAAGGCGAGGGGGCAACTCTCTTTTTATTCCTTATCCCATCATGCCGCCGGCAGCGAGATCGCCTGATCGAAACTGGTGGGCGTCGCCATGCGCCACATGCGGGCGTAGAACTCGCTTTTGATCTCCGGTTGCAGCAGCGCGCCCGGCTCCAGGTAGTAATAGATATCGGCGTACACCTTGATCTCGGTCGGCGTGATGCGGCGCAGCATATGGTGCGAGGTCAGCTGCTCCGGGCGGCTGACGCCGGCCGCCGCCAACATGTCCGCCAGCGCTTTCACCGTATTTTGATGGAAGTGGTAGACGCGTTCCGCCTTGTTCGGCACCACCAGCGCCTTTTGCCGCAGCGGATCTTGCGTCGCTACGCCGGTCGGGCAGTGGTTGGTGTGGCAGCTCTGCGACTGGATGCAGCCGACGGCGAACATAAAGCCGCGCGCCGAGTTCACCCAATCGGCGCCGAGCACCAGCACGCTGGCGATGTCGAACGCGCTGATGATCTTGCCGCTGGCGCCTATCTTGATCTGGTCGCGCAGGCCGCAGCCTACCAGCGTGTTATGCACGAACAGCAGCCCTTCGCGCAGCGGCATGCCCATATAGTTGGAAAGCTCAAGCGGCGCGGCGCCGGTGCCGCCTTCCTTGCCGTCCACCACGATGAAATCCGGCAGGATGCGGGTGTGCAGCATCGCCTTGACGATGGCGACGAACTCCCACGGGTGGCCGATGCACAGCTTGAAACCGACCGGTTTGCCGCCTGACAGCTCGCGCAGCTGTTGTATGAAATGCATCATTTCCAGCGGAGTGGTGAAGGCGCTGTGCGACGCCGGCGAGATGCAATCGACGCCTTCCGGCACGCCGCGGGTGGCGGCGATTTCCGCATCCACCTTTTTCGCCGGCAGAATGCCGCCGTGGCCGGGTTTGGCACCCTGGCTGAGCTTGATTTCAATCATTTTCACCTGCGGGCTTTGCGCCTGTTCGGCAAAGCGCCGCGGATCGAAATGGCCGTCGGCGGTGCGGCAGCCGAAATAGCCGCTGCCCAGCTCCCACACCAGATCGCCGTTGTTTTCACGGTGATAGCGGCTGATGCTGCCCTCGCCGGTGTCGTGGTAGAAATTGCCCTTGGCCGCGCCGAGGTTGAGCGCGCGAATGGCGTTGGCGGAGAGCGCGCCGAAGCTCATGGCAGAAATGTTGAAGATCGACGCGGAGTAGGGCTGGCGGCAGTCGGCGCCGCCGATGGTGATGCGGAAACTGGTCGGGTCGGCGGCTTCCACCGGCCGCATGGAGTGGCCGATGCACTCATAGCCGGTTTGGTAGACGTCCAGCAGGGTGCCGAACGGTTTGTCGCCCATCTCGTTTTTCGCCCGGCGATACACCAGCGTGCGCTGGGTGCGCGAAAACGGGATCTCTTCATTATCCTGCTCGAGGAAATACTGGCGCAGTTCCGGGCGGATGAACTCGAAGAAGAAGCGCATGCGGCCGATGATCGGGTAGTTACGGCAGATGGCGTGGCGCTGCTGGGTGAGATCGTAGATACCCAACACCATCAGGCAACCGCAGGCCAGGGCCGGCAGCCAGAACCACGGATAGTTGTGCATCATGATCAAGAAAGCCAGGGTGAGCAAGATGCTCAGTACAAAGCAGGTATAGCGGCTGAATAAGGACGACTTCATAACATCTCCTGATGTTTATTTTAATCCACACGACATGACTCACGGATAATCCGTGTGCGAATCGTAGCCAACAGGAGGAGATGTTGTGTGTCTGTTGCTGCTTTGTCGCCGGTTGTTACATTAATTTAACGTGGCGGCAGGGGAGACGGGTTGCCGCGCGGCGTACCGCGCAACAAGCCAGGATGTTTATTTGCCGGCGACGAAGATGGTGCTCATGCTGCGCAGCCGCAGCTTTTTCATCGCGCTGTATTTCTGCGAAAAGATGGTTTTTGGGTGCGTGCCGCGCTTTTCCGCAATGTGCAGCAGGCTGTCGCCGCGCAGCAGATTGAAGATCACGTCGCTTTCCGCCGGGCTGAGCTCGCGGGTTTTCTGCACTCTGATGCCGCCCGGCTCCTTGCTTTCCAGCAGCCGCTGGATTTTTTCCTGCAGCGAATAAAGCGGAATGCGGGTGGAGACCAACTCAACGGAAATCCCCAGGATCGACAGCAGTTTCACCACGCGCTCGTCGTCGTAGAACACCAACAGGCGCGTTTTGCTGTTGTACTGCTGGTGCAGGGACACCAGGCTTTCGATCACGTTAACGCTCTGCTCCAGGTTTTGCGAGGTGAAAATCAGCGCGATATCGTGCTTGGTGATCTTCTCTGCTTTGGCGCCGCCGTGCATGAAATCGGAAAACAGGCGGATATCGTACGCGCCGTAGTGTTTCTTCAGCAGCACCGACAGGCCAACATAGCTGTACTTACACTCACTAATCACAAGAACGTTGTTTTTAGACATAGGGCAAACACCAATACCGAGTTAAAAGTATTCAGCTGTAAGAAGCGAGTTCAAATCCTTGATGCTGGATTCCTTCCACAGCTTTCCCTGCAGTGCGTAATATGGCATTTCATCCAGCCATTTCTTGTGTTCGGGAGTTTCAACTCCTTCGATAATTACCTTGTAATGATTAAGGTAAAAGAAGCGCAGTAATGCGCGCATCAAGCCCTCGCCGCCGGACTTTTTCATGAAGTCCCAGAGCAGAAAACGGTCGAGCTTAACGAAGCGGAACTGGCTGTTGTACAACGCGGAAAAACCCGCATAGCCAGAACCAAAATCATCGAGCCAAAATGAATAACTATTCAATGACGGATCGCCGTGCACGCGATCTTTCACCAGCCGGGTTGAATTCTCGCTGATCTCGAAATGAATACAGCGCATGGCATTAATTCTTTCGGCAAAGTGAGTATTCGCCAGCGATTGCAGAGAATAATCGTCAACATTCAAAGTGGCTATCACTTGGTTTTCATGAAACCAGTGTTTGTATTTATCGATCAGATTGATCTGATCCATCAAAATCTCAATCCGGGTGGCGCTATCGGCGTGGCGAAAGAACTGTTCAGGAGAAAAATGAGCGTATTCGCTATTAAACGTAAAGCGAGACAGACATTCGACGGCCAGCAATTGTCCCGATTTCGCGAACATTGGCTGAAAAACATAATTAATGCCGTTATTTTTCTCTCTGAAAGAACCGCTCATTTCCCAATCCTTGGATTGATATTTAACTTGTTGATTTTAAATGATTAAAAAGAAAGTTACTCCAGGTTTATTGGTAAATTTCTTATTTAAAGCGCCAGAATGGCCGAAGCGTGTCGACAGACCATTTAACGCGTAATTCGTGCCAAAGTCCAAATGTCGCAATATGTTACTAAATGTAAATATTCGGGATAATATGCTGATTTTCAGGCCTTAATGCAAAATCTTGAACTCTGCAGCTTTCCCAAACACAGATTATTCCTATTCATATGAATCGTCAACATCGATCGATAGGTATTCGCCGATAGTTTATTCCTATCAAGAGAGGCCTTATGAATGTTTTAAACGATTTAACATTAAGAATATGCTTAGTCTATATTTCGTCCGGCAATGAGTTCATCGAGGCAACGCTCCTTTTCAGCAAGGGAGTGCTATCGCTGAGTGTATGCTCAGTGGCGGCAATATATATAAGCCCGCCACTGAATCGATTATTTTATTGTTCTATGGAGCTGGAAATGAAAAAAGTATTATTGCCTTTGGCTGCCCTGGTATTGTCTGCAACTGCTTCCAACGCAATGGCAGCAAACGGCACTGTTAAATTCACCGGTGAAATCAAACAGTCTACCTGCCAGGTAACTAGCGATACTCAGAATAAAGAAGTTTACCTGGGTACTTACCCAACTTCTGCTTTCCCAACCGTGGGTTCTAAATCCGCTTCTAAAGCTTTCCAGATCTCTCTGGAAAAATGTGATGCCGGTGATTACAGCCTGCGTTTCGACGGTAACACCGTTGCCGGCAACCCAGACCTGTTGTCCGTAAGCAACGTTGGCGGCACTGGCGCTGCAGCTACCGGCGTGGGTATCGAAATCACCGATAACAACGGCAAGCCATTCGCTATCGGCGACGGTTCCAACATCAACGACGACGTAGCGAAAGTCACCATCGCTGCTGACGGTAAAGCGACCTTCAACCTGCAGGCTCGTTACCGTTCATTCGACAGCAACGTAACTGCAGGTCTGGCTAACGCCACCAGCCCGTTCACTATCGAATACAAATAATCGTCTTTCAGGACACACACGGCCAAGGATGGCCCGTAGAGGAAACCGATGAAAAAGTTCTTTGCTGCTCTGCTGATGCTGGGCACCTTTAACAGCTACGCCGGTATCCAGGTAGATGCCACTCGCGTGATCTATAAAGGCGACGACAAATCCGCCTCTCTGCCGATTCATAACGATGCTTCAGAAGCTTATATGGTGCAGACCTGGCTGGACACCGGTGACAGAAACCAAGTGCCGAAAAATCTGCCTGTCGTTGTCGTTCCACCGATTCTGAAATTGGACGCTGCCAAAACTGCAGTTCTGCGCTTTATCTATTCCGGTAATGGCTTACCTCAGGATAAAGAAACCCTGCTGTGGATTAACGTGCAGGAAATTCCGCCGGCGCCGAAGCAAGAAAACGTGCTGCAGGTTGCGGTGCGTACTCGAATCAAACTTTTTTACCGGCCGGTGGCGTTGAAAACGACGCTGGACGAGCAAGTACAAAACTTGCGTTGGCAGCGTGAAGGTTCACGTCTGCAAGTGATTAACGATGGCCCGCTGCATATTACCTTTGGGGCGCTGCATTTGAAAAACAGCGCGGGCAAGACCGTGGATGTGGACGCCAACATGGTGAGCCCGAAAGATCGCTTATCGATCAGCATCCCGGCGGGCGTCAGCGTTGGCAACAAGATTGCTTTCAGTTATATCAACGATTTTGGCGGTAGAACGGAAGTCAAGGACGTTCCAGTACAATAAGAGAGACAGGGAATGGCAAATCAACGAAAAGTAGCAGGCGGAACGACGCGGCTGACACAGCTGATCCGAATTGCAATCATTGCCGCCAGTGCGCCGATGTTCTGGAGTGAAGCGGCGCTGGCAGAGTTTAACATGTCGTTTATTCACGGCGATGAAAACCTGAGCAATGCGGAAGCGGTCGCTCAGGGCGATGCTTTGCAACCGGGCGTTTACCCATTCGACATCTACGTCAACCTGACTCAGGTCGATCATAAGGATGTTACTTTTCGTCAGGTTAAAGGCCAGACCGCGTCTCAACCCTGCCTGAAAGTTGAAGACCTGCGCAACTACGGCATCAAACTGCCGGAAACGCTGCAGGCCGGCAGCTGCGTTGATCTGCCTGCGTTGGTTAAAGACGCCACCGTCAGCTATGACGCGGCGGTGCAGCAGATCAACATTTCCGTGCCTCAGACCATGATGGATCTGAGCGCTATCGGCGCGATCCCGCCAAGCATGTACGATGAAGGCATCAACGCGCTGTTCGCCAACTATAACTTCAACTACAACAAGAACAGCTATCGCAAAGATGACGCTGACGACAGCGAGTACATGTTCCTCGCGTTGAACAGCGGCCTTAACCTGGGCAGATGGCGCCTGCGCAACAACTCCACCTGGGACAAACAGAGTGGCAGCAGCAGCAACTGGACCAACGTCTCTTCCTGGGCCGAGACCGACATCGTGCCATGGCGCAGCCGTTTGGTGATGGGGCAGGCGAGCACCAACAACAGCGTGTTCAACAGCTTCCAGTTCCGCGGGGTGCAACTCTCCAGCGTTGACGACATGCTGCCGGACAGCCTGCGCGGTTATGCGCCGGTGGTGCGCGGCGTGGCGGCGACCAACGCCCGCGTCGAGATTCGCCAGAACGGTTACGTCATTTACAGCACCAACGTTGCGCCGGGTCCTTTCGAGATCCACGACGTCTATCCGCATACCAACAACGGTGACCTGCAGGTGACCGTCAACGAGGCCGACGGTTCGCACAAAACGTTCAGCGTCGCCTACTCTTCCGTGGCCAACATGCTGCGCGAAGGCATTTGGAACTTCCAGCTGACCGCCGGTAAATACCATAACGGTAACGGTGGCTATCAGCCGAAGCTGATTCAGGGTACTGCGGCATACGGCATGAACTATGGCCTGACGCCGTTCGGCGGCGCCATCATTGCCGAGCACTACCGTTCCGCTGCCGTGGGTATCGGTAAGAGCCTGGGATCGTGGGGTGCCATCTCCGTGGACGGTTCGATCTCCGATACCGAGCTGGCGAACGGCGATCGCAAGCAGGGGCAGAGCTTCCGTTTCCTGTACTCCAAATCGCTCAACCAGATGGGCACCAACTTCCAGTTGGCGGGCTATCGCTATGCGACTTCCGGTTACTATGATCTCAGCGATGCGGTCCAGGAGCGTAACAGCTGGCGCAACGGCATTTATGCCAATGATTACTGGGATCCGAACGATCTGCAGCCGGGCCAGCCTTCCTGGAGCAACAATCAGAAACGCACCCGATACACCGCGCGCTACGGCAACAAGCGCGAACGCGTCGAGCTGTCGCTCAGCCAGCAGCTGTGGGCGGGGGCCAGCCTGTACGCCAACGTGAGCCATCAGAACTACTGGGGCGTATCCGGTAACGATCGTACGATTCAGCTGGGTTACAACGACGGCTTCAAGCGCATTTCCTACGGCGTTTATCTACAGGATACGCGCGGCCAGTACGGCTATTCCGATCGCAGCGTGAACTTCACGATGTCGATCCCGTTGGATTGGGGCCAGAGCAACAATTCGACCACTGCCAACTTCAGCGCGGCGCACAGCAAACAGAGCGGCGACAGCTACTCGACCGGCATCAGCGGCACCATGCTGGACGATCGTCGCATGAACTATTCGGTTTCCACCGGGCATACGCAGTCCTCCGGTCAGAGCAGCAACCTGAACCTGGGCTACAGCAGCAGCATCGGTAACATCGACGGTAGCTATGCCTACAGCTCGAAATACCGTCAGGAAGGGGTGGGCCTCTCCGGCGGCCTGCTGGTGCACTCCGGCGGCGCGACGCTGACGCAGCCGTTGCAGAACACTATCTTGCTGGTGGAAGCGAAAGACGCCAAAGGCGTGCGTCTGGAAAACCAGCCGGGCGTGACCATCGATCGCTTCGGTTATGCGGTTGTGCCGTCGGCCAACCCGTACCGCTACAACTATGTGGCGCTGCGCACCGAAGATTTCGGCCCGGGCCTGGATGTGCCTGTGGCCAGTAAGCAAGTGGTGCCGACCGAGAAATCGGTGGTGAAGGTGAGTTTCGATACCTTCAAGGGCGTCAGCCTGCTGATTCACGCTCGTCTGGGTGACAACGGTTATCCGGCCATCGGCGCCGGCGTGTTCAACGAGTCCGGCCGCAACAGCGGCACCGTGGGCCTGGAAGGCGCAACCTATGTTTCCGGCGTGAAAGCGGGTGAGAAACTGACGATCAAATGGGGGCCGAAAGCCGACCAGCAATGCGTACTGCCGATCCCGGCGGACGTGGGCGACAAACAAGCGGCCATGGGATATCAGGAACTGACCCTGCAATGCCAAAAACTGTAAGGTACACCATGAACTTGAGCAAATTAGCACGTAATACACTTCTGTCAGTGGTGGGGCTGGCGGGGTTGGCGATGGCGCAACAGGCGGCGGCGATGCAGTGCCGTTTCGGCAACTCGACCGGCAGTAGCAGGCCAACCGGCAGCGTGACGCAGGATATCGACGTCGGCCGCCCGATCGTGTTGGCTGCCAGCGACTTTGTTAAAGGTAACCTGATTTGGCGTTCTCAGAACTTTACCTCCACCTTTACCTGCTGGGATACCGACAACTACCCGCGTGGAGAGAACGCTTACATCTATTGGAACCCGCAGAACTCGTTCGGCGCACTGGATAAGTCGTTGGAGATTGGGGTGTCGATCAACGGGCGTGATTATGATGCGATCAACCTGAAGCAAAGTTCCAACCGGCCGACGGGCCCTGATTTGGGGCCGGGTACCAAACCGGGCAGTAATAGAAGGAAAGCCGATCCTCAGGCGGTGACCGCCACTTATTCGGTGTATATCAAAGCCACCGGGGTGAAACCGCCGGCGGGTAACTTCCCGCCGCTGGCGCGCGCTTCGCTGTTCCAGATCGATGGTGAGTTGGGCCTGAACGCCACCAAAGACAGCAACTTTAACGCCTATATTAAAGGGTTGGACAAGATCCGCGTGATCCAGTGCAATCCGCAGATCACCGTGTTGGCCAACAACGGCGCCAGCGTCGATTTCGGTGTGTTGACGACGTCCAGCGCCAAAACCGGCACTATCGCCAAGCAGGTGCCGTTCGATATCAAGGCGACCTTGAGCGGCGGCGAGTGTGCCGGCCAGTCTCTGCAGGCCAGTTTCAGCAGCACCAACGCCGATCCGTCAGATAACACGCAGATCCTGCCGACCACCAAACCGGGCGTGGCGATCTTCCTGACTCAGCAACGCGACACCAACAAAACGCCGATCCCACTGCAAACCAACGTGGATTTCGGCGGCGTGCTGCAGGATAAGCAGAACGAAGTGAAAGAGACCTTTATCGCGAACCTGAAGTGGTTGACCAATACGCCGAAGACCGGGGTGTTCAACGCCACCGCCAACGTTGACGTCACCTTCAAATAATCCGGTGTCGCTTCAATTAAAAAGGGTTCAGTTCGCGAGAACTGAACCCTTTTTACGTGTTATGCCGCGTTTATCAGCGCAGCCCCATCCAGGTGGTGCAAACGCCTTCCGGCGGTTTGCCAGCGTACCAGCGGGGCAGCGTAGGAGCATCGTGGCGTGGCTCAGCCTCCACCGGCTGCGCCGGCCATTCCGCCACGTCCCAGCGGGTGGTGCGGCGATACACCGCCGGGGTTTTGCCGAACTGTTTCTTGAAGGCGCGTGAGAACGAAGGCTGAGAATCGAAGTGGTATTGCAGGGCGATATCCAGGATCGGGCGCGGGGTGGAGCGCAGCGCCTGCGCCGCCTGCGACAGGCGCCGCTCGCGGATATAGCTGCCGAGCGCGTGGCCGGTGGTGCTGCGGAACATGCGCTGCAGGTGCCATTTGGAGTAGCCCGACTTGGCGGCGACGTTATCCAGCAGCAGCGGCTGGTCCAGATGAGTTTCAATCCAGTCTAGTAAATCGTGAATGATATTGACGCGATCCATGGTTTTAGTTCTCCCGCAAAAACGACATTCAGGTCACAGTGACTTAGCTTAATTATCCAAGAATATACTTTGATAATAGGCGCGAGTGCGCCGTTACGCAAGGGTAAACCGGGGGTAAAAAGGTGACCAAAAATGCTCTTTGAATCGCAGGGGGATAAAAGAAAGGCCGCATAAAGCGGCCTTTTCAGCAGGAAACGAGTGGAAAATCAGTTAGTTTCCGGCTTCACTTCAATGTAGTTCAGACCCAGTACGTTGCTGGTGTAGCCGCGGATCTTGTTGGTCATCTCGATATCGCCGTTCAGCTTGTGGCCGTAGGACGGGATGATCTCTTTCAGCTTGCTCTGCCATTCCGGCGTCGCCACTTTGTCTTTGAACACGGTTTCCATCAGGTGCAGCATGATTGGCGCAGCGGTGGAAGCGCCCGGTGACGCGCCCAGCAGAGCGGCGATGCTGCCGTCTTCAGAGCTGACGACTTCGGTGCCGAACTGCAGCACGCCGCCTTTATCCGCGTCTTTCTTGATGATCTGCACGCGCTGGCCTGCGGTCCACAGCTTCCAGTCTTCCTGCTTGGCGTCCGGGAAGTACTCTTTCAGCGCGGCGAAGCGATCGTCGTCGTTCATCATCAGCTGGCCGACCAGGTATTTCACCAGATCGAAGTTATCCAGACCGACGTGGGTCATCGGCATCAGGTTCGAGGTGCTCAGCGAGTGCAGCAGATCGAACAGCGAACCGTTCTTCAGGAACTTGCTGGAGAAGGTGGCGAATGGCCCGAACAGCAGCACGCGCTTGCCGTCCAGCATGCGGGTATCCAGGTGCGGCACGGACATCGGCGGCGAACCTACGCTGGCCAGGCCATACACTTTGGCCAGGTGCTGGTTGGCGATCGCCGGGTTGGTGGTGACCAGGAACTGGCCGCCGACCGGGAAGCCGCCGTAGCCGTCGGCTTCAGGGATGCCGGATTTCTGCAGCAGGGTCAGGGAGGCGCCGCCTGCGCCGATGAACACGAACTTGGCGTTAACGGTGGTTTCTTTACCGTCGCGGTTCAGATCGGCAACGGTCACGCTCCAGGTCTGATCGGCGTTGCGCTTGATGTCGCGCACTTCGTGGCTCAGGTTCAGCTTGAACTTGTCGCTGGTGCTCAGCGCGTCAACCAGCTGATGGGTGATCACGCCGAAGTTGACGTCGGTACCCAGCGGCATGCGGGTCGCGGCGATTTTCTGCGCCGGATCGCGGCCGTTCATCACCAGCGGCGCCCACTGTTTGATTTGCGCAGGATCTTCGGAGTATTCCATGCCGCGGAACAGGGTGCTGTGCTGCAGCGCCGCGTAGCGTTTACGCAGGAAGTTGACGTTGTCGTCGCCCCACACGAAGCTCATGTGCGGCACGCTGTTAATGAAGGATTTCGGATCTTTCAGGACATTGTTTTTCACCTGATAAGACCAGAACTGGCGAGAGATTTCGAAAGACTCGTTGACCTTCACCGCCTTGCTGATGTCGATGGTGCCATCGGCTTTTTCCGGCGTGTAGTTCATTTCGCTGAAGGCGGAGTGGCCGGTGCCGGCGTTGTTCCAGCCGTTGGAGCTCTCTTCCGCCACGCCGTTCATGCGCTCGTACATGTCGATGGTCCAGGTCGGCTCCAGCTCATGCAGATAGGTGCCCAAGGTGGCGCTCATGATGCCGCCGCCGATCAACACCACGTCGACGGTTTTATTCTTCTCTTCAGCCGCCGCCTGCTGCGTAACGCTAAACAGGCTGAGACTGAAAATCAGGACGAGTAATTTTCTCATTGAATTAAATCTCTTGTGTGTAAATTCTACTCATTGCAGGTGAAAGAATTTAGCGGGAGTTACCCTGGAAAATAGTGAAGCCGACCGCCCGGCGTGAGCCGATAGGCAGCGATAATGCCTTTTTGTTAATAGGGTTTTTAACGAAAAGTGAACTATTGCAGGCCGTCCGGATGCAAATTGATCGGTTCACGTTACTGGCGGGGTATTATTGTTTGCGAGAATGTTAAAAACTACTTTTGTAACTAAAAAAAATGAATATAAGCAAAAATAGGCCGGTTGCTGTCGCAGGAATAAACAGAGAGGGGAGTAAGGCCATATAACCGCGTTATTTTCAGGGGTTAATTGTCGCGTAATTAAACGTTATTTCGTTATCACACAATAATTGCGGTTAAATTGCAAATACGCATCGGTAACCAATAATAAACGGCCGCCGTTGCAGGCGGCCAGGATTCACAAGGCGGTTACTTGATGCCCATCGCATCGCGCATGGTGAAGAACAGATCGGTCTGATCGGTCAACCCCACCACGTTGGCGGCGTGCGGGCCGTAGGCCGCGACGCGCAGCTGGGTGCCGGTGTGCCCCTGCGATTCCTCTTCCGAGTTGCCGTAGCTGAGGGTCATCGGCGCGCCGTCTTTGGTGGTCAGTGTCTGGGTCAGGCCCGGCGCTTTGGCGTCGGCGGCGACGATCTGGCTGGAGTGCGCGTGGTCGGCGGTGACGATCACCAGCGTGTTGCCGTCGGCGCGGGCGAAGGCCAGCGCTTTTTGCACCGCCTCGTCCAGATCGACGGTCTCACCAATCTGCCCGCACGGGTTGGCGGCGTGATCCTGCTTATCGATCGACGCGCCCTCTACCTGCAGGAAGAAGCCGTTCGGGTTGTCTTTCAGCAGCGCGATCGCTTTTTCGGTCATCGCCGCCAGCGTTGGCGTGGCCGCGGTGCGAGCCGGGTTGTTTTCGCAGGTCACCGCCGGTTTGTCGAGGTTGCCGTGATAGCTGGCTTTCGGCCCCAGCCAGCGCACCGGCATGTTGCCGTCGGCGAACAGGCCCAGCAGCGGTTTTTGCTGATTGGCCAGGGTAACGGCCTGCAGTTCATCCGCGTTGATCACCCACTGATAACCTTGCGCCGCCGCTTGATCTTTCAGTGATTTTCCTTGCCATTCGCCGCTTTTCGCCAGTTGGTTGAAGGATTTCGCGCCGCCGCCCAGCGTGACGTCGGCACGGGTTTTCAGCAACTGCTCGGTGATGGAACCGCGGCCGCCGTTTTCCAGCGCGTTAGCGGCGCATTTCTCGCTGGTTTCCTCCGGGCCGTAGCATTTGCGCGAGGTAACGTGCGACACCAGCGCCGCCGGCGTGGCGTCCTGCAGTTCGGCGGTGGAGACGTTGCCGGTGGCCTTGCCGGCCGCCTTGGCGATCTCCAGCAGCGTCGGCTGGTCTTTGCCGTTCACGTCCACGCCGAGCGCGCCGTTATAGGTTTTCACCCCGGTGGCCCAGGCGGTGGCGGAAGCGGCGGAGTCGGTCACGTAATCCGGTTTGTGGGTTTTCTTGTCCAGCGAGTAGTGGGTGTATTGCCCGGTCAGCGGCAGGTCGTCGATGCCCTTGAAGTAACCGCCTGCGCCCTCGGCATAGTTGCGGGCGGCGGTGATCTCGGAATCTCCCATGCCGTCGCCAATCAGCAGGATCACGTTTTTCACCGTTTTGTCCGACAGCGACGCCTTCAGCGCGGCGGTCTGATCGCCGGCCAGACGACGGGCGCCGCCCGGTTCGGTGAGGGTGCCGCGCGCGGCGCGCTCGGTCAGGCCATCGGCATTGGCCGAGTTTTCCGCCGCGATGGCGGAGGAACAGAGCAGGGCGGACAGCACGGCGCCGGCGATCAGGGATACAGCAGGTTGCATGGGGCAAGCTCCTTGTCGTAATACAACAATGTAAATAACATCAAATTGTTACGTAAGGAGAGTAGAGCAGAGGGATGACAATTTTATGACAGCGGAAGGCGGGACGGCCCGGCGGCCATCCCGTTTGACGATCAGGCCGCGCGCGCCGGTATAGTGAGCCCACGCTGCACCGCCGGCCGCGCCAGACCGCGCTCCAGCCACTGCGCGACGCGGGGGAAACTGTCGAACTCCACCAGCTCGCGCGCCTCATAGAAACCGATCAGGTTGCGCACCCAGCCCAGCAGCGAGATATCGGCGATGGTGTAGTCCGCGCCCATGATCCAGTCGCGGCCTTCCAGGCGCGTTTCCAGCACGCCGAGCAGGCGTTTCGATTCGTTTTTGTAGCGCTCCAGCGGCCGCTTGTCTTCATACTCGCGCCCGGCGAATTTGTGGAAGAAACCGAGCTGGCCGAACATCGGGCCGACGGCGGCCATCTGGAAGAACACCCACTGAATGGTTTCGTAACGCTGCGCCGGATCCTGCGGCAGGAAACGGCCGCTCTTTTCCGCCAGGTAGAGCAGAATGGCGCCGGATTCGAACAGCGGCAGCGGCCGGCCGCCGGGGCCGTCGGGATCGATGATCGACGGGATCTTGCCGTTCGGGTTCAGCGCCAGGAATTCCGGCGTCCAGGTTTCGTTGTTGCCGATTTCGATCAGGTGCGCTTCATAGGGCAGGCCGATCTCTTCCAGCATGATGGACACTTTGACGCCGTTCGGCGTCGGCAGGGAATAGAGCTGCAGCCTTTCAGGATGCTGAGCCGGCCAGCGTTTGACGATCGGGAATTGGGTGGAATCGAGCATGGAAACTCCTCGGGTTGGCGGGGTGGCTTAAGCGTACCCCGTGAGTATTGCAGTAAAACTACCCCGCCGCCGGGTTACACCGTGAGTTCAAAATGTGCTGCCAGCGCTTTTTTACCGGCAGGGGTCAGCTGCAACTCGCGGCTGTCGAGTCGGCGGACGATCCAGCCGCGGTGGATAAAGGCGGCCAACAGCGCGGCGCCCAGTGCGCCACCGAGGTGAGAGCGGCGTTCGCTCCAGTCCAGGCAGCCGCAGGCGAAGCGGCGGCGGGTGGGGGCGGGGGAGCAATCGACGCCCAGCCGCGCCAGCGCGGCCTGACCGGCGTCGCTTAAGCGGTAGTCTTCCTCACCGCTCAGCCAGTTCAGCGCATGCAGCCGATCGTGCAGTTTCACCGCCACCTCGCCCGCCATATGGTCGTAGCAGGTGCGGGCATATTGCAGCGTGGTGGGCGTGCTGCTTTTCACCGACGTGCGCGGCACGCCCGCCAGCGCCATCAGGCCTTCCAGCGCCTCGGCCACCGGCTGACCGGCCAGCCGAAAATAGCGGTAGCGCCCCTGTTTGACGCAGGCGATCAGCCGCTGCTCCAGCAGTTTCGCCAGATGTGTGCTGGCGGTGGACGGGGCGACCTCGACCGCCGCGCTGAGCTCGGTGGCGGTGTAGGCGCGCCCATCCATCAACAGGCACAGCATGCGCGCCCGGGTGCGGTCGGCGATGGCGGCGCTCAGCGCCGCCAAACGATCTTCTAGGTCGATGTTATGCATACTTCGAGGTTAGACGAAGTATGACTGCGCGTCCATTGTTAACCTGTGGCTGTCGCATTCTGGTGTTGTGCGTCTGTGTTCGCTGGATATTGATGAGCGGGCGTTGGAATCGGTGCGGTGGCGCCATTCCTACAATGCGCGCGTACCTGAGTTTTACCGTTGAGAGGAGACGATAATGATCGCCGTGATTTTTGAACTGCAGGCCGCCGACGGGCAGCGCGATACCTATCTGGCGCTGGCGGCGGAGCTGAAGCCGCTGCTGGCGCAGATCGACGGATTCATCTCCATCGAGCGCTTTCAAAGCCTGGCCGATCCTGCGCGCCTGCTGTCGCTCTCCTTCTGGCGCGACGAGGCGGCGGTGCAGCAGTGGCGCAATCTCGAGCAGCACCGGGCGGCGCAGGCGCGCGGACGTGGCGAGGTGCTGGCGCAGTATCGGCTGCGGGTGGCGGAGGTGGTGCGGGACTACGGGCTGGAGAGACGCGAACAGGCGCCGCAAGATAGCCGTTGTTATCACCGCACCTGAAGAAAGCCCGCCGCCGGCGGGCTTTCGTCCGTTATTTCGCTTCGCTGCCCACCTTCATTGCCCCGGCGTAGCTGGCGCCCATCCCCCAGGCGGCGCCGTGGTCGCGGGCGATCTGCAATACGCCTCCCGCCGTGGCTTTGCGGCTCCAGTCCTGCTGCCATTCCAGCATCAACGCCACCCAGTTGATGGGCGTGGCGCCCGCCTGTACCAGACGCTGCATGGCGTTGTTTTGGCTGTCTGGCGTAATGTCGCCGGTGACGTCCGACAGGATATAAACCTCATAACCCTCGCCCAGGGCGGACAGCGCCGGCAGCATCACGCAGCTGGCGGTCCACAGCCCGCCGATGATGATTTTCTTGCGGCCGGATTGTTTGATCAGATCCACCACGCGCCGATCCTGCCAGACGTTGATGGCGGTGCGATCGTACACCTGCAGGTCCGGGCGTGCCTGCGTCACCTGCTGGAATACCGGCCCGGCGAAGCTTTTGGCGTTGGCCGAGGCCAGAATGGTCGGCACGTTGAACACCTTGGCGGCCTTGGCGATGCCGGCGGCGTTATTGACCAGGTTGGTTTGATCGATAGAGGAAATGGTCATGCCGAACATGTCCTGCAGATCGACCAACAGCAACAGGCTGTTCTCGGCGGTCAGCGGTTGCACATAACCCGCCTGGCTGCTGTCGGCGGCGGGGGATTGCGCCAGCGCGGCGACGGGGGCGGCGGCGGCGCTCAGGCCGAGCATCAGGGCGAACAGGGTCTTTTTCATTATTAACTCCATGATTATCAGTAGATTAAATTCACCTCTCACTCAGGGAGGCGGTTGAATAAAGTCTACTGAGGTTGTTGAAGTTAATAATCTGTGTTTTATTGAATTTATAATTAACCATAAGGACATAATATGGACGTGCTACTGACGATGCGCGCCTTTCGTCGCGTGGTTGAGCGCAACAGTTTTTATAAGGCGGCGGAGGATCTGGCGATCACGCCGGCGGCATTGAGCAAGCAGATTAAGCAGTTGGAAAACCGGTTGGGGACGCTGTTGCTGGTGCGCACTACCCGCAGCATGAGCCTGACCGAAGCCGGGCAGCTCTATTACCAGGAAGCCTGTCGGTTGCTCGGCGAGTTCGACGCGCTGGAGCAGACGGTTGCCGCCAGCGCGCAGCAGGTCTCCGGCACGCTGCGGGTCAATGCGCCGCTTTCGTTCGGCCTGACGGTGTTGTCGCCACTGCTGCCGCCGTTTATGCAACGTTACCCGCAGCTGCAGATGGAGCTGACGTTGGACGACAGAGTATTGGACGTGGTGGCGGCCGGTTTCGATATTTCCTTGCGCATTCGCCGACGGCTGCCGGATTCTTCCCTCAGCGCCCGGGCGCTGGGTGAAGTGCACCAGCGAATTTGCGCCGCGCCCGGCTATTTGGCGCAGCACGGCGTGCCGCAAACGCCGAATGAATTGCAGCGACACAGCTGTCTGGCCTATTCCCTGGCGGAAAGGCCGGGGCAGTGGCAGTTCACCGCCGGTGAGGAGAGCCTGAGCGTGACGTTCACTCCCAGGTTGATCGCCAACAACAGCCTGATGCTGCGGGATATGCTGGTGGCGGGACTGGGTATCGGTTCGCTGCCGTCGTTCGTGGCGGACCCCGAGATCGCCGCCGGCAGGCTGGTGCGGCTGTTCCCTGAACAGATTGCCGACGTGCATCAGGTTTTCGCGGTTTACCCGACGCGCCGGCATGTGCAGCAGAAAGTGAGTTTATTCACCGAATTTGTGCGAGAACAGGGATTGATGACGGCGAATTGACAACGGTGCACGATTGTCATATTCCTTAGCTATGAAAAAATCCTACCGCCCATTCGCGCAAATTATTATCACCCTTCTCCAAAGGGTGGGATAGCGCGTGTGTCGCCAATAAAAACCCGCCGGCAGGCGGGTTTTTTTATCCCCTTCCGGCAACGACCGGAGAACGTCATGAAAACCTACCCTGCAGTTTTACACCTGATGTGTGGCAAGGCCGGCGCAGGCAAATCGACGCTGGCGCAGCGTTTGGCGCAGCAACCGCAAACGCTGTTGCTGGTCGAAGATGCGTGGCTGGCGACGCTGTATGAGCAGGAGATGACCAGCCTGCAAGACTATGCGCGCTGTTCCGACCGGTTGCGGCGGGCGCTGGGCGGACACCTCGTTCAACTGCTGCGCGGCGGCTGGTCCGTAGCGCTCGATTTCCCGATGAATACGCCAGACAGGCGGCGCTGGGCCAAAGCGTTGGCGGAGGAGGCCGGCGTTGCGCACTGTCTGCATTTTCTCGACGTCAGCCATGCGCAATGCCTGAGCCGGATAACGCTGAGAAACGCGCGCGGCGAGCACCCGTTTACACTGAGCGAAGCGGAGTTTGAGCGCCTGGCGCAGTACTTTGTTCCCCCGGCGGAAGAGGAAGGGATGACAGTCTTGCGTTATGGCGAACAGGATTGAAAACCGGCGCCATGACGGCGCCGGCAATAGGGTTAGGCTTTGGCGTTAAACGCGTTGTAGAAGGCGACTTCCGCGCACGGCAGCGCGGCCTGGAAGGCGATGGCGCGGAAGTAGATTAGAAAGGCTTGGTCGGCAGGTATTTGCCGTCCAGGGTGATCACCGCGCGTTCGCCGCCTTCCGGATCGGCCACCTTCTTGATATCCAGCTTGAAGTTGATGGCGCTGATGATGCCGTCGCCGAACTGCTCGTGTACCAGCGCTTTCAGCGTGGAGCCGTAAACCTGCAGCATTTCATAGAAGCGATAAATGGTCGGATCGGTCGGCACGCCACCGGGAATGCTGCCGCGCAACGGGATGGTTTGCAGCAGCTGTACCGCCTCTTCGTCCAGCCCGAGCTTGGCTGCCACGGTGCGTGCCGCTTGTTCCGGCAGCGCATGCTGCCCCAGCAGCGCGGCGGTGACGAACGCCAGGCTGAGTCCGGTACCCTCAGCCAGCGCGTCGAAAGTCAGGTTATGGCGGATCTTGGCGGCCATGATGGTGTCGGTGAGCGCTGCGCGCGGGGCGGCGTTGTGCAGAGAGTGTGTCATGTTAGCTCCTTTTGTTGACTTAAAAACGGGCGATCGCCGGGGTGGCGGTCACCTCGGGATGGGTGGCGAGCGGCACGAAGCGGCGGGTTTCGCCGTCCAGCGCGTCGATAGCGCCGCTGGCGATGTCATAGACCCAACCGTGCAGCGTCAGGCGTCCCTGATCCAGCGCCAGGGCGACGGAAGGGTGCGTTTTGATGTTGTTGAGCTGGGCGATGACGTTTTCGCGCACCATCGATGCGACCCGCGCCTCGTTGGAAGCGTGCGGATAAGCCTGATTGACCGCCTTCGCGGAATCGGCGTAACGCAGCCAGCCGGCGACCGTGGGCAGGTGATCCAGACACTGGCAGGTGGCGATGGCGGTCATTGCGCCGCAGTCGGAATGGCCGCAGATCACGATATCTTCCACGCCCAGCGCGGCGACGGCGTACTCGACCGAGGCGGTAACCCCGCCGGGTTCGGGGCCGAAAGAAGGCACGATGTTGCCGGCATTGCGGATCACGAACAGATCGCCCGGCTCGCGCTGGGTGACCAGCTCCGGCACCAGCCGGCTGTCGGAACATGAGATAAACAGGGTGCGCGGGTTTTGGCGGCTCGCCAACTGCTGAAACAGCGCCGTGCGTTCAACAAAGGCTTCGCGCTGGAACTTCAGGAAGCCTTCAATCACCTCTTTCATCCGTTTCTCCATTGGGTGTCGTTATGCGATGGCGGCATGATGAACGCTTCTGGCTATAGGGTCTAAGACCCATTTATAATGCCAGCTATAGGTTTTACTAATAGCTTGGGCGTTATGCTGCTGCGACACATCCGTTATTTTCTGGCCGTTGCCGAACAGGGCAATTTCACCCGCGCCGCCGAAGCGCTGCACGTGTCGCAACCGACGCTGTCGCAACAGATCAAGCAGCTGGAAGACACATTGGGAGCGCCGCTGTTCGATCGCAGCGGCAGAGCCGTGCGCCTGACCGACGCCGGTGAGGCGTGGATGCGCTATGCGCGCTTGGCGCTGCAGGATCTGGATGCCGGCGCGCGGGCGATCCATGACGTGGCGACGCTGGCGCGCGGCCATTTGCGGCTGGCGATGACCCCCACGTTCACCGCCTATCTGGTGGGGCCGGCGGTCGATGCCTTCTACCGCCGCTATCCGGGGATTACGCTGAGCATTGAAGAGATGGCGCAAGAGCGAATGGAGGCGCTGCTGGCGCAGGATAGGCTGGATCTGGGCATTGCCTTCGAGATGGCGCAGTCGGCGGAGGTGGAAGCTGCGCCGTTGTTCAATGAGTCGCTGGAGCTGATGGTCGGCGCCGATCATCCCTTGGCGTCTCATCGCCGGCCGCTGACGCTGGCGGAGTGGCAACATCTGCCGCTGGCCTTGCTGAGCGGCGACTTCGCCACGCGCCAGTTTATCGATCGCTACTGCACGCAGCTGGGTTTCCGGCCGCAGGTGGCGGTGGAGGCCAATGCGCTGGGCGCCATCGTCGAGATCGTGCGGCGCGGGCAGCTCGCCACGCTGCTGCCGGCCGCCATTGTGCGCGAGAACCGGCAGTTGAAAAAAGTGGCTTTGGCCAACGCCATGCCGGTGCGGCAGGCGGTATGGCTGCAGCGCAAAGGCGCTTACCGCAGCGCCGCCGCGCAGGCGTTTATCGCCCTCTTGCAGGAACAGGGCATTACGCCGGCGCCGGGCAGCCGATAGCCGCACGGCCCGGCAGCAGGCGCTATTCTTTATGACGTTCGCGGAACAGCAGAGTGGCGATCAGGCTGACGGTCAACATGCCGGTGACGTACCACGCCGGCGCCATCGGATTGCCGCTGACGTCCAGCAGCCAGGTGACGACCAACTGCGCCGATCCGCCGAACAGCGTCACGCCAAAGGCGTAGATCATCGAGGTGCCGGTGGCGCGCACGTGGCGCGGCAGCGCCGAGACGATCAGCATAGTGCTGGCCAGCATGTTGATGCCCAGCGCGCCGATCAGCAGGATGCGGAAAACGATCGCCAGCCACAGGGTTTGCGTGGCGCTGAGGAACCAGAAGGTCGGGTAAATCAGGATCAGTGCTGCAAAGATTGAGAACAGCAGCGGCCTTTTGTAGTTCTGCACCCGATCGACGTAACGGCCTGCGCAATAGACGGCGATGATCTGTACCACAGAGGCAATACAGCTGAACAGGTAGGCGGTCGGGCCGGCGATGTGATAGGTCTGCATCATGTAGGTCGGCATATACAGCAGCACCACGTAGACCATCACGGTGCCGGACATGATGATCAATACGCCCAGCAACAGATCTTTGGCATGATTGCTCACCAGATCCCATACCGGATTCAGCGGCGGCCGCGCGTGAGCCGGCGCCTCTCCAGTGTAGGTCTCTTCCAGATGTTTGCGAATATAGATGCCGACGGGAATGATCAACAAACCGATGATGAACGGCACGCGCCAGCCCCAGGCATACAGTGCCTGCTCCGGCAGAAAATAGGTGAGCGCCAGGCCTAAAGAGGCGCCAAGCAGGGCGCTGATGCCCTGGCTTATCGCCTGCCAGCTGACGAAGAAGCCGCGTTGGTTGGCCCCTGCCGACTCCAGCAGCAGCGTGGTGGCCGAGCCCACTTCACCGCCGGCGGCAAACCCCTGAATCAGGCGGCCAACCACGATCAGCACCGGCGCCAGAACGCCGATTTGCGCATGGGTGGGCGCGAAGGCGATCAGCGCGGTGCCGACGCCCATCAGCACGATGGTCATCAGCATGGCGGCCTTGCGGCCGACCCGATCGGCATAGGCACCCAGCACCATGCTGCCCAGCGGGCGCATGATAAAGCCGACGCCGAACACCGCCACCGACATCAACAAGGAGCCGTAGGCGCTGTCGCTGGGAAAATAGAGTTTGCCGATAATGGCGGCAAAGAAGCTGTAGACGGTGAAGTCGAAAATCTCCAGGCCGTTGCCCAGGCTGGCGCCGACAATGACTTTGTAATTTACCGCGCCCTTCCCCGCCGTTTGGCTTTTGGGCAATGCGTTTTCAGCAGTGTTCATCGTTGTCTCTCGCGATAGGTGGACGGTGTGTTGTTATTATTTTCTGGCCGGGGTGGTGTTATCCGGGGCGGCGATAACCGAGCCCCGAAACGCCAACAAAACGGCAACGTCACGTTTACATATACTTGTATGTACAATCATATGCAATATGAGAGTAGTTAGCGGGATAACGGTGGTTTGATTTTCACATCTTTCTGTATTTAATTGTTTTTATTTGATTTTCTCTTCAGCTGGAACGAATGTGCCATGTCGATTTAGTGAGCTGTAACGCATTAATCCTCTAAAAAACCTTGGTAATTAAGAAGGCGGTCACAAAATGTCGCGTATAGCAGAATGTGTGGCGATAGTCGGAAAAAACTAGAATTAAATAGAGACGTGTTGGCTGTATTAATGATTTTCATAAGGTGAACAGATACGATTTATTCGTGCCTGGGGCGGTTCTGGGGAGAATAAATGTCATTTTTAAGTTTAATTAATATATTTGGCGAATTGGTTTCAAATATTGTACGGCTTGCTGCGTGAAATCTCGCCGTGAATTTTATCGGTATTATTCAACCCAGCTATGACTCATCCGTCGTCACCGCTCAAAATGTCACCAAAACTTCCCGCGATCTCTTAACCCCGTTGTGGCATAATGCGCGCCAAATCACATTCCCTATGTATAAAGAGCGAGCGCTGTGTTAAGCACCAACAACATCACCATGCAGTTCGGCAGCAAGCCGTTGTTTGAAAACATCTCTGTTAAATTCGGCGGCGGCAACCGTTATGGCCTGATCGGCGCCAACGGCTGCGGCAAGTCCACCTTTATGAAAATCCTCGGCGGCGATTTGGCGCCGACCGGCGGCAACGTGTTCCTCGATCCGAACGAGCGCCTGGGTAAACTGCGTCAGGATCAGTTCGCCTTCGAACAATACAGCGTGCTGGACACCGTGATCATGGGCCACACCGAGCTGTGGGCGGTGAAGGAAGAGCGCGACCGCATCTACGCCATGGCGGAGATGAGCGAAGAAGACGGCTATAAAGTGGCCGATCTGGAAGTCGCCTACGGCGAGATGGACGGTTACACCGCCGAAGCGCGCGCCGGTGAACTGCTGCTTGGCGTCGGCATTCCGGTGGAACAGCACTATGGCCCGATGAGCGAAATCGCGCCGGGCTGGAAGCTGCGCGTGTTGCTGGCGCAGGCGCTGTTCTCCGATCCGGAAATCCTGCTGCTCGACGAACCGACGAACAACCTGGACATCGATACCATTCGCTGGCTGGAGCAGGTGCTGAACGAACGCAACAGCACCATGATCATCATCTCGCACGACCGTCACTTCCTGAACATGGTCTGCACCCACATGGCGGATCTGGATTACGGCGAACTGCGCGTTTATCCGGGCAACTACGACGAATACATGACCGCCGCCACCCAGGCGCGTGAACGTCTGCTGGCCGACAACGCCAAGAAGAAGGCGCAGATCAACGAGCTGCAATCGTTCGTCAGCCGTTTCAGCGCCAACGCCTCCAAATCCAAGCAGGCCACCTCGCGCGCCCGCCAGATCGACAAGATCCAGCTGGAAGAAGTGAAGGCCTCCAGCCGCCAGAACCCGTTCATCCGTTTCGATCAGGACAAGAAGCTGTTCCGTAACGCGCTGGAAGTGGAAGCGCTCACCAAGGGCTTCGACAACGGCCCGCTGTTCAGCAAGCTGAACCTGATGGTGGAAGTGGGTGAGAAGGTTGCGGTGCTGGGCGCCAACGGCATCGGTAAAACCACCCTGCTGAAAACGCTGGTAGGCGACGCGCAGCCGGACACCGGCACCGTGAAGTGGTCGGAAAACGCCCGTATCGGTTACTACGCGCAGGATCACGAATACGAGTTCGACGATACCCTGACCGTGTTCGACTGGATGAGCCAGTGGAAGCAGGAAAAAGACGACGAGCAGGCGGTGCGCAGCGTGCTGGGCCGTTTACTGTTCAGCCAGGACGACATCAAGAAGAAAGTGAAGGTGCTGTCCGGCGGTGAGAAGGGCCGCATGTTGTTCGGCAAGCTGATGATGCAGCGCCCGAATATTCTGGTGATGGACGAACCGACCAACCACCTGGATATGGAATCCATCGAATCGCTGAACATGGCGCTGGAGATGTACGAAGGCACGCTGATCTTCGTCTCCCACGACCGTGAGTTCGTCAGTTCGCTGGCGACGCGCATTCTGGAAATCACCCCGAACAAGGTGATCGACTTTACCGGCAACTACGAAGACTATCTGCGCAGCCAGGGCATCGTGTAACCCTCGCGGCAACGCATCAGGGCGGGAATTATCCCGCCCTTTTTTTATCCGTCATTCCCCGCCGCACACCTCGCAGTGCGGATCCTTCGGCAGTTTCATCTCGCGGAACTGCATGCTCATCGCATCGAACATCAACAGCTTGCCGCGCAGCGGCTGACCATAGTCGGCCAGCAGCTTGATGGCCTCCATCGCCTGCAGGGTGCCGATAGTGCCGACCAGCGGCGCCATCACGCCCGCTTCGACGCAGGTGAGGGCGCTGTCGCCGAACAGCCGGCTCAGGCAGCGGTAGCAGGGCTCGCCCGGCTGATAGGTGAACACGCTGAGCTGGCCTTCCATGCGGATCGCCGCGCCGGAAACCAGCGGCCTCTGCTGCGCGTGGCACAGGCGGTTCAGGGCATCGCGCGCCGCCACGTTGTCGGTGCAGTCCAGCACCAGATCGCAGGCGGCGATCTCTGCCGCGACCGCGTCATCTTCCAAACGGCCGTCGATCGCGTCGATGCGGATATGCGGGTTGATGGCGCTCAGTTCCCGCTTGGCTGAAGCGACCTTGCTCTGGCCGATGCGATCGTCGCGGTGCAGGATCTGGCGCTGCAGGTTGGAGAGCGAGACGGTGTCGAAATCCACCAGCACCAGATGGCCGACGCCGGCCGCTGCCAGATATGGCGCGGCGGCGCAGCCCAGCCCGCCCAGCCCGGCGATCAGCACGCGGGCGGCCTTCAGCTTCTCCTGGCCGTCGAAGTCAAAGCCGCGCAGCACGATCTGGCGGTTGTAGCGCAGCGCTTCGGCGTCGGTCAATTCCGGCAGCATGTTCAGCTCCTCAGCAGGGCATTGAATGGCTCGATCTCCACCGTTTCGCCTACCGCCACCGAACCGCGTTCGCGCTCCAGCACGATGAAACAGTTGCCCTGGCTGTAGGAGCTGAAGACGTGCGAGCCCTGGTGGCCGGTGGTGCTGACCTCCAGTTCGCCTGCGGCGTTGCTGCTGAACACGCCGCGCTGGAAATCGAGGCGGCCCGGCGATTTCTTCAGCGGCGTCAATGCGCGCGCCCGCAGGCGCGGCGGCAGGCGCCAGTCGCTGTGGCCGGCCAGCTTCGCCAGCAGCGGCTGCACCAGCTGGTAGAAGGTCAGGGCGGCGGAAACCGGGTTGCCCGGCAGGCCGCAGAACCAGGCGTGGCCCAGCTTGCCGAAGGCGAAGGGTTTGCCGGGTTTGATCGCCAGCTTCCAGAAGCTGACCTGGCCCAGCTCGTCGAGCATCTGTTTGGTGTAGTCGGCCTCACCGACCGAGACGCCGCCGCTGCTGATGACCACGTCGGCCTGGCTGTCCGCCCGTTCGAAAGCGGCGCGCAGTGCATCGCGATCGTCGCGGATAATGCCGAGATCGAGCACCTCGCAGCCCAGCTGTTCCAGCATCAGGCGCACCGCGAAACGGTTAGTGTCGTAGATTTGGCCCGCCTGCAGCGGCTGGCCGACCGGCTGCAGTTCGTCGCCGGTGGAGAACACCGCCACCTTCAGCTTACGCATCACCTGCACCTCGGCGACGCCAAGCGAAGCCAGCAGCGGCAGCTGCGCGGCGCCCAGCTTCACGCCCGCCGGCAACACGCTCGCGCCGCGGCGAATGTCTTCACCCGCCAGACGGATATTCTGTCCGGCTTCAACCGGCGCGGTAAAACGCACGCCCTGGTCGCTCACCTCGGCCTGCTCCTGCATCACTATCGCGTCCGCCCCGGCCGGGATCGGCGCGCCGGTCATGATGCGCACGCAGCTGTTGGCCGGCCATTGGCCGTCGAACGGCGCGCCGGCGAAGGCCTTACCGGCGACCGGCAGCGGCGCATTGGCCGCCAGATCGGCGAGGCGCACAGCATAGCCGTCCATCGCCGAGTTGGCGAACGGCGGCACGTCGAGCGGTGAGACCACCGGCGCGGCGGTGATGCGGCCGGTGGCGGCGGTCAGGGCGATGGATTCGGTCTGCTGCAGCGGGGCGATCTGCCCGAGCATTTTTTCCAGCGCTTGCTCCAGGGAAATGAGATCGGAAGTATGGCAATGATCCATAAAGGGAACTCCGTAATCAGGGTGCGCTAAAATAGCGACAAAGTGCGGGTATTATGGCAGAGAACGCCGGGGGGGAGAACGGGTTATGCCCGCCATCTTTCGCACTGCGGTGCTGGGGCGATCGGGTATAAACTGCGTAAAACAGAGGAGAATCATGATGCATAAACAGGTTATCGACTTCTGGTTCGACGAGATCGAACCGATCATGTGGTTCAAAAAGGACGACGATTTCGATCGTCTGCTGCACAGTCGTTTCGGCGAAATCTGGCGCGCGGCGGCGGCGGGGGAATTGGCGCACTGGCGCGACACCATCGAGGGGCGCCTGGCGGAGGTGATCGTGCTCGATCAGTTCAGCCGCAACCTGTTCCGCGGCACGCCGCAGTCGTTCGCCTGCGACGGCATGGCGCTGATCCTGGCGCAGGAGGCGATCCGCAGCGGCGAGTGCGAACGGCTGAGCCGCGAGCAGCGCGGTTTCCTTTATCTGCCGTTCATGCATTCGGAATCGCCGCTAATCCACCAGCAGGCGCTGGTGCTGTACACCGAGCTCAATAACGGCGACCAGCTGGAGTTCGAGCTTCGGCACAAGGCGATCATCGATCGTTTCGGCCGCTACCCGCATCGCAATGCGATATTGGGGCGCACCAGCACGCCGGAAGAAGAGGCTTTTTTACAGCAGCCCGGATCGGGTTTTTAATCTCGGATCATCTGCGCCCGGCCGGGGAAAAAACAGCAGGCCGGGCGCCGCAATAAGCGTTATTCAGCGCGAACGTTTATTTCCTTACGCCATGCCGCTATTTCCGCACGCGGAATTACCAATAATCTCGGCCGTACGATCGGCGGTTTACGGCTTTTTATAACCTGCTGTTTTTATTCCAATAAGCTATTTCAAGGTGCGAAACGGTCTAAGCGGACTACGCTAAAAGCGGGACGTGGACGTTATGCTGTACTTCCACTGTAGGACTAAATAGAGTCGAAAAAGACTGAATAATAATGATACCGCGCTCAGCTTATTCGCTGCGCAACGGCGGGATTAACACAGGGTGTCAGGCAAATGAGCAAACCAGTGATTGCCATTCATGGCGGCGCGGGCGCAATTACCCGGGCGGCGCTGAGTGCGGAAAAAGAACGGCAGTATATCCAGGCGCTGTCCGAGATCGTGACCGCCGGGCAGGCGATACTGGCCCAGGGCGGCAGCGCGCTGGACGCGGTGACCGAAGCGGTGCGGCTGCTCGAAGAGTGCCCGCTGTTCAACGCCGGCAAAGGCTCGGTGTTTACCCATCAGGGCACCCACGAGCTTGATGCCTGCGTGATGGACGGCCGCACCTGCGATGCCGGCGCCGTCGCCGGCGTCAGCCGCATCCGCAACCCGGTGCTGGCGGCGCGCGCGGTGCTGGAAAATAGCGAACACGTGCTGTTTGCCGCCGAAGGCGCCGAGAAGTTTGCCGCCGCCCACGGCCTGGAAATGGTCGCTCCCGATTTCTTCTTTACCCAGGAACGTTTCGATCAGCTGCACCGCGCCCAGGCGGAGCAGGGCCGGGTATTGCTCGATCACGACGGCGCGGCGCAGGCCGGCGATCCGCTCGATCCCGATCGCAAATTCGGCACCGTCGGCGCGGTGGCGCTGGATGCGCTGGGCAACCTCGCCGCCGCCACTTCGACCGGCGGCATGACCAACAAGCAGGCCGGGCGGGTAGGCGACACGCCGATTATCGGCGCCGGCTGCTATGCCAACAACGCCACCGTGGCGGTTTCCAGCACCGGCACCGGCGAAATCTTCATGCGCGGCGTGGCGGCCTATGACGTCTCCGCCCTGATCGAATACGGCGATCTGAGCCTGCAGGCGGCCAGCGATCGGGTGGTGATGGAGAAGCTGCCGGCCCTCGGTGGCAGCGGCGGCATGATCGCCGTCGATCGCCACGGCAATATCGCGCTGCCGTTCAACTGCGAGGGGATGTATCGCGGTTTTGGCTATGTCGGCGATGCGCCGTCCGTCGGGATTTACCGCTAAGCGTTCACCGGGAGGGTGCATGACCGACGTTTTACTTCGACCCGCCGCCAGCGGCGGGCCGTCATTGCCGCCGCAGCGGGTGCTGACGGTGCGCGATCTGAGCATCAGCTTTCCTCAACCGGACGGCGCCGTGGCAGCGGTGCGCAACCTGTCGTTCGATCTCGATCGCGGCGAGACGCTGGCGATCGTCGGTGAGTCCGGCTCCGGCAAATCGGTCACTTCGCTGGGGCTGATGCGGCTGGTGGAGCAGGGCGGCGGGCGCATCGTCGGCGGCGTCATGACGCTGCGCCGGCGCGACGGCGCGCTGCTCGATCTGGCGCAGGCCTCGCAGAGCACGCTGCGCACGGTGCGCGGCGCCGACATGGCGATGATCTTCCAGGAGCCGATGACCTCGCTCAACCCGGTATTTCCGGTCGGCGAGCAGATCGCCGAATCGCTGCGCCTGCATCAGGGCATGGATCGCCGCAGCGCGCGCCAGGAGGCGCTGCGCATGCTCGATCTGGTGCGTATTCCGGAGGCCAAAGAGGTGCTGGGGCGTTACCCGCACCAGCTTTCCGGCGGCATGCGCCAGCGGGTGATGATCGCCATGGCGCTCTCCTGCAAGCCGGCGCTGCTGATCGCCGATGAACCCACCACCGCCCTCGACGTCACCATTCAGGCGCAGATCCTGCAGCTGATCCGCGTGCTGCAACGGGAGATGCAGATGGGGGTGATCTTCATTACTCACGACATGGGCGTGGTGGCAGAGATCGCCGATCGGGTGCTGGTGATGCGCCGCGGCGAGCAGGTGGAACAGAATCGGGTGCGCGAGCTGTTTGCCGCGCCGCAGCAGGCCTATACCCGGGCGCTGTTGGCGGCGGTGCCGAAGCTGGGGGCGATGGCCGATCGGCCGCTGCCGGCGAAGTTTCCGTTGCCGGGCGGCGAGGGGGATACGGCGCCGCAGGATACCGTGCCGCCCGGCGCCGCGCCGATCCTGCAGGTGGAGCATCTGGTTACGCGCTTTGATCTGCGCGGCGGGTTGTTCAATCGGGTTACTCGCCGGGTGCACGCGGTGGAAAACGTCAGTTTCGATCTTTACCCCGGCGAGACACTGGGGCTGGTGGGCGAGTCCGGCTGCGGCAAGTCCACCACCGGGCGCTCTTTGCTGAAGCTGGTGGACAGCCAGAGCGGCACCATCACCTTCGCCGGGCGGCGGATAGATCAGTTGAAGGGGCCGGCCCTGCAGCACCTGCGGCGCGATATTCAGTTCATTTTTCAGGATCCATACGCTTCGCTTGATCCGCGTCTGACGGTCGGTTTTTCCATCATGGAGCCGCTGCTGGTGCACAACGTGATGCGCGGCCGCGAGGCGGAGCAACGGGTGGCCTGGCTGCTGGAGCGCGTCGGCCTGCTGCCGGAGCATGCGCGCCGCTACCCGCACGAATTTTCCGGCGGCCAGCGCCAGCGCATCTGCATCGCGCGCGCGCTGGCGCTGAACCCGAAAGTGGTGATCGCCGACGAGGCGGTGTCGGCGCTGGACGTGTCGATTCAGGCGCAGATCGTCAATCTGCTGCTCGACCTGCAGCGCGAGTTCGGCGTCGCTTTTCTGTTTATTTCACACGACATGGCGGTGGTGGAGCGCATCAGCCACCGGGTGGCGGTGATGTACCTCGGGCAGATCGTCGAGATCGGCCCACGGCAGGCGGTGTTCGACAACCCGCAGCACCCTTACACCCGCAAACTGATGGCGGCGGTGCCGGTGGCCGATCCCGCCCACGCCCACAAACGGCAGCCGCTGCCGGCCGATGAGATCCCGAGCCCGGTGCGCGCGCTGGGCGATGAACCCGTTACCGCACCGCTGGTGCAGGTTGGCGCCGGGCACTTTGTCGCCCGCCACCCGATCGCCGGTGCTTTTTAAAGACCTCAGGAGAGACAAGCGACATGAAGCACACATTCAAACGCAATGCGCTGTTGGCCGCCGTACTGCTGGCGGCGGGAACCGGCCCGGTCTGGGCGGCGAAGGACGCGGTGATCGCCGTGGCCTCCAACTTCACCACCCTCGATCCTTACGACGCCAACGATACGCTGTCGCAGGCGGTGGCCAAGTCTTTCTATCAGGGGCTGTTCGGCTTCGACAAGGACATGAAGCTGGTGAACGTGCTGGCGGACAGCTATGAGGTCAGCAAAGACGGCCTGACCTACACCGTCAAACTGCACCAGGGGATTAAATTCCACGACGGTACCGCGTTCAACGCCGAGGCGGTGAAGGTAAACCTCGATCGCGCCAGCAACCCGGACAGCCACCTCAAGCGCTACAACCTGTTCAAGATGATCGACAAAACCGAAGCGGTGGACGCCAATACGGTGAAGATCGTGCTGAAAGCGCCGTTCTCGGCGTTCGTCAACAACCTGGCGCACCCGGCGGCGGCGATCATCTCGCCGGCGGCGCTGAAGCAATACGGCAAGGAGATCGGTTTCCACCCGGTCGGCACCGGGCCGTATCAGTTCGTCACCTGGAACCAGACCGATTTCGTCAAGGTGAAGAAGTTCGACGGCTACTGGCAGCCGGGGCTGCCGAAGCTCGACAGCATCACCTGGCGCCCGGTGGTGGATAACAACACCCGCGCGGCGATGCTGCAAACCGGCGAGGCGACCTTCGCCTTCCCGATCCCTTACGAGCAGGCCAAGGTGCTGGAGGGCAATGCCAAGCTGGACGTGGTGGCCGCGCCGTCGATCCTGCAGCGTTACATCAGCATGAACGTCACTCAGAAGCCGTTCGACAACCCGAAGGTACGCCAGGCGCTGAACTATGCCATCAACAAGGACGCGCTGATCAAAGTGGCGTTCGCCGGGTACGCGGTGCCGGCGGAAGGGCCGGTGCCGCCGGCCATTGACTTCGCTGCCCGCTATAAGCCGTGGCCGTACGATCCGGCCAAGGCGCGCGAGCTGCTGAAAGAGGCCGGCTACCCGAACGGCTTCACCACCACGCTGTGGTCTTCCCACAACCACAGCACCGCGCAGAAGGTGCTGCAGTTCACCCAGCAGCAGCTGGCGCAGGTGGGGGTAAAAGTGACGGTGACGGCGATGGATGCCGGGCAGCGTGCGGCGCAGGTGGAGAGCGTCGGGGTGAAGGACACCGGCGTGCGTCTGTTCTACACCGGCTGGTCGGCCTCGACCGGGGAAGCGGACTGGGCGCTGTCGCCGCTGTTCTCCACCCAGGCGGCGCCGCCGAAGCAGTTCAACACCGCGTTCTACAGCAACCCGCAGGTGGATAAGGATCTGACCGACGCGCTGGCGACCACCGATCGCGCCGAGAAGCAGAAGCTGTATCAGGACGCGCAGGATCGCATTTGGGCCGATGCGCCCTGGATCTTCCTGGCGACCGAACGTCTGTTGTCGGCCAACAGCAAACAGCTGAGCGGTTTCTACGTGATGCCGGATACCTCGTTCAACTTTGATAACGCCGATCTGAAATAAGGCGCCCATCCCCGCCTGCGGCCAAGCGTCGGCGGGCGGGGGAAGGAATGAGATGCTCAATTATTTTCTGAAACGACTGCTGGGCCTGATCCCGACGCTGCTGATCGTGGCGGTGCTGGTGTTCCTGTTCGTCCACCTGCTGCCGGGCGATCCGGCGCGGCTGGCGGCGGGGCCGGAGGCCGACGAGGCGGTGGTGCAGCTGGTGCGCAAGGATTTGGGGCTGGATCAGCCGCTGCCGCAGCAGTTCGCACACTTCTTCGTCAACGCGCTGCGGGGCGACTTCGGCATCTCGATGGTGTCCAAGCGCCCGGTGAGCGAAGAGATCGCCTCGCGCTTTATGCCGACCTTTTGGCTGACCGTCACCAGCATGCTGTGGGCGGTGGCGTTCGGCCTGGCGATCGGCGTGGTGTCGGCGGTGTGGCGCAACCGCTGGCCGGATCGCCTCGGCATGACGCTGGCGGTGTCGGGGATCTCGTTCCCGGCCTTTGCGCTCGGTATGCTGCTGATGCAGGTGTTCTCGGTCGAACTGGGGTGGCTGCCGACGGTGGGCGCCGACAGCTGGCGACACTACATTCTGCCTTCGGTCACCCTGGGGGCGGCGGTGGCGGCGGTGATGGCGCGTTTCACCCGCGCTTCGTTCGTCGAGGTGCTGCAGGAAGACTACATGCGCACCGCGCGCGCCAAGGGCGTGCGGGAAAGCGTGGTGGTGATGAAACACGGCCTGCGCAACGCGATGATCCCGGTGGTGACCATGATGGGGCTGCAGTTCGGCTTCCTGCTCGGCGGTTCGATCGTGGTGGAGAAGGTGTTCAACTGGCCGGGATTGGGGCGGTTGCTGGTGGACTCGGTGGAGATGCGCGATTACCCGGTGATCCAGGCCGAGGTGCTGCTGTTCTCGCTGGAATTCATCCTGATCAACCTGCTGGTGGATATGCTGTACGCGGCGATCAACCCGGCGATTCGTTATCAATGAGGACGCGGCATGATTAAGCATTGGCGGCGCAACGCCGCACTGAAGGCGATGCCGCTTATCGACCCCAATGCGGTACGCACGCCGTGGGGCGAGTTTTGGCGGCGTTTTCGCCGCCAGCGGGCGGCGCTGGTCGCCGGTCTGTTGGTGCTGCTGCTGATTGCGGCGGCGCTGCTGGCGCCTTATCTGGCACCGTTCGATGCGGAAAACTATTTCGATTACGATCGGCTGAACGAGGGGCCTTCGCTGATGCACTGGCTGGGCGTGGATTCTCTCGGGCGCGATATCTTCAGCCGCATCCTGATGGGCACGCGCATTTCGCTGGCGGCCGGGGTGTTCTCGGTGCTGGCGGGCGGGGCGATCGGCACCCTGCTGGGGCTGCTGGCCGGCTACTATGAGGGCTGGTGGGATCGCCTCACCATGCGCGTCTGCGACGTGCTGTTCGCGTTTCCCGGTATTCTGCTGGCGATCGGCGTGGTGGCGATCATGGGCAGCGGCATGGCCAACGTGATCGTCGCGGTGGCGATCTTCAGCATTCCGGCCTTCGCCCGCCTGGTGCGCGGCAATACGCTGGTGCTGAAGCGCCTGACCTATATCGAGTCGGCGCGCAGCATCGGCGCTTCGGACTGGACCATCATCCTGCGGCACATTCTGCCGGGCACCCTGTCTTCGATCGTGGTCTATTTCACCCTGCGCATCGGCACCTCGATCATCACCGCCGCCAGCCTGTCGTTTCTGGGGCTGGGCGCCCAGCCGCCGACGCCGGAGTGGGGGGCGATGCTCAACGAAGCGCGCGCCGATATGGTGATCGCGCCGCACGTGGCGATCTTCCCCAGCCTGGCGATATTCATTACCGTGCTGGCGTTCAACCTGTTGGGCGACGGACTGCGCGACGCGCTCGATCCTAAGCTGAAGGGGTGATGCTTTAACGTATGGCGCATATTTGAACGGGCTCAAATGACGTCTCAATGCTACTATCGTTCAATAAACCGTGTTGTTTGCACGAAAATGAGTGAGAGAGGTGCCGATGCCAGTAAAACAACGAACGACGCAAAGTGTGACCATGACGCTGGAACGCAGTTTGTTGAGCCGTGCGCGTGAGGCGGGGATTAATCTCAGCGCGACGCTAACTGCTGCTTTAGATGCTGAGTTACGTCAGCATGAGAGGATAAAATGGCAGGAAGAAAACCGAGAGGCGCTTGAAGCGCTTAACCGATTTAATGATGAGCATGGTTGCTTTAGCGACGAATACAGGACGTTTTAGCGATGCAATTTACGGTGTATGCGAATAGGGGGAACAGCGCGGTTTATCCCCTGCTGCTTGATGTGACGAGCGATATCATTGGGCAATTAAATCGTCGAGTTGTGATCCCTTTGTTGCCCGTTGAAAAATACCCGGGGAGTACGCGACCGGAACGCTTGATCCCGTTGATCAGATTGATTGATGACAACGAGTACGCCGTGATGACATATGAAATGGCCAGCATCCCGGTTCGGGCTTTGGGGGCCGAGTTTTGTGATGTTTCCCAGTATCGGACCAGGATAAAAGCCGCCATCGACTTTCTTCTTGACGGTATTTGAAGAAATCCGGGCGCTTTAATAACCGCCCGGATTTTTTATCAGCGGAACAGGTGCTCGGCGTGGAAGCGCAGGTGATCTTCCACGAAGGTGGCGATGGTGAAGTAGCTGTGATCGTACCCCGGCTGAATGCGCAGCGTCAGCGGCCAGTCGCGCTGGCGCGCCAGCTCGGCTAACCGCGCCGGCTGCAGCTGATCGGCCAGGAACTGGTCGTCGTCGCCCTGGTCGATAAGGACCGGCATTTTTTCCGCGCCGCTGGCCAGCAGATGGCAGCTGTCGTACTGCAGCCACTGGCTTTCGTCGCTGCCCAGATAGGCGGTGAACGCCTTGCGGCCCCACGGCACCTGGCACGGGTTAACGATCGGCGCGAACGCCGATACCGAGCGGAAGCGCTGCGGATTGCGAAACGCCATTATCAGCGCGCCGTGGCCGCCCATCGAGTGGCCGAAGATCGACTGACGATCGCTGACGCTGAAGTGCTGTTCGATCAGCGCCGGCAGTTCGGCGCTGATGTAGTCGTACATGCGGAAGTGGCGATCCCACGGCGCCTGGGTGGCGTTCAGGTAGAACCCGGCGCCCTGGCCCAGATCGTAGCCTTCGTCGTTCGGCACTTCGTCGCCACGCGGGCTGGTGTCCGGCATCACCAGCACCAGGCCCAGCTCGGCGGCGATGCGCTGCGCGCCGGCTTTCAACGTGAAGTTCTCGTCGTTGCAGGTCAGCCCCGACAGCCAGTACAGCACCGGCGGCGGGTTGTCATCGCGCGGCGGCGGCAGGTAGATGCTGAATGTCATGTTGCAATTCAGGCTCTGCGCCGCGTGGCGATAGCGCTGCTGCCAGCCGCCGAACATGCGGTGCTCTTCGAGAAGTTCCAATGACAACGTCATCTCTGCCTCCTGGCTTATTGGTCGAAGTGGATGACGGAACGGATCGATTTGCCTTCGTGCATCAAATCGAACGCTTCGTTGATCTGCTCCAGCCCCATGGTATGGGTGATAAAGTCGTTCAGCGCGAATTCACCGTCCAGATAGCGTTCGACGATGCCCGGCAGCTGCGAACGGCCCTTGACGCCGCCGAACGCCGAACCGCGCCAGACGCGGCCGGTGACCAGTTGGAACGGACGGGTCGAGATCTCTTCGCCCGCGCCTGCGACGCCGATGATCACCGATTCACCCCAGCCCTTGTGGCAGCACTCCAGCGCGGAACGCATCACGTTGACGTTGCCGATGCACTCGAAGGAGAAATCGACGCCGCCGTCGGTCAGCTCGACGATCACGTCCTGAATCGGCTTGTCATAGTCTTTCGGGTTGATCAGATCGGTAGCGCCCAGCTTGCGTGCCAGATCGAACTTGCTGGTGTTGATGTCGATGCCGATGATGCGGCCCGCGCCGGCCATCTGCGCGCCGATGATCGCCGACAGGCCGATGCCGCCCAGGCCGAAGATCGCCACGGTGTCGCCCGGTTGCACTTTGGCGGTGTTCATCACCGCGCCCATGCCGGTGGTCACGCCGCAGCCCAGCAGGCACACTTCTTCCAGCGGCGCTTCCTTGTTGATTTTCGCCAGTGAGATTTCCGGCACCACGGTGTACTCGGAGAAGGTGGAGGTGCCCATGTAGTGGAAGATCGGCTTGCCATCCTTGAAGAAGCGGGTGGTGCCGTCCGGCATCAGCCCTTTGCCCTGGGTGGCGCGGATCGCCTGGCACAGGTTGGTCTTGCCGGATTTACAGAATTTGCACTCGCCGCACTCCGGGGTGTAGAGCGGGATCACGTGATCGCCGACTGCCACGCTGGTGACGCCTTCACCGACCGCTTCCACCACGCCGCCGCCCTCGTGGCCGAGGATCGCCGGGAACACGCCTTCCGGATCTTTGCCGGACAGGGTGTAGGCGTCGGTGTGACAAACGCCGGTGGCGACGATCCGCACCAGCACTTCGCCTTTTTGCGGTGGCATCAGCTCGACTTCTTCGATCTTCAGCGGCTGGTTCGGGCCCCAGGCAACGGCGGCGCGGGTTTTGATCATCTCCATCATAGTCTCCTCAGTGGTTTTCTTTTTAAATCAGGCGATATCGACAACGTCTGATAAATCGTTGGGGGTGCTTTCATCAACAGCGGCGGTTTCCGTCTGTTCAATAATCAACTCTTTCAGCGCGCGCACGTTCGGGCCGAACGCGTCGCGGCGCCACAGCAGCCAGGTGGCGGTGTCGGCCACGTCCGGCGGCAGGGGGTGAACCCGGACCCGCTCATGACCCGGCAGCAGGCTCAGCACCGAATGCGGGATCATCGCCAGCCCGGCGCCGCTGGCGACGCAGGCCAGCATGGCGTGATAGGACTGGATCTCCATAATTTGCCCCGGCCGTGCGCCTTCGCGCTTGAACCAGGCCTCCAGCCGCAGGCGGTAGGAGCAGCTGGCGCGAAAGGCGAACAGCGTCTCGCCATTGGCGTCTTTGGCGCTGTGGATCGGCGCGTGATCGAGACAGGAGATCACCACCATATGTTCAGGATAGGCGATGCAGCCGTTCAGCTCGTCATAGGGTACCGGGCCGTCGACCAGCGCCGCGGCCAGCGTGCCGGCGCGCACCCGATCGGCGATTTCGCCGGAGGTGCCGGTGGTCAGCGACAGCGAAACCTGCGAGAAGCGCTGGTGGTAAGCCGCCAGCAGCGAGGGCAGGCGGGTAGCGGCGGTGCTCTCCATCGAGCCGAGGGCGAAGTTGCCCGCCGGTTCGCCGGCGTGGGTGATGCTCATCGCCTCGTCGCTCAGCGCCAGGATGCGGTTGGCGTAGCACAGAAAGTTATGGCCCATCGGCGACAGGCGCAGGCGCTGTTTTTCGCGGATAAACAGATCGGCGCCCAGCTCCTGTTCGAGCTGGCGCAGTCGGGTGGTCAGATTCGACGGCACGCGGTGCAACTGCTCGGCGGCGCGGGCGACCGAGCCGGTTTCCGCTACGCAGCAGAACATGCGAAGCTGGGTCAGATCCATAATATTCTCGTTTCGTGATGAACTTGATTAGTATTATTCAGTTTTTGTGAGTTTAATACTGCGGCATGATACTGGCAACTTTCTTTTAACCTTTTGGATGCCGATATGGCTTTACGTATTGCCTTGAGCGGTTTTGCCGCGCTGATCGTTGCGATGGGCATTGGCCGCTTCGCTTTCACCCCCCAGGTGCCGCTGATGATCGCGGAACACCAGTTCACACTGACCGGCGCCGGGCTGGTGGCGGCGATCAACTATTTGGGCTACCTGTGCGGCGCCTACGACGCGATGCGCGCCACGCGCCACGTCGAGCGGCGCCTGTGGCTTGGCGTGTGGGGCGCGGTGGCGCTGACGCTGCTGTCGGCGCTGGCGCAGGATGAATGGACGCACGGCGCGCTGCGCTTCGTCATCGGCTGGGCCAGCGGCTGGGCGATGGTGCTGGTGGCGGCCTGGACCAATGAGCGGTTGGCGCACTACGGCCGGCCGGCGCTGAGCGCGGCGGTGTTCGCCGGGCCGGGCGCCGGTATCTTCCTCAGCGGCATGCTGGCGGTGGGCATCAACACGCTGGGGCTGACGGCGGCGCAGGCCTGGCTGGTGTATGGCGTGCCGGCGCTGGCGTTGGTGGGGGCGATTAGCGCCTTTCTGCCGCGCAGCGGCGAGCTGCATCGCCCGGACGTGGCCCCGGAACCGCTGCTGCTGACGCCGGCGCTCAAACGCCTGGTGTGGAGCTACAGCCTGGCCGGGTTCGGCTACATCCTGCCGGCGACGTTCTTGTCGCAGATGGCGGCGGCGCGTTTTCCCGGCAGCCTGTTCGCGCAGTTCGTCTGGCCGGTGTTCGGCGGCGCGGCGGTGCTGGGGATCGTTATCGGCATTTTGACCCGCCATCGGCTGACCACCCAGAGCCGGCTGGCGATCACGCTGTGGATACAGGCGCTGGGCGTGCTGAGCGCCGAAGTGGTGCCGGGCGTGGCCGGCCTGGCGCTCGGGGCGTTGCTGACCGGCGGCGGCTTCCTCTGCGTGGTGCAGCTCGCCCTTCAGCACGGCCGTGAACTGGCGTCGCGCCATGCGCGCTACATGGCCGGGTTGCTGACCACCGGTTATGCGATCGGCCAACTGGTCGGGCCGATGCTGTCGGCGCTGTCGACCGCCTTGACCCATCGACTGGAGCCGGCGCTGTACGTGGCGGTGGCGGCGCTGTTGGTGGCCGGTGCGCTGGTGGTGAATACCCCGGCGCGGCGGTTGGCGCAAAAAACGGCGATGCGGTGATTGAAATCCATACAAAAAGCGTGGAATCCCGCAGCCGGCCTGATTGTGCTAAATGCGAATATTTCACCTGCGGATGAAGCACAATCACTGGATAATCGCCGCGCTCTCATCTACAGTGGGGGCAAAATCTTGACCGGGTTCACGTTATCCACCACGAAAACTCTGCCGTCACGAGAGCAAGCAATTCGCTGGCCGCACGCCCTACCAGGCCGCCGGCGGGTTCCGTCCGCAGGAGAACAAATACATGACATCATTAAGTAAAGAAGCCGCGCTGGTGCATGCGGCGCTGGAAGAGCGTGGTCTGGAGACGCCGCTGCGCGGGGAAGTGCTGGATCGCGAAACGCGCAAGCGCCGCATCAAAGAGCACATGACCGAAATCATGCAGCTGCTGAACCTCGATCTGTCCGATGACAGCCTGGCGGAGACGCCACATCGCATCGCCAAAATGTATGTCGACGAGATCTTCTCCGGGCTGGACTACGCCAACTTCCCGAAAATCACCGTTATCGAGAACAAGATGAAGGTGGATGAGATGGTGACGGTGCGCGATATCACGCTGACCAGCACCTGCGAACACCACTTCGTGACCATCGACGGCAAGGCCACCGTGGCCTATATCCCGAAAGACTCGGTGATCGGCCTGTCGAAGATCAACCGCATCGTGCAGTTCTTCTCCCAGCGTCCGCAGGTGCAAGAGCGCCTGACCCAGCAGATCCTGGTGGCGCTGCAGACCCTGCTCGGCACCAATAACGTGGCGGTATCGATCGATGCGGTCCATTATTGTGTCAAGGCGCGCGGCATCCGCGACGCGACCAGCGCCACCACCACCACTTCGTTGGGGGGGCTGTTCAAGTCCAGCCAGAATACCCGCCAGGAGTTCCTGCGCGCGGTGCGTCATCACCAGGGGTGATGGCGTTGCGGGGCGACCCGCACGACGACAACAGGCGCCTGAGGGCGCCTTTTTCATGAGCGGAAGACAGCGATAAAAAATGAACAGTCATCCTCTGCCGCGCATCGCCACGCTGGACTGCGTGCGCGGCATCGCCATCCTCGGCATTTTATTGCTGAACATCAGCGCCTTCGGCTTGCCGAAGGCCGCCTACCTCAACCCGGCCTATTTGGGCATGCCGTCATCGCGCGACGCCTGGACCTGGGCGCTGCTCGATCTGTTCGCCCAGGCCAAGTTCCTGGCGATGTTCGCGCTGCTGTTCGGCGCCGGGCTGCAAATGCTGCTGCGGCGCGGCAAAAGCTGGATCCGCGCGCGGCTGTCGTGGCTGCTGCTGTTCGGCCTTGCGCACGCCATCTTCCTGTGGGACGGCGACATTCTGCTGGCCTACGGGCTGATCGGCCTGGTGTGCTGGCGCATGATCCGCGAAGCCAAAGAAACCTTCCAGCTGCTGAAAACCGGCGTGGTGCTGTATTTGATCGGCGTGGCGGTGCTGCTTTTGCTCGGCTTCATCTCGCACGGTGAGCCGGGCAGCTTCTGGCAGCCGGGCGCGGCGGAGCTGCAGTACGAGAAGTTCTGGAAGCTGCAGGGCGGTTTCGAAGCCTGGCGCAGCCGCGCCGATCTGCTCTCGTCCAGCCTGCTGGCCATCGGCGCGCAGTATGGCTGGGAGCTGGCGGGGCTGATGCTGTTCGGCGCCGGGCTGATGCGCAGCGGCTGGCTGCGCGGCAGTTATTCCTCCGGTTATTATTTGCGGCAGGCGGCGTGGCTGCTGCCGCTTTCGGTGCTGATCCAGCTGCCGGCGGTGGCGCTGCAATGGCAGGTGCATTGGGACTATCGCTGGAGCGGTTTCCTGCTGCAGGTGCCGCGCGAACTGGGCGCGCCGCTGCAGGCGATGGGCTATCTGGCGCTGTGTTACGGTTTCTGGCCCACGCTGTCGCGCATGCGCATCGCCCACTGGCTGACCCTGGTGGGACGTATGGCGCTGAGCAACTACCTGCTGCAAACGCTGATCTGCACCACGCTGTTTTATCGCTTCGGCCTCTATGAGCAGTTCGACCGGCTGCAGCTGTTGGCATTTGTGCCGCTGGTCTGGCTGGCCAACCTGGCGTTTTCCGCACTGTGGCTGCGTTACTTCGAGCAGGGGCCGATGGAGTGGCTGTGGCGCAGGCTGACGCAGCTGGCCGCCGGCGAAGCGGAACCCAGGGCGTTGAAGTGAGCGCCTGCCAGCAGGTTAAAAAAATGTATGTAAACGTTTTCTTTCCTGTGACGCAATTCACGCAGAGCAGCGGGCCAATCGGGGTAGGATAGCGCCACCGGCCACTACCCCGATTTCAGGATCCCGCATGCCTCCAGTTCATCCGATCACCATCCGCGACGTGGCGAAACGCGCCGGAGTCTCCGTGGCGACCGTCTCCCGCGTGCTGAATCACAGCGCGCTGACCAGCAAGGAGACACGCGAGCAGGTGCTGCAGGCGGTGGCGGAGCTGGGCTATCGCCCCAACGCCAACGCGCAGGCGCTGGCGACCCAAAGCAGCGATACCCTGGGCGTGGTGGTGATGGACGTCTCCGATCCGTTCTTCGGCGCGCTGGTGAAAGCGGTAGACACGGTGGCGCAGAAACACCACAAATACCTGCTGATCGGCAACAGCTATCATCAGGCGGACAAAGAGCGCCACGCGATCGAAGTGCTGATTCGCCAGCGCTGTAACGCCCTGATTGTTCACGCTAAAGCCCTGAGCGACGCCGAGCTGATCGGCTTTCTGGAGCAGGTGCCGGGCATGGTGCTGATCAACCGGATTATTCCCGGCTATGAGCCGCGCTGCGTCGGGCTGGATAACGTCTGCGGCGCGGAAATGGCGATGCGTCTTTTGCTGTCGCAGGGCCATCGGCGCATCGGCTATCTGGGCTCCAATCACCCGATCGAAGACGGGCCGCTGCGCCAGCAGGGCTATGCGCAGGCGATGGCCGCCGCCGGGCTGGCCACGCCCGACAACTGGCGCGCCTACGGTTCGCCGGATCTGCAGGGCGGCGAGGCGGCGATGGTGGAGCTGCTGGGGCGCAACTTACAGCTGAGCGCGGTGTTCGCCTACAATGACGCCATGGCCGCCGGCGCCATGGCGGTGCTGAAAGAAAACGGTATCACGGTGCCGCAGCATTTCTCGCTGATCGGCTTCGACGACATCCCCATCGCGCGTTACACCAGCCCCAAGCTTACCACGGTGCGCTACCCGATCGTCTCGATGGCCACGCTGGCCACCGAGCTGGCGTTGCAGGGCGCGGCAGGCCTGACGGAGCCGCAGGCCGCTCATCTGTTCATGCCGACGCTGGTGCGGCGCCATTCTGTCGCCCCCTGGCAAAGTGAGGCGACGGTCACTCTCTGACGATTTAATCTTGTGTAACCGTTTTCAATCTGTGAGAAAATTCACAGAATATTAACATCACGCCGTCTATGCTCTAGGCGTTTTCCGGCGCAAAGGCCCTTGCCGCTGCAACCTTTATCTCGCGCTGACACAGCATTTCTCGGAAATAACAAAATCCACGGACGGCAGGTGTTGAGTGGAAATCGCCTGGCCTGGGGTGTGCGCACTGCCGGTGACCATTGGCTCAAAGACGAGTAATACCCTACACAGAACCGGAGACTGACAATGAATAAGAAGGTTTTCACCCTGGCCGCCATGGCCGCAGCCATGATGTTTGGCGCCGCAGCCCATGCTGACACCCGTATTGGCGTCACGATTTACAAGTACGACGACAACTTCATGTCGGTGGTGCGCAAGGCGATCGAGAAGGACGCCAAGGCTTCACCGGACGTCACCCTGCTGATGAATGACTCGCAGAACGACCAGTCCAAGCAGAACGATCAGATCGACGTGCTGCTGGCCAAGGGCGTGAAAGCGCTGGCGATCAACCTGGTCGACCCGGCCGCGGCGCCGGTGGTTATCGATAAGGCGCGCGCAAACGATATCCCGGTGGTGTTCTACAACAAAGAGCCTTCCCGCAAGGCATTGGACAGCTACGACAAGGCGTATTACGTCGGCACCGACTCCAAAGAATCCGGCGTGATCCAGGGCGAGCTGATCGCCAAACACTGGCAAGCCAACCCGGCCTGGGATCTGAACAAAGACGGCCAGATCCAGTTCGTACTGCTGAAAGGCGAGCCGGGCCACCCGGATGCCGAAGCGCGCACCACCTACGTGGTGAAAACGCTGAATGAAAAAGGTATCAAGACCCAGCAGCTGCAGATGGATACCGCGATGTGGGATACCGCGCAGGCGAAAGACAAGATGGATGCCTGGCTCTCCGGCCCGAACGCCAACAAGATTGAAGTGGTGATCGCCAACAACGACGCCATGGCGATGGGCGCGGTGGAAGCGCTGAAGGCGCATAACAAGACCACTATCCCGGTGTTTGGCGTCGATGCGTTGCCTGAGGCGCTGGCGCTGGTGAAATCCGGCGCGATGGCGGGCACGGTGCTGAACGACGCCGACAACCAGGCGAAAGCCACCTTCGAGCTGGCGAAAAACCTGGCGGCGGGCAAACCGGCCACCGAAGGCACCCAATATAAAATCGAAAATAAAGTCGTGCGTATTCCTTACGTCGGCGTAGATAAAGACAACCTGTCTCAGTTTGTTAAATAAGAATTGAGATCCCGCTAAGACCCCGCCTGCGGCGCCAACACCAGGAATACCGCCGGCGGGGATGTTTACGACTGCAAGACAGTTAAGCCAGGTGTATTTATGGCCGATAGCTCACGCGAATTTTTGCTGGAAATGACGGATATCTGTAAGTCATTTCCCGGCGTCAAAGCCTTGGACAATGTCAATTTACGCGTCCGTCCGCACTCGATTCACGCCCTGATGGGGGAGAACGGCGCGGGGAAATCGACCTTGTTGAAATGCCTGTTCGGCATTTATAAAAAAGACAGCGGCAGCATTGTGTTTCAGGGCCGGGAGATCGATTTCAAGAGTTCGAAGGAAGCGCTGGAGCACGGCGTTTCCATGGTGCACCAGGAGCTGAACCTGGTGCTGCAACGCACCGTGATGGACAATATGTGGCTGGGGCGCTACCCGACCAAAGGCCTGTTCGTCGATCAGGAAAAAATGCTCAAAGACACCCAGGCGATCTTCGACGAGCTGGATATCGACATCAACCCGCGCGAAAAGGTGGGCAACCTGTCGGTGTCGCAGATGCAGATGATCGAAATCGCCAAGGCGTTCTCCTACGACGCCAAAATCGTCATCATGGATGAACCGACCTCCTCGCTGACGGAGAAAGAGGTCAATCATCTGTTCACCATCATCCGCAAGCTGAAAGAGCGCGGCTGCGGCATCGTTTATATCTCGCACAAGATGGAAGAGATCTTCCAGCTGTGTGACGAGATAACGGTGCTGCGCGACGGCCAGTGGATCGCCACCCAACCGCTGGAAGGGCTGGATATGGACAAGATCATCGCCATGATGGTCGGCCGCTCGCTCAGCCAGCGCTTCCCCGACAGGCAGAACACGCCGGGTGAGGTGATCCTCGAGGTGAAAAATCTGACGTCGCTGCGCCAGCCCTCGATCCGCGATGTGTCCTTCGATCTGCACCAAGGCGAGATCCTCGGCATCGCCGGGCTGGTGGGCGCTAAGCGCACTGATATCGTCGAGACGCTGTTCGGCATTCGCGAAAAGGTGGCGGGCACCATCAAGCTGCACGGAAAAGCGATCGATAACCACAGCGCCAACGAAGCGATCAACCACGGTTTTGCGCTGGTGACCGAAGAGCGCCGATCCACCGGGATTTACGCTTACCTCGACGTGGGCTTCAACTCGCTGATCTCCAATATCCGCAATTATAAAAACAAGCTCGGCCTGCTGGATAACGCGCGGATGAAGAGCGACACCCAGTGGGTGATCGACGCCATGCGGGTGAAAACGCCGGGGCATCACACCCATATCGGCTCGCTGTCCGGCGGCAATCAGCAGAAGGTGATCATCGGCCGCTGGCTGCTGACGCAGCCGGAGATCCTGATGCTGGATGAACCGACGCGCGGCATCGACGTGGGCGCCAAGTTCGAGATTTATCAGCTGATGACCGAACTGGCGAAGAAGGGCAAGGGGATCATTATCGTCTCGTCCGAAATGCCGGAGCTTTTGGGGATCACCGACCGTATTTTGGTGATGAGCAATGGTCAGGTTGCGGGCATCGTTAACACCAAACAGACCTCGCAAAATGAAATCTTACGTCTCGCCTCCCTGCACCTTTAAGGATCGGAATTATGAACGCGCTAAATAAAAAAACCTTATTTACCTATTTCAAGGAAGGCGGCATTTACGTGGTGTTGCTGGTGCTGTTGGCCATCATCATCATTCAGGATCCTACCTTCCTCAGCCTGATGAACCTGAGCAACATCCTGACGCAGTCTTCGGTGCGCATCATCATCGCGCTGGGCGTGGCGGGGCTGATCGTGACCCAGGGCACCGACCTGTCCGCCGGGCGGCAGGTGGGGCTGGCGGCGGTGGTGGCGGCCACGCTGCTGCAGTCGATGGATAACGTCAACAAGGTGTTCCCGCACATGGAAACCTGGTCGATTCCCCTGGTTATCCTGCTGGTGTGTGCGGTCGGCGCGGTGATCGGCCTGGTTAACGGCCTGATTATCGCCTATCTCAACGTGACGCCGTTCATCACCACCCTGGGCACCATGATCATCGTCTACGGCATCAACTCGCTGTATTACGACTCGGTCGGCGCTTCGCCGGTGGCGGGCTTCGATCCGAAGTTCTCCACCTTTGCCCAGGGCTTCTTGCGCTTCGGCGACTTTAAGCTGTCGTACATTACCTTCTATGCGCTGATCGCCATCATATTCGTCTGGATCCTGTGGACCAAGACCCGCTTCGGCAAGAACATTTTCGCCATCGGCGGCAACCCGGAAGCGGCCAAGGTGTCCGGGGTCAACGTGCCGTTGAACCTGATCATGATCTATGCGCTGTCCGGCGTGTTCTACGCCTTCGGCGGCCTGCTGGAAGCGGGGCGCATCGGCAGCGCCACCAATAACCTCGGCTTTATGTATGAGCTGGACGCCATCGCCGCCTGCGTGGTGGGGGGCGTCTCCTTCGCCGGCGGGGTGGGTACGGTGTGGGGCGTGGTGACCGGGGTGATCATCTTCACCGTCATCAACTACGGCCTGACCTATATCGGCATCAACCCGTACTGGCAGTACATCATCAAGGGCAGCATCATCATCTTCGCCGTGGCGCTGGACTCGTTGAAATACGCCAAGAAGAAGTAGATTTACCGCAGTACAGACGACAAGGCCGGCAAAATATGCCGGCCTTTCTGTTGGGCGTTTGCCGCGTCAGGGCTGTTTGGCTTTCTGCTTCTCTTCTTTCAGCTTGTGCTCCAGCTCGACCAGCTGTTCCGGCGAAACGGCGGGATAGCCCTGGGCGTCTTCCGGTACGTTGTGCATGGCGGAAATCGGGATCAGCGGGCCGAGGAAGCGCGGTTCGCGCTTGAGGATATAGAGATCGGTCAGTGCGCCCAGGCGGGCGAAGATCTCGCGGGCGCGCACTGTCATCATGTCTTTCGGCGACGGCACCGCGTAGCACTGCGCCTGAATGCCCATGTGCAGGGCGATGAACAGCGCGCGCTCGCAGTGGAAGCGCTGGGTGATGATGATGAAATCGTTGGTGTCGAACACCTTGCGGGTGCGCACGATGGAGTCCAGGGTGCGGAAGCCGGCGTAGTCCAGCACGATATCGCTCGGCGCCACGCCGGCGGCGATCAGATCGCGGCGCATGGTCATCGGCTCATTATAGCTTTGCTGGGCGTTGTCGCCGCTCAGCAGCAGGTATTTCACCTTGCCGCTGTTATAGGCGTTGATCGCTCCCTGAATGCGGTAACGGTAGTACTGGTTGATCACCCCGGTGCGGTAATACTTGGCGGTGCCGAGCACCACGCCGACCTGGCGGTGCGGCAATGCCTGTAGTTCGTCGTAGACGTAAGGCGCGGTTTTCCAGCTGATCCAGCGATCGAGCGCAATAGCCGAACCCATCAACACCGCAATGAAGATGAACAGGCTGATGATCAGGCGTTTCCACATGTTGTTGCCTTACGCGCGCCGGGCTGAAAAAGATGGATCAAGGCTACTTTACCTGACCGACCTACGCAAGACGTGAACCGCCTGAAGCACGCGCGCCGCCGCATTTTTCGGCGTTTTTGTCGCACAAAAAAGCCCGGCGGAGCCGGGCTGGGTCATTTCAGCGCGCCATTCAGAACGAGGTGCGCTTGTAGCTGCGGTATTGCGGCCGCCAGAAGTTGTGTTCGATGGCTTTCGACAGCGCGTCTTCGGAGGTGACGATCGCCACGCCCTGCAGCTGCGCGGCTTTACCCACTTCCATGGCGATGCACTTCGACACGCCCTGAATATCGTCGATATTTGGCAGCAGCGCGCCGTGGCCGTCGGTGGCCAGCGGCGAGCAGTCCGCCAGCGCGCGGCTGGCGGCCATCAGCATGGCGTCGGTGACGCGGGTGGCGCCGGAGGCCAGCACGCCGAGGCCGATCCCGGGGAAGATATAGGAGTTGTTGCACTGGGCGATCGGGTACAGCTGGTCTTTATAGCTCACCGGCGCGAACGGGCTGCCGGTCGCCACCAGGGCGGCGCCGTCGGTCCAGTTGATGATGTCTTCCGGACGGGCTTCCACGCGCGAGGTCGGGTTGGACAGCGGCATCACGATAGGGCGTTCGCAGTGCTTGTGCATCTCGCGGATCAGCTCTTCGGTAAACAGCCCCGGCTGGCCGGACACGCCGATCAGAATGGTCGGCTTGGCGTTGCGCACCACGTCCAGCAGCGAGATGGCGTCGCTGGCGGTTTCCCAGCCGGCCAGGTTGTCGCTCTTCTGCACCAGCTTGCTCTGGAAGTCGAGCAGGTTCGGCAGTTTGTCGGTCAGCAGGCCGAAGCGGTCGACCATGAACACGCGGGCGCGCGCTTCGTCTTCGCTCAACCCTTCGGACTTCATCTGCGCGATGATCTGCTCGGCGATGCCGCAGCCGGCGGAACCGGCGCCGAGGAAGGTGACGGTCTGATCGCGCAGCTGGCTGCCGGCGGCGCGGCTGGCGGCGATCAGGCTGCCGAGGGTGACCGCGGCGGTGCCCTGGATGTCATCGTTGAAGCAGCAGATCTCGTCGCGGTAGCGGTTCAACAGCGGGGTGGCGTTGTTCTGCGCGAAGTCTTCGAACTGCAGCAGCACGTTCGGCCAGCGGCGTTTGACCGCCTGAATAAACTCTTCGACGAAGGCGTGGTACTCCTCGCCGGAGATGCGCGGATGGCGCCAGCCCATGTACAGCGGATCGTTGAGGCGTTGCGGGTTGTTGGTGCCGACGTCCAGCACCACCGGCAGGGTGTAGGCCGGACTGATGCCGCCGCAGGCGGTGTACAGCGACAGTTTGCCGATCGGAATGCCCATGCCGCCGATGCCCTGGTCGCCCAGGCCGAGAATGCGCTCGCCGTCGGTGACCACGATCACCTTGACGTTCTGCTTGGTGGCGTTTTGCAGCATGTCATCGATGCGATCGCGGTTCGGGTAGGAGATGAACAGCCCGCGCGCGCGGCGATAGATATCGGAGAAGTGCTCGCAGGCCTCGCCGACGGTCGGGGTGTAGATGATCGGCATCATCTCGCTCAGGTGCGAGTCCAGCAGGCGGTAGAACAGGGTTTCGTTGGTGTCCTGGATGTTGCGCAGGTAGATGTGCTTGTCGTTATCGTTCTTGAAATCCTGATACTGACGGTAGGCGCGTTCCACCTGTTCTTCGATGGTTTCCACCGCTTCCGGCAGCAGGCCGTGCAGGTTGAAGTGGCTACGTTCTTCCTCGGTGAAAGCGCTGCCTTTGTTCAGCAGCGGAAATTCCAGCAGAATCGGGCCGGCGTAAGGGATGTAGAGCGGGCGTTTGCTTTCGTATTCTAGTTCCATCAGTTTTACTCTTCACGTATCAGATAACTTTATTGCCGACGATCCTAAAAGATAAAGAGCAGATGTACAGCATTTGTTGCCCGATGATGAACCAGGTTGGCGTAATTATCGACAATCAAATGATTTTTTAACTAAAGAAAGTGTCTCTGGCGGCGTCGGGGCATTGTATTTGGTGGGCGGGGCTGTTAGCGACGGAACCGGATGGCTCCGCCGTTGAGCGCTTAGAACGCGGCGCGGCTGACGTTTTGGCAGCCCAGCGCCGCCAGGGTGACGCGGGTGGCGTCCCACTGACTGATGATCGCCTCCTGCGGTTCGGCCAGCACGGCGCGGCGGATGTTCAGGCAGTCGCCGCCGGAGAGGTTCAGCAGGATCAGCGCGGCCTGCAGCGGCGGCAGGCTCGGGTTGAAGGCGGCGTTTTCCGCATAGCGGCCGGCGTAGATGGTGCCGTCCGCCGTTTCCAGCGCCACGCCGCTGTGGGCGTTGCTGTACGGCGCGTGGCTTCGGTTGGCTGCCGCCAGCGCCGCCTGTGCCAGCGCATCGTTCAGCGCCAGCTGATGGCCATGATCGACCTCGTCCATCAGCAGCGAGGCGACATCGAGATCTTTCGGGCCGAAGGCGTCCGGCAGATAGTCCGCCAGCGTGGCCGGCGCGCGGCCCGGCAGACGGATCTGCAGCTCGCCGCCGCTGTTCAGTTCATTCATAAACTGGCGGCAATGGCCGCACGGCGTGTAGTTGACGGTGACCGAGGCCAGCGCTTTTTCGCCGCGCAGCCAGGCGTGCGTTACCGCACTCTGTTCCGCATGCACGGATTGCTGCAGCGGCGCGCCGCTGAATTCCATATTGGCGCCGAAATAGAGGTTGCCGCTTTGCCCGCGCGCGATGGCGCCGACATGGAAGTGCGATATCGGGGTTAACGAGCAGGCCGCCGCCAGCGGCAGCAGCGCGAATGCCAGCGCATCATCGTCCAGCCCGCAGCCTGTGCGGATCGCCGCCGCTTGCTCGGCCGTGAACATCGCCGGAAAGTCAGGCGCGTCCAGATAGGGCTGCAGGGCGGATTGCAGTGTCGCGGGCAGTGCGCTGAACGCGGTGTGAAAACGCGGATGCATAGAAAGTCTCTCTACAGGTTAACGGGATAACATTCTAGGCAGGCCAGAGACATTAAAGTGTGATTAATGTCTCTTAATTGATGAAATTAGTGCAATGAGATACATAAATGCGAGATGTATCGCAAGTTTCACCCTGTTCAACTGAACAGGTGCAGCAGCACCGGGAACAGGAACGGTGCCAGCAGCGAGGTGATGATGCCGCAGATCACCAGCGCCAGCGAGCCGAAAGCGCCTTCCTGGTAGTCCATCTCCGCGCAGCGTGCGGTGCCCAGCGCGTGGGACGCGGTGCCCATCGCCAGGCCGCGCGCCGAGTGGGTGGTGATTGTCAACAGGTTGAACAGCGTATGGCCGAACACGGCGCCGAGGATACCGACGAAAATGACGCAGACCGCGCTGATCGCCGGAATGCCGCCGAGCGAGTCCGCGACGGCCATGGCGATCGGCGTAGTGACCGATTTCGGCAGGATAGAGGCGGCGATTTCCGGCGTGGCGCCCAGCCACAGGGCGATGGCGCCGCCGCTGATCATGGCGGTCAGGCTGCCGATGAAGCACACCGCGATAATCGATTTCCAGCGCGCGCGGATCTGGTGCAACTGCTCATACAGCGGGAAGGCCAGCGCGACGACCGCCGGCTGCAGCAGATCGTTGAGGATTTTGCTGCCCAGGAAGTAACGCTCATAGGGGATGCCGGTGAGCAGCAGCAGCGGGATGATCACCGCCATGGAAACCAGCAGCGGATTGAGCAGCGGCATATTCAGCTTGCGCGCCAGCCAGCGCGCGGCGAAATAGACCGCCAGCGTCAGCGGCAGCGACCACCAGATTTCATGGATCATGAGTTACCCTCCGTGTCGTCGGGTTTGCCGGCGATGCGGCGCTCGCGATGAAAATAATGTGAGGTATAGCCGACCACCACCAGCACCATCAGCGTACTGATCAGGCAAGAGATAACCAGCGGGCCCAGATGCGCGACGATCTGGTCGTAGTATTTCATCACCCCGACGCCGATCGGCACGAACAGCAGCACCATGTAGCGGATCAGCAGATGGCAGCCGGGTTTAACCCATTTGGCCGGCATAATCTGGGTAGAGAGCAGGGCGAACAGCAGCAGCATGCCGAGGATGCTGCCGGGAATGGCGAACGGCAGCAGCGCCGCCAGCGCGTTGCCGACGAACAGACAAAGGTAGATGAGGAGCAGGGCCCTCAGGTATTTCCAGCATAGTGTGAGCACGTTGGCCATTGTCTTTTCCCGTTTAACTGATACATTCATCATACAATTAAACTGTGAGCCATGCCACAGATCGCGCCATGAATTCTCGCTATGGGCGCCATGCCCGATCGGCGGGTTGACAGCCCGGAATGGCCGCTACGCGCGGATTCAGCGCGCGTCTTCGGCGGTTGCCGCAGCCTGTTCTGCCAGCCGATGGCCAAGGAAGAAAAACAGCAGGCTAAGCAGCGCGCAAACGATCAACATCACGAACATCAACGGCGGCGCGGCATAGCTGAGCAACATACCGCTCAGAACCGGGTTGATGGCGCCGCCCAGCGCGCTGAGGTTTTGCACGCCATAGTAGCTGCCTTTCAGATGCGGCGGCGCGATAAAGTCGATGAACATATATTCCACCGGAATGACGATGATTTCGCCGAGGGTAAACACCGCCATCGCCACCATCCACAGCCAGACCGCCTGGCCGGCCATCATGAAACCGAGCAGCCCGACGATGAAAAACAGCGTGCCCAGCACCAGCCAGCGCAGCATGTTTTCCTGGCGCATGCCGCGGCTGAGCAAGTATTGCAGGGCGATAACGATGCCGGCGTTGACGATCATTACCAGCCCGATGATCTTGTAGGCGAACTCGGCGCTGGAGACGGTGATCAGGTACTGCGACAGATAGCCGGTGAACTGACCGAACACCACGGCGCCCAGGGTGCTGCCGAGGGTGAAGTAGATAAGCCGCCGATCGCTGCGCAGGATAGTCACCGTCTGGCGGAAGTTGGGGAGCGCCGCCGGTGCGGCGGCGGTTGGCGCCGGGCGCTGTTCCCGGCCGCGCAAGCGCAGGCTCAGCGCCGCCACCGTCGCCAGCGCCAACCCGCCTGACAGATAAAACGGCAGCAGCGGGCTAAGCCCGGCCACCAGCACGCCGAGCGCAGAGCCGATCGCCCAGCCGACGTTGACCAACGTATAGTTGATAGAGAAAGCCTTGATGCGCTGCTCGACCGGCAGCCAGTCGGCGAAGCAGGCCTTGATGGTGATACTCAGCACCGAATAGCAGGTATGCAGGATCGCCAGCACCACGATGACGCCGCCGGGGCGCGGGATCCAGGGAATGGCGAAGAAGCTCAGCGCAAACAAGACAATCGACAGCAGGATCAGGCGGTTTTTGCTGAATTTGTCCACCAGATAGCCGCCGTACAGGCTGGCAAGGATGCCGAGGGTCAGGCTGACGCCCAGGATCACGCCCACGCTCTTCGGCAGCAGATGGAAATGCTCGGTGAGGTAGATGGTGATGAACGGCAGCGTCACGCCGCGGCCGATGGTCAACACCAGTGAACTGGCCAGCAGTACGTTGATCAGCGAGGGGAATCCCTTCATTCGAAGCCTGTTTATGCATACAGTTATGGGCGATGCAGATAACATAGCGTATTTTGGCGAGGACGGAAGGGGAAAGCCGATAATTAGGTTAAAAACAGAGGCTGCGTCGCCAGCCTCGTCAAAAACAGCACTATTTACCGTGTTCGGCCTGCAGCGTGGCGAACCACGGCTGGACGAAATCGCTGCTGCTGCCCCAGCCGGGGATGATCTTCGCCAGCCCGGCGACGTTGACCGGCCCCGGCTGCGCCAGCAGCAGCGCTTGCGGAATGACCGTCGCTTTGAACTGATAGCTGTCCGGCGTGCTTTCCCCGGCGATCTTGTTGGCCACCAGGCGCAGGTTGACTGCGCCGATAAGCTTCGGATCCACCGCCACGCTGACCTGCCACGGGCTGCCGGCCTCGCGCATCAACTGCAAGTCCTGGTTGGAGATATCGATGCTGTACAGCTTGATTTCGGTGCGGCCGTTCTCTTTCAGCGCCTTGTAAGCGCCCTGGGTGAAGGCATCCCAGGTGCCCCAGATGGCGTCAATCTTGCCTTTCGGGTATTTCGCCAGCACCGCGCCCACCTTGTTGGCAGTATCGCCCTGCACGTCGGAGGAGACCGCGCCGATCGATTCCAGCTCGTGAATGCCCGGATGCTGTTTCAGCAGCTGCTGATAGGCGGCCTGGCGGCGTTCCATCGGCGGGAAGCCGGCCACCCAGAGTTTGATGATGTTGGCCTGGCCGTTGAAATCCTTCACCAGCTGGCCGAAGGAGGCGTTGGCCAGCGAAGCGTCGTCCTGTTGCGAGACGGTGACGCCGGGAACGCTGCCGCTGACGTCGGTATCGAAAGCCGCGACGGCGATGCCGGCCGCCGCGATGCGTTTGACCAGCTCGGTGGAATAGGGGGCTCGCCCCTGCGAGAGAATGATGCCGTCATATTTCTGGCTGATAGCCTGGTTGACGAAGTCCTGGAAGCGCGCGTCGTCGCCATTGCTGAGGAAAGTGTCCACCTTGAAGCCCAGCTTGCGCCCTTCCTGAATGGCGCCCGCCAAGAATTGCGTGGTGTTGTCGTCGGAGCCGAGATTGCGGATCACCGCGATGCGCACCGGCCCCTGATGCTGAGCGATGGCGGCCGGCACGGCGGCATTTTCCGCCGCCTGCAGCGGCAGGGCAGCCAGCAGGCTGAGGGCGAGCAGCGAAGTCTTGAGGTTTTTCATTATTATAGGCTCCAAAAAAGCGGGTAAAGGGTCCCGGTGAAGGTCTGTTATAGCAGTCTTTCTGTCTGGACGTCTATTTGTTGTTGCTGAGCATCATAGCGGGATACGGCGGGCGAGGGAATCGGAGCGGTTATGACGTTTTCTTACTGTTTATAACCTTGGGTTTGAGGCATTAAAAAAGGGCCGAGCAAGCTCGACCCTTGATGTAACGCGCCGGCGCGGTTACTTGACCTGCATGCCGGGCTGCGCGCCGCTGTCCGGGCTCAGCAGGAAGATCTCTTTCCCGCCGGGGCCCGCCGCCATCACCATGCCTTCCGAAACGCCGAAGCGCATTTTGCGCGGCGCCAGGTTGGCGACCATGATGGTCAGGCGGCCTTCCAGCGCTTTCGGATCCGGGTAAGCGGAGCGAATGCCGGAGAAGATCTGGCGCGATTCGCCGCCCAGATCCAGCTGCAGTTTCAGCAGTTTGTCAGAGCCTTCGACAAAGTCGGCGCTCTTGATCAGGGCGATGCGCATGTCCACCTTGGCGAAGTCGTCGAAGGTGATGGTTTCCTGAATAGGATCATCGGCCAATGGACCGGTCACCGGTTTGGCGGCGGCCATGTCTTCCTTCGAGGCGTTGACCATCTCGCTGACCTTGTCCAGATCGATGCGGTTGAACAGCGCTTTGAAGGCGTTCACCTGATGGCCCAGCAGCGGTTGCGGGATCGCGTCCCAGCTCAGCTCGGCGTTGAGGAACGCTTCGGCGCGCTCGGTCAGCGAAGGCAGCACCGGCTTCAGGTAAGTCATCAGCACGCGGAACAGGTTGATGCCCATCGAGCAGATGGCCTGCAGGTCGGCGTCGCGGCCTTCTTCCTTCGCCACCACCCAAGGTGCCTGCTCATCCACGTAGCGGTTGGCCAGATCGGCCAGCGCCATGATTTCGCGGATCGCGCGGCTGAACTCGCGGCCGGCGTAAGCTTCGGCAATGCTCTGCGCCGCGTCAACGAAGGTCTGGTACAGCGCCGGATCGGCCAGGCTGTCGGCCAGCTTGCCGCCGAAGCGCTTGTTGATAAAGCCGGCGTTGCGCGACGCCAGGTTCACCACCTTGTTGACGATGTCGGCGTTTACGCGCTGCACGAAGTCTTCCAGATTGAGATCGATGTCATCAATGCGCGAAGAGAGCTTGGCGGCGTAGTAATAGCGCAGGCAGTCGGCGTCCAGATGCTGCAGGTAGGTGCCGGCCTTGATGAAGGTGCCGCGCGATTTGGACATTTTGGCGCCGTTCACCGTCACGTAGCCGTGCACGAACAGGTTGGTCGGTTTGCGGAAGTTGCTGCCTTCCAGCATCGCCGGCCAGAACAGGCTGTGGAAGTAGACGATGTCCTTGCCGATAAAGTGATACAGCTCGGTGGTGGAGTCTTTGCGCCAGAACTCGTCGAAGTCCAGATCGCCGCGCTTGTCGCACAGGTTCTTGAAGGAGCCCATGTAGCCGATCGGCGCGTCCAGCCAGACGTAGAAGTATTTGCCCGGCGCATCCGGGATCTCGAAGCCGAAGTAAGGCGCATCGCGGGAGATGTCCCACTGCTGCAGGCCGGATTCGAACCACTCCTGCATTTTGTTCGCCACCTGCTCTTGCAGCGCGCCGGAGCGCGTCCACGCCTGCAGCATTTCGCTGAAGGCCGGCAGGTCGAAGAAGAAGTGCTCGGAGTCGCGCATCACCGGCGTCGCGCCGGAAACCACGGACTTCGGATCGATCAGCTCCGTCGGGCTGTAGGTGGCGCCGCACACTTCACAGTTGTCGCCGTACTGATCCGGCGATTTGCATTTCGGGCAGGTGCCTTTCACGAAACGGTCCGGCAGGAACATGCCTTTCTCCGGATCGTACAGCTGAGAAATGGTGCGGTTCTTGATAAAACCGTTTTCTTTCAGGCGGCTGTAAATCAGGGTGGACAGCTCGCGGTTTTCATCGCTATGGGTCGAATGGTAGTTGTCATAGCTGATACCAAAGCCGGCGAAATCCTGTTGGTGCTCCTGGCTCATCTCCGCGATCATTTCTTCCGGTTTCACGCCCAGCTGCTGCGCTTTCAGCATGATCGGCGTGCCGTGCGCGTCGTCCGCGCAGATGAAATGCACTTCGTGGCCGCGCATTCGTTGGTAACGCACCCAGATATCCGCCTGGATGTGCTCGAGCATGTGGCCGAGATGGATGGAACCATTTGCGTACGGTAGCGCGCACGTCACCAATAATTTTTTCGCGACTTGAGCCATAGTGAGAACTTGCTTTCTGTAATGAATAAAAGGGCCTTCGATGTTAACCGATCGCGCCCTTCGCTGCTAGGGCGGTTTCTTGCAGGTTATATGCGTCAGCGGCAGCGCAGTTCTGATATGCTTAGCCGGAAGCTACCCATTCAAAATCAAGGAGCCGGGATGAACGCAAAATCCCCTGAGCAGACCAACCCCGAAGTTCTGCGCGCCCTGGTGACCGGTGTACTGGCCGCCTTTGAACACCCGACGTTGAAAAACAACCTGACCGCATTGAAGGCCATTCATCACTGCGCGTTGCTGGACGATGTGCTGCATATCGAACTGACGATGCCGTTTGCCTGGCAGAGCGGTTTTGAGGCGCTGCAGGCGAGCGTCGGCCCCGAATTGCTGCGCGTGACCGGCGCTTCCGCCATCGACTGGAAGCTGAAACACGACATCACGACGCTGAAACGCGCCAACGGCCAGGCCGGCATCAAAGGCGTGCGCAACATCGTCGCCGTCAGCTCCGGCAAAGGTGGGGTGGGCAAATCCAGCACCGCCGTCAACCTGGCGCTGGCGCTGGCCGCCGAGGGTGCCAAGGTTGGCATTTTGGACGCCGACATTTACGGCCCGTCGATCCCCAACATGCTGGGCACCGAACATGAGCGGCCGACTTCACCGGACGGTCAGCACATGGCGCCAATCATGGCGCACGGCCTGGCGACCAACTCCATCGGCTATCTGGTGACCGACGACAACGCCATGGTGTGGCGCGGCCCGATGGCCAGCAAGGCGCTGATGCAGCTGCTGCAGGATACGCTGTGGCCGGATCTGGATTATCTGGTGCTGGATATGCCGCCGGGCACCGGCGACATCCAGCTGACGCTGTCGCAGAATATTCCGGTAACCGGCGCGCTGGTGGTCACCACGCCGCAGGATATCGCCTTGCTGGATGCCGCTAAGGGCATCGTGATGTTCGAGAAAGTGCATGTGCCGGTGCTGGGCATCGTGGAGAACATGAGCGTGCATATCTGCAGCAACTGCGGCCACCATGAGCCGATCTTCGGCACCGGCGGCGCCGAGAAGCTGGTGCAGAAATACCACAGCCGCCTGCTGGGGCAGATGCCGCTCCATATCTCGCTGCGCGAAGACCTGGATCGCGGTACGCCGACGGTGATCAGCCGCCCGGACAGCGAATTCGCCGAGAGGTATCGTCAACTTGCCGGCCGCGTGGCCGCGCAGATGTATTGGCAGGGCGAGGCGATCCCGACGGAGATCGCGTTCCGCGCGCTGTAATCTGCCTATCGCACTGCAAGAACCCGGCTTAAACGCCGGGTTTTTTTATGGGATGCGGGCAGGGTTGTGCAAATCTGCCCGGGTATAAGGGCGTTCGATCTGCGCCAGCGTTTTGGCGATATGCTCCAGCAATCCCTGGGTGGGGGCCGGCTGCCGCTGCCCCATCAGCGCCAATGGCAAGGCCAGCGCGATGGCGAAGTGCGGCCAGGAAAGATGCGGGCGCGCTTTGTTCCGCTGCAACCGCAGGAACAGTGCGCTGGCCAGGTAGCCTAAAATCAGCCCGCTGATCACCTCTGATACCGAGTGCACGCGAATTTCCAGCCGCGACACGCCGATGGCGAAAGGCAATATCCACCCGGTCAGCAAAGCGATGCTGCGTATCGGGTGGGAAAAGCGGCCGGTCAACGTCCAGAGCAGTGGCGGCCAGATGCTGGCCGCGAGGGCTGAATGGCCGCTGAATCCGGTGAAATCATAGCGCTCGCTGCCGATGCCCCAGCCCATAAAGGCCAGTTTGGACAGGCAGACCACCCCGCCGGTGAATCCGAAGATCAGCGCCCACTGCCAACCCGCCGCGCGGGTGGCGGGAGACATGAGCAGCAATAAAAACAGAATCAGCGCGCAGGGCAGCAGCAGCATGCTGTCGCCGAAAAAAGTCAGAAAATACCAATCCAGCACATCAATCTCCGATGAAAGGGGGCGGGGAGCAAAAGTCAGCGCCGGGGAGTGTAACCCGTTACGGCGCGTTGCCCTAGCCGCGAGATTCTTAAAATGCCGCGTGCCCGTGGCGTGGCAGCCCGAATTCGCGCGCCGCCGCGCAATATACAGTGGCGCAATCCCCGGCGACTCCCTATAATTGTCGCGTTTTAGTTCCCCCCCTTCACAATACGAAATCAGGTCTTTAATTTTATGACTGACAATCCGCATCAGTGCGTCATTATTGGTATAGCTGGCGCATCTGCCTCCGGAAAAAGCCTTATTGCCAGCACGTTGTACCGCGAACTCCGCGAGCAGGTCGGCGATGAGCACATCGGCGTTATTCCAGAAGACAGTTACTATAAAGACCAGACTCACCTGACCATGGAAGAACGGGTCAAAACCAACTATGACCACCCGAGCGCCATGGATCACAACCTGCTGTTCCAGCATCTGCAAATGCTGAAAGCCGGCAAGGCGATCGAGCTGCCGCTGTACAGCTACACCGAGCACACGCGCAAGAAAGAAACCGTCCATCTCGAACCTAAAAAAGTGATCATTCTGGAAGGCATCTTGCTGCTGACGGATATCCGCCTGCGCCAGGAGATGAACTTCTCGATCTTTGTCGACACGCCGCTCGATATCTGCCTGATGCGCCGCATGAAGCGCGACGTCAATGAGCGCGGCCGCTCGATGGATTCGGTGATGGCGCAATACCAGAAAACCGTGCGCCCGATGTTCCTGCAGTTTATCGAACCTTCCAAACAATACGCCGATATCATCGTCCCGCGCGGCGGCAAAAACCGCATCGCGATCGATATTCTGAAAGCCAAAATCAGCCAATTCTTTGAATAATGCCGCTTACATGGCCGGAAATGCGCATTTCCGGCCGGCGGCCAACTATTTGCACCCCGGCGTAGACCTTTCGCCCGTTGTGTGGCAATTTTTGTTTAGTTACGCGTTTTGATGGAGAAGAAAGACATGAGACTGTGCGACCGCGATATAGAAGCCTGGCTGGATAGCGATAAACTGGTGATTTCCCCGCGCCCGCCGCTCGAACGCATCAACGGGGCCACAGTAGATGTCCGTTTGGGCAATCAGTTCCGCGTGTTCCGCGGCCATACCGCGCCTTTTATCGATCTTAGCGGGCCGAAAGACGAAGTCAGCGCCGCGCTGGATCGCGTGATGAGCGACGAGATTGTCCTGCCGGAAGGCGAGGCGTTCTTCCTTCATCCCGGTGAACTGGCCCTGGCGGTGACCTTCGAATCCGTGACGCTGCCGAACGATCTCGTGGGCTGGCTCGACGGCCGCTCTTCTCTGGCGCGTCTGGGGCTGATGGTGCACGTGACCGCGCACCGTATCGATCCGGGCTGGCACGGGCGCATCGTGCTGGAGTTTTACAACTCCGGCAAGCTGCCGCTGGCGCTGCGGCCGGGGATGCTGATTGGTGCCTTGAGCTTTGAGCCGTTGTCCGGCCCCGCGGCCCGGCCATACAACAGCCGGCAGGACGCAAAATATCGCGATCAGCAGGGCGCAGTAGCCAGTCGAATCGACAAGGACTAACGGCGCGGGATGCACCGTCGGTGTGGCGCTGACAAGAGGGTGGCATGAGAAGATTACTGACGACATTGGCGATTTTACTGGTGGTCGTGGTGGCGGGGATGTCCGCGCTGGTACTGCTGGTCAATCCGAATGATTTTCGCGGTTACATGGTCAAAAAGGTCGAGCAGAAGAGCGGCTACCAGCTGACGCTCGAAGGCGATCTGCGTTGGCATATCTGGCCGCAGCTCAGCATTTTGGCCGGGCGCATGACGCTGACCGCGCCGGGCGCCAAGACGCCGGTGGTGAGCGCGGAAAACATGCGTCTTGACGTCAAACTGTTGCCGCTGCTGTCGCATCAGCTGTTTGTGAAACAGGTGATGTTGAAAAACGCCGTCATTCGCCTCACGCCCGACAGTGAAGAGCTCTCGCAAGTGGACGCCCCGATTGCGCCGGCCGGCAGCGGCGCTGATGCGGCAGACGCGGCCTGGAAATTCGATATCGATAACCTGCGCGTCGTGGACAGCCTGTTGATTTGGCAGCGCGCCGACAACGAGCAAATCAATGTCCGGGACATCAATCTTACCCTGCAGCAAACGGAGAAACGGCAGGCGCGGCTGGACATCTCCAGCCGGGTCAACCGCGATCAGCGCGACCTGGCCTTCAGCATGGCGGCCGATATCGATCTGCAGCAGTTCCCGCACCAGATCGGTGCCAAGGTGACCCAGTTCAATTACCAATTGGCGGGGGCAGATATTCCGAACGGCGGTATTCAAGGCGAGGGCAATGCTCAGGTGGTCTATCAGCAGACGCCGGCGCAAATTGCCGTCAGCCAGCTGAACGTCAGTGCCAATAACAGCCAGTTGACCGGCGATATCAGCGCCAGCCTGGGGGCGGTGCCCGGCTATGTGGTGAACCTGAATTCGGCTAATCTCGATCTCGACGCGCTTTCCGGTTGGCAATCCAGCACCAATACCGCCGAGCAGCCCGCCGTGACCGCCGCGCCGGTGATCGCCAGCCAGGTTGACGATCGGCAGCAGAACCTGGAAGCGCTGCGCGATTTCAATGCACAGCTGAATCTGCAGGCGGCGCAGTTGACCTACCGCGGTATGAACGTTACCCAGTTAGCCGTCGCGGCGGATAATCAACGCGGCCTGCTGACGCTGAATAAACTTGCCGGGCAATTGGCCGGCGGTGATTTCTCCTTGCCGGGATCGCTCGACGCTCGCGGCAATAAACCGGTGATAAACGTGCAGCCGACCCTGAACCAGGTTGAGCTCGGCACGGTGCTCAAAGCCTTCGACATGCCGCAGATGCTGACCGGCAAATTCAGCATGAAAGGAGATTTGACCGGCGATCGCCTTTCTTCACAGTCATTTGAGCACCGTTGGCGCGGTACGGCGCAGTTGGCAATGCAGGATGCGCAGTTGCACGGCCTGAACATTCAGCAATTGATCCAACAGGCGGTGGCGCGCAACGATAACAGCGTGCGCGGGCAAGACAGCTATCAGCGCTATACCGAAGTCAAAAGCGTCTCGGCGCGGGCCAGCCTGAGCCAGGGCACTGTCAAGCTCAGCAGCCTGACGGCGGATTCGCCTTTGCTGGCGCTGACCGGCGCCGGCAGTATCGATATGCCGGGAAAACAGTGCGATATGGCGCTTAACGTGCGCGTTACAGGCGGCTGGCAAGGGCGCGGCGAACTGATCGAGCAACTGCAAAAAACGCCGATCCCGCTGCGGGTTTACGGGCCGTGGCAACGGCTGAATTACCAACTGCAGGTCGATCAGGTGCTGCGTAAAACGCTGCAGGATCGGGCTAAAGATGCGCTGAACAAATGGGCTGAAAAGAACAAGGATTCGCGCGAAGGCCAGGATCTGAAGAAGCTGCTCGACAAGCTGTAATCCCTCCTGACGCGGGCCGTTTTACGGCTCGCGTCAATATCGGCGTTTCCCGCGATAATTTCCCTCCGTTACCTTGATGAAGGTCATGAAGACTCACGCTCGATTTGTGCAGAGTAAGAGCATATTTTGCTATGACTATGCGCCTGAGCGCGAAAACATAACGAGTTGAGGAAACATGATAGAGCTTCTTATTGGCGCGGCGGTGGCGGCGGGCGTGGGCCGTTACATCATCAAAGGATATTCCGCCACCGGTGTCTTGATGGTGGGCGGGTTACTGCTGCTCAGTATCAGCGCCCTGATGGGGAAAACGCTGTTGCCGTCCGGCGCCGCGTCTACCGGCTGGCGCGCGACCGATATTATCGAATACGTCAAGATCTTGCTGATGAGCCGCGGCGGCGATCTGGGCATGATGATCATGATGCTGTGCGGTTTCGCCGCCTACATGACGCATATCGGTGCCAACGATGTGGTCGTCAAGCTGGCCTCGCGCCCGTTGCAGATGATCAACTCGCCTTATCTGCTGATGGTGGCTGCCTATTTTGTCGCTTGCCTGATGTCATTGGCGGTCTCTTCCGCCACTGGCCTCGGCGTATTGCTGATGGCGACGCTGTTCCCATTGATGGTGAACGTTGGCATCAGCCGCGGGGCGGCGGCGGCCATTTGCGCTTCGCCGGCGGCGATTATCCTGGCGCCGACCTCCGGCGACGTGGTGCTGGCGGCCAAGGCGGCGGAGATGCCGCTGGTGGACTTCGCGTTCAAAACCACGCTGCCTATCTCGATTGCCGCCATCGTCTGCATGGCCGTGGCGCACTTTTTCTGGCAGCGTTATCTCGACAGGAAGAGTGATGAACAGCATCACATCGTGGACGTCAGCGAAATCAAAACGCATGCGCCGGGGTTCTACGCGATACTGCCGTTTACGCCGATCCTCGGCGTGCTGCTCTTCGACGGCAAATGGGGGCCGGAGCTGCACATCATTACCGTGCTGGTAGGGTGCATACTGTTGGCGGCCGCGATCGAGTTCGTGCGCAGCTTCAGCGCCAAACAGGTATTCAGCGGCCTGGAAGTGGCGTATCGCGGCATGGCGGACGCATTCGCCAGCGTGGTGATGCTGTTGGTGGCCGCGGGCGTCTTCGCGCAGGGGTTGAGCACCGTCGGCTTTATCAGCGGATTGATCGGGTTGGCGCAGTCGTTCGGCACCGGCGGTTTGATCATGATGCTGGTGTTGGTGGTGATTACCATGCTGGCGGCCATGACCACCGGCTCCGGCAATGCGCCGTTCTATGCGTTTGTCGAACTGATCCCGAAACTGGCGGCGCAGATGGGCGTGAATCCGGCCTACCTGGTGATCCCGATGCTGCAGGCGTCTAATCTCGGCCGCACGCTGTCGCCGGTCTCCGGTGTGGTGGTGGCGGTCTCCGGCATGGCGAAAATCTCGCCGTTCGACGTGGTGAAGCGCACTTCGGTGCCGGTGATTGTCGGGCTGGTGGTGGTGATCGTGGCGACGGAGCTGCTGGTTCCCCAGTAACATTGAGGCCGGGCAATGCCCGGCCTCAATGTTAAACCTCGTAGTCCTCCGCTGGGAGAGGCGGGGTGATCTTCACTTTAAGGATGCGGTGGCTGTTGACCTCCAACGGCTCGAACAGGTAGTCACCGATCCTGATTTGTTCGCCTTCTTGCGGCACGCGCTGGCTGTGTTCCATCAATAGCCCCGCCAGCGTGTGGTATTCGCGCTTTTCTTCCAGCGGCATCGGCAAGTACAACACCAGATCTTCCAGCGGCATATAGCCGTTGGCGATCCAGCTGCCGTCCTCGTTTTGCTGAATGTCGTGGCGTGCGTCCACCTCTTCGCCGGCCTCCGGCAGGTTGCCGGCGATGGTTTCCATCACGTCCGTCAGGGTGACGACGCCTTCGACGGAGCCGAACTCATCGACCACAAAGGCAAAGTGCGTCTGCGCCTGGCGGAATTGTTCCAGGGCGCTTAACAGCGTGAGCTGTTCCGGGAAGATCAACGGTTGGCGTATCAGCGCACGTAGATCCAGCGGCGCTTGCGCCAGCTGCTGTTTGAGGACGTCGATGGTGTGGATCACGCCCAGCGGCTCATCGCTGGCGCTGCTTTCCACCACCACGATGCGCGTGTGCTGATTACGCTCCAACAACTGCGTCAGCTTTTCCTGCGGATCGTTCAGCTCAAGGTATTCGACGTCGTGACGCGAGGTCATGATGCTGCTGACGGTGCGCTGCGCCATGCCCAGCACGCGTTCGATCATGCGCCGCTCTTGCTGGTTGAAGATCTCGCCGTTTTCGCTGTCGCTGTCCGCCAGCAGGTTGGCGGAATGGCTGTCGACCTCCGCTTCTTCATGTTTGCCGCTCAGCATGCGCAGCACAGCCTCGGCGGTACGTTCGCGCAGTGGCCGCACCTTTGACAGGAAACGACGGCGGTTGAACTGCGCCAGTTGGTTCAATGCCTCGATCATTACCGAGAAGCCGATCGCCGCGTAGAGATAGCCTTTCGGAATGTGGTAGCCGAAGCCCTCCGCCACCAGGCTGAAACCGATCATCAGCAGGAAGCTCAGGCATAGAATAACGATAGTCGGGTGAGCGTTGACGAAACGCGTCAGCGGCTTGCTGGCCAGCAGCATCAGGCCGATGGCGATACAGACCGCGATCATCATCACCGCCAGGTGATCGACCATCCCAACGGCGGTGATCACCGAGTCGAGCGAGAAAACGGCGTCCAGCACCACGATCTGCGCCACCACGGGCCAGAAACGCGCGCCTTTGCGTGCGCCGTGCTGCTCTTCATCCTTACCTTCCAGCCGCTCGTTCAGCTCCATGGTGGCTTTGAACAGCAGGAATATCCCGCCGACCAGCATGATCAGATCGCGGCCGCTGAAGGGGTGCTCCGCAACGATGAACATCGGTTTGGTCAGCGTCGCCAGCCACGAGATGGAGGCGAGCAGCGCCAGACGCATGACCAGCGCCAGCAACAGACCGACGACACGGGCCTTATCTCTTTGTTGTTTTGGTAGTTTGTCCGCCAGAATGGCGATGAAGACAAGGTTGTCTATACCCAGCACGATTTCCAGCACGACCAACGTGGCCAGGCCGGCCCAAATTGTTGGATCAGCGATCCATTCCATACGCCCAATTTCACCTGTAAGTTCTACGGCTTATGCCGCTCGGGAATGATGGGCGTTGAGGCGGCAAAATTCAACTTTAATCGGGAGGACGTGGATCAGAATAGGAGGATTGCCGCAAACATCGATCGGCGCCGAGTGGCCAACGGAGCCAGGGGCCGGAGGGCGCAAATATCTACCGGGATGTATGCGCTCAGAAAAGAAACGCCTTATTAAATTTATTTAAATCAAAACATTAAAACAATTTTCCTTGACTATGATTCTTATCGGTATAAGGCATGAGTAGTCTTATTCTGAAAACGGCTGGCTGGGGGGATCTAAGGCTTGTATCACTTAGACATTAGTATAAGAATCTTAGTCATATAACGGCAGTAACTAGCATTGTTTGGTTATAAAGGCACCGGTTTTTTTACTTTTTTGTGAACGGCATGGCAGTTCAAACGAAGAATGAGAGCCGTTTTGCATAAAAATTGTTTGGCTCATGCAATGACGTGGTGGATACGTCATAACAGTACTTTGGTAGCTGCAAGCCAAGGGCGGTAGCGTGCCCGATTGAATCCCTTTGTTCACGCTGCGCAGGTGAATGCAGCGCTACGATGAATTGGAATGAAAATGCAAACAAGACTCAAGGCAGTGATCCCCGTTGCGGGGTTGGGAACCCGTATGTTGCCGGCGACCAAGGCGATTCCTAAAGAAATGTTGCCCGTGGTCGATAAGCCCTTAATCCAGTACATTGTTGCTGAATGCGTGGCGGCGGGGATTAAAGATATCGTATTGGTTACGCACTCATCGAAAAACGCGATTGAAAACCATTTTGACACTTCGTTTGAGTTGGAGGCCATGCTCGAAGCGCGTGTGAAACGCCAGCTCCTGAGTGAAGTGCAAAGTATTTGCCCGCCGGACGTTACCGTGATGCAGGTGCGTCAGGGACAGGCGAAAGGGTTGGGGCATGCGGTGCTGTGCGCCAAGCCAATGGTGGGTGATTCTCCTTTCGTTGTGCTGTTGCCCGATGTTTTATTGGATGATTCTACGGCGGATTTGCGTAAGGAAAATCTGGCTAAAATGATCCAGCGTTTTGGTGATACGGGTTACAGCCAAATCATGGTTGAACCGGTGCCGGAACAAGATGTGTCCAAATACGGTGTGGTAGATTGCGCTGGCGCGACGATCGCGGCAGGAGAAAGCGCGCCGATGACTGCGGTGGTTGAGAAGCCGGCCCGCGAGGATGCGCCTTCCAATCTGGCCGTCGTCGGCCGATATGTGCTTGCCGCCGATATTTGGCCGTTACTTGAGAAAACCCCTCCCGGCGCGGGCGATGAGATTCAACTGACCGATGCGATTGCGATGTTGATGGATGAGCAAACGGTGGAAGCATTCCATATGAGCGGCAAGTCCCACGATTGCGGCGACAAGTTTGGCTATATGAAGGCGTTTGTGCAGTATGGTCTGCGTCACGGTACGGAAGGTGAGAATTTCAGCCGCTGGTTGAAGCAGACGTTAGGAAAGTAACAGGTTGTCGCCACCGCGGCTGAAAGCGATCACGAGATTGAATGAGGTCTACCATGACGAAGTTGAAAGCGGTTATTCCCGTTGCCGGATTGGGCATGCGTATGCTGCCGGCGACCAAAGCGATTCCGAAAGAGATGTTGCCAATCGTTGATAAGCCGTTGATTCAATACATTGTCAACGAATGCGTCGCGGCGGGGATTAAAGAGATCATCCTGGTGACGCATTCTTCCAAGAACGCCATTGAAAACCATTTCGATACCTCATTCGAGCTGGAGGCGATGTTGGAGGCGCGCGTGAAACGGCAATTGCTGGATGAGGTGCAGTCGATAACGCCAAAAGGCGTGACGCTGATGCACATTCGCCAAGGGCAGCCGAAAGGACTGGGGCATGCCGTTCTCTGCGCTAAGCCGTTGGTCGGTGATTCTCCCTTTGTCGTGCTGTTGCCGGACATCTTGCTGGATGACGCGAAAGCCGATTTGAAGAAAGACAACCTGCCACACATGATTGCGCGCTTTGAGCAGACCGGTCTGAGCCAGGTTTTGGTGCAAAAGGCAGACGAACACGTACTGCACGATTATTCCGTGGTGGAGTGTGAGGCCAGCAGCCTGGCTCCTGGCGAAAGTGCTCGTATCACATCAATTATCGAAAAACCGGCGCCGGAAACCAAGTTGGAATCCAACTACTCGGCGGTGGGGCGCTATGTCTTGTCTGCAGATATTTGGCCGCTGCTGGAGACCACGGAACCGGGAGCCTGGGGGCGCATTCAACTGACCGATGCGATAGCAGAATTGTTGAAACGCAAACCGGTAGAGGCGACAGAGCTGGTGGGGGAATCGTTCAACTGCGGCGAAAAACTGGGTTACCTGCGCGCTTTTGTCACTTATGGCTTACGTCACCCGACCCAAGGCAAAGCGTTCCGCGAGTGGGCTGAACGGCTGTCGCTTTGAGTAAAACTTATCGCTTCTCTCGATGAGGGCCGTTGCCATCATGGCGGGAGAAGCTAGAATAGTTGTTGAATTTTGGGGAATTTCACTGTTCCAATTTTTATTTTAGTATACATTCTACTGCGAGTAGCCAAGTTGCTATGGCGAGAGAATTTTATGCGTATGGCCGTCTGATTCTGACAAGTCGCTGTTATTTTTAAAAAATTAAAGCTTTAAACTTGCCTCCGCACTGATTTTTACCGGTGCCGGGCATTTCAGTTTATTTACCTCGCTCATAATAGCTTTGCTCTTATCAACGGCAGATAAACGTTCTTGATAATTGCAAACAGAGCTTATGTTTTGAGACGGCACAGCAAGCGACAGACCGTTTGATAAGGTTACAGAGACGCTGCCACGGTTGGCGCGCATAGTAGCTTTGCAGATACATTTACCTGAAAGTGATGATAATTTGATGGCAAAACGACAATTGAAAGTGATATCGCTATTGATATCGATCAGCGTAATCAGTGGATGCACCGTGTTTCCTGGAACCCATTTATCGACCAGCGGAAAAGAAGTCGTAAAACAAGAAGATGCTGACTTCGATATCGATAAGATGGTTAATATTTACCCGATGACACCGAAGTTGTTGGACTCGATGCGTCCGACAAAGGTGGTTGCTCAGCCGAATGCGCAGTTGGACGCATCGCTGCGCACGTATGAATACCGGATCGGGGTAGGTGACGTCCTTAATGTCACCGTTTGGGACCATCCAGAATTGACCACGCCTGCGGGCCAATACCGCAGCGCCAGCGACACAGGCAACTGGGTACACTCCGACGGCACGATTTTCTATCCTTATATCGGTAAGGTTAACGTGGTGGGTAAAACCGTTACCCAAATTCGCGATCAGATCGCCTCCCGTTTGGCTCAGTACATCGAAAGCCCGCAGGTTGACGTTAATATCGCCGCTTTCCGCTCGCAAAAAGCTTACGTGACGGGCGAAGTTACCAAATCCGGGCAGCAGCCTATCACCAACGTACCTTTGACGGTGATGGATGCGATCAACGCCGCCGGCGGGCTGACGGAGAATGCCGACTGGCGCAACATCATCCTGACCCACAACGGCAAAGAACAGCGTCTTTCATTGCAGCAATTGATGCAGAATGGGGATTTGACTCAGAACCATCTGCTCTATCCTGGGGATATTCTGTATATTCCGCGCAACGACGATCTTAAAGTGTTCGTCATGGGTGAAGTTAAAACCCCATCGACGCTAAAAATGGATCGCAGCGGCATGACGCTGACGGAAGCGCTGGGCAATTCTCAGGGGATAAGCCAAGCTGCGGCAGATGCGACCGGTGTCTTCGTTATCCGCCCACTGCACGGAACACAGGGCGACAAACTGGCTAATATTTATCAGCTCAACATGTCTGATGCGACAGCATTGGTGATGGGGGCTGAATTCCATCTGCAACCGTATGACATTGTTTACGTGACGGCAGCGCCTATCGCGCGTTGGAACCGCCTGATCGTTCAGCTGGCACCAACCATCGATAGCTTCAACAATCTCACGGAAGGCTCACTGCGTATCCGTAATTGGCCGTAGTAGGGAGGCTAGCCATGTTTGATTCTATCTTGGTTGTCTGCGTAGGTAATATTTGCCGCTCCCCTACGGGGGAGCGTCTCTTGAAGCAGCATCTGCCGGACAAAGAGATCGCTTCCGCAGGCATCGGTGCCTTGGTTGGCAAAACCGCGGATAAGAGCGCTATTTCCATTGCGGAAAAACATCAGCTGTCGTTAGAAGGGCATGAAGCCAGGCAGTTGACGAAAGAAATGTGCCGGGAATATTCATTAATTCTGGTTATGGAGAAAGGGCATATTGATGCTGTTTGCCGCTTGGCGCCGGAGGTGAGAGGCAAAACCATGCTTTTCGCCCATTGGTTGGGGCAGAAAGAAATTCCCGATCCTTACAGAAAGAGCGCCGAAGCGTTTGAGTTTGTTTACCGCCTTCTTGATGATGCAGCCCAAAAATGGGCCCAGGCATTAAATCGTTAACCAGAGATTACAATGACTGATAATACGAAACCAGGCTTATCAACAGCCAATAATCATGATGAGATTGATCTAAGTCGCTTGCTGGGAACTTTAATTGATCACCGCTGGCTCATCATCGGGATTACAGCGTTATTCTCTGTTGCCGGTATCATTTATTCCCTGTTCGCCACGCCTATATATCAAGCTGACGCCATGGTTCAGGTTGAGCAAAACGTCGGGAACTCGTTGGTCAACGACCTATCTCAAATGCTGCCTAACAGTCAGCCGGGTTCTTCCACGGAGATTGAACTGATCAAGTCACGCATGGTGACGGGTAAGACTGTCGATGATCTGAATCTTGAAACGGTGGTGCAGCAGAAGTACTTCCCGATTTTTGGCCGCGGCTGGGCTCGTTTGACGGGTACCGAACCTGCCAAAATTGCGCTGTCCCGTCTCAATGTGCCTGCCAACTCTGACGATGTTGAGCTGGAATTGACCGTGATTGACGCCCAGCAATATGTGCTGAGCAACAACGGCACCGAGATTATCAAGGGGAAAGTTGGCGCGCTGGAGAGTGGCCATGGGATTTCTTTGCTGGTTAGCGAAATTTCGGCGGAGCCAGGCACTGTCTTTGAAATCGCCAAGTTGCCGCGTTTGGTGGCGACCAACAATCTGCTGGATGCTTTGACGGTTGAAGACAAAGGTAAAGACACCGGCGTGCTGGCGTTGAGCCTGGTCGGGGATGATCCTGTCTTGGTGCGAAACATTCTTGACAGCATCAGCAAAAATTACCTGTTGCAGAACGTCGAACGTAAATCGGAAGAGGCGGCTAAAAGTCTGGACTTCCTGAAAGATCAGTTGCCTGAAGTTCGTAGTTCTTTGGATAGTGCCGAAGATAAACTCAATCGTTTCCGTCAGGCGAATGATTCTGTCGATTTGTCCCTTGAAGCGAAGTCTGTTTTGGACACGATTGTGGGGGTTGAGGCTCAACTGAACGAGCTGACGTTCAAAGAGGCGGAAATTTCCAAGCTTTATACCAAAGAGCACCCGGCTTATCGTGCGTTGATGGAAAAACGCGCCACGTTGCAACAAGAAAAAGATAAGCTGAACAAGCGCGTTAGCGTTATGCCGAAGACCCAGCAGGAAATCTTGCGTTTGACCCGTGATGTACAGGCTGGGCAAGAGATCTACATGCAGTTGCTGAATAAACAGCAAGAACTGGGCATCACCAAGGCAAGCACAGTCGGTAACGTACGTATTGTGGATCCTGCCGTTACGCAGCCTCGTCCGGTTAAACCGCAAAAAACCATTATCGTTTTGATAGTCACGTTGCTAGGCGGTCTATTCTCCACCGGTTTCGTTTTGCTTAAAACCATGCTGCATCGCGGCATCGAAAGTCCGGAACAGTTGGAACAGCAGGGGATCAACGTTTACGCGAGTATTCCGCTGTCCGAATGGCAGCAAAAGAGCGACCGCGAGACCATGCTGTCCGGCAAGCGCAGCAGTAACAGGAGTTACACCCTACTTGCCGTGGGCAACCCGGCGGACTTGGCGATTGAAGCCGTCAGAAGCTTGCGTACCAGCCTGCATTTTGCCTCGCTGGAAGCCAAAAATAACGTTCTGATGATTTCCGGTGCCAGCCCAAGCATCGGTAAAACGTTTGTCAGCATTAACCTGGCGGCGGTGATCGCCCAGGCGGGTCAGCGCATTTTGGTCGTTGACGCCGATATGCGCAAAGGTTATGCCCACTCGTTGTTGAACTGTGAATTGGGATTGGGGTTGTCTGACGTGTTGTCCGGCCAGGCGTCGGCGCAGCAAGCGATCAAGCAAACATCGATCGAGAATCTCAGCTTTATCTCGCGCGGCAAGATTCCTCCGAACCCATCGGAGTTGTTGATGCACAACCGCCTGACAGAGTTCCTGGAATGGGCGGGCAAAGAGTATGACATCGTGTTGGTCGATACCCCACCGATCCTGGCGGTAACGGATGCCGCTATTGTGGCGCGCAATGTCGGCACGACGCTGTTGGTTGCACGTTACGGCGTGAACTCGCTGAAAGAGATTGAGGTGAGTATTCGTCGCTTCGAACAAAACGGCATGGAAATTAAAGGTATTATCCTTAACGCCGTTGAAAATAAATCGGGTAGCGCCTACGGCTACTACGCTTACGAATATAAATAAACTCCCTTCTATGTAAAAGCTCCTCATTATGAGGAGCTTTCTGATTCATTCAAAAGTAATGCATAAAATCCAATTTCGGAGAGAATAAATGAGTAATCTTGCAATTATTCCGGCAAGGGGTGGGTCGAAAGGTATTCCCAAAAAAAATATTAAAGAAATTGCAGGTAAACCATTAATCGCTTGGAGCATAGAGCAGGCATTAAATTCTTCGAGTATTGATCGTGTTATTGTTTCTACAGATTGTGAAGATATCGCTGCCGTAGCCAGAGAATATGGCGCGGAAGTCCCGTTCATGCGTCCGGCCCATCTGGCGAACGATACCGCTGCGACTGAGCCCGCGCTTTTGCATACGCTGGAGTGGTTGGCTGAACATGAGAGTTACCACCCTGAGTATACCGTCCTGTTGCAGGCTACTTCTCCTGTTCGCAAAGATGATGCGATTGATTCTGCAATCAGAAAGATTATTGAAAAGAAAGCCGATTCACTGCTGAGCGTATGTGAGTTTTGGCATTTCTTGTGGGAAAATGAAGATAATCCGAAAGCCTATTACGACTACTTAAACCGTCCGCGTCGGCAAGATATTAAGCCTGAAAATATCAAACTTAAAGAAAATGGTTCAATTTACGTTACGAAAAGCGAAATTCTCCTCAGTACCGGTAATCGTCTTGGTGGCAAAGTTGTAGCGCATAAGATGTCGGAAGAGGAAAGCTTTGAAATTGACACCATGCTGGACTGGGCGGTTGTTGAAGTAATTTTGAAAAATTGGAGTGGGAGATAATTTATGTTAATTCAGAAAAAAATATCTGACTTTTTAGTGTTTGAAACCGAATCAATCATTAAAGCCTTAGAAAAAATCAACTCGAATAAAAAGCGCATTATTTTTGTTGTCACTGAAGACGGCAAGCTGTGCGGCTCTTTCTCAGACGGTGATTTCCGTCGTTGGATCACTAACGGCGACTTCGATCTGAGCCGCGAAATGTCGGAAGTGATGAATCAGAACGTCCGCTATAAAAAAGTGGATGCGCCACGCAATGAGATTGAATCGCTGTTTTCGAATGGCGTTGACGTTCTGCCGCTGGTTGATGATTATCGTCGTTTGGTCGCCGTTGCGCTGCAAAGCGAAAAAGGCCTGACGATTGGCAAACACACTATCACGGAAACCTCGCCGACTTACATTATTGCTGAAATTGGCAACAACCATAATGGCGATATTAAGCTGGCTAAGCATCTGGTTGACCTGGCGGTTGACGCGGGCGCCGATTGCGTCAAGTTCCAAATGCGCGATCTGAGCTCTTTGTATAAGGGCGGCAACGATAAAGACAAATCCGCCGATCTTGGCGCACAGTACACGCTGGATCTGCTGAGAAAATTCCAGCTCAGCAATGAAGAACTGATTGAAGTGTTCGATTATTGCAAGGAGAAGGGGCTGACCCCGCTGTGTACTCCTTGGGATCTGAAGAGCCTGGAAGTGTTGGAAAACTACGGCATGGAAGGTTATAAGGTCGCTTCCGCTGACTTCACTAACCACGAAATGTTGGCCGCGTTGGCCGCTACGGGCAAACCGCTGATTTGTTCTACCGGTATGTGCAGCGAAGCAGAAATCAAAAGCTCGGTAGACTTCTTGAAATCGAAAGGTGCCGAGTTTGTGATCCTGCATTGCAATTCTACGTATCCGACGCCGTTCAAAGACGTCAACCTGGCCTATATCAAACGTCTGCAGCAGGTGACGGGCTGCTTGGTCGGCTATTCTGGCCATGAGCGTGGCATTTCAGTGCCGATCGCCGTGACCGCGCTGGGCGCAAGAGTGATCGAAAAACACTTCACCATCGACAAATCCATGGAAGGCAACGACCACAAGGTGTCGTTGTTACCCCCTGAGTTCAAAGAGATGGTCGTACGTATCCGCGAAGTTGAAGAGTCCATGGGCAACGCCGGCGAACGTACTATCACCCAAGGGGAAATGATCAACCGCGAAACTCTGGCAAAAAGTTTGATTATCAATCGCGATCTGAAAAAAGGTGAAATCATCACTCGCGAGATGGTTGAAGTGAAGAGTCCGGGGCAGGGTCTGCAGCCTCTTTATCTGGAGCAATTGGTCGGTAAGAAAGCCAATCGTGACCACGAAAAAGGCGGATATTTCTATGAGTCGGATCTAAATGATGTGGCGATAGAAGCCAAGGACTATGATTTCAATCGTCCGTTCGGCATTCCAGTGCGCTACCACGATTACGGCAAGTTGAAGAATAAATCCAATCTGGACTTCGTCGAGTTCCATCTGAGCTATCAGGATATGGAACTCGATTTGACAGAATTCTTCTCCGGCGCTGAAAATATCGGTTTTGCGGTACATAGCCCCGAGCTGTTCGCCAACGATCATATTTTGGATCTGGCGACGGATGATCCCGTTTATCTTGCTCATTCGATCAAACAGCTGCAGCGTGTCTGCGATGTGACTCGCGCGTTGAAGCAATATTTCCCGAAAACTGAGCGTCCGGTCATCGTGGTGAATGCAGGCGGTTTCAATACCACCGGTTTCTTGCCAAAAGAATCACGCCAGGCGATGTACGAACGCATTGGCGCCGCTCTGGGTGAAATCAATCAAGAAGGTGTTGAAATCATCATCCAGACGATGCCTCCGTTCCCATGGCACTTTGGTGGTCAAAGCTACCATAACCTGTTTGTCGATCCGGACGAGATTAAAGCGTTCTGTGAGAAATACGGCTACCGCATCTGCTATGACACGTCGCATTCCATGATGGCTTGTAATTACTACCAATGGGATCTTCATGAGTTTACCCAAAAGGTCGGCCCTTACACCGCACATATGCATATTGTTGATGCTTTGGGAGTGGATGGTGAAGGGGTACAGATCGGTAAAGGCGATGTGAACTTTGACGAGCTGGCTGATGATCTGCGGCGTCATGCGCCGGGAGCGCAGTTTATTCCTGAAGTGTGGCAGGGACACAAAAACCAAGGGGAAGGGTTCTGGCATGCGCTTAACTTCCTGGAAAAGTATCTGTAAATGAGTAAAGCCATTATGGGGGCTGCGGCCTTGTCGGTAGGGGATATTCTCGGCAAGGTCATCGGCTTCATCATATTGCCTTATTTGACAGCACACCTAGGCGCGTCGGGGTACGGCGCGCTGACTCTTTATTTGTCCGTTATTCAGATCTTGATCATTTTCATTTCGTTCAGTGGTCAAGGTCTGTTGCCGGTCAAATACATGCAGGAGGGGGAAGGGAGCTCCCTGGTGTTCCGCAGAGATAACATCGCCTTGGCTTTCGCGTCGAGCGCGCTACTGGTGGCTATATTCTACATTGTCACACTGGTCGCCAAGATCTCTGTTTCTTTCAGCGACGGTTTTCTGGTTGTTTTGGCATCTCTGGCGCAGGCGCTGAACTTTATCAATTTATCGCATTTGCGCATTAGTCAGACCTATAAAGTTGCCGCTATCGGCCAATTTTTGCTTTCCGCATTCAACGTTTTATTCACTATCGCTCTTTTTGAAATGATAGCGTCGACGCCAGGACAACGTTTGATAGCGATCGCGGCATCATTTTTCAGCATTCAGCTGGCCTACGAGTTCTTTGTTTACAGAAAAATAGCGGTTGAACGCAGCGTGCTCCAACCGTTGCGTAAGCGTTATAAGGAAATCATTAGCTACGGGGTATCCCTATTGCCACATCATGGCAGTTATTGGATTAAATCCTCGGTGGATAGATTCTTCATAGCGCATTACATGAGTACGGCGGTAGTCGGGGTTTATGGCTTGGCGTTTCAGCTAACCTCTATCGTTATGCTCTTTTTCGGCGTAATCAACCAGGCGTTCCAACCTTTCATTTATCGCAAGCTTAAAGCGAACGATTTTAGAGGGGTCGAGCTCATTCAATATGGTTACACAGCTCTGGTTATCGTTTCGTGCATTATTTACTTCTTTATTTTGCCATTTGCTTTCCCGTATCTGTTTAATGCTGAGTTCAATCGCGCTATTTATTACTTCAACATTCTTTTGCCTGGAACTGCATTTTTATCGATTTATTATATTTTTACGCACTCACTGTTTTACTATCGTAAAAATAAATTAATCTCAATTATTACCATGGGTTCGATGATAACGCATTTGATTGGTATATTTGTCATCACCATGACAGAAATTAAAGTTGAGTATTTCTGCCTGGTTTATGCAATTTCTAGTTTTTATGCGTGTGCAGTGACTTTTTATTGTGGTAAGCGACAGATCAGTATTGAGAGGAAAAGATGATAGCAAGTCTTAAACGATGGTTGCGAAACTTACGTAAGCAGCGTTATCGTTCAAAAGTTATCAGAATGGCTGAAAGATGTGGTCAAGATCCGAAAATTAACTTTTTAACTATCGTTAATAATAAAACCCGACTTGGTGATAACTTTAACTCCAATGGTTTGACGGTGGTTGGAAAGGGCGGTGTTACTATCGGTGATAATTTCCACTGTGGTTTTGGTTGTGTATTGATCACAGAAAATCACAATCATCATGGGAATGCGATTCCCTACGATAACACTTATGTGATTAAGGATACGCATATCGGGGATAATGTTTGGCTTGGGATCAATGTGATTGTTCTGCCCGGGGTTTCCATTGGGGAAGGGGCCATTATCCAAGCCGGCAGCGTGGTGGTTAAAGATATAGAGCCCTACGCTATAGCCGGCGGCCATCCAGCGAAACCCTTTTCGCAACGCGATGTTGCTCACTATCTGCAGCTTAAGGCTGAAGGCAAATTTCATTGAACGGCAGTTATACATTCATGCCCGTAGCTTAATCGGATATTAGAAATATGAGTAAATACATTGCGTATATTGAGTCACCGCTTCAGGCTTTTAATCTCATTGAGTATCTTGATGCGAAGAACATTGTGCTCGATCTGCTGATTGTCAATAAGCGTTCGGCCAATTCTGCGTTGAATCACGGGCAGATTGTTTATCTGTTGAACATGATTAAGCATCGCTCCCTGGAAACCATTGATGTTGAAGGGAAACTGGGTAATGCTTTTGATATTAAACGGCAATTGAAGAGTGTAACATCGGTGGTGAGTGCGAAGGAAACTGTCACTTTGATTGCCGGTGAGTATCGCGCGAGGGTTTTTTGGATTTTAGCGCATAAATATTCGAGAAGAAATGTGGTCCTGCTGGATGATGGTACGGCAACGCTCAGAATTAAACGCTACAATAATCTCACTGCTCGGGGCGTCGTGAAGTCGGTTTTCCTCAAGTCACTTGGTATGACCAATAATGAGAGAGAAAAAATAACCTTTTTCTCTGTTTATGACATCGAAGGTAATGTTTCAAAAAGAGATGTGGTCGTTAAGCACAGTTACCAAAATTTTAAGGCTAAACTGGCCAGTCTTCCTGATGGAAAGAACAGGGTCTTCATTATAGGTACGCCGCTTTATGAGGCAGGGGTAACGTCTGTTGATGATATTGACTTGACGCTAAGAATGATAAATGACTTAAAGTCAAATCAGATGGGTGCCGAGCTTGTTTATATTCCTCACCGCCGCGAGCGTGAAGAGAAAATAGATGAAATCAGAAAGTTTGTAGAGGTCCGTCGGTTGGATTTTCCCTTTGAGGTTTATCCCATTGTGGCTGGTGAGAACGTCAGTTGCATAGCCGGATTTTATTCATCATTGTATGACAATCTCGTAAAAATATATGATGAAAAAATTAAGATAATCGCTTACGTTCTTGATGAGAAAGTTTTATCGCCAGAGTGGAGTGGATTTGTTAACGCGATTTATAAAAACTATGAGAGTTATGAAAACGCGGATATTACGCTGATTAAAAACAAATTTTAATTTTATAAATTTACCGTGGTGATGGAAAATGAAGATTGCTTTAATTAACACACTTTATGCTCCTTATAAAATCGGTGGTGCTGAAGTATCAGTTCAGTTGTTGGCTGAAAGCCTGCAACGAGCCGGGCATGAAGTTGGTGTGTTTTGTCTTCATGAATTTGATGAGATAAAATATGACACTCTTAATGGCGTTCATATTGCTTATTTACCTCTCAAAAATATGTACTGGCCATTTCAGGCTTCTTCGGCAAGCAAATTAAAGAAAGCGGTGTGGCATCTGCTTGATTCTTATAATCCATTTATGGCTCGTGCCATGCGTAAGGAGCTGCGCAAATTTTCTCCGGATGTGGTGCATACCAACAACCTCAGCGGTTTTTCCGTCGCAGCGTGGCGAGTGGCCAAGAAGCTGGGGGCGCGCGTGGTACACACGACTCGCGATTATTATCTATTCCATCCGAACGGCACGTTGTTTAAACATGGCCAAAATATGGACGTACAGTCGTCTGCAGTGCGCATCGCATCTTTTCTGAAGAAAAAAGCCAGTCAGCGCGTAGACGTTTTTGTTGGCATAAGTAAATATATTTCCGCCTTGCATCGGGAAAATGGATTTGCGCGCAACGCGGTACATACGCATATCTACAACCCTGTCGCCGCGATAGAGTATGTACCGACCGTCAACGAAAAGGTCAGGATCGGTTTTGTCGGTCGCCTCACCGAAGACAAAGGTTTTGATGAGTTTTGTGCTCTGGCAAAACAGGCCAGCGGCGATCCGCAGGTTGCATTCTACGCCGCCGGCAGATTCAATGGTGACGCCGCTGGCGAGAGGTTGAAGGTGTTAGCGTTGGAGGCAGGTATTCATTTGCTTGGCTTTATCAAGATTGAAGAGTTTATGACGCAGATTGACGCCGTTGTTCTACCAACGCGATGGAATGAGCCCTTTGGGCGAACCGTTGCGGAATCGGCCATCTCTGGTAAGGTTGTGTATACGCCTTTCAATGGCGGAGTGGCAGAAATCGCAGCTTTTTATGATAATATTTTCGAGCTAAAAGATTTTTCTGTCGCCAGTGTGGTTAGCGTCGTGAGAGAAAATAACAACAAACCGCGTCGTTCGTTTTTTGAACTAGAAAAAATAACCGATGCTTATGAGAGCGTGTATAGAGGGTCATAATGAGGGTATCGACAAAGTCGTTGGTTGTTTTTCTTTTGCTGATGTACATGACATTGCTCTCATTGAATGGCGTTGTGACCGTCGCTGCGTATATGTCGACCAGGGCACTTTTATTATATAAAGACTTTTTTGCCATGGCAGTGCCGGTTTTCGTCCTAATCTTGCTTTTTGCGCGTAACCCTAACGTGTCAAAACAGTGTAGAAGCGTAATGATCTTTTTCCTGTCGATGGTGATCTTCTCGTTAGTTTATGTACTTTTAAGTATGATCACCGGCAGGTTTGATTTCTTCCGCTCTATCGTTCAGTTTCGCTTAGAGTTACTGACATTCGGTTCTTTTTTCTTTGCCGCCGTTTTACTTCTTTTTGAATATAATGAGCGTGTCGAGATTGTTAATAAAATCATTAAGTACTATATTTTCTTTGCCGTATTGAATGCGCTCTTTGCGGTCGCCGAATCCAGTTTGGCAGGCCTGCTTTATGCACTAATCGGTTTTGACCCTGGCCCACAGTTGACACAGTTTGGTAAAGAATATGGTCTTCTGTTACGCACCATTCAGGGGCAATTACGTGCTTTTGGTCTGCTCACCGGGCCATTCAGCCTCAGTGAATATCTGTTTTTTGCACTGGTATTATCGCCTTATGTAAGCGAAAAAAATCGCAAGAAATATATTCTTCTCATTATGGTTGGGATCGCATTTTCAACATCGAAAACGGCGATTATCATGGCACTGCTTTATATCATGTTCCTGATGCTGAGACGCTTTTTCTCTCAACGTTTTAGCCTGAATTCAGTCACTATGGTAACGATGGTCTTGTCACTGTTCTTTTATATTACGACGACCAATTACAGTATTTATGAGATGATATTCCCGAAGGAGAATGCTTACGCGGAGAACAGCATTTTACTTCGTACGGTCAATATAGAAGCCGTGCGAGCTGACAGTGAGTATTCGCCATTTATCGGTGCTGGGTACGCTGTGAATGGCAACGCGGTGGTTGGTGATGACAATACGAACTCAATCCCGCTTGATAGTATGTATATCTACATGTTGTCGAATTACGGTAATGTCGGCATTATCCTTCTGGTTATTGTCGCTACGTTAATTCTTGGCATTCTTTATCAGCGTACTCGTCTTGGCCTTAACCCCAGTGTTTACCTATACTGGATGATCTCGCTTTCGATGAATTTCGTTTATAATAACCCGTTGACAAATTATCCAGGCTATATATTCGCAATCATAATATCGATTTTGTTATTATCGATTAGAACGCCGGAGACGGGTTCCGTGAGTCGCTCAAGAAAAAATGTAGGTTATGTGCAATCGCTACATTGACACGGTGTTATTTAAAATTGCGAGGTAATTAATGATTTATGTCAATGCGCGATTCTTAACGCAGGATTTGACAGGGGTTCAGCGGTTCGCTCAGGAAATATGCCTTGCGCTGAGTAAGATTAGGCATGATATCGTTTTTGTCTCGCCACCAAACATTATTCACCACGATATCGCGTCGCAATTGAATGTTCAGGTGGTGGGTAAGAAAAGCGGTCACTTTTGGGAGCAGGTAGAGCTTCCTGCTTTTTTAAACAAAAATAAAAGCCCGCTTCTAATAAATCTTTGCAATACGGCGCCGATCTTTTATCGTAATAAAATTGTTACTCATCACGATGTTATATATAAACGCTATCCGCAAAGTTACTCTGCAAAGTTTCGTTTCGTTTATAATAACTTTGTTCCCCTGATGTTGCGTCACAGTAAGGCGTTGATTACAGTTAGCGAATTTTCTAAAAAAGAAATTAGCCAGGCGTTTGACTACCCATTAAATAATATTTACGTAATCTATAATGCGGTGTCCGAGCAGTTTAAACCCATAGCGTCGGCATCCAATACAGAGCGCCCTTATTTATTGGCCGTTTCGTCTCCAAATTATCATAAGAACTTTCATGGTCTGATTGCCGCTTTCTCTCAAATGGCAAACGGCCAGGAAGTGACACTGAAAATCATTGGGGCCGCCAACAAGAACTTCGCGGATGTTGGGTTTTCGACGGAAGGAACTGCAACGAACGATAACATACAGTTTTTGGGGCGTGTGAGCGATCAACAGCTTGTAGAACTCTATTCTCATGCTCGCGCCTTTGTGTTCCCCTCTTTATATGAAGGGTTCGGCATTCCTCCGTTAGAAGCGCAGGCTTGTGGTTGTGCGGTAGTAGCGTCCAATCGGGCTTCTTTGCCCGAGGTATTGTCGAAGAGTGCATTGTACTTTGATCCGGAAAACATCCTGGAAATGAAACAGGCACTGGAGCGGATTATGCAGGATGAAGCGTTGCGCCAAATTTTAATCGCTGAGGGATTTACGAATGTCAAACGTTTCGATTGGATGCGTTCGGCAGCAGCGTTGAGTGAGATAATGACGAGATCTATGCAATGAAAAAAAAAGTGCTGCATGTCGCCGAGACAGTGAAGGGTGGCGTCGCTACGGTAATTAGACAACTTGTACAGCAAAATGATGAATTTGATTTTTACTGTGTGTTGCCCGATAGTCAATATCGTGAGATTGGCGCTTTCCCCGCAGAAAAAATGAAGGTATTTACGCGGACAGGGAGAAATATTTCTTCGTTTATCTCTTTGGCTATTAACTATATCCAGATGGTACGTAAAGAAAAACCGGATGTCATTCACGTCCACAGTACTTTTGCGGGGGTTGTTTGCCGGCTGTTAACGCCATTGGTAAGAATGACATGCAGGCCTAAAATTATTTATTGTCCGCATGCTTTTTCTTTCCTGATGGACACATCAGAAAAGAAAAAGAAGGTTTATGCCAAGATAGAGAAAATTCTGCAAAAGAATACCGATGTTATCATCTGTACCAGCGAATATGAGAAACGAACGGCACTGATGGCCGGGTTGAGTCCTGATAATTTGACTGTGGTATATAATGGCGTTGAACCCCCTGTAACGCTGTCGGATGATACCAATCCTTATCGCCAAGATAAAATAAATATATTGTTTGTCGGCCGTTTTGATTATCAAAAAGGATTTGATTTGGTTCAGCGGATTGCCGACGAATTGGATGACAGATTTTTAATCACGATCGTCGGCGGCAATGTACACGCAAAAGAGCAACCGGCGCCACATTCCCGGATGGATTTTAAAGGTTGGTTGACTTCGGCAGAAATGGCGCCTTATTTCACCTACGCCGACGTGTTGTTGATGCCAAGCCGATGGGAGTCGTTCGGTCTGGTCGCCGTTGAAGCTGAAAGCTATGGGTTGCCCGTTGTCGCCAGCCGCTGCAGTTCATTGCCGGAGGTGGTGAGCGAAGGCGTTACGGGGTATCTGTTTACGACCAATCAGGCCGATGAGGCCGTTGAGATATTGAATGCTCGCGACCAACGCGATTGGAGTGCAATGAAAGTTGACTGTGTCGATTTCTACAATGCTAATTTTACTTCAGAAAAAATGATATCCAATACTTATCGTCATTACAGATAATCGATACATCCGTTTTTTGGAATGAAAATAATTTTTTTTACTATTTATATTTAATCGGTGAGAGTAAAAATGAGTAACCTTTATCCTGTTATTATGGCTGGGGGAACAGGGAGTCGCCTGTGGCCGCTTTCTCGTGAATTATTCCCCAAACAGTTCTTAGCGCTGTGCAATGAATTTTCCATGTTGCAAACGACAGTCATGCGGCTTAAAGGGTTAGAGATTATTAATCCTCTTGTTATATGTAACGAAGAGCATCGTTTTATCGTGGCCGAACAACTGCGCCAAATCACGCGTTTATCGCATAATATTATTCTGGAGCCGGTAGGGCGTAATACGGCGCCGGCGATTGCGCTTGCCGCTTTGCAGGCGGTTTCCAGCGGTGACGATCCGCTCATGTTGGTATTGGCCGCGGATCACGTCATTCAGGACGAAGCGATTTTCCGCGATGCGGTCAATCAGGCGATTCCCTATGCTGAAGCGGGAAAACTGGCTACTTTCGGCATCGTGCCGACGGGCCCGGAAACGGGCTATGGGTACATTCAAAAAGGTACCAGCGTCGACGGTTCCAGTATCTGCGGCGTTTCGCGCTTTGTCGAAAAGCCTAATCTTGAAACGGCGCAGCAGTATCTGGCCAGCGGCGACTATCTCTGGAATAGCGGTATGTTTTTGTTCAAAGCCAGCCGTTACCTGGAAGAATTAGGCCGTTTCCGCCCAGATATTCTGGACGCGTGCAAGCAGTCGCTTGCGCATTTGACCCCCGATATGGACTTTATCCGCGTTGACCGAGATGCGTTCATTGCCTGCCCGGATGAGTCTGTCGATTATGCCGTGATGGAACAGACTGCCGATGCTGTCGTCGTACCCCTGGACGCGGGATGGAATGACGTGGGATCATGGTCTGCGTTGTGGGAAATCAGCGAAAAAGACACAAAAGGGAACTCTACTTTCGGTGATGTTCTTGAGCATAACTGTTCAAATAACTATATTCGCGCGGAGCATAAATTGGTGGCCGCTGTCGGGGTGACCAATTTGGTTGTAGTTGAAACCAAAGATGCCGTGTTGATTGCCGATAAAGATAACGTCCAAGACGTAAAAGAAATCGTCAACCAACTGAAGCGACAAAAGCGTTCCGAAAGCAAACAGCACCGTGAAGTTTATCGTCCGTGGGGCAAACATGATGCGATTGCTCAGGGCGATCGCTTCCAGGTGCGCCGCATTACTGTAAAGCCAGGCGAGAAATTGTCCTTGCAGATGCACCATCATCGTTCGGAACACTGGGTAGTGGTGTCAGGCACTGCCAAAGTGCATACCAATGGTAAAATGCAACTGATCAGTGAAAACGAATCCGTTTATATCCCTCTTGGGGTCGAACATTCTCTCGAAAACCCGGGAAAAATCCCGCTTGATTTGATTGAGATTCAGTCGGGTGCCTATTTGGGAGAAGACGATATCGTGCGAATCGGCGACTCCGCTCAGCATAATTAATCATTTTGGTGCGGTGGATATTTGAGCCGCATCACTGTATTTACGTTTGGTAAGGATCTCAACATGTCTCAATCATTGACTTGTTTCAAAGCATACGACATTCGCGGGCAGCTGGGTGAAGAGCTGAACAACGATATTGCCTATCGTGTCGGCCGTGCATATGGGGAGTTTTTGCAACCTAAAAGCGTTGTCGTCGGGGGAGACATCCGTTTGACCAGCGAGGAACTGAAACTCGCGTTGGCGGAAGGGCTGCGCGATGCCGGGGTTAATGTTCTGGATATTGGCGTCAGTGGGACGGAAGAAATTTATTTTGCCACTTTCCACTTAGGTCTCGATGGCGGCATAGAAGTGACGGCCAGTCATAATCCTATGGATTACAACGGAATGAAGCTGGTGCGGAGCCAGGCTAAACCGATCAGCGGCGATACCGGTTTGCGCGATATTCAGCGTTTGGCAGAAGATAATAACTTCGCTGCGGTGGATCCGACCCGACGCGGCAGCTACGAAACAATATCGATTGAAAAAGAATATGTGGATCATCTGCTGAGCTATGTGAATACGGCTAACTTCAAACCGTTGAAGCTGGTCGTCAACTCCGGCAACGGCGCTGCAGGTCACGTTATCGATGCTGTCGAATCGCGTTTCAAGCAGCTTCAGGTGCCGGTTGAATTTATCAAGGTTCACCACCAGCCTGACGGCAATTTCCCCAACGGTATCCCTAACCCGCTGCTGCCGGAGTGTCGGGAAGATACGGCGCAAGCAGTGCGTGCGCACAAGGCGGATATGGGAATCGCGTTTGACGGTGATTTCGATCGCTGCTTCTTGTTCGATGAACACGGCGGATTCATTGAAGGTTACTATATCGTTGGCTTGTTGGCGGAGGCGTTCCTGGAGAAAGACGCTGGGGCGAAGATCATTCATGACCCGCGCTTGAGCTGGAACACCATCGACGTGGTCAAGCAGGCAGGCGGGGTGCCGGTGATGTCGAAAACGGGCCATGCATTCATTAAAGAGCGTATGCGCCTGGAAGATGCCGTTTACGGTGGTGAGATGAGCGCCCACCATTACTTCCGCGACTTTTCATATTGCGACAGCGGCATGATCCCATGGTTGTTGGTTGCTGAGTTGCTGTGCATTAAAAACAAGACGCTCGGGGAGTTGGTCGGGGATCGGATGATCGCTTATCCAGCATCGGGTGAAATTAACAGCAAACTGCAAGATCCAAAAGCTGCAATTGAAAGAGTACTCAATCGCTATCAGCCTTCGGCACTGGAATTTGATACGACCGATGGCATTAGTCTGGAATTTGCAGACTGGCGATTTAATTTACGTAGCTCAAATACTGAGCCGGTGGTGCGTTTGAATGTCGAATCACGAGCCAATCCTGCACTGATGCAGCAAAAAACAGAGGAAATACTGGCCTTGCTTCGACGCTGATCTCTGGTTTTAAAGCTATATTTTAATGCTGGGCGAGCGGTATATGCCCAGCGTTGTGAAGCGATATAGGTACCAGAGAAAACTAACAAAAGGCATCTATACTATGATAGTTAATAGGCAGTTATCTATGAACGGTTTCCGTCGGGGCGTGTTGCATACTAATGCGTCTCTTACTTCAATGCTTCAGCGCTTCTCTGATATTTTCGTTATCTTTAGCGGGCTGTACTTGTCTTGCCTAATCTCCGGTGCCGCATTTAGCGTGCAGCACTGGATTATGGTATTAATATCGATCGTTATCTTCCAAATGATTGGTGGGATTACTGACTTTTATCGTTCGTGGCGTGGTGTGCGTGCGGGGCTGGAGATCCAGCTCATTTTGCAAAACTGGTCGCTGAGCCTGCTGTTGACCTCAGGAACGGTGGCGTTGATAAATGTCTTCAATAACGAGTATTCCGTCTATATCCAATGGTATCTGCTGGTCTGCTGCGGTTTGGTCATTACGCGCAGCGTGATCCGGCTGCTCTTGGGATACATGCGCAATATTGGTTTCAATACCCGTAATGTGGCCATCATGGGCGCGATGCCCGTCGGTATTCGTCTGGCAGAATCTTTACGTGACGCGCACTGGATGGGATTTAAAGTGTTGGGCATTTACGACAACGATAATTCTCCGTTGAACAGCAAAATCGAACGCTGCGGCGACTTGTCTCAGCTCGTGAGCGACGCGAAAAGTGGCCGTATCGATAGGGTCTATATCGCAATGTCGATGGAGCAGGAAAAATTGATCAAAGATACGATCGCGGATCTTTCTGATACGACCTGCTCAGTGATGCTGATCCCGGATATCTTTACGTTCAACATATTACAGTCACGATCGGAAGAGATTAATGGCGTTCCCGTCGTTTCGTTATTCGATACGCCAATGAGCGGGGTTAATCAGGTAATTAAGCGTATTGAAGACATCATTCTGTCAATATTTATTTTGCTGTTCATTTCTCCGGTTCTGTTGCTGATCGCCTGCATGGTCAAATTTACCTCTTCCGGGCCCATCATTTTCAAACAAAGGCGTTATGGCATGGATGGCAAGGCCATCGAGGTATGGAAATTCCGCTCGATGACCGTGATGGAAGATGGCGATAAAGTCGTTCAAGCGAAAAAAGGGGACGCGCGCCTGACGCCGGTCGGCTCCTTCTTGCGTCGTACCTCTCTGGATGAATTGCCGCAATTCGTCAATGTACTGAAAGGCGACATGTCGATTGTAGGCCCAAGGCCGCATGCCGTGGCACATAATGAGCAGTATAGAAAGTTGATCAACGGCTATATGCTGCGCCATAAAATGAAGCCGGGTATCACGGGGTGGGCGCAGATCAACGGTTGGCGTGGCGAGACGGATACGTTGGAAAAAATGCAAAAGCGCGTTGAGTTCGATCTCGACTACATCCGTAACTGGAGCGTTTGGTTGGACATTAAAATCGTCTTCCTGACCATTTTCAAGGGATTCATTAATAAAGCGGCGTATTAGATTTTCTTTAAGGATGTCGCGCCTGGGAAATGTGGATTTCCTGATCTCTGGGGATGTTGAGACAGTTCATTTTTCTTTTAAAACTGGAGGTCGGTCAGATGTTGACTAAAACAAACCGTAAACTGAGGTGCTGGAAGGGGGCGGCTTCATCGCTGGCCTTCGCATTGCCGCTGATGTTTATCAGTGCGAACGCGTTGGCTTTCGAAGTCGGGGTTCATGCGCATTTTCGCTGGTACCCCAACGATCCGGATAAATATTTGGATCTGATTAAGCGTTACGGTTTCACGTCGTATCGAGCGGATTTTCCCTGGAGCGGATTGGAACAGCAAAAAGGGCAGTATGTCATAACCGGCAATATGCAAAAGGCCGACCAAGCGTTTAACGATGCCCAGGCAAAATTTGGTCTGAATGGGTTATTAGTATTGGCGTACGGTAACAAACTCTACGATCCATCGGGTTATCCAACGACGCCTGAAGCCATTCAGGCTTTTGCCAACTACGCGTATTGGACGGCCTCCAAATATAAAGGCAAGATCAAGTATTATGAGATCTGGAACGAATGGACGAATGCCACTGCGATTAAGCCGAAGCCGCGCACGCCACCGCCGCCGGAGATTTTCGTCGCGTTGGTGAAAGCTACGGCTGCTGCGGTTCGAAAGGCCGATCCCAACGCAATTGTCATTACTGGAACGGCCAACCCAACAGGAACCCGCGATCCTTCCTGGGTTGATAACATCGTTAAACTCGGCGTGTTGAATTACGTTGATGGTTTCTCCATCCACCCTTACTCCTATGGCAACGATAATTACGCTATACGGGCCCCTGAGGGGAACCTCGGCGTCGTGGATAAATTCGAGGCCCGGCTTGCAAAGGCAGCAGGTAAGACGGTGCCGATTTATATCACTGAAATCGGCGTGCCAACCTATGACGGTAAAGGCGGGTTATCAAAAGATGTGGCTGCGCAATATGTGGTGAAATATACTTTCCTGGCCAAATCGCGGCCCTTTATCAAAGGGATATGGTGGTACGATTTGCTCGATGATGGAGACAACCCGAAAATCAATGAACATCGATTTGGGCTGCTGACGAGAAACGGTCAACCGAAGCCGTCGATGCTGGCTTTAAGTAAGGTCGCAGATGTTGCGCGATCGTATTCCGTTGAGAAATACCAAGTGCTGCCGGGCGGTAAAATTTCCATCGCATTGAAAGGGAATAATCAACATGCGATGCTATTCTGGCAGGAAAAACCGGTGGCTAAGCCATCCAGCGGTATTTCTTCAGGCTTGCGCAGTTTTATGGCGAGTGAGGCGCCGCAAAACCAAAGTGCTACGCCGCTCAAAGAGGTTCAGGGGAATTCGGCTGCGCCCGATGGCGATGTACCGGTAATGATGCGCTCTAGTGCTCCGATTGCCTCGCCCTGGTAGGCAGGCTGTGAGTAAAAAACCGCAAGCTTATTAAGCTTGCGGTTTTTTTTTGTCCAGCGTCATAAGCGGCTTGCTGCTTCGTCATTCGCCTGCATTTGCCGCCTATAAAAAAGCCAGCCGGCATAGCCGGCTGGCATCAGTATATAACTGCCGTTCTCCATGCGGCCCTGAATAAATAATCAGGGCGCTTGGTGAAGGCGTTACGCTTACGCGTAGTGCAGCGTATCCACCAATTGCTGGTGGTTTTGCCCAGTCAGGTATACCACGGTATCGTTGAGGTCCAGCGAGTGGTTATCGTTGTTGTCGATAATCACGTAAGAGCTGGCAGTGTTACCGCCACCGCTGAATACAACGGATGCCACACCCACTTTCGACGTCAGCGAGTTGCTGCTATCCAGGCCAAGAATACCGCCCAGCAGGCCGATAACGCCATTGGTCAAACCGCCCACCAGTGTCCCCAACAATGCATCCAACGTGTCGGCAGAACGCGTACCGTAGTTCGCTACCGCGGTGCCGCTGGCGTCATCGGAGATAGTCAGGCCGCCATGGTTCACGTCGACAATCGAGTCCTTGAGGCTATTAAAGTCCTTGATGGTCACACCCGCCTGCGTGTTACTGGCCTTGATGTCGTAGGTGTTGGCACCTGCGCCGCCGGTCAGCGTGGTGTTGCCAATCACGCCCAGAGTATCGGCCGCACTGGAACCTTCTACGGTCATTTGGTAACCGTTCAGGCCCAACGCCGTCAACACCGGTGCCAACAGGTTGGTGGTGACAACGCTCAGCGGCAGAATGTTCAGCAACTGAATGATGATACCGTCACCGGTACCGCCATGGCTGGAGTCGAGATTCAGCCCCGCGGTATTGGTGGACGCATTGATATCACGCACGTTGCTGAAACCGCTGCCCACCGTCAGATCTAGCGCGTGATCACCGGTCACGTTGATGGTCTGAACCTGCGCATTGGTGCCGGCCAATGACAGAATATTGTCAAAGCTGCCGGTACCGCCCGAGGCTACGTTAACTGTACTCAATGCAGTACCGCCAATCAGGCTGCTGCTGCTGTTGAGGGTGATGGCACCGGCGTTCACATTGGCGGAACTCACCGCATCGAAGTTGATGTCGAAGTGATTGGTGGCATTCTGGACGAAGGTAAAGTTCAGCGTGCTGGCAGCGGTCGCGTCCCCTTTCACTGCCAACTGTGCGGCGTTGCCGCCGGCGGCGTTGATGACGTTGACGTTAGCCAGACCGGAGACCACAAACCCCTGAGTGCCCAGATTGGTGGCCGCCGCGTTCTGCGTAACCGTGCCGCCCGTAGTGCCTTCGACCGTGGACGTGCCGTTGGTCAGGCCAAAGTCAAAGGTGTTGTTTGGCGTTGTCACGCTGGTGGTAGTCGGTGAACCGATCAGCGGCGTCGTAATCAGCGTACCGACGGACTTGCCGATATAGCCGGTCAGGTCGATCTGCTCGAAGTTCGAGAAGTTGTTGGCGTTGCTGGTCACGGTGCTGGTACGAACGCCCAGGGCGTTTTGGTTGGTCACCACGGTTTTGGTGATGAAGTTGGCGGAGATGGAGTCCGTACCCGCGCCGCCATTAGCGGAGATGCCGGCGCCGACGGTGTTGGCTGCGCCGGTTGCCGCATTCCCCGCCCATTTCAGCGAGTCGTTGCCGTTGCCAAGGTTAAAGTCGCCGGTGCCTGTGGCGATGTTGGCCGTCGACGTCACGATGACATCATCATTTCCGGAACTGGCGTTCAGAATCACGTTGCCATTGTTAACGGTAATATCGACACCAGGGTTAACCCCGTTGTCAGACAGGTTGACCGTTGCTGCACTGGTGCCGTTGATGGTCAGATTCGCCAGGTGGTCGGCGAACTTCAGGTTCACGATGCTGGCGGCATTGGCGTTCAGTTGCACATCCGTCAACACTGCCGTTTCGGCATTGCTAATTTGGTGAGATGCGCCGGTGTTGACGGTGCCCGTCGCGTTGCCGCCGGCGGCCGTTGCCGTCAGAGACGCCGCGGTTTTGTACAGCAGGCTGGTACCGATATCGTATTCGAAGCCATGCTGCTGAGTGACGGTGGCACTGTCAGTGGCGACGGAGCTGCGCAGGTCGTTGATAATGGCCTGCGTGATGGCCGTTTTGCTCCCCAGCGCACCATAGCTGGCTAATTGCGCAGCGGTGGCGGCAGTGCCATGCACCAGGGTAAAGATATGCTGAACAAAATCATCGCCAGTCAATTGAGCGCCTTTCTTTTGCGACTCTGCTGAATTGATCAGGGTAGTGATGACCTGTGCATAAGTTTTACCGGCAAACAGTTCTTTGCTCCAGGTGTCCAGCCCGCGGGCATCGACGCCACGGCCAGGAATTGCCAGGAAGGCTGCTGCGACTTGTTCCTGATAGTTCAGAGCCGGCAGTTCACCCGGTTGCCACACGTGCGTCGCCGCCTGGAAGTGCTGTTGGGCCGTGGTATCGCCGGCGGCAACGGTGCCCTTCAGTGCTGCGATCACTTGAGCTACGACGTCGCCACGAGTCGAGCCGCCACTCAGCAAGGCGAGATAGCTGCTGCTTTCGGCCGAAGTTGGTGCGCGTTCATAGCTGTTTTGGAAGATGGCGTTGATGAAATCGCTATCGCTTAACGTTTTCAGCGGGCTGTTGTTCACGAAGGTTTGTGCGACCGCCGCCAGCGTTTTGCTGCCCTGCGCCAATACGGTTCCCCAGTAGGTAATGCCGTCCTGAGTTTGCGTTAAGCCCACGACATGGAAAACACCCTGTACGTCAGCTGCGCCGGCCGACGATGCGGCTGTCGCGACAGGGAACAGGGTTTTTTCGACTTGAGCTTCGAAATTGCTCTGTGCTGTCAGCAGCGTTGAATCAAAACCGCTGTAGCTAAGTACGTCGTTAATCACCTTGGCAACAACGGATGCCGTGGTGGGGTTGCCCGCTAAAAGATCGGCAAGCACGCTGCTGCTGGGGGCACTACCGTTCACTGCGGTGTAGACCTTGGTTACGATTTGAGAAGCCGTCAGACCGTTCAGGCTTGAGGTGCCGGTAATGAATTTTTGCGCAACTTGCTCCAGAGAAAGTGCAGAAGTTTCAATTTTCTGCGAGTAGTAATCTAACGCCGCGGTATCAATATTCTTTCCAGAGATTGCAAGGAAAAAAGCAGCCGCTTTTTGCTGTGCTACTAATGTGGCCATACGTTACCCCTTTGGATGTACCCATTTTCTACGGACATAAGAAAGATGTGACCGGCCCCCCATAGCCGTGCCAGGAAGAGGTTTGGTCAGATTTTTTAGTATTAAAGCTTGTGAAAACAACGGCATATAAAAATGACATACTAATGCCAATTGTTGCTTTCACGTTTTAATCAAAGGAGCTGATGAGATTTTTGTCAAGGCTATAGGATTTTTTTTATTTCTATTGTTTTGGTTTTTCTATAACTAATTGTGTTGTCAATTAATCCTGCGTTTTTGTCGCAGTTGATTAATATTTTTTATGAGTGCAATGATTTTGGTTGTTTTTTTAACGGTGGGGATTATTAGATTTCTAATTATTTCCAGTGGTGGCGGTTTGACTTTGCCGGGGCGTGGGAAAGGGGGGCGGTGTCCTGTCATTCAGGTTTGGATAACTTTTTGCTTTATATTGGTTTTTTTTTGAATTTTTGAGGAATGTTTTTTTCGTCTGCCGCCTTGCTGGAATTCCAAATGTGTATCTATAGTTAATGAAAAAGCAGCTGCAGTCTTGAGCATGTTTGGGGGCTTTTTTTGTGAGGTTAATCTCATAAAAATCAATGCGGATTTTGACTGACAGTGCACATGATGTAAGGGCAGAAAGTGAACCAATTTATACCGCGCAATGAAATTGCGGATGTTATACGGACTCGCAGCAAGGTTTTCTGGACCGTTGGCATATTTACCGCATTTATTAATTTATTAATGCTAGTTCCTTCTATCTATATGCTCCAGGTTTATGACCGGGTGCTTCCTTCTCGCAATGAAATCACGCTGTTGATGCTGACGCTGATCATGCTGGGCATGTTCGGGATGATGTCGCTGTTGGAATACGTGCGCAGCATGGTGGTGATCCGTATCGGCAGCCAGCTGGATATGCGGCTCAACACGCGAGTCTATACCGCGGCCTACGAGGCGAATCTGAAAAACGGCTCGTCTGATGCCGGCCAGATGCTGAGCGATTTGACCAATCTGCGCCAATTCCTCACCGGCAGCGCGCTGTTCGCCTTCTTTGATGCGCCGTGGTTTCCAATCTATCTGTTGGTGATATTCCTCTTTAACCCTTGGTTGGGGCTTTTCGCTCTGGTCGGTGCGCTGTTGCTGATCGCATTGGCGGTGATCAACGAAATGGTGTCGAAAAAGCCGCTGGCGGAAGCCAGCAAGCTGTCGATTATGTCCGGGACGCTGGCCAGCACCAATCTGCGCAATGCCGAAGTGATCGAAGCTTTGGGGATGTTGCCTAACCTGAAACGCCGGTGGTTCGGTCTGCACCAGCGGTTCTTGAACAGTCAGCGCATCGCCAGCGAACGCGCATCGCGGGTCACGTCGATCACCAAGTTTGTGCGCATGTCGCTGCAATCATTGGTGCTGGGGCTGGGGGGCTGGCTGGCGATCGATGGGCACATCACGCCCGGTATGATGATCGCCGGTTCCATTCTGATGGGGCGAACCCTGGCGCCGATTGAGCAGGTTATTAACGTCTGGAAGAGCTACAGCGCGGCGAAGCTTTCTTATGGCCGGTTGGTCAAGCTGCTGGAAACGCATCCGCAACGGGGTACCGGCATGTCCTTGCCGCGCCCGGAAGGGGTGCTGGCCGTAGAAGGCGTCACCGCCACGCCGCCGGGATCCCAAGGCGATGCGGTATTGCATAACGTGAGTTTTGCCATCCAGCCCGGTGACGTGCTGGGGATCATTGGCCCGAGCGCGTCGGGGAAATCGACGCTGGCGCGTTTGCTGGTCGGCATTTGGCCGGTCAGCGAAGGGATTGTTCGGTTGGATAATGCCGACATCTATCAGTGGAACAAGGATGAGTTGGGGCCGTATATCGGCTATCTGCCACAGGACATTGAGCTGTTTGCCGGGACTATCGCCGAGAATATCGCCCGCTTTAACGATATTGACTCAGAGAAAGTCATTGAAGCCGCCAAGCTGGCCGGCGTGCACGAACTGATCCTGCGTTTCCCTAACGGCTACGATTCGGTGCTCGGCAACGGTGGCGCTGGGCTTTCCGGTGGACAGAAACAGCGTATCGGCCTGGCGCGCGCATTGTATGGCGACCCTTCGCTGGTGGTATTGGATGAGCCTAACTCCAACCTGGATGATGCGGGCGAGAAAGCGTTGAACCAGGCCATTATGTTCCTCAAGCAACGTAATAAAACGGTGGTTCTGATTACCCATCGCACCAATTTGCTGTCGATGACCAGCAAGCTGTTGCTCCTGGTAAATGGCAACGTCAACGCATTCGGCCCGACTCAACAAGTGCTTCAGGCGTTAGCCAATGCGCAAAAAGCGCAGGCGCAACCGCCTCAGCAAGCGGTGAGGGCGGTAAATTCCGAGCCGGATGAAGGCAATATCCCGAAAACGCAAATTAATTAAGCCGTGAATTGCCTGGCGGCTTTATTGCCGTCCGCAGTTTAAAGGAGTTGGTATGTCGACGCACATTGGCGAGCCGCAAGACTCGTATATTGAAGAGATCCCGCAGGATGAACGGCGGTTTACCCGGATGGGCTGGCTGGTCGTGGGAATTGGTCTGTTCGGATTTTTGGCCTGGGCAGCGTTCGCGCCTCTGGATAAAGGGGTGGCATCGCCGGGATCGGTAACCGTTTCCGGCAACCGCAAAACGGTGCAGGCCCCGGCCAGCGGCATCATCAAGAATATCGCGGTGAAAGACGGCGACAAGGTGAAAGCCGGAGAAGTCCTGGTGCAGTTGAGCCAGGTGCAGGCACAGGCGCAGGTCGATTCCCTGCGCGACCAGTACTACACCACGCTGGCCACCGAAGGGCGTTTACTCGCCGAGCGCGACGGTCTGAGCAACGTCACTTTTTCCCCTATTTTTGCCCAGATCAAAACTCAGCCGCGCGTGGCTGAAATCATCGCGTTGCAAACGCAGCTGTTCGCCTCCCGCCGCCAGGGGCTGCAAAGTGAAATTGACGGTTATAAGCAGTCGATGGACGGGATTCGTTTCCAATTGAAAGGCCTGCAGGATTCGCGCGCCAACAAGCAGATTCAACTTTCCAGCCTGCGTGAGCAGATGAACAGCATGAAGCAACTGGCGGCGGACGGCTACCTGCCGCGCAACCGCTACCTGGAAGTGCAGCGTCAGTTTGCCGAGGTGAACAGCAGCATCGATGAAACCGTCGGGCGGATTGGCCAGCTGCAAAAGCAGCTGCAGGAATCTCAGCAGCGTATCGACCAGCGTTCCGCCGACTATCAGCGCGAGGTCAGAACGCAACTGGCGCAAACCCAAATGGACGCCAGCGAGTTTCGCAATAAGCTGCAAATGGCCGATTTCGATCTGGGCAACACTGCCATCACCTCACCGGTGGACGGCACCGTGGTCGGATTGAATATCTTCACTCAGGGGGGCGTCGTGGGAGCGGGTGACCACCTGATGGACGTTGTACCCAGCCAGGCGACATTGGTGGTGGATTCTCGCCTCAAAGTCGACCTGATCGATAAGGTGTACAACGGGTTGCCGGTGGATCTGATGTTTACCGCCTTCAACCAAAACAAAACCCCGAAAATTCCGGGAACGGTCACGTTGGTTTCCGCCGATCGCCTGGTCGACAAAGCCAACGGCGAGCCTTACTACCAGATGCAGGTCACGGTCTCGCCGGAGGGCATGAAGATGCTCAGTGGCGAGGACATCAAGCCGGGGATGCCGGTGGAGGTGTTCGTGAAAACGGGGTCGCGCTCGCTGCTGAGCTATCTGTTTAAACCTATTTTGGATCGCGCTCATACTTCATTAACCGAGGAATAATTTTGATTCAATCAAAACGACAGGCTGCCGGTCTGGTTATCGGCACCCTTTTGTTTGCGATATCTGCGCCGGTTTATTCGATAGGGATTTTAGACGCATATTCGCTGGCATTAGAAAAGGACCCGACTTTCCGGGCGGCTATAAAAGAGAAAGAAGCGGGAGATGAGAACGAAAACATCGGCAGGGCGGGGCTGCTGCCGAAAGTGTCGCTGAACTATCAGAATTCGCCGCGCAACTGGCAGACGCAAAAATATCCGCAGAGCGACTTTTTCGGCAATGTTTCGGAGGTCACCCGGCGGCAGCAATATCGCAGTTATTCCAGTTCGATCACGCTGACGCAGCCGCTGTTCGATTATGAAGCGTACGCGCGCTACAAAGCCGGCGTCGCGCAGACGATGATGTCGGACGAACGCTATCGCGGTAAGTTGCTGGATCTTGCGGTTAGGGTGATTAACGCCTATGTCGAAGTGGCCTATTCCAAGGATCAAATCGCGTTGGCCGAAGCGCAAAAGGCGGCTTACAAGGAACAACTGACCTTGAACGATCGCCTGATGAGCGCCGGTGAAGGCACCATTACCGACGTATCGGAAACCCAGGCACGCTACAGCTTGGCCGAAGCGCAGGTCATCGAAGCGCGCGATGCGCTGGATGCCGCGCAGCGCGAATTGGAAGTGATTATCGGCATGCCGCTGAACCAGCTGGATGAGTTGCAGGTGTTGCGGCCGGGCAAGTTCAAGGTGGCGCCGCTGATCCCGTCCAAGTTTGAAGAGTGGCAAAAGATCGCGCTGGAGAATAACCCGGTGCTGGCCGCCTCGCGTCATGGCGTGGATGCCGCCAAGTATGACGTTGAAAGGAATCGGGCGGGCTTTATGCCGCAGGTTCAGCTGTATGCTTCGCATTCGGAAAACGACTCCAGCAGCGATAACACGGTTAACCAGAAATACCGCACCGACAGCATCGGCGTGCAGGTCAGCATGCCTATTTATTCCGGCGGCGGCGTTTCGGCGTCGACCCGGCAGGCGGCGGCGCGCTATGGCCAGGCGATGTATGAGATGGATGCGCAGACGGGCACCACGCTCAACGATCTGCGCAAGCAGTACAATCTGTGCATCAGCAGCCGCGCCAAGGTGGCGGCCTATGAGTTGGCGGTACAATCGGCCACCACACAGGTGACGGCGACCCGGCAAAGCGTGCTGGCCGGGCAACGTGTCAACGTTGACGTGCTCAACGCCGAACAGCAGCTCTATAGCGCCCAGCGCGATCTGGCCTCCGCCAAGTACGCCTACATCAAGTCGTGGATTACCTTGCTGAGCGACTCCGGTACGTTGGATGAAAAAGATGTTATGCGGGTAGCGCAGTATTTTGCCCGCAGTCGCTAGCAACATATTCACTATGAGCATTAATCTGAAAGAGCAGCGTTGAGCTGCTCTTTTTGTTATCAATCCTAAACCACCCCTTATGGAGGTGGTGATCGTTCATGTGGGACTATGCCCGTAGGGGGCACATGCTAAATACTGCCTCGGTTTGTTATCAGCAAATCAAGGGGTAAGTAGCATGAACAGATATGAATCCGCTTCCCATGTATTCTATCGCTGTCAGTATCATCTCGTATGGACACCGAAGTTCGGATACAAAATCCTCAAGGGTAATCTCGGTAAAGAGCATCAGCACATTGTGCACAAAAGAGAATACACTGGTGCTGCCTACGACAACTCTTTTCGTTTGCATACTTGTAAAGCCAATCGAATCAAAGGAACTCTATGAACATAGGGATGGTCAATTATGATAGAAAAGACGTGCGTTAGTGCGAATTTCATTTAAAATCAATTGATTGCTTAAATAAGGCAGTTCATCTTGAGCGCCAGGAGCGCGAGTAAGGAGTTTTTATGGCGGTTTTAATCACCGGAGGAGCCGGTTATATCGGTTCTCACACTGTTCTGGCTTTGTTAGAACATGGCGAAGATGTTGTAGTGTTAGATAATTTATCAAACTCTTCCGATGAGTCTCTGCGTCGCGTTGAGAAACTCGCGGGTAGAAGTGCTCAGTTCTACCAAGGCGATATCTTGGATGCTGAGTGTCTGCATCGCATCTTCGAGGCTCACGACATCTCGGCTGTGATCCATTTTGCTGGGCTAAAGGCTGTCGGAGAGTCGACGCGTAAGCCGCTCGAGTACTATCAGAACAATGTCACCGGCACGTTGGTATTGTTGGAGGAAATGCGTCGTGCGGGTGTGCATAAGTTTATCTTTAGTTCTTCTGCCACGGTGTATGGCACTCCAGAGCAAGTTCCTTTGACCGAGACGTCTCGCGTTGGCGGTACGACGAATCCTTACGGCACGTCGAAGCTGATGGTAGAACAAATTTTGCAAGATTTCGCTAAAGCAGAACCGCAATTCTCCATTACCGCCTTACGTTACTTCAACCCGGTTGGTGCGCACGAATCCGGCATGATTGGTGAAGATCCAAATGGTATTCCCAACAATCTGATGCCTTATATTGCTCAGGTGGCAATCGGAAAACTGGAGAAACTGTCTATTTTCGGTGACGACTATCCGACTAAGGATGGTACGGGGGTCAGAGATTATATTCATGTCATGGATTTGGCTGAAGGGCACCTCAAGGCGATTGAACACATCGATGAGCACAGAGGCTTTACAGTCTATAATCTGGGGACAGGGGTAGGATATTCGGTGTTGGAGATGCTCCATGCTTTTGAAAAGGCTTCAGGTCGCAACGTAGCTTACCAAATTGTACCACGCCGAGACGGCGACATTGCCGAATGCTGGTCCGCTCCAGGGTTGGCGTTCAAAGAATTGGGATGGAAGGCTACCCGTGATTTGGATGCCATGATGCGTGACGCGTGGAATTGGCAGAAGAACAACCCTCAGGGTTATCGCTAAAATAACACTGAATAGGCGTGATTTTTTATTACGCCTGTTTTATTTTCCTTATATGGCAACTTGTTTTTTACATTATATTTCAGTTAGACGTCTGTATTAACAATCTCATTATCACCATCAGAGTTATCCTATGTTAAATATCCCCAAATAAGTGATATCTTTAAAAAAATATTAAAAAAATCATTTTATATCAATGAGATTAATTCTCGATGAGAGTAGCTATGCATGGTTTTTCACGTTGTTAACGCACATACTTCATCATTAGCCTGCTATCATTGATGTGTCCCAACCAGGCCCTATGACACTTAACGATTTGATATGTTAGAGTAATGTTATGACTAGCACGGCCTCTAGGTAGAGGCTGTGTTCATGCTGGAGGATGCTTTAAAGGAATGAAGAAACTGTGCTATCCTGCAATGTCTTCAGTAGCGAACTATCTTAAGTTGATTTAGAGGGCGTTTAGACCCACTCAAATATAGTTCAATGTGAGGTGTTCTCGGCTTATTCAAAATGGCAGCAGCGCTAGGGAGACACTGGTTGGGTAGGAAATTCCGAGTGAGTGAGTAGTCAAATGAAAGTAATTGATACAAAGATTGCCGGCGTCAAAGTGATTGAACCTAAGATTTTCGGTGATCAGCGTGGCTTCTTTTTCGAAACGTTCCAAAAGCAACGTTACCAAGAACTACTTGATATTGAACATGATTTTGTTCAAGACAACTATTCTCGTTCGACACGTGGCGTGCTGCGAGGTTTGCACTTTCAGACCTCTCGTCCCCAGGGGAAGCTGGTCTATACCCTAAGAGGGGAGGTCTATGATGTTGTGGTGGACATCCGTCCAAATTCACCTTCTTTCAAACAATGGTTAGGGATCAATCTATCTGAGGGTAACAAGAAGCAACTGTGGATCCCACCTGGCCTTGCACATGGTTTCTTGGTGTTGAGTGATGAAGTCGACTTTGCTTATAAATGCACCGATTACTATGATCCGAAGAACGAGCACTGCTTGAGTTGGAACGATCCTGAACTGGCGATTGAATGGCCTATAGAGCATCCCCAGCTTTCTGAGAAGGATCTTAAAGGCAAATTATTCAGCGAGCTTTTTTAAATGCGTATACTGGTAACTGGCGGCAATGGTCAACTAGGCCATTGCTTGGCGGATACATTGCCTGGCAATTGGCAGATCGTTAGCCTGGACCGCAGACAACTTGACATTGCTGATTGGCCTGCAGTGCAGCAAACTGTTGCGGAGTTGAATGTAGATTTCATTGTAAATGCAGCAGCTTATACGCTAGTGGATAAAGCTGAAGAAGAAATCATCGTTGCGGAGGCTGCAAATGTTATTGGTCCAGCTAATCTGGCTATGATTGCAGAGAGCCTAAGCATTCCACTGATTCATATTTCGACAGACTATGTTTTTAGCGGTGCAGAAGAGGGCGTTTCTTTGTGTGAAGATTCACCAACGGGGCCGCTAAATGTCTATGGTCAAACCAAACTGCTTGGCGAAAAAGCCGTACTAACCACGTGCTCACGCGCCGTGGTGATCCGCACATCCTGGTTATTCAGTGAGCATGGCACCTCTTTTGTGCATACCATGCTTAAATTAGGAAAGACACGTAAATCGCTTGCTATTATTAACGATCAGTTTGGTCGACCTACCTATGCTGGTGATTTAGCTAAATGTATTCTCACTATTATTAGCCAAGGGGTTAATGAACCCATGCTATATCATTTTTGCGGGGACAAGATTGTCTCGTGGTTTGAGTTTGCTGCGGAGATTTTTTCTTTAGCTAAGGTATTTGACGATAGTTATAGATTTATGGCTTTGTCTTCTATTAACAGTGAACAATATAAATGCGCAGCCAAAAGACCTAAGCATGCGATACTTAACTGCGAAAAAATATATCGTGAACGCGGGATCTGCAATAGCAACTGGCGAGTGAGCCTGGAAAAAGTAGTTCCAAAAATTATTGATCAGATGAATAATTAATATGAAGACATTGTTGAAAAATACAGGTTTGATTTTTAATCTTACCAAGCGGGATGTTGAAAGTCGCTATCGTGGGACTAGTCTTGGTATCGTATGGTCGCTGCTAAACCCTGTGATTATGCTTTCTATCTATAGCTTTATTTTTGGCTTTGTTTTTAAAGCCAAGTGGGGGCTGACAACGACAGAAAATTACACTTTGATTATGTTTACCGGTCTGCTGACACATGCTTTTATTGCCGAATGTCTTGGCAAGGCGACAACAATATATGTATATAATGTCAGCTATGTTAAAAAAGTTTTATTTCCTCTTGAATCCTTGTGCTGGGTGTCTGTTTTTGGCGCATTATTCCAATTCTTTATGGGATGCATTGTTTTTGCCATTTTTTGTATTTTACTAAAGCAACCTGTTAGTCTAATGGCATTATTAGTTCCTATTGTTATTCTTCCATTGATTTTATTATCATATAGCATTTCATTATTTTTGTCATCGCTAGGTGTTTATATTCGTGATATGGGGCAGGTTGTTTCAGTTATCATTGCCTTAATGTTATTTATGTCGCCTATATTTTATCCTATTACTGCTGTTCCAGAACAATATCGTATGCTGATTTATATTAATCCGTTAACGTTTATTGTCGAAGCTTTACGTGATGTCGTCCTGTACGGAAAATTATTCAGTCTTGAAGGCTATGCACTCTATTGGGGTATCAGTATTGTGCTGTACGTATTAGCTATAACTTGGTTCAAAAAGGTAAAGAGAGGCTTTGCTGATGTCCTCTAATATTGTTATCTCTGCGCAAAATCTGCGTAAAGTTTATCAGATTTATTCCAGCCCGATGCAGCGCCTGGGAGCCTTGCTGGGGTATCGGGGGGCTAAGGGTAGGGAGTTTGTCGCTCTGGATTCCGTTAATTTCGAGATTAGAAAAGGTGAAACAGTCGGTATTATTGGTGTCAATGGTTCCGGTAAATCAACTCTGTTGCAAATGATCTGTGGAACTTTGGCGCCTACAAGCGGCAGCGTATTTACTAAAGGGCGTATTGCACCGTTGTTAGAGCTTGGCGCTGGGTTTAATCCAGAGTTCACAGGGCGTGAAAACGTTTACCTGAATGCATCTCTTCTGGGCTTAACGCGTAAAGAAATTACGGAGCGTTTCGATAAAATAGCTAGCTTTGCCGATATCGGTGAATTTCTCGAGCGGCCGGTTAAGACTTTTTCGAGTGGTATGTTTGCACGTTTAGCCTTTGCCACTGCCATTCATGTCGATCCTGAAATATTAATCGTAGATGAAATTCTTGCTGTTGGAGATTCACGCTTTCAGCGAAAATGTGTAAAGAAGTTTAATGAAATCAGAAATGATGGATGTACAATCCTGTTCGTTTCGCACGATGATTATCAGGTTCGAAATATCTGTAATAGTGCACTATACCTTGAAAAAGGTGTACAGCGTTATTTTGGAAATGCAGATGTTGCTGTTCAGCATTACCTTTCTGATATGCAGAAGAGTGTGATGGAGACTCAAGATGCCGAAAATAAAGCTATTGAAAATGAAATAAGTAGCAGATTGATAAAAATAGCTAATGTATCTCTTCTCGATCGGACTGGGAATTCAGTAACCGAGCTGGCTAGCGGTGACAATGTTAAACTGTCTTTCGATTACAAATATGAAGGAAGTGACGGGGAATTCGATGGGCTGACCTTTGTCTTTAATCTTTACCGTAAAGATGGGGTATATATCTGTGGGACGACTACAGCAATGCGTGGCTTAGAACCATTTTCCCTAAGTCGGGAAGGACGAGTGACTATTGATTTTCCCGCATTGAAGTTGTTGTCAGGTATTTATAACTGGCGAGTCGCTGTCAATGATCAAGATGGTATACAGATAATTAACGAAGCTGTACCGGTCTGTGAGTTTTCTGTAGCCGATAACTTCAGTGCCGTTGGAATTTATGATATTGAACATAGCTGGTCTGTGGTGGCCAAGGGGTAAGTATGGAACGGATTGAGAACGATCTTCTTAAGTTGCAGTTTTTAAGAGAAGAACATCACCAGCGTTATCAGTACGTTGCCAGTTTTGCCAAGGGAGTTGTGGTTGACTGTGCATGCGGTATCGGATATTCGGCACCTATCGTCTTGTCTAACCCTGCTGTAGTCAGTTACACAGGGTTGGATGTTGATCGAGAGGCAATCGCCTATGCACAAGAGCACAATACTACGGATTCTCGTTTTGAGTATGGTTCGATTTTAGCCTTGCCGTTCGATGATTGTAGCGTCGATACATTTATTTCCTTAGAAACGTTGGAGCATCTTGAGCAACCTGAATTAGCGATTGCAGAAGTCAAACGCGTGCTGAAACCAAATGGGATATTTATTTGCTCTGTGCCAACTAAAGATTACGAGAATTTTTGTGTCAGTTTGTATGGGCCTAACCCTTACCATATTCAAGCCTTCTCTTTAGAAGCTTTGAAAACATTGTTGCAAGCCCAATTTTCGCATGTTGATATTGCTGTTATCGCTCAAGAACTCGTCTCTATAGTGCATACATTTCAAGATCAAAAGATGCCGCCTGCGGTATTTAATGCAAAAAACAAGAACGTAATGAACGGTTCTTTCATTGCGATTTCATCTAATGTTGACGCTATTTATAATAAGAATACGCTATTTACAGGTATGAGTCGCATAGAATATGATCAAGAATTGGTCTCTCCATTGCGTCAAAGTTTGGAGTTTGCAGAACGCTTGGCTGAACAACGTTGGCAGTTGTTGCTTGAGGCTGAAAAAAGAATCAATGAAGTAACATATTATAAAGAACAGGCAGAGCGCATCTCTGAAGAAAGAATGCAAGCATTCAGGGACACGGAAGAGATGGTCCGTTCCCGAGATCAAGCTTTGTCTGAGGCAGAGCGGATTATTCAGATGCTTAAGGAACAGCTGGAAAGCGTTTCAAAGCAAAATTCGAACCAATAACTCTGTGAATGGATTATATCTACAATGATTGTCACGATTGCCGATAATATCGAAACCATTCTGGTCGATTTTTTTGATACTGTAGTCGAGCGTAGTTGCCACCCTGAAGTCGTGAAACGTAAATGGGCTGCCGCTCTCGCGGATTCATATCGTATTTGTCTATCCGTAGAGGATCTATATGCTCTACGTTTAAGAATCGAAGCGGGATTGTGCGCCAGTAGTCAAATGCAAGGCGATGACGCTGAATTCCGTTATGATGATATGTCGCTTGCCTTGTATTATGAACTTCAACGTGCGCAGATTGCGGCTCGATTGCCAGAAAGTGACACCTTCCTTGCTTTTTGCCGCGATCTAGAGTTGGCTATTGAGCTATCTGTGCAAAAACCAATAGTAGCAACGTTGGACATGCTGAGAGCTGAAAAAGCGAAAGGTAGACGTATTTATTTGGTTTCTGATTTTTATTTAGATCAACAATCAATTGTTTATTTTGCCAAATGTCATGGGTTTGATGATATTTTTGATGGATTCTTCGTTTCCAGCGAAAATAAGCGAACGAAGAAAGAAGGGCGAGCTTATGATGTGGTTATTGCAAGATTAGGTTTGAATGTTAAAAAGACGATTATGTTGGGCGACAATGCACACAGTGATGTTGCTATGTCGACAGCCAGGGGGCTGTTTGCGCATCATTTGCCTGTGGATCAACACCGATATGATGAGAGCCTACTGGCGGATCGTGAGCGCCTTGCGGTGGAGAACAAAGTTAATCGGGTGATCGCTGAAGATAATTTCAGCTTTAACTGGGTAAGTAGTGCAATTTATTTATTCACGCGTCGGCTCTATTGGTCTTTGGTGATAAACCAAGCTAAAAACGTTTATTTTTTTGCAAGGGAAGGCGAGTTTCTTCAAAAGGCGTTTGACAAATTCCAAGCTAGTTTGCCGAAAAATTTTTCGCGTATTACTAGTCATTATATGTATGTGTCGCGTCGAGCAACCTACTTGCCTTCATTAGGGCCTTTGGGTGGCAGCACATTCAACAAGTTATTATATCAGTATGGTTCATGTAGCCTGGCTGCCTTTTTGAAAAGCATTAATCTCGATGATTATGTATCTGAGCTTAAAGTGCGTTTTCCTCAGGTGGATTTTGAAGAGCAGCATTTGAATATTGCTGGATTGCCGGCGTTTTCTGCGTTAATAGATGATGAACTCTTTAAGGCTATCTATGAACGCGAGCGCAAAGAACAGAATATCTATCTCAATGACTACTGTGACTCGTTGATGGCAGAAAAACATGATGAATGGGTTCATGTTGTTGATGTCGGCTGGAAGGGTAGTATTCAAGATAATTTGGTAAAAGCGACCCAGCGCAATATGTCTGGTTACTATTTCGGTATATTGGATGGGGCTGAAACCCATAAGAACAATATTAAAGAGGGGCTGCTGTTTGATCATCAGTGGGGGCAGCGCCTTGGTGATGATATGTTTAACGAGTTCCGTGCCGGTTTTGAAGTTTTTATGGGGGCCTCGCATGGCAGCCTAAAGAGATATGGTGTTGACATCGATAATTTTGTTTTCGACCATAACGACTCAGAGCTCGCTTTCTTCTATGAGCAAATAGCGCCATTCCAAGAGCGTGCATTGCATCAATTCAATGGTTTTTCAAAAATAGAGCGTGTTTATTCGCTATCTGATCATGAGATCAGCAAAGCGGTTAAAAAGTTTTACTTTCGTGGCGTGATGTTGCCGAGTCGGGTTGAACGTGAAAAATTTTCGTTGATCAAACACTATGAGAATTTTGGCGTATTCAACTTTAGCTCCTTTGGGCAGAGTAAACGTTCCCCCCTGTCTTATTTTAAGCGCTTGGTGAGAAATCCTCGACACACCATTGGTTCTGCTTGGTGGAAACCTCTGGATTTCCATGCAAATGGCGTATGGTATTTGAAATATCCTTATTTTTTGGTGAAAAAAATAAAGTTTAAAGGGGCTAAATAATGAGTAAAATTGCTTTTTTACTATGGAGTCCGGATATCAGTGGCGGCACTAATGTCATTTTTGAACATGCTACGCGTATGCGAAAGAATGGTGACGATATCACGATTATCACTGAGGATAAACCAAACAATAAGCGGTTAGAGTGGTTTCCAGGTGCAGAAAAACTGACTTGGATGGATTATGCTGAAGCTGCTGAAAAAAAGTTTGATCTGGTTATTGCGACTTGGTGGCGTACTGTATTTTATCTCAACAAAATCAATGCCAAGAAATATGCATTTTTTGTTCAATCCATCGAGTCGCGTTTCTATCCGGAAGATGAAGTGACTTTACGCACGCTTGTCGATCTGACTTATAGCTTGCATGTTAATTTTATCACTGAAGCGACATGGATTAAAGAATACCTTAAAGAACATTTTGACCAAGATGCGTTATTGGTCAGAAATGGAATTAGCAAGGCTTATTTTAATGATGAGATTAAACCAAAGGTGCCTCGAGCGTCTGAAAAGCTACGTGTATTAGTGGAAGGTCCGTTAAACGTCAGCTTTAAAAATACGGAACTTGCAGTTGAGTTGTGCCGGCAGTCTCGTGCTGATGAAGTCTGGTTTGTCACATCGACTGAAATTGGTGCTTACCCGAACGTTGATCGTCTGTTTAGCCGTGTGCCAATTTCTGAGATCGGTAGTATTTACGCCTCTTGCGATGTTTTGGTTAAACTTTCCACCGTTGAAGGAATGTTTGGCCCCCCGTTGGAGATTTATCATACTGGTGGCACCTCCATCAGTTATGATGTGACTGGTTACGACGAATATATTGAGCATAATGTCAATGGACTGGTGTCTTTCAGCCGCCAAAACCAGGAAATCATCGAGTTTATAAACCGCCTTAAGGATAACCCTGATGAGCTGGCTCAATTGAAAGCAAATGCTTTGGCTACCGCTGAAAAGTGGCCGGATTGGGAAAGCAGTTCCAAAGAGTTTTCAGCAGCGTGCGAGCAGCTTATTGCATCGGGAGTTATTACCTCGGTTACCTTACTTAAGGCGCAGACAGAGCGCTTTTGGCTCTTCTATGAGGAGTCATTGCGCCAGGCGCAGCAGGGGGGACAGGCGGGCATTCCCTCTCTAAATCGGTATGCACATTTTCGTCAGCGTGTTATCAATAAATTGCATCGCGACTACCCTACGATTTTTTCCTTGCTTCGGAAACTCAAATGGACGGTAAAATCTTATCTGCCGGGAGCTCGATGAGTGTTTGATTACGAAGTTGTGGTGTGTACTTACAACGGTGAACGCTACATTGTCGAGCAGCTTGCCTCAATTGTCGGCCAGACAATCTCTCCGCGGAGGATCATTGTCAGTGACGATGGTTCTACGGATAATACGCTGAAATTGATTGCTAATTTCGCTGCAACGACGTCAGTTCCGTTCGATGTGCAGCAGCGTGTTGCGGGCCCAAAAGGGCCCGCGCATAATTTCCTGCATGCGCTTTCTTTGACGACGGCAACGAACGTCTTTTTGAGCGATCAGGATGACGTTTGGGTAACTGATAAAATTGAATATTATCAGCGAGCGGTCAGCCAAATCGGCGATGAGTCCGTGCCGTTATTAATCTTTTCAGATGCTGAATTAGTTGACAGCGAACTTCGCTTCTTGAGCGCTTCTTTTTTACAGAATGAGCGACTTAATCCTGATCACCAGTTGGTGTTTCCTCGCTTGCTTTTCCAAAACTGTATCCAGGGTGCAACTGTGATGGTGAATCGATCACTGCTTAAGCATCTTCGCCCTAGCCAGCATATGTTGATGCATGATTGGTGGCTGGGTTTGCTGGCTACCACTTTTGGAAGGTTGGTGTTCCTTCCTGAACGATTGATAAAGTATCGGCAACATGCGAATAACGTGGTTGGCAGCAGTGGCTATGGATTGAAACGTATTCTGGCAAAATTTATGCGGCTGCCCTCAGTTGCGCATCAGAATCGGTTAGTGATTGAGCAGGCGATAAGTTTCTATGAGATATACGGTGGGGAACTCAAAAAAGAGGATAAGAAATTTTTGGAGAGGATGTTAAGATCCCGACGTTTTGTGCTTTGGCAGCTTTTCTTGCTAAAATGTGGGGTTGCAAGAACAACCATTACGAGAACTATTTCCTTGTATTTCTTATATTAGAGTTTTTATGCCTGAATCTTTAGTTGAGCCATGTCGGTGCTTCATTTCAGTTATATCTCACGGTCATGGCAACATGATCATTGATGAGGGATGTCTAAAACTGCTGGCCTCAAACAACTACATTGTCGTTTTGAAAGATAACAAGCCACAGCGTGAACTTCAGGAATATTGTCAGGAGTCTGGCATTCATTATCTTGTTGATCAGCCTATGGGGTTTGGCGCAAACAATAACTATATTTTCACTTGGTGCCAGCAAGAGTTAGGAATGCGTGATGGGGATCGCTTTTTGGTGCTTAACCCTGATGTTTTTATCGAACCATCTGTGCTGGCAGCACTGCTGTTGCACGCGGAACAAAACACATACTCGCTAGTTGCGATCAATCTCTTCAACGATAAAAATTTTACTATTTATGACAAAGGGATAAGGCATTTCCCAACCATTAGCAGCTTTGCGGTTTCATTCTTGCTGCAGAAAAATAAGTCTATCTACGATAAAGACAAAATTACTCAGGATACGGAAGTTGAATGGGCAGCAGGCTCGTTTTTACTGTTTACTGCCAAATGCTATCGAGAGCTGGGCGGATTTGATACGCGCTACTACATGTACTGTGAAGATCTTGACATTTGCTGGCGAGCGAGGCGGGAGTTAGGGATAAACGTTGTTTATTTGCCTCAATTTAAAGCATTGCATCTTGCTCAAATGCGTAGTCGCTCACTTTTTTCTAAACATTTTATCTGGCACGTTACCAGCGCTTTGCGTTTTTGCTTGAAACAAGCGTTGAATAGATAAAATTGTCTTATCAACCCTCAGAGAGTGTCGACCTATCGCACCAATCACTACCCACCCGGCTCAATCCTGAGTTAACATGTGTGCCACATCACAAAACCTGTTGGCCGACGTTGCCAGCAGGGTCATCCTCAGACAGGAGTTCCTAAATGTCCAAGCAACAAATCGGCGTTGTCGGCATGGCGGTAATGGGCCGCAACCTCGCGCTGAACATCGAGAGCCGTGGTTACACCGTTTCCATTTTCAACCGTTCTGGCGACAAAACTGACGAAGTGATCGCTGAGAACCCGGGCAAGAATCTGGCGCCGTATTATACCGTTGAAGAGTTTGTCGAATCGCTGGAAAAACCGCGCCGCATCCTGCTGATGGTGAAAGCGGGCGAAGCAACGGATAAAACCATTGCCTCGCTGACTCCGCACCTGGACAAGGGCGATATCCTGATCGACGGCGGCAACACCTACTATCAGGACACCATCCGTCGTAACCGCGAACTGTCCGACCAGGGCTTCAACTTCATCGGTACCGGCGTTTCCGGCGGTGAAGAGGGCGCGCTGAAAGGGCCTTCCATCATGCCTGGCGGCCAGAAAGAAGCTTACAAGCTGGTGGCGCCGATCCTGGAGAAAATCGCTGCGGTTGCGGAAGGCGAGCCTTGCGTGACCTACATCGGCGCAGACGGTGCCGGCCACTATGTGAAAATGGTGCACAACGGCATCGAATACGGCGACATGCAGCTGATTGCCGAAGCCTATTCCCTGCTGAAGCAGGCGCTGAACCTGAGCAACGAGCAACTGGCCGAAACCTTCGCCGAGTGGAACAAGGGCGAACTGAACAGCTACCTGATCGACATCACCAAAGACATCTTCACCAAGAAAGACGAAGAGGGTAAATATCTGGTTGATGTGATCTTGGACGAAGCCGCCAACAAAGGCACCGGCAAGTGGACCAGCCAGAGCTCTCTGGATCTGGGCGAACCGCTGTCGCTGATCACCGAGTCGGTGTTTGCGCGCTACCTGTCCTCGCTGAAAGACCAGCGCGTTGCCGCGTCTAAAGTGCTGACAGGCCCGAAAGTGGCGCCGTTCACCGGCGACAAAGCCGAATTCATCGAGAAAGTGCGTCGCGCGCTGTATCTGGGCAAGATCGTGTCCTACGCGCAGGGCTTCTCTCAGCTGAAAGCCGCGTCTAAAGAAAACAACTGGGATCTGCACTACGGCGAAATCGCCAAGATCTTCCGCGCCGGCTGCATCATCCGCGCCCAGTTCCTGCAGAAGATCACCGACGCTTACGCGGCGGATGCCGATATCGCCAACCTGCTGCTGGCGCCATACTTCAAGCAAATCGCCGACGAGTACCAGCAGGCGCTGCGTGACGTGGTGGCCTATGCCGTGCAGAACGGTATTCCTACGCCGACCTTCTCCGCTGCGATCGCCTACTACGACAGCTACCGCTCCGCGGTGCTGCCGGCGAACCTGATCCAGGCGCAGCGCGACTACTTCGGTGCGCACACCTATAAACGCATCGACAAGGAAGGCGTGTTCCATACCGAATGGATGGAATAAGCCCGCCCGTTGAGCGATAAAAAAAGCCGCCGAGGTTAACGCCCGGCGGCTTTTTTATTGGGCGCGAGTTAGCGTCACGCTTTTTTCTGATGCCGCTCGCGCAGCCGGCCGATCACCGCGCTCAGGTCCAGATCCTGGTCCTGCAGCAGCACCAGCAGGTGATAGATCAGATCCGAGGCCTCGTTGGTCAGCTCTTCGCGATCGTTGACCGTGGCGGCCAGCGCGGTTTCCACGCCTTCTTCCCCGACCTTCTGCGCGATGCGCTTGGTGCCGCTGGCATACAGGCTGGCAGTGTACGAGCTGTCCGGGCTGGCGTGCTTGCGCTCCGCCAACAGCTGCTCCAGCTGATAGAGGAACGTCCAGTCGCTGGCGGCCGGGTGGAAGCAGCTGCTGTTGCCGAGGTGGCAGGTCGGGCCGATCGGGTTGGCCAATACCAGCAGCGTGTCGTTATCGCAGTCCGGCGTGATGCTGACCACCTTGAGGAAGTGGCCGGAGCTTTCACCCTTGGTCCACAGGCGCTGCTTGGTGCGCGAGAAGAAGGTGACGTTGCCGCTCTGCTCGGTGGCCGCCAGCGCTTCCGGCGTCATGTAACCCAGCATCAGCACTTCGCCGGAAACGGCGTGCTGCACGATGGCCGGCATCAGGCCGTCGGTTTTTTCCCAGTCCAGCTGGTTGTTCTGTTGTTCTGTCAGCACACGCGAATCTCCACGCCTTGTTCAACCAGGAACCTTTTCAGCTCGCCGATATTGATGATTTGTTTGTGGAACACCGACGCCGCCAGCGCGCCGTCGACGTCCGCATCGCGGAACGCTTCCAGGAAGTGCTCCATGGTGCCCGCGCCGCCCGAGGCGATCAGCGGTACCTTGCAGGCCTCGCGCACCCGGCGCAGCTGCTGCAGATCGTAACCGTTGCGCACGCCGTCCTGGTTCATCATGTTCAGCACGATCTCACCGGCGCCGCGGCGCTGCACTTCCTGTACCCAGTCGAGGGTTTCCCACTGGGTGATGCGGGTGCGGCTCTCGTCGCCGGTATATTGGTTGACGTGATACTTGCCGGTTTCACTGTCGAACCAGGTGTCGATGCCCACGACGATGCACTGCACGCCGAAGCGTTCCGCCAGGCGGCTAATCAGCTCGGGATCGGCCAGCGCCGGCGAGTTGATCGAAATCTTGTCGGCGCCGAAAGACAGGATCTGGCTGGCGTCCTCGGCGCTTTTAATGCCGCCGGCGACGCAGAACGGAATATCAATCACCTCCGCCACGCGCGATACCCAGCTTTTGTCCACCACCCGGCCGTCGCTTGAGGCGGTGATATCGTAAAACACCAGCTCGTCCGCACCTTCTTGCGCATAGCGCTGCGCCAGCGGCACGATGTCGCCGATGATTTCGTGGTTGCGGAACTGCACGCCTTTCACCACTTGCCCGTCTTTAACATCCAGGCACGGGATTATCCGTTTTGCCAGCATGCGATCGCCTCCTCAACGCTAAATTTACCTTCCAGCAGGGCGCGCCCCACGATCACGCCGGCAACGCCGCTGCCGCGCAGCTGGGCGATGTCATCCAGATTGCCGATGCCGCCCGAGGCCTGGAAGGCCACCTGCGGATAGCGGCGACTGATCGCCTGATACAGCGCCACGTTGGAACCGGCCAGCGTACCGTCGCGCGAAATGTCGGTGCACAGCACGTGCTTCAGCCCGTAGGGCAGGAACTGCTCCACCACCTGTTCCAGCGTGGCGTCGGAATCCTCCTGCCAGCCGCTGATGGCCACGCGTTTCACGCCCTGCGCGTCGATGCGCACGTCCAGCGCCAGCACCAGCGCGTCGGCGCCGTAGCGCTCGAACCAGCTCTGCACCAGTTGCGGCTGTTTCACCGCGGTGGAGCCGATCACCACGCGCGTGGCGCCGGCCTCCAGCAGGGCGCTGACGTCTTGCTCGTTGCGGATGCCGCCGCCGACCTGCACCGGCACATTAACCCCCGCCAGCAGTTTGCGCAGCAGCGGGATCTGGCGCGCCGCCGGATCCTTGGCGCCGGTCAGATCGACCAGGTGCAGCACCTGCGCGCCCTGTTGTTGATAGTCCTGCAGGCGTAACAGCGGATCGTTGCCGTAGTCGCGCTGTTGGCCGTAATCGCCCTGATGCAAACGCACCACCTTGCCGTCGATCAAATCCAAAGCCGGAATAATCATGCTGCCTACATCTCCAGAAAGTTTTTCAACAGTTGTGCGCCGGCCGCTCCAGAACGTTCTGGATGAAACTGCACGCCGAAGAAGTTGTCTTTTTGCACGGCGGCGGTGAAGGGCTCGCCGTAGTTCGCCTGGGCGATGGTGCTGGGGCATATCGGCATCGCATAGCTGTGAACGAAATAGAAGTAGGCGCCGTCATCGATGCCGCGGAACAGATGGTGGCCCGCCTGCGCGGACACCTGATTCCAGCCCATGTGCGGCAACGGCAGGCCAAAGTCGGTCATCTGCTTGACCGGCGTATCGATGAGGCCGAGCGTGGTCACGCCGCCGTTCTCTTCGCTGCTGGCCGCCAGCAGCTGCATGCCGAGGCAGATGCCCAGCACCGGCTGCGTGCAGGCCTTGATCAGCTCGATCAGATCGCGCTCGCGCAGTTGATCCATCGCCGCCTGCGCGGTGCCGACGCCCGGCAGGAACAGCTTGTCGGCGCGCAGCACGATCTCCGGATCGCGGCTCACCTCCGGCTGGTAACCCAGGCGCCGCACCGCGTAGGTGACGGAGGCCAGGTTGGCGCAGCCGGTATCCAAAATCACCACGTTCATCACAGCACTCCTTTCGAACTCGGCAGGGTATTGCCCTCGACGCGGATCGCCTGGCGCAGCGTGCGGCCAAACACTTTGAACAGGCTCTCGACCCGGTGGTGGTCGTTTTTGCCCTTGGTCTTCAGGTGCAGCGTGCAGCCCATGGTGTAAGAGAGCGAACGGAAGAAGTGCTCGACCATTTCGGTGCTGAGATCGCCGACGCGCTGATAGTTGAACTCGGCCTTGTACTCCAGGTGCGGGCGGCCGGAAATATCCAGCGCGCAGCGCGCCAGGCACTCGTCCATCGGCAGCACGAAGCCGAAGCGGGCGATGCCGCGCTTGTCGCCAAGCGCCTTGTTCAGCGCTTCACCCAGCGCCAGACCGGTGTCTTCCACCGTGTGGTGATCGTCGATATACAGATCGCCTTTGACGTCGATCTCCATGCGGAAGCCGCCGTGGGTGGCGATCTGATCCAGCATGTGATCGAAGAAGCCGACGCCGGTTTTGATCTTGCTGCCGCCTTCGCGATCCAGCCAGACGTTGACGTCGATCTGCGTCTCTTTGGTCACGCGGTTAACCCGCGCGTGGCGGTCGCGCAGGGTCAGCTGGCGCACGATCTCTTTCCAGCCCAGCACGCCGCGCTGGTAGCGCAGCCCCTGGATGCCCATGTTTTCCGCCAGCTGCACGTCGGTCGGCCGATCGCCGATCACGTAGCTGTGGGCGGCATTCAGCACGCCGGGTTCGAGGTAGCCCTTCACCAGCGCGGTTTTCGGTTTGCGGCAGTCGCAGTTGTCCGCCGGCAGGTGCGGGCAGATCAGCACATCGGCGAACTGAATGCCCTGTGAGCTGAGGATCTGCATCATCAGGTTGTGCGGCGGATCGAAGGTTTCCTGCGGGAAACTGGCGGTGCCGAGCCCATCCTGATTGGTGATCATCACCAGCTGATACCCCGCCTGTTGCAGCGCCAGCAGGGAAGGGATCACGTCCGGCTCGAGCGCCAGCTTGTCCAGGCGGTCAACCTGGAAATCTTCCGGTGGCTCGGCGATCAGCGTGCCGTCACGATCGATAAAGAGGATTTTTTGGCTCACATTGGCTCCTGGCGAGTCTGGTTGGCGCCGGGCAGGGCGGACAAGGCGTCCACCACGCGTTGACATTCGTCGCGGGTGCCTATGGTGATGCGTAGGCAGCCGGACAACCCGGGCTGTTTGTTTTGGTCTCGTAAGATAATGCCCTGATCCCACAAGCTTTTAAACACATTACTTGAGGCGGTGAAGCGGGCCAGCAGGTAATTGCTGTCGCTGGCGAAAACCTGCTCGACGCAGGCGCATTTTTCCAGCTGTTGCTGCAGCCAGCTGCGGGTGGCGGCGATGTCGGTGACGCGCTGACGCATGGTGCGGATACCTTCTTCGCTCAGCGCCTGCGAGGCGATATCCGCCACCGGCGTCGAGAGCGGGTAAGGCGCGATCACCTTCAGCAGCAGGGCGATCAGATCTTCGTTGGCGAGCGTAAAGCCGCAGCGCAGGCCGGCCAGCGCAAAGGCCTTCGACAGCGTGCGCAGGATAGCCAGGTGCGGATAGTCGCTCAGCCACCCGGCCACCGAGGCCTGCGGGCAAAACTCGATATAGGCTTCGTCCACCGCGACGATCGCCTTGCCTTTGGCCAGCTCCAGCAGGTTGCGCAGCGAGTCCGGGTCGATCAGGTTGCCGGTCGGGTTGTTCGGGCTGCAGACGTAGATCAGCTTCACGTTGTCCATGCTGTCTGCGATGGCCGGCAGATCCAGCTGCCAGTCCTCTTTGGCGGCCACGGTGCGGCGCTCCACGCCGAAAGTTTCGGCGCTGACGGCGTACATGCCGTAGGTCGGCGGGCAGAACAGAATGGCGTCTTTGCCCGGCTCGCAGAAGGCGCGGATCAGCAGTTCGATGCCTTCATCGGCGCCGCGGCTGACCAGCACCTGCTCTTTCTTCACCCCGGCGTAGGCGGCGTAGCGTTCGATCACCAACGCCGGCTGGCACTCCGGATAGCGGTTGAAGGTTTGCGCGGTCAGCTGGAACTCGGGCGCGATCGGGTATTCGTTGGCGTTCAGCCACACGTCGCCCTTACCGCCGAGGCGGCGCGCCGATTGATAAGGGGTCAGCTCGCGAACGTTGGCGCGCGCCAGTTTTTCGATGCTCATGCTTGCTCCTTCAGGGCGGCGACGCGCAGGGTCACGGCGTTCTTGTGGGCGATCAGCTGCTCGGCGGCGGCCAGCGTCTCGATGGTGGCGGCCAGGTTGCTGAAGCCCTGCGGCGTCAGCTCCTGCACCGTCATGCGTTTTTGAAAATCGGCCAGCCCCAGGCTGGAGCAGGTGGCGGTGTAACCGTAGGTCGGCAGCACGTGGTTGGTGCCGGAGGCGTAATCGCCGGCGGACTCCGGCGACCAGTCGCCGAGGAACACTGAGCCGGCGCTGGTGATGCTGTCCACCAGCTCGCGCGCATTGCGGGTCTGAATGATCAGGTGCTCCGGGCCGTAGCGGTTGCTGATGGCCACGCACTCAGGCAGATCGCGCGCCACGATCAGGCGGCTGCTCGCCAGCGCCTGGCGGGCGGTCTCGGCGCGCGGCAGCTCGGCCAGCTGGCTTTCCACCGCTTCGGCCACTGCCCGCGCCATCGCCGCGTCCGGCGTCAGCAGGATCACCTGCGAATCCGGGCCGTGTTCGGCCTGCGACAGCAGATCGGAAGCGACGAACGCCGGGGTGGCGCCGGCATCGGCGATCACCAGCACCTCCGAAGGCCCGGCCGGCATGTCAATGGCCGCGCCGTCGAGACGCTGGCTGACCTGCCGCTTGGCTTCGGTCACGAAGGCGTTGCCCGGCCCGAAGATTTTCGCCACGCGCGGCACGCTTTCGGTGCCGAACGCCAGGGCGGCGATCGCCTGTGCGCCCCCGACCTGAAACACTTCCTGCACGCCGCACAGCTGCGCCGCATACAGGATCTCATCGGCGATCGGCGGCGGCGAGCACAGCACCACCCGGCGGCAGCCGGCGATGCGCGCTGGCGTCGCCAGCATCAGCACGGTGGAGAACAGCGGCGCCGACCCGCCGGGAATATACAGGCCCACCGAGTCGATTGGGCGGGTCACCTGCTGGCAGCGCACGCCCGGCTGGGTTTCGACGTCCACCGCCGGCAGTCGCTGCGCGTTGTGGAAGGTGTCCACGTTGGCGACGGCCACCGCCATCGCCTGTTTGATGTCATCGCCCAGTCGCGCGCAGGCGGCGGCGATCTGCTCGGCGCTGACGCGCAGCGCGGCGACTTCCGCCTTGTCGAAGCGGGCGCTATAGTCGCGCAGCGCCCGATCGCCGTTGGCCTTCACGTTGTCGAGGATCTCGCTCACCGTGCGGGTGATGCTGTCGGAAGCGGCGATTGCCGGGCGCATCAGCAGCTCGGCCTGGCGTTCGGCGCTGCACGTTGCCCAGTCGATCGGCGTGTTGAAGGTCGACATGGCGTTACTCCATCATCTTTTCAATCGGCAGCACCAGAATCGAGCTGGCGCCGAGCGCTTTCAGTTTTTCCATGGTTTCCCAGAACAGGGTTTCGCTGCTCACCATGTGCATCGCCACGCGGTTCTGCGCGCCGGCCAGCGGCAGGATAGTCGGGCGTTCGGCGCCCGGCAGCAGCGCGACGATCTCGTCCAGCTTCTCGCTCGGCGCGTGCAGCATGATGTATTTGGATTCGCGCGCCTGGATCACGCCCTGAATGCGGGTCATCAGGCGGTCGATCAGCTGCTGTTTGGCTTCCGGCATTTCGCCGTCGCGCTGGATCAGGCAGGCCTTGGAGCGGTAGATCACCTCCACTTCGCGCAGGCCGTTGGCCTCCAGCGTGGCGCCGGTAGAGACCAGATCGCAGATGGCGTCGGCCAGGCCGGCGCGCGGCGCCACTTCCACCGAGCCGTTCAGCAGGCAAGATTTAAAGCGCACGCCCTGCTTGTCGAGGTATTGCTTCAGCAGGTGCGGGTAAGAGGTGGCGATGCGGGCGTCCTGCAGGTTTTGCGGGCCGGTATATTCGGCGTCGAGCGGGGTGGCCAGCGACAGGCGGCAGCCGCCGAAATCGAGGCGGCGCAGGGTGAAGTAACGCGGGTCTTCGCCCTGAGCGCGGCGGCTGAGCAGCTCTTCTTCCAGCACGTTTTCGCCGATGATGCCCAGATCGACCACGCCGTCCATCACCAGGCCCGGAATGTCGTCATCGCGCACGCGCAGGATATCGATCGGCATGTTTTCCGCGAAGGCGATCAGACGCTGCTGCTGCAGGTTGATCTTGATGCCGCAGCGCGCCAGCAGTTCCTGGGATTCCTCGCTCAGGCGGCCCGACTTCTGCATTGCGATCCGTAAACGTGTCTTGTCCAGCATGGTAACCTCTGTTTAATCTGTAATTTTATGAATTTGTTGTAAAAATATTCTTTCTGTCTGTCCGAAGCCAAAAAAAAACCCTCGGAAGAAATCTTCCGAGGGCTCTCTCTTGCGTTCTGCGCGCCACTGGAAGATTAACAAACCGTCTTCCAGCACACATCGCCTGAAAGACTAGTCAGGGTGATGGTGATGATGGTGGTTGAACTGAACGCGTGTCATGGTGTTTTTCTCTAATCAAAAGCCGGTAAAAACCGTATGCCGATTAAGCTAAACTATCCTCTGTCCACCGCGCAACCTTTTTTTAACGTCATAAATTTAATTTATTGAAACAGGTTAGGTTATTAGCCACACACGGCTTTACCTAACCTTAAGCCGGGCAGATTGTATCGCCGTGCACAGTGGCGTAGCCTTAGGGGTAGGGCGCTGCGATCTTCAGGAGAGGAAGAGGATGAAAAAGGTAGCCATTATTGGTTTGGGTTGGCTGGGCATGCCGTTGGCGCTGTCGCTGATGGGGCGCGGGTATGACGTGGTCGGCAGCAAAACCACGCCGGACGGCGTCGAGGCCGCGCGCATGAGCGGCATCGAATGCTATCAACTGGAGCTGACGCCGGAGCTGGAGTGCGATCCGGACGATCTGGAATCGCTGCTGCGCGTGGATGCGCTGGTGGTGACGCTGCCCGCGCGCCGCACCGTGGAAGGCAGCGAGAACTATTTCAATGCGGTGCGCATGCTGGTGGACAGTGCGATGGCCTTCGGCGTGCCGCGCGTGATCTTCACCAGTTCCACCTCGGTGTACGGCGAAACCGCCGGCACGCTGCGCGAAGAGTCGCCGCTGCGGCCGGTCTCGCCGTCGGGCCGGGTGCTGGCCGAGCTGGAGCGCTGGCTGCATGAATTGCCGAATACCTCAGTGGACATTCTGCGGCTGGCGGGGCTGGTGGGCGCCGATCGCCACCCCGGCCGCTTCCTGGCGGGCAAACTCGACGTGAAGGGCGGTTCGCAGGGGGTGAATCTGGTGCATCAGGACGACGTCATCGCCGCCATCCAACTGCTGCTGAAGCTGCCGAAGGGCGGCCACGTATACAACCTGTGCGCGCCGCGTCATCCGGCCAAACGCGAATTTTATCCGGCGCTGGCCGAACAGCTGCACCTGGAGCCGCCGCAGTTCGCCGACGAAGCGGAGCAGGATGAGCGGCTGGTGGACGGCAACCGCATCTGCAACGAGCTGGGTTTTGAGTACCAGTATCCCGATCCGGCGCGCATGCCGGTCAGCTAACGTCCGTCAGGCCCCGCGCATGCGGGGCTTTTTTTTCGCCGGCGCGCGCCAAATCCTCCAGCAGCGCGTTCAACGCCTCGTCGGGCTGGACGGGGCGGCTGACCAGGCTAAGCGTGGCGCGGTAAGAGAGCGCCGTGCCGCCCAGCTGCCGCAGCAGCCCCTGTTCCACCCAGCGCGCCGCGTAGTGGGTGGGCAGATAGCCGAGACAGGTGCCGCTCAGCACCAGATGGGCGACGCTTTCCATATGGTGGGCCACCGCCGCCAGGTGAGGCGGCGCGATCGGGCACAACTGCTGCGCCAGCAGGTAGCCGCGCTTGACCCAGCGCGCGTTTTCAATCTGCTCGCGCTCCGGTTCTTCCACCGTGAACAGCGGGTGATCCGCGCTGCAGTAGATCGCCTGCGTCTCCTCCAGCCACGGCTGATAACGCAACGCCTCCAACTGCTGGCCGAAGTAGCCGATGCCCAGATCGAGCTGCCGGTGCAGCAGCCCTTGCTCAATCTCGTTCGGCGAACAGATGCGGCACTGCAATTGCACGTCCTGGTGGCGGCGCTGGAAATGTTTGATGGCCTGGCTGAACGGATTGCCCGGCAGCGAAACCAGATTATCCACCAGACCGATCTGCAGATCGCCGGTCAGCAGGCCGTTCAGCGACTGGCTGACTCGGGTGAAGTCGCGGGCGGCGTTGAACAGCGAGCGGCAGGCGATCAGCATGCGTTCGCCCTTGGGCGTCAGCCGGAAGCCGGAGCGGCCGCGTTGGCACAGGCGAAAACCCAGCCGGGTTTCCAGCGAGGCCAGATGAGTGCTGATGGTAGACTGGTTCATCAGCAGCGCTTCCTGCGCGGCGCTGACGCCCTGAGCTTCCGCCACCGCGACGAATACCCGCAGCAGTTTCAGATCGATATCGCTTAGGTTGGTGAGCATCGTCCCCTCCGCAGAACGTCGGCCGGTTAACCCATTTTTAACATCGAGAAAATAGGTGCGGCGCTGAAGATATGGCCTCCCTTATGGCATGAAGTGGAAATAAAAATCAATACTTCAATAGGTTAGTTACATCGCGTTTTTCGATGTTTACATGCAAAAGCGGGAATGGTAGCCGGGGTGGCCAGCGGGGTAGTCTGCGAATGTTGCTCAAATGTTTCAATTCATCGCAGATCAAGACAAGGAAACGCCATGCTGAACCAACCCCAAAGCGGTAACGATATGCCGCGCTTTGCCGGTATCCCCACCATGATGCGCCTGCCCGCCGCCGAACAGGCGCGCGGTTTGGACGCCGCCTTTGTCGGCATTCCGCTGGATATCGGCACCTCCAACCGCAGCGGCACCCGCTATGGCCCGCGCCAGATCCGCCAGGAATCGGTGATGATCCGCCCCTACAACATGGGCACCGGCTCCGCCCCGTTCGAACGGCTGCAGGTGGCCGATCTGGGGGATGTCGCCATCAACCCTTACAGCCTGGCGGACAGCGTGCAGCGCATCGAGGCGGCTTACCACGAGATCCTGGCGCACGGCTGCATGCCGTTGACGCTCGGCGGCGACCACACGCTGACGCTGCCGGTGCTGCGCGCCGTCGCCCGTCGACATGGCCCGGTCGGGCTGATCCACGTCGATGCGCATTCCGACACCAACGAGGAGATGTTCGGTGAACAGCTGGCGCACGGCACCACCTTCCGCCGCGCGTTCGAGGAAGGGTTGCTGGCGCCGGAAAAAGTGGTGCAGATCGGCCTGCGCGGCAGCGGCTATGCGGCGGACGACTTCGACTGGTCGCGCCGTCAGGGCTTTCGCGTGGTGCCGGCCGAGGCCTGCTGGCACCGATCGCTGACGCCGCTGATGGCGGAGATCCGCGAACAGATGGGCGATGCGCCGGTTTACCTCAGCTTCGATATCGACGGGCTGGATCCGGCCTTCGCACCGGGCACCGGTACGCCGGAGGTCGGCGGGCTGTCGGTTTGGCAGGGGCTGGAGATCGTGCGCGGCTGCCATGGGCTGAACCTGGTGGGCGGCGATGTGGTGGAAGTGTCGCCGCCTTACGATCGCTCCGGCAACACGGCGCTGCTGGCGGCCAACCTGCTGTTTGAAATGTTGTGCGTGCTGCCGGCCCGCTGAGGCGGCGCACTGACCCTACCGGCGGAGCGGTTGCGTCGGGGCCCCTGATAACAATAACAACGGAGTGGAGGTACCCATGAATCTCGATCTGCTGGTCGTGGTGTTTTACTTTCTGGTGATAGGCGCGGTGGGGTGGATGGGCATTCGCCGCGCCAATTCCAAAGAGGCGTATCTGGTCGCCGGGCGCAACCTGGGGCCGGGGCTGTATCTGGGCACGCTGTCGGCGGTGGTGCTCGGCGGCGCGTCGACCATCGGCAGCGTCAAGCTCGGCTACACCTACGGCATCTCCGGCGTCTGGCTGTGCGGCGCGCTGGGGCTGGGCATCGTGGTGTTGAGCCTGGTGCTGGCCAAGCCGCTGCTCAAGCTGAAGCTGTATACCGTCAGCCAGGTGTTGTCGCGGCGCTATCATCCGGCGGCGCGGGTTACCAGCGGCGCGATCATGCTGGCGTATGATCTGATGGTGGCGGTGACTTCGATCATCGCCATCGGTAGCGTGATGCAGGTGATGTTCGGCCTGTCGTTCAGCGCGTCTATCCTGCTCGGCGGCGGGCTGGTGGTGCTGTATTCGACGCTGGGGGGCATGTGGTCGCTGACGCTGACCGACATCATTCAGTTCATCATCATGACCGTCGGCATGATGCTGGTGCTGATGCCGATGAGCATCGTCAAGGCCGGCGGCTGGGAGGCGTTCACCAGCCTGCTGCCCGCCGGTTACTACCAGCTGTCGTCGATCGGGCTGGACACCATTCTGGTGTTCTTCCTGATCTACTTCTTCGGCATTCTGATCGGCCAGGACATTTGGCAGCGGGTATTTACCGCCCGCAGCGCCAACGTGGCGCGCTTCGCCGGGCTGGGGGCGGGCGTCTACTGCGTGCTGTACGGCGTGACCGGCGCGCTGATCGGCATGGCCGGCAAGATCGTGCTGCCGTCGCTCAGCAACACCGACGGCGCCTTCGCCGCTATCGCGCAGGCGGTGTTGCCGGTCGGCGTCAGCGGGCTGGTGGCCGCCGCGGCGTTGGCGGCGCTGATGTCCACCGCCAGCGCCTGCCTGCTGGCCTCTTCCACCATCGCGCTGGAGGACGTATTGCCGGCCATCCGGCGCAAACCTTCCGGCGGGTTGGCCGCCGGGCGCTTCACCACGCTCCTCATGGGCGCGGTCATGCTGGGGCTGGCATTCGTGGTGCGCGACGTGCTGGCGGCGCTGACCCTGGCTTACAACCTGTTGGTGGGCGGCATGCTGATCCCGCTGGTGGGGGCGATCTTCTGGCCGCGCGCCACCAGCGCCGGCGCCATCGCCAGCATGCTGACCGGCAGCCTGTGCGTGGTGGGGCTGATGGTCTGGCACGGCATCGACGCCAACAGCCCAATCTACGGCGGCCTGCTGGGCGGCGGCGTCGCCTTCGTGCTGGGCAGCCTGTTGAGCCGCCCGGCAGCGCAGCTGCAGACCCAAACCGAGCGCTGAAACGCACTGAGCTTTTATCGCGGCGCCTTTGCTGCTTTACTGGAGGGCGGGGCGCACGGCTCCCGAATGGGTTTAACGGCGGTCGTAAGGAGATTGGGAGTGAAGGAAAAAATCAGCGTCGCATGCTGCCAGTTAGCGTTGCGGGTCGGGGAAGCGGAACATAATCGGGCGCTGTCCGCCCAGGCTACCCGCCGGGCGGCGCAGCGCGGCGCCAACGTTATCGTGCTGCCGGAGCTGGTGAACAGCGGCTACGTGCTGCGCGATAAGGCGGAGGCGCGGGCGTTGGCCGAGGCTGAAGACGGGCCTAGCCTCAGCCTGTGGGGAGCCCTGGCGCGCGAGTTGGATGTGGCGATCGTCGCCGGTTTCTGCGAGCGCCTGCCCGATGGCGAGGTGGCCAACAGCGCGGCATTGATCGATGCGCAGGGGGTGAGGGCGATTTATCGCAAAGCGCACCTGTGGCATGAAGAGAGCACCATCTTTACCGCCGGCGATCGGCCGCCGCCGGTCGTCGAGACCCGCTTTGGCCGGTTGGCGGTGATGATCTGTTACGATCTCGAATTCCCTGAGTGGGTACGGCTGCCGGCGCTGGCCGGCGCTCAGCTGCTGTGCGCGCCGGTCAACTGGCCGCTGGCACCGCGCCCGCAGGGCGAACGGCCGGCGGAAATGGTGAAGGCGCAGGCCAACGCCGCCGTCAATCGGCTGTTCATCGCGGTGTGCGATCGTTGCGAAACGGAGCGCGGCGTTGCGTGGATCGGCGGCTCGGTGATCGTCGACGCCGACGGCTATCCATTGACGCAGAGCCTGGCAGGCGAAGGCATGGTGCTGGCATCGATGGATATCGGCTCGGCCGATGACAAGCACATCGGCCGCCACAATCACGTGCATCGCGATCGGCGGCCGATGCTGTATTGAAGCGGCGTGGCGGGCCGCTCCGCAGATCGTTTCTCCGGCGGGAAAACCCGCCGTTTTGGCGCTTACAGCCAGCCCGATTTCTTCAGCTTCTGATACAGGAAAATGCAGCCGACGGCGGTCACCCCCAGCGTGGCGTGGTAGGCCCACGGGAACTTCAGTTCCGGCATGTCGGCGAAGTTCATGCCGTACAGGCTGAAGATCACCGTCGGGATGGCCAAAATCGCCCCCCAGCCCGCCAGGCGTTTCACCACTTCGTTCTGTTTGACCGTCACCAACGCCAGGTTGACGTGCATGGCGTTGGTCAGCATTTCGCGCATGTCGTCGATATTGCTGACCACCTGATGCGCGTGATCCTGCACATCACGCACATAGGCGCGCAGCTCTTTCGGGATCACCTCTTCGTGCAGGCGGATCAGCTGGTTGCAGATTTCATCCATCGGCAGCGCGGCGTTGCGCAGCGCCAACAGGTGGCGGCGCAGGGTATAGACGTTCTCGATCGCCGCCTGATCGAACTCCGACTGAAACATGTTGGCTTCGATATTCTCGATGGTGCTCTCGAAGCGCGTCACCACGCTGCGGTAGTTGTCCACCACGAAGTCCAGCACCGAATAGAGGGCGAAGCCTGGCCCGCGGCACATCTGCTTGCGGTTCTCCTCCGCCTTGGCGCGGATCGGCGCGTAGCTGGGCGAGGCGCCGTGGCGCACCGTCACCAGAAAGTTTTTGCCGACGAAGAAATGGGTTTCGCCGTATTCGATTTCGTCGTTCTCGCCCCACTGCGCGGTTTTCACCACGATGAACAGCGAGTCGCCGTAGGTTTCCAGCTTCGGCCGCTGGTGCGCGCACAGCGCGTCTTCGATCGCCAGATCGTGCAGGCCGAACTCTTCCTGCACCTTGCGCATAAACGCCGGCTCCGGCTGCCGCAGCCCCAGCCAGATGAAGGTATCCGGCTGTTTGACCACCTCGCTGATATCGTCGATGGTCACTTCGCCCAGCCGTTGGCCGGCTTTGTACGCCACACAGTTCACCACCATGCTTTTGCTGTCCATCCGTCCATCCATTAATCAGTCAGGGTTTTGGTAAGAAAATAACACTCATGTTCCACCGGATACTCTTTCAGCGTCATTTGCAGCTGATAGCCGAGTTTTTCGTAGAACGGCCGCGCTTGGAAGCTGAAGGTATCCAGGCGAGCGTAGCGGCAGCCGCGCGCCTGCGCCTCGCGTTCGGCGGCGCGCATCAACCGGCCGCCGAGGCCGCTGCCGCGCTGGGAATCCGCCACCCACAGCCATTCGACGCTCAGCCAGTTGCCCCAGGTTTCGGCGGTCAGCCCGCCGATCACCGTGCCGGCCTCGTCGCGCGCATAGACGCTGAGCGGCTTGCGGTGACGGGCATCGATATGCGGCAGGTTGTAAGCGCGCAGGCCTTGCCTGATCGCATCGAGAGTGTGTTCGTCAATCGCGTCGGTAACGGTAATGTCCATGATTCCTCCTGGGTGATGGGTTAACTTAAGCACACTGCGGCTAAAAGGCAACCTGTTGAAATGTAATGCAAACGACCGCGCCCGCTGAGTGGGCTACACTAAACGGGTCATTTCACCCCCAGGAGGATGCCATGCCCCGATTGACTTTGCTGGCCGGTTTGCTGCTGTGCAGCGGCCTGCTGCACGCCGCGCCGACGGTCAGCCAACTGCAGGACGGCCTGGAACACCCGTGGTCGCTGGCCTTTTTGCCGGCGGAACAAGGCCTGCTTATCACCGAGCGGCCCGGCCGGCTGCGGTTGTGGCAGCAGGGCAAAGGCCTGTCGCCGCCGATCGCCGGCGTGCCGCAGGTTTACGCCGAGGGGCAGGGCGGCCTGCTGGAGGTGTTGCCGGCCCCCGACTTCGCCGCCAGCCGCCGGGTGTACCTCAGCTTCGCCGAACCAGGCGAGGGCGGCAAAGCCGGCACGGCGGTCGGCTACGGCCGTTTGAGCGACGACGGCGCGCGGCTGGAAAACTTCAAGGTGATCTTCCGCCAGCTGCCCAAGCTGTCGGTCGGCAATCACTTCGGCGGCAAGCTGGCGTTCGACAGGCAGGGCTACCTGTTTATCGCGCTGGGCGAAAACAACCAGCGGCCGACGGCGCAGGAGACCGACAAGCTGCAGGGCAAGCTGGTGCGACTGACCGCCGAAGGCGCGGTGCCGCCGGATAACCCCTGGGTCGGCCAGGCCGGCAAACGGCCGGAGGTTTGGTCCTACGGCCACCGCAATCCGCAAGGGTTGGCGCTGAACCCGTGGAGCGGCGCGATCTGGGAACACGAGCACGGCCCGCGCGGCGGCGATGAGCTCAACCTCCCGCTGCCGGGTAAAAACTACGGCTGGCCGCTGGCCACCTACGGCATCAACTATTCCGGCCAGCCGATCCCCGAGGCCAAAGGGGAACGGGTGCCCGGCACCGAACAGCCGCTGCACTATTGGCGGGTATCGCCCGGCCTCAGCGGCATGGCGTTTTATGACGGGCAGCGCTTCCCCGCCTGGCGGCACTCGCTGTTCATCGGCGCGCTGGCGCAAAAGGAACTGATTCGCCTGACGCTGGAAGGCGACAAGGTGGTGGCGGAAGAGCGGCTGCTGGGCGATCGCGGCGAGCGCATTCGCGAGGTGCGCAGCGGACCGGATGGCTATCTGTATCTGCTGACGGACGAGCGGGACGGCAAGCTGCTGAAGGTCGGGGCGTCGTAACGCCCCGCAGCGATCAGGTGAGTTCGCTCATCACGCCGCGCTGATAGGCCGGGCGGGCGCGCAGCTGCTGATACCAGCGCTCCATGTTCGGCCGCGGGCGGCGGGCGATCGGCATTTCGAACCAGGCGTAGGCGAAGCTGCCGAGCGGGATATCGCCGAAGCCGAACGCGTCGCCGGAGAGGTAAGGCTGGTGCGCCAGCGTCTGTTCGATGACGTCGAAGTGCTTTTCCAGCGTGGCGATCGCCGCTTCGATTTTCGCCATGTCGCGCAATTCCGGCGCGGTGCGGATCAGGCCCCAAAAGACGATGGTGAAGGCCGGGACGATGGTTGAGGTGGTCCAGTCCATCCACTTCTCGGCGGCGGCGCGCGCCTGCAGATCTTGCGGATAGAACGTCGCGTCGCCGAATTTCGCCGCCAGATAGCGCACGATGGTGTTGGATTCCCACAGCACGAAGTCATCGTCCTGCAGCAGCGGCACCAGGCCGTTCGGGTTCAGCGCGCGGTAACTCTCTTCGTTCACCTTGCCGAACGCGCCGCCGGCGTTGATGTGGGTATAGCTCAGCCCCAGTTCGGCGGCGCACCACAGCACCTTCCTGACGTTGTTCGAATTCTCACGGCCCCAAATGGTCAGCATTGCGCAACTCCGTTAGTGGATTAAGGACCCTCTATACCTACGCCACAAAACGCTATTTGTCACACCGCAGGGCACTTTTTGCCTGCCGCTCAGCGTTCCCAGCGGCACACTTCCCAGCCGTGCTCCGCCGCCAGCGCGCTCAGTTCGCTGTCGGGGTTGATCACCGTGGCGCTGTCGACGAATTGCAGCATCGCTTTATCGTTGAGGGAGTCGCTGTAGCCGTGGCTGTGTTCGAATTTCAGGTGCGGATGCTGCGCCAGCCAGCGTTGCAGGCGGATCACCTTGCCCTGTTGATAGGTCATGGTGCCGTAGGTGTTGCCGGTGAAGCGGCCGTCGCTGATTTCCACGCCGATCGCCAGCGCATCATCGGCGCCGAGCTGTTCGGCGATCGGCGCCACCAGATGCTCGCCGGTGGCGGAGATCACCAGAATGCAGTCGCCGCGCTCGCGGTGCCACTGCAGGCGTTCACGGGCGGCGGGATAGACGCGCGGCAGGATGTCACGCCGGATGTAACGCTGTACCCAGCCGGCCACGGTTTGCACGCTCAGGCCGGCCAGCGGCGCCAGCGTGGCCTGCATGTAGTCCTCCATCGACAGCTTGCCCTGATAATAAAGCTGCATCAGCTGCTGCTCCTGCAGCTCCAGCTCCGCCGGCGCGAAGCCCTGGCCGACCAGCCAGCGGATCCACAGGCTGGCGCTGTCATCGTCAATCAGGGTTTCATCCAGGTCGAATAAGGCTAAATCCATCAGTATTTCTCCGGCAGGCAGGGTATGAGGTCGTTTACAGGATAGCGGATAGCGCCCGTCGCCAGCCAGCGGCGTCGGCGAAATTGCGCAGAGCATAAGAAACATTGATGACGGTTTTGCGACAGTTTGTTGAACGTTTGCATAACTTAGAACGCAACAATATTGGCCGCCCCGGCGAGCGCGGTGATAACTATGGAACAAATGCAGCTACCCGGTAGGGAGTGACAATGTTGATTATTCGCCTGTATGGCAGCCCGATTGTGATTGGGGAAGAAGAGGAACCGCACGATGACGCATCTGACGACGCTGAAGACGCTGCCGCTGCTGGATCTTTCGCTGCTTGACGGCGATGCGCGCCAGCGGCGCGCCTTTCTCGACGATCTGCGCGCGGCGGCCCGCGACGTCGGCTTTTTCTATCTGCGCGGGCACGGCGTGGACAGTGTGCTGAATGCGCGGCTGCAGCAGGGCGCGCGGCAATTTTTCGCGCTGCCGGAAGCCGACAAATTGGCGGTGCAGATGGTGCATTCGCCGCACTTTCGCGGTTACAACCGGGCGGCGGCGGAGCTCACGCGCGGCCAGCCGGACTGGCGCGAGCAGTTCGATATCGGCGCCGAACGCCCGGCGCTGACGCTGTCTGACGACACCCCGCGCTGGGCGCGCCTGCAGGGGCCAAACCAGTGGCCGGCGGCGCTGCCGACGCTGAAACCGCTGCTGCTGCAGTGGCAGCAGGCGATGACCGCCATGTCGCTGCGGCTGCTGCGCGCTTTCGCTTTGGCGCTGTCGCTGCCGGAGCAGGCTTTCGATCGCTTGTACGGCGAGAAGCCCAACGAGCACATCAAACTGATTCGCTACCCGGGGCGGGACGCTACCGGCAGCGCACAGGGCGTCGGCGCGCACAAGGACTCCGGCTTTCTCAGCTTCCTGCTGCAGGACGCACAAAAAGGGCTGCAGGTGGAGGTGAGCGAAGGGCGGTGGATTGACGCCCAGCCGCGTGAAGACACCTTCGTGGTGAACATCGGCGAGCTGCTGGAGCTGGCGACCAACGGCTATCTGCGCGCCACGGTGCACCGGGTGGAAACGCCGCCGGCGGGGCGCGACAGGCTGTCGATCGCTTTTTTCCTCGGCGCGCGCTTGGACGCGGTGGTGCCGTTGTATCAACTGCCGCCGCCGCTGGCGGCGCAGGCGCGCGGCCCGGCCAGCGATCCGCTCAACCCGCTGCTGCGCGACGTGGGGTATAACTACCTGAAAGGCCGCATCCGTTCCCACCCCGATGTGGCGCAGCGCTTTTATCGGGACGTCATCGGCGTCTGAATAGCGGGCACAAAAAAGCCCGGCGCGCCGGCCGGGCTGATGGCGCTTGATGCGGGCGATTATTCCGCCAGTGCCTGCTGCAGATCGGCGATCAGATCTTCCACATCCTCAATCCCCACCGACAGGCGCACCAGCTGCGGCGTGATGCCGGTTGCCAGGCGCTGTTCCAGCGGAATGGAGGCGTGCGTCATGCTGAACGGCTGGCTGATCAGGCTTTCCACGCCGCCCAGGCTTTCCGCCAGGGTGAACAGGCGCGAGCGCTGGATGACCCGGCGCGCATAGGCATCGTCGCCTTTCAGCCGCACCGAGATCATGCCGCCGAAGCGCGTCATCTGGCGCGCCGCCAGCGCGTGCTGCGGATGGCTAGGCAGGCCGGGATAGTAGACGTTTTCCACCTGCGGCTGGCTCTCCAGCCACTGGGCGATGCGCAGTGCGCTGTCGCTGTGGCGCTGCATGCGCAGTGCCAGGGTGCGAATGCCGCGCAGCGTCAGGAAGCTGCTGAACGGATCGAGAATGCCACCGACCGCGTTTTGCAGGAAACCGAGCTGTTCCGCCAGCGCCGGGTTATCCCCCACCGCCGCGACGCCGGCCACCACGTCGGAGTGGCCGTTGAGGTATTTGGTGGCGGAGTGCACCACCACGTCAAAGCCCAGATCCAGCGGGCGCTGCAGATACGGCGAAGCGAAAGTATTGTCCGCCACGCTGATAAGCTGATGCTTTTTAGCGATCGCGGCGATGGCGCTCAGATCCGCCAGCTTCAGCAGCGGGTTGGTCGGGGTCTCTACCCAGATCATTTTGGTATCCGGCTCGATAGCCTGCTCCAGCCCGGCGAGATCCGCCGGTGACAAGTAGGTGACGCGCAGGCCGGCGGTGCGGCTGCGCACCTTTTCCAGCAGGCGATAGGTGCCGCCGTACAGATCGTCTACCGCTACCAGGTGGCTGTCCTTATCGAGCAGCTCCAGCACCGTGGAGCAGGCCGCCAGGCCGGAGGCGAAGGCGTAGCCGCGGCTACCGCCTTCCAGTTCGGCGATGGCACTTTCCAGCGCGGTGCGCGTCGGGTTGGCGCTGCGGGAGTATTCGTAGCCGGTATGCTCGCCCGGCGCCGGTTGGGCGTAGGTGGAGGTGGCGTAAATCGCCGGCATCACGGCGCCGGTGGCGTCCGGGGTGTAACCGGCGTGAACGGTCAACGTATCAAACTTGGCCATAATGGGTCCTTATTAACGTAATTTTTGGCGCCAGGCGTTAAGCACGTCTGTGCGGGTAATCAGGCCGAGGAAGCGCTCGCCGTCGAGCACCACCGCGACGTGGCCATGGTTGAAGGTGGCCTGCAATTCTTCGTAGCCGGCTTCTTTTTGCAGCGTATGGACCCGCTTGGTCATTGCGCTGCCGGCCGACAGGCTGAAGTGGGCGGCGTCGGCCTGGACGGCGTTCAGCAGATCCCACTCATCGATCAGGCCGACCACCCGATCGCCTTCCAGCACCGGCAGCTGCGAGATGTCGTACAGCCGCATGCGGGCGTGCACAATCGCCAACGTGTCGTCCGGCGCGGCAGAAACGGCCGCGCCTTCGTCGTGGCGGTAGGCGATCAGATCGCGCAGATCGCCGTGCTGCGGTTTGCTCAACAGGCCCTGTTCCAGCATCCAGTGGTCGTTATACATTTTAGACAGGTATTTGTTGCCGCTGTCGCAGACAAAGGTCACTACCCGCTTGGGTTCGGTCTGTGCGCGGCAGTAACGCAGCGCGGCGGCCAGCAGGGTGCCGGTGGACGATCCCGCCAGCACGCCTTCCTTGCGCAGCAGATCGCGCGCGGTGGTGAAGGCTTCTGCGTCGCCGATGCGGTAAGCGTTGCGAACCTGGTCAAAGTCGCTGAGCGGCGGGACGAAGTCTTCGCCGATGCCTTCCACCAGCCAACTGCCCGCTTCGCCGATGTGACCGTTGTCGAGATAGTCCGCCAGTATTGAACCCGCAGGGTCGGCCAGCACGAATTCCGTCTGCGGCGAAACCTCGGCGAAATAGCGGCTCAGCCCGCCCAGCGTGCCGCCGGAGCCGACGCCAACCACGATAGCGTCCACGTCCTGCTCCATCTGCCGCCACAGCTCGGGGGCGGTGGTGGTGGTATGGGCCGCCGGGTTGGCCGGGTTGTTGAACTGATCGATATAAAAGGCGCCGGGGATCTCCCCGGCCAGGCGTTTGGCGTAATCCTGATAGTAAGCCGGATGCCCCTTGCCGACGTCCGAACGGGTCAGCTGCACTTCCACGCCCAGCGCGCGCAGGTGGAAGATCTTCTCGCGGCTCATCTTGTCCGGCACCACCAGCAGCAGCTTATAGCCTTTCAGCGCCGCCACCAGCGCCAATCCCAGGCCGGTATTGCCGGCGGTGGCTTCGATGATGGTGCCGCCCGGCTGCAGCTTGCCGTCGCGCTCGGCCTGTTCGATCATCGACAGCGCTACGCGGTCTTTGATCGAACCGCCGGGGTTTTGATTCTCCAGCTTGACGAACAGCCGGCACGGGCCGGTATCGAACCGGGTCAGTTCCAGCATCGGGGTATTGCCAATCATCTCGATGACGGAATGGGGGATCGCCATGACTCATCTCCAGGATTATTCGGTATAAAAGTCGTTATATGGATGATAGCGCTGAGGATAAGCGCTTTAAAAAGAACAAATAACGGTTCTATATGCCATTATGGAATATATTAATCTTTTTTAGACGTATAGATGCGCAGATGTTTAGCGGTGCAGATGCTTGGCCGTGTAGCCGTGGGTGGGTGCAAAAATGTGCGTCGCGATGCTTTTTTGAACGATAAGCGGGGGCCTGCGTACAGTTATGTAAAAATGCTGAAAATTCACGCTAAACCCTGCAAAAATAAGATAAATCACATAAACTCACAGCAAGGGCATTTTCGGTGCGTTGCGTTACCCGCTATGGGCGCCGCAGGGGGTTGCGGCCGGCACGCGCGCACCGGGCCACTCTCGCTGGTTGGCTTAAAACGTGAACATGTTTGAAAGTTAACGCTATTTCAATGGTTTGAATGGACACTCTGGCGACGTCATGATGAAAAAAAACTTATCCACTTCCCTGAAAAAACTGACCTTCAGCGTAGGCATCCTGTTGCTGGCCGCCCCGGCCGTGCACGCGGCCGAGCCGCCGGCGCCGCCGCAGGTAGACGCCAAGGCCTACATTCTGATGGATTACAACAGCGGCAAGGTGCTGACCGAAGGCAATGCCGACACCCGTCTCGATCCCGCCAGCCTGACCAAGATCATGTCCAGCTACGTGATTGGCCAGGCGATCAAGGCCGGCAAGATCAAGCCGGAAGACCTGGTCACCGTCGGCAAAGACGCCTGGGCGCCCGGTAACCCGGCGCTGCGCGGTTCTTCGCTGATGTTCATCAAGCCGGGCGATCAGGTGCCGGTACTGGAGCTGAATAAGGGCATCGTGATCCAGTCGGGCAACGACGCCAGCATCGCGCTGGCTGACTACGTGGCGGGCAGCCAGGATTCGTTCGTCGGCCTGATGAACAACTACGCCAAATCCCTGGGGCTGCAGAACACCCACTTCCTGACGGTGCACGGCCTGGATGCGGAAGGGCAGTACAGCACCGCGCGCGACATGGCGCTGCTGAGCCAGGCGCTGATCCGCGACGTGCCGGACGAATACGCGCTGCATAAAGAGAAAGAGTTCACCTTTAACAAGATCCGCCAGATTAACCGTAACCGCCTGCTGTGGAGCAGCAACCTGAACGTCGACGGCATCAAGACCGGTTACACCAGCGGCGCCGGCCACAACCTGGTGGCGTCGGCCACCGACGGCCCGATGCGCCTGATCTCGGTGGTGCTGGGCGCGCCGAGCGATCGCGTGCGCTTTAGCGAAAGCGAAAAGCTGCTGACCTGGGGCTTCCGCTTCTATGAAACCGCGACGCCGATCAAGGCCGATAAGCCGTTCGTCACCCAGAAAGTGTGGTTCGGCGACGTCAGCGAAGTGCCGCTCGGCGTGGCGAAAGACGCCTCGGTCACCATTCCGAAAGGGCAGATGAAAAACCTGAAGGCCAGCTACAAGCTGACCCAGCCGACGCTGGAAGCGCCGCTGGCGAAAAACCAGGTGGTCGGCACCATCGATTTCCAGCTGGACGGCAAGACCATCGAACAGCACCCGCTGGTGGTGATGCAAGAGGTGAAAGAGGGCAACTTCTTCAGCCGCATCTGGGATATGGTGATGATGAAGCTGAGCCAGTGGTTCGGCGGGATCTTCGGCTGAATACCCTGATGTGAGGAGCGCGCCCCGGGCGCACGATCCTCGACCTGGCCGCAACTGAGAGGTTGCGGCTTTTTTTTCGCGATTTTTTGGGGGCGGTGATTAAAAGTAGTCCACCAGCATGGTGGCGCCGCTGGTGAAATCGCCTTCCGCCAGGGTGACGGCGCTGTTTTTCACCGGCACCGCATCAAGCGTCGGCGGATTGGCGTAGTCGATGTTCAGCGGCGTATTGATGGCGAAGGCCTTACCGTTGGCCAACAGTTTGATGCCCAATCCATTGACGCTGCTGGTTAACACGCTGCCGTCGAAGGCCGCCGCGCTGCCCATGATCTTCATTTTCAGCTGGCGGCTGTTATCCAGAAACTCGCATTTGATGCTGTAATCGATGCGTTGCATATAGCGATTGCCGTCGATGCGTTTGATGCCGACCTTGCCGAAGTCGATATCGATGGTGCGCCCGTCGTTGATCACGCAAGGCGGAGGCGCCACCACGGTGGCGGTGATGTTGACCTTGGTGCCCTGGTCGGCGGCCTGAGCCGCGGCGCTAATCAGGCTCAGCGCCCACAGCAAAGCGCAGCGCGTTTTACTCGTCATGTTCATTCTGGCTCCCGTCTCAAGGTGCGCTGAAGATCAGCGTGGCCGAACCCGACAGCGGGCCGGTGGCGATGCTGGTGTAAGGGACATTGTTCTTTACCGGTACAAAGGTCACGGTATCGTTGCCCTGGCCGTTGACGATGCGCGTTCTGAAGGCGTTGTTCGGCTTCACCACCGCGCCGTTGTACATCATCGCCACGCCGACGTTAGGATTGGTGGTCTTGATAAAGTCGCTGGAGAAGCCGCTGGCATCGCTGACCATGCGGATCAGAATATCCTGCGTCGCGCTCTGGTCGTCGCATTGGTAGCTGAGCGCTTTGTCCTGTTTTATCTGGGCATCATTGGCGCTCTGGGTCAGAAAGTCCTGACGGATCTGGCCGAAGTCGACGTTAATCTGCTGGCCGTTGTTGATGGTGCAGCTGGTGGTGACGAAGTAAGCGTCGTTGTCGGCGATCAGGCGCCAGCGATAAACGCCGCACTGTGGGCAACCCGGCTGATCGTTGGTCTGAATAAAGTTGATTTGGCCGATGACGTCGCCCTTGTTCACCTTGATGTCCGGCGTTGGGAAACGGTTCAACACGATATAAACCCGGATGGCGACCGACTGGGTTTGCAGGCCGGTAAGGCTGAGTACGCTGATGCCTGATGGCACCGGGGAGTTGTAATCGCTGCCGTTGATGGTGGTGCCGCTGCCGATGGCGCCAAAAATCGCACTGTTCATCGACAGCGCCGGGCTGTCGGTTTTGAGATAGTCATACCAGCTCGCGACGTCGTTTTTACAGGTGACCTGGCTGACGTTGACGATTTCGTTTTTGCCATAAGAAAGCTGTGGCCCGATGCGTACCCGGACGTCAACCGGCGTGGTCGAGCCCCCGGGTGGAATCAGTCCGCCATCGGACGTGCGGCAGGTAAACGCGTTGGCGTTGCCAAACAGCATGAAGAAAGATAATGCCAGGCAGCAACGTAAAAATAGCAGGGCTGTTTTTCTCACGATAATATCCCAATATATATAAATAGTGTGCGGCGTTACTCCGCAATGAAATATTGCCAATCAGGCCGGCTGGCCATATTTATTCCGTTAAAGGGGAGTGAGGGGCATCGCTGTTGGAGATGCCGTCGTTATCACCGTTCAGCAACGCGGTGGGATACCACCTCAATGAGTTGTTGATAGAGCCGTCCGTCACAATCACTTTTTTCCGGGAGACAAGATCCAACAATAGCCGCCGCGCCCGGTAAACACCGACGTTGACGGCATTGGCCAGTTGCCGCGTCGATAGCCATTGCTGCTGTGGCGGCAACCCGCCGATAGGGCACTTACGGGGCGACTGCGCGAATAATGTTTGCAGCAGATCGTGCTGCAATTGCCGTATTTCCTTTTGTTTCGGAGATAACGCTTCCATAGCACTTCCTCTGTATTCCGATTGCCGTATTCCTAAGAAAAAACAAACTTTCGCTGCCTACCAACAACGAGGTAAAACGCGAACAAAGAAAATTCCTATCTATTTATCAGGATTGAAAAAAAAGGCGTTGCCCGCCCCGTTTTTACCTGTGCTTAGGCAGGGGTGGCGTCACGCTGAAACCTAAAATTTTGGTTTATTATATTCACAAAGCACCACTTTGCGATCTGATTACTTGGGAATCCAAGAAAAACAGGATATTGCTCTATAAAAGCATCTTTTACGATCTATGAGGCTAAAAATAACAGTAAATTAACTTCAATTAGGAAATAAATTGCGAATGTTCGCCTTGATCAAAAAAAGCCTTTTTTTGCTGAGAGGCATTTGCCATAATATTCATCGCCGGACAAGAAGGGCGGATTAGAAAGTATTGGCCTCTGCTTGTTGTGATTTCGTTTATTTTTATATGACGGATTCATTAATGGGCGGGCCGCTGCAGACTTGCCGTTATCGACGTATTTATTGTCGATGCCTTTGGGTTTTGGCAGTTAACCAACCAGCAAGATGCTAAAGAATCAGGGCTGCGCACATATAAGCGCGAGCAGGTTTCCTGTTGCTCTTTTTCTTGATTGGAATATGCATTTTTTCTTATAAGGAATATAGGTTCTATGAAACTTAACAAAATCATGATGGCTGCAGTGATTGCATTTGGCACAAGTTCTTTTGCACAGGCAGCCGATCAGGGACACGGTAAGGTCACCTTCACGGGCTCTATTATTGATGCGCCATGCTCTATTGCGCCCGAGTCGATCGATCAGACCGTAGATCTGGGCCAGGTTTCCAACGTGGCGTTGAAAAACGGCGGCAAATCCAACCCGCGTCCGTTTGAAATCAAACTGGAGCAGTGCGACATCACCACGCTGAAAACCGTTAAAACCACCTTCAGCGGCGTCGCATCGTCCACCGACAAGGATCTGTTGGGTATCGCGGGCACCGCCAGCGGCGCCGGCGTAGCCATCTCTTACAATGGCCAGCCGATCAAACTGGGTGAAGCGACTACCGCGCAGACCCTGAATACCGGCAACAACACCCTGCATTTCGCCGCCTACCTGCAGGGCGAAGGCGCTTCCGCCGCCATCGTTCCGGGCGATTTCACTGCCGTAGCCGATTTCACCCTGGCTTATCAGTAAGTGAGCCCGAAGGCTTAATCAACCAGGCATGGGGTTCGCCGCATGCCTGGTGAATCTCCCTGTCAAAGGAATGTCGCGATGTTTTTACCAAGGAATCGAGCGGGTGCCGTTCTTTTGGCGTCGTTGGCGTTTGCGCCCGGCCATGCAACTTCCGCCGCGCAGGGGTGGGGCAAAGTCAACATGCACGGCGCCATTATCGACACCGCCTGCGCCATTGCCGCCGGCAGCCGCGATCAGACGATCGATATGGACACTATTCCTCTCGGGCAGATCATTCGTGACGGCCAGGGGATGACCAAACCTTTCAGTATCGAATTGGTCAATTGCATTTTGGAACGGCCGGAAAACAAGCCTGACTGGAAATTCTTTCAGGTCACGTTTGATGGTTATGCGGAAGGCGCTCTGTTTGGCGTACAGGGCGATGCGCGCGGCGTTGCATTGGAGATAAAAGACAGCAGCGGCACGGCGGTTATTCCAGGGAAACCTTTGCCGATGGAGGGAATAATACCGGGGAACCGAGTGCTGAATTATTCCATGACGTTGATGCCGAATCACCAGCCGTTGAAGGTGGGAGCGTATTTTTCCACAGTGCGTTTTAAGCTGGATTATTTTTGATTTTTTCTCGTACTGACGGTTAATTCGTTATTGAAAGGACTTTATTATGCTTTCACCGGCAGGGAAGTTATTTCGTCTTCAGGCCTTGGGGCTTTGCGTTGCCCTTTCTCTGGGAAATCCAATCGCGTTGGTCTATGCCGCCGACGTGATTCAATTCAATACCGACGTATTGGACATCAACGATCGCAAAAATATCGATCTGAGCCAATTCACGCGCAGCGGCTACATCATGCCGGGCGTTTATACCATGGTGGTGCACGTCAATAAGAACGATCTGCCGGAACAGCCGGTGACGTTTATGGCGCCCGAGAGCGATCCTAAAGGCAGCGAAGCCTGTCTTTCGCCGGAGTTGGTCAACCAACTGGGGCTGAAAGAAAAACTGTTAAGCACGCTGAACTGGACGCACGGCGGCCGTTGCCTTGACGCCTCCAGCCTGGCGGGGATGGAAGCCCGCGGCGATCTTGCCAGCTCTTCGCTGTATCTCAACATTCCTCAGGCCTATCTGGAATACAGCTCGGAAAACTGGGACCCGCCTTCGCGCTGGGATGATGGTATTCCTGGGCTGCTGTTTGACTATAACGTCAACGCCCAAACGCAAAAACATCAGAAGGGCGGCAGCAGTTACAGCCTGAGCGGCAACGGCACCGGCGGCGCCAACCTGGGCGCCTGGCGTCTGCGCGCCGACTGGCAGGCCAACCTCAACCATCAGACCGGCTCTTCTCAGCCGACCGATAAACAGTTCGACTGGAGCCGCTATTACGCCTACCGGGCGATCCCGGCGCTGCGTTCGCGGCTGACAATGGGTGAGGATTACCTGAACTCCGACATTTTCGACAGCCTGCGCTTTACCGGTGTCAGTCTGCGATCCGACGACAGCATGTTGCCGCCCAACCTGCGCGGCTATGCGCCGGAAGTGACCGGCGTGGCGAAAACCAACGCCAAGGTGGTGGTCAGCCAGCAGGGGCGCGTGCTGTATGAAACGCAGGTGGCGGCGGGGCCGTTCCGCATTCAGGACATCAACGATGCGGTTTCCGGCGAGCTGGACGTGCGCGTCGAAGAGCAGGACGGCAGCGTGCAGGAGTTCAAGATGAACACCGCCAACATCCCTTATCTGACGCGGCCGGGTACGGTGCGTTACAAGCTGGCGACGGGCAAGCCGTCGGAGTGGGGGCACCATCTGCGCGGGCCGATGTTCGGCACCGGCGAGTTCTCCTGGGGGATCAGCAACGGCTGGTCGCTGTACGGCGGGGGCATCGCCGGCGGCGATTACAACGCGCTGTCGCTGGGGATCGGGCGCGATCTGATGGCGCTGGGGGCGTTGTCGTTCGATGCCACGCAGTCGCGTGCGCGTTTGCCGCAGGATGGCACGTTGACCGGCGGTTCGTACCGGCTGAGCTATTCGAAGAACTTCGATGAATACGACAGCCAGGTCACCTTCGCCGGTTACCGCTTCTCTCAGGAAGACTTCATGAGCATGGGGGACTACCTGGATGCGCGTTACGAAGGGGGGCGCAGCGGCAAGAGCAAGGAGATGTACACCATCACCTTCAACAAACAGTTCCGCGATCTGGGGCTGAGCACTTATCTCAACTACAGCCACCAAACCTACTGGGATCGGGCACCGAACGATCGTTACAACCTGATGGTGTCGCGCTACTTCGACATCGGCGATTTCAAGAACGTCAGCGTGTCGCTGTCGGCCTATCGCAACCGTTACAACGAGCGCAACGACGACGGGATGTATCTGTCGCTGTCGCTGCCCTGGGGCAGCGCGGGCACGCTCAGTTACAACATGACGCTCGATCGCGAAGAGAACGCCCACCGGGTCGGGTACTACAACCGGGTCGATGAACACAACAACTATCAGATCAGCGCCGGCGCCGCACGCAGCGGAGCGACGGCCAGCGGTTATTACAGCCATCAGGGCGATATGGCGCAGATCAACGCCAACGCCAGCTACCAGGCCGGCCGCTACAGCGCCGTCGGTATCGGCGCGCAGGGCGGCCTGACAATGGCGGCGGAAGGGGCGGTGCTGCACCGCGTCAATACGCCGGGTGGCACGCGTTTGCTGCTCGATACCGAAGGCGTCGCCGGTGTGCCGGTGCGTGGCTACGGCAGTACGGTGCTGACCAACCGTTACGGCAAGGCGGTGGTGGCGGATGTAAACAGCTACTACCGCAACAAGGCCAGTATCGATCTCAACAGCCTGAGCGACAACGTCGAGGCGACGCGTTCGGTGGTGCAGGCCACGTTGACCGAGGGGGCCATCGGCTACCGCAAGTTTGAGGTGATTGCCGGCGAGAAGGCGATGGCGATCGTCAAGCTGGCGGACGGCAGCGAGCCGCCGTTCGGCGCCACGGTGCTGAATGCCCGCAAACAGGAGACCGGCATCATCAATGACGGCGGCAGCGTTTACCTGTCCGGCCTCAATCCCGGCGAGCGCATGAGCGTGCACTGGAACGGCGCGGCGCAGTGTGAAATCCAGCTGCCGGCGCCGCTGCCGGCCGAAATGTTGATGAACACGTTGCTGCTGCCTTGCCGTCCTCTTGCCGGCGACAAGCCGGCGGCCGACGCCAACTGACATACACCCGGCGGAGTGCGCTCCGCCGCTAAACCGCCGGGGCGGGCTCGTCCGCTTCCGGCCGACTGGAACCGTGAAGACATGATGAATCTGACTATGACCAGAAAGACCGTTTTCCTTGTGGGCCCGCTCGCCGCCGCGTTGACGATCGGCGCGGTCAGCCTGCCCGCTCATGCGGCCATCGCGCTGGATCGCACGCGCGTGATTTTCGACGGCGACCTGAAAACGGTCAGTCTCAACATCAGTAACCAGAACAAACAGTTGCCGTATCTGGCGCAGGGATGGATCGAAGACGACCGCGGCAACAAGATCCAAAGCCCTTTCACCGTGCTGCCGCCGGTGCAGCGGGTGGAACCGGGCAAACCGAGCCAGGTGAAGATCCAGTCGCTGCCGGCGGCGCGTCAGCTGCCGCAGGACAGGGAGACGCTGTATTACTTCAACCTGCGCGAGATCCCGCCGCGCAGCAATAAGCCGAACACGCTGCAGATAGCGCTGCAGACGCGCATCAAAATGTTTTATCGCCCGGCGGCGCTCGCCCCGAAAAAGAATGCCGCACCGTGGCAGGAGCAGCTGACGCTGACCCGGCAGGGCGACAAGTACGTGGTGAACAACCCGACCCCGTATTACGTGACGATCGTTGAGGCGAGCGCCGGCAAGGGCGGGAAAGGGGCGGCGGGCTTTGAACCGCTGATGGTGGCGCCGAAGGCCAGCGCCCCGCTGAACGTCTCCGCCGCGAGCCTCGGCAACGGGCCGTCGCTGGCGTACATCAACGATTACGGTGGGCGGCCGCAGTTGAACTTCCGCTGCGCCGGCAATGCCTGCCAGGTCGTGCCGGTCGCCAAATGACGAGCCGCGCGCCAGCAGGGAAGACAGAGTGAACACAGCGGAGTGAACGAATCATGCAACGAAATATCCCCATGCTGTTGGGAAAAGCCTATGAACGTCATCAGCGACGCACTATCGGCCTGACGGTGTTGGCCGCGCTGATGGTGCCGCTGACGGCGGGCACGATGCTGGTGCTGATGCCGCCGGCCCGCGCGGTGGACAACTGGGAGGTGGAGGGCGCGAACGGCACGCTCCACGTCTACGGCGCGTTGACGGAAAGCGCCTGCAGTCTGGAAATGACCACCGCTCGTCAGGAAGTGTGGCTGGGGGAGACGGGAACGGCGCATTTTCAGCGCCCGGGCGATCGCGGCACGCCGGTGGCGTTCGAGCTGACGCTGAAAGACTGCCTGCGGGCGCCGGCGAGCAACCGCGACGCCTGGACCGGGGTGCTGGCCTGGAGCGGCAGCCAGCCTGCGGTGTCCGTGGCGTTTGCCGCGTCGGCGGATGACGATGCGCCGAGCCTGGTCAGGGTCGCCGGCGTTACCGGCTTGGGGCTGCAGTTGGCGGATGCCAGCGGCCTGCCGGTGCGCCTCGGCGCGCGTAACAAACCGATCTTGCTGACGCCGGGGCAAAACACCCTGACGTATACGGTGACGCCGGTGCGCACCCCGGCGACGCTGAGCGCCGGCGCCTACCGTGCGGCGATCGATTTCCGCCTTTATTACGACTAATACGCCGCTTGCGCCGAGCCGGCGCAAGCCTAACCAAAGGGAGTGGCGTCATGCGCGCGACAGAGACGAACCGGCGCCGGAGCGCGCTGTTGGGGGCAGGCATGGTCATGGTGGCCGGCATGATGGCGCAGCCGGCGGACGCGGCGGAAAACATGCGCTTTCACGGGACGCTGGTGGCCGAGCCGTGCGTCATTCAGCCGGGAGATGAGGATATCCAACTGGATTTCGGCACCATCGTCGACAAATACCTGTATCTGAACACCCGCACCCATAGCCAAACCTTCGCGTTGCACCTGACCGAGTGCGATCTCAGCCTGGGCAATACGGTGGCCATTACGTTTACCGGCACCGAGAACGCCAAACTGCCCGGCCTGCTGGCGCTGGATGCCGGCAGCCTGGCCTCGGGGATCGGCATCGGGTTGGAGGACAGCAGCGGCAAGGCGCTGCCGCTCAATCGCGCCAGCGATAAATTCCGCCTGAATGCCGGCAACACCACGCTCACGCTGCAGGCCTATGTGCAGGGGGAGCCGGAGGCTATCCAAACGAAGACCATCGGCCGCGGCACCTTCAGCGCGGTGGCCACTTTTACGCTGGAATACGAATAAGCGTCTACAAGGACAAAAAACGCAATGATGATAAAGCCCCTCAATCGCGCCCTGCGCATGGGCCTGCTGTGCCTGTTGGCGTTGAGCGCCGCCGCCTGTCAAAACCAAAAATCGGGCAAACCCGCCGTGAACACCCAAAATCAGGCTGTGCAAGCGCCGTCAGAAGAGGCTTTGCGCAAGCAGCGTGAGGCCGAGCAGCTGCAGCAGTGCCAGCAGCAACTGGGCGCATTGCGCACCATCAACGAGAAGCAGTATCAGCGCTATAAACAGGCCTTCGACAGCCTGATGAGCGGCGCTTCGCAGTACGCCAATCTGCGCGCGCGGGTAAACGGCGACACGCAGGAGACGGTGGATGCGCTGTATCGCTACAAGGTCAACTATCTGTGCGCCGGGGTGAATCAGGCGGTGTTGACCGGGCTGGCGGATCGCGGAGAGCAGGTTAAATGAGGCTGCGTCTGCTCGGCTGTGTCGCTCTGCTGTTCACCGGCGTTGCGCAGGCGGACGACGGCGTGCCGGCGCTGCTGCAGTTTGCCGAGCAGTATCAACGGCAGAGCACCGGGCCGAAGAGCGAAAACGCGGCGCCCGCCGACCATGCGTCGGGGCAAAAAAAGCGTGAGCCGGCGAAGCGCCCGTCGGACACCCACCAGCCGGCTTCACCGGCCAAAGCTTTTACGCTGAGCCAGGCATTATTGGCACGTGACCAACAGCTGGCGCGCCAGCGAATGGAACTGACGATGTTGCGCCAGGAACTTGCCGCGCTGCGGGCGGAGAAAGCGGCGCCACCCGTCGCGACGTTGCCTGATTCGTCAACGCTGCAGCAGTGGATCGCCGGGCTGGGCGCCGCCTGGCGCGGTTCGCCCGATGCCCAGCGCGCCGAGGCGCTGCTGCGTCAGGCGACGCAGGAAACCGCCAAAACCAAAGCGGCGGCGATGCAGGCCGAACGGCGCGCCAGCGAGCTGGAGTCCGCCGCACAGGCATCGGCACAGACGCTTGCACAACGCCAGCGTGAGCACCAGGAGGCGCTGCACGCTCTGCGCGCCGCGTTGGAAGCGAGTGAGCAGAAGCGAGCCGCTGAGCAGAAGGCGACCCAGCAGGCGCGCGAGGCGCTGTTGGCGCTGCATCAGCGGCTGCAATGGGAGATGACGCCGGAGCAGTTGAAGGATGAACGCAAGCGTTTGTCCTATGCGGCGGGCAGTGCGCTGGGGCGGGATATTCAGGGGGTAATGACGGAGCGTCAAAGCTGGGGCGTACCGGTGGACCGCGACAGCCTGTTGGCGGGCGTCATCGATAGCGTGTCGGGGCGTTTGCAGCTGTCGCCGGATGAACTGAATGCGCTGACGGCGCAGGCGGATGCCGCCGCCGTGGCCGCGCGTGAGAAACGCGTTAACGAACAGCGGCGGCGTGACGAAGATTACCTGGCGCAGTTCCGTCAACAAAAGGGCGTTAAGCCGTCGGCGATGGGCTTCTGGTATCGGGTGGATTACGCCGGGGAGGGGACGTTGGCGCCAACGGCGGTGGTCGATGTGGTGGTGAAGGAGAAACTGACCGACGGCACGGTGATCCAGGATATGGAACTGAGCGGCAAGGTGCTGTCGCAACCGCTGTCCGAATATCCGCCGCTGTTTCGGGAGGCGATAAGCCATCTGCATAACCACGGTTCGCTGACGATGGTCGTGCCGCCGGCGCTGGCCTACGGCGAAACCGGCTATCCGCCGAAGGTGCCGCCCAACGCCACCATGGTTTATGAATTACGCATCGACAACAGCCAGGCACCGGCAAAGGGTGCCAAGGCGGTTAAACGGGAAGCCGACACGGCGGGAGGGCAGGGATGAACACCATGATAAAAATCGCGCTATTTGATGAAAACCGTTACTTCAGCGCTGGTTGGCAGGAGGCCCTGGCACTGCACTTCAGCACTTACGGCAAGCGCACGCTGTTACTGGATGCGCAGCAGGTTCACGAAGCCGATCTGGTGTTCTGCTATTTTCCTCCCGGCGTGCAAAGCTGTTTTTGTCACTTCTTTGAGGCGCAGGCTGCGGGGCGCCAAACGCTGTATTTCTCGTTGCGAACGCCGGAGGGGCGGCATAAACGCACCGCCGGCACCCGCTGCGCGCTGGAGGCCGGCGTCATCTACCACGATACGCCGCTGGTATCGGCGCTGTATCAGGTGAACGCCGAGTTGGAGCGGCGCAGCAAATGGCCGGGCAGGCCGAGTTGTGGCATGAACTGCGTATGCCAGCACCGAGGCCTGACGCTGCGCGAACAAGAGATCATGCGCTGCATGACGCGGGAGATGGGAGTGACGCAAATCGCACGGATGCTGGACATCAGCGTGAAAACCGTCAGTAATCACAAGATGAGCGTTATGCGCAAGATGGGGTTCCGGCGTAATGCCGAACTTTACGGCTGGCTGCGGCACAGCGCCCGTCCCGGCGCCGTGGGGGCGCGAGCCGGCATTCAGCCTGGCATTGCGGCAGGGAAGGCGCAGCACTGAGAAGGCGCCGGCCCAATCGGAGCGGCCGGCGCCTTTAGTGCCTCGCCGTGGCGGTCAGTTGCAGGCCACGACCTTGATCGCCAGCCCGCCCTGCGAGGTTTCGCGGTATTTGGCGTTCATGTCTTTGCCGGTTTCGTACATGGTTTCGATCACCTTATCCAGACAAACTCGCGGTTCGCTGGTGCGGCGCATCGCCATGCGTGCGGCGTTGACCGCCTTGACGGCGGAAATGGCGTTACGCTCGATGCAGGGCACCTGAACCTGGCCGGCGAGCGGATCGCAGGTCAGCCCCAAATGGTGCTCCATGGCGATCTCCGCCGCGATGCACACCTGCGCCGGGCTGCCGCCCAGCAGCTCGGTCAACCCGGCCGCCGCCATCGAACAGGCCACGCCCACTTCCCCCTGACAGCCCACTTCGGCGCCGGAGATCGAGGCGTTCATCTTGTACAGCGCGCCAATCACGCCGGATGCCAGGAAGTAACGGGTGTAGGAGTTGGCGTTTACCGGACGGATGAACTTGTCGTAGTAAGCCAGCACCGCAGGAATGATGCCGCAGGCGCCGTTGGTCGGCGCGGTGACCACGCGGCCACCGGCGGCGTTCTCTTCGTTGACCGCCAGCGCGAACATGTTGATCCAATCGACCACGTTCATCGGGTCGATATTGTTCTTGTCTCCGGTCACCAGAATGCGGCGCAGCGCGGCGGCGCGACGCGGCACCTTCATCGGGCCGGGCAGCAAGCCTTCGGTGTTGATGCCGCGTTCGATACCGGCGCTCATCACCTGCCAGACGTCGGCGAAGTGCGCGTCGATATCGGCCTTGCTGCGCAGCGCCAGCTCGTTCTGCATCACCAGGCCGGACAGCGACAGCCCGGTGTCTTTGCAATGCTGCTGCAGATCGTGCGCCGATTTGAACGGGTAGGGCACCGGCGTGGCGCCCTCGGCAGACTGGCCGAAGTGCTCTTCGTCGACGATGAAACCGCCGCCGATCGAGTAATAGGTTTTGCTGTGCAGCAGGCGCTCACCGGCGAAGGCGCGGATGCGCATGCCGTTTTCGTGCAGCGGCAGGTTATCGCTGTGGAAATTCATGCCGCCGTGCTGCGGGAAATCCACCTCGTGATGGCCGTTGGCCAGCGGCAGGCGGCCGCGCTGTTCGACGTCGCGGATAAAGCCGGGAATGCTGTCGATGTCCACGTCGTGCGGCAGGTTGCCGGCCAGGCCCATGATGATGGCGATATCGGTGTGGTGGCCTTTACCGGTCAACGACAGCGAACCGTACACGTCGACCACCACGCGGGTGGTGTCCTGCAACTGCTGGTGGGCGATCAGATCGTCGACGAACTGTTTGCCGGCTTTCATCGGGCCAACGGTGTGGGAACTGGATGGGCCGATGCCAATTTTGAAAATATCGAAAACGCTGACCATGGTCTCGCCTCCTTCTTCAGGTTTCAGGCGGTGAATACGGGAAATGGGGGAGTGCGGGAGGGCCGGCGCGCAGCGGCGCCGGCCGGACGTGATTAGCCGAGCAGGCTGAACACGATAGCAGAGATGGCGATCAGACCCATCACAACCACGAACACGTTGCTGATGTGGCCGCTGTACTTGCGCATGGCAGGCACTTTACGGATGGCATACATCGGCATCAGGAACAGCAGCATGGCGATGATTGGGCCGCCCAGGGTTTCGATCATGCCCAGGATGCTTGGGTTCAGGGTGGCGACGATCCAGGTGGTCACCAGCATGAAGATAGCGGTCATGCGGTTCAGCTTGGCGGTGCTGACGGTTTTGCCGCGGCTCTTCATCGACTTGGCAACCAGGCCGTTGAAGCCTTCACGCGCGCCCAGGTAGTGGCCCAGGAACGATTTGGTGATGGCGACGAAGGCGATAACCGGCGCGATGTACTCGATCATCGGGTTATTAAAGTGGTTAGCCAGGTAAGACAGAATCGAGATGTTCTGCGCCTTGGCTTCCGCCAGGTTTTCCGGCGTCAGGCTCAGCACGCAACTGAACACGAAGAACATCACGGTCAGCACCATCATGATGTGTGCGTAGGCCAGAATGCGGGAGCATTTCTTCTCGGCGTCTGCGCCGTACTCTTCGCGTTTGGCGACGGCGAAGGCGGAGATGATCGGCGAGTGGTTGAAGGAGAACACCATTACCGGGATCGCCAGCCACAGGGTCATGATCAGGCCGTGGCCCATGCCGGTACCGCTGCCGGACAGCGACACGTTTTCGAAGATGGCGCCGGTCCAGTTAGGGATCAGATACACCGCCAGCAGCATCAGCACCGCGACAAACGGGAAGACCAGGATGCTCATGGTTTTCACGATGGCCTGCTCACCGAAGCGCACGATGGTCATCAGGCCGACGATCAGGATCAGCGACAGGATGGCGCGCGGTGGCGACGTCATACCCAACTGGTGGGTGATGAAGCTGTCGACGGTGTTGGTGATCGCCACGCTGTAAACCAGCAGAATCGGGTAGATGGCGAAGAAGTACAGCAGGGTGATCAGTTTACCGGCGGTGATGCCGAAGTGCTCTTCTACCACGGCGGTGATGTCTTCACCGGGATTCTTGCCGGACAGAACGAAACGGCACAGGCCGCGGTGGGCAAAGAAGGTCATCGGAAAAGCGATGATGGCCATGATGATCAGAGGAATCAAACCGCCGATGCCGGCGTTGATTGGCAAGAACAGGACGCCTGCGCCGATGGCGGTGCCGTACAGGCCCAACATCCACATGGTATCCGTTTTACGCCAGGTACTGCTGGAGCCCGAGGCCGCAGAGGCAATTGTGCCGGTCTGTGTAGTGTCCATAAATATCTCCGAAGTGAACACGAATTTAAAATTAAAAGGCAAAACTTAAGGTTAAACCGTCAAACGTCCTATTCAGGCAACGCTTGCGGTAAGAATCAGGTGTTGCTTGCGGGGATGTTTTGGCGTCCCCCTGGTTGTTTATTGCGTTCATTACCAAGGCACAGCGCCGGGTAATTCACTAAAGACTTTTCACCGTCACGGGCGATAAAAGTCGTTACCACTGCCGATAGGTCTTTGCCTGTCGATTTTTGTTGGCGGCAAGATAACGATTTACAGTAGAAACAACCGTGATCCTGCTCTCAAATGCGTAATATGTGCAGTTATCTGCTTTTTTATCGATTTTTCGCGCATTTGTTGCACATTTGTGTAAGATTTTGTGCTGAGAACGCTCTCATAATAATTTCTGCGATTATGCGGTTTGTACAATAATTAGCCGGATAAAGCGCTGTGCTCAGCAGCAAGCCGAGCAATATATTTTATGCGTGGTTTTGGATCTAGCGAAAAACCCGGATTAAGCAGTTTTAGTGATGTGGATCACATTGTATTTTTAAGTAAAATTTCATTCATCAATTTGTTTTTAAATGGTTTTTAATGAAAATCGCCGTTAATAACGAAGGGAAATTACTTACGTGGTTAGCGGATAGAAATGCGTAACCATTCATCATATAAATAACAGATGCCTAACAGGTATTGGCGAGATTTGCTGCAACCGCTTAAACCGCCGTTTATTTAAACATCCCGACCTTTGGCGCGATTTATCATATAAAAGCCATAAATAGTCGTTAATTCACCCAGCCGACAGCGTGTTTAGCCTGCGAGAAAATAATCACTCGGGTGACCTGTTGCATTTTATTAACCTGATGTTGCGTGCGGATAAGCGAAAAACGCGAATCGATTGCGCATTATTTGTTCATTTTCGGGCGGGGAAAGAAGGGGATTGCAACGGTGCGCCGTCGGTTTCGACGGCGCAGAAGGCGGACTAATAGCGGGTAGCGATGGCGTTGTCGTTGAAGAACGCCATGAAGTCGGCGTCCGGCTGGCGGTCGCTGATCACCCGATCGAACTGCGTCAGCGGGCCGATGCAGGCCGGCTTGGTTTTGCCGAACTTGCTGTGATCCGCCACCAGGATCTTTTGCTGCGCCATCGCCATGGCGCGATGCTTCATCTCCAGCTCGTCGAAGTTGAAGCAGGTGGCGCCATGCTGCAGGCTGAGGCCGGCGGCGGAGATAAAGGCGATGTTCGGACAGATGTGATCGAGCTCGTTGCGGCCGCCGACGCTGGAAAAGATGTAGTTGTTCGGCTTGAACTCACCGCCGCACAGGACCACTTTGCAGTTCGGTTTGTCCTGCAGCGCCAGGAAGGTGTTCAGCGAGTGACACACGGCGGTGAAGATCAGCTCGTCGGCGATGGCGTCGATGATCGCCGGGGTGGTGGTGCCGCAGTCGAAAAACACCGTGTCGTTTTCATTGATCAACGGGGCCGCCAGCAGGCCGATGCGCCGTTTCTCCGTCACCTGCTTGGCTTTTTGATCGGAAACGAAGTAGTTGGTCACGCCGTTGCTGCGCGGATCGGTCACCACATAGCCGCCGAGCAGCACCACCGGCGCCGGTTCGGCGCTCAGATCGCGGCGAATGGTCATCTCCGAGACCCCAAGCAGCACGGCGGCTTCTTTCAGGTGGATCTTGTCAGCGCGTTTTAACGCCTGAACTAACCGGTTGATACGTTCTTCGCGCCGCGTTTCCATAGGTCCGTCTTCCCACAGGTAGTAGAGGTAAAGGGCGTGCCGGCGTTTCCGGCGTTAAACACAACGATGCGGGGCAATATCGGGCCGCATTGGCCGCCCGTATTGTCCCGCATCGTTGTGTATTGGCTGTGCCCGTCAGGGCATGCCGACGATCAGTAGCTGCCCGCCGCCGGCTGGGCGCCGGATACGATGGCGACGCCGGAGCTGGTGCCGATACGCGTGGCGCCGGCGTTGATCATCTTCTCGGCGGTGGCGCGATCGCGCACGGCGCCGGAAGCTTTCACGCCCATTTCGCTGCCCACGGTCTCGCGCATCAGTTTGACGTGCTCTTCCCGAGCGCCGCCGGTGCTGAAGCCGGTGGAAGTTTTCACGAAGGCCACATCGAGTTCGCGACACATTTCACAAACCTGGACGATCTGCGCATCGCTGAGCAGGCAGGTTTCCAATATTACCTTCAACGGGATCGCCGCGCAAACCTCGCGCACGGCGGCGATGTCGGCTTTCACTTCGTCCAGCAGGCCGCTTTTCAACCAGCCGACGTTGATCACCATATCGATCTCTTGCGCGCCGGCGGCGATCGCCGCTTTGGCTTCAAAGGCTTTGGCGACGGTCAGGCCAGCGCCCAGCGGGAAACCGATCACCGAGCAGACTTTCACGGTGCTTTCCTGCAGCAGCTGGGCCGCCAGCGGCACGTAGCCGGAGTTGACGCATACCGCATAGAAGTTGTGCTGCTGCGCTTCTTCGCACAGTTTGGCGATCTGCAGTTCGGTGGCGTCCATCGCCAGCAGGGTGTGGTCAACGTAGCTGGCGTAATCGATGTTTTCGGTGGTCATCGCGATTCCTTAGTGAGGTTAAGACAGTAAGCGGGATGGGTAATGTGAAAATAATAACATTCAGATGTCGATAAACCTAGCGATGTTTAAAAATGTCGACGAGATCGTCGCGAACAGGCCGTTATGCGTATAACTTAAAGGTGTGGTTTTGTTATTTAAATAACATTTAGCGGCTCGCGGCCTGCGCGGGCGCAACGTCGAGGGAAAAAAGATGAAGATCAACATCGATCTGGCTCCTGAAGCTTTCGGGGCGCAGCGGCAGGAACTGTTCCGCAACGCGGATTTCGCGGTGAGTGCGCATCGCTGCGCAAAATGCGGGCCGATGCTGACGCTGGCGAACAGCCGTGGCGCGCTGACGGTTTTACCGTATCAGGGCCTCGCGATCTGGGATGCTGAGTTTGACGGTTACTCACTGAAGTCGGGCCGCCGCAGCGTGCGGGGCGCAGGAAAAAAGCGCGCTGACGATGCCGCGTTCTATCCCGCCTGGTCGGGTCAGGATCCGGCGCCGCCACTGATGCAACGCGTGTGGCTGGAGCTGACGGGCGATGAGCTGACGTTGCATGGCGAAGGCGAGCGGTTGGGCGGGCGTTGGCGCATCGGCCCGGCGCTGCGTTTGGCAGCCCAGAGCGCGCAGTTCGCCATAGAGATGAAGGTCACTAACCTAGGCGAGCGGCCGCAGCCGCTGCCCTATGTGTGTCGCCTCAACTATGATTGCATTCCCGACGCGGTATTCCGCCAGAATCTGCCGACGCCGGCTTTGTTAGGGGATGCGATCGGGCAAGAACTGCTGTGCTCCGACGATCTGACGCGCTATGTGGATCAGGCCGAGTTCTTTATGCTGACGCCGCAAGGCCGGCGCTATGTGACGCGCTTCGCCACCGGGCAATTCAACTATGGTCTCCGGCGCATCGCCGTTCAGGGCAACCGGCGGCTGCTGGCCTTTGTTCAGCCGGCGAACTGCCGCCCGAATGCGCCAGAGGGTGAGGCGGGGGTGATGCTGGGAGCGGGAAAAACGCGTGCGTTCTGCGTGACCACCGGCGTGGTGTGAAATCACGGGGCGGTAATGCCCCGGTCATGTTGTACGGTTACTCTTTCACCCAGCCGCGGCGAATGGCGAAGGCGAACAGGAAACGATACAGGCGCGACAGCTTGTCGGCGAGGGGATCGCCGAACAGATTCCACACCAGCTGGGCGAACAGGCAGCCGACCAGGCCGAGCAGGAAACCGCCGACCATATCCAGCGGCCAGTGTACGCCGAGGTAAACGCGTGACCAGGCGATGCCGACGGCGACAATCATCAGCAGCGCACCGGACCAGACCCGGTGCCAGAACAGGAACGCCAGCGCAAAGGTAAAGATGGCGGTGCCGTGATCGCTCGGGAACGAGCTGTCCGGCGCGTGTGCCAGGAAGGTATACCCCATGCCGGCGACGAATGGGCGCTCATGCGGCAGCAGCGCGCCGATAGCGGAGGCGGCAAGCATGGCGAACAGCAGCGCGATCGTGGTTTTCGCCACCACTTCGCGCTGTGAAACCAGCTGGCTTTGCGGCCCCCACAGCCACAGGCCGACGATCAGCAGCGGCACGATAATGATCAGATCGCGCGCCAAAAAGGTGGCGAAATCAATCATCCACTCGGGAGACGCCGGGGTCGCATTGATCCAGGCGAAAAGAACATGGTTTAACTGCTCCATAACCGTTACCTCATCTTGCGGCACCAATAGCCGCTAACCATCCAATAAATAACCAACTGGCTTAACCAAACCCACCAACCCGCCCACAGGTTATGGGTAAGAAAATGTGCGCCGCGTATGATCTGACCAAAGCCCATCAACATGCCGAGCGCAATGCCGCCGCACCAGCACCACCAGGCCAGGCGCGGGCGCTGCGGATAAAACAGGAAAAACAACGCCATGACCGCGAAACCGCTCGAGGCGTGCCCGCCGGGGAAACAGCGGCCGGGGCCCGGCAGCGCCGGCACCGCACCGAACAATGGGAAGGACATCGCCTTGCCGCCGTACTCGATCAGATCCCACGGACAGGAGTGCGCGCTGGTGGCCTTGAGAATGCCCACTACCAACGGGCCGATCCCGAGAAGCAACATGCTGACGATCAGGCGCGCGCTGCGGCGATAGATGCCCCAAAACAGCGCCAGTACCGCCCCGACGATCACTATTTGCTTCAGCAGGCGGTGGTTGATCAGATCCAGCCAATCATTGTTTTGCCACGGGAAATGCCCGCTGGCGGCATCGTACCAAAGGTTGCTGATCGCCCAGTCCAGCTGTTCGCTGCGGGAGAGCCACAGGAACAGCAGGCCGCTGATCAGCAGGCCAAAAACCTGCCAACGGTAAAAGGATGCCGGCAGGGAGTAAAGGGCGGTTGTCTTAATTTGCGGTGCCGTTGAGGATTGATTTAATGACGATTCTGGATTCACGCGCAGGCTCGGTGGCAGGATTGAATAGCGCCACTGTAATCATTCCGTCTTAAGAAAACCTTAGTCCGCCGGTAAGAAAACCCTATCCGACGTTACCGCCTTCGGCTAAGGTAATCGTTTGCTTTTTTTGGGATGAGAGTGTGGTGATGAAGAATAAAGCGCGTGTCTTACTGTTGGCGGCCGCCGGTGCGGCCTTTTCTCCGTTGAGTTTTGGCCAACCTGCGGCCGCCGGGCCGATCGTGGTGCAGGGCGCCATGCCGGTAGAGGCGGAACGTTTCGCCCTGCGGTTGGAAAACCCGCGCGAGGAGCAGATCGGCGGCTGGCGCTTTTGGCACGGCACCGTAGACGGCTACCCGGTGGTGGTGTCGGAGACGCTGAAGGGCATGTCCAACGCCGCGGCGGCCACGGCGATCGCCGCCACGCAGTTCCGCCCGGTGGCGATCATCAACCAGGGCACCGCCGGCGGCCACGATCCTGCGCTCAAGGTGTATGACATCGTGCTGGGCAAATATTCGGTCAATCTCGGGGCGTTCAAAACGCCGGCCAAGGCGTTGGGGGCAGGCAGCGACTCGCGGCAGTGGCAGCCGATGGATCTGTTGGCTTCCAAAGGCAGCGCCGGCGAGGACAAAAAGGCGCACAGCCTGCGTCAGTTTCCCGCCGACCCCAACCTGCTGGCGATTGCGCAAAGCGTTAAGGGCGATTACCGACAGGGCAAGGTCGTGGAAGGGGTAATCGGTTCGGCCGACGTGTGGAACAGCGAGCTGGACCGCATTCGCTATTTCCACGACAGTTATCAGACTTCGGTCGAAGAGATGGAGACCGCCTCCGCCGCGCAGATCGCCGCCGAATTCAAGGTGCCGTTCGTCGGCATTCGCGTGTTGTCCAACAACATCACCAATCAGGGCAACTACGATCCGCAAACCGGGCTGGCATGCCAGGATTATGTCTATCAGGTGGTGAAGGCCTATGTTGCCAACCTGAAGAAACGCTGAGTCATTGCTCCGGTTAATCGACGATATCAGGCGATTGTCACTATTGAACGCCTATTGTAAAGAAGATTAAACCTGTGGCGGGCTTAGCTGTAGTGTATTAGTTTATAGGCGGATTATTTGACAACGTGTAGGGATAAAACATGAATAAGGCATCCGTTGTATTTTCCGGCCTGCTGATGGCCGTTTCCGCCGGCGCTATGGCGGCTACCTCTGGCGATGACGCGGATATCAGCAAACAGCCACTGGAAAAGGTCGCGCCTTACCCGAAAGCCGAGAAGGGCATGAACCGCCAGGTGATCTACCTGCCGAAGCAAGAACACGAAGAGAACTACAAAGTGGAGCTGCTGATCGGCAAGACGCTGGAAGTGGACTGCAACCGCCACATGATCGGCGGCACGCTGGAAACCAAAACCCTCTCCGGCTGGGGCTACGATTATCTGGTGCTGGAGAAGCTCTCTGAACCGGCCTCGACCATGATGGGCTGCCCGGACAACACTAAGACCAAGCAATTCATCGCCGCTAACCTGGGCGACGCCGCGATGCAGCGCTACAACAGCCGCCTGCCGATCGTGGTGTATGCGCCGAAAGACGCGGAAGTGAAATACCGCATCTGGAAAGCCGAAGATACCGTAAGCCAGGCCGAGCAGAAGTAATCGCCGCCTGACGCCGCTCCGCTTGCCCTGCGCGGCAGGCGGAGACTTTTCCCCGTTACGCTTTCTTTCCGCCCGCCAATACCGCCCGTTCGGTTTCTTCCCCCATGGCGATCAGCCAATCCAACACCGTTGAGAAGATCGCATCCTCCTGGCCGTCGGCCTGGGTCATCAGCACGTAATCCGTCCCGTCAGGCGCAAAGCCATATGGCGCCACCAGCGCGCCGTTGACGATGTCATCCGCCACCAGCGCCAACGGGCCGATGCCGATACCGGCGCCGGCGACCGCCGCCTGCAGGCTGAGATAGAAATGTTCGAAACGCAGCTCGTTGCCCGGCTGGATCTCGAAGCCGCTGTGGGCGCACCAGTCGCGCCAGGCGAACGGTCGCGTCTCGGTGTGGAGCAGGGTGCCGCGCAGTTCACGCCCCGCCGCGGCATGCTCCCGGCGGCATACCGGGCCGACCCGTTCTTTGAGGAACGGGCGGGCGACCACGTCGTCGGCGATCGGGAAATCGTTGCGGCGAATCGCCAGATCGATGCCTTCGCGCGAGAAGGCGACGGCGCCGCCGGCGGAGACCAGCTGCAGATCGCGCTCTTTCCCCACCGCCTGCTGCAAACCGGCCAGGCGCGGGATCAGCCAGCGGATCAGAAAGGTCGGCTCGCAGGAGATCACCAACGGGCGATTCTGATGATGCCGACAGGCGCGGTCGATCGCCGACTGCAGGTTGTCCAGCCCCCGGCCGATCTCGCTCGCCAGCTCTTGCGCCTGCGGCGTCGGATGCACCATGCGGCTGGTGCGCTGAAACAGCGCGAATCCCAAGGTTTGTTCGAATTCGCGCACCGCACGGCTGACGGCGCCGTCGGTGACGTTGAGAGATTTGGCGGCTTTCGACACGCTGCCGTACCGCACCGTAGCTTCGAAAGCCCGTAATACCGCCAGGTTAGGCAATCTTCGTTGACGCACTGCGCCCCCTTTTGATTGAGTTTTTATCAATCATCGATACTACGCAAATCGTTTTTTATTGCCAGCCAAATCCGCCAAAGTGTGCATCACTTTCCACTTACGGGTAACTGCGATGATTGCCATTCTCGCCGATGATCTTACCAGCGCGCTCGACGGCGCGGCCCCGTTCGCCGCGCGCGGACTGAGCGCCTGCGTCATGCTGCGCCTGCCCGATGCCGCGTTGCAGGGCGCGGAGATTGTCGCCTTCGATTTAGATTCCCGCTTCGTTTCGCCGGAGCAGGCGGAGCGGCGTTTTCGCCATGCCGCCGCCAGTGTGAAACCGGCGCGCCTCATATACAAAACGATCGATTCCACGCTGCGCGGCAATTTGGGGCCGGAAACGCGCGGGGCGCTGACGGGCAGCGGGCGCCGTCTCGCCATCGTTGCGCCGGCCTTCCCGGATGCCGGCCGCACCACGGTGGGCGGCCGACAATACGTCGACGGCGTCGCGCTGGAGCAGACCGCCTTTGCATGCGATCCGAAGAACCCGATCGTCACCGGCTACGTCATGGAGCGCATGGCGGGGCTGGAGCCGACGCGTTTTCAGGTATTCGACGCCGCAGACAACGGCGAGTTGGATGAGGTCGTGAGGCGGATCGGCATGGCCGAACCGGTGGTGTGGGTGGGATCGCCGGGCCTGGCGGCGGCGCTGTCGCGTGCGTTGCCCCCTGAGGAGAACGCGCCGCCCGCTCAACCGCCGCTGAGAGCCAGCAAAGTGCTGGTGGCGATTGGCAGCCTGCATCCGGCGAATGACGCCCAGCTGGCAAGCCTGCGGCAGGCGGGCGCGGTGCTGGTCACGGTGCCTGAAGCGGCCGATCCCGAGGCGGTAGCGCAAGAGGTGCGAGCGGCGTTTGCGCGTGCCGATGTGGTTTGCCTGATTTCGCCCCGGGCGCGAGCGGGTGCGGCGGACCATGCCGCTGTGCTGGGCGCGGTCGTCAGCCGTTGCACGCCCGCCTTCGACGGGCTGGTGGCGACCGGCGGCGATACCGCGCGGCGCATCGTCGACGCTATGGCGGCCGGCTCATTGACGCTGTTCGGCGAGGTGGAACCCGGCGTGCCTTTCGGGTTGTTAAATCTGCCGGGCCGCAGGCTGCCGTTCGCCACCAAGGCGGGCGGTTTTGGCCGGGCCGGTACGTTGTTGAACTGCGTAACCCGGTTGCGCGCTGACCGAGAAGGAGAAGAACAATGACCCTTTCCACCTTGCCGCTGGCGATAACGATGGGCGATCCCGCCGGCATCGGGCCGGAGATCATTGCCAAACTGGCGGCCACAGAGCGGTTGAGCACGCCTTATGTGGTGATTGGCGATGCCGGCGCACTGGCGCGCGCGGCGGCCAGTCTGGGGCTGACGCTGCCTATCCGCGAACTGCCCGCCTCGCTGGCGGGATGGGACGAAGCCTGGCTGCGAGGGGAGACCGCCGTCTATTCCGCCGGCGTTGCGCTGCCGGCGGACTTGCCCCTCGGCAGGCTCGATAAGCGCGCGGGCGCGGCGTCTTATGCCTGGGTGGTTGCCGCCATCGATCTGGCGCTGGCGGGGCGCATCGCCGGCATCGTCACTGCGCCGCTGAACAAGGAAGCGATGCGCCTGGCGGGGATCGATTATCCGGGGCACACCGAGATCCTGGCGGCGCGATCGGGCACCCAGGACTTCGCCATGATGCTGGCCAATGACGAGCTGCGGGTGATCCTGGTTTCCATTCACGTTTCGCTGCGGGACGCCATCGACGCGGCGACCGTGGAAAACGAGCTGCGCGCGTTTCATCTGGCGCAAACGGCCTGCCGGGCGTTGGGCATAGCGAAACCGCGCATTGCGGTGGCCGGCCTGAATCCGCACGCCGGTGAAAACGGCCTGTTCGGCCGCGAAGATCTTGACGTCATCGTGCCCGCCATCGCCCTGGCGCGGGAACAGGGGTTGGACGTCAGCGGCCCCTGGCCCGGCGATACCGTTTTCATGCGCGCCCGGCGCGGGGAGTTCGACATTGTGGTCGCCCAATATCACGACCAGGGCCTGATCCCGGTGAAATATCTCGGGGTGGATCACGGCGTTAACGTCACCGTCGGCCTGCCGTTTATCCGCACCTCGGTCGACCACGGTACGGCGTTCGATATTGCGGGCAGCGGACGGGCGGAACACGCCAGCCTGCTGTACGCCTTCCGGCAGGCGGAAAAAATGCTGCGCGCCCAATAACTCATATCACCTGAAGACAATAAGGAAACACCATGCACACACCCGAGTTTATTTTCATGCTGACGCGCAACGACAGCACGGTGCCCGATGCGCAAGCGCGGCTGCCAGAAGTGCTGGCTGCCGGCGTGAAGCATATCGGCTTTAAGGATATCGGCTTGCCGCTGGATCAACTCAAACAGTTGGCGCAGGCGATCCACGCCGGCGGCGCCACCGCGTACCTGGAAGTGGTCAGCCTGGATGAAGAAAGCGAGATGAATTCGGCGCGCGCGGCGCTGGAATTGGGCGTTGATGTATTGATGGGGGGAACGCGCCCGGAAAGCGTGCTGCCGATCCTTCGTCAGTCTGGCCTGCGCTACTATCCGTTCGCCGGCCGCATCAGCGGCCACCCCAGCGTGCTGGAAGGTGACATTGACGATATTGTCGCCAGCGCCCGCCAGCGCGCCGCTTTACCGGGCGTGACAGGGCTGGATCTGCTGGCCTACCGCTTTGCCGGCGACGTGCCGACGTTGATTCGGCGGGTGTGCGATGCGGTCGGCAAACCGGTTTATATCGCCGGGTCTATCGACCGGGAAGATCGCATCGCCGCCGTGGTGACGGGCAATGCGGTTGGTTTCACCGTCGGTACCGCGGCGCTGGACGGCGTGTTTCCCGCCGATAAGCCGGGGCTGACGGCGCAAATCAACGCGGTGAAATGCCTGATTGGCAATGTGATCCGCAAACTGTAACGCGTCTCCATTCGGTTCTTTCCAGGGCGATGGGGCGGTTATCTCATCCGTTGAATCATTAATTTGCATGGCTTCTCTTTTTTAATGCTCTTGCGAGCAGGCACGCCCTTGGGTGCTCGCCGACGTTTACCCGGCAACACAGTGTGATTGCCGCCAGATTCAATATATATAGAGGGAGTGAAAAATGATTAAAGGGTTAGGGAGTGCCGTTGTGGCGGTGAGCCTGTTGTTAACCGGCTGCGATACCTTCAGCCTGCTGCGCGATCAAAAGATCGCCGACGCTTTTCACGTCGGCGCCGACAAGCGCTCGGTCAGCCGGGATTTCGGCGCGCCGATCGCCACCCGGCCGACGCTGAACGGCCAGGGGGTGTGCCACGACTATAACCACCGCTTGCCGAACGGCACCGTGACGCCGTTCTACGTCGGCTTCAGAAACAGCGACGGCAAAGTGGTGGCCTTTGGCCCCACCACCTGCGGGGAAGCGCAGGCCAACGGCAACCTGAACAGTGATGAACCTATTAAACAGCGGTTCTAAACGGGTGCTGCTGCGCCGGCCTGGGGCCGGCGCAGCAAAAGCAGCCCAGCAACGTCGGGTGTGCCATTTTTCTTTTTCTCTATATCCCTTCTGATTCTCCGCCAGGCTTTTATCTGAGATTTATTTTCCTATGGCGTTTGCCAGACGCCGCTGCCGAAAAACGCCACTGCATGAATTTCCTCCACCGAGTGTTACGGTGTGAACAGCAAGACAACAAAGCAATCTTTGCTGAATTGTGCTAGTTTTTCGAACATTCACGGACATGCAGTGACCTGCAAGATAAGGATATCCAATGCGTTATCGTTCGCTAAATCTCGGCGAGGTGACAAGGAAAGGGGCCGGAACGCCGCCTCAGGGAACCGACGTACGGGCTGGTGCCGTATGAAGCTGCACTCTCTCTTTTCTGAACACACGGCGCCGGAAAGTTTCTCCCGGATACTCACCCCGACACAAGCTCGCCATGAGCTGGAACGGCATTATCTGTTCGGCGGCGCAGCCGGCATATCGATAAGCAGCCGGTATTCCATAACCCGTAATACTCAATCCGGTATTGGCGTCACCGGTTATCGTGAGGACGCGGCTGTGAAGCGCAGCGTGTTCGATGATCTCAATCGGGGCGGCTTGCTGGCGATTGATGAGGGAATGGGCGCCTGGACGCCGACCAAATACGCGTTTTACGTCGACGCGGAAGGCCGATTACAGCGCTATCCCGGCAGCTCTCTTCCTGCCTTTTACCCTACAGGGCGCGTGATCGCCCGCTATGAAGAAATGGTCAGCCGCTATGGCCGGCGGGCAAAACCGACGGTGCTGCCGGCGAGGCAGAATACGACCCGGAATCCCCCTCTGCAGCAAGCCATCGCTACCGCAGTGGCAACCGTTGCCGCCACGGTACAGGCCATCCGTCCGATGACCAAGGCAGAACGCTGGCAAGAACGCCAGTACCTGATAGGGCGAGGCAACCGCAGCATTTACCCGGATGCGCGCATGGCGGCACAGCGATTGGCGGAGAACAACGTCGCGGTCGAAAAGGCGAAGTTGGCTGAGAATGTTTACAAGACCACTAACCCGCTCAAGGACACGATAGACATCCCTGAGGGCTGGAAGGACATCAGTAACAATGATGGGGCGCTGGGCCGGCTTGGTTTGAGCAGTAACATGCTTTATGACAAACCAATGAATCCTGACTTTTTAGCCCGAGTTTATCAGCCAGACGAAAGTGTCTTTGGCAAGGCGATGAACCCGACGGTGGTATTCCGCGGATCGCGGGCACCAGAATTCCCGGAGGGAATAAGCCGCGCAACCCAAAAAGCCTTAATAAGGGGTGACTTATCAGGCATTAAAAATCTCAGTGACTGGAAAAACAACGGTGCTCAGGGAATAGGGCTTAATTCTGAATACTACAAAAAAGCGGTTGGTATTGGCGATAAAATTTCAAAGGTATCCAATATCGATGTTGCAGGTCACTCATTAGGCGGTGGCATGGCGTCTGCTGCCTCCATGGCCAGCGGCAAGCCAGCTTGGACGTTTAATGCCGCTGGATTGCATGCGGGAACCGTAGAAAAATACGGCGGCTCTATAATAGGCAGTGTCGATAATATTCAGGCGTATCGCGTGAAAGGGGAGCTGTTGACCAAGCTGCAGGAGGTTGATTTGTGGGAGGATGCCAAAGACCTCAAATTTTATCCGCCGGCGGTGATGGCGAAAGAACGGTTGTCCATGTTGGCGCCTGACGCCGTGGGAGTAAAACACACGCTTTCCGGTGGAACAGGCTCACTGCTGGATAAGCACGGTATAGATCAGGCGATACAATGCATTGAAAATGAAAAAAACGATGACATTGCCACAATCAAGGGAAGAATATGAAAAAACTTATTCTCATTATCACGATGGTAGTGTCTACGCTCATCATGCAGGGGTGCGAAAAAGGTATGGATTTACAACCGCAGGATTATTTTGACGGTCAGCAATTGGACATTGCCAAAGCCATTTATGATGGTGATAGGCCGCAGTTGGATAAACAGTTATCATCAGTAAACAAAGAGATCTTAAATCGTCCAGCTAAGGAAGAAATGACCTTATTGTTCTGGGCAATAAACAATGCCATCTATGATAAAACCACACCTGAAAGGCTGAAAATTATCACTGATTTGGTAAAAGCCGGCGCAGATCCTTTACAGCCTCAACCCAACACGCCAGGTAGCCCAGCTGAATTTGTTATGAAAGCGGATAAAGGTATCTGGATACAGGCTATGTTAGAGGGCGGACTTTCTCCAAATGCTAGGGATAAGGTTCATAATCAACCCATTATATTTAATAGCATCTTTGCAAAAAACACAGAAACATTAGAGGTCATGTTGGAGCATGGTGCGGATATAAATATAAGAAATTCACTGGGTGATACGCTGCTCATCGATGCTTTAGACTATCACTCCTATGACCACGTCATTCTTCTATTAGAAAAAGGCGCCGATAGCGATATAAGAGGCAACTCGGGTTGGACGATGGGCAATCAACTGCAACGGCTGATTAATAGGAGTCAGGACGGCAGTGAGGCGAAAGAGTCTCTTGAGCGCATCAGAGACGAGCTAATTAAGCGTGGCGGGAAATGGCCGCCTGCCCCGGTCAGTCAATAAACCGTCTCGCTGTAATACCAGAAAATTGGCACATGTTGTAAGGGTATTCTTACCGCAGAGGCATTGTCCACAGACGGTCGAGTTGCGAAAGTTTGCTTGGGTTGCGCACGATAAATACCTGAGCCAGTCGGCCTTCGGCATTCAAGCTGAGACTGACAGACGCCGTAATACGGCCTTGTTCGGATAGCAAGGCGCCTGGCACGCCATTGATGAGCGCGTGTTGCCAGAGATAGGCTCGCCAAAATACGGGCAATTTACCGCCGATAAATTCGAGCACGTCACGTTTGCCGACGAGTTCAGCCAGGTTGGCGGGCACTTTGCCGCCGCCGTCCGCACTGAGCTTAACGTCTTCGGACAACAGGGTCGAAAGCGGTTCGATATCTGCCGTTTCCACCGCCGTTTTGAAAGCGATAAGCAAGGCTTCCTGCCGCTCTGTGGGCTGGGTTTTACGCCCCTCTGGGCGGCCAACTTTTTCGCGCGCGCGTGACACCAGTTTACGACACGCCGTTTCTTCTCCACCTAATGTCATGGCGAGATCCGCGTAGGGCAAGTCAAAGATGTCATGCAGCAAATAGGCTGCGCGCTCGCGGGGAGTGAGTCTTTCGAGCAACAGCATAAAGGCCGTCGACAGCGACGATGAGAGTTCCAACGTTTGCTCGGGCGTTTTGGCTACGGCGGTTTGAATGGGTTCTGGTAGCCAAATACCGACATAATCGACGCGAGCCTGCTGCGCGGCGCGCAGCAGGTCAAGACAACGACGAGTGCAGACGGTGGTCAGCCAGGCAGCAGGATTCAGAATGCTGTGGCGATCCGCATTTAACCATTTGATATAGGTATCTTGCACGGCATCTTCCGCGTCGGCCAGAGAACCTAAAATACGATAGGCGAGGCCGATCAGAAGCGGTCTTCTCGATTCGAACAGTGCTGCATACTTGTCGTTTTTCATATTAGTGGCCGGAAATATGAATTCTATTCCACAGATTTATCATAGTGATATTTGCGGTTAGCGCGCTGATTTCTTCCTCGGAATAGTACGCGCGCAATGCCGCGCGCAGTGGGCCATACTCGGTATGGCGTTCAAGCCGCGTTAACGCTTCTGTCCAGGCAAATGCGGCGCGCTCGCGAGGCGTGAAATCATCAACGTGTTCCCATACCACCAGCCTGTCCAGACGTGCGTTGGTTTCACCGTCCTCACGCGCTTCTTTGGTATGCATCTCGACACAGTAACCGCAGCCATTGATTTGCGAAGCGCGCAGGAGGACGAGATGGTAGATCTTGCGCTCCAGATTGTGCGCGTCGATAGCGCCATGCACTTTCAGCAGCGCGGAAAAAACGTTGGCAATGGTTTGCGCATGATTGACAGGGTCGGTATTCACTGGCGTAGTCATAAGAACTCCTCATTTATCGGGTTAACACATATAGATGACGAATGAGAAGAGGGATGTGTGACCGAACCACAGCAAAAATGTGCATTTCGGGGTCGTGGGCCGTTGATGTAATACGTTTTTCAGGCAACAAAAAACCCGATAATCTTGAACCTAAAAGGCGGGATTATCGGGCTCCACAAAATGGGGACATCAAAGAAAAGCAGTGGCACTAATTCAGACTGCTGCCCCCAACGAAAGTTCTGGCCGGCGACAAAAAAATCAAAATATTTTTATCGCCGAACCATCTCTCCCGCTAATCGATCAGCCGAGTATCCCTGGCCATAGCACCACGATGAGTGAACCCGCCAGCGTTAACAGCACGTTAGCGATGGCGTAGGTGCCGGCATAGCCCAGCGCCGGGATATTGCTGCGCGCGGTGTCGCTGATGATCTCCATCGCCGGCGCACAGGTACGGGCGCCCATGATGGCGCCGAACAGCAGGGCGCGGTTCATGCGCAGCACGTAGGCGCCGAACAGGAAGCAGATAATCACCGGCACCAGGCTGACGATCAGCCCGGCGATCAGCATCTGGCCGCCGACCGCGCCCAGGCTGTGGCCGATGCCGGCGCCGGCACTCAGGCCCACGCCTGCCATAAACACCATCAGGCCGAATTCTTTCACCATGTTCAGCGCGCCCTGCGGAATGTAGCCGAAGGTCGGGTGGTTGGCGCGCAGGAAGCCGAGCATGATGCCGGACATCAGCAGGCCGGCGGCGTTGCCGATGCCGAACGAGAAGTTACTGAACTGAATGGTGATCTGGCCGATCAGCAGGCCGATGATGAAGAAGGCGCAGAACGCCAGCAGGTCGGTCACCTGGCTGTGGATCGAAATAAAGCCAATCTTCTCCGCCACGCTCTTCACCCGGCGCGCGTCGCCGCTCACCTGCAGCACGTCGCCTTTGTTAAGCACGATGCTGTCGTCGATCGGCATTTCGATCTGGCTGCGGATCACGCGGTTGAGGAAGCAGCCGTGGTCGGTCAGCTTCAGCTGGCTCAGGCGCTTGTTCACCGCGTTGCTGTTCTTCACCACGATCTCTTCGGTGACGATGCGCATGTCGAGCAGATCGCGATCGAACACTTCCTTGCCGTTGCGGAAGCTCGGATCCAGCCGCGCGTGGGCGTCCGGGTAGCCGACCAGCGAGATTTCGTCGCCCACCTGCAGCACCGCGTCACCGTCCGGGTTGGCCAGAATGCCGTTGCGGCGGATGCGTTCGATGTAACAGCCGGTCTGGCGGTAGATGCCCAGTTCGCGCAGGTTCTTGCCGTCGGCCCAAGCCACCAGTTCGGGGCCGACGCGGTAGGCGCGGATCACCGGCAGGTAGACCTTGCGCTGGCTGTCGGTGTCCAGGCCGCGTTCGCGGGCGATCTGCTGGGCAGAGGTGGATAGGTCCTGGTGCTGCAGCTTCGGCAGGTAGCGCGCGCCGAAGATCAGGCTGACCAGACCGATCAGGTAGGTGAGGGCGTAGCCGAGGCTCAGATGATCCTGCGCCGCCAGCAGCGCCGGGCCGTTGACGATGGTGTTGCGCAGCGTATCGCCGGCGCCCACCAGCACCGGCGTCGAGGTCATCGAGCCGGCCAGCATGCCGGCGGTCAGGCCGATGTCCCAGTGGAACAGTTTGCCGAGACCGATGGCGATCACCATCGCCGAGCCGACCATCACCAGCGCCAGCATCAGGTAGTTTTTGCCGTCGCGGAAGAAAATCGAGAAAAAGTTGGGCCCGGCTTCCACGCCCACGCAGAAAATAAACAGCATAAAGCCGAGATTCAGCGCCTCGGTGTTAATGGCGAAGTGTTGCTGGCCGAGCAGCAGCGAAACCACCAAAACGCCAATGGAATTACCGAGTTGGACGGAGCCCAGACGGAGTTTACCGAGGCACAGCCCCAGTGCGAGTACCACGAACAGTAACAGAATGTAGTTACCGTTTAACAAACTAGCGACGTTTATGTTCACGGAGGATAACTTATTGTTTACCAGTAAGTGCTTGATATAGATAACTATAAGAGATAGATTCAGCCTTAAAACGACGTTATAAATCACCACCAGCGGAAGGCAAAGCGAACCATCGTTCGGCGGCGTTCATTCTAGACGCTATGACCGATGACAGCCAGCACAGAAAGCTGATTTCCTGCGCCGCCGTGCGCATTTAACTCTCTTTTGACCAAGGAAAAAATTCGGTTCAGCGTCACCGCGCGGGTGAGCGGTCCGATTTCTATTGATGCGGTAATTGGGCGGGGGAGAATTCGCATGACGAGTTATAGATATTGGCTGGGCATTCTCAGCTGTTTTCTGTTGTTCAGCCTGGTGTTTCTCGGCCAGCAAACCGGCCTGTTCGGCAGCACGGATCATGAGCACCACGGCGAAACCGGTCTGCTGCTGTTTGTGATCCCCGGTGCGATCGCCAGCTATCTGTCGAGCCGCAAGCGGCTGCTTTGCCCGCTGCTCGGCGCGCTGTATGCGCTGCCGCTGTGTCTGCTGATCCGCCATTTCTGGCTGACGCCGTCCTCTTCGTTCTGGCAGGAGCTGGCGTACGCCACCAGCGCGGTGTTCTGGTGCGTGTTCGGCGCGATGCTGATGCTGTTCGCCCTCGGCCTGTTGCAGACGCTGCAGCAGCTGCACCGGCGGCAGCGGCAATAAAAAAAGGCGCGTTAAGCGCCTTTTTTGTCTTTGTCGTTCAAAAACTTACTGGAACAGGTTCAGGTGTTCTTTGGCGTAAGCTTCGAAATCGGTGCAACCGCCGATGTGCTTCTCATCCAGGAAGATCTGCGGCACGGTTTCAACCGGTTTGCCGACGGTTTTTTCCAGATCGGCCTTGGTGATACCTTCCGCGTGGATGTCAACGTAACGGAAGTTGAAATCGTCGCGTTCTTCAGTCAGTTTTTCCGCCAGTTCTTTAGCGCGGACACAATAAGGACAGCCAGGACGCCCGAAGATTACTGCAAACATGCAACGCTCCTTAATTGGATTTTCAATAAATTGTTCGCTACTGCAACGACATCCCGTCACCGAAAAAGTCATTACCTGCGTCAGATGGCGCCTACTATGCCCGTTGAGCCGGCGAAAAAAAAGCAGGAATTACCTGTTAGTTTGATTCATGTAACCAATTAGTCTGCCGGGACTGTCGCCACCGACGGGAATTCACTACACTGGAGGCAGACCTTCTGGAGAAGAAAAATATGCGTTCATTCGGTGACTTACCGCGCCCGGTGCTGGTGTTGGAAGGGCTGGGCATCGTGATGCTGGTGCTGGCCTACCTCAGCATTCACGGCCACCTGCAGCTGCCGGGCTGGCTGGCTTCGCAGCAGGCGGCGGTCGGCATGATTTTCCTCGGCGTGGCGCTGATGGTGCCGGCGGCGGCGTTTCTGGTGTGGCGCGTGGTGCAGGGCTTCGGGCCGCTGATGCGCGGCGGGTTGCCGCCGGAAAACGATCGCCGCAAGCCGCAATCGAAAGATAATCAGGACAGCGATCCGCGCGCCTGAGCGCCGCGGCCGCTAACCCGCCTGCCGGGCAGGCGTTGGCCTTTGGGGTGACGAGTGAAAATTGCCATTCTTTCTCGCGACGGAACGCTCTACTCATGCACGCGGCTGCGTGAAGCGGCGGAAGATCGCGGGCACAGCATCGATATCATCGATCCGCTCTCCTGCTACATGAACATCAATCCGGCGGCGCCGACCATTCATTATCGCGGCCGCCAACTGGAGCGTTACGATGCGGTGATCCCGCGTATCGGCTCCGCCATCACCTTTTACGGCACGGCGGTGCTGCGCCAGTTCGAGCTGCTCGGCAGCTACCCGCTAAACGAATCCGTGGCCATTACCCGCGCCCGCGACAAGCTGCGTTCGCTGCAGCTGCTGGCGCGGCAGGGCATCGATCTGCCGATTACCGGCTTTGCCCATTCGCCGGACGATACCGGCGATCTGATCGAGCTGGTCGGCGGCGCGCCGTTGGTGGTCAAGCTGGTGGAAGGCACGCAGGGCATCGGCGTGGTGCTGGCGGAAACCCGCCAGGCGGCGGAAAGCGTGATCGACGCCTTTCGCGGGCTGAACGCCCACATCCTGGTGCAGGAATACGTGCGTGAAGCGCAGGGGCGCGACGTGCGCTGTTTGGTGGTCGGCGGCCGGGTGGTGGCCGCCATCGAACGGCAGGCCAAGCCCGGCGAGTTTCGCTCCAACCTGCACCGCGGCGGCACCGCCCGCAAGGTGACCATCACCGCCAGGGAGCGGGCGATCGCGGTGAAAGCGGCCAGTACGCTGGGGCTGGACGTCGCCGGGGTGGATATCCTGCGCGCCGAGCGCGGCCCGCTGGTGATGGAGGTCAACGCGTCGCCGGGGCTGGAAGGGGTGGAAACCACCACCGGGCTGGACATCGCCGGCATGATGATCGAATACATTGAGCAGCGCGGCCGGCCGGGCTTTCGCCTGAAATCCGGCGGTTGACGGGGCGGGGGCGCGCTTTTCCCGCCGTGCAATATCTGAATTAGTGAATTAAGCCGTATTGATCGTGGCGTATCGGGTGAATATTCCGTAAGCTATGCGCCTTTTCGCGTATTGAATATTGTGAGGCTGGTTATTATGGATTCACTCATTGTCCCCGATTTGGCGCTGTTGCGGCGCTGGCTGGATCAGTCGGGCATCTCTTTCTTTGAGTGCGATTCCTGCCAGGCGCTGCACCTGCCGCACATGCAGAACTTCGACGGCGTGTTCGACGCCAAGATAGATCTGGTGGACAACGTCATTCTGTTCTCTGCGCTGGCCGAGGTGAAACCGACCGCGCTGATCCCGCTGGTGGCGGACCTGAGCCAGATCAACGCCAGTTCGCTGACCATCAAGGCGTTCGTCGACATTCAGGACGACAACCTGCCGAAGCTGATCGTCTGCCAGTCGTTGAGCGTGGCGGTCGGCATCACCTACGAGCAGTTTACCCACTTCATGCAGCAGGGCGAAGAGCAGGTCTCGATGGTGATCCTCGAGGCGCGGGCGAACGATCTGCTGTTTATGGGTGATGAAGAAGAGATCCCCGCTGGCGCCGTGCGTCAGCCGATGCTGCACTGATCCTCGCCGTACCTTAAGCATGCCGTCGCTCCGGCGGCATGCTGCCGTTATTCCCCTCCGCAATAAAATATTCTGCACTTTGGCCTTTGCCGCCCGATCTTTCTCGCCTTTTGTGCCGTTAATGGCGTATCACATAGAGAAAAACTGCATAAAAAATCGATAAAAGGCGTTTTTTACCCTGGGGGCTGGCGGGTTGCGATGGCAGCGGCTATGCTGCTGATTCTGCAAAGGGCTTGCGATTTCCCTTGTGGCCACGCGAGCAGGGCAGTGAAAAAAGGCGCATGCAATCATATGCATAGCCATTCAGTTCGCGGTTGCAACGATTGCGCTCGATCAGGAAAGGTTTTGTATCGCTGCAGATACAAGTTCAATTCTATGATTCACCCTGTTTTGGAGGAAGTTACGGATGGTCACCCAACGTAAAAAGTGGTTATCGGGTGTGGTTGCCGGCCTGTTGATGGCCGCGTCCGTCACGGCGTCAGCCGAAGAGAAAACGCTGCACGTGTATAACTGGTCCGACTATATCGCGCCGGATACCCTGGCCAAATTCCAGAAAGAAACCGGCATCAAGGTGGTGTACGACGTCTTTGACTCCAACGAAGTGTTGGAAGGCAAATTGATGGCGGGCAGCACCGGTTATGATCTGGTGGTTCCTTCATCCAACTTCCTCGAGCGCCAGTCGCAGGCCGGCATCTTCGAGCCGCTCGACAAGAGCAAAATGCCCAACTACAAGAATCTCGATCCCGAGATGCTGAAGCTGGTGGCGCACAATGACAAGGACAACAAATACGGCATCCCTTACCTGATGGTGACCACCGGCATCGGCTACAATGTCGACAAGGTGAAGGCGGCATTGGGCAAAGACGCGCCGGTCGACAGCTGGGATCTGATCCTCAAGCCGGAAAACCTCGAGAAGCTGAAAAGCTGCGGCGTCTCCTTCCTCGATGCGCCGAGCGAGGTCTACGCCACCGTGCTGCACTATCTGGGCAAAGATCCCAACAGCACCAACGCGGCGGACTATACCGGCGCGGCTAACGATCTGCTGCTGAAGCTGCGGCCGAACATCCGTTACTTCCACTCGTCTCAATACATCAACGATCTGGCGAACGGTGATATCTGCGTGGCGATCGGCTGGTCGGGCGACGTGATGCAGGCGGCCAATCGCGCCAAAGAGGCGAAGAACGGCGTGAACGTGGCCTACGCGATCCCGAAAGAAGGGGCGCTGACCTACTTTGACATGTTCGCCATGCCGGCGGACGCCAAGAACAAAGACGCCGCCTACCAGTTCCTGAACTTCCTGATGAAACCTGACGTGATGGCGGGCATCAGCAACTATGTCTATTACGCCAATGCGGTGAAGGACTCCACGCCGCTGGTGAACGCTGAGGTGCGCAATAACCCGAACGTCTATCCGCCGGCCGATCTGCGCGCCAAGCTGTTCACGCTTAACGTACAGTCGCCGAAGCTGGACCGTGTCATTACCCGCGCATGGACTAAAGTTAAAAGCGGGAAGTGATGATGGGGGGATATCCCCCGATCGTCGGTAAACCGGCAGGCGGGCGCTCCCCGCCTGCATTGCCGTTTTGGGCCACGGCGCTCGCCGTGGTTTTGTGCCGCTTTACGCCGGAGAGCACCCCGATTGAACGACGCCATCCCTCGTCCTCAAGCCAAGTCGCAGAAGGTTTTCACCCCTCTGCTGGAAATCCGTAACCTCACCAAAACCTTCGACGGGCAGAACGCGGTCGAAGACGTCAGCCTTACCATCTACAAGGGCGAGATCTTTGCGTTGCTCGGCCCGTCCGGCTGCGGCAAATCCACCTTGCTGCGCATGCTGGCCGGTTTCGAGCAGCCCTCGGAAGGGCAGATCGTGCTCGATGGGCAGGATATGTCGCACGTGCCGCCGTACCAGCGGCCGATCAACATGATGTTTCAGTCCTACGCGCTGTTCCCGCACATGACGGTGGAGCAGAACATCGCCTTCGGCCTGAAACAGGACAAAATGCCACGGGCGGCGATCGCCGAGCGGGTGGCGGAAATGCTGGCGCTGGTGCACATGCAAGAGTATGCCAAGCGCAAGCCGCACCAGCTTTCCGGCGGCCAGCGGCAGCGGGTGGCGCTGGCGCGCAGCCTGGCCAAGCGGCCGAAGCTGCTGCTGCTGGATGAGCCGATGGGCGCGCTGGACAAGAAACTGCGCGATCGCATGCAGTTGGAAGTGACCGACATTCTCGAGCGCGTCGGCGTCACCTGCGTGATGGTGACGCACGATCAGGAAGAGGCGATGACCATGGCGGGGCGCATCGCCATCATGAACCGCGGCAAGTTCGTGCAGATCGGCGAGCCGGAAGAGATCTACGAGCATCCGAACAGCCGCTTCAGCGCCGAATTTATCGGCTCGGTCAACGTCTTCGACTGCGTATTGCAAGAGCGCCACGACGATGCGCTGATCCTGCAAAGCCCCGGGTTGCGCCATGCGATCAAAGTCGATCCGGACGCCTCGGTGGTGGGCGGCGTGCCGATCCAGGTGGCGCTGCGACCGGAAAAGATCCTGCTGTGCGAACAGGTGCCGGAAGACGGCTGCAACTTCGCGGTGGGAGAAGTGGCGCATATTTCCTACCTGGGCGATCTGTCCATTTATCACGTGAAGCTGCACAGCGGGCAGATTATCAGCGCCCAGCTGCAAAACGGCCACCGTTTCCGCAAGGGGATGCCGACCTGGGGCGATGAAGTGCGTCTGTGCTGGGAAACCGACAGCTGCGTAGTGTTGACGGTGTAGTGGAGCCGGTGAGGAGTAACCCGTATGACCCTGCTTTCTGAACGCACGCCGGAACCGCCGGCCAAAACGCCCGGCACCCTCAAGGCGCTGTTCCACCGCCTGCTGATGGCTCACGGCCGCAAGCTGGTGATCGCGCTGCCGTATTTATGGCTGACGCTGCTGTTCATGCTGCCGTTCCTGATCGTGTTCAAGATCAGCCTGGCGGAGCTGGCGCTGGCGGTGCCGCCTTACACCGAGCTGATGAGCTGGGTGGACGGCAAGCTGAACATCGCGCTCAACTTTGCCAACTACCTGCAGCTGACCGACGATCCGCTGTATATCGACGCCTACCTGCAGTCGCTGCGCGTGGCGGCGGTCTCGACGCTGTGCTGCCTGATCATCGGTTATCCGCTGGCCTGGGCGGTGGCTCACAGCAAGGCGTCAACCCGCAACATTCTGCTGCTGCTGGTGATCCTGCCTTCCTGGACCTCGTTCCTGATCCGTGTCTATGCCTGGATGGGCATTCTGAAAAACAACGGCATTCTTAATAACTTCCTGATGTGGCTGGGTGTCATCGATCAGCCGCTGGTGATCCTGCACACCAACCTGGCGGTGTATATCGGCATCGTTTATTCCTATCTGCCGTTTATGGTGCTGCCGATCTACACGGCGCTGATCCGGCTGGATTACTCGCTGGTGGAGGCGTCGCTGGATCTGGGCGCCCGGCCGCTGAAAACCTTCTTCAGCGTGATCGTGCCGCTGACGCGCGGCGGCATCATCGCCGGTTCGATGCTGGTGTTCATTCCGGCGGTGGGGGAGTTCGTGATCCCGGAACTGCTCGGTGGGCCGGACAGCATCATGATCGGCCGCGTGCTGTGGCAGGAGTTCTTCAATAACCGCGACTGGCCGGTGGCCTCGGCGGTCGCCACCATCATGCTGCTGTTGCTGATCGTGCCAATTTTGTGGTTCCACAAACACCAGAACAAGGAAATGGGGGGGCAGGCATGAACAACTTGCCGGTAGTGCGTTCACCGTGGCGCATCGCCATCCTGACGATCGGCTTTACCTTCCTGTATGCGCCGATGCTGATGCTGGTGATCTACTCCTTCAACAGCTCCAAGCTGGTGACGGTGTGGGCCGGCTGGTCCACGCGCTGGTATACCGAACTGTTCCACGACTCGGCGATGATCAGCGCGGTGGGGCTCAGCCTGACCATCGCCGCCGCTTCCGCCACCGCCGCGGTGGTACTGGGGGCCATCGCCGCCGTGGTGATGGTGCGCTTCGGCCGCTTTCGCGGTTCGACCGGCTTCGCGTTTATGCTGACTGCGCCGCTGGTGATGCCGGACGTGATCACCGGCCTGTCGCTGCTGTTGCTGTTCGTGGCGATGGGGCACGCCTTCGGCTGGCCGTCGGAGCGCGGCATGTTCACCATCTGGCTGGCGCATGTCACCTTCTGTACCGCTTACGTGGCGGTGGTGATCAGCTCGCGCCTGCGCGAGGTGGATCGCTCAATTGAAGAGGCGGCGATGGACTTGGGGGCACCGCCGCTGAAGGTGTTCTTCGTCATCACCTTGCCGATGATCGCGCCGGCGCTGATCTCCGGCTGGATGCTGGCGTTCACCCTGTCGCTGGACGACCTGGTGATCGCCAGCTTCGTCTCCGGCCCGGGCGCTACCACGCTGCCGATGCTGGTGTTCTCCAGCGTGCGCATGGGGGTGAATCCGGAAATTAACGCGTTGGCCAGCCTGATCCTGCTGGTGGTGGGCATTCTCGGCCTGATCGCCTGGTGGTTTATGGCGCGCTCGGAAAAACAACGATCGCGCGAATTGCAGCGGGCGGCCCGTAGCTGAATCGTAACAAACCTGCTATTTTTGCAATCAATAAGTATTGCAACTAACTACCTGACTTTACATGCGCCACCTGTATAGGTGGCGCGTCGTAGCGGAATACGGATATGTCAGACATGCTGAAAAGCGGGCAGGGAATGGGATCGACTTCGGATGCGCCGGTGCCGGTGATGGTGGCGGGTACCGCCATGGTCGCGATCAAGTGTATCAGCGTGGTGCTGCTGCTGGGCGAGCTGGGCGTCGACGGCGCGCAGGAGTTCGTCAACACCAGCGCGCAGGCGTGGGATTCTACCTTTATCTTTCTGGCCGGCCTGCTGCTGCTGTGCCTGCAAATCAGCTGCGGCTTTGCCGTGATGCGCGGCCGCAACTGGGGGCGCTGGGGCTATGTGGTCTGCCAGTGCATCGTAGTGCTTTACCTGCTGTTGGCCACCATCGGCAGCGTCTTCCCCGAGGTGTTCACCGTGGAAGGCGAAACCAGCGGCCAAATCCTGCACGTTCTGATCCTGCAAAAGATCCCCGACGCGGTGATCCTGGCGTTGCTGTTTGTTCCCACCGCCAGCCGCCGCTTCTTCGCCGCGCGCAAGTGAGATTTTAGGCGCGCGGAGTGGTAAACTCTGCGCCCTTGATTCGTCATCCTGAACTTCACGGTAATCTTCATGCATTGCGCTTTGTATACGGCGGGCACCTGCCGTTCCTGTCAGTGGCTGGATAAGCCCTATCCGCAGCAACTGGCCGACAAACAGCATCACCTGCACTCGCTGCTGGCCGGGCGCGACGTCGCGCAGTGGCTGCAGCCGGTGGCGGGGGAACTGAGCGCATTTCGCAATAAAGCCAAGATGGTGGTCAGCGGCAGCGTGGAGCGCCCGCTGCTCGGCATGCTGCACCGCGACGGCACACCGGCCGATCTGAGCGACTGCCCGCTGTACCCTGCCGGTTTTGCGCCGATGTTCGCGGTGCTGAAAAGCTTCATCGCCCGCGCGGGCCTGACGCCGTACAACGTGGCGCGCAAACGCGGCGAGCTGAAGTACCTGCTGCTGACCGAAAGCACGCTCGACGGCGGCGTGATGCTGCGCTTCGTGCTGCGCTCGGAAACCAAGCTGGCGCAGCTGCGCGCCGCGCTGCCGTGGCTGCAGCAGCAGTTGCCGCAGCTCAAGGTGATCTCCGCCAATATTCAGCCGGTGCACATGGCGATCATGGAAGGGGAGCGCGAGATTGCGCTGACCGAACAGCAGGCGCTGGAGGAACGGTTCAATCAGGTGCCGCTGTTCATCCGCCCGCAAAGCTTCTTCCAGACCAACCCGCAGGTGGCCGCCGATCTGTATGCCACCGCCCGCGACTGGGTGCGCGCGCTGGGTATCGACAGCATGTGGGATCTGTTCTGCGGCGTCGGCGGTTTCGGCCTGCACTGCGCGCAGCCGCAAACGCGGCTGACCGGCATCGAAATCAGCGCGGAAGCGATCGCCTGCGCGCGCCAGTCGGCGCAGCGGTTAGGGTTGTTGCACGTAGATTTTCAGGCGCTCGATTCCACCCGTTTCGCCACCGCCGAAGGCCAGGTGCCGCAGCTGGTGCTGGTCAACCCGCCGCGGCGCGGCATCGGCCAGGCGCTGTGCGACTATTTGAGCCGGATGGCGCCGGACTATATTCTCTATTCGAGCTGCAACGCCGAGAGCATGGCGAAAGATATCGAGATGTTGCCGGGGTACCGCATCGAACGGGTGCAGCTGTTCGACATGTTCCCGCATACTGCGCACTACGAAGTGCTGACGCTGTTGGTGCGGCGTTAAAGGCGCTTTTTGGCAGCCGTGTAAGCCGCTGAATGTTCGCGTTTGCCCACAGACAGGACCAGAACCACGATCTCCGTTTCCATGACGCGATACACCAAACGAAAGCCGGATGCTCTGAGTTTGATTTTGTAGCAATCGGGCAAACCGGCGAGTTTGTTGGCAGGGACGTGGGGATTAACCAATACCGATACCAGCTTTTTTTTGAACTGTTCCCGGATCACCGGGGACAGTTTTTTAAATTCCTTCAGCGCATGTTCTTCGAATTCAAGCTTATAAGTCATCCAAATTGACCTTAATGCGTTTGCCGTTCATCCGTGAACGAACGATTTCAGCGAGTTCGATATCTTCCAGGTACTCCGCGATAGCCTCCCAGGTTTCCGGTGAGACGTAATATCCCGAAATCTTACCGTTGGTCAGGACGGCGACCGGCTGCCCTTGTGCCTCTTTAAGGGCGGCGTTGGGCGATTTCTTAAAATCGCTGATGCTGACTGCGGAATCGGCAAGAATGGGTTGAACCGTCATGATGTTATCCTTGATGCTAAATTCAGTATCAAATTTAGCACTAAATGGATGGGGTAGCAATCGGATGGAGCCGCCAAAGGATGGCGGCTCCACATGCGGACTTACTGCGGGAACCACTTGTCGTTGATGGCCTTGTAGGTGCCGTCGGCCTTGATGGCGTCCAGCGCGGCGTTCAGCTTGGCCAGCAGCGCCTGGTTGTCCGGGCGCACCGCGATGCCGAGACCTGTGCCGAAGTATTGCGCGTCGGTAACGTGTTCACCGACCGGCGCCAGCTGCGGGTTGGTTTTCAGCCACTCGTTCACCACGGCGGTGTCGCCGAACACGCCATCAATACGGCCGTTTTTCAGCTCCAGAATGGCGTTTTGGTAGCTGTCGTAAGAGACGGTGGTAATCTCCGGATGCTTGTCCTGCATGTATTTCTGGTGGGTGGTGCCGTTTTCCATGCCGAGTTTTTTGCCTTTCAGATCCGCCAGCGAGCTGAACTTGCCTTTTTGCGCAATCACGATCGCCGAGTTGGCGTAGTAAGGCTGGGTGAAGGCGACCTGTTTGCTGCGCTCCGGCGTGATATCCATACCGGAAATCACCGCATCGTATTTCTTGAATTTCAGCGCGGCGATCAGGCTGTCGAACGCCTGGTTGGTGAAGGTGCACTGCGCCTGCATCTGCTTGCACAGCGCGTTGGCCAGATCGATATCGAAGCCGACGATCTGGTTATTGGCGTCGAGCGATTCGAACGGCGGGTAGGTGGCGGAAGCGGCGAAGCGGATGGTCTCGGCCGCGGTGGCGTTAAAGGTGATTCCGGCCAACATCGTCGCGGCAAGCAGCAGTTTTTTCATGCGTAGAGCTCCTGTCTGGATCCTGAAAGTGATTTTTCGCTATCGTTTGTTTTTACTGGTAATCGCCAGAGGTTTTTGCGAGGACACCTGCTGATAACCCTGCCATCGAGTGAATTAAAATGCAATGAAAATGATTAAATATTGCCTCGAGAATAAAAAAAGCCCCGCACTACGGCGGGGCTTGAGGGGAGGCGGCCTCAGTTGCGGCGCTCAAACGCCAGCGCGCGGCGCTCCACCAGCCGCATCAGCAGCGTCAGCAGGCCGTTAACGCACAGGTACACCAGGCCTGCGGCGCCAAACACCATGACGTCGTAAGTGCGGCCGTACATCAGCTGGCTGTAGCCCATCACTTCCATCAGCGTGATGGTGTAAGCCAGCGAGGTGCTTTTGAACACCAGCACCACTTCGTTGGAGTAAGACGACAGCGCGCGCTTGAAGGCGAACGGCAGCAGGATGCGCAGCGTCTGCCGGCGCGACATGCCCAGCGCTTCGCACGACTGCCATTGCCCGGCTGGAATGGCGCGCACCGCGCCGTAGAACAGTTGCGTGGTGTAGGCCGCGCTGTTCAGCGCCAGCGCTATCATCGCGCACAGCCAAGGCTGCGACAGCAGATTCCACAGCCACGGGTAGTCGCGGATCGCCGGGAACTGGCCGGGGCCGTAGTAGATCAGGAAGATCTGCACCAGCAACGGCGTGCCGGTGAACAGCGTCACGTAGATCTTGACCAGCGGCGTCAGGATTGGCGTTTTCAGCGTCAGGATCACCGTCAGCAGCAGCGACAGCACCAGCGCGACGATCAGCGCGGCGACGGTCAGCGTCAGGCTGGTGTGCAACCCTTTGAGGATTTCCGGCAAATACTCAATCATCAGACCGGCCCCCGCTCAAAGCGCGTGGCGCGCAGCTCAATGCGTTTGATGACGTATTGGCTGAACAGCGTCACCAGCAGGTAGATGGCCGCCGCGATCACATACCAGGTAAAGGGTTCTTGTGTGCGGGTGGCGATGCTCTTGGTTTGCAGCATCAGATCGTTCACGCTGATCAGCGACACCAGCGCGGTGTCTTTCAGCAGCACCAGCCACTGGTTGCCGAGGCCGGGCAGGGCGTGGCGCCACATCTGCGGCATGATCAGGCGAAAGAAGATCGCCGCCTTGCCGAGCCCCAGCGCCTGGCCGGACTCCCACTGCCCCTGCGGTACCGCTTTGAGCGCGCCGCGCAGCGTCTGCGAGGCGTAGGCGGAATAGAGCAGGGCCAGAGCGATCACCCCGCACAGGAACGGGCTGACTTCGAAATTGTCGATCGCCAGCTGAATCGGCAGCTGGAACAGACCGAGGTTGAGGGTAAAGCCGTCGGAGAGCATCAGCAGCAGCTGCGACGAACCGAAATAGATAAACAGCACCACCAGGATTTCCGGCAGGCCGCGTAGCACGGTCACCCAGGCGGTGCCGAGCCAGCTGACCGCTTTCCAGCGGGACGATTCCCATACGGCGAACAGCATCGCCAGAATCAGCCCGAGGATCAGGGCGCAAACGGCAAGGCCGACGGTCATGCCGGCGGCGCTTGCTAAAGGTTGAAATTCATTCATCGGGGCGTATTACTGCTGGAACCATTTTTTGTAGATGGTTTCATAGGTCCCATCCTGCTTGATCTTGTCCAGAGCGGCGTTGAACTTGCCCTGCAGCTCGGTGTTCTTCTGGCGTACCGCGATGCCGAGGCCGGTGCCGAAGTAGTCTTTATCCGTGACTTTGGCGCCCACTGCCGCCAGCGCGTCATTCTGCTTCAGCCATTCGTTAACCACCGCGGTATCGCCGAACACCGCATCAACGCGGCCGTTCTTCAGATCCAAAATGGCGTTCTGGTAGCTGTCGTAAGGCACGGTGGTGATTTCCGGGTGCTTGTCGGTCAGGTATTTCTGGTGAGTGGTGCCGTTTTGCACACCCACTTTCTTGCCTTTCAGCGCCGCCACGTCGGCGATTTTGCCTTTCTGCGCGATGAACAGCGCCGAATTATCGTAGTACGGCTTGGTGAACAGCACCTGCTTTTCACGTTCCGGCGTAATGTCCATGCCGGCCATCACCGCATCGAAACGCTTGAATTTAAGGCTTGGGATCAGGCTGTCGAACGCCTGGTTGGTGAAGGTGCACTCGGCCTGCATCTCTTTGCACAGCGCGTTGGCCAGATCGACATCAAAACCCTGAATCTTGTTGCCGGCGTCAATAAATTCAAATGGAGGATAGGAGGCTTCGGTAGCGAAACGGATGGTTTCGGCTGCGGAGGCGGAAACGCTGATGCCGGCCAGAACGGCGGCGATTATTAGTTTTTTCATCGCAAACTCCCCAAATTACAGCAAGTTAATTGTTAGTGTGATAAGTAGTTGGCAAACTCGGTGGTCCGCGGCTGCGTGAAGTGGCTGCTGTCGCCTTGCTCCACCACGTGGCCGTTTTCCATGTACACCACGCGGCTGGCGGTCTTGCGCGCCACTTCCACTTCGTGGGTGACGATCACCTGCGTGATGCCGGTGCCGGCCAGTTCGCGAATGATGCTGACGATCTGAGCGGTGATTTCCGGATCCAGCGCCGCGGTCGGTTCATCGAACAGCAGCACCTGCGGTTCCATCATCAGGGCGCGGGCGATTGCCACGCGCTGCTGCTGGCCGCCGGAAAGGTGCAGCGGGAAGCGATCGGCGAAGTCGGTCAGGCGCAGGCGCTTGAGCAGCTTGTCGGCGCGCTCCATCGCCTGAGCCTTGGTCAGACCCAGCACGCGGCAAGGCGCTTCGATCAGGTTCTGAACCACGGTGAGGTGAGGCCACAGGTTGTATTGCTGGAACACCATGCCGACATTTTGACGCAGTTCGCGAATGGCTTTCTCGCCAGGCGCCTGCTTGAAGTCGAATTGGTTGCCGGCGATCTGCAGTTGGCCCGAACGCGGCATTTCCAGCAGGTTCAGCACCCGCAGCAATGAACTTTTCCCGGCGCCGCTTGGGCCAAGCAGCACCAGGGTTTCCCCGGCTGGACAATCCAGCGTGATGTCAAACAGCGCCTGGTGAGCGCCGTAATAGCAATTGATACCGTTAAGTTGAATACTCATGCGCCAGAATTGAATAGACATTGATGCCGCAAATGTTAACTTCCACAGAATACTTATGCAATCTTTGTGCGTTAAAATTTATGAGTGTGCGGCGGGACAGTAAAAGATTAGCACAAGATACCGCGACTCAAGCCGAGGGAGGGGATTTGTGGTGCAGGCTGTGAGATCGGTAGCGAAATTTTTTCTATTGGACGAAATCTGAGCGGCAGGCGGGAGGCGGGGATGGCCGACGCGGCAAACCCGCGTCGGCCTGGGGATCGCGGGTTACTGGTTTTCCAACACCTGGCGCACGCTGCCGTTGGTGGCATGCGCTGGAACATTCAGGTAGCGAATATCATCAACCACCCAGCAGGTGCCTTCGCGCACCATCAGCACTTCGTCCTGCCAGTTCACGGTGCTGTTGGCGTCTTTTTGGTAGCTCAAGTCGACGCGCAGCGGGATGTTTTTCGCATCGGTGTTAGGAATGGTCGAGGCGCTGGCGACGGACGCGCTGCTTGGTCCCTGCGCATTGCCGGAGAACAAGTCGCCGGTGATCCGATGCTTGCCTAGGTTCTGGGCGGCGCTGACCAGATCCTGATACAGCACTTTGCTCAGGTAAGGCTGCAGCTGCGCCAGGCGGTTACTGTCCGGCAGGCCGGCGCCCTGCTGGATGCGCAGGTCATAGAACTTTTGCGCGACCGTATCCGGGCCGCCTTCCACACAGCTGCCGCTGCGGGTGCCGATATCCTTGTATGCCGGCTCCACCGTGGTACAGGCACTCAGCAACAGCGCTAAGGGTAAAACAGCCGCAATCGTTTTTGTTTTCATCTTATTACCTTATGTGAAAGTCTCTACCATGAAGACCGATAGCTTACAGTATAAATGCGTTTTTTGGCCTTGCATTCGTACTGCGTGCCATTGATTAAGCGAACATAACGCTAATCTTCTGGTCATAGATACGTTGAATTAATCAAACAAGGAATTCTGATGCAGCTTTCAACTACCCCGACCCTGGAAGGGTTCACCATCACCGAATATTGCGGCGTGGTCACCGGCGAAGCGATCCTCGGCGCCAACATCTTTCGTGATTTCTTCGCCGGCGTGCGCGATATCGTCGGCGGCCGCTCGGGCGCTTATGAGAAAGAGCTGCGCAAGGCGCGCTTGATCGCGTTCGAAGAGCTGGAAGATCAGGCGAAAGAGCTGGGCGCCAACGCGGTGGTCGGCATCGATATCGATTATGAAACCGTTGGCAAAGACGGCAGCATGCTGATGGTGACCGTCAGCGGCACCGCGGTGAAAGCCAGCCGCTAATCCCACTCCCCAACGCCCTGGCGCGTCCGGGGCGTTTTACTTTGTCCGACGGTGGCTTCCGTGGCGATTATTGATTAACGTTAACGCTATATCAGGTCATCACATCACAGGGAGGATAAGTGAAAATTTGGCCAGGGATCATCGCCGCCGCGCTGCTGGCGGGATGCCAAAATCCGCAGCAGGACACGCTCGTCGATCGCGGCGCTTACCAGCTCGAAACCCTGCATCAGGCGCAGGGCGCGGATCAACGCATCCGCTTTCTGGTGATGCACTACACGGCGGAAGACTTCCACTCATCGCTGAAAACGCTGACCGACGAACACGTCAGCGCGCATTATCTGCTGCCGGCGCATCCGCAGCGCGAACACGGTAAACCGACGGTGTTCCGCCTGGTGCCGGAAGCGATGCGCGCCTGGCATGCCGGCGCCAGCGCCTGGCGCGGCCGCAGCAACCTCAATGACACCTCGATCGGCATCGAAATCGTCAACAAGGGCTTCACCCGCAGCATGCTGTTCACCCACTGGCAGCCCTATACGGCGGAGCAGATCGCCGTGCTGATCCCGCTGAGCCGCGACATCATCCAACGCTATGGCATCCAGCCGCAGGACGTGGTGGGGCACAGCGACATCGCGCCGCAGCGTAAACAGGATCCCGGCCCGCTGTTCCCCTGGCGGCAGCTGGCCCAGGCCGGCATCGGCGCCTGGCCGGACGAACGCGACGTGCAGCGTTTGCTGGCGGGGCGCGATCGCCATGCGCCGGTACCGATGGCGCCGCTGCTCGAAAAGCTGGCGCGTTACGGCTACGCGATCGACCCGTCGTGGAATGCGCGGCAGCAGCGCAATGTGCTGGCGGCGTTTCAGATGCACTTCCGGCCCGACGATGTGCGCGGCGAACCGGATGCGGAGAGTGAAGCGATTGTCGATGCGCTGCTGGTGAAGTACGGCGCGGCGCGTTGATTACAGGCCGTGCAGCTTGCCGTGATCTTTCAGCCAGCGGGCGGTGCGCGCGATGCCTTCTTCCAGCGAGACGATCGGCTGATAGCCCAGCTCTTGCTGTGCGCGGGTGGTATCGAGCGTGAGGTCGAAATTGAGTTTGGCGACGCCGTAGTGGGTCAGCACCGGCTCCTTTTCGCTTTTGCTGCCGAGGCGCTCCATGCCGCGGGCCATCATGTCGAGCATCGGATAGGGGACGGAGCGGATATGGCACTTCATGCCCAAATCGTCGATCAGCTGCTGCACCACGGTGCGAAGCGGGCGCGGCTGCTGGTTGGTGATGTTGTAGGCGCGGCCGGACGGCGTATCTTCTTTTAGCGTCGCCAGCCACATGGCGTGCACCGCATTCTCCAGGTACGTCATGTCCACCATCGCCGCGCCGCCGCGCGGCAGCAGCAGGTTGCCGTAGCGTTTGATCATCTGCAGCAGCCGCGGCAGCATCACCTTGTCGTGCGGCCCGAACAATCCCTGCGGGCGCAGAATGGTGAAATGGGTCTGCGGATTGGACAGCGCCAGCTGCTGGATCACCTGCTCGCCGGCGGCCTTGCTGCGCGCGAACTCGTTGGCGTAGCGCTGCGGGCGAAAGTCTTCGGTCACGTTGCGGTGATGGTGGTAATCGAAATAGATCGCCGGGGAAGAGATGTGAATGAACTGCGCCACGCCGTAGGCCGCCGCCCATTCGCCGAGGCGGCGGGTGGCGCGGACGTTGGCCAGTTCGAAGGCCTCTTCGGTGCCCCAGGGCGAGGTGAAGCTGGAGCAGTGCCACAGCACGTCGACGTCCGTCAGCATCGCCTTGGCCTGCGAAGAGATCAGATTGGTGAGATCGGCATGAATGAACTCCGCGCCCATTTTTTCCAGCAGGCCGCCCATCGCCTGGTTGCGGCCGGTGGCGCGCACTTTGATGCCCTGACGGCGCAGATATTCGACGGCGTTACGGCCTAACCCACTGGTGGCACCGGTGACCAATACCTTCATAACGGACTCTATTCTCACCCAAAATCGGAATACCGGCGGGCGCTTGCGGCGCTCCCAGCAAATAAGATGCCATTCTTCCGTGATTTCGTGCGCTATGCAATCGGAAAGCCCCGAAGCACAGCGGCAAACTGTGCGGTTGATCGACAAATGAACGGCGTTCAGCGCCGTTGGCGGTCCAGGCCCTCGGCAAGTTCGGCGATGCGCTTCGCCATGCCGCGGAAAATGAACAGATGCGCGGGCATCATGGCGAACCAATACAGCAGCCCGCTGAAGCCGGCCGGATGCCACCAGGCGCGCACGTCCAGCGTGCGGCGATCGCCGTGATCGGTAATGGTGAAGCTCAGCCGCCCCAGTCCCGGCGCCTTCATGCCGAACAGCAGCGCCAGTTGCCGCAGCGGTTTCAGCGTGATGACTTTCCAGCCGTCGATCTCGTCGCCCAGCGCCAGGGTCGCGCGCGCCGGGCGGCCATAGACCACGCCGTTGCCGATCATGTCGTCCATGCGGGCGCGGATCCGCCACAGAATATTGGCGTAGAAATAGCCTTCTTCGCCCCCCAGCTGCTGCACCGTTTGCCATAGGGCCTCGCGGGTGGCGGCGGTGTCCAGTGAACAACCGGCCTGTTTCGGGTAGTAACCGTAGCCGGGGCGCCAGCGGGCCCGCGCCGCCGGATCGTAGCCCCAGTCGGCGGAATCGACCACCTCCTGTTCGCGCTGCAGCGTGGTGGCGACCGCCTGATCGAAGGTGTGCAGCCGCTGCGGGATCAGCGCCTGCAGCGGCCGGCCGTCGGCGGGCAGATCGTGCTTCAGCCCCTGGATCAGCGCGCGGGCGATCGGCGTCGGTACCGAGGTGATCAGGCTGATGAACCACACCGAAATCAGCCGCGTCGGCAAGGGGATCGGGATCAGCCAGCGCCGCTTGCCGCTGAGGGCGATAAAGCGTTGGAACATGTCCTGATAGCTGAGGTACTCCGGCCCGGCAACGTCGAAGATGCGGTGCTCCTGCGCCGGGTGCGCCAGCAGGTCGGCCAGATAAACCAGCAGGTTCTCCAGCGCCACCGGCGACGACTTGGAGCGCACCCAGCGCGGCGGCGTCAGCACCGGCAGGTTATAGACCATGTCGCGCATCACTTCGAACGCCGCCGATCCGGGGCCGACGATGATGCCGGCGCGCAGTTCGGTCACCGGCACGCCGCTCTGGCGCAAAATCTTGCCGGTCAGGCGGCGGGCCGCCAGGTGCGGCGAACTGTCGTCGTTCGGCTGCAGCGCGCCGAGGAAGATCACCTGTTTGACGCCGGCATTGCGCAGCGCGTCACGCAGGTTTTCCGCCGCCTGGCGCTCCTTCTCGATAAAATCGTCGCCGTCGCCCATCGCGTGCACCAGATAGTAAAGCGTATCTGTCTCCCACAGCGCCGCGCTCAGGGTTTCCGGGCGGTACAGATCGGCATACAGGCAGTTGACCTGCGGCCAGTTCCGCTCCTGCAGCCACTCGATGCGCCGCGCGGCGGCGGTAATCTGGTGCCCCTGTTCGATCAGGTGCGGGATCAGGTTCTGGCCTATATAGCCGCTGGCTCCAAGAACCAGTACGCGTTGGGGTGTCATCGGGCCGCCTTGTGCGGTAGAGGATTGGCAGAACGACAGGATGCCAAATTCAGGGTTTAAATGCACTTTTTGTATGGGTATAAGCCGGTTGCATCCATCGTGGCGCAGGTTCACACTACGCGCCCTTTATCGAACGAAAAACCGGATGTCATGAAGCTCAATGTGATTTGTTACGCCCTGCTGGGCCTGGCGCTGGTCGCCAGCCTGTTCTCGCTGCATCCGGTGTGGATGTGGTTGCTGCTGGCCAACCTGCTGACGTTTCTGATCTACGGCGGCGATAAGCTGGCGGCGCGCAAGGGGTGGCGGCGGGTGCCGGAGGCTACGCTGTTGCTGTTCGGCGCGCTGGGCGGGTGGTTGGGCGCACTGGCGGCACAGCAGCTGTTTCGCCACAAAACCCAGAAGCAGCCGTTTAAAACCTGGTTCATCCTCAGCGTGGCGCTCAACCTGGCGGCGGTGCTGGGGCTGTGGTACTGGGTTTATGGCCGCTGGATCTTCTGATTACAGCAGCAGCGGCAGGGTAGCGCTGGCGGTGGCCTGCATCGCCTGAGCGTAGGCGGGATCGCGCCGAGCCAGTTCGGCGATCATCAACTCCACCAGCAGCATGGCGCCGACCTTGGCCGGCAGGGCGCCGGCGGTCAGCGGCCCTTCCGGTTTGGCCGCCACCAGCAGCGTATCCGCCAGCTTGGCCAGCGGGCTGCGTTGGGTGTTGCTGACGGCGATCACGCGTGCGCCGCGCCCTTTGGCCAATGCCACCGCATGCAGCACGTCCTTGGTGGAGCCGGAGCTGGAGATGACGATCAGCAGATCCCGCTCACTCAGCGAGGCGGCGTTCATCGCCGCCCGGTGCATGTCGCTGAACAGCTGCGCCGGTTTGCCGAGGCGCAGCAGCTTGTAGTGCAGGAAATCGCCGATGATGGCGCTGGCGGCGACGCCGTAAATCTGCACCGAAGCGCAACGCTGCAGGCTGTCCGCCGCCTGTTGCAGCGCCTGCGGATCCAACAGCGCGCCGGTATCCCGCAGCGCCTGAACGCTCTCTTCCACCAAATTTTCCGTCGCGCTTTGCCGCGTCGTCGCCTCCGGCTGGCTTTGTTGCAGGCTGAGGGCCAGCGCCATTTTAAATTCGGTATAGCCTTTGCAGCCCAGATGGCGGCACAGCCGCGTGACGCTGGCTTCGCTGGTGGCGCTTTCACGCGCCAGTTCGGTGATGGTCAGGTAAACGGCGCGGGAGGGCTGCGCAAGAAGATAGTTGCCGAGCTTTTGCAGCGTGGGGCTGTACCCCGCCAAATCCTGCCGCAGCCGCAATAACAAGTTGCCTGTATTCATCACGTTACCTTTCTGAGTATTCCCGTTTCTATTGTGGCGGAAAGACGCCGCCGCTCGCCAGCGAAATCGACGGATTGTGAAGCCGATCATCGTTATGAATAAAATTTTCATTAAATTAATTTTAATGTGGTAAAAATTTTCATCATAAAAATGATAGCGGGGAAAAATTTATGTCAACACCAGAATTGTCGCGCTCCGGCGGCTGGTTCGAAAAAGCCCAGCTGTTCGGCAAATCGTTCATGCTGCCGATCGCCGTGCTGCCGGCGGCCGGCCTGCTGTTGGGGATCGGCGGTGCGCTGTCCAATCCCAATACCGTCGAGGCTTATCCCTTCCTCGACGTCGGCTGGCTGCAAAGCGTATTTACCGTGATGGCCAGCGCCGGCGCCATCGTGTTCGCCAACCTGGCGATCCTGTTCGCGGTCGGCGTGGCGGTGGGGTTGGCCAAAAGCGACAAGGGCACGGCGGGGCTGGCCTCGCTGATCGCCTACCTGGTGATGAACGCCACCATCAATGCGCTGTTGAAAATCAACGGTACGCTGGCCGCGCAGAACGCCGGCGCAGTGGGGCAGGGAACGATTCTCGGGATCCAGACGCTGGAGACCGGGGTGTTCGGCGGGGTGGTCATCGGTCTGGTGACCTGGTATCTGCACGGCCGCTACAACAAGATAGCGCTGCCGCCGTTCCTGGGCTTTTTCGGCGGATCGCGCTTTGTGCCGATCGTCAGCTCGCTGGCGGCGATGGCGGTCGGCGCCCTGATGACCGTGGTGTGGCCGCCTTTCCAACGGCTGATCTTCGACATGGGCGGGCTGGTGGACGCCAGCGGCTATCTCGGCACCTTTATCTACGGCTTCGTATTGCGCATGCTCGGGCCGTTCGGCCTGCATCACATCTTCTACCTGCCGTTTTGGACCACCGCGCTCGGCGGCAGCGAAGTGATCAACGGACAGCTGGTGGAAGGCACGCAGCGCATTTTCTTCGCCCAGTTGGCCGACCCGAATACGCAGCAGTTCTACATCGGCACGGCGCGCTTCATGTCCGGCCGCTTTATCACCATGATGTTCGGCCTGGTCGGCGCCTGCCTGGCGATGTACCAAAGCGCGCGCCCGGAGAACCGCAAACGCGTCGGCGGGCTGCTGCTGTCGGCGGCGCTGACCTCTTTCCTGACCGGCATCACCGAACCTATCGAATTCTCGTTCCTGTTCATCGCGCCGGCGCTGTACGTGGTGCACGCGCTGTTCGACGGCCTGGCGTTCGCGATCGCGCACATTCTGCATATCACCATCGGCCAGACGTTCTCCGGCGGTTTTATCGATTTCATGCTGTTCGGCGTGCTGCAGGGCGAAGCGAAAACCCATTGGATGTATGTGCCGCTGGTCGGGGTGCCCTGGTTCTTCCTGTACTACTTCACGTTCCGTTTCCTGATCCTGCGCTTCAATTTCAAAACGCCGGGGCGCGAGGTGGAAACCGCGCCGGAAGCGGTGACGACCGGCACCGAACGCTCGCAGCAGGTGCTGGCGGCGCTGGGCGGCAAAGAGAATATCGTCGAACTGGATTGTTGCGCCACGCGGCTGCGCGTGACGGTAAAACAGAGCCGGTTGCTGGACGAAAGCGGGCTGAAGGCCAGCGGCGCGCGGGCGGTGATCGTTCGCGGCAACGGCGTTCAGGTGATCTATGGCCCGCACGTGACCATTATTAAAAACGAAGTCGAGGAGTTGTTGGATTTATGACGCTTTCCATTTTGCAGCAGATTAAGGGCCGGCTGGTGGTGTCTTGCCAGGCGCTGGACGACGAGCCGCTGCACAGCGATTTTATCATGGCGCGCATGGCGCTGGCGGCCGAGCAAGGCGGTGCGGCGGCGATCCGCGCCAACGGCGTCGAAGACGTTAAAGCCATCCTGCGCACGGTGGCGCTGCCGGTGATCGGCATTATCAAGCGCGATTATGCCGGTAGCGATGTCTATATCACGCCGACCCTGCGTGAAATCGATGAGCTGATGACTGCGGCGCCGCAGATGATTGCATTGGACGCTACCGGCCACCGGCGGCCAGGGGAGCTGCAGCTGGCGGCGCTGGTTGCCGCGATCCGCGCCAGGTATCCCCGGCTGCTGCTGATGGCGGACATCGCCACCGTGGAAGAAGCGCAAGAGGCTGCCAGGTTGGGGTTCGACTGCGTGGGCACCACGCTGCACGGCTATACCGCCGAAAGCCGGGGCGCCCGACTGGCGGAGGACGATTTCGGCTTTCTGCGTGCGGTGCTGGCGGCGGTGCCGGTGCCGGTCATCGCCGAGGGCAATGTCGAAACGCCGGCGATGGCCGCGCGCTGCCTGGCGCTGGGGGCGCATGCGGTGGTGGTGGGCGGCGCCATTACGCGCCCGCAGCAGATCACCCGCCGCTTTGTCGAGGCCATCGGCGGGCGGTGAAGGGCTCCCCGGCGCGCCGGGGAGGGGAAATCAGGCGTGCTGCTGGAGGAACTCCCGCCACAGCTCGACCACCCGCTGCAGATCCTGACGGCTGACGTCGAGGTGGGTCAGAATGCGCGTCAGCGGGCCGCTGCTGATCAGCACGTCGCGTTCGCGCATCCACGGGCCGAATTTGGCCGCCAGCGCCGGCGGTTGGCGCAGGTACAGCACGTTGGTCTGTGCGCCGGGTTCGACGACCTCCACGCCGATCTGCCGCAGCTGTTGCTCCAGCCAGACCGCGTTGTCATGGTCTTCGCGCAGCCGCGCGACGTTATGTTCCAGCGCGTAGAGGCCGGCCGCCGCCAGGATGCCGGCCTGACGCAGCCCGCCGCCGGTCATCTTGCGCCAGCGCAGCGCGCGCTGAATGAAGGCCTCGCTGCCGCACAGCAGCGATCCGACCGGCGCGCCCAGCCCTTTCGACAGGCAAATGGTGAAGGTGTCGCAGTATTGCACGATCTCTTTCAGCGGCAGGTTCAGCGCCACGGCGGCGTTGAAGATGCGCGCGCCGTCGATATGCAGCGCCAGCTGCCGCTCGCGGGTAAACCGCCACGCCTGCTGCAGGTAGGCCTGCGGCAGGACTCGGCCGCCGATGGTGTTTTCCAGGCTCAGCAGCCGGGTGCGGGCGAAGTGGATATCGTCGGGTTTGATGGCGGCGGCGAGCTTGTCCAGCGGCAGCGTGCCGTCCGCGTCGGCCTCGATCGGCTGCGGCTGGATGCTGCCCAGCACCGCTGCGCCGCCGGCCTCGTATTTATAGTTGTGCGCCTGTTGGCCGACCAGATACTCGTCGCCGCGCTGGCAGTGGCTCAGCAGCGCCACCAGGTTGGCCTGGGTGCCGCTGGGCAAAAACAGCGCCGCCTCTTTGCCCGACAGGCGCACCGCCTCGGCCTCCAGCGCGTTGACCGTCGGGTCATCGCCGTAGACGTCGTCGCCGACCTCTGCCTGAGCCATCGCCTGGCGCATGGCGGCGCTGGGGCGGGTGACGGTGTCGCTGCGTAGATCGATAAGCATAGGGTTCCTGGAATGTAAGGGAGAGGAAAAGGGTACATGGCATCATATACCCTTATTTCACCGGGGGGCAGCTTGCTTAGCGCAGCCAGTTGGTTTTCGCCAGCTCGACCACTTCGTCGCCGCGGCCGTTGATGATGGCGCGCAGCATGTACAGGCTGAAGCCTTTCGCCTGTTCGAACTTGATCTGCGGCGGCATCGCCAGCTCTTGCTTGGCGGTGACCACGTCCAGCAGCGCCGGGCCGGGGTGCGCCAACATCTCCTGCAGCGCGCCGTCCAGATCCGAGGCTTTTTCCACGCGGATGCCCTTGATGCCGGCGGCGTTGGCGATCGCCGCGAAGTCCGGGTTATGCAGGTCGGTGCCGTCGGTCAGGTAGCCGCCGGCCTTCATCTCCATCGCCACGAACCCCAACACGCTGTTGTTGAACACCACGATTTTCACCGGCAGCTTGAGCTGCGCCAGCGACAGGAAATCCCCCATCAGCATGGTGAAGCCGCCGTCGCCGCACATGGCGATCACCTGTTTATCCGGCGCGGTGGCCTGGGCGCCGATCGCCTGCGGCATGGCGTTGGCCATCGAACCGTGGTTGAACGAACCGAGCAGGCGGCGCTTGCCGTTCATTTTCACGTAGCGGGCGGCCCACACCGTCGGCGTGCCGACGTCGCAGGTGAAGATGGCGTCGTCGCTGGCGTACCGGCTGAGCTGCTGCGCCAGATACTGCGGGTGGATCGGCTGGTCGTCATTGGCGGTCGCCAGCCCGTCGAGATCCTTGCGCGCGTTGCGGTAATGCTCCAGCGCCTTGTCGAGGAACGCCCGGTCGCGCTTGGGCTCCAGCTGCGGCAGCAGGGCGGTGAGGGTGGTGTGGATATCGCCCACCAGCGCCATATTGACCGGGCAGTGCGCGCCGATGCTGCCGGGGTTGATGTCGATCTGAATGATGTTGGCGTTGGTGGGGTAGAACGCGCGGTAGGGGAACTGGGTGCCGAGCAGCACCAGCGTGTCGGCATTCATCATCGCGTGGTAGCCGGAGGAGAAGCCGATCAGCCCGGTCATGCCGACGCTGTAGGGGTTATCCCATTCGATATGCTCCTTGCCGCGCAGCGCGTGTACCACCGGCGCCTGCAGCAGCTCGGCCAGCTTGACCACCTCATCGTGCGCGCCGGCGCAGCCGCTGCCGCACATCAGGGTGATGTTCTTCGCCTTGTTCAGCGTCTCCGCCAGCTTGTTCAGCTCGCTCATCGGCGGCTGCACCAGCGGCAGCGCCGGGGTATGCCAGGTCAGGGTCGCGTCTTCCGGTGCCATGCGCAGCGCCACATCGCCCGGCAAGACCACCACCGAGACGCCGCGGTTGAGGATCGCCTTGCGCATGGCGATCTCCAGCACGCGCGGGAGCTGTTCCGGATTGGAAACCAGCTCGCAATAGTGGCTGCATTCGCGGAACAGCTCCTGCGGATGCGTTTCCTGGAAGTAGCCGCTGCCGATTTCGCTGGAAGGAATGTGCGCGGCGATCGCCAGCACCGGCACATGGTTGCGGTGGCAGTCGAACAGGCCGTTGATCAGGTGCAGGTTGCCGGGGCCGCAGGAACCGGCGCACACCGCCAACTGGCCGGTGAGCTGGGCTTCGGCGCCGGCGGCGAAGGCGGCCACCTCTTCATGGCGGGTGCCCAGCCATTCGATGGTGCCCATGCGGTGCAGGCTGTCGCTCAGGCCGTTGAGCGAATCGCCGGTCACGCCCCAAATGCGTTTTACGCCGGCTTGATCCAGCGTTTTGGCGATCAGTGTGGCTACGGTTTGCTTCATGGTTCCCCCAAACATGGTTTAAAAAACGATGTGTACTCGATCCGGTGAGCGGCAGCAGAACAACTGCAAGCATAGCTTACCGGCGGTGGACGAGATGCGGTCAGGAAGGGTAAAGAGCGTAGGACGGGGGAAAGTGTAACCGGGCGGGGAGGGGGGAACTTGCCGATAAATGCCCCATCGCGGCGATGGGGCCTGGGGATCACGCCAATGTGACGTCGCCCTGCAGTTGGCAACTGCAGGCCAGCACATAGCCCTGAGCTACCTCTTCTGCGCTCAGCGTCATGGTGCTGGTGGTGATGTAGTCGCCCTCGAGGATGCGGGTTTTGCACGAGCCGCACACCCCGGCACGGCAGGCGGCGTTGACCGGCAGGGCATTGGTCTCCATCGCCGCCAGCAGCGTGCTGCCGACCGGCACGCGGAATTCGCGCAGCGGGCGGGCGGCGCGTAGCGTCAGCCCTTCAGTGGCATCGGCCTGCGTTGTCGGCGTGTGGAACTGCTCTTTATGGAAACGCTCGGCCGGCACGCCGAGCCGGCGGCACAGCTGCTCCACCTGTTCCATATAGGGCGCAGGGCCGCAGGTCATCACCGTGCGTTCGGCGATATCCGGCGCCGCCTGCCGCAGCGTCTGCTCATCGATGCGGCCGCTGAGGTAGCCGGGTTGCAGATCCCGCTCGGCCATCAGCGTCAGGCGCAGCTGCGGATGGGCGGCGCACAGCGCACGCCACTGATCGGCGAAAATCGTGTCGGCGGGGGTGCGCACGTTAAAGATCACGGCGATATCGCAGGCCGGACGGTTGGCGGTCAGCCAGCGGCACATCGAGACGATCGGCGTCACGCCGCAGCCGGCGGCCAGCATCAGATAACGATCGGCCGGGTGGCGCTCGCAGCTGAACTCGCCCTGCGCGTCGGACAGCCACAGCGTGTTGCCGGGCTTGACCTCTTGCGTCAGCCAGCGCGATCCGATGCCGTCCGGCAGGCAGCGCACGCTGATGCTGAGAAAGCGGCTCTGGCCGGGCGAGGAGGAGAGCGTATAGGCGCGCAGCGTCTCCTCGTTGTTGCGGATGCTGACCAGCGCAAACTGGCCCGCCTGATAAGGGTAGAAAACGTCGCATATCAGGTTCAGCGTCCAGACGTCGGCGGTTTCGCGCTGGATGGAATGTACCTGCATGCGGTTCGGGCAAAGCGGAGTGGGTTGAGTCATCGGGGCACCTCAAAAAGCAAAGGGGCCGGCGCAGGCGGCCCCATAACGTAATGGCATCAGGCGAGCAGCGCGTTGATATCCTGCTCGACGGTGGTGATCGGACGCAGGCCGAATTTCTCGTTGAGGATCGCCATCAGGTTGTCGGTCAGGAAGCCCGGCGCGGTCGGGCCGGTGACGATGTTTTTCACCCCCAGCGACAACAGCGTCAGCAGAATGACGATCGCCTTCTGTTCAAACCACGACAGCACCAGGCTGAGCGGCAGCTCGTTGACGCTGCAGCCGAGCGTGTCCGCCAGCTTGACCGCCAGCATGATGGCGGAATAGGCGTCGTTGCACTGGCCGACGTCCAGCAGGCGCGGCAGCCCTTCCAGCGTGCCGAAGTCCAGCTTGTTGAAACGGTACTTGCCGCAGGCCAGCGTCATGATCAGGCAGTCTTGCGGCACGCTGCGGGCGAAGTCGGTGAAGTAGCTGCGCTCGTCGCGGCTGCCGTCGCAGCCGCCGACCAGGAAGACGTGGCGCAGTTTTTTCTGCGACACCAGATCGATCACCGTGTCGGCGGCGTTCAGCAGCGTCTGGCGGCCGAAGCCGACGGTGATCAGGTGCTCGATCTCGGTGTAAGGGAAACCGTTCATGTCCTGCGCCTGGCGGATCACGGCGCCGAAGTCGTCGCCCTCCAGATGGTTGACGCCCGGCCAGCCGACGATGCTGCGGGTCCAGATGCGATCGCCGTAGTTGCCGAGGTTCGGATCGATGATGCAGTTGGAGGTCATCACGATCGGGCCGGGGAATTTGGCGAACTCCGTCTGCTGGTTCTGCCAGCCGCTGCCGTAGTTGCCCACCAGATGCTTGAATTTTTTCAGTTCCGGATAGCCGTGCGCCGGCAGCATTTCACCGTGAGTGTAGACGTTGACGTTTTGCCCTTCGGTTTGTTCGAGCAGCATGCGCAGATCTTTCAGATCGTGGCCGGAGATCAGAATGGCTTTCCCGGCCACCGGGCGCACGTTGACCGCGCTGGGCTGCGGATCGCCGTAGGCCTGGGTTTCGCCGCGATCGAGGATCGCCATCACGTTGAAGTTCATCTTGCCGATGCCCATGGCGTTGTTCAGCAGGGTGTCGACGTCGCGCGGCCGGGTGCCGAGCCAGGCCATAAAGGCGTGGTAGTCGGCATAGAGCTGCTCGTCGAACTGGCCGAGCACGTGCGCGTGTTCCATATAGGCCGCGGCGCCTTTCAGGCCGTACAGGCACAGCATGCGCAAACCGTGGACGTCGTCGCCGACCTCGGCCTTGTCGCCGTTGAGGGCAAACTGCGCCGCCTGTTGCAGCAGCGCAGGCATATCGTCACCGGCCAGCTGCAGCGCCGCCATCGGGTGATCGACGCGCACGCCGGCATCCAGCAGCCGGCAACGGGCAGCCAGCGAATCGCGCAGCAGCAGGGTTTCGCGCGCGTAGCCGATGATGCGCTGGGAGTCGAAGTTGACGTTGGTCAGGGTGGAGAAGAAGGCGCGCGGGGCGAAGCTGTCGATCTCGTGATCGACGATGCCCAGCGAACGCGCCTGCAGTGCCCAGGCGGAGAGGCCCTGTAGCGCCGCCACCAGCAGATCCTGCAGATCGGAGGTTTCCGCCGTCTTGCCGCACATGCCCTGAGCATACGCGCAGCCGTTGCCTGCCGGGGTACGGATGGTTTGTTCACATTGCACACAGAACATAGTCGCTTCCTTTTATTTTTAAAGTTGCATTTGTAATGCTTGTTTAAAAGCATAGATCGGCGATCGGGGTTGCAAAAGGCTTTTGTGCGACTACTGCGGGCAAGTTTGATTTAGCGCAATTTTGCCGTGCGGATGGGAATTATTACGCTTTGGGGACCGGGCGGCCCCCAGGGGAGAGGATCAGGAGAACAGGGCGATCAGCACCGGCGCCAGCAGGCTCAGCAGGAAGCCGTGCACGATGGCGGGGGGCACCATGTCCAGCCCGCCGCTGCGCTGCAGCACCGGCAGGGTGAAGTCCATCGAGGTGGCGCCGCACAGGCCGAGGGCGGTGGAGCGGCTGCGGCGCACCAGCGTCGGGATCAGCATGATCGCCACCAGCTCGCGCGCCAGATCGTTGAAGAACGCGGCGCTGCCCATCACCGTGCCGTAGGCGTCGGTGATCAGAATGCCCGACAGCGAGTACCAGCCGAAGCCGGAGGCCATCGCCAGCCCGGCCTTGACCGGCAGCCCCAGCAGCTGCGCCGCCAGCGCGCCGCCGGCCAGCGACGCGACGGTCACCACCAACGCCACCAGCGTGCCGCGGCGGTTGAGCACGATCTGGCGCAGCGTCATGCCGCTGTTGCGCAGCTGAATGCCGACCAACAGCAGCAGGAAGATCAGCGCATATTCGCTGCCTTTATGGGCGAACTGCAGCCATTGCCACTGCGTCAGGCCGAGCAGGAAGCCGCCGAGCACCACGCCGCACAGCTTGAGCGACTCCAGCGCCATGTGCACGCGCGAAGGCAGCTTTTCCTGTTTATGGCTGCTGCGCCACGGCATGCGCCGCTCCAGCAGCGCCAGCAACAGCAGATTGGCGCAGAGAATGCAGAAGAAGAACACCGCGCTGTATTGGAAGATCAGCACCAGGTTGCTGCTGAGATCTTCCATGAACGCCAGGCTGATACCCATGAAAAACAGGATCACGTACACCATCCAGCTCAGCAGCCGGTTGATCAGCACCAGCAGCGGGCGATGGCGTAAGGGAATGAGGTAACCGACAATCAGCGGTAACAGAATAATCAACAGTCCTGAGTACATGGTGCAGCTTGTGTCCTTGAGTTTTGGCGCGCGCCGAACGGCGGCGAGGAGCACACGCTAACCAAAAGCCCGGCCGGAGTAAAGCGGCAGATTTGACGTTGGCCGCTTGACCTGCAAGGGGTTTTTTGACCATGCTCTGTGAAGGTTGCCTCATTGACGAGGCGACGGCGCGCACGGGAGGCGGCGGATGTTCTTGGAGCGTATCGAAATTGTAGGTTTTCGCGGCATTAACCGGCTGTCCCTGATGCTGGACGACAACACGCTGTTGCTCGGCGAAAACGCCTGGGGTAAATCCAGCCTGCTGGATGCGCTGACGCTGCTGCTGGCGCCGGAGCAGAAGCTGTATCGGTTTGAGGCGCACGACTTCCATTTCCCGCCCGGAGAAGAGGCGGCCAAAGAGCGCCACCTGCAGGTGGTGTTCACCTTCTGCGAAAAAGACATCGGCCATGCGCACCTGCCGCGCTATCGCCACCTGACGCCACTGTGGGTCAAGGGCGAAGATGGTCTGAGCCGCATTCATTACCGCTGCGAAGGCGAGCTGGCCGACGACGGCACGGTGTGCACCTGGCGCGGTTTTCTCGACGCCGACGGCAACGCCTTTCAACTGCACCATATCGAACAGCTGGCCCACGCCATCATCCGCATTCATCCGGTATTGCGCCTGCGCGACGCGCGCTTTATTCGTCGCCTGCGCCCCAGCAGCCTCGGCGATGAACGCAAACCCGATACCCAGGCGCTGGCGCAGCAGTTGGATCAGCTGACGCGCGAGCTGGTGCGCAATCCGCAGAAGCTGACCAACGGCGAACTGCGTCAGGGGCTGGCGGCCATGCAGCAACTGCTGGAGCACTACTTCGCTGAGCAAAGTTCGCAGGTGACGCGGCCGCGCCGCCGCGGCGGCGAACCGGAGCAGGATGCCTGGCGTGCGTTGGACGGCATCAACCGCATGGTGGCCGAACCGAACAGCCGCAGCATGCGCCTGATCCTGCTGGGGATGTTTTCCACCCTGCTGCAGGCCAAGGGCGACGTTAAGCTGGATGCGCATGCACGGCCGCTGCTGCTGGTGGAAGACCCGGAAACTCGCCTGCACCCGATTATGCTGTCGGTGGCTTGGGGGCTGCTCAATCAGCTGCCGCTGCAGCGCATCACCACCACCAACTCCAGCGAACTGGTGTCGCTGGTGCCGGTGGAGCACGTCTGCCGGCTGGTGCGCGAGTCGGGGCGGGTCGCGACCTACCGTCTCGGGCCGCGCGGGCTGAGCGCCGAAGACGGGCGGCGCATCGCGTTTCACATCCGTTTCAACCGGCCGTCGTCGCTGTTCGCCCGCTGCTGGCTGCTGGTAGAGGGCGAGACCGAAGTGTGGCTGCTGAACGAGCTGGCGCGGCAGTGCGGCTACCATTTCGAGGCGGAAGGGGTGCGGGTCATCGAGTTCGCCCAGTGCGGCCTGAAGCCGCTGCTGCGCTTCGCCCGCCGCATGGGCATCGAGTGGCATGCGCTGGTGGACGGCGACGAGGCGGGCAAAAAGTACGCCAATACCGTGCGCAGCCTGCTGGACAATCATGAAGACAACGAACGCGATCGGCTGACCGCGCTGCCGGCGCCGGACATGGAACACTTCATGTTCCGCGAAGGGTTCGGCCCGGTCTATCACCGGATGGCGTCGGTGCCGATCAACGCGCAAATGCCGGTGCGCAAGGTGATCCTGAAAGCGGTCCACCACTCGTCGAAGCCGGATCTGGCGATCGAGGTCGCGATGCAGGCCGGCGAATGGGGCACGGACTCGGTGCCGCCGCTGCTGAAGAAAATGTTCTCACGGGTGATCTGGCTGGCACGCGGCCGGGCGGACTGACGACGGCCCACCGGGCGTTATCGGGCGCAGAAATGCGCCGCCAATCCCTGTTCCAGCTCGTCCAGCAGCTGATAGCGGCGGCGATACTCGGCGCGCTTCTTGCTGGCAACCTCTTCGAGCGGCTTGCGGGCGATGCGCGCGGGCAGCAGGAAATAGCCGCTGTCGAGCGGTTTGGCGCCCATCGACAGCCAGAACTGATCGTAATCGGCGTGCAGTTGGTCCTTCTTCTTACTCTGGTAACGCCAGTTTTGATAGATATGGGTGGCGTTGCCGACCGCCACGATCTGGCGGATGCCGAGGTGCCGCGCCAGCGTGCAGATGCCTTCCAGCACCAGCCGTTTGGGGAACAGGCCGTGGCACTCTTTGGTGGTGTGCTGGATCTCGGCGTGCGGCACCTCATGGTTTGCGCCCTGCAGGCCGCCGATGAACAGCGTCGGCTGCTGCTGATAATGCATCAGCGCAAAGGTGATCTCCGCCAGCATCACGCCGTTGGCGTTGCGCAGCAGCAGCGTGGCTTCCCCTTCCTTATTCAGCTTGTCGATCGCCGCCAGTTCCAGCGCGATCGGCGCTTCGTTTTTGCCCATCGCGCGGGCCAGCACGAAAGGCTGCGGGCCGAGGTGGCCGAGGCGCATCTTCAGCGGCATGCGCTGCGCGATGAGATCGTAATGATCGCGCAGGGCGAACAGGCATTCGATCTTGCTCATGTTGGCCGCCAGATAGGGGCGATGCAGTTTGCACGGCAGGTTCGGCTGCGCGCTCAGGATCTCCTCCCGCAGCGGGTTGCTGGCCAGGGTGCTGAGCAGGCCGCTGGTGGTGCGCCAGTTGAGCAGCGAACGGCCGAGAAACTTCAGGCGAAACGCGGGCTTTTTCCAGGCGTTGCTTGGCGCCTTTTCGCCATTGATCAGCGCCGTCATCAGTTGCCAGCCGTTAAGCGGCCGGGCGGAGGCGAGTGGGTAGCTGAGCTGTGACATGATGAAATCCTTGGCTGTATTGAATGGCGCTATTTCATCAAGGCTTCACTAAACGGGAGTTCAATGCTGAACTGTAACCAGGCGTGTCTCCACATTGTGTTGAGCTAAGGTTTAGTTATTCCCTACGGTGCGTGCTAATTTAGCTCCGCCGCCGCAATGGGCGGTTGATATTCACAAGCACAGGCAGGTCAATTTTGACAGGGTTTACAGGACATAAACGCCGCTGGATACTCGTTCTGGCGGTCATTGCGGCGCTTGCTGCGGCGGCCGTTTGGCACTTTCGCCATCCGGCGCCAACCGATTTCAAAACGGTGAAAGCCAGCAAACGCGATCTGCAGCAGAACGTGTTGGCGACCGGCCAGCTGGACGCGGTGCGCAAGGTTGACGTCGGCGCGCAGGTCAGCGGGCAGTTGGAAAAGCTGTATGTCGAGATCGGCGACAAGGTGAAGAAAGGCCAGTTGCTGGGCGTTATCGATCCGCAACAGGCGCAGAACAGCATCCGCGAAGGCGAGGCGACGCTGCGTGAACTGCATGCGCAACTGCTGCAGGCGCAGGCCGAACAGCAGCTGGCGGCGGTCACGCTGCAGCGCAACCAGGCGCTGGCCAAGCTGCAGGCGGTGTCGCGCCAGGATCTGGATCAGGCGGCGACGCAGCTGGCGGTGAAGAAAGCGCAGGTGGGCACCATCAATGCGCAGATCGCGCGGAACCAGGCCAGCCTGGATACCGCCAAGATCAACCTGGCCTATACCCGCATCGAGGCGCCGATGGATGGCGACGTGGTGCAGATCACCACGCTGCAGGGCCAGACGGTGATCGCGGCGCAGCAGGCGCCGAACATTCTGACGCTGGCGGATCTCGGCACCATGCTGGTGAAGGCGCAGGTGTCGGAGGCCGACGTCATCAACCTCAAGCCGGGTCAGAAGGCCTGGTTCACGGTGCTGGGCGATCCGACCCGGCGCTTCGACGGCGTGCTGAAAGACATTCAGCCGACGCCGGAAAAGGTCAACAACGCCATCTTCTATTATGCGCGTTTCGAAGTGCCCAACCCGGAAAGGCTGCTGCGCTTGCAAATGACGGCGCAGGTGCATATTCAGTTGGCCGGCGTCGAGCAGGCGCTGGTGATCCCGCTGGCGGCGCTGGGCGATCAGATCGCCGACAATCGCTACCACGTCTCGGTGCTGAAGCAGGGCAAGGAAGAGAAGCGCGAGGTGGCCATCGGCCTGCGCAACAATATCGACGTGCAGATCCTCAGCGGCCTCGAGGCGGGCGATGAGGTGATCGTCAGCCGCGGCGGCGTGGAGGCCGGCTGATGGCGGCGCTGTTGCAGCTGAGCGGCATTCGCCGCAGCTACCGTTCCGGCGAGCAGACGGTGGAGGTGCTGAAGGGGATCAGCCTGAGCATCGACGCCGGTGAAATGGTGGCGATCATGGGGGCCTCCGGCTCCGGCAAATCGACGCTGATGAACATTCTCGGCTGTCTGGACAAGCCGAGCGCCGGCGTGTATCGGGTGGCCGGGCAGGATGTGGCGACGCTGAGCGACGATGCGCTGGCGCAGCTGCGGCGCGAGCATTTCGGCTTTATCTTTCAGCGCTATCATCTGCTGCCGCACCTGAGTGCGGCGCACAACGTCGAAGTGCCGGCGGTGTACGCGGGGCTGGGCAAAGCGGCGCGGCGCGAGCGGGCGGAGGCGCTGTTGCGGCGTCTGGGGCTGGGGGAGCGCGTCAACTACCGGCCGAGCCAGCTTTCCGGCGGCCAGCAGCAGCGCGTCAGCATCGCCCGCGCGCTGATGAACGGCGGGCAGGTGATCCTGGCGGATGAACCGACCGGCGCGCTCGACAGCCACTCCGGCGAAGAGGTGATGGCGATCCTCAAACAGCTGTGCGCCCAGGGCCACACGGTGATCCTGGTGACCCACGATCCGGCGGTGGCGCGCCAGGCGGAACGGATCATCGAGATCCGCGACGGCGAGATTATCGCCGATTCGCGCCCGGCACCGCAGGAGAATGCGCAGGCCAAGCCGCTGGCGCTGGCCGCCGCGGCACCTTCCTGGCGGCAGATGGGCGGCCGTTTCCGCGAGGCGCTGGTGATGGCCTGGCGCGCGATGGCGGCCAACAAGATGCGCACCGCGCTGACCATGCTCGGCATCATTATCGGCATCGCCTCGGTGGTGTCGATCCTGGTGATCGGCGACGCCGCCAAGCAGATGGTGCTGGCGGACATTAAATCTATCGGCACCAACACCGTCGACATCTACCCCGGCAAGGACTTCGGCGATGACGATCCGACCTACCGGCAATCGTTGAAATACGGCGATCTCGATGCGCTGCGCGAACAGCCGTACATCAGCGCGCTGTCGCCGAGCATCAGCAGCAGCATGCGGCTGCGCTTGGGCAACGTCGACGCGGCGGCCAACGTCAACGGCGTCAGCGAGCAGTTCTTCCGCGTGTACGGCATGAGCTTTACCCAGGGCGTCGGCATCGACTCGATGCAGGTGCAGTCGCAGGCGCAGACGGTGGTGATCGACGCCAATACCCAGCGGCGGCTGTTCCCGCACCAGAAGAACGTGGTGGGCGAGGTGATCCTGGTAGGCAACATGCCGGCGACGGTGGTCGGCGTGGCCAGGGAGAAGCAGTCGATGTTCGGCAGCAGCAAGACGCTGAACGTGTGGGTGCCTTACAGCACCATGGCCAACCGATTGATGGGCAACAATTATTTTGACTCGATCACCGTGCGCATCCGCGACGGCTACGACAGCAAGGAAGCGGAACAGCAGCTGTCGCGCCTGTTGACGCTGCGCCACGGCAAGAAGGACTTCTTCACCTATAACATGGACAGCCTGGTGCAAACCGCCGAGAAAACCACCCGCACGCTGCAGCTGTTCCTGACGCTGGTGGCGGTGATTTCGCTGGTGGTCGGCGGCATCGGCGTGATGAATATCATGCTGGTGTCGGTGACCGAACGCACGCGCGAGATCGGCATCCGCATGGCGGTGGGCGCCCGTTCCGGCGACGTGTTGCAGCAGTTCCTGATCGAAGCGGTTCTGGTCTGCCTGGTGGGGGGCGCGCTGGGGATTACGCTGTCGTTCGCCATCGGCCTGGCGGTGCAGCTGGTATTGCCGGGCTGGCAGATCAGCTTCCCGCCGGCGGCGTTGCTGAGTGCGTTCCTCTGTTCCACCGGCATCGGCGTGGTGTTCGGCTATCTGCCGGCGCGCAATGCCGCGCGGCTGAATCCGATCGATGCGCTGGCGCGCGAGTAGGTAACAGGCATAAAAAATGCCAGTCACACGGCGGCTGGCATTTTTATCGCAGTCACGCTCAGTGCAGCGCGACTTTGCCGGAAGCGTTTAGGACAGCGCCTCGCTTTCCACCGGCACAATAAGACTGGCATGGTTCCCTTTCGGCCCTTGATGCACGTCGAAGCTGACCTGCTGGCCCGCCTTCAACGTTCTGTAACCATCCATCTTGATGGTGGAATAATGCGCGAAAATATCTTCGCCGCCGCCGGCTGGGCAGATGAAGCCAAAACCTTTGGCGTTGTTAAACCATTTAACAGTACCCGTCTCCATGCTTTTACATCCCTCGCAACGCTATTTTAAGTGAGATGAATAACTGATTTCGCACCCGCCGTGGGCGGGTAGCAGGGTGGACAAGGGGTGGTTAAAAGACCACCAGCCACGAATTTACACTCTAGAGCAAATGATCGGGGCGTCAAGGGATCGGCTTTTGTCGGCGGGGAGCAGTTCACCAAAGTTTGAAGCAGGTAACGCTATTGCCACGATTCAGTCACAATTGGCCCGTTTTTTTGCGCATGTTACAGTGCGGCGGGACGATGCCGAAGATGATAAAATAGTAACTATCCCCACTTTGAATAACCGAAACCTGCCCCCATATCTGAGGGCAGAGCAGAGAAGATGAGCAGCGATGGGCAATAACAACGACTGGCTAAACTTTGAACACTTGGCCGAAGAAAAACAAATCGATGCGGTAAAACCGCCGTCTATGTATAAAGTTATACTTAACAACGACGATTACACACCGATGGAATTTGTGATTGACGTTCTGCAAAAGTTCTTTTCTTATGATATTGAACGCGCAACGCAACTGATGCTCACGGTCCACTATCAAGGCAAGGCGATCTGTGGTGTTTTTACCGCCGAGGTGGCGGAAACCAAAGTCGTCCATGTGAACCGGTACGCAAGGGAGAACGAGCATCCGTTGCTTTGTACGCTGGAAAAAGCCTGAATAAGGCAATCTATTGGGGAGGTGCTTATGCTCAATCAAGAACTGGAACTCAGTCTCAACATGGCTTTCGCCAGGGCGCGTGAGCACAGACACGAGTTTATGACCGTGGAGCACCTGTTGCTGGCGTTGCTGAGCAACCCTGCCGCGCGAGAAGCGCTTGAGGCATGTACGGTGGATCTGGCCGCGTTGCGCCAGGAGCTGGAAGCCTTCATCGAACAAACCACACCGACGCTGCCCGCCGGCGAAGAAGAGCGCGACACTCAGCCGACGCTCAGCTTCCAGCGCGTGCTGCAGCGCGCGGTCTTCCATGTGCAATCTTCCGGCCGCAGCGAAGTGTCCGGCGCCAACGTGTTGGTGGCCATTTTCAGCGAGCAGGAGTCGCAGGCGGCCTATCTGCTGCGCAAACACGACGTCAGCCGTCTCGACGTGGTGAACTTCATTTCACATGGCACGCGTAAAGACGAGCCGGGCCAAGCGCCGAATGCGGAAAACCCGGTGAACGAAGAGCAGTCCGGAGGGGAAGACCGTATGGAAAACTTCACCACCAACCTCAATCAGTTGGCCCGTGTGGGCGGCATCGATCCGTTGATCGGCCGCGATCGTGAGCTGGAGCGCGCGATTCAGGTGCTGTGCCGCCGTCGTAAAAACAACCCGCTGCTGGTCGGCGAATCCGGCGTCGGCAAGACCGCCATCGCCGAAGGGCTGGCCTGGCGTATCGTGCAGGGCGACGTGCCGGAAGTGATGGCGGACTGCACGCTGTATTCGCTGGACATCGGTTCACTGCTGGCCGGCACCAAATACCGCGGCGACTTCGAGAAGCGCTTCAAGGCGCTGCTCAAGCAGCTGGAGCAGGATCAGAACAGCATTCTGTTCATCGATGAAATTCACACCATCATCGGCGCCGGCGCGGCTTCCGGAGGGCAGGTGGATGCCGCCAACCTGATCAAACCGCTGCTGTCGAGCGGCAAGATCCGGGTGATCGGTTCGACCACCTACCAGGAGTTCAGCAACATCTTCGAAAAGGATCGTGCCCTGGCGCGCCGTTTCCAGAAGATCGACATCACCGAGCCGACGGCGGAAGAGACCGTTCAGATCATCAACGGCCTGAAGACCAAGTATGAAGCGCACCACGACGTGCGTTATACCGCCAAGGCGATCCGCGCCGCGGTGGAGCTGTCGGTGAAATACATCAACGATCGTCATCTGCCGGACAAGGCGATCGACGTGATCGACGAGGCGGGCGCCCGCAGCCGGTTGATGCCGGCCAGCAAGCGCAAGAAAACCGTCAACGTGGCCGATATCGAATCCGTGGTGGCGCGCATCGCTCGTATCCCGGAGAAAACCGTGTCGGCCAGCGATCGCGACGTGCTGAGAAACCTGGGCGATCGCCTGAAGATGCTGGTGTTCGGCCAGGATCAGGCGATCGAAGCGCTGACCGAGGCGATCAAGATGAGCCGCGCCGGCCTGGGCCACGAGCGCAAGCCGGTCGGTTCCTTCCTGTTCGCCGGGCCGACCGGGGTCGGGAAAACCGAGGTCACCGTACAGTTGGCCAAGGCGATGGATATCGAGCTGCTGCGTTTCGACATGTCCGAGTACATGGAGCGGCATACCGTCAGCCGTCTGATTGGCGCGCCTCCGGGCTATGTCGGTTACGATCAGGGCGGGCTGCTGACCGATGCGGTGATCAAGCATCCGCATGCGGTGGTGCTGCTCGATGAGATCGAGAAGGCGCACCCGGACGTGTTCAACCTGCTGCTGCAGGTGATGGACAACGGCACGCTGACCGACAACAACGGCCGCAAGGCGGACTTCCGCAACGTGATCCTGGTGATGACCACCAACGCCGGGGTGCGGGAAACCGAACGCAAATCGATCGGCCTGGTGCAGCAGGACAACAGCACCGACGCGATGGAAGAGATCAAGAAGGTGTTTACGCCGGAGTTCCGCAACCGTCTGGACAACATCATCTGGTTCAACCATCTGTCTACCGAGGTGATCCAGCAGGTGGTCGACAAGTTTATCGTCGAACTGCAGGCGCAGCTGGATGCGAAGGGCGTCTCGCTGGAAGTGAGCGACGAAGCGCGCGACTGGCTGTCGGTGAAGGGCTACGACCGCGCGATGGGCGCTCGTCCGATGGCGCGCGTCATGCAGGAGAACCTGAAGAAACCGTTGGCCAACGAACTGCTGTTCGGCTCGCTGGTGGACGGCGGCTCCGTGAAGGTCGAGCTGGACAAGGACAAGAAACAGCTGACCTACCACTTCCTCAGCGCCGCCAAGCGCAAGGCGGACGAGGGCGCGGTGCACTAAGGCCGCCTTTAGGCAAAGAAAAAGCGATGCTTCGGCATCGCTTTTTTTATGGGTGAGATTCACCGTACAACAGAAACGAGTGAGCCCTCTCAGTTTACCTGCGCACCTGCAACCCGTTGTGTAACGTCGCTGCGGGGGTAAACGGAAAGGGCTCCCGAGGGATTACATCCTCGATGCCGCCAACGTGTGGCGTGCGGTGAGCCGATTAACGGCTACGGAAGACAATGCGGCCTTTGCTCAGGTCGTACGGGGTCAGCTCTACAGTGACTTTGTCGCCCGTCAGGATGCGGATATAGTTTTTACGCATTTTACCGGAGATGTGTGCGGTTACCACGTGCCCGTTTTCCAATTCAACGCGGAACATGGTGTTCGGCAGCGTATCAAGAACGGTGCCCTGCATTTCAATATTGTCTTCTTTGGCCATCGAATCCTCTAGGTCTAACTACCTTAGTTTTTAACCGGCAAGATAATGCCGAAAAACCCCCATTATGTAAAGATGTGTCGGTGAACATTGCACCGTTTCCACCAATTAGTTTACTGGAGAGGGCGGTTCAGCCGGCTGTGGGGATATGACTTGCGGCTCCCAGCACGCCGGCGCCAAAGGCCGCCGTTGAAGGGTGCTGAGCTGCTGCAAAAATTGACGGCGCGGAATTTCACGCGCGCCAAGGCGGGCAGTGTGAGCGTTCAGCACCTGGCAGTCAATCAATTCCCCGCCATAAGCGGCAAAATGGCGGCAAAAGGCCATCAATGCGCATTTTGAGGCGTTGGTGACGCGGCTGAACATCGATTCGCCGCAGAACAACGCGCCCTGCGCCACGCCATACATGCCGCCGACCAGTTGATTATCCTGCCATACCTCCACCGAGTGCGCGTAGCCGAGGCGGTGCAGATGCTGATAGGCGCGCTGTACCTCCGGGCCGATCCAGGTGCCTTCATCCGGCCGGTGGGCGCAGGCGGCGATCACCGCGGCGAAGTCGTGATTGAGCGTGATGCGAAACGGATCGTGGCGCAAAAAGCGTTTCAGGCTGCGGTTGAGATGAAACTCTGTCGGGAACAGCACCGCACGCGGATCGGGCGACCACCACAGGATGGCTTCCCCCGGCGAATACCAGGGGAAGATGCCGCGCTCGTAGGCCGCCAGCAGCCGCGGCGCCGTCAGGTCGCCGCCGATAGCCAGCAGGCCGTTAGGGTCGCGCAGGGCGCTTTCAGGCGAGGGGAACGCCAGCGACTGTGGGGAAAGCTTCACGATGCGCATACGGGGGCTCTGCGTCCTCTACGGGCCGATTACGGCGCCAGGTTGCTGATACGGTTGCGAAAGCGGGCATAGCGGCCCTGCCGGCGCATCAGGGTAGCGTGATCGCCCTGTTCGACAATCCGGCCGTCGTCCATCACGCAAATGCGGTCGAGATGCTCCAGGCCGTACAGACGGTGCGTCACCAGGATCAGCGTCTTGCCCTGACAATGCCGGCGCAGCAGCGCCAGGATCTGCTGCTCGGTTTCGGCGTCCAGCCCTTCGGTCGGTTCGTCGAGCAGCAGCAGCGGGGCCGGGTGCAGCAGCGCGCGGGCGATGCCCAGGCGGCGCTGTTCGCCGCCGGACAGCTGCCGGCCGCCTTCGCCCAGCCAGGCGTTCAGCCCGCCGTCGCTGTCCAGCAATTTATCCAGCCCCACCTGCCGCAGCACCTCGCTCAGGCGAGCGTCGTCGGCATCCGGCGCGGCCAGCCGCAGGTTTTCCCGCAGCGTATCGCTGAAGATATGCACCCGCTGGCTGACGACCGTGGTCATCCGACGCAGCGTGGCTTCATCATAATCCTCCAGCGGTTCGCCGTTGAGCAGAATGTTGCCGCCGTCGGTGCGCCAGGCGCGGGTCAGCAACTGCAGCAGGGTGGACTTGCCGCAGCCGGTGCGGCCGAGCAAGGCGATGTGTTCGCCGGCCGCGACCTCGAGCGTGACGTCGCGCAGCACCGGCTGCGGCTGGTCGGGGTAGGTGAAGCTCAGCTGTTGCAGGCTAAGCTGAGCCCGATCGGCGGCGGCCGGGCCGGCGGCCGGGAAGGTGACCTCCGGCTGACGATCGATGATCTGCTTGACCCGCGTGGCGGAGGCAATGACCTGGCCGAGGTGCTGGAAGGCGCCGGCGACCGGCATCAGCGCTTCGAACGACGCCAGCGCGGCGAAGACGAACAGCGCGATCAGCGCGCCGGGCTGGCTATCGCCGCCGATGCCGGCGGCGGTCAGCCACAGCAGCAGCGTCACCGTCAGCCCGCTGGCGAGGATCATCAGCGCCTGCGCCTTGCCGCTCAGCGAGGCCTGCTGCCACTGGCGGCGTTGCCACCGCTGTTCGGTGGCGTTCAGCATCTGGCGGAAGTCGTTGACGGCGCCGAACACCACCAATTCCGCCTGCCCCTGCAGCCAGGCGGTGAGGTCGGTGCGGTATTGGCCGCGCAGCGCGGTAAGCTGGCCGCCGATCGGCTTGCCGGCGCAATAAAACACCGGCGGCACCAGCAGCAACAACAGCAACAGGATGCCGCCCAGCGTCAGGGCTAGCGCAGGATCCAGCCAGCTCAGGCCGTAGGTGACCACCAGGATCACCACCGCTGCGCTGATCAGCGGCGAGATCACCCGCAGATAAAGATGATCCAGCGTATCCACGTCCGCCACCAGGCGGTTAAGCAGCTCGGCCTGGCGGAAACGGGCGATGCCGCCCGGCGTCAGCGGCAGGATCTTGCTGAAGGTGAACACCCGCAGATGCGACAGCACGCGGAAGGTGGCGTCGTGGCTGACCACGCGCTCGGCATAGCGCCCGGCGGTGCGGAAGATTGCCGCGCCGCGCACGCCGGCGGCCGGCAGCATGTAGTTAAAGGTCAGCAGGCCCGCCAATCCGGCCAGCGACGAGGCGGCCAGGAACCAGCCGGAGAGCGCCAGCAGGCCGATGCTGGCCAGCAGAGTGACGATCGCCAAGAGGATGCCGAGGCTAATCAGCAGGCTATGGCGGCGGTACAACGCCAAAAACGGCAGCAAAACGCGCATGATTAAAGCTCCCCGCGGCGATGGGCGATCAGAGTGGCAAACAGGCCCGGTTGGGCGCTGAGGGTGGCGTAATCGCCCTGTTGCACGATGCGCCCGTTATCCATCACCCAAATCTGATCGTAGTCTTCGGTGTCTTCCAACTGGTGCGTCACCAGCAGGGTGGTTTGCTGATGCGAAGCGGCGTTCAACGCCTGCATCACCCGCTGCTCGCTGTGGGCATCGAGGCTGGCGGCCGGTTCATCCAGCAGCAGCAGGCGGCGCGGGCCGATCAGCGCCCGGGCGACCGCTACGCGCTGCGCCTGGCCGACCGACAGGCGGGCGGCGTTGTCGCCCACTTCGGTGTCGAGCCCCTGCGGCAGATAAGGGAGCAGTTCGCTGACGTAGGCGAGTTCCACCGCCTGCTGCAGCTGCGCTTCGTCGGCCTGCGGGCAGCCCAGCAGGATATTGGCGCGCAGGGTTTGCGCCGGCAGGTGCGGGTTCTGGCCGACCCAGCTCAGCTGCTGGCGCCAGGTTTCGGCGGACAGGTCACGCAGCTCGACGCCGTTGACGGTCAGCGATCCGCGATAGGGCAGGAAGCCGAGCAGCAGATTGAGCAGTGAACTTTTGCCGGCGCCGCTCAGCCCGACCAGAGCCACGCGCTGCTGTGGTTGCAGGGTGAAGCTCAGCGGCCCGGCCAGCAGCACGCCGTTCGGCGACAGGATTTCCAACGCGTTCGCCTGCAGCGTCAGCGGTTGATCGGCGGGCAGTTGCCGCGTGCCGTTGCCCATCTGCTCGCCTTCGGCGCTGAGGAAGGTTTCCAGTGCTTCCGCCGCGCCGACCGCCTGCGCCTTGGCGTGGTAGAAGGTGCCGAGATCGCGCAGCGGTTGGAAAAACTCCGGCGCCAGAATCAACACCAGAAAACCGGAAAACAGCGTTACCCCGAGGCCGTAGCTGCCGAAGTTGAGTTCGCCGAGGTAGGAAAAGCCGAAGTACACCGCCACCACGGCGATGGAGATCGAAGCGAAGAATTCCAGCACGCCGGAAGAGAGGAAGGCCATGCGCAGCACTTCCATGGTGCGGCTGCGGAAATCTTCGGAAGATTTGGCGATTTGCGCGGTTTCGGCCTGCGCGCGGTCGAACAGCCGCAGGGTGTCCAGGCCGCGCAGGCGGTCGAGGAAGTTGCCGCTCAATCGCGCCAGCGCCACGAAGTTGCGGCGGTTGGCGTCGGCGGCCCCCATGCCGACCAGCGCCATGAACAGCGGGATCAGCGGCGCGGTCGCCAGCAGAATGATGCCTGCGGCCCAGTTGATCGGGAAGACGGCGATCAGGATCAGCAGCGGGATGAAGACCGCCAGATACATCTGCGGCAGATAGCGCGAGTAATAGTCCTGCATATCCTCGATCTGCTCGACGATGATGCTGGCCCAGCTGCCCGCCGGTTTGCCCTGGATCCAGGCAGGCCCGAGCTGCTGCAGCTTATCCAGCACCTGTTGGCGCATGCGCTGGCGGATCACCTGGCCACACCGGAAACCGACCCGTTCCCGCAGCCAGCTTAACAGCGCCCGCAGCGCGAACGCGGCGGCCAGCCAGATAAACGAAGGGATCAGCTGTTCGCGCGGGGTATGCTCGATGATCAGGGCGTGCAGCAGGCTGGCCAACAGCCACGCCTGCGCCACGATCAGCAGGCCGCTGAATAGCCCCAACAACATGGAAAGGCGCAACCAACGCTGCGCTAACGAACTCTGGGTTTTAAGCCAACGGGTTAACTGTTGCTGTCTGGTTTTTTTCATCAGATATGCGTCTGCGTCGCCGGCGCCCGTTTGTTACGGGCTTGGTTAACGTACTGTTAAATAATAGTGTTTGGCGCAATCGGCGACAAACAAGCGAGGCCCCATGTTACCTCGTCACCCGACAGACTGAAAATAATAAAGCGGCCAAATGTGGCTATAACAGACGCGAGAAGGGGAGTGCGGAGGGGGGAAACAAAAAAAGCGGCTCGAGAGCCGCTTTTTGCTGATGAAGAGAACGTTTTAGCAGACTTCTGCGCCGGCGATGCCGTCCAGGTAACGCTCCGCGTCCAGCGCCGCCATACAGCCGGTGCCGGCGGAGGTGATCGCTTGGCGGTAGATGTGATCCATCACGTCGCCTGCGGCGAACACGCCGGGGATAGTGGTTTGAGTCGCATTGCCGTGAATGCCGGACTGCACCTTGATGTAGCCGTTTTCCAGCTCCAGCTGGCCGCCGAAGATGCCGGTGTTCGGGCTGTGGCCGATGGCGATGAACACGCCGGCCAGTTCCAGTTCACGGGTTTCGTTTTCCGCTTTGGTGCTGCGGATACGCACGCCGGTCACGCCCATTTCATCGCCCAGCACTTCGTCCAGCGTATGGTCGGTGTGCAGCACGATGTTGCCGCTTTTCACTTTTTCCATCAGCCGGTCGATCAGGATCTTCTCCGAGCGGAAGCTGTCGCGGCGGTGGATCAGGTGAACCTCGGCGGCGATGTTGGACAGGTACAGCGCTTCTTCAACGGCGGTGTTGCCGCCGCCGACCACCGCGACTTTCTGGTTGCGGTAGAAGAAGCCGTCGCAGGTCGCACAGGCGGAAACGCCTTTGCCCTTGAAGGCCTCTTCGGAAGGCAGGCCAAGATAGCGGGCGGAGGCGCCGGTCGCGATGATCAGCGCGTCGCAGCTGTATTCGCCGCTGTCGCCGAACAGGCGGAACGGACGCTGCTGCAGATCGACGCTGTTGATGTGATCGAAGACGATTTCGGTCTGGAACTTCTCCGCATGCTCGCGCATGCGCTCCATCAGCGCCGGACCGGTCAGGCCTTCGGCGTCGCCCGGCCAGTTTTCCACTTCAGTGGTGGTGGTCAGCTGGCCGCCTTGTTCCATACCGGTGATCAGCACCGGGCTCAGGTTGGCGCGCGCCGCGTAAACGGCGGCGGTGTAACCGGCCGGGCCGGAGCCCAGAATCAGTAATTTGCTATGTTTAGCCGTGCCCATGAATAACCTCTTTATTCCACAATGGCGGACAATGAAGCCGATTGTAGGGAAAATGACGCAGTAAAAAAAGCGCCGGGCGACGTTGTTAACGATTTGTATGATAGTTGTCGCCTATTAATGCACCCGCTGTCGGCAAATCGTACGCCGAACGCAGAAATTTACCTTATCAAAGTCGCATTAGGCCGCTGAATCGCCAAGCGCGCAAAAACGGCGCATTCTGCGACTTAGGCCGCTCCCTGCCGGGGTTTATCTGCCAGCGATTCATAACCAAAAATGGGATGCAGACTTTTCGTGACGGTACGTTGTTCTGATTTTGCTTCTTTTACTTTGACAATCCGCTGCGCATTTGCGAAAACATCATAGGAAGAAGAAATTATCCCCGTAACACCAGCAAATCGTACGTATTTGCGCCGCGAGGCGGCAATGCGCGGTGGATGTGCGGAGCAGGGCGCGCAAGCGTTTGCTGATTTTTTCTCGACCTTAACGTCGTTACCGGCGCCGCGCGGGGTTGGACAGACAGGCTGCACGGCGTGGAATGATGGTAGTGAAGAAGCATATGACAGGCATCGGGTCTTCGCTTGGAACGAACCCTTACACATTGACGTTGGCTAGGGTGTGGCAAGTGCACGGAAGAAAATAAGAGAGACAATAATAATGGCAGACAACAAGAAACGCCCGGGTAAAGATCTTGACCGTATCGACCGCAACATCCTGAATGAGCTGCAGAAGGATGGGCGTATTTCGAACGTCGAGCTTTCGAAGCGCGTGGGGTTATCCCCGACACCATGTTTGGAACGCGTGCGCCGTCTCGAGCGCCAGGGTTTCATTCATGGCTATACCGCATTGCTTAACCCGCATTATCTGGATGCGTCCCTGCTGGTTTTCGTGGAGATCACGCTGAACCGCGGCGCGCCGGATGTGTTTGAGCAATTCAACTCGGCAGTGCAGAAGCTTGAAGAGATTCAGGAGTGTCATCTGGTTTCCGGTGATTTCGACTACCTGTTGAAAACCCGCGTACCGGACATGTCGGCTTACCGTAAACTGCTGGGCGAAACCTTGCTGCGTTTGCCGGGGGTCAACGACACCCGCACCTACGTAGTGATGGAAGAAGTGAAACAGAGTAACCGTCTGGTTATCAAAACACGGTAAGGTGCAGGTGCAAAACCTGATTAAATTGGTTACACTCCTGTTTATTCATACAGTTTCGGCGCCGGGGAAGCTTCTCGGCGCTGTTGCTATGTCAGCTAACAGGAACCTGGAGAGCCTTTCTTGAGCCAGGAATATACAGAAGATAAAGAAGTTACCCTGAAAAGACTCAGCAGTGGCCGGCGTTTGCTGGAGGCTGTGCTTATCGTGGTAGCGATTTTTGCCGTTTACCTCATGGCTGCGCTGGTCAGTTTCAACCCGTCTGACCCAAGCTGGTCGCAGACCGCGTGGCATGAGCCGATTCACAACTTGGGCGGCGGTGTTGGGGCCTGGTTGGCCGACACGCTGTTCTTCACCTTCGGGGTGCTCGCCTACGCGATACCGCCGATCATGCTGGTTCTGTGCTGGGCGGCCTATCGCCAACGAGCCAACAGAGACTACGTCGACTATTTCGCACTCTCCCTGCGCCTGATCGGCACCCTGGCGTTAGTGCTCACCTCCTGTGGGCTGGCGGCGCTGAACGTTGACGATCTCTATTACTTCGCTTCCGGCGGCGTGATCGGCAGCCTGCTGAGCAACGCCATGTTGCCATGGTTCAACGGCATCGGCGCCACGCTGGCGCTGCTGTGCGTGTGGGCGGCGGGGCTGACGCTGTTTACCGGCTGGTCCTGGCTGGTGATCGCCGAGAAGATCGGCGGGGCGGTGCTGGGTGTCGCGACTTTCATGACCAACCGTTCGCGTCGCGAAGCGCGTTATTTCGAGGATGACGAGCGTTACGTTGACGACGAGCCTGAGCAGGCAAGGAAGGGCGCCGCCGCAGCGGTTGCCGCGACCGCCGCCGGAGCCGCGGCCGCCGATGACGACGTGTTGTTCTCTGCGCCTTCGGTCACTGAAAGCGCCAAAGAGGCGGCGGAAGACGCCGCCGATCCGTTGCTCAGCGGCCTGCGAGCCGACGATGGTGAGGTTGAAGCCGACGCCGCGCCAATCGCGCCGGCGGCTTCGCCTGCACCGGCGGTGAAGGCAGCGATCCACGAGCCCGTTGCAGCGCCGATCGCCGCTCAGGCGCCGTCGGTAACGGTGGCGCCGGCCGCGCCGGCCTCGGTCAATCAGCACCCGGTGAGCGCCCCGGCGCAAGACGCCACGCCGCCGCTGTACTCCTTCGAAATTCCGGAAGAAACGCCTGCACCTAAGGCGACGCGTCCTGTCGATCCTTATCAGGATGACGATGAGCCGCGTCTCGGCAATTGGCAAGAGCCGGCTGCGCCGCAGCCGCCGGCGCGTTCTCCCTTTGATTTTACCGCCGCGCAGCGCGACAGCGCCGACGTCAGCGGAGCGGGTGGTTTCAGCGCTTCCGGTGCCAAGCCACAGCTGGATACGGCAGCCGCTGCCGCTGCGGGCGCCGCAGCGGCGACCTTCATGCCGGCCTTCACGGCCACCAGCGACGGCAATCCGCAGGTTAAGCAGGGCATCGGCCCTGAGCTGCCGCGGCCGAACCCGGTGCGCATCCCGACCCGTCGCGAGCTGGCTTCTTACGGCATCAAGCTGCCTTCGCAGCGTGCGGCCGAGCAGGAACAGCGCCAGGCGGATCCTCAGCAGCCGACGGCGGTGAGCCCGCAGGAAGAAGAGGCGCTGCAGGAAGCCGCGCTGCGTCAGGCGTTTGCCGAGCAGCAAAGCCAACGCTACGGCGAAAGCTACGCGCCGGAGCAACAAGATGACGAGAGCGCCCTGCAGGAAGCCGAGCTGAGCAAGGCGTTTGCCGAGCAGCAGAGCCAACGCTACGGCGAAGGTTATCAACAGAGCGACGAAGAGGCGCTGCAAGAAGCCGCGCTGCGCCAGGCGTTCGCCGAGCAGCAGCAGGCGCGCTACGGCCAGCAAGCGGCTGCTCCGCAAGCGCCGGCCGCCAGCCCGGTGGATACCCGCAATGCTTTCAGCTTCTCGCCGATGGCGGATCTGGTGGATGATGGCCCGAGCGAGCCGATGTTCACGCTGTCTCCGCAGCTTGAAGAGCGCATTGAACAGCAAAGCGAGCAACAGGACGACGTGCCGTTCGGCCAGTTTGAGCCTGCGGCGCCGGTTGCCCAACCTCAGCAACCGCACTCGCAGCCTCAGCAATACCAGCAGCCGCAGCAACCGGTGCAGCAGCAGCCTCAGCAAACTCAGGCCGAGCAGCATCCGGCGATGGACAGCTTGATTCACCCGTTCCTGATGCGCAACGATCAGCCGCTGCAGAAGCCGACCACGCCGCTGCCGACGCTGGATCTGCTGACCGAGGCCCCGAAAGAGGTAGAACCGGTCGACTCCTTCGCGCTGGAACAGAAGGCGCGTCTGGTGGAGGCCAGCCTGGCCGATTACCGCGTGAAAGCCGACGTGGTGGACATCCTGCCGGGGCCGGTCATCACCCGCTTCGAGCTGGATCTGGCGCCGGGCGTTAAAGCGGCGCGCATTTCCAACCTGTCGCGCGATCTGGCACGCTCGCTGTCGACGTCGGCGGTGCGCGTGGTAGAAGTGATCCCCGGCAAGCCTTACGTCGGTCTGGAGCTGCCGAACGCCAAGCGGCAAACGGTGTACCTGCGCGAAGTGCTGGATTGCCCGGCCTTCCGTGACAACCCGTCGCCGCTGTCCATCGTATTGGGTAAGGACATCTCCGGCGAACCGGTGGTGGCCGATCTGGGCAAAATGCCGCACTTGCTGGTCGCCGGTACCACCGGTTCCGGTAAGTCGGTCGGGGTCAACGCCATGATCCTGAGCATCCTGTATAAAGCCACGCCGAAAGAAGTGCGCTTTATCATGATCGACCCGAAAATGCTGGAGCTGTCGGTTTACGAAGGCATTCCTCACCTGTTGACCGATGTGGTCACCGACATGAAAGACGCCGCCAACGCGCTGCGCTGGTGCGTGGGGGAAATGGAACGCCGCTACAAGCTGATGTCTGCCCTGGGCGTGCGTAACCTGGCCGGCTACAACGAGCGCGTCGATCAGGCCGAGGCGATGGGGCGTCCGATCCCGGATCCGTTCTGGAAGCCGACCGACAGCATGGACATCACGCCGCCGGTGTTGGAGAAAGAGCCGTACATCGTGGTGATGGTCGACGAATTCGCCGATCTGATCATGACGGTCGGCAAGAAGGTCGAAGAGTTGATCGCTCGCCTGGCGCAGAAAGCGCGTGCGGCGGGTATCCATCTGGTGCTGGCGACCCAGCGTCCGTCGGTGGATGTGATCACGGGTCTTATCAAGGCCAACATCCCGACGCGTATCGCCTTTACCGTGTCGAGCAAGATCGACTCCCGCACCATCCTCGATCAGGGGGGCGCCGAGTCCTTGCTGGGTATGGGCGACATGCTCTATCTGGCGCCGAACTCCTCGATTCCGGTGCGCGTGCATGGCGCATTCGTGCGCGATCAGGAAGTGCACGCGGTGGTCAAGGATTGGAAAGCGCGCGAGCGGCCCCAATATAAAGAGGGCATTCTCAGCGGCGGCGAAGACGGCGAGGGCGGTGCCGGCGGTGGTATGGACGGCGACGAAGAGCTGGATCCGCTGTTTGACCAGGCGGTGGATTTCGTGGTGGATAAACGCCGCGCCTCCATCTCCGGCGTACAGCGCCAGTTCCGTATCGGCTATAACCGCGCGGCGCGCATCATCGAACAGATGGAAGCGCAGGGCATCGTCAGCGAGCAGGGGCACAACGGCAACCGCGAGGTGCTGGCGCCGCCGCGGCACGATTGATGGTCGTTTAGCCATTGCAATTCAATAAGAAAGGGCCGCTTAAGCGGCCCTTGTGCAAAGAAGCGTAAACCCGTTTCTTCTCGGAACATTGGCCTACCGGCCGATCGCCGGCTTCGGGTAAAGTAACGGGGTAAAGGGTTGATTTGACCCGCACGGCGTCGCCCTGCGGTTAACGCATTTCATAAGGTATCTGGAATAATGAAAAAACTGTTAGTTGCCTGCTGTCTGCTTTCGGGATTCGCTTCTACCTCCGTGCTGGCCGACGCCGCACAGGATCTGCAAAGTCGCCTGGCGAAGGTGAACAGTTTCCACGCCAGCTTCTCGCAAACCGTGACCAGCGCCGACGGCGCCGCGGTGCAACAGGGGGAAGGCGAGCTGTGGGTGAAGCGGCCAAACCTGTTCAACTGGCATATGACCTCGCCCGATGAGAGCGTGCTGGTCTCCGATGGCCAGACCCTGTGGTTCTATAACCCATTCGTCGAGCAGGTGACGGCAACCTGGCTGAAGAACGCCACCGGCAATACGCCGTTTATGCTGATCACCCGCAATAATGCCAGCGACTGGAAACAGTACAACGTGAAGCAAAAGGGCGATGATTTCGAGCTGACGCCGAAGTCCGCCAGCGGCAACCTGAAGCAGTTCGCCATCAGCGTGACCAACAGCGGCACCATCCGCAGCTTCGCCGCGGTGGAGCAGGACGGCCAGCGCAGTTCCTACACGCTGAAAAGCCAGCAGAACGTCGCCGCCGATCCGGCCAAATTCAAATTTACCCCGCCGAAGGGGGTGACGCTGGACGACCAGCGCCAGTGAGGTGCAAGTGAGTAATAATCTGTCGCTCGATTTTTCCCAGAACGAGTTCCAGCCGTTGGCCGCGCGTATGCGGCCGACCACGCTGGCGCAGTATATCGGCCAGCAGCACCTGCTGGCCGCCGGCAAGCCGCTGCCGCGCGCCATTGAGGCCGGGCAACTGCACTCGATGATTTTATGGGGGCCGCCGGGCACCGGGAAGACGACGCTGGCAGAACTGATCGGCCGTTACGGCCAGGCGGATGTCGAACGGATCTCAGCCGTGACCTCCGGTATCAAGGAAATCCGCGAGGCGATCGAACGGGCGCGACAAAATCGCGACGCCGGCCGCCGCACCATCCTGTTCGTCGACGAAGTGCACCGCTTCAATAAGAGCCAGCAGGACGCTTTCCTGCCGCACATCGAAGACGGCACCATCACCTTTATCGGCGCCACCACCGAAAACCCGTCGTTCGAGCTGAACTCGGCGCTGTTGTCCCGCGCCCGCGTTTACCTGCTGAAGGCGCTGACTGCCGAAGATATCGGCCAGGTGCTGGATCAGGCGATGGGCGACAAGGCGCGCGGCTTTGGCGGCCAGAATATCGAGCTGCCGGCGGAAACGCGCCGCCTGCTGTCGGAGCTGGTGGGCGGCGACGCACGCCGGGCGCTGAACAGCCTGGAAATGATGGCCGACATGGCGGAGTTGGACGCCAAAGGCGTGCGGGTGCTGACGCCGGAGCTGCTGAAAGAAGTGTCGGGCGAGCGCAGCGCGCGCTTCGACAACAAGGGCGACCGTTATTACGATCTGATTTCCGCGCTGCATAAATCGGTGCGCGGCTCGGCGCCGGACGCCGCGCTGTATTGGTATGCGCGCATCATTACCGCCGGCGGCGATCCGCTTTACGTGGCGCGCCGTCTGTTGGCGATTGCCTCTGAAGACGTGGGCAACGCCGATCCGCGCGGCATGCAGGTGGCGATCGCAGCCTGGGATTGCTTCACCCGCGTGGGGCCAGCGGAGGGCGAACGCGCCATCGCGCAGGCGATCGTCTACCTGGCCTGCGCGCCGAAGAGCAATGCGGTTTACACCGCGTTCAAGGCCGCCATGCGCGACGCCAAAGAGCAGGCCGATTATGACGTGCCGGAGCACCTGCGCAACGCGCCGACCAAGCTGATGAAGGAAATGGGGCTGGGGGCGGAGTACCGTTACGCCCACGACGAACCCAACGCCTACGCCGCTGGCGAGAACTATTTCCCGCCCGAAATGGCCCATACGCGCTACTATCAACCGACCTCGCGCGGGCTGGAAGGGAAAATCGGCGAAAAGTTGGCATGGCTGGCTGAGCAGGATCAAAATAGCCCGACAAAACGCTACCGCTAGCGAGGCCGTTGCGGTAAGGTTAGCGGGTATCACTCTTCTTTTATGCGGCTATAAATCAGCCGCATAGAACAACAACACTTCTTTCAATAACAACAAGCACAGGATTAGCATGCTCGATCCCAATCTGCTGCGTAATGAGCTAGACGCAGTCGCCGTCAAACTGGCTCGCCGAGGCTTTAAACTCGATCTGGATCTGCTGCGTTCGCAGGAAGAACGTCGCAAAGTTCTGCAGGTAGAAACTGAAACGCTGCAAGCGGAACGCAACTCCCGATCGAAATCCATCGGCGCGGCCAAAGCGCGTGGGGAAGACATCGAGCCGCTGCGTCGCGAAGTGAACGAGCTGGGTGACAAGCTGGATGCCGCCAAGGCGGCGCTGGATGCGTTGCAGAGCGAGATCCGCGATTACGCCCTGACGCTGCCTAACCTGCCGGACGACGCCGTGCCGGATGGTAAAGACGACAGCGAAAACCTGGAAGTTGCCCGCTGGGGCGAACCGCGCCAGTACGACTTCGCGGTGCGCGATCACGTCGATCTGGGCGAAATGGCCGGCGGGCTGGATTTTGCCGCCGCGGTTAAGCTGACCGGTTCGCGCTTCGTGGTGATGAAAGGGCAAATCGCCCGCATGCACCGCGCGCTGTCCCAGTTCATGCTGGATCTGCACACCGAGCAGCACGGCTACCTGGAGGCCTATGTGCCTTATCTGGTTAACCACGCCACGCTGTACGGTACCGGCCAGTTGCCGAAGTTCGGCGAAGACCTGTTCCATACCCGTCCGCTGGAAGAAGAAGCCGACAGCAGCAACTACGCGCTGATCCCAACGGCGGAAGTGCCGCTGACCAACTTGGTGCGCGACGAGATCGTGGAAGAGGAAACTCTGCCGCTGAAAATGACTGCACACACGCCATGCTTCCGCGCGGAAGCCGGTTCTTACGGCCGCGACACCCGCGGTTTGATCCGCATGCACCAGTTCGACAAGGTCGAGATGGTGCAGATCGTTCGTCCGGAAGATTCGATGGATGCCCTGGAAGAGCTGACCGGCCACGCGGAAAAAGTGCTGCAGCTGCTGAACCTGCCTTACCGCAAGGTGCTGCTGTGCACCGGCGACATGGGCTTCGGCGCGTGCAAAACTTACGATCTGGAAGTGTGGCTGCCGGCGCAGGATACCTACCGCGAGATCTCGTCCTGCTCCAACATGTGGGACTTCCAGGCGCGTCGCATGCAGGCGCGCTGCCGCAGCAAAGCCGACAAGAAACCGCGCCTGGTTCACACCCTGAACGGCTCCGGCCTGGCGGTTGGCCGTACGCTGGTGGCGGTGCTGGAAAACTACCAGCAGGCCGACGGCCGCATTCAGGTGCCTGAAGTGCTGCGTCCTTATATGGGCGGCCTGGAATATATCGGCTAAACGGCAAACCACGAAAAAAGCGCCTGCGGGCGCTTTTTTTATGTCGAGAATTCAGCCCGTAGTCAGCGCATAAGCCTGTTGAATGTAGTCCGCCAGATGTTTGCTTTTCACCTCGTCGGGCGAGTGGAGCTTGATGTGCCGCCGATACTGGCCGCTGCCTTCGAGCTGGAGATAACGATCTTCCAATCGGTAGCCGTGGCCGAACTCCACCGTGACGTGGTGGCGATAGGCGAAAACGCCGCAGAAAAATTGGCTATGCGAGAACATGATGCCGCCGTATTTGACCGATTCGGTGACGCCGTTGCCGCACGCTGCAGCTATCCGGCGCACCTGCTGTACGATCTCCAGCAGTTCGCCGTGCGTGCTGCCGATGTCCGCCAGCAGGGCCTCTACCGCCGCATCATTTGCCTGACTCATCTTGCTTCTCCATCGTCAAATTCGCCCTGCGCTGAGCATAGCGCTTTTTCAGCCGGTTAGCCGGAAACAAATCGTGCGGTGCAATGATAAGAGGCGATTGACTTTTTTATCGCCAGTGGCATGATGCGCGCACTCTCATTGCGCGTTCGGTCACAATTTCACTATGTCCGCATACTCCCGCCCAGTGCTCTTATTGCTCTGCGGCCTTTTGTTGCTCACGGTATCCATTGCCGTTTTGAATACGTTAGTGCCTCTTTGGTTAACCCATGCTCAGCTGTCGACCTGGCAGGTGGGAATGGTCAGTTCCTCTTATTTCAGCGGCAACCTGTTGGGCACGCTGGTGGCGGGCAAACTGATCCAGCGCGTCGGCTTCACCCGCAGCTATCATCTTTCTTGTCTGGTGTTCGCCGCCGCGACTGCCGGCATGGTGCTGTCGATCGATTTTTGGAGCTGGCTGGGCTGGCGCTTCTTCGCCGGCGTCGGCTGCGCCTGGATCTGGGTGATCGTGGAGAGCGCGCTGTTGCGCAGCGGCAACCTGAGCAACCGCGGCCAGCTGCTGGCGGCCTATATGATCGTTTATTACCTTGGTACGGTGACCGGCCAATTGCTGTTGAGCATGACCTCGACCGAGTTGCTGCACGTGGTGCCGTGGGTGACCGCCATTGTGATTAGCGCCATGCTGCCGATGCTGTTCGCGCGGGTCAACCGCCATGAAGACGAGCCGCAGCAGGCGGCGGTGTGGACCATGCTGAGACGCCGCAGCGCGCGCCTCGGCATCAACGGTTGCATCATTTCCGGCATTGTGCTCGGTTCGCTATACGGCCTGATGCCGTTGTACCTCTCCCATCAGGGCATGAGCGACGCCAACGTCGGTTACTGGATGGCGCTGCTGGTCAGCTCCGGCATCGTCGGCCAATGGCCGGTCGGGCGCCTGGCCGATCGTTACGGGCGCCTGCTGGTGCTGCGCATTCAGGTGTTCGTGGTGATCCTCGCCAGCGTGGCGATGCTCGGCAACTACGCCATGGCGCCTTCGCTGTTCATCCTCGGCTGCGCCGGCTTTACCCTGTATCCGGTGGCGATGTCCTGGGCCTGCGAGAAGGCGCTGCCGCACGAGTTGGTGGCGATGAACCAGGCGCTGTTGATGAGTTACACCATCGGCAGCCTGCTGGGGCCGTCGATGACGGCGTTGCTGATGCAAAACTATTCCGACCGCGTGCTGTTCGTGATGATCGCCGCCGTGGCGCTGGTTTACCTGCTGATGCTGCTGAAGAAACAGAAGCCGGATCACCATCACACGCCGTTCGCCGCCGCCTGAGCATGAAAAAACCGGCCATGAGCCGGTTTTTTCTTTTGGCGTGCGCCAATCAGTAAATCACTTTGTGGCCGTAGCTTTCCAGGATGCCTTTGACGCGATCCATGGTCTCGGCTTTCGGCGGGTGCACGCCGTCCAGCTTGTACTCTTCCCCCATCGCTATCCATTTGTGCTTGCCCAGCTCGTGGTAGGGCAGCAGCTCGATTTTCTCGATGTTGGTCATGTCTTTGGTGAACTCGCCCAGCAGGTGCGCCGACTTATCGTCGTCTGACCAGCCCGGCACCACCACGTAGCGGATCCAGGTGCGCTGGTTGCGTTTCGCCAGGTAGCGGGCGAATTCCAGCGTGCGGTGATTGGAGACGCCGACCAGGTTCTGGTGGATCTCGTCGTTCATCTGTTTCAGATCCAGCATCACCAGATCGGTGGTGTCCAGCAGCTCGTCGATCACCGGATCGTAGCGGCGCACAAAGCCATTGGTGTCCAGGCAGGTATTGATGCCTTCGGCGTGGCAGGCGCGGAACCAGTCGCGCACGAATTCAGCCTGCAGGATCGCCTCGCCGCCGGACGCGGTCACGCCGCCGCCGGAGGCGTTCATGAAGTGGCGGTAGGCCACCGCGTCTTTCATCAGCTCTTCGACGGTCACTTCCTTGCCGCCGTGGGTGTCCCAGGTGTCGCGGTTATGGCAATAGAGGCAGCGCATCAGGCAGCCCTGGAAGAAGACGATAAAGCGGATCCCTGGCCCATCGACGGTGCCGCAGGATTCGAAGGAGTGGATGCGACCAATTGCTGACATTGCGGGGTTTTCTCCAATATTGACTGTCAAACGCAGTCTAAAAATAGGCGCGTGGCCGCCGGCCAGGTATCTGCGATGCAGCAGCGGGTGGAACCGCCACCGGGGTAATGATGCCTGTCGGCCGGTCAGTTGCCGGATAACTGTTTTGCCGGCTATCCATTCAGTATAGATGTCCGGCAAAACAGACTCGTACAGAGTCAGGGGAGAGCGGTGGGAGAAAAGGGCCGGCAAAACCGGCCCCTGCGTTGGTGCCGAGCAGTTTCCCGCCCGGCCGGCGTATTACATCGTTTGAGTGAAGGTACGAGTAATCACGTCCTGCTGCTGCTCTTTGGTCAGCGAGTTGAAGCGCACGGCGTAACCGGAAACGCGGATGGTCAGCTGAGGGTATTTCTCAGGGTTTTCCATCGCGTCCAGCAGCATTTCGCGGTTCATCACGTTGACGTTCAGGTGCTGGCCGCCTTCGATGGAGGCTTCATGGTGGAAGTAACCATCCATCAGGCCCGCCAGGTTGGCTTTACGCACGTCGTCGTCTTTACCCAGCGCGTTAGGCACGATGGAGAAGGTGTAGGAGATCCCGTCTTTCGCGTAGGCAAACGGCAGTTTGGCTACCGAGGTCAGGGAGGCTACTGCGCCTTTCTGGTCGCGGCCGTGCATCGGGTTGGCACCTGGGCCGAACGGTGCGCCTGCGCGGCGGCCATCTGGGGTGTTACCGGTTTTCTTACCGTACACCACGTTGGAGGTGATGGTCAGTACGGACTGGGTCGGTACCGCATTGCGGTAGGTGCGCAGTTTCTGAATTTTCTTCATGAAACGTTCCACCAGGTCGCAGGCGATGTCATCGACGCGGGCGTCGTTGTTACCGAACTGCGGATACTCGCCTTCCACTTTGAAGTCGATGGCCAGGCCGTCTTCGTCGCGAATGGTGGTGACTTTCGCGTACTTGATGGCAGACAGGGAGTCGGCCGCCACGGACAGGCCGGCGATGCCGCAAGCCATGGTGCGATAAACGTCACGGTCATGCAGTGCCATCAGCGCAGCTTCGTAGCTGTACTTGTCGTGCATGTAGTGAATGATGTTCAGCGCGGTCACGTACTGCTTGGCCAGCCAATCCATAAAGTGGTCCATGCGCGCCATGACTTTGTCATAGTCCAGCACTTCGTCCATCATCGGCGCTTCTTTAGGGCCGACCTGCATTTTCAGTTTTTCGTCAACGCCGCCGTTGATGGCGTACAGCATGGTTTTCGCCAGGTTGGCGCGGGCACCGAAGAACTGCATTTGTTTGCCGACGATCATCGGGCTGACGCAGCAAGCGATGGCGTAGTCATCGTTGTTGAAGTCAGGGCGCATCAGGTCGTCGTTTTCGTACTGAACGGAAGAGGTGTCGATGGACACTTTCGCCGCGAATTTCTTGAAGTTCAGCGGCAGCTTCTCAGACCACAGGATGGTCATGTTCGGCTCCGGAGACGGCCCCATGGTGTACAGGGTGTTCAGGAAGCGGAAGCTGTTTTTGGTGACCAGGGTGCGGCCGTCAACGCCCATACCGGCCAGGGATTCCGTTGCCCAGATTGGGTCGCCGGAGAACAGCTCATCGTACTCAGGGGTACGCAGGAAGCGCACCATACGCAGTTTCATCACCAGGTGGTCGATCAGTTCCTGCGCTTGTTCTTCGGTCAGTTTGCCCGCCTTGATGTCGCGCTCGATGAACACGTCGAGGAAGGTGGACACGCGGCCGAAGGACATGGCTGCGCCGTTCTGGGATTTCACCGCGGCCAGGTAGCCGAAGTAGGTCCACTGCACCGCTTCTTGCGCGCTGGTGGCCGGGCCGGAGATGTCGTAGCCGTATTTGGCGGCCATCTCTTTGATCTGAGCCAGAGCGCGGTGCTGTTCAGCGATCTCTTCGCGCAGCTGGATGGTCATTTCCAGATCTTCACCGTTTTCCAGTTTTTCCTGCAGCGATTTGAACTGGTTCAGCTTGTCGGCCATCAGGAAGTCGATACCGTACAGCGCCACGCGGCGGTAGTCGCCGATGATGCGGCCGCGGCCGTAGGCGTCCGGCAGGCCGGTCAGCACGCCGGATTTACGGCAGTTCAGGATGTCTTTGGTGTAAACGTCGAATACGCCCTGGTTGTGGGTTTTACGGTATTCGGTGAACACTTTTTTCAGCTGCGGATCCAGCTCGCGGCCGTACACTTTGCACGAACCTTCGACCATTTTGATGCCGCCGAACGGGATCAGCGCGCGTTTCAGAGGGGCGTCGGTCTGCAGACCCACGATGGTTTCCAGCTCTTTGGCGATGTAACCCGCGTCGTGAGAAACGATGGTTGAAGCAACGTTGGTGTCGAAATCAACCGGCGCGTGAGTGCGGTTTTCCAGTTTGATCCCTTCCATAACCTTGTCCCACAAGGTGGTGGTGGCCTGAGTTGCCCCAGCCAGGAAGGACTCGTCACCTTCATAAGGCGTGTAGTTTTTCTGGATGAAGTCACGAACGTTGACTTCATTCTGCCAGTCACCCTTGCTGAAACCTTCCCAAGCGTTGGCTAATTTCTCGTTAAGTTCGGTCATTGTACACCTACCTTTGATTGTGGATTTCTAACTCTGCGCGCGGTAACTCACAGCTTAGTGCTGTTCGCGGCCCCCGCGCAGATAAATTACCCAGTAAGTCAACCCAACCAGCAGACCGCCACCGATGATGTTGCCGATGGTGACCGGAATCAGGTTGTCGATGATGAAGTTGCTTACTGTCAGATGAGCGAATTGCTCAGGTACCGCCCCTACGGCTTGCCAGAATTCCGGCGTGGCGAAGTGTTTGACCACGATGCCCATAGGGATCATAAACATGTTGGCGATGCTGTGCTCGAAGCCGCTGGCGACAAACATCCCGACCGGCAGCACCATGGCGAGCATCTTGTCGGTCAGGGTGCGGCCGGAGTAGCTCATCCAGACCGCCAGGCAGACCATCAGGTTAGCCAGAATGCCGAGGCACACGGCTTCGATAAAGGTGTGATGCAGCTTGTGGTCTGCGGTTTGCAGGACATTCAGCCCCCACTGGCCGTTGGCGACCATATACTCGCCGGAGAACCAGATCAGCGCCACGAAGAACAGCGCGCCGACCAGATTGCCGAGATAAACGTTCAGCCAGTTGGCGCCCAGCTGGCCCCAGCTGATGCGGCCGCTGGCCTTGGCGATGACGATGAGCACGGTAGAGGTGAACAGGTCGGCGCCCGACACCACCACCAGCATTAACCCGAGAGAGAAGCAGATGCCGCCGACCAGTTTCGCCAGCCCGAAAGGCACGCCGGCGGTGCCGGTGGTCGCCGTGATGTAGAAGACGAAGGCGATGGAAATGAAGACACCGGCGGTGATCGCCAAATAAAACGTTTTCAGCGGATGTTTGGTGGCTTTATACACGCCGGCATCTTCAGCGATTTTCGCCGTTGCCGCAGGTAAAATCAGATCGAAGGGGCTGTCAGTTTTCAAACTAACTCTCGCTCTTAAGGGTTAAAACAACGCAATGAGATACTAGCAAAGCAGTATAGGGGAAAATTTGATTTGGATCATAAGGCGGGGAAGTAGAGCGGCAAAATGACGTGTTTTTTGTGTGGTTTTTGTGGTTAATTTATTGATTTCTAAGATAAAACAATTTTTTAATGTTTGCAAATTTTTTTGAATGCGCAGGGTGGGCCGCAGGCGCTAAAGTTAAATTTTTAGGCGTTTTGTCGCCGCGCAGCGCTGAAAGTTTAATTATCGGTTAATTATTATTTCACCGTCCGGCAACAATTGACGGTTTATTTATTTTTATGGTCGTTTAACCGCCTATTTTCCGGCGAAAAAATAAAACCGCATGCGTTGAAATAAACCGCAAAAATGAAAACGCCGCAACGGCGTGCGGCGTTTGGCAGCAGGGGTACTCCCAAAGTGGCAGTACCCCTGATGACGCTTAGGCTTTGACCCAGTGGCGGCGTTTGGCCGCCTGCAGCTTCTCGTAGGCCGCCAGCAGCGCCTGATGGGCCGGCAGCGCCTTCAGATCGGCATAGACGGCGAACAGCCCGTTGAAGCGTTCTTCACCGCTGATGGCGGCGGAGGCGGCGTCGACCGCTTCCTGGCCATACATCTTCACGAACGCGGTATAGTATTGCGCCGCTTCGCGTTCAGGCTCCTGCGCCAGCAGCAGCAGCGTTTGCAGGCAGCGGTAGTAGTTGCTGCGCGCCGGGCTCAGCACCGAGGCGTTGAAATCCTGCGTCCATTCGGTCCAGATCAGTGCCTGATCCAGATCGCCGCCCGCCAGCGCCAGCATCGCCTTCAGCTCGCCCACGCGCAGGGTATGCCAGGCGTTGTCTTTGCCGCTGGCAATGCCCAGCAGTTCGCGTACGCGGGTGAAATCGTCCAGCCCTTCGTCATCCAGTTGCTCGATCAGCGCCAGGTACTCTTCCGGCTCCCACTCGCTGCCCGGCAGCGCCAGCAGCGTGTCGCGCAGGTGCGCGCCCATGCTGTTGTTGGCCAGCAGCAGGTCTTCCGCCGGATAAATGTCGGACATGCCCGGCACGATGATGCGGCAAGCGTAGACGCCCAGGTGCTCGTAGTCGGCGATGTACACTTCCGCGTCTTCCTTGTCGAAGATGCTCATCAGGGTGGCGAACTCTTCCTGCGTGCTGCCGCTGAAGTTCCAGTCAACGAACGGGTAATCCGCGTCCTGTTTGAACAGATCCCAGGAGATCAGGCCGCTGGAGTCGATGAAGTGCGTTTCCAGGTTGGTGTGTTCCGCCACTTCTTCGTCATCGAAGGTCGGCGCGGTGAACACGTCGAGATCTTTCAGGCTGCGGCCCTGCAGCAGTTCGGTCACCGTGCGTTCCAGCGCCACGCCGAAGTCCGGGTGCGCGCCGAACGAGGCGAAGCAGGTGCCGTTGGTCGGGTTGAACAGCACCACGCAGATCACCGGGTAGTTGCCGCCCAGCGAGGCGTCATAGGAGAGGATCGGGAAACCTTCCTCTTCCAGTTTGGCGATGGCTTCCACCACGCCCGGGTAGCGGTTCAGCACTTCGTCCGGGATCGCCGGCAGGCTGATGGATTCGGCGATGATGCGGTTTTTCACATAGCGCTCGAACACTTCCGACAGGCCCTGCACGCGCGCTTCGTTGGCGGTGTTGCCGGCGGACATGCCGTTGGAAACATACAGGTTGCCGATGATGTTCATCGGGATGTACACGGTTTGCTGATCGGACTGGCGGGTAAACGGCAGCGCGCACACGCCGCGATCGGCGTTGCCGGACTGCAGATCGACAAGATCGCTGGCGCTCAGCTCTTGCTGCGGATCGTAGAAGGCGTGCAGGCGTTCGTCGAGGATGCCGGCCGGCAGCGCGTCGTCTTCAGGGATCGGGAACCATTTCTCATTCGGGTAGTGCACGAAGTCGCCTTCGGCGATCTGCCGGCCCAGATAGAAATCGGCGAAGAAGTAGTTGGTGGACAGGCGCTCGAAATATTCACCCAGCGCGGAGGCCAGCGCGGCTTTTTTGCTGGCGCCTTTGCCGTTGGTGAAGCACAGCGGGCAATCGCGATCGCGAATGTGCACCGACCACACGTGCGGCACCGGGTTCAGCCAGGAGGCTTCTTCGATGTTGAAACCGAGATCGCTCAGTTTCTGCTGGAAACGGGCGATGGAGTCTTCCAGGGCGGCATCTTTACCGGGGATAAAAGTTTGCGTCATTGTCTTCATTTCATGTTTTCATGTTGACAGGTGTTTTTGTTTTACCTTTAATTTTCAAAATGTTGATTGAAAATTAGGCTGTATATTGTTCCGGTGTTTTTTGACGTTTTCTCATTCTTGCAGCAAAACGCGGGGTACGTGGTGGGGCCGAACTGAACACCAAAACAGCCTGCCATGAAGATGGCGTTACCCTGAGGGTTACCTCAACCTTGAGGGATATCTTCTCACACGTGAGAGAAAAAAGGGTAGGTTCAGTCGGTTCAGTCGGTTCAATATTTATATATAAATGATTTATATGGCTATCCTTCTGTTTTTTGAACCGACCTCACAGCAACGAGATGCAGAAACATCAAGCGAGAGGCTGCGCATCGTCTTGGTGGCGTGACACCATGAATCCATAGGTTAAAAGCTCTTGACATTCACCGGAAAAATGAGAATGATAATCAAACTCATTTGCCTGGGTTGTAAAACTGCCGCTCCCTCAGAACCATAAATATAGCTTTAGTCATGGGCGAATGGGAAATACAGATTAAATGATTTGCATTTTTAGTTTTCTCATTAATTATCATGGTTAGGGGAGATGACAGTTATAGAGGTATAAAATGAAATTTTCATTAGATAGTGCTTTTTATAAACGATGGTTAAGAAATTCGTTATATATTTTTTCAATATTCAGTGTTGTAAATTATATTAGTGAAGGTGTTCATGATGGAAGTTATTTCTTTATCGTGATTTTTGGCATTTGTTTTATTGTGGGCTTTGTTTTTTCATTGTTTAACTTAAATTTACAGGAACGTAAAGATGAAAGAACTTAATTTGAGTGAAATTAATCGAGTTACAGGTGCGGGCGGTGAACAAATAGCTCAACTGGCCGGCACTGTCGCCGGTACTTGGCTCGGTGGCGGTAATCCCTATGCTGGGGCCCTCGGCGGGTATGCGGCCGGAGAAATTTACAATGGAATTCAGAACGGCTATCAAACGGCTCCAAATATAGATGTAGGTATCGGATCTTACAATGCTAACTTTAATTCTGACTTAGGCGCTAGCGGTAGTTTTTCTGTTGCAGATGTGCAAGCCATGGGATGGTGTAATTTTAATATGACTTATTTCTCTAGCTCTAGCGGTTGTTAAATGTCAATCGTTAAGCAGGCATTTTTCAATGCCTGCAATTCGATTTTTCGATTGATAATATTTTTGTGTGTTCTGGTTGACTAACGTATAGCAATTAAATCAATCCACTCTACAATTTCTCATTCAGCGATTGAGGGTATAACTCAGTGTATACCTGCCAAAGCAGATTCAAGTTGCGATGGCCGGTGGCCTGGGCGACACCTTCTCAATGCTAAACCCCACCTCAAATAGCCTGCTGCCCGCATCACGGCGCAGATACGGGGTTTTGCGTCATTCCTAAAGCGGCGGCAAAGTCACAGTTTTTTTAAGGATAGGGGCCATAATTCAGCGAGTTATCTGTCACGGAGAAATCTAATGAAATCAGTGAAACTCAGCGCGTTAACCCTCTTGTTGACCGGCTTCAGCGCCTCGGCGCTGGCGCTGCCCAACATCACCCTGCTGGCGACCGGCGGCACTATCGCCGGCGGCGGTGAGTCGGCGACGAAATCCAACTATACCGCGGGCAAGCTGGGCGTCGAGGCGCTGGTCGATGCGGTGCCGGAGCTGAAAAACGTCGCCAACGTGCAGGGGGAGCAGGTGGTGAACATCGGCTCGCAGGACATGAACGATCAGGTCTGGCTGACGCTGGCGAAGAAAATTGACGCCGACTGCGGCAAGACCGACGGCTTCGTCATCACCCACGGCACCGATACGCTGGAGGAGACGGCCTATTTCCTCGATTTGACGGTGAAATGCGACAAGCCGGTGGTGCTGGTAGGGGCGATGCGGCCGGCGACGGCGATGAGCGCCGACGGCCCGTTCAATTTGTACAACGCGGTGGTGACGGCGGCGGATCCGCAATCGGCCAACCGCGGGGTGCTGGTGGCGATGAACGACACCGTGCTGGATGCGCGCGACGTCACCAAGACCAACACCACCGCCGTGCAGACCTTCCAGTCGCCGAACTACGGCCCGCTGGGGTATATCCACAACGGCAAGATCGATTACCAGCGCTCGCCGCAGCGTAAGCATACCCGGGATACGCCGTTCGACGTCAGCAAGCTGAACGAATTGCCGAAGGTCGGCATCATCTACAACTATGCCAACGCCTCCGATGCGCCGGCCAAGGCGCTGATCGCCGAAGGCTACCAGGGCATCGTCAGCGCCGGGGTCGGCAACGGCAACCTGTATAAAACCGTGTTCGACACCCTGGCGACGGCGGCGCACAATGGTGTGGCGGTGGTGCGCTCATCGCGCGTGCCGACCGGCGCCACCACCGAAGATGCGGAAGTGGACGACGCCAAGTACGGCTTTGTGGCCGCCGGCACGCTGAATCCGCAAAAAGCGCGCATACTGCTGCAGCTGGCGCTGACGCAAACCAAAGACGCGAAGCAGATCCAGCAGATGTTCAATCAGTACTGATCGTTTTCTCTCCTGCGGGGGCCGGCCGGGCTCTCGCAGCCATCTTGGCTGAATACAGCATAAAACACCGCGTTAACCCGCTGAATTTCCCCATATCACAGGGTTTTATCGTCCAAACAATCGCGACGGCCGCAGAGCCTGTCATCACCCGGCGCGGCCGTTTGCCGCCGACGGGCGAATAAGCGTTGCAGCCATGGGGCGTGAGTGATAAAACCGATGGGTTGGTTAACGCGAGCGTTAACTTCGGGCGTCTTTTCGACAGGTCGCTTTTCTGCGGCGAACAGTGACAGTGAATGTGGTGAGGGGAAATGACTCAGGTTTATAATTTTAGCTCTGGCCCGGCGATGCTGCCGGTGGAAGTGTTGCGTCGTGCGGAACAGGAACTGTGCAACTGGCACGGGCTGGGCACGTCAGTGATGGAGATCAGTCACCGCAGCAAAGAATTCATCGCCGTTGCCGAGCAGGCGGAACAAGATCTGCGCGATCTGCTGAAAGTCCCCTCCAACTATAAAGTGCTGTTTTGCCACGGCGGCGCCCGCGCGCAGTTCGCCGCGCTGCCGCTGAACCTGTTGGGCGACAAGGCCACCGCCGACTATATCGACGGCGGCTATTGGGCGCACAGCGCCATCAAGGAAGCGGAAAAGTATTGCGCCCCGAACGTCATCGACGTGAAAACCCGTATCGACGGCCTGAGCGGCATCAAGCCGATGAAAGCGTGGCAGCTCAGCGACGACGCGGCTTATGTCCACTATTGCCCGAATGAGACCATCGACGGCGTGGCCATCGATGAAACGCCGGACTTCGGCGACAAGGTGGTAATCGGCGATTACTCCTCGACCATCCTGTCCCGCCCGCTCGACGTCAGCCGTTTCGGCGTGATTTACGCCGGCGCGCAGAAAAATATCGGCCCGGCTGGCCTGACGCTGGTGATCGTACGTGACGATCTGCTGGGTAAGGCGCGCAAAGAAGTGCCGTCGATCCTCGACTACACCGTGCTGGCCGAGAACGACTCGATGTTCAACACCCCGCCAACCTTCGCCTGGTACCTGTCGGGGCTGGTGTTCAAATGGCTGAAAGAGCAGGGTGGCCTGGTGGAGATGCAAAAACGCAATCAGGCCAAGGCCGAACTGCTGTACGCGACCATCGATAAATCCGACTTTTACCGCAGCCAGGTGGCGATCGCCAACCGTTCCTGGATGAACGTGCCGTTCCAGCTGGCCGATGCGGCGCTGGACAAGGTGTTCCTCAGCGAAGCCGAAGCCATCGGCCTGCAGGCGCTGAAAGGCCACCGGGTAGTTGGCGGGATGCGCGCTTCTATTTACAATGCCATGCCGCTGGCCGGCGTGCAGGCGCTGACCGACTTCATGGCCGACTTCGAACGTCGTCACGGTTGATTCCGTCAGCCCGCCCGGCGCGGGCTGCTCAGGCTGTTGTCCTTTTGCATTAAAGCGGCTCCGGCATTATTCCGGAGCCGTTTCGTTTATCAGAATTGGAGAGTTTTGTTCACATGGTGGATTCCCTGACGTTACACCCGGTCGCCCTGGTCAATGGCACCGTCAACTTACCCGGCTCCAAGAGCGTTTCTAACCGCGCTCTGCTGCTGGCGGCGCTGGCGAAAGGAACGACCCGGCTGACCAACCTGCTGGACAGCGACGACGTGCGTCATATGCTGAACGCGCTGCAGGCGTTGGGCGTGAACTATCAGCTTTCCGCCGATCGCACCGTGTGCGAAGTGACCGGCGTGGCCGGGCCGCTGGTGGCCGGCCAGCCGCTGGAACTGTTCCTCGGTAACGCCGGGACGGCGATGCGGCCATTGGCGGCGGCGCTGTGCCTCGGCGAAGGCGACGTGGTGTTGACCGGCGAACCTCGCATGAAAGAGCGCCCGATCGGCCATTTGGTGGACGCGTTGCGCCAGGGCGGGGCGCAGATTGATTACCTCGAGCAGACCGATTACCCGCCGATTCGCCTGCGCGGCGGCTTCCAGGGCGGCGACGTCACCGTTGACGGCAGCGTCTCCAGCCAGTTCCTGACCGCGTTGCTGATGACCGCGCCGCTGGCGCCGCAGGATACGCAGATCCACATCAAGGGCGAGCTGGTTTCCAAGCCGTACATCGACATCACGCTGCATCTGATGCGCACCTTCGGCGTATCGGTGAGCCACGACAACTATCGGGTGTTCCATATCCAGGGGCGCCAGACGTATATCGCGCCGGGCGATTACCTGGTTGAGGGCGACGCGTCTTCCGCTTCTTACTTCCTGGCGGCGGCGGCTATCAAGGGCGGCACCGTGCGCGTGACCGGCATCGGCCGCAAAAGCGTGCAGGGCGACACCAGGTTTGCCGACGTGCTGGAGAAAATGGGCGCGCGTATTACCTGGGGCGACGATTTCATCGAGTGCAGCCGCGGTGAACTGCGCGGCATCGACATGGACATGAACCACATTCCGGACGCGGCGATGACCATCGCCACCGTGGCGCTGTTCGCCGAGGGGCCGACCACCATCCGCAATATCTACAACTGGCGGGTGAAGGAGACCGACCGTTTGGCGGCGATGGCCACCGAGCTGCGTAAAGTGGGGGCGGAAGTGGACGAAGGGGAAGACTACATTCACGTCGTGCCGCCGGCCAAACTGCAGTTTGCCGAGATTGGCACCTACAACGATCACCGCATGGCGATGTGTTTCTCGCTGGTGGCGCTGTCGGATACTCCGGTCACCATTCTCGATCCGAAATGCACCGCGAAAACCTTCCCGGACTATTTCGAACAGCTGGCGCGCATCAGCCAGCCGGCGTAACCCGTCAAATCGTTTATTTTAAGGCCCCTTTGTGGGCCTTTATCATTTTTAACCTTTGGCGACCGGCATTTCTTCTATACTTTTTCGCGGTTGTGCGCTTATTTTCAACAACCGGACAGTTCCAGGGTAACAGATCGCCGTAGGGCAGCGTATAATACGCCACCGTATTTGCCCCTGATTGGGCAGGTGACAGAGCGCACGGGCTTCGAGTCGAAGCACGCCGTGTCTCTGTGAGGTTTTCTACCTGAAGGAGAGAGAAATGACGGCTACAGCCCCGGTGATAACCGTTGATGGACCAAGTGGCGCAGGCAAAGGCACGCTGTGTAAAGCGTTGGCCGAGTCTCTGGGTTGGCGTTTGCTGGACTCCGGCGCGATCTATCGCGTGCTGGCGCTGGCAGCGTTGCATCATCAGGTGGATATCACTTCTGAGGAAGCGCTGGTTCCGCTGGCCGCACATCTCGATGTTCGCTTCGTTGCCCAGGACGGCAAGCTGCAGGTGATTTTGGAAGGTGAGGACGTCAGCAACGAGATCCGCACCGAAACCGTCGGCAACACCGCGTCGCAAGCGGCGGCGTTTCCGCGCGTGCGCGAGGCGCTGCTGCGCCGCCAGCGCGCATTCCGCGAGGCGCCCGGCCTGATTGCCGATGGCCGCGACATGGGCACGGTGGTGTTCCCGGACGCGCCGGTCAAGATTTTCCTCGACGCCAGCTCGGAGGAGCGCGCGCACCGCCGCATGCTGCAGTTGCAGGAGAAGGGCTTTAATGTTAACTTTGAACGTCTTTTAGCCGAGATAAAGGAACGGGACGACCGTGACCGTAATCGGCCTATCGCGCCTCTGGTGCCCGCTTCTGACGCCCTCGTGCTGGATTCTACCAGCATGTCGATCGAAGAAGTGATCCGGCAGGCGTTGACGTATGCACAGAAAGTGTTGGCGTTGCCGCAGCAATAAGCGCGGCGGCGCTATTGGCTTTTTGTCATATTTGTCATAGCGGTATCGCAATATATCGGGTAAAATTTTACCCCTGTAACCTTAAACCCTGTCGGCATGGAGCCAATGGCGGGGTATGTGAAACAACCCCATTCGGCGGGACGCTAAATGGACGTTAAACTAAAGAACCCTGAAGATTAACAACATGACTGAATCTTTCGCTCAACTCTTTGAAGAATCCTTAAAAGAAATCGAAACCCGCCCGGGTTCCATCGTTCGTGGCGTCGTTGTTGCTATCGACAAAGATATCGTGCTGGTTGACGCCGGTCTGAAATCTGAGTCTGCCATCCCGGCTGAGCAATTCAAAAACGCCCAGGGCGAGCTGGAAATCCAGGTTGGTGACGAAGTTGACGTTGCTCTGGATGCTGTTGAAGACGGCTTCGGTGAAACCCTGCTGTCCCGTGAGAAAGCTAAGCGTCACGAAGCTTGGATCACGCTGGAAAAAGCTTACGAAGAAGCTGAGACTGTAACTGGTGTTATCAACGGCAAAGTGAAGGGTGGCTTCACCGTCGAGCTGAACGGCATCCGCGCGTTCCTGCCAGGTTCCCTGGTTGACGTGCGTCCGGTACGTGACACTCTGCACCTGGAAGGCAAAGAGCTTGAGTTCAAAGTCATCAAGCTGGATCAGAAGCGCAACAACGTTGTCGTTTCTCGCCGTGCGGTTATCGAATCCGAGAACAGCGCTGAGCGCGATCAACTGCTGGAAAACCTGCAGGAAGGCATGGAAGTTAAAGGTATCGTTAAGAACCTCACTGACTACGGTGCATTCGTTGATCTGGGCGGCGTAGACGGCCTGCTGCACATCACTGACATGGCTTGGAAACGCGTTAAGCACCCAAGCGAAATCGTCAATGTTGGCGATGAAATCACTGTTAAAGTGCTGAAGTTCGACCGCGAGCGTACTCGTGTATCCCTGGGCCTGAAACAGCTGGGCGAAGATCCATGGGTTGCTATCGCGAAACGTTACCCAGAAGGCACCAAGCTGACTGGTCGTGTAACCAACCTGACTGATTACGGCTGCTTCGTAGAAATCGAAGAAGGCGTTGAAGGTCTGGTACACGTTTCTGAAATGGATTGGACCAACAAAAACATCCATCCGTCCAAAGTTGTTAACGTGGGCGACGTAGTGGAAGTGATGGTTCTGGACATCGATGAAGAACGTCGTCGTATCTCCCTGGGCCTGAAGCAGTGCAAATCCAACCCATGGCAGCAGTTCGCAGAAACCCACAACAAGGGCGACCGCGTTGAAGGTAAAATCAAGTCTATCACTGACTTCGGTATCTTCATCGGCCTGGACGGCGGCATCGACGGCCTGGTTCACCTGTCTGACATCTCCTGGAACGTTGCAGGCGAAGAAGCAGTTCGTGAATACAAGAAAGGCGACGAAATCGCAGCGGTTGTTCTGCAAGTTGACGCAGAGCGCGAGCGTATCTCCCTGGGCGTGAAGCAGCTGGCTGAAGACCCGTTCAATAACTACCTGTCTATGAACAAGAAAGGTGCTATTGTTACTGGTAAAGTCACTGCAGTTGACGCCAAAGGTGCTACAGTTGAATTGGCAGGCGGCGTAGAAGGTTACCTGCGTGCATCTGAAGCCTCTCGCGACCGCATTGAAGATGCAACTCTGGTTCTGAACGTAGGTGACGAAGTTGAAGCCAAATTCACCGGCGTTGACCGTAAGAACCGCGTTGTAAGCCTGTCCGTACGTGCTAAGGACGAAGCTGACGAGAAAGACGCCATCGCAACTGTTAACAACAAACAGGAAGAAGGCAACTTCTCTAACGCAATGGCTGAAGCTTTCAAAGCGGCTAAAGGCGAGTAATGACGGGGGGCGGTCTCTGACCGCCCCGATACGGTAGTTTAGCTGCAAAGCTTGGAGGTACTATGACCAAGTCTGAACTTATTGAAAGACTTGCTGGCCAGCAATCTCATATTCCGGCGAAGGCCGTTGAGGATGCAGTGAAAGAGATGCTTGAGCACATGGCCGCAACGCTGGCCGAGGGCGAACGCATTGAGATCCGCGGATTCGGCAGTTTTTCTCTTCACTACCGTGCCCCGCGTGTAGGCCGCAACCCGAAAACCGGCGACAAAGTCGAGCTGGACGGCAAGTACGTTCCTCACTTCAAACCAGGCAAAGAGTTGCGTGACCGCGCCAATATCTATGGCTAGTCGCTGACTGCCCATAGCGTTGTTGCTTGTAAAGAATATAAAACGGTGCCTTTAAGGCGCCGTTTTTTTTCGCCTGCAATTCCCCTGGCTCTGCTTGTGAATTGCGTACCGCGCCGCATTTGCGGTGTGGCTGCTGCATATGCCTCTCTTATCCTGCCGTGCTCGCCGCATCCTCACTAAAGCCCGCTGGCGGCGACATGTCGCTTGAATAATCCTGCTTGCTCTTCGTGACGCGTTTTTGCTCATAGTGAAGCCGATGGGAGAAGAGCGATCAAAATTTCGCTGGATCTGGCGATATTCGCCGTTATCTGCGGCATCCTGCCGCTGCTGCTTTTACCGCAGTTGCCAGAGCAATGGTTGCTGTGGCCGATGCTGCTGGTCGCCGGTTTACTGCTGCGCACCCGTTGGCCGTTCTGCCGTTATTTGGCCTGCCTGGGATTGGGATTCATATGGGCAGTTTTCAACGCCGGAAGCCTGCTCGGGCAAATGGATCGCTTAAGCCGCGCGCCGGAAGTGACGGCGGTGGTGCAGATAAGCAGCGTCGCACTGGAGCCTGCCGTCAGTAAGCAGACCCTGATGCGCATCGAGCGGGTCGACGGCCATTGGCTGGCGCCTGCGCTGGCGTTTACCACGACATGGGCTCCGAAAGAGCAACGGCTGTGTGCCGGGCAGCGTTGGCAATTGAAACTGCGCATGCGGCCGGTGCATGGCAAGCTCAATGAAGGAGGCTTCGACAGCCAACGTTGGGCGATCGCACAGCGCCAGCCGTTGACCGCTCAGGTCAGGCAGGCGCGCTTGCTGGAGGGGAATTGCGGCCTGCGCCAGCGCATTATCAGCCATGCTGAAGCCAACATTGGTGAATTGCGTTACAAGGCGGTGTTGCTGGCGTTGGCGTTTGGGGAAAGAACCGCGCTCGAACAGGCTTTGCGCACGCTGATGTTGAAAACCGGTATCGCTCATCTGATGGCCATATCGGGGTTACATGTTGCGATGGTCGCCATTTTGTTCTGGGCAGTGCTGCGCGCTCTGCAGTTTTTCCTCCCCGCCCATCTGATTGGTTATCGTTTTCCGTTGATCGCGGGCTGGGTGGCGACGCTGATCTATGTTTGGTTGGTGGGCGCCCAGCCGCCGGCGGTGCGTACCGCGTTGGCGATGACGCTGTGGATGCTGCTGCGTTTGCGCGGCGTGCATTGCTCTTCATGGCAAGTGTGGCTGTGGTGCATCGGGCTTATTTTGCTCTGTGATCCGTTGGCGGTCTTGTCAGACAGTTTCTGGTTGTCGGTACTGGCGGTGGGGTGCCTGATTTTTTGGTTCGAGTGGGCACCGCTCGGCGAGCGATTTCGTTCGGCGTGGTATTGGGCTCCGGTGCGCTGGCTGCATATTCAGCTAGGCATGACGTTGCTGCTGGTGCCGATGCAGGCCGCGCTGTTTCTGGGCCTGACGTTGACCTCGCTGCCGGCCAATCTCTGGGCGGTGCCCATCGTCTCATTGGTGACGGTGCCGTTGATTTTACTGGCGTTGATTTGCGGCATCTTCCCCTCGCTAAGTTACGGGCTTTGGTGGTTGGCGGATTTCACATTGGGATGGGTGTTTGTGCCGTTAAATTATCTGCAGCGCGGCTGGGTGGATTTGGGGGCCGCCTCTTTGCTTGCCAGCGCGTCGGGATGGCTTCTCGTTATCTGTTGGCGCTTTCATTGGTGGTGGCGCTATGCGCCTGGACTGGCAGCGATAGCCATATGCTGCGTGTTATGGCGAGGTAAAGCACCGGATTACCATTGGCGCGTCGACATGCTCGATGTCGGGCACGGCCTGGCGGTGGTGATCGAGCAAAACGGCAAGGGGATACTGTACGACACCGGCGATCGTTGGGCGACAGGCAGTGCCGCAGAACGGCATATATTGCCGATGCTGAACTGGCGGGGCATTGAGCTGGAGCAGATCATTATCAGCCATATTCATCTCGATCATATCGGCGGGCTCCCGACGATGCGGCGAGCGTTCCCGCAAGCTACCGTGCGCAGCCCGATACGCGGGGAAGGGCATTTACCCTGCATCGCCGGCGAGCGTTGGCGCTGGCAGTCGTTGCAATTCGAGGTGCTGTGGCCGCCGAAAATGCTCAAAAGGCCGGTTAATGACGACTCTTGCGTGATCCGTATCGACGACGGGAAATACAGTCTGCTGCTCACCGGCGATGCGGAAAAGAGGGCGGAGGCGCAGCTGCTCCGATTGCGGCGCGACCGCTTAATGGCCACGGTATTGCAGGTGGGGCACCATGGCAGCAAAACTTCCTCAACACCGCCTTTTTTGCGCGCGGTTAATCCCGAAGCTGCGCTGGCGTCCGCATCTCGTTACGGTAAATGGCGTTTGCCGGCGCGTAAAGTGGTCGCCCGATATCGGGCAAATGGCATTACATGGCACGATACGACGCGCTCCGGCCAGTTGTCGGTGCTTTTTTTCGACAACGATTGGCAAATTAAAGGCTTTCGCGAACAATTAATGCCCCGTTGGTACCATCAGCGGTTTGGCGTAGAGGGCGATAATGAGTAAAATAGGCCGCTATTTCTTCCGATGCTGGTATTTGCATGATGAATGATAAAGATCTCTCGACCTGGCAGACGTTCCGTCGACTCTGGCCGATGATCACTCCTTTTAAGACCGGGCTGATTGTGGCCGCCATTGCGTTGATTATGAACGCAGCGGGGGACACGCTGATGCTGTCTCTGCTTAAACCGTTATTGGACGATGGGTTTGGAAAAACCGACAGCAGCGTGCTGGTGTGGATGCCGCTGGCGGTGATTGCGCTGATGCTGATGCGCGGCGTGACCAGCTTTGTTTCAAGCTACTGCATTTCCTGGGTTTCCGGCATGGTGGTGATGCAGATGCGCCGCCGCCTGTTTGGCCACATGATGAGAATGCCGGTGGCCTTCTTCGATCAGCAATCCACCGGGACGTTGCTGTCGCGCATTACCTATGATTCCGAGCAGGTGGCGTCTTCTTCTTCCAGCGCGCTGGTGACCGTGGTGCGCGAAGGGGCCTCGATCATTGGCCTGTTCATCATGATGTTCTACTACAGCTGGCAGCTGTCGGTGATCCTGATCGTGCTGGCGCCGATCGTCTCCATCGCCATTCGCCTGGTGTCCAAGCGTTTTCGCAACATCAGCAAGAACATGCAGAACACCATGGGGCAGGTGACCACCAGCGCCGAACAGATGCTGAAAGGCCATAAAGAAGTGCTGATCTTCGGTGGCCAGCAGGTGGAAACCGAGCGCTTTAACTCGGTGAGCAACCGCATGCGTCAACAGGGCATGAAACTGGTCTCTGCGTCTTCCATTTCCGATCCGATCATTCAGCTGATCGCTTCGCTGGCCCTGGCGTTCGTGCTGTTTGCCGCCAGCTTCCCAAGCGTGATGGAAACCCTGACCGCCGGCACCATTACCGTGGTGTTCTCGTCAATGATCGCGCTGATGCGTCCGCTGAAGTCGCTGACCAACGTCAATGCCCAGTTCCAGCGTGGGATGGCGGCCTGCCAGACGCTGTTCTCCATCTTGGATATGGAACAGGAAAAAGACACCGGCACCCGCGAAGTGAAGCGCGCGAAAGGCGACATCGAATTCCGCAACGTCACCTTCTACTATCCGGCTAAAGAAACGCCGGCGCTGCGTGATATCAACCTGAAAATCGCCGAAGGCAAGACTGTGGCGTTGGTGGGCCGCTCGGGTTCGGGTAAATCCACCATCGCCAACCTGCTGACGCGCTTCTACGATATTCAGGAAGGCGAAATCCTGATGGATGGCCACGATCTGCGTGAATATACCCTGGCCTCACTGCGTAATCAGGTGGCGCTGGTCTCGCAAAACGTGCACCTGTTCAACGATACCATCGCCAACAACATCGCCTATGCGCGCGAGAGCGAATACAGCCGCGAGCAGATTGAGAAAGCGGCCGAAATGGCGTACGCGATGGACTTCATCAACAAGATGGAAAACGGCCTGGATACGGTGATCGGTGAAAACGGCGTGATGCTGTCCGGCGGCCAACGTCAGCGCATCGCAATCGCGCGTGCTTTGCTGCGCGATTGCCCGATCCTGATCCTGGATGAGGCGACTTCTGCGCTGGATACCGAATCCGAGCGTGCCATTCAGGCCGCACTGGACGAGCTGCAGAAAGACCGTACTTCGCTGGTGATCGCACACCGTCTGTCGACGATTGAGAAGGCGGACGAGATCCTGGTGGTGGAGGACGGTCGCATCGTCGAACGCGGCGAGCACGCCGAGTTGCTTGAACGGCAGGGCGCCTATGCGCAACTGCACCGCATGCAGTTTGGTCAATAATGATTGAGCGCATTTGGTCCGGCGGTTCGCTGCTTTATCTGGCGCTGCTGCCGCTCTCCTGGCTGTATGGCCTGTTCAGCTGGCTGATCCGCCTCAGCTACCGCTGTGGCCTGCGCAAAAGCTGGCGCGCGCCGGTGCCGGTGGTGGTGGTGGGCAACCTCACCGCCGGCGGCAACGGCAAAACGCCGATGGTGATCTGGCTGGTGGAACACCTGCAGCAGCGGGGCTATCGCGTTGGCGTGGTTTCGCGTGGTTACGGCGGTAAGTCGGCGGTCTATCCCCTGGTGCTCAATCAGAATACCTCGACCCGCGAGGCGGGCGATGAGCCGGTGCTGATTTATCAGCGGACCGGTGCGCCCGTGGCGATTGCGCCCAAGCGAGCAGAGGCGGTGCAGGCCTTGCTGCAACAACAGCCACTGGATGCGATCGTCACCGACGATGGCTTGCAGCACTATGCTTTACAGCGTGACTTCGAGCTGGTGGTCATCGACGGCGTGCGTCGCTTCGGCAACGGCTGGTGGTTGCCGGCCGGGCCGATGCGCGAGCGTGCTGCGCGGCTTGGCAGTGTCAATGCGCGCGTCGCCAATGGCGGCGTGGCGCAGGCCGGGGAAATTGCCATGCGCCTGCAGGCGCGTGATGCGGTGAACCTGCTGAGCGGTGAACGTCGCCCGGTGGCCGAGCTGCCGCGCGTGGTAGCGATGGCGGGCATCGGCCATCCGCCGCGTTTCTTCGCGACGTTGGAAAAACTGAACGTCGAGGTGGTGCAGGAAGTGGCGTTTGCCGATCATCAGGAATATCAGCAGGCGCAGCTGGCGGCGCTGGTTGCTGCCGATCAAACGCTGTTGATGACGGAGAAGGACGCGGTGAAATGTCGCGCCTTTGCCCAGCCCAATTGGTGGTATTTGCCGGTTGATGCGGTGCTACCGTCCGCTCAGGCTGAGCAACTGCTGCAGGATATCGAATCTCTGCTGACCAAGTAACCTCAGGATGTCAGCGTGGCAAGCCCCAGGGCTTGCGCGCAGGCTTCCAGCGAACGCTGCTGGGTTTGCTGATATAGCGCCAGCTCGTCGATCACCTCACTGCCCAACGCTTGTTCAAACGCTGCCCGGCTGGAAGCGGCGTTGTACTGCGCGTGGCGGCTGTCCCCCAGATTCGACTGGAAAATCCCCGCGGCGCTGACCGGCAGAAAATCTTCATACACCAGCGGCTGGAAGCGAACGTGTTCTTTCTCGATCAGTTGCTCCAGAGTGCTGTGCTTATCCAGCGACTCTTTGGCCGCCAGGCCGCATTCGGTCGGGAAATAGCGGAACCAGGCCAGCTGTTGCTCGCGCAGCGTGGCGTAATCATCCGGAAACGCCCGGAAGTTTTCCTCCAGCAGTTGATAGTAGCGCTCGGTATTCTTCTCGCTCGGCGGCCCCTGCAGCGCATCGTTGGTGGCCTGCAGCAGACGGTCGTAGAGTTCTCGTCCTTTCGTCGTCAGCGCCACACCGCGCTGTTCGATCTCGCCGAAGCGCGCGGTATGGTGGCCGGCGACGGCACGGCCGTCATGCTCAACGAAATCGACGCGTTCTTCCAACGCCTTGAAGCTGGTTTGGCGCAGCAGGATCGCGCGACGACGGCGCGGCGGGCCCTCGATGACCGCCTTGGGCGTAATGCCGCGGCCGGGCATCGCCTGCTGAACACGATCGATATCCAGCGTGCGCGGTGTCAGATGGTTGATATGCGGCCCTTTAAACGCCACCACGTCGGCGATCAGGCGATGCTGATCGTGCAGCTGCCGGTATTCTTCGGCGCTGACCGTCGCCTGGTTGTGCCAGCGGAAGGTTTCCAGCGCTTGTTCGACAAATTCTTGCGCCTGCACTTCATTCAGCCCGCCTTGCGCTTCCTGCAGCGCGATCAGCTCCAGCGCGCGATCGGTAAAGATGCGGCGGCGCGCCAGCAAGCGCTCGGCCAGCGCACGCAGCGCGGGATCTTCTATCAGTTCCAGGCGCAGCAGGGAGGTGAACACGCGGAAAGGGCTGATCTGCAGCGCGTCTTCGTGTACGGCGCGAAAAGCGGTGGAGTGCACCGGAACGCCCGCCACCGACAGGTCATAGTAACCGACCGGCGCCATGCCCATCACCCGGAACAGGCGGCGCAGGGTGGCCAGCTCGTCCGCGGTGCCGACCCGGATGGCGCCGTGGCGCTCCATCGCCAGGCGTTCTATCTCGCCGGTAATTTGCAGTTGATGAGCCAGTGCGGCATCTTCGCGCAGAACCTGTCGGTTGGTTTCCGCCACCAGCTCCAGCAGATCGCCGTACAGCGGCACCTCCTTTTGATACATGTCCGACATCGCGTGAGAGAATCTGGCGCGGATTTCATTAGGTGAAACGAACTGCTGGGCGGTCATGCGCATAGCTCCTTGATTCAGCATAATCTGAAAAATCGTGTTTTTAGCGGCAAAAGTGCTGGCGAAAAAGCCGTCTGCCTTGTTTTCCCCTCAAGTTTAGCTATCTGGTTTGGGATTTGTTATAGACGTGGCAAGCATATTAGAGTTTTATGCGTCAGCTCTCATTTGCAGCGCACAGACGGGCAAAAGATGCCCTGGCGAGCGGAGAGACGCGGTGGTTCGGCCGCGGCGACCATTAAATTAAGTCATGCATATTCAGGGAGATAAAAATAAATTCGGCTTATTTATGAATTTAAGGCAATAAACCTCTTGTGCATTCACCAGTTTTATGAGTAAATGCAAGTCGGCCTGTAATCCAGACCTATTTATGTTCGAGTTTAGAGTTAAGCAGTTCCTCCAAAAACGTTATCATCCGATTCCGCTTCAAAGACGAACCTTCTAAGTACCTCCCATAAGTAATGTTTCTGAAACGGCCCCAATTGCCTCTTATGGCAGGTTTTGTAAATATATTTAAAGGTAAATGTAATGTCTAAGAAGACTGGTCAGGTTAAGTGGTTCAACGAAAGCAAAGGTTTTGGTTTCATTGAGCAGAACGACGGCGGCAAAGATGTATTCGTACACTTCTCCGCAATCATGACCGACGGTTTCAAGACCCTGGCTGAAGGCCAGCGCGTCGAGTACACCATCCAGGACAGCCCGCGCGGGCCGGCTGCCGCCAACGTAGTTGCTCTGTAAGAATACAGGGAACGCGTATAAGAGATCTTAATACAACCATGGTGATGCGTCAGCGCTGAGTCATGCGGAAGATATTAAGTTCAACAAGCCCGCCTTAGTGCGGGTTTTTTATTTTTTGCTCACGAGAGGTTTGTTACGAAAAACTTTAGGATGGGCTGGTAGCGTCCAGACAATATAAAAAATGACGTTGTCAAGGATGCTCAAGTAAAAGGATATAAGTTATGTTTAAAAATACTGTGTTAAAAATGGGCCGCGTGAAATGGTTTAATCAGGCCGAAGGCTATGGTTTTATTTCACCGGTAGATGGCAGCGACGAAATCTATGTCAATCGCAACGCTATCGCCAACACCAAAAATAAGTCGTTGAACGAAGGTCAGAACGTCGAGTTCTCGATCTATCGCAGCTCACATGGGCTGTCCGCGGCAGACGTTATCGCGTTCTGATCGCATCCACCTTCCTCGCCAGTGCCGGTGTCGCCACCCGCATGCACTGGCGAAGATAAATCCCTCGATATCCACTATTATCAGGCCATTGCCTACTTGCCACGGATATCAGGATGACCACCCCGATAATTTCCCTTACCGCCGCTCGCGCGCTGCACCTTGCCGCCCAGGGACTGCTTTCTCCGCTTAAACGCCAAGCTCGGCCCGACGACGTCGTGAACGCGATCCAGCGCATGGGGCTGTTACAAATCGATACCATTAGCGTCGTCGCCCGCAGCCCGTATCTGGTGCTGTTCAGCCGTTTGGGGGCCTATCAACCGGAATGGCTGGAGCAGGCGCTCGCCGGCCGCAAGCTGTTCGAGTATTGGGCGCACGAAGCCTGTTTCCTGCCGATCGAGGATTTTGGTCTGCTGCGGCATCGCATGCTGGCGCCGCATGATATGGGCTGGAAATATTCCGCCGACTGGGTGCAGCAGCACCAGGCGGCAATGGACAACCTGCTGCGGCACATCGAACAACAGGGGCCGGTGCGCTCCGCCGATTTCAGCGCCGAGAAGAAAGGCAACAGCGGATGGTGGGACTGGAAACCGGAGAAACGGCATCTGGAGATCCTGTTTACCGCCGGCAAGCTGATGGTGGCCGAACGTCGCAACTTCCACCGGGTTTACGATCTGACCGAAAGGCTGCTGCCGGCCTGGGACGATGCGCGTCATGCGCTGCCTGCGGAGCGGGCGCGCCAGCAAATGTTGCATCGCACCTGCCGCTATCTGGGCATTTTCCGCGCCGAATGGTTGGCGGATTACTATCGGCTGAAACGCGTGGCGCCAAAAACTTTGCTGGCAGAGCTGCAGGATCAGGGGGAGATTTCGCCGGTGCGGGTAGAGGGGCTGGAAGGGCAGTTCTATGTGCATGGCTCACTGACGGAACTGCTGCCGCTGGCGGAACAGGGCAAGCTAAAATCGACGGTCACCAGCCTGCTGTCGCCGTTTGATCCGGTGGTTTGGGATCGCCGCCGGGCGCTCGAGCTATTCAACTTTGACTATCGGCTGGAGTGCTATACGCCGAAGGAAAAACGCCGCTATGGCTACTTCACCTTGCCGGTGCTGCATCGGGGTGAACTGGTGGGGCGCATTGACGCCAAGGCGCACCGCCGCCAGGGGGTGTTCGAGATCATCAGCTTTCATGCGGAGCCGCGGGTGCGCTTCGGCAAACGGCGGGCCCAGGATATTCGGCAGGCCATCGCGCGTATGGCCAAATGGCACGGCGCGCAACGCGTCGCGCTGGGCGACATTCCGGCGGCGTTGGCCGCTGAATGGGGTGCCGGCTGGGAAGTGGGATAACGAGCGACGCCGTCGGTGGGGTAAAACGAAGTTCAGCGCCGCTCGTTACAAAGGGGCTCAGTGGCTGAAGTTAGCGAACAGAGCGATGATTTTATGCAGACGTTTGATCACGTATTACGGCCTTTTTGTGATTTGTATCACAAAATTCTACGCCGGGATGCGCCGCAGTTCAAGCTGTTGCGCCGGCGCGCTGAGGAAATATCGCTGGGTTGGCGCCGCCGGTGATTAACCTGAGGCCGGGCGTTATGCTATCCTCACTGCCTTTCCCAGATGACCAATCCCCTAGCGGAGGATGCATGGACCACCGTTTACTCGAAATCGTTGCCTGCCCGGTATGCAACGGCAAACTCTATTTCAATAAAGAAAACCAGGAACTGGTGTGCAAAGCGGACGGGTTGGCTTACCCGCTGCGCGACGGCATTCCGGTGCTGTTGGAAAATGAAGCGCGTGCGCTGTCGCTGGATGAGAAGCACGCATGAGTTTTATCGCTATTATTCCCGCCCGCTACGCCTCAACCCGTTTGCCGGGCAAACCGCTGGCCGATATTCACGGCAAGCCGATGGTGGTGCACGTGATGGAGCGCGCCCGCGAGTCCGGCGCCAGCCGCGTCATCGTGGCGACCGATCACCCTGAAGTCGCCAAAGCGGTGGAAGCCGCCGGCGGCGAAGTGTGCATGACCAGCCCGGATCACCATTCCGGCACCGAGCGTCTGGCGGAAGTGATCGCGCACTACGGCTTTGCCGACGATCAGATCATCGTTAACGTGCAGGGCGACGAACCGCTGATCCCGCCGGTGATCGTGCGTCAGGTGGCTGAGAACCTGGCAGGCAGCCAGGCCGGCATGGCGACGCTGGCAGTGCCGATCGAGAGCGCCGAAGAGGCTTTCAACCCCAACGCGGTGAAGGTCGTGATGGACGCGCAGGGCTACGCGCTCTATTTCTCTCGCGCCACCATTCCGTGGGATCGCGAGCGTTTCGCCGCGTCGAAAGAGAGCATCGGCGACAGCCTGCTGCGTCATATCGGCATCTACGCCTATCGCGCCGGCTTCGTGCGCCGCTACGTCAGCTGGGCGCCGAGCCAACTGGAGCAGATCGAGCTGTTGGAACAGCTGCGGGTGCTGTGGTACGGTGAAAAAATCCACGTGGCGGTCGCGAAAGCGATCCCGAGCGTGGGAGTCGATACGCCGGAAGATCTCCAGCGCGTGCGCGACAGCATTCAACCCTGAGCCTGAGTTCGTCGGCGCGGCGCGCAACGCGCCGACGATGTAATACCCTCCATTATTGATCCCCGTTTTGTTGATCTGCGTTGAAGAATTTTTCCGCTCACCGTTCGATGATGTTACGCATCCCCCCTATTAGCCTGAGGTGAATGCCTTATGGAGCAGTTACGCGCCGAACTGAGCATTGTGCTGGGTGAGTCCATCAGCCGGCTGGAGCGGGTGAGCGAGCAGCCTTATGCGCATATGTATTCGCTGTACGATCGGCAGGGCAACGCGATCCCGCTGATGGCGAAAAGCTTTATCTGTCAGGGTATCGCCCAGCAGGAGGCGTACAAGCTGTCAATGCTGGCGCGCGACGGGGATATTCGCCTGCCTACGGTGTACGGCGTGGTGTGTACCCACCAGGCGCCGTACAAGGAAATCCTGCTGATCGAGCGCCTGCGCGGCGTGTCGGCTGAAGCGCCGACGCGTTCGCCGGATCGCTGGAATATGCTGATGGAGCAGATCGTTGACGGGATATTGGCCTGGCACCGCATCGACAGCCACGGCAGCGTCGGCAGCGTTGACAGCACGCAGGAGAACGACTGGTTTTGCTGGTATCAACAGCGGGTCGAAGTGCTGTGGGCGACGGTGGTCAATCTCACCACCCCGCAGCTGACCATGGCGGATCGCCGTTTGCTGTACCGCACGCGCGAAGCGCTGACCCATTTTTTCGTCGGCTTCGACGATCCTTGCGTTCTGGTGCACGGCAACCTGTCGCTGCGCAGCATGCTGAAAGATCCCAAAAGCGATCAACTGCTGGCGATGCTCAATCCCGGCGTGGTGCTGTGGGCGCCACGCGAATACGATCTTTTCCGCCTGTGCGAGGCGGGTATGCCCAGCCAACTGCTGTTCAGCTATCTGCGGCGGGCGCCGGTCGCCGACGCTTTTCTGGCGCGGCGCTGGCTGTACGTGGTGTGGGAAGCGGTGGGGCGTTTGATCCATACCGGCAAGCTGGAGCGGCGGCCGTTCGACTATGCGTCGCAACAGCTGCTGCCCTGGCTGGCCGGTTGAACGGGTCTTACTCGGCGCCGGCGCGGTCCGCGCCTTTCAGCCATTGCCACAGGCTGCCCAGCGTTTCATACCAGGCGCGCTCGGTATGGCCGAGGAACATTGACGACGGCGTGGCGCGATCCCAGATATTCAGCGGCGAGTCGATCGCCAACTGGTTGGCCGGCGCCGGGATCGGGTGCAGGCCCTTGGCCTTGAAGAAACGCATGGCGCGCGGCAGATGGTTGGCGGAGGTGACCAGAATGAAGGGTTGCTCGCCGACCAACTTGGCGACCTGAGCGGCTTCTTGCTCGGTATCGCGCGGTTCCCTCAGGATCACCATATCGCTGCGCGGCACGCCCAGGCTTTCGGCCACCAGCGCCGCCGTGGCGGCGTTGCTTTGCATGCGTCCGGCGGACGCGCCGGTAAACACCATCCTGGCGCCGGGATGCGCAAGATAAAGCCGCACGCCTTCCGTCACGCGCGGCAGACTGTTGCCGAGCAGGTTCGAGCTGGGCGCCCAATCGGGATTGTAGGTATAGCCCCCGCCCAATACCACGATGTAGTTGACCGGATCGTTGCCGCGATAAGTCTGGTATTCGGCTTCGATCGGCCGCAGCAGCCGGTCGGCCACCGGTTGCAGGCTGAAAAGCAGTAAAAACAGCCAGCTCAGCGTGAAAATCGTCTTACCGCTTTTTTGCCAGCGGGTGAACCACAGCAGCAGCAGCGCCAGCCCCATCAGCAGCATCAACAGCGGCAGCGGCATCAGCATGGCGCCAAAGAACTTTTTCAGGTTGAACAGCATCGAAAATCAGATCCTTTTGGGTGAAAAAGCGGCATCCAGGCATAAACGGGCCGCAAGAAGATACATTCTAAGCCAGTCTGTGCCAAAATAGCAGGTTTGAATGGGCGTGCGCTTTGCCGCCGACAAGAATGAGATCAGCGGAGCCGTTGTCCATGCAGGATCGCAATTTTGACGATATTGCTGAAAAATTTGCGCGTAATATTTACGGCACCACGAAAGGAAAAATTCGCCAGGCGGTGGTTTGGCAGGATCTGACCGGGCTGCTGGCGCAGTTGCCGCAGCGGCCGCTGCGCATCCTCGACGCCGGGGGCGGTGAAGGCCATATGGCCTGCCAACTGGCAGAATTAGGACATCAGGTGTTGTTGTGCGATCTTTCTGGTGAGATGATCCAGCGCGCCGCGCAGCTGGCGGAGCAGAAAGGTGTGAGCCAGAACATGCAATTCGTACAAAGTTCTGCGCAGGATATCGCTCAACATTTGGAACAGCCGGTTGATCTGATATTGTTTCATGCAGTGCTTGAATGGATCGCCGAGCCCGAAGCGGCGCTGCGGGCGTTGTATGACTGCCTGACGCCGGGCGGTGCGCTGTCGCTGATGTTCTTCAACGCCAACGGCCTCTTGATGCGCAACGTGGTGTTGGGTAATTTCCAACTGGTGGATCCCGAGGTCAGGCGGCGCCGCAAGCGTTCGCTGTCGCCGCAATATCCGCACGATCCGCTATTGGTCTACGGTTGGCTGGAACAGCTGGGCATGCGCATCAGCGGCAAAACCGGGGTGCGGGTGTTCCACGACTATCTGCAGAGCAGACAGCTGCAAACACAAAAATTTGAAGAGTTACTGGCGCTTGAACAGCACTATTGCCGGCAGGAGCCGTACGTGAGTTTGGGGCGCTATATTCACGTCATGGCGCATAAACCAAACCTGAAGGACGAACTATGAGTGAATTTTCCCAGACAGTACCCGAACTGGTCGCCTGGGCACGGAAAAATGATTTCTCTATTTCGCTCCCTACTGAGCGTCTCGCATTTTTGCTCGCCATCGCCACCCTGAACGGCGAACGGCTGGACGGCGAGATGAGCGAAGGTGAGCTGGTTGATGCATTTCGCCATGTCAGCAAGGGTTTTGAACAGACGCATGAAACGGTGGCGATGCGCGCCAACAATGCGATCAACGACATGGTGCGCCAGCGCCTGTTGAACCGCTTTACCAGCGAACTGGCGGACGGTAACGCGATTTACCGCCTCACGCCGCTGGGCATCGGCATTACCGATTACTATATTCGCCAACGCGAATTCTCCACGCTGCGTCTGTCGATGCAGCTGTCGATCGTGGCGCAGGAGCTCAAGCGCGCCGCCGACGCCGCCGACGAGGGCGGCGACGATTTCCATTGGCACCGCAACGTGTTCGCGCCGTTGAAATATTCGGTGGCGGAAATCTTCGACAGTATCGACATGACCCAACGCGTGATGGACGAGCAGCAGCAGAGCGTGAAAAACGACATCGCGGCGCTGCTGAGCAAAGACTGGCGGGCGGCGATCTCCAGCTGTGAAATGCTGCTGTCGGAAACCTCGGGCACCCTGCGCGAGCTGCAGGATACGCTGGATGCGGCGGGCGACAAGCTGCAGGCCAACCTGCTGCGCATCCAGGACGCCACCCTCGGCAACGTGGAGCTGGGCTTCGTCGACAAGCTGGTGTTCGATCTGCAAAGCAAGCTGGATCGCATCATCAGCTGGGGCCAGCAGGCGATTGACCTGTGGATCGGCTACGATCGCCACGTGCATAAATTTATCCGTACCGCTATCGATATGGATAAAAACCGCGTGTTCGCCCAACGCCTGCGCCAGTCGGTGCAAACCTATTTCGACCACCCGTGGGCGCTGACCCATGCCAATGCCGATCGTCTGCTGGATATGCGCGACGAAGAACTGGCGTTGCGCAGCGAGGAAGTGACCGGGGAACTGCCGCCGGATCTGGAGTTCGAAGAGTTCAGCGAAATTCGCGAACAGCTGGCGGCGATGATCGAAGAGGCGCTGAAGGTGTATCAGGAACAGCAGATGCCGCTCAACCTTGCAGCGGTGATGCGCGATTATCTGGCGCAATATCCGCGTGCGCGTCATTTCGACGTGGCACGTTTAGTGGTCGACCAGGCAGTGCGCCTCGGTGTGGCTGAAGCAGATTTCTCAGGGTTGCCGGCGGAATGGCAGGCAATCAATGATTACGGAGCCAAGGTCCAGGCCCATGTCATCGACAAATATTGAACAAGTAATGCCAGTCAAGCTGGCCAAGGCACTGTCCAACTCGCTGTTCCCGGCGCTGGACAGCCAACTGCGCGCGGGTCGTCACATCGGTATCGATGAGCTGGACAACCATGCCTTTTTAATGGATTTCCAGGATGAGCTGGAAGAATTTTACACCCGTTACAGCGTCGAGCTGATTCGGGCGCCGGAAGGTTTCTTCTATTTGCGCCCGCGCTCTACCACGCTGATCCCGCGCTCGGTGCTGTCCGAGCTGGATATGATGGTGGGTAAGATCTTGTGCTACCTGTACCTCAGCCCCGAGCGCCTGGCGCACGAAGGCATTTTCAGCCATCAGGAGCTGTACGACGAGCTGCTGAGCCTGGCCGATGAGAACAAGCTGCTGAAGTTCGTTAATCAGCGCTCCACCGGTTCGGATCTCGATCGGCAGAAGCTGCACGAAAAGGTGCGCACCTCGCTGAACCGCCTGCGCCGCCTTGGCATGGTCTACTTCATGGGCAATGACAGCAGCAAGTTCCGCATTACCGAGGCGGTGTTCCGCTTCGGCGCCGACGTGCGCAGCGGCGACGATCCGCGTGAAGCGCAGCTGCGCATGATTCGCGACGGCGAGGCGATGCCGGTTGAAACCAGCCTGTCGCTGAACGATGAGAATGAGGCTGAGGATCAGCAGGTTGATAACGCTCCTGACGGTGCAGAGGATGAACAGGAATGATTGAACGCGGTAAATTTCGCTCGCTGACGCTGGTTAACTGGAACGGCTTCTTTGCCCGCACCTTTGATCTGGATGAGCTGGTGACCACGCTGTCCGGCGGTAACGGGGCAGGGAAATCCACCACCATGGCGGCTTTCGTCACCGCACTGATCCCCGATCTGACGCTGCTGCACTTCCGTAACACCACCGAAGCGGGCGCCACCAGCGGTTCGCGCGATAAAGGCCTGCACGGCAAGCTGCGCGCCGGCGTGTGCTACTCCACCCTCGACGTCGTCAACTCGCGCCACCAGCGCGTGGTGGTCGGCGTGCGTCTGCAGCAGGTAGCGGGGCGCGATCGCAAGGTCGACATCAAACCATTCACCATTCAGGGCCTGCCGACCGCGGTGCAGCCGACCGAGCTGCTGACCCAGACCGTGGGTGAGCGCCAGGCGCGCGTGCTGTCGTTGCAGGAACTGAAGGATCGCGTGGAAGAGATGGAGGGCGTGCAGTTCAAGCAGTTCAACTCCATCACCGATTACCACTCGCTGATGTTCGATCTGGGCGTGATCCCGAAACGCCTGCGTTCGTCCGCCGATCGCAGCAAATTCTACCGTCTGATTGAAGCGTCGCTGTACGGCGGTATTTCCAGCGCTATCACCCGCTCGCTGCGCGATTACCTGCTGCCGGAAAACAGCGGCGTGCGCAAGGCGTTCCAGGATATGGAAGCGGCGCTGCGCGAAAACCGCATGACGCTGGAAGCGATCCGCGTCACCCAGTCGGATCGCGATCTGTTCAAGCATTTGATCTCCGAGGCCACTTCCTATGTGGCGGCGGACTATATGCGCCACGCCAACGAACGCCGCATCCATCTGGACGGCGCGCTGGCGCTGCGCAGCGATCTGTTGGGCAGCCGCAAGCAGCTGGCCGCCGAACAGTATCGCCATGTGGAAATGGCGCGCGAGCTGAGCGAACAGAGCGGTGCCGAATCCGATCTGGAAACCGATTACCAGGCCGCCAGCGACCACCTGAATCTGGTGCAGACGGCGATGCGTCAGCAGGAGAAGATCGAGCGCTATGAAGCCGATCTGGAAGAGCTGACCTACCGTCTGGAAGAGCAGAACGAAGTGGTGGCCGAGGCGAGCGAGCAACAGGCCGAAAATGAAGCGCGCGCCGAAGCGGCCGAGCTGGAAGTGGATGAGCTGAAGAGCCAGCTGGCCGACTACCAGCAGGCGCTCGACGTGCAGCAGACCCGTGCCATTCAGTATCAGCAGGCGCTGCAGGCGCTGGAGCGCGCACGCGCGCTGTGCCAACTGCCGGATCTGACCGCCGATAACGCCGAACAGTGGCTGGATACCTTCCAGGCCCGCGAGCAGGAGGCGACCGAAGCGCTGCTGATGCTGGAACAGAAGCTGAGCGTGGCCGACGCCGCGCACGGCCAGTTCGAACAGGCCTATCAGTTGGTGGGTAAAATCGCCGGCCAGGTCAGCCGCAGCGAAGCCTGGCAGTGCGCGCGCGAATTGCTGCGCGACTGGCCTTCGCAGCAGCACCTCGCCGAGCGCGTTCAGCCGCTGCGCCTGCGCCTAAGCGAACTGGAACAGCGCCTGCGCTCGCAGCAGGACGCCGAGCGCCTGCTGCAAGAGTTTTGCAAACGCCATGGCCAAGAGTACCAGCCGGACGATCTTGACATGCTGCAGCAGGAGCTGGAAGAGCGCCTGGAAGCGCTGTCGCAGAACGTCAGCGAAGCTGGCGAGCGCCGCATGGAGATGCGCCAGGAGCTGGAGCAGATCCAGCAGCGCATCCGTGAGCTGACGGCGCGCGCGCCGGTGTGGCTGGCGGCGCAGGACGCTCTGAGCCAGCTCAGCGATCAGAGCGGAGAGCCGCTGGAAAACAGCCAGCAGGTGACCGAATACATGCAGCAGCTGCTGGAACGCGAGCGTGAAACCACCGTCGAGCGCGACGAAGTGGCGGCCCGCAAACGTGAAGTGGAAGCGCAGATCGAACGTCTCAGCCAGCCGGGCGGCGCGGAAGATCAGCGCCTGGTCACGCTGGCCGAACGTTTCGGCGGTGTGCTGCTGTCGGAAATCTACGATGACGTCACCATCGACGACGCGCCTTACTTTTCGGCGCTGTACGGCCCTTCGCGCCACGCCATCGTGGTGCCGGATCTGTCGCTGGTGCGCGAGATGCTGGAAGGGCTGGAAGATTGCCCGGAAGATCTTTACCTGATCGAAGGGGATCCGCAGTCGTTCGATGACAGCGTATTCGCCGTCGAAGAGCAGGAAAAAGCGGTGGTGGTGAAAATCGCCGATCGCCAGTGGCGTTATTCCCGCTACCCGGAAGTGCCGCTGTTCGGCCGTGCGGCGCGCGAAAACCGCCTGGAAGTGCTGCATGCCGAGCGTGAAACGCTGGCGGAGCGCTATGCCACGCTGTCGTTCGACGTGCAGAAAACCCAACGTTCGCACCAGGCTTTCAGCCGCTTTATCGGTACCCATCTGGCGGTGGCGTTCGACGCCGACCCAGAAGCGGAGATCCGCAGCCTGAACGCCCGCCGTGGCGAAATCGAACGCGCACTGAACAATCACGAAGCGCAGAACCAGCAGCAGCGTCAGCAGTACGATCAGGCCAAAGAGGGTATTTCCGCGCTCAACCGCCTGATGCCGCTGGTGTCGTTGCTGAACGATGAAACGTTGCAGGACCGCGTCGACGAGATGCGCGAAGAGCTGGAAGAAGCGCAGGACGCCGCGCGTCATATTCAGCAGCACGGCGTGTCGCTGGCCAAGCTGGAGCCGCTGCTGTCGGTGCTGCAGAGCGATCCGCAGCAGCATGAACAGCTGCAGCAGGATTACGCGCAGGCGCAAAGCGTGCAGCGTCAGGCGAAACAGCAGGCGTTCGCGCTCACTGAAGTGGTGCAGCGTCGCGCGCACTTCAGCTATACCGACTCCGCCGGCATGCAGAACGCCAACAACGATCTCAACGACAAGCTGCGCCAGCGTCTGGAGCAGGCGGAAGCCGAACGCGCCCGCGCCCGTGAGCAACTGCGCCAGTATCAAACCCAGTTCACCCAGTACAGTCAGGTGCTGGCTTCGCTGAAAAGTTCGTACGACGCCAAGCGCGACATGCTGAAAGAGCTGAGCCAGGAGCTGGTGGACATCGGCGTGCAGGCCGACGCCAATGCCGAAGCGCGCGCCCGCGCGCGTCGCGACGAACTGCATGCGGCGCTGAGCAACAACCGCGCTCGCCGCAATCAGCTGGAGAAACAGCTGACCTTCTGCGAAGCCGAAATGGACGGCCTGCAGAAGAAACTGCGCAAGCTGGAACGCGATTATCATCAGCTGCGCGAGCAGGTGGTGACCGCCAAGGCGGGCTGGTGCGCGGTGATGCGCCTGGTGAAAGACAACGGCGTGGAACGCCGCCTGCACCGCCGCGAGCTGGCGTATATGGATGGCGACGAGCTGCGCTCGATGTCGGATAAGGCGCTCGGCGCGCTGCGTCTGGCGGTGGCGGATAACGAACATCTGCGCGACGTGCTGCGCCTGTCGGAAGATCCGAAGCGGCCGGAGCGTAAGATTCAGTTCTATATCGCGGTGTACCAGCACCTGCGCGAACGCATCCGTCAGGACATCATCCGCACCGACGATCCGGTCGAGGCCATCGAACAGATGGAAATCGAGCTGGGCCGTCTGACCGAAGAGCTGACCGCGCGCGAGCAGAAGCTGGCGATCAGTTCGAAAAGCGTGGCCAACATCATTCGCAAAACCATTCAGCGCGAACAGAACCGCATTCGCATGCTGAACCAGGGGCTGCAGGCCGTTGCCTTCGGCCAGGTGAAGAGCGTGCGGCTGAACGTCAATGTGCGCGAAGCGCACGCCACTCTGCTGGACGTGCTCTCCGAGCAGCAGGAACAGCATCAGGATCTGTTCAACAGCAACCGCCTGACCTTCTCCGAAGCGTTGGCCAAACTGTATCAACGCCTGAATCCGCAGATCGACATGGGGCAGCGCACGCCGCAGACCATCGGCGAGGAGTTGCTGGACTACCGCAACTACCTGGAGATGGAAGTGGAGGTATACCGTGGCTCCGACGGCTGGCTGCGTGCGGAAAGCGGCGCGTTGTCTACCGGTGAAGCCATCGGTACCGGGATGTCAATCCTGGTGATGGTGGTGCAGAGCTGGGAAGAAGAATCCCGTCGCCTGCGCGGCAAAGACATCTCGCCGTGCCGCCTGCTGTTCCTCGATGAAGCGGCGCGTCTGGATGCCAAGTCGATCGCTACGCTGTTTGAGCTGTGCGACCGTCTGGAGATGCAGCTGATCATCGCGGCGCCGGAAAACATCAGCCCGGAGAAGGGCACCACCTATAAACTGGTGCGTAAGGTGTTCCAGAACCACGAGCATGTGCACGTGGTGGGGCTACGCGGTTTCGCCGGCGAGCCACCGGCGCTGGGCACTGCGCCGGTTGAAACGCCGTAAGGCAGAAAAACGCCCTAAAAATCCGAAAATAGCCGCCGCAGGGTGGCTATTTTTTTGTGCGCGTGGATGATAGTCCTGCTTTTTTATCCGTTGAAAAGCGGTTAGTTTAATCACATAAACAGTTATTCGGCGCCCGCAGGGCGAAACGGCCTTTCTGTTTGTATACTGAAACTATATGCAGTTTTTGACGTTTTTTTTTGTGAGCATACAGGGGGCAAGGGATGTTGCTTAAAAAGGGAAACTTTCTACGACGTTTGGCGCTGAGTGGCGCTATCGCCTGTAGTCTTGTGTCGTCGTTTTCCGCATCGGCCACCGTCCCGGCGTTGCCGGTGGCATCAGCAGGCATGTCCGTTGCGCAGAGCCGTTCTGAACTGCTGGCCGCGTTGCCGCGCGGCATGGATTTGCACTACCTGTCCACGCTGGCGCCGCTGTATGCGGCGAATCACATGCAGCCGATGTGGCAGGATCGCGAAGCCGTTCAGCAATTTCAGCAGCAGCTGGCCGAGCTGGCGATGTCCGGCGTGCAGCCGCAGTTCACCCAATGGGTGAAGATGTTGACCGATCCGGCGCTCAGTGAAGCGGGCCGCGATGCGGTGCTGTCCGATGCGATGCTGGGCTATTTGCAGTTCGTCTCCGCCATCGGTGCCAACGGCAACAACTGGCTGTACAGCAATATTCCCTACAAGCTTGGCTTGCCGCCCACCGCGGTGATCAACCAATGGCAGCTGGCGGTGCGCCAGGCGCGTACTCTGAGCTACGTGAATTCGCTCGCGCCGCAGCATCCGCAATACGCCAAGATGCATCAGGCGCTGCGCGACATGCTGGCGGATAATCGTCCCTGGCCGCAGGTGGGCAGCGGCCCGAGCCTGCGCCCAGGCCAGATGAGCAATGATATTCCGGCGCTGCGTGAGATCCTGACGCGCACCGGTATGCTCGCCGCCGCGGCGCCGGAAGCGGAGCCGGAACCGGCGGTGGTTTCGGCGAAGATCAATGAGCCCGACGACGGCGGGCTGACGGTAGACGAAGAGAAAAGCCGCGTGACGGTCAGCCCATCGGCAGCGCCGGTGACGGAGCTGACCGCGGAACAGACGCCGCCGCAGATTGGCAGCGTGGTGAGCGATAACCTCTATACCGACGAACTGGTGGAGGGCGTCAAGCGCTTCCAGAAATGGCAAGGGCTGACGGCGGATGGCGTGATCGGCGTGCGCACCCGCGAGTGGCTCAACGTGTCACCGAAAACCCGCGCCGCGCTGCTGGCGCTGAATATCCAGCGCCTGCGGATCCTGCCGGGGCATGTCGGCACCGGCATCATGGTGAACATTCCCAACTACTCGCTGACCTACTACCAGAACGGCAATGAGGTGCTGTCTTCCCGCGTTATCGTCGGGCGGCCGAGCCGCAAGACGCCGCTGATGAGCAGCGCGTTGAACAACGTGGTGGTCAACCCGCCGTGGAACGTGCCGACTACCCTGGTGCGTGAGGACATCGTGCCGAAGGCGATGCGTGACGGTAACTACTTCCAGAAACACGGCTATACCGTGCTGTCGGGCTGGAGCAACGATGCGGAAGTGATCAACCCGGCGATGATCGACTGGAGCATGGTCTCTGCGCGCAACTTCCCGTATCGCGTGCGTCAGGCGCCGGGCGCGACCAACTCGCTGGGGCGCTTCAAGTTCAATATGCCGAGCTCGGACGCCATCTACCTGCACGATACCCCGAACCACAGCCTGTTCCAGAAAGACATCCGCGCGCTCAGCTCCGGCTGCGTGCGGGTGAACAAGGCTTCCGATTTGGCGAATATGCTGCTGCAGGACGCCGGCTGGAACAACAGCCGCGTGTCTTCCACGCTGAAAGAAGGGAATACCACTTATGTGAATATTCGCCAGCGTATTCCCGTAAAACTGTATTATCTGACCGCCTGGGTTTCGGATGACGGCCAACCGCAATTCCGTACAGATATTTACAATTATGATAATACGGTGCGATCGGGCGCACAAATTTTGGCTCAGGCCAAAAAATTAATGCAGTAAATGCAGTAATTATAAATAAATAACGGTCAGAATGTTTGGCTATACCGCAGGCCCTCGTAGCCGGGGGCCTGTAAACCTAGGCGTATCGCGGGTTGACTCAGCATACGCAGGCGGTTATGGTTCGGACAGTGCGCTGCTTTGTGCATTTATTTTGACATTCTTGCCGGGTTTAACAGAGTCATGGACAAAATTGATCATCACCGCCGTAAATGGCTGGCGCTAGGTGGCGCCGCTATGGGCATAGCGCTGCTTCCAGGGCAGGCGTTTGCCAGTATTTCCACCGCTCGACCGCGTATTTTAGTGTTGAATAACCTGAATACCGGTGAATCTATTAAAGCCGAGTTCTTTGACGGCAAAGGTTACAATAAAGAAGAGTTGGTGCGGCTAAATCATCTGTTCCGCGATTATCGCGCCAACAAGGTTAAATCGATCGATCCCCGCTTGTTTGATCACCTCTATCGTCTGCAGGGGCTGCTGGGCACCAGCAAGCCGGTGCAGCTGATCTCTGGATACCGTTCCGTAGACACCAACAACGAACTGCGTGCGCATAGCCGCGGCGTGGCCAAGCACAGCTACCACACCAAAGGCCAGGCGATGGATTTCCACATCGAAGGTATCCAATTGAGCAATATCCGCAAAGCGGCGTTAAAAATGCGCGCCGGTGGTGTAGGATATTACCCACGTAGCAACTTCGTACACATCGATACCGGCCCGGTTCGGACCTGGTAATCGCTGTGCCGTCAGTGAATAACGCCGCCCCTTGCGGAAGCGGCGTTATTGTCATTGGAGCCTTATGAAATACCATCTTATTCCCGTTACCGCCTTTAGCCAGAACTGCAGTCTGATTTGGTGTGAAAACACGCAGCAGGCGGCGTTGGTCGATCCCGGCGGTGAAGCGGAAAAAATCAAAGCGGAAGTCGCGCGGCAGGGGGTGACGGTCACCCAGATTTTGCTGACGCACGGCCATTTGGATCATGTCGGCGCGGCGGCGGAGCTGGCGGACCATTATCAGGTGCCAATCTATGGCCCGGATAAAGAAGACGCGTTTTGGCTGGACGGTTTGCCGGCGCAGAGCCGGATGTTTGGGCTGGAAGAGTGCGCGCCGCTGACGCCGACCCGCTGGCTGTCGGAAGGCGATGAGATGCAGGTGGGCGAGATGACGCTCAAGGTGTTGCATTGCCCTGGGCACACGCCGGGCCACATCGTCTTTATCAATGAGCAGGCGCGTTTGGCGCTGGTGGGCGACGTGCTGTTTAACGGCGGCGTGGGGCGCAGCGACTTCCCGCGCGGTGACCATCAGGCGCTGATCGCCTCTATTCGCACCAAACTGCTGCCGTTGGGCGACGACATGCGCTTTATTCCCGGCCACGGCCCGATGTCGACCTTCGGCCACGAGCGCCAGACCAACCCGTTCCTGCGCGAAGAGCCGGCGGTGTGGTAACGATTATTTCCCGGCAGAAATAATCAAGGGCGCATAGAGCGCCCTTTTTTACGATTTATGACCTGCGTCGATGCCTTTAGAGCACGGCGACGATGGCTTCACACAGCGGCGCCATGTTGTCCGGCGTCATGCCGGCCACGTTCACCCGGCCCGAGTTCACGGCGTAGACGCCGAACTCTTCGCGCAGACGCAGCACCTGTTCTTTGGTCAGGCCGCTGAACGAGAACATGCCGTTCTGTTGGATGATGAAGCTGAAGTCCTGCTGCGCGCCTTTCTCCTGCAGGGTGTTCACGAACAGCTGACGCATGCGGTGAATACGCTGGCGCATGTCGGTCAGTTCCTGCTCCCACATCGCGCGCAGCGCATCGTTGCCCAGAATGGTGGCGACAACCGCCGCGCCGTGTGACGGCGGGTTGGAGTAGTTGGCGCGAATGGCCGCTTTCACCTGGCTGAAGGCGCGATCGGCGGTTTCGGCATCGGCAGCCACAAGGGTGCAAGCGCCGACGCGCTCATTGTACAGGCCGAAGTTTTTCGAGTAGGAGCTGGCAACGATCAGCTCTTGATGTTTGGCGGCGAAAATACGCAGGCCCTGCGCATCTTCTTCCAGACCGTTGGCGAAGCCCTGGTAGGCGAAATCGAACAGCGGCAGCCAGCCATTGGCGACGGAAAGCTCAGCCAGCTGTGCCCACTGTTCCGCCGTTGGATCGATACCGGTCGGGTTATGGCAGCAGCCGTGGAACAGCACCACATCACCGGCCTGCGCCTGTTTCAGGCTGTTCAGCAGGCCGTCAAAGTCCAACGCGTGGTTGGCGGCGTCGTAGTAGGCGTACTCCAGCACTTCCAGGCCCACGGCGCTAAAGACGTTCTTGTGGTTTGGCCAGCTTGGGTTGCTGATCCAGATGCGCTTGGCGCTGGTCTGGTTGGCGATAAAGTCTGCCGCCACGCGCAGGCCGCCGGTGCCGCCGGGCGTCTGTGCGGTACGCGCGCGCCGCGCGGTAACGATCGGGCTCTCTTTGCCGAACAGCAGCTCTTGCGTGCAGCTGGCGAACGCCGGGATGCCTTCAATGCCGAGATAGTTTTTGGTGGTCTCGTTTTCCAGCAGATACTGTTCAGCTTTTTTTACGCTGGTCAGCACCGGCGTTTTGCCAGTTTCGTCTTTATAAACGCCAATCCCTAAATTGATTTTATTCGGGCGGGCGTCGGCGCGGAAAATGTCGGTCAGGCCCAGGATCGGGTCGGCGGGTGCGGCGGTGATTTTTTCAAACATGTCAGGTGCTTCCAAATCTCGGAGTTAAGCAGACAGAAGCATCAGGGTAGCGCCAGTTATCGGCTTTGCCAACCGTTTGCGATAAAAACACCGCGATCTTGTGAACGGGAAGGATTCGACAGAAAAAATGATGGGGAAGGGGAAATCTGCAGGATAAAACGTTACCGGGAGACACAAATAAAAACAGGGCCGAAGCCCTGTTTTTTAACTTAGCCGACGGTAAACCGCCGTTAAGCGAGACAACTTAGAACTGGTACACCAGACCAACGGCTACGATATCGTCGGTAGCGGTGCCGGTTGCTTTGGTGAACTCGTTGTCATCCAGCAGGTTGATTTTGTAATCAACGTAGGTGGACATGTTTTTGTTGAAGTAGTAAGTGGTACCAACAGAAACATATTTAACCAGATCCTGGTCAGAGCTTACGCCTGGGACGTTCAGGTTCTTGCCTTTAGACTGCAGGTAAGACACTTCTGGACGCAGACCGAAGTCGAACTGGTACTGAGCAGTGACTTCGAAGTTCTGAGTTTTGCTCGCGAAGCCACCGCACTTGTCATCGGTAGCTGCACAGCCTGCACCGAAGTTACCGCCGCCGAACGGAGTCATGTTACGGGTTTCTGCGTACATCGCCGCCAGGTAAACGTTGTTGGCATCGTATTTCGCGCCCACGGTCCATGCGTCAGCCTTGTCGCCACGCTCGTTGGAACGCAGTTTCTGGTCGTCGGTACGGTTGGAAGAAGCGTATGCAGCGCCGAAGCTTACGCCTTCGCCGATGTCATAAGTAGAGGAGATACCCCAGCCGTCGCCGTTTTGTTTCTTAACGTTACGACCGTCGTTCTGGTTTTTGCCCTGGTATTGCAGAGCGAAGTTCAGACCGTCAACCAGACCGAAGAAGTTGTTGTTACGATAGGTCGCAACGCCGTTGGTACGGCCGGTCATGAAGTTGTCGGAGTAGGTGTAAGTATCGCCACCGAACTCTGGCAGCATATCGGTCCAGCCTTCCACGTCGTACAGTACGCCGTAGTTACGGCCGTAGTCGAAGGAGCCGTAGTCAGCGAATTTCAGACCGGCGAAGCCCAGACGGGTTTTGGTGCCTTCGGTGCCCTGAGATTCGGCGTGGTTGGACTGAACGTTGTATTCCCACTGGCCGTAACCGGTCAGTTGGTCAGTAATCTGGGTTTCACCTTTGAAGCCGAAACGAACATAGGTCTGATCGCCGTCATTGCCTTTGTCGTCGGAGAAGTAGTGCAGACCGTCAACTTTGCCGTACAGATCCAGCTTGTTGCCGTCTTTGTTGTAGATTTCAGCTGCGTTTGCTGCACCAGCAGCCAACAGAGCCGGGATAACCACTGCAAGAATGTTGCGCTTCATCATTATTACCCTCATTGGTGTTATTCGGACACCTTTGCCACTGCCGCCAATAATTCTTTGGGAACTATTGTTGATAGATTGGTGTCGTCCTGTGTCTGAACGCAGTGTTCCATTCACAGGCGGGTTAATCTAGGACGAAAATGATACCAATGTCCCAATCAGGTTGCAAAAGGAAAGTATGTGTAACCAAATGTAATTTTTCGGGAACTTTGTGATGTGCGTCAATATTAAAAAATGCGAAAGGCCAGCGAGGCTGGCCTTTGTTTTGTAACGAAATCGTTTAAAAAACGTTTGATCGTATGAATTAGAAGCTTGCGTTACGTGGTGTGCGTGGGAACGGGATCACATCGCGCACGTTTTGCACGCCGGTGACATAGGCGATTAAACGTTCAAAACCCAGGCCGAAACCGGAATGCGGCACGGTGCCGTAACGACGCAGATCGCGATACCACCAGTAGTCTTCTTTATTCAGGCCCATCTCTTCCAGACGTTGATCGAGCATGTCGAGGCGTTCTTCACGCTGCGAACCGCCGATGATTTCACCGATGCCCGGCGCCAGCACGTCCATGGCCGCGACGGTTTTACCGTCTTCGTTCATGCGCATATAGAACGCTTTGATGTCTTTCGGGTAGTTCTTCACCACCACCGGCGCCTGGAAGTGTTTCTCCGCCAGATAACGTTCATGTTCGGAAGAGAGATCGATGCCCCAGGAAACCGGGTTTTCGAAGGTTTGGCCAGAGGCCAGCAGGATCTCAATGGCGTCGGTGTAGTCCACCTGGGCGAAATCGGAAGAGACGAAGCGCTCCAGACGAGAGATTGCGTCTTTATCCACGCGTTCGGCGAAGAATTTCAGATCGTCTGCACGTTCATCCAGCACCGCCTGGAACACATACTTCAGCATGCTTTCGGCCAGGCCGGCGACATCGTCCAGCGTCGCGAAGGCCACTTCCGGCTCGATCATCCAGAACTCCGCCAGGTGGCGGCTGGTGTTGGAGTTTTCGGCACGGAAGGTTGGGCCGAAGGTGTATACCTTGGACAGCGCACAGGCGTAAGTTTCGCCGTTCAGCTGGCCGGAAACGGTGAGGAAGGCTTCCTTACCGAAGAAGTCCTGGCTGAAATCGACGGCGCCCTTGTCGGTGCGCGGCAGGTTTTCCAGATCCAGCGTGGACACGCGGAACATTTCGCCGGCGCCTTCGGTGTCGGAGGCGGTGATCAGCGGGGTGGACACCCAGAAATAACCATTTTCATGGAAGAAGCGGTGGATCGCCTGCGCCAGGGTATGACGCACGCGCGCCACGGCGCCGATCAGATTGGTGCGCGGGCGCAGGTGGGCCACTTCGCGCAGGTATTCGATGCTGTGGCGTTTGGCCGCCATTGGGTAAGTATCCGGATCGTCGACCCAGCCGACCACGTTGATCGCGGTGGCCTGCAGCTCAAAGCTCTGGCCTTCGCCCGGTGAGGCGACGACCTTGCCGGTAACTTCAACTGAGCAACCGGTGGTCAGGTGCAGCACTTCATCCTGATAATTCGGCAGAGAATTATTAACGACGGCCTGTAACGGATCAAAGCAGGAACCGTCATAGACGGCCAGGAAGGAGATACCAGCTTTTGAATCTCTCCGGGTACGTACCCAGCCGCGTACGGTGACTTCACTGTCAACCGCAGCACGACCTTGCAGTACGTCGACTACAGGCACTACGCTCATAGATTTCTCTCTTTAATAATTTGGTTTAGAAATAGCTTACAACCCAAGAATATGGGGGTAATGGCTATGTTACTTGCCGCGGTGCAGAGCACAAGCAGAAATCATCGGATTGGCGCAACATTTATCGTGGCTGGCTGAAAAGAGGGCGGTCGGGATAAAACAAAAAAGCCGGCGCCTGAACCGGGCCGGCTTTCTCTCTATATATAGAAGGCTCAGCTGGCTTTCTTCACCAGCGGCAGATCGAAGGCCTTGCGCAGAGCCCTGACGAACGCCTGATCCTGGCAAATGGTTTTGCCGGGGCTGTCGGAGAGCTTGGCCACCGGCTTGCCTTTGCACTCGACCAGCTTGATCACGATATTCAGCGGTTTGACGCCGGGAATATCGCAGGTCAGGCGCGTGCCGATGCCGAAGCCGAGATTGATGCGCTGGTAGAAATGGCGATAGAGCGCCAGCGCTTTTTCCAGATCCAGGTTGTCCGAGAACACCAGCGTTTTGCTCATCGGATCGATGCCCAGCTTTTGATAATGGGCAATGGCCTTTTCACCCCACTCGACGGGATCGCCAGAATCGTGGCGCAGCCCCTGATAACGTTCGGCGAACTGCGGGCCGAAGTCGCGCAGGAAGGCATCCATGGTGATACAGTCGGTGAGCGCGATGCCAAGCTGATCCGGGTATTCATCCAACCAGGCTTGCAAGGCGGCGCGCTGGCTGTTGGCCAGCACCGGGCTTATTTGCTGATGCGCCTGGAACCACTCATGCGCCTGAGTGCCGACCGGCGCCAGGCCGAGCTGATGCGCCAGATCGTAATTGCTGGTGCCCGACAGGTACGGGAATTCGGTCTGCAAGGTGCTGACGATGGCCTGTTGCACGCCTTGAGAGAAACGGCGACGGGTGCCGAAGTCCATCAGCTTGAAGCGCGAAAGATCCAGATCGCCCGCCAGCGTCTTGAACTGAGCCAGCTTGGTTTGCAGATGCGCCACTGCCTGTTCCGGCGTCGCCAACGGAGAGCGCCGACGGTGCACCACTTCGCTGATCACCGCCAGCAACGGCACTTCCCACATGATCACTTCACGCCAGGGGCCGGCGATGCGGATTTGCAGCTTGCCGTCGCGGTTGTCTATGGTGACCTGCTGCGGATCGTAGCGGAACGTTCGCAGCCAGCTCAGGTAATCCTGACGGAAGAAGGGCAGACCCGAAAGATAAGCGAATTCGGCGTCGGTCAGCGCCAGCCGGCTCATCAACGCCACCTGCGCGCGGATCTCGTCGGCATATTCGCCCAGCAGTTCGTCGCCGCGGCAGCGGAATTCCGCCGCCACGCTGATCGCGGGATAGCGATGGAACACTGCTTGCTGCATATGAAGCTTATAAGCATCGGTATCAAGCAGTGATGTCAAAATCGGGGAAGCGTATTGAGTCATAGCGCGTTACAGCATCCTCGTCAGGCGCGTGTCCAAATCCGGATAATCATAAAAGTGGGGGTGGAGTATACCCGGATTATCCTGTTATTGAAGCTGCATCACACCATAAATCACCAAAGCGGGTCGAGGATTAAACGTGCCTTTATGGCGGCCTGATAGCGGCGGGGAGGAAAAAAAGCCAGATATGCCTGTAAGGTGAATGACTTAGCCTAATTAGTCATAAAAATTATAATGTTAATTATTTTAAACAGCGAATCAGATATAGCCGGCCTGGGTATGCACGTTGACCCGATCCTTGCCGTTCTTTTTGCAAAAATAGAGCGCTTCGTCCGCCTGTTTGATCGCCGCTTGCAGCGCGGTGAATGCGTTGACCGGCGCAATGCCGCAGCTGGTGGTGAAACGCACTTGCCGTCCATCGGCCAGATTTAGCGTCAGGCGATGAGTGCGGGCGCGCAATTGCTCCATGATGTCCCGCGCGTTGTCCAACGAACAGTTGCCCAGCAGCACCGCGAACTCTTCGCCGCCGTAGCGGCAGAAGATGTCGCTGGCGCGGAACGCGCGTTGCAGCAGGTGGCTGAATGCCACCAGCGCCCGGTCGCCCACGTCGTGGCCATAGCTGTCGTTGAGCTGTTTGAAGTTGTCGATGTCGATCAGGCAAAAGGCTTGCGGGTAGCTGCCGTCGCCCAGCAGCTGACATTCAAGGAAGAATTTACGGCGGTTGTAAATATTGGTGAGCGGATCGAGGAAAGAAGAGGCCTCGAGCTCTTTAATCAGCAGTTGTTTCTCACTTTCCAGCGAGACCTTGTCCAACTGGTATTGCCTGAGCTGCTGAATGGCGTCGCTGATGGCGATCAATTCCTGGCTGTAGAAGGCGTCGTTGCGATCGATATTTATCTCGCCGCGCGACAGCCGCACGATATTGTTGTGGGTCTTGGTCAGCCAGCGGTTGATGCTGGTGCAGAACACCAGCGCCGGCAAAATGAACAGCAACACCACCAGGCCGGCGAGTGCAATCATGCCGTAAATGGTCGTCTGGCTGTCGTAAATCTTGTGACGCGACGCGAGGGTTTCCAGTTCGAAGCTGCGTTGATACAGCGCCTGCGACAGCCCGCTCACATCGTCGACATAGCGCGAAATAAGCGCGGTGGGGTAGGGCTGATGGGTATCGATAGCGGTGTACAGCCCATGGGTAATCTGTTGGAGGCGCTCAGCGGAAACCTGGGCGAGCAATGCATTGACGATGTTGGTGATTTGTCCATCGTCGTAGTTGATCTTCATGAAGATCAATCGGGTGCTCAGCGCGTTCAGTACGCCGGTCAGCTGAATGGACTTCAGGTAGGCGTCTTTGCGAATGAGCGGTCTGACGTTGACGTCGATAATCTGATCGCTCAATTCCGTCAGTGACATATTCAGCCGGTTATTAAGGCGGATGGCCTCGAGAAACATAAAAGAGTCGGTATCCACCATCCGGGTATCGTAGGTGTAGCGGTAATAGCTCTTACTGGTTTGCGAGATGTAATAGGCGCTGTTGATGTTGAACAGATTGGCGTTGGTGTTATTGACCTGCGAAAGCTGCAGGTTGTCATTATCCAGCAGCTGTTCCATCAGGCTGATCATCGACAGCGCGGCGATTTTTTGCCGAACCCCGAGCTGTCTGGCGACCTCATCGTCCAGATGTTCGCGGATGCGGGTAATTCTTTCGCGCGCCGCCCGATCGGCGGCCAAACATTGTGCTCGGGTGATTTGCGGATCGATCAGGCTCAAGCGTTTGAGGCGGTGCGCCTGCAAGGCAGCCTGAAAGGCTTCGGAGATTTCTTTGGCGCGATCAATTTTGTACAGATTGAGTTGGTTATCGCGGTAGTCGGTATGGGCTTCGAGCAGCTCATCGACGATGAACAGAGAGAAGGAAGTCATCAGGCACAGGGTAAAAAAATAGATTGCGTATTTAATTTTCATAGTGCGAGTCATCCTGATCCTGATGCCGCAATTATACCACCATGCCGCCTGCGTCGCCTCAACTATGCCGGCGCCCTCCGGTGGCGGTTTTTTAGCATTAAATGCTGATTTTTATTTAGCCATTGGTCACCTGCGCTATCGCCTGGCGGGCGATTTATGATTTGCCTCTGATTTCTCTCTCGTGGTCGCCCGGCGGCTCTGGGCTTTTCGGCCAGCTGTGATACAGTTTATTCACAATTCAGGCCCACCGCGCGCCGCAGGGGAACACTCCGGCTGCGGTACGAAGCAGAAGAGCGGCCTGGCACCTATAACTCACCGAGACGTTTAAGGGTTTTTATGACACAACAGCCACAGGCAAAATACCGCCACGATTATCGCGCGCCCGATTACACCACGACCGATATCGATTTGGACTTCAGTCTGGACGCGGAAACCACGCGCGTGACCGCCGTCAGTAAAATAAAACGTCAGGGCGCGGCCGGCGCACCGTTGGTGCTGGATGGCGAAGATCTGACGCTGGTGAGCATTCAGGTGGACGGCCAACCGTGGAGCGCCTACCGCCAGCAGGATAACCAACTGATCATCGAAGCGTTGCCGGCACAATTCACTCTTACCATCGTCAACGACATTCACCCGGCGAAAAACACCGCGCTGGAAGGGCTGTACCTGTCCGGCGATGCGCTGTGCACGCAATGCGAAGCCGAAGGTTTCCACCACATTACCTATTATCAGGATCGCCCGGACGTGCTGGCGCGCTTTACCACCCGCATCGAGGCCGACAAGGCGCGCTATCCGTTCCTGCTGTCGAACGGCAACCGCATCGGCCAGGGCGAATTGGCCGATGGCCGCCACTGGGTGCAATGGCAGGATCCGTTCCCGAAACCTTGCTACCTGTTCGCGCTGGTGGCGGGAGACTTCGACGTGCTGCGCGACAGCTTCACCACCCGTTCCGGCCGTAAGGTCGCGCTGGAGCTGTTCGTCGATCGCGGCAACCTGGATCGCGCCGACTGGGCGATGACGTCGCTGAAGAACTCGATGAAGTGGGACGAGACCCGCTTCGGCCTGGAATACGATCTCGACATTTATATGATTGTGGCGGTCGATTTCTTCAATATGGGCGCGATGGAGAACAAAGGGTTAAACATCTTTAACTCCAAATACGTGCTGGCGAAGGCGGAAACCGCCACCGACAAGGATTACCTGAACATTGAAGCGGTGATCGGCCACGAATACTTCCACAACTGGACCGGTAACCGCGTAACCTGCCGCGACTGGTTCCAGCTCAGCCTGAAAGAGGGGCTGACGGTGTTCCGCGACCAGGAGTTCAGTTCCGATCTGGGATCGCGTTCGGTCAACCGCATCGACAACGTGCGCGTGATGCGCGGCGCGCAGTTCGCCGAAGACGCCAGCCCGATGGCACACGCCATCCGCCCGGACAAAGTGATCGAGATGAACAACTTCTACACCCTGACGGTGTATGAAAAGGGTTCCGAAGTGATCCGCATGATGCACACCTTGCTGGGGGAGGAGAACTTCCAGAAAGGGATGCAGCTCTATTTCGAACGCCACGACGGCAGCGCCGCCACCTGCGACGATTTCGTGCAGGCGATGGAGGACGCGTCCAACGTCGATCTGTCGCGCTTCCGCCGTTGGTATAGCCAGTCCGGCACGCCGCTGTTGACGGTGCGCGACGATTACGACGCGGAAACCCAGCAGTATCGTCTGCATGTCAGCCAGCAAACCGCGCCGACCGCCGATCAGCCGGAGAAATTGCCGCTGCATATCCCGCTGGATATCGAACTGTACGACAGCGAAGGCAACGTCATTCCACTGCAAAAGGGCGGCCTGCCGGTCAATAACGTGCTGAACGTTACCGAAGCGGAGCAAACCTTCGTGTTCGACGGCGTGGCGCATAAGCCGGTGCCGTCGCTGCTGCGCGAATTCTCCGCGCCGGTGAAGCTGGACTATCCGTACAGCGATCAGCAGCTGACCTTCCTGATGCAGCACGCGCGCAATGAATTTGCGCGTTGGGATGCGGCGCAGAGCCTGCTGGCGACCTATATCAAGCTGAACGTGGCGCGGCACCAGCAGAAGCAGCCGCTGTCGCTGCCGCTGCACGTGGCCGATGCGTTCCGCGCAGTGCTGTTGGACGAAAAACTGGATCCGGCGCTGGCGGCGCAGATCCTGACGTTGCCGTCGGAGAACGAAATCGCCGAGCTGTTCGCCACCATCGATCCGGAAGCGATCGCCGCGGTGCATGAAGCGATCGTTCGCTGCCTGGCGCGGGAGCTGGCCGATGAGTGGCTGGCGGTATATCACGCCAACAAGACCGACGGCTACCGCGTGGAGCACGCCGAGATCGCCAAGCGCGCCTTGCGTAATGTGTGCCTGGGCTATCTGGCGTTCGGCGAAGATGTGGCGCTGGCGGATCAGCTGGTGAGCGAACAGTATCGCCAGGCGGACAACATGACCGACTCGCTGGCGGCGCTGTCTGCTGCGGTCGCGGCCCAGCTGCCGTGCCGCGATGCGCTGCTGGCGGCGTTCGACGAACGCTGGCATCAGGATGGCCTGGTGATGGATAAATGGTTCGTGCTGCAGGGCAGCAGCCCGGCGGCAGACGTGCTGAGCAAGGTGCGCGCGCTGCTGCAACACCGTTCGTTCAGCCTGAGCAACCCGAACCGCACCCGTTCGCTGATCGGCGGCTTCGCTTCCGGCAACCCGGCGGCGTTCCATGCCGCGGACGGCAGCGGCTATCAGTTCCTGGCGGAGATCCTCAGCGATCTCAACCAGCGCAACCCGCAGATCGCCGCGCGCCTGATTGAACCGCTGATTCGCCTGAAGCGTTACGACGCGGGCCGCCAGGCGCTGATGCGCAAGGCGCTGGAACAGCTGAAAGGATTGGAAAACCTGTCCGGCGATCTGTACGAGAAGATCAGCAAGGCGCTCGACGCCTGATCTTTTCGCGCTGGATAGATCAAGGGACGGCCTGCGCCGTCCCTTTTTTCATCCCTTCAATTCGCCGCCCGACGGCCGCTGGCCGCTGTGGCCGGCGGTGATAACACCCGCTCCAGCACTTCGGCCTCCAGTTCCGCTAGCCGGGCCGAGCCTTTGCGGCGCGGCCGCGGCAGATCGAGAGTCAGATCCAGCCCGATGCGGCCCTCTTCAATCAGGATCACCCGATCCGCCAGCGCGATGGCTTCGCTGACGTCGTGCGTGACCAGCAGTATGGTAAAACCGTGCTGTTGCCACAGCGTTTCTATCAGCCCCTGCATCTCGATGCGCGTCAGGGCATCCAACGCCCCGAGCGGTTCGTCCAGCAGCAGCAGGCGAGGGCGGTGGATCAGCGCGCGCGCCAGGGCGACCCGCTGCTTTTGCCCGCCGGACAGCGCCGCCGGCCAGTCGCGGGCGCGATCCGCCAAGCCGACCGCGTCCAGCGCCTGCAGCGCCGCATCGCGCCACTGGCCGCGCAGCCCCAGGCCCACGTTGTCGATCACCGTTTTCCACGGCAGCAGGCGCGCATCCTGAAACATCAGCCGGGTATCCTCTTTAGCGGCGGCAAGCGGCGCGTTGCCGCTGAGCAGCGCGCCGCTGCTGGGTTGTTCCAGGCCGGCCAACAGGCGAAGCAGGGTGCTCTTGCCGCAGCCGCTGCGGCCGACCACCGCCACGAACTGCCCGGCGGAAATGCGCAGCTGAATATTGTCCAGCACGGTGCGGTTGCCGTAACCTTTGCCGATGGACTCCAGCGTCACCGGCGTGCCTTGCGCAAGGCGAGCGGGAAGGGTCATAGCGCTTCTCCCTGTTTCAGTTGATAGGCCGGATGCCAGCGCAACCAGACGCGCTCCAGCAGCTGTGCGCCCACGTCCGCCAGCTTGCCGAGCAGGGCGTACAGCACGATCGCCACCACCACCACGTCGGTTTGCAGGAATTCACGCGCGTTCATCGCCAGGTAGCCGATGCCCGAATTGGCCGAAATGGTTTCGGCGACGATCAGCGTCAGCCACATGAAGCCGAGAGCGAAACGCACGCCGACCATAATCGACGGCAGCGCGCCCGGCAGCACCACCTGCGTAAACAGGCGGAAACCGCTCAGGCCGTAGCTGCGGGCCATCTCCAACAGGCCGCGATCGATGTTCTTGATGCCGTGATAGGTATTGAGATAAATCGGGAATAGCGTACCGAGCGCCACCAGAAAGATCTTGGCGGATTCATCGATGCCGAACCACAGGATCACCAGCGGGATCAGCGCCAGGTGCGGCACGTTGCGGATCATTTGCACCGAGCTGTCCAGCAGGCGTTCGCCCCAGCGCGACAGCCCGGTAATAAAGCCGAGGATCAGCCCGATGCTGCCGCCGATGGCAAAGCCGATCAGCGCGCGCTGGCTGCTGATGCTCAGGTGCTGCCACAGTTCGCCGCTTTGGCTCAGGCTCCAGAAGGCGGCCAGCACCGCGCTCGGCGCCGGCAAAATGCGGTTGGACAGCCAGCCGGTTTCTACGGCGATCTGCCAGAGGATCACCAGCGCCAGCGGCAGCGCCCAGGGGGCCAGCCGATACAGGATGCGTTGCGCGTTCTTTGCCATCGGGGCGCTCCTCAGCTCTGCGACACTTTTTGCGGAACATAAATGTTGGCCACCACTTCGCCCTGCGGGCGCACCGGCTGAAGGCGCACGGGCGTTTCCTCCTGCGCCAGATCGAGGTGCGGGAACAGCAGTTCGCCGACGCGGTAGGCCTCTTCCAGATGCGGATAGCCGGAGAGAATAAAGGTGTCGATGCCCAGATCGGCATATTCCTGCATGCGCGCCGCGACCGTCGGGCCATCGCCCACCAGCGCGGTGCCGGCGCCGCCGCGCACCAGGCCGATGCCGGCCCACAGGTTCGGGCTGATCTCCAGGTTGTCCTTCTTGCCGCCGTGCAGCGCCGCCATGCGCCGTTGGCCGACGGAATCGAAGCGCGCAAAGGCCTGCTGCGCGTCGGCGATGGTTTCCTCATCGAGGTGAGCGATCAGCCGATCGGCGGCGCGCCAGGCCTCTTCGGTGGTTTCCCGCACGATGACATGCAGGCGGATACCGAAGCGTACCTGGCGGCCTTTCGCCGCCGCTTTGGCGCGCACCTCTTCGATTTTCTCTTTAACCTGCGCCGGCGGCTCTCCCCAGGTGAGATACATTTCTACCTGTTCGGCGGCCAGATCCTGCGCGGCGGCGGAGGATCCGCCGAAATAGAGCGGCGGGCGCGGCTGCTGCACCGGCGGGAACAGCAGTTTGGCGCCTTTCACCTGAATGTGCTTGCCGTCGAAATCGACGGTTTCGCCTTCCAGCACCCGGCGCCAGATGTGGGTGAACTCGGTTGAGGCTTCGTAGCGCTCTTCATGATTGAGATGCAACCCCTCCGCCGCCAGCTCTTCCGGATCGCCGCCGGTGACCAGATTGAACAGCGCGCGCCCGTTGGACAGGCGATCCAGCGTCGCCGCCTGGCGCGCCGCCAGCGTAGGGGAGATGATGCCCGGCCGCAGCGCGACCAAAAACTTCAGCCGCTGGGTGACCGGGATCAGCGAGGCGGCCACCAGCCAGGAGTCTTCGCACGAGCGGCCGGTGGGGATCAATACGCCGCCGAATCCCAGCCGATCCGCCGCCTGGGCGATCTGCTGCAAGTAACCGTGATCGACGCTGCGCGCCCCCTGTGCGCTGCCGAGATAGTGGCCATCGCCGTGGGTGGGTAAAAACCAGAAAACGTTCAGGCTCATCGTCAGTGTTCTCCCATTGTTTATTGCGCGCTTGGGCGCCAGATGCGTTGTGAGATGTCGACCTTCACCGGCACCAGCCGGTTGGCGTAAAACAGGTCGGCGGTTTGCTGCTGCGCGGCGATCGTCTGCGCATCGAGCGGTGTGATGGCGGTCGGCGGGCGGTGATCCAGATAGCTGGCGATCACCGGCTCCGGCAGCCCCATGGCGTTGGCCAGCAGGGTCACGCTTTGCGCCCGGTCGCTGCGGGTGAGCGCATCGGCCTGGGTCAGCACGGTCAGAACCTGGCTGATAAAGCTGCCGTTGGCTTCGGCGTAGGGGCGCGCCGCCAGATAGAAGGAACCGGTCTGGTTCAGATCGGTGCCGTCGCCGAGCACCCGTACGCCGCCCTGCAGCAGCGCGGCGGAATAATAAGGATCCCAGATGGCCCAGGCATCGACGTTGCCCTGCTGGAAGGCGGCGCGCGCATCGGCGGGGGTCAGATAGGCGGGCTGGATATCCGTAAATTTCAGGCCGGCCTTTTGCAGCGATCGCAGCAGCAGGTTGTGCGAGCTGGATCCTTTCTGGAAAGCGACCTTATGGCCTTTCAGATCGGCGACGGTTTTGATCGGGCTATTTTCCGGCACCAGGATCACCTCCGCCTTCGGTTTGGGCGGCTCAACGCCGACATACAGCAGGTCCGCGCCGGCGGCCTGCGCGAAGATCGGCGGAATATCGCCGGTGCTGCCCAGATCGATGCTGCCGACGTTCAAGGCCTCGAGCATTTGCGGGCCGGCGGGAAACTCGATCCAGCTGATGCGGGTAGCGGGGAAACGTTCCTCCAGCAGCCGGTGGCTCTTCGCCAGCACCAGGCTGACCGATCCTTTTTGGTAGCCGATGCGGAACTGCGCCGGATCCTGCGCGGCGGCGGCAGTGGCCCAAACCAACGACAGCAGGCCGGTGAGGGTAGCGGCGCTCAGCCAGCGCCGTAAAACGATGTGTTTTTTCATTCAGGCTCTCCTTTTCCAGGCCTTTCAGGCAGTCTGTCGCGCCGCCAGCGGCGAGGCGACGCGCAGCGCGGGCGGTTTGCGGCGGCCAAGCGCCAGATAGAAACTGGCCAGCGCCTCTTCCAGCCGGGCGGCGACGGCGTCGGTGAGCGTGGCGCCTTCGCCGGCCAGTTGGATCTGGCTGTCGTCGGCGAACACGCCGTGCAGCACTTCCTGCGCTTTCAGCGCCGCCAGCACCGGTTTCAGCGCGTAGTCCACCGCCAGCATGTGGCCGATCGAACCGCCGGTCGCCAGCGGCAGCACCACCTTATGATCCAGCGCGCGTTCCGGCAGCAGATCCAGCAGGGTTTTCAGCGCGCCGGAGAACGACGCTTTATAAACCGGCGTGGAAATCAGCAGGCCGTCGGCCTGCGCCAGCTGCTCGGCAAACGCCTTGATCGCCGGGCTGTTGAAGTTGGCGTACAGCAGGTCTTCGGCATCGAAGTCGTGCAGGGTATAAGCCGTCACTTCCACCCCTTGCTGCCGCAGCCAGTTCTGACTCAGCGCGAGCAGCGCGGCGGAACGTGATGGGATGCGTGGGCTGCCGGCCAGTGATATAACGCGCATTGCCACTCCTTATAACTAAAAGTTAGGTTTAATTAGAAAATCAAAAAGAAGTGTTTTAAACCTACCAGCAACCGGGCGCGTTTTTTAAATCTCATTTTTTGATTTCGATATGCGCAAAAGCGGATTGGCGCCGATTTGGCGGTGAAGAGAGAAAACGATTGCGTAAAAACGGCTTTTTTTGCCTTTAATCAATTCCAATTGGGCGGGGGATACCGGATAATACGCCCCCGGTTTGCAACCGGGAAATCAGGAGAGTCCATGTACTACCCCCTCATCAGGAAAGCGTTGTTCCAGCTCGATCCCGAGCGCGCGCACGAAGTGACCTTTCGTCAGCTCAGCCGTATTGCCGGCACCCCATTAGCGTTTCTTGTCCGTCAGTCCGTGCCGACCAAACCGGTCAGCTGCATGGGGCTGTCGTTCAAAAACCCGCTGGGATTGGCCGCCGGTCTGGATAAAAACGGCGAATGCATCGATGCGTTCGGCGCGATGGGCTTCGGCCATGTGGAAGTCGGCACCGTGACGCCACGCCCGCAACCGGGCAACGACAAGCCGCGCTTGTTCCGCGTGGTTGAGGCGGAAGGCCTGATCAACCGCATGGGGTTCAATAACCATGGCGTGGACAATCTGGTTGAAAACGTTAAGAAATCCCATTTCGGCGGCATCCTTGGGATCAATATCGGCAAGAATAAAGATACCCCGGTCGAACAGGGTAAAGACGATTATTTGATCTGCATGGATAAAGTTTATCCGTATGCCGGTTATATCGCGATTAACATCTCTTCGCCGAATACGCCGGGGTTACGATCCTTACAGTATGGCGAAGCGCTGGACGATCTTTTGGCTGCGATTAAAAATAAGCAGCAGGAATTACATGCGCGCCATCACAAATATGTGCCGGTGGCGGTAAAGATCGCGCCGGATCTTTCAGAAGAAGAATTGATCCAAATTGCCGATAGCTTGGTGCGGCATAATATCGATGGCGTGATCGCCACCAATACCACTTTGGATCGAAAATTGATCCAGGGGTTAAATTACTGCGAACAAGCGGGCGGGTTAAGTGGGCGTCCGTTGCAATCACGCAGCACGGAAGTGATCCGTCGTCTTTCCACCGAACTGCAAGGGCGCCTGCCGATTATCGGCGTGGGCGGCATCGATTCGCTGACGGCGGCGCGCGAAAAAATGGAGGCCGGCGCGAGCCTGCTGCAAATTTATTCCGGATTTATCTATCACGGCCCGCGTTTGATTAAAGATATCGTTACCCATATCTAATATTTTTCCTCTCATTTTATTCCGGGGGTTTATTTCTGCCCCCGGCTCGTCTATATTTTGTTCGTTAGCATAAATATCGTTCGCGGAATTATCCGATGTTTAAGCTATTTTATCGGTGATAAAATCGCCTTTTAGGGTGAGTGCGGCGTTGGCATAGGCAGCGAGAAGGATACGAAATGAAGATAAAACCTGACGATAATTGGCGTTGGTATTTTGATGCCGAACACGATCGGCTAATGCTGGATTTAGCTAATGGTATGATCTTCCGTTCACGTTTCCCGGCCAAAATGTTAACGCCGGATGCCTTCGATGAATGCGCTTTTTGCGTGGATGACGCCGCCCTTTATTTCACCTATGAAGAACAGTGCAAGCAGATCAAACTCAGCCATGAGCAGCGCGCCGAGCTGGTGTTGAATGCGCTGGTCGCCTACCGCTTCCTGAAACCGCTGATGCCGAAGAGCTGGCATTTCTCGCAGCAGCATTACCCGCTGCAGCCGAAAAACGGCGAGCTGGCGGCGGTGAAGGTGATGGAAAGCGGCGTGGAAGCGCGCTTGCTGGTGGTAGAGGCCGGGGATAACGCCAGCCTGTGCCTGCTGGCGCAAAATCAACTGACTGTCGCCGGCCGCACCATGGTATTGGGCGACGCCATCAAGGTGATGCACGATCGGCTGAAACCCTGCGCGCAGGATGAAAGCGCCGCCCCGGCTTACGACAGGGCGGTATAGGGCGGATTACGCCAGGGTCAAATCACTTTTCGGGATACAGCTGCAGCACAGGATGGTGCCGTTGTCGCCCAGCGCGCTTTTCTTCAGCGGCGCGACTTCACCGCTCAACAACGTAATGCGGCAGCTGCCGCAAATCCCGGCGCGGCAGGAGTAAGGCACGCGAATGCCTTGCTGTTCCAGCTGTTCGAGCAGGATCTGCTGGTTGTTGCCGGTAAACACCTTTCCTTCGTATTCGATAGTGACGCTGTGCTCGCTGTCTTGCGGCGCTTGCACGCTCTCCACCACTTTGCCGGCGCCATAAGGGCGCGGCGGCTTGGTCGACAGCACTTCCACCGTATCGCCCACGCGGATGATGCCGCTGCTGCGCGCGATCATGTTCTGGCCGAAATCGATATCGCCGTTGTCGGCGGAGCGGAATTTTTGCAGCGTACTCAGCGGTTCGCCGCTCGGGTGCTTGCGGCCGCGCTCGGTGCTGACGGTGGTGAGCACGCAGCGGCTGCAGGGTTTCACCAGATCGAACATCACATCGCCGACGCGGATAACCTGCCAACCGTCCTCGGCCCAGGCGGCTGCGCCGCTCACCACCAGATTGGGGCGGAACTGCTCCAGCTTGATGCTGCCGGGGCAACGCCGCTGCAGATCGTTGAACGAAGCCTGGTTAATCAGCAGATAAGGATAGCCATCGGCAAAGGTCAGCGGGATTTCGGGGTGCTTCTTCACCCGGCGGGTCAACTCCGGCCCCAGCCAGCGCAGCTGAACGTCGCGCTGGAAATAGCCGCTCAGCCAGCGGTTGATCTCATCCGGCGCGATCAGTGCGGTGAAATGGTTGCCCCACACCTCGGTCGGCTGCGGCGCGGCGGTGAAGTCGCTGAAGCGAATGGCGGCGCTTTCGCCGTCCGGCGCGCTCAGGAACAGCCCGTCCGGCAGCAGCGCCGGCGTGAACAGCACCATCTGCGGGTATTGGCGCGCGGTAATAAAGGTGCCATCCGGCTCGGTGATCATAAAGTTGCGGTCGAAGGCCAGACCGCTGCTGCCGACCTGGGCGTAAGAAAGCTGCAGACCGCGCAGTGATTTAACCGGATGGACGTAGAGTCTGGAAAGCGTGATCACCCTCATCTCCGTGCGATTATTAAATAGAAGGGAGCAACTTTATGACAAGCGGTGCGGATTAGCTATAATGCGCAACAATTTTCTTTTTGGTGATAAGCACGATATGAACTCTCTGTTTGCCAGCACGGCGCGTGGATTGGAAGAACTGTTAAAAAGCGAGCTGGAAGCGCTTGGCGCTCACGACTGCAAAGTGGTGCAGGGTGGGGTACATTTTCAGGGTGACGATCGTCTTCTGTACCAAAGCCTGCTGTGGAGCCGCCTGGCTTCGCGCATTCTGTTGCCGCTGAACGAATTCCGCGTGCACAGCGATCTGGATCTGTACCTCGGGGTACAAGCGATCGACTGGCCGAGCATTTTTGGCGTGGATAAAACCTTTGCCGTGCATTTCAGCGGCGTGAACGAAGAGATCCGCAACAGCCAGTATGGCGCGCTGAAGGTGAAAGACGCCATCGTCGACAGCTTCACCCGCAAACTCGACCAACGCCCGACGGTTGCCAAGCAGCAGCCGGATATTCGCGTTAACGTCTTCCTGCAGCGCGATATGGCCAGCGTGGCCCTCGATCTGAGCGGTGAAGGCCTGCATCAGCGCGGCTACCGCGATCTCACCGGCCAGGCGCCGCTGAAGGAAAACCTGGCGGCCGCCATCGTGCTGCGTTCCGGCTGGCAGCCGGGCACGCCGATGCTCGATCCGATGTGCGGCTCCGGCACGCTGTTGATCGAAGCGGCGATGATCGCCGCCGATCGCGCGCCTGGCCTGCACCGCCAGCACTGGGGCTTCAGCGCCTGGAATGGCCACAACGCCGAACTGTGGCGTGAAGTCACCGCCGAAGCGCAGGTGCGCGCGCGCCGGGGCCTGCAGGAAACCGCCTCTCGCTTCTTCGGTTCCGATATCGATCGCCGGGTGATTGAGATGGCGCGCGGCAACGCCCGCCGCGCCGGCGTCGCCGAGCTGATCACCTTCAACGTCGGCGACGTGGCGCGGTTGACCAATCCGCTGCCGGAAGGCCCGCTCGGCACCGTGATCAGCAATCCGCCGTACGGTGAGCGTCTGGAAAGCGAACCGGCGCTGATCGCGCTGCACAACATGCTGGGCCGCGTGATGAAAAGCGCCTTCGGCGGCTGGCAGCTTTCGCTGTTCAGCGCCTCGCCGGAGCTGTTGAGCTGCCTGCAGCTGCGCGCCGAGCGCCAGTTCAAGGCGAAGAACGGCCCGCTGGAGTGCGTGCAGAAAAACTATCAGCTGGCGGCGAACCCGGCCGGCGCCACTACCGGCGGCGTGCAGGTGGCGGAAGACTTCGCCAACCGTCTGCGCAAAAACTTGAAGAAGCTCGACAAGTGGGCGAAACAGCAGGGCATTGAATGCTACCGCCTGTACGATGCCGATCTGCCAGAATACAACGTCGCGGTGGATCGTTACGGCAGCAAGGTGGTGGTGCAGGAGTATGCGCCGCCGAAAACCGTCGATGCGCAGAAAGCGCGTCAACGCCTGTTCGATGTGATCAACGCGACGCTGGCGGTGCTGGAATTGCCATCGAATCAGCTGATCCTGAAAACTCGCGAGCGGCAGAAGGGCAAGAATCAGTACGAGAAGCTGGCGCAGAAGGGCGAGTTCCTGCTGGTGGAAGAGTATAACGCCAAGCTGTGGGTTAACCTGACCGACTATCTCGATACCGGCCTGTTCCTCGATCACCGTATTGCGCGCCGCATGCTGGGCGAGATGAGCGGCGGCAAGGACTTCCTCAACCTGTTTGCCTATACCGGCACCGCCAGCGTGCACGCCGGGCTGGGCGGCGCGCGCAGCACCACCACGGTGGACATGTCGCGCACCTACCTGGAATGGGCGGAGAAGAACCTGCGCGCCAACGGCCTGACCGGCCGTCAGCATCGGCTGATCCAGGCCGACTGCCTGTCGTGGCTGAGCAACGCCAACGAACAGTTCGACGTGATCTTCATCGATCCGCCGACGTTCTCCAACTCCAAGCGGATGGAGAACACTTTTGACGTGCAGCGCGATCATCTGGCGCTGATGAAAGATTTGAAACGGTTGCTGCGCCGCAACGGAACCATCATGTTCTCGAACAACAAGCGCGGTTTCCAAATGGATATGGCAGGGCTGAGCGCGCTGGGCCTGGAGGCGAAAGAGATCACCGCCAAGACGCTGTCGCAGGACTTTGCCCGTAACCGTCAGATCCACAACTGCTGGCTGGTGACTCACGCCGGCGAAGGAAAATAATTACTATGTCGTTAATCAGCATGTCCGGCGCCTGGCTCTCTTTCAGCGATGCGCCGCTTTTAGACAACACCGAAATTCATATCGAAGACAACGAGCGCGTGTGTCTGGTCGGGCGCAACGGCGCCGGCAAATCCACGCTGCTGAAGATCCTCGGCAAAGAGATCCCGCTGGACGACGGCCGGGTGATCTACGAGCAGGATCTGATCGTGGCGCGCCTGCAACAGGATCCGCCGCGCAATATCGGCGGCAGCGTGTTCGACTTCGTGGCCGAAGGCGTCGCGGAGCAGGCGGAACACCTGAAGGCGTACCATGCGATTTCCCATCTGGTGGAGAGCGACCCTAGCGAGAAAAATCTGGCGCGCATGGCGCAAATCATGGAGATCCTCGATCACCAGGGGCTGTGGCAGCTCGACAGCCGCATCAGCGAAGTGCTGCTGCAGCTGGGGCTGAACGGCGACGCCGAGCTTTCCTCGCTGTCGGGCGGCTGGCTGCGTAAAGCGGCTCTGGGCCGCGCGCTGGTGAGCTCGCCGCGCGTGCTGTTGCTCGACGAACCGACCAACCACCTGGATATCGAAACCATCGACTGGCTGGAAGGCTTCCTGAAAGAGTTCGACGGCAGCATCGTCTTCATCTCGCACGACCGTTCGTTTATCCGCAACATGGCGACGCGCATCGTCGATCTGGATCGCGGCAAGCTGGTTTCCTGGCCGGGCAATTACGATCTGTATCTGCAGAGCAAAGAAGAAGCGCTGCGGGTGGAAGAGCTGCAAAACGCCGAGTTCGATCGCAAGCTGGCGCAGGAAGAGGTCTGGATCCGTCAGGGCATCAAGGCGCGCCGTACCCGTAACGAAGGCCGCGTGCGTGCGCTGAAGGCGCTGCGCGTCGAGCGTTCGCAGCGCCGCGAAGTGATGGGCACCGCCAAGATGCAGGTGGAAGAGGCGACCCGCTCCGGCAAAATCGTGTTCGAGCTGGAAAACGTCAATTATCAGGTGGGCGAAAAAGTGCTGGTGCGCGATTTTTCCGCCCAGGTACAGCGCGGCGACAAGATTGCGCTGGTGGGGCCGAACGGCTGCGGCAAAACCACGCTGCTGAAACTGATGCTCGGTCAGCTGAAAGCCGACAGCGGCCGCGTGCACTGCGGCACCAAGCTGGAAGTGGCCTATTTCGATCAGCACCGCGCGGATCTCGATCCGGAGCGCACGGTGATGGACAACCTGGCGGAAGGCAAACAGGAAGTGATGGTCAACGGTCGTCCTCGTCACGTCTTGGGCTACCTGCAGGACTTCCTGTTCCACCCGAAACGCGCGATGACGCCGGTGAAGGCGCTGTCGGGCGGTGAGCGTAACCGCCTGCTGTTGGCTAAGCTGTTTCTGAAACCGAGCAATCTGCTGATCCTCGATGAACCAACCAACGATCTCGACGTCGAAACGCTGGAGCTGCTGGAAGAGCTGATCGACGGCTATCAGGGCACCGTGCTGCTGGTTAGCCACGATCGTCAGTTCGTCGACAACTCGGTGACCGAGTGTTGGATCTTCGAAGGCAACGGCGTGATCAACGCTTTCGTCGGCGGTTACTACGATGCGCATCATCAGCGCGCTACGGCGAAACCGATTCGTCAGGCGGCGCCGAGCACGAGCAAACCGGCGGCGGAGAAAAAGGCCGAGCAGCCGAAGAAAGCGGCGGCCAAGCTGAGTTACAACCTGCTGCGCGAACTGGAACAGTTGCCGCAGCGGCTCGAACAGCTGGAGGCGGAGATCGAAGCGCTGCAGGCGCAGATGAGCGACGCCGACTTCTTCACGCGGCCGCACAGCGAAACGCAACAAGTGCTGACGGCGCTGGCTAACGCCGAGCAGGCGCTCGAGCAGGCCTTCGCCCGCTGGGAAGAGCTGGAAGCGATGAAAAACGGCTGACCGTTGCGATACCGCCCGCGCGCTGCTGCGGGCGGTATCGACGTGCCGGTGAGCAACGTTATTTAGGAGGAATATGGTGTGTTCCCACAACAATCATCAGCAGCATAGTCATTCCGCACCTTCGGCGGAGCACCAGGATAACCTGATGCTGTGCCCGCAGTGCGACATGCTGGTGGCGCTGCCGCCGCTGGCCTATGGCAGCAAAGCGGTCTGCCCGCGCTGCAAAACCACGCTCAGCGCCCGCTGGGACGAGCCGCGCAAGCGGCCGATCGGTTACGCCCTCAGCGCCCTGTTCATGCTGGTGCTGGCCAACATTTTCCCGTTTATCAACATGCGCGTCGCCGGCATCGGCAATGAAATCCGGCTGATTCAAATTCCGGAAGTCATGGTGGCGGAAGACTACGCCAGCATGGCCACGCTGTTTATGGTGTTCGTGCAGCTGATCCCGGCGTTTTGCATGGTGGCGATCATTCTGCTGTGTGCCAAAGTGCGTTTGCCGCTGGGGCTGAAAGAGTGGATGGCCCGGGTGCTGTTCCAGTTCAAGACCTGGTGCATGGTGGAAATTTTCCTCGCCGGGGTGCTGGTCAGCTTCGTCAAGCTGATGGCCTACGGCGATATCGGCATCGGCAGCAGCTTCGTGCCTTATTGCCTGTTCTGCCTGCTGCAGGTGCGCGCCTTCCAGTGCGTGGATCGGCGCTGGCTGTGGCAGGACATCGAACCGGCGCCGCGCCTCGATCGCCCGCTGACGGTGGGGCGCACCGGCATGCGGCAGGGCGTGCGCTCTTGCGCCTGCTGCACGGCGATCCTGCCGGCCAATCAGGTGCGCTGCCCGCGCTGCCACACCAACGGCTACGTGCGTCGCCGCCACAGCCTGCAGTGGACGCTGGCGCTGCTGGTGACCTCCGTCATGCTGTACATTCCGGCCAACCTTATGCCGATCATGGTGACCGAGGCGCTGGGCAACAAAATGAACTCCACCATCATGGCGGGGGTGATCCTGCTGTGGGGCGACGGCTCTTATCCGGTGGCGCTGGTGATTTTCATCGCCAGTATCATGGTGCCGTCGCTGAAAATGCTGGCGATCGGCTGGCTGTGCTGGGATGCCAACGGCAGGAAGAAACCGCGCGCCGACAGCGAGCGCATGCATCTGATTTATGAAGTGGTCGAATTCGTTGGCCGCTGGTCAATGATCGACGTGTTTGTGATCGCCGTATTGTCGGCGCTGGTGCGAATGGGGCAGTTGATGAGCATTTACCCCGCGACGGGCGCCGTGCTGTTCGCGCTGGTGGTGATCCTCACCATGTTCGCCGCCATGACATTTGATCCCCGGCTGACCTGGGATCGCGCAAGTGAAACAATCAACAAGGAGCCGCAAGGTGACGGAAAATAATCATAGCGTCGCGGACGTCGAGAAGATCAAGCGCTGGTCGCCGGTGTGGATCATTCCCATCGTGACCGCGCTGATCGGCGCCTGGATCCTGTTTTACCACTTCAGCCATCAGGGGCCGGTAGTGACGCTGGTCACCACGACGGCGGAAGGGCTGGAAGCGGGTAAAACCAAAATCAAAAGCCGCAGCGTGGACGTCGGCGTGGTGGAAACTGTCACGCTGAGCGAGGATCTGAGCAAGGTGATGGTGCAGGCGCGCCTTAATTCCGGCATGGAGAAATTGCTGCGCCAGGACTCCGCCTTCTGGGTGGTGAAGCCGCAGATCGGCCGTGAAGGCGTCTCCGGGCTGGGCACGCTGCTCTCCGGCGCCTATATCGAACTGCAGCCGGGCAACAAGGGCAAAGACGGCAAAGACAACTATCAGCTGCTCGACGCGCCGCCGCTGGCCTCTCCGGATGCCAAAGGGCTGCGCATCGTGCTGGACAGCGAAAGATCGGGCCAGCTCAACGCCGGCGATCCGGTGCTGTTCCGCGGCTACCGCGTCGGCTCGGTGGAAACCAGCTATTTCGATCCTAAAACGCGCGCCATGCGCTATCAGCTGTTCATTACCGCGCCTTACGATCAGCTGGTTACCACCAACGTGCGCTTCTGGAAAGACAGCGGCGTGGCGTTCGACATGTCGGCGCAGGGCATGCGGGTGGAGATGGGGTCGCTGACCACCCTGTTCAGCGGCGGCGTCAGTTTTGACGTGCCGGAGGGCTGGGATCGCGGCGAACAGGCGAAAGAGAAGGCGGAGTACCAGCTGTTCGACAACCAGCGCAGCACGCAGGATTCGCTGTATACCGTGCATAAGGACTACCTGCTGTTCTTCTCCGACTCGGTGCGCGGCCTGCAGCCGGGCGCCCCGGTCGAGTTCCGCGGCATTCGTCTGGGCACGGTGGCGCAGGTGCCGTTCTACAAAGAGGGGATGGCGCAGCGCCTGGACAACGATTACCGCATTCCGGTGTTGATCCGCATCGAGCCGGATCGCTTCCAGAAAGAGCTGGGCGGCAATTTCGATATCGAAGGGCATTTGAAAGACGCCGAGTCCCGCGGCATGCGCGCCTCGATGAAGTCCGCCAACCTGCTGACCGGTTCGCTGTACATCGATCTCGACTTCTATCCGCAGGAGAAACCGTGGAAAGGGCCGCGCGAGCTGTTCGGTTATCCGCTGATGCCGACCACCAGCGGCGGTCTGGCGCAGATCCAGCAGAAACTGATGCAGACGTTGGATAAGATTAATTCGATGCCGATCAATCCGATGATCAACGAAGCGACCAAAACGCTGGCGGAAAGTCAGAAAACCATGAAATCGACGCAGCAGACCATGAAGTCGCTGAACGACATCATCGCCAGCAAAGAGATGCAGGCGCTGCCGCAGGACATGCAGAAAACCCTGCTGGAGCTGAACCGCAGCATGAAAGGGTTCCAGCCTGGTTCGCCGGCTTACAACAAGATGGTGGGCGATATGCAGCGCCTCGACCAGGTGTTGCGTGAGCTGCAACCGGTGCTGCGCACCCTGAATGAGAAGAGCAACGCGCTGGTGTTTGAAGCCGCCGGCAGCACTGACCCTCAGCCGAAGAAGGCCACGAAATGATGAAATGGATCCCGGTAGCCCTGGCGCTGTTGCTCAGCGCCTGCAGCAGTTCGCCACAGAAGACCTACTATCAGTTGCCGGCGCTGGGTGCGCCGGCCGCGGCCAGCAGCAGCGGCGCCTCCACGCGCCAGCTGTGGCTGGAGCACGTGAGCGTGGCGGATTATCTGGCGCAGAGCGGCGTGGTGTATCAGACCAACGACGTGCAGTATGTGATAGCGCAGAACAATCTGTGGGCCAGCCCGCTCGACCAGCAGCTGCAGCAAACGCTGGTCACCAACCTGAGCAGTGCGCTGCCGGGCTGGGTGGTCTCTTCGCAGCCGATGAGCAGCGATCAGGATGTGCTCAACGTCACCGTCAGCGGCTTCCACGGCCGTTTTGACGGCAAGGCGATCGTTCGCGGCGAGTGGGTGCTGAACCGCCAGGGGCGCTTGATCAAACGGCCTTTCAGCCTGGAATTGAAACAGGGCGAGGACGGCTATGATGCCCTGGTGCGCACCCTGGCGCAGGGCTGGCAGCAGGAAGCTCAGGCTATCGCAGCACAGATGGGCGGCATTTAGTCATAATTTGGTCTAAAATCGTCTAATCCCTGTCAGCGTGAAAATTCGGTTTTTTTCGCTGGCAGGGATTTCTATTTAATTTCAAACGGTTAAACCCTTCCCCGGCAGATCAGCCACTTAGCACTTTCCTCGGGCGTAGCTCACAAATATGACATTGGCGTGAATTTTGCGCATTGATCTTCTCTTCTTTTAGCGCTATTGATTACTCGTGGCTGCGCAAAAAGCAGCCATTGTTTTCTTTCCACCAGACCAAAATGAGGGAAACGAGGCATGAAGAGACAGAAACGCGATCGTCTGGAAAGGGCGCATTCGAGAGGGTATCAGGCAGGTATTTTAGGGCGTTCCAGGGAACATTGTCCCTACCAATCATCGGTGGACGCCCGGTCTCAATGGCTGGGAGGTTGGCGAGAAGCCATGGAAGACAGGGCTGTGACCGCTTAAGCGGCTCCCTGTCAAATAAAAGGAATAACCTCCGCCCTTGGCGGAGGTTTTTGTTTGTGCCGTTTATTCGTCCTGCCAGCGTTTCAGTAAAATACTCGCATTCACGCCGCCAAAGCCGAAGCCGTTTGATAAGGCGTAGGTCATGTCCATCGATTCAGCCCGTTTCGCGACCAGATGCAAGCCTGCCGCCGCCGGATCGGGATTGTCCAGATTCAGCGTTGCAGGAGCTATCTGATCGCGCAGAGCCAGGGCGGTAAAGATGGTTTCCAGCCCGCCGGCGGCGCCGAGCAGGTGCCCGGTCGCTGATTTCGTCGAGGTCACGGCGACAGTCCCGGCAGTGCCAAACAGGTGCTTGATGGCATTGATTTCGCCTAAATCGCCTACGGGTGTCGAAGTCGCGTGCGCGTTTAAATGCTGAACCTCTTCCGGGGCGATATTCGCCTGCTTCAACGCGATTTTCATCGCCCGATAGGCGCCGTTGCCGTCTTCAGCGCCGGAGGTCATGTGGTAGGCGTCGGCGCTGGTGCCATAGCCGACGATTTCCGCGAGCGGCGTAGCGCCGCGCGCCCGCGCATGCTCCAGCGTTTCAATCACCAGCATGCCGGCGCCTTCCCCCATGACAAAACCGTCCCGGGCGCTGTCGAAAGGCCGGGAGGCCTGTCGCGCCAACTCGGCCGGTGCGGTGGACATGGCGCGCGCGGCGGCGAATCCGCCCAGGCTAACGGTGTCGATAGCGGCTTCGGTACCGCCGCACAGGGCGATATCGGCCTCATCATTGCGGATCATACGCACCGCGTCGCCAATGGCCTGCACGCCGGCCGCACAGGCGGTGACCGGTGCGCCAATCGGGCCTTTGAAGTGATGCTTGATGGAAACGTGACCGGCCGCCAGATTGACCAGGAAAGAGGGGATGGTGAATGGCGACAGGCGCTTGGCGCCGCGGCTGTCCGTAGTGCGCACTGCCTGGGCAATGGCCGGGAAGCCGCCAATGCCCGAGGCGATGACGGTGGCGGTTCGCTCTTGTTTTTCCTCCGTATCGGCTATCCAGCCGGCCTGACGAACGGCTTCATCCGCCGCCGCCATGGCAAACAGAATAAAGCGATCCATTTTCTTTTGGTCCTTGGGGGCGACGGACGCGTCTGGGTTGAATCCCGCCTCGGCATCTTGCGCCAGTTCGGGGACTTGCCCCCCGACCTTGACCGGCAAATCTGCAACGATCTCGTCAGGCAAAGCCCGAATGCCGGACTCTCCTTTTAATAAACGTTGCCAGATGGTCTCCACGCCGCACCCTAACGGTGAAACGGCGCCCATGCCGGTAATAACGATACGACGATTGCTCATGACTGCTCCTTGGTGAGTTCGGATAAATCGGCGAGGCGCCGCTGCCGCATCAGTTCGGCGCGTTGACGTATGCCGTCATTTGCCGCAGGCCCCGGTGCCAACGTAATAAACTGCGGCGGCACCTGCTGTTGGGTCTCGACGTTGATCAACTGGACCTGGATCGGCCGATCGGTGCGGCCGTCGACTAACAAGGCGCTAATGTCACCGTCGATCAAATGGCGATTGCCCCATTGTGAGAGAGCGGCCAGTACGGGAAGAAAATCGTTGCCGCGTTCGGTGAGCAGATATTGATAGCGAACCGGCCGCGTTTGATAACGTTGCTTATGCAGAATGCCGTGGGCCACTAAATCCTTCAGGCGTCGGGCCAGGAGAGTGGGTGAAATCCCCAGACTTTGTTGGAATTCGTCGAACTTGGACAATCCCTGAAAGGCATCACGCAGGATCAGGATGCTCCACCATTCTCCGACGCGATCTAACGAACGTGCGACGGGGCAAGGTGTATCGCTAAAGCGGGTTTTTTGCATATCGCCTCTTTGTGGATACATTTATTGTAGTTACATGATAGCTATACTAGGCGATTTTGAGGGGCAAGAAAATGACCGGATGGAAAAAACCGCTATCGCGTCGGTGCGGGCTGCGGGGAGAGGCCTCGCTCAACTGGCCTGCGTTCGGGTAGGAATAGGGTGGAGACAGGGGGGGGAGAAAACGTTTCGGCAGCGGGCAATTAAAGGAGGTGAGTAGTCTTTAAACGAGAAGTGAAAGAAATGCCATCACGCTGGGCGTGATGGCATGCGAAGAGGAAGACGATGGCCGCCTTCTCCTCAGCGTGATCAGAACGCTGTGGTGTCCTTGAACAGGCCCACTTTCAGATCGGTGGCGGTATAGATCACTTCGCCGTCAACCAGCACTTCGCCATCGGCGACGCCCATGATCAGCTTGCGGGTGATGACGCGTTTGAAGTTAATGCGGTAGGTCACTTTCTTCGCGGTTGGCAGCACCTGGCCGGTAAACTTGACTTCACCGACGCCCAGCGCGCGGCCTTTGCCTTCGCCACCCAGCCAACCGAGGTAGAAACCGACCAGCTGCCACATCGCATCCAGGCCCAGGCAGCCTGGCATGACCGGATCGCCGATAAAGTGGCAACCGAAGAACCATAGGTCCGGATTAATATCCAGCTCCGCTTCCACATAACCTTTGTTGTGAGTTCCGCCGTCTTCGGTCATCTTGACCACGCGGTCCATCATCAACATGTTACCTGCCGGCAACGGTGGGCCACCGGCGCCGAACAGCTCGCCACGGCCGGATGCTTCGAGGTCTTCTTTCGTATAGGAATCGCGTTTATCTACCATGTTCTCAGTAAGCCTTATTTTAATGAAGGACGCAGGTTAGCTAACACGTGTACGCTGAACAAGTCCGATCAGCCGTGGTTGAACCAGTTGAGCCAGCGCAGCGGCCACGGACGACGGCGTTCCTGCAGGCTCACCTGCGCAATCCGTTCCTGAATGGCCGCCAACAAGTTCGGCTGTTGTTCGTCAGAGTAGAGGCAACCTGTGAGCAAAGGCAAGGCTTCCGCCGCGCTCTCTACCGCCCACAGATGGAATTGCCCTTCGCGTACCGCGTCGACGACATCCTGGCGCAGGCACAGGTGGCGCACGTTGGTCGCGGGCAATACGACGCCCTGTTTGCCCGTCAGGCCGCGGCGCAAACAAACCTCGAAGAAACCTTCGATCTTTTCGTTAACGCCACCTATCGGCTGTACGTTGCCGAATTGGTCGACGGAGCCGGTGACGGCGATCTGCTGGGTGATCGGTTGCTGTGACAGGGCGCTGATCAACGCGCACAGTTCAGCCAGCGAGGCGCTGTCGCCGTCTACTTCACCGTAAGATTGCTCAAAGACGATGGAAGCGGAGAAGGGTAACTGCTGATCCAGATCCAGCTCGGCGATCAAAAACGCCTGCATGATCATCATGCCTTTAGCGTGCAGGTTGCCACCCAGTTCGGCTTTGCGCTCGACGTCGGTGAACTCGCCGTCGCCGAGGTGCACAACGCAACTGATGCGCGACGGTTCGCCAAAACTGCGTGGATGGCCGGGATAATCCAGGACTGACAGGCCGTTGATTTGCCCGATCACTTCACCCTCGGTCTCAATCAGAATCTGGCCCAGCTCGATTTCATCCTGCATACGTTCGGCCAGATAGCTTTCACGCCATTCGCGGGCATTTAACGCCGCTTCGAACGCTTTGGCCGTAATGCGATCTTCTTCGGCATACAGTGCGGCTTCGGACAGCTGCTGGCCAAGCCAAACCGGCGAGAGTGGCAGGATGCCCTGGTCGCCACTGTAACGCACGGCCTGAACGATCAGCGGCGCCCAGGCGTCGCTCGCCAGCATCGGCAACTGCTGGTCGGCAATCACGCCATTGACGTAGCCGCACCACTGCGCCATATCATCAACTTCAGTCAGCTGCAGATCGTCTTCGAATTCACCGTAGACCGCTTGTTCACTCAGTTCCGGCTCGATATCGTGAAAATCGGCCAGGCCGTGGCGATCGCCGACCACAATCAGCCGCAGCTCCAGCGGCATTGGCGGAATGGCTACCGGCAGCGGGCGGGTTTCGTCTGGCGAAACCCAATGGAACTGACGTTGGCCGATCATTTGCTTCAGCCGCAGCCATAGCAACGGCTGAGCCAACAGGGCACGGGCCGACAGAATCAAAATGCCGCCGTTGGCCTGGTGCACCAGACCCGGCTGCAGGGTGATGTCGCCATTGTGGATCCGTACGCAGCCAAACAGTTGCTCCGGCTCAACCCACTCCTGGAACAGGCAAGCGCCGCCGGCGGCAAAAGGTTCATCGCCACGGCTGGCCGGCTCTACGCTGACTTTGCCATCCTGAATGACATAGTGGCTGCCGCGGCATGCCGTGTTTTTCGGCAGCAGTGGCGTGACGGCGTGAGCGATCAGTTCCAGATACTCTCGTGTTTCTTGCGCCTTCAACAGCATGAAACGCGGTGGCGATTGGGGGTGGCAAAATAGCGTCAGGGCATTTTCCAGCCGAGGCTGAATGGCGGAAAAGGGCACGGGTGCCAACTGAGCGGCGGTATCAAATATCGCCTGATAAGGCGTTACGTCCGGCAATAAAGATTGCCATTCAAGTCGGTTATTGGTCAAAGTGTTAGATGCAATCGTTAAAAAGGGAAAGGGCGATTATACAAGAATAACGGCGGCTTGATACATGCGGAGTGCCAGTTGGCATCAGGGAGTTTGACATCGCGCGGTGACTGTGCAAAAAACAGTCTAAAAGACGGCTTAATTGCCGGGGAAATTTGGCGCAAAGCTGTTATGCTTATTTGAAGTTACGCGGTCACTGAAGAGCTCAAGATGAAATATCAGCAACTGGAAAATCTGGAGAGCGGTTGGAAATGGAAGTACCTGGTGAAGAAACATCGGGAAGGGGAACTCATTACCCGCTACATTGAAAACAGCGCTGCTCAGGAGGCGGTTAACGAGCTGCTGAAGCTGGAAAATGAGCCGGTAAAGGTACTTGCATGGATTGCCGCTCACATGAATCCGGAACTGGATAACCGGATGAAACAAACGATCCGCGCCCGCCGTAAACGTCATTTTAACGCAGAACATCAGCATACGCGTAAAAAATCTATCGATCTGGAGTTTTTGGTTTGGCAACGATTGGCTGCCCTGGCGCGCCGACGTGGCGTTACGCTGTCGGAAACCGTCGTGCAGCTTATCGAAGACGCTGAACGCAAAGAAAAGTATGCGAACCAGATGTCGTCGTTGAAAGAAGACTTGAAGGCGATTCTTGGCAAAGATCCCAAGTAAGTGCGTGAGCGCGCCTGTGTTGCGCTTGGTTTCAACAATAGGATGAAAAAAAACCCCGCTATGCGGGGTTTTTATTAGGCGAGTAAACTTAGCCCTGAGGCTGAGTTACAACGTCTTTGATACCTTTAACTTCGATCTCTACGCGACGATCTGGTGCCAGGCAAGCGATCTGAGCTTTGGTAGCGCGGCCAGATTTGTAGCCACAGGTGTTGCCAGTAACTGCATCTGCTTCACCCATACCACGTGCAGAGATTTTGTCTGACGGGATGCCTTTGGAGACCAGGTAGTCAACAACGCTCTGTGCACGTTGTTCGGACAGTTTCTGGTTGTACTGGTCAGAACCAACGGCGTCGGTGTAACCCAGAACAACTACGGAACCGTCTTTAGGATCCATGGAGCTCAGCTGGCTGTACAGCTGATCCAGAGCCTGTTGGCCTTCTGCTTTCAGAGTAGACTTGTTGAAGTTGAACAGCACGTCAGACTTCAGAGTGAAACGCTTGGTTTCAACAACTGGAGCTGGAGCCGGAGCTGGTGCTGGAGCAACTACGTCATCCTGACCGAAGCGGTAAGAAACGCCCAGGCTCAGCATGGTGTTGTCTGGACGTGCGCCAACGGTACCTGCGTCACCGATGTTGCTTACGAACTGGTAATCCAGGCGAGTAGCCCAGTTTTTGGTCAGTGCGTATTCAACACCAACAGCAGCCAGCGGAGAAACGCCGGTGTCGTGGTCGCTCAGACGCTGACCAGTACGGCCGTAGTTAGCTTTGGAATCTGCACGCCATACCATACCACCCAGACGAGTGTAGATGTCCAGATCGTCAGCAATTGGGTAGCTCAGTTTAGCGGCCAGTTGAACGCCCTGCGCTTTGAAAGCACCGTTGTTCACGCTGCCTTTGTAAGGCATGCGGCCGAGCCAGTCATAGCCCAGTTCGAAGCCCAGGTATTGGTTTGCCTGGTAGCCCAGGAACGCGCCGGCACCCAGCTGATCTTTGTGGGTAGGACCGTTGCCGATACCGTTCTGGTAACCGTTGCCGTAGAAGCCAACGTCATGGTACTGGGACCAGCCCAGTTTAGCACCGGTGTACCAAGTGTTATCTTTTGGAGCGGCTTGCGCTACGGTAGCGAAACCTGCCAGTGCCACTGCTAATGCGATAGCTGTCTTTTTCATTTTGCGCCTCGTTATCATCCAAATAGGCAATGAGCTTTAAAGCTGTTTTAAGCCCTTGGTTAAATTCCTTCGCCAAGGTTTAAGCCCTCGTTTGTTACTCGCCAGTTTTTCTGACGTTATAGAGCAACCTTGGCGATGTAAAGTCTACAACGTGGCGCGAAAGTTACAAGTGTGATGTGATAAGGCTCTAAAAAAAAACGCGGAATCGTACATATTTGCTAACATTCTCAGCCTAAAAAAACGGCGATTCCTTGGGCGTTTTTACTTGCCAAACCGCAGCCGGACTAGCTTTGTGCCTTCCACCGCAAAGGTTCCGCTTATGGGGTGCGAAAATGATGGGAAAAATCCTAAATTTACTTAATGATACAAAGAAGAGTGAATTTTTAGGGTGGAACAGTGTCCGTGAGTCGGGTTAATGTCACGTTGAGGGCGCATGATAAACCCATAGGCATTACCCAATTCTGCCGCACGTCTTAATTTTAGACGATCCTCCTCCGTTAGCTCGGGCAACCAGCCAAGAACCACGCTGTAATTTCCCGTTTGCAGCGCTTTTTCCATAGCCTCGACCGTATTCACCGGGCTGATTTGGCTCAATTGCACCATCTTATCTACAGGCAGGCCGGATTGCTGCAGCCATTGCTTGCTTAATTTTTGCTGCGGTGTCAGCCACAGAAGCCAGCGAGACTGCTTGCCCAGTTGCAGCAGCAGGGGCAACAGCAATTGAGCCACTGCGGGCTGGCGCTCGTTGTAAACAAGTTCACTGATCAAGCCATTCTCTTTGCCGACATCCGTGTTCTTCTCAGCATTGCGCGCTGTAAAAGAGCCTTGGCTGAAATGAGGTTGGTAGAGTGATTGAGTACGCATAAAGTTCCCGCCCGTCGTGTTACTGTATGTTTATACAGTATCCCTGATTTGGGATAAGATCAACCCAAATTTTCGTAGCGGCTCGCATAATTGCGATCATTTTTTGTACCGGTGTTTTTTGTGATTGGCATGCGGGTGGATAGTGCGTATTTTCCTAATTAGTTGTTCACGTTACTCTTTTCATTGATAAGAGAAATAATACGACCGGAACCTAAAAAGGAGAAACGCTATGAAAAGGATGTCGATACGAAGGATCGCACAGGCTAAAAATTGCTTCGCGGCGCTGGGCGCCATCACCACGCGGTCACAGTTTGGCGGCTACGGCCTGCTGGCCGAGGGGGTAATGTTTGCAGTGATAGCGGAAGGAGAGTTGTACCTGCGGGCTACGGCGAGCATGGAACCGGCTTTTCGCGCCAGAGGGATGGTCAATATGGTCTATTCCAAGCGTGGAGTGCCCATCACTTTGCGTTATTACTGGGTTGACGAGTCGCTGTGGCGGGAACGCAACGAGCTGGTGGGGCTGGCCTGGCAGGCCGTCAGGGAAGCGCGTCGAGAGCAGCGGCTTAAGGCCGGCGATCACGGTCGATTGAAGGCGTTGCCGAATATCGATGTCAACATGGAGCGCTTGCTATGGCGAGCGGGTATCCGCAACGCCTATGACCTGCGGCTGCAAGGCGCTAAACGCAGCTATCTCCGCCTGCTGCAACAGCAGACCAATCTGGGGCTGCGTGTGCTGCTGTCGCTGGGCGGCGCGATAGCCGGTTATCATCAGGCGGCGTTGCCGGCCGAATTGCGCAACGAACTGGTGCGCTGGTTCGATCATACGATGGCGATGCGCCGCCATGGGCATGAGCCAGTGGTTCAGGGCCCATCGAGCGAGCCCTGAATAATTAGATTGCCTTATTGATTTGGGCGTGGAGTGCGGTGAGCTCCGGCAGCAGTTCGAGCATCAACCCCACCTGTTGCAACACCAACTGCTCTTTGCTTTCAGGTTCCGGAACGGCTCTGCGAATGCGCTCCGCCAGCTGTTCCAGCGCTTGCGCAATGCGCTGGCTGTTCCGTTCTTCCTGATGCAAGGCGCCGTCCACGTAACACACGGCATCATTGAGCAGATCGAGGGTGACAGGGGTATTCAGCCGCTCGCGGTGTGCCCCCAACGCCGAGATATAACTCAGGAGAGTGTGGTTGAGGCAAAGCAGGCGGAAGGCGGCTTCCTGCAATTCCTTGTCGGCCTTGGGATCGGCGGACATGTTGGAGATGACCGAAGCCAGTTCGGCATCGCTGTTGTGGGCATCTCGCCGCGCAATGCGGTAGGCGAGGCCGTTATCCTTACCCTGGTGGTATTGCACCAGAATGGCGTCCAGATAACGGCAGTTGGCATTCAGGGTTTTATCCACCACCGCCGGCAGTTGGCGGAATTTCCAGTCCGGCCAGATAAAGCTGACCGCCGCCCAGGCGATGGCGCAGCCCAACAAGGTGTCGTAAACGCGCGGGGCGGCTACTTCGAATCCTTCACCCAACAGGTTAAAGCATAACAAGACCAGTAGCGTGATGAACATGGTGGCGTGGGCATACTGGACGGTGCGGAAAGCGAAAAATAGAACGCCGGTGATGACGATCAACACCAGCTGTCCTTCCAGTGAAGGCACGAAATAGAGGATCGGCAGGCCGATCAGGATACCGGCCAGGGTGCCGATGATGCGCAGCGCCAGGCGTCGGCGGGTAGCGTTGTAGTTCGGTTGACAGACGAACAGGCTGGTCAACAGGATCCAGTAACCGTGCTGCATGCCGGTGAACTGGATGAAAGCGTAACCCACGCACAGCACCACCGACATGCGGATCGCGTGGCGGAACAGGGCCGATTGCGGCGTCAAATGGCGGCTGATGCGCAGGCGGATGTCGCTCCAGCCGGTTAAGCGATCGTCGGCCAGGCTGTTCTCTTCCGCTTGCCCGCTTGCCAGCGTCTGCTCTGACTCAATATTGGCCAGCTGCGCATCGATCGCATGCAGGTTTTTCAGCAGGTGCGCCAGCGCCTTGGTTTGTTCTGAATTGCCCTGGGTTTCGGCGATGCGCGCCAAGGCCTCCTGAATGCGGCTGAAGGCCGGCTCAAAACGCGGGTTGTGCTGGTATTTTTGCCGCAGCAGGATCGATTGTGCCAGTTGGCGGCAGGCGCGCGCCTGCATGCTCAGCAAACGCTGGAAGCGGAATAAAATATCGCTGTGGCGGAATTGCCGGCTGAGCGCGTGATACTGAACGTGGGAAGAGCTGGCGCGTTCGTGGATATCCTGCGCGACAAAATAGTAGTGCAAGGTACGGCGGGTGCCGCGCTGGCCGCGATCGCCTTTCAGGCGCGTCAGCAGCGAGGCTTTGGTCTGGTTAAGCAACGCGACCAACGCGCTGTTGGCCATCGCAACATCCATCCATGGCAGGTCGGCGTCGCGTTCGGCGTCGGGATCGAACAGGTTGGCTTTGGCATCCAGATAGTTGGCCAGTTGATCGTAGCAGCGCGCCAGGTTCTCTTGCAGTGGCCGGATAGGGAACAGCAGGTGGCCCGCCAGCGTCAGCAGGTTGTACCACAGCGCACCGATCACCAGCAGCAGCGGTTGCTGATACCAGGCATCGTACATGGCGGTGCCGAGCATGGTGTAAACCGCGATCAGCAGTGCGCCGAAGGCGATGGTGGCGTAACGTTGCCCCAAGGCGCCCAGAAGGATAAAACCGCAGGTCGACGTGGTTAAGCCAAGGGCGAACAACCAGGGATAGGGGAACAGCAGCTCGATTGAAGCTGAGGCGACAAAGAAGCACACCAGCGTGATCAGCAGGTTGCGTAACCTGCCGGCCAGGCGGTCATCCAAGTCGGTCAGGGCCGCTGCCACCACGCCCAGCGTCAGCGGGATGGTCAGCTTGGGAATGCCCAGCCACCAGGGAACGGCGGTGGTGCCGATCAGCGCAATAAGGATGCGCAGGTGATACAGCAGATTGCTGTTATAGGTGTAACGACGTACTGCGGGTGCAAAAGAGCGCACGAAAAACTCCTCAAACGGAGAAAAAATTAACGCTGATGATAGTGGCGGCGAGCATTCTCAATACGCGCTTGCTGAGCCATTTCTACCGAGACGACGCGGCGCCCCACCGGCCACAGCGCGATGGCGGCAATTTTGAAATTGGCGATGCCGACCGGAATGCCGATGATCGAAACGCACTGCACGATACCGGCGGCGATGTGTGACAGGCACAGCCACCAGCCGAACAGCACCAGCCAGATAACGTTGAGCAGTGAGCCGCCGGCGGAGAGCAGCGCATTGCTTTTTTCCGGGTAGAGCTCATCGACGTGGATTGCCTCATTGCCGAACGGCACCAGCGACAGCTTGGTGATTTCCCAGCAGGAGCGGGTGAGCGGCAGCGTGATGACCAGCAGCACGCTGAACACCGTGGCGATGAGCCAACCCAGCGTGGTGAAGAAACCGCCCAACACAAAATTAAGAATATTCAGTACAGTACGCATAGACGTCATTCTGCTCTAATGTTGGCCAAACCGCGATGCGGGCGTATTCACGATAAAAACGCAAAATCTATTCTACCCTTTTTTTAGCGCTAGAGTGCCACTGCTTATCGCAGGTAAACTGGCAGATATCCGTTATTTAATCTCAACATAGTCATGGCGCGACGATATGGAACTTAAAGCGACATCGCTGGGGAAACACCTGGCTCAGCACCCTTATAACCGCGTGCGGTTGCTGCACGCCGGCGTTGAGGTGAGCGGGGAAAAACATGAATACCTGATCCCCTTCAATCAACTGATTCAGGTCAGGTGCAAGCGCGGCATCGTCTGGGGCGAGCTGGAATTTGAATTGCCGGACGAAAAAGTGGTGCGACTGCACGGCACCGAGTGGCAGGAAACGCAGCGTTTTTATCACTATCTGCAGCAGGCGTGGCAGCAGTGGAGCGCCGAAATGAGTGAGGTCAGTGCCGGCGTGTTGCAACAGCAGGTGGCACAGATTCAGCGCATTGAGCAGCAAGATAAATGGTTCAAAAAGTCTGAGCTGGGCAAACTGCAGCAGCAAATCCGTGAAGCCTTCTCCGCGCTGCCAATGCCGGTGGCGCGCCTGGAGGAATTCGATAACTGCCGGGCCGATTACCATCTGTGTCTGCAATGGCTGCAGCAGGGGCAACGCAGTGTCGACCAACGCAACCGGCAGTGGACCGATCGCATGCTGGAGCAACATCACGACTTCTTCCAGACCGTCGAGAGCTCACCGCTCAATGACTCTCAGAGCCGTGCGGTGGTCAACGGCGAGGATTCCGTCCTGGTATTGGCGGGGGCCGGCAGCGGCAAGACGTCGGTGCTGGTGGCGCGCGCCGGCTGGCTGCTGCGCCGTCAGGAGGCGGAGCCGGGCCAAATCTTGCTGTTGGCGTTCGGCCGTCAGGCTGCGAGTGAGATGAATGATCGCATCAAAGAACGTTTGGGCGATGTCGGTATTCAGGCCAAAACATTCCATGCATTGGCGCTGCAGATCATTCAACAAGGCAGCCGCAAAGCCCCGGCCATCAGCCGGTTGGAAACCGATGCCAGCGCGCGCAAAGCGTTGCTGATTGCCCATTGGCGCGAGCAATGTGCAGAGAAAAAAGCCCAGGCGAAGGGGTGGCGTCAATGGTTGACCGAGGAGCTGGAATGGGACGTGCCGGAAGGCGACTTCTGGCAGGATAAACGCCTGGCGGACCGGCTGGCGGGCCGGTTGGAACGCTGGCTGGGGCTGATGCGCATGCACGGCGGCAGCCAGGCGGAAATGATTGAGCAGGCGGATGAAGAAATCCGCGATCTGTTTTCGAAACGCATTCGGCTGATGGCGCCACTGTTGAAAGCCTGGAAAAGCGCCTTGAAAGAGGAAGGAGCGGTGGACTTCTCCGGCCTTATTCATCAGGCGGTCAACATTCTCGACAAGGGGCGCTTCGTCAGCCCGTGGAAACATATTCTGGTCGATGAGTTTCAGGATATCTCGCCGCAGCGTGCGCTGTTGCTGGCGGCGCTGCGTCGGCAGAACAAGCAGACCTGCCTGTTTGCGGTGGGGGATGACTGGCAGGCGATTTATCGCTTCAGCGGCGCAGAGTTGACGTTAACCACGGCTTTTGCCACCCACTTCGGCGAAGGGGCGCAGTGCGCGCTGGACACCACTTATCGCTTCAACGAACGTATCGGCGAGGTGGCCAACCGGTTCGTGCAGCAGAACCCGCACCAGCTGAAAAAACCGCTCAACAGCCTGAGCAAGGGCAATAAAAAGTCGGTGGCGATCCTGCCGCACGAGCAGTTGGAGCCCTTGCTGGATAAACTGAGCGGCTACGCCAAGCCGGATGAGCGCATCCTGGTGCTGGCGCGCTACCATCATCTGAAACCGGAAGCGCTGGCGAAGGCGGCCACCCGCTGGCCCAAGCTGGATCTGGAATTTATGACCATCCACGCCAGCAAGGGGCAGCAGGCGGAATACGTCATCATCGCCGGTTTGCATGATGGGCGTGACGGCTTCCCCGCCGTGGCGCGCGAGTCGGTGTTGGAAGAGGTGCTGCTGCCGCAGCCGGAGGATTTCCCGGATGCCGAAGAGCGCCGTCTGCTGTATGTCGCGTTGACGCGCGCTAAACATCAGGTGTGGCTGTTGCAGGATCGTGAACGTCCTTCGGTGTTCGTTGAACACCTGCAAGATCTTGGCGTACCGGTGCAGAAAAAACCGTAAGCCTGGGCCTGGCGGCTGCCAGGCCGCGAGGACTATTTCAGGCGGTCTTGCAGGTAGCGCTGATAGTCGGGGATGGCGATCTCCACCTCGCTTTTGAACAGCGGAGAGTCGATCAGAAAGTCGGCGGTCGAGCGGTTGGTGGCCACCGGAATATTCCATACGGTCGCCAGCCGCAGCAGCGCCTTCACGTCCGGATCGTGCGGCACCGCGTTCAGCGGATCCCAGAAGAAGATCAGCATGTCTATCTTGCCTTCCGCAATCAGTGCGCCAACCTGCTGATCGCCGCCCATCGGGCCACTCAGCATGCTGGTGACGGGAATGCCGCTGGCGCGCTGGATCAGATTACCGGTAGTGCCGGTGGCGTACAGCTGGTGCTGCGCCAGAATGGTCTTGTGGCTTTCTACCCACTCCAGCAAGGCCTGTTTGCGGTGATCGTGCGCCACCAGCGCAATGTGTTTGCGCGCGGCGATAGTGCGGGTGGTCAATTCCATCTCGGTGTCCTTCGCTAATCGGGGAATGTGCGACAGATTACTGAAACTGTTTTTCACTGCCTAGCGTTTGCGCTTGAAAATGCGAAGAAAAGACGCCTTTACGGGGAAAGGCGCCGGGAGGGATCAGCGAATCGGTTGTTTATTGGCCCAGCGCAGAAAACGCTTCTGTGTTTCCTTGTCGGCCTGTTGAAACCAGTATTGCAGCATTTGTTCCGACACGTTTTCACCTTTCAACGTCACCGTCGGGGCGTTTATCGGCGCGCCGGCCAACGCGAGGGCTGAGGCATTGCCCGCGTTCGCCTGAACAAAGCTCGGAACGGAGGCCGGGCGGTTCTGGCGGTTGTAATCGGTCATCACCTTTTCCAAATCGGTATTGAAGGTGACGCTGTCGGGATGCAGCACATCATGCCGGAACGGCAGGGCGTTGCCGTCTTTATCGACCACCAGATAATTCAACGTTCTGTCAAAGCGTTGCGCATCACGATCGTTCTCGATGCGTGGCAGTTCGATCGCCACCTGGCTGATCTTTTGCGTATTGAAGGTGGCAACCAGCGGCAAGGAAGCATAGGCCTGCGTATGCTGGCCGGAACGTACGGTTTTGGTCACTTTAAACAGCAACTGGTGCTGCCCGCCATCCAGTTCAAGGCTGTCGGCGCCTTTTAACAACGAACCTGTCATTTTCTTGCCGTCGACCACCAGCAGGTCGATGTCCGGGGAGAGTTTCAGGGTCGTAGCCGCGGCAGGTATGCTGATGCTGAGCAACGCCGCAACCACCAGACCAAATTTCATCATTATCTCCTTATAAAGTGGCGTAACGCTAAGTGTTGAACACGGCATAGGTTGTGTCAAAATTTTTCAATCGGGTATTTTGTTTACATTTTTACATATTTTATCGCGATTAGACATGACCATGCGCAGCTGAACCGCGACAGCCTCTGACCATAAGATTGCGGTGAAGTTTCCCTTGCGTTGCGTTTAACCGAACGAATGCCGATCGGTTACACTCGAAATGGAAAGTGACGCAGTGATAAACGGGAGTTGAAGATGCAAGATCAAGAGATTGTTGAGCTGTTGCAACAGGTGAAAACTATCGCGCTGGTCGGTGCCAGCGATAACCCATCGCGGCCCAGCTATGGGGTGATGGCGTATCTGTTGGCGCAAGGGTATCAGGTGATCCCGGTCAGCCCAAAACTGGCGGGGCAGACGCTGCTGGGGCAGCAGGTTTACCCTACGCTGGCCGCTATCCCGCAGCCGGTGGATATGGTTGACGTGTTTCGCAATTCAGAAGCGGCTTACGGCGTGGCGCAAGAGGCGATAGCGATCGGCGCCAGGGCGCTCTGGCTGCAGATAGGGGTGATTAACGAGCAGGCGGCAGCGCTGGCGCAACAGGCCGGGTTGCGTGTGGTGATGGATCGCTGTCCGAAAATCGAAATCCCGCGCTTAGGGTTGGAGCGCTAAATAAAAAGGGCCAGGCGCGATGCCGGGCCCTCTCGGGTTTCTCAGGTCTTGGCGCGGTCAATTGCGCAAGCGTGGCGCCTGTAGCTGGTGACGGATGGATTCCGCCAGTTCATCCAGCGATGGTTGCTCGGGGTGTGCCTCCTGGGCTTCGCTATCCAGCTGCGCTTCCGCCAGATAGGTGTGTACCGGTTGGCCTTCCTCGTCTTCCATCACCACGTGGTACCAAGGGGCTGAACGCAGTTCATCGTTCGCCGCTATTTCGTCAGCTTTGGGTTGTTCCAAAGAGTATTCCGGGTCGATATCGATCACGACGCCCAAATACCCCAGCAGTTTATGCCTAACCTGTTGTCCGATACCGAATTTGCTGGCAATCATGATGACCTCCTGAGAAACAATGCCTTGCTCATATATGGGGGCAGGGCAGCGCATTTCAAGTTACATCACCCGACAAGCGAATCCTTTCAGATACAGCCCCTCAGGGTATGTGGCGATCACCGGGTGATCGGCAGCCTGTCGGAACTGCTCTATAAATTGTACATCACGTCCGGCATCTACAGCGGCGTCGGCCAAAATTTTCTGGAACAGGTCGGTCGGCATCAGGCCGGAGCAGGAGAAGCTGAGCAGAATGCCGCCCGGATTCAGCAGCTGCAGCGCCAGCATGTTGATGTCTTTGTAGCCGCGGCAGGCGCTGGCCAACTGATTCTTGTTCTCGACGAATTTCGGCGGATCCATGATGATCAGATCGAATTTTTCGCCTTGAGTGCGGTAGTTGCGCAGCAGCTGGAACACGTCATCGCGAACGAACTCCGCTTTGTTCAGATCCAGCTTATTGAGCTCGACGTTCTGTTTGGCGATATCCAGCGCCGCCTGCGAGGTATCCACGCTGATCACCTGCGCGCAACCGCCCATCAAAGCGGAAACGGCGAAGGCGCCGGTGTAGGAGAAGCAGTTCAGCACCCGACGGCCGGCGGAGTAATTGCGCGCCGCCAGGCGGCTGTCGCGCTGGTCGAGGTAGAAACCAGTTTTGTGCCCCTGCTGAATGTCCACCAGCAGCTTCATGCCGTGTTCGGTGATCGGCAGCAGTTCCGGCGGCAGATCGCCAAATACCGGGCCCTGCGCCAGCGGCAGGCCTTCTTTTTTACGTACCGCAACGTCGGAGCGATCGTAGATCGAACATTCCGGGTAGCAATGCTGCAGGGCGGAAAGCAGGGCCGGGCGCTGGTATTCGGCACCGGCGGACAGCAGCTGCAGCACCAGGAAATTCTGGAAGCGATCGATAGTGATGCCCGGCAGGCCGTCGGACTCGCCGGCGATCAGGCGGTATCCGTCCAGACCGTCGCGCTGTGCGACCCAATCGCGCCAGCTTTGCGCTTGCTGCAGGCGGCGAATGAAGAAATCGATGTTAATCTCTTCATCTTGCTGGAAGGTCCAGACGCGTGCGCGGATCTGCGACTCGGGCGAATAGGCGCCGCGTGCCAGCCACTTACCCTGGCTGTCGAGGATATCAATGGTTTCACCGGAGTGGGCTTTGCCCTCAACGCGTTGAACGGCGCCGGAGAACACCCAAGGGTGGCGACGGAGTAAGGACTTTTCACGTCCTTTGGCGAGATGTAAGCGCATGGTTAAACTACTTTTTATTCAATGGGTTAATTGGCTGGATTAAGCGTTTGCCAAAATAAGTTCGTCATCATAGCTGAATCTGACAGCGTTCACTACCGCGTTGGCTCGGATTGTATCGCGTTATCTCTGCGGGCGTCGCACCGAAGAGAGAGAAAGTGCAGCCTTCAAACTGAAGAAATGGCAGCTTAAAAAGGTGTATTATAGCAAGCCAGAGATGAAAGCATGTTGATCAGTGCGTGAAGGCGCTTTGTTACCTGCAGGATTGGATGTTTGACAGGGGATTATGCTTTATAGGGCATAAGGCGACAGAGTTATGTATTTATTCTCGTTAAAAGTGTTTTTGGCTGTTTTGTAATATAAAGTGAAGGGAGTGCACCAGTGAGATTTTTTTTGTTTTTCATTTTTTTTATGACGACTCACACAGTATTGGCTAACGAGTGGGTTTTTAGTGATGACGAAAACGCTATAAGTGATGGGGTATTAAAGATTTCGGTTCAGGCTGGGCATTATAAAATTTCATTTCCACCTACTGCGAACCCAAACTCAGGTGCTGTGTCGATTAACGGCGAGCGGTTTTACGGTAACCGTTCTTTTGGATTCGACGGCGAGCAAGCGGACATAATGATTGATAGGTTATTAAAGGTAAAGAGTGCTCAGGTTGAATATGATGATCGTTTTAAAACGAAAGTCGTTCGCAAGTTGGTTGATTTTTCTGACATTACATCATCCCTCGATAGCTTGAAAAATAAAAGTCATTGACACCTCTCACATCATCGACGATAGAGCAGATGGCTTTACTCGAAATAGGAATAGCGCTGTCGCTTGGTTGCCCGGCGGTATGTTTAGCCACGACGGCTGGCCGACGGTACGCTTTCTTGTGAGCAAGCAGAGCCCATCATTCAAGAGTGTGGATTGAAGATTACCGTTTTGTTTTTAACTAATTGATTATTATTATCTTTTGTGAAATTTCATAGTGATTAACTTCAGGCTGAGGTTCGCCTCACGGAAGAAAGCCTATCTCCGGGCAGATGGGGATGTAAGCTTTTTGTAAGTTTTTTGTGAGTTTTAGGTTTTTTCGCATTGACAAAAATCTTAACTTAATCTGTTATTGAGCACCTGATGTTTATTATGCAGATATTAGGATTTTTCTTAAATGTCTAAAGAAAGAAGCTTGTCGTTTGATTTTTTGAAAGGGTTGCTTATCTTGCTCGTCATCGTGGGACATTTATTGCCAGGCAGCGCTGATGTCGGTTTGCGTGGGGCAATATATTATTTCCATATGCCGCTTTTTCTAGGGGTGACGGGCTACTTTGTTCGGCGTTATTTTCTTGATGGCGGCGTGATTAGCGTGCTGAAAAAGTATCAGTGGCGCATGATAATTCCTTATATGTTGGCGTTCGTTGTTTACAGCGTTTATTCTCTTTACTCCTCAGAAGAAGTCGGTTTAAAGCAGTTCATCGGTCTATTTCTTTACCCCTACTATCATCTTTGGTATATCCCAGCAGTGATCATATTCGTGCTATATACTATGGTCATTTACAAGAGTAATTTCTTAATTGGTTTCTTTCTGTTCACTTCCGCGGTGTTATCTATTGTCTGGTACTGTTACGCCGACACGCTGGAAAACCAATATGCCTGGCTGAAATTCATTGGTGATAAGCGTTTCTATTATTACTACTCCTTCTTTTTATTAGGTTTCCTGGTCGGGGATAAGAATTTTTACGGTAACCCGCTGGCGTTGTTCGCTATCGCGTTGGTCGTAGGCATATTAGGGTACTATGAACCGAACGGGGCACTGCTGGATGCCGCCTCATGGTTTGCCTTTAATGCTGCGTTGTTGCTGTTGATGGTGAGTTTGTGTAAACGCCTGAAGCTGAGAATTGAGGGCTTTGTGGTCAAAATGGGGCAGGTATCTCTACCTATTTATCTTTGGCATGTGTTACCCATTTTGCTTGTCGGAGCAATGGTCGATAAGGATACGCTAGGTTTTTATCTCAGCGTAACGGCCATTATTTTCGCTCTGGTCATCATATTTATCCGCTTGCGTGGCAAAAGCAGATTTATCGACTCTTTCTTTTACGGGGAAAGGGCCAACTGGCTACCTGCCGAAAAATAGCAAGTCTGTCCCGGCCGAGGGAGCTCGGCCGTCTACTTTTTACGTAAGCCTCTATTATACAAATTGTTGTCCTCTGGCTCCTTGCCTCTTTATCTTTTGATTGAGTTTCTATACTCAATACATACTTATTCTTTAGACAAGATAACAGGGGGCGATTATGACACAAGTTTGCATTGCTGCGTATGTATATGGCGTGGTGCAGGGGGTTGGGTTTCGCTATTCCACCCAGCGGCAGGCCGAGGCGTTGGGGGTGACAGGCTATGCGCGCAATCTCGATGACGGCAGTGTTCAGGTGGTGGCCTGCGGCACACAGGCGCAGGTGGACAAGCTGCTGGAGTGGTTGAAACAGGGCGGCCCGCGCAGCGCGCGCGTCGAACGTGTGCTGGTGGAGCCGCAGGGCCTGGCTGATTACAATGGGTTTGGCATTCGTTATTAAACGCTCGCCTGCAGCGGCGCTGCGGGCAGAGCGGTCAAATGCATTTTACCGGTTTCGGCAATCCGGCGATTTTGGTGGCTTGTTTGGCCGGCCCTTTCGGGAACAGGCGATACAGATAGCGGCTGTTGCCTTTTTCTTCGCCGTATTTCTGCGCCATCGCTTTGACCAGCATGCGGATAGCCGGTGAGGTATTAAATTCCTGATAGAAGTCGCGCACGAAGCGCACCACTTCCCAGTGTGCTTCGGTGAGCACGATCTCTTCCTGCGCGGCCAGCAGCGGCGCCAGCCCTTCATGCCAGTCGGCGCTGTTTTTCAGATAACCCTGCGCGTCAGTGTCGATAACCTGACCTTCAAACTCCAACATACTGCCTCGATAACGGATAATTCGGAACGGCCGCCAGTTTAGCAAATTTTTTCAGCCGCAAAAAACAAAGCCCCGCCGGAGCGGGGCCTGGAAAGCTGGTGTAACGTGCGATCAGTTGCTGCGGGCGAAGCCCAGAATGCTCAACAGGCTGATGAACATGTTGTAGAGCGACACGTACAGGCTAACGGTGGCGCGAATGTAGTTGGTCTCGCCGCCGTGAATGATGTTGCTGGTTTCCCACAGGATCGCGCCGGCGGAGAACAGGATGAACAGCGCGCTGATGGCCAGGTGCAGGGCAGGGATCTGCAGGAACAGGTTGGCGATCACCGCCACCAGCAGTACCACAAAACCTGCCATCATCATGCCGGACAGGAATGACATGTCTTTACGGGTGGTCAGCACATACGCCGAGCAGCAGAAGAACACCGCTGCGGTGCCGCCCAGCGCCAGCATGATCAGATCGCCCGCGCCGGCGTTCAGGAACGAGCTGAGAATGGGGCCGAGGGCATACCCCATGAAACCGGTCAGCGCAAACGCCGCCAGAATGCCTGCCGGGCTGTTGGCCAGTTTATGGGTCAGGAACATCAGGCCGTAGAAACCAACCAGCATCAGCAGCAAGCCCGGCGCCGGCAGCCCCAGCATCGTGCTGGCGGTCGCGGTCAGCGCCGAGAAAGCCAGCGTCAGGGATAACAGGAAATAGGTGTTGCGCAGGACTTTATGCGTGCTGAGCAGCGAGTCGCGCGAAGAAGATGAGACGACAATGCGGTCCATAATGCTCTCTCTTATCAAGCCATCACAAAATAATCCCGATGATAGGCAGCGCAAACGCTTGATTAAAGTTTGTTTACCAATCTTTACCCTTAGTTATCATTGTTGCAACAGCAGGGAGGAGCGGACGCGCGTTTGTTCGGCGTTTGCTGCGTCTTCGCCGATTTTTCGCGCGGTTGAACGCGCCCAGGCTTTACAAGCGAATGAGGTCTGTTTATAGTGCGCGTCGTTGCGGAGGGGTGGCCGAGTGGCTGAAGGCAACGGTCTTGAAAACCGTCGACGGGAAACCGTTCCAGAGTTCGAATCTCTGCTCCTCCGCCATACATTCTGACCCCGTGCTCTCTGAGCACGGGGTTTTTGCTTTTGCGTGCGCAGAAACCGAGGCGCTTTTGCAGGAAACGCGATCGGCTATTGATAAGGGTCACGCATCGGTGAGATTATGCGGTCATCAAGGTTGGCTGCCCGGATGCCTGCTGCTGTCAGGCGCCGCCGGGGTGATAATCAACGCCGCCTTATCAATTTCGCTTAATGCTCTTATGGAGACAGAGATGAACTGGTATCAAGTCGCCCTATGGACCATGATCTTTTTGAAGTCCGGCGCTTTCCTGGTGTTCGTGTGGTGGTGGATGTTCAAACGCGCGACCAAACCCTATGTGCGCCCGCAAGACGTCGTGGTGGACGATAAGCCGTATGATGAGAACCTCACCATGGAAGAGGTGATGAAGAATCACGGCATCGTCCGCACGGATATGTCGGTAAAATAGTCCCCTCTCCAATCGGTATCTGGGGCGTGTTTGCCATAAGCGCGCCCCGTTGCGATCCTTCGCTGTCTCTCTATGGCATTCTGTTCTCAGGTTAACGGCATAGCGTTACCGGGAAAAGCACGCCATGAACGATGTACGCATCCTGCCGAGCTTTACGCATCGAAAAAACGCCGTTCTTAATGCCGAGAGAGATCATGGGGATTTCCTGGGTCAGCTCATCCGGCGCGTTGTCGTCGGGCGTTTTGCTGATTTCTCGGTGGGTGGTCATGTAAAACCCGTCATCTAACCTCTTTATATCAAAGTTTATTTTCCTATCCAGGCTGTAGGTTTTGCCTCTCACGGTGATGTCCCCACGCTGCACGATCATGGCATGATGTTCGTCATAGATGAATAAACTGCCCGTCACTTTTAATTCCAGGTCATCGCCTGAAGCTAATCGTTTTTTAGTGATCGTATCGGCCTGGCAATTCATATGCACAGGCGCGGCGGGGGTTAAAACGCGAAACAGGACAATGAAGAGAATCACTGCCAAAAATCCGATAGTCAGCATTTTGGGGTTGAGCAATGCGGCCATTTATTTTCCGTTGAGAATTTTGTAGGTAACACACTGGGTATATCGATCTTGTGAACCGAGATAACACACACCGAGGAAGGTGTTATAAGTCAACGTGTGTTTTACGGAGGAAAAATAGATGTCCGCTTTACTGGCTATACAATCCACACCGCTCTCTTCTAGCGCCTGGTTGACCATGCGCTTTTCCAGTTCGTCATCAATATGCTTGTCCGCATCCAGAGAATACAAGGTGCAGCGGTCTTTTTTCCCTAACGAGATTAAATTTTCTCTGGGTTGATCAGGCGGTTCAACAGGATAGAGCGCCGCGACGAACAACAGCGGAATAAATGCGCCGCAGATAGCGGCAATAGCGCGAATATTTACCTGTTTCTGCGGCGGTGTGTTATGTGATTCGGCAACCGACGGGAAAGACGAAAGCGGTACTGAGGCGGCAGAAGGGGGCGTTTCATTAACGGTTGCCTGCGGTGATGGGTAAATATCAATCATGGCGGTAAAGCAAAAACCGACTTTCGCCAGGGTCTTTATCGGCGAGGTTTCTCTCCCCAGCAGTTTGAACGCTTTCCTTATTTCACTGACGGCCACATTGAGGCTGATCGATGAGCCTGAAAAACCATACTCTTCCCATACCTTTTTTATCAATACCTCACGTTTCAATGGGATATTCGGATGAGTCAGCATTTCAATTAACAGGCGCGAGGCCGGATTGGATATCCGTATCGATGACTCATCGTTATCAATGAGTTGGAGACGACACGCGTTTGCGTCATAGAGCACGCAGAGGTCGATAATATATTTCATGTATTCAGGTTTTTATAATGGTATAGGCTTCCAGGTCGCGGCTAGTATTTAGTGAAACGTCGGTCAGGTCAAGGTTCTGGGTGGGAAACATAAATAATTCAGGGGGATTTTTATTTCTTCGACGAACAGAATGCATGGTGCATTGCTCTTTTTATTGTACTCAATAGCATTAAATTCTGAAAATATCTAATTTGTTAGATTATAATAATTAAAATTTGCGTTAATGAAAATAATGTTCCTGTTGTTAATGATTTGATGCAGAATTATCTTAGTGTTTTACGGCGCCTGCTTATGTGCCGGGCGCTTATTGATGGCTCCCAAACGGCAATGCGATTTTTCCAAGAAAACGGCAGGTATTTAGTGCAAGGCATCGCCGTTGTCTTTAGCCATGGATGGAGGAAGTATGCTCAGTATCGGTATCGTATCTGAAAACATCTTTTTCAGAGGGGCGATAAAAAGGATATTGGCGCCAAGGATTTTTCATAAGGATCACGTTATTGCTTACTACGACGATCTGCCTTTGGTCATGGGGCGAAATTGCCACGATATTCTGATCGTCGATGATGCGATCAAAAGCCTGTTGCGTTTCAGCATGGCGGCAGCGTTATTGTCTGCTATTCATGGCGTGAAAATTTTTTTGACGACAGAAGAGAAGCGTCGTCTGTTATTTCGTTCTGTCACGCGTGATGTGGTGGTGCTCGATAAAAGAGTGCGAGTTCCCGACATGAATAAGGAATTGTCTTTGCTGCTGGCTAATATTGCGCAGCATTCTGCATTAAATGGAAACGTTGAGGGTGGGGCGGCCCGCAATACGAAAATTTGCCTGACTGAAAGTGAAGTGGAAACGCTTCATTTGCTTTCTTTCGGCTATACGGTGACCCAGGTATCCCGAATGCTTGATAAAAGCGTAAAAACGGTCAGCACGCAGAAATGCAGTGCATTACGCAAAATGGGATTGAAGAATCGGGTGCACAATTTATTGGGGATTTCATCCGGTTTCTCAGCGGTTATCTAGGAGTTCGTTATTTTGTCGCTTTTATTATCGGCTGATGAATAACGCTATAGCTTGATTTTATAAAAACAGGAATGTGTTCACCCTTTTGCCTCTGTATTACGGGGAGGGATTGTTTCATCCCGCCAGCAGCGGCTGCTTTTTATTTATTCTCTCAAACCAAACTGTTATGGAGTTTTATCTCATGATGAAGAAGATGCTTTCTGTTGCAATCATGGCGGCCGCGGTCGCTGCGCCGGTGGCTTTTGCTGAAGACAATTCCGCCGGTGGCGTGATTAACTTTACCGGCGCCATTACCGACACCACCTGTACGATTAACGGCGGCAAGAGCGCGGATTTCACCGTAGCACTGAGCCCGATCTCGGTGACCGACGCGGGTAACACCGTCGGGCCAATCACCAAGAACAAGAAGTCCTTCTCGTTGACCTTCTCCGGCTGTTCGCCGGCGGCCGGTACCGCAGGCACCCCGCTGAAAATCTACTTCTCCTCCGCGGATAACATCTCCACCGACGGCAAATATTTGCTGAACAACTCGGTCAACGAGAACGACGCTTCCGTCGCGAAGAACGTAGGCTTCTCTCTGGCGGAAACCGGTTCTTCCACCCCGATCCAGCTGAACGTGCCTTATGTCACCGACATCATGGGCGACAAAGAGGCGCCGGATTCAGAAACCCTGACGCTGGACGCGTACTACTACAAAACCAACGCCGAAGCGGCAAAAGTGGGCGCTCTGAGCTCCAACGTGACTTACACCATTTCTTACCTGTAATCGCGCTGACAGCCAGGCCCTTGATAGGGCCTGGCCACCCGGGGGAACGATGAAAAAATACATGATGATAGCGGCGCTGATGCTGGGTTCCGTTGGCGCGCAGGCCAATGTGGTGGTTAACGGCACGCGGGTGATCTACCCGGCAAACAACAAGGACGTGATTGTCCAATTGCTGAATAACGGTACCGACCCCTCGCTGGTTCAGGCCTGGATCGACGACGGCGATATCAATTCCACCCCGGAAACCGCCAATGTGCCGTTTTTGCTGTCGCCGCCGGTGGTGAAAGTGAACGGCAACAGCGGGCAGCAGCTGCGTATTCAGAAAGTTGGCGCCGCGTTGGCGGCGGATCGTGAATCGGTGTTCTACCTCAACGTGCTGGATATCCCGCCGACGCCGGAAAACCTGCAGGGCACCAATACGCTGCAGCTGGCGATCAAGTCGCGCATCAAACTGTTCTACCGCCCGCAGGCGTTAACCCGCGGCGTGGAAAATGCCTTGGAAGAACTGACGCTGCAAGCCAATGGCAAAGGCTTCAACGTCATCAATAAAAGCCCGTATTTCATTACGGTAGCGAATATAGGCCAGGGTGCGGACAAGCATCTGCTGGTTGATTCGCTGATGGTCGCGCCGTTTTCCACCCAGTTTGCCGCCAGCAAACGAGCGGTCAGCAAAAACGCCCGTTATGACCTGATGTATATCGACGATCTGGGGGCTTACAAGTCTAAAGCCATCACCGCACATTAACCTGAAAGAACAACAATGAAGCTGAATAAAAAAGTCCTCTCGCTGCTGACCGCCTCTTCATTCTTGTTGCCGGATACGGCCTGGGCGGTGACGTTCGATACGTCGCTGTTGGCCGGCGAATCGCGCGATTCCGATCTCTCGCGTTTTTACCTCAATAATGACATGCCTGCCGGCCGGCAGGAGATCGATGTGTATGTCAACCATGACTGGAAAGGGCGCTATGCGCTGCTGTTTGGCACCCAACGCGACGATATCCAAATCGACTACCAGGATGCGCAGCGGCTGGGCATCGATCTGAGTCAATTGCCGGCGCCTCAGGCGCCCCAGACGACGCTGTCGATCGCCACGCTGGTGCAGGGCGGCCGGTTTGATATGGACGTCGGCGCGCTGAGCCTGCGGCTGACGGTGCCGCAGGCGCGGGTCAACCGATCGGAGGCGGGATACGTGGATCCGGCCTTCTGGAATCGCGGCATCTCCGCATTGACGCTGGCCTACAACGCGACGTACTACCACGCCGAGGCGCGCGGCGACGGCAATCGCAGCAACAACGACGATTTTTATACCGGGCTGGAATCCGGGATCAATCTGGCCGGTTGGCAATTTCGCGACAGCAGCAGCTTTCGCCACGGCAGCGGGCGGGGGAGCCACTGGCAGAACAACTCGCGCTATCTGCAGCGCGGCTTCGCCGACATCAAATCCAACCTGACCGCCGGCGATTTTTATTCGCCGGGGGATCTGTTCGACTCGGTGCGCATCCGCGGGGTGGCGCTGGCGTCGGACATCAGCATGCGCCCCAACTCGCAGCAGGGCTTTTCACCGATCGTGCGGGGCGTGGCGCAAACCAACGCCCTGGTGAAAGTGGTGCAGAACGGCAACGTGATCTACCAGGAAAACGTGCCGCCGGGTGCCTTTACCCTCGACAGTATTCAGCCGACCGGCTCGGCGGGCGATCTGTGGGTGACGGTCAAAGAGGCGGATGGGCGTGAACAGTCGTTCAGCGTGCCGTTTTCCGCCGTACCCAACATGTTGAAACAGGGCGTCAGCCAATACAGCGTGCTGGCCGGCAAGGTGAACGAAAGCAATACCGATTACGATCCCGGCTTTGTGCAGGGCACCCTGCAGTACGGTTTCAACAACCTGGTAACCGGCTATGCCGGCAGCATTTTGAGCGACGACTATCAGGCCTGGCTGCTCGGCAGCGGCTGGAACCTGCCGATAGGGGCGGTGTCCATCGACCTGACGCATGCCGATACCCGTCTGAAAAACCGCCGTGAAAGCGGGCAGAGCTTCCGTATCGCCTACAGTAAATTTCTCGATGCCACCGCGACCAACTTCACGCTGGCGGCCTACCGTTACTCCACCCGCGGTTACTACAGCTTTACCGACGCCATTTACTCTAATGACGGTTACCGCCAGCTGGAACGGCAGTTTGACCGCTGGCGCGACGAGGAGGGTTTGTCCGAACTGGATATGAACACCTGGGATGCGCTGCGGTCCGCCCGGCCGAAAAATACCTTTACGCTTAATTTGAACCAGCGTCTTAACGAAGGGTGGGGCACGCTGTTCTTCTCCGGCTCCCAGCGCGATTACTGGACGGCCAACGCGAAAAGCCGCGAATACCAGTTGGGATACTCCAACAATCTGGGGCGCGTCAGCTACTCCGTTTCCGCCAGCCGGGTGCGCAACAGCCAGCGTGAGGAAGAGACGCGTTATTACCTGTCGTTCAGCCTGCCGCTGTCGGTGTTCGACAACAACGCCTACCTCAGCACCGGCCTGTCGGCGACGGACTCTCACTATCAGCAAAGCACGGTCAGCCTGAGCGGCAACGCGCTGGAGTCCAACCGTCTGAGCTACTCGCTGAACGGCAGCAATCGCAGCGGCGGCGACAACATGGCCGGCGTCAATGCGGCCTACCGCACCCGTGTCTCGACGCTTGGCGTCTCCTACAGCGAAGGCAACGATTATCGCCAGAGCGGCCTCAGCGCGCGCGGCAGCCTGGTGGCGATCCCCTGGCATGTGCTGGCGTCGAACGAAATCGGCAACACCATGACGGTGGTCGAGGCGCCGCAGGCCGAAGGGCTGATGGTCAACGGCGACGAAAGCATCGTGACCAACGCCCAGGGCCTGGCGCTGGTGCCCTATGCCACGCCATACCGGCAAAACTCGGTCACGCTGTCGGATACCGGCCACAGCAGCGGGGCGGAAATCAGCGGCAACGTCGCCAACCACGTGCCTTACTACGGCGCGGTCAGCTACCTGAAATTCGAAACCGATCAACGTCAGCCATTCCAGCTGCGGGCGCAGCGCGCCGATGGCGCACCGCTGCCGTTCGGCGCCGAAGTGCTGGATGAAAACGGCCGGTCGATAGGCTTTGTCGGCCAGGCCAGCGTGCTGTACCTGCGCGTCGAACAGCCGCCAACGGCGTTGACGGTGCAACTGCGCGACGGCCGTTGCCGCATCGCCAAACCGACTCTGGCGCTCGACGCGTCGCCCGGCGTTTGCCGCTAATACAGGATAACCGAACCTATGATCAGGCTGATTTTTTTGCTGCTGCTGTCCGGGTTGTTCAGCGGCTATAGCTATGCTTCCTGCTATGGTAAGGGGGTGGAATTTGCGTCGCCGATTTTCGTCGATCTCTCCGATAAGCTGAGCGCCAATACGCCAGTATGGGAGGCGCAATATAATACCCAGTACACCGGCACCTTTAACTGCAGCAAGTCCAAAAGCAACTTTTCCTACACCATCAAACTTCCGACGAAAGACTCGCAGGCCGCGATTTTCGGTTTTAACGACGGCCAACAGTGGGTCCGCGCAGAAATCACCAACAAGATAAGTGACAGAACGTTGAGGGGGCGAGGGGAACACTCTGCTTCAGAATTAAATTCCTCGATGACCATTCGTTATTCTCTGGTGTCAAAGCCTAAGGATGGGCGGGTGGTACCGGGCGATACACTGATGCTCGATGATGCCTTAATGGTGAGTGACGTGACCGGTATCGGCATACTGGAATTACCGTTTTGGCTGCTGGAGCAGGTGGGGAAACTGCTCACCTGGCTGCTCACCGGCAACTGGCCTTATGACGATCGCGATATGTACGGCCAGCCGATGAACATCAAATACGCGCCCAAAACCACCACCTGCCGTTTCGACAACGCCGGCCTGACGGTCAGATTGCCGAAAATGGGCGTGGCGCAGGTGCTGAATAACAACCAACCCGGCTACACGCCGTTCTCGCTGAACATCAGCTGCCAGAACATGCAGCAGGAAGGCATCGCCGATCGCGCCGTCGAGATGTTCCTGTCCAGCAATAACCTGCTGGCCTCCGACGCCAGCGTGCTGACCAATGCCAACGCGGGCGGCGCGCAAGGGGTGGGGCTGCGCCTGGTCAAACGCGATATGCCGAGCTCGCCGGTGGTACTGTCGCCCTCCAATGTCGATCGCGGCAGCGCCACCTCATTGTTTCACGTCGCCGCCGGCGGCAGCCTGAACAGTCACTTTATCATCGGCATGGGCGCTTATTATTATCCTTATCAGCGCGATGGCGTGACGCAGGGTGAAATCAACACCTCGGCCACGCTGAACATTATTTATCCCTGATGAATGGGCGGGTGCAAAAAAACCGGCAGCCGCCGCTGCCGGGGTTGGTTATTGATAAGTCATCGCGCTGGCGTGCAGCTTGTTATTGCCTACGATCGCGATGATTTTGTAGTAACGGGCGCCAGCCTTGGCGGTTTTGTCCGCCAACATCTTTTCCGCATCGCTCAGATTCGCGGCACCGCTAACGGTAATCACCTGGCGCGGCGTCAGGGCGTCCGCCTGTTGACTATTGATTTGCGTTGCCGCGACTGTTGCGCCTGAAAAGACAAAAGCCCCTAGCAGCATCGTTTTCAACATGACGTTCTTCATGATGTTCTCCCCAAGCGCAATACGCTTGTTCTTTGCTATGGTTGAATCTTTTTGTTTCGTTATGCTAAAGGATAAGCAGCGAGGTGCCGGCGCGGTAGTGCCTGAAAGCGTAATGCATCGTTTCCAAACTGGAAACGATAAGGAGGGGGCATGCAGGATTTGAACGATCTTCAACTGTTTGCTTTGGTGGTGCGACATGGTGGTTTCGCCGCAGCCGAGCGGGCGAGCGGCGAAGCCAAATCAAAACTCAGCAAACGGGTGGCTCGTCTGGAGGCGAGTTACGGTGCGCGGTTAATCGAACGTTCGACGCGCAGTTTCCGCGTCACGGATATTGGCCGCGATGTGTATCGTCAGTGTGAGGCGATTATCGAGCGGTTGGAGGCGACCGATGCCATTGTCGCCCGTGCGCGCGACGAAGTGAGCGGCTGCCTGCGCATCAGTTCGCCGCCCGGTTTGATGCAGTATTATAATTCCCATCTGCTGTTGGGGTTTATGGCGCGTTACCCGGACGTGCGCGTACAACTGTTGATCCATGAGCGCCATGTGGATCTGATCAACGAAAAGATCGATGTGGCGTTTCGCATTACGAGTCATTTCGACCAGGATCAATCATTGATTAAACGCGATCTTGGCGTACGGCAACGCATTTTGGTCGCCGGCGCGCAGCTGGTGGAGAAAGCCGGCGGCTTGCCGCAGTCGTTCGAACAGCTGGCCAGCTTGCCGACGTTGTCGATGGGGGAGTGGCTGGATCGCGATCGATGGGAATTCGAGGATAATGCAGGCAATCAACGTACTTTCGTACACGTCCCCCGGCTGTGTTGCGGGGATTACAGCACGTTGCATAGTGCGGCGATTGCCGGGATGGGCGTCGCGTTTTTGCCGATCCATTTGTGTGCCAACGAATTGCGAACGGGTCAACTGCTGCGTCTGCTGCCGCAGTGGCGTGCGCCGAGCAGCATTGTTCATCTGGTGTTCACCAGCGGCAAAGGCCTGTTGCCGCCGGTGCGGGCGTTTATCGATCACAGCGTCGAGGTATTCGCCGAAGCCAATCGCCGCCTCTCGATGATGCCGGTTGCCTAGCCGCCTGTCACTGCCCATCCGGGTGTTCGAAAATATGCGCGCCGGCCCCTTGCCGGCCCAATATATCGTTCGGGTTGCGCAGCGGGCAGTCGGCGAGCGACAGGCAGCCGCAGCCGATGCAGCTATCGAGATGGTCGCGCAGCACCGTCAGCCGTTGAATACGCTCATCCAGCGTTTTGCGCCAGGCGGAGGACAGCACTCCCCATTGTTCTGAGGTCAGTTTGCTGCCGATGGGGAAACGGCTCAGCGCGGCGCGGATCTCTTCCAGCGGAATGCCCGCGCGCTGTGCGATCTTGATCACCGCGATATAGCGCAATACCACCGACGGATAACGCCGCTGATTGCCGGCGTTGCGCGTCGCCTGAATCAGCCCTTTACTCTCGTAGAAGTGCAGCGCGGATATCGCCACGCCGCTGCGTTTCGCCACTTCCCCGACGGTCAATAGCCGATTGGCGTCAATCGGTTCATTTCTTGCCATTTTATCTTCCTCAACTTGACCTCAAGTTAACCTGAGGTTTTATAGTTCAGCCTGCCGGGCTTGGCAACCGGCATCTCTCGAGACCTGCCCCCGCCTTATTGGGGAGAAGGATGGCTTTGGCTGTAAAATCAGGAAGAAACCGTTATGCAACGCTTTATCAACACCGCTCTGGACAGTTATTGGCTTTGGCTGCTCGCACGTCTGTGCTTGATGGTGATTTTTATCTCGTCGGGGCTCGCCAAGCTGTTCGCCATCGAAGGGAGCCTGGCGGAGATGCGCGCCGCCGGTTTGCATCCGGCCTGGCTGTTCAACCTGGCGTCGGCGGCGGTGCTGCTGACAGGTTCGGTATTGATCCTGCTGAACCGGTGGGTGTGGCTGGGCGCCGGCATGCTGTCGGTGTTTCTGATCCTGACTATCGCGATCGTCCACACCTTCTGGAATATGTCCGCTCCCAATATGCAGATTTCTCTCTACTTCGCGCTGGAACACATCACGGTGATCGGCGGGCTGTGGGTGACGGCCATCGCCAGCCGTTTGCGTCAACGTCTGGCCAACACGCGTGAGGCTGCATGATGAAACGATATCTCATTATCGCGGCGCTGCTGGCGGTACTCGTCGTCGCTGCGGTAGCGATGCGTTCCACCGCGCGGCAAAGCGAAGGCGCACCGGCCTATCCGCCGGTGAAAGTGGCGCTGGCGCCCGCACTGCGTGAACAGGCGGCGCGCAGCTACGCCGGCGTGGGCGAGCTGGAGGCGGCCAGCCAGGTGGAGGTGGCGGCGGAAACCAGCGGCCGCATCACGCGTATCCTGTTCGAATCCGGCCAAACGGTGCGGCAGGGGCAGTTGCTGGTGCAGCTCAACGATGCGGTCGAACAGGCTGAGCTGGTGCGTCTGCAGGCGCAATTGCGCAACGCCGATCTGCTGCTGGGGCGCATGCGAAAACTGATGAACCTCAACGCCACTGCGCGGCAACAGTTGGACGATGCGCTGGCCGAGCGGGATATGGCGCTTGGCGCGGTGCGGGAAACGCAGGCCAAAATTGCGCAGAAGGCGATCCGCGCGCCGTTTTCCGGCGTCATCGGCATTCGCCGCGTGCATGAAGGGCAATATCTCAACGCCGCCGAGGCGGTGGCGAACCTGGTGGACGCCGATACGCTGCGCGTCAACTTTTCGCTGGACGAACAAAGCAGCGCCGGGTTGGCGCCAGGCCAGGCGGTGTCGGTGCAGGTTGGGGCGTATCCCGATCGCGCTTTCCCTGCCGTCATTACCGCTATCGACCCGATGATCGGCAAATCCCGCACCGTGCAGGTGCAGGCGACGTTGACCAACCGTGAGGGATTGCTGAAGGCCGGCATGTACGCCGGCATTCGCGTCACGCAGCAGCAGCGCGTGGCGGTGCTGACGGTGCCGGAAACGGCGCTGACTTATACCGCGTACGGCGATACCGTGTTTCTGGCCCAGCAGGGTGAAAAGGGCATGACGGTCAAGCGCGTTTCGGTCACCGTGGGTGAGCGCAACGACGGGCGCGTCGAGATCGTCAATGGCCTGCAGGAAGGCGATCGGGTGGTGACTTCGGGCCAGCTCAAGCTGAGCGACGGCATGGCGGCCGAGCCGGTGGCGCAGGATACCCTGAACGCCGCCCAGGCCGGTTCCTGAGGAGAGACCGATGACATTTACCGATCTGTTCGTGCGCCGGCCGGTGCTGGCGCTGGTGGTCAGCACCCTGATCCTGCTGTTCGGCGCGCTGGCGCTCAGCAAGTTGCCGATCCGCCAATACCCCCTGCTGGAAAACTCGACCATCACCATCAGCACTGAATATCCCGGCGCGTCGTCCGAGCTGATGCAGGGCTTTGTCACGCAGCCGATCGCCCAGGCGGTGTCCTCCGTCGAGGGCGTTGACTACCTTTCTTCCTCTTCGGTGCAGGGGCGCAGCGTGGTGACGGTGCGTATGGCGCTGAACCGCGACTCCACCCAGGCGCTGACCGAAGTGATGGCCAAGGTCAATCAGGTGCGCTACAAGCTGCCGGAGCAGGCTTACGATCCGGTGATTGAACGTTCCGCCGGTGAGGCCACCGCCGTGGCCTATGTCGGCTTTTCCAGTAAAACGCTGTCCACGCCGGCGCTGAGCGAATACCTGACGCGGGTGGTGGAGCCGATGTTCACCACCATCGACGGCGTCGCCAAGGTTGAAGTGTTCGGCGGGCAAAAAATGGCGATGCGCCTGTGGCTGGACAGCGATCGGCTGGCCGGCCGCGGCCTGACCGCCGCCGACGTGGCCGACGCGGTGCGGCGCAACAACTACCAGGCGGCACCGGGCAAGGTGAAAGGGCAGTATGTGGTTGCCAACGTGCGGGTGAATACCGATCTCACCAGCGTTGAGGAATTTCGCAATCTGGTGGTGCGCAACGACGGCAATGGCCTGGTGCGTTTAAAAGACGTCGGCACTGTGGAGCTGGGCGCCGCGGCCACGGAAACCAGCGCCCTGATGGATGGCGAACCGGCGGTGTTCCTCGGCGTCTTCCCTACGCCGACCGGCAACCCGCTGGTGATCGTCGACGGTATTCGCCACCTGATGCCGGCGATCGACAAGATGCAGCCGCCGGGCGTGAAGATGGCGCTGGCGTTCGAAACCGCGCGCTTTATTCAGGCCTCGATCGATGAAGTGGTGCATACCCTGCTCGAAGCGCTGGTGATCGTGGTGGCGGTGATCTACCTGTGTCTGGGGTCGCTGCGCACCGTGTTGATCCCGGTGGTGACCATTCCGCTGTCGATCCTTGGCGCTGCCGGGCTGATGTTGGCCTTCGGCTTCAGCGTCAATTTGCTGACGCTGCTGGCGATGGTCCTGGCGATCGGCCTGGTGGTGGACGACGCCATCGTGGTGGTGGAGAACGTGCATCGTCATATCGAAGAGGGGAAAACGCCGCTGGCGGCGGCGATGATCGGCGCGCGCGAGGTGGCGGGGCCGGTGATCGCCATGACCCTGACGCTGGCGGCGGTCTATGCGCCGATCGGCCTGATGGGCGGGCTGACCGGCGCGCTGTTTCGCGAGTTTGCGTTGACGCTGGCCGGGGCGGTAGTGGTGTCCGGCGTGGTGGCGCTGACGCTGTCGCCGGTGATGAGCTCGCTCCTGCTGCCGGCCAAACAGAGCGAAGGGCGCGTGGCGCACGCCGCCGAGTGGTTCTTCGGCGGTCTGACGCGGCGCTATGCGCGCGCGCTGGATTTTTCGCTGCACCACCGTTGGTTGACCGGCGCGCTGGCGTTGCTGGTGATGATCAGCCTGCCGCTATTGTACCTGATGCCGCAGCGCGAGCTGGCGCCGACCGAAGATCAGGCCATCGTACTGACCGCCATCAAGGCGCCGCAGCACGCCAACCTGAACTATGTCGAGCGCTTTGCCTACAAGCTGGACGAGGTTTACAACCGCATGCCGGAAACCGAAAGCCGCTGGATCATCAACGGCAGCGACGGCACGGCGTCCGGCATCGGCGGCATCAACCTGACGCTGTGGCAGGCGCGTCAGCGCTCGGCGTCGGCGGTGCAGGCCGATCTGCAGCGGGCGGTGAACGACGTCGAAGGCACCAGCATTTTCGCCTTCCAGCTGCCCGCCTTGCCGGGCTCCACCGGCGGGCTGCCGGTGCAGATGGTGCTGCGCACGCCGCAGGACTACCCGCAGTTGTATCGCACCCTGGAAGAGGTGAAGCAGAACGCCAGAAACAGCGGCCTGTTTATGGTGGTGGACAGCGATCTGGACTACAACAATCCGCTGGCGGAGGTGCATATCGATCGCGCCAAGGCCAACAGTCTGGGGATCCGCATGAGCGACATCGGCGAATCGCTGGCGGTGCTGGTGGGGGAAAACTACCTCAACCGCTTCGGCATGGACGGCCGCGCCTATGACGTGATCCCGCAGAGCCTGCGCGAACAGCGGCTGACGCCGCAGGCGCTGGCGAGACAGTACGTCCGCACGCAGGACAATACGCTGGTGCCGCTCTCCACCGTGGTGTCGGTGGCCGTTAAGGTCGAGCCGAACAAGCTGACCCAGTTCAACCAGCAGAACGCCGCCACCCTGCAGGCCATTCCCGCGCCCGGCGTTTCGATGGGCGAAGCGGTGGCCTTCCTCGAACGGCAGGCCAATGCGCTGCCGGCCGAGTTTAGCCACGACTGGCAGGGGGATTCGCGCCAATATACCCAGGAAGGCAGCGCGCTGGCATTCGCGTTCCTGGCGGCGTTGGTGATCATCTATCTGGTGCTGGCGGCGCAGTACGAGAGCCTGAAAGATCCGCTGATCATCCTCATCACCGTGCCGCTGTCGATCTGCGGCGCCTTGCTGCCGCTGGCGCTGGGCTACGCCACGATGAACATCTATACCCAGGTCGGGCTGGTGACCCTGATCGGGCTGATCAGCAAGCACGGCATTTTGATGGTGGAGTTCGCCAACGAGTTGCAGATGCATCAGGGGCTGACGCGCCGCGCCGCGATTTTGCAGGCGGCGCAAATTCGCCTGCGGCCGGTGTTGATGACCACCGGGGCGATGGTGTTCGGCTTGATTCCGCTGCTGTTCGCCAGCGGCGCCGGCGCCGCCAGCCGCTTCGGCCTGGGGCTGGTGATCGTATCCGGCATGCTGGTGGGCACGCTGTTCACCCTGTTTGTGTTGCCGACGGTGTATACGCTGCTGGCGCGCGATCACGCGGTGGCGTCGCCCCGGCAGCGTGAACTGGCCGCGGCGCAAAAAGCGCTGGCGGAATAAACCGCCGGCGCCCGGATGAAAAATAAACCCGCCGCGGCGGGTTTTTCCGTCAGTTTTTGCAGCCCATCAATTCCGGCAGGACGCCGGGCTTGCTCTTCAGCGAGGCCTGCACGTCGTCCGGCAGACCGGCCCAGATGATCAGACCGGTGCGTTTCTCGATCTCGTCCACCGTCACGCGGAATTGGCAAAAATCGGCGCCCTTCGGCGTATTCTGATCGAACAGGAAAGCGGCATAGTGGTTCACCGCCGGGCTGTTGTTGATGAAAATCACTTTCCAGTAGGCGCTGGGGATGGTGTGCGCTTTCTGGGTGCCCGGCAGTTTGCCCATATCGCGCTCATACAGCGGCCCGGTCACGGTATAGACCGAGGAGATATCGGCGCGATCGATCAGCTTGCGTTCCTGATCTTCCAGCCGCGCCCAGGCGCCCTGGTTCAGATCGGACTTTTGCGGCGTGATGTTGGACAGGTAGTTCAGCGACTCCCAGTCGGAAACGCCCGCCAGCGAGGCCAGCGGCGCCTGATGACCGCGATCGACCTTCAACGCCGCATTGGCGCCGGTGTAATCGGCGGGCGCCAAAGTGTCCGCCGGATTGAGCGCCGGATCGGTTTTCCAGTTGCGCGTCTTGCCGCTGGCCGGCGTGTCTTTGGTGATGTGATAGGCCACCCAGTTGGCGAACTTGGTGGTGCTGTTGTTGTTCAACGTATAAGCGTGACGCACGATCGATACGTTGCTGCTGCCGCCGGTCGGGCAGCCGACGGCGCAGTTGTCGATGGATTCGAGCGTGTCGGCCGACGCCTGCGCGGCGAACAGCAGGGCGACCAGAGCCAACATCTTGTTGTTAAAACGCATATTCATATCCTCAATAAGTTAAAAAATACTGTATATATTTACAGTGAATTAAACTTATCGCAGTGAAACGAATACAACAATGCAACACATTCATGTTGTGAATGTGTCGGCGTTGGCAGAGCGGAACGGCGCCCTGTACGCCGCTCGGACTATCAAAAACGCCAAAACGCGCGTGAACAGAGGATCAACATCGGATAGATCTCGAGGCGGCCGAGCAGCATGGCGGCGCACATCAGCCATTTCGCCGCGTCGTTCAGCGTGCCGAAACCGGCGGCGGTTTCTCCGTACCCCAGCCCCATATTATTGATGCAGGCGGCGACGGTGGCGAAAGCGGTGACCAGATCATAGCCCATCAAGTTCAGCAGCCAGATAAACAGACAGGTGAACAGCACGTAAAGAAAGAAGAAGCTCCAGACGGAGCGCAGCGTCCGATCCTGGATCGGCGCATTGCCGACCTTGATGGTGTACATGGCGTTGGGATGCACCAGCTGGTTGATCTCGAGCCGGCTTTGTTTGTACATGATCAGAAAGCGCAGCGCTTTAATGCCGCCGCAGGTGGAGCCGACGCAGCCGCCGAAGAAACTCGCCGCCAGCAGCAGCATGATGGTGTGGGACGGGATCCGGGTGTAATCGGCGATGGCCAGGCCGTTGTCGGTCATCATCGAACTGGTGAGGAAAAAGCCATGCACGAAGGCGTCTTTGACGCCGTACATGCCCGAGCGGTATAGCTCGATACACACGATCGCCACGACGATGGCCAGAATCAACAGGAAAAAGCGCAGCTCGGGGCTGCGGTACAGCGGTTTCAGGCTGCGACGGCCGACGGCAATGAAATAGAGCGTGAAGTTCACCGCCGCCAGAATAGAGAAAATGCCGCCGACCATTTCCACCGCCGAACTGTCGTAGTACCCCAGGCTTTCGTTGCGAGTGGAAAATCCGCCGAGCGACACGGTGGAAATGCCGTGGCACAGCGCATCGAACCACGGCATGCCCGCCAGACGAAAGGCGACGGTACAGGCAAACCCCAGCCCAAGGTAGATCAACCACAGGTTTTTCGAGGTATCGGCCAGGCGTGGCGTCAGGCGTTCCTCCTTGAACGGGCCGGGCATTTCCGACTGGTAAAGTTTGGCGCCGCCGATGCCCAGCAGCGGCAGCACGGCCACGGCCAACACGATAACCCCGAGGCCGCCGATAAAATTGAGCTGGGAACGGTAATAGAGGAACGATTTGGGCACGTTCGAGACGTCATTCAGCACCGAGGCGCCGGTGGTGGTGATGCCGGAGACTCCCTCAAACATCGCGTCGACCAGCCGGACGTTCAGCGTGTCATCCAGCCACAGCGGCAGGGCGCTGATCGCGGAAAACAGCAGCCAAAACATCACGATGATCAGAAAACCGTCCTGGGTGCGCAGCTGCACTTTCGACTGCCGGGTGCTGAACCAGCCCAATCCGCCGAGCGTGGCGGCCACCACCAGGGTATAGAAAAATGAGAAGGCGCTTTTTTCTTTATACAACAGCCCCATCAGCAGGGGCGGGATCATTGAAAGGCTGTAAAGAAGGACCAAAAAGCTGCAAAGATGAATAACGACCAGGATCTGTTTGGTTCTGACCATACTGTTGCTCGGAATGCCTGCCGACAATGCGTCAATTTATTGAAGTGTATCAAGCATAAAGCAGGCGATATAAAAATAACGTAAAAATTCATATCGCCTAATAAGTATGGCGGGGCGTTATTCCAGCAGGTCGTTGACCGTACGGCGCACATAGTGCGTCATCTGCGCCAGATCGTCCGGTGACACCGGGCCGCCGCCGGCGCGCACCACCTGCTGTTCGATCTGGGTAATCTCCTGCTCGACCTTGTTGGCGATCTGCACTTTGACTATTTTGTCCACCGAAGACAGCAGCACCTTCAAGACCACTTTCAGCGCGATGTTCTCGCAGAACGAGTCGTAGTGATGAACCGGCGGCGGCGGGGCCGGAGCCGGCTCGGGCGCGCGCGGAGCCAGAGCCTTGAAGCTGTCTACATTTTCAATAATAAGATCCATGTCTCTTATTAGTTCATCAAAATCTTTAGACACTGACTTATTCCCTTCGCTGTGCGCAAAAAACAGAACGCCCGTCCTCGGGCTGAAAGCGGATGAGCGACGGGCAGAACGAATTCGGGCCTGGCCTTCAGACGCTGAATGGCCGGGGGAGGGGCATTCTAACCTTGCGGCGGGACGGCAACAAGATGGGGCCGTGCGAATGCGCGGCCCTTTGAATCACAGGCGCAGGAGGGGGCTTAACTTTTCAGCTTGGCGGTGATTTTTGCCACGTGCTCGCCCTGATAGCGGGCAATGGTCAGCTCTTCGTTGCTCGGCTGCCGCGAGCCGTCGGCGCCGGCGATGGTGGTGGCGCCATACGGGGTGCCGCCGCGCACCTGCGAAACGTCAAACAGCTCCGGCGTCGCATAGCCGATCGGCACGATGATGAAACCGTGGTGCGCCAGCGTGGTCCAGGTGGAACTGATGGTGTGTTCCTGGCCGCCGCCGGTGCCGGTGGAGGAGAAGACGCTGCCTACCTTGCCGTACAGCGCGCCGGAAGCCCACAGGCCGCCGGTCTGATCGAGGAAGGTGCGCATCTGCCCGGCCATATTGCCGAAGCGGGTCGGCGTGCCGAAGATAATGCCGTCATAGTCCGCCAGCTCTTGCGGGGTGGCGACCGGCGCCTGTTGATGTTGTTTGCCTCCGGCTTTGGCGAAGGCCTCCGGCGTCATGGTTTCCGGCACGCGTTTAATCGTCACGTCCACGCCGTTAACCCGATTCGCGCCTTCGGCCACCGCCTGCGCCAGGCTTTCGATATGGCCGTACATTGAGTAATAAAGCACCAACACTTTCGTCATGTTCCGTACTCCCGCTCAGATGATTAACAAAAACCCTTGATAAGCATAGAAGCGAATGACGAACTTGGTTTTGTTGGATGGCGGATTCAGGGCAAGCGCCGCAGCTTGTGCGCCAGCCGCTGTTCCTGCCAGCGTGCCAGCGCGGGGCGGTGGGCAGTCAGAAGGCGACGTTGCGGATAAAGCGCAGGGGCAGGTCGCCGTGGTTGGCGTAAGCGTAGCGTTGATCGCTGTTGAAGGTTTGTGCGGCGCCGGCGCTGAGCGTCAGCGTGCCTTGTTCCAGCTCCAGCGTCAGGGTACCGGCAATCACGTAGATCATTTCGCTCCAGCCTTCGGCGTCCGGGGCAGAGTCATAGCGCTCGCCCGGCATCAGCGTCCATTCCCACAGCTCGGCCCGTTGCCGCGCCGGCACGCTGGCGGCGAACAGCGCCTGGCTGCCCGGCTGCGCGCCTTGCCAGGCCAACTCGCCCACCAGATGGCTGCCGCGCGCCTCCGGCGCCTGGATCAGGTCGGTGAAAGAAATCGCCAGGGCGGCGGCGATCTTGTCGAGCACCGCCAGACTGACGTTGCGATCGCCGGCCTCGATGCCCGCCAGCATGCGGCGGCTGACGCCGGAAAGCTCGGCCAGCGCCATCTGGCTCAGGCCCGCCCGTTGGCGGTAGCCGCGTAGATTGCTGCTCAGGTATTGCAGCACCTTGGGGGGATCGGTTTTTGCGTTATGCGCCGTATTGCTCATCGCCGGACTTTATCTCATACTGGCAGGATCTGTGCATTATATTGCACTCAGCAGGAAGGGCAAGCCGGTGTCAGCAGCAAAAAAATCCTTTATTTCCGCCGTGGTTCCGCAAATCAGGTTGCCGGAAGCGGTGTTGATTTTCATCACCATGATCTGGGGCGGCACCTTTTTGGCGGTGCATCACGCGATGCAGGTCAGCGGGCCGTTCTTTTTCGTCGGCCTGCGTTTCGCCACCGCCACGCTGGCGCTGACGCTGTTTTCGCTGCGCGTGCTGCGCGGCCTGACCCAGTATGAACTGAAGGCGGGCGTGCTGATCGGGCTGGCGATCATGTTCGGTTACAGCATGCAAACCGTCGGCCTGCAGACCATCACCAGCAGCCAATCGGCGTTTATCACCGCCATGTACGTGCCGATCGTGCCTCTGTTGCAATGGTTGGTGCTGGGGCGCTTCCCCGGCATCATGTCGTGGATCGGCATTCTGCTGGCCTTCACCGGCCTGATGCTGCTGGCGGCGCCGAGCAGCACCGACATGACGCTGAGCCTCGGTGAAATTCTGACGCTGGCCGGCACCCTGGGCATGGCGGCAGAGATCATTCTGATCGGCGCCTTCGCCGGCAAGGTCAATATCCGCCGAGTGACCATCGTGCAGCTGGCGACCGCCTCGCTGGCCTCCTTTTTGATGATGGCGCCGACCGGCGAGTCGCCGCCGCCGTATTCGGATTACCTGCTGTACAGCGCCATTGGGCTGGGGCTGGCCAGCGCCTTGATTCAGCTGACCATGAACTGGGCGCAGCGCAGCGTTTCGCCGACGCGCGCCACGGTGATTTACGCCGGCGAACCGGTCTGGGCGGGTATCGTCGGGCGGTTGGCCGGCGAGCGTTTACCGGGCGTGGCGTTATTGGGGGGCGCGTTGATTGTAATCGGGGTGGTGGTCAGCGAGCTGCGCGTGAGGCGCAAGGATAAAGCGGCGGTGGCGACGGAAGCGGATTAGCGCAGAGACATAGAAAGCAGGAAGGGGCGGAGATATCCGCCCCTTTTGCATCACGCGGTTTTCTTCTTGCGCAGGAACACGTAAGACAGGCCGAGCACGATGAACCACAGCGGGGTGACGATCAGCGCCTGGCGGGTATCTTCGCGCAGCGACAGCAGCACCAGCACGAACACGAAGAACGCCATGCACACCCAGCACATCAGCTTGCCGGCCGGCATCTTGTAGATCGATTTCTGGTGCAGCGCCGGGCGCTGTTTACGGTAGACCAGGTACGAGCACAGGATGATGGTCCAGACGAACATGAACAGAATCGCCGATACGGTGGTCACCAGGGTGAAGACCGTCATCACGTTCGGGATCAGGTAAATCAGCACCACGCCGCCCAGCAGGCAGATGCAGGAGAAGGTGAGGCCGTTGGCCGGCACCGCGCGCTTGGAAAGATTGGCGAACGATTTCGGCGCGTCGCCTTCCTGCGCCAGCCCGAACAGCATGCGGCTGGTGGAGAATACGCCGCTGTTGGCGGAAGAGGCGGCTGAGGTCAGCACCACAAAGTTGATCACGCTGGCCGCGGCCGGCAGGCCGATCAGCACGAACAGCTCAACGAACGGGCTCTTGTCCGGCACCACGGAGCTCCACGGCGTCACCGACATGATGACGATCAGGGCGAACACGTAGAACATGATGATGCGGATCGGAATCGAGTTGATGGCGCGCGGCAGCGATTTCTCCGGATCCTTGGTTTCCGCGGCGGTGGTGCCCACCAGCTCAATGCCGACGAAGGCGAATACCGCAATCTGGAAGCCGGCGAAGAAGCCGCTGATGCCTTTCGGGAACATGCCGCCGTCATTCCACAAATGGGTGAATGAGGCCACGGTGCCGGTCGGCGATTGGAACTGCATGGCGATCATCACCAGCCCGGCGACGATCAGCCCGACGATGGCGACAATTTTGATCATCGCAAACCAGAACTCCATTTCACCGAACATTTTCACCGTCGCCAGGTTAAGGCCGAGCAGCAACAGCACGCACAGCAGCGAAGCGATCCACTGCGACAGCTCGGGGAACCAGAACTGGGCGTAGGCGGTGATCGCCACGACGTCGGCGATGCCGGTGACCACCCAGCAGAACCAGTAGGTCCAGCCGGTGAAGAAACCGGCCCACGGGCCGAGCAGATCCGCGGCGAAATCGCTGAACGATTTGTATTCCAGGTTGGACAGCAGCAGCTCGCCCATGGCGCGCATCACGAAGAACAGCATAAAGCCGATGATCATGTACACGAAGATGATCGAAGGGCCGGCCAGACTGATGGTTTTACCGGAGCCCATAAACAGACCGGTGCCGATGGCGCCGCCTATAGCGATCAGTTGAATATGTCGGTTAGTGAGGTTTCGCCGTAGATGATCTTCTGAAGCGGGCGTCGCGTCAGTCGCTATTTTAGAGTGATCTACCATCTGATGATGTCCTGTTTTACCTGTCATTAGTGAAGTCGCGAGCTCTGAAGTGGCTCTTTTTTATACATTTATCCGGTTGGTCCGGCTTTAGTAAGGTAGTGCAATAACGCCACCTTTGTGCAACATGTTTACAACATTTATACGCGGGATAAAAGTCGATCAATCTTTACACGGAGGAGGCAAATCGGACGTTCAGGGAGCGGAAGATTACTCTTCAAAACGTGGGATTAACAGACCTTATGCGGCTTATCTCGTTGATTAAACAAAGGGTTGTAAAATTCGCATGAGAAAAAGTAATGGGTGTAAGCGTTCGACAGCGGCGCCGGCGAGGAAGACAGTTTAGCGCGTTGAGTTGTTCGATCAGTCGCTAGAGCCGTTGACTTTTAATCAATGGGTCGCAGGTTCGAACCCTGTACGACCCGCCAACCAAATCAGCGTGTTACGCTCGGACTTTTCTCTGTTTGTTTCCTCATTGCGCCGTTTTAAGCGCGCATTCTGCAAAAAAATTCGCATTTTTCGACTGATGTTCAGAAAGGTGATCTGGCGCAAACTGCAATGTTGCACCGCAGTTTATACGGCAAGAGAGGCTGTGCGCTGGCGCAACGTCGGCGCATGGGCCGAACATTTGCCCAAGAATCTTTCAGGTCAAGGTACGGGGAATATATGCGCAGCCGACATCAAGATCAGCGCCCAGGCGGCAGCCGAGAGCGCGGCGGTGGCATAGACGCGCCCCAGCGGCAGTTTCAGCATGCCGGCCATCAGCGGTACGGTATAGCGCATCACCGCCAGAAAACGCGAGGCGAACAGCAGCGGCAGCCCTCTCTTTTGCAAGGCGCGCTGGGCTTTGCGCAGCGGCGCGTGAAAGCGTGCCGGCAGCCGGCGGCGTAGATCGCGGCGGCATAGCAGCGCGCCGCAGTGGAACGACAAGATCGATCCCAGCGCGGCGCCGAGGGCGATGGCCGCCCAAACGGCGCCGAGGGGCAGCGCGTGCTTGCCCGCAACAATGCCCATCAGCAGCGTGACCGAAGCGGGCGGCAGGATGGAGGAAACGAAGATCACGGATTTACCCAGCGCAAACAGGAAAATCAGCAGCAGCAACATCTCCGGCTCCGGACTGTATTTGGCGATAATGTGCGTCAATTCATCCATTTAACACCTGCGGGCGAGGGGACTGAGTGCCAGTGTCCCATCCGCAGGTTCAATAAGGGTTAAATAACGCGCCGCTATCCGGCAATCTCTGCGTCTTGCTTGCTCACCTCGGCGCGCCGGTTTCTGAGCGCCCACAACAGCGCGGCGCACAGCAGCGAGAAAGCGGCCAGCACCAGCGGCCCGGCATGCGGGCTGTGAAAACGCTGTTCCGCCTCGGTGCGGATCAGCGGGGCTAAAAAGCTGAACGCGGCGCCGAGCGTGGTGCAAAAGCCGATGCCGGCCGCCAGCGCCGGGCCGGTGAGCACCTGAGCGGGAAACGTCCAGAAAATCGGCTGTACCGCCAGGAAACTGACTGCGCAACAGCTCAGGGCGACGATAGCGAGCAAAGGGCCGGCATAGGAAGAGACCACCAATCCCAGCGCCGCCGCGATCATGCAGCCGACGGCGATCGGTAATCTTCTGGCGGTGTTTCTGTCGGCAAAGCGCGGCAGGAAATAGACGCCCAGCGCGGAGAACGCCCAGGGAATGGCGGCCACCAGCGAGGCTTTGAAGCCGAGATGGGTGCCCATCAGCGAGGCGACCTGCGACGGCAGGAAAAACATCAGGCCGTACACGCCGATTTGCAGGGTGCCGTAGATCAACGCCAGATGCCAAACTTTGCCGCTTCTCATCGCCGCTTTGACGCTGCTGGTTTCGGTCTGCTGCTGTTCGGCGGCCAACTGTGCCACCAGCGCCGCACGCTCTTCCTCGGTCAGAAAGCGGGCCTGCTGCGGGCTATCGTCGAGATAGAAAAAGGCGAAGACGCCGAGGGCGACGGCCGGCAGCCCCTCCAGCACGAACATCCAGAACCAGCCGGGTTTGCCCAGCACGCCGTGCATCTCCAGCAAGGCTCCCGACAGCGGCGAGCCGAGCGTCAGGGCCGCCGGCACGCCAAGCACGAAAATGCCGATCACCGAGGCGCGCACCTTATTGGGAAAATAGATCGACGCGAGCAGCAGGATGCCGGGGTAAAAGCCGGCTTCGGCGATCCCCAGCAGAAAGCGCAAGACGATAAACTGCTGTTCGTTGGTCACCAGCCCGGTACAGGCCGACAGCGCCCCCCACAGCGCGGTGGTGGCGCTGAGCCAGCGTTTGGCGCCCCAGCGGTTCATCAGCAGGTTGGCCGGGATGCCGAACAGCGCATAGGCGGCAAAAAATATCCCGGCGCCCAGGGCAAAGGCGGATTGCGACAGCGCGATATCGATGGCCATCGCGTCCTTGGCAAAGCCGACGTTAACCCTGTCGATAAAGGCGATGAAGTACATGGCGAACATCAAGGGCACCAGTCTGCGCCAGGTTTTGCGGATGGCGGCGTTGAGCGCTGGAGCGGCATAGGTGGCGTGATTCACTGGCGATAACCTCTCTTCTGAGAATGACAAACGTCGGTCACAGGACCGTCCTGATGCCGTTGCCCGTAACACGGCGGTAACCACGGATTTTTTCGTGAGCCTTAAAGGTCTAAAGGACTAATGGTCAGGCCTTTAGGGGCGAAAAAAACGCCGCGTATCGAGTCGGCAGGTTGGTGCAGACATCACCACGGTGAATGGTGTGTTGCTTTCTTGTTAATTAAAAGTTCACACAGGGCTATGCCGCGTTCAAGCGCTTTGATCGCGATCTGTGTGCGCTATCACCGAATTGGCAACCCGGTGGTAGACCCGGAGAAAGGCGCTTTCATCTCGTGAGGGGGGGATATAAGGTGAAACGCGGCAAAACAAAATACAGGAGCGCTACATGCTGAAGGTCATCGCTGAAGATTTTATCCACCCGGAACACATTGCAACCGTTATGCCATGGTATCGCGAGCTGGTGGAGAAAACCCGGCAGGAACCTTTGTGCATCAGTTATGAGCTGTGTATCGACCAGCAGGATCCCGGGCATTTTATTTTTATCGAAAGCTGGCCGGATCGCGCCGCCCTGGATGCGCATTGCCAGACCGAGCATTTCACCCGGCTGGTGCCGCAGATCAACCAGCATCAGCGCAAGCCTTGCACCTTCCTGTTTATGCAGGTATTTCCTGAAACAGGTGATAAATAGGCGAAAAAATCCCCGCAGGGGGCGGGGTCAATGGCTTCTCACTACTATCTTGTTGTGATTAAAAAATAGGCTGATAATGATTTTCATTCTCTAAGAATGCTCTTAAATAAATCAGCCTGGTGAATGATTCACCGCCGGCTTTTCGCTGACTGTTTTAATGGCGCGCAACATACGGCGGCGTATCAGCCCGCTGACCAGGCGAATCGCATACCAATAGGGGGTAAACCGCCGCCGGCTGGCGTCGTCGGGGCAGAAGATGCGCGTTTCCGTCACCAGGCGGCAGCGGCCGTCCGGCAGAGGGCTCACGACATAACCCAGCGCCAGTTTGGCGACGCCGGGCTTAACGAAGGCCAGAAAGCCCGCCCCGTCAGCGACCTGCTCCAGACCGTATTCAGCCTGCCAAAAGCGGCCGATCAGGCCATAGACCAACGCGCTGTCATCCTGCTCAAGCAGGCAAAAGTTATGCAGGCCAAACGGCGGCGGGCTGGGTTTATTGCGTGGCATCAGCCGCGCGGGCAATTCGCGCAGCGCTATCATGCTGCGGAAAAAACGGTCGTGCTTGGGATCGTAAGCGGCCACGGCCGCCAGGATCCGCGCCTGTGGCGCGGCGATGGCGATCGCATGCCGCTCCGAGAACTGGTATTGCCCAAGGTATTTATTCAGCAGCGTCATGCTTTGCATTCTCCCGCCATTCGCTTTGCAGCAGAGCGAAACCGAATTCGTCGCCCCACGCGCCTTTGAAAAACACGTTTTGCCGCCAATGGGCCTCGCGCCGAAAACCCAGTTTGCCAAACAGCGTGGCGGCGGCAAGATTACGCGCGTCCACCACCGCAGTAATACGGTGCTTCGCCAGCGGCCCGAACAGCAGGGCGATGACGGCGTTCAGCGCCTCGCGCGCCAGCCCTTGACGCTGGTGGCTGGGCGCGAAGGTCACGCCCAGTTCAGCCTGGCGCCCCTCATCGAAGAAATGCACCGCGATATCGCCGAGCAACGCGCCGTCCTCGCGGCGCTCGACCGCCAGTTGAAACCAGCTGTCGTCACGGTTGAATTCGAGCCGCCGTTGCTGTGCGAAAAAGGCCTGCGCATCGGCGGCGCTGTAGTCGCTCCAGCTTTGGTAGCGCGCCACGTCCGGGTGGCTGCGGTAGGCGGTAAAGTGGGGCAGATCGTCGGCGGTGAACGGGCGCAGGCGAAGTCTGGGGGTCTGCAGAGGCAAAAGGCGCATTGTTTTTCCTTATCAGCGCATTAGGGCTAACGGCAGTGTAGCCCAGCGCCAAGAGGCGGGCTGCGTAAAATGAGCGGTGGCGGAAAAGCGGGAAATGTCGGTTCAGGCGAACCGGCGGGAGAATTATCGGCGGGCGGCAGCCTGGCGCAGGCGCTCGACCGGGCCTTGTTGAAAAGCGAATGAGGGGGCTTCTTGCCGTGCCAGCCCCTGGCGCACGATGGCCTTCACCGTTTGGCTGGCTGCAAGATCTTTTGCGGCGATCTGTTCGGCGATGCGCAGCGCCTCTTCCCGGGCCGCCCCCTCGCTGATACGGGAAATGGCGCCGTGCGACAGCGCCTCCCGTGCGCCGACGGTTCTGCCGGTTAGCAGCCAGTCGAGTGCGACATAGGGGGAAATGCGCGTCGGCAAGCGCGCGCATCCACCTTGTGCGGCGACTAACCCGAGCCCGGTTTCGGGGAAACTGAAGCGCGCGTTCTGGCCGGCGACGATCAGATCGCACGCCAGCGCCAGCTCAAAGCCGCCTCCGTACGCGATGCCGTCAACGGCGGCGATGATCACCTTGGCGATCTGCGCATGGATCAGCCCGCCAAACCCCTCCGGCGTGACGATGGGCAGTTCGCCCTGACGGAAGGCGTCGACATCCATGCCGGCGGAAAATACCGCCGGTTGACCGGCCAGAACGATCGCGCGCACCGAGTCATCGTTATCCGCCTGCCGCAGGTAAGTGCGGATCAGCTCGGCCATCTGCAGGTTGATGGCGTTCTTTTTTTCCGGCCGATTGAGGGTGATGACCGCAACCTGCTCGCCATGGCGCTCATAAAGCACCGGAAGGGCTTTACTCATTGCCGGTCTCTCCCCGGAAAAACAGCAGTGTCAGCAGCAGGGCGATGGCGCCGAGCGGCAGCGAAAACAGCGGCAGGTAATAGGCCGGCAGCGCGTAGAGCGTCAGGCCGCCCAGCATGCCGCCCGCCGCGATGCCGGCGTACAGCACCGAGCTGTTGAGCGACACGGTCAGCGCGCCAAAGCGTTTCGACAGCGACAACAGGTGATGCTGGATCGGCACCAGGTACATCCAGCCGGTGATGCCCCAGACCAGGAAGATGGCCAGCACCCACCAGGGGGAAGTGACATAAAAGGCCAGCAGAAACAGGGACAGCGTCTGGATCGCCACGGAAAACAGCAGCACGAACTTGCTGCCGAGGGCATCGGTTAACGCGCCGGAGGCAAAGTTGCCGATCACCGCGCCAATGCCGAACACCAGCAGCGCGAGGGGCAGGATCGCCTGCGGGCCGAACTGGGTGTTTTTCAGCAATACGCTGACGTAGCTATAGACGATGTGTTCCGAGCAAACGGCGAAAAAGGTGATCAGCAGCGTGGTCAGCACCGCCTTTTGCCGCAGCGGGGCGAGCCGCTCTTTCAGCGAATGCTTGCCTGGCGGCGCGATGGCGCGCAGCGCCAGCGACAGGCCCAGCAGCGCAATCGCCCCCAGCAGGGCGATGAACAGGAAGATTTCACGCCAGCCGATCAGTTTGGCGAGAAAAGTACCGAACGGAATGCCGAGCGCAATAGCCAACGTCATGCCGCCATAGACGATGGAAATGGCCAGGCCGCGGCGTTTTTCCGCCACCAGCCCCACCGCGGCGGCGGCGGCCTGCGGCGTGTAACAGGCTGCTCCCAATGCGGCCAGCACTCTGCCGAGCGAGATCTGCAGGTAGCTGGTGGCCCAGGCGCAGGCCAGGTTGCCGGCGATGAACAGCACCAGCGCCAGCTGCAGGATATGCTTGCGGTTGACGTTGCCCAGCAGCCAGGCGGTCAGCGGCGCGAACAGCATATAAGCCAGTGCGAATATCGATATCAACTGCCCCGCTTGCGCGGGGCTGACGGCAAAGGTGTCGGAAATGTCGCTGAGCACGCCGGCGACGATAAAGGCGTCGGTGCCGATGGCGAACGTGCCGGTCGCCATCAGACAGAGCGTGACCAGATGGCCGTTATAATCCGCTAACGTCATCCCGCCCTCCGCAGATCGTTCGCCGCCCAGACCCGCCCCAGCGCGGCCAGGAACGTCTCCACGTCGGCATGGGAGTGCGCCGAGGTCGGCGTCACCCGCAGCCGCTCGCTGCCTGCGGGCACCGTCGGCGCATTGACCGGTTGCACGTAAATATCATGCTCATCGAGCAGCACTTTGCTGATGTGTTTGTTGCGGTGCGGATCGCCGACCCTCAGCGGCAGGATATGGCTGTCGGCCGACACCAGCGGGATGCCGGCGGAGCGCAGGCCGGTTTTCAGGTGATCGACGATCGCCAGCAGGTGCTTGCGCTGGGTGTCATGCTCGAGGTTGTATTTAAAACTGGCCAGCGCGGCGGCCACCACCGGCGCCGGCGACGAGGTGCTGAAGACGAATGCCGGAGCCCAGCTGCGCACCGCCTCCACCACCGAGCGGGGCGCGGCGATATAACCGCCCGCCGCACCGTAAGATTTGCCGAACCCACCCTGAATAATGGTGATTTTATCCAGCAGGCCCAGCTGTTCGGCGTAGCCCAGCCCCCGTTCGCCATAGACGCCGGCGGAGTGGATCTCGTCGAGATAGGTCAGCGCCTGATATTGCTCCGCCAGCGCCACGATCTGCGCCAGCGGGGCGAAGTCACCGTCCATGGAATACAGCGACTCGAAGGCGATCAGCTTTGGCCGCGCCGGATCGGCGGCCTGCAGCAGTTCGGCAAGGTGTGCCACGTCGTTGTGGCGGAAGATCTTTTTCTCCGCTTTGCTGTAGCGGATACCGTAAATCATCGAGGCGTGATTCAGCTCGTCGGAGAACACGATCAGATCGGGAATGGCGTCGCACAGGGTGGACAAGGTGGCGTCGTTGGCGCCGAAACCGGTGGTGAACAGCAGCGCCGACTCTTTGCCGTAGGCGCTGGCCAACAGCGTTTCCAGCTCACTGTGGTAGACCGAGGTGCCGGAAATGCTGCGGGCGCCGCAGGTGCCCAGCCCGACCCGGTTAACCGCTTCGGTGGTGGCCAGCAGCACTTTGGGGTGGTGGCTCATCGCCAGATAGTCGTTCGAGCACCAGACGTTGAGGCGGCGCTCACCGTGGTGCCCGTGGCTGGTGGCCCAGGGTTTGTCCTGCACGCCGCGTTCAAGGTTGAGGAACTCGCGAAAACGCCCCTGTTTTTTGGTTTCCGCCAGCTTTTCTTCAAGAATGTTCAGTACGCTCATCGTATGTTCCTTGTGTTAAACGGCTTTAAGGTTTAATGACAGCCCCTGACCGACGCCGACGCACATCGTCACCAATGCGTTGCCGGCCTGCCGATCGCGTAGTTCCAGCGCCGCCGACAGCACCAGGCGCGCGCCGGACATCCCCAGCGGGTGACCGAGCGCGATGGCGCCGCCGTTCGGGTTGACCCGCGCGTCGTGGGCGTCGATGCGCCAGTGTTTCAGCGCCGCCAGAACCTGTGAGGCGAAGGCTTCGTTAATCTCGATGATGTCGAAGTCGTTCAAGGTGAACCCGCCGCGCTGCAGCAAGCGCTCGGTGGAGGCGATCGGCCCCAGCCCCATCAGCGCCGGTTCAACGCCGGCGGCCGCGCTGTCGCCGATCTCCGCCAGCGGTTGCCACCCCTGGCGTTTCACGTAGCGCCCGGAAGCCAGCAGCAGCGCGGCGGCGCCGTCGTTGATGCCGGAAGCGTTGCCCGCCGTGACCGAACCGCCGGCGGAGAACGCCGGTTTCAGCGCCTGCAGCTGCTGCAGCGTGCTGAGGCGCGGAAACTCATCCTGCGCGAATGTACGCATGGTCTTGCGATCCGCCGGCACGTCCACGGGCGTGATTTCCCGCGCCAGCCGGCCGCTGTCGATCGCCCGGCGGGCCTTTTGCTGCGAGGCCAGCGCGAACAGATCCTGCTCCTCGCGCGAGATGTACTGCCGTTGAGCCACGTTTTCCGCCGTGATGCCGAGCGGATCGCTGCCGTAGCGCTCCGCCAGCCGCGGGTTAACAAAGCGCCATCCCAGCGTGGTGTCGTACAGCTTCACCCCCTTGTCGAACGGCGTGTCGCCCTTGCTCAGCACATAGGGCGCGCGGCTCATGCTTTCCACGCCGCCGGCCAGAATCAGTTCGCTAAGGCCGCTGCGGATTTTCGCCGCGGCGTAGATCACCGCATCCAACCCAGAGGCGCAAAGGCGGTTGAGGGTGATGGCCGGCACCGACGGATCCAGCCCGGAAAGCAGCGCCGCCATGCGGGCGACGTTGCGGTTGTCCTCGCCGGCCTGGTTGGCGCAGCCCAGCACCACTTCGTCCAGCTTCGCTTCCGCCGCCGGATGGCGCTGCAGCAGACTGCGGATGATCGTTGCCGCCATGTCGTCGGGGCGGGTATGCGCCAGGCTGCCGCCATAGGCGCCAATCGCCGTGCGCGTGCCGTCGATCAGATAAACGCCGTCATCGTTAATGCTCATCATGGATCCTTAAGGCGTGGTCGTCAGCACCGGTTGCGCGGCGTGTAGAAGGGTGTAATGCGGCGCATAGCGTGCCGCGTGCAGCAGCTGCGCCAGGTTGCTCAGCGTCGTCCTGACGTTTTTCTCCCCCAGGCTATCGAGCCAGCCGAAAATGCCGTCGGCGTAGTTAACGCCGGCGACGGCGGCGACATCGATGTCTTCCCGGCTGCAGACGCCGCTTTCCACCATGATCACCGACTCGTTGATCAGGCTGCTGAGGACGCGGGCGACGATCAGCGCCGGGGAGTCCTTGATAAATTCAACCTGCGGGATTGCCGTGTGCAGCAGGCGTAAAAACAGCGCCTTATTGGCCGCAGAGGCGTGGCGGTTGTGCGCTGCCACCAGATACGCCGTGTCGGCGTAGTTCAGGGCGACATCGACCACAAAGGCATCCGCCGCCGTCAGCTCCGCCAATTGGCTCGCCGTGCGGCCATCGGTGACGCTGACGGTGAAAGCCTCATTGATCTGGACGGCCGGCCCCAGACCCGGTAAGGCCGGCCGTTGCTCCACGCGCAGCCGTGGCCACTGAAGCGCGGCCCGCTGTTGCAACAGGGTAAAAAAAGGGTGTTCGCCGTAAACGCGCAGCGTCTCGACGTCTGCATTGGAGGCGGCCGTTACCGGTAAGGCGTTTTCTTCGGCGGCAAAATAGGAGCGGCCGTTCTTTTTCCCCAACAGACCGGCATCGACCAGCGAACGCTGCAGATGGCCGGGGGTATAGCGCGGATCGTATTGCATGTCCTGCCAGATTTGCCGGCTGACCTGATAGTTGATGTCCTGGCCGATAAAATCGGTCAGCTCGAGCGGCCCCATGCGAAAGTGCCCGCCGGCCTTGAGGGCGCGGTCGATCTGCGGCGCGCGCGCCACGTGTTCTTCCAACAGGCGGAACCCTTCCAGGTAGTAGGGGCGGGCCATGCGGTTGACGATAAACCCCGGCGTGGCCTGGCAGACGACATCGCGTTTCCCCAACGCGGCCACCAGCTGACGGCAACGTTCGGTGGTGGCGCGTGCGGTAAAGTAGGCCGGGATGATTTCAATCAGTTTCATCAGCGGCGCGGGATTGAAAAAGTGCAAACCGATAAACCGCTCGCTGTGCGTCACCGCGGTTGCCAGCTTGTTAAGCGACAGTGAGGAGGTATTGGTGGCGATCAGCGTGTCGGGCTTGACCGCCGCGGCGATGGCCGCCAGCACCTCAAGTTTGGTTTGCTCTTGCTCGGCGATGGTTTCTATCACCAGATCGCTGTCGGCGATAGTCTCAAACACCGAGGTGAACACCAGATTGGCCAGCACTGCGCCTTTATCCTGCAGCGCGATCTTGCCCTGTTCGACTTTCTTGTTCAGGTCTTGCGCGATATATTCGCGAGCCTGATTGAGGGTATTGCCGTTGCGATTATAAAGCACCGTGCGAATGCCTTTTTGCGCGAAAAGATAAGCGATGCCTCTGCCCATCGTTCCCGCACCGATAATCGCAGCCGATTGAATTGCCGCATTACTTTCTGCCATAGAAAATCCCCGTCACTGTATGCCATGCGAAATTCGCAAATGCTTATTATCTCTTTGGATTTACGGCGGCACCGGGTGCCTGTCTGGAAAGTAATTGGCGGTGCCTTGGCTGTCTAACGGTAGAAATGACAGGTTTACGCGCCGAGGATATTATGCTATTCGCGTAGTTTTCCTGTGCGGCGCAATAAAAAGGCTTATTTTAAGGGGAATAGCTGTTTTCGTTATAGCGTTGGTATTTTTTATTATATGAAACGGCTACTGACGCCGGACGGCGATATTCTATAGTGAGTCTGACCTATCGATAAATCGGCATCGCTATCTGGAGAACCTGCGTTATGGATACCCGCACTCAACGGCTCATGGCGGAGGTGATTGGCAGCCTGGCCGATCGCGAACGTTTTCTGACGCAGCTGGGGCCCTGCGCTGAGGCGTTGGGGTTTGATTATTTCTCCTACATCGTGTTTTCCTGTTATCCGGCCAGCCGCCCCAAGATGCTGATCGAAGGGAATTTTTCAGCGAACTATCTCGAAGATTATCGGCGGCAGCGGGTGTATTTGCAGGATCCGGTTATTGAGCGCGCTCACCATTCCACGCTGCAGTTTCAGTGGGACGAAAGCTTTTATCACGAGCGGCCGCTGGTTTGGCGGCATATGGCGCAGTTCGGCCTGTGCGCCGGTTGGTCGCAGTCGGTCAAGGATTGCTATGGCCGGCTGGGGATCCTGACGTTTGCCGGCAAAGCGCTACCCGAGCAAACGCCGCAAGCGCGGGCGGCAAATGAAACCTTCTTCCTTTGGCTGGCGCAAACCGCCCATAAAACGCTGCGTGAAGCCTTGATCTCGGTGAACGACGACGCGATAAAAGATGTGCTGACGCTGCGCGAAAAAGACATCCTACGCTGGTGCAGCGAAGGGAAAACGGCGGAAGAGATCGCGCTGTTGATGGGGGTGAGCGAGCGCACGGTCAATTTCCATATCGGCAACTCGATTAAAAAACTTTCTGTCGCTAATAAGACCGCCGCCACCGCCAAAGCGGTTTATTTGCAGCTGATTTAATCTCGAGCAATAAATAATTAAGTCCCTATCCGTTATCGGCGTAATGTTTATATTTTGTTAAATTAAGAACTGTCCTTATTCAGTATTTACCCCCCGATCACAAAAGCGTGATAAAGCGATTCACCGCGGCCGTGCGCGGCAGTATTCTGTAGGCACCCGGTTTACATAGAAAGGACGTGATATGTACAAGACTATTTTAGTGCCGATCGATATTGAAGAGGATCTGTTGACCGAGCATGCGCTGAAGCATGTGGAATATTTGGCGAAGCTGTCCGGCGCTAAAGTGCATTTCTTCCATGCGCTGCCGGATGCCTCGGCGTTTGTTACTGCCTATTCGTTCGGTCTCAAGGAGTTTGAGAATCAGGCGGAAGTGAAGGCGGTGGATAAACTGAAGAAAATCATGTCCGAAATCGATCTGCCGTTGGATCGCCTCAATTATACCGTCAGCTTCGGCTCTGCACGCGATCAGGTGTTGGAACTGGCGGAAGAGATCGACGCCGATCTGATCATCATCGGTTCGCGTCGCCCGAGCGTGAAAACCTATCTGCTGGGATCTAACGCCGCCGCTATCGTTCGCCATGCCAATATTTCGGTAATGGTGGTCAGATAATCCATCTTAAGCCCACCGTTTTCGGGCGCGTTCTGCGGTTGCCGGTCGGCAGCAGAGCGTGCCTGGCGCTTTATTGCCATCTCAGCCTGAGCTGCTACGATTTTAGCTGACGTTTTTATGCCAACCGGGCCACCGGCCTTGCGCATATTCTTCATCTCAGCCAGAAGAGGGGCAGCTATGCCATTAGAAGTCGATGGGATTATCAGAGGCGATCGGGGCAGTGAACCGAGCCGTTGGCAACATGCGTCAACCAAGCCGCTTATTACGCTGACCTGGCATCACACCATTCCCTGGAACTGTTTGCGTAATGTCTGGAATGGTCTGGTGGCGGGGCAGCATTGGGACGCGCTGGACGAGTTTATGAACCTGATCGGTGTGCCAAACCGCGCCGAGGTGCTCAAACAGATCAAAAATAAAAATCTGCAGGATCGCGATGGATTACACACTCTGGTGACCTGGCAAGGATGGAATATCGTCGAGGGGCCAGGTAACGAATATCGCGCGCAGGGGGACGATCCCGGCGAAAACTTCGACGGTTGGTCGGGTAAGGGAATGAGCACTAATCAGCAAGCGACGCTGCAGCAGGTCAACGTGTTGTATCAGGTGATGGCGCCGTTGGGAAGCCGGGCGCTGGATGCCGCCAGACAGGCGCCGCCCATTACCGCTGAGGAAGCGGGCGTCTTGCAACGGACGATTAAACAGACCCGCCCAACGTTGCGAGGAAAGGAACCGATCCGGTGGCAAGAAGATATGTGGCATCAGGTGCAGCCGGGTAAAGAGGCGAAACACTTTGCCCGCTGGGATACCAAACCGGTGTGGCGCAAGCGCCTGCACAGCGATCTGGCTCAGGCAGGATAAGCCTTTCCCCGCGCCGGGTTGCCGGCGCGGGGCATTAACCCGGCGCTAATCGCACAGCGCCACGATTTCGTCGTACAACGTCCTGGGGATTTCCACGCCGTATTGCTCGCTCTGGCGCCGCTGCCGATAACGGCGTTCGCCGGGAATGCGTGCGCCTTGCGCCTGCATATCGGCAAACATCGCCTCTGCTCCGGCGAAATATTTCGCCTTATCCGCACCGAGAAAACGCTCAGGATCCAACGCGATGATCAGCTCACCGCCGTAAGGCGACGAACCGGTGCCGTCGTCATAGGCCAGCGATTCCTTGCTGGTCATATCGCCGATCAGCGGCCCGGCCAACAATTCCACCATCGCTGCCAGCGCCGAGCCCTTATGCCCGCCGAAGGTCAGCATTGCACCCTCCAGCACGCTGGCGGCATCGGTGGACGGATTGCCCGCCTTATCAATGCCCCAGCCTTCAGGCAGCGGGGTGCCGGCGCGGCGATGCAGTTCGATTTCGCCGCGCGCCGCCGCGCTGGTGGCCATGTCGAACAAAAACGGCGGCCGATCCGCACGCGGCCAGCCGAAGGCGATGGGGTTGGTGCCGAACAGCGGTCGCGAACCGCCGGCCGGCGTCACCCACGCGTGGCTGGGCGTGCAGGCCAAGGCCACCAACCCCTGTTCGATCAGCGGTTCGATGTCGGCCCACAGCGCGGAGAAATGCACGCAGCGGTTGATCGCCAGCGCGGCGATGCCATTGGCGCGCACCTTCTCGATAAAGACCGGCAGAGCGGTGCGGTAGGCCAGCAGGGAAAACGCGCCGCCGGCGTCGGCGCGCAAGATGGCCGGTGCCTGGTCGAACAACCTGGGCATCGCATCGGCAGAGACCTTGCCTGCCCGCAGCGATCGCACGCAGCCCAACAGCCGGTATAGCCCGTGAGAAGCGCAGCCGTCGCGTTCACCCTGGGTGACATTTTGCGCCACCGCCTCGGCATGAGCCGGATTGAAACCGTTGCTGCGCAGCGTACGCAACGCCAGTTGATAAGCCTGTTCCAGCGACAGCACGTGCATGGATGTCATTTCGATGTCCTCCCCGAGTTCATTCTTCTTCATCGCCGATAAAATTGGCCTGGGGTAAACAGGTATAGGCGCCCCAGTAGTAAATCGCCAGCGCAATCACCGCCATGGTGAGGGTGTCCCACGGGTGGGCAATAGCGCCGATGCCGCCAAAGCTGCTGAGATAGGAAAGCCCGATCACCAGCGCATAGAAGACGATCAGCCACAGCGAGGACCAAATTTGCTGCCGGAGGCTAACGGCATGGGTCGGCACCTGATTCTTGAACAGGATGTAGATGAAGAACATCAGGATCTGCAAGCCGAGCAGCCAGGAGACGGTGTCCCAGCCGGACCAGAAGACGATCAGCGCCGAAATGATAAACGACAGCGGGCCGAGCACGCAGAAACCGCGCACCCGGAACGGACGCGGCATATCGGGCGCATTGCGCCGCAGCCCGGCGGCGGTGACCGGGGCGATGGCGTAGCTCAGCACCAGGGCGGCGGACACCACGCCGATCAGCTTTTCCCACGACGGGAACGGCAGCGTCCAGAATACCGAGAGAGCGAAGGTCAACCACAGCGCCGGGCGGGGGATGCCGGAGTCGCCATCCACCCGGGTGAACAGTTTGAAGAAGGTACCGGCGCGTGCCCAACCGTAGATCACGCGAGGCGTGGCGTTCATATAGATGTTGCCGGTGCCGCTCGGCGAAACGATCGCGTCGCTGACCACCAGAAACGCCAGCCATCCCATGCCGAGCGTGATGGCGATGTCGCGGAACGGCAGGGAGAACTGTTGGCTGATGCCGGCCCAGCCGCCGCTCAGCATCTCGCTGGGGATACTGCCGAGAAACGCTATCTGCAGCAGCACATAGATGATGGTGGACAGCACCACCGACAGGATCAGCGCGATGGGAATGGTGCGCTGCGGCCGTTGCACCTCGCTGGCGACCGAAATGATCGGCGTCAGGCCGAGGTAAGCAAAGATGATGCCGCCGGCGGAAATGGCGGCCTCAACGCCGGCGGAACCGAAGGGGGCAAAGCCCTGGCTGTGCAGGTTTTCCGGTTTGAAAAAGCTGAACAACACCACGATCACCAGCAGCGGCACCAGAAACTTCAGCACGCTAATCAGGTTATTGGATTTGGCGAAGGTTTTTACGCTGTAATAGTTGAGCGCGAAGAAAAAGCACAGCAGCGCCAACTGCACCAGCCAGCCGACCGGGGTCGGGTCGCCGGAACCCGGCTGGCTGAGGAACGGGAACCAGGCGGCGGCGTACTGCCGGGCGGCGACGACTTCGATGGCGATCAGGCTGGAGAAGGCGATCAGCGTGATAAATCCCAGCAGATAACCCATCAGTTCGCCGTGTGAGAATACCGGATAGCGAATGATGCCGCCGGCGCGCGGCAGGGCGGCGCCCAGCTCGCAGTAGACGATGCCGAGCAGCAGCACCGCCAGGCCGCCGATCAGCCAGGAATAGATGCCGGCCGGGCCGGCGATGGAGGAGACATGGCTGGCGGCGAACAGCCAACCGGAGCCGAAGATGGCGCCCAGACCGATGAACGTCAGATCGGTGAGCGTAAGCTGCTTCTTGAATTTGCCTTGGGTTGTCATGGTATTACCCTTTTGTTATTGAGTGGCAGGCAGATGCGGCCGGGCTAATTTTGGGCAGGTGAAACCAGGGGATCTCGGGTGTAAACGCCGTTCACCAGCCGTAGCAGGTTGAGCGGGTTGGCGTCCTGCAGCGCCGGCGGCAACAGCGCTGCGGGGGTGTTTTGCAAACAGACCGGCCGCAGGAAACGCTCGATGGCCAGCGTGCCTACCGAGGTGCCGCGCGCGTCGCTGGTGGCCGGATAAGGGCCGCCGTGCACCATGGCGTCGCACACCTCCACCCCGGTAGGATACCCGTTGAACAGCACCCGACCGGCTTTGCGCGCCAACAGGGACGTCAGCCCGGCGGCCATCGCGAGATCGTCGTCGTCCGCCAGCAGCGTGGCGGTCAACTGGCCTTGCAATGCCGCCAGCGCCGCATGCAGCTGCGCTTCGTCATCCATCGCCACCAGGATGCTGACCGGGCCGAAGACCTCTTGTTGCAGCAGCGGGTCGGCCTGCAGCAGCAGCGTCCCCTCCGCCTGATAAAGCTGCGCCGCCGCGCGAAGAGCGGGCGTTTCGCTGCGGCCTGCCAGACGCCGCATACCCGGGTGGGTATCGAGGGCCGCCAGCCTGTGACGGTAGTGCTCCAGCGTGCCGGCATTCAGCATCGGTTGCGGCTCGGCGGCGTTGACCAGGGCGCTCATCGTTTCGGTCAGCCGCTCGAAGGCGGCGCCGCGCAGCGCGACGATCACGCCGGGCTTGGTGCAGAACTGACCGCAGCCGAGCGTGAAGGAAGAGACCAATTCCTGTGCGATGAGCTGCTCGCGCCGCGCCAGCGCCTTGGGCAGGATCACTACCGGGTTGATGCTCGACATTTCGGCGAAGACCGGGATAGGTTGAGGGCGTTGCGTCGCCAGATCGAAGAGCGCCCGGCCACCTTGCAGCGAGCCGGTGAATCCCACCGCCTGAATCGCCGGATGTTGTACCAAATCGGCCCCCACGCGGTTGCCGAAGATCATGTTGAAGACGCCGGCGGGCATCCCGGTGCGTTCCCGTGCGCGCTCGATCGCCTGAGCGGTCAGCTCCGCGGTGATCATATGGCCGCTGTGCGCCTTGAACACGATCGGGCAGCCGGCGGCGAGCGCGGCCGCGGTATCGCCGCCCGCGGTGGAAAACGCCAGCGGAAAGTTGCTGGCGCCGAAGACTGCCACCGGGCCGAGCGCCGTGCGGTATTGACGAAGATCGGGGCGCGGCAGGGGGGAACGCTGCGGCAGCGCGCAGTCGATGCGCACGCCCTCGACGTCGCCGCGCCGCAGCAGCGTGGCGAACAGCCGCATCTGGCCGCTGGTTCTGGCGCGTTCGCCGCTCAACCGCGCCTGGGGCAAGGCCGTTTCCTGCATGGCGAAGGCGAAGAAAACATCATCCAACGCGTCTATCTCCTCGGCGATGGCGTCGAGAAAGTTAGCGCGTTGTTCCGCGCTGAGCTGCGAATAGGGCGCAAAAGCCGCGGCGGCGGCTTCGGCGGCGGCGGCGGTTTCTGCCGCCGTGGCCTGGTGGAAGCGGTAACCGGTCGGCTGACCGTCGTCGGCGCGCAGGCTGAGCAGCGCCGCTTCCCCTTCGGCGCGGCGCTGGCCGCCGATAAATTGTTGGCCGCTGATGGCGGCATAGCGAGCGTTGGGCATCGGTTCCCCCGGTAGAGAAAGCATGACGCCCTGCATGGCCGGGCGGTGAAGGCGTTACAGGCCGACGTTCGGCAGCGACGGGCGAGTGGCCAGCGCTTTATCGATCATGGCGTTGATCTCGCTGAGCGTTTCCCCCTGCAGCGCCAGGCGCGGCGGACGAGTGACGGCGCTGCCGCGGCCGACTCGCTGCTCGCAAAGCTTGATGCACTGCACCAGGTCAGGGCGGGCATCGAGGTGCAGCAGCGGCATGAACCAGCGGTACAGCGCCAATGCTTCCTCATAGCGTTTTTCCTTCGCCAGCCGGAACAGGGTTTCCCCTTCGCGCGGGAAGGCATTGGACATGCCGGAGATCCAGCCTTGCGCGCCGACGGCGATGCTTTCCAGCACCACATCGTCCAACCCGGCGAACAGCACGAAGCGATCACCGACTTCGTTGCGCAGATCGATAAAGCGGCGGGTGTCGCCCGACGAGTCTTTGAAGCACACGATGTTCTCGCAGTCGACCAGCGAGGTCAGGATGTCGGGCGTGACGTCATTTTTGTAAATGGGAGGGTTGTTGTAGACCATGATCGGCAGATCGGTCACGCCGGCGACGCTGCGGAAATGCGCGGCGGTTTCGTGCGGCTTGGCGGAGTAGACCAGCGCCGGCATCACCATAATCCCGTCGACGCCGGCCTTTTGCGCTTCACGCGCCATATTCTGCGCGAAGGCGGTTGTGAACTCGGCGATGCCGGCGATCACCGGCACTTTACCGTCGGCGGCGTCTCTCGCCACTTCGATCACCGCCAGCTTTTCCTGCACCGTCATTGAGGTATTTTCACCGACGGTGCCGCACACCACCAGGCCGGAGACACCGTCGCGCACCAGGTTTTTGATCACCGTATGAGTGGCGTCGAGATCCAGAGAGAAATCGTTGCGGAACTGGGTCGTCACCGCCGGGAATACGCCGCTCCAGCTTATGGCTTTATGGCTCATCGTGTTTGTCCTGTCGTCCGTAAGTGTTAATGAAAAGTGAATCTTTGGTAAGGCTCACCGACAGATTGACCGGTATTGCGCAGGGAGGCTTGACGCTTTTCGCCGATTGCCGCGACGAAATTGGCACAATGCCGGCGGAACGCGGGCGTGAAAAATCCGGGCGCCGGCGCACCGTGAAAAGAGGGGGGTAACCAGATAAATCAGCGCGTTAAGCGGAAAGCGTCAGGCGGAAATCGCGCGGCGTGGAGCCGGTCATCGCTTTGAACTGACGGCTGAAGGCGCTGTGATCGGTGTAGCCGCACTGCAGCGCGATGTCGGTGATCGGCAGATCGCCGGCCAGCAGTTCAGTGGCCTTTTCCAGCCGCACTTTATGGATCATCTGGCGCGGGGTGAGGTGGAAGATACGTTTGCAGTAGCGTTCGATCTGCGCCACCGACAACCCGGTCAGTGCCGTCAGCTCCTCAAGCGCGATCGGCCGGGCATAGTGGCGGCGGATGTGCACGTCGATCGCCGCCAGCCGTTGGTAGGCCGGGTGATTGGCCCTGGCCTCCTGCAGATCGTGAGAAATACCCGCCATACCGATGATTTTTCCCTGTGCATCATACAGCGCCAGCTTTTGCGTCAGGCACCAGCCGGTTTCTCGGCCGTTGTACAGGTGCATTTCCAGCTGATCCTGGATCAGCACGCCGTGGCGCAATACCCGCAGATCCTGCTCGGTATAGTCGGATCCGAGCTGAGCGGGAAAAACGTCGGCGGAGGTTTTGCCCAGCAGCGGCGTGACGGTTTTGAAACCGCAGCGCCTGGCCAGCGTGAGGTTGGCCAGCAGGTAGCGGGCCTGGGCGTCTTTGATAAAGAACACCACGTTGGGGATCGCGTTCAGCAACGGCGCGATCAGCGCCAGCGTATTCAGCAGATCGCGCAGGTTGTTCGGGCGCTGCTGCGCCAGCCCGTCGCACAGGCGTGACAGATGTTCGACGGCAAAAACGTCCTCCTGTTCCGGCAGCCCCACGAGTGAAGGCGGCGAGAGAGAAACCGGAGGCTGATAGTCTGAAGTGGATCTCATAGCAGTCCCTTTTCGGTCGTTAGCCGGGAAAACAGGCGGGTCAGGTTGATGTCTTCGCATCAATATTAACTTTTCTGTAACGAATCAAGCGCTATTTCCGGCCACCTGCCAAATATGCGGATTGCCGCATACTTTTGCCGGACGGCGCGTGGCGGTTGCTTGAAAACTGCGGCGTTTCTCGTCATGCGGAGATTTAGCATGAAAGTAACGTCATGATAAATAAGTTATTGTTATGGCATTCGTTAATATCATGCCCGCAACGCGTCAGGCCTGACTTTTGTCACTATGCTGATTTCTTCATTCGCCGCGCCGAAACGCATCAAGCCGTTAAGCCCACATTCGTTCAGGCTAACGCTATTGGTAACATCTCATTAACTCAGGAGACGCCGATGGCACTTTCTGCGCATATCACCGCTTTGCGGGCGATCGATTCTCATACCGGCGGAGAGCCGACCCGCCTGATCGTGGAAGGTTTTCCCGATCTCGGCGCGGGCAGCATGGCGGAACGGCGGGCGCGCTTCGCGCAACATTATGATGATTGGCGCTGCGCGGTGATGCTCGAACCGCGCGGCAATGACGTGCTGGTGGGGGCGTTGCTGTGCCGCCCTTGCTCGCCACAGGCCACCGCCGGGGTGATCTTCTTTAACAACAGCGGCTATCTGGGCATGTGCGGGCACGGCACTATCGGGCTGATCGCTTCGCTGGCGCACCTGGGGCGCATCCACGCCGGGCGCCATCTGATAGAAACCCCGGTCGGCCCGGTAAACGCCACGCTGCACGAGGACGGCAGCGTCACGGTAGAGAACGTGGCGGCTTATCGTTACCGCCGCCAGGTGCGGCTTGAGGTGGCGGGTTACGGGCCGGTGACCGGTGACATCGCCTGGGGCGGCAACTGGTTCTTCCTGATCGGCGAGTCGCCGTTGTCCATCGATAAACAAAATCTGGAGGCGTTGACCGCGTTCACCTGGGCGGTGCGGCAGACGTTGGAACAGGCGGGCATTCACGGTGAAGACGGCGGAGCGATAGACCATATCGAACTGTTCGGTGACGATCCGCAGGCCGACAGCCGCAGCTTCGTGCTGTGCCCCGGTAAAGCCTATGATCGTTCCCCGTGCGGCACCGGCACCAGCGCCAAACTGGCGTGTCTGGCGGCGGACGGCAAACTGCCGCCGGACACGCAGTGGCGGCAGGCCAGCGTGATCGGCAGCGAATTCCAGGCCTATTATCGTTGGAACGGCGATCGCATCGCCCCCTTTATTCGCGGGCAGGCCTACGTGTGCGCCGATAGCCAGCTGCTGCTCGACGAACGCGATCCCTTCGTCTGGGGAATACGCTGATGGGCGCCGAGCGGGGAGCCGATGTCATCGTGGTCGGCGCCGGCATCATCGGCGCCGCCTGCGCCTGGCGGTTGGCGCGGGAAGGCTATCGCGTCTCGGTGGTGGACGATCGCCGCGCCAGCGCCACCGCCGCCGGCATGGGGCATCTGGTGTGCATGGACGATAATCCGGCCGAGCTGGCGTTGAGCGCTTATTCGCTGCGGTTATGGCGTGAAGTGACGGGGCGCATGCCGCAAGCGTGTGCCTGGCGCGGCTGCGGAACGCTATGGCTGGCGGATAAAGCGGATGAAATGGCCATCGCCGAGCAAAAGCGGGTGCGGCTGGCGGAGCAGGGCGTGGCCGCGGAATTGCTGACGGCGGAACAGATCGCCGCCATGGAGCCGATGCTGCGGCACGGCCTGGCCGGCGGACTGCGGGTGCCGGGCGACGGCATTCTGTATGCGCCGCTCGCGGCTCGCTGGCTGTTGGCCGACGGTGGTGCGGCAATCGACGTGGTGCACGGCGAAGCGGCAGCGCTGGAAGAGGGAGCCGTGCGGCTGGCGGACGGCAGACGCCTGGCCGCGCCGGTGGTGCTCCTGGCGTGCGGCCTTGGGGCCAATGGCCTATTGCCGCAGACTTTGCTGTACGCCAAAAAGGGCCATCTGGCGATCACCGATCGCTACCCGCTGCGGGTGCGGCATCAACTGGTGGAGTTGGGGTATGGGGCCAGCGCGCATGCCAGCGACGGCACGTCGGTGGCATTCAATGTGCAGGCACGGCCCACCGGGCAATGGCTGATCGGTTCTTCTCGCCAGTTCGGCGCCGTCGATTCGGTGTTGGACATGCCGCTGTTGGCGGCGATGCTTGCGCGTGCGCAGCATTTCTTGCCCGCACTGGCGCAGATGAACATCATTCGCTGCTGGACCGGGCTGCGCGCCGCCTCCGCCGACGGGCTGCCGCTGTTGGGCGCGCATCCACGGTATTCCTGGCTGTGGCTGGCACTGGGGCACGAGGGATTGGGCGTCACGACCGCCCTCGGCAGCGCTGCGCTGATCGCTGCGCAGATCGGCCGGCAAACGCCGGAGATTGACGATTCCCCGTATTTGGCGGCGCGGGCGTTTGCCGCCGAGGAGCTGCCTGTATGAATGAAAGACAAAACACGATCGCGTTGAGCATCGATGGCGAGCACCGGCGGGTGCCGGTTGGCCTCAGCGTTGCTGCGGCGCTCAGCCTGTGCGGCGACGATCGTTGTCGGTTGTCTGTTTCACATCAACCGCGCGCTCCCTTTTGCGGCATGGGCGTTTGTCAGGAGTGCCGGGTGAACATTAACGGTCTGCGTCGCCTGGCGTGCCAAACGCTGTGCCAAGCCGGCATGCGCATTGAGAGGAGCGATGATGAGTAACTTAGACTGTGAGGTGCTGATCGTCGGTGCCGGGCCGGCCGGCATGGCGGCGGCGCTGGCCGCGGCGGAAAGCGGTGGCCAGGTGCGAATGATTGATGATAATCCGCATCCCGGCGGGCAAATTTGGCGCGATGGGCCACAGGTGGTTTTGCCTGAAACGGCGAACCGCTATCGGCAGGCGGTGGCGACGAAGGAAAATATTGCGCTGCAGCCCGGTTGCAAGCTGGTGGCGCAGTGTGGCGCTAACCGATTGGCGTATGAAGACGCCGATGGCTGCGGCGTGATTCGCTATCAAAAGCTGATTCTATGCAATGGCGCGCGTGAACTTCTGCTGCCGTTCCCCGGCTGGACGCTGCCGGGGGTGACCGGCGCCGGTGGTCTACAGGCGCAAATCAAGCAAGGGCTGGCTATCCGCGGCGAACGAGTGGCGATAGCCGGCAGCGGGCCGCTGCTGTTGGCGGTGGCGAACAGCGTGAAACAGGCCGGAGGCGAGGTGGTGCTGGTGGCTGAGCAGGCGCCGCTTTGGCGGTTGGCGGCGTTCGCCGGCGGCCTGTGGCGTTGGCCAGGCAAGCTGCGTCAGGCGTTTTCTCTGATGCCGCATCGTTACCGTGCCGGTAGCCGGGTGCAGGCGGCGTTGGGGCAAGAACGTTTAACCGCGGTGCGCGTCAATAACGGCGGGCGGGAAAGAACGATCGCCTGCGACAGGTTGGCCTGCGGTTTTGGTCTGGTGGCGAACATTGAGTTGGCGATGCTGCTGGGGTGTCGGATAGAACACGACGCCGTAGCGGTGGATCATTGGCAGCAAACCAGCCAGGTGCAAATTTTTGCTGCCGGGGAATGTACCGGCATCGGCGGCAGTGAATTGGCGCTCACCGAAGGCGCCATCGCCGGTTATGCTGCCACCGGGCAGCGGGAAAAGGCGGATCGCCTGGCGGCGCAGCGGCGGCGATGGCGGCGTTTTGCCACGGCGGCGGCCAGAGCCTTCGCTCTCGATGAGCGCTTGGATTCGCTGGCCAAACCACAAACGCTGCTGTGCCGCTGTGAAGACGTCATGCTGGAACAGGTGCGTCATCAGCCGGATTGGCACACGGCCAAGCTGGGCAGCCGCTGTGGCATGGGGGCATGTCAGGGTAAAGTCTGTGCGACGGCGGCGAGGCAGCTTTTTGGCTGGCCTTTGCCGCCGCCGCGTGTGCCTTTAACGCCGGTCAGAGCGGAAACGTTGGTTGCGCTGGGGCTGCTTGGCGATGACGACGACGGCTGAATGGCTTAGCGGGCATTCCGCACCCGGCAAACGCCGCTATATCACCATTGCGGCCAATAGTAGGTTTTCTCTCGCCAGCCTTTGCCGTACATGCAGGCTTCGATGGTGGCGTCTCGTGCGGACTGATTGCGATCGGTTTGCACTGTTTTAATCGACGGTTCCTTGTCATAGCGGTATCCCGATGGACAGTCTTTCTTATTTTTCTCGCAAGGAATGTATTTGTTTTCGTAGCTGAACTCCACGTCCCGCACCATGTCCGGCGGAAAACGTTCGTAGCCGCGACTGCGGCATTCGGCATATTCGGCATTTCGGGTACTCTCAACCGCGCCGGGCCTTTCCCATTGGGTGCAGGCGGTCAACATCAATAACGGCAAGGCAATCAAACAACGGCAATTCTTCATGGTGTCCCTAACTCTTTCTCTATCCTGAGGCTCGCTGACTAGGAATGTTCCTAACCGGTGAGGTAGGGAAGTGTAATAAACTGGCGCAATAATTGGAAATGATAATGGTTATTGTTTAGGTATGATTGAGGAAGTGCCGCGTTGAGAGAGGATGTGGCGCATTGAGTGAAGTCTGTAGGAAGCGGCGACCTCATGGCGAGGGCAGGTCGATGTGGCGCTGGTTTTTTCATTTTCTTTTTGCCGCAAGGATCCGAGCATCATTGCATCGTTATGAGTAGAGAAATAATATGCAGGCTAAGTATGTTCTTAGCTGGTTTGAATATTATCTTTATTTAGGATATTTACCCATGCCAAGAATTTAATTCTCGGTATTAATACCCTATTTTTTTTATTTCTGTTTTTTTAATGGGGTTTTATTTTCGGATTTTATCCAGAAGAGAATTTTTAGTTACAGGGAATTCATTTGCATTTTAATTTTGGATTTTTTAAATTCAGTTCAGAGGAAGGATAACCGTTCGCGACAGCTACAAAAAAGGAGTTTATTTTGTCAGGGATAAAGAAAACGCCTGAAAGTCATGACGGTTTACCTGCACCATCAGAGGATTATGATACTTTTAAGCACCTCTCCGATGTTGGCTCCGTGTTGGGATATGGGCGAACTCGCTTTTATCAGTGGTGCCGTAGCCGCGGATTTCTAACTCCGATGAACGTTCCGTCTCATGAAATGATCGCCCTGGGATATATGGTGGCGGTGTTATCAGAGACCGGCCATACCCGGGTTTACGTCACGCAGGATGGTTTCAGTTACGTCAGTGGCGCTTTTGCTGCAGATATCCAACGTGGCATGATCAAGTTTTAAATCTGCAAGAATCGCCTTTATTTCAATGGCTTTAATGCAGAATCTTCTTATCGCTGCAGGTTCGTGGGAGGAGTGGGAAGTTATCCGATTTTTTCGTTTCTGCGGCATGAATGCTACTGGAGACAGCTATTCTCTTGTTACGATAAGCATTATTTTCTTCAGGAGCCAAGGATGAAGCATTACGCCGCGTTGTTATTTGCCTCTGCACTGTTGACGGGATGTGCGACCCAAGCCGTGCCGCCGCAACAGGCTGAGTTGCCCCCCCCAAGCCGTCTGATGCTCTATCAGAATATCCCGGATACGCCTTACGCCACGGTGGTGGTGGTGCGCGACAGCGGAATGCTGGCGGGCAGCTGCCGCACCGGCGTCTATGTGAATGGGGAGTTTGCCGCTTCGCTGGAGGCGAAAGAAAAAGCAGAGTTTCGCGTGCCGCCAGGCAATGTTTCGGTCAGTATCGGGCAAGATATGATCGAGAATCACCTGTGTATTTGGCGTGAGACCGGCGGCAGTATACCGATGACGCTGCGCGCCGGTGAACGCCGCTATCTGCGTATCGCCGGCGATCGGCAGCGTGGCTTTGTTTTGCAGGCGGGGCGACCGTAATCTGCCCTGGCAAGGGCGTTAACGCCCTTGCCACCATCCCCATAGCGTAATTAATAGCCACGCAGCCGCAATCCAGCACAGTACCGCCGCCCCCAGAGCCAACGACAGCCGCAAACTGTTGATCAGGAAATACAGCGAGATCAAATACACCAGGTAGGGCAGCACCGCCCACATGCCAAAAATCAGCGTGGTTTTCAGCGCCGCAATGGAACGCTCGTTGCCAACAATGTAATGCGCAATCAGGGCGAAAGTGGGAAAGAGCGGGACTAAACCGGCGATATAATAGTTGCGCGTTTTGGCCAACAGGCCGATCAGAACCACGACCAGCGCGCCGATCAGCGCTTTGACAAGGATAGCCATAACGGTCTCGGGTGTGGGGGAAAGTCAACACACTGCCCGAAAGCACGTGCAAGATCAATGGGGTGTGGCGTAGCGCGGTGAAAAGCAGACCCACAAGAAGTGCGGGTCTGGGATGCAACGCTTACTGACGGTAAGCGTGCTTGATTTGCTGAATGCTGTTCTTAAAGATTTCCGCCTGGGTAGGATCTTCAATCTGGGCGATGAAACGTTCCATGTTGATGATGACTTTCCCGGCGTCGGCCTGGCCGATCGACTTCAAGATCAGCGTCAGCGTAGCTTTGAGGCAGGCAACCTCGGTCGCCAAGATTTCCGGGTTTGCAGACGTAGTGAAATCAACGTTGCTCATTTTCTCTCCTGATTTTTTGAGGCCGTAGCCTGATACAAGCTGCTTTGGCGCACCGCGCGCGGGCTAAACGTTGCCCCGCGCGCAGCGGCGAATTTAACTGGGCGCGGAGTATAGCATAGCATGCGTCCGTCATCTGCACCGGGCTTGTTCCGGTCATGCGGGTGGGCAACGTTCGCTCATTGCCATGCTGAATCATCCGCTGTCGGCCAGTTATTTCGAGGTGGTTAACAAGTATTTGTCCGGCACGTTATTGTTGAACAATGGGGGGATTATAATTATTTGGGCAGGGAACACCGATTTTACCGGCGTTTGCCGGGAATAATAGTTTCGAACGCGGTTTGCCAAACCCACGTTGGCGGCGGATTTTGTTACGCCTTTAAATATCAAATGATTACAAAAAGCCAGCGGCCGTGTTAATATTATGCATGTCGCGATTGCTTACACAGATTTCTCACGCGCAACGTGATTGTCGCGCTATCCTGTGTTTGGTGCAGCGCCGCGCAATTATTTTCGTCGTCCGATCTTTTCCAACGTGACGATTTATCGGCGGCATAGACGGCTAAAATTGAAAAATCAGCTCTGCTCCGCAAAGTTATTCGAAAGTATGTATTAATCTGTGTTCATTCTTGTCTGAAAAACAAGTAATATCTCTGGCGAAAACAGAGGCCGATTGCGTTACTCCCTTTTTTTGGAGATTTTTCCTTGATTAGCGTTCTTCTTGTTGATGACCACGAACTGGTGCGCGCAGGGATACGACGCATTCTTGAAGATATCAAAGGTATAAAAGTTGTCGGTGAGGCTCAGTGCGGTGAAGACGCCGTAAAATGGTGCCGTGGCAACGCTGTCGATATCGTGCTGATGGACATGAATATGCCGGGCATTGGCGGGCTGGAAGCCACGCGCAAGATTGTGCGTTATGCACCCGACGTCAAAGTCATCATGTTGACCATCCATACTGAAAATCCTTTGCCCGCGAAGGTGATGCAGGCGGGTGCCGCCGGTTACCTGAGCAAGGGCGCCGCGCCGCAGGAAGTGATTAACGCCTTGCGTTCCGTGCATGCGGGGCAGCGCTATATCGCGTCTGATATCGCCCAGCAGATGGCCCTGAGTCAGCTGGAGCCGCAGGCTGAAACGCCGTTCAGCTGCCTGTCTGAACGCGAGTTACAGATCATGTTGATGATCACCAAAGGCAAAAAGGTGAATGAGATCTCGGAGCAACTGAGTCTCAGCCCGAAAACGGTGAACAGCTACCGTTACCGCATGTTCAGCAAACTGAATATCAGCGGCGACGTCGAATTGACTCACCTGGCCATCCGACATGGATTGTTCAATGCGGAGACGTTGTTAAGCAGTGAATGACCGTTTTGATGCCAAAGCCTTCCTGAGTACCGTCACCAGCCAGCCCGGCGTCTACCGTATGTACGACGCCACGGGTACGGTGATCTACGTCGGTAAAGCCAAAGACCTGAAAAAGCGTCTCGCCAGCTATTTTCGGCAGCAGGTCAGCAGCCGTAAAACCGAGACGCTGGTTAAAAATATCGCGCAAATAGACGTAACGGTTACCCATACCGAAACAGAAGCGCTGCTGTTGGAACATAACTACATTAAATTGTACCAACCGCGATATAATGTTCTTTTGCGAGACGATAAATCTTACCCGCTGATTTTTCTCAGTGCGGATACCCATCCCCGTTTGGCGGTACATCGCGGCGCCAAACACGCCAAGGGCGAATATTTCGGGCCTTTTCCCAACTCTTACGCCGTACGCGAAACGCTGGCGCTGCTGCAGAAGCTGTTCCCGATCCGCCAGTGCGAAAACAGCGTATATCGCAACCGGTCGCGCCCGTGCCTGCAGTATCAGATCGGCCGCTGTCTGGGGCCTTGTGTTGCCGGCCTGGTGAGCGAAGAAGAATACCGGCAGCAGGTGGACTACGTACGGCTGTTTCTTTCGGGCAAAGATCAGCAGGTATTGCACCAGCTGATTGCGCGTATGGAAGAAGCCAGCAAACTGCTTAATTTCGAAGAGGCGGCGCGCATTCGCGATCAAATTCAGGCCGTGCGCCGCGTCACCGAGCGGCAGTTCGTGTCGGGCGACAGCGACGATCTGGACGTGATCGGCGTGGCGTTCGATGCCGGTATGGCGTGCCTGCACGTGCTGTTCATCCGTCAGGGCAAGGTGCTGGGCAGCCGCAGCTATTTCCCTAAAGTGCCGGGCGGCACGGATATGGGCGAAGTGGTGCAGACCTTTGTCGGTCAGTTCTATCTGCAGGGCAGCCAGGCGCGCACGCTGCCCGGTGAGATCCTGCTGGATTTCAGCCTGCCGGAAAAAGACCTGCTTGCGGAGTCGCTCTCCGAGTTGGCGGGGCGCAAGATCCAAATTCAAAGCAAACCGCGCGGCGACCGCGCCCGTTATCTGAAGCTGGCGCGTACCAACGCGGCAACGGCGTTGACCACCAAGCTTTCGCAACAGTCGACTATTCATCAGCGGCTGGCGGAATTGGCCAAGGTGCTGAACCTGACGGAAATCAACCGCATGGAGTGCTTCGATATCAGCCACACTATGGGCGAACAGACCGTGGCTTCGTGCGTGGTGTTCGACGGTAACGGCCCGGTGCGAGCGGAGTATCGGCGCTACAATATCAGCGGCATCACTCCCGGCGATGACTACGCGGCGATGACGCAGGTGCTGAAGCGCCGTTACGGCAAGGCGCTGGAAGAGAAAAAGATCCCGGATGTCATCTTTATCGACGGCGGTAAAGGGCAGCTCGGCATGGCGATCGACGTCTTCAAATCGCTGAACGTCACCTGGGACAAGAATAAGCCGCTGCTGATTGGCATCGCCAAAGGCGCCGATCGCAAGGCCGGATTGGAAACGTTGTTCTTCGTGCCGGAAGGCGAGGGGATTTCGCTGCCGCCGGATTCGCCGGCGCTGCATGTGATCCAACACATCCGCGACGATTCGCACAATCATGCGATTACCGGCCACCGGCAGAGAAGGGCGAAAGTCAGAAATACCAGCGCATTGGAGCTGATTGAAGGCGTAGGGCCGAAACGGCGCCAGGTGCTGTTGAAGTATATGGGCGGACTGCAACCTTTGTTGAACGCCAGCGTGGAGGAAATTGCAAAAGTGCCGGGTATTTCACAAGCATTGGCAGAAAAGATCTACAATGCATTGAAACACTGAGGGCAATGTAGCAACATACTCTTAATTTCCACTCTAGCCAGATAGTTACCGTAGCATTATGCAATTGAATATACCGACTTGGCTTACCCTGTTTCGCGTAGTTCTGATCCCATTCTTTGTGCTGGCGTTTTATCTGCCGTTCAACTGGGCTCCGATGGTTTGCGCCGTTATCTTTGTGTTCGCCGCCGTCACCGACTGGTTTGACGGCTTTCTGGCACGCCGCTGGAAACAAACGACGCGCTTCGGGGCGTTTTTGGATCCGGTTGCGGACAAAGTGATGGTGGCGGTGGCGCTGGTGCTGGTGGCGGAGCACTACCACAGCTGGTGGATCACGCTGCCGGCGGCCACCATGATCGCCCGTGAAATCATCATTTCGTCGCTGCGCGAGTGGATGGCGGAAATTGGCAAGCGCAGCAGCGTGGCGGTATCCTGGATCGGCAAAGTGAAAACCATGGCGCAGATGATGTCGCTGGTGGGTTTGCTGTGGCGGCCGGATCGCTCCGTAGAGTATGTGGCGATTGGCTTGCTGTATATCGCGGCGGTGCTGACTTTCTGGTCGATGTTCCAATATTTGAAAGCGGCGCGCAACGATCTGCTGGAACCGTGATCGATACGCTGCAAAAATCGGCAAACGATCGTGATGAGCCAACAATTTTATTGACTCATCACGTCAGGCAAGTAGAATGCATCGCATCAGACGACAACGATGAATTGCCGAAAGATAGCAAATAAATCAGTCAGTTCTGGTAATGCGGGAATAGCTCAGTTGGTAGAGCGCAACCTTGCCAAGGTTGAGGTCGCGAGTTCGAGCCTCGTTTCCCGCTCCAAACATTAGCCTGTTGAATCCCCGTGATTCGGCAGGTAAGCGAAAAGGGGCTTCGGCCCCTTTTTCGTTTTCTATTCCTTTGCCGTCCGGTGAAACCCTTCTTCATCCTGCTAGCTCGATTATTGCCACTATATCTGCTGTCGTTTTCATACCCCAGGATGCATCCGTTGCATGGTGCAATCAGGCACATTTGATTGGGCGCCGTACGGTGCACAATCTGACGTCAGTCTCCAGCCTTGCAGTTGCGTTGGCCGTTCGGGGCAGCGGCACCGGAGATTCATGATAATGTTATGCCTGATATCCCATCACCATAAGCAAGTGAAAAGCCGCAGAGGGCGCGGGTAAGCGATTCCTGCCGAGAAAAAAGATCCGATTTGCCCGTGAATCCCTGAACCGATGCATATAAAATCAACATTTCGCTTGCCTTTCCGTTGGCATTGTGAACAGTGCGCCCACAAAATAAGCAGTTGAAAGCGTTAGAGAACTTTTTGCTATTTCGGGGGGTTGCCAAGGTGGGGGGTTTAGTCCATAATGCAGTCCATCGATTCGGCGGTAACGAAATAAATTACTTAAGAATCAGATGATTAAGATAAGCGATTTAAACATCGCCGATCAAAAGAACAAAACGAAGTGGGTGAATCACCGGCTTTGGCCTGAAAAGGCAAACAGAATAAAGGCGCGTTAACAAAGCGGTTATGTAGCGGATTGCAAATCCGTCCAGTCCGGTTCGACTCCGGAACGCGCCTCCAACTTTCCCGAGCCCGGGTGGTGAAATCGGTAGACACAAGGGATTTAAAATCCCTCGGCTTATGGCTGTGCGGGTTCAAGTCCCGCCCCGGGTACCAGGGAACAAAAATACCGAATAATCAAAGCAATAAGTAGTAATGTCGTAGACCGCCGAGAGGCGGTTTTTTTGTGCCTGAAATTCGCGTTACACCTGTATTCTTCCTTTTTTGTCATACCCCATGCCCATGGATTGTCATCCTGCTTGCAGGGAGCCCCGCAGGGCTCCGCAGTACCAATCATAAGAAACCGAACGCCGCAGCGAGGATCCAGCCGAAGACGCAGGAGACGCTAACGCCGATCAGGCCGGGCAGAATAAAGCTGTGGTTGATCACGAAGCGGCCGATGCGGGTGGTGCCGGAGCGGTCGAACTGGATCGCTGCCAGATCGCTGGGATAGGTTGGCAGAATGTAATAGCCGTAGCAGGCCGGCGCCGAAGCGACGATATAGGCCGGGTTGACGCCGATCGCCAGCGCCACCGGCACCAGTGCCGCCAGCGCGGCGGCCTGCGAGTTGACGAATTTCGACACCAGCAGCAGGATCAGCGCATAGGCCCAGGGGTACTCTTTCACCAGCACGCCCAGCGTGGCTTCGATCTGCGCCAGGTGCGCGCCGAACATGGTTTCCGCCATCCAGGCGACGCCATACACCGCCACAATGGCGATCATGCCGGAGCGGAACACTTCGTTTTTAGAAATAGACGCCGGGTTGGTGCGGGTGATGATGACGATCAGCGCCCCGGCCATCAACATGCACATCTGGATCACCAGGACCATGGAGAGCGGCTTGCCGCCGAAGCTGGGCCGCAGCTCGGAAAATGCCCCCAGCACCGCCACCAGGGCGATGGTAGCGAGGAAAATCCACATGGCGATCCAGTTGCTGCGCGGCAGCACCCGGTCCAGCAAGGTGGCGGCATCGCCATAGACGTAGCGATGGTTTTCCGGCACCGAGATGAATTTCTGGAACTCCGGATCTTTGTCCAGGTCTTTGCCGCGGAACCAGCTGAAGATGCCGATCGCCAGAATGCCGCACAGGGTGGAAGGAATGGTGATCGACAGCAGGTCGAGGAATTCCAGATGGCGGCCATTGAAGGTATAGCTGCTGAGCATCGCCACCAATGAAACGACCGCTACCGAAACCGGGCTGGCGATAATGCCCATCTGCGCGCCGATCGAGCTGGCCGCCATCGGCCGTTCCGGGCGGATGTTATTTTTGATCGCCACGTCATAAATGATCGGCAAGATGGTGTACACCACGTGCCCGGTGCCGCACAGAATAGTGAGAATGCAGGTCACGAACGGTGCGATGATCGAGACGTAGCGCGGGTTGCGCCGCAGCATCCGTTCGGCGATTTGCAGCATCACGTCCAGCCCGCCCGAGGCCTGCAGGGTGGCGGAGGCCGCCACCACCGCGATGATCACCAGCATCACGTCTACCGGCGGTTTGCCGGGCTGCAGGTGAAAGCCGAACACCAGGATCATCAACCCGATACCGCCCAGTAACCCCAGCGCAATGCCGCCCTTGCGCGCCCCATACAGCAGGCATGCCAATATAACCGCTAATTGCAGAAAGAAATCCATGATAGATACGCCTTAATAATGTTGAACTTAACTGCGTTCAGTTTCCGGCGGCGGTTACAACAGAAAGTTGTTTTAAATCTAAAGGCGCTAAAAAACTGTGGTTATTGACGCTAAAGAGTGATGGTGCTCACACTCAGTGAATCAAGGGGGAAGAAGCCACCAGCACGAAAAAGCAAACCAACAGGTCAGACCTCTACTATATGAAAGGTTTACTGATCCGAGGAGAAAACCATGGACCCGACAAAAATGACCGGGCTGGCGCTGTTACAGGCTGCAATGGCCGGCAAGATCCCAGCGGCCTCGATCGCTGAAACCGTGCCCATGAAGCCGGTTGCGGTGGAAGAAGGGTATATCTGCATCGTGGCGCGGGCAGACGGGCGCCATCTGAATCCGCTGGGTGGCGTACATGGCGGCTTTGCCGCCACGGTATTGGACTCGGTGACCGGTTGCGCGGTGCACAGTACGCTGGGCGCAGGCGTAGGTTACGGCACCGTCGATCTGCAGGTAAAAATGCTGCGCCCTGTGCCGAAGGAGAGTGACCTGATCGCCGAGGGGCGTCTGGTCTATGCGGCGAAGAACGTCGCTTTCGCTGAAGGCACGCTCAAAACGGCAGGAGGGAAGCTGCTGGCTTCGGCAACCGCCACTTGTTTTATCATTCGCCCCACCGAACAAGCACCGCAATAACTCGCTCGTTATCGGGCTTCGGGCTATCAACCCGGGGCCCGATGCATTTCTCTTCGGCTGCATACATTGCTACGCTACGATGACAGGCGCGATACGCCATTGTGGTCTAGTATTCTTGGGTAAAAATTTATCGGAGTGATTATGCAGCCGTATAAAGAGGTTGAGTTTGATCATGAGCTTTGTCTGGCGATCGGCAAAGCCGTATTAGACGTGGTGGCGCAGGGGGAAGAAACCAGCGCTCCGGCGGTGATGAACGCGATTGAGCGGTCGGTGGAACAGGGGTTGAATGACGACGAAACGGCCATCGCCGACGACGCCCTGGATTTGATGGCTCGTCTCGTCCACGGCTTCAGCTTCATAAATCTAGCGGATGAAGAGGATACTTCCCATGCATTGGTTGAATTTCAAACGCTACAAGAGTGACGTTGCCAAACAGGCCGTGCCGCCGCATTTGAATGCGGCTGAATTTGCGCGGCATTACGCCGACAAGCCGCAAGCCGATACGGAAGAGTATCTTTCGCTGAGCGGGGAGATGTGCTGGGATGCGGTGGTGCTGTGCGCCCACCGTTCAGGCGCGCTTAGCAAGGCGAAATACAAGCAGCTGTGGCAGACGGTATTCGATAAGCAATACAAACATTTCGTCAGCCCTGACGATACCGAGATCCGCACCATGGCCGATATGTTGCGCGCGCCGCAGGGATGTTTTATCGGCATATTTTCCCTGCGTGACGCGACGGCGCCCCGTTTGCTGCATGCCATGATCGGCACCGGTGCAGGCTTTGCCGCCGGCAATAAAAATCTTTGCATCGGCGTGGGGGGCGCGGTCGGCTGGGAAAATCTCAATCTGGCGCGCGATCTGCGCTGGCAGCCGGAAGGCGGTTTTTTACGCCAGGGCGACAACGAAGTGCTGCGCATTTTTTACCGGCCTTTCCCCGCCTGAGCCGGTTCGCCCGCTTTTAGAGTAAAAAAAACCGCCGTCTGGCGGTTTTTTGTTGGCGGGTATCCCCCTTATTTGAACCCGCCGTTGCGAATGAATTCGAGACCGGCGGCAGTGATCCGCGTTTGATGCGGGTCGATATCATAGTTGTTCTCGTCGATGTCGCTCATCACATAGGCCTGTATCAGGCCCTTGGTTTTGAGATAGGCGAAGGGATCGGCGAAGGCGTGCGGGCTGGTGGCGTCTTGTTTCCACAGTTCATAGGTTTTTTCATCCAGCGTGCCGGGGTGATTGGCGGCCAGCCGGGTCAGGATCTGATTGTAGAACGCATAGTCGGTCATGATGCGGTCCTCTTTATCGCGAGCGACAGTCTCGGAAAATGGCGGTAAGGCCTTTCAATCATAGCCGATGTTTTCCGCCGTCGGCATGGGGTTAGCCGCGTTGGCTTTCAATCCAGTGGAACAGACGTGAAATGCTCAAGGTGATATCACCGATGTTGAAGAGTGCGCCAAGCCACAGGGCGAGCATAACCAGGATGCCGATGATGATGGAAAGGTCCATCGTGCTCATGATTATGTTCTTCATTAATAAAGGTGTGCGGCAAAGCGTGCCACCAATCCCGCTTGCCATAAAATGCGCTGCGCATTATTCCTTTTGAAATCAAAGTAAAAAAGCCACCCAAACGGGTGGCTTTTGTGTTTTCGCGCCGATCAATCCAGCTTGGGATGCTGGTCGATCAGGATCTGCTTTTTCTTTTCCAATTCGGCGATCTGCGCGTTGATGTCCTCGACTTTCTGTTCGATGTTGTCGTAGGTCTCCTGCAGCAGCTCTTTCGCTTCTGAGCGGTCCGAAGCGGCCGGCGTCGCGCCGCGCAGCGGCTTGTTGGCGGTTTCTTTCATGTACAGACCTGTGATAAGACCGATCACCGCCACAACCATCAGGTAGTAGGCCGGCATGTACAGGTTGCCGGTCGCTTCGACCAGCCAGGCGGCGGCGGTCGGCGTCGCACCGGCGATCAGCACCGAAATGTTGAACGAAATCGCCAGCGCGCTGTAACGGATGTGCGTCGGGAACATCGCCGGCAAAATCGAGGCCATCACCCCGGTGAAGGAGTTGAGCAGCACCGCCAGCACCAGCAGACCGACGAAGATCAGGCCAATCACGTTGCTGTTGATCAGAATGAAGCACGGGATCGCCAGCGCCAACAGGCCGATGCTGCCGCCGATAATGAACGGCTTACGGCCGATGCGGTCGCTGGTCAGGCCGATTACCGGCTGTACGAACAGCATGCCGATCATGATGGCGATGATGATCAGAACGCCGTGATCTTCCGAGTAGTGCAGGTTATGCGACAGGTAGCTCGGCATGTAGGTCAGCAGCATGTAATAGGTCACGTTGGTGGAGATGACGATACCGACGCACACCAGCAAACTTTTCCAGTGTTTGGCCGCGATCTCTTTGAACGAGGTTTTCGGCGGATTTTCGATGGCGTTGCGGTCATCTTTTTCCATCTTGTCCACGTGCTGCTGGAACGCCGGGGTTTCTTCCAGCGCATGGCGCAGATAGAGACCGATCAGGCCCAGCGGTGCGGCGATGAAGAACGGGATACGCCAGCCCCAGTCGAGGAAGTTGGCTTCGCCGACGATGCTGGAGATCAGCACCACCACGCCTGCGCCCATCACAAAGCCGGCGATGGAGCCGAAGTCCAGCCAGCTGCCCATAAAGCCGCGTTTGCGGTCCGGCGAGTATTCGGCGACGAAGATCGCCGCACCGGAATATTCACCGCCGACGGAGAAGCCCTGCGCCAGCTTGGCCAGCAGCAGCAGGATCGGTGCCCAGATACCGATCGACGCATAGGACGGGATCAGGCCGATACAGAAGGTGCTGACCGCCATAATGATAATGGTCACCGAGAGCACCTTTTGGCGACCGAACTTATCGCCCATGGCGCCGAAGAACAGGCCGCCGAGCGGACGCACCAGGAAGGGTACGGAGAAGGTCGCCAGCGCGGCGATCATTTGCACGCCGGGAGAGGCGCCGGGGAAGAAGACCTGGCCAAGCGCATAGGCGACAAAGCCGTATACGCCGAAGTCGAACCACTCCATCGCGTTGCCCAGGGCTGCTGCGGTGATCGCCTTCTTGAGTTTGCTGTCATCGATGATGGTGATGTCGCTAATGTGCATCGGTTTATGTCGTTTTTTTCTTAACTTCATATAATCATCCCTTAATGAATTATTCGTTGTTCGTGAAAGCGTAATCTCCGTTCACTGTTGTTTTCGAGTTATCAAATCGGCTAATCGAATCGCGGTTCAAGACGATTCATTATCCACATTTAAGATGGGATGTGGATCACAAAATATCGTCGTTTATGCCAAGGTTATGTCATTTAGGTGACTAATTATTTTGCATCTATAGCTTAACGTTATATCTTGCGCCGATCAAATCCAGCAGTTTAACTTAAGTGTTTGCACCGATTTGGTGCGAGAATGGTCTAATAATTGTGCGATTTGACGGTTTTTCGTCTGATTAGGTATGTTTGAAGTATAGAGAGTACGGGAGATAAAACAGGAAAAATTGATGTGTTCACCGCTAAAAAATCACCTGGCCGGAGGATGGCCAGGCTGTTTGGTTTAGGGTACCGACGAACCGCCGAATTCCAGATAGATTTTCGCCAGGTTCTGGTACTGCGCGAAGCGGTTCTCGTCCACCGCCAGTTCCGCTTGACGGCGCTGCTCCTGAGCATTTAGCCAGTCGGTAATGGTGACGGCGCCCTGCCGGTAACGCACCTCGTTCAGCCGCTCCGATTTGCGCGCCAATGCCAGCGAGGCCTGCAGCTGCGTCTCTTGCGCCCGCAGCTGTGCGCGCAGCGACAGGGCGTTATTCACATCACCCATCGCCTTGTACAGCGCCTGCCTGAAGGCCAGCACCTGCTGTTCGTAGTCGTTACGGGCGATCTTGATATCCACCCCCATTTGCTGCCATTGCAGGAATGGCAACGTCAGGCCGGCGCCGAGGCTGCCCGTCGGGTTGCGCAGGAACTCCAGCAGCGCGCTGCTGCTGGCGCCCAGCGAGCCGGTCAGGCTGAACGCGGGATAGTACTGCAGACGTTTCTCGTCGACGTTGGCCAGGGCGGCGCGCAACCGCAGCTCTTTGGCGCTGAGATCCGGGCGCCGGCTCAAGACGCTGGCGGGGATGCCGGTGTTGATCTGCGGCATCGCCGTCGTCGGCAGACGCGCGGGCGCGATGGTGGCCTGGCCTGAAGGCGCGCCCAACAGCACCGTCTGTTCATTCAGCGCCTGTTGACGATCGTGTTGCAACGCCAGCAGCCGGTTTTCCTGCGTCAGCACGTTTTGTTCCGCGTTCACCACGTCCAGCGCCGAGATGCTGCCGGCCCGGTAGCGGGCGTTGGCCAGCCGCAGCGTCTGTTTGGCGTAGGCGATGCTTGCCTGGCTGACGCCGATCTGCTGATTGAGGAAGCCGATGCGCCAGTAATTCGTGGCGGCGTTGGCCAGCAACGTCAGGCGCGCCGTCTGCAGATCCTGCTCGGAAGCCTGGCTGGCCCACTCGGCGGCATCGCGCTGGCGCGCCAGTTTGCCCCAAAGGTCGACTTCATAGCTCGTAGAGAGCGTCGCGCCGCTGGTTTTATTCCAGGCGGAGGACTCCGACAGCGGGCGATTGATGCTGCTGTTCAACGAGGCGTTGACGTCGGGGGCGGTGCTGATGCCGACACGTTCCGCCTCGAGCCGCGCACGGTAGACGCGCAGCACGGCGACGGCCAGATCGTTGTTGCTGTCCATCACCTGTTGCAGCCAGCGATCGAGCTCGGGATCGTGGAAATCGCGCCAGTCGAACGGCGTCGGCGCGGCATTGTCGGCGGCGTGCTGCCAGCTCGTCGGATAGTTGACCTGCGGCGCCCGGTAGTCGCTTTTCAGGGCATTGCCGCAGCCGGCGGTGAGCAGGGCGGCGAGGCTTAACGCCAGGGGAGATAAAATTTTCATGGGTTACTCGCTGGCCAATGAAACGACCGGATCCATCCTTGCCGCTTTGCGGGCGGGGAGATAACCGAAGATCATGCCGATTAAGGTTGAACAGAAAAACGCCGTCGCGGCGGCTTGCCAGGAATAGATGGCGGTGAACATGCCGCCCGCCAGCGAGGTGAACAGCGACCCGGCGGCGAACGACAGCGCGATGCCCAATGCGCCGCCGATCAAACAGACCAGCACCGCCTCGATCATGAACTGTTGCATGATGTCGCCGCGCCTTGCGCCGACCGCCATGCGCACGCCGATCTCATGGGTGCGCTCGGTCACCGAGACCAGCATGATGTTCATCACGCCCAGGCTGCCGATCACCAGCGAGATCGAGGCCACCATCAGGATCAGCAAACTGAGCGTCATCGAGGTGCGCTCGATCGATTTACGGAACTGATCGCGGTTGAACGTCATGAAATCTTTTACGCCATGGCGCTGAGTCAGCAACTGCGTGATGGCGCTGACGGCGGCTTCGCTGGCGACGTCATCCTTCAAGCGCACGGTGATGCCGCTGAGCGTGGTTTTGCCGACCATACGGTACATCACCGTGCTGTAGGGCATCCAGACGCTGATGCGGTTGGGCGCGTAGCTGTGTTCGCTTTTGGCGACGCCGACCACCCGTGCCGGCACCGAGCCGAGAAACACGATCTGGCCGAGAGGCTCGACGCCGAAATCGCCGAACAGCGCCTGGCGCGCATTGTCGTCGATGATCACTTCCTGCAGCGCGTTGCGATCGTCGCGGAAGGTGGCGCCTTGCACCAGCGTGATGCCGTTGACGCGGAAATAGTCGCGGCCGACGCCGGTGATTGACGCGGTGGCGGATTTGCTGCGAAAACGGATGCTGTCGGACGCGCTGACTTCCGGGCTGACGCTGTCGACGAAGCTTTGCTGCGCCAGCGCGTCGGCATCGGCCGGCACCAGGGTGCGGATGCTGTCGATGGCGTCGTCGAAGAAGTCACGCCCCGGATAGATGCTCACCACGTTGGTGCCGAGCCCCTTGATATTCTCCAGCGTGCGCTGTTTGGCGCCTTCGCCCAGCGCCACCACCGTGACCACGGCGGCGATGCCGAAGATAATGCCGGTCATGGTCAACGCGGTGCGCAGGCGGTGGGCGTTCATCGCCTTCAGCGCCATGTGCAGCGACTCGCGGGTGCGGTCGATAAGACTTTGCCAGCCGCTTTGCCGGCTGCGGTTCGGCGGCGGTAGCGCGACGGCGGGTGCCGATTGGCGGCCGCTGTCAGCGATGATTTTGCCGTCTTGCAGTTCGATGACGCGCTGCGCATGTTGCGCCACTTTCATATCGTGGGTGACGATCACCACGGTGTGGCCGCGTTGGTTCAGCTCGCTGAGGATCGCCAGCACTTCCTGGCCGGATTGGGTGTCCAGCGCGCCGGTCGGTTCGTCCGCCAGGATAATTTCGCCGCCGTTGATCAGCGAGCGCGCGATGCTGACGCGCTGCTGCTGGCCGCCGGAAAGCTGGCCGGGCTTGTGGTCTTCGCGCCCCTCCAGGCCCAACCGCGCCAGCAGTTGCGCCGCTCGCTGCCGCCGCTGATCGCGCCGGGCGTTGGCGTAGATGGCCGGAATTTCAACGTTGCCCAGCGCGCTGAGATCGGGCATCAGGTGGTAACGCTGGAAGATAAAGCCGATATGCTCGCGGCGCAGGCGGGCCAGTTCGTCCGGCGACAGGTGGGCGGCGTTCTGGCCGCTGATGTAGTAGTCGCCGCGATCCGGCACGTCGAGGCAGCCCATGATGTTCATCAGCGTCGATTTGCCGGAACCGGAGGCGCCGATGATCGCCACCAGTTCGCCGGCGGCGATGGTCAAATCGATGTCTTTCAACACCGTCAGCGCCTGGCCGCCGTTGGTGTAGGTTCGGCTGATGCCTTTTAGCTCGATGATCGCGTTCACAGGAAGATGCCATCCTCAGCCGGCTTGGCGGCGGGCTGCGACAGCACCACGGTTTCACCGGCTTTCAGGCCGCTGAGGATCTGAATGTCGACGTTGTTGGTGATGCCGGTGGTCACTTTGCGCGTTTCCAGCCGCTGGTCTTGGGTCAGCACCTGCACCTGCTGCTCTTTGCCATCGATTTTATGCACTGCCTGGATCGGCACCAGCAGGGTGTGCTTCGCTTCGCCGAGCAGCAAGGACACCTGCGCGGTCATGGCGATGCGCAGGCGGTTTTCCGGGTTGGGCACGTCCAGCAGCGCGTTGTAATAGACCGACGCGTTCGAGGTGCCGGAACCGGAGGCGGAGCTGGTGCCGGCGAGCGAGTCGTCTTTCATTACCGATTCCGGCGCCAGTTCGATGGTGCGCAGCGTGGCGTCGTAGCGTTTATCCGGATCGGAAAAAATAGTGAAGTACGCCTTTTGCCCCGGTGAAATGCGGGTGATGTCGGCTTCGGAGATCTGCGCCTTGATGGTCATCATATCCAGCCGCGCCAGCTTGACGATGGTCGGCGCGCTTTGGCTGGAGTTGACCGTTTGCCCCTGCTGCGTAACCACGGCGATGACGATGCCGTCCATCGGCGCGACCACGCGGGTATAGCCCAGATCGATTTTTTTCTTGTCGACTTCAATCTGCGCCTGCACCAGGCGGGCATTGAGCGAAAGCTGCTCGGCGCGGGTGGTGGCGAGCGTGGCTTCGGCGGTTTCGAAGTCCTCCCGCGAGCTGGCTTCGTCGTTCAGCATGCGGCGCTGGCGTTTGAAACGCGACTCGGCCTGTTTCAGCTGCGCCTGTTTGGCCTGCAGTTCGGCCTTGATGACGTTCAGCGCCGCCTCGGCGTTGCGCAGATCGTTGCGCTGTTGCAGATCGTCGATGTCGGCGATCGGTTGCCCTTTGGTGACGCGATCGCCCAGTTTGACCTTCAGCGATTTCACTTCACCGGAGACCCGCGCACCGACGTTAACGCGTTCGACGGCATCCAGTCGCCCGGTGGCCAGCACGGCGTTCTCGATATCGCCCAGGCGGGCCGTTGCGGTAACGTAATCCTGCTGCGGCGGGCGTTGCCAATAGAGGGCCAGCGCGATGGCGACGCAGATGAAAATGATGACGGCGATCAACGCCAGACGACGGGGGGTGAGTTTCAGTGAAGTCATGCCCAGGTTTTCCATAACGATAAAAGCGGCGGTTCCAGTCTGCCATCATGGCAGCGCCAGCTTGAACTGGCGCTAAACGTGAGGCGCTTTCCCGCTGGAAAGGGGATAGTAAAGGCTTTCCCGATAAAGATCACGGCGAGTTATTATCCTTCGGGGTGCAACCGGCTGTGTGGCGCGTTATACTGGGTAAAAAACCAGTATTCATTCATCAGCAGGATAACGCCGCCGCCATGATGCCAAACCGCCTCGAGCCGGAACTCGACATTTACCAATACCCGGAGCACCTGCGCGCCTGTCTGGCGCCGTTGCCCAAGGGGCCGGGCGTCTATCTGTTCCACGGCGAGAGCGAAAGCCTGCCGCTTTACATCGGTAAAAGCGTCAACGTACGCAGCCGCGTAATGGCGCATTTTCGCGCGCAGGACGAGGCGAAAATGCTGCGCCAAACCCGGCGCATCAGCTTTATCGAGACCGCCGGCGAGTTGGGCGCATTGCTGCTGGAGGCGCAGTTGATCAAGCAGCAACAACCGTTGTTCAACAAACGCCTGCGGCGCTCGAAACAGCTGTGTGCGCTGCGTCTACAGGCGGACACGGTGACGATTGCCCACGCCAAAGAGATCGATTTCGCCGTCACTCCCCACCTCTACGGGCTGTTTGCCAATCGCCATGCCGCGCTGGAAAAATTGCGCGCCATCGCCGACGAGCATCGTTTATGTTATGGCAAGCTGGGGATCGACAAGCTGCCCGCGGGGCGAGCCTGCTTCCGCTACAGCCTGCGCAAGTGCGCCGGCGCCTGCTGCGGCGTGGAGTCGGCGCAGGAACATGCGCAGCGGCTCGGTGCGGCGCTTGAACAGCTGCGCATCGCCTGTTGGCCATTCGCCGGGCGCGTGGCGTTGGAAGAACAGGGCGAGACGCTGCGTCAGTACCATGTGATTCACAATTGGTTTTATCTGGGCTCGGTCAGCAGCCTGGCGCAGGCGCAGCGGCTGCAGAGTGCGGCCAGCCATTTTGACAGCGATGGCTACAAGATTTTGTGCAAGCCGCTCATGGCCGGCGATTATCGGATTATTGAGCTGCCGTAATGCCATAACGCTGTCGATAGCCTAAGACTTATCTGTAAATTCAGCGCATTATGCTAAAAAAGCTTGAGTCCATAATGTTGTTATGGATAATGGCGCCCCGAAGCGAAGGAACGCGCTATTAACTCAGTTGGCAGAGTGATTGGTTTTATAATGGCTTGTTTTGGCTTGAAAATTGATAGACGCGGGTTCGAGTCCTGCATAGCGCGCCAGCTTTCTTCCCTTCATCTCACCGCGCTTACCGTAAAGCGCACCCGGGTTGATTTGCACTATCGGCTCCTCGTTGGGATTTTCGGGTGTGCTTTACCGTAACCGCTGGCTTTCCTTCCTCTTTCTCTTTCGATCCTTTGCTAAACTGTAATCAGGCAGGCTTGCTGCCCGGCAACAGGAGGTCGATATGTCTCACTCCGAGCAACTGCAGGAACTCTTGCAACGCGTCGCCGCCCTCGAGGCGAGAGAGAAAGCGCTGAGCGCCGCGTCCAACGCTTATCAGGCGATTATCACCACCATGTTGGGCAATATGGAAAAGAACGAACGCGATCGGATCATCGCGATGATCGATCAGGCCCATGAAATCGCCTACGCCCGCGCCATTCAACGCAGCAACGAACCGCAAAAGCAGAAAATCAAACAGGCCGACGATGTGGCCCAGCGCATGTTCATGTTTGCGCAAGGCAAGGCCGCCCAACCGCGCTGAAGCCGAACTATAACAGTTGCAGCCATTAAGTTGGCTAACTGATCTACCTGGCGAAACTGTACTTGTGTTACTTTTAGCGGTGAGATTTGATGGCAATGCTGTTTCCAGCATAAGGTTGTAACGATGGACGCGATTAAAAGCATCTTGGTTAAAGAGATTGAACAGATCAATCGGCGCGAAGGGCGTGACGGCAAGCCGCGCTTCAACAGCGAATTCGCTCGCACTCACCGCTATCTGTGCCTTGCCATGTTCGCCGGCTATTTCGCGGTGATCGCCGTGATGTACCAGGTGCCGTACATGGGGATATATGCTTTCCTGGGCTTCACCGCTTTTGTGCTGTTCATGTTCGCCATGCTGCTGATCGAGATCCGGCCGGTATACCGCTTCGAGGACATCGGGGTGCTCGATCTGCGGGTTTGCTACAACGGCGAGTGGTACTTTACCCGCGCGCTGTCGCCCTATGCGGTGCAGCAACTGCTGGAGGAGCCGTCCATCGGCGCCGCGCTGAAACAGAAGATGCGCGTGATCATCGGCAACAAGGGCGAAATCGACTTCTACGACGTGTACGACATGGCGTACGGAAAAAAGCCGCAGGATGAGCAGCCGCAGCTGGCGGCGGCAAACTGAAAGGTTTCCGGCCGGCGGCTTGTCGATTATACTCAGCGTTTGAACGAGAAGCAGAATGAGGATCAAGCGATGAGTGATGATATTTTCGATTTTGATATCGATGCCGAACTGGCGAAAGCCGAAGAAAAAGCGGCGCAGAAGGTAAAAGAGGTCCCTGAGTTCCTCGAAGACGAAGCGGACTGCGAAGGTTGCAAGATCTGATCGCCTGCCCCATAAAAAAAACCGCCGCGGCGGTTTTTTTTATGTCTGAGCGTCGTGGGGCGTCAATCCAGCACGAATCCCCAGATCAGCAACGTCGCCACCAGAATCAGGCAAAGCGCGGACACCGTCACCAGTATTTTCCCCAGAATGTCTTTTTCTTGTTCCTGCTGCGTCACGTTGAAATTATCCAATTAAAAGTCTATGGACCAAACCGGCGATGCTGAGATCGAGCGCCGCTACGCCCAGCGCCATAAGCATCATTACCGAAAGAAATCGAGTCTTGCCGTTCACGTCCTTAATCCCTGTGGACGCCGCTGTTAAGTTTTTATATCAAAGGGATATAATTCAGCGACGCCCTATTTCATGCATCATGATAGTGATTAAGAACGTTCTTAAGGCCAGAAGTTCCCTCGTCTGATAGTGCAGCCGGTGCGGCAGCGTCAGTCGGTTACGATCCGCACGCCTATCTTGCTGACTTGATTGCCGTCCATTTCGGCGATGGTCCAGGTCAGGCCGTCCCATTCCACCTGGTCGCCGATCACCGGTTCGCCGCCGATCAGCTGAATGACGAACTGGCCCAGCGTCTGCTGCTCGTCCACGTCGTCTTGCAGATTGAGGCCATAAAGCTGCGAGATGTCGCTTAAACGGGCATCGGACTGCAGGATAAAGTCGCCGAAGAAGCGCTCGTCGAGCGTCACGGCCGGCGCCTGGCTGAACAGTTTGCCGAGGATGGGCAGGTCGTGCTCATGGCCGATAACGCACAGAATATCGTTCTCCCGCAGGCGGGTACTGCCGCTTGGGTGCAGCAGTTCTTTGCCGCGGAACAGGGCGGCGATGCGGGTATTGGGTGGCATCTTCAGCTCTCGCAGCGCCGCGCCGACGCACCAGTTTTCCGCCGAAAGCTGATACACGAACTGTTCCCACTGGTTTTCCGGATGTACGTCCAGCCCAACGCGGGAGATCGGCGTCAGCGCCGGCGGCACGATCACCTTGGCTTTTTTGGCGGCAAACGACAGCGTGGTGCCTTGCAGCAGCAGGGAGACCAGCACCACGAAGAACGCCACGTTGAAAAACAGCTGGGCGTTGGGCAGCCCGGCCATCATCGGGAACACCGCCAGGATCACCGGCACCGCGCCGCGCAGGCCGACCCAGGAAATAAAGCCGCGCTCGCGCAGGGTAAAGCTGCGAAACGGCAGCAGGCCGATAAACACCGACAGCGGACGGGCGAACAGGATCATCCACAGCGACAGCAGCAGGGCAGGGATGGCGATCGGCAGCAGCTCGTGCGGGTTGAGCAGCAAGCCAAGCACCAGGAACATGCCGATCTGGCTGAGCCACGCCAGGCCGTCGAAGGTTTGTACGATGCCGTGCCGGTTACGGATCGGCCGGTTGCCCAGCAGCAGGCCGCACAGATACACCGCCAGAATGCCGCTGCCGTCCAGCGCGGTGGTCAGCGCAAAAATAAGAATGCCGCCGCTCACCGCCAGCAGCGGATAGAGGCCGTCCGCCAGTTTGATGTGGTTGATCAGCGTCAGCAGCAGCCAGCCGCCGCCCAGACCGAAGACGATGCCCATACCGAACTGCTGCATCAGATGCAGCGGGAAGGCCCAGCTCAGCGCGGTTTCCCCGGCGGCGATCATCGCAATCAGCGTGATGGTGAGAAACACCGCCATCGGATCGTTGCTGCCGGATTCGATCTCCAGCGTGGCGCTGACGCGTTCGTTCAAACCTTTGCCCCCCAAGAGGGAGAATACCGCGGCGGCGTCGGTGGAACCGATAATGGCGCCGATCAGCAGCCCCTGCAGCAGATCGAGATTGAACAGCCAGGCGGCGGCCATGCCGGTCAGACCGGCGGTGATCACCACGCCGATGGTGGCGAGAGACAGCGCCGGCCACAGGGCGACGCGGAAAGAGCTGACCCGGGTACGCATGCCGCCGTCGAGCAGGATCACCGCCAACGCGAGGTTGCTGACCAGATAAGCGACGGGGTAATTGCTGAAGACGATGCCGCCGGGGCCATCGACGCCGGCCAACATGCCGATCGCCAGAAAGATCACCAGGATCGGAATGCCGAGCCGGGAAGAAAATGAGCTGAGCAGAATGCTTGCCCCCACCAGCACGGCACCGATGACGAACAAACTGTTAATGGTGCTGGCATCCAAAATATCGCTCTCCTGAGGCTGGGGGATAGGGGGCACTGCGAGTGTGTCGATGATAACGTGTTTAGTGGGTAAAACGCCAAGGCTGATTGCGAAAACAACCGATCAATTATTGCCCTTTGGTGTGATTAAACGAAGAAAGTGAGGAGAAGAGGGAGATTCCTGCCTTTTATCCAACATTATCAGGCTGCTGTATTTCTGATTCGGCAATAATGTTCGATCGTGGCTGAGGGAAAAACCATTAAGCCCGCGCAGGCAGGCTTAATGGTTTGCAGGCGCGGTAGGATTAATGATCGAGCGATTCCAGCGCCCGTTTGATCAGCTCGGAGGCCAGCTTGCTTTCCGCTTCGGAAATGCCGTCGAGATTGAAGTTGGAGAGCTCAGCGACCAGAATGCTGCGTTCTTTGCCGCTGATCGAAGCGTCCAGCGCGGACAGCAACCTGCCGAGGATCTTCAGCAGGGTGGCGTTTTCCGCTATGGCTTCCTGAGCCGGAGTGTTCTTGTCGGTCATTCAAAATCCTCTCTGTCGTGACGGAAGGGAGATGCAGCTAACGCCATCGAATGAATTAAACGATCGCGCAGCCCTTCGGGGGTGTTGAGCCCAATCACTACCGTAAGGCAGGGATCCGGATTTCTACTTATGCATTGCAGTTATAACGGCTAGGTTATCTATGCAGCCGTATCACTTTGCCCTAACGGGCGACGTCAGGCTGAGCAATGTGTGCTCTGCATGGCAAGAGAGATGGCGCAACCGCGAGGTTGCGCCATCAAGTATAGCGTCGGGAGGAAAATGTGAAGGCGGCGGAACCGCCCTCAGGAGATTTTTTCTTTTCGCAGACGGTTATTGAAGCGAGGACGATCCAAGAGAAAAGTAAGGTGCAGACGCTGTATCAGCGCATAGGCGATAACAGGGGCGATCAGCCCGAATAGCGTGCCGGCGATCGCTTGTGTTGGCCAATGGCTGATATGCATAAATTTGGTCAGTATGATGCGTAAGCCGCTGGCCGCGAGGATATGCATCAAATAGATGACCATGCTCAATTCGCCGAGTCGTCTCAGCCAGGAAAGATTCGTCTTGGCCAGCAGAACCGACAGGCTGACGATCAAGAAGATGGCTTCAACCGCCAGTAACAGGGAGAAACTGCCGGTATCGGTATACAGCAAGCCAGAATAGCCGTGGAATCCCCACTGCAGCGCGATGAACGCGATCAAGGAGGCCAGCAGCGAACCGAAACCCAGATTGGCGATGAGGGAAGCGTAGCGAATGGCAAAAGCGCCAAGCAGGAAGAAGATCAAGAATCGGGTAATGTAATCAAAATGGAAGGCTTTGGTTAGGCTGTCTTGGTAGAGATACAGCCCCGCGCTGATAACGATCAATACCGGCAGGAGATAACGGTATTTTTCTTTGCTGTACAGCAAGGTGGCCAAAACAAAGACCATGAACAAGGCGTACAGGAACCAAAACTGCGCGCGTGGATGCGTAAACAGCGACAGGACATCGCCCAGGCTGGAAGGGTTATTGGTATAGCGCGACAACAGTACTTCCACCATGCCTTGCAGTAGCGACCAGACAACATAGGGATAAACGATGGTGTCTATCTTGCTGATCAAAAAGCTGGTTTTTCCCTTTTTATCCAAGGATTGCGTAAAAAATAGACCGGAAAGGAAGAAAAACAGCGGCATATGAAAACTGTAGATAATGCTGTCCGTCAGTAGATAGGATGAACCGGAAAGCTGAATGCCCGCGCTGTATAGACCCCGATTAACGTGGCCAAAAACCACGAGAATGATGCCGATTCCCTTGGCATAATCGACCCATGCTTCTCTCATATGTGTACCTAGCCCAGAAGTAACGCAACTGATTTATAAGTATGAATATGAGCGTAACAGGCAGTTGCCGTTTTGCAATGTATCCCGGGGATTAGGAATAATATTAGGAAAATGCTCAGGGCAGCTACCGCCGCGCCGAGGTAGTGAGGCGTATTATCATTGATGAGGTTAATTTCTGGATGAAAAATCATCACCCAGAAATGGGGTGGGAAGCCTAACGCGGCTTGCCGGAGAACAGGAAGCGCAGCAGCGGAACGCGTTTGTGCAGTTCATATAACGCGAAGGCCAGCGAGAACACAAACAGCAGGCCCAGCAAGAATCCCAACAGGTTGTTGCCGATATAAGGCGTCACGAAAGCGCCATATATCAGGGTCAACGGATGGTGCACCAGATATATAAACAGCGAAGCGTTGACCAGATAGGTGATGCGCGGCGAGTGATAATTCAGCAGGTTATGCCCGAAAGAGAACGCCACGTTGGTCATCAGGATCCCCATTAGGGTTTTGATCACCACTTCCAGCTCGAACATATAGCTGCTGTGCGCCAGCAGCTTTTGGTTCAGCATATATGCGATAAACAGCAGCAGCGAACCGAGCAGCGCCAGCGGTGAGCGGCGCAGAAAAATCTCCTTAAGCCACACATACTTAAACGCATAAGCGCCGAGGATGAAGAACGGCAGGTAGAACATCGTCTCCATCACCACGAAATTGAACAGGCCGTTGGATAATAGCTGCGGTACAAAAATTAAAATAATGCGGTGCGCGGCCGAATAGCATATCGCATAAATAAAGAAATACAGTGAGATGTTTCCTAATCCACGCATTCTGTTTATTAATGCAGGAATATGTTCACGGGGTTGACGCTTGATGTTGCGGAACAGATAAAAGCAGGCGCAGGTTAACAATGACAGGGTCAATAAGAACCAAAGATGAGACACCAATTCCCAAACTGTTACATTTATTTTCTGATAGAGAGAAAACTCATCCCAGCCGTTTAATTTATCGGTGAAATATTTCAGCATGAAAAACTGCGGCACCGTGATTAGCGGGATGGAACTCAACAGCGGGATCGCCACCCGCTCCAGCCTGACCTTCAGCCACTGGTGGCGCTCGTAGCGCTCGTAAAGCATGTAGGAGAAGTAGCCGGAGATCACGAAGAACACCTGCATGCGGAAGGCGTGGATGAAGTCGTTCAGCACCGTGAGCGAGAAAGAGGGCGACGGGCTGTTCACCGCCCAGGCGTGGCTGGAATAGATCAGTGAGAGGTGAAACGGGATGCCGAGCAACATCAAATAGGCTCTGATGGAGTCGAGAAAAAACTCGCGCTGTTTGCTGCCTTTAGTCATAGATTACCGCTGGTGATTTAATCGAGAGTTCATTAACACGCTTAATAAGTCGTCAAACGTTAAATTGTTATCCGGAACCCTACTATAGCCCCCCGCATTTTTCCATAGCGTCTTGTTGCGCGGCTTGCTACGCTGGTGTTCCATCAGCTGCTTAAACAATGAGCCGTAAACATGAACCATCCATTTATCATGTTGTCGGAAAGCTGAGTAATCCATTAATATGGATTTAAATGATTTGAGCACACGAATAGGGGGGGATGTGCTAGTTAATATATTATCCGGACAACCACGCGCCGCGAGCGTTCGTTGGTTAGGTGCTACCGTATTGTTCACGCTGTTCAGTTCGCCGGCATGGGCCTTTTCTATTGATGATGTGGCCAAGCAGGCGCAGGACCTGGCGGCGAAAGGTTTCGAAGCCCCGAAGAGCAACCTTCCTTCTCAGTTCCGCGAGATGAAGTTCGCAGACTATCAGCAGATTCAGTTCAATCACGATAAAGCCTATTGGAGCAAGCTGAAAACCCCTTTCAAGCTTGAGTTTTATCATCAGGGGATGTACTTCGACACGCCGGTGAAAATCAATGAAGTCACCTCCACCAGCGTAAAACAGATCAAGTACAGCCCGGATTACTTCAACTTCGGTTCGGTCAAACACGACCCTGAATCGGTGAAAAATCTCGGTTTTGCCGGCTTTAAGGTGCTCTACCCGGTCAACAGCGCCGACAAAAACGATGAGATCATGAGCCTGCTTGGCGCGAGCTATTTCCGCGTGGTGGGTAAAGGGCAGGTTTACGGGCTTTCCGCTCGCGGCCTGGCCATCGATACCGCTTTGCCGTCCGGCGAAGAGTTCCCGCGTTTCCGCGAATTCTGGGTTGAGCGTCCGAAGCAGGGCGACAAGCACCTGGTGATCTATGCGCTGCTGGATTCCCCGCGCGCCACCGGCGCTTACCGTTTCACGGTGATCCCGGGCCGCGACACCACCGTGGACGTCGAGTCCAAAGTGTTCCTGCGCGACAAGGTGGGCAAACTGGGCCTGGCGCCGCTAACCAGCATGTTCCTGTTCGGGCCGAACCAGCCGTCGCCGACGTTGAACTACCGTCCGGCGTTGCACGACTCCAACGGCCTGTCTATCCATGCCGGCAACGGCGAGTGGATCTGGCGCCCGCTGAACAATCCTAAACACCTGTCCGTCAGCACCTATACCGTCGAGAATCCGAAAGGCTTCGGTCTGCTGCAGCGCGGCCGCAACTTCAAAGAATATGAAGATCTGGACGATCGTTACGATCTGCGCCCGAGCGCCTGGATTGAACCGAAGGGCGACTGGGGCAAAGGCAAGGTTGAGCTGGTGGAGATCCCGACGGCGGATGAAACCAACGACAACATCGTCGCGTTCTGGACGCCGGATACGCTGCCGGAAGCCAAAAAGCCGCTGACGCTGAGCTACCGCCTGAACTTCACCCGCGATGAAGACAAACTGCATTCGCAGGACATCGCCTATGTGGCCCGCACCATGCGTTCGACCGGTGACGTGAAGCAGTCCAACCTGATTCGCGAGCCAGACGGCAGCGTGGCCTTCCTGGTCGACTTCGTCGGCCCGGTGCTGAAAGGGCTGGACGCCAATACCCCGGTCGCCTCTCAGATCAGCATCGGCGACAACGGTGAAATGGTAGAAAACAACGTCCGCTATAACCCAGTGACCAAAGGCTGGCGCCTGACGGTGCGTCTGAAAGTGAAAGACGACAAGAAGCCGGTAGAAATGCGCGCGGCGCTGGTCAATGGCGATAAGACTCTGTCGGAAACCTGGAGCTATCAGCTACCTGCCAATGAATAAGCCTACTCAACCCGCCCAGGATTATCTTGCGGCGCTGCCTCTGACCGCCGAGCGGTCGGAGGCGCTCAACCCTCAAACGGCGGATGACGCTCAGGCACTGGAGGCGCTCCATCGGCAGATGGGCGCCGCCGACGCCAACGTCAATAGCCTGTCGGCGGATGACGTGGCGCTGGCCTCGGTCAAACCGCGTATCGAAAACGCCTGGCCGGATGCGGTCAGCGATGACGACTTCGATACCGACGCCGAAGGGCGCGCCATTCTGAAGGCGACGCCGCCGATCAAACGAACCACCATGTTCCCGGAAGCCTGGCGCACCAACCCGGTGGCGCGCTTCTGGGATTCTCTGCTGGGGCGTTCGCCGCACAACCGGCACGCCACCAAAGAGGAGGCCGAGGCCGAGAACCGCTGGCGTACCGTCGGCTCCATGCGCCGTTATGTGCTGCTGGTGCTGATGCTGGTGCAAACCGGCATCGCCACCTGGTACATGAAAACCATCTTGCCTTATCAGGGCTGGGCGCTGATCGATCCTATCGCCATGCTGGATCAGGATCTGATGCAGTCGGTGCTGCAGCTGCTGCCATATGTGCTGCAAACCGGCATTCTGATCCTGTTCGCCGTACTGTTCTGCTGGGTCTCGGCCGGTTTCTGGACCGCGCTGATGGGCTTCCTGCAGCTGCTGATCGGCAAGGACAAATACAGCATTTCCTCCACCATCAAGGGCGATGAGCCGATCAATCCGGCGCACCGCACCGCGCTGATCATGCCGATCTGCAACGAAGACGTCGAACGCGTTTTCGCCGGCCTGCGTGCGACCTATGAGTCCGTCGCCGCGACCGGTCAGCTGGAACACTTCGATATCTACGTGCTGAGCGACAGCTACGATCCGGACATCTGCGTGGCGGAGCAAAAGGCGTGGATGGAGCTGTGCCGCGATGTCGACGGCCACGGCCGCATCTTCTATCGCCGTCGCCGCCGCCGCGTCAAACGCAAGAGCGGCAACATCGACGACTTCTGCCGTCGTTGGGGCGGTGAGTACAGCTACATGGTGATCCTGGATGCCGACAGCGTGATGAGCGGCGAATGCCTCACCGGGCTGGTGCGTCTGATGGAAGCCAACCCGAACGCCGGCATCATCCAGTCCGCGCCGAAGGCGTCCGGCATGGATACCCTGTATGCGCGCGTGCAGCAGTTCGCTACCCGCGTTTACGGGCCGCTGTTTACCGCCGGCCTGCATTTCTGGCAGTTGGGCGAGTCGCACTACTGGGGCCATAACGCCATCATCCGCGTGAAGCCGTTTATCGAGCACTGTGCGCTGGCGCCGCTGCCGGGCGAGGGCTCCTTCGCCGGTTCAATCTTGTCGCATGACTTCGTTGAAGCGGCACTGATGCGCCGCGCTGGCTGGGGCGTGTGGATCGCTTACGATCTGCCGGGCAGTTACGAAGAGCTGCCGCCAAACCTGCTGGACGAGCTGAAACGCGACCGTCGCTGGTGCCACGGCAACCTGATGAACTTCCGCCTGTTCCTGGTGAAGGGCATGCACCCGGTGCACCGCGCGGTGTTCCTCACCGGCGTGATGTCCTACCTGTCGGCGCCGCTGTGGTTCATGTTCCTGGCGCTCTCCACCGCGTTGCAGGTGGTGCACACCCTGATGGAACCGCAATACTTCCTGCAGCCGCGGCAGTTGTTCCCGGTCTGGCCGCAGTGGCGGCCCGAGCTGGCGATAGCGCTGTTCTCCACCACGCTGGTGCTGTTGTTCCTGCCGAAGCTGCTCAGCATCGTGCTGATCTGGGCCAAGGGCGCGAAAGAGTACGGCGGGGCGTTCCGGCTGTTCATTTCGATGCTGATGGAAATGCTGTTCTCGGTGCTGCTGGCACCGGTGCGCATGCTGTTCCATACCGTGTTCGTGGTGAGCGCCTTCCTCGGTTGGGAAGTGGTGTGGAATTCGCCGCAGCGTGACGACGACGATACGCCGTGGGGCGAAGCCTTCCGCCGCCATGGCTCGCAGATGTTGCTGGGCCTGGTGTGGGCCGGCGGCATGGCGTGGTTGGATCTGCGCTTCCTGTGGTGGTTGGCGCCGATCGTGTTCTCGCTGATCCTGTCGCCGTTCGTGTCGGTGCTTTCGAGCCGCGCGACGCTGGGCATGAAGAGCAAACACGCCAAGCTGTTCCTGATCCCGGAAGAGTACAACCCGCCGCGTGAGCTGTTGGCGACGGAAGAATACCTGCATCTCAACCGCAATCGCGCGCTGACCAACGGCTTTATGCATGCGGTGGTCAACCCGTCCTTCAACGCGCTGGCGACGGCGTTGGCGACGGCGCGTCACCATCTGCGCGCGACGCTCGATCGCAACCGCGAGGAGCGGGTGAACGAAGCGCTGCAGCTGGGGCCGGAGAAGCTGGCGAAGGGCAAACGTCTGGAGCTACTGAGCGATCCGGTCACGCTGGCTCGTTTGCACCAGCGCGTCTGGCTGTTGCCGGAAGGCGCCGCCTGGCGTGAGCACTATCAGCAGTTGCCGCACAACCCGCTGGCGCACCCAACGGGCCGGCGTTAATCGCTGAACGGCAACGCCCAGACGGGGAATGCGCATGGCGCATTCCCCGTTTTTTTTACCTTTTGCTTACGTGCGTCGGTGCCGGCGGAGAAAGGGAACTGTGGTAGACTGCGGCCGATGCGTTGTTCACTCGCGAAACAACCCCCTTGCTCAGAGTCAATGTCGTGAATCTCTCTTCCTACCTTCGGCTGGCCTGCGTGGCGGCCGGCGTGATGGCCCTGACCGGCTGCGGCAGCATTATCAGCCGCACCGTGCCCGGCGCGGGGCATGGCCACCAGTACTATCCCGGCGTGCAGTGGGATCTGCGCGATACGCCCTGGCGCTACGTCACGGTGATAGACGTGCCGCTGTCGATGGTGGTGGACACCTTTATGCTGCCGTTCGATGCGCAGCACGGCCCCTATGAATAAACCCGCTCAGCGGGTGGCGAACACCACCAGCTGATAGCCTTTCTGCCCGCAATGGAAAGGCGCCAGCGCCGTCATGCCCAGCCCTTGCACGTGAGCGGCCAACGAATGCGGATTGTCGTCGTCGATAAACAGCGCGCCCACGTCGTAGTCATGGCTGGTATGCGCTTTGACCGCAGCGTAAAGGCGCTTCAGCACGCCTTTGCCGCGCCAGGCGGCGGCGAGGCAGACCGGGCCGTAGAGAAACACCCGCAGTTCATTCAGCGCGCGTCCGGCGAAGGATTGCGTGGCGAGCGTCGCCAGCATCGCGTCCACCACCGGCGGGCGCGGTTGCACGTCGGCGGGCATCAGGCAAACAAAGCCTGCCAGTTGGTTTTCCTGTTCAGCCACTAGTATGCCGATGCCGCGGTTGATCGCCGCCAGCTGCGCCTCATTCATGCGCGATACGATAAATCCCTGCCGTTTTTGGCGCTCGTCGAGCGCTTCCGGCACGTTTTCCCCCTGCAGCTGCAAAATGGCGGGGTAGTCGGTGGGGCGAGCCCGGCGAATATTCATGCTGCCTCCTTGGCGATGAGTGCGTAGTGCGGGTTAACGTTCATCCCACTCATCGGCCGCGGCCTGGCCTTCTTCGGTATCCAGCGGCGGCTCGAGCTGGAAGTCGCCTTCTTCCCATTCGTACAGGGTATTTTCATCTATCCACTCGGCGGTGATCTCCACCTCGTCGTAGTCACCGTCGAAGATTGCCTGCGCCGCCGCACCGCTGCGCAGCGGCAGGCACTCCACCGCTTCGCCTTCTTCCTCGAAGAACTCGGCCTGCCACATCGTGTCGCCATCCTGCATCACGTACTTTTGCAGATTGAACTGCTGCGGCACCGGCGGTTCGTCATCGCCGCCGCCTTCGGCGGTGTCGATAAACTCTTCGCGTGCGGCCTCGATGGCTTCTTCCAGGGTTGCATACAGGCTCATGTTCGCCTCCGTTGACAATGAGAGTAGAGCGCCCGGCGGCACTGCCGGTGCGGTGGGGGAAACGTCAAACCTAATTGTTGTCTCACTGGCGCAGGATGCAAATTTTTTTGTTGTCCGCATTGCGACGATGGTTGTCCGCAAAGCGGGAGAAGAGGCGGCGAGGGCGGGAAATAATGGCGTTATCGTTCATTCAGGCGTCAGGAGAAGCCCATGTTAATCGACCCTTCAAGCAAATATCGACCCTTCCCGCCGGTGGCGTTGCCGGACCGCCAATGGCCTGCGCGTACGCTGCGGCAGGCGCCGCGCTGGTGCTCCAGCGATCTGCGCGACGGCAACCAGGCGCTGGCGGAACCGATGGATAACGCGCGCAAGCGCGAGTTCTATCAATTGCTGTTGCAGTGTGGTTTCAAAGAGATTGAAGTGGCTTTCCCTTCGGCGTCGCAAACGGATTTCGATTTTGTGCGCACGCTGATTGACGAGCAGCTGATCCCGGACGACGTCACGATTCAGGTGCTGACGCAGTCGCGCGACGATCTGATCGACCGCACCTTCGAGGCGCTGCAGGGGGCGCCACGGGCTATCGTGCATCTGTACAACGCCACGGCGCCGATGTTTCGCGACATCGTGTTCCGCCAGGATAAGGCCGCCACCGTGGCGCTGGCGGTGAACGGCGCGCGGCGCATTCGCCGGCAGTGCGAGGCACAGCCCGATACCGCCTGGTGCTTCGAGTATTCGCCGGAAACCTTCTGTTTTACTGAATTGGCGTTCGCGCTGGAGATCTGCGAAGCGGTGGCGGCGGTGTGGCAACCGGGGCCGCAGCGGCCGATGATCATCAATCTGCCGGCGACGGTGGAAGTGAGCACGCCCAACGTGTATGCCGATCAGATTGAATGGTTCTGTCGCCACTTCAGCCGCCGCGCCGATGTAACGATCAGCGTGCATCCGCATAACGATCGCGGCACCGGCGTGGCCTGCGCGGAGCTGGCGCTGTTGGCCGGCGCCGATCGGGTCGAAGGCTGCCTGTTCGGCAACGGAGAGCGCACCGGCAATGTCGATCTGGTTACGCTGGCGTTGAATCTCTATACCCAGGGCGTGGCGCCAGGCCTGGACTTCAGCCGCCTGAAGCAGGTGGTGGAGGTGGTGGAGCTGTGCAATCAGCTGCCGGTGCACCCTCGCCATCCTTATGCCGGCGAGTTGGTGTTTACCGCCTTCTCCGGTTCGCATCAGGATGCGATTAAAAAAGGCTTCGCCGCCCAGCGCCAGCGCCAGGATGGCTGGTGGCAGGTGCCTTACCTGCCGCTCGATCCCGCCGATGTCGGCTGCAGCTATGAGGCGGTGATCCGGGTCAACAGCCAGTCCGGCAAAAGCGGGGCCGCCTGGCTGTTGGAACAAAATCACGGGCTGGCGTTGCCGCGCGGTTTGCAGATTGATTTCAGCCAGGTGGTGCAGCGCGCGACCGACGGCAGCGGCAAGGAAATGAGCGGCGCGCAGCTGTGGCGCTTATTCCGCGACACCTACGGGCTGGTGGAGCAACCGCACTTGCAGCTGCTGAGCTACCAGACGGAAAGCCACGGCGTAGAGGCCTACAGCTTCAATGCGCGGGTTGCCTGTGAGGGAGAGCCGCTGCGGCTGCAGGGCGCCGGCAATGGCCTGCTTTCCAGCGCGGTGGATGCGCTGCGCCAGCGCTTCGGCTTGCCGCTGGCGATCGAGGATTACCACGAGCATACGCTGGGGCACCAGAGCGACAGCCGGGCGGTGGCCTATATTCGCTGCTCGTTGCCGCAGGGTGAGGCGACCTACGGCGTTGGCATCGACGTCGACTCCGCCAGCGCCTCGCTGCAGGCGCTGCTCAACGTCGCCGGGCGCTATCTGGCGTCAACGTCGGCGCGGCCGGGCTGAAATAGTCGCTGGGCGCGACCCCCAGCACCCGGCGAAACATGGCGCTGAACGCGCTGGGGCTGTCATAGCCGAGATCCAGCGCCACTTCCAACACCGAGCGGCCGGTCGCCAGCGCGTTCAGCGCCGCCAGCAAACGGGCGCGTCGCACCCAATCGCTAAAATGCAGCCCGGTTTCGCGCTGGAAGCGCCGCGACAGGGTGCGTCCGCTGACGCTGAGATGAGCGGCCGCCTGTTCCAGCGTCCAGGGCTGCGCCAGCGTAGCCTGGATATGGCGGCACAGGGCGAGCAGCGATGCCTCACGCGGTTCAGGCAGGTGCAGCGGCAGGATCGGCAGCATCCGCAACTCATCCAGAATCAGTTCCATTACGCGCTCATCGCGTCCGCCGCTCGGGTAATCGGGCGCAATCTCCATCGCACAGATAATCAACTCGCGCAGCAGCGGAGAAACCTGCACCACCTGGCATTGAGCCGGCAGATCGGCGCGCGCCAGCGGATCGACGAACAGCGTCCTGGCCGCCACCTGGCCGGTAATGCGCAGACTGTGCACCACCTTAGCCGGCACCCAAACGCCGCGGCCGGGCGGCACCACCCAACTGCCGAGCCGGGTCGTGACCTGCACCACGCCGCTCAGGCTGTGAATCAGCTGCGCGCAGTGATGGTAGTGATCCGGCTCGCTGTCGCCGTGGCGATAATCCTTGGCCAACGGCCGGACAGGCTGATCGGGCGGCAGAACGTCGTGAAACAACAGCATCGTAAGCAGGCTCCGCGCGGCAAAAGGGGGAAGACAGCATGCCATGCGGCGCTGTTTCACACCAGTCTGTGGCGCGGTACGGCGAAATGGTTTATAAAATAATATTATATAATTTTATAAATTGTTGGAGAAGCAATGGATATTGACGCGATGCGCAAGGCGGCGGCGCAGGCCGGTGCGATGCTGCGTACCTTGGGCAATGAAGATCGGTTGCTGCTGCTGTGCCGGCTCAGCCAGGGCGAGATGGCGGTGAGCGAGCTGGCGCAGGCGCTGGATATCCGCCAGCCGACGCTGTCCCAGCAGCTTGGCGTGCTGCGCGAGGAGGGATTGGTCTCCACCCGGCGCGCCGGCAAGCAGATTTACTATGCGGTGGCCGATGCCAAAGCGCTGACGCTGCTCCATACCCTATATCAACTCTATTGCCCACAGCCGGAGAACCGCGATGACCATTGACTGGCAACACTTCACTCCGTATTCCGCGCTGGCGGGCGGAGCCATTATCGGCGCAGCGGTGGCGCTGCTGCTGCTGTTCAACGGCCGGATCGCCGGCATCAGCGGCATTACCGGCGGTTTATTGAGCGCGGGTGGCCGCGAGCGGGGCTGGCGCGCCGCATTTCTTGGCGGGTTGCTGATTTCTCCCTGGCTGTATGCTGCCGCAGCGGCTTTGCCGTCTGCTGAGATCGCGGCCGGCAGCGGCGGGCTGGCGGTAGCAGGGCTGTTGGTGGGGGTGGGGACACGATTGGGCAGCGGTTGCACCAGCGGGCACGGCGTGTGCGGCGTCGCGCGGTTGGCGCCGCGTTCGCTGGCCGCCACGGCGGTGTTTATGCTGCTGGGCTTTATGACCGTGTGGCTGATGCGCCACCTGCTGGGAGGGTGAGATGTTTAAATCCCTGTTGGCGCTGCTGAGCGGCGTGATTTTCGGTCTGGGGCTGATCGTCGCCGGCATGGCCAATCCGGCCAAAGTGTTGGCGTTTCTCGACGTTACCGGCCAGTGGGATCCTTCGCTGGCGCTGGTGATGGTTGGGGCGATCGCGGTGGCGGCGCCGGCCTTCTTGTGGGCGCGGCGACGCGAGCGGAGCCTGTTGGGCGAACCGCTGCAGATCCCGGCCGCCGGGCGTGCGGATTGCCGTTTGCTGGTGGGCAGCGCGCTGTTCGGCATCGGTTGGGGCATTGCGGGCATTTGCCCTGGCCCGGCCTGGGTATTGGCGGGGGCGGAAATACAACGGGTATGGCCGTTCCTGCTGGCGATGCTGGCGGGCATGGCGCTGTATGAGATTATCATGAGGTGGAGGTATTCATGTCGATAGCCAAGGCGGTGTTGCGCATTGCGCGCCCGACCGATCGGTTGCAAGAGATTGCCGCGCTGTATTGTCGCGGGCTGGGGTTCGAAAAGCTGGGCGAGTTTGTCGATCATCAGGGCTTTGACGGCATTATGATCGGGCATCCGCAGCATGCCTACCATCTGGAGTTCACGCAGCATCGCGGGGTGCGGGTCGGGCAGGCGCCGACGCAGGATCATCTGCTGGTGTTTTATCTGCCGGATGAGAACGCGTGGCGAGCCGCATGCGAGCGGATGCGGGCGGCGGGATTCCTGGCTGTCACCGCCTATAACCCCTATTGGGATAGGGCGGGGCAAACCTTTGAAGATCCTGACGGCTACCGGGTGGTCCTGCAACATCAGGCCTGGCAAGGATAAAAAAAACCGGCGCCTTGAGCGCCGGTTTGCGAGATAAAAACGGGGTATCCGTCAGGCGCTGGTCGCAGGTTTCTGCGCGCTCTTGGTCTGGGTATTTTCCAGCATGCGGCGAATCGGCACGATCAGCACGATAAGCACGGCGGCGCAGATCAGCAGCGCGACTGAGCAGCGAGCGAACAGATCCGGCAGCATATCCAGTTGGTCGGCCTTGACGTGACCGCCGATCAGACCGGCCGCCAGGTTGCCCAGCGCGCTGGCGCAGAACCACAGCCCCATCATTTGCCCGCGCATTCTCTCCGGCGCCAGCAGCGTCATGGTGGCGAGGCCGATCGGGCTCAGGCACAGCTCACCCAGCGTCAGCATCAGGATACTGCCCACCAGCCACATCGGCGATACGCCGGCGCCGCCGTTGCTCAGCACATTTTGCGCGGCCAGCATCATCAGGCCGAAACCGCCGGCGGCGCACAGGATACCGATCACGAACTTGGTAATGCTGCTCGGGCGCACGTTATTGCGCGCCAGTGCAGGCCAGGCCCAGCTGAACACCGGCGCCAGCAGGATGATGAACAGGGCGTTGATCGACTGGAACCACACCGCCGGGATCTCGAAGCCGCCGACCATGCGATTGGTGTAATCGTTGGCGAACAGGTTGAACGAAGTCGGTTTCTGTTCAAACGCCGACCAGAAGAACGCGGCGGAGATCAGCAGGATAAAGCACACCAGCAGGCGAGCGCGCTCTTTGCGGCTCAGGCCGGCAAAGGCGAACAGATAGATGAAGTACAGGGTGACCGACGCGGCGATCACGTACACCAGCACGCTGGCTACTTCGACCGGGTTGATGACGATGGTGCCCTGAGCGATCAGCACGATGACCGCAGCCAGGCCTACCGCCAATGCCAGCAGCCAGGCGCCGACGCCTTTTTTCTTCGCGACCGGGCTGTTCCAGGTGGAATCCAGGCCCACTTCGCGGTCATAGCGTTTCATCGCCGGGACGGCGAACACGCGGAAGATCACCAGCGCCACCAGCATCCCGATACCGCCGATGCCGAAGCCCCAGTGCCAGCCGTGTGACTTGATCAGCCAGCCGGAGATCAACGGGGCGATGAACGAACCGATGTTGATGCCCATGTAGAACAGCGAGAAACCGCCGTCGCGGCGCGCATCGCCTTTCTTGTACAGCGTGCCGACCATCACCGAGATACAGGTCTTGAACAGGCCGGAACCGAGCACGATGAACATCAGGCCGATGAAGAACAGGTTGGTGCCCATCACCGCGGACAGGGCGATCGACAGGTGGCCGAGGGCGATCAGAATCGAACCGTACCAAACGGCCTTGCGTTGGCCGAGCCAGTTGTCCGCCAGCCAGCCGCCCGGCAGTGCCGCCAGGTACATGCTGCCGGCGAAGATGCCGACGATCGCCGACGCGTTCTCGCGCGCCAGACCCAGGCCGCCGTCGTACACGGTGGCGGCCATAAACAGGATCAGCAGCGGACGGATGCCGTAGAACGAAAAGCGCTCCCACATTTCGGTGAAGAACAGAGAACCCAGCGGATAGGGATGGCCGAAGAAGGTCCGGCTTTCTGACTTATTGACAGAGGATTGCATAACGATTTCCCAATAAAAAGGCGCTGCATGGCTGCAGCCCGTACTGTGGTTGTATGTGTATTTAATGAAGGCGATCCGCCCAATGCGGATTACCCGACAAAACCGCGGCTGCAACGCTGATAAACCGTGGAAAGCGTGCTGACCTTTTCTTCACTTGGCCGATGATTCACATCTGGCGTGATATTATTTAACCATTTGATAACTGGTCGTTGGTTTTGTCTAGTACCTGTATCCCATTTTTTAGACGAAAAGTCGACAAGCATCTCCTTTTCTGGTTTTTCTGTTGGTTGTGGCAGGAATATGATTGACAGCGGGTTTTATGCGCTGAAAGTTAATTAATTGTTGATAAACAAGGTGTTGTAGTAAGAGTGTTCCGAGTGGGGCGAAAATTCGCCGGCCCGCAGGAAGCATTATTAAAAGTAGGGGAAACGCGCCGTTGATCCGGCCAATCGCGGAAATTGGCGATAAATGCAGCTATTGCTCTTCCTGCAGGGTGTCTTCCCGCATGTAGCCCGGCCGCCGCCGCAGACACCACCAGGAATAACCGGCGTTGAACAGCACCACCAAAGCGGTGACGGCGAAGACCGCGCGAAAACCGTAGCCGGCGGAGACCGCGGCGCCGAGCAGCGGGCCGCTGACGTTGCCGACGTCGCGGAACGACTGGTTGTAGCTGAAAATTCGGCCGGCGACCTGATTGGTGCAGTTATAAATCAACAGCGTCTGTACCGCCGGCAGCAGCGCGCCGTCGGCCGCCCCCAGCAGAAAGCGCAGTACGCCGAGCTGCCACGGCGTTTGCACGAACGCCATCGGGATCAGCAGCAGCACCGAGACGATCAGCATAAAGACCAGAATGCGTTCCGGGCCGATGCGATCGCCCAGCTTGCCCAGCCGTGGGGCGCTCATCAATGCCGCGACGCCGGGCACCGAGGCGATCAGCCCGCTGATAAACGCCAGATTATGGGTCGCGCCGGCCAGATCGCGCACATACAGCGTCAGGATCGGGGCAATTGAGCCGGTGGCGATCTGGATAATCATGGTGGTGACGAACAGGCTGAGCACCAGCTTCGGGTTCTTCAGCGAGGCGAACACCTGTTTTGCGTGCAACATGTCGCGCTTTTGCACCGGGGTGAATTGCTCTTTGACATACAGCAGCGTCAGCACGAAGCAGACGAACAGCACCGCGGCGGTGATATAAAACACCGGACGCAGGCCGTACAGATCGGCCAGCAGGCCGCCGATCAGCGGGCCGACCAGCGCACCGCCGACGCCACCGGTAGACAGGGTGCCGAGCGCCCAGCCGCTGCGGTTGCGCGGCACCTGGGTGGCGATCAGCGCGTTGGCGTTGGGAATGAACCCGCCGAGCAACCCCAGCACCGCACGCAGCGCGAGAAACTGCCAGACCGTTTGCGCCATGCCCATCAGCGCCATGACGATCGCCATGCCCAACGCCGAGCGCAGCAACATCAGTTTACGGCCGCGTCGGTCGGCCAGGGCGCCCCAGAAAGGCGCGGCGATAGCGGAAAACAGGAAGGTAATGCTGAACAGCAGACCGGACCACATGTTGAGCGCCTGATGGCCGGTTACGCCCAGGGTCTCGACGTACAGCGGCAGAAACGGCATCACCAGGCTGAAGGCGGCGCCGGTGAGAAAGCACCCTACCCAGGCGACGAAAAGGTTGCGTTTCCAGTTAACGAGTTCTGCTGCCGAAGCCATAAATGTCCATTGCCGAAAGGTGACGCGTTTTGCCGGCGGCAAAAAGATGAGGGGCAAAACGTGAAAGTTAGCCTGATAAGTATGCGCCGCTGGCGCGGCTACGGCAAACCAGAGGACGGGAATAGGGCAAAAAATGAAATAAAGTTTTAAAAATGACGCTTAAACCTTATTCCGCGCTTGGCGCGCGGAATTTTCAGCGTTTTATAGGCCGGCCAGCGCCTCGAAACCGGCGGCGGTGGTGGTGGCGCTAAAGTCAGTGACCTCGTAGTGAGCCACGGCGTTGAACGGATCTTCGGCCAGGATGGCGTCCAGCCGCGCGCGCTCAATGCCCTTGGCCAGGATCACGCCGCCGGTGCGGGGATTCTTGCGGCCGGAGGCGATGAAGGTGCCGTCCTGAAAATATTTCTTAAGCCAGGCGATGTGCCCGTCAAGGTGGCTGTCGACGTCGGCGATCGGGCGATGGTAGGTCAGGCTGACAATGTACATGGCGGCTCCGGGGTTGGTGGCAAAGGCTTTACCATCCCACCCTCGCCGTCGATTCTCAAGAGGCGCGCAATAAAAAACCCGCCGGCGGCGGGTTTGCTTTATCAGTAGAGCGAAGGCTCGCCTTCCGGGCGGGTCTTGAAGCGGCGATGCAGCCACATGTATTGATCCGGCGCCATCAGGATCTCTTTTTCCACCACTTTATTCATAAAGGCGGCGGCATCGAGTTCGTTATCCAGCGGGAAGTTTTCCACCGCCGGCTGCATGATCAGCTCATAGCCTTTGCCGTCCGGCAGGCGGCGCGGGGTGAACGGAATGATCGCCGGTTTGCCCATCCGCACCAGCACGTAACTGCCGGTGGTGGTGGCGGCTTTGTCTACCGCGAACAGCGGCACGAATACGCTGCTGCGCGGGCCGTAGTCGTGATCCGGCGCATACCAGATGATATCGCCCTGTTTCAGGGCGCGGATCATGCCTTTGATGTCTTTGCGATCCAGCATCGATTTGTTGGAACGCATGCGGCCCCAGGTTTGCAGCCAGTCCATCAGCTTGTTGTCGTGCGGGCGGTAAACGCCGATGCCCGGGTTGTGAATGCCGAAGATGCGCGCGCCCAGCTCCAGCGTCAAAAAGTGCAGGCCAATCAGCAACACGCCCTGCTGGTTGTCGCGCGCCTTTTGGATGTGCTCCAGACCGCTGACCTTGAACCAGCGCTCGATGCGCCAGTTGGGCCAGAACCACGCCATGCCGGTTTCAAACAGCCCCATGCCGACCGATTCGAAATTCTTTACCACCAGCGCATCGCGTTCGGCCTGCGGCATGTCGGGAAAACAGAGCTCGAGGTTACGCTGGGCGATAGCGACGCGTCGCTTGAGAAAGCGCATGGAAAATCGCCCAATCGAGGTGCCGAGCCAGTAGATGACGGGATAAGGCAGCAACACCAGCAGATACAGCAAGCCGATGCCGACCCAGGTCAGCCAGTAGCGCGGGTGCAATAAGGAACGATTGAAAGTAGGAACTTGAGTCATGGGTTCTCTGTTTGAATACGGTTGTTTAAGTGTAATGACAGAGTCATAGCATGGTCTGGCAGCCGGGTGAGCTCGGCGGCAAGGTTCGTTTCTGCCGTTTGTTTGCGACTATTGTGGCATTTTTCTGGCGATCCGGGAAAACACAACGCATTAAAATCCCTTTTTGGGCGTTAAATATGCATCGAATGCCGAATTTTTCCACAATCTTTCCTGCCAAAGATAATGGCGATATTATTGCTGGTAATTATTCAGAGGGTAAATATGTTGGCACCATGGATCAGTGCGGGGCTGCTGGTTTTGGGCGCGGCGGTCGGCAGCGTCGGCGCGCATCTGCAGGTGAACGCGATATTGGCGCTCGCCGGCGTGATGATGGCGCTCGGTATGCTGGCTTCCGCGTTTACCGAAGGCGGCGGACGCTGAACGGGGCGTTTGCGCCAGGGCTGCGCGGCGGCGGTTTTTCGGGTATGATGTGCGCCGCGCGCGTGCCGGCAGGCTGCGCGCGATGATCAGTCACCTCCCGAAAGACAGGAAAGTACACCATGCCAGTGTTACATAACCGAATTTCTAATGAGGAACTGAAGGCGCGCATGCTGGCGGAAACCGAGCCGCGCACCACAGTTTCTTTTTACAAATATTTCTCCATCGACGATCCCAAAGCGTTTCGCGACAGCCTGTACGTTCAGTTCGAAAAATTGAAGGTGTTCGGCCGCATCTACGTGGCGAAAGAGGGCATCAACGCGCAGATCAGCGTGCCGCAGCATAACTTCGACGCGTTCAAAGCCGCGCTGTTCGCCTCGCACCCGGCGCTGGATCAGGTTCGCCTGAATATCGCGCTCGAAGACGACGGCAAATCCTTCTGGGTGCTGCGCCTCAAGGTGCGCGAGCGCATCGTGGCCGACGGCATCGATGACGAGAGCTTTGACCCAAGCAACGTCGGCGAATATCTGCAGGCCGATCGCGTCAATCAGATGATCGACGATCCGAATACGGTGTTCGTCGACATGCGCAACCACTATGAGTACGAAGTCGGTCACTTCGAAAACGCCATCGAGGTGCCGTCGGATACCTTCCGCGATCAGCTGCCGATGGCGGTGGAGATGCTGCAGGACAGCAAAGACAAAAACATCGTCATGTACTGCACCGGCGGCATTCGCTGTGAAAAAGCCAGCGCCTATATGCTGCACAACGGCTTTAAAAACATCTACCACGTGGAAGGCGGGATCATCGAGTACGCCCGCAAAGCGAAAGAGCAGGGGCTGCCGCTGAAGTTTATCGGCAAAAACTTCGTGTTCGATGAGCGCATGGGCGAGCGCATTTCCGACGATGTGATCGCCAACTGCCACCAGTGCGGGGCGCCGTGCGACACCCACACCAACTGCAAAAACGACGGTTGCCACCTGCTGTTCATTCAGTGCCCGAGCTGCGCCGCCAAGTTTGAAGGGTGCTGCAGCGAGATTTGCCGCGAAGAGCTGAAGCTGCCGCGCGAAGAGCAGCGCGCGCGCCGTGCTGGCCGGGAAAACGGCGTCAAGATCTTCAATAAGTCGAAAGGCCTGTTGCAGACTACGATGCACATTCCGGCACCGGAAGAAGAAGGCCCAGCCCGCTGAGCCTGAGGAAATGAGAAGCCCGGCCGCCAAGCCGGGCTTTTTTACTTATTTCTCGCGCACGCCTTCTACGGAGATGATCAGCTCAACGTCTTGCGACGCCGGGCCCAGATCGGTGGTGATGCCGAAATCTTTCAGCTTGATCTTGCCGTTGGCTTCAAAGCCGGCGCGGTAGCCGCCCCACGGATCGTTGCCCTGGCCAATCAGTTTGGCGTCCAGCGTAACCGGTTTGGTCACGCCGTTCAGCGTCAGGTTGCCGACCACCGCATAACCGTCGCCGCTTTTCTTCACTTCGGTGGATTCAAACTTGGCCTGCTTGTTCTTCTCCACGTTGAGGAACTCGGCGCTGCGCAGGTGCTTGTCGCGCTCGGCGTGGTTGGTGTCGACGCTGGCGGTATTGATGGTCACGTTGACTTTGTCCTTGGACGGATCTTTTTCGTCGAAGGTGAAGCCGCCGTCGAAGTCTTTAAAGCTGCCGTACAGCCAGCTGTAACCCAGGTGCTGGATGCGGAACTCGATAAAGGCGTGCTGGCCCTGTTTGTCGATCTTGTAGTCCGCCGCCAGTGCGGAACCGGCGCTCAGCAGCAGGGCGCCTGCGGTCAGGCCCAATACGGTCTTTTTCAACATAGCAATCTCCATAAATCCAAAGGTTAATCGGCGCTGCTACCCAGCATCCGTTTCAAAGTGACATCACGATCGATAAAGTGATGTTTAAGCGCGGCCAGCCCGTGCAGTACCGAGAGCACTACCACGGCCCAGGCCAGGTAAAGGTGTATGGCGCCGGCGGTGTCGGCCTGTTCCGCCATGCCGGTCACGGTGGCGGGCACGTCGAACCAGCCGAATACGCTGATCGGTTGGCCGTCGGCGGTCGAGATCAGATAGCCGCTGATCAGAATGCCGAACAGCACGGCGTACAGCGCCAGATGCGCGAGAATGGCGCTGACGCGAGTGAGGCGGCCATAGCTGGCCAGAGGCTTGGGCGGCGGCGAGACAAAGCGCCAGATCACGCGGATCACCATCACGATGAACAGCAGCGTGCCGATGCTTTTGTGGATCTCCGGCGCCTGGTGGTACCAGACGTCGTAATAGCCCAGCGTGACCATCCACAGGCCGAGGGCGAACATGCCGTACACCGTCAGCGCCACCAGCCAGTGGATCAACACTGACACATGGCCGAAACGATCGGCGGTATTTTTCCAGAGCATCCTGTTTCCTTCGATTACCGATTGGCTGGCTGCAATAATTAAACTTTAGGAAACATAAAATCAATAATAAATTTAACTATGTTACTTCTTAGAAATATTAGTCAGTGAATTTGTTTGAGATGTTCGGAGTTCATCAGATAAATCGTTGAAGATGATATGATTTCTTTCACGTGGCGATTATGCTAGTTGTTGAAAATTAGGCTTATTATCTATTAATGTCAGCTTTTGTCATTTTACGTAAACCGTTCATGGATTGCTGGGCGGGATTATTGGTTGGCAAAGGTTATGCCTATTTCTTGCGGCGAAGAGCAGGGCGGAAAGATTAAATTATTCGAACGGTTACGCTAAATCCTCTGCGGCGTGACGGCCGACTTTGCTACCATTAGCGCCAAGAGTCGGCTCTTTGTGGCCGGTTAACCCAGTGAAATAACAAGGAAACGTCATGGGCCGAACCCGAGTAACCGACAGCAGCCTGCGTTTGGCCGTCCTGTTGGCGATGTTGGTGATCATTTTGGCCGGGGTGAAAGCCGCCGCCGACATCGTGGTGCCGTTTCTACTGGCGGTATTCCTCGCCATGGTGCTGAACCCGCTGGTGACGATGCTGGAACGCCGCCGGGTGCCGCGCATCCTTGGGGTGACGCTGCTGGTGACGGCGGTGATCGTGGTCGTGATGCTGTTTATCGGCATGCTGGGCGCTTCGCTGAACGAGTTCGCCCGCTCGCTGCCGCAGTACCGCGGCATGATGATCGAGAAACTGCGCGAGCTGCAGCATTACGCCGATCGCTTCAATATCAGCCTCTCCAGCGAAGCGATGCTGCAGTATGTCGATCCCAGCGCGGCGATGAATCTGGTTACCCGCATGCTGGGGCACCTGTCTGGCGCCATGACCAACGTCTTCCTGCTGCTGATGACCGTGGTGTTTATGCTGTTTGAAGTGCAACTGCTGCCTTATAAGCTGCAGCAGGCGTTGGATAAGCCGAACGAAGGCCTCGCCGCGATGCGGCGGGCGCTGGACGGCGTGACGCGCTATCTGGTGATTAAAACCATCATCAGCCTGGCCACCGGCGTGATCGTCTGGATCTTCCTGGCGGCGGTCGGCGTGCGCTTCGCCTTTATCTGGGGGCTGCTGGCGTTTCTGCTCAACTATATCCCCAATATCGGCTCGGTATTGGCCGCCATTCCACCGTTGATTCAGGCGCTGCTGTTCAACGGATTGGGCGATGCGCTGGTGGTGGCGGGCGGCTTTATCGCTGTCAACATGGTGATCGGCAATATCCTCGAACCGCGGGTAATGGGGCGCGGGCTGGGGTTGTCGACGCTGGTGGTGTTCCTGTCGCTGATCTTTTGGGGTTGGCTGCTCGGCCCGGTGGGCATGTTGCTGTCGGTGCCGCTGACGATCGTGGCGCGCATCGCGCTGGAGACCACCGAGGGCGGCTATCGGCTGGCGGTTATCCTGGGGGACGGCCGCCCGCCGCGCCAGCCTCCGGCGGCGCCGGAGTAAGGAAGATTTTTCCGCTGACACCGGGCTGCGCGGCGTGTTGCAGCGCCGCTGCGTACTGATGCAGAGGGTAAATCGCGGCGGGCGGGCGCAGCGCCAGCTGGCCGCGGCGCAGCAGCTGGAATAGCTGATAAAACGCCGTTTGCCACTGCGCCGGCGCCGCCTGCGCATTCCATTTACGCAGGTGGAACAGCGAAGCGCGCAGCTTTAACTCATCCACTACGCGCCGCCAGTCCACCTGGCGCCCGCCTAAAAGGCCCAGCGCCACGAAATCGCCGCCGGAGCGAACCGCTCGTGCCAGCTGCAATCCGTCTTCTCCGCCGATGCAGTCGATGGCGGCGCGGGCGCCAAAATGGGGCATTTGCGCCAGCTGCGGCGCTTCGATAACGCGCCAGGCGCCGGCGGCCAGCAGCGCCTGGCGATGGGCGGCGTTGCGCACCACCACCGCCAGACGAATACCACGCAGCGCCGTCAGCTGCGCCAACAGCAGGCTAACGGCGGAGCCGCCGCCGTTGAGCAGCAGCACGTCGCCGGCGTTGAGCGGCAGCCATTGCGTCAGCAACACCCAGCAGGTGAGCGGGTTGATGTAAATCTGCGCCGCGTCGTTGTCGTCGATGTCGTCCGGCACCCACACCACCCGATCCTCAGGCAGCGTGACGAAGGTTTGCCAGCTGCCGTCACCCGCTACCGCCAGCGCGCGTCGGCCGGTCGAGCGCCCGCTCTGCGGATCGACGATGACGCCTGCGCCTTCATAGCCCGGCACCTGCGGCAGGGCGATACGGTGCGCGTATTGGCCGTGAATCGGGATCAGGTCGGAAGGATTGATCGGGGCATAGCGCATCTGCAGCAGCAGCCGGCCGGGGCGCAGCGGCGGCCTGTTCACCTGCTGCAGCGTCAGCACCTGGGCGGGATCGCCGAAGCGGTTGAAGCTCAATCGGGGAAATGACGACGGCATGGGTTACAGTACGAAGAAAAAGTAGACATCCAGCGCCAGCAGCACCAGCCACAGGCAAAGATACAGCACCAGGTGCTCACGCACGTTGTTGACGATAGCCGCCAGTATTCGGTTTAACATTTCAGCCGCCAGAAGAAAGAGACCTTTGATTATAGTCCTTTTCTCGGCGTCTTTTATAGCGCGCCGCGCATGAGCGCTGGAAGAATGGCGATAAAAAAGCCTGCGTTATCGCAGGCTTGATGTCATACCGCCAGCAGCGCCAACGGCGTCGAGTTCGTTGGCGTGTTCGGCGGGTAGAAATAACGCAGCACGTTATACAACGAGTAGAACTCCAGCCGGTTGCGCGCGTTGATCTTCTCCGTGATGTGCCGCTTGTGCACGTACACCGTATGCGAGCTAATTTGCAGTTTTTTCGCGATGCGGTAGTTGGGCATCTCCGCCATCCAATATTTCATCACCGTCAGTTCCTGCGGGCTGAACAGGGAACGCTCTTCGCCGTCATCGGCCAGCGCCAGCGGATTTTCGCGCAGCGTGCGTAAGGTGAGCGGCAGAATGCTTTTATTGAACAGAAACGCGTTATCGGCGATGCGCATTGGCGTTTCGCTATAAGGGTAAGGCGTATCGAGATAGATAAACATCAAGGCAGACTGGCTGGCCTCCATAAACGCCAGCAGCTGTGCGTCCGCTTCGTTATAGCGGCACTGATTGCTGAGGTTCACCAGAATGTGGCTCGGCTGAAAGCTGGCCAACAGCGGCGTAGCGTACTCAATGCTGTGGCAGCACTTGATCGTCGTAATCCCACTATCAGCAAAGTAGCTGGCTATACCGACCCGGGTGAAGCAGCATTCGTCCACGACAAGTAGTTTCATGGTGACGTCCTTGTTGAAAGCCGATGGAGCATATCTTCTGTAAAATAGGACTTACACTGCAAGTGTTCAATTCGGAAATTCAACTGCTGAATGCAAGAAATTTCCGTTATAAGAATTTTTACTTGGTATTTAAAAGAGTTAGCAGGTTAAGAAATTGTAACCGTCGGATTTCGCTGCCCAGGGCTCGACGGGAACCAGGACAGCGACAGCCTTTGCTTAGCTAAATCGTTTCAGACCAAAGCTGGAGACGTCGACCGGCGGCGCTTTGTCCTGCGCGAACAGCGCGGCAATCTCGCCCAGTGCGCTGGCGAACTTGAAGCCGTGGCCGCTCAATCCGCTGATGACCATCAGACGATCGCACTCCGGCAGGGTGTCGATGATAAAGTCTTCGTCGGGGCTCATGTCATAACTGCAGGCTTCGCCGTGTAAACATACGCCTACACCCGGCAAAAACTGCCGCAGGAAGGTGAAGACTTCGGTACCGTCGCTGGCGTGGCTGCCGAAAGGTTTACGCTGCTCGGGGGCATCCATCGGCTGGCCACCGTCGTGTTTGCCCACTTTCAGGCCGTCGTTATCCGCCGGGAAGCCGTAATAGTGCGTGCCGTCTTGCGCTTCAACGGTAAAGGCCGGGAAGCGATTGTTCACGCTGTAGCGGCCATCCGCCTGATGCCAGGAGAATACCTTGCGCAATGGAGCAACCGGCAGCTGCGGCAACAGCGCTTTCACCCAGGTGCCGGCGGTGACCACCGCTTTTCGCGCCGTGAAGCGCCCTTCGCCGGTGACGACTGCAACGCCGCCATCGATAGGCTCCACCGCGCTGACCGGGCAGTTGAACAACTGGCTGCAGCCGGCCTCTTTCGCCAGCTTGATCAGGCTGGCCACCGCCAGTTCGGAACGCAGGAAGCCGGCGTCCGGCTCGAAAACGCCGACGTAACCTTCCGGCGTGCGGAATTCCGGCCAGCGTTGAGCAATCTGTTCGGCGCTGAGGGTTTGCGCGTTCAGGCGGAATTTTTGCGCGCTCTGCTGAGCATTGCGAATGAATTCGGAGTGCTGCGGCCCCAGGTTGAGTACGCCGCACGACTGGAACAGTTCCTCGCCGGAATGTTGAATCAGCGCATTCCACAACGCCTGCGCGCGCAGCACCAGCGGCACGTACTTTTCACCTTCGCCGTAAGCGTGACGGATGATGCGGGTATCGCCGTGATGGCTGCCGTTGCGGTGCGGGGGAATGGCGCTGTCGATCATCAGCACTTTCAAGCCGGCGCGGGTTGCGTAATACCCTGCCGCTGCGCCGACTGAACCGCTGCCCACCACAATCAAATCATATTCCACGTGCCGACCCTCTCTGATAGCGATTTCTTATCGCCCCATGATAAAAGGTTGGCGGGCGCAATGCACTGATTGAACGGCGAAGGGCAAAGAAAAAGGCGCCGGGAATGGGGCGCGGCGCCTTAGGGGTTAGGGGACGACGAATCAATGTTTTCTGCGATCAAGATCCTGATAATCCGTAGCTTCAATCTTGGCGATGCCGGCCTCTAAGATATTGATTAATTGACGGGCGACATCTGTGGTCAGCCAAAGCGTTCTGTCTACTTGGGCTTCTTCGGGCGTTTGGTCTAGTGAAGACAGGTAATGAAGGCGTATCATCATGGCGTCGTAAACGTCGACAGTACTGATATCCCAACCGACAAGCGGGTGCGTCTGAATTACTTCATCATTTCTGTCCATAAAGACCCCTTATTGAGTAGTAACTACCGTGAGTGACTAACGAGGATCAATGCGGCTCATCATCATGAGAGCAATTACAGTATACGCATCCGCTTTCATCGGTGGAGGGGGTTGTCACCAAAATTTGCAAAATAAATATTTATTTGAGCAATTATTCTACAAATTTGTATGTGCTGCAGTGGGTGAGTACAGCGCGGCGCGTTATTCCGCGTCGGCAGGTGGCGATGCGCCATGCAGACATTTTTCCAGCTCTTCGGCCAAATGGGCGAAATGCTTTTGCGTTTCGGCGTCGCGATTCTGGCTGTGCGATTCCAGCTTCAGGCTGTGGATCAGCCGCTGGTTGGCTTTGTCATCCAGGCTGAAGGCCAGATAAGAGAAAGCCACTTCCAGTACGTTCAAGCGCCTTTTCTGATCGGCAATCAACGCCAGCAGTTCGCCAAACGTCATTGCGTCTTCGGATTTCACCTTGTCCGGGGCCATGCTTACTCCTTTGCGTTAAATACAGCGCTGAGGCGGATTTTGTTCCAGAGTAAGGGTAAGCGATGAATGGGCTGGGCGCCAGAAACAAAAAAGCCGGAGAGCGACCCCCGGCAAAAACAGCATTGCAGTGTTATTCTGCGCTGAACCACTCGTCCGCGCTTTCCCAGGTTTCCTGAAGGATTTCCTCGATCAGATCCCGGTCGGTTTTGGCGCCCCCCAGCACGGAGAGCCCGTTGGCGCCGGCATAACGTACGTGCACGACGGCGTCTGGAAACTGGCGATTGACCCGTTTGCCCAGTTCACCGGTCAGCGCCTCAATGGCGCCCGACGGCAGCGGCCGGGTTTTATCTATAGTGACTTCAACACGCATAATTGCCCCCGAAGCGATTTACTGTTTATTTATACAGTTAATCGAGTGCGGGGGCAAGAGGGCGAAGAAAAAATATCAGTCTTTCAGCGACCAGTTCAGGGTTTCACCGGCCAGGAAGGGGATCACGGATTCATTGCCCAGGGCGATCTCTTCCGGCTGGGTGGTCGACACGCGCTGCAGCTCGATGAAGTCTTCGTTGAGCGGCAGGCCATAGAAACGCGGGCCGTTGAGCGAGCAGAAGGCCTCAAAGTGCGCCAGCGCGCCGAGCTGTTCGAACACCGCGGCGTAAGCTGGGATGGCATTCGGCGCGTTGAAACAGCCGGCGCAGCCGCAGCTGGACTCTTTGCGATGCTTGAGGTGCGGCGCGGAGTCGGTACCGAGGAAGAAACGATCCGAGCCGCTGGCGACCGCCTGACGCAGCGCTTCCTGATGGACATTGCGCTTGAGGATCGGCAGGCAGAACAGGTGTGGGCGAATGCCTCCGACCAGCATGTGGTTGCGGTTGAACATCAGGTGCTGTGGCGTGATGGTGGCGCCGAGGAAACGATTGCCTGCCTGCACATATTGCGCCGCTTCTTTGGTGGTGATGTGCTCGAAGACGATCTTCAGCTCCGGGAACTGCTGGCGGATCGGTTCCATCACCTGCTCGATAAAGCGCGCCTCGCGGTCGAAGATATCGACGGCAGGGTCGGTCACTTCGCCGTGGATCAGCAAAGGCATGCCGATTTTTTGCATCTGTTCGAACAGCGGGTAGATGCCGGTCACGTCGCTGACGCCGTGGCTGGAGTTGGTGGTGGCGTTGGCCGGATACAGCTTGGCGGCAGTAAACACCCCTTGCTCAAAGCCGTTGACCAGTTCACTGGCCGCCAGGGAGTTGGTCAGATAGCAGGTCATCAGCGGAGTGAAGTTGTGACCCTGCGGGACCGCCGCCAGAATGCGATCGCGGTAGGCGCGCGCGGCGGCCACGGTCGTTACGGGCGGAACCAGGTTCGGCATCACGATCGCCCGGCCAAATACCTGGCTGGTATAGGGCACCACCGTTTTCAGCATCTCGTCGTCACGCAGGTGGATATGCCAGTCGTCTGGGCGGCGGATTTTCAGAACTTGAGGTTGTGCGGTCATCTAGCTAGGCTCCGGCGGTCAAATACGTCTAATGAAAAGCGAATAATGGGTTTATTCACGCCGGGGTGTAAGGATAAGCGGAAAGCGCCTGAGATGCATCTGTTTGTTGGCGACAAGTTGAAATCAATAGCGCGGCGGGCGCATAGTAACAGGGATTTCAACGATGCCGACGCCAATACCGTCGACCTTCATCAAGTGGAAAGGGAGAAAGCAATGGAAGTACGCGTTATCGCCACCCTGCAAGCGAAAGCGGGATTTGAAGATGCCGTCAGCGAAGCGGTGCACGACATTCTCGAGCCGAGCCGCCAGGAGTTGGGCAACCTGCAATATGATTTGCATCGCGATCTGGAAAAGCCGGGCGTTTTCGTGTTCTTTGAGCGTTGGGCCAGCAGCGAAGCGCTGGATAAGCATAATGAGACGGCGCATTTTCAGCAGTTCGTCAGCCGGCTTGACGGCAAGTTGGATGTTTTAGACATCAAAAAACTGAAAAAGATAGCCTGAGCCTTTTTGCAGGCAAGAAAAAACCCGCCGATGGCGGGTTTTTTTAGAGCTGCAGATTAACTTATTCGTTAACCGGCTGCGGCTTGGTGGCCGGCGCGGTGGCCTGGCTCACCGCCGAATGGCCGCCTGCCGAGCCTTTGCCTTCAAAGTTGAAGGAAGGGCGCTGCCAGTCGCTGGGCTTGCGTTCTTCCGGCACGTAGGCCGGCGCAGGCGCTTTGGTCATCGGCGCAGTGGCGATGTGTTTGTACAGTACGTCCTGCACGGCTTTCACCGGTGCCGGCTGCTGAGCAACCACAGGCGCAGGTTCTGCGGCGATTGGCGCCGGGGCTTTTTCGACCGGAGCGGCTTCCACGGCGGCTGGCGAAGGCGCTGCTTCTGCCACTGGCGTTTCTTCCGCTTGCGCAGCTTCTGCCGGCGCAGCGTCGACCACAGGCTCGTCTTCCACCGGCTTGGCTTCAACCACAGGTTCTGCCGCAACGGTTTCAGCTACCGGCTCGGCTTCCACTGCCGGGGCAGTCTCTTCCGCTTTCGGTTCTTCAACTGCGGCAGGTGCCGGCGCGGCTTCCACCGGCGCCGGGGTTTCCTCGGCAGGGGTGGCAACGACAGGCACTACGGCTGCAGCTTCTTCCGTTACGGTAACGGCCGCAGTTTCAACGGCGGCTTCTGGTGCCGGCTCGTTGACGCTGGCCGCAGCCTGAGTTTCTTCCACGGCAACGCTGTGCTGTTCAACCGCTGCGGCGACAACCGGTGCCGCTGCCTGTTCTACTTCTACGGCTTCGGCCTGCACTTCGGCTTCTTCAACCTGAGCAACCGGGTAGCTTACCCAGACTTTGCCCGATGCCATTTCCGGCGAAGCGAACGCGCCCGCCAGCGGCATTGGGGACTGCAGCGGGTAACGCTCATCGCGGTAACGACGGCGACGCTGGCCGCTGACGCGCAGGTGGCGCGGTGAACGACGGGAACGGCGCGGCATGCCTTCGCCGTTGCCGCGGTTTTCGCCCTGGGCATCGTCTTCCGGCTGTGCGGCAACGGTTTCCGGCAGCAGCTTGACGCTGTCGTCGGCGGTCGGCTGCGCGACTTCGGCTTTCGCTACCGGCGCTTTCGGCGCCAACAGCTCTTCCGCTGCACGCTGCAGTTCTTCTTCCGCGGACAGGATGCGCACCTTCTGCGACAGAGGGCGGCGCTGGCGGCGCTGCATGTTCTGCTGCTGGCGTTCTTCCTGCTCTTCGTCGGTGCTCTCGACCGCTTCAACGCTTTCCAGCGCTTTCACTTCCTGCTGCGCCTGGCGTTTTTCTTCCTGACGACGACGCTGGCGTTCAGCACGCTGCTCACGGCGTTGCTGCTGATCTTCGCGCGGCGCTTTAGCGCTGTCTTCCGAGGCGGTTTCCTCCGCTACCGGCGCGTTCTGCTGCTGGTTGCGGCGGTTACGGCGCTGTTCATCGCGGGATTCACGCGATTCACGGCCTTCGCGGTTCTCACGCGGCTCACGGTTGTCGCGCTCGCGATTGTCACGGCCTTCACCGCGCTCTTTACGCTCGCCGCGTTCCGGACGGTCACCACGCTCACCGCGCTCTTTACGGCCGGTGCCTTGGCGACGCTGACCGCGACGATCCTGACGACGGTTTTCACCGTTGCTTTCCGCCTTCGGCGTTTCGGCCGGTTTGGTTTCTTCGACGGCAGGTTGTTCCTCACCGGCGAACAGGCTCTTCAGACCACCGAACAGGCGGCCCAGGAAGCCCGGCTTGGCGGCGGCCGGCGCTGCGGCTTTAGCTTTGGCGGCGGTGGCAGGTTTGGCCACGGCGACAGGTTCTTCAGCCGGCGGTGGCGCATCGGCGGACAGGGAGAAGGAAGCCAGGGCCGGTTGCTCCGGACGCTTGCGTTCCATCGGCGCATCTTCCAGCGGACGCTCCATGTCTTCTTCATGCAGCTTCGGCAGCAGGTAGCTGAGGGTAGAGGTTTCCTCGCCCTTGCGCACGCGCAGCACCGAGTAGTGCGGGGTTTGCATTTCATCGTTAGGCACGATGACAGCTTTCACGCCACCCTGACGTTTTTCGATCGCGCTGACGGATTCACGCTTTTCGTTCAGCAGGTACGAAGCAACCTGAACCGGCACGATAGCGTGAACTTCTTTGGTGTTTTCCTTCAGCGCTTCTTCTTCGATCAGGCGCAGGATGGACAGCGCCAGCGATTCGTTGTCGCGAATGGTGCCGGTGCCGTTACAGCGTGGGCACACGTGGTGGCTGGATTCGCCCAGCGACGGGCTGAGGCGCTGACGGGACATTTCCAGCAGGCCGAAACGGGAAATGCGGCCGATCTGGATGCGCGCGCGGTCTTGGCGCACGGCATCGCGCAGGCGGTTTTCCACTTCGCGCTGGTGGCGAACCGGCGTCATGTCGATGAAGTCGATGACGATCAGGCCGCCAAGGTCACGCAGGCGCAGCTGGCGAGCGATCTCGTCCGCCGCTTCCAGGTTGGTGTTGAACGCCGTCTCTTCGATGTCGCCGCCGCGGGTGGCGCGGGCGGAGTTGATGTCGATGGCGGTCAGCGCTTCGGTGCTGTCGATGACGATCGAGCCGCCGGACGGCAGGCGCACTTCACGCTGGAAGGCGGATTCGATCTGCGATTCGATCTGGTAGTGGCTGAACAGAGGGATTTCACCGCTGTACAGTTTGATTTTGCTGCTGAAATCCGGGCGGCCCAGCGCAGCGATGTGCTCTTTGGCCAGATCGAGAATTTTCGGGTTGTCGATCAGGATTTCGCCGATGTCCGGGCGCAGGTAATCGCGGAAGGCGCGCACGATAACGTTGCTTTCCTGGTGGATCAGGAACGGCGCGGGGCGGCCTTCGGCGGCTTTTTTAATCGCTTCCCAGTGCTTCAGGCGGAAGGAGAGATCCCACTGCAGCGCGTCGGCGGATTTGCCTACGCCCGCGGTGCGAACGATCAGACCCATGCCGTCCGGCAGCTGCAGCGAGGAGAGCGCTTCTTTCAGCTCGGTGCGATCGTCACCCTCGATGCGGCGGGAAATACCGCCGGCGCGCGGGTTGTTCGGCATCAGCACCAGATAACTGCCCGCGAGACTGATGAAGGTGGTCAAGGCGGCGCCTTTGTTGCCACGTTCTTCTTTGTCTACCTGAACGATGACTTCCTGGCCTTCGCGCAGCACATCTTTGATGTTCGGGCGGCCATGGGAAGAGTAATTGCTAGGGAAGTATTCGCGGGCGATTTCTTTAAGAGGGAGGAAACCATGTCGTTCTGCGCCGTAGTCCACGAACGCTGCTTCAAGACTTGGTTCAATGCGGGTGATTTTGCCTTTGTAAATATTCGCTTTTTTCTGCTCATGACCCGGACTTTCGATATCCAAATCATACAGCCGCTGTCCATCTACGAGGGCAACACGCAACTCTTCCTGCTGAGTTGCGTTAATCAACATTCTTTTCATCTTAACTTACTCGTTATTTTTACATTATCGACAAAGCTGCGGGCAAAATAACCTCATGGCCGGAGTTAAACCGAAAGCCCCGTGTCTTCTCGCAAAGCCGTCAACCTCACGGTTGTCGCCTGCATAGGGGCGCATTATCTCGGTAAGCCTGCTTTTCTTTGTGAAAGACAGCACTTTTACTAGGGGAATAGCCTCTGATTTACGTCGACAGATCTGATTCCATTTGCCGGCCAAGCTGCAACCCGCAGCCCGCTAATTGTTTGATTTCGCATTACGTCTTACGCCATTGCTGCGTTTTTGCGCGATCAGACAAATTTTATAATTCCACCGTTTTCCCTGTTTAACGAGAATCAACGCGGAAAGTGACTGCATTATTCCACTGCTGATGCCGTTATAGCAAGGTGACTTTTCCTTAACTGCGGAAGAAATCGCAAACGTTCAAACCGGCTTGCTGCCTTATTGTCCGCTGGGGTTTCGCCCGCCGTCAGAGAGACAGTTAAGCACAGAAAAAGATGTGGCGCTATTCACGCGCTCTATTTAGAATCCCGCACCATGAAAACGAACAATCCAGCAGTACAATTCATCACGATTTCCGACGACGAAGCCGGTCAGAGAATCGACAACTTTCTGCTCGCTCGCCTGAAAGGCGTGCCGAAGAGCATGATTTACCGCATCGTGCGCAAAGGCGAGGTGCGGGTCAATAAAGGGCGCATCAAGGTCGAATACAAATTGGCGGCCGGCGACGTGGTGCGCGTGCCGCCGGTGCGGGTGGCCGAGCGCGAAGAGACGCCGGTGTCGGCCAAGCTGGATAAGGTAGCCGCGCTGGCCGATTGCATTCTGTATGAAGACGACCACCTGCTGATCCTCAACAAGCCTTCCGGCACCGCGGTGCACGGCGGCAGCGGCCTGAGCTTCGGCGTGATCGAAGGGCTGCGCGCGCTGCGCCCGGAAGCCCGCTTCCTCGAGCTGGTGCACCGTCTGGATCGCGATACCTCCGGCGTGCTGCTGGTGGCCAAGAAGCGCTCCGCGCTGCGCTCGCTGCATGAACAGCTGCGGCTGAAGGGCATGCAGAAGGATTATCTGGCGCTGGTGCGCGGCCAGTGGCAATCCCACTGCAAGGCCGTACAGGCGCCGCTGCTGAAAAACATTCTGCAAAGCGGTGAGCGCATCGTGCGCGTCAGCAGCGAAGGCAAGCCTTCGGAAACCCGCTTCAAGGTGGAAGAGCGTTACGAATTCGCCACCCTGGTGAAGGCCAGCCCGATCACCGGGCGCACTCACCAGATCCGCGTGCACACGCTGCATGCCGGGCATCCGATCGCCTTTGACGATCGCTATGGCGACCGCGAGTTCGATCGCCAGCTGGCGGGTACTGGCCTGAAGCGGTTGTTCCTGCACGCCGCGGCGCTGCGCTTCGAGCATCCGGCCACCGGCGAAACGATGCGCATCGAAGCGCCGATGGACCAAGAGCTGCGCCACTGCCTGCAGGTGCTGCGCCGGCAGGTGGCCAAGTAATCCGCGTCAGACCAGCGGGTTGATGCCTTCAGCCCGCAACATGTCCAACAGCGCGATCAACGGCAGGCCGATCAGGGCGTTCGGGTCCCGGCCTTCCAACCTGTCGAACAGCGCGATCCCCAATCCCTCGCTCTTGAAACTGCCCGCGCAGTTCAGCGGTTGCTCCAGACGTATATAGGCGGCGATCTCCGCTTCGCTCAACGCGCGAAAATGCACGTGGAACGGCTCACACAGGGCCTGCAGCTGCTTGCTGCGGCCGTTGTACAGCGCCAGGCCGGTATAGAAGGTCACGGCCTGGCCGCTGGCCTGACGCAGCTGCGCCCGGGCGTTTTCCTCGGTATGGGGCTTGCCGGTGATGTTGCCATCGATCACGCAGACCTGATCGGAGCCGATGATCAGATGCTCGGGATAGGCGAGGGCCAGCGCCTGAGCCTTCGCCGCCGCCAGGCGCAGCACCAGCGCTTCGGCGCTTTCGCCCGGCAGTGGGGTTTCATCCACCTCGGGTGCGGCGCAGTCGAAGGGCAGCCGTAACTTCTCCAGCAGCATTTTTCGATAGGGTGAGGTGGAGGCTAAAAGCAATCTCTGCATAATTTTTTTCGCAAACCGTAGCGTAAATGGGTATGGCATTTTAAACTGTCGGCCGCTGTGGAAGCGAATATTGGTGAAAGGAGCCGTTTTACGGCCTTTTTCTTTGACTCTATGTCGTTACAAAGTTAATATGCGCGCCCTATGCAAAAGGTAAAATTACCCTTGACCATTGATGCGGTACGTACCGCTCAGAAACGCCTGGACTATGCTGGTGTCTATGCGCCTGAGCAGGTTACTCGTGTTGCCGACTCCGTGGTCAGTGTGGACAGTGATGTCGAGGTGTCGTTGTCGTTCAATATCGACAATCAGCGCCTCGCGGTGATAACAGGGCATGCGGACGTCACGGTAACGTTGATGTGCCAACGCTGTGGAGTCCCGTTCGAACATCAGGTTCACACAACATATTGTTTTAGCCCGGTCGTCAATGATGAGCAGGCTGAGGCATTACCGGAAGCGTACGAACCGATCGAAGTTGACGAGTTTGGCGAAGTCGATCTGTTGGCGATGATTGAAGACGAAATTATTCTTTCACTGCCTGTCGTTCCGGTACATGAATCTGAACACTGTGAAGTGTCCGAAGCGGACATGGTATTTGGTCAACTGCCTCCCGAGGCGGAGAAACCGAATCCGTTTGCCGTATTAGCCAGTTTAAAGCGTAAGTAATTGAGGAGTAAGGTCCATGGCCGTACAACAGAATAAACCAACCCGTTCCAAGCGTGGCATGCGTCGTTCTCACGATGCTCTGACCACGACTACTCTGTCTGTAGACAAAGTATCCGGTGAAACTCACCGTCGTCACCACATCACTGCCGACGGTTTCTACCGCGGTCGCAAGGTTATCGGCTAAGTAGCGATACCTTGACTCGTCTAACCCTGGCGTTAGATGCAATGGGCGGGGACTTCGGTCCCTGCGTCACAGTGCCTGCTTCGTTGCAGGCACTGGCCTCTAATTTACAGCTTCATCTCCTGCTGGTCGGCAATCCCGACGTCATCTCCCCTTTGCTTGCCCACGCCGATCCGGTTCTTCTGGAGCGTCTGCAAGTCGTGCCCGCCGAGTCCGTGATCGCCGGCGACGCCAAACCTTCACAAGCGATACGCGCCAGCCGCGGCACGTCGATGCGTATTGCGCTCGAGCAGCTCAGCAGCGGTAAAGCGCAGGGCTGCGTCAGCGCCGGCAATACCGGTGCGCTGATGGGATTGGCGAAGCTGTTGGTCAAGCCGCTGGAAGGCATCGAGCGCCCGGCGCTGATGACGGCGATCCCGAATCAGCAACGCAGTAAAACCGTGGTGCTGGATTTGGGGGCCAACGTCGAGTGCGACAGCACCATGCTGGTGCAGTTTGCCGTGATGGGCGCGGTGATGGCGGAAGAGGTGATCGGCATTGCGCAACCGCGGGTGGCGCTGCTGAATATTGGCGAAGAAGAGACCAAAGGCCTGGATAATATCCGCGAAGCGGCCGCTGTGCTAAAAAATACTCCGGCAATCAACTATATTGGTTACCTGGAAGGAAACGAGCTGCTCACCGGCAAGACCGACGTGTTGGTATGCGATGGCTTCGTGGGCAACGTCACCCTGAAAACCATGGAAGGGGTGGTCAGGGTGTTCTTATCGCTGCTGAAATCGTCCGGCGACGGCAACAAGCGAGCGTGGTGGCTGAAATTGTTGGGCCGTTGGTTGCAAAAACGGGTGGTTAAGCGGTTCGGCCACCTGAACCCCGACCAGTATAATGGCGCATGTCTGTTAGGATTGCGCAGCACCGTAGTCAAGAGCCACGGCGCTGCGAACCCTCACGCGTTTGCAGTCGCAATCGAACAGGCTGTGCAGGCGGTGCAGCGGCAAGTCCCGGAAAGGATTGCTGCGCGCCTTGAGGCTGTATTACCTAAGAGTGACTGATCGTACATGTATACAAAGATTCTCGGTACGGGGAGTTATTTGCCCGTACAAGTGCGCACCAATGCTGATTTGGAAAAAATGGTGGATACCTCTGACGAATGGATCGTCACGCGTACCGGTATCCGCGAACGTCGCATCGCCGCTGCGGATGAAACCGTCGCGACGATGAGCTTCCAGGCCGCTGAGAAAGCGCTGGAAATGGCAGGTGTGGCTAAAGAAGACATTGGGCTGATCGTCGTGGCGACCACCACGACCACTCACGCGTTCCCGAGCGCGGCGTGCCTGGTGCAGCAAATGCTGGGCATCAAAGACTGCGCGGCGTTCGATCTGGCTGCGGCCTGTGCCGGCTTTACTTACGCGCTCAGCGTGGCCGATCAGTACGTGAAGAACGGCGCGGTCAAACATGCGCTGGTTATCGGCGCGGACGTCTTGTCGCGCACGCTGGATCCTGAAGATCGCGGCACCATCATTCTGTTTGGCGATGGCGCAGGGGCGGTGGTGCTGGGGGCTTCTGAAGCGCCGGGCATTCTGTCTACCCATCTGCATGCCGACGGCAGCTACGGCAACCTGCTGACGCTGCCGTACAAGGATCGCCAGAATCAAGACAAGCCGGCCTATGTCACCATGGCGGGCAACGAAGTCTTCAAGGTTGCGGTCACCGAGCTGGCGCGCATCGTCGACGAGACGCTGCAGGCCAACAACATGGACCGCAGCGAGCTGGATTGGCTGGTGCCGCACCAGGCCAACCTGCGCATCATCAGCGCAACGGCGAAAAAACTGGGCATGGGGATGGACAAAGTGGTGGTGACGCTCGATCGTCACGGCAACACCTCTGCCGCCTCGGTGCCTTCCGCACTGGACGAAGCGGTGCGCGACGGGCGAATTCAGCGTGGCCAACTGGTGCTGCTGGAGGCCTTCGGCGGCGGCTTTACCTGGGGCTCGGCGCTGGTTCGTTTCTGATTTGGACAGGAAGAAAAAATGACGCAATTTGCTTTTGTTTTCCCGGGCCAGGGGTCGCAGACCGTTGGCATGCTGGCCGAGTTGGCCGCACAGTTCCCGATCGTCGAAGAAACCTTCGGCGAAGCCTCTTCCGCCCTGGGTTACGACCTGTGGCAACTGGTGCAGCAAGGCCCGGCGGAAGAACTGAACAAAACCTGGCAGACCCAACCGGCTCTGCTGGCCGCCTCGGTGGCGATTTTCCGCGTTTGGCAACAGCAGGGCGGTAAAGCGCCGGCGCTGATGGCGGGCCACAGCTTGGGCGAATACTCGGCGCTGGTCTGCGCCGGCGTGCTGGACTTCAAGGCGGCGATCCGTCTGGTTGAGCTGCGCGGCAAGCTGATGCAGGAAGCGGTGCCGGAAGGCACCGGCGCGATGTACGCCATCATCGGTCTGGACAACGACGCGATCGCTAAGGCGTGTGAAGAGTCTGCGCAGGGGCAGGTGGTTTCTCCGGTCAACTTCAACTCGCCGGGCCAGGTGGTCATCGCCGGCAACAAAGAAGCGGTTGAGCGCGCAGGCGTCGCCTGCAAAGCCGCAGGCGCCAAGCGCGCGCTGCCGCTGCCGGTGAGCGTGCCTTCGCACTGTGCGCTGATGAAACCGGCCGCCGACAAGCTGGCCGTGGCGCTGCAGGACATCACCTTCAAAGCGCCGCAGGTGCCGGTGGTGAACAACGTCGACGTGCGCACCGAAAACGATCCGGAAGCGATCCGCAGCGCGCTGGTGCGTCAGCTGTACAGCCCGGTGCGTTGGACCGAGAGCGTAGAATTTATCGCAGCACAGGGAGTGACGTCGCTGCTGGAAGTGGGGCCGGGCAAAGTGCTGACCGGTCTGACTAAACGTATTGTTGACACCCTGACGGCTGCGGCGGTGAACGACACCGCCAGCCTGTCGGCGGCGCTTGAACAATAAAGAGGAAAATGATGAGCTTCGAAGGTAAAATCGTTCTGGTCACCGGCGCGAGCCGCGGTATTGGCCGAGCTATTGCAGAAACGTTTGTGGCACGCGGCGCCAAAGTGATCGGCACCGCGACCAGCGAGAGCGGCGCTGAAGCGATCAGCAGCTACCTGGGCGCAAACGGCAAAGGGTTTATGTTGAACGTTGTTGATGCGCAATCTATCGACAGCGTGCTGGCATCGATTCGCGCCGAATTTGGCGAAATCGACATTTTAGTGAATAATGCCGGCATCACGCGTGATAACCTGCTGATGCGTATGAAGGATGATGAGTGGGAGGATATCCTCGACACCAACCTGACTTCCGTATTCCGCCTGTCAAAAGCGGTAATGCGCGCTATGATGAAAAAGCGGTTTGGCCGTATCATCACCATCGGTTCCGTTGTCGGCACCATGGGGAACGCAGGGCAGGCGAACTACGCGGCGGCTAAAGCCGGTCTGATTGGTTTTAGCAAATCTTTGGCACGTGAAGTTGCTTCGCGTGGCATTACGGTCAACGTCGTGGCACCTGGCTTTATTGAGACGGACATGACACGGGCGTTGACAGATGATCAACGCGCAGGCATTTTGTCATCAGTTCCAGCCAACCGGCTGGGCGATGCTAAAGAAATCGCCAGCGCTGTTGCATTTTTGGCCTCTGATGAGGCCGGCTATATCACCGGTGAAACGCTACATGTCAATGGCGGCATGTACATGATTTAAAAAATGTGAAAACCATTTGCGTTATTTGAGGCAAAAACCGCAAAATAGCGTAAAATCGTGGTTTGACCAGCCGGGATTTAGTTGCATCTTTTTCAGCATTTTATACACTACGAAAACCATCGCGAAAGCGAGTTTTGATAGGAAATTTAAGAGTATGAGCACTATCGAAGAACGCGTTAAGAAAATCATTGTTGAGCAACTGGGTGTTAAACAGGAAGAAGTTTTGAACAACGCTTCTTTCGTTGAAGATCTGGGCGCTGATTCTCTTGACACCGTTGAGCTGGTAATGGCACTGGAAGAAGAATTCGACACCGAGATTCCAGACGAAGAAGCTGAGAAGATCACTACTGTTCAGGCAGCTATTGATTTCATCAACGCTAGCCAGCAGTAAGAGAACATATCTAGGCGGTCGCTCGACCGCCTAAGTTTTTTCTATCCCTAGTGTCATATTTTTCCCTCCCTGGAGGACAAACGTGTCTAAGCGTCGAGTAGTTGTGACCGGACTGGGCATGTTGTCTCCTGTCGGCAATACGGTAGAGTCCACGTGGAACGCTCTTCTTGCCGGTCAGAGTGGCATCAGCCTGATCGACCATTTCGATACCACTGCCTATGCGACCAAGTTTGCTGGCCTGGTAAAGAATTTTAATTCCGAGGATTTCATCTCGCGCAAAGATGCGCGCAAGATGGACGCCTTTATCCAGTACGGTATCGCTGCCGGCATGCAAGCCATGCAGGATGCAGGCCTGGACATCACCGAGGCTAACGCCAGCCGCATTGGAGCCGCGATCGGTTCCGGCATCGGCGGCCTGGGTTTGATCGAAGAAAACCACAGTTCACTGGTTAACGGTGGCCCACGGAAAATTAGTCCGTTCTTCGTGCCATCCACCATCGTGAATATGATTGCCGGTCACCTGACAATCATGTACGGCATGCGTGGCCCAAGCATTTCCATCGCCACCGCCTGTACTTCAGGTGTGCACAACATCGGCCATGCGGCGCGTATCATTGCCTACAATGATGCGGACGTGATGCTGGCCGGTGGGGCAGAGAAAGCCAGCACCCCATTGGGCGTCGGCGGCTTTGGCGCAGCGCGCGCCCTGTCCACCCGTAATGACAACCCGCAGGCGGCGAGCCGTCCGTGGGATAAAGACCGCGACGGCTTTGTGCTGGGCGACGGCGCCGGCATGATGGTGCTGGAAGAGTACGAGCATGCGAAAAAGCGCGGCGCGAAAATCTACGCCGAAGTGGTGGGCTTTGGGATGAGCAGCGATGCTTATCACATGACGTCGCCACCGGAAAACGGCGCAGGCGCTGCGCTGGCGATGGAAAATGCCCTGCTTGACGCTGGTGTGACCCCGTCACAAATCGGCTACATCAACGCGCACGGCACCTCTACGCCGGCGGGCGACCAGGCGGAAGCGCAGGCGGTGAAATCCGTCTTCGGCGCCGATGCAGAGCGCGTGCTGGTGAGCTCGACCAAATCGATGACTGGCCACCTGTTGGGTGCGGCAGGCGCGATCGAGTCTATCTTCACCGTGCTGGCGCTGCGCGATCAGGCGGTACCGCCAACCATCAATCTGGATAACCCGGATGAAGGTTGCGATCTGGACTTCGTGCCTCACGAAGCGCGCCAGGTCAGCGATATGGAGTTCAGCCTGTGTAACTCCTTCGGCTTCGGCGGCACCAACGGCTCGCTGATCTTCCGCCGAGTGTAATTCGCGCTGTGGATAGCTGATGAAAAGCCCGGTTTTTTAACCGGGCTTTTTTACGCCTATCGTCTGGACACCAACAGGGCTGCGTATCGCCTCGTCGCCTGCTATTCTGCGAGCGTAATGAAATCACCCGGCAACAGGAGGGAGCATGTACTGGATTAACGGACAACGCCACGATGCGCTGGCGCCGAGCGATCGCGGCCTGCAGTTCGGCGATGGCTGCTTTACTACCGCCCGGGTTATCGATGGTAAAATCGAGCTGCTGCCCTGGCATCTGGAGCGGCTGCAGCAAGCGGCGCAGCGGCTGATGCTGCCCGCCACCGATTGGCTGGCTTTCGAACGGGAGATGGCGCTGGCGGCCGAATCAATTCCGCTCGGCGTGGTCAAAGCGATACTGACGCGCGGCAGCGGCGGGCGGGGTTACAGCCCGACGGGGTGCGAAAACCCGACGCGTATCGTGGCCCGCAGCAGCTACCCTGCGCACTATTTGCAGTGGCGCGAGCAGGGCATCACGCTTGCGCTCAGCCCGGTGGCGCTGGCGCGCAATCCGTTGCTGGCGGGGTTGAAGCATTTGAACCGCCTGGAGCAGGTGCTGATCCGCGCGCATCTTGACCAGACGGCCGCCGACGAGGCGCTGGTGCTTGACACTGCCGGTATGCTGGTGGAATGCTGTGCGGCTAATTTGTTCTGGCGTAAGGGAAAAGCGGTATTTACCCCGGATCTGAGCCAGGCAGGTGTCGCCGGCCTGATGCGGCGGCGGGTGATCGCGCTGCTGGCGGGCTCGGAATACCGTCTGCACTGCGTCAGTGAACCGCTGGAGACGCTGGCCGATGCCGACGAAGTCCTGGTGAGCAATACGCTGATGCCGCTGCTGCCGGTAAACGCTGCGCAATCATGGCGCTATGCTTCGCGCCAGCTGTATGATTTTTTGCGTCCACACTGTTAACCATGGCTGATTGATGAAGAAAAGAAAGCTGAAGGTCCTGTCTATTATTGTTGTTCTGGTATTGGCGCTGCTGTTTTGGGGCTACCAGAAGATCGAACGCTTTGCCGATACGCCACTGGCTATCCAACAAGAAACCATCTTCAAACTGCCGGCCGGCACCGGCCGGGTAGCGCTGGAAGGGCTATTGGTGCGCGATAAGCTGGTGCGCAACGGCCGCTGGTTCCAGTGGCTGCTGAAGCTGGAGCCGGAGCTGGCGGAGTTTAAAGCCGGCACCTACCGGTTCACGCCGGGCATGACGGTGCGCCAGATGCTGAAACTGTTGGCCAGCGGCAAAGAGGCGCAGTTCACCGCACGCTTTATCGAAGGCTCACGCCTGCGTGACTGGCAGCAGGTGCTGCAGCAGTCCAAATACCTGAAACACACCCTGGCGGGCAAGAGCGAAGCGGAGATTGCCGCCGCGCTCGGCATTCCTGCGGGAGAAACGCCGGAAGGGCATTTGTACCCGGATACCTATCAGTATACCGCCGGCATGAGCGACATCGCGCTGCTCAAACGCGCACACGTGCGCATGAACAAAGCGCTGCAGGCCGCCTGGGCCGGCCGCGACACCAGCCTGCCGTATAAAACGCCGGAAGAGCTGCTGACCATGGCCTCGATCGTCGAGAAAGAGACCGCGGTGCCGGAAGAACGCAGCAAGGTGGCGTCGGTGTTCGTCAACCGCTTGCGCATCGGCATGCGCCTGCAGACCGATCCGACGGTGATCTACGGCATGGGCGAAAGCTATAATGGCAACATCACGCGCAAGGATCTGGAGACGCCGACGCCGTACAACACCTATGTGATCGCCGGCCTGCCGCCAACGCCGATCGCCATGCCGGGTGAGGCCTCGTTGCAGGCGGCCGCCAATCCGGCCAAAACGCCTTATCTCTATTTTGTCGCCGACGGCAAGGGTGGGCATACCTTCACCACCAATCTGGCGAGCCATAACCAGGCGGTGCGCGTGTACCGTCAGGCGTTAAAGGAAAAGAATGAAAAGTAAATTCGTTGTTATCGAAGGGCTGGAAGGCGCGGGTAAAACCACCGCGCGCGATACGGTGGTCAATGTGCTGCGCGAACACGGCGTCAGCGACATCGTCTTCACCCGCGAGCCGGGCGGCACGCCGCTGGCGGAGAAGCTGCGCGATCTGTTCAAGCGCGGCATCGACGGCGAATTGCCGACCATCAAGGCCGAAGTATTGATGCTGTACGCCGCGCGCGTGCAGCTGGTGGAAACCGTGATCAAACCGGCCCTGGCGCGCGGCGCCTGGGTGGTGGGCGATCGCCACGATCTCTCTTCACAGGCTTACCAGGGCGGCGGCCGCGGCGTGGATCCGCAGCTGATGAGCTCGCTGCGCGACACCGTGCTGGGGGATTTTCGCCCGGATCTGACGGTGTATCTCGATCTGCCGCCGCTGGTCGGCCTGCAACGCGCGCAGGCGCGCGGTCAGCTGGATCGCATCGAACAGGAGGCGCTGCCGTTCTTCGAACGCACCCGCGCTCGCTATCTCGAGCTGGCGGCGCAGGATAAAACCATCGTCACCGTCGACGCCGCCCAGCCGCTGGAGCAGGTGACCGCGGCGATCCGCGACTGCGTCGGCCACTGGCTGCGGCAGCAGGAAGGCGCATAATGAACTGGTACCCGTGGCTGAACGGCCCTTATCGCCAGCTGATCGGGCAGTACGCCGACGGCCGAGGCCATCATGCGCTGCTGCTGCACGCGGCGGCGGGCAACGGTGACGATGCGCTGGCCTACGGCCTGAGCCGCTGGTTGATCTGCCAGCAGCGCAACGGTGAAAAAAGCTGCGGCGAGTGCCACAGCTGCCGGCTGATGCTGGCGGGAAACCACCCGGATTATCACGTGCTGGCGCCGGAAAAGGGCAAGAGCAGCCTGGGCATCGAGCCGATCCGCCAGGTGATTGAAACGCTGTACGCCCACGCGCAGCAGGGCGGCGCTAAAGTGATTTGGCTGCCGCAGGCGGAACAGCTGACCGAAGCGGCGGCCAACGCGCTGCTTAAAACGCTGGAAGAGCCGCCGGAGAAAACCTATTTTCTGCTGGGCTGCCGTGAGCCGTCGCGGCTGATGGCGACGTTGCGCAGCCGCTGCCTGTATTGGCATTTGGCCAGCCCGGATGAGCAACTCAGCCTGCAGTGGCTGGGCCGACAGGCGGCCGGCTCTCAGACGGACCGCCTCACGGCGCTGCGCCTGCACGACGGCGCGCCGCTGGCCGCCGAACAGCTGTTGCAGCCGCAGCAGTGGCAACAGCGCAGCGCCCTGTGCGCCACGTTGAGCGCCGCGCTGCCGCAGCGCGATATGCTGTCGCTGCTGCCGGTGTTGAACCATGAAGACGTCGCCGAGCGCCTGCACTGGCTGTGCGCGTTGCTGGTGGACGCGATGAAGTGGCAGCAGGGCGCGCATCACTATGTATTGAATCAGGATCAGCAGCCGCTGGTGCATCAGCTAGCCAGACTGCTGAGCAGCGCCTCGCTGCAGCAGATCGTGCAGCAGTGGCTGAACTGCCGCCATCAGCTGCTCAGCGTGGTGGGCGTCAACCGCGAGCTGCTGCTGACCGAACAGTTACTTCGCTGGGAACAGATGCTTGGCGCCGCCGGCTATTCCCAACCTCATTCGCTGTAAAGTAAAAGAGTTAAAAATTATGTTGTTAGTCGATTCTCATTGCCACCTTGACAGTCTGGATTATCAAACGCTGCACCAGAATGTGGACGATGCGCTGGCCAAAGCCAAGGCGCGCGACGTCGGCTATGTGCTGGCGGTTGCCACCACGCTGCCGGGTTACCGTTCCATGACCGAGCTGATCGGCGAGCGCAACGACGTGGCCTTCTCCTGCGGGATGCATCCGCTCAATCTGGATGAGGGGTATGATTACGCCGAACTGCGTCGCCTGGCGGCGGCGGAGCAGGTGGTGGCGCTGGGGGAGACCGGGCTCGATTACTTCTACCAGAAAGACAACCTTGAGCTGCAGCAGGACTCTTTCCGCGAACATATCCGCATCGGCCGGGATCTGAACAAGCCGGTGATCGTCCACACTCGCGATGCGCGCGCGGACACGCTGGCGATCCTGCGTGAAGAGAACGCACAGGACTGCGGCGGCGTACTCCACTGCTTCACTGAAGATCTGGCCACGGCCGAAGCTCTGCTGGATCTGGGCTTCTACATCTCCTTCTCGGGCATCGTCACCTTCCGCAACGCCGAACAGCTGCGCGAGGTGGCGCGCTATGTGCCGCTGGATCGCATTCTGGTGGAAACCGACTCGCCTTATCTGGCACCGGTGCCGCATCGCGGCAAAGAAAACCAACCCGCCTATGTGCGCGATGTGGCTGAATACATGGCGGTATTGAAGGGCGTCAGCCTGGAACAACTGGCCGAAGCCACCACCGCCAACTTTTCACGTTTATTTCACCTCGAACTGTGATCTTTGACCTAGGCTATAGCTGTAGGTCATTGTCTGCGTAATTTTTTTTAAGCTCGTAATTAATCACTGAAACGGGTAAGGTTCCCTCCCGTTTCAAGGTGATTGATGCGTGTTTTTTGGTCTGTTTCGCCAAAAAACAGCCGGTTTATGCAAAGTTACCGCGGCTCGATCATCGAAACGTGATTGTCATCAAACATTGCGCAGGCTATTTATTTTACTCTGCGTAATAAATTCAAGGGGTGCTCAGACACCCTGAATTGCAGGGGTTTTTCTCCCCCCCTTGCAGCGCGAATCATCGCGAAAAGAAGTAGCAAAGCATTATTACTCAGGAGCACACTCAACTATGTTCAAGAACGCATTTGCAAACCTGCAAAAAGTAGGTAAATCGCTCATGCTGCCGGTGTCCGTGTTGCCTATCGCAGGTATCCTGCTGGGCGTCGGCTCCGCCAACTTTAGCTGGCTACCTGCGGTAGTCTCCCACGTGATGGCGGAAGCGGGCGGTTCGGTCTTCGCCAACATGCCGCTGATTTTCGCCATCGGCGTCGCCCTGGGCTTCACCAACAACGACGGCGTTTCCGCGCTGGCGGCGGTGGTGGCCTACGGCATCATGGTGAAAACCATGGCGGTGGTTGCGCCGCTGGTGCTGCACCTGCCGGCTGAACAGATTGCGGCCAAACACCTGGCGGATACCGGTGTGCTCGGGGGGATTATCTCCGGCGCCATCGCGGCCTATATGTTCAACCGCTTCTTCCGCATTCAACTGCCGGAATACCTGGGCTTCTTTGCCGGTAAGCGTTTCGTGCCGATCATTTCCGGTCTGGCGGCGATCGTTCTGGGCGTAGTGCTGTCCTTCATCTGGCCGCCGATCGGTACGGCTATCCAGACCTTCTCGCAGTGGGCGGCTTATCAGAACCCGGTCGTGGCCTTCGGCATTTACGGCGTGGTTGAGCGTGCTCTGGTGCCATTCGGTCTGCACCACATCTGGAACGTACCGTTCCAAATGCAAATCGGTGAATTCACCAACGCGGCGGGCCAGGTATTCCACGGCGACATCCCTCGCTACATGGCGGGCGACCCTACCGCGGGCAAACTGTCCGGCGGCTTCCTGTTCAAAATGTACGGTCTGCCTGCGGCGGCCATCGCCATCTGGCACTCGGCCAAGCCGGAAAACCGCGCGAAAGTCGGCGGCATCATGATCTCCGCCGCGTTGACCTCGTTCCTGACCGGTATCACCGAGCCGATCGAGTTCTCCTTCATGTTCGTCGCGCCGATCCTGTACGTGATCCACGCTATTCTGGCTGGCCTGGCGTTCCCAATCTGCATCCTGTTGGGCATGCGCGATGGCACCAGCTTCTCGCACGGCCTGATCGACTTTATCGTACTGAGCGGCAACAGCAGCAAAATCTGGCTATTCCCAATCGTCGGCATCGTCTACGGTCTGGTGTACTACACCATCTTCCGCGTGCTGATCGCCAAGCTGGATCTGAAAACCCCGGGCCGTGAAGACACCGCTGCCGAGCAGACTGCGCAGGGCGGTTCCGAAATGTCCGCGGCGCTGGTTCAGGCCTTCGGCGGTAAAGAAAACATCACTAACCTGGATGCTTGTATCACCCGTCTGCGCGTCAGCGTGGCCGACGTGTCCAAAGTTGACCAGGCGGGCCTGAAGAAACTGGGCGCAGCCGGCGTAGTCGTCGCTGGCTCCGGCGTGCAGGCCATCTTCGGCACCAAGTCCGACAACCTGAAAACCGATATGGACGAATACATCCGTAATCACTGATTCAGGCAGGGGAGTTACCAAGGGAGGCGAAAGCCTCCCTTTTTTATTGCCTGCCGTCAGGCGCCAAGGCGCTGTTCGAGTTCGGCGAGAGAAGGGAGGAACCAGACCTGTTCGCCGCGGTTGGCTTCACGCACGAAATCTTGCAGCGCGTTGCTTTGCGCCAGCCAGGGGGAGATATCGCCCAGCAGCGCAACGCGCAGGCTGTAGTTGATGAATTTCTGCAATACGGCGCCGGCAATGCCGCTTCTGAGCTGGAAAAAGGCGGCGTCGAGGCGGTTGACGGGGAGGGCAATCATCCCGGCATCGTGTTCAAAGGCGGGCGCGATAAACAGGCTGACGTCGTTTTCGTCTTTCAATGGTGGCCCGGCTTCGGCGAACACCACCAGGCGCAGATCGTGGATTTGCTGCACGGCGTAGCTCATCGGCGCTCCGGGAGTCAGGGCTTGGCGTGCTTTTGCAGGTAATGCTCGAACACCGCCAGCGTTTCGTCCGAGATATGGTGCTCAATCCCTTCGCTGTCCAGCTCGGCGGTTTCGCTCGGCACCCCGACGCACATCAGCAGATCGACCACGATGCGGTGACGGCGGCGCACCTTCTGCGCCAGCAGCTCGCCTTCCTCGGTTAAAAACACCCCGCGATAAGGGCGCGATTCCACCAGCCCGGCGCTTTTCAGCCGCGCGATATTTTTGATCGCCGTCGGGTGAGACACGCCGAAGCGGCGCGCGATGTCGGTGGTTCTGGCTTCGCGGGTGCTTTGCAGCAAATCGGCGATCAGCTCAACGTAATCTTCGATCAGCGCATTGGACTGCGCTTCGCGGGCGCGGCTAAAACGCAGGGCGTGCTCGGCCTCGTCCGGCATGTCGGTCTGGGCGTGGCGGTCGGCGTTATCTGGCGCGCGGGTAACCATAGCGTGGGGCGTCCTGTAAGCATAAAAATGGCGTCTCCCGGCAATGCGGGGAGGGTTGCCCTAAGTTAGTCCAAATAGCACACATTATCAATTCGATGCCACGCATTGTGGTAGTTAGAAATATCTCTACACAAAGCCAATGAATTTCGCCTGTTGCATAAAGTGTAGCCGATGCTACATTGTCGGCATGGTAGGTGGAAAAATAACCAGTGAAAGATTGAGGGTAATTCATGCGTGACGCGGCAACCACTCCATCGTTAACCGAACGGACCAACATCGCGATTGGCGCCGCCCTTGCCGGACGCAAGCGCGGCGCCTTTACGCCGTTGCTGTTCGCCGGCCCGGCGGTGATTGCCTCTATTGCCTATATGGATCCCGGCAACTTCGCCACCAATATTCAGGCCGGGGCGAAATACGGCTACAGCCTGCTGTGGGTGGTGGTGATGGCCAACCTGATCGCCATGCTGTTCCAGGCGCTGTCGGCCAAGCTCGGCATCGTCACCAACCGCAATCTGGCGGAGATGTGCCGCGACCAGTTTTCACGGCCGGTAGTGATCGGCATGTGGCTGCTCAGCGAAGTGGCGGCGATGGCCACCGATCTGGCGGAGTTTCTCGGCGGGGCGATCGCGCTGGCGCTGCTGTTCCATATGCCGCTGCTGGCGGGGATGGGGGTGACGGCGGTGATCACCTATGCGCTGTTGATGGTGGAAAAGAAAGGTTTCCGCCCGGTCGAGCTGATGATCGGCGGCCTGGTGGGCATCATCGCGCTGTGCTATCTGGTGGAGATGTTCATCGTACCGGTGGACTGGCAAGCGGCCGGCCTCGGCATGGTGACGCCGCAGTTGCCGGACGCGCAAGCGCTGACCATCGCCGTCGGCATTATCGGCGCCACCGTGATGCCGCACGCCATTTTCCTGCACTCGGGGCTGACCCAGCACCGCAGCCCGGCCAGCGACAACGGCGAGCGGCGCAAGCTGCTGCGTTTTTCCAATATTGAAGTGGTGATCGCGCTGGCGCTCGCCGGGCTGGTGAATATTGCGATGGTGATCATGGCCTCGAGCGCCTTCCACGCCGGTAATAGCGACGTGGCCGAAATTGGCACCGCCTACCATACGTTGACGCCGCTGTTCGGCGCGGCGGCCGCCGGCATCTTCCTCGCTTCGTTGATCGCCTCCGGCATTTCCAGCTCGGTGGTGGGCACCATGGCCGGGCAAATGATCATGCAGGGCTTCGTTGGCTTCCGCATCCCGGTGTGGGTGCGCCGCCTGGTCACCATGGTGCCGGCGTTTATCGTGGTGGCGATGGGCGTCAACGCCACCGACGCGCTGGTCTATAGCCAGGTGGTACTAAGCCTGGCGCTGCCGGCGCCGATGATTGCGCTGGTGATGTTCACCCGCCGCCGCGACATCATGGGCGAGTTCGCCAACGGCCGCTGGACCAGCCTGGCGGCGGTGGTCGGCACGGTGGTGATCGTGCTGCTCAACGTGGTGCTGTTGTTGCAGACCTTCGGCGTCGATATTCCCGGTTTGGGGTGATCTTGCGGGCCGCGCGGGGCGCGGCCGCGTCGCTAAATTATAAATTTCCCACACCACCGTCCATCTGCAGCTCGGCGCCGACCATAAAGGCCGACTCGTCCGCCGCCAGAAACACCGCCGCTTTGGCCAGCTCCAGCGCGCTGCCCATGCGGCCGATCGGTACCAGCGCGCGGATATCGTCGCGTAATGCCTGTTCATCAGCTTCCGCCAGCCCCAGCTTACCCAACGCCGGGGTTTCGGTCGGGCCGGGGCTGAGGCCGTTAAGGCGAATGCCGCGCGCGTGCAGCTCACCGGACAGCGTTCTGGCCAGCGACAGCAAGCCGGCTTTGCTGGCGGCGTAGGCGCTGCTCTGCGGCAGGCCGATATGGGCGCTGACCGAACCGCACAGGATCACCGAAGACGGGTTGGCCAGCAGCGGCAGCAGCGCCTGGATCAGAAAAAACGGCCCCTTCAGGTTGATGTCCATCAGCCGCTGATAGCTCTGCTCATCCCACTCCTGCAGCGGGCGATGCGTAACGTCGCCGGCGTTGATGTACAGCACGTCCAGCCGCGGCCACCGTTGCCCCAGCCGCTGCGCCAGTTCGCGCTGCTGCGGAATATCGCCGGCGTCGCTCAGCAGCAACAGCGCCTTGCCTCCCAATGCCTGGCCCGCCGCGTCCAGGGCGCTTTGGCTGCGCCCGGTGATCGCCACCGTCGCGCCCTCGGCGATGAACTGGCGGGCGGTTTCCAGCCCGATGCCGCTGGTGCCGCCGGTAATCAATGCGTACTTGCCTTGCAGTCGTGACATAACCGATTCCTCTTTAGCGTCAGTTGCGGCATTATTTGCGCTATAGTTCCTTTTGCATAGTAGGCACCTTTTGGATACTAAAGGGCGAGGTGGGATGAAATGACGGCGCAAGCGCCATTCGCGGCGGAAAATAATTTGGCGGCGTTGCCGCCGGCGGGCGAATCCTGCCCGATGGTGGACTTCGTCAATCTGGTGTCGGGCAAGTGGGCGATACCGATCCTGTACCGGCTGATAATGATCGATGGCCCGGTGCGATTCAGCGAGCTGCAGCGGGCGGTGGCGCCCATTGCGCAGAAAGAGCTGACGCGTCAGCTGCGGCTGTTCGAACAGCGTGGCCTGGTGACGCGGCAGGTGTTTCCCGAAGTGCCGCCGCGGGTGGAGTATCAGGTCACCGCGCTCGGTAAATCGCTGCGGCCGACGCTGGACTCGCTGGCCGAGTGGATGCGTCGGCACGCGCCGCAGCTGATCGGCGGCTAGTCGCCGATGCCCGGCGGGTTGATGGCGGAGCGCTCGACCTTTTCATCGCCTTCGCCCCAGCGCTCCAGCACCTGCGCGTATTCGCCGCTGACGATGACGCCGTTGATGGCGGCGTTGACGGCGTTCACCAACCCGTTGCCTTTTTTGGTGGTGACCGCGACGTAGGCCACGCTGGGGCCGATGCCGACCATTTTGGTCTTGCCGGTCAGCGCCGCCTTGTAGGCGCCGGTGGAGTGGGGGCCGAAGAACGCATCGGCGCGCCCGGACTGAATGCTCAGGTTGGTGGCGGCGTCGTCGGTCACGTAGATCGGCTGCACCGGCGGCAACCCGGCGGCGCGGTTTTGCTTATCCCATCCCAACAGTATGTTTTCCTGATTGGTGCCGGATCCGACGATGACCCGCAGCCCGGCGACGTCCTGCGGCCGGTTGATCGAGGTGATGTGGCTGGTGGATTTGACGTAAAAGCCCAGTGTGTCCACCCGATAAGTGGCGAAGTCGAATTTGGTTTTACGCTGTTTGGTGACGGCGATGTTGAAGATCGCCGCATCGTATTTGCCGGCGCTGATGCCCAGCGGCCAATCTTCCCAGGAGGTGGGCACCAGATTCAGCGCCAGCCCAAGGCTGTCGGCCACCAGGCGGGCGATGTCCGGATCGCTGCCGATCAGCGTTTTATTGTCCTCGGCGAACAGCGCCAGCGGCGGGGAGTTCTCGAACGCCACCGCCACCGTCAGCTTGCCGGGCACCGCGAAGTGAAAGTTTGCCGGAATCAGTGCGATAGCGGCCGGGTTTTTCTCCGCGCGTATCGGCTCTCGGTTAGCCTGCAGATCGATACCGCCCGCCGTGACCGCCTGCACGGCGGCGCTCAGCAACAGCGCGCACAGCGCCGAAATCCTCAGTGGCATAGCACCCTCTATCCTTTGTTAATCATGGGGTTACTATTGGCGGCGGCGCGGGGCAAGTAAAGCAACAATAGTGAATAACCAAAGTGAAAAGATGCACAAGCGCGGCGCCGGGCTGCGCGAATCTGCAGCACTCGACGTGGAAAGTGCGCAATCAGGTTGAAAGCAGTAGAATTTGTCACTCATACTGCGTACAGCTAATTGTGTAAAACAAGGAACGCCAGATGGCCGAAGAAACGATTTTCAGTAAAATTATCCGCCGCGAAATCCCTGCTGATGTGGTTTATCAGGACGAACTGGTCACCGCTTTCCGTGACATCTCTCCCCAGGCACCCACCCATGTACTGATCGTTCCCAACGTGCTGATCCCAACCGTCAACGACGTGACCGTGGAGCATGAAGCCGCGCTGGGCCGCATGATCACCGCCGCGGCGAAGATCGCCGAACAGGAAGGCATCGCTGAGGACGGCTACCGCCTGATCGTCAACTGCAACCGCCACGCCGGTCAGGAGGTCTATCATATTCACATGCACCTGGTCGGTGGCCGCTCGCTGGGGCCGCTGCTGTCACGTTAAGCGAGGAAATCATGCGCGGTAAAAAAACTCTCCGTGGTCTGATGGCGTTGGCGCTGCCCGCCGCGTTGCTGATGGGATGCAGTTCATCGCCCGGCATCGCGGTCAACCAAGGGCAGACGGTGGTGATGGATCCTTCGGTGCTGACCGCCGGCATTTTGGCCGATACGCCCTCGATTTCGAACGCCTCCGGGCGGGTGATGGCGACCTCGGTGCTCAACAACAGCCAAATGACGCCGGTCACCGTACATTACCGCTTCTATTGGTACGACGCGCAGGGGCTGGATATTCGCCCCTTCGAGAAACCGCGCGAGATCGTGGTGGCGCCCGACTCGGACGCCAAAATTTACTCGATTAACGGCAATCTGGACGCTAAAAGCGCGCGTCTGTATCTGTACCTGTAAGCGCTTGCCAGGTTTGGAGAAAAAGCATGAAAAAGTACGTCTTAGTGGCGCTGGCCGCATTAACCCTCAGCGGCTGTCTGTCGCGCCCGCCTGAGCCGGAACAACCGTTGCCGCCGGTCACTGTCGAACCGGAACAGCCGACGCCGCCGGTCGAGCAGCCACAGCCGCCAACCACCGAGCCGGTGCCGCAGCCGCCGAAAATCCAGCAGCTTGACTGGCTGGGCAGCGTTCAGCCGCTGGTGGGGCAGATGCTGAAGGCCGATGGCGTCACGGCCGGCAGCGTACTGCTGCTGGACAGCGTCAAGAACAACACCAACGGTTCGCTGCAGATGGGCAAAGCTACCGCGGCGCTGTACAAGGCGCTGGCGTCGAACTCCACCTTCAGCGTGGTGCCGGAAGCGAAGCTGACCAGCGCCAGACAAACGCTGGGCCTGTCGGCGGATGACAGCTTCGGTTCGCGCAGCAAGGCGATTGGCCTGGCGCGCATCGTCGGCGCGCAGTACGTGCTGTATAGCGACGTCAGCGGCGACGTGAAGTCGCCGGCGTTGGATATGCAGCTGATGCTGGTGCAAACCGGCGAGATCGTCTGGTCGGGCAATGGCGCCGTTAAACGCTGAGGCCGCGCTGCGACGATTGATGGAAACCAGACTGCCGGCGGTGGATACCGCCGGTTGTCATTTCAGCCCGGTGCAGGGGCTGACCGGCGAGAGCTGGCGCATCGACGGCGCGGGCATCACGCTGTTGGCGCGCCAGCACAGTGCGGAAAAACGCGCGCTGGGCGTGAGCCGACGGCGGGAAGCGCGGGTCTTGCGCCGCTGCGCGCCGGGGCTGGGGCCGCGGGTTTTCGCACAGAATAATCAGTGGCTTATCCTCGAATGGCTCGAAGGTGACGTCGTCACAGATGCCGAGTTTGCGGCGCTGAATGAGCGCGGCGAGCTGGCGGCGATGGCGGCGGAACTGCATCGGCGGCCGCTCAGCGGTTACCGGCTGGATCTGCGGCGGCAATTCCTCCGCTACTGGCCGCAGCTGGATACGCGGCGTGTAACCCCTGCCTGGCTGCGCCTGCAGCGCCATTTTTTGCTAAGTGTGCCGCCACAGCCGCTGCGCCTGGCGCCGCTGCACATGGACATCCACCCGGGCAATTTGCTCGCCACCGGCGAGGGGCTGCGATTGATCGACTGGGAGTATGCCGCCGACGGTGACGTGGCGCTGGATATCGCCGCGCTGTTTCGCGGCAATGGTTGGTCGGCCGGGCAGCAGCAGCGCTTTTTGCAGCACTACGCGCGCCAGGGCTATCACGACGCCGCCCGGCTGCAGGCCCAGGTGCGGGGCTGGCTGCCGTGGGTGGATTATCTGATGCTGCTGTGGTTTGAAGTGCGCTGGCAGCAGAGCGGCGACGCCGAATTTTTACGCTGGGGCGCTGCGGTGCGCCGGCGATTCTGTTTATCATCATCCGAATTCTGAACGAACAATAATGAAGTGAGGTGCCCGTGGGCCCAGTAATGCTAGATGTCGCCGGCTACGAGCTGGATGCAGAAGAACGCGAGATTTTGAAACACCCGCTGGTTGGCGGATTGATCCTGTTTACCCGCAACTTCCACGATGCGGAGCAGCTGCGTGAGCTGGTGCGCCAGATCCGCGCCGCCTCGCACGATCGGCTGGTGGTGGCGGTAGACCAGGAGGGCGGGCGCGTGCAGCGCTTCCGCGAGGGCTTCACCCGCCTGCCGGCGGCGCAGTCGTTCGCCGCGTTGCACGATGCGCAGGAAGGCGGCCGGCTGGCGCAGGAGGCCGGCTGGCTGATGGCGGCGGAGATGATCGCGCAGGATATCGACATCAGCTTCGCACCGGTGCTGGACATCGGCCACGGCAGCGCGGCGATCGGCGAGCGTTCGTTCCACAGCGATCCGCAGCAGGCGCTGGCGATGGCCGAACGCTTTATCCTCGGCATGCACAGCGCCGGCATGAAAACCACCGGCAAACACTTTCCTGGGCACGGCGCCGTCAGCGCCGATTCGCACAGGGAAACCCCGCGCGATCCGCGGCCGCTGGCGCAGATCCGCGAGCATGACATGGCGATCTTCCGCGAGCTGATCAACCGCCAACTGCTGGACGCCGTCATGCCGGCCCATGTCATCTATACTGAAGCGGACCCGCGCCCGGCCAGCGGCTCGCCTTACTGGCTGCAGCAGATCCTGCGTCAGGAGCTGGGCTTCGATGGCGTGATTTTCTCCGACGATCTGTCGATGGAAGGCGCCGCCATCATGGGCAGCTACGCCGAGCGCGGCCAGGCGGCGCTGGATGCCGGTTGCGACATGATCCTGGTGTGCAACCACCGCGAAGGCGCGGTCAGCGTGTTGGATAACCTGTCCCCGGTCAAAGCAGAGAAGGTGAAGCGGTTATATCATCGCGGTCAGTTCACCCGTCAGGAACTGCGCGACTCCGAGCGCTGGCAGCAGGCGCACAAGGCGCTCAGCGCGCTGAGTGAACGCTGGGAGGAACACAAGCAGCGTTCGCAGGGGTGAATCCAGGCGCCGCATCGCGGCGCAGAGCGGAAATGATGAGGGCTGCGCCCGCGGCCCTTGGCTTGTTGCGAGGATCCACATGATTATCTATTTGCACGGCTTCGATTCCACCAGTCCCGGCAATCATGAAAAGGTGTTACAGCTGCAGTTTATCGATCCGGACGTGCGCTTCATCAGCTACAGCACGCTGCATCCGCGTCACGACATGCAGCATCTGTTGAAAGAGGTGGACAAGGCGGTGCAACAGGGCGGCGACGCGCACCCGTTGATCTGCGGGGTCGGCCTCGGCGGTTTCTGGGCGGAGCGCATCGGCTTCCTGTGCGGCATTCGCCAGGCGATGTTCAATCCCAATCTGTACCCGGAAGAGCACATGCACGGCAAGATAGACCGGCCGGAAGAGTATCGCGATATCGCCACCAAGTGCGTGGAGGATTTCCGCGAGAAGAACCGCGATCGCTGTCTGGTGGTGCTGTCGCGGCACGACGAGGTGCTGGATAACCGGCGCAGCGCCGAATTGCTGCATCACTACTACGAGATCGTGTGGGATGAACAGCAGACGCACAAGTTCAAAAATATCTCCCCCCATCTGCAGCGGCTCAAGGCGTTCAAGGCGCTGGGTTAACAGTTTCATAACGCTGCCGTGAGCCGCGCTTCCCGTTTTTCACCGGCGGAAAGTGCGGCTTTTTTGTGCGCCCAGGCAAGATCTTGCGTGGCAATCGGCAAAATTTAAAACTGTGACTCAGCGCTAACTATTTGAATCACAATCGCCAAAAAATCCTCGCGTCCAGCCTTTAACCAAAAAAATTTGATGTACATCAATTTTGGTATGACCAAATAACCTCACATGTTATTCTGGCCTCAGAGAGCCGATTTATTTTAAGCGAACCCTATGTATTCTAAGGATATTATTTATTTACTCTGGAATAACAAATGGTTCACATTTAGGGGGTTATTTTGACAACGCCAAAGAAGAAAATCGTTATTGTTGGCGGCGGCGCCGGTGGCTTGGAGCTGGCGACCAGCCTGGGCCATAAACTTGGCCGCAAGAACAAAGCGGAGATCACGCTGGTGGATCGCAACCACAGCCATTTGTGGAAACCGCTGTTGCACGAAGTGGCGACCGGTTCCCTCGATGACGGCGTGGATGCGCTCAGCTACCTGGCGCACGCGCGCAACCACCATTTCAGCTTCCAACTGGGGGCGTTGACCAACATCAACCGCGAAACGCAAACGCTTCAACTGGCGCAGATCTGCGACGAGCAGGGCGGCGAGCTGGTGCCAGCGCGCGAATTGCCGTACGACATCCTGGTGATGGCGCTGGGCAGCACCTCGAACGATTTCGGTACGCCGGGCGTGAAAGAGCACTGCATCTTCCTGGATAACCCGCATCAGGCGCGTCGTTTCCACAACGAAATGCTCAACCTGTTCCTGAAGTTCTCGGCGCAGCCGGGACAAAAAGAGCGGGTCAACATCGCCATCGTCGGCGGCGGCGCCACCGGCGTCGAGCTGTCCGCCGAGCTGCACAACGCGGTGAAGCAACTGCACAGCTACGGTTTCGAAGGCCTGGACAACAGCGCGCTCAACGTGACGCTGGTGGAGGCCGGCGAGCGCATTCTGCCGGCGCTGCCGCCGCGCATTTCCGCTGCGGCGCACCAGGAGCTGATCAAACTGGGCGTGCGCGTGCTGACCAACACCATGGTGACCAGCGCCGATGCCAAAGGCCTGAACACCAAGGGCGGCGAGTTCATCGACGCCGATCTGATGGTGTGGGCGGCCGGCATCAAGGCGCCGGACTTCATGAAGGATATCGGCGGCCTGGAAACCAACCGCATCAACCAGCTGGTGGTGGAGCCGACGCTGCAGACCACGCGCGATCCGAACATCTTCGCCATCGGCGACTGCGCCTCCTGCCCGAAAGAGGGCGGCGGTTTCGTGCCGCCGCGCGCCCAGTCGGCGCACCAGATGGCCTCGCGCTGCGCCACCAATATCCTGGCGCTGATGAACGGCCAGACGCTGAAGCCATACGTGTATAAAGACCACGGCTCGCTGGTGTCGCTGTCGCGCTTCAGCACCGTCGGCAGCCTGATGGGCAACCTGATGCGCGGCTCGATGATGGTGGAAGGGCGCATCGCGCGCTTCGTCTACATCTCGCTGTACCGCATGCACCAGGTGGCGTTGCACGGTTACATCAAAACCGGCCTGATGATGCTGGTGGGCGGCATCAACCGGGTGATCCGCCCACGTCTGAAAATGCACTGATACCGCCTTTGTCGACCAACCCGCGCCGGTTCGCCCGCGCGGGTTTTTTTATGGCGGCGCGAGGCGATCGGCGGCGGTTGCTTGATTCTTCTGCATAAGCTGTCGTCGGTATGGGTAAAATTCTTAAGATTCCTCCTAAACAGCGGAAAAGCGGCTGTTTTCCCGCATTTTTGGTCCCCTTGTCTTATTGCGGGGCTTCAGATCATTGTGCAGACTTTACCTCGTTTACAGACGGCGCGTCGCGCACGCCGTAAACCGGGATACCGCAAGCCGCCCACGCGCAAAGTAATAAGCGCGGTGCCATGCCGGTAACAGACCCCGGAAAAAATGCGTGGTAACACTTTCAGGAGGTTTCCTGTGAACAAGTCAATGTTAGCCGGTGTTGGGATTGGTATCGCTGCCGCTCTGGGGATTGCCGCGGTAGCCAGCCTGGACGTCTTTTCTGCCGGTCCGCAATATGCGCAGGTGCTCGCCGCAACGCCGATTAAAGAAACCATCAAAACGCCGCGTCAGGAATGCCGCAACGTCACCGTTACGCACCGTGCGCCGGTGCAGGATGAAAACCGCATCGCCGGTTCTGTGCTGGGAGCAGTGGCGGGCGGCGTGATCGGCCACCAGTTCGGCGGCGGCCGCGGGCGCGACGTGGCGACCGTGGTCGGCGCGCTGGGCGGCGGCTATGCCGGTAACCAGGTGCAAGGGGCGATGCAGAATAATGACGTCACCACCAGCGTGCAGCAGCGTTGCAAAACGGTCTATGACAAGTCTCAGAAAATGCTGGGCTATGACGTGACCTACAAGATCGGCAATCAGCAGGGCAAGATCCGCATGGATCACGATCCGGGCACGCAAATCCCGTTGGATAAAAACGGCCAGCTGGTGCTGAACAGAGCCTGATCGCCACATTCGAATTAAGCCCGCGGGCAGTGTTAGTTCTGATCGTTTAACCCGGTTAAGCGAGCGGCGTTAACATTGACGCGGGTTTCTGTTTTCTGCCCGCCCAACAATTTGCGATCGTTCTAATGTCTGCGTGCGATATCACTGGGCAAAACTTCAAAAAAGCCCCCGCGTTTGTTATATTATTGTGCAATTAAGCGGTGTTATCGGCGCCAATCGCCACACCGGCCAAACCCGAGTATTTCGTCTCGCAGAGATAACGACATGTTAGATTTTCGCTTTCCGACAGCGTTGCAAATGGTCCTTAGCGTCGCCGTAGCTGAGAAGCAGGGCATGCGTTCGACGAGCGCCACCCTTGCCGCCGCTCTGGAAGCCAACCCCAGCTTTATCCGCAAACTGATGGTCCCGCTGACCAAAGACGGCATCATCGTTTCCACCCTGGGCCGCAACGGCTCTATCCACCTTGGCCGCCCGGCGGAAGAGATCACCTTGCGGGACATCTATCTGGCGGTGATCGACGACAAGCGCATCTGGGCTTCCCGTCCTGAAGTGCCGGCCCGTTGCCTGGTGAGCGCCAACGCCTGCTGGTATTTCAAATCGGTGGTGAACGAAGCCGAACAGGCTTCGCTTGCGGTGCTGGCGCGCCATACCGTGGCCGATTCGCTGGCCGAACTGGAGCGGGGCGACAAGCGTGCCTGCGCGGAGTACGCCGCCGCGCAAGAGGCTGAAACCGCCGACAAATAATCGCGGTTCGCATGCATAAAAAAAGGTCGGGCAATGCCCGACCTTTTTGCATTTTAACGCCGCGTTCAGACGGTCTGCGGCTGCGCTTTGCGCGCCACCAGGCGCCGCAGCGTGACGTAGAACACCGGCGTCAGGAACAGCCCGAACAGGGTGACCCCCAACATGCCGGAGAACACCGTGATGCCGGTGACGCCGCGCACCTCGGCGCCGGCGCCGTGGCCGAGGATCAGCGGAATGGTGCCGGCGATGAAGGCGATGGAGGTCATCACGATCGGCCGCAACCGCAGGCGACAGGCCTCCAGCGCCGCCTCGACGATGCCTTTGCCCTGCATTTCCAGCTCGCGGGCGAACTCGACGATCAGAATGGCGTTCTTGCAGGCCAGCCCCATCAGGACGACCAACCCGACCTGCACGAACACGTTGTTGTCGCCGCCGGTCAGCCACACGCCGAACAGCGCCGACAGCATGGTCATCGGCACGATCAGGATCACCGCCAGCGGCAGCGTCCAGCTTTCGTACAGCGCCGCCAGCGCGAGGAACGCCAGCAGCACCGCCACCGGGAACACCACCAGCGCGGCGTTGCCCTGGGTCGATTGTTGGTAGCTCAGATCGGTCCACTGAATGTTCATGCCGTTCGGCAGCAGCTTGCCGGCCATCTGCGTCAGCGCGCCCATCGCCTGGGTAGAGGAAAGCACGCGCGGATCGGCGTCGCCGATCAGATCCGCCGCCGGGAAGCCGTTATAGCGGATCACCGGATCCGGGCCGTAGGTGGTGCCGATGTTGACCATGCTGCCGATCGGCACCATTTCACCCTTGTTGTTGCGGGTGCGCAGGTTGGCGATGTCCTCCACGCTGTCGCGGAACTGGCCGTCGGCCTGCGCCATCACCTTCCAGGTGCGGCCATAGCGGTTGAAGTCGTTGATGTAAGACGAACCGAGGTAGGTCTGCAGCGTGCTGAACAGCGCATTGAGCGGAACCCCCTGCGCCTTGGCCTTGTCGCGATCGATTTTGGCGTCCAGCTGCGGCACGTTGGCCTGATATGAGGAGATCGGGAACCCCATGCCCGGCGTTTGCATAATGGCGCCGGACATGGTGTTGATCGCCGTCTGCAGCGCGCCATAACCCAGCCCGGCGCGATCCTGCACGTACAGCGAATAGCCGGAGCCCTGGCCGATGCCGAGTATCGGCGGCGGCATGATTGAGAAGGCGAAGCCTTCCTGGATCTGTGAAATGCGCGCGTTGATCTCGGCGTTGATCTGCGCCGCGGTGCGGGTACGGGTGCTCAACGACTCCAGCGCGAAGAACACCGTGCCGGTATTCGGCGTATTGGTGAACTGCAGCGCGTTCAGGCCGGGGAAGGCCACCGCATCGGTGACGCCGTCCACGCTCAGGCCGATGGCGCTCATCTTGCGGATTACCGCATCGGTGCGTTCCAGCGAGGCGCCTTCCGGCATTTTCACGCCGCCGATCAGGTACAGCTTGTCCTGCGTCGGGATAAAGCCGCCGGGCACGGTCTTGAACATCACCCCGGCGGCGGCCAGCAGTAGCAGGTAGACGACAAACACCGAGCCGCGCCGGCCCAGCACGCGGGAGACGCCGCGCTGGTAGCGTTGCGAACTGCTGGCGAAGAAGCGGTTGAACGGCCGGAACAGCCAGCCGAACAGCCGGTCGATCAGGCGCGACGGCAGGTCTTTCGGCGCGCCGTGCGGTTTGAGCAAGCGCGCCGCCAGCGCTGGCGACAGAGTCAGCGAGTTGATGGCGGAGATCACCGTCGATATGGCGATGGTGACGGCGAACTGCTTATAGAACTGCCCGGTAACGCCGGAGAGGAACGCCATCGGCACGAACACCGCACACAGCACCACGGCGATGGCGATGATCGGGCCGGAGACCTCGCGCATCGCCTGGTGCGCCGCCGCCAGCGGCGACAGCCCCTCTTCGATATTACGCTCGACGTTTTCCACCACCACGATGGCGTCATCCACCACGATGCCGATCGCCAGCACCAGCCCGAACAGGCTGAGGGTATTGAGCGAGAAGCCCAGCAGATACAGCGCGGCGAAGGTGCCGACCACGGAGATCGGGACCGCCAGCAGCGGAATGATCGAGGCGCGCCAGGTCTGCAGGAACAGTATGACTACCAGCACCACCAGGATCACCGCTTCCAGCAGCGTATCCACCACCGCGCGGATCGAATCGCGCACGAACACCGTCGGATCGTAAGGCGATTTCCAGCTCATGCCGTCCGGGAAGCGGGTCGCCAGCTCGGCCATCTTGCCGCGCACCGCGTCCGACAGCTCGATGGCGTTGGCGCCCGGCGACTGGAAGATACCGATACCGACCGCATCCTTGTTATTGAGCTGGGCGCGCAGCGCGTAGCTGCCGGAGCCCATTTCGATGCGCGCTACGTCGCGCAGCCGCACGATCTCGCCGTTTTCGCCGCTCTTGAGGATGATGTTGCCGAACTCTTCTTCGGTTTGCAGGCGGCCCTGGGCATTGATCGACAGCAGATAGTCGCTGCGCGTCGGCATCGGCTCCGCGCCGAGCTGGCCGGCGGAGACCTGCACGTTTTGCTCCTGCATGGCGCTCACTACGTCGGAGGCGGTCAGGCCACGCGCGGCGACCTTGTTCGGATCGAGCCAGATGCGCATCGCATACTCACCGGCGCCGAAGATCTGCACCTGGCCGACGCCCGGCAGGCGAGCCAGCTCATCCTTGACTTTCAGGGTGGCGTAGTTGCGCAGGTACAGCGAATCGTACTTGCCGGAAGGCGAGACCAGATGCACCACCAGCGTCAGCGCCGGGGACTGTTTCTGGGTGGTGATGCCCTGGCGGCGCACGTCTTCCGGCAGGCGCGCTTCGGCCTGCGCCACGCGGTTTTGCACCTGCACCTGGGCCTGATCGGGATCGGTGCCGGGGCGGAAGGTGACGGTGGTCACCAGCACGCCGTCGGAACCGGCGACCGATTTCATGTACATCATGTTTTCGACGCCGTTGATCGCTTCTTCCAGCGGCGTGGCCACCGTTTCAGCGATCTCTTTCGGGTTGGCGCCCGGGTATTCTGCGCGCACCTGCACGCTGGGCGGCACCACGTCCGGGTACTCGCTGATCGGCAGCAGCGGGATGGCTATCACCCCGGCGACAAAAATCAGTATCGACAGCACCGCGGCAAAGATCGGCCGGTCGATGAAAAAGCGGGAAAAGTCCATGGGTCAGAAGTCTCTGCTGGGAGCTTAGTTAAGTGCGGAGGCGATAGGGTTCATGGCGACGGTTTTCGCGTCGACCGGCATGCCCGGCATAAACACTTTCTGCATGCCGTCGACGATCACCCGATCGCCGTTTGCCAACCCTTTCTGCACGATGCGCAATCCTTCGGCCATACGGCCCACGTCGATGTCGCGGCGCTGCGCCTTGCCGTCTTTATCGACGATGTAAACGAACTTGCGGTTCTGGTCGGTCATCACCGCTTTATCGTCGATCAGCATGGCGTTGAACTCGGCGCTGCCGGGCATCTGTACCCGGGCGAACAGCCCCGGCGTGAAGCGGCGCTCGCGGTTGTCGAGCAGGGCGCGCATGCGGATGGTGCCGGTCCCGGCGTTCAGCTGGTTATCGGTGAAATCCACCAGCCCCTGATGCGGGGTGCCGTCTTCGCCTACCAGGCCGACCTTCACCGGCAGGCGCGCGTCGTGGCGGCCCTGCTGCTGATAGCGCAGGAAGGTGGCTTCATCCACATCGAAATAGACGTAGACCTTGTCGAGCGACACCAGCGTCGTCAGCACGCTGGCGCTGTCGCCGGCGGTGACCAGGTTGCCGGCGGTGATCATCGCGCGGCTGGCGCGCCCGTCAATCGGCGCGGTAACGCGGGTAAAGTCGAGGTTCAGCTGCGCCATATCGAGCTGGGCCTGCGCCGCCAGCACGTTGCTTTGCGCCTGCGCGGCGGATGACCGGCGCTGTTCCCAGACTTCCTGAGAGATGGCCTGAGTGCCGATCAGTTTCTCGGTGCGCGAGGATTCGCTGCGCGCCAGGGCGGCCTGGTTGCGAGCCCGCACCAGCTCGGCCTGCGCCTGTTCGCGCGCGGCACGGTAGGTACGATCGTCGATGGTGAACAGCACCTGGCCTTTTTTCACCTCGTCGCCTTCGGTGTAGTTGACCCGTTCGATGTAGCCGGAGACCCGTGGGCGCAGCTGCACGCTCTGCACCGCTTCGACCCGGCCGTTGAAGGCATCCCACTGGCTGATCGGTTTGACCACCACGCTGGCGGCGCTGACCACCGGCGGCGGTGGCGGGGCGTTGTGCGCGACGCTGTTGTCGCACCCGGCGAGCAGGGCGGCCAGCAGCGCCACCCCGGAGAGCCGCTGGCCCAGAGCGACGGCGCGTGTGCGGCCGCCGGCGTTGAACGATGAGTTTGGTTGATTTGCCATTATTTTTATTCCGATGAGTAAGTGCGGTCAGGCCCCATACCCGGCCCTGTTCTCCGGGATTCGCCCCGCGCCGGCGTGCGGTGAGGGGGCGGCTGCGCCATGCAGCGGCGCAACGTTAGGTTTTGAAACACATTGGTGTCACATTAATGTATCAATATCGGTTACATTAATTGGGTGGAGTATAGTGGCGGCTTTCTGGTAAATGCAATAATAAAAATTGCATTTAAAGCGAAACTGTTGCAACGTATGTGCATCGGGCAGAGGGGAACCCTGCCAAATGATGGGAGCATCAGCATGAACACTACGGGCTTTATTACCGATTTGAAGGCGTGGATCGACAACAATCTGGAAGAGAAACTGGATATCAACACCGTGGCGGATCGCGCGGGCTATTCCAAATGGCACCTGCAGCGCATGTTCAAACGCCAGACCGGCTACGCGCTGGGGGAGTATATCCGCATGCAAAAACTGAAAGTCTCGGCGGAGCGCCTGGCCAACAGCGGCGAGCCTATCGTCAGCGTGGCGATTTCGCTCGGCTTCGACTCACAGCAGTCGTTCAACCGCAGCTTCAAGCGCCAGTTTGGCCAAACGCCGGGCGACTGGCGCCGCGCGTTGGCGCAGCCGGCGTCTATGGGGCGCACGCACCACTGAGCGGTTGGGCAGTGGGGATAAAAAAGCCTGAATTTGCGTTCGGGCTTTTTTGTCTATGTGGAAGGAGGGATAGATTCGCTGCGCTCACCCTGCGGGCCGCCGTTGGCGGTCCAAAACGCAGGCGTTTTGTCGAACCCTGTCGAGGATTCTCACCCTCCCGGCCGGTACGCTATGCAAACAAAAAAGCCTGAACTTTCGCTCAGGCTTTCTCGTTAGAATATGGCGGTGAGGGAGGGATTGATTCGCTGCGCTCACCCTGCGGGCCGCCGTTGGCGGTCCAAAACGCAGGCGTTTTGTCGAACCCTGTCGAGGGTTCTCACCCTCCCGGTTGGTGCGCCATGCATACAAAAAAGCCTGAACGTGAGTTCAGGCTTCTTCGTAGAATATGGCGGTGAGGGAGGGATTCGAACCCTCGATACACTTTCGCGTATACACACTTTCCAGGCGTGCTCCTTCAGCCACTCGGACACCTCACCATATTTTTTTTGTTGCGAAATCATCGCTGCAACGGGGCGCTACTATAGGGAGTGGGGCCGATCCGGTCAAGAATAATTTCTGTGTTTTTGTTCGTCCGCTCAAGCCGTGCGCACTTTGCTGAAAACTGCGGCGAACGGCAGGGCAGATGTCATGAATAGGCGAGAAAATCAGCGGTAAGGTTCGTGGATAACCGGCGGAAATGAGAATCGCGGTCACAGAGCGGGGGGAGATGCGCTGCGCGCACCCCTCTCGGCGGTGCATCATGCGAAAAAAAAGCCTGGACGCGAATCCAGGCTTTCTCTTTGAATTTGGCGGTGAGAGAGGGGTTGATTCGCTGCGCTCACCCTGCGGGCCGCCGTTGGCGGTCCAAAACGCAGACGTTTTGTCGAACCCTGTCGAGGCTTCTCGCCCCTCTCGGCGGTGCATCATGCAAAAAAAAAGCCTGGACGCGAATCCAGGCTTTCTCTTTAAATTTGGCGGTGAGAGAGGGCTTGATTCGCTGCGCTCACCCTGCGGGCCGCCGTTGGCGGTCCAAAACGCAGGCGTTTTGTCGAACCCTGTCGAGGCTTCTCGCCCCTCTCGGCGGTGCACCATGCAAAAAAAAAGCCTGGACGCGAATCCAGGCTTTCTCTTTAAATTTGGCGGTGAGAGAGGGGTTCGAACCCTCGATACACTTTCGCGTATACACACTTTCCAGGCGTGCTCCTTCAGCCACTCAGACACCTCACCGTTTTGTTGTCGAAAACGCTTTGCGCTGTCGACGGGCGCTAATGTAGGAGAATCTGATCTCAGCGTCAACCCTCTTATTTCATTCTCATGACTGTTTAGCCAAACTTGCAGCAATTTGCTGATTTACCGAACGATATTCCCACTCGCGGCCGCCAGCGGGCAGGGCAGGCAGCGGTAAGAATCCATGAAAGACGATCGATTGAACTTTTTCTGTACAGATAGCTCAATATATCGCCATTGAGGTTGGGTTGTTTGCTGTTATATGCATTAATACTGGATTATTAGTCAGATGTGTCGCTAAATGGAATCATGTCGGCGCGGCGTTTTTGGCAAGGAACATCACGTCGCCGCGCAGATTGCCGGGTGACAGGCCGGCGATATCGCAGACAGGGACAGACTCATTACATAATAATGCAGTAGAGGTTCGTTGTGACTCCTTCAGATGCCATACCGGCGCCGCAAGCGCGCCATGCCATTCCCCCCGGTGCGGGGGCGCTGTTCTTCATCCAAATCTTCGCCACGCTAGGCTTCGCCGTGCTCTACTCCACGCTGGTGCTGTACGCCACCAAGCGATTGGGTTTCAACGAAAGCAGCGCCAACGCCATGATGGGCGTGTTCGGCGCCTTCAACTATGGCCTGCACATGTTCGGCGGTTACCTCGGCGGCCGATTCCTCAGCAACCGCAATCTGTTCGTGCTCGGCATGGTGCTGCAGGTGATCGGCTGTGCGCTGATCGCCGTCGCGGGCGTGTGGGGGCTGTACTGGGGGCTGGCGATGTTCCTGACCGGCAGCGGCCTCAACGTTACCTGCATCAATATGATGCTCACCCAGCGTTTCAAGCCGGACGATGATCGGCGCGAATCGGCGTTCCTGTGGAACTACGCCGGCATGAACCTCGGGTTCTTCGTCGGCTTTACCGTCGCCGGTTATTTCCAACTGACGGAAAACTATCGCGCGCTGTTCCTGTTCGCCACGCTGGGCAACGCCGCGGCGATCGTCGTCGCCGTCTGCCGCTGGCGCATTCTGGCGGATCTCAATACGCCGCTGCGCGACGCCAGCCGCAGCCAATACCGTTGGCGCATGCTGGTCGGGCTGGCGGTACTGGTGGCGCTGGTGCCGATCATCCGCGTGATGCTGACCCACGCCGAGTTCAGCGGCCACTTCGTGATCGTGCTCGGCGCGCTGATCTTCCTGATGCTGTGCGTGGTGACGCTGCGCCACCATCCGCGCGATGAGCGCCGCAGAATGGCGGCCTATCTGATCCTGGCGCTGGGCTCGCTGGTGTTCTGGGCGCTGTACCAGCTGGCGCCGATGGGGCTGATGCTGTTCTCCGAGCACAACATCAACCTGAACGTTTACGGCATTCAGGTGGCGCCGCAGTGGATCCAGAACATCAACACGCTGGTGATCGTGGTGGGCGGCCCGCTGCTGGCCTGGTGGTTCAACCGCTTGCGCGCTCGCGGTTGCAACATTGACATTCCGCTGCAGTTCTCCGGATCGCTGTTCTGTATCGGGCTCGGCATGCTGGTGCTGCCGCTGGGCATCAGCATGGCGGGCGGCGACGGGCTGGTGGCATTCAAATGGATCGTTATCAGCTATGTGCTGCAAAGCGTCGGTGAATTGATGATCTCGCCGATCGGCTACGCCATGATCGGCAAGCTGGCGCCGCCGCGCTATCAGGGCGTGATGATGGGCTGCTGGATGATGGTGACCGGCGTCGCCTCGGTGCTGGCGGGCTACGTCTCCGGCCTGATGCCGGAAAACAGCGGCAGCACGCCGCTGCAAACCAACCCCGGCTACAGCGAAATCTTCAGCGCGCTGGGCTGGGGGGCGACGGGCGTTGGCGTGGCGATGCTGATTTTAATTCCGCTGCTGCGGCGCCTTATCCGGCGCGACGGCCCGTCCGCCGCCTGATTCGCTAACATGCACAACAGCCCCACTGGTCGGGGCTGTTTTTATTTTGGGCTTTAACGCTTGCATCCGGCGGCGAATCGCGGAAGGCTGGAGGAAAACCAATAAAAACAAACAGGAGCCCGCAGTATGAACATCATTTATTACCACCCCTTGTTTAACGCCCAGGAATGGCTGGCCGGCATCAAGCAACGCCTGCCGCAGGCCGAGATCCGCGAGTGGCAGCGCGGCGACGAGCGGCCAGCCGATTACGCGCTGGTGTGGCGCCCGCCGCACGAAATGCTGGCCAACCGCCGCGATCTGAAAGCGGTGTTCGCCCTCGGCGCCGGCGTTGACGCGATCCTCGATCAGGAGCGAAAGCACCCCGGCACGCTGCCCGCCGGCGTACCGCTGCTGCGGCTGGAGGATACCGGCATGGCGCAGCAGATGCAGGAATATGCGCTGAGCTATGTGCTGCGCTATTTCCGTCGTTTCGACGAGTATCAGGCGCTGCAGCAGCGGCAGGAGTGGCAGCCGCTCGATCCGCACTCGCTGGATGATTTCACCATCGGCATCCTCGGCGCCGGCGTGCTGGGGCAGAGCGTGGCGCGCAAGCTGACCGAGTTTGGCTTCAGCGTGCGCTGCTGGAGCCGCAGCGCCAAGCAGATCGATGGCGTGCAAAGCTTCGCCGGAGAGGCGCAGCGCGCTGCCTTCCTCGACGGCGTCAAATTGCTGATCAACCTGCTGCCCAATACGCCGGAGACCGTCGGCATTCTCAACCGCGAGCTGTTCGCGCAGCTGAATTCGGGTGCCTATCTCATCAACATCGCGCGCGGCGCGCACCTGGTGGAAGCCGATCTGCTGGCGGCGCTGGAGCAGGGGCAGCTGGCCGCCGCCACGCTGGACGTGTTCGCCCGCGAGCCGCTGCCGCAGGATCACCCGTTCTGGCGTCATCCGCGTGTCACCATTACCCCGCATATTGCTGCCATCACGTTGCCGCAGCAGGCGATGGATCAGATCGCCGCCAACATCCGCGCGCTGGAGGCTGGGCATGCCCCGGCCGGCGTGGTCGACAGGCAACGGGGGTACTGATCCTTCTGCCGCCGTTAGGTAGCTGATAAGCTGTTATCGTCATCGCGCCTGCCCGTGCCTTTGCGGGCGGCCCTCTGGAAGGAGAAACAATGTACCCCGTTGATTTGCATATGCACACCGTCGCCAGCACCCACGCTTACAGCACGCTGCACGATTACATCGCCGAAGCCCAGCAGAAGGGCATCAAGCTGTTCGCCATCACCGATCACGGCCCGGACATGGCCGATGCGCCGCACTACTGGCACTTTATGAACATGCACGTGTGGCCGCGCCTGGTGAACGGCGTGGGTATCTTGCGCGGCATCGAAGCCAACATCAAAAACCTGCAGGGCGACATCGACTGCACCGGCCCGATGTTGACCGCCACCGACGTCATCATCGCCGGTTTCCATGAGCCGGTGTTTGCGCCGCAGGATAAAGCGTCCAATACTGAAGCGATGATCGCCGCGATGGCGCAGGGGGACGTGCATATCATCAGCCACCCCGGCAACCCGCGTTACCCGATCGACATTCCCGCCGTCGCGGCGGCGGCGGCCAAATACGAGGTGGCGCTGGAGCTGAATAACTCGTCGTTCACCCACTCCCGCAAGGGCAGCGAGGCCAACTGCCGGGCGATCGCCGCCGCGGTGCGCGATGCCGGCGGTTGGCTGGCGCTGGGCTCGGATTCACACGTCGCCTTTTCGCTGGGTAACTTTGAGCACTGCGAGCGCATTATCGAAGAGGTGGGCTTCCCGCAGGCGCGTATTCTCAACGTCAGCCCGCGCCGGTTGCTGGACTTTCTCGAGCGGCGCGGCAAGCCGGCGATTGCGGAATTGGCCGATTTGTGACATCGTCCCGGCAAAATTTTCCGTATTGTATAAGGCATTATCATGAATGAGTTTTCCATTGTCTGCCGCGTGCTGGGTACGCTGTTCTACCGCCAGCCGCAGGATCCGCTGCTGGTGCCGTTGTTCGCGCTGATCAAAGAGGGCAAGCTGCAGCAGCACTGGCCGCTGGAGCAGGATGATCTGTTGAAGCGCCTGCAGCAGGGCTGCGACGTCAACCAGCTGGCGACCGACTTCAACGCGATGTTCGTCGGCAGCGAGTGCAGCGTGTCGCCGTTCCGCTCCGACTACGTCGAAGGCGCCAGCGAAGCGGACGTGCGCACCTTCCTGCAGCAGCGTGGCATGCCGCTGGCGGAGGCGCCGGCCGATCATTTCGGCCAGCTGCTGCTGGCGGCGTCCTGGCTGGAAGATCAGTCGCAGGAAGATGAAGTGCAGGCGCAGATCGCCCTGTTCGACGAGTTCCTGCTGCCGTGGTGCGGCCGCTTCCTCGGCAAAGTGGAAGCCCACGCCACCACCGGTTTTTACCGCACGCTGGCGCTGATGACCCGCGACGCCATCCAGGCGATGCGCGACGAGCTGGCGGAGTACGAGCAGGACGACGAAGCGGGCGACGAAGAAGCGTAACGCCGCAGCTTACCCAGGCGGGCCGCCCGGCCCGCTAAACACAGGTTTGCATCCCCCAGACGTAAATTGACAAAAGATCCCTTAATCTGGCGGTTTACCGTCGGCTCGGCCGCGCCTGCGCGCCGCGCTTTTTCACGCAAGGGGCAGATGATGAAAAGTAACTGGATGCAGCAGATTCAAACGTTGATCGGGCAGAAGGCCGGCGCGATGGGCGGGGCGGAAGGCATCGGCAAGCTGCTGGCGCCGACGGCGCTGGGCGGCCTGGTCGGCGTGCTGTTGGCCAACAAGTCCTCGCGCAAGCTGGTGGGCAAGTTCGGCAAGAATGCGCTGATCATCGGCGGCAGCGCGGCGGTGGGCGCAGTGCTGTGGAACAAGTATAAGCAGCGGGTGAAAGAGACCCATCAGGACGAACCGCAGTTCGGCCTGCAAACCACGCCGGTGGATCTGCGCGCCAAACGCCTGGTGCAGGCGCTGGTGTTCGCGGCCAAGAGCGACGGCCATATCGATGCCGACGAGCAGCGCGCCATCGATCACAGCCTGGCGCAGCTGCAGGTGGGGGAAGAGGCGCAGGGCTGGGTGCAGGAAGCGATCGAGCAGCCGCTCAACCCGGAATTGATCGCCCGCAGCGTGCAAAACGAAGACGAGGCGCTGGAGGTTTACTATCTGAGCTGCCTGGTGATCGACGTCGATCACTTTATGGAGCGCGGCTACCTCGACGCGCTGGCGCAGGCGCTGAAGATCCCGGCGGACGTCAAGCAGGGCATCGAGAGCGACGTCAACGAGAAAAAGCGCGAGCTGGCGTAGCGCCGCTTGGCAAGCCGGGGGGAATCGTGTCACTCTTGCCGCAATCTATGTAAGCGGATGATTTAGCAATGATGACCCCACCGAAAGCGGAAAAACGCCCTTATCCCATCACCATCCACGGCGACACGCGCGTGGATGACTATTACTGGCTGCGCGACGACGAGCGCGCAGACCGCCAGGTGCTGGACTACCTGCAGGCGGAGAACGCCTACACCGATGCGATGCTGAAACCGCAGCAGGCGCTGCGCGAAACCCTGTATGAAGAGATGGTGGCGCGCATTCCGCAGCAGGAACATTCGGTGCCTTACGTGCGCCACGGCTATCGCTATCAGACGCGCTATGAGCCGGGCAATGAATACGCGATTTCCGTGCGCCAACCGCAGGCCGAGAGCGAGCGCTGGGAGGTGCTTATCGACGGCAACCAGCGCGCCGAGAATCACGAGTTTTACACCCTGGGCGGGCTGGACGTCAGCCCCGACAACCAGCGTCTGGGGGTGGCGGAGGATTTCCTGTCGCGCCGCCAGTATGACATTCGCTTCAAGAACCTTGCCGACGGCAGTTGGGCGGACGAAGTGCTGGAGAACACCTCCGGCAGCTTCGAGTGGGCCAACGACTCCTCGACGGTGTACTACGTGCGCAAGCACGCCAAGACGCTGTTGCCGTATCAGGTTTATCGCCACGTGGTGGGCAGCGATCCGCAGCAGGACGAGCTGATTTACGAAGAGCTGGACGATACCTTCTACGTCGGGCTGGAGAAGACCACCTCTGAGCGCTTTATCCTGATCCACCTGAGCAGCACCACCACCTCGGAGATCCTGCTGCTGGACGCCGACCGTGCGGACGCCAAGCCGCAGCTGTTCGTGCCGCGCCGCAAGGATCACGAATACGCCATCGATCACTATCACCAGCATTTCTACATCCGCTCCAACAAGGACGGCAAGAACTTCGGCCTGTACCAAAGCGAACAGGCGGACGAAGCGCAGTGGCAGACGCTGATCGCCCCGCGCGCCGACGTGATGCTGGAGGGCTTTAGCCTGTTCCGCGACTGGCTGGTGGTGGAGGAGCGCAGCGCCGGCCTGACGCTGCTGCGCCAGATCCACTGGCAGACTGGCGAAGAGAAGCGCATCGCCTTCGACGATCCGACTTACACCACCTGGCTGGCGTACAACCCGGATCCGGAAACCGCGCTGCTGCGCTACGGCTATTCGTCGATGACCACCCCGACCACGCTGTACGAGCTGAATATGGACAGCGGCGAGCGGACGATGCTCAAACAGCAGGAAGTGAAGAACTTCACGCCGGAAAACTACCGCAGCGAGCGAGTGTGGGTGAAGGCGCGCGACGGCGTCGAGGTGCCGGTATCGCTGGTGTATCGCCAGGACAGCTTCCAGCGCGGCGCCAACCCGTTGATGGTGTACGGCTACGGCTCCTACGGCAGCAGCATGGATCCGGCGTTCAGCGCCAGCCGCCTGAGCCTGCTCGATCGCGGTTTCGTGTTCGTGCTGGCGCACATTCGCGGCGGCGGCGAACTGGGGCAGCTGTGGTATGAAGACGGCAAGCTGTTCAACAAGCAGAACACCTTCAACGATTTTATCGACGTGACCGAAACGCTGATCGCCCAGGGTTACGGCGACGGCAAGCGGGTGTTCGCCATGGGCGGCAGCGCCGGCGGCCTGCTGATGGGCGCGGTGATTAACCAGGCGCCGCAGTTGTTCCACGGCGTGGTGGCACAGGTGCCGTTCGTCGACGTGGTGACCACCATGCTGGACGAGTCGATCCCGCTGACCACCGGCGAATACGACGAGTGGGGCAACCCGAACGAGCAGGCCTATTACGACTACATCAAGCAGTACAGCCCGTACGATCAGGTGAAGGCGCAGGAATACCCGCATCTGCTGGTGACCACCGGCCTGCACGATTCGCAGGTGCAGTATTGGGAGCCGGCCAAGTGGGTGGCCAAGCTGCGTGAGCTGAAAACCGACGATCGGCAGCTGCTGCTGTATACCGACATGGATGCCGGCCACGGCGGCAAGTCCGGGCGCTTCAAGGCCTATGAGGATATTGCGCTGGAGTACGCCTTCATTCTGGCGCAGGCGGAGTAACGGCATTCGGCGGGCGGCCTGCGCCGCCCGCCGTGTTAGCCAATCAGATAGTATTTCAGCGTGTGTTTCATGTCCGGGCTCAGATCGTCGATGGATTTCAGCATCCAGCGCAGATAGCCGGGATCTTCCTGGGCGATGCGATCGATCTCCTGTCCGCGATACTTGCCGAATTTGAACTTCTTCAGCAGCACCGGTTGTTCGGTGATCTGCACCATTTGCTCCGGCGTCCAGCCCGAATCCTTGATGATGCGTTGCAGCAGCGCGGCGGTGACGTAGCAGTCGTACAGCGCGCGGTGCGGGTACAGCGTGGCGTCTGCCGGCAGCTGCACGTCCAGGTTCAGCGCGTAGCGCAAATACTGGTTGCCGTACTTGATGTCCGGATACAGCGTGCGCGCCAGCTTGAGCGTGCAGATCCAGGCGCCGTTCATCTCCGGCAGCACGCCGCGATCGAAAGCGGCGTTGTGCGCCACATAGTAGGGGCAGCCCTGATAGCGGCCGATCGCCACCGCAATGCGCGGTTTGCCTTCCACCATCTGTTCGGTGATGTGATGAATCGCCATCGCGTCGAGGCTGATGGGGCGATCCGGGCTGACCAGATCGCTCATCGGGTTGGTCAATTGGCCGTCGAGCAGATCGAGGGAGGCCACTTCCACCACGCCGCCGTCCAGCCCACAGGTCTCGGTATCTATTACGCGTAACGTCATGTTTTCCTCTGCGTTGCCGTCAGGCCTCAGCTTAACCGGCGCAGGCGGCCGTGCCAACCGCCCCAGGTTGTAGGCAATAAAAAACCCGCCTTGGCGGGTTTAATGACGGATGGAAGGGCGCTTACTCACCAGACGGATGCGCTTTTTTGGCGCGTTTCTCCGCACGTTTCTCAGCTGGGGTTTTCAACGGCTTCTTCTTCGCATTCTTTTTGCTATCCATTCCCTTACTCATGATGGCCTCTCGTTACCTATGATTGGGTGGCTTGCTCAGCCATTAACCGCCTAAAGCCGGCAGGATGCAAGCGACAAAGTGCGAATTGTGTTTAACCGGCTGTTTGTGCGTGAAATTTTGTTTTTGGATGACCGGGTGCTAAAAATAAATATTATGTTATAATGTTACACTTTTGGTGTTGGGAGAGCGCAATGACAGTCATGACGTTACCGGATGCGCAGCAACTGCTGGCCATGCCGGATTCTGATTATATGAACTCGGTTCAAAGGGCGTTTTTCCGCCAGCTGCTGCAAGATGAGCGGCAAAAGCTGCTGCTGCACATCGATGAGCTGAAAAAAGAGATCGACGGCGGCGAAGCGACGGGCGATGAAGCCGACAAGGCGGCGCGCGAAGAGGATCTGCGCCTGCTGTTCCGCCAGTTGGATCGCGAAAGCCGCCTGCTGCCGAAAATCGATGCGGCGCTGGCAAGGTTGCAGAACGGCGAGTACGGCTACTGCCGGGAAACCGGCGAACCTATCGGGCTGGCGCGCCTGCTGCTGCGCCCGACGGCGGAACTGAGCATCGAGGCGAAAACCGCGCAGGAGATGCGCGAGCCGCATATGCGCAAAGGTGGCTAACTGAGTTCCCGGGGGGCGAATGTGCCCCTCAACCGATCGCGCCTGTGGGCATTTTGCAGGCAGGTCGTTGCGATTTTGAGCAAACGCGCGCCGAGTTCTCGGCGCGCGTTCTAGTTTTCGGGTTTTACCGTTGACCTGCCGGGCGGCTTCCGCTTTGATGAAAGCATGACTCACAGAGAGACGGAAAGCGCCATGGAACAATTACGAGGTTTGTACCCGCCGTTAGCGGCATACGACAGCGGTTGGCTGGACACTGGGGATGGCCACCGGATCTACTGGGAGCTGAGCGGCAACCCGAACGGTAAGCCGGCGGTCTTCATTCACGGCGGGCCGGGCGGCGGCATTTCTCCGCATCATCGCCAGTTGTTCGATCCCGAACGCTACAAGGTGCTGCTGTTCGATCAGCGCGGCTGTGGCCGCTCCCGTCCGCACGCCAGCCTGGACAACAACACCACCTGGCATTTGGTGGCCGATATCGAGCGGCTGCGCGAAATGGCCGGCGTCGATCAATGGCTGGTGTTTGGCGGTTCCTGGGGATCGACGCTGGCGCTCGCCTATGCGCAGACCCACCCGGAGCGCGTCAGTGAAATGGTGCTGCGCGGCATTTTCACCCTGCGCAAGCAGGAGCTGCATTGGTATTACCAGGACGGCGCGTCACGCTTCTTCCCGGACAAATGGGAGCGCGTGCTGTCCATTCTGTCGGATGAAGAGCGTAAAGATGTGATCGCCGCCTACCGGCAGCGGCTGACCTCGGCCGATCCGCAGGTGCAACTTGAAGCGGCCAAGCTGTGGAGCGTGTGGGAAGGGGAGACGGTCACGCTGTTGCCGAGCCGCGAATCCGCTTCGTTCGGCGAGGATGATTTCGCGTTGGCGTTCGCCCGCATTGAAAACCACTATTTCACCCATCTGGGCTTCCTGGAGAGCGATGACCAATTGCTGCGCAACGTGCCGCTGATCCGCCATATCCCGGCGGTGATCGTCCACGGCCGCTATGATATGGCCTGCCAGGTGCAGAACGCCTGGGATCTGGCCAAGGCCTGGCCGGAAGCGGAATTGCATATCGTGGAAGGGGCGGGGCATTCGTATGACGAGCCGGGCATCTTGCACCAGCTGATGATCGCCACCGACCGGTTCGCCGGCAAGTGACACAAAAAACCCGCCGTTACGGCGGGTTTTGTTATTTGGCCTTCGGCTCGTACGGTAGGCGCGAAAACTTGTGGGATTCCGCGCGGTAGTGCGCCACACGCTCGCGAAAATAGTCGCGCAGCGGTTCCGGCTGCTCGCGCTCCACCACTTCCGGGATCACCGGCATGTTGTAGCGCTCTTTGTACGCCACGCCTGAGGCGGCGAGATCCACGTTCACCCTGTCCATCTCTTCTTTGGACAGCTCGGCCAGATTGTAACCCACGCTATGCTCCTTACTTACTTTGCCGCATTGAACCTGCGCAGAAGGTAATCCACCCGGCGACGCTTGGCAAGCCCGTAGCGCCGCCGCGGCGGGCGATATTTTCCAAAGAGTAATGCAATCTATTTATTCTTTTAAATAAGAATGATTCGCTTTTTGATTAAAATAAAAGATGGGAATAATTATCATAATAATTAGCGTGAATTTCTATATGATTTTATGTGTTTGATTTTAAGTAAATAAATAATTAATATTGATCGGGTGTAAATAAGGTGTTTTTATTTTTACGGCAGCAGGGCATAATGCGCGGAAATTAAATTCATGACCTGCAAAATAAAAGGAATCATTATGCTGACGCAAGAAATGACTCAAAAGCTGAATGAGCAACTGAATCTGGAGTTCTACTCCGCCAACCTGTACCTGCAAATGAGCGCATGGTGCAGCGATAAAGGCTTTGAAGGCGCCGCCGCATTTCTTAAAGAGCACTCTCAGGAAGAGATGCAGCATATGCAACGCCTGTTCGACTACCTGAGCGACACCGGCACTTTGCCGCTGCTGGGCAGCATCGCCGCGCCGCCGGTGGCGTTCGAATCGCTGGCGGACGTGTTCCAGCAGACCTACGAACACGAACAGCTGATCACCCGTCAGATCAACGAACTGGCGCACGCCGCCATGACCGCACACGATTATTCCACCTTCAACTTCCTGCAGTGGTACGTGGCGGAGCAGCACGAAGAAGAGAAACTGTTCAAATCCGTGCTGGATAAGCTGGCGCTGGTGGGCACCAGCGGCAAAGGCCTGTTCTTCATCGACAAAGATCTGAAGAAAATGGGCGCGATGGGCCAGGGCGGCAACGGCCAGGCTTAATTCGCACCAGAATATCGAAAAACCGCGCGCGGGCGAGCCTGACGCGCGGTTTTTTTTACCCTGCGTTTATCGCGGTTATGCGGCGATACGTGCTGCCGGATCGCAAAATGCCAGTGATGCGCTCGACTTGCCGCAGCGCGGTCGTTATGATTTACCGCGATACGCTACAGGGATGGTAGAGTCAAAACAGCGGGTTAGCCGATACAACCCGTTTTTCTGTTTACCCGTGGCGCAATCATTTGCGGTGGGTTGGGGCCGCTGATACATCGCCTTGGCTGTGGCCTTAACCCTTATGACCCTCTTTTACTGTTAAGGGATACCACTGTGATCGGTAAAATTCGTTCCTCTTGTCGCCTGCTTTCCACCGTTTTCGTCCTGTTCGTCGGCCTGTCTTCGCAGCAAGCGCTGGCGCACGCCCACCTGAAAGTGGAAACGCCGAAGGCCGACGCCAGCGTCAGCCCGGCGCCGAAGGCGCTGACCCTCAGCTTCTCCGAAGGCATCGAACCGAACTTCAGCGGCGTGAAAATCACCGGCCCGGACAACGCCGTGGTGAAAACCGGCAAGCTGCAGCTCGATCCGAACAACAACACCCAGGTCAATGTGCCGATCGAAGGCGAGCTGAGCGCGGGCAAATACAACGTCAGCTGGCATGTGGTGTCGGTCGACGGGCATAAAACCAAAGGCCAGTACAGCTTCACCGTAAACTGATCGTGAATCTGGCGACCCTGTTCGTTCTGTGTCGCTTGGTGCACTTTGCGGCGGTGATGCTGATGTTCGGCATCAGTCTGTTCACCGCCTTACTGTCACCGCAGCGCCTCTCCCCGATCCTCTCCCGCGATGTGCGCCCGCTGCTGCTTGCTGGCACCTGGATTGCCGGGCTTTCCGCCGTGGCGCTGCTGGCCATTCAGGCCGGGCAAATGGGCGACGGTTGGGAAGACGCCTGGCGGCTGGAGGTCTGGTGGGCGGTGCTCGGCACCACCTTCGGCGAAGTGTGGCGCTGGCATCTGGGCCTGTCGCTGCTGGCGATCCTGAGCCTGCTGCTGCCGGAACGGCCACGCGCGCAGGCGTTGGCGCTGTGCTCGGTACTGCTGCTGGTGAGCCTGGCGTTTATCGGCCACGCGGCGATGCACGAAGGCGCGCTGGGCGCGCTGCACCGCGCCAACCATGCGGTACACCTGCTGGCCGCCGGCTACTGGTTCGGCTGCCTGGCGCCGCTGCTGGTTTGCCTGCGCTACCTGCAGCCGCCGCAGTGGCGCAGCGACGCCATCACCACGCTGATCCGTTTCTCGCGCTGGGGGCACCTGGCGGTGGCGGCGGTGATCGTCACCGGCATCGTCAACAGCCTGATCATTCTCGGCGGTTGGCCGCTCAACCTCAGCTCGCCTTATCAGCGCCTGCTGCTGATCAAAACCGCGCTGGTGGCGCTGATGGTGATGGTGGCGCTGGCCAATCGCTACGCCATAGTGCCGGCGATGAGCCGCGTGCCAGCGCTGGCGCAGCGCGGCGTGGTGCTGGCCTGCTGGCTCGAAGTCGGGCTGGGGATGGCGGTGCTGCTGCTGGTCAGTTTATTTGCAACCTATGCGCCGGTATGACATTTCAGCTTGCCGCAGGCCGGCAAGCTGCGGGAAAATCGACGCGAATAGCAACCTTAAGGCCAACACATGAAATCGGTATTACTCGGCATTACGCTGCTGGCAACCGCGACCGGCGCGCTGGCGGCAGACAAACTGGTGAACATCACCAAACTGGAGTACGGCAAACAGTGGGCGTTCACCAAGGAAGAAGTGACGCTGCAGTGCCGCAGCGGCGGCGCGCTGTTCGTGCTCAACAACAGCACTCTGATGCAATACCCGCTCAACGACGCAGCGGAGCAGCAGGTGAAGAAGGGCCATCAGCGTGCGCAGCCGCTGGAGGTGCTCCTGCTGGACGACCCTGCCGAACCGGGGAAAAAAATGAGCCTGGCGCCGTTTATCGAACGCGCCGAGAAGCTGTGCGCTGACTAACCGCTTGTTTGCCAACGCCTTGCCCAGCGCGTGCGGATTGATGCGCATTTGCCGCATAGTTATTTCGTCACGAAACTATCACGCAGCCGCCGGGCGGCTGGCAAAACTGGCGCGGTAGGCTACTCTTAAAGTGCACGGCTGAACAAGCCCTGCATTAAATGCCAACTTTTAGCGCACGGCTCTCTCCCAAGAGCCATTTCCCTAGACCGAATATAGGAATCGTATTCGGTCTTTTTTTGTGTGATTGATTTATAAGGAAATTCTATTTAAGGCACCACCAACAATCCCCGCTCCTCTTTTCGAGTCATAGCCACCAACCCGATCTCCATCCTTATTCCCCATCCGCACATATCGCTAATTTCGCCGCACCAAAAGTCATTACGTCATTTATGGCGCTGATAAGCTCCGGTCATTGCTCCCATCACCGGTTAAATGAGAGTGGCATTATGGGGAATATCAAGGCATTGGGCGTTATAAAAGGAAACCTGTGTTGAACGATCGGCTAAGCCAGTTGAAGAGGGCGCTGCCCGGTTATCTCAATGCGTGGCGTGAGGGGGCTTTACCCTCTGACTGGGGGCAGGTGGCTAATCCTGAAGTGGTTGCCGCCCTGTTGGCGGAGTGGGAGGCGCTAAGCGAATTGGCGTCGCTGTTAGAAACCGCGACTGAAACCCCAACCGATCCCGCCGCGTTTTGGCAGGCGCGCGCCGAGCTGATGGCACAGCGCAATCGTGAACTCCGTGCCCACCTGGCGACGCCAATCCGTTTGCCCGGCGCACGGGTAGCCTTCTTTGGCTATGTGAAAACGGCGGTGATGGACGCCAGGCAGGTGAAGGCGGCAATTCGCGATGCCGGTTTTACCATTGCGGGCGACAGCCAAAATGAGAACACGGCTTAACGCGGTTTCTTCTCAAATTTCTCGGCAAAAAAGAACCGCAGCAATTTATGGGTCCACAGCAGCATTGCGCCGACCACCACCAGCGAGACGACGAAATGCGACAGGTTTTTCGGCGCGGCGTAGCCGTGAGTAAAAGAAACCCCGGCGCCGCTGAGCAGCAGGGTGGCGATCCAAAAGCCGAGTAGCAGGCACAAGGTACGGAACAGTTTAAACATTGTTATCACCGAAATGCTGAAAGCGCCGACTGAACGGAAAGACTCAGCCGGTGCTTTGATTAATTAAAACCGCTTAGCGAGAGCAGGTATTGCCGCCTTTATTGCTGTTGCTGTTGTTCTTGTTGCCACCGTTGTTGTTGACGCGGCCGTTGCTGCCGCGGTTGTCGGAAAAGTTACCTGAGCCGGCGATCAGGTGGAAGTATTTGGCCTCGATCTCTTGCATAACATTCCCTCTTTATCGATACGGTTAAATAGCGTAAAGCTTGCGCAAGCCAACTGTTTTTAACAGAAAAAACAGCGGGGATAATTACCGGTTCGGATAAGAACAGGGAATTTATTTAAGGGTATTTTCCAGGCTTATGAGAGTGATGGTGAATGATATTCTCGACGAGAGGGTAACGCGAGCCACCCGGGCCTTTGCAACGAATGGCCTATCTGCGGCGCGTAGCAAGGTTCAATTCACCCGGCCAATTTGTTAGGATCGCCCGACCTACATGACTATTGGTGCAGTACATTGAAAATTAAAGCGTTGTTATTTGTTGCGTTGGCCGCACTGGCCGGCTGCAGCCAGGAGGGAACCTCGATGAATCAGCCCGCAAACGAGAAAGGCGGCCAAACGGAAGTGTTGCTGGTGAACAGTGCGCTGGTGGACTGCGTGGGCGTCGCCCCGATGAAGTGCATGCAGGTGCGCCGCTCCGCGCAGCAGCCGTGGGAGTTGTTCTATACCGGCATCGAAGGTTTCACCTTCGAACCGGGCTATCAGTATCGGCTGAAAGTGCGCGTTACTCCGGTAGAGAACGTGCCGGCCGATGCCTCATCGCTGCGTTACACGCTGATTGAGCAGTTGAAAAAGAACAAGGCGTGACCCTCGACAGGCCGGGTAATCGCAATCCGGCCTGCCATGATTATCCCTTTACCATCATGACATGCCTCGGCGGTGGGCTTGCCGACTGGTCTGTTCACTGCGCTTGTTTTCGCACTTTCTTAAGTATATTGAGAAAATCAGGTATATTGTCCTTCGGTTTTTAGCTACCAAGAAAAAATTACTATGATTATCAAACCTAAAATTCGTGGTTTTATCTGCACCACCGCTCACCCGGCAGGCTGTGAAGCCAACGTCCGTGAGCAAATCGCCTACGTTAAGTCGCGCGGCGAACTGAAAAACGGGCCTAAAAAGGTGCTGGTCATTGGTGCATCCACCGGTTACGGTCTGGCCTCGCGCATCAATGCCGCTTTCGGCAGCGGTGCGGCCACCATCGGCGTATTTTTCGAGAAGCCTGGCAGCGAAGGCAAAACCGGTTCCGCCGGTTGGTACAACTCCGCCGGTTTCGACAAGGCAGCTAAAGAAGAAGGCCTGTACGCGAAAAGCATCAACGGCGACGCATTCTCCAACGAGTGCCGTCAGACCGTGATCGATCTGATCAAAAAAGACCTGGGTCAGGTTGACCTGGTGGTTTACTCGCTGGCTTCGCCGGTGCGTAAGATGCCGGAAACCGGCGAAGTGGTGCGTTCCGCACTGAAGCCGATCGGCGAGCCGTACAAATCCGTCGCGCTGGACACCAACAAAGACGTGCTGGTTGAAGCCGTGGTCGAGCCGGCCAACGAGCAAGAAATCGCCGACACCGTGAAGGTGATGGGCGGCCAGGACTGGCAACTGTGGATGGACGCGCTGGACGAAGCGGGCGTGCTGGCGGATAACGCGCAGTCTGTCGCTTACTCCTACATCGGCACCGATCTGACCTGGCCAATCTACTGGCACGGCACGCTGGGCAAGGCGAAAGAAGATCTGGATCGCGCGGCGCACGCCATCAACCAGAAGCTGCAGGCCAAAGGCGGCGCGGCTTACGTTGCGGTGCTCAAGTCGGTGGTGACTCAGGCTTCCTCTGCCATTCCGGTGATGCCGCTGTATATCTCCATCGTGTTCAAAATCATGAAGGAGCAGGGCATTCACGAAGGCTGCATCGAGCAGATCCAGCGTCTGTTCGCCACCAAGCTGTACAGCGGCGCGGCGCCGGACACCGACGAAAAACACCGCCTGCGTCTGGATGACTGGGAACTGCGCGACGAAGTGCAGGAAACCTGCCGTGCCATCTGGCAGCAGTTGAACGACAACAACATCAACGAACTGACCGATTATCAGGGCTACAAGGCGGAGTTCCTGCGCCTGTTCGGCTTTGGCCTGCAGGGCGTTGACTACGACGCCGATCTGAGCGGCGAAGCCAACTTCGACGTGATCGAGCTGGTCTAAGCGCGTCGAGCGGTCAAACAAGGTCGGGTTAGCCCGGCCTTTTTTATTGCCTGCGAATTATCGGGTGGTTAAGCGAAAATGTTTATTTTGGGTTAACAGACGAACCGGGTGATTAACATCGGCAGTCGGATGGTGAAATAACGGCGGTTATTAAACTAAAGAAAGTCATTTTTTTATTTACCCTTGCCGCCGGCTGCGGGTATTTTATTTCCTTTAAGGAGGAAATTATGACATGGCGTTATTGTGCCACGGTATCGTTGTTTTTGTTGAGCGGCTGCAGCGCGATTCAGCCGACGTCGACGTCCCCAGACTGGTCTCAGCCGCAGCCTGCCACGCGGGAGCAGCGGCAACGCATCATGGCGGGTGAGTCCGCCTCCTCGGTATTACATGAAGGAAACGTCGGCATTGGCGGCACCTTTGATGGGGCGAAAATATTCGATCGTTAAGCCGCTAAATATATTCAGCCAAATTAATGCGCGCATTCTGCCGATATTGTCGGAGGGTTTACCTCTCCTGCGTTATTCTGCCGTGGCCCAACCATTCATTGCGTTAACAGACAATTCGTTTTCCTTATAGGGAACCGCCGGTTTATTTCGGCGTAATCAAAGGAGTTGCCCATGGCGAAGGAGATGGCCGCGATCTTTCTCTTGCTGTTGCTGCCGTTAAGCCAAAGCGCCGGCGCGGCGCGTTACGACAGGCCGTGCGAAGGCGTGTCGCCGGTGCTGTTTCAAAAGCGCCTGAAAGCGTTGGCGCAGGATTTGCGGCAGGAAATGAGTGAGGAAGCGACGCCGACAGAGCGCGATGCGGAGGAGCTGGCGCGCTTGGCGGAGTGCGGTATCGAGCCCGGCAAAGCGCCCGTCACCGGTGGGCAGCGAGCGCCGCATTCCGAGGAAAAACCGCCGGCATCGCCAAACGGTTGTTGAGCCGGCGTGCGCGCAGAGTCAAGCGATGTAAAAGGAGTCATTGATGAAAAGGATAGTGTTGGCCGGCGTGGCCTTGTGTAGCTGCTGCTTCGCGCAGGCGCGGGTGGATTTGGAATACCATGCGGCGCCGCCGAAGGACAGTAAGGTCACCGAGGAGTACCAGAAAAAGCGCGACGCATTGCGCCACAAGGTGTGGAATGTCGATAACCTGACGCTGGCCAACGAGCAGGCGATTGCGCGCGAACAGCAGCGCGAGGCGGCAGAGACCGCCGAGCGGCAGCAGCGGAACCTGGAGCAGCAGCAGAAAAAGCAGCGCTGCCTGCGGAGACACTCGAAAGATCCTCACCGCGAGGCGAAGTGTTACACGCACAGCTTCTAACATTAATCGTCCGGGCGCCATCAGCGCCCGGCGTCGTTTAGGCCGGGCGGCAATGCTCCTTCAGCATGGCGATCGCGTCCGGTTTCAGCTGATACAGATAGACCGGGCGGCCGGTGGCGCCGTACAGAATACGGGTGCCGAGAATGCCGCTCTCCGCCAGATAGATGAGGTACTTGCGGCAGGACACCCGCGAAATGCCGATGGCGTTGGCCAGATTGTCGGTGGAAAACTCGTTATCGTGCTGCTGTTCGATCCACTCGCAGACCGTGCTCAGGGTGATGCTGGTCAGCCCCTTCGGCAGCTTTTTGCTCTCCTGGCCGCCGGGCTGGCGGCGCAGCAGGCTGTCGACGTCGGCCTGCGAAAACTCGCGCTGCGCCAACAGCTGCGACTGCTGCCGGTAGTGGCTCAGCGCCTCCTTGAAGCGGCTGAACTGGAACGGTTTGATCAGATAATCCACCACCCCGTAGTGCAGCGCTTTTTGCACCGTGTTCACGTCGCTGGCGGAGGAGATGATGATCACGTCGGTCTTCTCGCCGAGCTCGCGCAGGCCGGGCAGCAGATCCAGCCCGTTCTCTTGCTGCATGTAGATATCCAACAGCACCAAATCGATGCTGACGCCGGCATCGGCCAGCAGCGCGCGCGCCTGGCTCAGAGTGGCGACCGTCGCCTGGCAGTGAAAACCGCCGACCTGGCTCAGGTAGTATTTGTTCAGCTCCGCCACCATCGGGTCGTCGTCGACAATCAGTACGTTAATCATGGGTTCTGCTCTTGGCCTGATAGGGAAGGTGCACGAAAAATTGGGTCAGCTCGCCCGGTTCGGACTCGAAATCGATGCTGCCGCCCAGTTTCTCCAGATGGCTGCGGATCAGCGCCAGGCCGATGCCACGTCCGGTTCCCTTGGTGGAAAATCCGTGTTCGAAGATGCGCGCGCCGATCGCCGGATCGATGCCGGGGCCATCGTCGCTGACGATACAGTGTAATTGATCGTCGTGATGATGGAAGCTCAGGCCGATCTCGTGGCCCTCAACGCCGTCGATGGCGTCGATGGCGTTTTCGATCAGGTTGCCGAGCACGCTGATCAGCACGTGGGTGGTTTCCGCATCGTCGGTTTCCGGCAGCAGGCTGGTTTCCTCGATGGTCAGCTCAACACCGGCTTCGTGGGCGCGGCTGATTTTGCCGATGAAGAAGCCCGCCACTTCCGGCGAGTGGATCTTGCGCAGCAGCGCGCCGATCTCTTCCTGATAGTTGCTGGCGGTGTTGATGATGTAGTTTTCCAACTGCTGATAGGCCTTCATGTGCAGCATGCCGAGTATCACATGCAGCTTGTTCATAAATTCGTGCGACTGCACCCGCAGCGCATCGGCGTAGTGCGCCATGCCGCTCAGCCGCTGCAGCAGGCGGCTGACCTCGGTCTTGTCGCGGAAGGTGGCGATGGCGCCGGTCACCTGGCCGTTGACGATCACCGGCACGGTATTGGTCAGCAGTTCGCTGCCGTTGAAGCCGATCTGCCGATCGCGCAGCGGCTTGCCGTCGGCCAGCACCTCCGCCAGATGCAGCTGCGCCGGCCAATGCTTGCTGGCGGCGTCCAGCAACAGATTTTCCACCGGGCCGCTTTGGCGCAGCAGGCGCTTGGCTTCGTCGTTGACGATGGTGATGCGGGATTCAGTATCGACCGCGATCACGCCTTCTTTAATCGACTGCAGCATGGCGTTGCGCTGTTCGAACAGGTTGGAGATTTCGTAAGGCTCGAAACCCAGCATGATGCGCTTGAGCGCGGAGACCAGGAAGAAGGTGCCCAGGCTGCCGACCAGGGCGGCGAAGGCGATGGTCCAATAGATGATCCAGCGGCTCTCCGCCACCACCCGCTGCACGGTGTCCAGCGCGATGCCGAGCGCCACCACGCCGATTTGTTGTTTCTGCGCGTCATACACCGGCACGAACACCCGCAGCGCCGGGGCCAGCGTGCCGCGGTTGATGGCACTGTTGACGTTGCCTTGCAGCGCGGGCGCCAGATCGTCGCCGATAAAATGCTTGCCGATCAGCCAGGGTTTGGGGTGCGAATAGCGGATACCCTGCATATCTACCACCACCACGAACAGCAGCTCGTTTTGATGGCGCACCTGCTCGGCGAAGCGCTGAATGGCGCCGCTTTGCTCGCGCCGCTGCAGGCCGTCAACTACGGTGCTGGAGAGCGCCAGCGTATTGGCGACGGCGATGGCTTTCTGCTGCAGCTGATCTTGCCCCTCGCGGCTCATCTGCACGAAAAACAGCGCGAACACCACCAGCAGCACCGAAGCGATGATGGCGGACACCATCAGCGTGATGGAGGTGCTCAGCTTGAGCGGCACCCGTTGTTTTGGCATGGCGGTTCTCCGAATGGCGATATCACGGCGTATTCTAGCGAGGAATGAGGCAAGCTGCAGTTACCGGCAGCAGGTTATAGCATGCTGCCGGGGAGCGGGGGGCTTATTTTAGTTACAAAAGCGGGTCACTGCTGGTGGTAGATCTCCAGCGCCTGTTGGCCGCTGGCGCCCTGATGGATGATTGCCATCAACGCGCGCACCACCTGCGACGGATTGCTGTGTTGATAGACGTTGCGGCCGTAAACCATGCCGGAGGCACCCTGGGCCATCAGCGCGGCGGATTTCTCCAGCACCGGCTCCAGCTCCCCCTTGCCGCCGCCGCGCACCAGCGTCGGGCAGCGCGCCGCTTCCACCACGCGGTGAAAATCTTCCACCCGCTCGGTTGGATCGGCCTTGATGATGTCGGCACCCAGCTCGCGCGCCAGCCGCACCAGCGGCACGATCTTCTCCACGTCGCCGAGCGAGCCGTAGGCGGCGCCCTGGCCGGCCGGCGCCATCACCAGCGGTTCGATCATCAGCGGCATGGCGTAGCGATCGCAGGCGTGGCGCAGGCGGCCGATGTTCTCCACGCACTGGCGGAAAATGCCGGGCTCATCCGGGATCATATACAGATTGACCACCACCGCGGCGGCGTCCATTTGCAGCGCCGCCAGGATTGGCGCCTCCGGATTGTGCAGCACCGCCCACATCTCGCGGTGGCGGGCGGCGTTATAGGCGTTGCCGACGTCGGTGCGCATCACCAGCGCCGGTTTTTCGCGCTGCGGCGCGCGCTGCAGCAGATCCGCCTGGCCGTAGTTGACCTGAATGGCGTCGGGGCGCGCGGCGATCAGGTTGCCCATCACCCGTTCGATATCTTCCAGGCCGATCAAGAAATCCGGTTCGTTGGCGATGCCGTGATCGATCGCCACGTCCAGGCACTTGCCGTTGTTGAACAGGCGGTTCATCCGCACCTTGCTGCTGAGCTGCATGTCAGGTCCTCCTGAGATAGGGATATGTCCATTATTGCCGAGTAAGGATGGTCGGGAAACGCGGAAACCGCAAACTGCGCGGCCGCTCGCAGTTTTTGCCGGCGCACGAAAGGAGCACGCTCGCCGGCGGCTTGCACTTCATTTGTTAGATCCGTGTCATGTTTTTGTTAATAAGCCATTCCAAAATGCATGTTTCGCTTGTTTGGGTTAAAAAGTTTCAATAACCTAAATTATGAAATAAACATTTAATAAAACGGTAAAGACGCCGTTTGTTGTGCCAGGGGTTTATTTCAATTGGTTGTTTTTAATCTATTTTGAGACATCGATCACCATTTTTACAACGGCCTTGATACGGCGATAACGCGGTAAATTCGCCGTATCAAAGGGATAACTCCGACCGTATTGTTGTTTGAATGTAAAAAATATTTTTCATTAGCTGTCAACCAACAGACCTCTTCATTCTAACGATTAAAGGGTAACGAACATGAAGCTGAAGAAACTGATCGCCGCCTCGGTACTGATGTGCATGCTGCCGGCCAGCGTGCTGGCGAAAGACATCAAGATCGGCGTTTCCATGGCTTACTTCGATGACAACTTCCTCACCATTCTGCGCCAGTCGATGCAAAACAAAATGAAGGCCGACGGCAACGTCAGCGGCCAGTTCGAAGACGCCAAGGGCGACATCGCGCAGCAAATTCAACAAATCGAAAACTTCGTCAGCCAGGGCGTCGACGCCATCATCCTCAACCCGGTGGATACCCAGGGCGTCAAGCCGATGATCAAGCTGGCCGAGAAGGCCAAGATCCCACTGGTGTTCGTCAACCGCAAGCCGGAAGTGGCGCTGCCGGCCGGCATGGCCTACGTCGGCTCCGACTCCAAGCTGGCCGGCAAGCTGCAGATGGAGGAACTGGCCAAGCTGATGAACGGCAAGGGCAACGTGATGATCCTGATGGGCGAGCTGTCGAGCGAAGCCACGCGCGACCGCACCCGCGGCGTGGAAGAGGTGGCGGCCAACTACCCCGGCATCAAGATTATCGATAAGCAAACCGCCAAATTCTTCCGCAAAGAGGCGGTAGACGTCACCACCGACTGGATTTTGTCCGGCCAGCAGATCGACGCCATCGCCTCCAACAACGACGAAATGGCCATCGGCGCTATTTTGGCGCTGAAGCAGGCCAAGAAATCCGGCGTGCTGGTGGCCGGCGTTGACGGCACGCCGGACGCGCTGGAGTTCATCAAGAAGGGCGATCTGGCGCTGAGCGTGTTCCAGGACGCTAAAGGCCAGGGCGAAGGCGCGGTGCAGACCGCCGTTCAACTGGTGAAAGGCGAGAAAGTGGAGAGCAACGTGCTGATCCCTTACCAGCTGATCACCCAGGCCAATTACCAGCAATTCGCCGATAAAAACAAGAAATAAGCCTTGAAGCCCGCCGCGGGCGCCGGTGTGGGGCGAGCGCGGCGGAAAACGTGGGTCAGTGCGGAGGTAAGCGGTATGTACCCTTATGTTCTTGAGGCCGAAGGCATCAGCAAGCAGTTCCCCGGCGTCAAAGCGCTGGATAAGGTCTCGATTAAAATCAAACCCGGCAGCGTGCACGCGCTGATGGGGGAAAACGGCGCGGGCAAATCGACGCTGATGAAATGCCTGATCGGCATCTACCACCCGGACGAAGGCTCGATCAAAATCAAAGGCCGGCCGGTCACCTTCAGCGACACGCTGCAGGCGCTGCATTCGGGCATTTCCATGATCCACCAGGAGCTGAACCTGGTGCCCTACATGACGGTGGCGGAAAACATCTGGCTGGGGCGCGAGCCGGCGCGGCTGGGGTTCGTCAACCACGAACAGCTGAACGAACAAACCCGCGAGCTGCTGGCGCGGCTGAACATCAAACTGCAGCCGGACACGCTGGTGGGCGAGCTGAGCATCGCCAATCAGCAGATGGTGGAGATCGCCAAGGCGGTGTCCTATAACGCCGACGTGCTGATCATGGACGAACCGACCTCGGCGCTGACCGAAGGCGAAGTGGTGCACCTGTTCGCCATCATCCGCGAGCTGCGCGAGCAGGGCAAAGGCATCATCTATATCAGCCACAAGATGGACGAGATCTTCGCCATCACCGACGAAGTGAGCATTTTCCGCGACGGTACCTTCATCGCCTGCGACAAAACCGAAAACCTGACCAAACAGTCGCTGATCACCATGATGGTGGGGCGCGAACTGACGCAGATGTTCCCTAAATTCAACAACAATATCGGCGAGGAAGTGCTGCGGGTGGCGGGGCTGCGCCGCAGCGGCTGGTTCCATGACGTGTCGTTCAGCGTCAAGCGCGGCGAGATCCTCGGCGTCGCCGGGCTGGTGGGCGCCGGGCGCAGCGAAGTGATGGAAAGCCTGTTCGGCATGCACCCGGCGGACGGCGGCGAGATCTTTATCGAAGGCCAGGCGGTGAAGGTGGATTCCCCGGCGAAGGCGATCGAGAGCGGGTTGGCGTTCCTCACCGAAGACCGCAAGAAATCCGGCCTGTTTCTGGTGCTGTCGGTGGTCGAGAACATGAGCATCGTCAACCTGTCGGAATACATCGGCAAGAACGGTTTCGTCAGCCATGTGCAGATGGCCAAAGACTGCATGGAGCAGATTAAAAAGCTCAACATCAAAACGCCGACCATGGATCAGATCATCAATAACCTCAGCGGCGGCAACCAGCAGAAGGTGCTGATCGCGCGCTGGCTGCTGGCGCAGCCGAAAATCCTGATCCTCGACGAACCGACGCGCGGCATCGACGTGGGGGCGAAAGCGGAAATCTACCGCCTGATCAGCGAGCTGGCCAACCGCGGCGTCGCCATCATTCTGGTCTCCTCCGAACTGCCGGAGATCCTCGGCATGAGCGACCGGGTAATGGTGATGCACGGCGGCCGCATCACCGGCATTTTGGACAAAGACGACGCGGACCAGGAGAAGATCCTGGCGCTGGCCTCAGAATAACGAAGGGTGAACATCATGAGTAACGTAAAGATTGAGAAGCCGCTCTCCGCCGATTCAACGGGCAAGGGAACGCTGTTCTCCGGGCTGAGCGGCAAAATGCCGAAGGATACCGGCATCTTCATCGTGATGATCGGCATCGCGCTGATCTTCGAAATCCTCGGCTGGTACATGCGCGATCAGTCGTTCCTGCTGAATCCGAACCGCCTGCTGCTGATCGTGCTGCAGGTGGCGATCATCGGCATCATTGCGGTGGGCGTCACCCAAGTGATCATCACCACCGGCATCGATCTCTCCTCCGGCTCGCTGATTGCGCTGACCGCGGTGGTGGCGGCCAGCCTGGCGCAGACCTCGGACAGCATCTCGCCGATGTATCCGGGGCTGCTCGATCTGCCGGCGGCGATCCCGATCGGCGCGGGGATCGGGGTGGGCATCGTCTGCGGCTTTATCAACGGCTTCCTGATCACCCGCACCGGCATTCCGCCGTTCATCGCCACGCTGGGGATGATGGTGTCGGCGCGCGGCCTGGCGCAGTACTACACCAAGGGCAACCCGGTCAGCTTCCTGTCGGACGGCTTCACGTCGATCGGCCAGGGCGCAATGCCGGTGATCATCTTCCTGGTGATTGCGGTGATCTTCCATATCGCGCTCAAGCACACCCGCTACGGCAAATACATCTACGCCATCGGCGGCAACATGACCTCGGCGCGGGTCTCCGGCATCAACGTCAACAAGTACCTGGTGACGGTTTACACCATCGCCGGCGGCCTGGCGGGGTTGGCGGGCGTGGTGCTGGCGGCGCGCGTCAGCAGCGGCCAGTCGAGCATGGGGATGTCGTATGAGCTGGACGCCATCGCCGCGGCGGTGATCGGCGGCAGCAGCCTGATGGGCGGCGTCGGGCGCATCACCGGCACGCTGATCGGCGCGGTGATACTCGGCCTTATCAAAAGCGGCTTCACCTTTATCGGCGTCGACTCTTACATTCAGGACATCATCAAGGGCGTGATTATCGTCGCCGCCGTGTCGATCGACATGCGGCGCAACCGCAAAAAACACTGATTGCCGTGAATTGCCGCCGGCGTCAGGGTTGGCCGGCGGCTTTTTTTTACCTGGGGGGCACATCATGAACTACCTGAAAGGGCTGTGGCTGGCGGTGGCGCTGTGCGCGTCTACCCCGGCATGGGCGCAAACCATCGGCGTGTCGATGGCCTATTTCGACCAGAACTTCCTCACCATCATCCGCCAGGCGATCGACAAGGAGGCCAAGGCGCGCGGCATCACCGTGCAGTTCGAGGACGCGCGCGGCGACGTCGGCCGCCAGACCGATCAGGTGCAGAGCTTTATCAGCGCCGGGGTGGACGCGATTATCGTCGATCCGGTCAACTCGGCCAGCACGCCGGTGATGACCAAAATGGTGCAGGCCGCCGGCGTGCCGCTGGTGTACGTGAACCGCACGCCGGGCGATACCAAACTGCCGCAGGGCGTGGTGTTCGTCGGCTCCGACGAGCGGGAATCCGGCACGCTGCAGATGGAAGAGCTGGCGCGGCTGGCCGGCTATCAGGGCAACGTGGCGGTGATGATCGGCAACCTGACCGACGCCGGCGCGCTGCAGCGCACCAAAGACGTGGAGCAGGTGGTGAGCAAGTACCCGAAAATGAAGGTGGTGCAGAAGCAGAGCGCCAACTATTCACGCAGTGAAGGTATGGATCTGATGATGAACTGGCTGACCAACGGCGAAGCGATCGACATCGTCGCCGCCAACAACGACGAAATGGCGATCGGCGCAATCATGGCGCTGCAGCAGGCGGGCAAGGCGGACAGGAAAGTGCTGATCGGCGGCATCGACGCCACGCCGGACGGCCTCAAGGCGCTGGCCTCCGGCAAGATGCAGGTCACTGTGTTCCAGGACGCGGTCGGCCAGGGCAAAGCCTCGGTCGATGTGGCGCAGCGCATGATCAACGGGGAAAAACTCGAACCGTATTACTGGATCCCGTTCGAGCTGGTGACGCCGGCCACGATGCAGAAGTATGCGGCCAGGCCGTGAGTTAACCGTCAGATTCGCGTTGCCGGGGCGCTGCTTGCAGCGCCTTTTTTATTGGCGTCAGTTACATGTCCGCTTGCGGCCAGCGCGGCGCCGGATCTTGCTTCACACTGAGGATCTTTAAACCGTGTGAGGATGAGCGATGAATGCATTAAACGGCAAGGTGGCGGTGATCGGCGGCGCCAGTTCGGGGATCGGCAAAGCGGCGGCGCTGCTGTTCGCCCGCCAGGGGGCTGCGCTGGTGTTGGGCGCGCGGCGCGAGCCGCTGTTGGCGGAGCTGGTGGAGGACATTCGGCGCGAGGGCGGCCGGGCGCTTGCGGTGGCGGGCGACGTGCGCGACGAAGCCTTCGCCGAACGGCTGACGGCGACGGCGGTCGACGAATTCGGCGGGCTGGATATCGCCTTCAACAACGCCGGCACCTTAGGGCCGCTGGGGCCGTCGCTGGCGTTGAGTGCCTCAGAGTGGCGCGAGGTGTTGGAAACCAACCTGTCCAGCGCCTACTACGGCGCCAAATATCAAATCCCCGCCATGCTGGCGCGCGGCGCGGGCTCGGTGATTTTCACCTCCACCTTCGTCGGCCACACCGCGGCGTTTCCCGGTACGGCGGCCTATGCGGCCGGCAAGTCGGGGCTGATCGGCCTGACGCAGGCGCTGGCGGTGGAGTTCGGCGGGCGCGGCATTCGGGTGAACGCGCTGCTGCCGGGCGGCACCGATACGGCGATGGGCCGGCAGATGAGCCATACCCCGGAGGCGTTGGCGCAGGTGGCCGAACTGCACGCGCTGAAGCGGCTGGCGATGCCGGAGGAGATCGCGCAGGCGGCGCTGTATCTGGCGTCTGACGCTGCTTCATTCGTCACTGGCACCGCGATGCTGGTGGACGGCGGGGTGTCCATCCAGCGCGGCTGAGGCCACGGGCGCCGTGGCCTCAACGGGTGTCAGAAAGCGGACAGGTGGCGGCTCACGATCTCGCGGCCGATCTCCAGCGAGGCGGTCGCTGCCGGAGAGGGGGCATTGCACACGTGCAGCGAGCGTTTACCCTGCACGAAGTGGAAGTCGTCCACCAGCTTGCCGTCGGCGGTCAGCGCCTGGGCGCGCACGCCGGCCGGGCCGGGGCGAATATCCTGCTCCTGCAGCGCCGGGATCAGCCGACGGGCGTTCTCGGCAAAGCGGCGGCGCGACAGCGAACGGCGCATTTCCGCCAGCCCTTCGCCGAGGTAGTTGCCGGCGATTTTCCAAAAGCCGCGATAGCCGAGCACCTCGCTCAGATCGCGCAGGCTGAAGTCGCATTTGCGGTAGCCTTCGCGTTTGAAGGCCAGCACCGCATTGGGGCCGACGTCGCGCTTGCCGTTATACATACGGGTAAAATGCACGCCGAGGAAAGGGAAATCCGGGTTGGGCACCGGGTAGATCAGATGGTTGACCAAGTGGTTTTTCGCGTCGTCCAGCACATAGTATTCACCGCGGAACGGCACGATCTTCATGCCGGTTTCGTAACCGGCCAGTTTGGCGATGCGATCGCTGAACAGCCCCGCGCAGTTGATCAGCAGTTTTCCCTCGAAGGAGTCGCCGGCGGCGGTGACGGTGACGCCGCCGGCGTGTTCGCGGATGGCCTCAACCTGATGGCCGTAGGCGATCTCGCCGCCGCGCCGCACGATGATCTCCGCCAGCTTGGCGGCCACCTCCGCGTAGTTGACGATACCGGCGTCGGGCACCAGCAGCGCTTCAAGGCCATTGACGTGCGGTTCGCGCTCCCGCAGCTGCGCCTGCGACAGCCGGGTGACCTGCAGGCCGTTTTGCAGGCCGCGCTGATAGATGTTCTCCAGCCGATCCAGTTCGTTTAGCTGGGTGGCGACAATCACCTTGCCGCATTGGTCGTGATACAGGTCGTGTTCGCGGCAGAAGGCGAACATGCTGCGGTTGCCCTGTTTTGCCAACTGTGCTTTCAGGCTGCCGGGCGTGTAGTAGATGCCGGAATGCACCACGTTGCTGTTGTGGCCGCTTTGGTGCGCCGCCGGGCCGCGCTCTTTTTCCAGGATCAGAATGCGCCGCTGCGGATCCGCTTCCTGCAGCGCATTCACCACGCCGAGCCCCACCAGGCCGGCACCGATAACGATCGCGTCGTACATCACGGCTCTTGCTCCTCGTTTTCCAGGCGGCGTAATTTGCCGCGTACGTTGTTCAGATGGCTTTGCATGGCGGCGGTGGCCGCCGCCGCATCGCCGTCGCGAATGGCGATAAATACCCGCTCATGTTCGTCGATCACCCGCTGGCGCTCGGCCTGCCGCCCTAGGTTTTTGCTGAGCGAGTACACCAGCACCCCCAGATACAGCTCGTGCATGTTATCGAGGATCTGCACGAAAAAGGGGTTATGCGAAGCCTGCATGATGGCGCGGTGGAACAGGTAGTCCTGCCGATAGCCGATCTGGCCGTCGTTGAGCGTACAGTCACGAAAGGCGAGGTGCGCCTGTTCGATCGCCTGCAACTCCTGTTCGGTGCGGCGCTCGGCGGCCATGCGCGCCGCCTGCTGTTCCATGACTTCGCGCATTTCCAGCAGCGCTTCCACCTCGCAGCGGTCGGCTACCTCCATCACCAGCGGTTCGTATTTGCTCAGCAGCGAATGCTGTTCCACCCGGTGGCCGCCGCCCTGGCGTGAGGAGATGATGCCGCTGACCTCCAGCACGCCGAGCGCCTCGCGCACCGGCACCCGGCTGACGCCGAACGCGTCCGCCAACACGTTTTCCGACGGCAGCTTCTCGCCGACCGGAAAGGTGCCGTCGTTGATGCCGGCTTTCAGCTGCGCCAGCACCTGATGAGAGGCTTTCTGGCGCGTGACCTTGCGGATCATGACGCGCCTCCCGGCAGCGCGGCGCGCTGTTTATAGCGCAGCAGGTGCATGGCGGCGGCGGCGGCGATCAGGGCCGCGCCGCCCAGATCGGTCATCAGGCCCGGTTTGATCAGTAAAATCGCCGCCGCGGTAAACAGCACCCGCTCCAGCCAGTGGGTCTTCATCAGCCAGAAATTGGCGCTGGCGATCGACAGGGCGTAGATCCCCACCAGCGCGCTGATCACCATATGCAGCACCGACAGCGGGTTGAGATCGTCGCCCTGCATCAACAGCATCGGGTTGTAGACCAGAATGAACGGGATGATAAAGCCCGGCAGCGCCAGGCGCACCGCGTCCCACGAGGTTTGCATCGGATCGGCTCGGGCGATGCTGGCGGCGGTGTAGCTGGCCAGCGCCACCGGCGGCGTGATGTTGGACAACGCGCCGAACCAGAACACGAAGAAATGCGCCGCCAGCGGCAGCACGCCGGCTTTGATCAGGATCGGCGACACGGTCACCGCCACCACGATGTAGAGCGCGGTCGAGGGTAGCCCCATGCTGAGCACGATGCACACCAGCATCACCACCAGCAGGATCATCCACAGGGTGTTGTCGGTCATGGCGACGATGTTGAACGCCAGCGTGGAGCCGATGCCGGTCATGGTCACCACGCAGATGATCACGCCGATGGCGGCGCAGGCGATGGTGACCTGGATCGAGCCGCGCGCCGCGTCGTTCAAGGCCAGCGCGATTTTTTTCGGCGTCATGCGCACCGAACTGTCGGGGGTGAGCCAGCTGGCGACGATGATGGCAATGATGCCGAGGAAGCCGGCATAGATCGGCGTTTTACCCAGCAGCAGCGTGCCGATGACGATGACGAGCGGCAGCAGCAACAGCCCGCGCGCCTTCAGCACCGCGCGCACCTGAGGGATGTTCTCCTTGTTGATGCCCTTCAGGCCCTGTTTCTTGGCCTCCAGGTCGATAGCCATGATCAGCGCGGCGTAATAGAGCAGCGCCGGCACGATGGCGGCGATGACGATGGTGGTGTACGAGATGCCGAGGAAGCCGGCCATGATAAACGCCGCCGCGCCCATGATGGGGGGCATGATCATGCCGCCGGTGGAGGCGGTGGCTTCCACGGCGCCGGCGAAGCGGGACGACAGCCCGATGCTTTTCATCAGTGGAATGGTGAAGGTGCCGGTGGTGGCGACGTTGGCCACCGCGCTGCCGCTCAATGAGCCGGTCAGTGCCGACGAGATCACCGCCACCTGGGCCGGGCCGCCGCGGCGGCGTCCGGCGGCGGCCAGCGCCAGATCGTTGAACAGCGCGGTTGCGCCGCTGACGCTGAGAAAGGCGCCGAACAGAATAAACACCACGATGGCGGTGGAGGCGGTGGACAGGGTGATGCCGAAAATCCCCTCGCTGGTCATGAACAGCCGATACAGCAGGCGTTCCACCGAGAAGCCCCCGTGGCCGAAAATGCCCATGAAGTACTGCCCGAACAGCGCATAGAGGATGGCGAAAGTCGCCAGGCCGGGGATGAAATAGCCGGTGGTGCGCCGCGCGGCTTCGAACAGCACGCCGATACCGATCGCCGCCATCACATAATCGGTGGCGTTGGGGATGCTCTTGCGCACCACGTGCAGATCGACGTAGTTAACGTAGAAATAGCCGTAGCTGACCAGCGTCAGGATGATGAACAGATAGTCCCAGCGGTTGAAACTGCGGGTGGCGTGCCGGGCCGAGAAGGGGAACAGGATAAAGCCCAGGATCAGAATGCCGCTCAGGAACGTGGTGTTGCGGTAGAACTCCTGCGTGTTGGACAGCGCGTTGGCGTAGATGGCATAGGCGGAAATGGCGATCGCCAGGACGGTTGCCAGCTGCAAATAGATGCCGCTCAGCGGCCGGTTGCCGGCGCCGGCTTCCTTGTCCAGATCGACGGCGGGCTGCGGTGAAGAAGGGTGAGTGCTCATACGTCCTCCTGGGTTAGGGGTTGGCGGCCAGCGCGGCGGCTTCCGGCGGGATCAGATAATCGGGTATCTCGACGCCGGCTTCGCGGTAGTAGCGATAGGCGCCGAGGTGCAGCGGCACGGAAACGCCTTTCAGCGCATTCTCCAGCGAGATGTATTTGGCCGAGCTGTGCACCTGGTGCACTTCCGGCAGGTTCTCGAACATCGTTTTGGTCAGGTCGTACACCAGCTTTTCATCGAGCCGGCTGAGGGCCACCAGAATATTGGGCTGCGCGATGGTGGCGACCGCTTTGGGCTGGCGGGGGTAGGTCTCCGCCTTGATGTCGAAGCGGAACCAGGAGTTGGCGATGGCGTTGATGCTGGCCAGCTGTTCGTCGGTGACTTCCAGGATGCGTGCCGGCACGCCGCTGGCATACATGTCGGTGACGGCGGCGGCCGGCACCCCGGCGGGCAGGGCGCCGCCGTCCAGGCGCCCGTCGCGCATCGCGGAAACCGTGTCGCCGTAGCCGAGGTATTCCGCCGACAGCGACTTCTTGGTCAGGTTGACGCCCTGTAGGATGATCATCGTCGACTGTTCGGTGCCGCTGGCCTGCGGCCCGACGGAAAAGCGCGTGCCGGCGATATCGTTCAGCGTGCCGTCTTTGACCCGGCTTTCCAGCATCACGAAGTGTTCGACGTTGGGCCACAGCATGGAGATGGAGCGCAGATCGCCGTAGGCGCGGCCGTCGAAGTTGCGCACGCCCTGATAGGCTTCGACGGCGATCAGGCTCTGCAAAATCGCCAGCTGCGCCTCGTCCTTTTGCAGCAGATCGATATTCTCGATCGAACCGGCGGAGGATTGGCCGGTGACCTGTATCCCCTGGCGTTTCAGCCGGTTGCTCCAGACGTTGGCCAACCCGACGCCCATTGGGTAGTAGGTGCCGCCGGTGGAGGCGGTGGCGACGGAGAGGAAGGTTTTATCGGCGTTTTCCGCTTTACCGGCGATGGCCAGCAACGCGGCGCCGACCACGGCACAGGTAACAAGCAACGCTTTGATTTTTCTATTTTTCATTATTTTCCCCAGCGGTTTTTTGAAACAAATAGAAAACATTTACGCAAACTTGTATACAACATGGCAGCTTTATTCACCTAAAGCGCCGTGCTTGATTTGTGATCTGAGTGGGCGAAAATTGAACGGCGCGGCGGAGGGCGGAAATGAAAAACCCGCGGCGGGCGCCACGGGCATGCGGGGGAGGGTTACCAGCCTTTGACGGCGTCGCCCTTGTAGATGTCGGCGGCGCTGGCCGCCACTTCATCGGTCTGATAGGCCTTGACCAGATCCTTCACTTTCTCGCTGTCTTTGTTGTCGATGCGGCTGGCGAAAATGTTGACGTACGGCGAGTTTTTGTCTTCGACAAACAGCCCGTCCTTGGCCGGCGACAGGCCGATCTGGCTGGAATAGTTGGTGTTGATGATCGCCAGCGTCACTTTCTGATCGTCCAGCGCGCGCGGCAGCTGCGGCGCTTCAATCTCGACGATCTTCAGCTTTTTCGGGTTGCCGACGATGTCCAGCGCGGTCGGCAGCAGGCCGACGCCGTCTTTCAGGGTGATCAGCCCCTGTTTTTGCAACAGCAGCAGCGAGCGGCCCAGATTGGTCGGATCGTTCGGCACCGCCACCTGCGCGCCGTCCGGCAGCTGGCTGAGTGCGGTTATCTTCTTCGAATAGCCGGCGATCGGGTAGACGAAGGTGTTGCCCACCGCGGCCAGCTTGTAGCCGCGTTCCTGCATCTGCTTGTCGAGATACGGCTTGTGCTGGAAGGCGTTGACGTCCAGATCGCCGTTATTCAGCGCTTCGTTTGGCAGCACGTAGTCGTTGAAGGTCACCACCTCCACGTCCAGATCGTATTTCTGCTTGGCGACCTTTTGCACCACCGCCCACAGCGACTGATCGATGCCGGCGCTGATGCCGACCTTGATGTGGTGATCGTCCTGTGCCGTCGGGCCACAGGCGGTCAGCAGCAGCGTGCCGGCGGCGGCCAGCGCCAGGGTGAGGTTTTTCAGCGTAAATGTCATTTTCCCAGGGTCCTTGTCAACATTGCCTGCTAATTTGGGCGGGCAGAATAGTGGCAGTGACTGTAGGTAATCACTGGGATAAAACAAAATACTGATTCACTATGACTCATAGCGATTAGCTATGAGCGGCCGCCGCCTGGCGCGGTGCGGATTGTTTTGACGGCGAATCGGCGGGCTTATTATGATAGCCGTTGGCCCGCGAGGGCAGACTGGGTACTGAAACGAAGGAAAAAACAATGCGATTGAACACTTGGAGCAAGGCGCTGCTGCCGCTGGTGGTGTTGGCCTGCGTCTCGGCGACTCAGGTTCGGGCGGCGGAGAGCGATACCGGGCCGATCCCCAAACAGCTGCTGGGCAACTGGCGCGTCAGTAAAATTGTGCCGACTCAGACCACCGGCTGCTGGGATCAACAGCAGGCGCAGAGCCTGATCGGCGGTAAAATCAGCTATAAGGCGGATGCATTCAGCTGGAACGGCACGGCGCTGAAAAGCGAAGGTGCCACCGTCAGCACCGTAGAAGCGCAGGAGTTCGTCGAGGACAATTCCGGCAGCAGTTCCTACATCGATTTCCCGATGCTGGGCATCAGCACGCCGTCGGTCGAGCGCGTGGCCATTCAGCACGCGGATACCGTCATCAAAGGCATCACCGATCAGGGCACCGATGGGGTGCCCGGCGATAACGTGCTGGTGAAAGACGCCAACACGCTGATCCTGTCGCTGTGCAACGTCTGGTTTGAGGCGCAGCGCGAAAAGTAATCTCTCCCTTCCGCCCCGGCAACGGGGCTTTCCCGCCGTTATCTCTCCCGCCGCGCGCGCCGTTTCTGAACTAAAATTAACCATAACGATATGACTCTGACGTGATATCGGAGCCTCGGCTCTACCGAGTCCATGACAGGAGGCGCTATGTGTTACCACCATATTGTCATCGCCACCGATCTGAGCGATGACGGCAAACGATTGGTCGAAAAGGGGGCGCTGTTAGCGGAGGCGCTGAAGGCCAAACTCTCGCTGATCTATGTGGACGTCCACTACGACACTTACCATGCGGCAATCGGCTTTTCGGAGCACAGCTATGAGGGCGCGTCGTTCGAAGAGAAGATCCGCAAAGAGCTGGAACCCACCACGCAAAACGTCAATTATCCGATCACGGAAGTGATTATCGGGCGCGGCGGCTTTGTTGACGAACTGCGCACGGCAGTGGTGGACAAGAATATCGATCTGCTGGTGTTCGGCCACCACCACGATTTGTGGAGCAACCTGTTTTCTTCCACTCGCAACGCCATCAACCAGCTGAATATCGACGTGCTGGTGATCCCGATCCGCTCATAAACGCGGGCCACCGCCGGGCAACGATGGCGGTGGCCGCTGCGGCTTATTGCGTGAAGAAGTCGTTATACAGCATGTACAGGTGCGCCGCGCTCCAGGAGAAGTTCGGCGCGCCCTGTTGCTTGCCGGTGAGCGGGTTGTAGTTCTCGCGGATCGGCCCGTCGGCGACCAGGCCGTCGGCGTGGCGGAAGAAAGCCTGCGCCATCGCCACCGCATCGTCGCGATAGCCGTAGCGTTCCATGCCCTTGAGGCCGAAATACAACTGATCGACCCACACGCGGCCGCGCCAGTAGATGTCCGCGCCGAACGCCGGATTGGTCAGCGCCGCGGTACCGAGCGGCACGTAGGTATTGAACTCGCGCGGATCCTTCATCACCCTGACCACCGCATCGGCGTGCGGCTGGCTGGCGGCGCCGTTGAACAGCGGCGACCAGCCTTCCGGCCCTTTGCCGCGTTCGACGATCGGTTTGCCGGCGCAGCCGTTGGCCAACGGCCGGCTTTCGATGCGGATGTCATAGAAGAAACCGCTGTGCTTGTCGAACATGCAGGTGTTGATGTAGGCCGCCAGCCGGTCGGCTTTGGCGCGGAAGGCGGCGGCCTCGGCGCCGTGGCCGAGAATATCGGCCATCTCCGCCAGATAGCGGTTGTCGCTGTACATGTAGCTGGCCTGATCCACCGACTCCTGCAGCAGCGAATAGCCGAGCAGCGTGCCGTCCGGCGCGCGGTTTTCGGCGAATTTCACCTGCCAGTCTTCGCGTTTGCCGCCCTGCGCCAGGTAGCGCGCCAATTGATCCGGATCGATAAAGCCGAATACCGCCGCGTCGTCGCGGCCCGACTCCCAGGAGGCGGCGGTCTGCGCCGGGATCTCGATGCTGTCGTACTGCCCCTCGCGCACGATGCGATCGTAATTGTCGAGGCCGGCCAGCGTTTGCTCGCGCTGCCCGCGTTTGACGGTGAACAACATGCGTCCGTCGGGGGTATTGTGCGCTTTGTCGCGGGTTGCGCCGTACTCCGGCACGCCGTTGCCGTTGTGGTCACGGTTGCGCAGCCACCAGTCATGGTAGGCCACCAGCTTCGGGTACATCTCCGCCAGCCAGCCCTTATCGCCGGTGACGCGATACACCTCCATCACCGCCCAGGCCGCCAGGCTCGGCTTGGTGTTGCGCTCGTTCCAGTTACCGCCGTCGCCGCCGCGCTCCGGGCTGGGGTTGTAGGCGATAAGGTCGGGCAGGAAACCGGCGTCCCACGGGCGCAGGGCATCGCCCGGCCGGATCTGGAAGGCGAACACCGCGCGGATGTTGTCCTTGGCCACGTCCGGGTTGAAGTGCGCCATGGCGTAGGCCTGTTTCCAGGTGTCCCACGGCCAGGTCTGGTTGCCGGAGAACCAGCGTCCGGTCACCGAGGGGGTGACCGAGTCGAACTTCATCGCCCTGGCGGCGCCGCGCCAGTTGCCGTTGAGCGTTTCCATCGCTTTGACCGCCACGCGGGTTTGTTCCGCCGTGGCGTGCGGGTTGCTGAGCCCTGTGGCGAGATAGCGTTCCCAACGCTGGGCCGACGCGGCCATATAGCGCTGCGGGTGAGCGAGGATGTCGGCGATGGCGCGTTGTTCGCGCCGCGCTTCTTCGGCGGTAAGCAGGTGCGAGTAGGTGGTGTACAGGGTGGTGGAGCTGGCGATGCGCGCCGTGGCGCGGAAGCGATGGCCGTCGACCGTGGTGCGCTGCGGCAGCGATTTGTGGATCTGATACTCGGACTGGCCGGAGGTCATCAGCTGCGACGGCGCGCGCACTTTGCCGAAGGTGACGCGCAGGCCGTCAGCCGTTGGCACAATGCGGCGCGTGTAGTCAGGAAATGCCTGCTCGAGGGTCGCCGGCGGCTGCGGTTTTTGCTCTTTGGCCGCGTAGCGCTCCAGCAATTCACCGTCCCACACCAGCTCCAGCGGCGTGTCGGTCAGGATTTGGGTTTCCAGCAGCGAGGTGCGCGCGCCAGCGAAGCGCAGCGTCAGGTTGACGGCCACGCCCGGCGCGCTGAGCCGCTGCACCAGGGCACCGGGCAGGCTGTAGGCCGTCATGGTGAAATGCACCGGTTTACCGTTTCGATAGACGCTGAGCCGATCGAAATTGTTGGCCATAAAGTTGATGTACTCTTCCGTCAGCAGCGCCGGGCCGGGGAAACCGCCCATGCCTTCCGGCCCGCTCGGCAACAGGTGGCCGTGCCAGGCGCCGAGATCGAAGAACGGATTGAAGCGCTGGTGATCGTCGAAATCATAATCGAGCATAAAGTGCGGCGCGCCGCGGCGGTCGATGACGTTTTTATAGCGCTCGGCCAACGGGGCGTCGGCGTCGGGCGTTTTCGGCGCGCAGCCCGTCAGCGTCAGCGCGAGGGTGAGGGCAGTGGCCAGCGGGGTCAGGGGAGTCATGTTCATCGTAGGAGCCTCAACGGTTACCAATAGAAATATTGCATCAGGAACACCGAGTTGCTGGCGCCGGTGCTGTCGTTGCGCATGAAGAATTTGCTGTCCAGCGCGGTGGCCAGCTTGCCGCCGGCGTATTCATACCAGACGCCGCACTGGGCGTATGAGGTGGCAGTATCCGCCGCATTATCAAACCGGTGGCGGGCGTAGCTGTAGGCGGTGGAGAGATACAGCCCTTTGGCAGTTTCCGTCATCGCGCTGAGCATCAGGCCCGACTCGCTGCCGGAATGGCCGCCGCTGTCGCCTTTGCCGGTGTGGTGCCAGACGCGGCCGGCCAGGTGTTGGCCGCGCAGCCCCAGCAAAAACAGCTGCCCCAGGCCGTCGGTCACTTCCAGGCCGTTCAGCAGCGTCAGATTGTCCTGCAGGTCGTACTGGGTGTAGCCGTTGATCATCGCCCGATAGGTGTACTTGTCGGAATAGCGATCGTATTTGCCGAAGTGCAGCAGCGCCTTGCTCTCGTCGATGCGGCTTTCCGGCGCCGCCGTCACGCTGTAGCGAAAGCGCCCGGTCAGGTTTTGCAGCTTGGCGGCGTAGCTGAGATCGCGGGTGTTGGGGATCACGTAGCCGTATTCCGGCGTGAAGTCGCCCCACCATTGCAGGTCGTCGAGCGACGAGTCGTTGCGCACGCTGAGCATCATCTCGGTGCCGTCGTCGGTGCGGTAACCGCCGTAAAAGCGGTTCAACCCGCCCTCGAAGCCGCCCCAACCGTGGCCCGGCGTCCAGGCGTGGCCCTGGCTGTCCGCCTGCACGGTCCAGCCTTCGCCGTAAATCAGGCCGAACCAGTGGCCCCGTTTGATCTCCAGGCCGCCTTCGATATAGGTGCCGTCGCTGTATTGATGCTGATGTTCGCCGTTCAAATAGACGCTGCCGCCGATGCCGAGCTCGCCGTAAAAACGCAGGGCGGTCGCGGCGCTATCGGGTAACGGCGGCGGCGGGAGCTGATTGCGCTCCGCCGGGGTCACCGGTTCCTGCGCCGCCCAGGCGGGCGCGTTAACGAGCAGCAACAAGGGCAACAGGGCGTGATGGCTTAGTGATTTCATGGGGCATAGGCCTGGTGTTGGGTGGATCGGAACGTCAGCCGAGCGGCGGCTCACGCGAGGTCGCTCCCGGCTCCCTGGGAGAAAAAACCGCCCCGGCGGGACGGTAAACGGCAGGTATATTAGTAAAATATTTAGTAAAAAATATGCTTTAATCAGTAAATCGTTAACTTGATCACAGCGGGTGAAATGGGTATCTTTCGCTGCAGGCGCCCGGCAACGGCTGGCATGAGCGTGTTCTGGCCTGGTCTGGGAAGGAGAGGAGGCGGGCGACGCTGTACGCCGCGGCGCTATCCGATTAAGCTACCGTTTTTCGTCTGTGCATTGGGACTCTATGGCCACACTGAAGGAAATTGCTGAAGCCGCTAATGTGTCCGTCGCCACCGTTTCGCGCGTGTTGAATGACGACCCCACCCTGAGCGTGAAGGCGCAAACCCGCCAGAAGATCCTGGAAGCGGCGGAACGCCTCGAATACAAGATCGCACCTTCCAAACGGCAAAGCGGGCAACGCCTGCATTTCGCCGCGCTGTTCACCTATACGCAGGGCGTGGAGATCAACGATCCCTATTACCTGGCGATGCGCTACGGCATCGAGACGCAGTGCGAAAAGTTGGGCGTGGCGCTGAGCGCCGGTTACGACTGCAACGGCGACAAGGCGCTGCCGGCGGCCGACGGCCTGCTGGTGATCGGCCGGCCACAGCCCGCGCTGTATGAGCAGCTCGGGCAGCAGGAAACGCCGGTGGTGTTCATCGACGGCGTGGTGGAGGATGAGCGGTTTGACTGCGTCAATGTCGACCTGTACAAGATCAGCCGCAAGGTGATCGACTACTTCATCGGCCGCGGCTATCAGCGCATCGGCTTTATCGGCGGGCGCGACCATCCGGCCGGCATCGACCAGCGCGAGCAGGCATTCGTCGAGTATGGCCGGCAGCAAAATGTGGTGCGAGCGCAGGACATTTACCACGGCGATTTCAGCAGCCAGTCGGGCTACCAGTGCGCGAAAGCGATGTTGCAGAGCCAGAATGGCTATCCGCCGGCGCTGCTGGTGGCGACCGATTCGATCGCCATCGGCGTGCTGCGCGCGCTGCACGAACACGGCATTCAGGTGCCGGGGCAGATCGCGCTGATCAGCGTCAACGATATTCCCACCGCCCGCTTTATTTTCCCCGCCTTGTCCACGGTGCGCATCCCTTCGGAAACCATGGGCGCACAGGCCGTCAACCTGCTGGCGGAGCGGCTGCGCGATGAGCGCGCCGTCCCGCTGTCGATCTTCGTTCCCAGCTCGCTGCAGCTGCGCGACACCACCGTCGCCTGACCGGCCCCCGCCTCGGCGGGGGCGTTGGCGCTCAAAATTAACGTCATGATAAAAAAAGGCCTTTGAGATTTATTGTGATCCTGTCGTCATTTGGTAAATATCAACTGTAGTTTTTACTAAATATTTACTATCGTTTCCGCATTGCACAGGTGTCGGGAGACGTGACGTGAATAATTGGGAAAACATTGAAAAACAGTCGGAGCACCGGTTGGCGCCGCGCGCGAGCTTCTTCAGCTACGCGGACGCCGGGCAGGCGCTGAGCTTCGATCGCAACGCCAGCCGGCGTTTCCAACTGCTGAGCGGCCGCTGGCGCTTTCGCTTCTTCGAGCACCCGGCGCAGGTGCCGGCGGCATTTTACCGAGAGCCGATGAACGACTGGGGCGATATGGCGGTGCCGGGCATGTGGCAGTTGGAAGGGCACGGCCACCTGCAGTACACCGATGAGGGCTTCCCGTTCCCGATCGACGTGCCTTACGTGCCGACCAATAACCCCACCGGCGCCTATCAACGCCACTTTACGCTCGACGCCGGCTGGCAAGATCAGCAAGTGCTGATCAAATTCGACGGCGTGGAAACCTACTTCGAGGTGTACGTCAACGGCGACTATGTCGGCTTCAGCAAGGGCAGCCGGCTGTGCGCCGAGTTCGACATCAGCCCCTATGTGCGGCAGGGCGAGAATCTGCTGTCGGTGCGGGTGATGCAGTGGGCCGACTCCACCTACATCGAAGATCAGGACATGTGGTGGATGGCCGGCATTTTCCGCGACGTCTATCTGATCGGCCAGAGCGCTACCCACCTTCACGATCTGACGCTGGTCACCACCTTCGATGAGCGCTATTGCGACGCGCAGTTGGCGATCGATGCCGAGCTGCGCCATCTCGGTGTGCAGGCCGCCGAGGGCTGCCGCCTGCAGGCGCAGCTGTTCGACGGCGATCGCTGCGTGGCGGAGCAGTGGCGCGACGATCTGCGCGTCGAGCGGGCGCTGAGCTGCCGTTTCGAACTGCCGGTCAGCCGCCCGCAGCAGTGGAATGCGGAAAATCCCTATCTGTATCAGCTGTTGCTCAGCCTGTATGACGGCGCCGGCAACCTGCTGGGCGTGGTGCCGCAGCGGGTGGGGTTCCGCGAGATTGCGGTGCGCGACGGGCTGATGTACGTCAACGGCCGCTACCTCAAGCTGCACGGCGTCAACCGGCACGATCACGATCACCGCAAAGGGCGCGCCGTCGATATGGCGCGGGTGGAGCGCGATATCGTGCTGATGAAGCAGCACAACATCAACTCGGTGCGCACCGCCCATTACCCCAACGATCCGCGCTTTTACGAGCTGTGCGATCTCTATGGCCTGTTCGTGATGGCGGAGACTGATTTGGAAAGCCACGGCTTTGCCAACGTCGGCGATCTGAGCCGCATTACCGACGATCCGCGCTGGGAGCAGGCCTACGTCGAACGCATCGAGCGCCACGTGGCGGCGCAGAAAAACCACCCGTCGATCATCATCTGGTCGCTGGGCAACGAGTCCGGCTACGGCTGCAACATTCGCGCCATGGCCCGGCGCTGCAAGGCGCTCGATCCGACCCGTCTGATCCACTATGAAGAAGATCGCGACGCCGAAGTGACCGACGTGATCAGCACCATGTATTCCCGCGTGGCGATGATGAACGCCTTCGGCGAATACCCGCACCCCAAACCGCGCATCCTGTGCGAATACGCCCACGCGATGGGCAACGGCCCCGGCGGGCTGTTCGAATACCAGTCGGTGTTCAACCGCCACGCCAGTTTGCAGGGGCACTACATCTGGGAGTGGTGCGATCACGGGCTGCTGAGCCACGACGAACAGGGGCGCGAGCGCTACCAGTACGGCGGCGATTACGGCGACTACCCGAACAACTACAACTTCTGCATGGACGGCCTGATCTACCCGGACCAGCGCCCCGGCCCCGGCCTGCGTGAATACCAGCAGGTGCTGTGCCCGGTGGAGGTGACGGCGGAGGAAGGCGCAGGCGACGTGCTGCGGGTGAAAAACCGCTATTGGTTCAGCTCGCTGGCGGACATCACGCTGAAGGTCAGCGTCAAGACCGACGGCCGCCAGGTGGCGAGTTACGAATTCAAGCTGCCGCACCTGCAGCCGGGCGAGAGCGAAGACATGCACCTGCCGGTGTTGGCGCTGGGGCAGGGGGAAACGCTGATCGACGTGGCGGTGCATAAGGATAGCGCCACCCGCTACAGCGAGAGCGGCCAGCGGCTGGGACATTATCAGCATCTGCGCCGGGCGGCGACGCGGCGACCGGCTCCACCACCGGCCGATGCGCCGGCGCTGCAATGCCGCGAGGAAAATCATCGGCTGATCGTCAGCGGCGGCCGGTTCCAGCTGGCGTTCTCGCTGCTGAGCGGCGAACTGCTGTCGTGGCGGGTAGACGATGAAGAAGTGGTGGGGCGCGCGCCGCGCATCACCTTCTTCAAACCGGTGATCGATAACCATAAACAGGAATATGAGGGGATTTGGCTGCCGCATCACTTCCCCATCATGCAGCAGCACTTCCGCCGCCTCACTCGGCAATGGCAGGGCGAGGATCTGCTGATCGAGGTACATAGCCTGATCGCGCCGCCGGTGTTCGACTTTGGCATGCGCTGCACCTACCGCTGGCGCATCTCCCCGCAGGGCTACGTCAGCCTGGATCTGGCCGGTGAGCCTTACGGCGATTTCCGCCAGATTATCCCGAAAATCGGCCTCGATTTCGGCATCAGCCGCCGTTTCGAACAGGTGGAATACTACGGCCGCGGGCCGGGCGAGAACTACCGCGACAGCTGCCGGGCCAACCTGATCGGCCACTACCGGCAGCGCGCCGACGCGCTGTTCGAACACTATCCGTTCCCGCAGGACAACGGCAATCGGCAGGACGTGCGCTGGCTGAGTTTGCAGGACGCGGCGGGCAAGGGGATCTTCATCCAGCCGCGACGGCCGATCAATTTCAGCCTGTGGCCCTACAGCGCCGAGATGCTGCACCAGGCCCAGCACATCAACGAGCTGGCACCGAGCGACTGCCTGACGCTGAACCTGGACGACCAGATCCTCGGCCTCGGCTCCAACTCCTGGGGCTCCGAAGTGCTGGATACCCACCGGGTCTATCTGGCGCCGTTCAGCTACGGTTTCACGCTGGTGCCGTTCGACGGGCGGCAAACGCAGGGCGCCGCGCTCGCCGGTTATGACTTCGCGCCCGCTCACCACCACCCGCAGTCTGCGGAGGAAAACGCATGATCATTCTCGAATCCCTGGCGGAGTTCCAGCGCATCTATCACAGCGGCAAGAAGTGGCTGCGCTGCATGGATGCGATCGCCAATATCGATCGCATCAGCCCGAACGTGTGCCATTCGATCGGCGACTCGCTGACGTATCGGCTGAGCGTCGGCGCCGGCCGCCAGCACGGTTGGCTGGAGGGCAACCGCCGCTACTTCGACGTGCACTATTACCTCGAGGGGGAAGAGACCGTCGAGGTTGCCGACAAACGGGCGCTGACGACGGTGGCGCCCTATCAGGACGAAACCGACCGCGAGTTTTTCAGCGGCGAAGGCGAGAGGCGCCAGGTCGGCAAAGGCAACGTGGCGATCTTCGAAAACCACCAGGCTCACCGCTTCACAGAAAGCGGCAAGGTAAAAAAAGTCATTTTAAAAGTGACGGTGGAAGACAGCTATTTTGTTAACAAATAGCGCACTCGCCGATCGATAACAACAAACCGAAGTCCCCTACACCATTCGGAGAATCTCTATGGCTGCGTCGAACAGAAACACCATCGGCAAGTTTGGCCTGCTGTCGATGACGTTTGCGGCAGTGTTCAGTTTCAACAACGTGATTAACAACAATATTCAGCTCGGGGTCGCCTCGTCGCCGGTGTTCCTGGTGGCGACCATCATTTACTTCATTCCCTTTTGCCTGATCATCGCCGAGTTCGTCTCGCTCAACCGCAACTCCGAGGCCGGCGTTTATGCCTGGGTGAAAAGCGCGCTCGGCGGGCGCTGGGCGTTTATCACCGCCTACACCTATTGGTTCGTGAACCTGTTCTTCTTCACCGCGCTGCTGCCGCGCGTCATCGCCTACGCTTCTTACGCGTTCCTGGGCTATGACTACGTGTTTACCCCGCTGACCACGGCGATCATCAGCATCTTCCTGTTCGCCTTCTCGACCTACATCTCCAACAGCGGCGCAAAACTGCTGGGGCCGATGACCTCGGTGACCTCGTCGCTGATGCTGCTGCTGACGTTTTCCTACATCGTTCTGGCGGGCGCGGCGGTGCTGGGCGGCATCGAACCGGCCGACCCGATCAACGTGCAGGCGATGACGCCGAACTTCAACTGGGCGTTCCTCGGCATTACCGCCTGGATCTTCCAGGCGGCGGGCGGGGCGGAGTCTGTGGCGGTGTACGTGAACGATGTGAAAGGCGGCAGCCGCGCCTTCGTGAAGGTGATCATCGTTTCCGGGCTGTTCATCGGCGTGCTGTATTCGGTGTCTTCGCTGCTGATCAACGTGTTCGTCCACCGCGCTGACCTGCATTTCACCGGCGGCACGGTGCAGGTGTTCGAAGGCCTGTCGGCGCACTTCGGCCTGCCGACTGTGCTGATGAACCGCTTTGTCGGCATCGTCTCCTTCACCGCCATGTTCGGCTCGCTGCTGATGTGGACGGCGGCGCCGGTGAAGATTTTCTTCACCGAGATCCCGAAGGGCATTTTCGGCGAGAAAACCATTCGTCTGAATCGGCACGGCGTGCCGACGCGCGCCGCCTGGATCCAGTTCTTCATCGTCATCCCGCTGATGCTGATCCCGACGTTGGGTTCCAGCAGTGTGCAGGATTTGATGAACACGCTGATCAACATGACCGCCGCGGCCTCGATGCTGCCGCCGCTGTTCATCATGCTGGCCTACCTGAATCTGCGCCTGAAGTACGACCGGGTGGCGCGCGATTTCAAAATGGGCTCGCGCCTGCAGGGCATCGCCATCGTCAGCGTGCTGATCGCCATCTTCACCGTCGGCTTCTTCGCCTCGACGTTCCCGACCGGCGCCAGCATCATGACCATCGTGTTCTATAACGTCGGCGGGCTGGTGGTGTTCCTCGGCTACGCCTGGTGGAAGTACAACCGCTACGCGAAAAGCCTGAGCGCCGAGGCGCGCTACCACGAAGACATGCCGTTGGCGCGCCTCGTGCTCGAAGCGCAGGAAGGGGCGCAGGCCGGGCAATCCGCGCTGACCACGCCCGTTTGCAATAAACCGCTGTAATTTCTCCTCTATCGGCTCCGTGCTCCGGCGCGGAGTCTCGCTTTGCGCAAAAATCCTGCCCTGGCGCTTGCATAATACATAAGTGAATACTAATGTATTTGTATGAACGAAAATGACATCTTCAAGGCGCTGGCCGATCCGACTCGCCGCACCATCTTCGACAAGCTCGCCGTCGGCAGCATGAACGCCAGCGCGCTGCGCGAAGGGCTGCCCATCAGCCAGTCCGCGATGTCGCAACACCTGGCGGTGCTGCGCAATGCCGGGCTGGTGCGCGAGACGAAGCAGGGGCGCTTCGTCAATTACCAGGTCGACCCGGAAGGGCTGGCGCAGATCGCCGATTGGCTGGCGAAGTACCGCGCCTGGTGGCCGGCGCGCATCGACGCGTTGCAAACCTTGCTGAAGGATATGGATCAATGAACAAACAGGCTGAGCAGCCGCCGCGCGATCGGCTGATATTGGAGTATTCGCTCGATGCGCCGCCGGAAAAAGTGTGGCGAGCGCTCAGCATTCCCGAGCTGCGCGAGCAGTGGCTGCCTCCGGGGGATTTGGCGCAGGCCGAACCGCTGGCCGCCACGCCGGGCGAAGCGGTGAGCTACCGTCTGCGTGACGACCGGCCGCCGTTCCTTGAAAGCGTGGTGACGCTGCAGATAGTGCCGGACGCCGCTGGCGGCAGCCTGCTGCGGATTATCCACCAGCTCGACGCCGCCAATGACGGTTCGGTGACGATGATGCTCGCCGCCTGACGCGTTAAATTCATTTCCCTTTTGCCAACCCAGGAGTTCACCGATGCGTGAGAAGATGATGCTCGTCCCGATGGTGGTGGAACAGACCAGCCGGGGAGAACGTTCCTTTGATATTTATTCGCGCCTGCTGCGCGACCGGATCGTTTTCCTCAATGGCGAAGTCAACGACGACGTGGCCGAAATGCTGTGCGCCCAACTGCTGTTTCTGGAAGCGGAAAACCCGGAGAAACCGATCCACCTGTACATCAACTCGCCGGGCGGGGTGATCACCAGCGGGCTGGCGATTTACGACACCATGCAGTATATCCGCGCGCCGGTGCATACGCTGTGCATGGGCACCGCGCGCTCGATGGGCTCGTTCCTGCTGATGGCCGGAGAGCCGGGCCACCGCATGGCGCTGCCCAACGCCAGCCTGCACGTGCACCAGCCGCTGGGCGGCTTTCAGGGGCAGGCCTCCGACATCTTGATTCATGCCGAAGAGATGAAACGCACCAAAGACACGGTGATCCGGCTGTACGCCAAACATTGCGGCCTCAGCTACGAAGAGGTGGAGCGGGTGTTGGATCGCGATCGCTTTATGACCGCCGACGAAGCGGCGGCCTGGGGGTTGATCGATCGGGTGCTGCGGGAAAAGTAAACGGCTCAGCGGGGCTCGGTGGCCTGCGGCGTGTGCCAAACTCGTTCAAGCCCGAATTCGACCATCGCGAAATAGAGGCTGAAATAGCGCTCCGCCATGATAAAGAACGAACTGTTGAGTTCGATCACCACGTTATTGGTGGTGGTCAGCAGGCCGGATTTTTCCGCCGCCTGCAGAATGCGATTCACGTGCGCGCGTGAGACGGAGCACGACTTGGCGATTTTCGCCGAGGAGAGCAGCAGAAAGGGGGAGTCCTGCCGGATGCTTTCGATATGCAGCATCAGCAGCACCATGTGGCCGGCGTCCTTGCTGATAAACAGCCCGGATTGCGGCACCAGATCGATCAGGTAAATCTCCTTGAGCATCAGCTGCCCGTAGGCGGCGAAAAAGGTGGGCAGAAAGTCGGGCGCCGCCAGCAGCGCCGCGATGGGCATCTGTGGCGCCAGCGCCTGGTAGGGCCGCGCCATCGAGGCGATCAGCGCTTGGGTTTCCGCCAGCGCGTGCGGCGTAGGCTTATAGCGCAGTTGGCGCTTGTCATGTTCACAGGGTTTGACCTCCAGCCGGCGGCCGACCCGCAAAAAGAACAGAAAGGAGTCCAGGGAGTTCTCGCTGATGATGTTCTTCCCTTTAAAAAAGGCTTTGATGTCTTTCAGCCCGGCGGCGGGCTGGTGGTAGTAAATGGACAGGATGGTGGAACAAATGATGAACCGGCTGTTCCTGAAGATGATTTTGTAAAACAGCGGATGCTTCTTGTAGGTCTCCTTCAATAATTCCCCGTGTTTGACGATGGCGGTATGAAATGCCGGTGACTGCCTGATGTTGTTGGCCTGTTTCTCCAGGTGAAACTGTAGCTGGAATCTGCTTAGACTCATTTTTCCCTATTTCCTGTACTTAAAAAATGTACTGCTTTTTATCGTTATGGGGTTGCTGTGTATGACTTGACGATCTGCTGGCCCTGGTCGTTGATGAAGGTGGCCTGAACGGTGATCTGAGAAGGGAGCGTCGGCGCCGCAACGCCGTCGAGGTGATAATCCCGCATGCTGAACGGTGCGGTCATCATGTCGCTTTCTTGCCGCACCGGGTAATCGCGCCTGCCGGTTTGCACGGCGATGCGGGCGAAGGAGAGATAAAACGCCGACCGGTTGTGACAGCGCAGCAGATAGCCGCCCGGCGATTTTTGCAGCGAGAACGAGACGGCCTCGGCCGCGTTTTCGGCGTTTCCCTTTAGCGCTTTGGGGCGGTAGAAGATTTTCATCTGCGTGTTCATCGCCAGCGTCACGCGCGACGTCAGCGGCGGCCTGGTCGGCTGGCTGGGCGGGATCTCATACAGATTAAGCCAGAACACCGACTCCCGGTCGGTGGGCAGGTTCGCGCCGGCAAACAGGATCCGTAGCCCTTTCAGCGCCGAAGGCGGCAGGGCGAATACGCTGGGCAGGGTGACAAACGGCGCGCGCGACAGTTCGGGGGCGGCGTTGACGTCGCCGTTATCGACCCAGGTTTGCGCCACGATCGGATAGCCGTTGGTGTTGAGCAACATCAGGGTTTTTTCCGTGTCGCCCTCGCGGAAAATCACCCGGGTGGCGGAGGCGATGATGCCCGCCTGCGCGCCCATGGCCGCCAGCGCCAGCAGCAGGGCGCATCCGATCGTCAGATATTTCTTTCTCATCATTGCACCTTAACCCAGACGTAGGCCCTGGCGTCCACTTTGCCGGCGGTGACGGTTTGCCCGGGCAGCCGGGCGAGCGTGGCGGTGAGCTGGGTGGTGTAGTGGGTGAACCCCGCCGCGGTGCTGCCGCCGCCGCTGGCGCCGTTGAGCACCGGATACCAGCCGGCGTCGTTGCCCTGCGGGCATTGCCCGGCGCTGCAGCGCGCCCAGCCGACGAAGTTCATCGGCGCGCCGTTGCCGGCGTTGGCGAGCGCGATGCCCACGCCGGTGGCGACGCTGCTGTCGGTGCCGTAGCCGCTGGAGAGCAGGTAGCTCACGCCGCCGTTGGCGCTGACCAGCCCGAGCTGCTGCGCCGCGACATAGCTTTCATACGGCACCTGCAGGCCGAGGGCGGTATTGTTGCTGCTGACGCCGGACACGGCGGCATTGTCACATTCGATATTGATGGTGAACTGCGCCTGTGAGGTTTGCCCGGCGGTCAACTGGCTGACGGATATGGTCGGCAGGATCACCAGCGGCGTGACGTTGCGCGCCACGCAGGTGGCGGTATAGGTCAATGAGGAGATCGGTGCGGTGCCCATGCCCATCGCGTTCCAGCGCCCGGTGCCCCAAGTGGCGTAGTTGGTGGCGGAATCGCTGCCGATAGGATCCGAGGCGATGCCGGGCCCCTGAAAGGTGACATAGCCGTTCGGCTGCGTGCAGGTATAGTTCGAATTGCCGGTGGTCGAGGCCATGCCCACCAGCGGGTTGCCGGCGCTGTAGCCGCAGTAGTTGCTGGCGCCCGCGCCCGGCAGCGAGCTGATGCGGATCAGGTCGGCACGGATGGCGCTGAAGTCTTTCACCCGGATCTGAATTTTGCTGCCGACGGTGGCGTAGCGGGTAATCGGCGCCGACTGCCAGTAGCGGGTAAAAACCTTGCCGGAATCCAGATGGGTCAGGCGGATGCCGACGTAAGGGAAGTAGGTGGCGTAGTAGTTGGGGTTGCCGTCCTGGGCGCCCAGATCGTAATAGCCGCCGACGCGATCGTCGCCGTTGGTGGCGAAGACTTCATAGATCTGTCCCGCGTCGCCGGCGTCGCACTCATACAACACTTTGTTGGGATCGGGATAGCGCGTGCCGGAGGTGAGATCGAACACGCTGGTGCCCAGCGGCGTGCCGACGGGCTGCAGGTAAGTGCTGGTCAGGTTAACCCGGCCCAGCGCCGTGCCCACCCCGCAGGGATCGCAACCGGAATCGATCCAGGGGGCGACCCGGGTGCATTGCGCCAGCGCGGCGGGCGCGCCGCACAGCGACAGGGCGAGCAGAGCAAGGGCGGCGATCGGGTAAGAAATGCGTTTCATCGTCTCTCCTGAGAATCAGTGTGAACGGGCTAGCGGCACGGGGCGCTGAGCCGTTGAATCGGGCCGTCTTCCCCGGCGGGCAGACGGTAATGCAGCGTGCATTGTTGGCCGGGCGCGTCGCCCCAGTTCAGCGTCAGCGCGCCGGCATTCCGGTCGCTGCGCAGATACACCTGATTGGCCTGGCCGACCATGCCCACGCTGTTGCCCGCTGCGTCGAGGACGTTGGCGCCCATCGGGATCGGCGCGTTATCGGGCCGCTGCGCGGTGATCAATAGCGCTTGGCCGCGCACGGTGTTGAAGCGCAGGCGCACCGTGGCGCCGGCGTACGGGGCGACGCGCCGCTGGCCGTCTTCCAGCTCCGCTTTGTCGTTCATGCCCTCGGGGTTCAGCGCGACGGTGTTGTAGTGATAGGGCACCAGCGACGGCGCCAGCGCGTAGCCAAAGCGATCGACGCGCGCCCCCTGGCCGTCCATCACCCGTGCGCCGCTGGCGCCGGGCGCCTCGATCAGGGCGAAGGTGTCGCCGACATACGGCCCTAATGTCACGCCGCCGCGGTGCGCCACCACCGCCCCCTGCAGCGACAGGGAACCTTGTCGATACTGGCGTGCGGTGGAGAACGAGCCGGTGACGTTGGCGTAAGGCAGACGGGTTTGCAGGTTGCCGCCCCAGATGCTTTGTTGGCGATCGTCGTCGGTGGTGAAGTTCAGGCCGTAGCTGACCGGCTGTTCGTCGCCGACGCTGCCCGATAGCGCGGCCTGATAGTTGCCGCCCTGGCCCTGGCTGTGGTTGGCCAACAGCGAGACGCTGGGGGCGGATGATGAACGCCCGAGCGGGAAGCTCAGCGACAGGGCGGTGACGGTCTGCGCGCTCTGCGCCAGCGGCGCGCTGTAGACGTTATCCAACGGCCCGTAGCCGCGGTAGTCGCCGTTGCTGTAGCCCAGGCTGCGGGTGCGGGTGACGGAGAGGTTAAGCGCCACGCCGTTGCCGAAGGTTTTTCCCCAGCCCAGCTGGAGCTGATTGTCGCGGCCGCGCTGATCGCGGTAGTCCTGAGTCGAGCCGGACATCGTCAGGCTGCCGAACGCCCCCATCCCCTGATTGACGGCGACCTCGAAACGCGACCGCTGGCGGTAAGAGTCGGATTGCCAGTTTTGGCCGGTGGCGGCGGCGCGCCGCACGCCGAGCACGTCGCTGAGATCGCGAAAGCCTTCGGTGGAGTAGCGGTAGCCGGCGATGGACAAGGTGGTGTCCGTCGGGCTGAAGGTGCGGCTGTAAGAGAGGTGCAGCATCCAGCCGGCGGCGCCGCCGTCCGGCAGGCTGGCGTGGGAATAGGTGGTATCCATGCCGAACGCGCCCAGCCAGCTGCTGTACACGCCGCCCAGCATCATCGCCTGATAGCCGTCCGCCAACTGGTTGCCGAGGTTGAAGGTCAGGGCGTTGGTCAGGCCGTGCTGCCAGGTCACTTCGCTGAACAGATCGTTGTCGCCGACGTAGCGGGAACGGCCGACGATCGCCGAGTAGCGCGACTGGCCGGGGCGGATGGATTCCGGCACCGCGGCGAACGGCACGGTGAAGGTGCTGACGCTGCCGTCGGCTTCCGTCACCACCACGCTGAGATCGCCGGCGTAGTTGGTGGCGTACAGATCGCTGATGGCGAACGGCCCCGGCGCGACGGTGGTTTCATACAGCGTGCTTTTGCCCTGCAGCACCGTCACGCGCGCGTTGCTTTTCGCCACGCCGCGCACCACCGGCGCATAGCCGCGCTGCGAATCCGGCAGCATGCGGTCGTCCGAACTGAGCTGAATGCCGCGAAAGCCCAGGCCGGAGAAGAAGTGCCCGTCGGTAAAGCCTTCGCCCAACAGCATTTCGCTGCGCCAGGGCAAGATCGCGCGCTGCACGTAGCGGCGGCTGGTGTCCAGATGGCCGCCGAACTCCCGATCGTAGCGGTAGCTGGACTGCTGGCGGTAGCGCCATAGCCCGAGGTTGAAGCCGCCGTTCAGGTTGGCGTAGGTCGAGTCGAGATCGCGGGTTTGCCCCTGTCGGTAACTGACGTGGTACTGGTTGAGGTTGTAATTGACGAAGGCCATCGATTCGCCGCTGTCCAGGCTGGCGGGATTGACGCTGCCGCGCGGCCGGCCGTTCAACAGCGCCTGCGGAATGCTCAGATCCAGCCGCAGCCGCGAGATATCGGCGTTCACCGTGATGTCCTTCAGATCCCGGCCGGGCAGCAGGCATTCCGCTTCGGCGGCCGCCGGCGGATTTTTCAACCCGAAGCGCGCCAGCTGCGGCCGATCGAAACAGGGTAGCACCTGCTTGCCTGCGCGTACGAAGCGAATTTGATCGCGTTCGAGAAACTGGCCATTGAGGTACAGATCGATCTGATAGCTGCCCGGAGCGACGGCGTCCTGTTGGTTGAACTGGCTCAGGGCGCTGTTGCTCAGCACGCTGCCGCGCAGCAGCGCGGGATCGAAGGTATAGCCGTCGGCGGCGGCGCAGCCCAGCGGCAGCGCCAGCAGCGCGCAACACCAGCGTGCGGGCAGCGGCGTCGCCTTGCAAGCATCGAACATGAAAACCTCCCTGTCTGGTGTCAGCGCGCGACGTTCAGGGTGCGTGAGATTTCCACCCCATAGTCATTGATGACGCGCAGTGCGACCTGCCGCACCTCCCCATTCACCGGCCAACTGGCCTGTGAAAACGGCGGGATCAGATCCGCCTGCGGGATGGCGATGCGCTTCGCGCCGCTCAGGATCGCGGCCTGGCTGACGTTGGCGTAGTAGCCGGTCGGGTTGTCGACGCGCAGCGCGTTGCCGGCCTGGCGCAGGCTGAGCCGATCGATGACGTGGTTGGCGTCGCCGGCCAGCCCGGCGGGGCGATAGAACACCTTCAGCCGATTGGTGACCACCAGCAGCAGTTTGTTCTTGTCGCTGTCCGTCTGGCGCACGGCGGGCACCTGCAGGAAGTTGAGATAGAACAGCGATTCGCGATCGCGCGGCAGCGGCTGGCCGACGAACGACAGCCGCACCATCTGCCCGCTGTGCGGATTCATGCGGAAGATCTGCGGCGAGGCGACGAAAGGTGCATCGGCGTTTTCCGGCGTGGATTTGGGGTTATTGATGTCGAGCCAGATCTGCATCAGCGCCGGGGTGCCGTCGTCGTTGGTGAACTGCAGCGTTTTTTCCCGCGCCTCGGCGGGGTAGATCACGCGGTTGCCGAGCAGCGTCACGCTGGCCGAGGCGTGGGTAGCGGCAAAACTCATCAGGCAAAGCGACAGGGCGGCCCATCGGCGGGCGGAGCGGGTTATCTGCGGCATAAACGTGAACCGATAAAGGGAGCGAGTCATTCAGCGCCGCCCGGCGAGAGGCGGCGCTGGTATCAACAGGTATGGCGCCTGACGCCGGCTTATTTGTAGCTAATGGCGAACTGTGCGGTGGCGATCACCGAACCGGCCGCCACGCCGGTGTCTTCCGCGTAGTAGCGAGCCACCAGGTTCTGTGAGGTGGAGGTGGCGTCTTTCGCCAGCGTCATCGCCGACGTGGTGACGGTCGAACCGCTGGCGAACGACAGCGGCGTAGTGGCGTCGCTGTCCAGCAGTTGAATGGACACCTTGGCCGCATCGCCCGCGTTGCCCAGGTTGCCGTTGGTGGTCGGGTTGTTGCCCGCCAGCACGGTTTTGATCGCCGTATCGCTGGTTGCCGCCGCACAGCCGGTCACGTTGACGGTGAAGGTGGTGTCGCCGGCGGTGGCGCCTTTGGTGGCGAGTTTGCTGGCGGCGACGGTCGGCAGCAGAACGACCGGATTGGATTGGTTACCGTTAATATTCACCGAGCAGGTTTGCGTGCTGACTTCGCCTTTAAATTGCACCGTATTGGACGAAGCGGCCGCACAGGCGCCGGAGAGAGCCAGCATGGATAATGCGACTAATTTAACATTCATGTGAAATGCCCTTTAATTTACTTTAGATAAAAGCTTTCCTGACAGTAATAAATTACTGACGTGCGGTTGTTGATTAATCATGTTGCGCAATTGTTTTTTAAACGCGTCGGCAAACATGGATTTTCATCCTAACAAACTAAGAATTTTCCCTATAGATGTTTTGAATAAGGCAATAAGGTTATGGTGCCCGTTGTTACATTTTTTTTCATTTTCGCTTATATCATACAAAATAGAAAATAGATCTATATCATTGCGTTGCGTTTTTATTGGATCGCCAGTTTTTTCTGTTGAAATAATTTGAAACATTCATGCCTTTTTTGCGTATTAATCAACATGCTGACGGTTGCGTGATTATTTGAGAAACATGTTATCAAGATGTTTTATATCGGTGTGCTTTGCAGGCGAATTACCCCAAAAAAGAGCAGCGACAAGCCGCCTGAGGTGTGGAAGCATGCTTTCATGCTGATAAGGAGAATTAAAGTGAGAGTGATTTATATCGACGGTTCACCGCTGTGCCGGCTGGGTATGAAAACATTACTGGGCGGCGGCGTGATAACCTTATCCTCACCCAATATGAATATTATTAAAAATATAATTCCGGCGCCTGATTTAATTATTACGGAGTTTCCTCAGGAGATTTACCGGTTCGAGGCGTATTTAAATTTCATTAAATATTCACGTGGTGAATATAAAGATGTCCGGTTACTGTTCTTTATCGATAAGACTTCGCCGCTGATCCTGGCGTTTATCGCCGCGGCGCAGCCGGATGCGATTTTGCACAAACGGGAAACGCTGCAGGTGGTGCGAGAGACCTGCGCGGCGCTGGTCTGCCGTGAGGAGGAAGGTGAGCGGCGCATGATGAACCGGCATCGGGCGGCGGCAATCACGCCTGGCGAGGCGGCGGTGCTGTGTGAAACCGCGCGCACGGAAGATATTCGCCTGACCGCGCGGCGGTTGAACCTGCACCCGAAAACCGTTTATTCGCACCTCAATAACGCCGGCAAAAAGTTCGGCATCCGCAATCGGGTGGAACTGCTGAAGATGATTGCGCTGCTGTAGCGCGCCGTTAGCGGGTTTTGCAGCGGCAGCGATTCGCCGGTCACTCGGCGGCAAACCGGCCCTCGGCGTGGAAGGGGGAAATGGGAGAGTCTGAGTCTGGGGAGATAAAAACAAAAATCCACGCCGAAGCGTGGATTTTTCCGTTTCCGGCAGCCGAGAGCAATGCTGCGGGGAAGGGCTTAGACGTTGAACAGGAAGTTCATTACGTCGCCGTCTTTGACGATGTAGTCTTTACCTTCGGAGCGCATTTTGCCGGCTTCTTTGGCGCCTTGTTCACCCTTGTAGGTGATGAAGTCGTCAAAGGCGATGGTTTGCGCGCGGATAAAGCCTTTTTCGAAGTCGGTGTGGATCTTGCCGGCCGCCTGCGGAGCGGTGGCGCCGACCGGGATGGTCCAGGCGCGCACTTCTTTCACGCCGGCGGTGAAGTAGGTCTGCAGGTTCAGCAGTTCATAACCGGCGCGGATCACGCGGTTCAGGCCCGGCTCTTCCAGGCCCAGCTCGGCCATGAACTCGTCGCGATCTTCGTCTTCCAGCTCCGCGATGTCGGATTCCACGGCGGCGCACACGGCAACCACCACGGAGCCTTCGGCGTCGGCGATTTTACGCACGGTGTCCAGGTACGGGTTGTTCTCGAAGCCGTCTTCGTTGACGTTGGCGATGTACATGGTCGGCTTCAGGGTCAGGAAGCTCAGGTATTTGATCGCCGCTTTGTCTTCGTCGCTCAGATCCAGCGCGCGCAGCATGCCGGCGTTTTCCAGGTGCGGCAGGCATTTCTCCAGCGCCGCCAGCTCGGCCTTGGCGTCTTTGTCGCCGCCTTTGGCTTTCTTCTGCACGCGGTGGATGGCGCGCTCGCAGGTGTCGAGGTCAGACAGCGCCAGCTCGGTGTTGATCACGTCGATGTCTTCGGCCGGATCGACCTTGTTGTTGACGTGAATGATGTTGTCGTTCTCGAAGCAGCGCACCACGTGGCCGATGGCTTCGGTTTCGCGGATGTTGGTCAGGAACTGGTTGCCCAGGCCTTCACCCTTGGACGCGCCTTTCACCAGGCCGGCGATGTCGACGAATTCCATGGTGGTCGGCAGAATGCGCTGCGGCTTGACGATCTCGGCCAGCTTATCCAGACGCGGATCGGGCATCGGCACCACACCGGTGTTCGGTTCAATGGTGCAGAACGGGAAGTTGGCTGCTTCAATGCCCGCTTTGGTCAACGCGTTGAACAGGGTGGATTTGCCTACGTTAGGCAGGCCGACGATACCGCATTTGAATCCCATGTTGTAATCACCTTAAATATCTTAACTATCAGCCGGTTAGGTTTAATCGACTGCATAAAGGGCAAAATAATGCCGCCATTATACACGTAATGGGCGTTTATCTCGATCAGACTTGTTTGGCCGGGGCGAGCGCAGCGCCCGCGGCCGGTTTTTGATTGAGATTTGGATCACATTTACCCATACTGGCCGTTCCGATTAACCGACAGGAAACGCGCCGGATGTATTTCTTGCCTACGCCACCCTGAGCTGTGCCCGCCTGCAGTCTGCCGCACCTTGCGGTACCCCATACCCGCTACGCGGGGAGATGATGTCATCTGTCATAAGTGAATAATGCATGTTTAATCTGAGTAACGTCAGGATCGCGGACGTTAAAAATGAAGTCCTGGCGGGCTTTGTGGTGGCGGTTTCGATGATCCCCGAGGCGGTCGGCTTTTCGCTGGTCGCCGGTCTTTCGCCGATCGTCGGTTTGCACACCGCGTTTATTATCGGCCTGGTCACGGCGCTGTTCGGCGGCAAGCCGGGCATGGTTTCCGGCGCCGCCGGCTCTATTGTGGTGGTGCTGATGAGCCTGGCGGCGCAGTACGGCATGGGCTACGTGCTGTGGGCCACGCTGTTTGCCGGGGGGATTCAAATCCTGATCGGCGCCTTCCGGCTGGGCAAGTTCATTCGTCTGGTGCCGCTGCCGGCGATCCACGGCTTCGTCAACGGTCTGGCGATCGTCATCATGCTGGCGCAGCTGAAGATGATCGCCGGGCAGGGGCCGCTGATGTACGGCCTGGTGGCGCTGGCGATTGCGGTGGTGGTGCTGTTCCCGCGCCTGACCAAAGCCATTCCGTCTTCGCTGGCGGCGCTGCTGGTGGTTTCGGCGTTGGCGATCGGCCTCAATCTGCACACGCTGCGGGTGGGCGATCTGGCGGACATTTCCGGCGCGCTGCCGCACTTCAGCCTGCCGACGGCGCCGTTCACCCTGGAAATGGTGCGGGTGGTGCTGCCCTATGCGGTGGTGATTGCCCTGGTCGGTTTGATTGAATCGCTGCTGACCATGACGGTGCTGGATGAAATGGGCGGCAAGAAGGGCAACGGCAACCGCGAAAGCATCGCGCAGGGCGCCGGTAACGCGGTATGCGGCCTGTTCGGCTGCTTCGCCGGCTGTGCGATGATCGGCCAGTCGATCATCAACTTCACCTCGGGCGGGCGCGGGCGCCTCTCCGGCACGGTGGGCGCCATCCTGCTGATACTGTTCGTGGTCAGCCTGTCGCGCTATATCGGCCTGCTGCCGGTGGCGGCGCTGGCCGGGGTGATGCTGGTGGTGTGTTACAACACCTTCGAGTGGAGCTCGCTGCGCCGTTTGCGCCGCATGCCGAAGGCGGACGCGCTGGTGATGCTCGCCGTCACGCTGATCACCATCTTTACCGATCTGGCGGTGGCGGTGATCAGCGGGGTGATTATCTCGGCGCTGGTGTTCGCCTGGCAGCAGGCGCGCATCCGCGTGCGCCAGCGGCAGGTGACGGGCGACGTGGCGGTGTATCAACTGGATGGCCCGCTGTTCTTCGGCTCCGCTGCCGCTTTCGCCGAACTGTTTGACCCGCAGAGCGATCCGCAGAACGTGGTGCTGGATTTTGCCGGCACCCGGGTGATGGATTCCAGCGGCGTAGAGGCGATCGATAAGCTGACGGCGCGTTATCTGTCGGCGGGAAAAAGCATTCGGCTGCGCCACCTGAGCGGCGACTGTGTGCGTTTACTTAAACGCGCCGGGCCGTTCTGCAGCCATGAGCTGGACGATCCGCAATATTACGTGGCGGAAGAGGGCTTCACCGCCGATGACCGCCGCGTGAGCGAGGAGACCTTCAACCCGCGCGGCTAGATGCCGGCAGCGGGCAGGGCGCCCGCTGCGGCAAGGTTCAGGCCTGCGCCTTGAAGCTGTGCAGGCGCTGAACGGTTTTTTCCAGCCCGTCCTTCATCAGCATCTCGGTGCAGCGCAGCGACTCGTCGATCGCTTCGTCGATCATCTTCTGCTCGCTGGCCGGCGGTTTGCCGAGCACGAAGCCCACCACCTTGTTCTTGTCGCCCGGATGGCCGATGCCGATGCGCAGGCGGTAGAAGTTCGGGTTGTTGCCGAACTTGTTCTGGATGTCTTTCAGGCCGTTGTGGCCGCCGTTGCCGCCGCCGAGCTTGATTTTGGCGACGCCGGGCGGCAGATCCAGCTCGTCGTGCGCCACCAGGATCTCGTTCGGTTCGATGCGGTAGAAGTTGGCCATCGCCAGCACCGCTTTGCCGCTCAGGTTCATGAAGGTGGTCGGCACCAGCAGGCGCACGTCGTTGCCCGCCAGGTTCAAACGAGCGGTGTAGCCGAAGAACTTGCTCTCTTCTTTCAACTGCTGATTGTGGCGCTGGGCCAGCAGATCGACGTACCAGGCGCCGGCGTTGTGGCGCGTTTGGGCATATTCCGCGCCCGGGTTGGCCAGGCCAACTATCAATTTAATACTGCTCACTGGGAGATTCACTATGATCAGGGTAATGGAAAGGGCCTTAGTCTACCTGCCGGGGCGGCGAATGACAAAATCCGATCCCCATCGTCGCCTTAGGTAAGAAAGACGAATGATTCATTAGCTGAATAATTCAATTTGTCCGCTAATTTTCAGCGGCGCGTTAAGAAGTGTCAATAATTCTTTACCATTTGTGATCGCCTCCGCAATCCCCTTGCCGTAACAAGGACTATACTTAACTTATCAAAGTGGGTTAACAAGTTGCAGCGTTATCCCGGTTGGCACATGGCAATCATGGAGGTGGCATATGAAACGTAGAAGCGCGGACAGAATGGGCAACTTTTTTATGGGGCTGGGGCTGGTCGTGATGATCGGTGGCGTCGGATACTCCATTATTGCTGAAGTATCCCAGTTCAATTTACCGCAATTTTTCGCCCACGGCGCCATCATGAGTATCTTCGTCGGCGCGCTGTTGTGGCTGGTGGGCGCGCGTATCGGCGGCCGCGAGCAGGTGGCGGATCGTTACTGGTGGGTAAAACACTTTGATAAACGGTGCCGCAACGACCAACATCGTTCGTCGCATTGATTAAAAAATCAGAAGGGAAGCGAGAGCAGGGCAAGGGAAAATCTGCCGTGCATTAAGGTTTGAGGTCATGTTGGACTACGAGTAGAAAACCCGTTGTTGCTTACGCACCAACGGGTTTTTCTTTTTCTGCTGTCGGGCTCGCTATCTTTCCGGCGCGGTGGGCGCCGCACCGGAAAGACGACGCATCAATGCTCGAACATTGCAGAGATCGACTCTTCGTTGCTGATGCGGCGGATGGCTTCAGCCAGCATGCCGGACAGGGTCAGAGTGCGAACGTTTTTCAGTGCCTTGATTTCCGGCGACAGCGGAATGGTGTCGCAGACGATCACTTCATCAATCACCGAGTTCTTGATGTTGTCCACGGCGTTGCCGGAGAAGATCGGGTGCGTCGCGTAGGCAAATACGCGCTTGGCACCGCGTTCTTTCAACGCTTCAGCCGCTTTACACAAGGTACCGCCGGTGTCGATCATGTCGTCGACCAGCACGCAGTCGCGGCCTGCCACGTCACCGATGATGTGCATCACCTGAGAAACGTTCGCGCGCGGGCGGCGTTTGTCGATGATGGCCATGTCGGTGTCGTTCAGCAGTTTGGCGATGGCGCGGGCACGCACTACGCCGCCGATGTCCGGGGAAACCACGATCGGGTTTTCCAGGTTCTGCTGCAGCATGTCTTCCAGCAGGATCGGGCTGCCGAACACGTTGTCTACCGGAACGTCGAAGAAGCCTTGAATCTGCTCAGCATGCAGATCCACCGTCAGAACGCGGTCAACCCCTACGCTGGAGAGGAAATCGGCAACCACCTTGGCGGTGATCGGCACACGCGCGGAACGCACGCGGCGATCCTGGCGGGCATAGCCGAAGTAAGGGATAACGGCGGTAATACGACCTGCGGAGGCGCGACGCAGGGCGTCGACCATCACAACCAGTTCCATCAGGTTGTCGTTGGTCGGGGCACAGGTGGACTGGATGATGAAAATATCACCGCCGCGTACATTTTCGTTGATTTGCACGCTCACTTCGCCGTCGCTAAAACGACCTACAGCGGCGTCACCAAGGCTGGTGTACAAACGGTTGGCAATACGTTGTGCTAGTTCCGGGGTGGCGTTACCAGCAAAAAGCTTCATATCAGGCACGAGAAGAACCTCAGGCTTGCGTCCAGAGAAGATATTGTCATACGACATCGCCAAGGGGCAGTCGGCGACGCCGGCGCAATATACATACGGGTATGTAAAACTAAAATTGAGACCGCAGGCAGCGCAGGGATAACAGGGCCAGGTGTGTATGACCCTGCGCAGCGAAACGTTGAGCTACGACTCAAACCGCCCGGAACGAATGCGATGTAGTGGGGAGACGTTAACGCCGCGCGCTACAAAACCACACAACCACTCCGGGGCTTGATTTAACACCTGACGGGCGGCGATTTCTGTGTCGAATTCAGCAAACACACAAGCACCTGTGCCAGTCAGGCGTGACGGGGCGTATTCTAACAGCCATGAAAGAAGCTGTTCAACCTCGCGAAAACGTTTTCTTGCGATCGGTTCGCAATCATTTGCGTACGGTGCCTGCAACAGCTCACTTAAGGAGCGAACCGGGGTGTCTCTTTTCAATTCGGGGTCGCCGAAGATAACCGGCGTCGGGATGCCGACGCCGGGATGCGCCACCAGATACCACTTTTCCTGCGGCTCGGCCGGTTGCAGGCGCTCGCCGATGCCTTCGGCGAAGGCGGCGTGGCCGCGCACGAACACCGGCACGTCGGCGCCGAGGCTGAGCCCCAGCTCGGCCAGTTGGTCGTCGCCAAGACCGCAGCGCCACAGTTCGTTCAGCGCCACCAGCACGGTGGCGGCGTTGGAGGAGCCGCCGCCCAAACCGCCGCCCATCGGCAGGCGCTTGTCGATGCTGATGTCGGCGCCGCGCGGTGCGGTCTGCAGGCCGCGTTCATCGCAATAGCGCTGCAGCAAGCGGGCGGCGCGCACGATCAGGTTCTGCTCGTCCGGCACGCCGTCGACCGGCGTCAGCAGATGAATGCGATCGTCCTGGCGCGGGTCAATGGTCAGGGTGTCGCCGTAGTCCAAAAACTGGAACAGCGTCTGCAGCAGGTGATAGCCGTCTTCACGACGGCCGGTGATGTACAGAAACAGGTTGAGTTTCGCGGGGGAGGGCCACTGGCGGATCATTTGAGCGTCCAGTTGTCCATTTTCAGCTTGATGCGCTGGTCGCCCTGCTGCAGCTCCAGGCGGTTCGGCAGCGTCGGCTGCACCTCGTTGCTGTAGCCCTGGTAATCCACTTTCCAGGTCTGGCCGCCTTGCTGGTAGGTCAGCTTGCTCAGGCGATATTGGTCATCCAGCGCAAAATCGCCGGCTTCGCCCGGCAGACCGAGCATCCACTGGCGCAGGTTGTTCAGCGGGATCGCCATGCCGGTCAGCTTGCGGATCATCTCTTCCGGGTTGTCGCTGACGTAGCGTTTGCCCTGGTTGTCGGTCAACTGCACCACGTTTTTCTGCACGTTGAGATCCATTTCCGTGCTGCCGAGCGGGTTGGTCAGCAGCAGGCGGTAGCGCTCCGGCGAGAACTGCTGCCAGAAGAAGCGGGCGTAGACTTTTTTCTGATCAGACAAGTAGGCGAAGGAGCCGCGGGTCTGATAGGTGCTGAGCTGCTGCACCGCCTGCTCATGGGCGCGCCACTGCGGTGAGGTCGGGCTGGTGGCCGGGCCGGTCGGCTTGGTGGTGGTACAGGCGGCCAGCACCAGGCTGGCCAGCGGGATCAGACGGAGCAAACTAACTTTGCGTATTGGCATAACTTTCTCTTGTCCTTTTGTCCTTGCGGGCATGCGCGACGAAACCCGGATTCAGCGCTCACGCTAACGGGGCGGCGGCGGCGCGTCAATTTTTTGCTGCATCGCGTTGAATCTTGCCGCTTTTACCGGCGCAATGCCAACCCGGCACGCGCGTCGGGGTCGCCATTAAGCGTAACACAATCGCCTGAAGGCGGGGGAGGCGCGCCCGATAAGCGGTGCCTTCGTTGCGCAAACGCCGCCGTTGTGTACGCCGAATAGCGTGCGCGTTATCGCAAACTGCGCTAAAATTTAAGCAATCGACCTACCTCATGACTATTTATCCTGCTGTATTTATTGCTTATTCATTAATTGATGTCATCTATGACAGCGATTGAACGGAAGATGCGGTTGTTACTTTTATTGATCCCGCGCATCAAGTAGAATGCCGTTCAACGAGAACCCGTACCAAGATAAGTATTACTCGAAGCAATGACCCTGCTGGCGTTAGGTATAAATCACAAAACCGCTCCGGTTTCTCTGCGTGAAAGGGTGACCTTCTCGCCAGAGTCCATCGATGAGGCGCTGACCAGCTTGCTCCAACAACCGTTGGTGCAGGGCGGCGTCGTGTTGTCCACCTGCAACCGCACCGAGCTGTACCTCAGCGTAGAGCAGCAGGAACACATGCACGAGCAGCTGGTCGCCTGGCTGTGCGCCTATCACAACCTGCGCCCGGAAGAGGTGAAGAAAAGCCTGTACTGGCATCAGGGCAACGACGCGGTCAGCCATCTGATGCGGGTGGCCAGCGGGTTGGACTCATTGGTACTGGGCGAACCGCAGATCCTCGGTCAGGTGAAAAAGGCCTTCGCCGAGTCGCAACGCGGCCAGTCGCTCTCCGGCGAGCTGGAGCGTCTGTTCCAGAAATCCTTCTCCGTCGCCAAGCGCGTGCGCACCGAAACCGACATCGGCGCCAGCGCGGTTTCCGTGGCGTTCGCCGCCTGTACGCTGGCGCGGCAGATCTTCGAATCGCTGGCCGATCTCAACGTATTGCTGGTGGGCGCCGGCGAAACCATCGAGCTGGTGGCGCGCCACCTGCGCGAGCATAAAGTGCGGCACATGATCATCGCCAACCGCACCCGCGAGCGCGCGCAGCTGCTGGCGGACGAGGTCGGCGCGGAGGTGATCACCCTGCCTGAAATCGACGAACGCCTGGCGGACGCCGACATCATCATCAGTTCCACCGCCAGCCCGCTGCCGATCATCGGCAAAGGCATGGTGGAGCGCGCGCTGAAGGCGCGCCGCAACCAGCCGATGCTGCTGGTGGATATCGCCGTACCACGCGACATCGAACCGGAGGTCGGCAAATTGGCCAACGCCTATCTGTACAGCGTGGACGATCTGCACGCCATCATTCAAAGCAATCTGGCGCAGCGCAAAGCGGCGGCGGTGCAGGCAGAGTCGATCGTGCAGCAGGAAAGCACCAACTTCATGGCCTGGCTGCGCTCGCAGGGCGCGGTGGAAACCATCCGCGACTACCGTTCGCAGGCCGACCAAATTCGCGCAGAGATGGAAGCCAAAGCGCTGGCCGCCATCGCGCAGGGCGCCAACGTGGAGCAGGTGATACACGAGCTGGCCCATAAACTGACCAACCGTCTTATTCATGCCCCCACCAAATCCCTCCAGCAGGCCGCCGGCGACGGCGACGTGGAGCGGTTGCAGTTATTACGCGACAGCCTCGGGCTGGATCAACATTAGTTTTCTCTATTAACAGGGTTTATTACCACGCATGAAGCCTTCTATTGTTGCCAAACTGGAAGCGTTACAAGAGCGCCATGAAGAAGTGCAGGCGCTGCTCGGCGATGCCGGTGTCATCGCCGACCAAGACCGGTTCCGCGCGCTGTCGCGAGAATACGCGCAGCTGACCGACGTCAGCCGCTGCTTCCTGGAATGGCGTCAGGTGCAGGAGGATCTGGAGACGGCGGAAATGATGCTGGACGATCCGGAGATGCGCGAAATGGCGCAGGAAGAGCTGAAACAGGCGCGGGCGGCCAGCGAAGAGCTGGAGCAGCAGCTGCAGGTGTTGCTGCTGCCGAAAGATCCGGACGATGAGCGCAGCTGCTTCCTCGAAGTGCGCGCCGGCACCGGCGGCGATGAGGCGGCGATCTTCGCCGGCGATCTGTTCCGCATGTACAGTCGTTACGCCGAAGGCCGCCGCTGGCGCGTCGAGGTGATGAGCGCCAACGAAGGCGAGCACGGCGGCTTCAAGGAAGTGATCGCCAAAGTCTCCGGCGATGGCGTGTACGGCCAGCTGAAGTTTGAATCCGGCGGCCACCGCGTGCAGCGCGTGCCGGAAACCGAATCCCAGGGGCGCATCCACACCTCCGCCTGCACTGTGGCGGTGATGCCGGAAGTGCCGGAAGCCGAGCTGCCGGACATCAACCCGGGCGATCTGAAAATCGACACTTTCCGCTCCTCCGGCGCCGGCGGCCAGCACGTTAACACCACCGACTCGGCGATCCGCATCACCCACCTGCCGACCGGCATCGTGGTGGAGTGCCAGGACGAACGTTCACAGCACAAAAACAAAGCCAAGGCGATGTCGGTGCTGGGCGCGCGCATTCGCGCCGCCGAGATGGCCAAGCGCCAGCAGGCCGAAGCGTCCACTCGCCGCAACCTGCTGGGCAGCGGCGATCGTTCCGACCGCAATCGCACCTACAACTTCCCGCAGGGGCGGGTGACCGACCACCGCATCAACCTGACGCTCTACCGTCTGGACGAGGTGATGGAAGGCAAACTGGACATGCTGATCCAGCCGATCGTGCAGGAGTATCAGGCCGACCAGCTGGCTGCGCTGTCCGCCGAGCAAGAGTGATGGACTATCAACACTGGCTGAAAGCCGCCGCCGCGCGTTTGACCCACAGCGACAGCGCCCGGCGCGACGCGGAAATCCTGTTGGGTTTCGTGACCGGCAAGGCCAGGACCTTCCTGATGGCGTTCGGTGAAACCCTGCTGACGCCGCCGCAGCAACAGCAGCTGGAGACGCTGCTGGCGCGCCGCGAGCGCGGTGAGCCGGTGGCCTATCTGGTGGGCGAGCGCGAGTTTTGGTCGCTGCCGCTGTCGGTTTCGCCCGCAACGCTGATCCCACGCCCGGATACCGAATGCCTGGTGGAATTGGCGCTGGCGCGTCTGCCGCCGCAACCCTGCCACTTCCTCGATCTCGGCACCGGCACCGGCGCCATCGCGCTGGCGCTGGCCAGCGAGCGCCCGGATTGTTCGGCAATCGGCGTCGATGTGCAGCCGGAGGCGGTCGCGCTGGCGCAGCATAATGCGCGCAAGCTGAAGATCGACAACGTCCGATTTCTACAGGGCAGCTGGTTTGCGCCGGTGGCGGGGCAACGCTTCGCGCTGATCGCCAGCAATCCGCCCTATATCGATGCCGCCGATCCGCATTTGTCGCAGGGCGATGTGCGCTTCGAGCCCGGCAGCGCGCTGGTCGCCGCCGATCATGGGTTGGCGGATCTGGCCGCCATCGTGGGCCAGGCGCCGCACCATTTGCAGCCGCAGGGTTGGCTGCTGTTGGAACATGGCTGGCAGCAGGGCGAGAGCGTGCGCGCGCTGCTGCAGGCCGCCGGATTTTCCGCTGTCGCCACCCACCGCGATTACGGCGACAACGACCGCGTGACGCTCGGCCAATGGCCGGGATAAGCGCCACTGATAATAACGACGCCCGCGCCATTTAAGGGAGCATCATGACTGCATACACCGCGTTGAAACATTTCCATTTGCTGACGGTCGCCATCAGTATTACCTTGTTTGTGCTGCGTTTCTTTTGGCAGTGGCGCCGCTCGCCGATCATGGGCCGCCGCTGGGTCAAGGTAGCGCCGCACCTGAACGACACGCTGCTGTTCGTCAGCGGCATCGCGCTGGTGGTGACGTTCGGGTTTTATCCGCTGCTGGGTATGGACTCATGGCTGACCGAGAAGCTGTTTGGCGTTATTATCTATATCCTGCTTGGCTACGTCGCATTGGGCAAGAAGACCAAAAGTCAGCGGCTGCGAACCGTGGCGTTCGTGCTGGCGTTGGGCTGCCTGTACCTGATAATTAAACTTGCCACGACGAAAATACCGTTTCTGATGGGATACCTATGAGTAGCATTGCTGATTTTGAATTTAACGCCTCGCCGCTGAGCGAAGGGGTGATCCTGGTGTCGCAGTCGGTGCGGCGCGATTTCCCGGCTGCCGACGTGGAGCGCAAGCTGCAACAGCTGGTGGACGAAGCGCGCGCGGCGGTGCCGGCCGATATCACTCAGGAGCAGCAACTGGATGCGCTCATCGAGCTGTTTTACAAGACCTGGGGCTTCGGCGGCGCCAGCGGCGTGTACCGCCTGTCGGACGCCATCTGGCTGGACAAAGTGCTGGAAGGGCGGCAGGGCACGCCGGTCTCGCTGGGCACCATTTTCCTGCACATCGCCAACGCGCTGGATCTGCCGCTGCTGCCGGTGATTTTCCCCACTCAGCTGATCCTGCGCGCCGACTGGCTGGACGAAGAGCTGTGGCTGATCAACCCGCTTAACGGCGAAACCCTTAGCGAACACCAGCTGGAAGTGTGGATCAAGGGCAACTTGGGGCTGGGTGCCGAGCTGGAAGACGACGACCTCGACGAGTCGGAGAACATCATGGTGGTGCGCAAGATGCTCGATACGCTGAAGGCCGCTCTGATGGAAGAAAAACAGCTGGAAATGGCGCTGCGCACCAGCGAAACGGTGCTGTGCTTCGATCCGGAAGATCCGTACGAGATCCGCGACCGCGGGCTGATTTACGCCCAGCTGGAGTGCAACCATATCGCGATTTCCGATCTCAACTATTTTGTCGAGCAGTGTCCTGAAGACCCGGTCAGCGAAGTGATCAAAGTGCAGATCCATTCGATTGAGCCGAAACAGGTGACGCTGCATTAATTCAATGACTCCGCGCAGTGTGCAAGGCGACGGTTACAACCTTAACAAAGGCGAAAGCATGAAACAGAAAGTGGTTAGCATTGGCGATATCGACGTAGCAAACGATCTGCCGTTTGTGCTGTTTGGCGGTATGAACGTGCTGGAATCGCGCGATCTGGCGATGAGCATCTGCGAACACTACGTCACCGTGACGCAAAAACTGGGCATTCCTTACGTATTCAAGGCCTCTTTCGACAAGGCCAACCGCTCTTCCATCCACTCGTACCGCGGTCCGGGCCTGGAAGAAGGGATGAAGATCTTCGAAGAGCTGAAAAAAACCTTCGGCGTGAAAATCATCACCGACGTGCATGAAGCGGCGCAGGCGCAGCCGGTTTCCGAAGTGGTTGACGTGATCCAGCTGCCGGCCTTCCTGGCGCGCCAGACCGATCTGGTGGAAGCGATGGCGAAAACCGGCGCGGTGATCAACGTCAAGAAGCCGCAGTTCGTCAGCCCGGGGCAGATGGGCAATATCGTCGACAAGTTCAAAGAGGGCGGCAACGACCAGGTGATCCTGTGCGATCGCGGCAGCAACTTTGGCTATGACAACCTGGTGGTCGACATGCTGGGCATCAACGTGATGAAAAACGTGACCGGCGGCCATCCGGTGATCTTCGACGTGACCCACGCGCTGCAGACCCGCGATCCGTTCGGCGCCGCGTCCGGTGGCCGTCGCGCTCAGGTGGCTGAGCTGGCGCGCGCCGGCATGGCGGTCGGCCTGGCCGGTCTGTTCCTCGAAGCGCACCCGGATCCGAACAACGCCAAGTGCGACGGCCCGTCCGCGCTGCCGCTGGACAAGCTGGAGCCGTTCCTGGCGCAGATGAAAGCCATCGACGACCTGGTGAAGAGCTTCCCGGAGCTGGATACCAGCAACTAAGCGCTCGTCGCCATAAAAAAAAGCCCGACTCGTCGGGCTTTTTTACGTTTAGGCACCGGTGGCCGCCAGCGCTTCCGGCAGCGTCGGGTAGAACTGCAGGCGGCCCTCTATCGGTTGCACCCGCGCGCGCGCCAGGGTTTTCAGCGGCTGGAACGGCACGTCGGTGATCACCAGCTTTTTGTCCGCCGGCAACTCGTCGATAAAGCGCCGCAGGGCGCTCAGGCCGCCGGCGTCGAGCACCGGCACCGCATCCCACTGCAGCACGATCGTGCGGTAGCCTTCGCTGCGCGCCAGCAGTTCGGTAAAGATGCGCTCGGCGGCGGCGAAGAACAGCGGGCCATTCACCCGCAGCACCAGGCGGCCGTGGTCGGCGCTCAGCTCACTCAGCTTTGTCATACGGGCGATACGGCGCATAAACAGCAGCGACGCCAGCACGATGCCCACGGTAATGGCGATCACCATGTCGAACAGCACCGTCAGCGACATGCACAGCAGCAGCACCAGAATGTCGTCCTTCGGCGCCCGGCGCAGCAGGTAAACCACCTTGTGCGCCTCGCTCATGTTCCAGGCGACCATCAGCAGCAGCGCCGCCATCGCCGCCAGCGGCAGGTAAGAGAGCCACGGCGCCAATACCAGCAGCGCCAGCAGCACCAGCAGCGCGTGGATGATGGCGGACACCGGCGAGGTGGCGCCGGCGCGCACGTTGGCCGCCGAACGGGCAATCGCGGCGGTGGCGGTAATGCCGCCGAAGAACGGCGCGATGATGTTGCCCGCGCCCTGGCCGATCAGTTCGCTGTTCGAGTTGTGCTTCTTGCCGGTCATGCCGTCGAGCACCACCGCGCACAGCAGCGATTCGATCGCGCCGAGCATCGCCATCGAAAACGCCGCCGGCAATAGGGCGGAAACGGTTTGCCAGCTCAGGGTGAACGGCTGCCCGCCGCCGCCCGGCAGATCCCAGGGCAGCAGCAACTGCGGCAGGATCGGCGGGATGCCCTGCCCGCTGCTGCCGTCGGCCAGCAGGTAGCTGAAGCGCGAGCCGATGGTCGCCACCGGGTGATCAAACAGCGCCAGCAGTCCCATCAGCGCAGTGCCCGCCAGCAGCGCCGGCAGGTGGCCAGGCACCCGCAGGCCGAGCTTGGGCCAGAAGATCAGGATCAAGAGCGTCACCGCGCCGATCAGGGTATCACCGAAATCCAGCGTTGGCAGCGCCTGCAGCAGGGCGTGCAGTTTGCCGACGTAATTTTCCGGCGTGTGCGCCAGCTGCAGGCCGAAGAAGTCCTTGATCTGCATGGTGGCGATGGTGATGGCGATGCCGGAGGTAAAGCCGAGGGTCACCGGCAGCGGAATGTACTCGATCAGCCGGCCCAGGCGCGCCAGCCCCATCAGCAGCAGAAACACCCCGGAGATCAGCGTGGCGACCAGCAGGCCGGCCAGGCCGAACTGCTGCGAAACCGGATACAGGATCACCACGAAGGCGGCGGTGGGGCCGGAGACGCTGTAGCGCGAACCGCCGCTGACGGCGATGACGATACCAGCGATGGCGGCGGTGTACAGGCCGTACTGCGGCGGCACGCCGCTGGCGATCGCCAGCGCCATCGCCAGCGGGATGGCGATAATACCGACCGTCACCCCGGCGATAGCGTCTTTCAGCAACCGCGCCAGGCTATAAGGTTCCCGCCAGCAGGCGTCTATCAGCGCGCTGAAGGGGCGAATTTTGTTTATTTCATGCGTTTTCATCTACGGTGCGTACCAAATCTTCAAAAGTGAAAGGAATGGCGGGCCCGATGAGGTCCGTCTTGTCACGTGATAGATACCATACGCCTTTTGCTCAGCGGATTACCAGACCTGTATCAATTTGGCGCAGGAAATCAGAGAGTCGCCCTTTTGTTTGGCGCTAAATGCCGATAACAGATAAGTCAGCCGCAGATTCTGCGGCTGAAAAGCAAAGGAACAATCGAGGTTTTAACGGTTAGTGCAGGGCGGGAAGAGATAAGCCGAGAAAGTTCGCTAAAGTGCTCACCAACAGCTGATGGTCTTCTTTCTGCGGCGCGCCGGAAATGCTGATGCTGCCGACGCAGCCGAGGCCGGTCAGGGTGAGCGGGAAGGCGCCGCCGTGCACCGAATAGTCGCGCACGTTCAGCCCGTAGCGTTCCTCCAGCGACGTTTGCCGCTGCTGCAGGCGCAGGCCGATGGCGTAAGAGCTTTTGTGAAAATGGTTCACCAGATTACGCTTGCGCCGCACCCAGTCGGCGATGTCCGGCGTGGCGCCCGGCATGGCGTAATAAAACAGCGTTTGCCCGGCCAGTTGGATCTCGATGGCGATGCTCAGGCCGCGCCGCTCGGCGGCGGTTTTCAGCGCCGCGCCCAGTTCCCAGGCGGTGGCGGCATCAAAATGGGTAAAGGCCAGCGTCGCTTCCTGTTCGCTGAGCGCCTGCAGTTCATCGTCGATATTCATGCGGTTCTCCCCCGATAACACAGGGCACAGAGTAGCCTGAAGCGCCTGGGGAGGGATAGAAGGCTTGGCGATAAGATAGAACCGCCCGGCCGCAGCCGGGGATGGGAGCGTGCGCCCCGGCGAGCGGGGCGCGTGGCTTCAGGCCGCCAGCGTGTGTTCGCGGAAGGCGTCCAACAGCTCTTCGGTGAACGTCAGGCGTTTTTGGCGATCGGCCAGATCGAGCGTGAACTTCAGCTTGCTCGGGCCGTCCAGGCGGTAAACCTGCGGATTGCCCTGCAACAGGCCAATCAGATAACCGGGATCGACGCGGTTGTTGTCGCCGAACTCGATAAAGCCGCCGCGCTCGTTGCTCTCGATGCGTTTGATGCCCAGCTTCTGCGCATGCAGGCGCAGCGCCGCGCACTGCAACAGGTTGCGCGCCGCGTCCGGCAACTGACCGAAGCGGTCGATCAGCTCGACTTTCAGCTCATCCAGCTCGCCGTCGCTCTTCGCGCTGGCGATGCGCTTGTACAGCGACAGGCGGGTATTGACGTCGGGAATGAAATCTTCCGGCAGCAGCGTCGGCATGCGCAGTTCCACCTCGGTCTGGCTGCTGGTGAGATCTTCCAGTGACGGTTCGCGGCCGTTTTTCAACGCATCGACGGCGCTTTCCAACAGCTCCATGTAGAGCGAGAAGCCGACGGTGGTCATCTGGCCGCTCTGGTCTTCGCCCAGCAGCTCGCCGGCGCCGCGGATCTCCAGATCGTGGGTCGCCAGCGCGAAACCGGCGCCGAGATCTTCCAGCGACGCGATGGCCTCGAGCCGTTTATGGGCGTCGGTGCCCATGGCTTTCGGGTTTGGCGTCAGCAGATAGGCGTAAGCCTGGTGGTGCGAGCGCCCGACGCGGCCGCGCAGCTGGTGCAGCTGCGCCAAGCCGAAGCGATCGGCGCGCTCGATGATGATGGTGTTGGCGCTGGGAATATCGATGCCGGTTTCGATGATGGTGGTGCACACCAGCACGTTGAAGCGCTGGTGGTGGAAATCGTTCATCACCCGTTCCAGATCGCGCTCGCGCATCTGGCCGTGGCCGATGGCGATGCGCGCTTCCGGCACCAGCTCCGCCAGGCGCTGCGCCGCTTTCTCGATGTTTTCGACGTCGTTGTAGAGGTAGTAAACCTGGCCGCCGCGCAGCACTTCGCGCAGGATCGCCTCGCGCACCACCAGGCTGTCGTATTCGCGCACGAAGGTCTTCACCGCCAACCGGCGCGCCGGCGGGGTGGCGATGATCGACAGATCGCGCATGCCGCTCATCGCCATGTTCAGGGTGCGCGGGATCGGCGTGGCGGTCAGCGTCAGGATATCGACGTCGGCGCGCATCGCCTTGATACGTTCTTTATGGCGCACGCCGAAGCGGTGTTCTTCATCGACGATCAGCAGCCCCAGGTCTTTCCAGCGCAGATCGCTCTGCAACAGCTTGTGGGTGCCGATGATGATGTCCACCTTGCCTTCTGCCGCGTCGTCCAGCACCTGCTGCTGCTCTTTGGCGCTGCGGAAGCGCGACATCATCTCGATGCGGATCGGCCAGGTGGCGAAGCGATCGCGGAAGTTGTCGAAGTGCTGCTGCGCCAGCAGGGTAGTCGGCACCAGCACCGCCACCTGCTTGCCGTTTTCCACCGCCAGGAAGGCGGCGCGCATCGCCACTTCGGTTTTGCCGAAGCCGACGTCGCCGCACACCAGGCGATCCATCGCCAGCGGCTGACACATGTCGCTCAATACGGCATTGATCGCCTGTTCCTGATCCGGCGTGGTTTCGAACGGGAAGCTCTGGCAGAACAGCTGATACTGTTCGCGGTTGTGTTTGAAGGCGAAACCGGCCTTGGCGGCGCGCTGGGCGTAGATATCCAGCAGCTCCGCCGCCACGTCGCGCACCCGCTCGGCCGCTTTCTGCCGCGCGCGCGTCCAGGCGTCGCCGCCCAGTTTGTGCAGCGGGGCGTTTTCGTCCGCGCCGCCGGCGTAGCGGCTGATCAGATGCAGCGAAGAAACCGGCACGTACAGCTTGTCCTCACCGGCGTAGGAGAGGATAAGGTATTCGGCCTTGATGCCGCCGGCCTCCAGCGTGGTCAGGCCGACGTAGCGGCCGACGCCGTGCTCCAGGTGCACCACCGGCTGGCCGGGATGCAGCTCCGCCAGGTTGCGGATCAGGGTATCGGTGTTGATGGTGCGCCGGTTGTCCTGCCGGCGGCGGCTGACGCGCTCGCCGAGCAGATCGCTTTCGCAGATCAGCGCCCGCCGGCGCAGGCCGTCGAGGAAGCCGTGTTCCGCGGCGCCGACCATCATGTAACGGCCCGCCGTTTCCGTCTGATCGAGGCGTTGAATCAGCGCCGGCGCCAGCTTGATGCGGCCGAGCAGATCCTGCAGCGTTTCACGCCGCCCCTCGCTCTCGACGGAGAAAATTACGCTGCCGTCGAAGCCTTCGATAAAGCGCCGCAGGTTATCCAGCGGGGATTTATGCTGCGCCTGCACCGCCAGATCGGGCAGGGCATGGTAGTCCAGATTGGTATTGCCGGCCTTGGCCGGCAGCTCATCGGTTTTCAGCGCGATGCGCGGCCAGGCCTTCAGCTCGCCGAACAGCGCGTCGACGCGCAGCCACAGCGTATCCGGCGCCAGCAGCGGGCGCATCGGATCGACGCGGCGGCTTTCGTAACGCTGGTTGACGTCTTGCCAGAAGCGCTCGGCGGCGCCCTCCAGATCGCCGGTATTGACGATCAGCGTGTTGGCCGGCAGGTAGCTGAACAGCGACGGCAGCGGCTGGCTGAAGAACAGCGGCTGCCAGTACTCGATGCCGGCCGGCCAGGCGCTTTTGCTGACCTGCTGATAGATGTGTTCGGCGTCGCGGCGCACCTCGAACTGCTCGCGCCACTGGCTGCGGAACAGCTCGATGGCGTTCTTGTCGGTGGGGAACTCGTGGGCCGGCAACAGATTGATGGCCTCGACTTCGCTCAGCGTGCGCTGGCTATCGACGTCGAAGATGCGCAGGCTGTCGATTTCGTCATCGAAAAAGTCGATGCGGTAAGGCTCATCGCTGCCCATCGGGTAAAGATCGAGCAGCGCGCCGCGGGTGGCGAATTCGCCGTGCTCCATCACCTGATCGACGCTGCGATAGCCGGCCTGTTCCAGCTGCGCGCGCAGCTTGTCGCGCGACAGGCGCTGGCCTTTCTTCATCACCAGCGCGTGGCCGTGCAGGAACTCGTGCGGGCAGACGCGCTGCATCAGGGTATTGACCGGCAAAATGATCACGCCGCGCGCCATGGTCGGCAGATGATACAGGCTCGACAAACGATCCGAGATGATTTCCTGATGCGGCGAGAAGCTGTCATACGGCAGGGTTTCCCAGTCGGACAGCGTGGTCACCATCTGGTCGGTGAACTGCTGGATCTCGTCGCGCAGCCGCAGGGCGTTTTGCATGTCCGGCGCGATCAGCATCACCGGGCCAGGGTGGCGTTCGACGATCTCGGCGCACTCCACGGCGCAGGCCGCGCCGGTCAGTTGCCCCAGCTGGCGCAGATCGCCTGCGCGATCGGGCAGAGAATAACGAGGGGATGAGGAACGGTTACGGCTATCGGAAGTGCTCATTCAGGTATCTTTAATCAATGTGTTAGAGGGCGTTCCGGCACGGATAACCCAGCGCCTTTATGCTGTTTATAGTAGCCCAGCGGCCGGCAAACTGACACAGCAAAAAGCGCTGCTCATCGCTTTTTTGCCGATTATTTAACCGGTTGACGCCGTCGACTTTTTGCGGCGACGGGTCAATATTGCGCTCATCTGCCGCCGCCGTTCTCCTCTGCGCCACGCAATAAAAGATCGTCGGGTGTTCCCTAAACGAGGGAGAGCCTTTATCATCCATGATCACTTTGCTTAAGCCACGGCTATCAAACGGATTTCATGTATCAACCTGTCGCGTTATTCATTGGCCTGCGCTACATGCGCGGGCGAGCCTCAGACCGCTTCGGGCGGTTTGTTTCCTGGCTTTCCACCATCGGCATTACGCTGGGGGTGATGGCGTTGGTCACCGTGCTGTCGGTGATGAACGGATTCGAAAAGGATCTGGAGAACAACATCCTCGGCCTGATGCCGCAGGCGTTGATCACCAGCCCGCAAGGATCGGTTAATCCGCAGCAGCTGCCGGCCTCCGAGGTGCAGAAGCTGCAGGGCGTCACGCGCGTTGCGCCGCTGACCACCGGTGACGTGGTGCTGCAAAGCGCCCGCAGCGTGGCGGTCGGGGTGATGCTCGGCGTCAATCCCGACGAGGCCGATCCGCTGACCCCGTATCTGGTCAACGTCAAGCAGCAGCAGCTGCAGCCGGGCCAATACAACATCATCATCGGCGAACAGCTGGCGGGGCAACTCGGCGTCAAACGCGGCGATTCGCTGCGCGTGATGGTGCCGAGCGCCAGCCAGTTCACGCCGATGGGCCGCATTCCCAGCCAGCGTCTGTTCACCCTCATCGGCACCTTCCACGCCAACAGCGAGGTGGACGGCTATCAGCTGCTGGTCAACCAACAGGACGCTTCGCGCCTGATGCGCTACCCGGCCGGCAACATCACCGGCTGGCGCCTGTTCCTGCAGCAGCCGCTGGCGGTCGATACCCTCAGCCAACAGCCGTTGCCGGCGGGCACGGTCTGGAAAGACTGGCGCGATCGCAAGGGCGAGCTGTTCCAGGCGGTGCGCATGGAGAAGAATATGATGGGGCTGTTGCTCAGCCTGATCGTGGCGGTGGCGGCGTTTAACATCATTACCTCGCTCGGCCTGCTGGTGATGGAGAAGCAGGGCGAGGTCGCCATTCTGCAGACCCAGGGGCTGACCCGCCGCCAGATCATGTCGGTGTTTATGGTGCAGGGCGCCAGCGCCGGCATCATCGGCTCGCTGCTCGGCACGCTGCTCGGCGTGTTGCTGGCCACCAACCTGAATAACCTGATGCCGATCCTCGGCGCCCTGATCGACGGCGCTTCGCTGCCGGTGGCGGTCGATCCGCTGCAGGTGACGATCATCGCCGTGGTGGCGATGGCGGTTTCCCTGTTGTCCACGCTTTATCCTTCATGGCGCGCTGCCGCCGTACAACCCGCTGAGGCTTTACGTTATGAGTAACCATCTTTTGCTGCAGTGTGACAACCTGTGCAAGACCTATCAGGAAGGCAATCTGCACACCGACGTGCTGCGCAACGTCAGCTTTGCCATGCAGCAGGGCGAGATGATGGCGATCGTCGGCAGCTCGGGTTCCGGCAAGAGCACCCTGTTGCACCTGCTGGGCGGGCTGGACTCGCCGACCTCCGGCGAGGTGATCTTCAAGGGCGCATCGCTGAACGCCATGTCTTCGGCGGCCAAGGCCGAGCTGCGCAACCGCCAGCTCGGCTTCATCTATCAGTTTCACCATCTGCTGCCGGACTTCACCGCGCTGGAAAACGCCGCCATGCCGCTGCTGATCGGCGGCGCCAAGCCGGCGCAGGCGCAGGAGAAGGCGCGGGAGATGCTGGGGGCGGTCGGGCTGGAAAAACGCAGCAAACACCGCCCGTCCGAGCTTTCCGGCGGCGAGCGTCAGCGCGTGGCGATCGCGCGCGCGCTGGTCAATAATCCGGCGCTGGTGCTGGCGGACGAACCGACCGGCAACCTGGACAAACGCACCGCGGACAGCATCTTCGATCTGCTGGGCGAGCTGAACGTGCGTCAGGGCACCGCTTTTCTGGTGGTGACGCACGATCTGCAACTGGCCAAGCGCCTGAGCCGCCAGCTGGAAATGGCCGACGGCCACCTGCAGGCGCAGCTGACCCTGATGGGGGCCGAGTAATGGCGGGAGCCTCACTGTCCTTCCTGACGGCCCTGCGTTTCAGCCGCGGCCGTAAACGCGGCGGCATGGTGTCGCTGATTTCGGTCATCTCCACCATCGGCATCGCGCTGGGGGTGGCGGTGTTGATCGTCGGCCTGAGCGCGATGAACGGCTTTGAGCGCGAGCTGAAAAACCGCATTCTGGCGGTGGTGCCGCACGGCGAGCTCGAGCCGGTAAATCAGCCGTTCAGCGGCTGGCCGTCGATTCTGCAGCGGGTGGAGAAGGTGCCGGGCATTGTGGCCGCCGCGCCGTACATCAACTTTACCGGCCTGATGGAGAACGGCGCGCAGCTGCGCGCGGTGGAAGTCAAAGGCGTTGATCCGCAGCAGGAGAGCCGGCTGAGCGCGCTGCCGCAGTATGTGCAGGGTGATGCCTGGGCCAACTTCAAGGCCGGCGAACAGCAGGTGATCCTCGGCAAGGGTGTGGCCGACGCGCTGGGTGTGAAGCAAGGCGCCTATGTGACGGTGATGATCCCCAACAGCGACCCGGAAATGAAGCTGCTGCAGCCGAAGCGCATTCGCCTGCACGTGACCGGCATTTTGCAGCTCAGCGGCCAGCTCGATCACAGCCTGGCGCTGGTGCCGCTGGCCGATGCGCAGCAGTATCTCGACATGGGTGACAGCGTCACGGGTATCGCCCTCAAGATGAACGACGTGTTCGCCGCCAACAAACTGGTGCGCGACGCCGGCGAAGTGACCAACGCCTACATTTACATCAAGAGCTGGATCGGCAAGTACGGCTACATGTACCGCGATATCCAGATGATCCGCGCCATCATGTATCTGGCGATGGTGCTGGTGATCGGCGTGGCCTGCTTCAACATCGTTTCCACGCTGGTGATGGCGGTGAAAGACAAAAGCGCCGACATCGCGGTGCTGCGCACCCTGGGCGCCAAAGACGGCTTTATCCGCGCCATCTTCATCTGGTATGGGCTGCTGGCCGGGCTGCTGGGCAGCCTGAGCGGCGTGGTGATCGGGGTAATCGCCTCGCTGCAGCTGACCAACATTATCCGGGGCATCGAGAAACTGGTCGGCCACTCCTTCCTGTCGGGCGATATCTACTTCATCGATTTTCTGCCTTCCGAGCTGCACTGGCTGGACGTGCTGATCGTGTTGGCGACCGCCATCGTGCTGAGCCTGTTGGCCAGTTGGTATCCGGCGAGGCGCGCCAGCCGCATCGATCCGGCGCGGGTGCTCAGCGGACAATAAAACCCACGGGGAGGCAGCGATGCCGCCCCGTTTTTTTAGCCTGGGGATGGGTTATGTACTACGGTTTCGATATGGGCGGCACCAAGATTGAGCTGGGGGTATTCGACGACAACCTGCAGCGCATTTGGCAAAAGCGGGTGCCGACGCCGCGTGAAGACTACCGGCAGCTGCTGGCCACGCTGGGCGATCTGACCCTCGAGGCGGATGCGTTCTGTGGCCGCAGCGGCAGCGTCGGCATCGGCATTCCGGGCCTGCCCAACGACGATGACGGCACGCTGTTTACCGCCAACGTGCCGGCGGCGATGGGGCGGCCGTTGCCCCGCGATCTGGCGGCGCTGATCGGCCGCGAGGTGCGCGTCGACAACGACGCCAACTGCTTTGCGCTGTCGGAGGCCTGGGACGACGAGTTTCGCCGCTACCCGACGGTGCTGGGCATCATCCTCGGCACCGGCGTTGGCGGCGGCCTGATCGTCGATGGCAAGACGGTGCCTGGGCGCAACTATATCGCCGGCGAGTTCGGCCATTTGCGCCTGCCGGTGGACGCGCTCGAGGTGCTGGGGCGTGATGTGCCTCGCGTCGCCTGCGGGTGCGGCCACCAGGGTTGCATTGAAAATTACATATCGGGCCGCGGTTTCGAATGGATGTACGCCCATTTCTATGGCCGGCACTTGCCCGCCACCGAGATCATTGCGCATTATCAGGCGGGTGAGGCGCAGGCGGTGGCTCACGTCGACCGCTTTATGGACGTGCTGGCGATCTGCCTGGGCAACCTGCTGACGGTGCTGGATCCGCACCTGGTGGTGATCGGCGGCGGGCTGTCGAACTTCGACGCCATTTACCAGGCGTTGCCGCAGCGGTTGCCGGCGCACCTGCTGCGGGTGGCCCGGCTGCCGCGCATCGAGAAGGCGCGCTATGGCGACGCCGGCGGCGTGCGCGGCGCAGCGTTCCTCAATTTGGTAAACAGGGAAAAGTAAGGAGAGAGTTAATGCACACTCGCCATCGGCTGTGTCAGTTTCGCAAGAGTAAGCATGTGCTGCATCAGCGCTTTCGTTCACGCATTTTTCACCGTGACACCATGGCGGCGGCCGAGCTGAAAAAGCCGTTTGTGGTGGTGTTGACCGGGGCCGGCATTTCGGCCGAGTCGGGCATTCGCACCTTCCGCGCCGCGGATGGGCTATGGGAAGAGCACCGGGTGGAGGACGTCGCCACGCCGGAAGGTTTTCAGCGCGATCCGGCGCTGGTGCAGGCGTTTTACAACGAACGCCGCCGCCAGCTGCAGACGGAGGAGATCGCCCCGAACGCCGCGCACCGCGCGCTGGCTGATCTGGAAGAGTGGCTGGGGGAAAACTTCCTGCTGGTCACGCAAAACATCGATAACCTGCATGAGCGCGCCGGCAGCAAGCGGGTGCTGCACATGCACGGCGAACTGCTGAAGGTGCGCTGCACCCAGTCGGGGCAGGTGTTCGAATGGCCCGGCGATCTCAGCGTTGACGACCGTTGCCATTGCTGCCAGTTCCCGGCGCCGCTGCGGCCGCACGTGGTGTGGTTCGGCGAGATGCCGCTGGGCATGGACGACATTTACCAGGCGCTGAGCAAGGCCGATTTCTTCGTCGCCATCGGCACCTCCGGCCATGTCTACCCGGCGGCCGGCTTCGTGCATGAGGCGCGGCTGGGCGGCGCCTACGCGATGGAGCTGAACCTGGAGCCAAGCCAGGTGGAGAGCCAGTTCGACGAGAAGCACTATGGCCTGGCCAGCGAAGTGGTGCCGCGCTTTGTGCACAAGTTCCTGGTGGGCAAGGTGGCGCGGGCCGACAGGCCCTGAGAAAGGCATCAGGGCGCACTGCGCGCCCTGATGGGATGGCGGGGCGTATTAGCGCCCGGCTTTCAGCTTTTGGAAGTAGCTTTCATACAGCGTGCTGGCGTCGCCGACGTCGTTTTGCCACTCGCCGTGCTCAATCACCGCCTTGTCCGGGTAGAGTGACTTGTCGTTGGCTATCTCCGGCGACAGCAGTTTCTTCGCCGCCAGGTTCGGCGTCGGGTAACCGATGGTTTCCGCCACCTGCACCGCGATTTCCGGCCGCAGCAGGAAGTCTATCAGCTTCAGCGCCCCCTCGACGTTGCGCGCGTTGGCCGGAATGGCCAGGCTGTCCATCCAGAAGATCCCGCCTTCCTTCGGCCAGACGATCTCCAGCGGCGTGCCGGCCTGGCGCGCCACGAAGGCCGAACCGTTCCACACCATACCGACGTTGACTTCCCCTTCCATAAACGGGTTGCCCGGGTTGTCGGAGTTGAAGGCCAGCACGTTCGGCATCAATTTCTGCAGTTCGTGATAGGCGGCTTCGATCTCTTTCGGGTCGGTGGTGTTGCCGGAATAGCCCAGCTTGAGCAGCGCCATCTGGAACACTTCGCGCGCGTCGTCGGTCAGCAGCAGGCGGCCCTTGTACTGCGGCTGCCACAGATCGGCCCAGGCGGTAACGGTAGAGGGATCCTGTTCGTCGCTGTTGACGCCGATGGCGGTAGCGCCCCAGATGTAGGGGATGGAGTAGTCGTTGTTGGGATCGAACGGCTTGTTCAGCAGGGTAGGATCGAGATCCTTGAAGTGGCTGAGCTTGCTCTTGTCGATTTTTTGCAGCATGCCTTCCTTGCTCATCTTGGCGATGAAGTACGTGGAAGGCACCACCAGATCGTACGCGCCGTCTTTATAGGTCTTCAGCTTGGCGTACATACTTTCGTTGGATTCATAGGTGGAATAAATCACCTTGATGCCGGTTTCCTTGGTGAACTGCTCCAGCAGCCCCGGCGGGACGTATTCAGTCCAGTTATAGAAATACAGTGTTTTGCCGTCAGAGGCGTTTGCAGAGCAGATACTCAGCGCCATCATCCCGGCTGCGAGCAGATGTGACCACTTTTTCATGCAGCGTATCCTTCAGCAGTCGTGAGCCGAACCCGTATGAGCCGCCGTTTTCGGCCGCGCCATACCCCAGAAAGGGGCCATTATAGGGGGCGGGGCGGGGTGGGTAAAGGCGGTTATCCCGCAGGCAAATCAAGGGGTTTGGCGGCTTAAAGCGCATCACAATTTGATTGTCTCGCGCTGGACAGGCGGTGAAGCGCGTGCGAAACAATAATTTTGGCGAATAAACGAGGGCGGCGATGAATTTCAAACAGGTCTTCAGCCAGGCGGAGCTCAGCAAGACGGATCTGACGATTTTGCACTGCATTCTCGATAATCCGGACGCCTGCATCGACGACGGCATCCGCGCGGTGTCCGCACGCTGCTACAGTTCCCCCTCGACGCTGGTGCGGCTGGCTAAAAAGCTGGGCTTTCGCGGCTATCTCGAACTGGTCTATTTCATCAAATTCAACCTGACGATGGCGCCGGCCTATCAGGCGGAGCGCGCTACGCCGGCGGTACCGCCGGCGCAGTTTCTCGATCTGCTCGACAGCGGCAAGATCCTGATCCACGGCAGCGGTTTTTCGCAATTGGTGGCGCAGTATATGTACAACAAGTTTATGACGCTGGGCGTAGACAGTTACCTGTCGCTGTGGCCGGATTTCGACATTCTTGACCGTGAGACGCGCTTTCGCTTCGATATGGTGATCGTGATTTCAAAGTCGGGCAACAGCGGCTCGGCGCTGAGCTGGAGCGAGGCGGTGAAGCGTAACCGCATCCTGTTGGCGGCCTTCTGCGGCGACGGCGACAGCCCGCTGGCGCAGCAGGCCGACATGACCTTTCTGTTTGAGGACCGGCAAAAATACGATCACGATATCTACTATCCCAATCCGTTTTTCGGCCACTGTCTGTTGGGATTCGAGAATGTGATCACCGCCTGGTTTGAACGACGCGGCCGCTGACGGCCGCGCCGCATCGCTTAGCGCCAGTGCCCGGCATACTGACGGTGGGCCTGCAGGTACTCCTCCACCAGCATTTTCGCCAGCGAGTAGGAGTTGACCAGCGGGTGCACCATCAGCGCCTTGATGGCCAACTGGCGGTTACCGGTCAAGATCGCCGCCACCGCCAGCCGTTCGTACTCTTTCACCTGCGAAATCAGGTTCTTCTGGGTGTCGGGAATATCACGCATTTTGACCGGCTGAATGCCGGCGCTGCTCAATTCGCAGCTGATTTCGATCACGTCTTCCGGGTGCAGAAAATCGAGCGTGTCGCGGTTTTGCATCGATACCACCACGCGTTTTTGCCGGCCGCTGTTGACCGCCTCCAGAATGTCGATCGCCACCCCGGCATAGCCGCCGCTGTCCGGCTGTTCGATAAACTGTTGCAGCGTCAGCATCTCACGCGTTTTCACCTTGCCCTGGCTGGACTCGCGCTGCATATAGGAATTTTCGCGCTGCAGGTAATGGCTGAAGTAGACAGAGAAGGCATGCTCCAACTGACGGGGGATGTCCAGCTCGCCCAACGCCGACAGCATTTGGCGGTTGATCGCCGCGATTTGTTCGCCGCGGGTCTCGCCGCCCTCGACGATGGCGGCGATCGCCTGCTCACGGTAGTAGTAATAGTAGAGATACTCGTTGAGCATCAGGTTGTCCGACAGCGCCACCAGCTCCGGCGAGAAGTATTTCATGCAGGTTTCGCGATACAGGCGCGGATCCGCCAGCAGCCGTTCCGTGACCGGCTCGCCGTTGACGCGCGCATTGCGGAACCAGGAAAGGTGATTGAGGCCGAAGCAGTCGACGCTCAGCTGGTCTTCGCGGCAGTCCAGCAGCTCGGCCAGTTCGCGGATGAACTCGCTGGGGGCGTCGCAGATGCCGTAGACCCGGCGCTGGAAGCCGGATTTGATGATCGCCTCGGTCACCATGCCGGAAGGATTGGTGAAGTTGAACAACACCGCGTCCGGCGAGGAAAGCTGCTCGATCAGGCGGCAATAGTCGAGGATCGCCGGAATCGAACGCATCGCCATGGCGAAGCCGCCGGCGCCGGTGGTTTCTTGCCCAAGCAACTGGTGATTGAGCGCGATGCGCTCGTCATGGATGCGGCCTTCCTCGCCGCCGATGCGCAGGGTGGTGATGATGTAGTCGGCGCCTTGCAGCGCCTGGCGCGCATCGCTGCTGAGGCTGAAAGCAATGTCGCCGCGAATGCGCTGGAATACGCCCTGCGCCAGGGCGCCGTAGATCGCCAGATGGCGCTCATCGGTATCCATAAACACCACTTCGGTAATGCCGATGCGATGGGCGTTATAGGCGATGGATTTGGCGAGGAACGGGGAACGCACGCCGCCGCCGCCGAGAACGGTTAATTTCATTCGATATCTCCCATTAATAAAGCGTTAGAGTGCCGCTAAATATTTCTCTACCTGATTTTTGACCTTGCCGACCGTGACGCCGTAAATCACCTGCACTTCACGGCGATTCTTCACCACGCCTTTGGCGCCGGTGCTTTTCAACGCGGCCTCATCCACCCGCGCCATATCCTTTAATTCCACCCGCAGCCGGGTGAAGCAGTTGTCGACGGAAATAATGTTTTCCTTGCCGCCCAGCGCGCGAATAATGATGCCGCTCAGTTCGTCCGGGTTATTTTTGCGGTTCCGGTAATCCTGTTTGGAATAGAGTTTGACGTCCTGATCATCTTCGCGGCCCGGCGTCTTCAGATTGAGCTTCAGCACCAGCGTTTTGAACACCAGGTAATACACCGCAAACTGCACCAGGCCGATGACCACATACAGCGGCCAACGGGTGAGGGAGACCGGCAGCGGCAGGTTGTAGGCCAGGAACTCGACCAGCCCGCTGGCGCCCCAGGGGCGCACCTGGAACAGGTTGCAGGCCACCTGCGACAGCGCGGTCAACACGGCGTGGATCACCCACAGCAGCGGAGAGATAAACAGGAAGGTGAACTCTATCGGCTCGGTGATGCCGACCAGGATCGAGGTGGTGATGGCCGGGATCAGAATTGCCTTGGCCAGCATTTTCTTTTCCGGTTTGGCGGTGTGATAGAAAGCCAATGCCGCGCCCGACAGGCCGAAGATGGTCACCATCCCTTGCTGCGAGAAGCGCAGCGCTTCGTTCATCAGCGGCGAGATGCTCGGGTCGCGCATATAGGCCAGGAAAATTGCCTGCGAGCCGGAGACGGTCTGGCCGTCCTGCACGATTGAACCGCCGATGCTGGTGAGCTGGAACGGCGACCAGATAAAGTGGTGCAGCCCGGTGGGGATGAGGAATTTTTCGAAGAAGCCGTAGACGAAAACCCCGAGCGAGCCGGAGCTTTTCATAAAGCCGGTCAGCGCGATCAGGCCCTGTGAGATGGCCGGCCACAGGTAGCTGAAGGCGACGGCGTACAGCATGATGATCGGCGTCATGGCGATCAGCACCAGTTTGGCGCCGCCGTAGACCGAGAACACGCCGTTGAGCTCGACGTTGCACAGGCGGTTGTGCACCCAGGCGATGGTGACACCGAGGATAAGACCGAGAAAAATGCCCATATCCACCACGGTAAAGCCCAGCAGTTCAGTCTGCCCGGTGCCGTAATATTCGCCGTTGATCTTGGCCGCGACGTGGCCGCTGAGTTGCAGATAAGACGAATTGGCGCCGAGGAACATGATAAAGCACATCACCGCAACCAGCGCCGCTTCGCTTTTTTTGTCTTTGGCCAGGCCGTAGGTAATGCCGATGCAGAAAATCAGCCCGAGATTGCCGAATAACGGCCAGAAGGTATCGCCGATCATTTTACCGATAGAGAACACGGCGGAATGTTCATTGATAAGTGTGGCATTGGTGAGAATAGAACTGAGCGCCAGAATCAGACCGATCACCGGCAGGAAAAATATCGGCCCCATCATGGCTTTGGAGAAAAGCTGCAGCTTGCTTAAGATATTATCGATAATACCTTTCATGGCAGTTCCTTTTTATATTTTAATGGATGACGACGTTGCTGAATAAACTCCCTGGAAGCGAGAAAAAAATAAGGCACCTTGCCTGGATTCAGTTATAGGGGGAAGTTTTCGCCGCTGCAATCGGCGGGGCGGAAATAGGCACCGATGGTCAGGGAGTGACAACCGGTGCCGATTGTGAAGGGGATCACAACCGGGCGCCGCAGCGCCCGGCGGGGAGGATTATTCGGCCTTGGGCGCGCGATCGCGCATCACCCACTGGCTGGCGATCACCAGCACCAGCGACAGCAGCAGCAAAATGGTGGCCAGCGCGTTGACCTCCGGCGAGACGCCGACTTTCACCATCGAATAGATCTTCAGCGGCAAGATCTCGTAGCTCGGGCCGGTAACGAAGGAGGAGACGACCACGTCGTCCATCGACAGGGTGAAGCTCAGCAGCCAGCCGGCCGCCACCGCCGGCATCGCCAGCGGCAGGATGATCTTGCGCAGAATGGTGAACTCGCTTGCGCCGAGATCGCGCGCGGCCTCCAGCATCTTCACGTCGAAGCCTTTCAGGCGCGCGTAGACGGTCACCACCACGAACGGCAGGCAGAAGGTGATGTGCGAGAACAGCAGCGACCAGAAGCCGAGCGAAATGCCCAGCAGCATGAACAGCACCAGCAGCGAGATGGCCATCACGATGTCCGGCGACATCATCACCACGAACAGCATGCCGCCGACGAACGGCTTGCCGCGGAAGCGGTAGCGGTACAGCGCCACCGCGGTCAGCGAGCCGATCAGCGTGGCGAAGGTAGCGGAGAGCACCGCCATGGTCAGCGAATGGCCGGCGGCCTGCAGCAGGCTGTCGTTGTTGAGCAGCGTGCTGTACCACTGGGTGGTGGCTCCTTGCCAACTAATGCCGAAGCGCGAGGCGTTGAAGGAGTTGACGATCAGGATGACGATCGGGATATACAGATAAGCGTATACCAGCGCCATAAAGCCGCCGCGCAGCAGACGTCCGATCATGCCAGATCCTCCTTCTTGTTCAGCAGGCGGGCGGCCCGGTAATAGACCAGCAGCAACAGCCCCATCACCAGCGTCAGGCAGATGCTGGTGGCCGCGCCGAACGGCCAGTCGCGGATATTGAGGAACTGGCTTTTAATCACGTTGCCGATCAGCAGATTCTTGGCGCCGCCCATCAGATCGGCGACGAAGAACAGCCCCATCGCCGGCAGCACCACCAGCAGGCAGCCGGCGATAATGCCCGGCATGGTCAGCGGCACGATGATGCGGATAAAGGTCTGCAGCTTGCCGGCGCCGAGATCGCGCGCCGCCTCCAGGCAGGACTTATCTAGCTTTTCGATGCTGGAGTAGAGCGGCATCACCATAAACGGCAGCAGGATATACACCAGGCCGAGGATCACCGCTTCCGAGGTGTACATGATGCGCAGCGGCTTGTCGATGACGCCGATCCACAGCAGCGCGTCGTTGAGATAGCCGCGGGTGCTGAGAAACAGCTTCAGGCCGTAGATGCGGATCAGCGAATTGGTCCAGAAGGGCACGATCAGCAGAAACAGCAGCAGCGGTCGCACCTTCTGCGGCAACCGCGCCAGGATAAAGGCGAACGGGTAGCCGATCGCCAGGCAGCACAGGGTGGCGATCAGCGCCATGTTCAGCGAATGCAGCAGCACCTGGGCATACAACGGATCGAACAAGCGCCGGTAGTTGTCCAGCGTGAACACCATCTGCACCAGATTGGCGTCGTCGCGGGTCAGGAAGCTGGTGGCGATGATCATCAGGTTCGGCATGAACACGAACAGCAGCAGCCAGGCGACGACGCCGACGATCACCACATTCTGGAAGACTTTACGCGATTTCTTCATCGGCCAGCACCACCTCCCAGCTTTCAACCCAGGTCACCGCCATCTTCTGGTTGAGCGAGTGGTCGACGTCCGGATCGTCTTCATTGAAGAACTCGCTGACCATCACCGTTTTACCGCTCTCCAGCTCAACCACCGACTCCAGCGTCATGCCTTTGTAGTTGCGCTCGCGCACGTAGCCGATCAGCCCGTCGTGCTGCGCGCTGTCGTTCACTTCTTCTACCCGCAGATCCTCCGGGCGCAGCAGCACCTTCAGCTTTTGGCCCGGCTCTGCCGGCAGATCGGCATAGATGTCGCACTCGCGGCCTTCGACGTTGGCGCGCACCCGCTGCGCATCGAGGCGCTGCAAGACCACCGCGTCGAAGATGTTGATCTCGCCGATAAAGCTGGCGACGAACAGGTTCTTCGGCTCTTCGTAGATCTCACGCGGCGTGCCGTCTTGCTCGATGCGGCCTTCACGCATCACCACGATGCGATCCGACATGGTCAGTGCTTCTTCCTGATCGTGGGTGACGAACACGAAGGTGATGCCCAGCTTGCGCTGCAGCGCCTTCAGCTCGTTCTGCATCTGTTTGCGCAGCTTGTAGTCCAGCGCCGACAGCGATTCGTCCAGCAGCAGCACCTTCGGCTTGTTGACCACTGCGCGGGCGATGGCCACGCGCTGCTGTTGGCCGCCGGAGAGCTGGCCCGGCCGCCGCTTGGCGAAGGCATCCAGCTGCACCATGCGCAGCGCCTCTTCGACGCGCGGCGTCAGTTCCGCCGCCGGCACCTTTTGCATGCGCAGGCCAAAGGCGACGTTGTCGAACACCGACATGTGCGGAAACAGGGCATAGCTCTGAAACACGGTGTTGACGTGGCGATGTTCGGCCGGAATGGCAGTGATGTCCTGGCCGTCGAGCACGATGCGGCCCCGATCGGCGTCTTCAAGACCGGCGATCAGGCGCAGCACCGTGGTTTTGCCACAGCCGGAGGGGCCGAGAATGGTGAGGAATTCGCCGTGGTTAATCGCCAGTTCGAGATCGGCAATGATGGTTTTGCCATCGAACGCTTTGCTCAGGGCATGCAGTTCAACAAGGGGAGTCAGAGAGGATGTCTCAGTCATTTATCGTATTACTCTATCCCGTGGGCTAATGCAGATAGAACCGCAACTGGAAAAGACTGCCGGAGCTTGCGGAATGCCCGCTGATCAAATGAAGCTCAAACCAGTTGCGCCAATGGAAATTTTTCGAGCGCGCATGATAGACGCTGAATGCCGGAATTGAAAGCCGATCCGGCCCAGATGCCGCGTTTTTCATCATGATAGCGACAAATGACCCTGTGATGACAGTGTTATTTCCCTCAGAAATCATCACAAAGATTAATGATATTGGCGAATTCTGGTTAAAAATGACCTGACGCAATATTTGATCCTGATCGGTTTCGCATAATGAAACGCGATATTCTGAGGGGCCGCTACCATGGACAAATTACTTGACCGCTTTTTCAACTACGTCTCTTTCGACACCCAGTCCAAAGCGAACGTAAAGCATGTGCCGAGCACCGACGGGCAGTTGAAGCTGGCGCGTGCGTTGCAGCAGGAAATGATCGCGCTCGGCTTCGAGCGGGTGTCGCTCAGCGAACACGGTTGCGTGATGGGCACCTGGCCGGGCAACGTCGCCTGGCCGGTGCCGGCGGTCGGTTTTATCGCCCATCTGGATACCTCGCCGGATTTCAGCGGCAAACACGTCAATCCGCAGATCGTCGAGAACTATCGCGGCGGCGACATCGCGCTCGGCATCGGCGATGAAGTGCTGTCGCCGGTGATGTTCCCGATCCTGCACCAGATGCTGGGGCAAACCCTGATCACCACCGACGGCAAAACGCTGCTGGGCGCCGACGACAAGGCCGGCATCGCCGAGATCCTCACCGCCATGGTGCGCCTGCGCGCGCGCAAAATCCCGCATGGCGACATCCGCGTAGCCTTCACCCCGGACGAGGAGGTAGGCAAGGGGGCGCAGCTGTTCGACGTGGCGGCCTTCAATGCCGAATGGGCTTATACCGTGGACGGCGGCGGCGTCGGCGAGCTGGAGTGCGAGAACTTCAACGCCGCCTCGGTGACGATCAAAATCCTCGGCAACAGCGTGCACCCCGGCAGCGCCAAGGGCGTGATGGTCAACGCGCTGTCGCTGGCCACCCGCATTCATCAGGCGCTGCCGGCGGACGAAGCGCCGGAGACCACCGAAGGCTACCAGGGCTTTTATCACCTCAGCAGCATCAAGGGCAGCGTGGAGCGCGCCGAAATGCACTATATCCTGCGCGACTTCGAGCGCGAAGGATTCGAGGCGCGCAAGCGCAAGATGGTGGACATCGCCCGTGAGGTCGGCAAAGGCCTGCCGCGCGATTGCTATATCGAAGTGAGCATCGAAGACAGCTATTACAACATGCGCGAACAGGTGGCGGAGCACCCGCACGTGATTGCGCTGGCGCAGCAGGCGATGCGCGACTGCGACATCGAACCGGTGATGAAGCCGATCCGCGGCGGCACCGACGGCGCGCAGCTGTCGTTCCGCGGCCTGCCGTGCCCGAACCTGTTCACCGGCGGCTACAACTACCACGGCAAGCACGAGTTCGTGACGCTGGAAGGCATGGAGCAAGCGGTGGCGGTGATCATGCGCATCGCGGCGCTGGCCGCCGAGCGGGCGCGGTAAACACCTTCGTTCCCCGGCCGGCTTGCGCCGGCCCGCATTCCCTTTTCTGATACGCCCGGCGGGCACAGCGCGCCCGCCGTTCTCTTATCATTCCCTGCCTCATTGTTGTCCCCTTCACCATACAACCCGTGGTGAGGGAATCCCGTTATCCTCAGAGATAGAGTGCTGGTTATGCATACAGGGTTGCTGTGTGCTTAACCGGTTTTACAGCTTCGGTGCGGTGAGCCCAGTGGCCAGGGAATGCTGGGGGAATGAGCGCTGTTAACCGCCATCAAACAGGACGTAAGAGGGTAATAATCATGGCAGAAGAAAAGAAAAATGCTCAGGTGATTAACGGCGTTAACGACGATATTGCCGAACTAAAATCGCTGTCTACGCTGCGCCAGCGCGTGGTCAGCGACGGTGAAATCGTCTCCAAATCGGCCAACGGTTTTCGGCTGGCAAATGGCAATACCGGTGTGATGCTGCGTAATGATGGCGAGGCTTTCTACTTACTGACAACTCAGGCTGGGCAAGCTCAAAACGGACAATGGAACACCTCGCGTCCTTTCGCTTTCAGCCTGGCTTCCGGCAGGGTTGCACTCGGCAACGGCGTTGATATTTCCGGTGGTGCGATGGTATCGCATGACGCGGGTATAGGGGCTGTGACCACTGGACCCACTCCCCTGATAAATGGGCAGGCATACAACGCACCGTATATTCATACGCGCTTCGTCACCAGCGGAGTCAGTTCTTCTATGATGATGGGCGCGCGGATTATCCCCGGGAAAGAAGATACGGGATTACTGGCTTATAGCGACCTTGCGGGACGCTGGAATGAAATTCAAGTAAAGGCGAACAGCGAGCTCTCTGCCGGGCAACTGACAAAACGTAACGGCAATGGCTGGATTGTCGCTGCCGGCAATATTGACGTTTCAGGTAAAGCAGAACGTATTACCAATGGGGTGCGTCTTCAGGGAAATGGGGATCTGAGCGCAGATATTTATCATATTGAACACATTAGCCAATACCATGCCATGGCATTCCATGTGGCCAACGGCGGGGCGCAAGGATGGTATGAGTTCCGGAATAACGGTCATGCCTACACCAACGGCGCCTGGAACAGCAGCTCCGATGCCCGCATGAAAACGGACATCACCCAAATCGAAGGCGCATTGGACAAACTAGCCCGCATCGGCGGCTACACCTACCTCAAACAGGGCGTGCCGGAGGCCGGGGTGATCGCTCAGGAAGTGGAGAGCGTATTGCCGCAGTCGGTAACCCAAACCGAGTTGAAGCTCAACGACGGCAGCGTACTGAAGGATGCGCGGGGCATCAATATCAACGGCGTGGTGGCGTTGCTGGTTGAGGCGCTTAAGGAAGAGCGAGCGGCCCGAGAAGGGTTGGAATCGCGGTTGGCGGCGTTGGAAGCCAGGATTTCAACATCTCAAAATGTTTGAGCTGCGGCCAATTGACGATGTTTTCAACGGAGTAATTATTGCGGCTGAATAATGCAGTATTTGCTCCGCCTGCCTTGAGCAAGGAGAAAGATATGGGCGGATTTAACTATGGTGGTGGAAAAGGGGATGGGACTGACTGGAGTTCTGAAAAAGGAGATACTCCCGAACCCGGTGGCGGCTCCAATGGCAATGGCGGTCGAGACAGTGGCAACGACAACTCTCAGGCGGGTGCTTTCCAACGCCAGATGACCGCAGTGCTGAATGATCCAGCGATTAAAAGCATGCTGGCGGATTTGCAAAAGCGGGCTCTGCGCATTAGTCCATCGGCGAAAGTTGAGTTAGTCAGTGTAGATGCCCGCGGTCTGCTGAGTATAAGCCTTTCGGGTATGCGTCGAGAGCAGTCTCTCGCCGTAGAGATGGCTTTCCAGTCAGTGCGACCGCGAATCAAAGGGGATTTAATATCTTCATTTACCACCAGCGAGGGCACAGTAAATGAAAATACGCATTATTTAGGAAAGGTTGAAACCGGCTACCGACTCGGTGATTACGAGCGTGGGCCCAGCGGTAACAATGGTGATGCCAATACGGTGGCGGAAAACAACGTTACGTTTAGTGCCTATTCCTCTGTTTTTCAAGGGAAGATACCACCGGGCTATTGGCTGAATAACAATAAAGTCATGACTGAGGTTGTGATTGAGTATGAGATTAACGGTGGGGGGAAAGGAGACAGTCGGACGGGGTACCGAAAAACCACAGTAGAAGTTCCTTCGCTTACCCGTGCTTACCAACAGTGGCAACAGATGCTTAAGGATGTCGCTGAGGAACAGCGGAAAGCAGAAGAAGCCCGCAAGGCCGAAGAAGCTCGTAAGGCCGAAGAGGCCGGCAAAGCCGAAGAAGCTCGTAAGGCTGAAGAGGCCCGCAAAGCTGAAGAAGCTCGCAAGGCTGAAGAGGCTCGCAAAGCAGAAGAAGCCCGCAAGGCTGAAGAGGCCCGCAAGGTGGAAGCCGCAAGAAAAGCGTTGTTCGCCAAAGCGGGGATTCTGGATGCACCGGCATACTCCCCGGAAAAGCTAAAAGCGGCCAATGCGGCACTGGCTGCCGCAGGCGCCATGGTGCTTAACCGCGCGCCCGCGATGCTGCAGACGTCGATGGTCGGGCAAGGTGTGATGACGACCACGAGCGAACTGGCTGGCTGGGCAGCGAGCGCGTCGTGGCGGGCGGCCTACGAAGTTGGCAGTATACGCGCCGGCACCGCAGTCGCCGCCGGATCGGTGCTGGGGGCTTTTGCCCTCGGCTTCTACCCGACGGAGGTCGGTGCAGGGAGCGATCGGGTGCCAGGGCGGGATGTCAATCTGTTTGCCCTCCAGGCGAGCCTGGCGGCGGCGGGCAGGGCGACCATCCAGCCCGGCATGACCTCGGTCGATTTGCCGGTGCGCGGATTTATCACCACTGACGATGACGGGAGACAGAGCGTCAACTTCGTCAGAACGGGCGTCGGCGGCGTATCGCCGAGCGTGCCGGTATTCAGACCCGTTCGCGATGAGCTGACGGGGCTGGACAAAATCACGCTGCCCGCAATAGCGGGGGTGCCGGCGAGGACGATACTGATTAACCCGGTGCCGACCGGGCCGGCCGCGCCGCCGCATACCGGCAACGGCTCACCGGGGCCCAAATCGCCAGTGCATACCGGCACCGGCATCAGGCAGGCGGACAGCATCGTGGTCACCACCTTCCCGGCGGATGTGGTGCAGGATCTGCAAGACTTTATCCTGTGGCAGCCGGATGCGACGGAGATTGGTGTAGAGGCCATCTATGTGATGGTGAGCAAGCCCTATGGTGAAACCAACGCCAGGGGCAAATACAGCGGTCGTGAATACAACACCAATAAAGCTGGAGGCCCCATCCAGAATCTGGATTGGAAAGGGGCCAGCATCGACCGTGCTGGCGTGGATAAGGTGAAGTTGCATACTGGGCGTTTTACAGAGTCGGACGCTAACAAAGTGATGATCGGCCGCCTGGAAAAGATCTTGAAGGGAGAACTGCCCCCCACCGATACTGACAGGCGATTTTATACACATGAGATCAGGGAATTGGAGCGTTATCGCAATTTGGGTATTAAAGATGGCTCTGTGCCAGATAATCAAGGGGAAGTGTGGAATAATACGCATACTGCGACGTTGGAAGATTATCAATTAGGCAACAGCGAGGCTTTGCTCTATACGCAGGAGGCTTTAGACGCTGCTGAACAACAAGAGTTGAGGATGCTAAAATGATTGATTTAGAACGCTTGGCAAAAGAAGAAAAAATTTCTGACGTCATTGCCTTTTTGGTGAGAAATGAGGATGGGTTTGGTTATCCCCAAATGGATCGATTCTTTAGTCGCCATAATTTCGCAGTAATTGGGAATGGTGAATTCAGGCGGGTGTTCGAACAGTTACGTCAGAATGGTGTTATTGAATGGGGCGACAAAATGCTTGTTAAAAAAGGCCCCAACTGGAAAGAGCCGAAATTCGTAACCGAGAAAAAATACGGTATCGAATAGCCGTGGTTATGGTCTGATTCGTGCATTTTTAACCCCCAGCAAACGAAATTTTGTTGGGGGTTTCCTTTTTTGGAAGGTGGGGGGCACCATAACGCGAGTCTTGTGCCGGGTGGCAAAAGTAGCGGTCCTCGCTCTTTTTGTCGCCTGGGCTAACGTGCGGATACTGTAGTTAAAACGGGACGCTTGCGATTATCATAATCGCTTGCCGCAACAAGGCGTTGCTCATAGTGTGGAAGCACATTCCCCACGCATAAGGACCGCATGATGAGCACCGAATACCGTATCGCCAGCCCGCATTTGGCGCAGTTCGTTCAGGCGATTTGGCGCCAGGCCGGCAGTACGGCGCGCGAAGCCGAGCTGGTGGCCGATCATCTGGTGCAGGCCAATCTGGCCGGGCACGACTCGCACGGCGTCGGCATGATCCCCAGCTACATGGCGTCGTTGGCGCAGGGGCAATTGCAGCTCAATCAGCACGCCGAAGTGGTGCGCGACGCCGGCGCGGTGCTGACGCTCGACGGTGCGCGCGGTTTCGGTCAGGTGGTGGCCAGCGAAGCAATGGCGCTGGGCATTGAACGCGCCGGCAAGCTGGGCCTGGCGGCGGTGGCGCTGCACAACGCGCACCATATCGGCCGCATCGGCCATTGGGCGGAGCAGTGCGCCCGCGCCGGTTTTATCTCGATTCACTTCGTCAACGTGGTGGGCGATCCGATGGTGGCGCCGTTCGGCGGCAGCGATCGCCGCTTCGGCACCAACCCGTTCTGCGCCATTTTCCCGCGGCCGGGCCGCACGCCGCTGCTGTTGGATTTCGCCACCAGCGGCATCGCCTTCGGCAAGACTCGGGTGGCCTATAACAAAGGGTTGTCGGTGGTGCCGGGCTATCTGATCGACGAACACGGGCGGCCGACTGCCGAACCGAAGGTGATGCACGAAGCGCCGTTCGGTTCGCTGCTGCCGTTCGGCTTGCACAAAGGCTACGCGCTGGCGGCGATGTGCGAAATCCTCGGCGGCGCGCTCTCCGGCGGCCGCACCACCCACGCCGCCACGCTGAAAGCCGACAGCGACGCCATCTTCAACTGCATGACCACCCTGATCCTCGATCCTCAGGCCTTCGACGCCCCGCAAATGCAGGCCGAGGCCGAAGCGTTTATCGGTTGGGTGAAGGCTTCGCCGCCGAGCGGCGAACAGCCGATCGCCGTCCCGGGAGAGTGGGAAGAGGCCAACCGCGCGGCGCGGCTGGAGCAGGGCATCCCGATCGATGCCAATACCTGGCGGCAGATTTGCGCGGCGGCGGAACAGGCGGGCATGACGGCGGGGGAACTGGCGGATTACCGCGCGCAGGCGCGCCAGGGATAAAAAAAAAAGCCACCCGGCAGGGTGGCTTGTTCGCGTGACGGCAATCAGTCGTTAAAGTACCAATAGCCGCTGTTGACCAGCGCGGTCAGCAGCGCCAGGAACGACGGGTCGTCTACCGCGTCGCCGAGCAGGGCGGCGTCGACGCCGAAGTGCTGGCAAAGGGCGTCTGCGGCCTGCAGCTGGTCGGTGTCGATCAGCTCGCCGTTGACGAAGCAGCGATCGCCGACGCGCAGCACGCGCAACCCGCCCAGGCGCTGCAGCGCTTCACCCTGTTGCAGCAGCTCGTAGATTTCCCCGGCCTGATACGGCGGCTCCGGCGGCGCCAGATCCAGCTCGTGGCGCGACTGGGAGATAAACTCGCCGAACCAGTGCTGGAAGTGTTCCGGCTGTTGCACCAGATCCAGCATCATCTGCCGTAAGGCGTCCACTTCCTGCGGCAGGATCTCCGCCGGGTGTTCGCGCAGTTTAACGTCCGGATCGCCGTAGCGTTTGCTGCCCAGCTCGCGCGCCAGCACGTAGTCGGCGAAGCCGCTCACCAGCTCGCGGCCGTTCGGCGCGCGGAAGCCCACCGAATAGTTGAGCGCGTTTTCCAGCGCGTAGCCTTCATGCGGGAAGCCCGGCGGAATGTAGAGAATGTCGCCCGGCTCCATCTCTTCGTCGATGATGGCGTCGAACGGCTCCACCTGCAGCAGATCCGGGTGCGGGCAGTGCTGTTTCAGCGGCGTTTTTTCCCCGACGCGCCAGCGGCGGCGGCCGGTGCCCTGAATGATGAACACGTCGTACTGATCGAGATGCGGGCCGACGCCGCCGCCCGGTACCGAGAAGGAGATCATCAGGTCATCCATCCGCCAGTCCGGCAGCTGGCGGAACGGGCGCATCAGCGCCGCGGAAGGCTCATGCCAGTGGTCCACCGCCTGCACCAGCAGCGACCAGTTGTTTTCGCTCAGGTGATCGAAGCTCTCGAAGGGGCCGTGCGCGACCTGCCAACGGCCGTCCTGGTGGCTGACCAGGCGGCTGTCCACTTCGTTTTCCATCGCCAGCCCGGCCAGCTCATCCGGGGAGATCGGATCGATAAAGTTTTTGAAGCCGCGCTTCAGAATCACCGGACGCTTTTGCCAATAACGTTGCAAAAAATCGTTCCAGTCCAGGTCTAATTGATAATCCATGTTCTATTCCAGGAGAGAGGAGTGAGCCTGTGTGCGATTATAACGGAAGTTTGGCCCCGTGGATCGGGGCCGCAGCGGCATAATTTACTCGTTGTGGTGGGTGTCGTGCTGGCGGGCGAAGGTGACCTGCATGCGTGCGCCGCCGAGCGGGCTGTCGCTGATGACGATTTCGCCGTCGTACTGCTCGATGATCTCCGCCGCCACCGACAAACCCAGGCCCTGGCCGGGGCGCAGGGTATCCACCCGCTGGCCGCGCTGGAAGATCAGCTGGCGCTTGCTTTCCGGGATCCCCGGGCCGTCGTCGTCGATAACGATGGTGAGGTTTTTCTCGGAGTGCAGCGAGGTGATCTCCACGAACTCCAGGCAGTATTTGCAGGCGTTTTCCAACACGTTGCCCATCACTTCCATAAAGTCGTTTTTCTCGCCCATAAAGGTCACTTCCGGCGAGATGTCCAGCGTGATCACCACCCCTTTGCGCTGATAAACCTTATTTAGCGCCACCACCAGGCTGTCGAGCAGCGCCGGCACCGAATGGATCTCGCGCGTCAACACCGTCTGGCCGGAGTTGATGCTGGCTCGGTGCAGGTAGTAACCGATTTGCTGCGAGATGCGTCCGATCTGATCCAGCATGATCGGCTCGGCTTCTTCGATGGTGGTCTGCTTGCCGCTGCGCAGCGAGCGCAGGGTGCTTTGCAGCACCGCCAGCGGCGTTTTCAGGCTGTGGGTCAGATCCGACAGGGTAGTGCGGTACTTGGTGTAGCGCTGGCGTTCGTTGCGCACCAGAATGTTCAGATTGCGCACCAGCCCGCGCAGCTCGCTGGGCGGGTTCTCATCCAGCTGATCGCGCTCGCCGTTCTCCAGCTCGCCCACCTGATTGACCAGCGCCTTGATCGGCCGCAGGCTCCAGTAGGCCGCCAGCCACAGCAGCGGCACCACCAGCAGCAGGTTGGCCAACAGCACGTAGCTGAACCACTCCCACACCACGTCAGATCGCTGCAGCTCCTGCGGAATGCTGTCGACCACCACGATGGTCAGCGCCGGCAGGCGAGGCGTGGCGGCATAGGTATTGACCGCCACCGAGTGGGTCAGCGCGTTCTGATCGGTATCGTCGTAATTCTTCAGTTGATCCTGCGCTTTGGGGTTGTCCCCCAGCACTTCGCTACTGACGCGGGTGTCGGTGTCGATTTCGTAAAAGCCGGACTCCTCCAGCCATTCCTTGTTGATCAGCTTCTCCAGCTCCGGCACCTTGCGCTGGCTCCACAGCAGGTTGCCTTTATCGTCGTAGATAAATACCAGCGTCGGGAAGTTGAGATCGATATCGGGGGGAATGGCGATGGTGAGCTTGTTGTCTTTCCACTGCGCCAGGCTGAAGAACAGGTTGCTCTCGCCGCGCAGCAAGCGGAAGGCGGTTTTGTCGAAGCTGACGATATAGCCGACGACCGCCACCAAACCGTAAGAGAGCGACAGCGCCAGGATCACCCCGGCGGTCGCCATCAGGAAGCGGGCACGCAGCGAAAACGGTTTTTTATTCTTGTTGAACATTATGTTCACTTCGCGTCAAAACGATAGCCCTGGCCACGTACCGTGGTGATCACTTCATGCGGGTATTCCGCCTGCACTTTTTTACGCAAGCGGCCCATCAGCACGTCGATGGTGTGGCTTTCGCGCAGCTCGGCGTCCGGGTAGAGCTGCAGCATCAACGAATCCTTGCTCACCACCTTGCCGGCGTTGCGGATCAGGGTTTCGATGATGGTGTATTCAAAGGCGGTCAGCTTGATTTGCCGATCGTTGACGCTCAGTTCGCGGCGCGACAGATCGATCTGGAACGGCGGCAGCACGATCACCTGCGAAGCCAGGCCGCTGTTGCGGCGCATCAGCGCCTGCATGCGGGCGATCACTTCTTCCAGGTGGAACGGCTTGGTGACATAGTCGTCGGCGCCGGCTTCCAGCACCGCCACTTTGTCCTGCCAGCTTTCGCGGGCGGTCAGCACCAGGATCGGCAGCTTGGCCTGGTGCGCGCGCCAGCGGCGGATCAGGCTCAGACCGTCTTCACCCGGCAGGCCGAGATCGACGATGGCGATATCCGGCGCGTGCTCCTGCAGGAAGTAATCGGCTTCCTTGGCGTCTTCGGCCGCGTCGACCTGATGGCCCATCTCGCGCATCTGAACGGAAAGGTGGTGGCGCAGCAGACCATTATCTTCAACAACCAGTACTCGCATGGCGAACTCCTGTGACTATGCGGGTGAACGTCCTGTCACCCACGCGATAAAAAGGGAACACGCTCTGCGGCGTGTCAGGGGATAACGCGGCCACCTGAACCATGTTGACAAAAAGTGCTGAGGCTATGGTAGGTATAACCCGCCCGGCTCGCAAGAGAGCCGAAGCAATGTATTAAAATAAGCGTTATCAATTTGTTCGCCGACATTATCGACAAGTTCTGATAAACGTCGGATAAACAGCGGCGGGGCGACGTTAAACGCAACTTAAACGCGCCGGGCATTGCCCGCGGAAAGAACGTGTGAGCCGGGGCGCTTGATAAGCTTTAAAGGTACTAATAAGGTATTATTGAGGCATCGGCACATTTTTTCAGGAGCGACGGATGAAGCAGTTAACCCAGGCGGAACGCATAGCGGGCGCACTTTACGGACAGATGCTGGGCGACGCGCTCGGCATGCCTTCCGAGCTGTGGCCGCGCGAGCGGGTTAAGCGCCACTTCGGCTGGATAGACGGCTTTCTCGACGGGCCGGCGGAGAACACCGCCGCCTGTTATTTCAAGGCCGGGCAATATACCGACGATACCGCGATGGCATTGGCGTTGGCCGATGCGCTGGTGGAGGCGCAAGGCGAGGTGGTGCCGGAGCTGATCGCCCGCAACGTGATCCGCTGGGTGGACGGTTTTGACGCTTTCAACAAGAACATTCTCGGCCCCAGTTCCAAACTGGCGCTGAGCGAGCAGAAAGCGGGCACACCGATCGCCGAGTTGGAAAACAACGGCATCACCAACGGTGCGGCGATGCGCATTTCGCCTTTGGGCTGCGTGCTGCCTTCCGCGCCGCTGGAGGACTTCTGCCGACAGGTGTGGCTGGCCTGCAGCCCGACGCACAAATCCGACATCGCCGTCGCCGGTGCGGTGGCGATCGCCTGGGCCGTGGCGCGGGCGGTGGAAGGGGCTGACTGGGCCTCCATTCGCCTGGCGTTGCCGGGGGTGGCGGAGTATGCCCAGCGCCGGCAGGAGACGACGTTCAGCCCTTCGCTGGCGGCGCGCATCGAACTGGCGTTTCAGGTGGTGGATGAAGCCATCGGCACCGAGCAGGCCTCCGAGCGGGTTTATCAGCTGATCGGGGCCGGGGTGAGCACTATCGAGTCGGTGCCCGCAGCGCTGGCGATGGTGCAGCTGGCGCAAACCGATCCTACCCGGTGCGCCGTGCTGTGCGCCAACCTGGGCGGCGATACCGACACCATCGGCGCGATGGCCACCGCGATTTGCGGCGCGCTGCACGGCGCCGAGGCGATTGAGCCGGGGCTGCTGGCGGAGTTAAAACGGGTGAATCCGCTGGATATCGGGGCTTACGTTCAGGCGTTCGCGCGTTTTCGCCGCCGCCGGCAGGGCGAGGCGTAAGCCGCCGCGTGACGCAACGGGTCAGCTTTCGCTGGTAAATTCGTACATGTCGCTGCGGCAGAAGCTTTCACTGTATTCGATCGGCTTTTTTTGGTGGTCGAACAGCGTCTGGCGCACGATCAGCAGCGGCATCGGCTCCGAGAGCCGCAGCGCCTGACGGATATCGTCGTCGGCCATCGCCGCGCTGACCTGGCTGCGCAGCGATCCCATCTCCACCTTATTGCGCCGGAAGTAGTCGTACAGCGAGATGCCGATCTCGTCGACGTTGGCAATTGCCGTCACCACTACGTAGGACACCGCCACCGACATTGGCCGCCGATCGATCAGGTGAATGCGTTTGAGCTGGTAGATCGGCGTTCCGGCCGCCAGCTGGAGCTTTTCAGCCAGTTCAGCGCCGGCGGGTATCCGTTCGCGGCTGATCCACTGCGTATCCGGCCGGCGCCCCTGCTGTATTACCTCGCGCGAGAATCCTTTGACGTCCGCCAATGAATAGAACAGCTTCGGCTCGGGCCGCTGCGATTGGATAAAGGTGCCGTAGCCGCGCGAACGGCCGATAATGCCGTCCTGCTCGAGGCAGGCCAGCGCCTTGCGCACCGTGATGCGCGAGATGCCGAGCCGTTCGGTGAACAGGCGCTCGCTGGGCAAAAAATCTCCCGCATTCAGCAACCCCTGCTCGATGGCCTGGCGCACCGAGGCGTTGAAGCGCAAATACAGCGGCATCGCGCCCGCGCTGGCCAGATCCTGCTGCAGTTTGTCCAGCAGACGCTGGTTGGTCTCCTTGCTCATAGCCGACGGAAGTCCTGTAGCCGCAATGCGATGGCTTATTTAAGGGGATTTCGCCGGGCAGCGCAACTGCTGCCGCCGCCGGGAGGAAATGAGGTAGAGTAGTGCGTCGGCCCCTGAGCCAGGAGAAACAAATACCCCATGAGCGATACCCCACGACACGCGGACGACGCGGCGATCCTGGCCGCCTTCGCGCAGCAGCGGCGGCAAGGTCTGACCCGGCGTTCGGCGCTGCATCAGGCCCTGATACAACTAATCGCCGCCGGAGAACTGCCCTGGCGGACGCAGCTGCCGCCGAGCCGCGCGTTGGCGGCCCGGCTGACGGTGGCGCGCGACACGGTGGAACAGACCTACGCGCGGCTGGAAGCGGAGGGGTTCATCAGCCGAACGGTGGGGCGCGGCAGCTTTGTGCGTTATCGCTGCGACACGCTGCTCGGCCGTGAACTGCTGGCGACGGCGGCAGGGCAAGAGGCGCGGTTGGCGGAGCGCGAGCTGAGCGATCGCGGCCGGGCGCTGCTGGCGGTCAGCCATACGCCGCACACCAGCCGCCAGGCTTCGCTGACGCCTTCGCTGGCGGACCTGCGGGCGTTTCCCATCGAGCAATGGCTGCAGCAGGAAAAGCAGGCGCTACGGCGGCACGGCGAGCGGCTGTTGGGGTATGCCGATCCGCAAGGGTTGCCGGAGCTGCGCGCGGAGATCGCGCGCTATCTGCAGCGGGAGCGGGGCGTGAAGGCGACGGCGGAACAGGTGATCGTGGTGACCAGCTCTCAGCAGGCGTTGGCGCTGTGTACGCAGGTGCTGTTCGATCCCGGCGATGCGGTGTTCGTCGAAGAGCCGGGTTACCAGGGGGCGAAAAAGCTGGTGCAGTCGGCGGGGCTGCAGGCGCGGCCGATCGGCATCGACGAGCAGGGATTGGACGTTGGGCAGTTGATGCAGGCCTCGGGCGGCGGACGGGGCGTTTACATCACGCCGTCCCATCACTACCCGCTGGGGTATTCGCTGAGCCTCGAGCGGCGGCTGGCGCTGCTGCAGTGGGCGCAGCGGCAGCGGGCCTGGATCATCGAAGACGACTACGACGCCGAGTTCAACTATGACCGGCAAACCAAGGCGGCATTGCAGGGGCTGGACAGCGGCGGGCGCACGCTGTACATCGGCACCTTCAGCAAGACGCTGTTTCCGGGGCTGCGCATCGGTTTCATGATTGCGCCGCCGCAGCTGGTGCGGCCATTGGTCGCCGCCAGGCAGTTTCAGGACGGCTACACGTCGGCGCTGGCGCAGATGACGCTGTTCCACTTCCTGCACGAGGGCGGCTACGCCGAGCATCTGCGCAATATGCGCACGCTGTACAAGGCGCGGTTGGACGTGCTGTATGACGCGGTGCATCGTCACCTGGCGGCCTGGACGCGCCCGGCGCTGCCGCAGGGCGGGCTGCAGCTGGTGTGCCCGTTGGCGGATGCGGCGACGGAGCGGCGGCTGGTGGCGGCCGCCGCCGAACGGGGGATTCGACTGTACGGCCTGGCGGACTTCTACACCGGCACGCCGCAGCGCGGGGCGCTGGTGCTCGGCTTCTCGGCCTATACGCCGGATGAGATCGTGCGCTTTATCGCGACGCTGGCGCAGGTGTTCAACGCGCTGCCGGTGGCAAGCGACGGCTAAAATTGGTCTGCTCTGCGTTTCGTATTGGTCCGTATTGTACCGTCGCCGCGCGGTGTATTCTGCCGCTATCCGGTTATTTCCCTAATGGAAATAACATCTTACTCCGTGAGGCGCTATGAACCTATCCAACCCTGAAGTGACTATCCGCAGAATCAATGGCGACGACAAAGCGCAATGGCTGGCGCTGTGGCAGGGATATCTCGATTTTTACCGCGCCGACGTGGCGCCGCAGGTGACCGATCGCACCTTCGAACGCCTAGGGCAGGATGAACAGGTGTACGGGCTGGTGGCGCAGGATGCCGACGGCCAACTGCTCGGGCTGATGAACCTGGTGTTCCACCCGTCCACCTGGAGCGCGGTCGGCTATTGTTATATCGAAGATCTCTATGTGTCGCCGCAGGCGCGCGGCCACAAGGTGTCGGAAAAGCTGTTCGAACAGGCGTATCGCTTGGCAGAGATGCGCGGCAGCGATCGGGTCTACTGGATGACCCAGGAGTACAACGCGCCGGCGCGTTCGCTGTACGACAAAATCGGCAGAAGAAGCTCGTTTATCGTTTATACCCGTTAACCGCAGGAGGCGTTTATGGCAATGAATCGTTATGGTCAGCCGGTTGGCGAACCGATGCCGGATTGGCAGCCAGCTCGCCGCCCCGGCGGCGCGACGCTCGGCGGGCGTTTCTGCTCGCTGGCGCCGCTCGAGCCGCAGCGGGATTACGCCGCGCTGTTCGAGGCGTTTCAGCTGGCGCCGGACGGCCGCGACTGGACCTATCTGTCCATCGAACGGCCCGATACGCCGGCGGCGATGTTGCAGCATCTGGAGACGCTGCAGGCCAACCCGGCGCTGGTTAATCTGACGGTGTTCGACGCCGCCAGCGATGCGCCGGTGGGCACGGTGGCGCTGATGCGCATCGACGAAGCCAACGGGGTGCTGGAGATCGGCCACGTCAGCTGGTCGCCGTTGATGAAACAGCGCTCCAGCGCCACCGAGGCCATCGCGCTGCTGCTGCGCTATGCCTTCGACACGCTGGGCTACCGCCGCTGCGAGTGGAAGTGCGACAGTCATAACGCGCCGTCGCGCCAGGCCGCGCTGCGCTTTGGCTTTCGCTACGAGGGCAACTTCCGCTTCGCGGTGATCGTCAAGGGGCGCAGCCGGGATACCGACTGGTTCGCCATCACCGCCGACCGCTGGCCGACGGTGCGGCAGGCGCTGGCGCGCTGGCTGAGTGCGGACAACTTCGATGCGCAGGGGCGGCAGATAGCCCGGCTGCAGGTGCTGCGCGGCGAATAGCAAAGAAAAAGGCGGCCCGCAGGCCGCCTTGTCGTTGTCAGGCTAAAGCGCTTATTTCAGCTCGTCGACCATGGTGGTGGCGCGGCCGATGTAGTTGGCCGGGGTCATCGCCTTCAGACGGGTTTTCTCTTCTTCCGGCAGCGCCAGGCCATCGATGAACGCCTGCATGCCGGCGGCATCCACGCGCTTGCCGCGGGTCAGCTCTTTCAGCTTCTCGTAAGGTTTCTCGATGCCGTAGCGGCGCATCACGGTCTGGATCGGCTCGGCCAGCACTTCCCAGTTGTGATCCAGTTCGTCCAGCAGGTGCGCCTGGTTCACTTCCAGCTTGCTGATGCCTTTCAGGGTGGCCTGATAGGCGATCAGCGCGTAGCCCAGGCCTAAGCCCAGATTACGCAGCACGGTGGAGTCGGTCAGGTCGCGCTGCCAGCGGGACACCGGCAGTTTGCCCGCCAGGTGGCCCAGCACGGCGTTAGCCAGGCCCAGGTTGCCTTCGGAGTTTTCGAAGTCGATCGGGTTGACCTTGTGCGGCATGGTGGAAGAGCCGATTTCGCCGGCGATGGTCTTCTGCTTGAAGTGGTTCAGGGCGATGTAGCCCCAGATGTCGCGGTCGAAGTCGATCAGGATGGTGTTGAAACGCGCTACGCAGTCGAACAGTTCGGCGATGTAGTCATGCGGCTCGATCTGGGTGGTGTACGGGTTCCAGGTGATGCCGAGCGAGGTCACGAACGCTTCGCTGAACTGATGCCAGTCCACTTCCGGGTAAGCGACGATGTGGGCGTTGTAGTTGCCGACCGCGCCGTTGATTTTACCCATGATCTCCACGCGCTCCAGCTGGCGGTACTGGCGCTCCATGCGGTAAGCCACGTTGGCGAACTCTTTGCCGACGGTCGACGGGGTCGCCGGCTGGCCGTGGGTGCGCGACAGCAGCGGAATATCGCGGTATTCCAGCGCCAGCCCTTTCAGCGCGTCGATGATCTTGCGCCAGTAAGGCAGCACCACGTCCTGACGCGCGCTTTGCAGCATCAGCGCGTGCGACAGGTTGTTGATGTCTTCGGAGGTGCAGGCGAAGTGGATGAACTCGGACACCGCGTGCAGCGCAGGCACCGCCGCCACTTTTTCCTTCAGGAAATACTCGACCGCTTTCACGTCGTGGTTGGTGGTGCGCTCGATGGTTTTGATGCGCTGAGCGTCTTCTTCATTGAATTCCGCGACGATTTTGTCGAGGAAAGCGTTTGCGTCGGCGTCAAAAGCGGGAACTTCCTTGATTTCTGCGCAGGCCGCCAGTTTTTGCAGCCAACGTACTTCAACCTGTACGCGGAATTTCAGCAGACCGTATTCGCTGAAAATGGGGCGCAGTGCGCTGACTTTATCACCGTAGCGTCCATCAACGGGGGAAACGGCGGTCAGTGAGGATAATTCCATCGGTAGCAACTCCTGGGATCGATTAACAATGAGCAACGATATTTTGCGCCTGCTTGAACAGACGATTACGGGAAAACATTAACTGCAGGCGGCTGCCGCCGACCTGTTGCCACAGCACGGCGGCGCGAATGCCGGCCAGCAGCGTGGCACGAACCTTGGCCTGCACCTGCGGGTTCTGCAAGATAGCCGGCGAGCCGGTCACCTGGATGCGCGGCCCGAGCGGGCTGACCACGTCGACGTAAATGCCGGCCAGCGCGCTGATGATGGTGTCCGACTCAAGATCGAAGTGCGCCAGCTGGCGTTCGAGCTGGCTGAGGCGTTCACCGAGCGTGTTCATCGCCTGTTTGTTGGCGTTGAGTTTGCGCTCCAGCACCATCAGGCTGATGGTGTAGCGGGTCAGTTCCGCGCCCGGCCCTTTGTTGTTGGCGTTAAGCACGCCCATCAGGGTTTCGAGGCCGACCATCAAATTGCGTTCTTCACCGCCGAACACCGCCAGCGTGGAGGGCGGGTCCATCTGCAGCAGGCTTTTCAGCGAGGTCTGAAAGGCTTCGCGGTTGCATTGCCCTTCATGGGCCAACTGCTGAACCAAACGCGCCGACTGGCTGATACCCGCCATGGCCAGCGTGATGTCATAATAATTCTTCGCCACGATTACTCCTGTAAACGCTGTGAACGGTACATGGCTTACTGCATAAGGTTGTGTGTATCGCAGGGGTAACGGCGGCGGCCGCGAACGGTAACGAACGGGCGTGGCTGTAACAACGATGACAACGAATGCCGCGGATCATGCCACAAAATCGAGGCTAAACCCAGCGTCTAATACGCCCGAGACGAGGCGGAGGCGCCGTACGGCGCAGAACTGCGCAGACAGGCGGCGAAAATCGCCGGCGCGGCGGCGCGAACTTATTGTTGCGGCGGCAAATAAAGTGCGGCGGCTGCATCTATACTGCCAACGTGAGCCCTCAAATAAAGATCTTCATATGCACGTAAAAAACAAGCAGCCGCTGCCGGCGGTAACGCTGGCGGCCATCGGCGTGGTGTACGGCGATATCGGCACCAGCCCGCTGTATACCCTGCGCGAATGCCTGACGGCGGAGGAGGGCATCACCATGACGCCGGCCTCAATCTACGGCTTTTTGTCGCTGATTTTCTGGCTGCTGACGCTGGTGGTGTCCATTAAATACATTTGTTTCGTGATGCGCGCCGACAACGACGGCGAGGGCGGGATCCTGACGCTGATGTCGCTGGCGATCCGCAGGCTGGATGCGCGCTGGGTGCCGGCGGCGGTGCTGATCGGGCTGGTGGGCGGCAGCTTCTTTTACGGCGACGGGGTGATCACCCCGGCCATTTCGGTGCTTTCGGCCATCGAGGGGCTGCAGATTATCGCCCCCGAACTGGACAGCTTTATCGTGCCGCTGTCGCTGCTGGTGCTGACCGCGTTGTTCGCGATACAAAAGCGCGGCACCGGCAGCGTCGGCAAACTGTTCGCCCCGGCGATGGTTATCTGGTTCCTGACGCTCGCGCTGCTGGGCATCGGCGGCATTCTGCAGCACCCTGGCGTGCTGCGGGCGCTGAACCCTTACTGGGCGGTGAATTTCTTCCTCGAATACAAGACGGTGTCGTTCTTTGCGCTGGGCATGGTGGTGCTGTCGGTCACCGGCGCCGAAGCGCTGTACGCCGATATGGGCCACTTCGGTAAAAAGCCGATCCGTCTGGCGTGGTTTACGCTGGTGGCGCCGGCGCTGGTGCTGAACTACTTCGGCCAGGGGGCGCTGCTGCTGACCAATCCGGCGGCGATCAACAACCCGTTCTTCCTGCTGGCGCCGACCTGGGCGCTGATCCCGCTGCTGGTGATCGCCACGCTGGCGACGGTGATCGCCTCGCAGGCGGTAATCTCCGGCGTGTTCTCGCTGACGCGGCAGGCGGTGCGGCTGGGCTACCTGCCGCCGATGCGCATCATCTATACCTCCGATCAGGAGTCCGGGCAGATCTACATTCCGGTGGTGAACTGGCTGCTGTTCGCAGCGGTGCTGATCGTGATTATCAGTTTCAAACACTCCAGCAACCTGGCCTCGGCTTACGGCATCGTGGTGACCGGCACCATGCTGCTGTCGTCGATTTTACTGAGCATCGTGGCGGTGAAAAACTGGGGCTGGCCGCGCGCGCTGGGCGGGCTGATGCTGGTTGTCATGCTGTGCATCGACGTACCGCTGTTCGGCGCCAACCTGATCAAGCTGGCGACCGGCGGCTGGCTGCCGGTGGTGCTGGGGCTGATGATTCTGCTGATCATGCTGACCTGGAAGACCGAGCGCTCGCGCCTGATCCGCCGGCTGCGCGACAACCAGGAGGGGCTGAGCGCGCTGATCGAGTCGCTGGAGGAGGCGCCGCCGAAGCGGGTGCCGGGCACCGCGGTGTTTATGGAGCGCACGCCGCACGCGGTGCCGCTGGTGCTGTTGCATAACCTGAAGCACAACAAGGTGCTGCATGAGCGCGTGGTGCTGCTGACCATCGTCACCACCGACATGCCGTACGTGCATAACGTGCAGCGGGTGGCGATCGAACAGCTGTCGGCGAGTTTCTGGCGGGTGGTGGCGAGCTACGGCTGGCGCGAGACGCCCAACGTCACGGACATCCTTTACCGCTGCGGGTTGGAGGGGATGAGCTTCACCATGAACGAGACCTCGTTCTTTATGTCGCGCGATACGCTGGTGCTGGGCAAGCGGCCCTGGTATTTGCGCGTGCGCGGCAAGGTGTTCCAGCTGTTGCAGCGCAATGCGCTGCGCGCGCCGGATCTGTTCGAAATCCCGCCGAATCGGGTGATCGAACTGGGGGCGCAGGTGGAATTTTGAATAAAAAAAACGCTGCGATAAATGCAGCGTTTTTCTTGGACGGCAGGCGAATTACGCCAGGCGCTGTTCGATGATGCCGCCGCCGAGGCAGATTTCGCCCTGGTAGAACACCGCCGACTGGCCGGGGGTGACGGCGGAGACCGGCTCGTCGAAACGCACTTCGATGCGTTCGCTGTCGAGCGGGGTCACGGTGCAAGGGATATCCTGCTGGCGATAGCGGGTCTTCACCGTGCAGCGGAACGGGCCGCTCAGCGGCAGGCGATCCACCCAGTGCAGCTGCTGCGCGATAAGGCCGGTAGACATCAGGCGCGGGTGATCGTGCCCCTGGGCGACCACCAGCACGTTGTTGGCCACGTCTTTATCCACCACGTACCACGGATCTTCGCTGCTGTCTTTCAGGCCGCCGATGCCCAGCCCTTTGCGCTGGCCCAGGGTGTGATACATCAGGCCCTGGTGTTCGCCGACGGTCTGGCCGTCAACGCTGACGATCGGGCCCGGCTGCGCCGGCAGGTAACGGCCGAGGAAGTCGCGGAACTTGCGCTCGCCGATAAAGCAGATGCCGGTAGAATCTTTCTTCTTGGCGGTGACCAGCTCCAGCTGCTCGGCGATGCGGCGCACCTCCGGCTTCTCCAGTTCCCCGACCGGGAACAGGCTTTGCGCCACCTGCTCGTGGCTCAGGGTGTAGAGGAAGTAGCTCTGATCCTTGTTGCCGTCGACGCCGCGCAGCAGGCGGCTCTTGCCGCCCACGTCCTGGCGGCGCACGTAGTGGCCGGTGGCGATGAAATCGGCCCCCAGATCTTCGGCGGCGAACTCCAGGAAGGCTTTGAATTTGATCTCTTTATTGCACAGGATGTCCGGGTTCGGCGTGCGGCCGGCCTTGTACTCTTCCAGGAACAGCTCAAACACGTTGTCCCAGTATTCCGCCGCAAAGTTCACCGTGTGCAGTTCGATGCCCAGCTTGTCGCAGACCGCTTGCGCGTCGGCCAGATCGGTCGCGGCGGAGCAGTACTCTTCGTCGTCGTCTTCTTCCCAGTTCTTCATGAACAGCCCAGCGACCTGATAGCCCTGTTGCTGTAACAGATAGGCGGTAACGGAAGAGTCGACGCCGCCGGACATACCGACGATTACTTTTTTCTGGCTGTTGTCTGACATGGGGATCTCACGAACTTGAACACGAACCGTGCTGATAAAAACAAGCGCAGGATTTTACCACGTTGGCCGCGCCGGCGCACTGTTCATCTTGTGCTGCCCCGCGCCCTTAAAACGGCCAGGCGAAGCTGCCGACCAGCGACAGCGGGTAGCGCTCCGGCTGCTGGTAGCTGCGAATGCTCTCCGCCACCAGCGCGGAACGCAGGTTGGGTGCCTGCAAGATCTCGTCGGCGCTCAGCCACAGGCAGCGATCGATATCGCTGTCGTGCGGCTCGGTCGGCAGCGGCTGTTCCAGCTCGATAACGAAGCAAAAACGCAGGAACGGCGTGCGATCCGGCGCGATCCACTGGTGCAGGCGCAGGAACGCCTGCGGCGCGGCGCGGATGCCGGTCTCTTCCCACAGTTCGCGCTCGGCGGCCTGCACCAGCGTCTCGTCGGCCTCCAGGTGGCCGGCCGGCTGGTTCCAAAGCGCTTTGCCGTTGATGGTCTCTTCGACCACTAAAAATTTGCCGGCGGCGTGCACCACGCAGGCCACGGTGACGTGCGGTTTGAACATGCGCTCTCCTTACAGCGGTTTGTCGATGCGCCGGTAGATATCGTCCAGCTCGGCGATGCGGGTGCGATAGCTTTTGAGCAGGCAGGCGGTGTCGCCGCCGCACCGCTGGCGTTTTGCCAGCCAGTCCTGCTGGCTATCCTGCATCGCGCCGCGCGCGCCCATGGCGAACAGGCCGCGCAGGAATTGGTATTTTGTGGCCATTTGCACGTCCAGATCGTTCAGCGTGCGGTCGGCGCAGATGGCGCGTTCATCGCTGCCTGCCGCCTTGGCGCAGTCGAAGCTGGCGGCCTGGGCGGCGAGCGGGGCCGCCAGTGCGGTGAACAGCAGCGCGGTCAGTGTGTTCCTCATGGCGCCTCCATCAGTTATCGGTCTACAGGGAATCGATAGTTTTCCATTCACCAGGTTGCAGTGAACCCAGCGAAAGATTACCCATACTGTAGCGAATCAGGCGCAGGGTAGGGAACCCGATATGCGCCGTCATGCGACGCACCTGGCGGTTTCGCCCTTCATTCAGGGTGATTTTCAGCCAGCAAGTAGGGATGGATTTACGTTCGCGGATCGGCGGGTTGCGTGGCCACAGCCACTGCGGCTCGGCCACCAACTCCACCCCGGCGGGCAGCGTGGGGCCGTCTTTCAGCGTGACGCCGCTGCGCAATGGCGCCAGATCGCTCTCCTGCGGCGCGCCCTCGACCTGCACATAATAGATTTTGCCGGTGCGTTTGCCCGGCTGGGTGAGCTGCGCCTGCAGCTGGCCGTCGTTGGTCAGCACCAGCAGCCCTTCGCTGTCGCGATCCAGGCGCCCGGCGGCGTAAACGTCGGGGAAGGGGATGTACTCTTTCAGCGTGGCGCGGCCGGCTTCGTCGGTGAACTGCGGCAGCACGTCGAAGGGCTTGTTGAATAACACAATTCGGCGCGGCCCTTTCGGCGCGGCGGGTTTGGCGGTATTCGGCTTGCTGAATCGTTTAACTTTGTGATTTCTAACAGAGAATTTTTTCATAACGGTTGAGATTACGGATGATAAGCGCATTATAACCGAATCCGTTTCGGATTGGCGCGGACCGAATATTCAAGTAGTATCTACACGCATCTTACAAAGCATTAACAAAATTGCGCTTGAAGGAGAGGTTGATGGAAAGCAAAGTAGTTGTTCCGGCAGAAGGTAAAAAAATCACGGTTGACGCCCAGGGTAAACTGGTTGTTCCTCATAACCCGATCATCCCGTTCATCGAAGGCGACGGCATCGGCGTTGACGTGACTCCTGCCATGATCCACGTGGTTGATGCGGCCGTTAAAAAGGCTTACCACGGCGAACGTAAAATCTCCTGGATGGAAATCTACACCGGCGAAAAATCTACCCACGTTTACGGTAAAGACGTGTGGCTGCCGGACGAAACTCTGGACCTGATCCGCGACTACCGCGTCGCCATCAAAGGCCCCCTGACCACCCCGGTCGGCGGCGGCATCCGTTCTCTGAACGTGGCCCTGCGCCAGCAGCTGGACCTGTACGTGTGCCTGCGCCCGGTGCGTTACTACCAGGGCACCCCAAGCCCGGTGAAACAGCCTGAGCTGACCGACATGGTGATCTTCCGTGAAAACGCCGAAGACATCTACGCCGGCATCGAGTGGAAAGCCGGCTCCGCCGAAGCGGACAAAGTGATTAAATTCCTGCGAGACGAAATGGGCGTGAAAAAAATCCGCTTCCCGGAGCAGTGCGGTATCGGCGTGAAGCCATGCTCCGAAGAAGGGACCAAGCGTCTGGTGCGTGCGGCGATCGAATACGCCATCACCAACGACCGTGACTCTGTGACCCTGGTTCACAAAGGCAACATCATGAAGTTCACCGAAGGTGCCTTCAAGGATTGGGGCTATGAGCTGGCGCGCGAAGAGTTCGGCGGCGAGCTGATCGACGGCGGCCCATGGCTGAAGATCAAGAACCCGAACACCGGCAAAGAGATCGTGGTTAAAGACGTGATCGCCGACGCCTTCCTGCAGCAAATCCTGCTGCGCCCGGCGGAATACGACGTGATCGCCTGTATGAACCTGAACGGCGACTACATCTCCGACGCCCTGGCGGCCCAGGTCGGCGGCATCGGCATCGCACCGGGCGCCAACATCGGCTCCGACTGCGCGCTGTTCGAAGCGACTCACGGCACCGCGCCGAAGTACGCCGGCCAGGACAAAGTGAACCCAGGCTCTATCATCCTGTCCGCAGAGATGATGCTGCGCCACATGGGCTGGTTCGAAGCGGCTGACCTGATCGTTAAAGGCATGGAAGGCGCCATCGCCGCCAAGACCGTAACCTATGACTTCGAACGCCTGATGGAAGGCGCTAAGCTGCTGAAATGTTCAGAGTTTGGCGATGCTATCGTAGAGCACATGTAAGTGTGTTTGGCGTTTGAATAAGAGCGGGAGCCTTAGGGCTCCCGTTTTTTTATTGTTCAAATGGGCATGGGATATCAAGGATTGGCCGATTCACGCACCACCAGCACCGGGCAATTGGCGTGGCGCACGACGGCGGTGGCATTGGAGCCGAGGAGGTAAGTGATCGCAGAAGGGCGGTTGGAACCCATCACAATAATCTCCGCGTTAAGCGCATCAGCGAGTTCCAGGATCTGATCTTTAGGATCGCCGACGGCCACGTGCGTGGTCACTCTATCTTCAGGCACGCTGAATTCTTTGGCCGCTTTCGCCAACCCTTCGGTCGCTACCGCAATGATTTCGTCTTTGGTTTCTATCGCCGCGGTGGCGGCAAAGCCGAAAGCGGCGTAGGTGGCGCGTGACGGGATCACCGCCAGGAAATGGACGTGGGAGTCTTCGAGCCTGGCGAGCGCGTTGACATGTGGGATGACCTGCTGCGTTAATTCCGGCTCGGTAATATCGACTGGAACCAAGATAGTTTTATACATACTCCCTCCTTATCATTATCAAATAACTCCACTTATTGGATTATAGCTGTTCGACGCAGGGAAAGGAGAGATCCGTATGGCAAACCCGGGAACGTTGGCGCTGAAATGTCAGGTGTTCGACGTTATCGTTAAATGCAGGCAAGTACGCCGGGTTTAGAGTAGAAAGGGAGCCATTGGCTCCCTTGGTGTTAGCTGGCTGAGATTATCGGAACCTTAATGAGGGATCTCTGAAACCTCTTTGACTTCCGTCTTGTTGATTTGCTGTTTAACGCCATTGGCGTCGGTATAACCGAGCAACCCGGCAGAAGTTTCTTTCGGCTTGCCGTCACTGATGAGCGTTCGACCGTCGTGGGTATGGATGGCGTAGCTGGTGCGTGTGCAGCCTGACAGTGCGGCGATGGCAACCAGGGCGATCGCGGGAAGAACAAGCGTTTTTTTCATTTGAAGCTCCTTTTAGTTATCCAACTCACTCATGTTTGCAATCTGGTCTCGATTGATCTGTTCCGTTTTGCCCGTTTCAGCGTTTCGATAGGAGACTAACCCGGTATCTGTATCGACCTGAGGTTTGCCGTCGGTGACAATGGTCTTGCCATCCGTTGTTTTGATCGCCTGATTGGAAGCGCAGCCCGCAATGAACATCACCGTAGTTGCAGCAAGAAGCGCGGCAAAGAGTCGTTTTCTTTTCATACCTACCATCCTGGTTACTTAAACGAATTTAATATCAGGAAAATAAGTATAGGCAGATTTTCCAGATTGCCAGGGTTGAAAGTGCTTATGGTGGGATAAAAAAGTAAGAATAACTTAATTTATTGATGGGGTGATTACCCATTCGGGAGATGTCGATAGGTCAGGGGGCTCAGGCGTACGGCTCGGTGAGGAGGTTAGGGTTTCATATCATCACCTACTCACGATTTTCCGCGTGCCAGTGCGTGATGTCATTGGTGGTTTGGCGTTAATTCTGTATAAGTATTCATCGGGGATCTTTTCGAATACAACGTTGATTCGGCTGATAATCATCCATAAGGACAGGGATATGAAAATAACGCATTCAGGCTATAAAACCGGCGCCGCCACCTTATTGGCGGTGATGCTCGCACTGGCATTAACGGGGTGTGCCAAGAGCACTGTCCCCAGCCAAACCGTTCCGGCGAATAAAGGGGTCGATGATCTTTTCGCCAACCTTGGTGAACCAAAGACGCCTGTGCCGGGAAAAGAGAAAGAACAGTATTTTGCCCAGTTGCTGGCCGTGATTCAAAGCCATTTGAAAGATGCAGAAGCCTACTCAGGCAGAAGTTGTACATTGCGCATCAAGCTGGCGCCGGATGGTCTGCTGATCAGCGTTCGGGCTGAACAAGGGGAGCCGCAACTTTGCCAGGCCGCGATAAAGGCAATCGTCAATGCGCGTTTGCCTAAGCCGCCAACGGCCGCGGTTTACGAAGCGGTCAACAACGGCACGTTGGAGTTTCGGCCGATATGAAAGTAAAGGGCGGCAACTGCGATGCCAGATAATTAAACCAAAGTCGCAGGCCGTACTTTCATGCGGCCTGTGAGTATTGGGTTGTGCAATATTTCGTATAGCGTTTCCTAATGCTGAAGCCAGTCTTTTCGGCATTATTTCACGGCATATGTTGCCAAGATTTACCGATACATCATTGCGCTCACGCGCTCGCTTCGATCTTTAAAACCGTTGCTGCGCATCGTGACCACGTAATAGCGGTAGTGATGCTTCTGCGCGTACTCGTGCACCAGCTCTTCAGCAAACAGGCCGCTGAAGGTGACGGTGGTGACGAAGGTCAGCCCTTTCACTTCGTAGGTGCTGATCTCTTGCGGAGTGCCGATATACGGCGGCGGGAACACGGTTTTGTGGAACTGGCAACCTGTCAGCAGCAGGGTAAACAGCAGGGCGGCGGAGATTTGCGGTATTTTCATCGGGAAATGTTTTCCTTCCTTGGCGTGTTTTTAGTAACTCTATAATAGGATTACAAAATTTGGCGGGGATGTAAAAATTATCCCGCTTCGGTTGCCGTTTTGTTGAAGTGGTTCCGCCGTCATCCATACGAATGAGGGGTTAAATATGCTTGTGCGCCTTGCTGCTGAAACCGATGCCGCAGCGCTGATCGCCCTAGACAGCGTTGCTCAGAATGCGCCGCAGCGCGCGGCGCAAATCCGCGCCTGGTGCGCGCAGGGCATCTGTTTTCTTGCCGAGGAACAGGGCATGGCAATGGGCTATGGCGTGCTGCACTATCACTTCTTCGGCTGCGGCTTTATCGAGATGTTGATGGTCGGCGAGCGCTATCGCCGCCGGGGCGTCGGGCAGGCGCTGATTGCGGCGTTGAAGTCCCATTGCCGGCACCCGAAGCTGTTCACCTCCACCAATCGCTCCAACCTGCCGATGCAGCGGCTGCTGCTGAACGCCGGGTTTGTCGCCAGCGGTCGGATTGACAATCTCGATGACGGCGATCCGGAGCAGGTCTTTTTTATCCCGGCGCGCTGATACAAAACCACTGACAAAAAAGGGGCCCAACTGGGCCCCTGCGTGATTCGCTGCGGGAAGTTTACTCCACCGCGTCGGGATGATTTTTGCCTTCCTCGATAAACGCTTCGTCGATCTCTTCGATGTTCTCCTCGCTGTCGCGGCCGGACAGAATGTTCCAGCAGGCGATGAACAGCGCGGCGATCAAGGGGCCGATGACGAAGCCGTTGATGCCGTAGATCTCCATGCCGCCCAGGGTGGAAATCAGGATCAGGTAGTCCGGCATTTTGGTGTCTTTGCCCACCAGCAGCGGGCGCAGAATGTTGTCCACCAAGCCGATCACCACCACGAAGAACACTACCAGGAAAATGGCTTTCCACAGCATGCCGGTGGCGAAGAAGTAGATCACCGCCGGCACCCAGATGATGGCGGAGCCTACGGCCGGGATAATCGACAGGAACGCCATCAGCGCGCCCCACAGCAGGCTGCCGTCGATGCCGGTAAAGTAAAACGCCAGCCCGCCGAGCGCGCCTTGCACCACGGCGACCACCACCGTGCCCTTGACGGTGGCGCGGGAGACGGCGGCGAACTTCACGAACAGGTGGTGTTTTACATGCTGGGAGAGCGGCAGCGCTTCGAGCGCCAGGTTCACCAGATAGGGGCCGTCTTTCAGCAGGAAGAACAGCAGGTAGAGCATCACGCCGAAGCCGACGACGAAGTTGAAAGTGCCCTTGCCGATCAGGAAGACGCTGCCCGCCAGATATTGCCCGCCCTTGAGCGCCACCTCGGAAAGCTGCTTTTGTATCTCGGCGGCGCTGTTGAGGTTATGTTCCGCCAGGAAGCGCTGCGCCCAGCCGGGCAGGTGGCGCATAAAGTCCGCCAGCATGGCCGGCAACTGGCTGTTGTTGGTCTGCAGCTTGGTGTAGATCACGTTGAATTCCATCGCCAGCGACGAGGCGATGATCGCCAACGGCGTGAACACGATCAGGCAGATCAGCGCCACCGTCAGCAGCGACACCACGCCGTTGCGTTCGCCGACGTACTGCTTCAGTTTCTTTTTTACCGGATGGAAAATCACCGCCAGAATGACCGCCCACAACACCGAGGAGTAGTAAGGCCCCAGCACGTCGAAAAAGGCGGCGGTAACGATGAACAGGATCAGAATAAAGAATCCCTTGGAAATGCCTTTAGACATCATAGTCGTCCCTCAAAAGATGAATTTTCAGCATAGATGAACTGAATGAAAACAACACTATCATCACCTTTACTTAACCGGTAGGGGATTTTTAGTGGCGTATTCCATAGGGTTATTAAGGGCAAGGCGGGCGCCGCAGGGTGAACAGGCGGCGGCGTGAGAAAAGAAAGAGGGCTAAATAATTAACAAAATTTATCGATTGTGTTTCATTTTGTGAGCCGCACTTGCCGCCTGCGCCAGGCTTTCCTAGTGTTGATGAGGGCGGCCGTTCGCCCGATACCACGAAGGAGTATGCAAATGACAGAACACAAACGACTCGGCGTCATCGAGAAGACGCTACTGATCGCCTTTGCCGGCCTGCTGGTGTATTTCGCGGCCACCGGCGCCTTGTCATTGTCGGGTCTCGATCATCATTGGCCTTATCCTTCGCGATAGGTAGGCACCTGCACCAGGGAAAATTCAGCACCGCTTATAACAAACAAAACCACCTTTCTGCTTATCACCCCGCCTTATGCCGCCGGCTGAGAAAAGCCAGCGCCAACAGCGCCCCTGACACGGCCGCCGCCAGCACCAGCCAGGCCGGGGCCGCCCAACCGGCTGCGGCCACGATGGCGCTCAGCGCAACCGGGCCGATCACCTGGCCGAGATAGTTCCCCTGCATCACCAGCCCCAGGCTCAGCGGCAGCAGCGTCGGTTCCGGCGTCGCCGCCGGCGTGGCGGCCAGAATGGTGGCGGGCAGCATGCCGGCGATGGCGCAGAACAGGAAACACAGCGGGATCAGCAGGGCGTTGGGCGTTATCGGCAAGAAAATGCCGATGCCGAAGACGCCGATGATCAGGCTGGTGGCCGCGAGCAAGCTACCGGCGCGCAGACCGCGCGACAGCAAGAGCCCGGCGGCGAGGTTGCCGATGATGTTCGCCGCCACCGCCGCCGCGCTGATACCGCCGGCGGCCGCCAGCGACAGGCCGATGCGCTGCATCAGGAAGATCGGCAGGAAGGTCATCACCGAGAAAAATTGCAGGTTGTAGGTGGCGAACATCAGCGCCAGCAACAGCGGCCGGCGCGCACTCAGCAGGGTGGCCAGCGCTTGCCGCAGCGGCAGCGACGGGGTGTGAGCGTTGGCGGTGCGGCGGGACGTGGTCAGCGGCAGCAGCAGGGCGGCCAGCAGCGTCAGCGCCGCACCGGCCTGCCAACTCTGCTGCCAGCCGGCGAGATGGGGGCCGAAAAACAGCGAAATGGCGATGCCCGCCGGCATGAAGGTGCTCCAGATGCCGAACACCAGGCTGCGCTGCGCCGGGGCGACGATGCGGTTCAGCACCGCCGGCGAGGCGACCACCACGATCACGAAGCCGAGGCCTTCGACAAAGCGGCTGACGATCAACCCGCTGAAGTCGTGCAGCGCGGCGCCGGTAAAGCTGGCGGCGCTGATGATCAGCAGCCCGAGCGCCAGCAGCCGCCGGTCGCCCCAGCGGCGCACCAGCAGCCCGGCGGCGATGCCGCCGAACACCCCGACGAAGGGAAAGGCCGAAATAACCCAGCTCAGCGCTTCGAGCGAACGGCCGAACTCGGCCTCCAGCGCCGGCAGCGCGATGGTGGCCTTGCCCACGTGCAGCGCCGCGGCGATGCCGGCGAACAGCACGTTGATGACGGCTAGCCAGGGCGTGGCGGCGGGGAGAACGCGGTCGATGGCGTCCGGTTTAATCGCGGTCATAACACTCTCCAGTGGCGGTAACGCCATCACTATGTGCTCTTGCAACGGCTGAGGTCGTTCAAATGCTGCGCTATCACGTGGGGAAATTATTCATTTCGAGCTTTATTGAGCGCCTTCGTTGTTTGGTTCGCCAGCGTGCCGCCCGGCGTGGACGCTGATCCCCCTGCAGCGGTTTACTGTTCCGGCACGCAGCAGGCGTGTTGAATTCATTTTATAAGGAGCAGTGTATGTCAGAGATGATGAACGAGAGTGGGGCGCCGGCCATTGAATGGAGCTATGGCGGCCGGGGTGATGATATCAGCAGCAGCCTGAGCCTCGACACGGTTGAGGAGCAGCCGCAGGGTTTCTTGATGACGGTCGATCGGCCGGTGCAGATCTTTAAAGATGCGCTGTCGCCGATGATGGCCTTTGTCACGCTGCTGCGCCCGCTGTACGCCAAAACGAGCGAGGGTTTCCAGTACGTGCCGGTTTCCAATCCCTGGACCGACGTGCAGCGCCTGCCGGCCAGCGCGGGCTATCTGGGCGTGCAGGTCAACGCCGGGCTGTTCTTCCACGGCGCCAAGCCGACGCACTATAAAGATCGCGACGGCCAGATGAAACCGATCGACGGCGGCACGCTTTTGCAGCACATCACCGTGCTGCATCAGGTGGAGCAGCCGCTCGGCCCGGGTGAAGGCGCCGTCTGAGCCGGCAGCGTTATTACGGGGGCCGGACGCGGCCCCTTATCGTGCCTTGAAACCGTGCGCCGGTTGGGTAAAACTGGCTGCCTATTCAAGGAGAAGAGTATGTACAGCGACAACGAGAAAAAGTTTTATATCATCCTCAACCGCAATCACGAACCGGCCACGCTGTTTAACGCTTCCTGCCATCTGACGGCGGGCATCACCGATCTGATCGAACCGCGCGAGTTTCACCACTACCCGAGCAGCCTCGACGGCGTCAGCGCCAACATGAGCCACTACCCGATGGTGATCTTGCAGGCTAAAAACAGCAGCCAGCTCAGCAACCTGATTCTGAAGTGCAAGGAAGAGGGCGTGTTGTCCAACTTCTTCACCACCACCATGCTGTCGCACTCCGCCGAACAGCAGATCGCCGACACCGCCAACACCCCTTACGAGCAGCTGGATTTCGTGGCGGTGGCGCTCTACGGCGACGCCGAACAGCTTAAGCCGCTGACCAAGAAGTTCTCCGTCTACCGCTGAAAACGCGGCATCTCAGACGCTGGCGCCGTCGTAGCTGTGGATCTGCAACGCATCCAGAGCGACGTCAGGCACGCAGCGCAGGTTGACGGCGCACATCGCGGCGCCGTCCGGCGCTGTGCCGTAGGCGAAGGGCTGAGCGCCGCAGACTCGGCAGAACTGATGGCGGATCTTGTGCTGATTGAAGGTGTAGGCGCTGAGCTGGTTCTGGCCGCTGTTGAGCGTGAAAGCGCTGATGGGGAAGAACGACAGCAGCAGCCCTTTGCGGCGGCAGATCGAACAGTTGCAGCTGAGGGCCTCGGTGGGCAGTTCGGCGTCCACGGAGAAGGTGACGGCGCCGCAGTGGCAGCTTCCCTGGAATGGCATGGCGATGATCCTGTAGCAGGGGGCGTGTTTGCCCAGTATAGTGCAATTTATCGTCACTCGGCCGCGCAGGGCCTGGTTTCCTTAGTAAATGCGCGGTTTTCTGGTAGGTTAGAGGTTAACGTCATCAAAAGGAGATCGCGATGTTAGAACATTACTATCCGGCCAATATGGGCGCCAAACCGGTCACGGACGAACAGCATAAACGGCTGGTGGCGGTGCAGGCGGCGCTGGAACTGATCAAGGCCACGCTGTCGGATACCAACGACGGCAACGGCGTGGACTTCCAGCTGAAGGCGGCGGAGAAGCACATCGGCCCGATGGCCGACGCCATTCAGGAAGCCCTGAAGTAACGGTTCGCCGTCGCCTCAACCGCCCGCCCGGGCGGTTTTTTTTGCGCCGATTACTGCGATTTTTTTAGTAGCGCATTGCCTTTTTCCCGGCTGGTGCCGTGAGCGACGCGATCCTACTCTAGCGATCCGAGTCCTCATCAGGATCATGCTTATGTTCCGCTTCTGCCTCTTTTCTTTCTTGTTGCCGCGGCGCCGGCGCCTCACCCGCTTGGCCGGTGTCGCGCTGTTTCTCAGCGGCGTCATGCAGGCGCAGGCCGCGCAGCGCATCGACTTCTCGCCGGATGCCGCCGGCGCTTATCCTGAGGGCATCGCCTGGAATGCGCGCGCCGGTGCGTTCCTGGTGTCGTCCCTGCGTGGCGGGCAGCTCGGCCTGGTCTACCCGGATGGCCGCTATCGGCGCTTTTCGACCGGCAGTGGGCTTATCACCACCTCCGGCATGCTGGTGGACGCCGAGCGCAACCGGGTGCTGGTGTGCAACGAAGACGTGGGCGTATCCCTCAACTCAGCCTCCGGCACGCGCAATCGCGTGGCGCAGGTGCTGGAGTTCAATCTCGATACCGGCGCGCTGCAGCAGACGTACGATCTTTCATCGTTAAGCCGTGGGCCGACGCTGGCCAACGATCTGGCGCTCGACGTGCAGGGCAATATCTACGTGACCGACAGCTTCCAGCCGCAGATTTACAAGATTGACCGGGCAACGCGCCAGGTGTCGATTCTGGTGCGCTCGGCGCGTTTGATCCCCGCCGACGCCCCCGCCGCAGCGCAGGGCACGCAGCCTTATCTCAACGGCATCGTGTATCACCCGGATGGCTATCTGATTGCGGCGGACTACACCCGCGGGCTGTTGTGGAAGGTGACGCTGGATAACGCGCCTGCAATAAGTGAAATCAGGCTGCCGCAGCGGCTGAAAGGGCCGGACGGGCTGCGGCTCAAAAACGCCCATGAATTGGTGATCGTACAGTCTTTTCCGGGGAGAAAAGGGGGCATGTCCGGCAACGTAACGCTGCTCGCCTCGAACGACGGTTGGGCCAGCGCGCATATCACGGCGGTCGCCACGCCGCCGGAATTGGATGGGCCGACCGGCGCCGCGCTGCGCGATGGCGAAGTGTGGGTGGTCAACTCCCGTTACCCCCGTTTGTTTGCCGACGTCGCTCAGGCGGAGAGCGTCAGGACATTCAGCATCGTCAAGGTGGCGTTAGAGCGGAGGCCCGCCGATCGGCGACGGTTGCCAACCCTGCCGGAATAGGATTAAATGCCGCACTGACTGTATAAATAAACAGGTGCGCTGCGATGAGTCTGATGTTGAAGGGTGAAAAGATTGACCGTAACCGCTTTACCGGCGAGAAGATTGAAAACGGCAGCTTTATGCTGTGTGATTTTTCGGGCGCCGATCTGACCGGCACCGAGTTTATCGGCTGCCAGTTTTACGATCGTGACAGCCGACAGGGCGGCAATTTCAGCCGTGCGGTACTGAAAGACGCCAGCTTCAGAAGCTGCGATTTGTCGATGGCCGACTTCCGCTACGCCAGCGCCCTGGGGCTGGAGATCCGCGAATGCCGCGCGCAGGGCGCCGATTTTCGCGGCGCCAGTTTTATGAACATGATCACCAGCCGCACCTGGTTTTGCAGCGCCTATATCACCAAAAGCAACCTGAGCTACGCCAACTTCGCCAAGGTGGTGCTGGAGAAATGCGAGCTGTGGGAAAACCGCTGGCACGGCGCACAGGTGCTCGGCGCCAGCTTCAGCGGCTCCGATCTGTCCGGCGGCGAGTTCTCCGGATTCGACTGGCGAGCCGCCGATGTCACCCAGTGCGATTTGAGCAACGCGGAACTGGGCGAGTTGGATTTGCGTACCACCGATCTGCAGGGCGTCAAAATGGACAGCCACCAGGCCGCGCAGCTGCTGGAGCGGCTGGGGATCGCGATCGTCGGCTGAGAGGGGTTAAGGCGATGATTGGGCAAATAAGCGATTTAAGGCTTTATCCGCGTCCACCGGAATGCGGCGTTGCATTACCGGGATAGTGAAGCGCGGATCCTGTGAGAGGTGGCGAGCTTGCTCGTTGAGCGGCACGACGGCGATGGCCAGGTTGTCGTTGGCCTGCATAACGCCTTCCTGTTCGAACAGGGCGAACACCGGTGCGGTGTGCGCAGTACCCAACGAGCAAGCCGAAATCCAATAGTGCCCGTCTTGGGCAAATTTGCACTGTGCCGTTTGCAGGCTAATTGCGCTGATCTGTTTGGCGATCAAGGCATTCGCGTTTTCCACATAGCTTGGTGGTGCCGGCTGGCAGCCTGCCAAACTGAGTGTCAGCACAGCTAGCGTCAGTGTTCTTTTGCCAATCATAGCCATCCTTGAGGTCATTTCCTGCGAATATAAATAATTATCGTAGCAACGATAATGTACCAGTGTCGAGAACAGATTGATTTATTAAGTTTTTATGACTTTTTCATGACGATTAAGCGCTTATCCCTGTTTTTATAGCAGAGAGCGGTTTCGCGTGAAGGGAAGAACATAACGCGGAAGCGGCGGCTATTTGCGCTTTCATAGTCAGCCCCGGTGCTGTGATCTTTGGCGATCAGCGCTGCGAGTCTAGCTGTTCGTTGTGTTTCACTCCGCCCGTAGCGACAGGCGTCAGCGGCCTTTTGCGATAATAAATTTATGAGCCATATGAATATAATTTAAAATATATCTTGCTTAAATAACTCAGCCGTGTGTAAATAGCGTCATCGGTTTGTAGTACAGACCTTATGAAAGCAGTTTTAGTAAAGCAGTTCTCAGTATTAGCGATATCCCTCAGATACCTCTTCTTCCGCGAATTTTCTTCTCTAGTGCCCCATAAGTTTCCAATAAAAACAGACCTCTATCGCCCTATGGCGTCGCAAAAATATAAAGGAAATATCTCTATGTCTACTAAAATGACTGGTTTGGTAAAATGGTTTGATGCAGGTAAAGGCTTCGGCTTTATCACCCCGGCAGACGGCAGCAAAGACGTGTTCGTACATTTCTCTGCTATCCAGAGCAACGATTTCAAAACGCTGGACGAAGGCCAACAGGTTGAGTTCACTATCGAAAATGGCATGAAGGGCCCTTCTGCCGGCAACGTGGTCGCGTTATAATTTTCGGCCGAGGTCCGATTTCTTACGACAGCGATGAGGGTTTAAGCCGGAGCAGTTAAGAAATAACGTCCTCAGCCTGAATAAACTCCGGGTTCGCCCGGAGTCTTTACCAATACGTCATTAGCTCAGCAGGAAGAGCGGCAACGAAATTATCCGTTGGCGGACTGGGGTTCGATTCCTCGATGACGTTCCAATAATTAATTATTATTGGCAACAGAAAAACAGATTGCCGCAGAATTAATAACGCCGCGCTTCAGTCTATTTTTCTGTTGTGAAAAAGTCGCGCTTAGGCTGCGTAATGTTGGAGTGTTGGATGGACGCTTACGCCATAACATGACAGCCGGGAAAGTCACCGGCACGCGATTCATAGCCCCGGCCTTGGCCGGGGTTTTTTATGCCCGCGATCTTAACGCTGGGAGTCCAGCAGTTCGTTGTTTTTCACTACGTCCTGCGCTTTGAGGTAGCTCTCGATCAGCAGTTGATAGGCCGGGAAGATTTTGGTGTAAACCTCGGCCCACTGCTGAGCGTCGGCGCGGTTCCAGCTGCCCTGCAGCTCCGAGGCCACGCCGGCGGTGTCGATCGGCACCACGCCGGCCTGCACCACGCGCGCCAGGGTGATTTCCTGCGCCATTTTCGAGTAGGTGCCGGAGGCGTCGATCACCGCGAACACTTTATAGCCTTCGGCCACCGCGCTGATGGACGGGAAGGCCATGCAGACGCTGGTGATGGTGCCGGCGATGATCAGAGTCTTGCGGCCGGTGGCTTTGACCGCCGCCACGAAGTCCGGGTTGTCCCAGGCGTTGATTTCCCCTTTGCGGGCGACGTATTGCGCGTGCGGCGCATTCTGATGGATTTCCGGGATCAGCGGGCCGTTCGGGCCCTGCGGCACTGAAGCTGTGGTGATCACCGGCAGTTTGCTGAGGGTGGCGATGCTGGCCAGGGCGGCGGCGCGGGCGCGCAGTTCGGTCATCGGCATGTCGGCGACGGTCTGGAACAGGCCGCTCTGATGGTCGATCAGGAGCATGACCGCGTCATTGGCATCAATAACAGGACGCTGGCCGTTGAAGTTGGCTGGAGTGCTCATGGTTTTTTCCTTCTCTTGTCGTGAGGTCAATGGGTATCTGCTTTGATTGATAAGGCTGAAACTCAGCGCTTGTCTACAGTGTAGGGAGGGGAGAAAAATCCGGTAGACCGCAAAGGCGGGATGCATCGTTCCACAGATGGAACGATTGCGAGACAGGCGAGCGAACCGGCGCTGGGCTAAACTTAAGGTGCATGAGAAACATGCGGCAAGGAGCGCCATCCTGTTTACGGAGTTGACGAGGAGGGCCGCCATCATGGCTTATCGGCATATCGTTGTCGCCACGGATCTCAGCGAAGACGCCGAGTTCCTGCTGGGCAAGGGCGCCAGGCTGGCCGCCGCGCTCAATGCCCAACTTTCCCTGATCTATATCGACATTCATCGCGCCGGTTATTACGTCGATCTGGGCGTGGGCGATTATAACTACACCGATCGCACCTTTTCAGAGCGGGTGAAGAATATGCTCAATGCGATCAAAGGGCAGTCGTCGTATCCGGTTGAAGAGGTGATCGTCAGCCGCGGCGCGTTGACGGAGGAACTGAACCGGGTGGCGAAGGAGAAAGGGTTCGATCTGGTGATCTTCGGCCACCATCACGATGTCTGGAGCCGACTGGTCTCTTCGGCGCGTCAGGCGATCAACGAGCTGAACGTCGATCTGCTGGTGATCCCCATCGAGAAAAAATAGTCGCGGCCGCCTGCGGGCGGCTGCCGTTTTTCATTCACATCGCTTATTTCTGAGCGGCCATAACCGCCTATCCGCAATAGTCCCGCTGGCTGACAATCCGCCTTGAAAATAGTGACAGGCCGGGATTTTATTTTATCCATCAATATGTTGGCCAAAGTCCGATAAAGGTTAACCCAGCGCATTGAAATCACTGACATACCTCCTTTTGGTTAATAAACCGCACGTTTTGACTGGCGCTCAGGGGAGGGGCGTCTTATCCTCGGGGCAATGAGATTTGTATGACTTATATAAATACGTTCACATGGAGGAGGTCTCATGCGTTTTGACAATAAAGTCGTGGTTATCACCGGTGCGGGCAATGGCATGGGGGAAGCGGCGGCGCGGCGGTTCTCCGCCGAGGGCGCCATCGTGGTGCTGGCCGACTGGGCTAAAGAGGCGGTAGACAAGGTTGCCGCTTCGCTGCCGAAGGGCCGGGCGATGGCGGTGCATATCGACGTGTCCGATCACGTCGCGGTTGAAAAAATGATGAACGAGGTGGCGGAAAAACTGGGCCGCATCGACGTTCTGCTGAACAACGCCGGCGTACACGTGGCGGGCAGCGTGCTGGAAACCAGCGTCGATGACTGGCGGCGCATCGCCGGGGTCGATATCGACGGCGTGGTGTTCTGCTCCAAATTCGCCTTGCCGCATCTGCTGAAGACCAAGGGCTGCATCGTCAATACCGCGTCGGTGTCCGGCCTGGGCGGCGACTGGGGCGCGGCCTATTACTGCGCGGCGAAAGGCGCGGTGGTCAACCTGACGCGCGCCATGGCGCTGGATCACGGCGGTGACGGCGTGCGTATCAACTCGGTCTGCCCGAGCCTGGTGAAAACCAACATGACCAACGGTTGGCCGCAGGAAATCCGCGACAAGTTCAATGAGCGCATCGCGCTGGGGCGCGCGGCGGAGCCGGAAGAAGTGGCGGCGGTGATGGCGTTTCTGGCCAGCGACGACGCCAGCTTTATCAATGGCGCCAACATTCCGGTCGATGGCGGGGCGACCGCCTCGGACGGCCAACCGAAGATCGTTTAAGCGTTAACGCACAGGCCCGGCCAGGATGACCGGGCCTGCTGTTTTAGACGCCGATACGGTCGCGCAGCGTGTAGTAGGCCGCGCCGATGGCGGTGAACGGGATCTGCAGATTGCGACCGCCGAAGAACGGCAGGTGCGGCAGCTTGGCGAAGGCGTCGAAGCGTTCGGCGTCGCCGCGCATCAGCTCGGCGATCAGCTTGCCCGCCAGATGGGTGCAGGTCACGCCGTGGCCGCTGTAGCCCTGCATGTAGTAGACGTTATTCTCCAGCCGGCCGAACTGCGGCATGCGCGACAGCGTCAGCAGGAAGTTGCCGGTCCAGCGATAGTCGATACGCACCCCTTTCAACTGCGGGAAGGTCTTCAGCAATTTTGGCCGTATCAGGTTGTCGATGTCGTCCGGATCGCGCGCGCCGTACACCACGCCGCCGCCGTACAGCAGGCGATGATCGGCGGTGATGCGGTAGTAATCCAGCAGGTAGTTACAGTCTTCCACGCAGTAGTTCTGCGGGATCAGCGCCTGCGCGATCTCCGGCGCCAGCGGCTCGGTGGCCACCACCTGAGTGCCGCACGGCATGCTGCGCTTGGCCAGCCGCGGCTCCAGCTTGTCGCCCAGATAGGCGTTGCCGGCGACGATGACGAAACGCGCCTTCACCTGGCCGTTGGCGGTGCTGATCAGCGCCGGTTCTCCGTGGCGGATGTTCGTCACCGCCGATTGCTCGAAGATGCGCCCGCCCTGCAGGCGAATCGCCTCGGCCTCGCCCAGCGCCAGGTTGAGCGGATGGATGTGGCCGCCGCTGTGATCGAGCAGCGCGCCGACGTAGCGATCGCTGGCAACCTCCTGGCGCACCCGGTCCGCATCGAGCAGCTCGAGCTGGGTATTGCCGTAACGTTCCCAGTTGCGTTTTTGCTCGATCAGCGCATGGAACTGCTTGTTGTTCAGCGCGGCGAAGATGCCGCCGGGGCGATAGTCGCAGTCGATGGCGTAGCGGCTGATGCGGCTGCGGATGATCTCCGCGCCTTCAAACATCATGCTGCCGAGCAGGCGGGCGCTTTCCGCGCCGTAGCGCTCTTCAATCACATCGATGTCGCGGCTGTAGGAGTTGACCAACTGGCCGCCGTTGCGGCCGCTGGCGCCGAAACCGATGCGCGCCGCTTCCAGCACCACCACGTCGTAACCGGCTTCCACCAGGAACAGCGCGGAGGAGAGGCCGGTATAGCCGCCGCCGATCACACAGACGTCGCACTCGATCGATTCGTTCAGTTGCGGATAGGGCTGATGTGCGTTGGCCGTGGCCGCATAGTAGCTTTTTACGTGTTCAGTCATGAGATAAGCCCTTATTCCAGCGAGATCCAGGTGGTTTTCAATTCGGTGAACTTGTCCAGCGCGTGCAGCGATTTGTCGCGGCCGTTGCCGCTCTGCTTGTAGCCGCCGAACGGCACGGTCATGTCGCCGTCGTTGTAGTTGTTGACGAACACCGTGCCGGCTTTCAGCTGGCGCGCCATGCGGTGCGCACGGCCCAGATCGCGGGTCCAGACCGCGGCGCCGAGGCCGTAGTCGCTGTCGTTGGCCAGCTGCAGCGCCTGTTGCTCGTCGTCGAAGGTAGTCACCGCCAGCACCGGGCCGAAGATTTCATCGCGCGCCACGCTCATGGCGTTGTTCACCTGGGTGAGGATGGTCGGCCCCAGATAACCGGCGTGGTCGCCCTGCGGATGGTCGCGCCCGTCGAGGAACAGCGCGGCGCCCTGGCTGAGCCCTTGATCGATATAGCCGGCCACTTTCTCGCAGTGGCCGCTGTCGATCAGCGTGCCCATCACCGTGTCGGGATCGAGCGGATCGCCAGGAGCGAAGGCCGCCGCGTGTTTGCGCAGCGCCTGTAGGAATTCCTGCTGAATGCTCGCCTCTACCAGCAGGCGAGTGCCGGCGATGCACACCTGCCCCTGATTATAGAAGATGCCGGCGGCAGCGCTGCGGGCGGCCTGATCCAGATCCGGGCAGTCGGCGAAGACGATATTGGCGCTCTTGCCGCCGGCCTCCAGCCAGACGCGTTTCATGTTCGATTCGCCGGCGTAGATCATCAGCTGCTTCGCCACCGGCGTGGAGCCGGTAAAGGTGAGGGCGTTGACGTCGCGGTGCAGCGCCAGCGCCTTGCCGGCGTCGTGGCCATAGCCGGGCACCACGTTCAGCACGCCGTCCGGTAGCCCGGCCTGCTGCGCCAGTTTGCCGAGCAGGATGGCGCTGAGCGGCGATTTTTCGGAGGGTTTGAGCACCACGCTGTTGCCGGCGGCCAGCGCCGGGCCGAGTTTCCAACAGGCCAGCAGCAGCGGGAAGTTCCAGGGCACGATGGCGCCGACCACGCCGATCGGCTCGCGCTCGATCAGCGCCAGCGCCTCGCGGCCGGTGGGGGCGATTTCGCCGTAGACCTTATCGATCGCTTCGGCGTACCAGCGGATGCAGCGAATGGCGCCCGGCACGTCGTCGCGCAGGCTGTGGCGAATCGGTTTGCCGGTGTCCAGCGTTTCCAGCAGCGCCAGCTCTTCGTGATGCTGCTCCATCAGATCGGCGAAGCGCAGCAGCGTGGCTTTGCGCTGCGCCGGGGCGGCCTGCGCCCAGTCGCCGCGTTCAAAGACGGCGCGCGCCGCGCTGACCGCCCGATCGATGTCGGCGGCTTCGCCGCGCGCAACCTGCGCCAGCTCACGGCGCCCGGCGGGATCTTCCACGGCGAAAAATTTCCCCGCGGCGGCCGGCTGGTAGCGGCCGTCGATAAACAACCGGTGCTCAATCTTCAGGGTCTGCGCCCGTTGTTGCCAATACTGCAAATGGTGAAAGTTCATGCCTGGCTCCGTTGATCAGAATGTCGTCGGCGTATGGGCGCTGATAATCCGGCAAATGCGCGCCGACGTGTTGCTGAAACTGTGGGGGATGCCGGTATTGATGGCGTAGCTCTGCCCGGCCAGCAGGTGATAGCTCTGGCCGTTGACCTGCAGCACCACTTCGCCCTCCAGCAGCGTGCCGATCTCTTCCCCCTGATGTTTGATGCGCTCGCCGGTGGTGGTGCCCGGTTCGTAGGTCTCGATCATCATCGCCAGCGTGCGGTTCGGGTCGCCGTTGTGGATCAGCTTCATCGAAACGCCCTGGCTGCCGATTTCGATCAAATCGTCACTGCCTATCACGATCTGCGGCTCCGCCGGTTTTTCCGGCTCGGCGAAAAACGCCGACAGCGACAGACCGTATACCGTCAGCAGCTTTTGCAGCGTACTGATGGCCGGGCTGACCTTATCTTGTTCGATAGTGCTGATGGCGCTGTGGGTTAACCCAGACAGTTCGGCGACCCGGCGCTGCGACAACCCTAATTGTTGACGGATCTGCGACAGACGTTTTCCCGGTGCCAAGCTGACGTCGCTCATGGGCGTTTTTCCTTTTGATAGTTCCGACAGGCGGTGATGAAACCATCAAACAACAGGCGCGACAGGGCGTACTCGTCGCTGTTCCACTCCGGGTGCCACTGCACGCCGAGCGCGAAGGGCTGATCGCGCACGCTGATCGCCTCCACCAGCCCGTCGGCGGCGTGCGCCTCGATGCGCACGCTCGCGCCCAGGGTTTTGGCGCCCTGGCCGTGCAGCGAGTTCACCCAGAATCTGTTGCAATCCGGTATCAGTTGCGAAAGCAGCCCCCCTTCCTGAACGATGACTTCGTGGGCGGGGGCGTATTGCTGTTCCAGCGGCAGGTCGTGGTCTTCACGATGCTCCAGCAGCTCGGGTAGTTCGTACAGGCGGCGGTGCAGGGTGCCTTGGGTGGCGACCACCATCTCCTGCATGCCGCGGCAAATGGCGAAAAGGGGAATGCGCCTGTCGAACGCCTGGCGGATCAGCGCCAGGCTCAACGCGTCTCGGCCAGGATCGGCGTCAGGCTCATCGCCGTTTTCACCATAAAGGTGCGGCTGCACATTACTGGGGCTGCCCGGCAGCAAAATGCCGTCGAGTCGCGGCAGCAGTTCCGCCAGCATTTCCGGCTCCGCCAGCGCGTGCGGCAGGGCGATCGGCAGGCCGCCGGCGGCGATAACGGCATTCAGGTACTTTTCTTGCAAGGTCTGTGTGAGGTGCCCGTTTAACCTATACCTGCACATGACGACGCCGATGACTGGTCTGTTAAATATATTGTCCATGCTATCCCCTTGGTACGTTCGAAATTATGAACGATAAGCATCTCCACCGCCGATTTCGTTCAATATTCTATAAATCTAGCAGTCGGTTGGACAATATTCAAACCAAAAGTAACACTTGCAAAACAAATTTTTTTCATCTACGTTTCATTTGTGGGCATTATATTGAACAAGACGGTCAATAAACATCGACGACAGCAAAACACAAACGGCGGGTGAACCATGCAGACCAACATCGTAGAAGTGGAAAACTTTGTTCAGCACAGTGAAGAGAGACGAAGTAGCGCGTTCCAGCGCGAAGTGAAGAAGTATCTGGAACGTTATCCGTTAACCCAACATGTCGACGTACTGTTGACCGATCTGAACGGCAGCTTCCGCGGCAAACGCATCCCGGTCGGCGGCCTGAACAAACTTGAGAAGGGCTGTTACTTCCCGGCGTCGGTATTTGCGATGGATATTCTCGGCAACGTCGTAGAAGAGGCCGGGTTGGGGCAGGAGCTGGGCGAACCGGATCACGTGTGCGTGCCGGTGCCGGGCACGCTGACGCCGTCGGCGGCGGACCCGCAATATATCGCGCAGGTGCTGCTCACCATGCTGGATGAAGATGGCACTCCCTTTGACGTTGAACCGCGCAATGTGCTGAACCGAGTGTGGCAGCGCTTGCGTCAGCGCGGGCTTTCCCCCGTGGTAGCGGTAGAGTTGGAGTTCTATCTCATCGATCGTCAACGCGACGCGGAGGGCTATCTGCAGCCGCCGTGCGCGCCGGGCACGCAAGAGCGCAACACCCAAAGCCAGGTGTATTCCGTCGATAACCTCAACCATTTCGCCGACGTGCTGAGCGAGATCGACGAACTGGCGCGTTTGCAGGGCATTCCGGCGGACGGCGCGGTGGCGGAGGCGTCGCCGGGGCAGTTCGAGGTCAACCTGCACCATACCGACGACGTGCTGCAGGCCTGCGATCACGCGCTGGCGCTGAAGCGGCTGGTGCGCATGGTGGCCGAGAACCACAACATGCAGGCGACCTTTATGGCCAAGCCGTATGAGGAACACGCCGGCAGCGGCATGCACGTGCACATCAGCATGCTGAACGCGCAGGGCAACAACGTGTTCGCCGACGACGACGGCGAAGATTCGGCGCTGCTGAAACAGGCGCTGGCGGGCATGATCGCCCTGATGCCGTCTTCGATGGCGCTGCTGGCGCCGAACGTCAACGCCTATCGCCGCTTCCAGCCCGGCATGTATGTGCCGACCCAGGCCTCCTGGGGGCATAACAATCGCACCGTGGCGCTGCGCATTCCCTGCGGCGATCGCGATAACCACCGCGTGGAGTACCGCGTGGCGGGCGCCGACGCCAACCCTTATCTGGTGATGGCGGCCATTCTGGCCGGCATCGTCTACGGGCTGGAAACCGCGCTGCCGCTGCCTGAGCCGGTGACCGGCAACGGGCTGGAGCAGGACGGGCTGCCGTTCCCGATCCGCCAGAGCGACGCGCTGTACGAGTTCGAACATCAGCCGGTGCTCAATGCATTGCTGGGCGAACGTTTCAGCCACGTCTATCTGGCCTGCAAAACCGATGAGCTGGTGCAGTTCGAGCGCCTGATCACCGAAACCGAAATCGAGTGGATGCTGAAAAACGCCTGATCCCGCTCACCCTGCGACTACCGCGCGCGTCCGGCGCATTTCATCGGCTCTCCTGTGGCCGGTGAGGCTGCGCGCTGCGGTACAGAATTTCTTCTATCACGGCGTACAGGACGCCGACGAGGAAATAAATATGACTCAGTCATTCCCATGCGCAGACGTTTGCCTGTGCCGCAGTGCATACGGGCCGGTCGCCGGCCGCCCGACAGTGACCCCAACCCGTTTTACCCGCCGCCTGAGCAGCAGTTTCCCCGCGGCCTCTCTGAATGACGTTGCACGGTTGACAGCAGAGGACCAAGAGGGGAAATGCCATGACGATTAAAGCCATCGACGGCGGCCCGGCGGGCAAACCGCAGCTGCGCAAATCCCTCAAGCTGTGGCAGGTGGTGATGATGGGCCTGGCCTATCTGACGCCGATGACGGTGTTCGATACCTTCGGCATCGTCTCCGGCCTCACCGACGGCCATGTGCCGACCTCCTATCTGTTGGCGCTGGCCGGCGTGCTGTTCACCGCCATCAGCTACGGCAAACTGGTGCGCCAGTTTCCTACCGCCGGCTCCGCCTACACCTATGCGCAGAAGGCGATCAACCCGCACGTCGGTTTTCTGGTGGGGTGGTCATCGCTGCTCGATTATCTGTTCCTGCCGATGATCAACACGCTGCTGGCGAAGATTTACCTGACCGCGCTGTTCCCGGAAGTGCCGCCCTGGGTGTGGGTGGTGGGCTTCGTTATCTTGATTACCGCCATCAACCTGAAAAGCGTCAATCTGGTGGCCAACTTCAATACCCTGTTCGTGCTGGCGCAGGTGGCGATCATTCTGGTGTTCATCTACCTGGTGGTGCGCGGCCTGCACAACGGCGAGGGGATGGGCACGGTGTGGAGCTTGCGGCCGTTCCTCAGCGAGAATGCGCACCTGCTGCCGATCATTACCGGCGCCACTATCCTGTGCTTCTCGTTCCTCGGCTTTGACGCGGTCACCACGCTGTGCGAAGAGACGCCCGACGCCGCCAAGGTGATCCCGCGCGCCATCTTCCTGACCGCGCTGTACGGCGGGGTGATCTTTATCAGCGTGTCGTTCTTCATCCAGCTGTTTTTCCCGACCATTCAGCGTTTCCACCAGCCCGATGCTGCGCTGCCGGAGATCGCGCTGTACGTCGGCGGCAAGCTGTTCCAGTCGATCTTCCTGTGCGTGACCTTTATCAACACGCTGGCATCCGGCCTGGCGTCGCACGCCAGCGTGTCGCGCCTGCTGTACGTGATGGGGCGTGACAACGTGTTCCCGGAGAAATTCTTCGGCTACATCCACCCTAAATGGCGCACGCCGGCGCTCAACGTGCTGATGGTCGGGCTGGTGGCGCTGTCGGCGCTGTCGTTCGATCTGGTGACCGCCACGGCGCTGATCAACTTTGGCGCGCTGGTGGCCTTTACCTTCGTCAACCTGTCGGTGATCAGCCACTTCTTCATTCGCGAAGGGCGCAACAAAAGCTGGAAGGATCGCTTCAACTTCCTGTTCCTGCCGCTGGTGGGGGCGCTGACGGTGGGGGTGCTGTGGCTGAACCTGGAGAAGAGTTCGCTGACCATGGGGCTGATCTGGGCGACGCTGGGCTTCGGCTATTTGGCCTGGCTGACCCGACGCTTTCGCCAGCCGCCGCCGCAGCTCGAGCGGCAGCCGCAGCAATAAATTCACAGGCGGGAGTTTCCCGCCTTTCTTTTTGGCGCGTGCGGCAGTAGAGTGAAAAACCCGATAAAAAATAACCCATTGGACCCGCCTTATGCCCGCTTTGCCCTCGCGTACCCGCGCCACGCTGTTCGGTTTGTTGGCCATTGTGCTGTGGAGCAGCGTCGTCGGCCTGATTCGCAGCGTCAGCGAAGGGCTGGGGCCGATCGGCGGCGCGGCGATGATCTACAGCGTCAGCGCGGTGTTTCTGCTGGTGGCGCTTGGCGTGCCGAAATGGCGCAGCTTTCCGCGGCCTTATCTCATCGTCGGCAGCCTGCTGTTCGTCAGTTACGAGATCTGCCTGTCGCTGTCGCTCGGCTACGCCAATACCCGCCTGCAGGCGATAGAAGTGGGCATGATCAACTACCTGTGGCCCTGTTTCACCGTGCTGATGGCGCTGGCGCTCAACGGCCAACAGGCGAAATGGTGGCTGCTGCCGGGGCTGCTGCTGTCGCTGTTCGGCATCGGCTGGATCATGAGCGGCGAGGGCGGCTGGTCACCGGCGCAGATGCTGGCCAACGTGCGCAGCAATCCGCTCAGCTACGGGCTGGCGTTCAGCGGCGCGGTGATCTGGGCGCTGTACTGCAACCTGACCAAGAAGATCGCCCAGGGCAGCAACGGCGTGGTGCTGTTCATTGTGCTGACCGCGCTGGCGCTGTGGCTTAAATATGCCTTCAGCGCGGAAAGCGGCATGCAGTTCAGCGCCGGCGTGACTGTGACGCTGCTGTGCGCCGGGGTGGCGATGGGGGCGGGGTATGCCGCCTGGAACGTCGGCATTCTGCACGGCAACATGACGCTGCTGGCGACCGTCTCTTATTTTACCCCGGTTCTGTCGGCAGTGTTCGCCGCGCTGGTGTTGCACACCTCGCTGACCGTCAATTTCTGGCAGGGCGTGGCGATGGTCACTCTCGGCTCGCTGATCTGTTGGCGGGCAACCCGTGGAAATTAACGGAAATTATCCGCCGTCGGCGCAATGTTGAACTAGAATTTAACTAGCCATGTTGCCTGAAGGAACGACGACGATGAGAAGCGACATTCAATTTATTCAACAACCCGAAATCGACGTGCATCACTACGAGCGCGGCGATACCGTGCGCCTGACCACGGCGAATCTGCGGCATGAATATCAGCTCGACGTTTATATTTTGCGCCGCGACGACAAGCTGATTTACGGCTCGGTCGTCGCGGCGGCGCCCAAGACCGATATCCCGGTCGCCAGCTGGGAGGTGAAAAACGGCGAAGAGGTGGCGTTCCGCCAGGAAAACATCGCCAAGGCGGTGCCGGCGGTGAACTGATTTCGCTTTGCGTATTTTTTACTGATTTTATGAAGGCCGACGTTTATACGTCGGCTTTTTCTTTGCCGCGGCTCAATGGCGGGCAGGTGACGCCCTGATGACAGTTGGCTCAAAAACTGCGCTAAAAATCGATGTGCATGACAAAAATCACAACGAATGTGAATTTGAATGAAACATAATTTGACAAATGTGAACGCAATCGATTACCTATTCGCGAAATGCGTAACTGGATCACAGATTCTTACAGTCAGTGGTTTCTATAATGCGCGCGTCATCCGAGTTTCTGTGTGAAGACAACGCCAGGTGTCGGCAGACTCATTGTCATCTTTTCTAAACGGGCAGGAAATGGCCCTTTAAGCATGTGGTAATAAAATGAAAAAAATAGCTCTCGCAGCAGGTGTACTGCTCGCAGCGTCTTACAGTGCATCATCAATGGCTGATAGCAAAGACAGTCAATATGTCTCCGACTGGTGGCACCAGAGCGTCAACGTGGTGGGCAGCTACCACACCCGCTTCGGGCCGCAGCTGAATAACGACGTGTATCTCGAATACGAAGCCTTCGCCAAGAAAGACTGGTTCGATTTCTACGGTTACGTTGACGTGCCGAAGTTCTTCGGCGTGGGCAATACCCCGGATCGCGGCATCTGGGACAAAGGTTCCCCGCTGTTTATGGAGATTGAACCGCGCTTCTCCATCGACAAGCTGACCGGCACCGATCTGAGCTTCGGTCCGTTCAAAGAGTGGTACTTCGCCAACAACTACATCTATGATCTGGGCCACAACGCCGACGGCCGTCAGAACACCTGGTACATGGGTCTGGGCACCGATATCGACACCGGCCTGCCGATGAGCCTGTCGATGAACATCTATGCCAAATACCAGTGGGAAAACTACCAGGCCGCCAACGAGAACAGCTGGGACGGTTACCGCTTCAAGGTGAAATACTTCGTGCCGCTGACCCAGGTGTGGGGCGGCAACCTGAGCTACATCGGCTTCACCAACTTCGACTTCGGTTCCGATCTGGGCAAGGACAGCCATTGGGTTGACGGCACCGGCAAACAGGTGCGCACCAGCAACTCGATCGCCTCCAGCCATATTTTGGCGCTGAACTACGATCACTGGCACTATTCTTTCGTGGCGCGTTACTTCCATAACGGCGGCCAGTGGCAGGATGGCGCGGATATCGGCACCCCGCAGGGCCCAATCAAGTCTACCGGCTGGGGTTATTACCTCGTGGTCGGCTATAACTTCTGATTTTCCGTGTTATCAGAAACAGAAAACCCCGCCTGGCGGGGTTTTTTTTGTCATCACTGGGCTTGTTCAACCGGGAGATGCTTCACCGGCATAAACAGCCTGCCTTTGATCACGTGACATTCATTATTTATCCAACTAATGATTTGTTCACGGCTGACGCCTTCCGACTGCGCGTAACGATGAAGATCGCCGTTAAAGTGCCGAGTGATGTATTCCATGAGGGTCATTTGCACGTCTTTTGCTCCTGAACGCCCACCCGTTGCCAGCCTGGCCACCGCGGGAGGTTGAGGTTTCTCAGACAGCGAATGTAAATTATTGGCAACCAAATCTCAACATAAAGCACCAGATTGGGGCGACAGCGGCGGGAAAAAGAATCCCGCACGGAGAGGCGGGAAGTGTTCGCTATTATCATTATGGATGATAAGAATAAGATTTGAGGTGCGACGAAAAAGAGCACGCTAACTCTTTTTTGTTACCCTCCCACGCTAGCGTAAGGCTTATTTTTCTTCAAGAAAAATCTGAGGTAAGTTTCGGAATTCTCGAGGCGTGTTGTGTTGAAACAAGCTATTGGCGCGACTGCCGTCAAACTGCACTTGTTATCTCGGAGTTTTCCTTATACTTCGTCCGGAAAAGACCCGCTATAGTCAACAGAGTCCCCCACGCAGGAATACACAACATGAACAAACGTCGTACGACCCTCACGGTGTTGGCGCTGATCGCGTCGCTGGGGTTGTCATCCGCCCCGGCCCTGGCTGACAAAGGCGGCAATGGTAACGGCAACGGTAATGGCCATGGCAACAGCGGCAATCACGGTAATAGCGGTAACCATGGCAACAACGGCAACAAAGGCAATAAAGATAAAGGCGGTTATAGAAACGACGATAATCTGGTTTCCGTCAGCCTCTCGCGCGACCGCGCCCGTTCGCTGGCGCGCAACTACGGCCTGACCGGCTACAGCTCGCTGCCACCGGGCATCGCCAAGAATCTGGCGCGCGGTAAACCGCTGCCGCCGGGCATCGCCAAAAAAGTGGTGCCTTACTCGATGCTGCGCGATCTGCCGCAGTACCCGGGTTATGAGTGGCGTATCGCCGGCGACGATCTGGTGCTGGTCGCACTCAGCACCGCGATTGTGGCTTCCGTCATCAACGGCGTGTTCGACTAAGGTTTGTCGAGCGTTATCGGGCCTCGCTGCGGCGGGGCCTTTTTATTTGCCAGCGCGGGGCGGACGTGGTGAACTTTGGGCCTTACGTTTTCACTGCATCATAAGGGAGGCGCCATGTTCAGGGCGTTATTGATAGCCTGCTGTTTGACCAGTTTTCCCGCGTTGGCCGACGGCGCCGCCGCCATCGGCGAACTGGTGAACCAACGGCTGTCGTTGATGAAAGACGTTGCCGGTTACAAGGCGCAGCAGCATTTGCCGATCGAAGACCTGGCGCAGGAGGCGAAGGTGTTGGCCAGCGCGCAGGCGGAGGCGGGGCGTTTGGGGCTTGAGCCCGCGTCGGTACGGCCTTTTATCGCCGCGCAGATGAACGCCGCCAAGGCGATTCAGTACCGCTATCGCGCCGACTGGCTGGCGAGCCCGGAACCCGGCTGGCAGCCACGGCCGTTGGCGCAGGTGCGCCCGGAGATTGCGCAGTTGAGCAGCCAGATATTGCAACGGCTGGCGGAGCGGCTGCGCGCCGGCCCGCTCGGCGAGGCGGATCGGGCGGCGTTTATGGCGTCAGTGGATCAGGTGAATCTCAGCGCCGCCGACAAACGGCGGCTGGCGGATGCGCTGCTGGCGGTCAAAACCGGCAGCGCACGCTGAGCGTCAGTCGCGGCCGACGGTGCTGCGGCGGAAGGTCAGCATCCGGCTGCGGTTGGCGATGAGATCCACGTTGTAACCGCGGAAATAGAGGCAAAAGCGTTTTAACCACGGGCCGTCCTGGCACTCCACCAGCATGCGGCCCTGGCCGAGCGGGCTGAGCGTCCCGGTCTGCGCCGCCGGGCCGACGCCGATATGCACCCGATCGCCGCGAATTTCAAAGGCGGTGCGATAGTGCGGGTGATACCACAGCCCCTGCACATGCTTCAGGCAGTCGCCGTTGGCCGTGACCGGCAGGAAACGGCGCGCCACATGCCCGACTTCGCCCTCGACCGCTTCGCCGGTCCACTTCAATTTGATTGGCATATGGGCGGACAGCGACACCGCGTAGCCGTCTTCGCCCTGATACAGCGGTTCATCGCTGCCCAGATAGGCCAGATTGCCATTTTTGACCTCCAGCCAGTGCGGCTCCGCCGGCGTGGCGTAAAGGCCGTCGGGGATCGCCATGCTGCGCTGCGGCAGCGGTTCGCCAAGCAGCGCCGCCATCACCTGCAAAGCCATACCGAAACTGTCGCAGTCTTCGCGGTTGGCCACCAGCGCGACGCCGGCCTGGCGATCGGGCGCCAGCAGGAAATAGGTTTTGTAACCGGCGTGGGAGCCGCCGTGGCCGAGCAAGCGCCGGCGGCCCAGCGGGGTTTGCGCCAGCCCCAGGCCATAGGCGCTGAGTTGGCCCTGATTGAGGCGGCGCGGTGCGCCGAGTTGCGCCAGCACGCCCTGGCCCGGGCCCTCGTCGGCCAGCAGCGTTTGCAGCCAGCGGGTGAGGGCGTGGAGGCTGCCGGTCAGGCTGCCGGAGGCGGAAAGATGCAGGCCGGCGCTGGCGTGTTGCCAGCCCTGCGGCGCTCGCCAGTAACCCGGCACCAACCCTGGCACCACGTCGAACCAGCTTTCCGGCGCCCGCATCTGCACCTGCAGCGGCCGGGCGATGTGCTGTTGCACCAGTTGGTCGAAATCATACCCTTTGCTGCGCAGCGCGGCCTCCAGCAGCCGATAGCCGGTATTGCTGTAGGCGATCTCGCTGCCGGCTTCGTAGTTCAATCTTTCCAACCCCTCGACAAACTGCATCACCGGCTGCGCCTCGCTGACGGCGTGCAGCGAGATGCCGAGCAGGCCGAGCGTCTCGCGCACGTCGGGCAGGCCGCCGGTCATGTCCAGCGCCTGGCCGACGGTGACGTCCGCCAGCGCAGGCTGCAGGGCGGGCAGCAGTTCGCCCAGGCGCTGTTCGAGCCGAATGGCGCTGCCGGTGGCGTTCAGCGCCAGCGCGGCAAAGATGTGCTTGGTCACTGAGGCGTAGCGCACCACGCTGTCGGCGGTGAAGGGGGTATTCTGCGCCAGATCGGCCAGGCCGGCGCAGGCGGTGGCGCGGAGTTGTTCGGCGTCAAACAGGGTGATGGCGCCGCCGGGTTCGCCATGCCGTTGCCAGCCGGCCAGCAATTGTTCGGCAACGGCGCCGGCAGCGCGCCAGTTTAACGGTGTTACAGACATAGGGCCTCCAGAGTGATGGTTCGAAACGGGCCAGCTCGGCCACACGCCGCCCGGCGCTGACGAGGAGCGCGGGCTTTTCGGCTGATTGTGGCGCAGTGCGTTTTTCGTCGGCCGCTGTTTTGTGCGCTGTTTAGACCAGTCGGTGGGGAATCACGCGAAACTTTGATATGGCGCGCAGAACGCGGCTGACGATGCGGTTAAAGGCAGGGGGAGAGACAGGCGCCCGGCGGCGCCTGCAGAGGGGATCAGTTGAGTCTGGCGGCGCCGTCCAACAGGCCTTCAATCATCTGCTTGAGCAGGCGCTGCAGCGAGGCGGCGCGCTGCGGTTCGAACGCGTAAGGATACTGTTCGGACATGTAGTTCACCTGCGCCAGCTCAAGCTGGATCGCATGCTGTTGCTGCTGCGGCTGGCCGTAGGCGCGGGTGATGTAACCGCCCTTGAAGCGGCCGTTCAGCACGTGGGTGTATTGCTGTTGCTGCTCGCAGCAGGCGACCAGCCGATCGCTCAGCGCCTGGGCGCAGCTTTCGCCGCCGTTGGTGCCGAGATTGAGATCCGGCAGCTTGCCCTCGAACAGCCGCGGGATCACCGAGGCGATGGAGTGCGCGTCGAACAGCAGCGCATAGCCGTGCCGCGCTTTGAGGCGCGCCAGTTCGTCTTGCAGCTGCTGATGATAAGGTTGCCAAATTTGCTGCAGATAGCCGGCGCGCTCTGCGTCCGTCGGTGCTTTGCCCGGCAGGAAGCTTGGACGGCCGTCGAACAGCACGTCGGGATACAGACCGGTGGTGGCGGTGGTGTACAGCGGCTTGTCGTCCGCCGGGCGGTTCAGATCGATGACGAAGCGCGAATAGTTGCCGACCAGCACGCTGGCGCCCATCGCCCGGGCGAAGTCGTACAGCTGTGGTATGTGCCAGTCGGTATCGGGCAGCGGGCGGGCGTCGTCGGTCAGCCCAGCCTCGACCGCCGGCGTCAGTTGCGTGCCGGCGTGCGGGATGCTGATCAGCAGCGGCAGGCTGCCGGTCTGGAAGCTAAAAGGATCGCGAATGGTCATTGACGTACTTCTCCTCGGAAAATCACCGTACAGGGCAGCTGACCGCCCAACCAATAAGCCAGTTCCGCCGGCCGCGACAGCGGCCAGTGAACGAAGTCCGCCACCTTGCCGGTTTCCAGCGTGCCGTGGCTGTGTTGCAGCCCCAGCGCTTTGGCGGCGTGGGTGGTGACGCCCGCCAACGCTTCTTCCGGCGTCAGGCGGAACAGCGTGCAGGCCATGTTGATCATCAGGCGCAGCGACAGCGCCGGCGAGGTGCCGGGGTTGGCGTCGCTGGCGATCGCCATCGCCACCTGGTGCTTGCGGAACAGCTCCACCGGCGGGCACTGGGTTTCGCGCAGCAGGTAATAGGCGCCGGGCAGCAGCACCGCCACGGTGCCGGCGTCGCCCATGGCGCGGGCATCTTGTTCGGTGGCGTATTCGAGATGGTCGGCGGATAGCGCGTGATGGCGTGCCGCCAGCGTGCTGCCGCCGAGGGCGGAGAGCTGCTCGGCGTGCAGCTTGACCGGCAGACCGGCGGCCTCGGCGGCGGCGAAGACCCGCTCCACCTGCGCCGGTGAGAACGCCAGATGTTCGCAGAAGGCGTCAACCGCATCCGCCAGGCCGGCTGCCGCCGCCTGCGGGATGATGGTGTCGCAGACCAGATTGATGTAGTCGTCGGCGCGGTTGGTGTATTCCGGCGGCAGCGCATGGGCCGCCAGACAGGTGGTTTTTACCTCGACCGGCAGCAACTCGCCCAACTTGCGCGCCACCCGCAGCATCTTCAGTTCGCTTTCCGGGCTGAGGCCGTAACCGGATTTGATCTCCACGCAGGTGACGCCTTCCGCCAGCAGCGGCCGCAGGCGGAACAGCGCCTGCTCCAGCAGCAGCGCTTCATCGGCCGCGCGGGTGGCTTTCACCGTGGAAATGATGCCGCCGCCCTGCGCGGCGATCTCGGCGTAGCTCACGCCGTTCAGCCGCTGTTCAAACTCGCCGCTGCGATTGCCGCCGAACACCAGGTGCGTGTGGCAGTCAACAAAACCGGGGGTGATGATGCCGCCGTCGAATTTCACCGTTTCGTCCGCGATCAGGCCGGACGGCAGCGCCGCATGTTCGCCAATCCAGACGATCTTGCCGTCGCGCACGGCGATCGCGCCGTCGGTCAGGGTGTGATACTTGCCGTCGCGCATGGTGACGATATCGGCGCCGTGCCACAGGCTGTCACAGTGAATCTCAGACGTCATTGCTTTCCTCCGCCGGAGCCGCAGCTCCCACATGGTTGTATATACAATTAAAAACAACCTAACGCATTCACCGGGATGTCACAAGAGGCGGGAGAGATTTTGTTATCAGGATGTGATCGACAGCGGAGATGCGGGCGCAGGGCGCGCCCGCCGGGGATCAGACTTCGCTGGTGAAGCGGCCGAACAGTTGATAACGGCTGCCGGGGTACAGCAGCCGGGCCGAGGTCACCACGGTTTTGCCGGACCAGGTGCGGCGATGGATCAGCAGACCGGGTTCATGGTCTTCCAGCTGCAGCAGCTCGCGCTCACGCCGGGTGGGGATCACCGCTTCGACGATGTGTTCGCCGGCGGTCAGCGGCGCGGCCTGCGTCAGGTAGGTGTAAGGCGTGACGCGGTCGAAATCCTGCTTCAGGTAATCCGGCGCCACCAGCGGGTTGACGCAGCGGTCTTCCACCTGCACCGGCACATCGTTTTCGTAATGCACGATCTGCGAATAGAACAGCCGTTGGCCGGGGTGAATGCCCAGCGCCGTCGCTTCTTCCTCGCTGGCCGCACGGGCCTTCAGCTCGAGGATCTTGCTGCTGTGACGATGGCCGCGCGCGGCGATCTCATCGGCGATGTTGTGCACTTCCAGCAGCGCGGTATGCGCTTTGGCTTCGGCGACGAAGGTGCCGACGCCCTGCATGCGAATCAAAAAACCTTCGCTGGTCAGCTCGCGCAGCGCGCGGTTGATGGTCATGCGGCTGACGCCCAGTTCCGCCACCAGTTCACTTTCGGAGGGCACGCGCTGGTGCGGTTGCCAATGCCCCGCACGGATTTGATTCACGATCGCCTGTTTGACCCGTTGGTAGATCGGGGCGGGGGCATCGCTCATTGCAGCCGCCAGTTGTAACACTGTCTGTTGTTCAGCCACGACGTTAACCTCGTCAAATAAAAAAATAATAACACCAGTTTACTGTTGATGTCGGCGTATGTATATGTATATACAACTAGTGGCCGTCGCGCCAGAAACTTGCCGGCGGCCGCCAAAAATTCCCGAAGGCGCGCCATCGCCGCGCCTCATTCGCCGTTACACCAACAGTGGAATACTGCCATGCCTGCTTATTTTGCCCCACGCGCTTTGCTCCCTGAGGGCTGGGCGCATAACGTCCGGCTGGACGTCGATGCGCAAGGTTATCTGACTCAAGTTACCGCCGACGCTGAGCCGCAAGGCTGCACCCGGCTGCACGGCGACGCGGTGCCGGGCATGCCGAACCTGCACTCCCACGCTTTCCAGCGCGCGATGGCCGGGCTGGCGGAAGTGGCGGGCAACCCGCAGGACAGCTTCTGGACCTGGCGCGATCTGATGTACCGCCTGGTGCAGCGCCTGACGCCGGAGCAGGTGGAGGTAGTCGCCCGTCAACTGTATATCGAAATGCTCAAGGGCGGATACACCCAGGTGGCCGAATTCCATTATCTGCATCACGACGCCGACGGCAAGCCTTACGCCGATCGCGGTGAGATGACCGGCCGCCTCAGCGAGGCCGCGCATCAGGCCGGCATCGGCATGACGATGCTGCCGGTGCTGTACAGCTACGCCGGTTTCGGCGCGCAGCCGGCGCAGCCGGGGCAGAAACGTTTTATCCAGGATACCGAAAGCTATCTGCACCAGCAGCAGGTGATTGCCCGCCAGTTGGCGGATCGTCCGTTGCAGAATCAGGGGCTGTGCTTCCACTCGCTGCGTGCGGTGGAGCTGGGCCAGATGCAGCAGATTTTGGCCGCGTCGGATCGCACTTTGCCGGTGCATATTCACATCGCCGAGCAGCAAAAAGAGGTGAACGACTGCCTGGCGTGGAGCGGGCAGCGCCCGGTGGCCTGGCTGTATGACCATCTGCCGGTCGATCAGCGTTGGTGCCTGGTGCATGCCACCCATCTGGATCGCGACGAGCTGGAAGCGCTGGCGCGCAGCCGCGCGGTGGCCGGCCTGTGCCTGACCACCGAAGCCAACCTCGGCGACGGCATCTTCCCCGGCGACGCTTACCTGCAGCAGCAGGGGCGCTGGGGCATCGGTTCCGACAGCCACGTTTCGCTCAACGTGGTGGAAGAGCTGCGCTGGTTCGAATACGGCCAGCGGCTGCGCGATCAGCGCCGCAACCGTCTGACGACGCCGGAACAGTCGGCGGTGGGCGATGTGCTGTACCTGCAGGCGCTGCAGGGCGGTGCGCAGGCGTGCGGCGCGCCGATCGGCCGGTTGCAGAGCGGCTATCGCGCCGACTGGCTGGTGCTGGACGGCGACGATCCGTATCTGGCGGCGGCGCCGGACGCCTCGATCCTCAACCGCTGGCTGTTCGCCGGCGGTAAAGAGCAAATTCGCGACGTGTTCGTCGGCGGCCGGCAGGTGATCGAGCAGGGGCGGCACGCGCTGCAGCAGCAGAGCGGCGCCGAGTTCCTGCAGGTGCTGAAAACCTTTCAGCAGGAGGCGTAATGAGCCTGACCCGTTTTAACTTCGCCGCGCTGCCGGTCAGCCCGTGGCGCAACGGCGGTGGGGAAACCCGTGAAATCGTCAGCTGGCCGCCGGGCGCGCAGGATTTTGACTGGCGCGCCAGCATCGCCACCATCGCACAGGACGGGCCGTTTTCCGCCTTTGCAGGCATCGATCGTTCGATCACGCTGCTGGAAGGCGACGGCGTGCGGCTGTTCAGCGCCGGGCATATCGACCATCAATTGGCGCGCGTCGGGGAGCCGTTCGCGTTCTCCGGCGACGTGGCGCTGGAAGCGACGCTGCTGGGCGGCGCCAGCCAGGATTTCAACATCATGACGCGCCGCGGCCGGCAGGCGGCCGAGGTGCGGCGCAGCACGGCGCCCGTCACCTTGCCACCCAACCAGGCGGGCGTGCTGTATGTGCTGAGCGGGGTCTGGTCGCTGCCGGGGGGCGGCGAACTGCGGGCGCGCGAGGGCGTCTGGTGGGCGGCGCAGGCGGCGGGCGGCGAAGTGGCGCCGCTGACGGCCGACGGCGCTCTTCTGTGGGCGAACATCATAGCCTGCTAACGCAGAGTAGAGTCCTGCGCCCGGTTATGGGATTATTCACTTTTCCCCATTAATCATAAAGAAGGGCGCATGGCTTCGCTGAAAGACGTCGCAAAACTTGCCGGAGTCTCTTTGATGACGGTGTCCCGCGCCATCAATGAACCCGGCAAGCTGCGGCCGGAAACCTACCGCCGCGTCAAACAGGCTATCGACCAGTTGGACTACGTGCCGGATCTGTCAGCGCGGCGTATTCGCGGTGACGGAAATCGCGTGCAGACGCTCGGCGTGCTGGCGCTGGACACCGCCACGACGCCGTTCTCGGTGGAAATGATCCTGTCGATTGAGAAAACCGCGCGTGAACGCGGCTGGAACAGCTTCGTCGTCAACCTGTTTGCCGACGACAACGCCGAACAGACCGTCGATCTGCTGCTGGCGCATCGTCCGGATGGGGTGATCTTCACCACGATGGGGCTGCGCGAGGTGACATTGCCGGCCAAACTGCTGGACAAAAAGCTGGTGCTGGCCAACTGCGTCAGCCCGGCGCATTCGATCGCCAGCTACATTCCTGATGACGAGCAAGGGCAGTATGAGGCCACGCGCACGCTGATCGCCAAAGGCTATCGCGCGCCACTGTGCATTCATTTACCGGCGGATACGCTGGCGGCGGGCCTGCGCCGCCGCGGTCTGGAACGCGCCTGGCGCGAAGCGGGGCGCGATGTTGAACAGCTGCGGCAGTATCATCTCGATCTGAGCGGCGGCGATCAAAGCTATCGCGACTGCGTCGCGCTGCTGGAGCGGCATTTCTCTCCCGGGCGGCGCGATTGCGACGTCGTGGTGTGCGGAAACGATCGGATAGCCTTTCTGGTGTATCAGGTATTGCTGGCGCAAGGATGGCGGATACCGCAACAGGTGGCGGTGCTGGGTTACGACAATATGGTCGGCACCGGCGAGCTGTTCCTGCCGGCATTGACGACGGTGCAGCTGCCGCATTACGAGCTGGGCCGCCTTGCGGCGCTGCATGTGATTGAGCAGCGGGAGCTGCGTGAGACGGTGAAAGTGCCTTGCCCGCTATTGGCGCGTGGTTCGCTATAAGCGCACCGGGTGCGTCGCTGCGCGCCCGGTGCTCATTCCCATTATCCCCAGATGCTTGCCAGCCGCCATCCCGTGATGGGCTCAAACTGTGCCCGGCCGCCTTCGGCGAACAGGCTGAGGTGGCGCTCGCCCGCCGTCGGGTAGATGCGGCTGGTCAGGCAGGCCTGGCCCTGATTGACGAAGATCTCCAGCGATGAGCGGTCAATGAAGATCCGTAGTGACAGGGTGTCACCTTCCGGTAGCGGCACGCTGCGGCAGGTGCACAGGGCGGGGTTGTCATGAAAACGTTCCAGCACCAGCCGGTGCGCCTGATTGTCGACGAACAGGCGCGCCGCATTCCCGATGGCCAGCCCGTAACGCTCGGCGTCGTTGTCGGCCGGTCTCAACGTCAGGGTGAGTTCCTGCACGTCTTCCGCCAGCGGCAGATGTTGATTGGTCAGCGTCTGTGCCAAAAAGGTGTGCGATTCTCGGCGCAACGCCGCCAGTTCACGCGCCGGGTTCATGAGGACGCTGCCGTCGGCGGCCAGCGTCAGCTCGCGCGGCAGGGTGAGGGCGCCGGCCCAGCGGTGCGCTTTGCTGGGCATCGGGGATTCCCACATATCCATCCAGGCAAACAGCAGCCGACGGCCGTCGGCGGCGGTGAAGGTTTGCGGCGCATAGAAATCGTGCCCGGCATCCAGCTCGCAGAAGGGCTGCGTCACCCTGAAGTCGCCGTCCGGCCGCCAGTGGCCGAGCAGATAGCCGCTCTGGAAGCGATTGCGGTAGCGGTAGCCCTGCGCCGCCAGCCCCTGCGGCGAGAACAGCAACAGGTGCTGTTCACCCAGCGGGAAGAAATCCGGGCATTCCCACATATACCCTTGATGCGCCGCCTGCGCGCCGGCCAGCACCCGATCGAAGCGCCAGGCGCGCAGGTCTGCAGAACGGTACAGGCGCACCTGGCCGAGACCGTTTTCTTTGGCGCCGACCACCAGCCACCATTCGCCGTTCTCGCGCCAGACTTTCGGATCGCGGAAATGCTGAATGCCGTCCGGCGGGGCCAGCACCGGCCCATGTTTAACGAAGCGTATGCCATCTTCGCTGGTGGCCAGACATTGCACTTCCCGCACCTGGCTGTCGTCGCCGGGTTCGCCCAGCCACACGTGGCCGGTGTAAATCAGCGTCAGGACGCCGTTGTCATCCACGGCGCAGCCGGAAAAACAACCGTCTTTGTCATAGGGCGCATCGGGCGCCAGGGCGATGGGCTGGTGCTGCCAGCGGATCAGATCGCGGCTGGTCGCGTGCCCCCAATGCATGGGCCCCCAGTGTTCGCTGTAGGGGTGATGCTGGAAGAAGGCATGATAGACGCCGTCAATACAGATCAGGCCGTTGGGATCGTTGATCCAGCCGGCGGGCGGCGCGAGATGGAACTGCGGGTAGTATTCGTCTCGGCGCTCTGCGCGCAGGGCCTCGACCGCATGGTCGGCTTGAGCTAAGGCAGTGTTCATTGGATAGACTCGCTTGATTTAATGGCGGATTGAAAGGGGGTTGCGCTGGCGGAACGTTCGCCGCGCAGCAGGAAACAGGAGACAAGCGTCGTGGCGGCGACCGCGCACCCCATCAGCAGATAGGTGTCGGCAAAGCCGATGCGGTCATAACCGTAGCCCGCCAGCGGCGACAGGAAGCTGGCCATCACCTGGGTGATGAACTGAAAGCCCACCAGGTAAAGCGTTGAGGAGAGGCGACTGTCGAAGCGGCTGGCGATGTATTTGAAGATAGCGATCAGCAGGATCGGCAACTCTACGGCGTGCAGCAGTTTCATGGCGGAGATCATCAATGCGCCACTGACCAAGCCGGAGCCGAACATGCGCAGCGCCATCACGCCACCGGCCAGCAACAACCCCTGTTTGGCGCCGATGCGGTTCACCAGCAGCGGCGCCAGGAACATGCCGCCGGCCTCGAGGAAGACCTGCAGCGAGTTGAGGAAGCCGTACATTTCGTTGCCCTGTTCGCGTGAAGCGAATTGCGAGGCGAAGTAGACCGAAAATTGCTGATCGAAAACGTTGTACACGCTGATACCGAGCACAAATACCACCAGCGCCCAGAAGCCCGGCATACGCAGCAGCGCCAGCGCATCCTGCAGCCGCAGATTTTCCGGTTTGCCGAACGCCAGGCCGGCCATGGCGTTCGGCTTCAGCTCGCGCACCTGGCTAAGCAGCAACAGGAATACCACGGCGGCGGCAGAGGCCAGCCAGAAATTGATGTTCGGATCGATATTGAAGATAAAACCGGCCAAAAAGGTGGCGCTGGCCCAGCCGAGCGATCCCCACATGCGGGCGCGGCCGAATTCGAAACCGCTGATGCGGCTGACTCGCTCGGTATAAGATTCCAGCGCGCCGATGCCGGCGAAGAAGGTGGCACCGATAAATACCCCGCCGACCAGCGCGCCGAGCGGCAGGATGCTCGCCAGCAGCGGGGCGTAAACGTAGATAAAGAACGGGCCGGTCAGCAATAGCATCACGCCGAGAAACTGCAGCAGGTGCTTGCGCAGCCCAAGTTTGTCCTGAATAAACCCGTACAGCGGCTGGGCGCACAGCGCCACCAACGAGATAGCGGAGAAGATCAGGCCGGTCTCGGCGCCTTTCAGGCCGATCTTCTGATTCAGCCACAGCGAGATCAGCGAAAAGCTGGCAGACCAGGTGAAGAAAAAGAAGAACAGCAGGCCGCTGAGCAGCACGTAATATTTTTTAGTTTCGCGGTTCATGGGTAGGGCCCCGGTGAGTGAAGTTAGCTCCATTGTTAACGTTAACTCGTAAAGGGATGAAGCCAGCAGATGTCACGCATGCGATGTTAATCACAAAAGTTAACGTTAACATTTGTGCCTTGTGATCGAGGTCACGGGTTGGCAAGGGGGCGATGTGCCCCCCGAGGATTAACGTTCGTTCAGCGAGCGCAGATGGTCGTCGCGGCGCAGCGTCATCAGCGCAAACAGGCTGACCACCGAGGTGGCGACCACGTAGTAGGCGGGAATGTCGATATTGCCGGTCTGTTTGATGAGGCCGGTGATAATCAGCCCGGCCGAGCCGGAAAACACCGCATTGGACAGCGAGTAAGCCAGCCCCAAGCCGGTATAGCGCACCCGGGTCGGGAACATCTCCGCCAGCATCGCCGGGCCGGGACCGGCCAGCAGGCCAACCACGGCACCGGCGATCATGACCGCCAGCCCTTTGGCCCACAGTGAACTCTGCGCATCCTGCAACAGGTGCAGCAGTGGGAAAGTGAGCAGGATCACCGCCGCCACCGCCGTCAGCATCACCGTTTTACGCCCCAGTTTGTCGCTGATGATGCCCGCCGGCAGAATGGTCAGGGCGAAGCCGACGTTGGCCAGCACCGTCGCCACCAGCGCCTGCTGGAAGGTGGCGTGCAATGAGGTTTGCAAATAGGAAGGCATCACCACCAGGAAGGTATAGCCGGCGGCCGACCAGCCCATCATGCGGCCGATGCCGATCAGTATGGTTTTCACCACGCCGCCCAGCTTCGCTTCCGGCGGCGCGGCGGCGTGTTCCGCATGTTGCTGCGCCTGGGTGAACGTGGGCGTCTCTTCGAGCTTGAGCCGCAGCCACAGCGCCACGGCGCCCATCGGCAGCGCCAGCAGGAAGGGAATACGCCAGCCCCAGTCATGCAGCTGTTGCACGCTGAGCAGCGCGGCCAGCAGCGCCACCAGTCCAGCCCCGGCCAACAGGCCGAGCGCGACGGTCAGCGACTGCCAGGCGCCGAACAGCCCACGCTTGCCCTTCGGGGCGAACTCGGTCATCAGCGACACGGCGCCGCCGAATTCGCCGCCGGCGAACAGCCCCTGAAACATGCGCAGCAGCGTCAGCAACAGCGGGGCGGCGACGCCGATCGAGGCATAGGTTGGCATGACGCCGATCAGCGCGGTGGCCAGCGTCATCAACAGCAGAACCGCAATCAGCGTTGGGCGACGGCCGATGCGATCGCCGATGCGGCCGAATATCACCGCGCCGATCGGCCGACAGAAAAACGCCAGCGCGAAGGCGGCGTAGGTGAGGATCAGGCTGGTGATTTCGTTTTCACCCTGCAGCGTGAAAAAATTGGCGGCGATAACGGTGGCCAGGAACCCGTACACCCCGAACTCATACCATTCGATAAAGTTGCCGACCGAGCCGGCCAGCAACGCCTGACGCGAGCGGCGCGCGTCGAGAGTCTGTTGATTCATCCCCGTTCCCATACTTTTGAATTATTGTTCGTCAGTTCTAAATTTATACGACAAAACAATCAATTGATTTCAGCGGGAACTGTGAGGCGCTCAGCGCATGCTGTCGATACGCCACCATTCGGGGCAAACATCGGCGAACGCAGTGGATGGCGGAAGAGTGAAAACAAAAAAGGGCCGACGAATCGGCCCTTGAGCGGGGGAATGCCGTTACCGTTTAGGCCCGGCGTTCACCAATTTTTCACCCGCCGGGGTGACGGTATATTTGGCGAAGTTATCGATAAAGCGCTGCGCCAAATCCTGCGCTTTCTCCTGCCACAGCGACTCGTCGGCGTAGGTTTTGCGCGGATCGAGGATCGACGGATCGACGCCCGGCAGCGCGGTCGGCACGTCCAGCCCGAAGATCGGCAGCGTGAACGTCTCGGCCTGCTCAATGTCGCCATTCAGAATGGCGTCGATAATGCCGCGCGTATCCTTGATCGAAATACGTTTGCCGCTGCCGTTCCAGCCGGTGTTAACGAGGTAAGCCTGGGCGCCGGCGGCCTCCATGCGTTTCACCAGCACTTCGGCGTACTGCGTCGGGTGCAGCGTCAGGAACGCGGCGCCGAAGCAGGCGGAGAAGGTCGGCGTCGGCGCGGTGATGCCGCGCTCGGTGCCGGCCAGCTTGGCGGTGAAGCCGGACAGGAAATGGTACTGGGTCTGCTCCGGCGTCAGGCGCGATACCGGCGGCAGTACGCCGAAGGCGTCGGCGGTCAGGAAGATGATCTTGCGCGCATGGCCGGCTTTGGACACCGGTTTGACGATGTTCTCGATGTGATAAATCGGATAGGAAACGCGGGTGTTCTCGGTCTTGCTGGCGTCGTCGAAGTCGATGCTGCCGTCGGCCAGCACGGTGACGTTTTCCAGCAGCGCATCGCGGCGGATCGCCTGATAGATTTCCGGCTCCGCCTGCGGCGACAGCTTGATGGTCTTGGCGTAGCAGCCGCCTTCGAAGTTGAACACGCCGTCGTCGTCCCAGCCGTGCTCGTCATCGCCGATCAGCTGGCGCTTCGGATCGGTGGAGAGGGTGGTTTTGCCTGTGCCGGATAGGCCGAAGAACACCGCCACGTCGCCTTGCTCGCCGACGTTGGCCGAGCAGTGCATCGAGGCGATGCCCTTCAGCGGCAGCAGGTAGTTCATGATCGAGAACAGGCCTTTCTTCATCTCGCCACCGTACCAGGTGCCGCCGATCAGCTGCATGCGTTCCGTCAGGTTGAAGGCGACGAAGTTCTCCGAATGCAGCCCTTGCTGCTGCCAGTCCGGGTTGGTGCATTTGGCGCCGTTCAGCACCACGAAGTCCGGCTCGAAGTCCGCCAGTTCGGCGTCGCTCGGGCGAATGAACATGTTTTTCACGAAGTGCGCCTGCCAGGCCACCTCGGTGATGAAGCGCACTTTCAGGCGCGTGTCGGCGTTGGCGCCGCAGAACGCGTCGACCACGAACAGACGCTTGCCGGAGAGCTGGTTGCCCACCAGCGTTTTCAGATGCTGCCAGACCTCCGGGGAGAGCGGCTGGTTGTCGTTCTTGCCGGTGCCGTTGTCCGACCACCAGACGGTATCGCGCGTGGTGTCGTCGCGCACGATGTATTTGTCCTTCGGCGAACGGCCGGTGAACTCACCGGTCGCGACGTTGACCGCGCCGAGTTGGGTGAGGGTGCCGCGTTCCAGCGGCGGCAGGTCGGCGCGGGTCTCTTCGGCGAACAGCAATTCATAGCTGGGGTTATAGACGATGTCGGCGGCCTGATGGATGCCGTAGCGAGCGAGGGTTTGTGGGGTAACAGCGCGTGAAGACATATTCTACTTCCTTATGAGTCATATTATGCCTCTTTCCCGTGCGGTGCCGCGCGCAGGATTAAGGTTCGGATCAAGCTGACCGGATTCAGCTAATGCGTTTCCGGTTCTTTATTAATAAAACAGGGGGCTTTTTCGCCCTCCTATAGCATAGCAGCGAATTTAAGCCTGCTTACTTTAATTACAAAATGCTGACGATAATTAATTAAAACCAACCTTGGCGGAGGGTCACAATATTGAATTTCGCCGGCGTAATTTAGTTTTGCATTTTTATTTTTTATCATATCGTCAGGGCTGTCCACTGTTTTATTTCTTATTAGAAAAAGCGAAATCCACAATAGGATTTTTCGTAATCATTTGTTTTTGCTTGGCTATGGCGGGACTGTTGTGCCAGGTGAATCTAACCGTACTGTACGCTTGTCAGCAGGGTGAATAATGAAACAGATAAATGCAGAACTGGCCTGTGATAAAAATGCGGCATCGTCCGAATCCTCAGGATTAATTAATCAACTTCGTCAAATAGATATCGGTGCGGTGCCGATCGCGTTGTTTATCACGATTTGCGCGATCGTGGCGATTTCCGCCTACGCCAACTTCCTGCCGAAGAATATGATCGGCGGCCTGGCGGTGATAATGACGCTGGGCTTTGCGCTGGCGCAGTTGGGAAAAAGCATTCCCGTGCTGCGCGATATCGGCGGGCCGGCCATTCTGTGTTTGATGGTGCCGTCGGTGTTGGTCTATTTCAATGTCTTCCAGCCTAACGTCATGGGCACCGTTCATCTGCTGATGAAAGACGCCAACCTGCTCTATTTCGTCATCGCCAGTCTGGTGGTCGGCAGCATTCTCGGCATGAACCGGGTGATCCTGATTCAGGGGATGATTCGCATGTTTGTACCCTTGGTGGTTGGTACGGTGACGGCGGTGATCACCGGGCTGCTGGTGGGCAAGCTGTTCGGCTTTACCTTTTATCACACCTTTTTCTTCATCATCGTGCCGATCATCGGCGGCGGCATCGGCGAGGGGATTTTACCGCTGTCGCTGGCCTATTCGGCGATCCTGGGCTCGACGCCGGACGTCTACGTCGCGCAGCTGGCGCCGGCGGCGGTGCTGGGCAACATCTTCGCCATCGTGACCGCCGGGGTGCTGGCGCGCATCGGCATGCAGCGCAAGGCGCTGAGCGGCGATGGCATGCTGATCCGCTCGGCGCAGGAGAACGCGATGTTCGCCATCAAGGAGCAAAGCGGCAACGTCGATTTCCAACTGATGGGCGGCGGGTTGCTGGTGATCTGCGCCTTCTTTATCGTCGGCGGCCTGTTTGAACACATCGTGCATATTCCCGGCCCGGTGCTGATGATCCTGTTCGCGGTGCTGTGCAAATACTGCCGGGTGATCCCGGCCTCGATGGAGACCGGCGCGCACAGTTTCTACAAGTTCGTCTCCACCGCGCTGGTGTGGCCGCTGATGATCGGTCTGGGCATGCTGTACGTGCCGCTGGAAAGCGTGGTGGCGGTGTTCTCGGTCGGTTATGTGGTGGTCTGCGGTTCGGTGGTGCTGTCGATGGGGCTGGTCAGTTTCCTGATTGCGCCTTACCTGAAGATGTTCCCGGTGGAAGCGGCGATCGTCACCTGTTGCCACAGCGGCCTGGGCGGCACCGGTGACGTGGCGATCCTGTCTGCATCGAACCGCATGGGGCTGATGCCGTTCGCCCAAATCGCCACGCGCATCGGCGGCGCTTCCACGGTCATTGGCGCGACGCTGCTGCTCGGTTGGTTAGTCTAAGTCCAGGGTTTCTTATGGATAGCCGGGGTTGGATTGCCCCGGTTTTTTATTTCGAGGACAGCCGCACCCACAGCGTGATGAGCTATTTCAGCGAAAGCAACATCGGGCAGGACTTTAAAGGCGCGTACTCATCCGGGCCATTGCTCAACGACATCACGGCGATCCCGCATTTCTACGGCGCCAACATGCACACCCGCATCGGCGATACGATCTACGGTTTCAATTCCAATACCGATCGCGACTTCCTCACCGCCACCGGCGGATTGGATCCGCGACTTCGTGCGCGGTGAAGACAAGAACGATCTGACGCTGTTCAACACCGGCAGCGATTTCCTGGTGAAAGTGGTGGGGCAGCCGCTGGATGCGGGTGATTTCGTGTTGGCGTAATGCAGGCAACAAAAATAGGGCGTTTTGGGCAAAAACCCGACAATTCCTATTAATTCCGTCATATTAGCGTGACATAGTAGCGCGCAGAAGGCCGGGCTTGCATACCTCGGGCTTCTGTCGGATCGCCAACCTTTTCGGTTGGCGATTCATTTTCCGCCTTTCAGCATGTTGATGGCGGCGCCGAGCAGGATGCGCCGTTCGATATCGTTGCTGTCCGCCAGCTGCCGCGCCAGATGTTTTTCCAGCGTTTCCACCGACAGCGCTTCGCCGCGATGGCGCAGCTGCATCACGCCGTCGCCGATCAGGCGTGCGACCTCATCCCATACGGGTTTAATCTCCTGTTCCGAGAACGTCATGGTCTACCTCGGCTGGTTGATTTTTGCCCAATGTAGCAGCTGAACTGCGGCTTCGCTACCGGCTGCCTAAAACAGGAAGCATAAAAAACAAGCCATCAGTATTTCTTCTGGTTTTTACGCTCAATACTTGCGGTGTTGAAAAGCAGGAGAAAACATCATGAACTGGGTCGAAACCTTTACGGAGTACTACCGCCTGAGCCGCACGGGTGAAACGCAGCATTGGCTGTGTCGCCGCTGGTTGCCGCAGGGAGAGGCGCGCTTGGCCTATTTGCGGGAGTTGCTGGAGCCGACCGCGCCGCGGCGGCGGTGAGCAGGGCGCCGGCGTTTGGCCGGCGTCGTTTCGCGGGATTAACCGAAGGCTATCGCCGCCCAACGCAACAGCAGCAACGCCAGGCAGATCAGCAGCAGCACCACCACCATTTTACTGAGCTTGGCGCCCATGCGTTTTGTTGCCACGTTGTTTCCCCTTTAGCTGAAATACCAACCACCGGCGAGGATGATGAGGAAAAGCGTCACTAACGCGACGCCGTTGAGTAAATCGCTGAAGGTATCGTCAGCATCGATGTCATTTTGCCGCATGTTGCCGCCTGGCGGTCGCCATTGGGTGAATAATGTTCACAGTATGCGCCCGACAGCGCGGCAGGCACAGCGAAGAACGGTAAAAACGCGTAAAGGCGGCGGTGGCGGAACGCGCAGTCGCGCTTGCGACGGATGCAGACGGCCGGCAATACGTTGTACTATCCTGTCTGCATTGATGCATTTTTCCTAAAGGTATAATCATGGCGACGGCAATTCCACAGAAATACGAGCACCTTGAGCGCTGGGCGTTCGGCGATACCGAGCAGCAGGCCGATGAAGTGGTGCAATTGATCCTCAATGGCACCAAAACGGCCACCTGTTCCAACCTCGACGGCGAGGGGATCCCGCAGGCCGGCGATCGGTTCCTGGTGGTGGACGGCAAGGGTGAGCCGGTCTGCGCGGTCGAGCTGACCGCGGTGGAAATGAAAACTTACGATCAGGTCGATGAAGCGCACGCCTTTGCCGAAGGCGAGGGCGATCGCTCGCTGGCGCACTGGCGCAAAGAGCTGCAGCGCTTCTTCGAAGAGTACGATCTGTTCTCGCCGGACATGACGCTGGTGCTGATGAATTTCAAAGTCGTCGACAAATTCTAATCTTATGCGCGCCGTTCCCTACGAGTGCCAGTGGGCCAGCCCGGAACTGGCCGCCGATCTGATCGCCGGCCGCGCGACGCTGGCGCAAGACGAAAATTGGGCGCGCAGCGGCGCCCGCGATCGGGCGGAGTACGTCGAGTGGGCCAATCACGTGTGCGGCATGGCCTGTCTGAAAATGGTGCTGGGCCACCGCGACGGCGAAGCGCCGCCGCTGCTGGAGCTGGCGCGGCGCAGCCTGCCTTACGGCGCCTATGTGCGCGAAGGGGAGCGGATAAAGGGGCTGATTTACGCGCCGTTCGTCGAGTTCGTACGCGAGCAGTTCGCGCTGCAAGCGGAGGTGAAGGTGGGGCTGGAGGCCGCTGACGTGCCGGCGCTGCTTCAAGAATGCCGTTACTTTATCGCCTCGGTGCATCCCTCCATTCGCCGGCCGGAGAGCATACCGCCGCAGCGGGGCGGGCATCTGGTGCTGATCACCGCCGCCGATGCGCAAAGCGTGACCTTCCACAATCCTTCGGGCGACAGCCCGGCGACGCGCGAGCGGGTGCACCTGCCGCTCAGCCGCTTCACCCCTTTCTTTGCCGGCCGCGGCATCGCCATCGCATAAAAAAACGCGCTGTTTCCGATGAAAACAGCGCGTCGTCAGCAGTTCTGATGCATTTTCATGCCAGCCGCATCACCCAGGCGTCCGCCTGCCGATCGTAGTGCTGCTTGTACAGCAGTGACTGTTTGCCGTCGAGGATCGCCGGAATGCTGGTGTGTTCATCCCAGCCGTCCAGCTGCATGCACAGATCCGGATCGGACTTGCAGGGAATGCTCAGGGTGCCGGCGCGGTCGGCGCCGGCGTGAAGATGCGCGTCATCGACCTCGAAGCTGCCAATTTTTACGACGGTTTTGCTCATGGGAACTCCTTGCTCAATGGTGTGGTAGGAGGTTAGACCAGTGCGGCCATCGGTAACAGCATAGCCAAGTGAGCAAAAAATGCCACATAAAAATTACATTTTGGAAACAATTTCCACGACGGCAAAGCACCGCGCCTAGTATTCCACCACAAAACTGAGATTGTCTTGATAGCTGCCGACCGCCACTTCCGTCTGCGCCGCATTGACCGCCGCCTTATACGGGATGCTTTGCGCCAGCCCGGTGCCGGCGCCGCTCTGTTTGTTGGTGCTATCCCAAACGGTCGTCGTATTGGGCAAGTAAATCTGATACTGCATGAAATTGCTGGTGCCGCTTTTCATACGCCGCCAACCGGAGACCGGGTTATTACCGTTGGTGAAATAGGTGTTGTATCCCTCGGTTTTGGTGCAGGTCAGGGTGATGCTCTGATTGACAGGATTGAACTGCCCGACCAACGCCATGCTGCCGAAGTTGACGTTGGGCGCGGTGCCGATCAGGCAGTCTTTGGTGATGGCGACGCTGACGCTGACCGTGCTGGCCTTGTTGACGCCGTCCCACCAGATGCACAGGCCGAGCACGCCGAGGCCGCAGATATGGTAGTTCCAGATCAGGTTGATGGTGTCGGTATAGGTGCCCGAACGCACGTTGGCGCCGGCGGTGGTTTTGATATACAGCGGAAAGTTGACGTTGGAGGAGATCAGGATCAGCGACAGCAGGTTCAGCGAGCTGTAGTCAATGGTCTGCCCGATGCTGTAGGGATATTGATAGTTGGCGTCGGGATAGATCAGGTAGGCGATTTTATCGCCGGAACCGTCGGTGTTGGCGACCGCCATGCCGTTGGTGGTCGACGCAACCTTGACCGTGACGGTGTTCTGCGACAGCAGCGATAGCCCGAGGCCGGTGCAGTTGAGGCCGGCGGTGCCCTGGGCGTTGATCTGCCCGTTGTAGACCACGAAAGAGCTGCTTCCCGGTAAGGTGACGGTGCCGTTGGTGGTGGCGCAGTCGGCGAATGCGCGCTGACAGAACAGCAGCGAGAGGGTTAACAATAAGAAGGCTTTCAATCCCCGAAACATAGTGACTCTCCGTCGTTGAATTAGCGGCAGACAACCGGGCCGACGCGCTGGATGCCCTGAGGCTTCGCCAGGCTGAATTCCGCCTGACACGGCGGGCCGCCGTCGGCCGGGATCACGCTCAGCCGATTGTGTTGTTGCACCGGGTCGATATAGGTCATGCCATCCCAACCGACATAGCTTTGCTGATTGCCGCCAACCACCGCCACCTGGCTACCGTTGGCCAACGGTTTGCCTTGCTCGTCAACCAGTTCGACGTCGGCGGCGGAGATGGGTTGGATGGGGAACTCAACCAGAAAACCGCTGTGATCGCGAATGGCGACGGTTTTCTCCACCGTCAGCAGCGCGACGTCGGCGGGCAGGTTGAGCGGATCAATCTGGAATTTCGCATGGTAGTAAGAGGTGACGGTCGGCACCAGTAAATAGCCCTGGGCGTCGGTCTTGCCGATCGGCTGGTTCTCATAGCTCACCGGAATGTCGGCGTATCCTTGCGTGGACACCAGCGCAAAGGCATCGTTGATGGTGTTGGTGGCGTACACGCCGCCGTTCATCGCCACCAGCGAACCGCTGATTTCTCCCCAGTGGTTGGTTTCATCGCGGGTGCCGTATACGCCCGCTCGGGCTTCGAGTCTGCGGGTGCGCCAGGTCAGATCGGCCTGGCGGTAATCGCCGCCGCTCGGGTTATTGGCGTAGGCCAGATTCCAGCCGAAACCGCCATCGGTCGGCGCGGCGCGGCTGTAGCTGACGCGTTCGCTCCAGCGGTTGTTGTTGTCGCGCGCGGCGCTGAAGCTGGCCGTGCCCCAGCTGTCGAACGGAATGGAGAGCTGCAGCTGGGCGCTGTAACCGCTGCTGCCGATTTCCCGGTTCAGCGAGGCGTACAGGCTGCTGTTGCGCCAAAGCGATACGCTGTAGGACAGGTTCACCAGGCGGGTTCGCTGAGCGATGGCGTCGCGGACGTCAAAATAACCGGCGCCGAGGCTACCGAGCCGGCCCAGGCTGACGCTGCCGGTCAACTGATCGGTGCGGCGGCTCAGGCGGTAGTCGCTTTTATACACGGAAATGTCGCCAAAATCGGCGCTGCGCAGGATGCGTTGGGCGTTGAGGCTGAAACGTTGGTTGCTGTAGGTGTAACCAAAGCTGCTCTGATCGCCGTGGTTGCCGGTGTAGCGATAGACGGGCTGGGGATCCGGCTGTTGCAACGGCCTGCCGGTCAGCGGATCGTAATAGGTGGGGGATTGTATCGCCCATTCGCCGTTAAACGCTTCATCGCCGGCCTGGCTGACGCTGTAGGACGCGTTGAGAACCCCCCATTGCCCGACGCGAAGGTCGGCGCCGGCGCCGCCAACCGCCAACTCGGCTGCGCCTTCGGCGCGTCCTTCCAGGGTTAACCAATCAGTGACGCCGTAACGTAAGCTGGCGCTGCCTACCCATTGCCCGTAATCGGCAGAATTCAACCCGTAGTTGCGCCGCAGCAAACCGGTGGAAATGCTGAAATCGCTCATGCCGGTCTGCAGCAGGTTGCTGGCCACGTAGAACGGCACCGTGGTGCTGACCTGGCGGCCGAGGGCGTCGGTGGTGACGACGGTGGCCTGACCCGCGCCGTTAATGTAGGGCACGCTGTTGAGGGTGAACGGCCCGGGATTGATGTTGGTGGTGCTGTTTTTATAGCTGTTGATGTATAAATCGACGCTGCTGGGCAATGCCGCCTGGCCGGAAAATTGCGGCAGCGGGTAGGTGATAAGATCCGGGCGCACCGCGAAATTGCGCGCCAATTGCAAGCCGCCGATGCGCACGGCGCTGCTCCAGGGGAGCGAGCCGGTGGTAAGGTCACCGGCGATCACACTCAGCATCCGCTGGTCGTCGTTGAAACGCCAGTAGCTGTCGTATCGAATATAGCGCCCGCCATCGTCGTTCGGCCCGCCGTTAAACCCGCTGCGGTAGATGCCGGTGTTGGCGATGACGCCGAACCCGTCGAACAGCCGCTGTTCGCTCCACGCCGACAGGTAGCCCGGCCGGCCATTGCCGTTGCTTTGGCTGGCATAGATGTCGTAGTTGAACAGCAAACCCAGACTGCTTTGCGCCGGCAAGCGCTGCAACGGTGAATGGGCGCCGATGGTTTGCTGCGGCAACCAGTCGTTGGGCACGTTGATCAGCAACTGCTGGCTCTCGCCGCTGTAGCTGACATCCACCTTCTCCAGCCGATCGACGGCGATCTCTTTCGCCTGCTTATCCGCTACCGGCAGCCCGGCGTCGAGCAGTTGCTGGGGCGTCATGTAGTAATGGCCGCCGCGGTAGTTGACCTGCACGACGTTGCCGGTTTGGCGCCCGTTGACGACCGGCTCCAGATACAGCGTGGTGTCCGGCATGCTGACGGCGCTGGGCGGCGGCGGCAGATCGTCGCCGAGCGCAAACGGCAGCCAGCCGCCGGCCGCCATGCTCAGCATGGCAAACGCCAGCGGCTTAAGGCTGAAACGCCGCGTCGATAGCCTCCCTGTCGGCTGCACCTGGGCCTCAATAAGACGGAATGGCTACGGGCTGTTTGTTGTCATTGACCGTGGCCATCAGCTTGCCGCTGCTGAAACCGCCGGCGGGCGGTAAGGCGAAGCGCATTTGCGAACCGGGCAGCACGTATCCCATCAGGCCGGGATTCAGGCTGCGGCCTTGCAGCGTCACTTTCGAAATGCGGGCATGCACTGCGCCTTGATTTCGCACCTCCAGCCAGCGTTCGCTGCTTTGCTGCTGTAGACGATAGCTGAGCTGAGGTTGGCTGGCGGTCGCGTAATCGCGCGGTTTTTCGCTGTCCTGTTTGGTCCAAATGCCCTTGCCGCTGACGAACAGCGGCACCGAGTAGCGCATCTGGAATTTCAGCCCCATCTCCGCACCGCCGGGGGCGGCGCCCGACGATTGTTCTTTCACCGGCACCTCATCGACCAAAATGCGGTAGGCGCGCTCCTGTCCCGCCGCCGGGGCCGACTGTTTGATCAGGCGTATCAGCTGGCGTTTGCCTGGCGCGATCGACGCCACCGGCGGGCTGGCGATCACGTCGCTTTGGTTGCTGTAATCGTCTTTGCCGGCGGTTTGCCGCCAACCCAACACGCGAATTTGCATATAGACCGGTTTGCTGTCGCGATTTTCCAGCCACAGCGCGGTGGCCTGTTGTTGATCTTCAATCACCGGATCGATCGGCCAAATGAGAATGGAGGCCGCGGCCAGGGCGTGCTGCTGGCTTGCCAGGAGCAGGGCTGCCGTTAACGGCAGGCGGAAGGGTATGCGCATAACTCATCCTTATTGCAAAAAAACTTAATAAGTGACCGTCAACAAGACCGTATCGCTGTAAACGCCACTGGTGGGCAGGGTACTGGTCGAAAACAGACGGGCGTAAACCTTGATTTCTTGCGTGCTGCCGGTGGCGGCGACGGTCTGCGCCGCGCCGCCGTTGGCGCCATCCCCCCAAAGGGTGGCGTAGTTGCTGTCTTGATAAAGTTGATACAGCAGCGTTTCCGACGTGGCGGCGTTTTGTAATTTTCTGCCGCCGGCGATGGATCCGGTCACATGATTGCCGACGCCGAGGGCCAGCGTAACGCTTAGCCCCGGGTTGCAGCGAAACAGCACCGAACCGGCGCCGCTGCTGGAGACGACGCTGACCGCGTTGCTCAGCGAGGACAGTTGGCCGAAGTTCAGGGTGCCGAAGGTGGTCACGTCACTGACGCCGCTGCCTAATACGCAGCCTTTTACCACGGTTGCATTGACGGTGAACGGTTGGCTTTTGGTCAAGTCGTTGACGCCGGTATCGCTTTGGGCCGGGGAAAGCGGCAGGCAGAACAGCAAACCGCAAATGGAAGCGCGCATCGTCATTACCAATTGATCGTGACCTGTACCGTGTCGGTGTAGCTGCCTGTCGGGGGCGTGGACTGCGCCGGAATCATGCCATAGACCGGCAGCCAGTTGTCCGAACCGTTGGCGGTTTGTGACACGCCCGTCAGATTGTCCCAAATGGTGCTGTGGGAGGCGTTGGTGTACAGGTTGTAATTCACCCGTTGGCCAGCCGCGCTTTGCAGGTAGCGGGCAGCGGTATTGCCGCTTTGCCCGCCGCCAAGCAGAACGCTGTAGCTGGTGCCGTTGGTGCATTTCACCCGAATGGCGCCGGCGTTTTGCTGCCCGGCGACGCTGGTGGCGGTGCTGAGAAAATACAGCGTGCCGAAATTCAGCGTGCCGAAGCTGACGTTGCCGCCTGAGCTGCTGCCGGCTTCACAGGCGCTGAGCAAGGTCGCGCTGACGCCGAGGGTCGCCGTTTTACTGTCGGCCTGCGCCAACAGGCTGCACGCCCATAATCCGCCGCAGCAAAGCGCGAGCCGCACCGTTACCAGGTGACCGTCATCGTGACGGTGTCGTTATAGGTGTCCGCCGCGGGGGTAGAACCGGCCGCCGGCACGCGGCCATACACGATCAGCGGAACGGCGGCGCCGGTGCCGGTGCCGGTCAGCGCGTTGGCGCCGCTGCCCCAGGCGGTGGTGCGCGCGGCATCCTGGTAAAGGTTATAGCTGATGAATGCGCCTGCCGTGCTGGCCATGCGGCGTTGGGTGCCTGACGTGACGTGGAGCCCGTTGTCCAGCGCCACGGTGTAGTCTGTGCCGGTGGTGCAGGTCAATGACAGCGTACCGGCCCCACCTGCGCCGGTGGCGCTGGCGTCGATGATGTTGGCCAGTGAAGAGTAGGTGCCGAAGCTGATGGAGCCGAAGTCGTTGACGGAACCGCTGCTGTTGCCGCCACCCACGACGCAACCGGCGCCGATGGTCAGCGTCACGCCTAGCGTGCCCTGAATGGTGCCTGCTGCGTTAGCCGCGCCGTTGGCGCACAGCAGGGTTGCTACCGAGGTCAATGCCATCAGAGTTTTTTTCATCTTATATTCCTTGCCGTATGAGAGAAAGCCCGCAAAGACGCCACCCAGAGGTGGGTTGAACGTATTCATTTAGCTGCACTTTAATTAATAGAATAAGAATCGGGAATTGTCTTGATGAAAGCGAGAAACTTTTTATTCCCATCCCCCGGCTGACGGGGCTTGCAGGTGAGGTATACCGATAAATTGAAATGATTAGAATAATAACGAACGGTGATGGGAATATTATTAGCGTTATTTTATCGCCGGGGCGTTTTATTCCCCGGCGCGGTATTGTTTACAGGTGGAAATCCAGCGCGCCGTCGCGCACCAGCTCGCGCGGCAGGTTGTTCTTGATACGGCTGCCGATGCGCTTGGCGATGCCCAGCGGCTGCCCCTGGTAGGTGACGATGCATTCATCGCCCGCCGGCGGCAGTTCCGGGTAGAGATCGCGGCCGTGATACCACTCCTGCGCCAGCGCGGCGTCCAGCTCGAAATGCGCTTTGCCGCCGGTGCCGGCCAGCGCGATCGCCGCCTCGTGCTGCCAGCGGAAACCTTTCGGGAAACGCTCCGCCAGTTTGAGGCCGATGCGCGAGAAGCGCACCTTGCCGAACAGCGGTTCCAGCTCGGCCGGGAACAGCCAGATCTCTTTGTCGCGCTCCCATAGCCGGCCGTCATCGCCCCAGGTCAAGCCGGATGCGGCGGCGGCTTGGGCGACCTGCGCCGCTTCTTTGCCGGACAGCGGGCTGAACGGGAATTTACCGACTTTGTAGGTCGGCTTCGCCAACGGCGCCACGGCGCGCCGTTTGCGCAGGCGGGCGACGAAAAAGCCTTCGCTGTCGTAAATCTGCGGGAAGACGTGCAGGAAACCTTCGGCGGTCAGCGCCTTGTTGGCGCCGGGGAACAGCTCGCCCAGCGGCTCGATGCTGACCGCGTCGCCGTAGGTGTCCAGCAACCAGCGCACCACCTGCTGGTTTTCCTGCGCATTGAGCGTGCAGGTGGAGTAAACCATCACGCCGCCCGGCGCCAGCGCATGAAACGCGCTGTCGATCAGCTCGCGTTGGGTGGCGGCGATCTCGGCCACGCTTTCCGGCGACCAGTTGCTCATGGCGTCCGGATCCTTGCGCACCACGCCTTCGCCGGAGCAGGGGGCGTCGAGCAGAATGGCGTCGAAGCTCTCCGGCAGCGCGGCGCCGAACACCCGGCCGTCGAAGTGGGTCAGCGCGGTGTTCTTCACGCCGCAGCGGCTGATATTGGCGTGCAGCACTTTCACCCGGCTGGCGGAGTATTCGTTGGCGACGATGCCGCCCTGATTGCCCATCAGCGCGGCGATCTGGGTGGTTTTGGATCCCGGCGCCGCCGCCACGTCCAGCACCCGAGTCGGCGCCGCGCCGCCCGCGAACAGCGCGCTGACCGGCAGCATCGAACTGGCTTCCTGAATGTAGAACAGGCCGCTCAGGTGTTCGGCGGCGCTGCCCAGGCGCAGCTCTTCATCGTCGCGCTCGATCCAGAACCCTTCCGCGCACCAGGGAATGGGCTCCAGTCGCCAGTCGTAATCCTGCACCAGCGCCAGGAAATCGGCGACGCTGATTTTCAGCGTATTGACGCGCAGGCTGCGGCGCAGCGGGCGCTGGCAGGCGGCGATAAAATCGTCCATCGCCAGCTCGGCGGGCATGATGGCGCGGGTGGCGTCAAGGAAAGCGGGGGGCAGAAAAACGGCGGTGGATTTGGCCACGGGGCGAACTCTCAGGGTGCAAAAAAGATAAGGGCGAGAGTTTATCACAAAGCGGAAAAAAACAGGGCCTGGCGATGCCAGGCCCTGAGGAAAATGCGAAATTTAATCGCGCGGAATGGCGGTGCCCCAGGTTTTCCAGTCCTTAGGCTCTTCCGGATTCAGCAGGAAGTGTTTGTTCGGCGTGGCTTTCGGCGCCAGCGGAATGGTCGGCGGCGTGGCGAAGGCGATACCGCCGCGGATGAACTGCTGGAAGGTGCCGCTCTTGATCACGCCGCCGGTCAGGCCGAACTGCAGGTTGTAACCCGAAGCCAGCCAGAACACGCTGTTGTTGCGCACCAGATGCTGATATTTCTTGCTGATGCGCAGCGCGACGTGCACCCGATCGGACATGGCGCCAAGGTAGAAGCCGGTGATGGTACCGACCTCTACGCCGCGGAACAGCACCGGCGTGCCGATCTGTAGCGAGCCGGTTTCGGCGGCGTCGAGCACTACGCTCAGGCCGTCGAGATAGCGCGAGTCGGTGATGCTGGCCTGCTGCAGCTCGAAGGTGCGCAGCTCGCGGCCGCGCCCCGGCTCCACGTTGATATAAGGCTGGAGCAGGGTATCGAGATTGCTGACGCCGGCGGCGGAGATCTCCGGCGAAACGATCGAGAAGCGGCTGCCCAGGCGCGCGAAAGTGTGCACATATTCCGGATACAGCACCGCTTTGGCCAACACTTCGTTGCGCTCCGGCGCCAGCTGCAGCGACTCCACCTGGCCGACGTCGATACCGAGGTAGCGCAGCGGCATGCCCGCCGACAGCTTGCTGGCGTCGTAGGTTCGCAGCATGATTTGGCTGCCCACCGCGCGGGCGGCGGTTTCGCTGGCGTACAGCACGCGGTTGGCGCCCTTGTTGAGCGTCACGCCCTGCAGGTTGTCGAAGCTGATGGCGCCTTTCAGCGCGCGGTTAAGCGGCGAAGCCTGCACCGTCAGCCCGCTGCCGTTGAGCTGCACCTTGGCGCCGCCTTCGGCCCAAAAGATGCTTTCGCGGGTCAGCAGCTTGCGGTATTCCGGGCTGATGTAGACGTCCACCTCAAACTCGTTGGCCTTCGGCCGAACGTTGACGATCTCGCCCACCTGGAATTTGCGGTACAGCACCACCGAACCTGCTTGCACATCCGGCAGGCTGGTGGCGCTGAGGGTCAGGGTGGTGGAAGGGGCGTTGCCGACGATGCCTTCCTCGGCTTTTTCGCTGTTGGCGTACAGCGGGTATTGGCCGCCCGGTTCCCCCTTGCTGCCGGGAATAATGCGCACGCCGCCGTCCACCCATTCCTGAGCGCTGGCGCCGAGCACTTCCATGCCGTCGATGCCCAGCTTGACGTCGAGCCGGCTGTTGACCACGAATTTGCTGTCTTTGTGCAGCAGGCCGCGATACTGCGCGTCGATGGCGGCGGTGAACACCACGCCGCCGGCGGTCAGGGTGCGGCTCAGGATCTGGCCGACTTTCACGCCGTGCACCACCAGCGGTTGCCCGACGTCGATGCCGTAGCTTTGCGGCGCATTCAGCGTGACGGTCAGCACGCCAGGCTGCTGCAACAGCGTTTCGCTGCTGTCCAGCACGTTGAAGCGCTGCTGCGGCTCACCTTCGCCCGGCACCAACTCCAGCGTGGTGCCGGTCAGCAGTTGGCTGAGCTTGGCGTCGTTGAGGCTGATGCGCGGGCTGCGCATCACGATGCGGGTGCCGCTGCGCATCAGATCGACCACCGAAGGATCGATGGTCAGTTCACCGACCACTTTGCTGTCCTGTTGCAACGTCAGCTTGGTCAGGGTGCCGACCTGCAGCCCTTGGTACATCAGCGGCGTGCGGTTTTCACTCAGGCTGTTGCCGCTCGGCAGATCCAGCAGGATATTGACGCCGCGTTGGCTGTGGGCCAGATCCGGATACAGGGTATAGCTCTGATCGCCCTTGGCCTGCTGGCCATCGGCCGGCGAATCGAAGGCGATGGCGCCGTTGACCAGCGCCGCCAGGCTCTCCATTTGCACCGTCGCGCCGGACAGGCTGAAATCGCCCTTGAAACCGGAGACATTCCAGAAGCGGCTGTTGCTCTTCACCAGGTTGGCGAAACGGCGGTCGATCAGCACGTCGATGGTCACGCCCTTGTTGCCTTCGCTGATGGTGTAGTCATACACCTTGCCGACCGGGATTTTACGGTAGTAGACCAGCGAGCCGCTGTTGAGCGAGCCGAGATCGTCGGCGTGCAGGTGGATCATCAGCTCGCCGGTGTTCAGGCGGTATTTCGGCTGGGTATCGAGCGCGGTGAAGTGGGTTTGCTCCTTGCCGCTGCCGGGCATCATGCCGATATAGTTGCCGCCGACCAGGGCATCGAGCCCGGAGACCCCGGCCAGCGAGGCTTTGGGCGTCACCAGCCAAAACTGGGTGCCTTCGCGCAGCGAGTCTTCCAGATCGCTTTTGATGCTGGCCTCCACCACGATGCTGCGCAAATCTTTGCTCAGGCTGATTTTCTGCACCGTGCCGACCTCTACGCCCTGATAGCGCACCGGCGTGCGGCCGGCGACGATGCCCGCTGCCGATTGGAAATCGATGGTGACGGTGGTGCCGCGCTCCTGGACATTGTTATAAACCAGCCACCCGGCGATCAGCAGGGCGATGAACGGCAGTAACCAGAACGGTGAAATGCGGCGCTTGTTCTTGACCCGCGCTTCAGTCGGTGTAGTCGGCGTTTCCTGTTGCATGTGCATCCCAAATCAATCGGCTATCCAGCCACTCAACGGCAAGAATAGTCAAAATGACCGCCGAGCCAAAGTAAAACGCGGCCGGTCCCATAGTAAAAGATAACAGCTGGTCGCGGTTTACCAGCGACATCATCAAGGCGATAACGAACAGATCGAGCATCGACCAGCGGCCGATCCAGGCGACCAGACGTAGCAGACGAATGCGTGTCTTCAGGCTGTGCGAGGTTTTGAAGTGAATGCTGAACAACAGCGTGATCAGCACGATCACTTTGGTAAAGGGCACCAGCACGCTGGCGATGAACACGATGGCGGCGATCGGCACGTTGCCGGAGGTGACCAGCGAGACCACGCCGGAGAATATGGTGTCTTCGAGGCGCACGCCGTTGGCGTAAATGATGGAAATCGGCAGCAGGTTGGCCGGTATCAACAGGATCATCGCCGCGATCAGCGCCGCCCAGGTTTTCTGCAGGCTGTAAGGCTGGCGGTGGCACATCGGCACGTGGCAGCGCGAACAGCGGCCGCGCGCGTCGGGGTAGCCGGTATAGTGGCAGGACAGGCAAATGTGCAGCGCCGCCGGCGGGCCTTTCGGCTGTTCCTGCGGATAGTAGCGCTCCCACAGCTGCTCCAGGTTGGCGTGGATCAGCGTCAGGATGCTGAGCAGGGTGAGCGACAGGTAGGCGATCAGCGCGCTGCCCGCCTGGATGTCGGCGTAATCCTGCACCTTGATCGCCGCCACCGCCATGCCAATCAGATAGATGTCCAGCATCACCCACTCTTTCAGCCGCTCCAGCATCAGCAGCACCGGCCGCAGGTTCATGCCGAGCGCGTGGCCGAAGCGCAGGTACAGCAACGACAGCGCCAGCGTCAGCGGGGCGCCGATGGTGCAGAACGCCACCATGCTGGCGGTAAGCGGGTCGCCCTGACGGCTCATCTGCCAGATGCCTTCCAGCAAACTGGCGTCGATGCGCGTGCCGAGCAGGCGGATGCTGATCAGCGGTTCGGTGAAGGCGAACGGCATCAGCAGCAGCATGGCGATCGCCATGGCGGTCAGGCGCGTCATCGACCAGTCGCGGCCGTTCACTACCTTGGCGTTGCAGCGCGGGCAATAGGCGGCCTGGTTGCCGCTGAGCGGCGGCAGCACGAACAGCAGATCGCACTCGCAGCAGCGCTGGTGGCGCGCTTTGGAAAGGGGGGCGGTGATCGCGTGTATTTTCATCTTTGACAAGTCGCTGCCCTTGAGCCCGCCGGAACTGTCAGCGTAGCTGAAAAATAAACCGGCCGCGTCACTGGCGATCGGGCGCCGGACGGTAAAACGAGGTAAACCGGGATTCTGAGCGGCAAACATACCCCGAGCGACAGGGTTTTGTGAAGCAACAGATGATTAACCTTGTGGCTATACGCATTTAATGCTTATTTTATAGAGCCTAAGCTTTGGGCTTCTGGCCATCTTCACTGTTTCAATGGTTATCACATGACAAAAGAACAATTCTACGCGGAATTAAAACGTGACCTGAGCGCGTTGCTCGGCGGGGAAACCAACTTTATCGCGGCGTTGTCCAACGCCAGCGCGTTGCTCAACGAGCGTCTGGATGACGTGAACTGGGTCGGTTTCTATCTGATGGATGGCGGCCAGCTGGTGCTGGGGCCGTTCCAGGGCAAGATCGCCTGCGTGCGTATTCCGGTGGGCAAGGGCGTGTGCGGCACGGCGGTGGCGGAAAATCGCGTGCAGCGCGTCGGCGACGTGCATGCGTTCCCGGGCCATATCGCCTGCGATGCGGCCAGCAACGCGGAAATCGTGCTGCCGCTGGCGGTTGGCGGCCGAGCGATCGGCGTTTTGGATATCGACAGCACGGTTTATCAACGCTTCGACGAACAGGACGAAGCGGGCTTGAAAGCAGTGGTGGCGGGGCTTTGTGAGCAACTGGAACAGTGCGACAGTGCGAAATATGTGACTGTGGCGGCAAGTTGATCGACGGTTAACGTGGCAATTACCGATGGCGTCATTATAATGACGCCTGTTCATGCCTGTGGCTTGTTGGCAATACCGTTGTAATCAGGAAATTTCATGGAAAATCAACCTAAGTTGAACTCTAGTAAAGAAGTCATTGCTTTTCTTGCCGAGCGTTTTCCGCTCTGCTTTAGCGCCGAAGGCGAAGCTCGTCCGCTGAAAATCGGTATTTTTCAGGATTTGGTAGAGCGCGTGCAGGGGGAAGAGAATCTCAGCAAAACGCAATTGCGTTCTGCCCTGCGCCTGTACACCTCAAGCTGGCGTTACCTGTACGGCGTCAAAGTCGGCGCGCAGCGCGTCGATCTGGACGGCAATCCGTGCGGTGAACTGGAGCAGCAGCATGTCGATCATGCTCGCCAGCAGCTTGAAGAAGCCAAAGCGCGCGTTCAGGCACAGCGTGCCGAACAAAACGCCAAAAAACGTGAAGCCGCCGGTGAATCCGCCGATGCCGCGCCACGCCGTCCGCGCCCAGCCGGTAAAAAGCCCGCTGCACGTCGCGAAGGCGGAGCCGCGTCGGAGAACCGCAAGCCGCGCCCACAAACTCGCCCACAGCCAGCTCGTCAACCTCGTGCAGCAAAAGAGGAAAACCAGCCGCGTTATGCGCCAGTCACGGATATCTCTAAACTGCAAATTGGCCAGGAAATCAAAGTCAGAGCAGGCAAGAGCGCGATGGATGCTACCGTACTCGAAATCGCTAAAGATGGCGTACGTGTGCAGCTCTCTTCCGGTCTGGCGATGATTGTGCGCGCAGAACACTTGCAGTTCTGATACGGAGGCCAACCCAGGCATGAACAAATTCGTCAGATTAACAGCGATTGCAGGGCTGCTGTGGGCGGGTGTCAGTTACGGCGCGGAAACAGCCAACATCCGCATCGGCCAACTGCCTCAACTGCAACAGGAACCTCAGCACGCTACGGTGAGTGAGCGCGTCACCTCGCGCTTCACTCGCTCTCATTACCGCCAGTTCGCCCTCGACGCGGAGTTTTCAGGCAAGATCTTCGATCGCTACCTGAACATGCTGGACTACAGCCATAACGTGTTGCTGGCCTCCGACGTGGCGCAGTTCGCCGGCAAACGCAATCAGGTGGGCGAAGAGCTGAAAACCGGCAAGCTGGACACCTTCTACGCGCTGTTCAATCTGGCGCAGAAACGCCGCTTTGAGCGTTACACCTATGCGTTGTCGTTGCTGGACAAGCCGATGAACTTTACCGGCAACGGCACTATCGATCTCGACCGCAGCAAAGCGCCGTGGCCGAAAGACAAGGCCGAGCTGGATAGCCTGTGGGATGCGAAAGTCACCTATGACGAGCTGAACCTCAAGCTGACCGGCAAGACCGACAAAGAAATCCGCGACACGCTGACCAAGCGCTATCAGTTCGCCATCAAGCGCCTGACGCAAAGCAACAGCGAAGACGTCTTCCAGCTGGCGATGAATGCCTTTGCGCATGAAATCGACCCGCACACCAACTATCTGTCTCCGCGCAACACCGAGCAGTTCAACACCGAGATGAGCCTGTCGCTGGAAGGCATCGGCGCGGTGCTGCAGATGGATGACGACTACACCCTGATCAACTCGATGGTGCCGGGCGGCCCGGCGGCGAAGAGCAAGGCGATCACCGTGGGCGATCGCATCGTCGGCGTCGGCCAGGCCGGCAAACCGATGGTGGACGTGATCGGCTGGCGCCTGGACGACGTGGTGTCATTGATCAAAGGGCCGAAGGGCAGCAAGGTGCGCCTGGAGATCCTGCCGGCAGGCAAGGGCACCAAAACCCGCGTGGTCACCCTTACCCGCGAGCGCATCCGCCTGGAAGACCGCGCGGTGAAAATGACCATCAAGACCGTCGGCAAAGAGAAGGTGGCGGTGTTCGACATCCCCGGCTTCTACGTCGGTCTGACCGATGACGTGAAAGTGCAGCTGCAGAAGATGGCCAAGCAGAACGTCAAGAGCGTGATCATCGATCTGCGCACCAACGGCGGCGGCGCGCTGACCGAAGCGGTGTCGCTGTCCGGCCTGTTCATTCCGAGCGGCCCGGTGGTGCAGGTGCGCGACAACAACGGCAAAGTGCGTGAAGACGCCGACACCGACGGCGTGACCTACTACAAAGGCCCGCTGGTGGTGCTGGTCGATCGCTTCAGCGCCTCCGCCTCCGAGATCTTCGCGGCGGCGATGCAGGATTACGGCCGCGCGCTGATCGTCGGCGAGCCGACCTTCGGTAAAGGCACCGTGCAGCAGTACCGTTCGCTGAACCGCATCTACGATCAGATGCTGCGCCCTGAGTGGCCGGCGCTGGGGTCGGTGCAGTACACCATTCAGAAGTTCTACCGCGTCAACGGCGGCAGCACCCAGCGCAAAGGGGTGACCCCGGACATTCTGATGCCGACCGGCGTCGATCCGGCGGAAACCGGCGAAGCGTTTGAAGACAACGCCATGCCGTGGGACAGCATCAATGCGGCGACCTACAGCAAGACCGGCGATATGGCGCCGTTCGAGCCGGAGCTGCTGAAAGATCACCAGCAGCGCATCGCGCAGAATCCGGAGTTCCAGTACATCGCGCAGGATATCGCGCATTACAAGGCGCTGAAGGATAAACGCAATATCGTGTCCCTCAATCTGGCTGTGCGCGAGAAAGAGAACCACGACGACGATGCGACCCGTCTGAAACGCATCAACGAGCGCCTGGAACGTGCGGGCAAGAAGCCGCTGAAATCGCTCGACGATCTGCCGAAGGATTACCAGGAACCGGATCCGTACCTGGATGAAACCGTGCATATCGCGCTGGAGCTGGCTCATCTGGAAAAAGATCGGCCCGCTCAGCAGCCAACGCCGGCCAAATAAGGCCGCGTCCGGCAGGATGAAAAACGCACCCTCGGGTGCGTTTTTTTATGGCGACGCGAAGGCCTGCTTCCCTGCAGGGGGAATGGGGGCGGGCTTATGCGTCGCCTGACAAAGTTATGGCAAAAAACCCTCCGCCTTACGCAACAATCGTTTACAATTTGCCAAATCCCGGTCGCGCGCCGTTTTTGTAAAGTTTCGTATTTTTAGTAGGTTAATGACGCGCGACTCTTGAAACTGTGACGAATGCCCATACGATCTAGGGTATCTTAGACAGCGTTTTGTTAACATTTATGAGGAAGTAAACATTTTATGATGCGTATAGCTCTGTTCCTGCTCACCAACCTGGCGGTGATGTTGGTTTTCGGGCTGGTGCTCAGCCTGACAGGAATCCAATCCAGTAGCGTTCAGGGCCTGATGATCATGGCCGGTCTGTTCGGCTTCGGCGGCGCTTTCGTGTCGTTGCTGATGTCCAAGTGGATGGCGCTGCGCTCCGTCGGCGGGGAAGTGATTGAACAACCGCGTAACGAAACCGAAAACTGGCTGCTGGAAACGGTGCGCCGTCAGTCGCAGCAGGCGGGCATCGCCATGCCGCAGGTTGCTATCTACCACGCGCCGGACATCAACGCCTTCGCCACCGGCGCGCGCCGCGACGCCTCGCTGGTCGCCGTCAGCACCGGCCTGCTGCAGAGCATGAGCCGCGACGAAGCGGAAGCGGTCATCGCGCACGAAATCAGCCACGTCGCCAACGGCGATATGGTGACCATGACCCTGATTCAGGGCATCGTGAACACCTTCGTCATCTTCATTTCGCGCCTGATCGCGCAGGTGGCCGCCGGCTTCCTGGGCAACCGCGACGGTGAAGGGGAAGGCAACGGCAACCCGATGATTTATTTCGCGGTGTCGATGGTGCTGGAACTGGTGTTCGGCATCCTGGCAAGCATCATCACCATGTGGTTCTCGCGTCACCGCGAGTTCTACGCCGACGCCGGCTCCGCCAAGCTGGTGGGCCGCGAGAAGATGATCGCCGCCTTGCAGCGCCTGAAAACCAGCTACGAACCGCAGGAAGCGGGCAGCATGATGGCGTTCTGCATCAACGGCAAATCCAAGTCGTTCAGCGAGCTGTTCATGTCGCACCCACCGCTCGACAAGCGCATCGAAGCGCTGCGTTCCGGCCAGTACCTGAAGTAATCGGCTGAATGAAAGGAAAAACCCCGGCTCGCCGGGGTTTTTTTATGGCATGACGAAATCGCTTTTTCAGGTGGAGGATGCTGATTCAAGCGTCTGATTTCGCGATTTGAATACGGCCTTTCCGCCTCTCGCGGTACGCTAGCCGCTGCAGGCTACCATGCCTGACGCCTTCGCTTGCTTGGTTTGGGAAGCTCATGCTATACGCTTTGGCACCATAACGTCTGTCCCTGAGACCCTATGAAAATCAACGCTCTTCCCTTGCTCGGCTGTGATGAGGCGCTGGCGCGCCTTACCATATTGGCGGGCGGCGTCGCCGATGCGTCTGCGGAGTTGTTAAACCGGAATGGTTACGATTCTGAACAGCCAGCTATACGCTGGCATTCAGGCGACCTGCACCTCCCATCGTTTTTCCCAGACGAGAACGACAGGCACGATTACGATTATCTGGTCGTAGAAGGAGATCTGATCGTAGAGGGGTGCATGGCGGTGTCACCCCAGCGGGAGGACGGCGGCATCATTGTGCTGGGGCGGCTGCAGTCGGATACGCTGATTTGTTTGGGCGAGCTGCTCGTGCGTGACGATGCCCGCATACGCCATGCCTATTGCAGCTCTGGAAACGACGGCGCGTTTGTGGTGGGGGGAAATCTGGCCGTGCTCACCCTGGTAGAAACGGGGGAATTTGTCCATGTACATGGCGATCTCGACGCGCGATGTCTCGCCTCATTGCAGAACTTCGTTCAGGTTGACGGAGAGACGCGCTGCGACTGTCGAATCGACAGCGCGCAGTCCGCTGAACCGATCACGCGCATGTTCGCTTCAGACCTGCTGAAGGCCTTTGAGGGGGAGGATAACGACGGCCAACACATTGTTGGCTGGTATCCGGATGACGATGCCTATTTAGCGTGTTTGCAACAAGGCCGCAGCCCTTTGAGGAGCGGCGACTGACGCCAAGCGTATCACACCTGGCGCGGCGTGATTCAGGCCGGCCGCATTGCTGGAACCGCCGGCTTTAGAATCGATGGGGTTTCGGCTGTTTCTATGGCCGCTATTTCACCTCGCGGCTTGGCTGCGCCGTTTGCGCCGTCGATTGGGTGATGCGCAGGCTGCTGACCGCCGCCGCCAGAGTGGCGAACACGCCGGCCAGGACCAGCGATGCGTGGGTGCCGGAGGTGGGGAACAGGTTGAACATCAGCGCCACCAGCGCGGCCCCCGAGGTTTGCCCCAGCAGGCGAGCGGTGCCCAGCATGCCGCTGGCGCCGCCGCTGCGGTTGCGCGGCGCGGCGGAGATGATGGTGTGGTTGTTGGGCGACTGGAACAGGCCGAAGCCGGCGCCGCACAGCACCATGCGCCAGATGATGTCCCCATTCGACGGGTCCGCGGGCAGCAGCGCCAGCGAGAACAGCCCAAGTGCGAACACCGCCAGCCCAATGCAGCCCAGCAGGCCGGCGTGCACGCGCTCTACCAGCCGGCCGGCGATCGGCGCCATCACCACGATCGCCAGCGGCCACGGCGTCAGCAGCAGCCCGGTCGCCACTTCGTCGCGGCCCAATGCGCTTTGCAGAAAGAACGGCAGCGATACCATCGCCAGCATCTGCGCAGCAAACGAGCAGATTGAGGTGCCCATCGACAGGGCGAAGATCGGGATGCGCAGCAGGTCGACCGGCAGCAGCGGAAATTCCTGGCGCAGCTGGCGGCGCACGAACACCGCGCCAATCGCCAGCAGCGCGGCGATCTCGCTGAAGATCAGCGTCAGGCTCTGGCCCTGGGCGAAGCCGCTGATGGCAGTGATCAGCAGGCCGAAGGTCAGCGCGTTCAGCACGGCGCTGGTGGGATCGAAACGGCGGTTATCGCTTTTTTGGCCGTTGGCCGGCAGGAACTTCATGCCCAGCAGCAGCGCGACGAGGCCGATCGGCAGGTTAATGGCGAACAGCCACTGCCAGGACGCGACCGACAGGATCGCCGCCGCCACCGTCGGCCCGGCCGCCGAGGAGCAGGCGACGATCAGCGAATTGATGCCCATGCCGCGGCCGAGAAAACGCTGCGGATAGATGATGCGGATCAGCGCGGTGTTGACGCTCATGATGGCGGCGGCGCCAAAGCCTTGCAGCACGCGGGCGATGGTCAGCGTGAGCAGCGAGTCGGACAGGGCGCAGAACAGCGAGGTGATGCTGAACACCAGCAGCCCGGCCTGATAGATGCGGCGATAACCGATCAGATCGCCGAGCGACGCCAGCGACAGCAGAGAGACGGTGATCGCCAGCTGATAGGCGTTAACCACCCAAATGGAGCTGGCCGGGCTGGCGTTGAGATCGCGCGCGATGGTGGGCAGTGCCACGTTGGCTATCGCGCCGTCGAGCACGGATACGGTAATGCCGAGGGCGATGGCGAGGATCGCCCCATAGCGTTGCGGGACGGGGAGGCCGTCGGAACAAGGACGCATGTTGGTCTCAGCGGTATTTATTCAGGGGAGTATTATCATGCTAATCATATTCGCCCGCGATTGCATGCCCCTTGTCCGCTGAATTGTAAACGGCGGTGAGCGGGCCGGCAGTTATCCATTTGGCTTCAATCGCTTAGCGTTCAACTGCGTTGCGCGTCGCGATCTGTTCCGATTATACTGAAACCCTTGTTTAAATTTCCTGAAACAGAACCGTTAAGTAGGGTATTTGCCATGGCTAACGCAGATTCAGACAAGCAACCGGATGCCGTCTCATCCGTAATGAAAGTGTTCGGTATTTTGCAGGCGCTCGGCGATGAGCGCGAGATTGGCATTACTGAACTATCCCAGCGGGTGATGATGTCCAAAAGCACCGTCTACCGTTTTCTGCAGACCATGAAAGCGCTGGGCTACGTTTCGCAGGAAGGGGAGACGGAAAAATATGCGCTGACGCTCAAGCTGTTCGAGCTGGGCGCCAAATCGTTGCAGAACGTCGATCTGATCCGCAGCGCCGACGTGCAGATGCGCGAACTGTCGAACCGCACCCGCGAAACCATCCACCTTGGCGCCCTGGACGAGGACGGCATCGTCTATATCCACAAGATCGACGCGATGTACAACCTGCGCATGTATTCGCGCATCGGTCGCCGCAACCCGCTGCACAGCACCGCCATCGGTAAAGTGCTGCTGGCCTGGCGCGATCGGGATGAGGTGGCGCAGATCCTGTCGCAGATTGAATTTACCCGCAGCACCGAGCATACCCTGACCAGCGCCGCCGAACTGCTGCCGGTGCTGGTGCGGGTGCGTGAGCAGGGATACGGCGAAGATGCCGAAGAGCAGGAAGTGGGGATCCGTTGTATCGCGGTGCCGGTATTCGATCGGTTTGGGGTGGCGATCGCCGGGTTAAGCCTCTCTTTCCCGACGCTGCGCTTTTCCGAGGCGGCGCGGGAGGAGTATGTAGCGCTGTTGCACGTCGCCGCCCGGCGCATCAGTGAACAGCAGGGCTATTACGACTATCCGTTCTGACCCTTCGCTTCCATGAACAAGGCGCTGCCATGGCAGCGCCTTGTGGCTATTTCACGCCCGGCGTCAGCCGCTGCGAAATCCGTTCCAGCACTAACATCAGCAACAGCGTGGCCGCCACCAGGATCATGGTCAGCGTCGCGCCGTTGGCGATGCTGCCGCGATCGGTCAGGCTGAAGATAGTGACCGGCAGCGTCGCCCAGCTCGGCGGGTAGATCATCATGGTCGCGCCCAGCTCTCCCATCGACAGCGACAGGCTGAGGGCGAAGGCGGAGATCATATAGGGGGCGATCATCGGCAGGGTGACGTGGCGCAGGCGGAACAGCGGCGAAGCGCCCAGGCTGGCGGCGACGTTCTCGTAGTCGCCAGGCAGCCGGGCCAGCCCGGCCATCACGTTGCCGAAGGTGAAGGCGGAAATCAGCACGAAGTGCGCGACGGGCACGATCAGGAAGGTGCCGTTCATCTGCAGCGGCCCCTGGCTGAACGCCACCAGCATCCCGAGACCTATCGACACCGAAGGCACCGCGCTGGGAATGAAGAACAGCGTGCTCAGCAGGCGCTGGCCGCGCCCCTGATGGTGGCGCAGCGCCAACGCCGCCCAGGTGCCGCACAGCAGCGCGAACAGGCTGGCGCTGAAACCGATAGCCAGGCTGGCGACCAGCGCGTCCCAGGAGGCGCCGCCAAAGGCCTGGCGGAAGTGGCTGAGGGTGAAATCGCTCGGCAGCACGCCGTTCCTCTGTTCGCTCAGGCTGGACATCAGGATCACCGCCAGCGGCAGGCAGAAGAACAGCGCGAACAGCGTGACCGCCAGCGTGCAGGTCAGGGTGCGGCCGGTGCGAGACCAAATCAACATCGTCAGTTCCTCAGCCCGGCGCGCGCCGCGGCGTAGCGGTAAAGGGAGAACAGCCCGAGCGACAGCGCGATATTCACGACGGCGATCGCGCAGGCGACGGCATAATCCGACTCCAGAATCGCTTTGGAGTAGACCATCATCGGCAGCGTGGTGACGCCCTTGGCGCCAATAAACAGCACGATGCCGAACTCATTGGTGGTCAACAGCAGGCACAGGCTGCCGCCGGCCAGCAAGGCCGGCAGCGCGGCGGGCAAAATCACCTGGCGCACCACGCGCCCCGGCCGGGCGCCGAGGATGCTGGCGGCTTCGAGCTGGCTGCGATCGATCTGCGACAGCGCCGCCATCAGCGGACGCATCACCAGCGGCGTAAACACGGTGATTTCCGCCAGGATCACGCCCCAGATGGAGTAAAGAAAGTCTACCGGCGGCAGGGTGAAACCGAAGGTCGCCATCAGCGTACCGTTCAGCAGGCCGGCGGAGCCGTAGATAAAGGTGAAGGCCAAGGTGATCAGGAAGGTCGGCATGGCGATAAAGGTATCGATCACCCAGGCGATCAGCCGGCTGCCGGGGAACGGCGTGAACACCAGCAGCAGCGACAGCAGGGTGCCGAGCACCAGGCAGCCCAGCGTCGCCAGCAGCGCAATCTGCAGCGTATTGAGCAGGGCGCTGACAAAGCGTCGGGATTCGAACACCTGCTGCAGCGCGGCGGCGCTGAACAGCCCCTGATCGTCGGTAAACGCCTGTTTGACGATCAGCGCCAGCGGATAGAAAAACAGCGTCGCCAGCACCAGCAGCGGCAGCAGGATCCATAAACGGCGCGGTGAACGCGGCCGCCGGGCCGGGCGAGTAAGCGTAGAGTCGGTCATGTCAGTCCTCGATCAGTACCGCGTCGTCAGGGGCGAAATAGAGCGGCACGCGCTCGCCGATCTGCGGCATCCGGCTGCGGTGGGTGGTGACCACGCGCAGCGGGTGGCCTTGCGCGTCGAACTGCAGGTGCGTCAACTCCCCCTGCCAGTGAATATCGCGCAGCGTGCCGACGATGCAGTTGCTGCGCTGGGCATCGGCATCGAGCGCAATATGCTGCGGCCGAATGCACAGCAGTTTGTCGAAGCCGCGTTGTGCGCCGTAGGTGAAACAGCCGATCACTTTTCCAGCGCAGCTGACGGTGGTCATGCCTTGGCCGGCGGTGGTTTCCAGCGCGGTGGCCGGCAGCAGGTTGGCGCGGCCGAGGAACTCGGCGGCGAAGCGGTTTGTGGGATGACGGTACAGCGCGCGGGTCTCGCCGTGGGCGATCAGGTGTCCGTCGCGCATGATGCCAATCTTGTCCGCCAGCGTCAGCGCTTCGCCCTGATCGTGGGTGACGTACAGGATGGTCAGCTCCGGCAGCTCGCGGTGCAGGCGGGCGATCTCTTCCACCATGCTGTGGCGAATCTGCGCGTCCAGCGCCGACAGCGGTTCATCCAGCAGCAAGACTTTGGGTCGCACCGCGATGGCGCGGGCGATCGCCACGCGCTGCTGTTGGCCGCCGGAGAGCTGGCTGGGATAACGCCTGGCGTAGGCGGACATGCCGACGATGGCCAGCGCCTCCTCGACGCGCTCGGCGGTGAGGCCGCGCGGCTTGCCCTGGGCGCGCAGGCCGAACGCCACATTGTCCTCGACGCGCATATGCGGAAACAGCGCGTAGTTCTGTACCACCATGCCCAGACCGCGCTCATAGGGCGGCACGTCGGTGACATCGACGTCACCGATGGCAATACGCCCGGCGGAAGGCTGCACGAAACCGGCGATCGCCCGCAGCACGGTAGTTTTGCCCGAGCCGGAGGGGCCGATCAGCGCCAGCACTTCGCCGGGGGCGATGGTGAGCGTCAGGGGTTTCAGCACTTCGGTGCCGCGATACGACACGCTGACGCGGTCGAGTTGGATGCCCGACGGCCCGGCGATGTCGAGGCTGTTATCCCGCGCCTCGGCGCGGGAAGAGAGGGTAGAGGGCATTGTCAGCGTCATTCGGTCACCTTGTGCCAGCGTGAGATATCGGCGGACAGGCTGCTTACCACCTGATTCCAGTCCGGCGCCCAGATGTCCACGCCTTTCAGCGCCGCCTGCGACCGCTTGAAGTTATCGTCGGTCGGGATGACGTCCTTACGCACCGGCATGCCGTAGGACATGGCGCTAACGCTGCTCTGCGCTTCTTTGCTCAGCAGGAAGTCGATCAGCTTTTTGCCGTTGGCGCTTTGCGGCGCGCCTTGCACCAGGCCGACATAGTAAGGCAGCGCCAGCGTGCTGCGCTTGCCGTCCGGCCCGGCCGGCCAGAACACCTGCACGTTCGGGTTGCTGCGCATCTGCGCCAGGTTCATCTGCAGATCGCCGTTGGCCACCAACAGCTCGCCTTTATTGACCAGCGCGGTCAGCTTGCCGGTGGAAGCGGAAGGGCCGACGTTGTTGCTTTGCAGCTTGCCGAGGTAGTCGAAACCGGCGTCTTTGCTACCGAAGCTGTGAAACGCCTGCAGCAATACTGCGGTGCCGTCACCGGCCTGGCCCGGCGTGGAGTACTGCAGCTTGTTGCGGAACTGCGCGTCCAGCAGCTGTTGATAGCTGGCGGGCGCCTGCGGCAACAGTTTGGCGTTATAGATGAAGCTCAGGTAGTTGTTTACCAGCGGCACGAACTGCGGCTGAGCGTCGGCGATCTGCGCCGCATCCTGCGGGGTGAAATCCTGCAGCAGTTTTTCCGCGGCGGCGCGCTGGATGAACGGCGGCGGCGTCACCAGCACGTCGGCCTGCGGGTTGCTGCGCTCTTTCGACAGCCGCTCTACGATGGCGCCGGAACCGCCTTCGACGTACTGCACCTTGATGCCGGTTGCCTGAGTGAAGGCGTCGAACTGGGTTTGATACCAGCTGTGATCGCCGGCGTGCAGACCATCGGCGGAGTAGACGGTCACCACCGCGTCGGCGGCCCAGGCCGGCGCGGAGCCGAGTGCGATGGCGGTCATCACGACCAGACGAGAAAGTTTCATAGCTTCAGCCTCACTGTTGCGGATTTATGCGTAACTGGTATACACCAGATATGCGGCCACGCTAATCGGCGAATATGACAAACAAATGAAAGCGGCAAAATATATTTGCCGGCAACGGGGAATTGGGCGTGGGGGAGAAAGGCGGGGCGGCGGGCGCAGCCCCTGTCATGCGGGGTTAAAGCGTATCGACTTCGATGCGCAGGCTGTCGTGGCGCCAGTACTCGATATCGAAATCGAGAATGCGGCCGTGCTGGTCGTAATTCAACCGGCGCAGCAATAAGGCGGGCAGGCCGACCATGGCGCCGAGCGCGTTGGCGGCGCGGTAAGGCAGGGCCGTCGGGTAGAACGACAGGTGCATGTTGCTGTAAATCAACGCGTAATGCTGTTGATAGACTTCGGTCAGGCTGCCGTTGAGATCGTGGCTGAGCAGTTCCGGCACCCGCTGCGGCAGGCAGTGGTTTTCGCAATAACAGATGGCGCGGCCGTCGGCGTAGCGCACGCGGCGCAGCAGATACACCTGGTCGAAGGGTTCGAGCGCCAGCGGCTGCATCACGTCGAGCGGCACCGTGGTTTTTTCGCCGGACAGCAGCGCGGTGCGCGGCGCGCGCCCCTGCTCCTGGCACAGGCGGTGGAAGTTGGTGTTCTGCGTCGGATCCAGCCACAGCCGTTCCGGCGTGACGAACCAGCCGCGGCGATCGGCGCGATAGATGGCGCCGGTGGCCTCCAGCTGCGCCAGGCTCTCGCGAATGGTAACGCGGGTGGTGGAGAAGATGGCGCACAGCTCGCGCTCCGAAGGCAGCTTATCGCCCGCCTGCAGCGCGCCGCGGGTGATGCGCGCCTGAAGCTGATCCTTGATCTGCAGGTAGTGGGGCATTTCGCCCTGATGTTCTTTCATTTCATCTCGCTATGGCATCGGCCCGTCATTCCGGCACGCGCTTATTATACATAGCCAGATGAATTTTTTGTTTCACCGCGCTTTGTCGTTTGACCGGGGAAGGAATTTGCCGCCACAATGCCTGCAATCTGGTATAGACCAAATAGGTGAATAACATGTCCGATCGAAACTACCTGCTGTTGACCCCCGGCCCGTTGACCACGTCGAAAACGGTAAAAGAGGCGATGCTGTTCGACAGCTGCACCTGGGATGAAGATTACAACCTGGGCGTGGTGCAAAGCATCCGGCAGCAGCTGGTGGCGCTGGCGACGCCGTCCGCCGGTTACACCTCGGTGTTGCTGCAGGGCAGCGGCAGCTTTGCGGTGGAGGGCGTGCTGGGCACGGCCATCGGCCCGCAGGACAAGCTGCTGATCGTCAACAACGGCGCCTATGGGGCGCGGATGATCGAAATGGCGCGGCTGATGGATATCGACCACCACGCTTTCGACTGCGGCGAGGTCAATGAGCCGGACGTGGCGGCGATGGAGGCGGTGCTGAAAAGCGATGCGCGCATCAGCCATATAGCCATGGTGCACTGCGAAACCACCACCGGCATGCTCAACCCGCTGCAGAAGGTCGCCGGCCTGGCGGCGCGCAACGGCAAGACCTTTATCGTCGACGCCATGAGCAGCTTCGGCGGCATCCCGCTGGATGTAGACGCGCTGGGCATCGATTTTCTGATCAGCTCCGCCAACAAATGCATTCAGGGCGTGCCGGGCTTCGCTTTCGTCATCGCCCGCCGCAGCGAACTGGAGAAATGCGCCGGCCGCTCGCGCTCGCTGTCGCTGGATCTGTATGCCCAGTGGCGCTGTATGGAAGACCAGGCCGGCAAATGGCGCTTTACGTCGCCGACCCACACCGTGCTGGCCTTCGCGCAGGCGCTGAAAGAGCTGGAACAAGAGGGCGGCATTGCCGCGCGCCACCGCCGCTATCAAACCAATCAGCGGCGGCTGGTGGCGGGCATGCGCGAGCTGGGCTTTGAGACTCTGCTCGATGATGCGTTGCATTCGCCGATCATCACCGCATTCTATTCGCCAAAGGCCGACACTTACCGCTTCGCCGAATTTTATCAGCGCCTGAAACAGCAAGGGTTTGTGATCTATCCCGGCAAAGTGTCGCAGAGCGACTGCTTCCGCATCGGCAACATCGGGGAAATTTATCCGCAAGATATCGAACGTTTGCTGGCGGCCGTCGGGCAGGCGATGTACTGGAATCAATAAGGATTGACCATGAAACAGATCAACGCAGTGATCCTCGACTGGGCCGGCACCACGGTGGACTTCGGCTCCTTTGCGCCAACGCAGATTTTCGTCGAGGCGTTCAAACAAACCTTCGATATCGACATCAGCCTGGCGGAGGCGCGCATTCCGATGGGGCTGGGCAAATGGCAGCACATCGAGGCGCTGGGCAAGCTGCCGGCGGTCGACGCGCGCTGGCGGCAGAAGCTGGGCCGCTCGATGAGCCACCAGGACATCGACGCGCTGTATCAGGCGTTTATGCCGCTGCAAATCGCCAAAGTGATCGACTTCGCCGATCCCATCGAGGGTGTGCCACAGGTGATTGCCGGGCTGCGCGAACAGGGCATTAAAATCGGCTCCTGCTCCGGTTATCCGCGTGCGGTGATGGAGGTGCTGGTGCCTGCCGCCGCGCAGCGCGGCTACGCGCCGGATTACTGGGTCGCCACTGACGATCTCGCGGCCGGCGGGCGGCCGGGGCCGTGGATGGCGTTGCAGAATGCCATCGCGCTGGGCATCGATGCGGTGGCGCACTGCGTGAAGGTGGACGACGCGGTGCCGGGCATTCATGAAGGGCTGAACGCCGGGATGTGGAGCGTCGGGCTGGCGCTGTCCGGCAACGAGTTTGGCGCGACCTGGCAGGAGTACCGCCAAATGGCGGCGGCAGAGATCGAGCTGCGCCGTACGGCGGCCGCCGATAAGCTGTATGCGGCGGGCGCACATTATGTGATAGACACGCTGGCGCAATTGCCGGGCGTTATCGCCGACATCAACCGGCGGCTGGCGGACGGCGAGCGGCCGTAACGACCGGGCGCGGGGCATAAAAAAACCGGGGAGAATCCCCGGTTTTTTCGTTTTGAGACGGCGTTAACGGTGAGCCAATTCGACTTCGTCTTCGCTGTCCATCACGGTTTTGTCGGTTTGCTTCATCAGCTGGCTGGTGATGGTGCCCGCCGCCATGGAGCCGTTGACGTTCAGCGCGGTACGGCCCATGTCGATCAGCGGTTCGACCGAGATCAGCAGCGCGACCAGCGTCACCGGCAGGCCCATCGCCGGCAGCACGATCAGCGCGGCGAAGGTGGCGCCGCCACCCACGCCCGCCACACCGGCGGAGCTGATGGTGACGATGCCGACCAGGGTGGCGATCCACACCGGATCCAGCGGGTTGATGCCGACGGTCGGCGCAACCATCACCGCCAGCATTGCCGGGTAGAGGCCTGCACAGCCGTTCTGGCCGATGGTGGCGCCGAACGAAGCCGAGAAGCTGGCGATGGATTCCGGCACGCCCAGGCGACGGGTCTGCGCTTCCACGTTCAATGGAATGCTGGCGGCGCTGGAGCGGCTGGTGAAGGCGAAGGTGATCACCGGCCACACCTTGCGGAAGAATTTCAGTGGATTAACGCCGGTGAAGGCCAGCAGGGCGGCGTGAACCACGAACATGATGGCCAGGCCAATGTACGAGGCCACCACGAAGCTGCCGAGCTTGACGATGTCGTGAATGTTGGAACCGGCAACCACTTTGGTCATCAGCGCCAGCACGCCGTACGGCGTCAGTTTCATGACCAAACGCACCAGCTTCATCACCCAGGCTTGCAGGGTGTCGATAGCCACCAGCACGCGCTCGCCTTTCGGCTTGTCGTCTTTCAGCAGCTGCAGCGACGCCACGCCGAGGAAGGTGGCGAAAATCACCACGCTGATGATCGACGTCGGGCTGGCGCCGGTCAGATCGGCGAACGGGTTTTTCGGGATGAACGACAGCACCATCTGCGGCACGGTCAGATCGGCCAGTTTACCCACGTAGTTGGTCTGGATTGCCGTCAGGCGCGCGCTTTCCTGCGCGCCCTGCACCAGGCCTTCGGCGGTCAGGCCGAACAGGTTGGTGACCAGTACGCCCACCAGCGCCGAGATCAGCGTGGTGAACAGCAGCGTGCCGATAGTCAGGACGCTGATTTTGCCCAGAGAAGAGGCGTTATGCAGCTTGGCCACCGCGCTCAGGATCGAGGCGAACACCAGCGGCATGACGATCATTTGCAGCAGCTGCACATAGCCGTTGCCGACGATGTTGAACCAGCTGATGGATTCTTTCAGTACCGGGTTGTCGGAGCCGTACACCAGCTGCAGGCCCAGGCCGAACACCACGCCGACCACCAGGCCGACCAGCACTTTTTTCGCCAGGCTCCATTGCTTGTGGCGGGTTTGCGCCAGCAGCAACAGGAGCGCGACAAACACCAGCACGTTAATCACGAGCGGAAAATTCATCCCCAATGTCTCCAATCATCTTTCTTATAAAAACGACTACGCATCACGTATGTCGCGATGTAAATATCGTAACAGTTTGCCGAGTGGCCTACTTATATCCAAATGGAATTTGATATAGCTTTTTGTGTGTTTTTGTTCATTTTATATACATGAAGGTGATTGGTTGAGCGGATTTTTGTGATCAGAGTCTAATATTTCTGATTTGCTCGACATAGGATTGCACCGGCAGGGTGAAATCACCTTGCCAGCAGATGGCAAACGCCACCAGGCACAGACACAACACACGCTCGAGCTGGTTGCCTTTTTGCGAGTTGAGCAGCGGCAGACGAAAACGCCAGCGGCACGGCCACAGCAGCGGCACGCCGGCGGGGGTGAGCATATCGGCCAGCAGATGGCTGAAGTAGCCGATGATCATGGCGTGCAGCGCGTCGGCCGGGATCGGCCAGCTGCGCGGCACGTCCAGCTGGAACAGCGCCATGCCGCCGGCGATCGCCAGCAGGCTGTGGGTGAAACCGCGGTGGCCGAATGCGCGGGCGATGGGAATGGCGAGCCAGCGCAGACGCTGGCCCAGCACCGACTTGGGGTGATCGATATCCGGCAGCAGCGAGGTCAGCAGCGCGGCGGGTATGATGTGCCACCAGTCGCCGGTAGCCAGCTCTGGCGTCACTTCCGCCTTCTTGGCGAAGATCGCGCAAGCGACAGAGAATATAAGGTGTCCTTCCGCGGTCATGCTGTTGCGATTCCGGCTGGTAAACTGTTAATTTATCCAGTATATGGGAAAATTCCCAGTAGTGGAAGCAGTTACCCTGTAACCAATTGTTTATTTTCCCCTGTTTTACAATGGGTTGTTACGGCAATGCGTAACAAATCATCGATTTTGACCGGTGAGAATTAACGGCGGGCGATGGGCGGTGCGGAACGGAAAGAAACGAGGGCGGTTGTTTGGCGTGCGGCGGGAGGAAGCGGCGGCCTTGAACAGCGCTGCGTGGCAGTGACAACGCTCCGCGGGCCGTCGCTTTCCCTGCCGCCCAGCATAATAATAACAACATGCCAATTCAATAATAATGAAACACTGTTTCGTTTGTTTTGCGGCGCGGATCCCTTTTATGCCGCAGAGCGGCAAAGCCAGGGCGCCGGTGGCCGGCGCCGCAGGTCAGGCAAAGTGGGCGGGGGTGAGCTGTTCCAGGGTCTCCAGCTGGTGGTCCGCCAGCGCCCAGCGCGGATCGTGGCGGTATTCGGCGGCCGGGATGACGATGGAACGCATGCGCGCGGCCTTGGTGGCGATCATGCCGTTAAAGGAGTCTTCCAGCGTGATGCAGCGCAGCGGATCGCTGCCCAGGCGCTCGGCGGCGATCAGGTAGACCTCAGGGTGCGGTTTGCTGTACGGCAGGTATTCGGCGGAAACCAACTGATCGAAGTAGCCCTCAAGATCGAACATCTTCAGCACCTGCCGTTGCATGTGCAGCGGCGAGGCGGAGGCGAGGCCGATGTTCAGCCCCTGCTCGCGGCACAGCTCCAGCGCCTGCCGGACGCCCGGCAGCAGCGGGCGCGTCTCGTGCACCAGCTCGATGGCGCGTTCGATAATCCGCGCCGACACCTCATCGAGCGATACGCCTTGCCACGGCATCGCCTGGTACCACATCTTCACCACCAGATCGATGCGCAGCCCCAGGGTGTCCGGCAGTTTGTGGCGATCGGACAGATCCAGACCCAGCGCGCCGAAGATATCCAGCTCGGCCTGCAGCCACAGCGGTTCCGAGTCGATCAACAAGCCGTCCATATCAAAAATTGCGGTTTCAATGCGTTGCGAATAAGCCATTAACGGTTAACTCCTGCCGGCGCGGGTGAATGTGCCCGATACTCTATCATCGCCGGTGGCGAGACTAAAATCTTTGCCTGCGCGTTTGGCTTTTGCCAAAGCGAAGGATATTCCACACCTCGCGTAATTTTAACCACCAGCGTTGGTGTTGGCGCTCGGTGACCTGTTGCAACATGCGGGCATAGTCCAGCACCAGTCCCGGCGTCCAGGTCATGCTTTCGCCACGGCTGCGCAGTACCGCCAGCATCCACAGATTGGGATCCAGCACCAATAACAGAAAACGGCGCCACAGATGTTTATCGCCCAGCACGCCCTCCAGCGCGCTGTCGAGCGCGCCGATGACCGTGGTGGAGCAGTTGCGCCGAGTCAGGTTGTAAGTCGCGTCCTGCCGATACCGCAGCCAGAATGCGCGCAGCGCCGCCGGGTTATAGCGATAGAACTGAATTTTCTTGTCCGGCGGGCACCAGGCGGCGATCTCGCCCGGCAGGTCGGGCAGGAAACGCCCGTCGACGTTGTTCTGTTCGCCGGCATGCAGCAACTGGCGGAAATCTTGAACGGAATGGCTGATGTCGTTGAGCGGGTAGTGACTGATATACACATCCGGCGCGAGCGCCAGGGCGGCATGACCGGTGGAGATATTGCCGCCGCCGTCGACCGCCGCGATGTATCGGTCGACGATGTAACGCCGGCGTGGATCTTTAGCCGCACCAATCGGTGTCCAGACATACACCGTGAGCGGCGTAGCCTCGTCCGCCGGGGGCGGTGGCTGCCGCGCGGGGTGCTGATTCAGAGAGAAGCTTGCCAGCCTCCGGGCGATACGCAATAAAGCCCAGCCGGAAAGCACCATCATCACGCCGAGGCAAAAGGGCACCGTCATCCGGTGCGGCGCCGGCCAGCCGACAAAAATCATCAACGAAAGCAGGATCTCGCCGCCGCCCGCCAGCGCCACGGTTTTCCATCGACTGTGTTGAATCACCGTGGAGGAGGCGATGCGCACGGTGCCGTCAAGCAGCAGCGCGCTGCCAAACACAACGGTGGCGACGATGTTATCGTCTGCGGGCACGTCCAACATTAAAAAGGCCATAAACACGAAGCCCAGCCCCTTCAGCAGCACCGGCCTGCTGGCGGAAGAGCCGATCACCAGCGCGGCGGATATCGCCACCAGCCCCTCCAGCGCCAGGATGACCGCCAGCGCATCCAGCGCCAGCACGGATCGGCCATCCTGCAGTATGTCGAACAGCACCAGCGCCCCTGCGGCTATCCACAGCCAACCGAACAGCACCAGCAGGCGACGCTGGCCGTGCAGCGCCTGCGCGCCCAGCAATAAGATAATCAGTCGAATCATGGCGGCCTCTGCCCGAATGGATAACTTTATCTCTTCAATGATAGTGCCCGGACGGCGTTAAGCAGTTGATTTCGGCGAATTCGGCTAAGCTTGTAGCACAGCGGGAATGAAGAAAACGGTGGGCGAGCTTTGCCAACTGCAGGTAGACTTAGCCGATTCGGTTACGTCGCTAACAAGGGGAACACATGACGTATCAACAGGCCGGGCGTATCGCCATTTTGAAACGCATTCTCGGATGGGTGGTTTTTATCCCGGCGTTGCTGTCTACGCTGATTTCCGTGCTGGGCTTTGTCTACCAGCACAGTGAAAAAACTAAGGGCATCAACGCGGTGATGCTGGATTTTGTCCACGTGATGGTGGACATGGTGCGTTTCAATACGCCGTTCCTGAATCTTTTCTGGTACAACTCCCCGGTGCCTGACGTGGATAAAAGCCTGTTCAGCGGCGCCAATCTGATGTTCATCATCATCTACATACTGATCTTCGTCGGGCTGGCGCTGCAGGCTTCCGGCGCGCGCATGTCGCGCCAGGTCAAGTTCATCCGCGAAGGGTTGGAAGACCAGATGATCCTGGAGCAGGCCAAGGGCAGCGAAGGGCACACGCGCCAGCAGCTGGAGGAGCGCATTACGCTGCCGCACCACACCATCTTCCTGCAATACTTCCCGCTGTACATCCTGCCGATCGTGATTGCGGTGATCGCCTGGTTCGTGATCCGCCTGTTGGGGCAGTTGGCCGGCGCGGCCTGAGGCATGAACGGGGCGCCGAGCGGCGCCCCGGAACGTTACGACGCCTCGGGCTGCAACAGCGCCTCCACCGCGCGCTGCGCAGCCACCAGATGCTGGCCGCCGAACAGGTTGCTGCGGTTGAGCAGGTAGTACAGCTGATACAGCGGCTGGCGCTCGATAAACCCGGCACCCAGCGGCCACACGCTCTGATAGCCGTCGTAGATCTGCGGCGGCAGCTCCGGATACAGCGGCAGCATCGCCAAATCGCACTCTCGGTCGCCCCAGTAACTGGCCGGATCGAACAGAATCGGCCCGTTGGTGGTCATCGCGCAGTTGCCCGGCCACAGGTTGCCGTGCAGCAGGGAAGGCTGCGGCTGGTGGTGCTGCAAGCGCAGATACACCCGATCGACGATGTCGTCGATATCGCCGAAGGTCATGCCTTTCTCCGCCGCCAGCTGCAGCTGCCAGCCGATGCGCTGCTCGGCGAAGAATTCCGACCAGCGGCGCTGCCAGGCGTTGGGTTGCGGGGTGGTGGTCAGATCGCTGTCGAAGTCGAGACCGAACTGCGGTTGCTCGCTCCACTGGTGCAGATGCGCCAGCTGCTGGCCCAGGCAGTAGGCGCCGTGGGCGTCGAGGGGTTTCAGCTGCTGATACTCCAGCAGCAGGAAGCTGTAGTCGCGATCGCTGCCGACGCCGTACACTTCCGGCACCCGCACGCTTTTGCTGCGCGCCAGCAACGCCAGCTGATCGGCCTCGGCGGTGAATATCGGCAGTTGTTCACGGGCGTCGCATTTCACGAACACCTCGTTGTCACCGTAACTCACGCGCCACGCCGGGTGAATGTCGCCCCCGGGCAGTTCAATCCTTTCGCGTATCTCTGCGCTGCCAAGATGTTCACTTAACAGACGGCTAACGGCTTGCCACATGGTATCTCCCCCTCTGTGCTGCCTGATAATTCATTAGGTTAGCGTCTTTCCCGTGGTGAAAACACGACGCGGCGCACAGCCGGCGTCAAAGGTGGCGATTTTTTCAGCGTCTCGCCAGCTCAAAGTATATACCCTATTGATTAATTTAAGCGCAATACCGGTTGCAACTTGATGACAACAACGCAATGAGCGGGGGCAGGCGATGCGGCGAGCAGAGGGCATCGCCGCATCGGAGGGGATTAACCGCCGGTGAGGGCGTTTTGGTTACGCTGTAACGGACGCAGCTTGCTGTACAACAAGGCGATAACGAACAGCACGGCCTGTACGATGACGATGCAGGGCCCGGTGGCGCCGTCGATGTGGAAGCTGATCAGGGTGCCAAGCACGCAGGAGAACACCGACACTACCGTCGCCACCACCAGCATGCGTTCGAAGCGGCGGCACAGCATAAAGGCGATGATGCCCGGGGCGATCAGCATGGCGATCACCAGGATCACCCCCACGGCCTGCAGCGAGGCGACGATGGTCATCGCCAGCAGGCACAGCAGCCCGTAGTGCAGCAGCTTGACCGGCAGGCCAATCACCCGCGCATGATGCGGATCGAAGCAGTACAGCATGAAGTCTTTGCGCTTGAGCAGCACCACCGCCAGGGTGATGCCGGCGATCAGCAGGGTTTGCTTCAGCTCGCCGTCGGTAATGCCCAGCATGTTGCCGAACAAAATGTGGCTCAGGTGTTGGTCGGTATCGATGCGTGAGAACAGCACCAGGCCGAAGGCGAACATGCCGGAAAAGACGATGCCCATCACCGTGTCTTCTTTCACCCGGCTGTTCTCTTTCAGGTAGCCGGTGGCTACCGCACAGAAGATGCCGGAAAGGAAGGCGCCGATCGCCAGCGGAATGCCGACCACGAACGCCACCACGATGCCGGGCAGCACCGCGTGCGAGATGGCGTCGCCCATCAGCGACCAGCCTTTGAGCACCAGGTAGCAGGAGAGCACTGCGCACACTACGCCGGTGACGATGGCGGCGACGATCGCCCGCTGCATGAACGGGTAGGCGAAGGGTTCGCTGAGCAGTTGATACAGGGTGTCCATCAGCGGCCTCCGGTTTGCGAATGCGCCACGCGGCGGCGGGACGCCAGCAGGCCGTGTTTCGGCGCGAAGAAGAACGCCGCGAGGAACACCAGCGTTTGCAGGGTGACGATCACCCCCCCGGTGGCGCCGTCGAGGAAGAAGCTCAGGTAGGCGCCGATGCCGCTGGTCAATGCGCCGATGATGATGGCGATGATCACCAGCCGGCTGAAGCGATCGGTCAACAGATAGGCGGTAGCGCCAGGCGTGATCACCATGGCGATCACCAAAATGGCGCCGACGGTTTGCAGCGCGGCGACGGTGCAGGCGCTGAGCAGGGTGAAGAACAGGATCTTCAGCTTTAGCGGCGACAGGCCGATCGACACCGCGTGGCTTTCGTCGAAGAACACCGCCAGCAGGTCTTTCCACACCAGGCACAGGATCAGCAGCGAAACGCCGATAATGATTTCCACCTGCAGCACGTCTTCATCGGCGATGCCGAGGATGTTGCCGAAGATGATCGACTGCACGTTGACCGAGGTGGGGTTGAGCGACACGATCAGCAGGCCGACGGCGAAGAAGGTGGAGAAGATAAAGCCGATGATGGCGTCTTCGCGCAGCCGGGTGATGTGGCGCACCAGCGTCATCGCCAGCGCCGCCAGCATGCCGGTGAAGAAGGCGCCGGCGGCGTAGGGCAGGCCGAGGGCGTAGGCGCCGGCCACGCCGGGCACCACCGAGTGCGACAGCGCGTCGCCCATCAGCGACCACCCTTTCAACATCAGGTAGGCGGAGAGGAACGCGCAGGCGGCGCCGACGATGGCGCTGACCCAGATGGCCTTAACCATGTAGTTGTAACTGAAAGGTTGCAGCAGAAGGTCCAGCATCAGGATTGTTTCTCCCTGGCCTGGCTGTTGGCCGGCGGATCGCTCTTGGTGTGGCCGTAGAACACCGCCGGGCGCTCATCGTCGGTCAACACCGTAACGGTGCGCGGATCGTTGTCATCGTGCAGATCCGGGCCGGAGAGGTTGATATGGCGCAGCACGCCGCCGAACGCCTGCTCCAGATTGCTCTGGGTGAAGGTGGTTTCGGTCGGGCCGGCGGCCAGCACCGTGCGGTTGATGAGGATCACCCGATCGCAAAACTCTGGCACGCTGCCGAGGTTGTGGGTGGAGACCAGGATCAGGTGCCCCTCGTCGCGCAATGCGCGCAGCAGATCGATAATGGCATTCTCGGTTTTCACATCCACGCCGGTGAACGGTTCATCCAGCAGCAGCACGGTGCCCTGTTGCGCCAGCGCGCGCGCCAGAAACACGCGCTTCTTCTGGCCGCCCGACAGCTCGCCGATCTGCCGGCCGCGCAGCTCGCTCAGGCCGACGCGCTCCAGCGCCTTGTCGACCCGCAGCCGATCCTCGCGCGACGGAATACGCAGGAAGTTCATCTTGCCGTAGCGGCCCATCATCACCACGTCTTCCACCAGCACCGGGAAGTTCCAGTCGACGTCTTCGGTCTGCGGCACGTAGGCGATCAGATTCTTTTTCAGCGCCTCCGCCACCGGTTTGTCGCTTAGCGACACCCGGCCGGCGGTGGGCCTGACCAGGCCCATGATGCTTTTGAACAACGTCGACTTGCCGCTGCCGTTGACGCCGACCAGCGCGCAGATCGAACCGCCGCTCAGGGTAAAGCTGGCGTTGTGAATGGCGGTGTGTCCGTTGTTGTAGGTCACTGTGACGTCGTCCACGTTCAACTCAGGGCGGACAAACGGTTCATGGGTCATTGATCGAATCCTTTGGCGATGGTTTGCACGGTGGTGTTAAGCAGGTCGATGTAGGTCGGCACCGGACCGTCGCGGGTGGACAGCGAGTCTACGTACAGCACGCCGCCGTATTTGGCGCCGGTTTCTTTCGCCACCTGTTTGGCCGGCTTGTCGGAAATGGTGCTCTCGCTGAACACTACCGGAATATGGTGGGCGCGCACTGCGTCGATCACCCGGCGCACCTGCTGCGGCGAGCCTTGCTCATCGGCGTTGATCGGCCACAGATAGACTTCTTTCAGCTGATAGTCCTGCGCCAGGTAGCTGAAGGCGCCTTCGCTGGTCACCAGCCAGCGCTGTGCGGCCGGAATGCGCGCCAAGCGTTCGCGCAGCGGGGCGTCCAGCGCGCCGATTTTCTCTGCGTAGGCCTTGGCATTGCGGTTATAGGTTGCCGCGTTGGCCGGATCGTGCTCCACCAGCGCTTTGCGGATGTTCTCGATGTATACCAGCGCGTTGCTCGGCGACATCCAGGCGTGCGGATTAGGGTTGCCGTTATACGGCCCTTCGCGGATCGGCAGCGGGGTAATGCCTTCGGTGACTACCGCCGCCGGCACCTGCTTGATGTTTTCGAAGAAACGCTGGAACCAGCGTTCCAGGTTCATGCCGTTCCACAGGATCAGGTCGGCGTGCTGCGCTTTGACGATATCGCGCGGGGTCGGTTGATAGTCGTGGATCTCGGCGCCCGGCTTGGTGATGGACTCTACCACGGCGGCATCACCCGCCACGTTCTGGGCGATGTCCTGAATGATGGTAAAGGTCGTCACCACGCGCAGCTTTTTTTCCGCCAGCGCGTTTTGGCTGACCAAGGCGGCGCCGAGCAGCAGGCAGGCGAGCGTGAAAGGGCGTAACAGTGTGGCAGCGCGGAAAGGGCGACTGCGACGAAAAGCACAACTTATCAATGGCATGATGACGTCTCCTGGTTCAAATGAAAATGATTATCAATATCAATTGAAGCGAAGTCAAGCGTCACTTGCCCACCGCCGGCGGGGTACATCTCCAACTGAAAAAATAATACCCTCCGGGAAGTTATAGCATTTTATGTATCAGTATGTAACCGCTGAAGGTAGTCCTTACAGGCGCATATCGCCACCTCCGGCTGTTTTCCCAATGCCAACTGGCCGAACCCCTGCGCCAGGCGCTGTACATCCTCTTGATCCAGCACGGTTATGAACGCAAAACTGTTGCTGCCGAGCTCATGGTGCACGCCATTTTCGTCTGTCACCGATGTGACAAAACCTTCGCGCGTCAATTGCCCGGTCAGCTTCGCCAGGTCGGTTAATCCCTCTTCCTGATAGCGAAAAGTCACCACAAAGCAGTTTGTTGCAGATTGACTCATAAATCACCTCTTGGTATATGGATAGCTTGAGATTAGCCCAAAAAATTACTGCAGGTGTCCTTACAAGTTGTATATGCTACGCAACTCATTGAAAGGAGTGAGGGATTCTGTGAAAACAAAAATAGGTTGCCTTACGGCAATTTTGCTTTTGTCGGGGTGCGCCAAAGATCCGCAAACGGCAAGCAATATTTCAGGCAGTGGCACAACGCGCGGCGGTTGGTTAAAACCCCCTCCGCAGGCACCGGTAAACCGCACAGGCACGCCGGTTGCCTATAACGATTACATTCGTCAGGCCGCCAGCAACTACGGCGTTGACGAAACGCTGATTAAAGCGATTATTCAGGTGGAGTCCGGGTTTAACCCGAACGTGGTCAGCACCTCGAACGCAGTGGGATTGATGCAGCTTAAGGCTTCTACCGCCGGCCGCGACGCCTATCGCATGAAAGGACGAAGCGGGCAACCCAGCTCGCGTGAGCTGAAGGATCCGGCGGTCAATATTGATCTGGGAACGGCCTATATCAATATTCTTCAAAGCCAGCAGCTAGCCGGGATCAACAACCCACAGACTTTGCGTTATGCCACCATCGTTTCGTACGTGAACGGGGCGGGCGCCATGTTGCGCACCTTCTCCTCGGACAAGCGCGTGGCGGTGAATCGCATCAATCAGATGAGCCCGGACGAGTTTTATCAGCACATCCAGAAAAAGCACCCGGCGCCGCAGGCGCCGCGCTATTTGTGGAAGGTGACCACCGCCTACCAGGCGATGTCGCAGTAACCCTCTTCCTTGTCGAATCGGCCGCTGAACGCGGCCGATTTTGTTTCCGACGCCGTTCCAGCGCGCGAGCTGCTTCTCATTTTTCGTTATTTCCTCACCGCTTATCGGAAAAACCGCACGAAAAGTTAAATTTACGTTAGCGGATAAATCTTTACGTTCATTCAATAAGTTACCGGTAACATTTTTGCGCTTGGATGCATTCTGACCTTCAATAAATATACAAATAAGTAACAAATTATTTTAAAAACCCGTATCGATCGCAAGGTTGCGGTTAAATAGTTGTGACTATCTTTGGATGGAATGTGACATGTCGAATCATAAAACCAACAATTCGCGGCGCGATTTCTTGTTGAAATCGATGACCTTAATTCCTGCGGCGGTAATTGGTGGCAGCGGCGTTGGCGCGCTGACGGCACCGACACCGGCGGTCGCGGCCTCGAACACCTCAACGCAGAACGATTACCAACCGACCTTTTTCACCCCGGAAGAGTGGGCCTTCATCAAGGCCGCCGTGGCGCGCCTGATCCCGGCCGACGAGCGCGGCCCCGGCGCACTGGAAGCCGGCGTGCCGGAGTTTATCGATCGCCAGATGAATACCCCGTACGCCACCGGCGCCATCTGGTACATGCAGGGGCCGTTCAACCCCGATGTGCCGAAGGAGATGGGCTATCAGCTGCCGCTGGTGCCCAAGCAAATCTACAACCTCGGCATCAGTGACGCCGACGCCTACAGCAAGAAAACCGCCGGCAAGGCCTTCGCCGAACTGGATGGCGCGCAGCAAGACGCCATGCTGCAAAAGTTCGAGTCCGGCGAGGCGGAGTTCCCGCAGCTGCCGTCGAAACTGTTCTTCTCCTATCTGCTGCAAAACACCCGCGAAGGTTTCTTCAGCGATCCCATCCATGGCGGCAACAAAGACATGGTGGGCTGGAAGCTGATTAATTTTCCGGGCGCGCGCGCCGATTTTATGGACTGGGTTGAGCGAGGGGAGCGTTATCCCTTCCCGCCGGTCTCGATTCGTGGGGAGAGGGGCTAAGCATGGCAACGGTAATGAAAAAAGTAGACGCGGTGATCGTCGGCTTCGGCTGGGTGGGCGCGATCATGGCCAAAGAGCTGACCGAGGCCGGCCTCAACGTGGTGGCGCTGGAGCGCGGCCCGATGCGCGATACCTATCCGGACGGGTCTTATCCGCAGGTGATCGACGAGCTGACCTATAACATCCGCCGCAAACTGTTCCAGGATCTGTCGAAAAGCACCGTCACCATTCGCCATAACAGCAGCCAGACCGCGGTGCCTTACCGCCAGCTGGCGGCGTTCCTGCCGGGCACCGGCGTCGGCGGCGCCGGTTTGCACTGGTCGGGCGTGCATTTCCGCGTCGATCCGATCGAACTGCGCATGCGCAGCCACTATGAAGAGCGCTACGGCAAAAACTTCATTCCGAAGGACATGACCATCCAGGACTTCGGCGTGACCTACGACGAGCTGGAACCGTTCTTCGACAAGGCGGAGAAAGTGTTCGGCACCTCCGGCACCGCCTGGACCATCAAAGGGCAGAAAGTGGCGCAGAAGGGCGGCAACCGCTTTGCGCCGGATCGCTCCGACGATTTCCCGCTGCCGGCGCAGAAAAATACCTACTCCGCCCAACTGTTCGAGAAGGCGGCGCTGGAGGTGGGTTACCACCCTTACAACCTGCCGTCCGCCAACACCTCGGATTCTTACACCAACCCGTACGGCGCGCAGATGGGCCCGTGCAACTTCTGCGGTTTCTGCAGCGGCTACGCCTGCTACATGTATTCCAAGGCCTCGCCGAACGTCAACATCTTGCCGGCGCTGCGCATGGAGAAACGCTTCGAGCTGCGCACCAACGCCAACGTGCTGAAGGTCAACCTGACCGACGACAAGTCCCGCGCCACCGGCGTGAACTACGTCGATGCGCAGGGGCGCGAGATTGAACAGCCGGCCGATCTGGTGATCCTGGGCGCGTTCCAGTTCCACAACGTGCACCTGATGCTGCTGTCCGGCATCGGCAAGCCTTACGATCCGGTGACCGGCGAGGGTGTGGTCGGGCGTAACTTCGCCTACCAGAACATGACCACCATCAAGGCGTTCTTCGATAAAGACGTGTTCACCAACCCGTTTATCGGCGCCGGCGGCAACGGTGTGGGCGTGGACGACTTCAACGCCGACAACTTCGACCATGCCAAAGAAGGCTTCGTCGGCGGTTCGCCGTTCTGGGTCAACCAGGCGGGCACCAAGCCGATCTCCGGTCTGCCGACGCCTCCGGGCACCCCGGCCTGGGGCAGCAAATGGAAAGCGGCGGTGGCGGATGCTTACACCCACCACGTTTCGATGGACGCCCACGGCGCGCACCAGTCGTATCGTAACAACTATCTGGATCTCGATCCCAACTACAAGAACGTGTTCGGCCAGCCGCTGCTGCGAATGACGTTCGACTGGCAGGAGAACGACATCAAGATGGCGCAGTTCATGTACGACAAGATGGCGCCGATCGCCAAGGCGATGAACCCGAAACTGATCGCCGGCAGCCCGAAAAACGCCAACAGCCACTTCGACACCACCAGCTACCAGACCACCCACATGAACGGCGGCGCGGTGATGGGGGAAGATCCGAAGACCAGCGCGGTCAACCGCTATCTGCAGAGCTGGGACGTGCACAACGTGTTCTCGATCGGCGCATCGGCCTTCCCGCAGGGGCTGGGCTACAACCCGACCGGCACCGTGGCGGCGCTGGCTTACTGGTCTGCCCGCGCCATTCGCGAGCAGTATCTGAAAAACCCAGGCCCATTGGTGCAAGCATAAGGACGGCGAACGATGAAAGCATTTGTACCGGCACTGGTTCTCAGTGCAGTGAGTTTTTCCGTTTGGGCACAGGACGCCACCGTCAGCAGCGAGCTGCTCAAGCGCGGTGAATACCTGGCGCGCGCCGGCGACTGCGTGGCCTGCCACACCGACGGCAAGAGCGGCAAAACCTTCGCCGGCGGCCTGGCGATGGAGACGCCGATCGGCACCATCTACTCCACCAACATCACGCCGGACAAGAAAACCGGCATCGGCGATTACAGCTTCGAGGATTTCGACAACGCGGTGCGTAAGGGCGTAGCCAAAAACGGCAGCACCCTGTATCCGGCGATGCCGTACCCGTCGTTCGCGCTGGTGAAAGAAGACGACATGCGCGCCATGTATGCCTATTTCATGCACGGCGTGCAGCCGGTGGAGCAGGCCAACAAGGATTCCGACATCCCGTGGCCGCTGTCGATGCGCTGGCCGCTGAGCATTTGGCGCGGCATGTTCGCGCCGTCGCCGGCGGACTTCGTCGCCGACGCCAAGGCCGATCCGATCATCGAGCGCGGCCGCTACCTGGTGGAAGGCCTGGGCCACTGCGGCGCCTGCCATACCCCGCGCAGCATCACCATGCAGGAAAAAGCGCTGAGCAACAGCGAAAGCGACGATTACCTGTCCGGCAGCAACGCGCCGATCGACGGCTGGGTGGCTTCCAGCCTGCGCGGTGATAACAAGGACGGCCTGGGCAGCTGGAGCGAAGCCGAGCTGACCGAGTTCCTGAAAACCGGCCGTAACGACAAGGCGATCGTATTCGGCGGCATGAGCGACGTGGTGGAGCACAGCCTGCAATACCTGAGCGACGACGATCTGACCGCTATCGCACGCTACCTGAAATCGCTGCCGCCGAAAGACGGCAAGCAGCAGGCGGCGCCGGTCGAAGACAGCGTGGCCAAGGATCTGTGGCGCGGCGACGACAGCAAGCCCGGCGCGGCGCTGTATGTCGATAACTGCGCGGCCTGTCACCGCACCGACGGGGTGGGTTACAAGCGCGCCTTCCCATCGCTGAAGGGCAATCCGGTGGTGCAGACCGAGGACGCGACCTCGCTGATCCACATCGTGCTGACCGGCAACACCACGCCGGCGGTGCAGGGGGCGGTGTCCAACATCACCATGCCGCCGTTCGGCTGGCGTCTGAACGATCAGCAGGTAGCGGACGTGGTGAACTTCATCCGCACCAGCTGGGGCAACAGCGCCAAACCGGTGAGTGCCTCCGACGTGGCCGACGTGCGTAAAGACCGCTCGATGATCCGCGACAAGAAGGAGATGGGCAGCGCCGAGGTGCCGGACCATCCGGACGCGAAGAAGTAAACCGTTTAAGGGCTCCGCAAGGGGCCCTTAGTTTTTACTGGGTGCGCCGGTTTTTTCAGCATTTCCTGTTCGCAAATCGTTCGTTCGGCCGATAAAACATAGACCCGCAACGGATTTTTCATTATCCTTTGCCGTCCTTTCATCAGGCGCAAGTATGAAATATCGCTTTAATTCACTGATTATTATTAAAAAATTCGCGGAGAAGGATATCCCGTTAGGCGCAATCGTTGGCGCCGCAGATTAAGGTAGACTGTCTCATGAGTACGATTTCTCCCGATTCAGGCACGCTGACGGCCGCTCAGCCCGCCAAATGGAACAAAACCGACACCGTCTGGATGTTCGGTCTCTATGCCACCGCGGTGGGCGCCGGCACGCTGTTCTTGCCGATCAACGCCGGCCTGAACGGCCCGCTGGTGCTGCTGTTGATGGCGCTGTTCGCTTTCCCGCTGACCTATTTGCCGCACCGCGCGCTCAGCCGCTTCGTGCTTTCCGGCTCCAGCCGCGACGGCAATATTCACGATGTGGTGGTCGAACACTTCGGCGTACTGGCCGGCAAAATCATCATGATGCTGTATCTGATGGCGTTTTTCCCGATCGTGCTGGTGTACAGCATTTCGATCACCAATGCGCTGGACAGCTTCCTGATCCACCAGTTCCACGTGGCGCCGCTGCCGCGCATCTGGCTGAGCCTGGCGGTGGTGGTGGTGCTCAATCTGGTGCTGCTGCGCGGCAAAGACAGCATCGTGGCGGCGATGGGCATGCTGGTGTTCCCACTGTTGGTGTTCCTGATGGGCATTTCGCTGTACCTGATGCCGAGCTGGAATACCGCCAATTTCGTGCACGGCCTGGCCGCCACCCGCTTCGACACGCCGGGGCTGTGGCATTCGCTGTGGTTGGCGGTGCCGGTGATGGTGTTTTCCTTCAGCCATGCGCCGATCATCTCTTCCTTCGCCTCGACCCAGAAGAGCCTGTATGGCGATAAGGCGGAACGCCGCTGCGCGCGCATCATGCGCTACAGCTATGTGCTGATCTGCGTCACCGTGCTGTTCTTCGTGTTCAGCTGCGTGCTGAGTTTGTCCCATGAAGACATGCAGCAGGCGAAAGATCAGAACATCACGGTGCTGACCACCCTGGCCAACAAGTTTTCCAACCCGCTGATCGCCTATCTCGGCCCGGTGATGGCGATGCTGGCAATGGCGAAATCCTATCTCGGCACCTCGCTGGGGGTCACGGAGGGGGCGACCAGCCTGATCGACGGCGTCACGCGCGCGGTCGGCAAACCGCTCAGCTCGCGCATGACGCACCGCATCTCGGCGGTTTCGCTGTTCCTGCTCACCTGGGCGGCGACGGTGTGGAACCCCAGCGCGCTGCACATCATCGAAACCATCAGCGGCCCGCTGATAGCGGCTATCCTGTTTATCCTGCCGATGTACGCGGTGCGCGCGGTGCCGGCGATGCGCAAATACCGCGCGGCGAGCAACGTCTTCGTGCTGGTGATGGGCCTGATCGCGCTGTCGGCGCTGATTTACGGCCTGGTGTGATCCCCTGGGCGCGCCGCCTTCGGCGCGCCTCTCAATCCTGCGTTACACATCCCTTTGCAATTAATCGTCGGGTTGCCGGGCGTTATCTTTGATAATGCAAGCCATTCTCATTAGTATTTCCTGATTGCGTTCATGACTAAGGAGTCTTTCGTGCACCGTCGAATCACTTTGCCGGCGCTGATTTGCGCCGCCTTACTCGCCTCTCCGGCGATGGCCACCACCTATCCGCTGACCCTGACCGACACCTCCGGCCAGACCCTCACCCTTCAGCAAGAACCGAAACGTATCGTGGTGCAGGACGGGCGCGACATTCTCACGCTGGCGCTGCTCGATCGCGCCAACCCGTTCGGCCGGCTGGTGGCCTGGAATAACCTGCTGAAGAAAAGCGACGCGGCGACCTGGGATATCTTGCAGAGCAAATGGCCGGCGGCGAAAAACATCATCGATATGGGATTCAGCGACAAAGGTGAAGTGAATCTGGAGAGCGTGATCGCCAAGCGGCCCGATCTGATGATCGCCCAGCTGCGTTCCAAACCTTCGCTGAGCCAAACCGGCGTGCTGGATAAGCTTAAGGCGCTGAATGTGCCGGTGCTGTTTATCGACACCATGCTCAAGCCGGTGGAAAACACGCCGAAAAGCGTGACGCTGCTGGGGGAAACCCTCAACCGGGAAAGTGAAGCCAAGCAATATACCGATTATTATCAGCAGCATTATCAGGCCATTCTGGCCAAGACGCAGGCGGTGGAACCCAAGCCGCTGGTGTTCTTTGAAGCCAAGGCCGGCCTGAACGGGCTGGAGTCCTGCTGCTTCACCCATGCGCACGTCGGCTGGGGCGCGTTGGTGGAAGCGGTCGGCGCGCGCAACATCGGCTCTGCGCTGTTGCCGGGCGCGACCGGCGACGTGGCGCTGGAAAAGGTGATCGCCATGAAACCGGATGCCTACATCGTTTCCGGCTCGCAGTGGGCCAGCAAGACCAACGCCGCGGTGCCGTTCGGCTATGGCGTCACGCAACAGCAGGTGGATGAGGCTTTCAATCGCATGAAACAGCGCCCGGGCTTCGCGCAGGTGTCGGCGGTGAAAGAAGGGCGGTTCTACGGCATCTACCATAACTTCTACAACCATCCGTACAACATTGTCGGGTTGGAGTATCTGGCGAAGTTTATCTATCCGGCGCAGTTCCCGGATCTGGATCCGGCCAAGACCTACAGCGAGATCCTCAGCCGCTTTACCGAAGTGCCGGAAGGCAAAGGCATTTTGGGCGCGCAGGCGCCGACGGGGAAATAACGGCAACGGGCGCGACGACGCGCCCGTTTTTGATCTTTAAGCGGCGGCCGGCGTATAGGTGGAGATGATCTCCAGCACGCCGTTGATGATGAACTGCACGCCCATGCACACCAGCAGGAAGCCCATCAGGCGCGAGATCGCCTCGATGCCGCTTTTCCCCACCAAGCGCATGATGGCGCCGGAACTGAGCAGGCAGCCCCACAGGATCACCGCGACCGTCAGGAAGATGGCGACCGGCGCCACCGTCAGCACCCAGGGTTCAAAACCCAGCGTGTTATCTTTGACGCTCGAGGCTGAGCTGATGATCATCGCGATGGTGCCCGGCCCGGCGGTGCTCGGCATGGCGAGCGGCACGAAGGCGATGTTGGCCGAGGTCTTATGGCGCAGCTCGTGTGACTTGCTCTCCACCTCCGGCGCCTCATCGGCGCTTTGTTGCGGGAACAACATGCGGAAACCGATGAAGGCGACGATCAGGCCGCCGGCGATGCGCAGGCCGGGGATCGAAATGCCGAAGGTGTTCATCACCACCTGGCCGGCGTAAAACGCCACCGTCATGATGCAGAACACATAAACCGAGGCCATCAGCGACTGCTGATTACGCTCTTCGCGCGTCATATTGCCGGACAACCCGAGCAGCAACGCCACCGTGGTCAGCGGGTTGGCCAGCGGCAACAGCAGCACCAAACCCAGTCCGATGGCCTGGAATAACTGCAAAATACCCGTCATAAAAGAGACTCCCTGTGCAACGTTCAAGCCGCCACGCGGCGGCCCATGAGCTGAACAGCCTAGCCTGCCGTGCGCCTGGCGGCAATGGGGACAGCTCGTAACGTTCATTAACCGTCGGCCGGCGTTTTATCACTGCCGTTGCACTCGCCGGTGAGCTCCGATCCATCCTCGCACCCCAGTGGCGCTTCATTGACCGCAATCGCCCGCGGCACCGAACGCTAGCCAAAATGCACCCGCCCATACAACGTCGCTAATACTGGGCACATATTATTAATTATTTTTAACTGTTTTTACCGTTTAACCGCTTAAGAGATTAAACACTTCTATACTGGTAAGGCTTTGTGGCATTTCTTCATAATCGAAAAGCTTAAAAGGAGTTTTACTATGGAAGTGGCAAAAGAATGGGTAGCGGCGAAAAAAATCTCCTGGGGCAGCGTCATCGGTGGTGTGATCACCGTGTTGGCTGTTTCACTGTTGCTGTCGACGTTGGGCACCAGTTTGGGATTTTCCATCGTGGATCCGACATCAGACGATCCGATCAATGGAGCCGGTACCACCGTAGTGATTTGGTCCGCTGTTTCAATCATCATTAGCTTGGCTGCCGGCGCTTTTATTGCCGGACGTTTGGCTGCTAATGACGGCCTTATTCATGGCTTCCTGGTATGGGCTACGTCACTGATTGTGGCGGCGGTATTGGGTGGAATGCTGGTCGGGTCTGCAGTGAAGGCCACCGGTAATGCGCTGGGTGCTATCGCTTCGACCTCTGGCAGTTTGCTTTCCGGCGCCGGTTCCGCGATTGGCAAAGGGGCAACCGGGTTGGCAGACGTGGGCGGTAAGGTGTTTGACAAGTTGGGTATCGACACCACGTTGGAACCTGAACAGCTGCATGGTGATGTGGTTACGGCGCTCAAAAAAAGTGGTATTCCGTCATTGCAGCCTGAATTCATGCAGCAACAGTTGAATGCGGCCAAGACTGATTTGGCAGACGCAGTAAAAGCCCTGGCACTTCAGCCTGACAATAGCGATGCGATTATTAAGCAACTGGTCGACAAGCTTAAAAAACATGGTGAGGCCATCTCGCAAGATGTGGATCAAGACACACTGAAAAAAGCTCTGGTTGAAAATACCAATATGACGCCGCAGGAAGTGGACCAGACGGTGAAGAATTTGGTCGACGCCAAAAATAAAACTGCGCAGCTGGTTAATCAGCGCTTGGATGAAGCCGAAGCAAAAATCAATCTGGCAAAACAGGAGTATGCTGAGCTGAAACAGAAGGCGCGCGAACAGGCTGCCGCGGCTGCGGACGAATTGTCTCGGGCTGCCCTGTGGTCATTCTTTGCGTTGTTGATTGGCGCAGTGGTCAGTGCATTGGCAGGCTTGTGGGGCGTTAACACCAATGCCCGACGTGTAACCGTATCATCTCCGCAGGCGTAATCTCCAGGCTCGTTTGCGCGTCTCGATGATATAGGGATGAGAGCCTGAAATACCGACGACGATGAAATGACAGCCAGGAAAGACTGGCGCCTACCCCGGCCATGTGCCGGGGTTTTTATTGTTTGCGGCGTGATTAATGACCACCTTAATCGCTGTGTAGGGTATTAGGCATCAATTGCCACGATCCCTGGGGACAGGTGGATAACATAGATGCGCTGTAAATAATAATGAGTGTGATTATGAAACAAGAACTGCATATTTTGCTGGGGAAAGCCGTTACCTTTCTGCTCTACTGCGCTTTTTTGGCGGCCTTGGTCGGCCTGGTATTTATCGACGTACACTGGCTGCATAATTTCGTGCATGAAACCTCGCTGACCGAAGCGGCGCAGGAGCTGTTGCTGCTCGCCATCTCCGGCGGTTTCTTCGCCGCGGCCCGGCGGCAGGCTGAACGCCGCTCCGCCTGGATGCTGGTCGGCGGTTTCTTTCTCTGCATGCTGATCCGCGAGATGGATTTCGCCTTCGATGCGCTGTGGCACGGCGCCTGGGTGTGGTTCGCGCTGGCGGTCGCCTTGGCCTGCCTGGTGCATGCAGCGCGGCACATCGCGGCGACGGTGCGCGGCCTGGCCTATTTCGTGACGCATCCCGCCTACGGCATGATGTGCGCCGGCCTGCTGTGCATTCTGGTGTTTTCACGCCTGTTCGGCATGAGCGCGCTGTGGCAAACGCTGATGCTGGACGGCTACAACCGGGTGGTGAAAAACATGGTGGAAGAGGGTTGCGAACTGCTGGGCTACGGCCTGTGCCTGCTGGCTACCCTCAGCTACATGAAAACCGTTTTTGCGCCGGCTGACGCGAAAGCGTGAGGGCGGCGCTTTATTTATCCGGAACAATTTTAGTGATACTATTCGCTTAGCCGAATGTGGCTGAGAAGGTATGCGTTCCATTCTGTATACCCAGTGAGGTTTCAATCTGGCAATTGTGGGCGAGATCTGAAACCTGGCTGACCAAACCCAAAATCCAATTTTCGTACTGCATGTGATCTGTCGTGTAAGCAATGCTCGGCAGTTCACGTGATTCCATTCTGTTTCAAATCCCCCCATCAACTCACTGTGTTGCTTGAAAAAGCCCTTGGCTAGTGATTCAATCCGTTTCATGTGATTTCAATCCAAGCCACTAAAATTGTGTACATACCTGTGTACATAATTGGAGATGTACACAGTGCTCACCGATGCCAAACTCCGCAAGCTTAATGGAAAACCCATCCCAAAACTGATCGAGATGCCTGACGGCGGCGGTCTGTCTATCCGTATAACCCCACTTGGGCTGATTGTCTTCCAGTACCGATACCGGTACGCAGGTAAGGCACGCCGCATGACGCTTGGAAGTTACGACGAAATTTCGCTCAAAGAAGCGCGCGATATGGTTCAAGAGGCCAAGCGCGTCTTGGCCGAAGGGAAAGACCCCATCACAGTTAAATCCATGACGCTGGAGGAGATCGCCGGCGCAGCCTCTGTGAAAGACTGTCTATCTCATTGGACGGCCAGCGCTCAGGCTCAGCGCCTTGTGAAATTGAAGTATTGGGAGAGGGCTTTTGAGCGGCATGTAATCCCATATGTAGGCGATATGATTGTCGATGAAATGCAGATATCTCACTGGCAGCCAATTTTCAAAAGGATGAGAACGAATGGGGCGGAAACCTTTGCTGGGATCATGCTTTCAAAGCTAAAGCAGGCGTTTTCGTATTGCCTGAGAACGGAGAAGATTCGTGTTAATCCGATCGCCGCATTGAGAATTAGCGACGTTGGAAAACCTGTTGGCGTGGTTAAACGGTATTTCAGCGATGATGAAATAGGGGCTTTTTGGTTGGCTCTTGAAGCTTCCCGGATTGTTCACCAGAACAAGATCTTCATTAAATTGTTGCTGCTTACAGGGTGTCGGGGAGTTGAGCTAAGGAAGGCAAAGAAGGGTGAGTTTGATGTGAAAAATAGAACGTGGCGCGTTCCTGCGGAAAATTCAAAAACGCGCCAGCCGTTTGTGAGAGGACTATCAGGGGATGCCGCAAAGCTAATTGAGGAGGCTATGTCGCTATATCCGAACATATCGCAATTGTTCCCGCCGGCGATTGTGCAGGGCGATCGCCCTATGTCAGCAGGTGTTCTATTGAACATGGCGGAACAGCTTAGGAATGAAATGGGAGTTCATGACTGGGCAATGCATGATCTACGCCGCACTGCAAAAACTAAAATGAGCGAATTAGGGATTGAGCCCCACGTATCCGAAAAGGTGCTGGGGCATAAACTCGGTGGTGTTTTGGCGGTATATGACCAGCATTCATATCTCAAAGAGCAGCAAAATGCGCTGGATATTTGGGCCGCTCATGTGGCGTCCTGCGTTTCATCAATGAGGCCTTGAGCGCGGAAAAATCGTATCACATCGCAATATCTATACTGCTCGCCGCCATGGATGGGATTGGTGCCAGGCGCCGGTTTAGGGAACGGTGTACCAGCCTTTTCCCACTGCTTTTTCCTGCGCCAAAAGGTGGTTCGTGATATACCGCCCAACTGTTGCTGTATGCCTTCGCGGGTGATCAATACTGGCTGAATTGGCAGGTTGCTTTTAGTCATGGCTTATCTCTCTGTAAAACGCCCATTCAGCATGCCGATCGTGTAGTTGAATCGCGGAAAAGAAATGCCGAGCAGTTCGACCTGTGCGAAATGCTTCATGATGATAGGGCGGGATAGGGTGTCGAAAGGGGTTTTCGGGTGTTGCTTAATCGCGGCGTGGAGTTCGTCGTTACAGCGTTTCGCTACTGATCTGAGTGCGTTTTGCTGAACGCTGCCGGCAGCAATTGCAGGCTGTTTACTGGGCATTGATTCCCCCAATGATCCCAGCCTGGCGCATCGCCACGGCTGAATAGTTCGATTCGTGACACGTCGCCGTATAGCAGCTCAAGGCGCCGGCGGACTTCCCAGGGTTTCGCGCTGTGTTCGCCGAGACAGCTGAACACAACCTGCTTTACCGATGCGCTGGCGCGCTCGATGCCCTGGCCGCGAACGGCGATCAACACGTCTTCGGAGTTGGCGCGCGTGTAATTGCCGCCATTCATCCGGGTTTCGGCGTTGAGCATGTCGAGCAGGTCGGTGAAGTCGAATATGGTTTGCTGCAGCAGCGCCTTATTGAACCGAATTTCGGCCTGTTGATTGAGCTTCACCCAAGTGAAAGCCTTCATCGTTCTGACGCTGAATCCCCAAGCCTCTGCCAGTTCTATCGCCTCCTGACTGTGGTTGCCGGTGTACCACATCGCGAGCACGCTATCTGGCGCAGCAATAGCCCATACCGGAAGACGCTTCAGATCTGCCATGCTCATCGTGCTGTAGTGATTGCCTGCGGCGCCATTGCTGATAGTGTTGCCGTAACTCCAAGGCGGATCTGAATAGATGAGTTGATAGGTCATTGAGCGTTACCCCAGCAGCGCGCGGCCGCGTTGACGCAAAAACCTATTCGGATGTTAATCCAAGCAACATCTACCGCCCGCGCAGCTTCAAGCGCCTGGCGCCACTTCCCTGCAGCATCTGCGAAATCGGCGCGTCGTTCTGCCTCGGCCGCCTGATGGGCCAATGATTTGTATTTGAATGACAAGGCTATCTCCGGGATCAGTAGGCGCGCTGGTGGGTTACGGGAGCAAGCAACTGGTTAAACAGCTGCATGAGTTGGATTCTGCGAACCACCTCCGGCGGCTCACTGAGTAAATAGCTGTCGGTAAGTTTTGCGATGGCTCCTCTTGGTTTTTTCCTTGCATAACGCTGGTACAGCGGATCAACAGACAAAACCTTCAGTGCGCGGACGTTCGCTTTCACATAGGTGATTTCGCATTGAACATATGGGGAGCTTGTGAGAGAAAACCGCAGATTTGAAATCCTTTCCGGGGTAATTCCCTCATCAGGAAATTTCTTCTGCAGCATAGCGATATGCTCATCACGGATATAGAAACCGCCGTCGGCGATGAGGAACTGAATTAGATCGTAATTAGTCATGGCTAAATCCTGATTTGGTTGTTGTAGCGCTCATGGCTCATCACTTCCCATGAGTTGCCGTTGTCTTTTGACAGCAATCGCCAGCAGCGAGCCACTGGCAGCGTTAAATGCTTATGTTGGTATGTCCGGTTGGGTTTCTTTTTGCCCTCCATATAGGCGCAGAGAACCCCCTCAGCTTTGGCGCTGATTCGTTGCGGAATTCGTGGTTTCATATTTTCGGTGGGTTATTTGGTGATTGGCGCCCAGCACGCGGAACGGATGCCAGGACGGCGGACTTTCTCTACGGCTTTTTCTTTTTCCAGCTTGATCAAGCGCTGGCGGATAGCTTTGCCGGTCATGCCGTTGTAGCCGGCACAGTGGAGGAGGCTTGCGACAGAATCCGGCGTTGAGCCGGCAATACTGAGCCGCGAGATGATTTCGTTATCGTCGGGTATCAATATCATGAGTTTTCATCTATTAGTTTATGTAAGTCCCTATGTAGGGAATTATCAACATCCATACTTTGAGGAAGGTAACCAACCATGCGTGGAACAGTCATTGCAGCAAAGGAAATTGACTTTCAAGGAGAACGATGCTGCTATCTGGTTAAGTTTGGAGAGCATGAGTATGCAGTTTTAACTTCACCTAATGATCTGGTCCTGCAGGCTGGTGATGAACTACATAACGAAAAAGGTTATTGGTATTCAGAAGCTTTCGCAGGCTTACAGGTTGGAAATTTCAACTTGAAAGATAAGGAGAATGCAGTGGCTGAATACGAAGAACTAATTTAGCTATTATCTTATGCTTGGGTTAGCAACCGGGGCTTTTTCAGTGTTTTCTTCAGTTGTTCGCGCAATTGCTGATTTCCTTGATACTTCACTGCGGTATCGCGGAGGCTGTTTACTAGTTCTCGGAAAACGTGCGGTGGCAACGTGTAACGCTGGCTTACAGGTTGAGCCTGCATTGCGGAGCGGCAGGCGTCCGCGGCTGCACGGTAAATCTCCTTGATTGTGTCCCATTGAATGGTGATTTATTCATCAAATTCTCTGGCGTCGCCACAATCATCACAACCTTCGCCGCCATACTCAATGCAGTGTATAATTCGGTTTTTCTATTACTGATTGAATTTGGCTGTCATGGAGCTTATTAATGGTATCGAGAAAGCTGTATATCATTGGAAATGGCTTTGACTTGTGGCATGGAGTGAAGTCTGCCTTTTCTAACTTTCGAGATTATGTATATCAACGGAATGACCTAGTATATCGCGATGTTGAGGAATACTTAGGCGCCGGCGATGAATGGGGGGACTTAGAGGTAGCCCTGGGGGAGCTGGACATTGAACATCTTCTTTCAAATAACGAGTGCCACCTGCTTTCTCCTAGCGATCCTGAATGGCGTGATTCGGCTAACCATGACTTCCAATTTGAGATTGAGCGATGTGTGAATCACCTTTCCTTAGAACTGAGAACGCTATTCATTGAGTGGTTGAAGCAGTTAAACCCACCGGCCCCCATCTATTTGCTAAAAAGTTTAGACACTTCGTCTCAATACTTAACGTTTAACTACACTAAGACATTGAACACGCTCTATGGTGTACCAGACTCAAGCGTTCTTCACATTCACGGAGAAATCAGCAGGCCAGAATCTGTTGTGCTAGGTCATTCCTGGACTCCTGAGCGCTCACTCAATGATAGGTTTGACATAGCCGACATAGATACCAGGCTTATGGAGGCCAACAGCATAATCGACTCATACTTCACCAAAACATTCAAACCCTCAATGGAGTTGCTCAACGCCAACGCTGCCTTTTTCAAAGACCTTGTGGGTGTTACCGACGTGTATATCTTAGGTCATTCTATGTCGCCAGTGGATAAGCTTTACTACGAGGCCATTATCTCGACACTTAATACCGAACACTGTCATTGGCATATAGCCTGCCGCAACAAAGATGACGATGCCTCAGCTAAACTGGAGCGACTTTCTGAGCTTGGAGTCTCGAAGGAACGAGTTTCTCTTTACCTATGGCATGAAATGTAACCATATACTTTTACAAGTTAATAGATTGTTTTTTTTGCTTACACACCTAAGGAGTAAAATGAATGTCGCAATCAAAGAAACACGAACCAACTGGTGCTGAAATTTCCGAGGCTGGGCTGTACGCAATCGCTGATGCTATAGATAATAACCTAATTTCCCTTGAGACTGGTCGCCTATGTGATGATATATATGTGCATGCGGACACACCGCAAGGTAAAGTCCGACTTAGCTATGTTATGTTCAGCCCTACCGTTCAAAACGAGGTCATAGCTATGAGTGCATTTGTGGTTACCGGTCAAAGCAATGGCAAGCCACATTTTCAAGTCGATTGGGCTGTTTTGCCAGGCTACAGAGGCAAGGGATTCGGTAAAGCCGTGGCCTCAAAAGCGCTAAATGAATTCATCAATGGAATGCTCCCGCACTCTGAGAATGGATTGATTGTTGAAGCCGTAGTAGATGCGGGAAATGAGGCTTCTATTTCAGTAGCGAGGAAGCTGTTAGGCGGAGAGGAAGTTTCAATAAACCCAGATACAGAAAAGACAACCCACAGTTTCCTAAAGGTTTTCTTACCTAGCTAACCATACTGATCCCCTTCTTCTGTCTCCAGACAGGAGGGGGGGTTATAAAGTAATTTCAGATGGTCACTTTATTTTTGTTTTTTAGCTGTGGGCTTTCCCCTTCGGTACTCAGCTGTTCCGCAGATTAAACTTAGCCCACCAAACAGCAACACTAACTTCCGGCCGGAGCCGATCCGAATTCAGCCCCCATACAATCCCGACGATAACACCCCAAGTTATGAATGCAGCTCCAACTAGAAGGGAGCGGAACATTGCAATTATGTTGTGACTCTTCATTCAGGCTGTTCTACTTTCGCCGGCGGGAACCGGGAAGTCGCGCATAAACTCTGACAGGTACTCTCCACTTATCAGCCAATCTGAAAGTGGCTTCAGTTCATTTGCTGGCATCACTGGGCGCTCTTTCATTTGGCCTCCCGAATGTTGGCGGCGAATGCTTGCAACTCGTTAATCTGAGCGCGCTGAGACTCAGCTGTAGCGCCAAATGCGTGGGTGTCTGGTTGCATGCTGGCAAGCTGTTCCATCTTCAGCTTGATGAGCTTCTCCACCCCCTGCGCCTGGATAGCTGCAATGGCGGCGTCAGTATCTGGTATGCCTCGCAGAACTCCGCATACATCGTCAGTGGCACATGGATCATCTTCACCACATCTTTCACAGAAGTGCGTTGAGTTTTTGTGGTCGGTAATCGCGCTAACGAGGCAGGCATTCTCCACAGCCAGCGCATCGCGCTCAGCCTCAAGTGCGCTCACCTTCTGCTGGTGGGCATCAAACCGGACGTATTCACCGTGCTCAGCTTCACGCGCGAAAGCCTCAAACCGAACTGCATGCATTTTATAGTCAGGGGTAAAGCGCTTGATGGTTGTCATTCGTCTTCTCCCAGCACCCAACGGAGCGCCTGAGCGTAATCACCGCTCGCGCCTTCCAGGGCTTTTGTGATTTCTTTTCGGGATTTCATGCGGGGTTTGGCATCGCCAATCACCTGGCGCTGCCGGCGTGCCTTTTCATGGCCTTTTGTGCCGGCGGTTGCCGCTTCAACATCTTTCACTTTTTCGCGCTGTTCTTCGGGTGAGAGGTTCGCCAGCTGTCGCGCTTGGGTAACGGTAACGGCGCCTGATTCAACCGCATCTTTAACGGCCTGAGTGGCATCGAGCAGGGCGAGTGTGGCGCGGATCGTCTGCACGCCGACGCCAAACATCAGCGCTAAATCTTTTTCGTCGTGGCCCCGCGTAAGCGCATCAGCCATTTTCTTGGCGCGTCCCAGCGGCGTGTCTGCCTGAAAGATTTCATTGGCACTAATCATCACTTCGGCGACGCTAAACGGTGATCCGCGTCTGACCACTGCCGGCACTAGAAGAGGTTTTTTGCCTTCTTCCTGCAGACGTTTATTGGCTTCGAGGGTGTTTTTAACCCGCTGGCGACCTTCAACTACGCAGGATCTGCCTGTCTCAGGGTCTTTCCAGATAACGATCGGCTCAATCACCCCCAACTTCATGATGCTAAGCACAGTCGGTTCATGGAGAGGAAGGTGGATGCGTTCGTCGTAAAGCGGGTGCGTTTTATCAGACACCAGGTGCAGATTTTCCGGCTCGAACATCAGCACGTTGGTTTTACCGCTGGCGCCGTAGGCTTCCGTTGAGTTTTTAGCCATTCATCAACTCCAGACCGCGCCGGCAGTGAGCAGGCACAGGGTAAAAATGAGAAGGTAGAAGAGGTGTTTGCCGTGGTGGCGCTTAGGGGCGAAATCGACCCCGGTCAGGTCGTACTTGTGCTGAATACGAGCGTTTAGGCTTACCATGTTGGCCTCCGCTGCTGAGTGTGCAGGCGGCGCTGCAGTGTTCTGATGTTCTGGCGGACGACGTACACCGGCGCGCAGGTATCGGCACAGACGAGGATTCTCACGGCCTTATATCTGCCGTCTTCGTAGCGCTGAATGCTCACAGCCTGCTTGGCTACGTCGCGGGATTTCCCGCAGTGCTCACAGCGTTGGGTAGTGGTTTGCATAACATGTCCTCTCAATGAAATTCACATGGGTAAAGGCGCTGCCTGAGTTGATGCACGCGCTCGGTTTCCCTACGGTTCCAGCACACTGGAGCAGGGCAGCGCCTTTGTTGATGTGAAAAAAAGAGCCCCGGCGAGCGGGGCAAATCTGGAGATTACGAGGGTGTTTATCCGGCTGCAGCCTGACCGCGGACGCCCCGAAGGCGCGAACAAGCCACAGGCGGATAAATGCCGGCGTTAACCGGCGATGAGAAAACCAACTGCTGACCAGCACACGACGCAAAGGACAACCACGCCAAGCCAGACGATTTGATTGAATGTCATGATTGCCTCAGTGCGCCCCGTAGGGCGCGGTGGGTGTTAATAGCCGCGTTTTGCTTTGCGGGCGTAGAACAGCGCTGCTATTGCTGCAAATCCATCTGCACGAAGTTCACGGTAGAGAATCATGTCGTAACTTTTCATCGTGTAACCCTCTAGCTGTAGTGGTTTTATGCCTACCGCCCCACACTGGCAGCGGCAGGGTAAAAGCACTCCGTAACCCTTACATTTTCCAGCCCTCCAGTTGTCTGCCTGTTCACGTTGCTGGATCAGGCTCCCGCGCTTATGTCCCCTTGCACCCGTCATAGCTGAAGCTGATAAGAGCAAGCGGGGTTAAAAGTCATTTCGTCATCCAGTCCTGTCCGCTGCATGCCGTTAGTGCCATACCCCCGTAAGGGCTGGGGACTGCCGGGTACTGAGTTGTGCAGATCTCTCTGCTCAGTGCTGGGTGACTAAACCTGATTGTTAAAGAGCGTCCCGGTGGTTTGGGGTGACGTTGTTGCTGTCGATGGAGTTGATAATATCCATGAGTATTTTCAATAGCAATGCGTATTAAGATTGATTCAATAGCAATTGCTATAATCATCTGTTTTGAAAGTAAATTTAGTTGGTAAAAATTTGCGCTATGGGGTTTGGATAAGGTCTGTTGTGTGAATTCTGGCAGGGATTAACGCTTTGCAAATTCTTGAGAAAGGATTAAAGTTTGAAAATAACTGTACATATAAACAGTATTTTTGAGTGTTTTTTTACACCCGGGGTTTCATATGATTGAGATGTTAGTGCGGCGTGCGGCGGGAGTGTACGAAAAAGAAACCCTGCCAGGGCAGGGTTTGGGGGATTACATTCTGAAGTCGCGTAGCAGTAAAACTACAACACCGATCAATGAATCTGGCGCTAGTTCAATCAATGGAACCCTGGCATCGTCAACGGATAAGTATCCATGTGACCCGCCATCAACAAAGCGATAAGCAGAAACCGAGTTATTCACTTTTGCTACTACTAAATCCCCGGATCCTGGCGTAGAGGCCGAGTCAGCAATAACAATGGAACCGGCTGGCGCTTCAGCGCATCCGCTATTTCTTTTAAGAATGAAGGCCTTCCATGATGGTTCGGCTTTTCCTTTCGGCGAAATCACAAAGTCATCAGTAGCCCCGCTTTCATCCCATACAGGGATCTGGCTGTATTTTTCAATGCGAGTTGTCATAGGAGGTGATTCACCTTCCATTTCACCAACGCCATTAGCCAGCCAGTCAACATTCACACCAAGGGCATTAGCAATATCGACGAGCCGTCCCGAAGTTTTTGCTTTTCCTTTAGTTAATCGCCAGATGGTCGGCTGAGCAACGCCTGATGCCTCAGCAAGAGCTGCTTGAGTCATGTTGTTGCGTTTGGCCATCGCCATGTTAAGGCGTTCTGCAAGTGTCGTTTTCATGTCAGCAAATTTATAGCCACGCGTATTAAGCGTCAAATTCGCATTGCTATTGCAAGTGGTAATACGCATTGCTATTATCACCCTTGAATAATACGTTTAAGGATTAAAAGATGAACAAAGCTATTCAAAAAGCTGTAAGCATCGTCGGTAGCCAGCAGAAGCTCGCATCATTGTGTGGTGTCGCCCAACCGACAGTTTGGCGCTGGCTGCATGGTGGCGGCATTGACGCCCTTTACGTTAAGCGCATCGAAAACGCTACTGGCGGAAAGGTTAAGGCCGTAGAGATTCGTCCAGACCTGTCGGATCTGATTACAACAAACTGATTTTTAACAAGGAAGATTATTACAGATGCAAACCGCAACAACACGCAACGAAGCTCAGGCGATTCAGAGCGACATCATGAGCCGCATTGCAGCAATCGGAGTGACAAGCCTGGCCGGGGCGATCGGCGTTGATAAATCGCAGGTGAGTCGCTGGCAGAGCAAAGGTGGGTTGGTGGAGAAAGCGAGCCTGCTGCTGGCCGCTACGGGCTTTAAGCGTTCGGAAACCATGCTGACGTTCAGGGGCGAGGAAACCGCAGAGCTGGCGCGCGGGTTAATGGCGATGCTGGAGCACATCCGGGAACCAAAGACGGAATAGGGGGCTTTATGGCCTGGGGCAAGAAGAAAGCCGAGCAGTTGCAGCTGGTCGGCAATCACTTTTCTAACTGGGAGTTCTGCAATGAACAGCCTGATTGTTATCGATATGTCGGTATCTCGTCAAGGGTTGAAAAATGTCCGGCTCGCAAAGTACTGAGCTCGATCGGTATTACACGGACTGGCGGGGCGTGCAAGTTCACGTTATCCGCTGGGATCGGGTTGAACGCCAGGTCATTTTCACGCGAGAGGGTTATCCGTATGAGTGCATGCAGCCCCTTGAGAGATTTAAAGAGAAATTTAAGCGAGCCGAAGTATGAGCATGAACCTGATGGCGCAGGCTATGAGCATCAAAGTGGGCAATCCACTGCGCAAGTTGGTGCTGATCAAGATAGCTGATAACGCGAACGACAAGGGCGAGTGCTGGCCTTCATATCAGCATGTCGCTGACCACTGTGAGTGCAGCAAAAGCGCTGTACGGGCGCACATTGAGGCATTGATAAAGATGGGTTTACTCACCAAAGAGAACCGCCTTGGCGTGAACAATGGGAAGGGGAATACCTCGAATCTCTACTATCTGACCCTGGACAACCCTGTGCCGTCAGAAAGCATAGCCCCCTGTGCCGTCAAAAAGCATAGCCCTATGCCGTCAAAAAGCACAGGGGTGTGCCAGCAGGTGACACAGGGTGTGCCGTCAGAAAGCACACCCCCTATGCCAGCAGATGGCACCAGAACCAGTCACTCTTTTGAACCAGTCATTGAACCAAAAGAAAACCCCCCCATAGCCCCCCAGAACGATGCTGGAGCAGCGAACCAATCAGCTGAGGCTGGGGAAGTTCTCGATTTTCTGAATGAAAAAATCAACGGCAGGACGCCAAAGCGTGCCGACACGTTGCGTGAAATTGCCGAGCGCCTGGCAGAAGGCAACAGCGCCGCCGAACTGAAGCTGGTGGCTGAACACCGCGCAAGTCTGCTGCTGAGCGATCCCAAGATGGGCCACATGCTCAGCGCCAAGATGATTTTCGATGCCGTCCGGTTCGGTGGTTATCTGGCCGCCGCCAACGCCTGGGATCGTCAGCGTAACCACAAAGCCGCCATGGCCGAAGCGGTCGAACAGCAGCGCCAGGAGCCGGTGGCCGGTGAAGCGCCGGAGATTGATTTCGATGATGCGTTTGATCGCCTGCTGATTGAGGGCTTACAGCCTGAGAACCCGGCAGAGAAACAGGCGCTACAGCATGTTCAGAAACACGGTTTCAGTTCCAAGATTGAAGAAAACGCACGCCGTGAGTGGCGGGTAATTTTGGCTAAGGCGTATGCCCGCACAGGAGGCGTTGAGGTATGAGAGCGATAGTCAAAGTAGCTGTACAGCGTGATCTGGGTATTGCCCTGATCCCGGTTGACGAAAAGCTGGCGTTTCACATGACAGGCCGCGTGATGGTTTCCACGCTGCCGAAAGAGTTCAAAGACGCGCCAGAAGGTATCCTGCCGGCCGTTGAGCATGAGATCGCCAACGACCCACGGCTACAGGTTTTTTTCACAGATGAGCGCGTCATCAACGCTTGCGGCGGCGTTAATGCGATTGAAGCCTGGGCGACTCAGTTCACGAAATGTCAGTACAGCAAGCACGACCTGCCGGAGACAATTCTGGACACCGAGCGTGTTGGTAATTCGGCCGTTCGCATCTGTCCTGGGTGCTACAAAAAAAGCCTGGGCGTATCGCCAAAGCTGGAAAAAATCGCTGCTCGCAATACTGCGCGCTGGGTGGTGGCAACGGCAAAACACCGTCTGAAGTCAGAAGGACAGCTGACAATCCCTGAGCTGATGCTGTGGGCCATGCTGTCCGGCGTATTCGACCTGATCCCCGATGACGTTGCGCGCACCGTTACCGACTTACCAGAGCCGAAGGTGATCACCGGCACCCGCAAGGAATCCAGATGGACTGCACGCCGGCGGCCACTGAGATTATTTCCAAGCAGGCCCAGAAGTGTTTCATGGTCGATCCTGAAGTCCCTGGCGCCTTTGTGCTGCGCCCTAAGAAAACCCGCGCCGAAGACAGCAAATATACCCGCTGGGTTAAGACTCGCCCCTGCTGCGGTTGCGGTGCTCGCTCAGACGACCCTCACCACATCATCGGCCACGGGCAGGGCGGCATGGGAACAAAGGCCCACGACTTCTTCACTATCCCGCTGTGCCGTAAATGCCACGACGCATTGCACGAGGATGTAGCGGCGTGGGAAGCGGAACATGGTAGCCAGGTTGAGCTGCTGTTTGAGTTCCTGGACTTCTCCTTCGGCATCGGGGCGATCGCATGAAAGAGGTGACCATAACACGCCAGCAGTACCGGAACGTCTGCGATGCGCTGCTGAACACAGCCAATCTGAACGAGCAGCTTTTGCTGCTCTCAACCGCCGACAAGCGTTCGGAAAGAGTTCATCGCCAAGCCAGCAAGCTATTACAAAAAATTCGCCAGCAACTTCAGGAAGCCGTGGGAGAAAAAGCATGAGAGACATCCAGCTAGTTTTAGAGCGTTGGGGCCAGTGGGCGAAAGACAACAGCGGTGTGGACTACTCTCCGATCGCTGCTGGGTTTAAGGGGCTTCTGCCGAGTACGAGCAAGAGTAAGCCTTCATGCTGCGATAATGACGGCCTGATTGTTGACGGTGCCGTGGGTAGATTGAAGAAGGTACGCGACGAAAGAGAGCTCGGAGTAATCATGCTGCACTACCGATACGGGGTGTCAAAGTCGGAGATAGCTCGTAGATGGAAGGTTTCAGAGGGGAACATAAGGCAAAAGCTGATGATGGCGGAAAGCTTTATAGAAGGCTGTTTGGCTATGACTGGGGCAACGCTTGAGATGGATGCATGGACGAGCAGATCAGAAATTTCGGCAGTCGCATAAATTTCCGCTTTTCGTTACGATTTTTACTGGCTATTGTGATAAGAGTGGTTACGCAGTGACGTAGCTTATCAAATTTCAAAACCTTGCTTCGGCGGGGTTTTTTGCTATTCAGCAGTGGACAAGGAATCGGCAATGTTGTCCTACGACTGACACAACCCCAATGATTACCATGAGTTAGAGTCTCGATGTAAAGTCTAGACATCGCCAAATAGATGGCGATTTCAACTACTTTTCAAGGAGATATGCTCATGCAAGCTGCTGAAACTCATTATCTGGACAACGGTTACACCTTCCATATTCCACCTGTATCATACCGTCGCCGCGTCTGCGTGCCGCTTCTGATGGCCGTCGCGCCAGGCGGTAAATCAAAAGCGAAACATATGTTGGTATTCAATGGTTCATGGGTAACCGAAGCGAAAGCAGAAGGCGCGATTTTCCTCGACGGTGGCTCAATGCCAGCAACTGCTTGTAACTCGTGGAACACATACATCGAACCTAATCAGTCTGTCTCAATTCAGGCGGTTAGTGAAAGTTCTAATGGTGGCTATGCACTGCCAAGCATTACGGTTTTAATCGGACAAGATTGACCTAGCTTTTCCAAAGCAAAGTAATTTACACAGGCCCCTTATATGGGCCTTCTTGCATTTCAGCCCCAGCCAACAGACGACACACACGGCACATCCTCTTACCGGCAGCGTTTACGGCTGGTGGCTGAACCCTACCCATAACCCGAAGCCGGGAAAGAGCCCCGGAAGGGGGAGGTTATGAAAATGCCCTGGAAGAACGAACCCAACATCCTATCAATGCTGATTGCGTTCGGCATGACTTTGCTGGGAGCCATTGCCAGTTACTCATTCAAGGTGCTAAACGGCGAGGCCTTCAGTTGGCGCACGCTGTTTCTACAGCTCTTCGTTTCTATCTTTGCCGGATTAACCATGGTGATGATCGCTCTGCATTACGATTGGCCGTCAGAAGTTATGGGCGGCGTGTGCGGCATGGCTGGTTGGTCTGGTGCGTCGCTGATTAAGGCGCTGGAACGTCGATTCCTGAATAAAGCGAGCGATAGCAATGAATATCAGTAAAAGCGGCATTGAGCTGATTAAGCGCTTCGAAGGCCTGCGGTTGAAAGCCTATCAAGATTCGGTGGGCGTCTGGACGATTGGCTACGGATGGACACAGCCGGTAGATGGTAAAAAAGTCGGCCCCGGAATGCAGATTGATCAGGCCACTGCCGATCGGCTGCTGAAATGCGGCGTTGTGCAGTATGAGCAGGGGGTTAATCAGCTTGTGAAGGCGCGAATTACCCAGGGGCAGTTCGACGCGCTGGTGAGCTTTGCGTATAACCTCGGCCTGCGGTCACTGAGCACATCCACGCTTCTGAAAAAGCTGAACGCTGGCGACAAGCAAGGCGCTGCCGAGCAATTTGGGCGCTGGATAAATGCCGGTGGTAAACGGTTGGATGGTCTGGTCGATCGCCGTACAGCTGAGCGCGAGATGTTTTTGTCATGAACACCTCATTCAGCTTCCGCACGATGGCGATCGTCCTGCTGCTGCAGGCGCTGATTGTTTCCGGCAGGCTGGTGTTTTACTTCCACAGCAACGCAGTAAAGGCCGGTGAGCAGGTTAAGCAGCTGCAGAGCGATAACAGCCTGAAGGCGAATATAATCGCCACACAGGCGTTTCAGTTCCAGCGCGCCAACGAAATCAGCAACGCAGCGACAAAGTACGGCATCAATACCGACGCAGCCACCCAGGGGAAAGAAATTGAATACCGGACGATCCTCAAGAAACAGCCGACGTGCGATCTGGCTGTGCCTGCCGCTATTGCTGGTGGGCTGCTCGACTACACGTACAGTCTACGTTCCAGCGCAATGCCAGCCAATCCCGCCATTACTGACACAGCCAGTGCTCGTACCTCTGCCGCCGGCGAACTGACATATTGCCAAGCAGTTTTGTGGATTGATCCGCTTCTTGCGGCGATCGACAAAGCTAACAACCAACTCCTAGCTATCCGCCAGCTTGATGAAGATAGAAAAAAATGAGCGTTGTACTGACACAAGAACAAATTAAAGAACTGGCCCGATTCGCTGCCGAAGACGGCCAGCCGGCCTACACAATTACAACCAGCACAATTCCGGCGTGGGAAGCGGAGAATGGTGAGCAGATTCCTGAATACAACGGTCTGATCGCATACTCGGAATCAGAAGATCATGGGGTGTTACAGCTGGAAGGGTAAACAGGCACACGTGACACGGTCACACAAGGCGGCCGCTGTTGAAAACAAGCAACCAATGAAGTGAATAAATGCTGAGCAAAGCCCCGTCATAGATTGACGGGGCTTCTAATTTTAGCGAATCAAGCCGCCAGTATATGCTGAATGCCCAAGAACATAGGCACAGCACCCAGACTGTTCGGCGGCAAGTTCAGCTGGACGAACCCATAACGAGCGTAAAAACCAATCGCTTCTGGGTCAGCGTCTAGATAGACGCCTTTTATAGGCAATGCCTTGTGGATGATTTTAATCTGCTCAAAGAACTCACACAGCAGATCCAAACCGTAGCCTTGCTTTTGATACTTAGTGGCTACACCAAGCATTACTAGTCGAACAACGCCAACTTCACGAGGAAGAGAGCCGGTAACTACCCCGCTCAATGCCGTTTTTTCCAGGCTAAACGCTGTAAAACTGCATATCCCGATCAACTCACCAGTGTTCTTATCGATCAGCGACTTTGCAGCACAATTCCCATCGGCAACGTTTTTTTTGAGTGAACCGCGAACAAAGGTATTCACTGCATCTTTCCCACAATCAAACTTCTTCTGACCGGGGTATGTGATATCCGCCTGATACGTACAGGCCATTACGTCCGCGTTACTTACATCACTTGTGGTCTGGTTCCCCATTGTGTTTCTTCCTCCTCATCAAGGCTTTCAGGGCAAGCGTTGGTGCGGCAGGTTCAGACATAAGTTGATTCAACTGATGCCAAGCCCCTTCAGATAGCTCACGGCGCCGTTGGTTGTCCAACACGCTTTCAGCTCTTTCCAGGGCGGCATTCAGTATGAACGACGTCAAATCCAAACCAGCGACAGCCGCCGCTTCACGAAGTACATCTTTTAAACTCACAGAAGTCTTCAACTCGACTCTTGCGTTCTTTAAACCTTTAGCTACATCCACAGGCATCTGCGAGACAGTAGTGGTTGCCATATTGAACCTCTCTATATTCCTCTAAACTCTCCTTCTGACAGGCGACGTTACCTTTTTCCAGTAAAAGGCCTTCGTCTTAAACTATTGAAATTACTAAAATTATGATTTGCCATTATTAACTCCTGATTACGTTTTTTTCAGTATATGTATCTTCTAAATTAAGATTCATCATCAAATCTAGTACGGATGATAGCCGTACTACGATGTAAGATTACCGCCGGTCTATGTAATTGTCAATGCATACGGCTATTATCCGTATGCCGCTCTCTCCTCATAGATACTCTCTGCGGCCTTGGCGCCACTCTCCGTCAACGTGAGATACAACCTTAAACTCTCATCCCTCTCAAGGAGGATCAGGCCATTCTTTGCCAGCGTTCGGCAGGACAGGCTGTAGTTGTTAGGAAAAAGCTCGACGGAGCGATTGGCTCTAACGATGTTGAACAATGCAGTTTGACGTATGCCTGCTGAACGCCCCTTTAAGCGAAAAGCATGCAGGATAAATAAGGTATCTTTTTGAATTGCTGATAATCGCATGTGATTGACTTATGGTGGTTGTTGGACATCAAATCATATCATGTATGAATAAGGCGAGGCTGGGAAGTGTTTATAAACTGGATGAGGAGAAGCAGGTCAAGCTCTGTGTGTATATAAACTGGCAGACTGTCGCGCCAGTACGTCAAGAGTGTTTATAAACTGGGATGGAACCAACAAATCACGGCCCCAAAATGCACCCTTGTGTGTTTACAAACGGGAAAAATCACGAGATGAAGAGCCAGATCACGCGATATAACGCAATGGACGTCGCAGCATCACGTTTCCCTCAAGGCGGGTTGGTTGGCTCCATGCCACTCCTACAAAGACTGAGTATTTCCAGGTTATCGATGCCGGTGGCACTACAGCAACTGACTACGACATCGTAGTTAGCTCTGACCACGCCGATTTCACCATTAATTTGCAACGCGAAGATCTCCGCTGGCTTCCGGCTATTGGGTGACATGAGCGTTATCCAGTTAACCCCTGGCCGTATGGCTGAATACGCTCAGGCATTCACTAAGGCATAAGAATGACGCTGACAATTAAGCAAGAGGCTTTCTGTCAGGCATACATCGAAACCGGTAACGCGTCGGAGGCGTACAGGAAGGCGTATGCTGCTGACAGGATGAAGCCAGAGAGCGTTAACCGGAAGGCAAAGGAATTGCTCGACAACGGCAAGATTACGGCAAGGATCGCAGCACTACAGGGAGAACACCGCCAGAGGCATAACCTTACTGTAGACGATTTGCTTATCGAGCTTGAGGAGGCCAGGCGTGCAGCTCTTGATTCCGATACGGCTCAAGCATCCGCCGCCGTAGGCGCTACGATGGGTAAGGCTAAGCTACTTGGACTGGATAAGGTGATAATTGATCACCGGTCTGGAGACGGCAGCATGACGCCTAAACCAACAGTAATTCAGCTACTGCCAGTCGAGCCGAAAAATGAGTGAAGCTGTTCAACTGCCAATTCCCGCCAAGTTAGCTCCGCTGTTCACCGCCATAGATAAGCGCTATCGCTGCTCACACGGTGGCCGCGGTAGTGCTAAGACACGCACTTTTGCCATGATGACAGCAGTTAAAGCCTACCAGGCGATGATGAATGGCGAAGCTGGAGTGATCTTGTGTGCTCGTGAGTTCATGAACTCACTGGAAGAGTCGAGCATGCAGGAGGTTAAGCAGGCGATCCTATCGGTGCCATGGTTAGCAGCCAACTTCGATATTGGTGAGAAGTACATCCGAACTATCGATAAAAGTGTGAATTACGTGTTTTGTGGCCTACGGCATAACCTCGACAGCATCAAGTCGAAAGCACGTATCCTTTTATGCTGGGTTGATGAGGCTGAATCAGTCAGCGAAATAGCCTGGCAGAAGTTGAGCCCTACCGTACGTGAGGAAGGCTCAGAGATTTGGGTAACGTGGAACCCAGAGCGCGACGGTAGTGCCACTGATAAGCGTTTTCGCAAAGAGGCTGGCGATGACTGCATTACCGTTGAGATGAACTACACCGATAATCCCTGGTTCCCCGACGTGCTGGAAGGTGAGCGGCTGAACGATGAGCGCCGTCTTGATCCGGCAACATACGCATGGGTATGGGAAGGGGCTTACCTCGAAAACTCGGATAAGCAGGTACTGGCCGGCAAATATCGGATTGCTGAATTTTCCGACAATCTCTGGAAAGAGGCGGAACGCCTGTTCTTCGGTGCCGACTTCGGTTTCGCTAAAGACCCGAATACGTTGGTGCGTTCATTCATTCTGCATAACCGCCTTTACATCGAATATGAGGCATATGGTCAGCATACCGAACTTGACCACATGCCTGAGCTGTACGACACCATCCCCGGTGTGCGTGACTGGCCCATTAAGGCCGACTCAGCGCGCCCGGAGACAATCAGTTATCTCAAGCGACAGGGATTCAATATTTCAGCTGCTGAAAAGTGGCAGGGAAGCGTTGAGGACGGGATCGCCCATCTCCGTGGCTTTGACGAAATAATCATTCATCCTCGCTGCAAGAACGTGGCGCGCGAGGCACGGCTCTGGTCTTACAAAACTGACCGTATCACCGGTGAAGTGTTACCAAAACTGGCAGATGGCAATGAGCACTGTTGGGATGGGATACGCTACAGCTTGGATGGACATATCAAACGCAAATCTCAGGCCGTCGGGATGCTGATCCCTAAGCGACTCCGGTAAACCATTCCAAACGGAAACCACATGAACAAAAATCTCCAACTGGCCGTCAACCACGCGTTGAACGACGCCAGGATTGAGCGTGCTCGTATGGCGATGCTTGGGCCATCTATGGGCCTGGATAATAAACGCGGCTCCGCCTGGTGCGAATACGGCTTTCCTGAGCAGGTAACCTACGACAACCTCTATTCGTTATATCGCCGCGGTGGGATTGCACATGGCGCCGTGGAAAAGCTGGTGGGCAAATGCTGGCAGACCAACCCGGAGATCATCGAGGGTGATAAGGCCGACGAGAAGCGCGCGGAAACTGCCTGGGAGAAAAAACTCAAACCGGTATTCACGAACCGGTTATGGCGCGCTTTTGCAGAGGCTGACCGCCGGCGGCTTGTCGGGCGTTACTCTGGCATTTTGCTGCACATCCGCGACAACAAACCATGGAATAACGAAGTAACCAGAGGCCGAGGCCTCGAAAAAGTCACGGTAGCCTGGGCTGGTTCACTAAACGTGAGCGAGTGGGATACCGGGCTTAACTCGCAAACATACGGCCAGCCGAAGATGTGGCAATACACAGAGCGGCTTTCAAATGGAGCCTCGCGACGTGTCGAAATCCATCCAGACCGGATCTTCATCCTTGGCGACTACACCGATGACGCTATCGGGTTCCTTGAGCCAGCATACAACGCCTTCGTCAGTCTGGAGAAAGTAGAGGGCGGTTCCGGTGAGTCATTCCTGAAGAATGCAGCGCGGCAGCTGGCGCTGAGCTTCGACAAAGAGATCGATTTCGGCAGTCTGGCGTCTATGTATGGCGTAAGCGTTGACGAATTGCAGGACAAGTTCAACGAAGCCGCGCGCGAGATGAACCGCGGCAACGATGTGCTGATGAGCCTACAGGGTGCAGCTGTTACCTCCCTTGTTTCACCAGTGTCTGATCCAAGCCCAACCTATAGCGTGAACCTGCAAACGGCTTCTGCCGGCGTTGATATTCCTTCGCGGATACTGGTAGGCAACCAGCAGGCTGAGCGCTCAAGCACCGAAGACCAGAAGTACATGAACGGACGCTGCCAGAGTCGCCGTGGCAATCTGTCATTCGAAATTGAGGACTTCTGCGACAAGCTGATCGACCTGAGAATTATCGATTCTGTCGGCCAGAAAACGGTTATCTGGGACGATCTCAATCAACAGACTCGCGCTGAGCGCCTGGCAGACTCTAAGACCATGGCAGAAGTGAACAAGGCTATGGTTGAAAGCGGTGATACGGCGCCGTTCAGCGGTGAGGAAATTCGCACTGCTGCAGGATTCGAAACTGAAGGCGGCGAGCCTCTTGGAGAGACAGGGGATGACGACGAAACCTAAGCCTCCAATCCTGCCGAGCAACATCAAAGATCCCACAGGAGTTGATAAGTTAGAGCGTGGCGCCATGCGTGAGTTTGCAAAGCGCATGAAGCTGATAACGAAAGGCTATATCGACATTCTAAACCGCATCCCCTCTGAACCCGTCGTAAACGAGCGCTACACCTTCCGTCTTGATCAGGGGCTTCTGTCGATGCTGCTTCAGAACGGTGAAGCGCTGGTGGACGAAATTCTGCTGGAGGGTGGGGAGTTCAATCTGTGGTTCTTTGGCCGCTATGTGTCCGTGGCTTACCAGCGAGGAACGGCGCAGGAGTATTACAACCTCTCCCAGCAATCCTCTGCTTACGCTGCCGGCCAGCAGGATGTTCCCAACATCTTGTTGAGTGAACCCTATCAGCTGCGGCTGATTCTGGTCAGAGCGCGTGAATTCGAAGAGATGAAAGGGCTCAGCGCTCAGGTTAAGAGCGATATGGCGCGAATTCTGACTGATGGCATTGCCAGGGGGCTCAATCCGCGAGACGTAGCCAAAAACCTCAACGAGCAAACCGGCATTGAAACCCGACGCGCGAGTCGCATTGCCAGGACTGAGATCACGACCGCACTGCGGCGAGCACGTTGGGATGAAGCTCAGGATGCGCAAGACCGCTACGGCATCAAAACAAAGCTGCTTCACATCTCTGCGTTAAGCCCTACCACCCGAGCAACACATGCCGCCAGACATGCTCACCTGTACACGCAGGATGAGGTGAGGGAGTGGTACACGAAGAACGGCAATGCCATCAACTGCAAATGCTCTCAGCTTTCCGTGCTGGTGGATGACAAGGGGAACCCTCTCACTCCTTCGATCATCGACAAGGCCAAGCAGACGTTCAACGACATGAAGGAGAGAGGCTACAAATGGGCAGAGGGTTAATCCATGAAAGTTCAAGTTAACGTCACTACGAAGGTCAACAGCCATGCAATTCGCCGGGAGTCATATAACGGCCGCGAGCATCTTGTTTTGCCGAGCTACACACTGCCCGCAAACGTGGTCATGAATGATGGGCTGTATACGGCCAGCGAAATCGATGCTCACTATCAAGGGCTTGAAGGCACGCTGGCGCCGCTGGGGCATCCTCAGCTAAATGGCGCATTCATCTCTGCCTTTTCTCCTGAAGGTATCAACCAGGGTCATATCGGCGCCTGGAATCGCAATGTGAAGAAATCGGGCAACCGGATCTACCTGGAGAAGTGGGTTGATACCCAGATCGCTAACCAGAGCGAGGGAGGTAGGGAGCTTATCTCCCGCGTAGAGGCCATTGAGCGCGGCGAAGATGTTCCACCTATTCATACCAGCGTTGCGGTGTTTCTCGACCAGCTTGAGCCCAATGAGCAACAGAAGGCCACAGGTGCCAAGTGGGTGGCGAAGATTCACGGCATGGATCATGACGCAATCTTGCTGCATGAAGTAGGCGCAGCGACACCTGAGCAGGGCGTTGGTCTGATGGTTAACGCTGACCTTGCCACGCCGTTAAAAGCTAACTCTGGCGCGCTGATTGGCGAATCCTACCGGGATCGTGAGCAACGTCTCGACCGAGCAGCAAAAGAAAGATTCGCTCCCGGCGAAAATGAATATGCCTGGGTGGCTGACTTCACCGACTCGCAGGTCGTGATCATCCGCAACGGCGGCGCAGCCCAGGTTTATGGCTACTCGTCTGAGGGTGGGAAAATTACCTTCGATGAAACCGGCACACCGGTTTCGCGGCAGGAATCCTGGGTGACGGTCGTCGCCAACAAAGTTAAATCCCTTTTCAATCCGCAGGGACAACCTGCAACCAACCACCAAACGGAGGGCGACATGCCTTTAACCACTGAAGAGAAACAAGAGCTGATCACCGAAATCGGCAAAGGCCTGGCCGCCAACTTCGCCGAGGCGCTCAAGCCTATTACCGAGAAAGTTGAAGCGCTGCAGGCCAACCATACCCAACTAGCCGAAACTCTTACTGCCAACTCCCGCGCAGAAGAGAAAACCAAGCGTGAAGCAGTGGCGAAAGTTCACGGCGAAATCGTGGCAAACGCGCTGCAAGGCGAAGCGCTGGAAGCGATGTTTAAAACGCTGGGCGAATCGGCGCCGCTGGCAGGTAACTCAGGCCAGCATCAGCAAGAATCCGGCGCACCTGCCGCAGATGCATACTTCAAATAAGGGGGCTATCCAATGCCACGTTATCGTCGCGTAAACATCGACGGAAAGTCGCTGTATAAGACCGAAACTCGCACCACTGCCGCGGCACTTTTGCCAGGCACTGCTGCCGTCATCAACGCCAGCGATGAATTCGCTCAGGCTACCTCGCTAAAGGGTCGTATCTACATCATCGACGTTGCCTACCATCAAGGGCTGAAAATCACCGAAGCGGTTCCTGCAGGCGATTCCGCTGTAGGCAACTACGTGGAAGAAGGCCGTGAACTGGCGCTGCTCTGCGTACCTGGCACGTACAAGAAAGACAGCCCGATCAAGCTTGGCGCTAACGGCCAATTCACCCTGGCAACTGCTGACACTGACTCAGTGATCGGTTACAGCCAGGACGAAGCTACCATCGCCGCCGGCGCTACCGATTTCATCCGCGTGCGTATGCGCGTTGGCACTGTCGCCGCTGGCGCTTAAAAGAAGGATAAACGCACATGTATTTCTCCAAAGAGACATTGGCTGCAAACAGCCGCCTCGGCGGTCATTGGAATGAACTGTGGGCGAACCGCAATATGTGGAACGCCAATCATAACGCCATGATCGCTGCCAACCGCGCCCACATGACACAGGAGTGGTTGGCAGTAAACGCTGCTGGTGGCTTTACTCGTGATTTCTGGGCTGAAATTGATCGCCAGGTACTGCAACTGCGCGATCAGGAAGTTGGCATGGAAATCATCAACGATCTGGCCGGCGTACAAACGGTTCTGTCCGTCGGCAAAACTGCCAAGCTGTATAGCGTGGTAGGTGATATTGCTGATGATGTGTCGGTAAGCATTGATGGCCAGGCGCCGTTCTCCTTTGACCACACAGAATACGCCAGCGATGGCGACCCAATTCCGGTATTCACTGCCGGCTATGGTGTGAACTGGCGTCATGCTGCCGGGCTGAACACCGTGGGTATCGATCTGGTGTTGGACTCGCAAATGGCTAAGATGCGTAAGTTCAACCAGAAGCGCGTCAACTATTACCTCAACGGTGATCCTAACATCCAGGTTCAGTCCTATCCTGCGCAGGGCATTAAAAATCACCGCAACACCAAAAAGCTCAATCTGGGGGCTGGTGCCGGCGGCGCAAACATCGATCTGACTGCAGCAACGATGACTCAGTTGTTCGAGTTCTTCGGCAAAGGTGCATTCGGTGCGCTGGTGCGCGCCAACAAAGTCTCTCAGTACGACGTGATGTGGGTATCCCCAGAAATCTGGGCAAACCTGGCGCAGCCATACGTGGTCAACGGCGTTGTGAGTGGCACTGTATTGCAGGCGGTACTGCCATTTGCACCGGTTAAAGAAATTCGCATGACCTTTGCACTGAAGGGTAATGAGTTCGTCGCTTACGTCCGTCGCCGTGATGTGATCTCTCCGCTGGTCGGCATGGCTGTGGGTGTTGTTCCGCTGCCGCGCCCTCTGCCTAACGTTAACTACAACTTCCAGATCATGTCTGCTGAAGGTCTGCAAATCATTGCGGACGAGCAGGGGCTTTCCGGTGTTGTCTACGGCGCCAATCTGGCGTAAGGGGGAAACATGGCTAAATACGAAGTTATTCGCCCCTGGAATGGCGTAGAGATCGGGGATGTGTTGGAACTGGAAAAGCTTCACCCAGCGCTGAAATCTAACGTTCGGTTGATGCGTGGCGCGGCTGGCGGTGAACTGACCCCGGCCACCCCGGATGCCGGCAACGAAACCAAGTCGCGCAAGGATGCTATCAAAGCGCGGCTCACTGATCTGGGGATTGAGTTCAAAGGCAACCTAGGCGAAGAAAAGCTCGCTGAGCTGTTGCCGGAAGGCGAGCTCGAAAATCTGTTCCCTGCTGAATAACAGCCGCCGCCAAGGCGGTTTTTTTTTGCCCCGTTTCGGCGGGGCTTCTTCTTACAGGAATCAGCCATGGTGACTAAAGAAAAGGCCAAGGAATATCTGGAGTCACAGGGTATCACCTTGCCTGATTTCGTCTTGGATGCGCTGGTGGAGCAGGTGAACAGCATTCAGGAATGTCTGGATGCGAATTACCCAGCATCCACAGCGTTACTCATCCAACTCTATCTTCTCAGGCTTATGGGATTAGGCCAGGGCGATAAATACATCAGCTCTCAAACGGCGCCAAGCGGGGCATCGCGTTCGTTCCGCTATCAGTCATTTAGCGATCGCTGGAAAGGGGCGCTGAATCTGCTGCGCGGGTTGGACAAAAAAGGGTGCGCTACAGGCCTGATTCCACCTGACCCAACAAACAAGGCTTTTGCCGGTATCTGGATCGGCAAGGGCGGCTGCATGTGCGGTGGTGGTTGATGGCATGGATACCTGTCGCCGAACGGTTACCAAAGCCTTTTGAGCGCGTCTGGGTGAAGACTGATACGGCCAGGCAAACCACGGGATTCGTTAATGACCGCGGTGAGTGGAAATTTAATTGCCCGAAAATCGCGGCAGAACGGCCTGCGGTGATTAGCTGGAGAGAGTGACATGTCATCATTAGCCAACTGGTCATACACGGCTGAGGCCACGATATGGCGTAATCTCGGCAATAGCGAAGCGAGCGATCCTCTGGGCTGGGCTCCGCCTGAAATTATCATGTGCGATTACCAGGGCGGACTCTCGGCGAAGTTGAACAATATCGGTTCGGAAATCACTGTAAAAAACACTGTATGGACTGAATTCACCGAAGCCAAGAAAGGCGACTATCTGCTTATCGGCGTGTCTACCATGGTAGACCCGATCGCTGCGGGTGCCGATGAGGTGGTGCAGGTGATCCGCTATGCCGACACGTTTGACCGCCTGGCAGAGGATATAGCCATTCTGACGGGAGTGTAGTGATGGGCGTAAAGATAAAGGGTATCAAAGAGGCCCAGCAGCGTCTTGATGCCGTGGTTGAGGATGTCAGGACGAGAAAGGCTGTCAGGGCTATCAAAACAGCGCTGTTTATCATCGGCAATGAGGCTGCCCTGATGACCCCAATAGGTAAAACCTCGGTACTGATTAACTCGCAATACCAGGACACCCCCGTAGTGAATGGAACACGCATCACTGGGCGTATCGGGTATTCGGCCAACTATGCGGTTTATGTTCATAACGCCAGTGGCATCTTAAAAGGGCTGCCGCGTCCTAAGTCGCAAGGTGGCGGTAATTATTGGGATCCATCTGGTGAACCTAAATTCCTCACCAAGGCTGCAGAGAAAACCCGCCGGCAAGTGGACGAGATAATCAGGAAGGAGATGATGCTGTGACACCTCCAATGTATCTCCGCCTACGAAATCTTTTCGAGAGCGCAGGCCTAACCGCGGGGCTCACCATCCAAACGCTGATGTGGAACGACACGGGTAAGTTATCCGACGCTTTCATCGTGTTCCGGCCAGGTGGTGGTTCAGATATTCAATACGACCGCGGTGGAGATTTCTTCGTAATGGTCGATGTAGTCGGGGCCAAAGGGAAGAACGCAGAAGCAGATGCCGCGGCGAACAAAATCGGCGACTACATCAGGAGCCAGCAGGGCGCTGATAGCTGTGTTGGCGCCATGCGTCTGCTTGGAGGATCTCCAACGCCAATCCCATCAGCAGAGGGGCGATTAATCTACCGACTTTTAGTCTGCTGCACCTACGGCGAATAACGCACATATCTATCCATCAGGCTGCCTATGGGCGGCCTTTTTTATTTGAAGAGGTAACACATGCAAGGTTGTGCAAATGATACCGGTAAGCTGATCGGTAAAGTCGCGGTGCTGCGTATGGCGTTCGGCTGTGCTGACACGCTGCCGGCACTGAGTGACTGGAAGCGTCTCGGCGCGCTGACCACCAAGGGCTTCGATTTCTCGCCAAACTCCGTGACGTCTGAAGCAGACGACGCGAAAGGGCTGGTGGAGAACCTGGTAACCAACATGGATTTCACCATTTCCGGTGAAGGTGAATTCCGCCGTAAAGACAAAACCACTGAGATCGGCGCTCTCAACATCTCCAAGTACATTTTCGATGAAGTGCAGGCTGGCCGGCAGCCGTCGATCTGGGTGCGATTCGATTTCGTCGGCGAAGACTCCGGCACCTACATCATGGGCTACTTCAACACTACGTCGTGGTCTGGTGATTTTGGCACGAGCGACATCTCCACTTTCTCCGGCGAGTGGAAAGTTGCTGATGCCGATACTGTCGTGTTTGAAGTCGCCGCGGATGTCCCGGTTACCGGTGTGACAGTGGCGCCAGCAACAGCAAGCATTGCTGTAGGGGCTACTCAACAGCTTACCGCTACCGTGGCGCCGGCTGATGCCAGCGACAAAACCGGCACCTGGTCATCCTCGGCAACCGGTAAGGCCACCGTCAATCAGTCAGGTCTCGTTACTGGCGTTTCTGCCGGCGCGGCCACAATCACGTTTACCACCAATGATGGCGCCAAAACATCTACCAGCGCGATCACCGTTACCGCATAGCAAATGGTCGGGAAACCGACCGTCGATCTGACAAAGACTAGCCCTGCTCATGCGGGGCTTTTTTGTACCTGAAATTCATCGCGCACCGCACGCGCAGTAATCAAACCAAGAACCTTTCAGGATGACCCTTGAGGAACCGGCTGGCTGTCGGAGCCTTCTTGGGGCCGTTTCCTGTGCGACAAGGTTCATCACTAAAAGGTAATCCGAATGAACTATCCAACCGTAGCAGTAAACGGCGTCTCCGTTCGTGTTGATGAAGAGGGGCGCTATAACCTCAATGATCTGCATGCTGCCGCTGTAGCAGAAGGTAACGCCACGGAGTCACAGCGCCCAAGCAACTTCACGAAAAGCAAATCAATCAAGGAGTTTGTGCGCGAACTGACCGCCGCTACAAAAGTAGCGGCGCTTAAAACGGTTAATGGAGGCCCTAATCACGGGGTCTGGGGTCTGGAGTTGGTGGCTATCAGATATGCGGCATGGCTTAGCGCAAAGTTTGAGATCAAGGTTTATCAGACGTTCCAGGCAGTGATCCGCAATGGTATTGATGCCATGTCTCGCTTGAACAAAATAGACCACATCATCAAGACCGAATCCAAGGAAATAAGCCAGTGCGCCAGCCAAATGGCGAAGTGGGGTGTCGGCGGTCGAAAACGCCTTCTTCACACTGCCCGAGAGCGTGTTGCTGATGAAGTGCAGATGTACCTTCCTGGCTTTTGACTGAAGATTGGCAGGGATGCCATCGTTTTGAGGTTTAAATGACACCAATTACTGAATTAGGCGAGATGGTCATCACCGATGCCGATCGCGATTACTTCCTTCGACCTTCGTTCGCAAACATGACCCGCATAGGTTCGCCAGCGGAGATTGTAGAGCGATTTGCTGAACTCCATACCAGTGAAGCTCCGCGGTTACTTGAAGCCGCTGTTGAGGCATACGGTGAGGTTCCTGGGTGGTTGCTGGCATACATCAACGCGCCGTCATTCAGTAGCTCAGCAATATTCGCCGGGATGATCGTCATGCAGGCATGCTGTGATGATGACCTTAGCGCGCTGGTGGGAGAGTTGCGACCAAGCAAACGAGGGAAGAGAGCTTTCGTGTTTCGCCGCGGCAAGATGCCGGCGAGCGATATCATTGTGATCGGCCAATTGCTGATCACCCACGGCATCATCGGTAAGGCAAAGATACGCAAGTTGCAGCGTCACGAGTCGAACAGTTACGTGAACGAGTTCAATTCTTTTGAGTACATCAGCGCAGCGCGCAATCACTTCAACATGCCCCGCGCCGAAGCAGAGTGCCTTTCGATGACCGAGTTTCAGTTGCTGCTGGCGGCAAAGTACCCAGAGCAGAAAGGCTTCACGCGCGAAGAGTACGATCAGGTGATGGACGAAGACGAGAAGCGCTGGCAGGCGATGATGAAAACGCAAAAAAATCGATAGCCCAAAATCGAAGCAGAACCAATCTGCAGAAGCGTTTTTTGCAAACATGGGGAGGCGCGATGGATTTTATGAGTTCACTACAGGGCGAATAGACAGCAATAGAGAGCAATAGACAGTGAGAAAACGTGCTGTCGACATTGAAAGAATATGACTAAGGTAATAAACTTCATACACTACAGTATTTGACGGTAATGATAAGCATTATCGTTTAATGCAAGAATCCTTAAAATCCGGCGTATGGTAACTAGCACATGGCAGAAGCAGATAGAAGCGTAGGACAGCAACCAGTAGTAGAATCGGCTGATTGTAGAGAAATCTACTCTGAGCTGGCTGCGATTACTGGATACAAAACGCCTGGTGGATCTTTCATAAACATTGCCTTTGCAGCTCCATCGGTTGTGAACTATACCAATGAGAAAGGACAGCCTGGCGCTTCTAAAGTAGTCCTCAAAAAAGTTGGTTCCGTGACGATGACAACATCAAGAGCTGAGGCTTTATACGAATCTTTAGGAAAGGCGATTAAGAAGCATAAAGAAGCAACAGGAGAGTGACAATGTTATTTGTAACTACAGCAGACAATAGTTCCGCTGCAAGTTATGAGGCAGCGTTCTTAGTTGATGAACCAGTCTTTTCATCGAACTCATTGGCTTGTCGAGCTGATAGAGGAGCCTATGGCCATAGGTACCCTAAAGCATGGGAAGTTTACGCGCCGTCAGAGTCCTTCACTGTTGACGATGTGTTGCTGCAATGTCTTCAGATTTCCGCAATCACTGGTGTGACGCAGTTTGCCCGTAACTATCACGCGGAAGAGTTTTGGTCTGGACTTGGGGCTGAAATTTTACACAGAGCTAATGCTAAAAATGAAAAAGATGTTACTTACAAGGCAGGGATGTCTGTTGCGGATGTGCTTGCAGCAATGATGCCTAGTAACAAAGGATAATTATTGTTAGGTATTTGTAAGCATGATCACAGCTACTCTTTCAGGCTTCTTCCGTGAAGGAGCAAATAATAGTGACTTTTGTACCGACTGGCCATTTTTGTCTGCAAGTGAACAAAAAAAAATAGCTCAATTTGTTGTTGACTTAGGTGAAGGGAAATCTCTAATTGGTAAAAATAAACCTTCTCATGTAGATGATAATTATGACAAAATTGAAGGGGCTGATGGCTATGAAGAAAATGGGTACTGGCATTATCACAGTGGCTTAAGCTGGTTTCCTCATACGTTTAAGTGCTATACGGTACGCTTAGCATTCAATCCTGGTGGTAAGGCATCAAGAGAATGCATTCACTATTACAAGAAGGGTGCTGATGAGATTGTCATTGTCGGTTACTCTAAGAACCATATCCCATTCATGTTAGCGGACGATCCACTGAATCCATTCTTTAGTTAGAGCGCATCCATAAGATTTTTTTTGCTTTGTGCTACAGTGCTCAATCATCCTTAACAATGGTGATTGCTATGAAATGGATATCGGTAGGCGAGAAGCTGCCAGAGGCTGGCCTTTATCGCGTAATCGTCGCAACAGACAAGGGCGTTGGCTCTGCCAATTTCAACCCTATCAACGGTTTTCAGGCAGTAACGCTTAATGGAAGTACTCAGTACTCTAATCTTACAGTGAGCCACTGGATGCCGTTCCCTGATGCGCCTCAATAGCGATGAAGATAAGCCCACTTGAGTGGGCTTTTTGCATTCTAAGGCTTGCTTTACCTCACAAGTGAGATTCGTTATCATTTGATGAGTTGATTGTTCCTATAAGGATATAGATATGCGTAAGTCACTGCTGGTTGCCCTGGGTGTGATAGTTCTATCTGGATGCGCAGGCCAGAACGATGATTATCAATTGAATGGCAAACAATCGTCTGCTCAGAAAGACAGCAAAGAGTGGAAAGAGTTTGTCGCTCCTCTGTCTACCAAAACTCAATCGCCACAAGACAGATTGATGAAGCGTGCTGAGAGAAACTACTAACTGATAAAAGCCCACCGGAGTGGGCTTTTTGCTTTCTGGCACGATAATTCCGTGGCCTTTTTATTTTCCGGTTTGTCATTTCCCCAGTAAGGCAGAAATTCCAGCAGTTGTGATCGACTGAACAACAGACTTGATAGCTTCAGTCGACATCTCACCAAGTGTGGATTTAGCTTTATCCTTCTCCGCATCGCTCATATTAGATATTGCAATGAGATCCTCGAGAACGACAACGGAATCGCGATGAAGCCTTATAGTCTGGACGTTAATTATCGCTCCTAAACCGCCATCATTACGAATAAAGTCAATTCCTTTGCTCGTGATTTTTGTAAATGAGTAGATGGCTCTGGGGGAGCGGTTGCCTAACTCCCTGCTCAGTTTAATATCGATAAGGCCATGGCCTTCAAGATACATGAGGTTGGCGGTAAGGATGTCTACACTACCAAATTTATCGGCAAATCCATCAATTAAATTACTGTCTGGCGCGATAGGGTAAATGTCGCAAAGGTACTGCAGTAGATCTCGCTGAATGGCTCTATCAAATTTATCCATGTGCTTACCTAAAGTTAACGCATTCAGGTGGAGGTTTTTGCTTAGAAATCGTCGGCTTCGCGTGATATGGCAAAAATCACGTTGATAGCAAGAAGGTAGGCGTTATCCACCACACCATAGGTACCACTGGTGATGACGTTAGTATGGCGACCAAGCGCACCCTCCATAAACACCAACAACTTCTTGTTATGATGCTCATAATCTGGATCGAGTATTTGGATGCCTTTCATAAATTGACCGTATTCTTTGAAAATGGTTTTTATAAACACCCCATCTTCTGACCACTTGTAAAAGTCTTTGAAACTTAAAGGTCTGTTTAGCTGCTCCAGTCGTGTTAGCTCTCTGGCGAGCCATTGGCAGCCATTTCGTAAATCTTCAGCACTTACTGTCATTGTTGTTCTCCGGGTTGATGAGTAGCTGTGGGAGTAGCTTAGCGCGTTTAACCGAAGACTTCATGCGCCGCAATTTTCGCTTTTTCGTTGCCTACGTCATGCTCTCTGCTAAGATCGGGTCATCTTTGATTGATGGGCAAGGAAGAATGAAAAAGACATTAGCAGTAGCACTCGCTGTCATGGCTTTGACGGCATGTAAGCCTGGTGAGGAAAAAGCATTAGAACTTGCACAGAAGGAAATTTCTGCAGACTTGAAAGACCCTGACAGTGCGAAGTTTAGATATTTGCGAGTAGCAAAAACTCAAGAAAACGAGGATGGAACAGTTCTCGTCTTAGTGTGCGGGCAAGTTAATGCTAAGAATGGATTCGGCGCTTATGCTGGATTTCATTCTTTCATGATAGACATGAGCATGAAAGAAAAGGGATATTTCAGCAAAGCAGTGACCTATAAGGTTGGAAGTAAGAAAATATCAACAGAAGATGATGCACGCGACATGTATGGCTATACGGCCATGTGTGGTGAAGACGCCTAGAAAATATTAATTAAGAACGACCTCGCTTCGGCGGGGTTTTTTTATGCCCGGAGATCGCTAAATGTCAGAGCAAGATGGTGGAAGCCTGGTCTATCAGGTTGATATTGAAACGGCCAAAATGATCACTGGCAGTCGCAAGGCTTCTATTGTTCTCGAGGAAATGCAGCGCCAAACAGGGAAAGCCTCGAAGTCTGTCGATGCCTTATCATCCTCTGCGGATAAGGCTGGCAATTCAATGGGTGGCTTAAAAACCGTCCTAACTGGGGTGGCGAGTGCAATCTCAGTTTCTTTAATAATCGACTATGGAAAAGCTTTTTTAACCGTAGCTGATAACATCACTCAGCTGCAGGCACGGATAGCACGCTTAACCAGCGACACATCAACGGCTAAAAGCACCTTTATGGGGCTAGCGACTATAGCTTCAAATACTGGCTCCAGCCTGAAGGATACAGCTAAGCTCTGGGAAACTATGACTGCGTCTCTAAAAGAGACTGGCGCCACAAACTCACAGATATTGGCACTTACCGACACATTGCAGAAAATTGGCCGAGTTGGCGGCAGCTCTTCCGAAGAGATGGCAAATGCTTTGAGGCAATTTGGTCAGTCTATTGCTTCCGGTACGGTGAGGGCGGAAGAGTTTAACTCTATTGTTGAGCAGATGCCGGAGCTTGCTCGTCAAATTGCGGTCGGTCTTGGCATGACTGGTGGTCAGCTAAGACAAGCGATGCTGGAAGGCAAATTAAGCGCTGAAGATGCTATCAACGCGATAATGAAGCAATCCGACTCTCTGAATGAAGAGTTTAAAAAGCTGCCTAGGACGATGGATCAGGCAAGCAATACCCTGACGATTTCATTGCAGATGCTGATAGGCAAAATGAATGAAACCGTAGGGGCGAGCCAAACAATGGTCACGATCATTGACTCCATAAGTTCTGCGATTGATAGGCTCAGCGGCAAGACAGAGACGGCGGCTCAACGTATATCAGACTTAACTTCTACTGCAGAGATGTATGAGCGTAGAGCAAGAACGTGGTCATGGCTGGGGGTGGATGGTTGGTCTGAACAGAACAAGGCGCTGGCTGTATTAAGTCATAGGGCTGCTACTTTGGTTGGTGATCTTGATTCAGTTGCTCAGGCGTCGGCGAGGGCTGCAGCTGGTCAAATAAAGTTCAATAATACCGGATCTAATAATAAACAAGATGCGCTAATTAAGAAGTCGGAAAGAAGTTTAGCCCTATCCAAGCTTGAAGGGGAAGCCAGAGCAAGGCTGGCAGCTCAATATGCGGCTGAGGATGCCGGGTTTAAGAAAGATGATCCGCGCACAAAGCGCATGGAAGATGAAGCAGCGGCAACATACCGAAACATAGAGGCCCAGAAAAAATTTAAGTCTGAAACAAAATCTAGCGCGACAGCAGCTGAAAGTGTGGCTCAGAAGGTAGAGAATCTAAGGAAGCAGTCTGAACTAGCTGCAGACTCAGCAAGTGAATGGAGCCGCGAGCAAGCGATCCTCAATGCCCAACTATCACTGGGGAAAGGAGCCACTCAGGCCCAGATCGCTGAGGCTGGCGCTTACGCCGCTAAGAAGTGGGACACTGCCAACGCTATCAAGGCGCAAGCGGCCGCAGAGAAGTTACTCCCGGAAGCCAAAGAGAACGCCAGCTACGCGCAGGACGTGAAGGATTTAAACACGGCGTTGGCGGCTAAGAAAATCAGCCAGGAGCAGTACAACACCACGGCTGAGCAACTGGAGCAACAGCATCAGGTTAACTTGGCAAAAATCCGGGCTAAAGCCGTGGTAAGTCCTCAGCAGCAAGCTGCCGGGATGGTTGACCCAGTGCAGCAGCTTGCCAATGAGAATGCGCAGAAGCTGGCGTTGATTCAGCAGTTTGAAACGGATAAAGGGAAGATTACTCAGCGCGGAATTGAGCTCATGAATGCTGCTAACAAGCAGTACGAGCAACAGCGCACTGCCGCGCAGTGGGAAATCCTTAGCCAGCAGAGCCTTGGTTACGACATGCTGACGAGCGCTGTTGATGCATTCTCTGGCAATGCCTCAAACGCGATTACGGGCCTGCTTACCGGCACCATGTCGGCACAAGAGGCGATGAGGTCGCTTGGCAACACCATCCTGAACAGCGTGATAAACAGCATCGTTCAGGTGGGTGTGGAGGCCTTGAAAAACTACATCCTCGGCCAGACGCTTGGCGCCGCCTCCGTGGCGTCATCTGTGGGTATGGCTGCAACAACGGCTTCAGCCTGGGCGCCGGCGGCTGCAATGGCATCTCTGGCAACTCTTGGCGCTAACGCGGCTCCAGCGGCTGCTGGGATAACCTCAACCGTAGGATTGGCTGGCGGGCTGGCCTTGGCTGGCGCGCGTTATAACGGCGGCCCTGTGAGCGCTGGCGCGATGTACCCGGTAGGTGAGCGAGGAAAGCCAGAGATTTACCAGGCGAGCACTGGTAAGCAGTACATGATACCCGGTGACAACGGCAAGGTGATCAGCAATAAGCAGATCACCGGCGGCGGCAGTGCGGCGCCAACCATCATCATCGAGAATTACTCATCTGGTGCTGGAGTAATGGATACCCAGGCCAGCAAAGGGGCTGATGGTGCCGATGTGGTGCGCATTGTGCTGGCTGATCTGCAGCAGGGCGGCCAAATTAGTCAGGGCATCTCCCAGTATCACCAGGCGCCTCGCAAAGCCACTGAATAGCAGCACTCAAACCTCCATAACCCGCTCCGGCGGGTTTTTTATTACCGGGAGAAAACCGTGGCAATACCTTATCCCGACTGGCTATCACTTCCCCAGAAGGCCAACAAGAGCCGCACGATTGATGCCGGATTTCGCACCGATCAGCCGGCAGTGGGCGCGCCTATCTTCCAGCGCCTGACAGATGATCTCAAAACTACCTGGTCGCTGACGTGGATTTTCACGCTACAAGAGGATCGGGCATTCGAACAGTGGTATCGCAGCCCTCGTTACCTGGATAACGGCAATCAGTGGTTCACGATGCTTTGCAATCTGGGGGGCTCTGGCCTGCAACTGCAGGAACTGCATTTTGTGGCACCGCCGGTGCAAACGAGCATCAACGGCAACACGACGACGTGGACGGCGAGCGTAATCACCCGGAAGCTCTACAACCCGGATGACGAGTTCTCAGACGTCATTGTTGAGCTGCCGCCATATCAGTGGGGGATCATTGATGAAGTGGTTAACCGCGACATGCCGGAGTATTGAATGCCTACATTACGAGAGTTTCAGTCACAACGGCCCAACAGGATCATCTACGACACGATGACGTTTAGCCATCCGTCATTTGGCGTTCTCCGGCTGGTGGCAAACCAGATATACCCGAAGACATTCGCCGGCCAGGTGTTTTCAGCGTGTCGAATGGAGGTCGCAGAGAGCCAGCAGAGCAGTACGCCGGTGATCAACTCAACGGTGAAATTCGGGCGCCTGGCACAGGACTTTAAGCAGCAGTTGAAGTCGTGGCGCGCGCACTCACGCATAACGCCGATCTCTGCCACGTATCAGCGTTTCGATGCGGCGGACATGAACACGCCGCTGAAGTCTTGGACGCTGTATGTGAAAGATGCCTCTCTCGATGAGGCTGACGTAACGTGCTCGCTCACGCTGCAGAACCCGCTCAACAACAACATCGGCTTTCTCTACAACACCGTGGAATTCCCAGGACTCGCCAATGCATAAACCTGACTTCATTCACGCCATGGAGGGTAAGCCGTGGCGCGATCGGGCGTGCTCGTTCGACACGGCTGATTGCTGGGGGCTGGTGGTGCTGTATTACCGGCATGTGCTCGGCATAGAGATACACCAAACGCCGGACTACGAAGCCGGTAGCGACTTCCTGACGTGTTTTTCCGGTGATGTTGTGTTCTGGCATCAGGCCGAGAAAGCGGCCGACGGTAGCATTTTTATCGCCTATTACGGCGGTCAGCCAGCTCACGTCGGTTTGGTCATTGATGGACAAGCATTCCATAGCCGTGGCGAAGCGGGGCATGTGCGCTTTGACAAGCTACGCACGCTGGAGCGAGTTTTCACCAAATTGGAGTTTTACGACTATGCCGTTGATCGAAGTTCAGCGCGTGCCGGGGTTGCCCAAAGAACGTCATAACCTTCCCGCCGGCAGCATGTTCTATCCCTGGCTAAAATCGGCCAACCTTCACTGCGATGTTGAAATTCTGTGTAACGGCGTAAAGCTACAGCCCGATGATGAGCTGAATTTCCCGCTCAACGATGGCGACGTGATCAGCGTGTTCGACCAACCGAAAAGCGGCACCATCGGTAAAGTTCTAAGTCCGATTTTTGCCCCGATAAAGTTCGTTCAAAAAATCCTGACGTCATTGCTCGGCCAGCCAAGCGTGGGCGTGGCGACAAGCAGCAACGCAAAGACATCCCCGAACAACAGCCTGAAGGGGCAAACCAACATTGCGCGAAACGGCGAGGCAAAGCCTGACAACTACGGCCAGGTGCGCGCGTACCCTGACCTGATTCAGGAGTCGCTGTTCGAGTACGACAACAACATCAAGAAAGTCACAGAGTGGATGAACTTCGGGCTGGGCAGGTATGACGTCACGTCAGTAAGGTACTCAGAATCGAACCTCGGCGCGCTGGCTGGCGCCTCATACCGCATCTACCAGCCAGGCGATAACATCCCGCTGATCAACGAGGGGTTCGCTTTTGACGACATCGACGGCCAGGAACTGCCGGGGCCGAACGAGAGCGGAGATTTCCCAGCAGAAACGGCGACGACAACTACCGATATGGTGTCTGGGGAGTTCATCGCTGGACAGGCAAAGGTGAAAATCAAGCAGAACAGCGATTTCGATTACTTCTATGACCTGTCTAAGCCTCATTCCGTGTCTTTCGTGGTCAATGTCACATACAACACAGTATCAGGCCCAGTAACACGCGATATCACGGTATTTGCCGATCTCTTCAGTGCTACGACAACCGACGATGGCGCCCCAGTTAATCCGCAGTATTTCTACGAATTTACCTTCATAAACCTGGGGGGTAATGATATTGGGCAGATCCCCGATGATGCGGTGATCAACACGTCGATATTCACGCTTAACGACAATGAACCGTTGGTAATTGGCCCGTCATTCTCTCCGGTTGATGGGACTCAGCTTTGGGTTCATCTTCAGGCGCAATTGGGACATGGGGATTACGCCAGAACCAGCGTCACATTCTGGAAGGTTGATGATGATAACAACCAGATCCCCGGCACGCTGGAAAGCTACAACATCGGCCTTAACAACGATGACGAGAACGCGGATACAAAATATGACACGTTCAAGTTTACCCCTGTGTCAGGCAATGGCCGCTATGCGGTAACGTTCATCCGCACCAACAACAGTAATGATCACTCGATCCTGAAGGTAGAGGCCGTTCACATCGTCAGGACGCGCACTAATGTTGTTTACCCGAATGACACGCTCGTAACCGTCACTGTTACAGCTACAGAGCGAGCAACCAGTGCGAGAGAGCGAAAATATAACGCGCTAATAACCCGCCACGTCATCAGCTACAACTTGGCTACACAGACAGTAGATTACACAGAAAGGCCGTCACGCTCGTTTGCAGACGCGGTATTGCACACCTGGCTAAAGATGGGCGGTCAGCCAGAGTCGAGCATCGACATCTATGAACTCTACTCTATTGCGGCATCGCTATCAGATCAGCGCCTGGGCTATTTCGATTACACCTTCGATGATGAGGATATCTCTCTGGGCTCTCGCATTCAGACGATCTGTGATGCGGCGACGGTAACAGCATTTTGGGATGGCGGGGTGCTGTCTTTCACGCGCGATGAGCGTAAGCCAAACGCAACGACGGTATTCAACCGCGCCAACATGAAAGCGGAGGATTACAGCCTTTCCTACGACATGACTCTCCCCGGCGGTTTTGATGGGGTAGAGGTCAAGTATCGAAACCCGGTCACGAATAAACAGGCATTCATCCGCTACAGGATCGTCGGCAATTCGATAGAAGAGGGCGAACCGGTAAAGGCGAAGAAGTTTGACATGCTGTTTATTCGCAATTCTTTCCAGGCACGGGATCGAGCGTTGAAAGAAGTTCGCCGGCTGCTGTATTCACACCAAACGATGACTATCCGCGCGCTGGCCGATGGTGAATGGGTGAACGTCGGGCAGATGGTACAGGTTGCTGATATCTACGACGCGAACCAACAGGATGGCTATATTGTTGCGCGTAACGGCAACAACTTCGATACCAGCGAACGGATCGAGTGGTCTGGGGATATGTTTGTGGTCGTTACTGATGCAATCGGTGCGCCTACAGCGCGCGTCCAGGCATTTCCTCGCACAGATACCATATTTGGCTTCGCTGCAGCAGTACCAGCAATAACCCTCAACCTCTATGACGGCTACAACACACAGTCGCCGTCTCGTTACGTCATTGCCACACAGATGGAGATGGACGCAACGAAGTGGACGATTACTGAAAAGAAACCGAATGGCGACGGGACTACCTCGTTAACCATGTCTGAATACAACGATGAAATGTATAATTACGAGGTTACAGCGTAAATGACCACACCAACCAGCAAGCCCATTCGAAGTAACGATGTAATTGATTTAAAGTTTAACGCGGAAAAAATAGACGAGGTGGTTAATTCCAATGCTGAAAATTACTTTGATCGGTTTGGGGTGGAAAGATACACCTTAGAAGGCATCAGGAAAAATCTTTCTCCATTAGGTAAAACATACACTCAAGAGCAGGCAGTCGCTGCTATTGCATCTGGAGAAATACCGGATGGCGCGTTCTTCTTTATCTGGTCTGATGATGAGGGCGCTGTAGCTGAAAAATATCAAAACGTTGGCGGTGTAATTACACCAACGGGTGTGAAAATATCAAGTGAGAAATTCGTGCAAATGGTTTACCAACAGGCGTTGGCAAACCTGGCCGATATTTCGCAACTTAAAAACATCACATCGATGCTAAAAAACTACACGTCTACAGGGTGGCAATTTTCTTTGGAGTCGAAAAACGGCCCATCTGAAACGCTGCTTGGTGTAGACGATAATGGTGAATTGTGGCTCGCCGGTCTTGTTCGCGGGATACAGGAATATGTTGAACAGTTGATCCCGACATCATTAGCGAACAGATATAAAGGGCTTCAATGGGCGCTGGTGGATAAATCAGGAAAGCTCGGGCTTATCACCATTGACGATGATGGCGCTATGAACATTGTCGGGATGGACGATGCACTTCAGGATCGTGTTTCTTCCCTTTGTTCATCAACATTTTCCCGTCGCATTGTGGGATTTCAATATGTGGTTTTAGCAGATGATTTAAAGTCGGCACTGCTCGCTATTGATGATGATGGCGGTTTCTATATTCCAGGTATTGAAGGCCCGCTTCAGGATAATTTGGGTGAGTCCCTTGCAACGATAAAAACCGAGAACGGCGTGCCGGCGGCGGCATGGCGAGGAAATGTTGTGTGGTCAGAGAGGCCAGTGCTCACCGCTCAAAAACTGACATCTACCGGATTTATTTTCAGTTATGTGCCTGGTGGCGAAGCAACAGCCGGCAATGGGGTTAAGTACGAACCATCCATTCGAGAAATGCCGATCGATGCGAACGAGGTGCATGGCGGTGGTTCGGGTGGCCAATCACTGAACACGCCGAAGGATGGTGCTGGCATTAATATTGTCAATCGCGATCCTGCGTTTCGTGGTCGAGTACTCGTCGGCGCAAATGGAAGGCCGGAAGGCGGCGGTATGGATCCTGTAAGCGAGTCAGACCTGTCTACGCTTAACGATGCGCAGTATCCGGCTGCAGGATGGCGCCAGGGTAATGTGTTGCCGATGTATTATGCGATTCTCCATCAAAATCCTGGCAATCAGGTCTTTATTCATGCCCCATTTGCGGCAGGCGGCCGCTCTTTTGCTGAGATAAGCAAAGGGACCATCCCTTATCAAAACTCGCTGGAATTCGTGCAGCTTGGGAAAAATGCATCCGATGGAGTAGGGAAACGCTACACGTTCAAATTCATGACGTTTGAGCATGGAGAAACGGATAACGACAACGGCAGCTCGCAGAATCCTGGTGATTATCTCGCGAAAATGACGCCTTATTTCTCGGGCATGCAAGTTGACTTCAAAGCGATTACCGGCCAGACCGAGAATTTCGCAGAGGTAGTTGGGCAGGTCGGCAGTCGCATCAATACAAAAAATCAGCAGGTAGACGATCAAGGCAACCCAATCGGCGAGCCTGTGATTGTACAGCGGTACTCTGTCACCGCCACCGACCAGTTAACTTATGTGCGTCAGAACGCGGCAAAGGCCATCATGTACGGCCCCAAATACCCGCTTAACTGGCTCTATAACGATGCAACGCTGAGCCATCTGAATGCCGCCGGTAAAGTGCTGCAAGGCGAATATGCCGCACAGGCTATCTACTGGCATCTGTATGACCCAGTGAAAAAAGGAACCTGGACGGGGCTCAAAGCTCGCTCATTATCAGTGAATGGTAGCACTATCGACATCGTGTTCGATGTCCCATACCCGCCGCTGGTAATTGATACAACAACAATTGCTGATTGCCCTGGGCAAGGCTTCTCGTTGCAAGATGCCTCTGCTGAGGTTCAGTCGGTAGTAGTTATCGCACCAAACACTATCCGGCTTAATCTCAATCAGTCTCCAGCAGTTACAGATCACCTATTGATTGGATTCACCAACACTGTTCCAGCAACCCAAGACTTTATCTATCCACTGGTTTGCCTGCGTGATAGCTCAACTCAAACATCACGCTGGCTCACTAAGAATAACCAACCCTTTCCGCTATATAACTGGGCATGCCTCGATCGCCTACCACTGAATGGAGCATTTTAAATGACAGCAGCTATCAATACTGGCAAAGCCTATGCGGGTTTTCGTGCCGCTCTCGACTTGTCGGCATCAATCCTTGACCCACAGGCGCTCTTTAATGCCTACAAAGCGCGGGTAGTGGCAGACGGAGGCACTATCCCGGACGAGTCTGGTTGCTTGGCGCGGTTTTCATTTTTACTGAACAATGGAATGTATGACCGAGCGACGGTATGTGCTGCGCCGGCATTCGGACTAAAGGCGGATGGTTCAGGAAACGTCCAGACCATTTACAACCTGCTTGGTGTTGACGGTGATTTGATTGCAGGTTCCCAGGGCACTCCACCGTTGCCGATGACGTATGATGCTACCGCGCGCGCGGTTATCATTCAAATTACATCCGGCGGTGGCTGGTTCTTAAAGAGTCGCGCAAACCAGGTTATTCAAAAGGGGGGCGCGTACCTTATCGCTGGCCGCATGAGCGATCTGTACCGTGCGGACAATAACGGTATTCAGCTTGGGTACAATATCAATAACCTGCCGCTGGCATATCTGCGGACAATGATCACTAACAATAACGCCATAACCGAATCGTGGCGATATGGTACGCGTGACAGTGCCTGGCCAGCCGGCACTGGCGGAGCGGTAGGTGCTGCAACATCAATCTATGCTGACTATGTGCCATCAGCAGGACTTTTCAAAGTCGCGTCTGGTGTCATTGAAGGCTATGAGAAAGGAAAGCTGTCGGTAACTTCCTCTGTGGCAGCTACCGGTAAGCTTGCAGATCTGAGCAGTTTCACTGCCCCATTATTGGTTGGTGGGACGCAGGGAGCGGGCAGTGTAGGCGCATGCTATGGCGCTTTCAAAGATGTGATATTACTGCACACTGCCGATGAGTCTGATGCGGTATTGGCTTCTCGTCTCGGGATGTGATGCGCTGCCGGGAGGGAACCCGGCTATTCATAGAAACTATCTTTCTTTACCGATCAATATCCTACCTATCTAACAAAAATCCGAACTTTCCCCCGTCAAAATCTTGCGCATATACTGTGTAAAAACACAGTAACAAGGCAACATTATGACTTTCTTTTATCCAACACCAAACCCAACCAAGCTCAAAATCCCGCTGTTCGCCGACAAGGTGCCAGCGGGGTTTCCCAGCCCCGCAGCAGATTACGTCAGCTCGCGCATCGATCTGAACGAGTACTGTATCAGCCATCCCAATGCGACTTATTTTCTCTATGCGACAGGTGATTCCATGCTTGAAGCCGGCATCACTGAGGGCTCTATGCTTGTGGTTGATCGTAGCATCAGCCCCGCTCATGGCGATATTGTGATTGCCAGCATAGCCGGCGAGTTCACCGTGAAGCGCCTCTGTTTGCATCCTCGCGCGCAATTGGAGCCCATGAACCCGAAGTATGAGCCGATCCTGCTTCATGATGGCGGCGACGATCTGGAGGTGATGGGCGTTGTTGTGTCTTCGATAACGAGGCTCAAGTGATGTACGCGCTTGCTGATGTGAACAGCTTCTACGCGAGCTGTGAAACGTTATGGCGTCCAGACCTGCGAGGTCGTCCTGTCGTAGTTCTGTCGAATAACGACGGATGCGTTGTAGCCAGGAGCAAGGAAGCGAAGGCGTTAGGGCTAAAGATGGGAGAACCCTATTTCAAAATTAAGCGGGAATTTGAGCGAGCAGGGGGCATCGCGTTCAGCAGCAACTATGAGTTATACGCAGACATGTCTCAGCGTGTGATGGCTGTTTTAGAAGAGATGGCACCTCGCGTGGAAGTGTATTCAATTGACGAAAGTTTCCTTGATCTGACTGGCGTTCGTAACTGCATTGATCTGGATACTTTCGGTCGTCAGGTGAGGGCCAAGGTACTGCGCAACACAGGGCTAACTGTGGGTGTTGGCATTGCCCAAACCAAGACGTTAGCCAAGCTGGCAAACTTCGCGGCGAAGAAGTGGGACAAGACCGGTGGAGTAGTGGATCTATCCAATGAAGGGCGCCAGCGCAAATTGATGGGCCTCGTGCCTGTCGATGAGGTCTGGGGTATCGGACGCCGGATATCGAAAAAGCTCAACATGATGGGGATTGAAACGGCACTACAACTGGCCGATGCAAGCACTACGATGATCCGTAAGCATTTCAGCGTTGTGATAGAGCGAACCGTCCGCGAGCTACGTGGTCAGCCTTGTCTCGAGCTGGAGGAGTTTGCGCCGACAAAACAACAGATCATCTGCAGCCGCAGCTTCGGAGATCGGATAACCGAGTATGACCAGATGCATCAGGCTATTTGCATGTACGCGACGCGTGCAGCGGAGAAGCTGAGGGAGGAGCATCAGTATTGTCGGCATGTCAGCGCGTGGCTCAAAACCAGCCCATTTGCCATCAATGAGGAATACTACGGCAATACCGCAAGCATAAAACTGAGCGTACCCACACAGGATACTCGCGACATTATCGCCGCGGCTATGCGTTGTCTGGATGCGATTTGGCAACCCGGTCATCGGTATCAAAAAGGCGGCGTGATGCTGCAGGATTTTTACAGTCAGGGCGTGGCTCAGTTGGGGTTGTTCGATGAGTACAAACCACGGCATAACAGCGAGCAACTGATGGGGGTGCTTGATCGGATCAATAACTCTGGCAGGGCAAAGCTGTGGTTCGCTGGACAAGGGGCGCACCAGGCGTGGTCAATGAAGCGTGAGTTACTATCGCCAGCATACACTACACGGCTGGGTGATCTGCCTCGCGCTCGGGTTTATTAAATCAGCGAGGGTGTGACTGACTAACCTGTATTAGCTCAGATTTTAATTTAGAGTTACTGCGGATAGCACAGAAAACTATCGGACAGTAGTATTTGATAGTCAAGTGGGATTTAATCTAATCAATAAATCTATTTTCACATAATGCATTATCGAGAGGGAGTGCCTTACAAGCAGCCTTGATAAATTTCTCTATTTAGGCCGGATTAGATGCCTCACTTTCCGGCCTGACTATTACTATTACTATTACTATTACTATTACTATTACTATTAAATTATATTCCAAATTTCTATTATAAAAAACCAGTAAATCTTCATGTGTGGATAAGTTTGAATTTATTCATTTCTGTCGAGTTCTTCTTTATCAAAGGAGTTGATTATTAACATTGGCGGGTGAGAAGGTGGCATCATAACGGCAATGTCATCATCGATTACTGGAGGTGGCATGCTATTGCTACTATTCATGGAATCAAGCACTATATTAGTATAATAGAACCACGGCTTATTTTCTATGGAGTAATTAGTGAGGTTAAGAATCTCATTGATCTCATGCCTTAAGACTAACTCAGCGGTGTTATATAAGAAAGAAGATGATATTTTACTAAACCTATTTCTTTTTTTTATGTCTTGTCTTATAAGGTTGTACGTATAAACCCCACCGACTGCTAATTCCATCATTCTTTGTATAAAATTAGACCAATGGTCGTTTGCAACATTTTCACTTGTATCAAAATGTCTACCATTAGTCCCGGATATTATTTTTTCTAGTGTTGCTGAGAAACTTTCCTCGCAGGTTAACCCCTGACTGGGTTGGTTCTTTGAACCCTCACATGCTGAGCTATTCCAAGGGGAGTTGTCAATAAATTTCGCATTAATAAATTGTTGGCACAATTCACCTGGTTGATTGGTAGATATTGTGTCATCGTATATTACAATGTATTTTGAATGCTCTAGGTCTGTATCTTTTTTTAAATTGAAATTCCATTGGCAACCTGGGCCATTAAAATGTAATTTACGGGTTTTGAAGGTGAATGTAGGCCATTCCTTATATAGGTGGAATTGTGTTTTCTCATTTTCTGCCGCAAGAGAACCTGTCTTAGGTGAAGAGTGTCGTTTGGCCTGAAACAACATTGCATTGCCTACCGTATTCGGCTGGGATGCAGAATGATGAGTATTAATTATTAATAGATCTGCAATTTCTACAGATATTTTACTTTTGGTAGGTGTTACTTTTGGCGTTTGATGGGTATAAACCGCGTCGATTATATAGTACTTTTGAGAGTGATTTTTGTTTAAAAGTTCTTCCAGTGTCTTGTGGTTTTCAACAAATGAGCTTATAAAGCTTGGTTCATCAATGATTTTTCCAATGGATTTGGATTTCTCATATGCCATGCTGTGTATGAGTTTAATATATTCGTCAAAAACATCACGGAGTGTCATTATTATACACCTAAAGGTTTAATGTGATCTGAGCTAGTTTGATAACTCTAGCTTCCTGTTTCGAGTGGCTGATTAATTATAGAAACATTAGTTTGGATTGTGCAATCTGATAAATTACTACATTCGATCTCGAACCAAACAGATTGGTGATGTTGATCATAGCACTAATTCTCCCTTTACTAATGCAATTTTGCATTAACAAGGAAAGATGAATTCAGCAAGACCCGTTAGTTTAAGTACTATGTCGTAGTTGTGTCAGGACATGCTTATGCTAATACACTTAACCAGCTCGGAGCTATCATTGTTGATATTGCCGACTGATTTTCCTACAGGATGCCAGGCGAAATCATCGGGAGGAGTTGACGCTTCGTTTGCGAGCTCTTCCGCTCTCGCGGATGTAGTGTCCGGACTTATCCACTCCCGTGCAGCTGCTGGCGGCAGAACGACAGGCCGCCGGTCATGAATATCAAGCAGACCCGAATCGCTGGCGCTGGTCACAATGACAAAACCGTCATCATCAGGAGGATCTTTAGCATCGGGGTGATAGCGGCTTATTGCGGCGAAAAATATAGGTGCTTTCGATTCGTGATAGATGAAATAGGGCTGCTTTACTTTGGCGTCGTGCTGGTCTTTCTTCCACTCGTACCAGCCATCTGCCATCACTAGCGCGCGACCGTGGTTCCATAGCGGCTTGAACATTCTGCTGGTGGCGGCTGTTTCAACGCGAGCATTGATAACCGGCTGACGCTTCATTTCACGCCACCAATCAGGGCCATACCCCCACTCAACAGGATCAAGGTGTAGCTTGTCGTCACGCTGAATCAATATCAGAACGCGAGTGCCTGGCGCCACGTTGTAACGTGCAATGGGCACGTTATCCAATGCGCCGACAAATTCTAGATCGGATGCCAGAACATCTAGATAATCTGCACGAGTTTGAATTTGAGCAAAACGGCCACACATACTGATATCCCTTTAGAGGACGATAGTGGAAGTATAGACGAGGGGAGTGTTTGTAAATCCTCTTGTAGATGATGGCCTTTCTCTAGTGATAGACTACTCATCCCGTTATGGCGTAACAACATAGTACATTTCAAATTGTGTACATATGAGTGTACATATCTGGCAGGGTAAAGCTGGATAGCGTCGATAACATCATGTAGTTAAACAATATTGTATTTCTTCATGTGATCTGTCGTGTGGGTCACCACTGTAGATAAGGAATTATTAATGCCTGTTATTACCCTTCCTGACGGTAGTCAGCGTCATTTCGATCACCCCGTTTCCCCGATGGATGTCGCGCGCGATATCGGCCCTGGCCTGGCGAAAGCCTGTATCGCCGGCCGCGTCAACGGCGAGCTGGTCGACGCCGGCGATCTGATCGAATCGGATGCGCAGCTGGCCATCATCACCATCAAAGATGAGGACGGCCTGGAAATCATGCGCCACTCCTGTGCTCACCTGCTGGGTCATGCGATCAAGCAGCTGTGGCCGGATACCAAAATGGCGATCGGTCCGGTGATCGACAACGGTTTCTATTATGACGTGGATATCGACCGCACCCTGACGCAGGAAGACCTGGATCTGCTGGAAAAGCGGATGCACGAGTTGGCCGATAAGGATTACGACGTCATCAAGAAGAAGGTCAGCTGGCAAGAAGCCCGCGACACCTTCGCTGAGCGCGGCGAAATCTACAAAGTGGCGATCCTGGATGAGAACATCAGCCATGACGATCGTCCTGGCCTGTACCACCACGAAGAATACGTCGACATGTGCCGTGGCCCGCACGTGCCGAACATGCGTTTCTGCCACCATTTCAAGCTGCAGAAAACCTCCGGCGCTTACTGGCGCGGCGACAGCAAAAACAAAATGCTGCAGCGTATCTACGGCACCGCCTGGGCAGACAAGAAGCAGTTGAACGCCTACCTGCAACGCCTGGAAGAAGCGGCCAAGCGCGATCACCGCAAGATCGGCAAACAGCTCGACCTGTATCACATGCAGGAAGAAGCGCCGGGCATGGTGTTCTGGCACAACGACGGTTGGACCATCTTCCGCGAGCTGGAAGCCTTCGTGCGCATGAAGCTCAAAGAGTACCAGTACCAGGAAGTGAAAGGTCCGTTCATGATGGACCGCGTGCTGTGGGAAAAAACCGGCCACTGGGAAAACTACAAAGACGCCATGTTCACCACCGCGTCGGAAAACCGCGAATATTGCATCAAGCCGATGAACTGCCCGGGCCACGTGCAGATCTTCAACCAGGGCCTGAAGTCCTACCGCGATTTGCCGCTGCGCATGGGCGAGTTCGGCAGCTGCCACCGCAATGAGCCATCGGGTTCCCTGCACGGCCTGATGCGCGTGCGCGGCTTCACGCAGGATGACGCCCACATCTTCTGTACCGAAGAGCAGGTGCGCGCCGAAGTGAACGAATGCATCCGCATGGTGTATGACGTGTACGGCACTTTCGGCTTCGACAAGATCGCCGTCAAGCTGTCCACTCGCCCGGAAAAACGCATCGGCACCGACGACATGTGGACCCGTGCGGAAGAAGACCTGGCCGCCGCGCTGACCGAGAACGGCATTCCGTTTGAATATCAGCCGGGTGAGGGCGCCTTCTACGGACCGAAAATTGAATTTACCCTGCATGATTGTTTGGATCGCGCATGGCAATGTGGTACCGTGCAGCTCGATTTCTTCTTGCCGGGCCGTTTGGGCGCTTCGTATGTTGGCGAAAACAACGATCGCGTCGTGCCGGTAATGATTCACCGCGCCATTTTGGGCTCCATGGAACGTTTCATCGGTATCCTGACCGAAGAATACGCCGGGTTCTACCCGACCTGGATCGCTCCGGTGCAGGTGGTGGTGATGAATATCACCGACAGCCAGTCTGATTACGTCCAGCAATTGACCAAAAAACTGCAGGATGCAGGCATTCGCGTGAAAGCGGACTTGAGAAATGAGAAGATTGGCTTTAAAATTCGCGAACATACTTTACGTCGAGTCCCTTACATGTTGGTGTGCGGCGACAAAGAGGTCGAAGCAGGCAAAGTTGCCGTTCGTACCCGCCGTGGCAAAGACCTGGGAAGCCTGGACGTAAACGAAGTCGTAGACAAGCTGCTGAAAGAGATTCGCAGCCGTAGTCTTCATCAACTGGAGGAATAAAGTATTAAAGGCGGAAAACGAGTTCAACCGGCGCGTCCTAATCGCATTAACAGAGAAATTCGCGCGCAAGAAGTTCGCCTAACCGGCGTCGATGGCGAGCAGATTGGTATTGTCAGTCTGAATGAAGCTCTTGAAAAAGCTGAGGAAGCGGGCGTTGATTTAGTAGAAATCAGCCCAAATGCCGAACCGCCAGTTTGCCGAATCATGGATTACGGCAAATTCCTCTACGAGAAGAGCAAGTCGACGAAAGAACAGAAGAAGAAGCAAAAAGTTATTCAGGTCAAGGAAATCAAATTCCGTCCTGGCACCGATGATGGCGACTATCAGGTCAAACTACGCAACCTGATTCGCTTTCTGGAAGATGGCGATAAAGCCAAAATCACCCTGCGTTTCCGCGGGCGTGAGATGGCGCACCAGCAGATCGGTATGGAAGTGCTTAACCGCGTCCGTAAAGACCTGTGTGAAGATATGGATCTGGCAGTGGTCGAATCCTTCCCTACGAAGATCGAAGGCCGCCAGATGATTATGGTGCTCGCTCCTAAGAAGAAACAGTAAGGCTTACAAGTAATGGAACCCGCGCGGCGCTTGCGCTGTGTGGGTTTTATTCGCCCAACTGATTCGTTGTTTAACAATGCGAAGTGGATTTAATTAAAATGCCAAAGATTAAAACTGTACGTGGTGCAGCCAAGCGCTTCAAAAAAACCGGCAGCGGTGGTTTTAAGCGTAAACATGCCAACCTGCGTCATATTCTGACCAAAAAAGCAACCAAGCGTAAACGTCACCTGCGTCCGAAAGGCATGGTGTCTAAAAACGATCTGGTCCTGGTTACCGCGTGCCTGCCGTACGCATAAGCCATTTTTTTTGAATTTAGAATAAGACTTTAGGAGAGAGCATATGGCTCGCGTAAAACGTGGTGTAATTGCACGCGCACGTCACAAGAAAATTATGAAGCAGGCGAAAGGCTACTACGGTGCCCGTTCGCGCGTATATCGTGTTGCCTTCCAGGCAGTAATCAAAGCAGGCCAGTATGCTTACCGTGACCGTCGTCAACGTAAGCGTCAGTTCCGTCAGCTGTGGATTGCACGTATCAACGCAGCTGCTCGTCAGAACGGTCTGTCTTACAGCAAGTTCATCAACGGCTTGAAAAAAGCGTCGATCGAAATTGACCGTAAGATCCTGGCTGACATCGCAGTCTTCGACAAAGTGGCCTTCGGCGCACTGGTTGAGAAAGCGAAAGCAGCTCTGGCGTAAGTCAGTAGTAGAAGAGGGAGCTTGCTCCCTCTTTTAATCTTTGTTTTCAGCGACAAATATTGACTTTCATTGTCCGCAGCTATATCACTGGTGGGCAATCATCGACAAGGTACCGCAATCATGCACGCAGCTATTTTTCGTTTCTTTTTTTACTTTAGCGCCTGATTTCAGGAGGCTTTGCGCGTAAGAAAAGAAACGAAAAGTAGCGCCTAAGCCTCCCTCGTGGAGGCTTTTTTGTTTTTGGCCATCGTCCCGCCTTGCAACGCGTTGCGGTGAGTATGGCTGGCGTTCAGCTCAGGTGAGCCGCCCGGCCGGCAACGCATTGAAAAGTCTTTGAAGATTGCTCAAAGGCGTGTTCGAATATAGATAACAATTACTTAGGGCCATCCCGGCCAGAGGAAGAGGAAAGCAATGCCACATCTCGCAGAGCTGGTTGCCAATGCCAAGGCAGCCGTAGAAGATGCCCAGGATGTTGCCGCGTTAGATTTGGTGCGCGTCGAATATTTTGGCAAGAAAGGTCATTTCACCTTGCAGATGCAGTCTCTGCGCGACGTCCCGGCGGAAGATCGTCCGGCGGCCGGCGCGGTGATCAACCAGGCCAAGCAGGAGGTGCAAGACGCCCTGAACGCGCGTAAGAACGCGCTGGAAAGCGCTGCGCTGAACGCGCGCCTGGCGGCTGAAACCATCGACGTCTCCCTGCCGGGCCGTCGCATGGAAAACGGCGGTCTGCATCCGGTGACCCGCACCATCGACCGTATCGAAACCTTCTTCGGCGAGCTGGGCTTCTCCGTTGCCACCGGCCCGGAGATTGAAGACGATTACCACAACTTCGACGCGCTGAACATTCCAGGGCATCACCCGGCGCGCGCCGACCACGATACTTTCTGGTTCGACGCCACGCGCCTGCTGCGCACCCAGACTTCCGGCGTGCAGATCCGCACCATGAAGAACCAGCAGCCGCCGATCCGCATCATTGCGCCGGGCCGCGTTTATCGTAACGACTACGATCAGACGCACACCCCGATGTTCCATCAGATGGAAGGGCTGATCGTCGATAAAGACATCAGTTTCACCAATCTGAAGGGCACGCTGCACGATTTCCTGAACAACTTCTTTGAAGAAGACCTGCAGGTTCGTTTCCGTCCGTCCTACTTCCCGTTCACCGAGCCGTCCGCTGAAGTGGACGTGATGGGCAAGAACGGCAAATGGCTGGAAGTGCTGGGCTGCGGCATGGTGCATCCGAACGTGCTGCGCAACGTGGGCATCGATCCGGAAGTTTACTCCGGCTTCGCCTTCGGTATGGGCATGGAGCGCCTGACGATGCTGCGTTACGGCGTCACCGACCTGCGCGCATTCTTCGAAAACGATCTGCGTTTCCTCAAACAGTTTAAGTAAGGCGGGAATATCACATGAAATTCAGTGAACTCTGGTTGCGCGAGTGGGTAAACCCGGCCATCAGCAGCGAAGCATTATCCGATCAAATCACCATGGCCGGCCTGGAAGTGGACGGCGTGGATCCGGTTGCCGGCGCGTTTAACGGCGTCGTCGTGGGCGAGGTGGTCGAGTGCGGTCAACACCCGAACGCCGACAAACTGCGCGTCACCAAGGTTAACGTAGGCGGCGATCGCCTGCTCGACATCGTCTGCGGCGCGCCAAACTGCCGTACCGGCCTGAAAGTGGCGGTCGCCACCGTGGGCGCGGTGCTGCCGGGCGACTTCAAAATCAAGGCCGCCAAGCTGCGCGGCGAGCCTTCGGAAGGCATGCTGTGCTCGTTCTCCGAGCTGGGCATTTCCGACGATCATGACGGCATCATCGAGCTGCCTCTGGATGCGCCGATCGGCACCGACATCCGTGACTACCTGAAACTGAACGACAACACCATCGAGATCAGCGTCACGCCGAACCGCGCCGACTGCCTGGGCATCATCGGCGTCGCGCGCGACGTGGGCGTACTTAACCAGGTTGCGCTGACCGAGCCGGACATGAGCCCGGTGGCCGCCACCATCGACGCCACGCTGCCGATCCGCGTTGACGCGCCGCAGGCGTGCCCACGCTATCTGGGGCGCGTGGTGAAAGGTATCGACGTCAAGGCGCCAAGCCCGCTGTGGATGCGTGAAAAACTGCGTCGTTGCGGCATCCGTTCTATCGATGCCGTGGTAGACGTCACCAACTATGTGCTGCTGGAGCTTGGCCAGCCGATGCACGCTTTCGATCTGAGCCGCATCGACGGCGGCATCGTGGTGCGCATGGCGGAAGAAGGGGAAACCCTGACGCTGCTGGACGGCAACGAAGCCAAACTGAGCGCCGACACCTTAGTGATCGCCGATCATCAAAAAGCGTTGGCGATGGGCGGCATCTTCGGCGGCGAGCATTCCGGCGTCAACGGGGAAACTCAGGACGTGCTGCTGGAGTGCGCCTTCTTCAGCCCGCTGTCGATCACCGGCCGCGCACGCCGTCACGGCCTGCACACCGATGCGTCTCACCGCTATGAGCGCGGCGTCGATCCGGCGTTGCAGTACAAAGCGATGGAGCGCGCCACGCGCCTGCTGCTCGACATCTGCGGCGGCCAGGCCGGCCCGGTTATCGACGTAACCCACGAAAACGAACTGCCGAAGCGCGCCACCATCACGCTGCGCCGCGAGAAGCTGGATCGTCTGATCGGCCATGTGGTGCCGAGCGAGCAGGTCAGCGACATTCTGCGCCGCCTGGGCTGCCAGGTGACCGAGCAGGGCGACAGCTGGCAAGCGGTCGCGCCGAGCTGGCGTTTCGATATGGAAATCGAAGAGGATCTGGTGGAAGAAGTGGCGCGCGTTTACGGCTACGACAACATCCCGGATGTGCCGGTGCGCGCCGATCTGGTGATGACCCAGCATCGCGAAGCCGATCTGACGCTCAAGCGCGTGAAGACCATGCTGGTCGATCACGGCTACCAGGAAGCGATCACCTACAGCTTCGTCGATCCGAAAGTGCAGGCGCTGCTGCACCCGAATGAAGACGCGCTGATCCTGCCGAGCCCGATTTCGGTCGAAATGTCGGCGATGCGCCTGTCGCTGTGGACCGGTTTGCTGTCCGCGGTGGTGTATAACCAGAACCGTCAGCAGACGCGTCTGCGCCTGTTCGAAAGCGGTCTGCGCTTTGTGCCTGATAGTGCGGCAGATCTGGGTATTCGTCAGGACGTCATGCTGGCAGGCGTGATCGCCGGCCATACGCACGATGAGCATTGGGATCTGGCGCGCAAGCCCGTCGACTTCTATGATTTAAAAGGGGATCTGGAGTCTGTCCTCGAACTGACCGGTAAATTATCCGAAATTCAGTTCCGGGCGGAAGCCAATCCGGCCCTGCATCCAGGGCAGAGTGCGGCGATTTATTTGCACGGCGAACGCGTAGGTTTCATCGGTGTGATTCACCCGGAACTTGAACGTAAACTGGATCTTAACGGCCGCACCGTGGTGTTTGAACTGGAGTGGAACAAGCTTGCGAGCCGCGCCGTGCCTCAGGCGCGGGAGATTTCGCGCTTCCCGGCAAACCGCCGTGATATCGCCGTTGTGGTGGCTGAAAACGTCCCCGCAGAAGATATTTTGGCCGAGTGTAAGAAAGTTGGCGCAAATCAGGTAGTTGGCGTAAACTTGTTTGACGTGTACCGTGGCAAGGGCGTGGCAGAAGGTGACAAGAGCCTGGCTATCAGTCTGGTATTGCAGGATACCGCTCGTACACTGGAAGAAGAGGAGATAGCCGCTACCGTTGCAAAATGCGTAGAGGCTCTAAAACAGCGATTCCAAGCATCCTTGAGGGATTGAACCTATGGCGCTTACTAAAGCTGAAATGTCAGAACACCTGTTTGAGAAGCTTGGGCTTAGCAAACGGGACGCCAAAGACCTGGTGGAACTGTTCTTTGAAGAGGTCCGTCGGGCCCTTGAGAATGGCGAACAGGTAAAACTGTCGGGTTTTGGCAACTTTGATCTGCGTGACAAGAACCAACGTCCGGGGCGTAACCCGAAGACCGGCGAAGACATTCCGATTACGGCGCGCCGCGTGGTGACCTTCCGTCCGGGGCAGAAGCTGAAAAGCCGGGTAGAAAACGCCAGCCCGAAAGGGTGAGTGACGTGTGATATCAAAAAAGGCCGCTTGCGCGGCCTTTTTCTTTTTGGGTATAAAATTCAGTTTATTCCTAATGGGCAATGTAAGAATTAAAATCCTGCGTTCAAACGCTACGGCGAAAGTTTATTTAAGCTAAATTTCGGAATATTCTTATCTCTTATTTGGTGAGTGACGTTGTTTTCGCTTCAATAACGGCCGTGATAATGGCCAGGGCCATCGCCACGGTGGCCGCCGCCCCAGTGCGGGCCCCAGCAGCAGGCGCTGAGGCTTGCTGTCAGGGCCACAACGGCCAGCAGGCTGCCTATACTTTTAATCATCTTATTATCCTCCGATGGAAATTTGCTTAATTATAATTGCCGCGCCGCTTGAGAGCCGTCAGTTATTCGTTAAGCCTTGTCAGCGATTATGATAATTAAAGGCGAGGGCAAACAGTGTAGGGATTGTGTAAGGCCGTCGAAAACAATCTGAAAATAGGCATCGGTGAGATAGTGGTTAAATAAACGCGCTGATATAACCACTGCAGCAAGAAAAATAGAGTGAGAAGGCAAAATGAAAAAGATCCTGTTGCTGATGTGTTTCCCGCTGTTGCTGCCGCTGGCGGCGCAGGCCGATGTCTCTGTCGATATCAATGTGCCGGGCGTTTCTCTGCATCTGGGGGATCAGGACCGTCGCGGCTACTACTGGGATGGTTACGACTGGCGTCCACCGCAGTGGTGGCATGCGCATCAGGGCCGCGGTCTGGGTGAGCGCAATGCGCGCGGCATGTACTGGGACGGCGGCCGCTGGCAGCCATCGCCGCCGCGTGGCTATGATCACCGTGAGCCGGCACGCAGCGGTAATCCGTTCCGCGGCGATCGCGATAATCGCGACCACGAGCGCAATCATGACGATCGCGGTGCCTCCGACCGCCGCGATGACGGCCGCGGCCAGCCTTATCCACCGGGCAACGCCGGCCCGCATCGTTAACCCTGAGTTTATCGGCGGCTGGTTTTGCCATCATCGTTGCGATGACGGGCAAGGCCAGCCGCTGCTTTCCTGCGCCATCATCCACGCAAGGCTTCCCCTTGCGGCGTTAACCCCCTAATATTCGACTCAAACGTCAATTATCCGGCCACGACAGCGGCCGGCAGGGAACCGCCGCGCCATGCCAACCAGCCGTACCTTCACCTTATTGTTGCAACATCAACGCTACCGCGATAAACGCCAGATCGGTCTGTTGGCGCTGTGCGTGGCGGTGGCGTTGCTGTTCAGCCTTTGCGCCGGCGACCAATGGATATGGCCGTCAGAGTGGTTCAGCGATCGGGCGCAACTGTTCGTCTGGCAACTGCGTTTGCCGCGCGCGCTGGCGGTGATGCTGGTCGGTGCCGCCCTGGCGGTGGCGGGCGCGGTAATGCAGGCGCTGTTTGAAAACCCGCTGGCGGAGCCCGGTCTGCTGGGCGTCGCTAACGGCGCCGGCGTAGCGCTGGTGCTGACGGTGTTGTTGGGGCAGGGGTTGTTGCCGGTGGCGCTGATGAGCGCCGCCGCGATAGCCGGTGCGCTGGCGATGACCTTCTTGTTGCTGGGCTTCGCTCGCCGCCGACGTCTGACCAATGCGCGGCTGTTGCTGGTCGGCGTAGCGCTGGGCATCGTGTGCAGCGCGCTGATGACCTGGGCGGTCTATTTCAGCACCAGCCTCGATCTGCGGCAGCTGATGTACTGGATGATGGGCGGTTTCGGCGGGGTCGACTGGCGCCAAAAGTGGCTGGTGCTGGCGCTGCTGCCGGTGCTGCTGTGGTTGTGTGGCCAGGGCAAAGCGCTCAACCTGATGGCGCTGGGCGAGGTACAGGCGCGGCAACTAGGGCTGTCGCTGCATCTGTGGCGTAACCTGCTGGTGCTGGCGATCGGCTGGCTGGTCGGCGTCAGCGTGGCGCTCGCCGGGGTGATTGGCTTCGTTGGGCTGGTGATCCCGCATATCTTGCGGCTTATCGGCCTGACCGACCAACGCTATCTGTTGCCGGCCTGCGCGCTGGCCGGGGCCGGGGTGTTGCTGGTGGCCGATGTGGTTGCCCGCATTGCGCTGCTGGCGGCCGAGCTGCCGATCGGCGTGGTGACCGCCACGCTGGGGGCGCCGCTATTTATCTGGTTACTGACCCGGGCAAAAGGCGTAAGGTAGTTCTCTTCATTCACCTGCCATTACAAAACCAAAGGATGACAACCGATGAGCAAGCCAATCGACAACCTGCCGTTACAAACCATTGAAAATCAGCCGACCACGCTGGGCGCCTACCGGGGTAAGGTGTTGCTGGTGGTCAACGTGGCCTCGGAGTGCGGCCTGACCAAACAGTACGAAGGGCTGGAAGCGCTGTACGAAGCCTACCGCGATCAAGGGCTGGAAGTCCTCGGGTTCCCGTCCAATGAATTCCTGGGCCAGGAGCCGGGCAGCAACGAAGAGATCCTGGCGTTTTGCCGTGGCACCTTCGGCGTGCAATTCCCGATGTTCGCCAAGATTGAGGTGAACGGCGAACGCCGTCATCCGCTGTACCAGGCGCTGATTGCCGCACAGCCGGAGGCTGTCGCACCGCAGGGCAGCGAGTTTCTGGCGCGGATGACCAGCAAAGGGCGTGCGCCGAAGCACACCGGCGATATTCTGTGGAACTTCGAGAAATTCCTGATCGCGCGCGACGGCACGGTGATCCAGCGCTTCTCGCCTGACACTACGCCGGAAGATCCGGCGCTGGTGGCGGCGGTGAAACAAGCGCTGGCAGGATAAGACAGATGCTGCAACTCGTTGAGGTTGGGGTGGCGGGGCGCCTGGCGCCTTTTTCGGCACAGATTGACGGCGGGTTGCAGGTTCACCTGATCGGCCCCAATGGCGCAGGGAAGAGCACCCTGTTGGCGCGGGTGGCGGGCATGCTGCCGGGGCTGGGCGAAATCTGCCTGGACGGACGCGCGTTAGCCGATTATCCGGGGAGCGAGCTGGCGCGCCGACGCGGTTATCTCAGCCAGCAACAGCCGCCGGTATCGCTGATGCCGGTGTTTCAGTATTTGGCGTTGCACCGGCCTGCCGGCGCGGCGCAAACCGAGGTGGAGCACGCCATCCTCTATCTGTGCCAGCGGTTGAAGCTGGTGGATAAGCTGTCACGCACGTTGACGCAGCTTTCCGGTGGCGAATGGCAGCGGGTGCGGCTGGCGGCGGTGTTGCTGCAGGTGTGGCCCAGCGTCAATCCGCACAGCCGATTGTTGTTGCTGGATGAACCGACCAATAGCCTGGATGTGGCGCAAAAGGTCGCGCTGGATCGCCTGCTGCGCGAATTCTGCCAAAGTGGGCGCAGCGCGCTGGTGTGTGCGCACGATCTGAATCATACCCTGCAGCAGGCCGATCGGGTTTGGTTGCTGCACGCTGGGCAGCTGGTCGCGCAGGGCATCACCCGTGAGGTGATGGCGCCCGACCTGTTGTCGCAGATCTATGAAGTGGATTTTCACCTGCAATGGGTGGGGAACCAGCGTTGGATCATGACGCGCACGGCTTAATTCGTCCCGGCAGCATAAATGTAAACGAAAACTAAACGTAGTGAATATAAATAGCCGGGTAATCATCGGCTATTATTGTTCCACCGCTCATTTTATCGTGGGTTTTATTGAAAAACGTCAATGACGTGCTAGGCTTGATTCGGCAAAAATAAAATAAGTAAATAATTATTAATATATATAATAAATTGATTTTCATAGTAAATTTAAATTAATGATGACGGCACCTATCCATCAGTTCTCCCACTGATGACACGTCTCGTCTTAAGGTTTAGTTAAGCTTGCGGCCTTACATTGTCAGTTAATCCACGGAAACGATTCTTCTCTGGCGTTTAATATTCGTTAAACGAAAGGGATTTACAGTGTCATCAAAAGCAGCTCGATACGTTTGGGGTTAACTATGGATCAATTTTTGCCTTTCTCTCGTCCGGCCATCGGCGATGAAGAAATCGCCGCGGTAGAGAAAGTGTTGCGTTCCGGTTGGATCACCACCGGGCCGCAAAACCAGCAACTGGAAAGCGACTTCTGCTCCACTTTCGGCTGTAAGCACGCCATCGCCGTCAGTTCCGCCACGGCGGGTATGCACATCACGCTGATGGCGCTGGGTATCGGCCCCGGCGACGAAGTCATCACCCCTTCGCAAACCTGGGTCTCCACCCTCAACATGATCGAGCTGCTGGGCGCCACGCCGGTGATGATCGACGTTGACCGTGATACGTTGATGGTCAGCGCCGCCGATGTCGAGGCTGCCATCACCCCGAACACCAAAGCGATTGTTCCGGTGCATTACGCCGGTGCTCCCCTGCAAATGGATGCGCTGCGCGCCGTAGCCGCACGCCATCGCTTGCCGCTGATCGAAGACGCCGCCCACGCGGTCGGCACGCGCTACAACGGCGAATGGGTCGGCGCACGCGGCACGGCGATTTTCTCTTTCCACGCGATTAAAAACGTGACCTGCGCCGAAGGCGGCCTGATCGCCACCGACGACGATGCGCTGGCGGATCGCCTGCGTTGCCTGAAGTTCCACGGTCTGGCCGTCGATGCCTTCGATCGCCAGCAGCTTGGCCGCAAACCGCAGGCCGAAGTGGTGGAGCCGGGTTACAAATACAACCTGTCCGACATTCATGCGGCGATCGCCGTGGTGCAACTATCGCGCTTTGCTGAGCTGAACGCGCGCCGTAAGGCGCTGGCACAGCGCTACCTGAGCGCGCTGGAAGGCTCGCCGTTCCAACCGTTGGGCGTGCCGGATTATCCGCATGATCACGCCTGGCACCTGTTTATGGTCCGCGTCGATCCCGCGCGTTGCGGCATCGATCGCGACCAGCTGATGGAGCGCCTGAAAGAGGTTGGCGTCGGCACCGGGCTGCATTTCCGCGCCGCGCATACTCAGAAATTCTACCGTGAGCGTTATCCGCAGCTTTCTTTGCCGAATACCGAATGGAACTCGGCGCGGCTGTGCACCTTACCGCTATTCCCTGATATGACCGACGCCGACGTGGATCGCGTGGTCAATGCCTTGTCTTCTGTTGTGGAGTCTTTACGTGCCTCGCGTTGAACCGATTAAAAAAGTCTCGGTAGTCATCCCGGTATACAACGAGCAGGAAAGCCTGCCGGCGTTGCTGGAGCGGACTACTGCCGCCTGTAAGCAGTTATCTCAACCTTATGAAATCATCCTCGTCGACGATGGCAGCAGCGACAACTCCGCTGACATGCTGACTGCGGCGGCGGAAAAGCCGGATAGCCACGTGATCGCCGTCTTGCTGAACCGCAACTATGGCCAGCACTCGGCCATTATGGCCGGTTTCAATCAGGTGACCGGCGATCTGGTGATTACGCTGGACGCCGATCTGCAGAACCCGCCGGAGGAGATCCCACGGCTGGTCAGCGTGGCGGAAGAGGGCTATGACGTGGTGGGCACCGTGCGCGCCAACCGTCAGGACTCTTGGTTCCGCAAAAGCGCCTCGCGCGTGATCAACATGATGATTCAACGCGCCACCGGCAAGTCGATGGGGGACTACGGCTGCATGCTGCGCGCCTACCGTCGTCATATCGTTGAGGCGATGCTGCACTGCCATGAGCGCAGCACCTTTATCCCGATCCTGGCGAATACCTTCGCCCGCCGCACGACCGAGATCGACGTGCGTCACGCCGAACGCGAGTTTGGTGACTCCAAGTACAGCCTGATGAAGCTGATCAACCTGATGTATGACTTGATCACCTGCCTGACCACCACGCCGCTGCGTTTGCTCAGCGTGGTCGGCAGCATCGTGGCGCTGTCCGGGTTTGTGCTGGCGCTGGTGCTGATAGCGCTGCGTCTGCTGCTCGGCCCTGAATGGGCCGCCGGCGGCGTGTTCACCCTTTTCGCCGTCCTGTTCACCTTTATCGGCGCCCAGTTTGTCGGCATGGGGCTACTGGGTGAATACATCGGCCGCATCTATACCGACGTGCGCGCGCGTCCTCGCTATTTTGTTCAGAAAGTGGTCGGTGCACAGCAGGACCACAATACTCAGGAAGAAGAATGATGAAAGCTATTGTATTTGCTTACCATGATATTGGCTGCGCCGGTCTGAAAGCGCTGACTGAGGCGGGTTATGACGTGCAGGCCGTGTTCACGCACACCGACGACCCTGGCGAGAACAACTTCTTCTCCTCCGTGGCCCGTTTGGGCGCCGAATTGGATCTGCCGGTCTATGCGCCAGAGGACGTAAACCACCCGCTGTGGGTTGACCGCATTCGCGCACTGCAGCCGGACGTGATCTTCTCGTTCTATTACCGCCACATGCTGAGCGACGAGATCCTGTCGCTGGCACCGCAGGGCGGTTTCAATCTGCACGGTTCGCTGCTGCCACGTTACCGTGGCCGTGCGCCGGTGAACTGGGCGCTGGTGAACGGCGAAACCGAAACCGGCGCCACGCTGCACAAGATGGTGAAACGCCCGGACGCCGGCGACATCGTCGGGCAGCAAAAAGTGGCCATCGCCGACAGCGATACCGCGCTGACGCTGCACAAAAAAGTGCTGGAAGCCGCGCAGATCGTGTTGAAAGAGCAACTGCCGAAGCTGAAGAACGGCACTGCCACCTTCACCAAGCAGGATGAGTCCCAGGCCAGCTACTTCGGCCGCCGCAGCGCGGCGGACGGCGAGATCCTGTGGCACAAATCCGCCAAAGAGATCAACAACCTGGTGCGCGCCGTCACCGAGCCGTACCCGGGGGCGTTCAGCTACCTCGGCCAGCGCCAGCTGATCGTCTGGCGCTCTCGCGTGCTGGATACCCAACACGATAAGCAGCCGGGCACCGTGCTGAGCACCTCGCCGCTGGTCATCGCCTGTGGCGAAGGCGCGCTGGAGATCGTCGCCGGTCAAAACGACAGCGGTCTGTACGTGCAGGGCAGCCGCCTGGCGCAGGAAATGGGCATCGTCACCGACGTGCGTCTGGCCGCCAAGCCGAACGCCGCGATGAAACGCCGCACCCGCGTACTGATCCTCGGGGTCAACGGCTTCATCGGCAACCACCTGACCGAGCGCCTGCTGCGCGACGATCGCTACGACATCTACGGTCTGGATATCGGCTCTGACGCCATCAGCCGCTTCCTCGACAACCCGCGCTTCCACTTCGTGGAAGGCGACATCAGCATCCACTCCGAGTGGATCGAGTATCACATCAAGAAATGCGACGTGGTGCTGCCGCTGGTGGCGATCGCGACGCCGATCGAATACACCCGTAACCCGCTGCGCGTGTTCGAGCTGGACTTCGAAGAAAACCTGAAGATTGTTCGCGACTGCGTGAAATACAACAAGCGCATCATCTTCCCGTCTACTTCCGAAGTGTATGGCATGTGCGACGACAAAGAGTTCGACGAAGACCATTCGCGCCTGATCGTTGGGCCGATCAACAAGCAGCGCTGGATCTATTCGGTCTCCAAACAGCTGCTGGATCGGGTGATCTGGGCTTACGGCGCCAAAGAAGGCCTGAAGTTCACGCTGTTCCGTCCGTTCAACTGGATGGGGCCGCGCCTGGATAACCTGGACGCGGCGCGCATCGGTTCTTCCCGCGCCATCACCCAGCTGATCCTCAACCTGGTGGAAGGTTCGCCGATCAAACTGATGGACGGCGGCGCGCAGAAACGTTGCTTCACCGACATCAACGACGGCATCGAAGCGCTGTTCCGCATCATCGAGAACCGCGACGGCCTGTGCGACGGCCAGATCGTCAACATCGGCAACCCGACCAACGAAGCGAGCATTCGCGAGCTGGCGGAAATGCTGCTGGAAAGCTTCAACAACCACCCGTTGCGCGACCGCTTCCCGCCGTTTGCCGGCTTCAAGGACGTGGAGAGCAGCAGTTACTACGGTAAAGGGTATCAGGACGTCGAGCACCGCACGCCGAGCATCAAAAATGCTCACCGCCTGCTGGGCTGGCAGCCGACCATCGAGATGAAGCAAACCATCGCCGATACGCTGGACTACTTCCTGCGCACTACCGTTCAGGAAGGGAACGGTGCATGAAGAAAGTCGGTCTGCGGGTTGATGTAGATACCTTCAGCGGCACCCGTGAAGGGGTGCCGCAGTTGCTGGATCTGTTCGAAAAGTACGACATTCAGGCCAGCTTCTTCTTCAGCGTGGGACCGGACAACATGGGGCGCCATCTTTGGCGCCTTTTGCGTCCGAAATTTTTGTGGAAAATGCTGCGTTCGAACGCCGCCTCGCTGTACGGTCTGGACATTCTGCTGGCCGGCACCGCCTGGCCGGGGCGCAACATTTCACGCGCGCTGGGGCCGCTGATGAAGCGCACCGCCGAAGCCGGCCATGAGGTCGGGCTGCACGCCTGGGATCACCAGGGGTGGCAGGCCAGGGTCGGCAAGTGGAGCGAGGCGCAGCTGACCGAACAGGTACAGCTGGGCGTCGACGCCCTGAGCGCCAGCACCGGCCAGCCGGTGAAATGCTCCGCCGTGGCGGGCTGGCGCGCCGATACGCGCGTGCTGGAGGTCAAACAACGCTTCGGCTTCCATTACAACAGCGATTGCCGCGGCACCCATCCGTTCCGTCCGGTGCTGAGCGACGGGCGCCACGGTACGGTGCAGATCCCGGTGACGCTGCCGACCTTCGATGAAGTGATTGGCAGCGAAGTCAGCATGGCCGACTTCAACGACTATATTCTGCGCGCCATCGAGAACGATCGCGGCGTGCCGGTGTACACCATTCACACCGAAGTGGAAGGCATGTCGCAGGCGGCGATGTTCGAACAGTTATTGCAACGCGCACAGCGGCAGGGCATCGAATTCTGTCCGCTGAGCGCGCTGTTACCGCAAGATTTGGCGTCACTGCCGTTGGGCCGCATCAAGCGCGCTCCTTTCCCCGGCCGCGAAGGTTGGCTGGGCTGTCAAACCGATGTGAAGGACGTTACATGAAGGCGCTAAAAGGATCCTGGGCCATTGTGCTGGCCGTTTTTTTTGCTCTGGTTTACCTGATCCCGCTTAACGGCCGCCTGCTGTGGCAGCCGGATGAGACGCGTTATGCCGAGATCAGCCGTGAAATGCTGCAGCGCGGCGATTGGGTCGTGCCGCACCTGCTGGGGCTGCGCTATTTCGAAAAGCCGGTGGCAGGTTACTGGTTCAATAACATCAGCCAGTGGCTGTTTGGCGAAAACAACTTTGCGGTGCGTTTCGGCTCGGTGTTCAGCACCGGCATGACCGCGCTGCTGGTGTTTGCGCTGGCGATGCTGATGTGGCGCAATGCGCGCCGCGCCAGCCTGGCGGCGCTGATGTTCCTGTCGATGGTGCTGGTGTTCAGCATCGGCACCTACAGCGTGCTGGATCCGATGATCTCGCTGTGGCTGGCGGCGGCGATGGTCAGTTATTACCTGACGCTGAAAGCCACCTCGGTCAAAGGCAAGCTGGGCGCTTACGCGTTGCTGGGCCTGGCCTGCGGCATGGGCTTTATGACCAAGGGCTTCCTGGCGCTGGCGGTGCCGGTGATCGCGGTGATCCCGATCGTCATTCAGCAACGCCGCATCAAGGATCTGCTGTGCTATGGCCCGGTGGCGATCGTGACCGCTACGCTGCTCAGCCTGCCGTGGGCGCTGGCGATCGCGCAACGTGAACCCGATTTCTGGAATTACTTCTTCTGGGTCGAGCATATTCAGCGTTTCGCCGAAGATAACGCCCAGCACAAGGCGCCGTTCTGGTATTACCTGCCGGTCCTGCTGGCGGCGGTGCTGCCGTGGCTGGCGCTGCTGCCCGGTGCGCTGCTCAAGGGGTGGCGCGAGCGCGTACAGCGTCCGGAGCTGTTCTTTCTGCTGAGTTGGGCGCTGATGCCGCTGATCTTCTTCAGCATCGCCAAAGGCAAGCTGCCGACCTACATTCTGCCGTGCATGGCCCCGCTGGCGCTGCTGATGACCGCCTATGCGGAAGACTACGCCGCCACGCTGCGCGCCAGGCTGTTCAAGGCTAACGCCTGGCTGAACGGCCTGTTCGGCCTGATCGGCATCGTGGCGCTGGTGGTGTTGAGCTCCGGTCTGCTGCCGAAGGCACATCTGTTTACTCCGCAGGAGTGGCCGAAACTGGTGCTCGGCCTGATCGCCTTCGGCGGCTGGCTGCTGTTCGCGCTGGTTTCCGTACGCGACAACGGCCGCCAATGGCGCTGGGCGGCGGCTTGCCCGGTGCTGCTGTGCCTGGTGATCGGTTACGCCATCCCGCAACAGGTGACCGATTCCAAACTGCCGCAAAACTTTGCCCGCGCCACGATGGCCGAACTGAGCGACAGCCGCTATGTGTTGAGCGACAGCGTCGGGCTGGCGGCCGGCCTGGCCTGGGAGCTGAAGCGCAGCGATGTGCTGATGTACAGCCAGAAAGGCGAGGTGGCCTATGGTCTGGAGTACCCGGACGCCAAGGGGCACCTGATCAGCGATGCCGACTTCCCGCAGTGGCTGGCGCAGGCGCGCAAGCAGGGGAACGTGTCGCTGGTGCTGCAGCTGTCCCGTGGCGAAGCGCTGCCGCAGGAACTGCCCGCCGCAGACAAGGTGGATCGCATGAACCGCCTGGTGCTGATGTGGTATAAACAGCAACCATGATGGGTTTTCTGTTGGTGATTGTGGTCAGCCTGCTCACCTGTGGAGGGCAGCTGTGCCAGAAACAGGCGGCGCACTGTTGGGAACGGGCGGACGAGGCGCGGCTGAAGCTGACGCTGCGCTGGTTGGCGCTGGCGGTGCTGCTGCTGGGGCTGGGCATGGCGGTGTGGCTCAATGTGCTGCAACGCCTGCCGCTCAGCCTGGCTTACCCGATGCTCAGCCTGAACTTCGTGATGGTGACGCTGGCGGCGCGCTGGCTGTTTCATGAGCCGACGACCGCCCGCCACTGGTGCGGCGTAGCGTCGATTATGTTGGGGATCCTGCTGATGAGCGTGCATTCATGAGGGGCTATGCCTGGGGCGCCGCCAGCGTGTTGCTGGTGACGTTGGCGCAGTTGCTGATGAAGTGGGGCATGGTGCAAATCCCGCTGATGTCGTTCGCCGACGTCTCGTTGGCGCTGATCGGCGGCTACTGGCTGCCGCTGTTGGCGGTGGGCGGCGGCATCTGCGGTTATGCGCTGTCGATGCTGTGTTGGTTCTTTGCGCTGCGCCACCTGCCGTTAAACCGCGCTTATCCTCTGTTGAGCGTCAGTTATGCGCTGGTCTATCTGGCGGCGGTGATCCTGCCGTGGTTCAACGAGTCCGCTACGCTGCTGAAAACGCTGGGCACGCTGTTTATTCTGTTCGGCGTCTGGCTGATTAACAGCAAGTCCGAGACTCAATCGCCGGAATAGGGCCAAAACCGGCGATCCTGTCATTATCTCCCTTATGGCGCTTGCCTTTTTCCCCGTGCGGGAGATAAATTAACGCCAAATAGCGCTCTCCTTACGTGGTGCCGGCTTTGCCTCGCAGGCGGTGTGGTGGTGTACCGGATGGCATAACGCGGCAACGTGTTCAATGAAGGGATATTATGCGGATGCGTGTGTGGTTTTTATTAGCCAGTTTGATCCTCGCCGGGTGCAGCAGCCATGCGCCGCCGCCCAGCGGCCGCCTGGCGGACTCTATCGTGGTGGTGGCCCAGCTCAATGAGCAGTTGCGCCAGTGGTACGGCACGCCATACCGTTACGGCGGCCTGGATCGGGGCGGGGTAGATTGTTCCGGCTTTGTTTACCGCACGTTCCGCGATCGTTTTGACATGCAACTGCCGCGTTCGACCGAAGAACAGACCTCGCTGGGCACCAAGGTCTCACGCGATGAGCTGATGCCGGGCGATCTGGTGTTTTTCAAAACCGGCGGCGGTGAGAACGGCCTGCACGTCGGCATTTACGATACCAACGACCAATTTATCCACGCGTCGACCAGCCGTGGGGTGATCCGCTCCTCGCTCGATAACGTCTACTGGAAGCGGGTGTACTGGCAGGCGCGACGCATTTAGCCTTAACCCATTGATTTGGTGTATCATGGCGGGCATCTCATGTTTTGGACGGTGCCTGCCATGAACAGCCTGCGTTTACTGATCTCCGACTCCTACGATCCCTGGTTCAACCTGGCGGTGGAAGAGTGCATCTTCCGCGAAATGACCACGCAGAAAATTCTCTTCCTGTGGCGCAATGCCGAAACGGTGGTGATTGGCCAGTCGCAGAACCCCTGGAAAGAGTGCAACACCCGGCGCATGGAGCAGGACGGCATTCGGCTGGCGCGGCGCAGCAGCGGCGGCGGGGCGGTATTTCACGACCTGGGCAACACCTGTTTCACCTTTATGGCCGGCAAGCCGGGCTACGACAAGAGCGTCTCGACCGACATCATTCTGCAAGCGCTGCGGCAGCTGGGCGTCGCGGCTAGCGCGTCGGGGCGCAACGATCTGGTGATGGAAACCGCCGACGGGCCGCGTAAAATATCCGGCTCAGCCTATCGAGAAACCCAGGATCGCGGTTTCCACCACGGCACGCTGCTGCTGAACGCCGATCTGGAGCGGCTGGCGGACTACCTCAATCCCGATCCCAAAAAGCTGCAGGCCAAGGGCATCACCTCGGTGCGTTCACGCGTCGCCAATTTGGCGGAGTTTTTGCCGGGCATCAGCCATGAGCAGGTATGCGACGCCATCGTGCAGGCTTTCTTCGCCCACTATGGCGAAACGGCCGAGCCGGAGATCATTTCGCCGGACGTGTTCCCCGATCTGCCCGATTTTGCCGCGCAGTTCGCCAAACAAAGCAGCTGGGAATGGAATTTCGGCAAGGCGCCGGCGTTCAGCCACTTGCTTAACGAGCGCTTTGTCTGGGGCGGCGTAGACCTGTTCTTCGATGTGGAGAAGGGGGCTATCGTTCGCGCGCAGGCGTTCACCGACAGCCTTAATCCTGCCCCGCTGCAGCGGCTGGCGGATATGCTGGTGGGCTGCCCGTATCGAAGCGAGCCCGTTGCCGCCTGCTGTGACCGACTGATGGCGGACTATCCTCAGCAGGCGGCCGAATTAGCCGAACTGCGGCAATGGCTGAGTGAAACGATCCGTTAGCGGAGGCCAGGTGATGAAGGGATGAGCGTGCTCATCCTTTTTTTATCGCTGAAATCGACGTTTTGCACGCCGGTAGCGCAGATTTTCTGAAAATCAAGGTGGGCATTTTTTTGCGTTTTCAATGCCGAGAATAACGGGCGGAATTGATGCGTTATTAAATTTAATCAGTCATCGTTAACGGCAGGAAAAATCGGCGTTAAGGCGGGAAGATTATTTTACTTTATTTAAGATTTTTCTTAAATAAAACAACGGAGATAAGTCAAATTTAGCCCACCATCCAATCCACTTAAGCCAAATACCTTTTCATATCACGCGTTGGGCGAGAAAGGTGGCATAAGTTCAGCTGCTTTTCTTTTGCGCCTTTCGCGATTGTCGTATAGCTTTAATCTATCAATTAAATGATATTTCATGGGTATTTACATTGATATTTCCGATTAATCCCAGAAGGATTGATCGATAAAATATATTGATATACGATGATACGCTAGCCATTCATCCTGTGGCATTAAAATGAACATCCAACTCGAAGCTGACTTTATTAGTAGCTATGTTTTTCAACCTGTTTACTCAATGGAGGGGGGGCTGTTGGCGGTGGAAATGTTGAGCCGATTCAACAGTCTCGACGGTGATTTAGCCATGCCGGCCGAAATTGGGATTAATTTATTGGCGCCTGAACAAAGGATTGAGTTATTTAATGAGCAACTGAAACTTGCGGAGCAGCATGCGGCTTGGTTTACCGGTAACAACGTGCAGTTGACCATCAATATCGAAGAAATCATCGTTGAGCTTATTCTTTCCGATTCGGCGTTGTGCCAACGGATCGGGCAATATCCTTTTATTGCATTTGAAGTGAGTGAGAGTTTTCCGAATCTTTCGGCCGGGAAGAACAACCCGAGCGTGCGGCGATTAAGCGAAATGTTTACGCTGTGGCTCGATGATTTCGGTTCCGGTAAAGCCACGCTGACCGCGTTGTACGATGGTTTGTTTGACTACGTAAAGATAGACAAGCGTTTTTACTGGCAGCTGTTTACCCATCAGGGATATGACGTGGTCATCGACTCGTTGTTAAAGAATATCAACCTGTTATGTAAAGGCGTGATCGTCGGAGGAATAGAGAAAAAAGAGTATTTTAATAAACTCAGGTACGCCGGTGTTTTAGGTCTGCAAGGTTTTTTATGGCCCAGCGTTGGTGTGGATAATCTGCAAGCTTTGCTGGCGACGCCCAGCGAGTTCAATAATTAAGAAGTGATATAAAAAATTACACACAATGAGGTAAATCATGCGCGGAGTGAGGTTACCGTGATTCCGCTACCGTAATTGATCCTCGTTGTTGGGCTGATAACACCCTTTATCAGCCGGCATTAAACCGCGCTTCCTCAGCCAGGCGGAACGCCAAACTCCCCGCATCCGTCCTGACGACAGGCGGATGCGTTCTCCCTGCATTCCTTCGGTGTTAATCCGCTCGTTCAGGCTCTACACTACGCTGAAACGGAGGGCCTATGCCGCAGTTCGATAACGCTTACTACCAACAGTTACCCGGTTTCTACACCGCTTTGAACCCGACGCCGCTTAAGGATGCGCGCCTGCTGTACCACAGCGAGCCGCTGGCGCGCGAGCTGGGGCTGGACGAAAGCTGGTTTACTCAGGATAAAACCCCGATTTGGGCGGGAGAAACGCTGCTGCCGGGCATGCAGCCGCTGGCGCAGGTGTACAGTGGCCACCAGTTTGGCGTGTGGGCAGGGCAGTTGGGTGATGGCCGCGGCATTTTGCTTGGCGAACAGGTTCTGGCGGACGGCAGCCACCGCGACTGGCACCTGAAGGGCGCCGGGCTTACGCCGTATTCGCGCATGGGGGACGGCCGCGCGGTGCTGCGTTCGGTTATCCGCGAGTTTCTGGCCTCTGAGGCGCTGCACCATTTGGGGATCCCCACCACCCGAGCGTTGACCATCGTCACCAGCAGGCAGCCGGTGTTCCGCGAGCAGCCGGAACGCGGTGCCATGCTGATGCGGGTGGCGGAAAGCCACGTGCGCTTCGGCCACTTCGAACACTTTTACTACCGTAAACAGCCGGAGCAGGTACGGCAACTGGCGGATTTCGTCATTGCCCGTCACTGGCCGCAGCTGCAGGAGCAGGCCGAGCGCTACCTGTTGTGGTTTACCGACGTGGTCGAACGCACGGCGCGCCTGATCGCCCATTGGCAAACCGTCGGTTTCGCGCACGGCGTGATGAACACCGACAACATGTCGATTCTCGGTATCACCATCGATTACGGCCCTTACGGCTTCCTTGACGACTACCAGCCCGGCTATATCTGCAACCATTCCGATCACCAGGGGCGTTACGCCTTCGACAATCAGCCGGCGGTGGCGTTGTGGAACCTGCATCGTCTGGCGCAGACCCTATCGGGGCTGATGACCACCGAACAGCTGCAGCAGGCGCTGGCGGCGTATGAGCCGGCGCTGATGCGCGCCTACGGCGAACAGATGCGCGCCAAACTCGGCTTCTTCACGCCGACGGCGCAGGACAACGACGTGCTCACCGGTCTGTTGAGCCTGATGGCGCAGGAAGGGCGGGACTATACCCGCACGTTCCGCCTGTTGAGCGACACTGAACAGCAACAGGCGCAGTCGCCGCTGCGCGACGAGTTTATCGATCGCGCGGCGTTCGACGCCTGGTATCAGCAGTATCGTCAGCGTTTGCAACAGGAGCAGGTGAGCGATGCGGAGCGGCAACGGGCGATGAAGGCGGTGAATCCGCGGCTGATCCTGCGCAACTACCTGGCGCAGCAGGCGATTGAGGACGCGGAGAAAGACGACGTGGGCCGTTTGCAGCGATTGCATCAGGCCCTGCTGCGGCCGTTCGACGATGTGCCGGAATATGACGATCTCGCCGCGCTGCCGCCGGACTGGGGCAAGCACCTGGAGATTTCCTGCTCCAGCTGAGATGAAGAAAGGGCGCTTGATAGCGCCCTTAAATTTTTTATTGGCGCAGGTAGACCTGCGGCAGCGACACTTCGGGATGATGCACCACGCCGAGATCGGCCTGATACCAGCGGGTGAGGATCTCCGTTTGCAACACTTCCTGCGGCGTGCCGCTCGCCACCAACCGCCCCTGATGCAACAGCAGGATCCGATCGGCGTACAGCGCGGCCAGATTGAGATCGTGCAGCACGCAGCAGACGCCCAGCGGTTGTTGGCGCGTCAGCGAGCGCAGCAGGCGCAGGGTGTGCTGCTGGTGATACAGATCCAGCGCCGAGGTCGGTTCGTCGAGGAACAGCCAGGCGGGGGACGGCTGCGGTTGCCACAGCTGCGCCAACACCCGCGCCAGCTGCACCCGCTGTTGTTCGCCGCCGGACAGCTGGCGGTAGTCGCGCTGCGCCAGCGCCAGGCAGTCGGTTTGCGCCATCACCTGTTGGATCGCCTGATGCTCGTCGCGTTTGCCGTGCGGCGAACGCCCCATGCTGACCACTTCTTCCACGCTGAATGGAAACGCCAAATCGCTGTACTGGCGCATCACGGCCCGGACTTTGGCCAACTGTTGCGGCGCCCAGTGTTCCAGCGGGCGGTCAAGCAGCCGACATTCGCCGCAGTCCGGCGTCAAATAGCCGGTCAGCAAGCGCAGCAGCGTCGATTTGCCGGCGCCGTTAGGGCCGATAATCGCCACCATTTCACCGCCGGCAAGGCTGAGCGAAACGTCGTTGATCAACCGGCGCGTACCGAGGCTGTAACGCAGCTCCCGGGCTGTCAGGCAGGCGGCGTTATCCACCGGCTCGCTCCCGCTGGCGCATCACCAGCCACAAGAAATAGGGACCGCCGATCAGGCTGGTCATCAGCCCCACCGGCATTTCGGCCGGCGCCACCAGCGTGCGCGCCAGCGTATCGCTGACCAGCAACAGGCAGGCGCCGCCCAGCGCGGAGCAGGGCAGCAGCCAGCGGTGATCGCCGCCGAGGCGCATGCGCACCAGATGTGGCACCACCAGGCCGACGAAGCCGATCACGCCGCTCATCGCTACCGCCGCGCCGATCAGCAAGGCGCTCAGTAACAGCAGCTGCAGCTTGGCGCGCTGGACGTTCACCCCGAGGTAGTGGGCCTCTTCGTCCCCCAGCTGCAACAGGTTCAGCCGGCGCGCCTGCAGCAGCGTCAGCAGCGCCGCAGGCAGGATCAGCGAGGCGGAAACCGCCAGGGTCGGCCACTGCGACTGGCTGAGGCTGCCCATCATCCACAGCGAGAACTGGCGCAGCTGTTGATCGCTGCTGACGTAAGAGAGCACGCCGATGGCCGCCATGCACAGGGCGTTGATGGCGATGCCCGCCAGCAGCAGCCGCGACAGATTGCCGTGCCCGCTGCGGCTGATGCCGTAGATCAACAATGACACCAGCAGGCTGCCGAGGAACGCCGCCAGCATATGGCCGTACAGCGCGATCGTCACCGGCAACGCCAGCGGCATCACGATGAACAGGGCGACAAACAGCGCGCCGCCGCTGCTGATGCCCAGCAGGCTCGGATCCGCCAGCGGGTTGCGGAACAGCCCCTGCATCACCGCGCCGGATACCGCCAGCGCGCAGCCGATCACCACCGCCAGCAGCACGCGCGGCAGGCGAATGTTCAACCAGATGTGCCAGGCTGCGTCGCTGAAGGGTTCGCGCCACAGGGTGCGAAACGACAGCGTCAGCGCGCCCAGGTTGGCGGCGACCAGCGCCAGCAGCGTCAACAGCACCAGCAGACCGATGATGGCCAGCTGAGGCGAGGTGCGACAGCGCATTACTTTTGCTCCGCCGCGTGGCGCAGCTTGGCCAGCGCCGCCGGCGTTTCCAGACCGAAGCCCAGCAGCGCCATGTCATCGACGATCAGCACGCGGCGTTGCTTGCCTGCCGGTGTCAACGCCAGGCCCGGCAGCGTCCACAGCTGCTGTTCGCCGCCGAGGGTGCGCACGCCGTCGGTAGTGACCAGCAACAGATCCGGCGCGCTGGCGATGACGCCTTCCTGCGACAGCGGACGGTAGCGGTCAAAGCCCTGCATGGCGTTTTTCAGGCCGGCGGCGGCAATCACCGCGTCGGCGGCGGTGTGTTGCCCGGCGGCCATCGGCGTGATGCCGCCGTGGCTCATCACGAACAGCACCTTGACCGGCAGCGGGGAGGTATCGACCGCCGCCAGCTGTTGTCGATAGCGCTCGCTCAGCTGTTTGCCTTGCTCAACGCGCTGCAGCGCAGCGGCGATCGTAGCGATTTTCTGCGGCACCGCCTGCAGGGTGGTGTCACCCGGCACGCTGACCACGTTGACGCCGCTGTCCGCCAGCTGTTTGAGCACCAGCGCCGGCTGTGCCAGCTCGGTCGTCAGTACCAGCGTCGGCTTCAGCGCCAAAATGCCTTCGGCGTTCAGCTGGCGCATATAGCCGACGTCCGGCAGCTTTTTCACCGCTTCCGGATGCAGACTGGTGCTGTCGCGGGCGATCACCTCGTCGCCGGCGCCGAGCGCGAAGGCGATTTCCGTCACGTCGCCGCCGATCGAGACGATGCGCTGCGCCGCCGCAGCGGTGAGCGGCAGCGCCAGCGACATCATCAACGCCAGGCGGCGGATCAAGGAAGATTTCATGCGGCGATGTCCTTGGCGGCGAGCGCGGCAACCTGCTCGCGCCACTGGGTTTGTTCCGGCTGCCCTTCGGTACGCTGGCCATACAGCTGCGCAATCTGCGTGCCATCGGCGGCGAACAGCTCCAGGCTGGTGACGATACCGTCCTTGGTCGGTTTGCGGGTGATCCAGCTTTCGGCGATGGCGTCTTCGATCAGGTGCAGCGTGAAGCGGCGGTTGAACACGTTGATCCAGCCTTCCTGCGGCATCAAACGTTCGATCTGGCCGGTGAAGATCTGCACGCAGCCGCGGTTGCCGACGAAGATCATGATCTCGTTCTGCTGCTGCTGCGCTGCTTCCAGCAGCTGCGACAGCGCGCTGTTGTCCACCTGATAGGCCAGATCGTCGCCGACGGCGCGGAACGCCTGCTGGCGCGTCAGTTTGTTGCGGCTGAGCAGCTGGAAGAACTGGTGAACGTCGGTCATCGCACGCCATTCACCGTCGATTTTGGCATGATCCTGCGTCGTTTCATCCGCAGTGCTCGCCTCGGCGGGCTGCAGCGCCAGCACCGGGTTTTCTTCGCTCAGGTGGCGTTCCACCAGTGCCATCCAGGCCGGCAGATCGGTCTCTTCGGTGGTGTAGACCTTGTGCAGCGCATCGCCCTGTTGGTCGAAGAACTGGATGCTGTGGCGCACGCCGCGCTTGTTGGTTTCGCTCATGGCGAAAACGCTGGTCCAGTGGTTGAGGAACAGGCGCAGATCCAGCTCGCGCGGGTTGAGGATCAGCCCGGCGTGGCCGTTGAGGTGCTGGTTGCGGTAGCGGCCCATCTGCTCATGCACCGCATAGCTGTTGCGGGTGATGGACTTGGTGACGCCGACCTGCTCAAGCTCGGTCAGCAGGGTGCGCGCGTCGGCCTGCAGGCGGCGGGTGTCGTGGCCGACGCGGGCGTGCGTCAGCTCCGCTTCGCTGACGCCGAGGATCGCCGCCAGATCGCGGGCGTATTTGCCGGGGTGATCGATTTTAGCCTGTTGGTAGCGTTCGTATAGGGTGTTGCTCATGCGGGATTCTCCTGCGCTGTAATGCGAACGGCGGACAACCGGGTTGTCCGCCAGATAGTCAAATGATTACCACTGGTAGCTGACCAGCAGTTTGGCGTTGCGGCCATCCTGCGGGACGCCCTGCGGCGAGTAATATTCCTTGTCGAAGGCGTTGCCCAGCACCACGGTGGTGGTCATGCCCTGCAGCCGATCGCGGCCCTTGTAGCTGAGATAGAAGTCGTTGACGCCATAGCCGCCTTGTTCCGAGTAGGTGGCGGGCACTCGCTTGGCGCGTTCGGCGAAGGTGGCGACCCAGCCGGCGGACAGACCGGTTTCGCCCAGCGGCACGTCCAGCGAGCTGGTAACGGTATCCGGGCTGATGTCGGCCAGCCAATCGCCGCTTTTCGCGTTCAGCTCGCCATTGCGAGACTTGTCCTTGCCGCGTGTACGGTTGTAAGCCAGATCCCAGTTAAACCACTTGGTCTGATAGTTCAGCGAGGTGTCCCAACCCCAAATTTTGGCGCGAGAGATATTCGCTGAGGCGGTCTGCGTGCGAGTGACATACATGAAGATGTAGTCTTTGGCGTCGGTATCGAAGTAACTGGCCTTGAATTGCAGGCTGTCATCCGCCAGCAGCAGATCGTCGAAGCGCAGCCCGAAACCGGCTTCGGTGGTGCTGGTGGTTTCCGGCCGCAGATTAGGATTGGGCACCCAATAGTTGCCGGGGAAGTGGCGCGAATCGTTGTACATCTCGCCCATGGTCGGGGCACGGAAGGCCTGGGAATAGGAACCGAACAGCATCAGCCAGTCGGTCGGCGAGTAGCTCAGGGCTCCGCGGGACGACCATTTGTCGGCCTTGACGTCTTCGTGGCCCTGGCTGCTGCCTTTGTAATCGTCGTAGCGCGTGCCTGCCAGCACGGTGACCGGAATGTCGCGCAGCGTAATTTCATCCTGCAGCCAGCCGGAGGCGAAGTTTATCTTGGCCTGCGGGAAGCTGGTGGTGGCGCCGCCCGGCTGCTGTTTCTGTTCATAGATCTCGGAGCCGTAGGTCAGCAGGTGTGACGCAAAGCTGTCGGCGAACAGGCGCGTGCGGTTTTCCAGCTTGCCGCCGTTGGTGGTCTGCTTGCGGAATTCGTCGGTCGCGCCGGCGTTGTGTGCATTGATTTTGACTTCCGAGGTGTACAACTTGGCGGTGGCGTCCAGCCAATCCTGGCCGACCGGCTTGAGCTTATAGCTCAATGCCGCATCGCGCTGGATGGTCGAGCGGTTGGTCATCGGGTTGCCGCTCGAGCTGCCCGGCGTCTGCGGATTTTTCGGCTCTTGAGCGCTGTTGTTGTAGTAGCGCAGATCGCCGCTCAGCGACTGATTGTCGTCGATCTTCCAGGTGCCTTTGGCCAGCACGTTGCTGATGGTTTCGTCGTTAGGCGCATCGAAGCCGTTGCCCTGGCGCAGATCGCCGACGTCGCGGGTGCCGAAAGACAGCAAACCGTCGAGGTTATCGGTCTTGCCGTAGGCGCTGGCGCCCATGCCCAGGCTGTGATCGCCGCTGCCGGCGGTGCCGTAGACGCGGAACCCGCTATCGTGGCCCGGCAGCAGCAGATCGGCGGCATCAACGGTCTCGTAGGCGATAACGCCGCCCAGCGCGCCGCTGCCGTACAGCAACGCGGAGGGCCCGCGCACGATTTCAATGCGCTTGACCAGCGCCGGATCGAGGAAGGTGCCGCCGATGTGGCCGGTATCGGTCCCCTGGCGGATGCCGTCGACCAGCGTCAGCACGCCGTTTTTGCCGTAGCCACGCATCGTCACGTCCTGGCCGTTGCTGCGCCCGGTGCCGTTGACGGTGATGCCCGGCACGCGGCGCAGCATATCGGCGGCCGAGGTGGCGGTCTGGCTTTCCGGCGAGTTGCCTTCGATGACCGTGACCATCATCGGCGCTTCAAAGCTGCTGCGCTGGTTGCCGGTGGCGACCACGGTCATGGTCTCGTCGGCGGCTTTGGCTTTTTTGGCCGGCGCCGCGTTGGAAGAGGATGTTGTGCTGGTGTTTTGTGCCAAGGCCACCGTAGGCAGAGCGCAGGCAATCGCCAGACTCAAAGCGGAAAAACGCAGCCGGGTGGAAAATGTCAGAGGCATGGTGCAACTCTCCGTATGTAATAAAACATATCAATAGATTTGCTGGCTGCCTGGATCAAAAGATCGGGGTGGCTGGCGTTTGAGGGTTCTGTGGTTATTTGGTCAGGATCAATTTCCCGGCTTTGGTCTGCCGCAGCTGATAGCGCTGGCCCTGATGGGTAATGAACGCGATGCCGTCGGCGCCGAGCAGCTGTGCGCTGTCGTAGCTGGGCGGCGCGTTTGCGCTGTGCTCGGTCGGGGCCGCGGCGGCGGGGGTAGGCGTGTTGGCAGTATCCATTATCATTGTGCTTATAAAACAGACCATTAAATGGTAATTAATATCAAACTGAGAATCATTATCATGTGAAGGAAAGGTTACATCAAGGAAAATTTTCTTACCGATGGAACCTTTTTGTCGAATGGACATCCGGCGGCGGGCCGGGCGTACCCGGCCCGTAAAAAAGGGGCGTTATTTCAGCAGGGTTTCGATGCGGTCAAACAGACGCTCGGGCTTGGTGATCGGCGCAAAGCGCGTGACGCGCTGGCCGTCGGCGGTGAGCAGGAACTTGGTGAAATTCCATTTGATGCGGCGGCTGCCCAGAATGCCGGGCGCCAGGCGTTTCAACTCATTGAACAGCGGGTGCGCGCCGGGGCCGTTAACGTCTATCTTGCTGAACAGCGGGAAACTGACGCCGTAGTTGAGGCTGCAAAAGTTGGCGATCTCCAGCGGGCTGCCCGGCTCCTGAGAACCAAACTGGTTGCAGGGGAAGCCGAGCACCACCAGGCCGCGTTCGCGATAGTATTGCCACAAATTTTCCAGCCCGCGGTATTGCGGGGTGAAGCCGCACTTGCTGGCGGTGTTGACCACCAGATAAGCGCGCGCCGGGTAATCGCCCAGCGTTTTTTGCTCGCCCTGCAGCGTGACGCAGGGGATGGATAACAGAGAGTGAATCATGCCGTGGCTCCAGGTGCGTTTCGGCGGGTGCTAAAGCGTTGCAATCAGTATAGATGAGCGGGACAGAAGGGATAAAGCCGGGGCGAGGCCCCGGCCTGCGTTGCGTCAGAAACGGCTATCGACCGCATCCGCCAGCATCGCCAGCAACTGTTCGCTGTCGGACCAGCTCAGGCAAGGATCGGTGATTGACTGGCCATAGGTCAGCGGCTGGCCGGCGACGATCTTCTGCGTGCCTTCCACCAGGAAGCTTTCCGCCATCACGCCGGTGATGGCGGCGGAGCCGGCACGGATCTGTTGGCAGACGTTGTCGGCCACTTCCAGCTGGCGGCGGTGCATTTTCTGGCAGTTGCCGTGGCTGAAGTCGATCACCAGGTGTTCCGGCAGATCGAACTCGCGCAGGCTGTCGCAGGCAGTGGCGATGTCGCTGGCGTGATAGTTCGGCGTTTTGCCGCCGCGCATGATGATGTGGCCGTACGGGTTGCCGCTGGTCTGGTAGATGGTCATTTGGCCATGTTTGTCCGGCGACAGGAACATGTGCCCGGCGCGCGCCGCGCGAATGGCGTCGATGGCGATGCGGGTGTTGCCGTCGGTGCCGTTTTTGAAGCCGACCGGGCAGGAGAGCGCCGAGGCCATTTCACGGTGGATCTGGCTTTCGGTGGTGCGCGCGCCGATGGCGCCCCAGCTGATCAGATCGGCGATGTATTGGCCGACCACCATGTCCAGGAATTCGGTGGCGGTTGGCAGGCCGAGCTGGTTCACTTCCAGCAGCAGGCGGCGCGCCATTTCGATGCCGCGGTTGACCTGGAAGGTGCCGTCCAGCGCCGGATCGGATATCAGGCCTTTCCAGCCGACGACGGTGCGCGGTTTTTCGAAATAGGTGCGCATCACGATCTCCAGGCGATCCTGGTAGCGTTCGCGCAGGGCGTTCAACCGGCCGGCGTAATCGACGGCGGCGTCGAGATCGTGGATGGAGCAGGGGCCGATCACCACCAGCAGGCGGCGGTCTTCACCGGTGAGGATTTTTTCAATGCGTTTTCGTGACGCGGTCACGTTGTCGGCGACGGCCGCCGAGATCGGCAGCTTGTCCGCCAACGCTTGCGGCGTGACGAGGCTGTCGATGCGCGCGGTCCGCAGTTCATCTGTTTTGTGCATGTTGTTCCCTGGAAACTGTTCTTCTCTGCGGCAGGAGTGCCGGGAAGTGATGGCGATCACAATAACGCAAAAAGCGCTGAATTCAACCGTAGAGATTGTGTTCTGTTGATCAAAGCCGCGAAAAAAAGCACAAAAAAATCAGCGGCTGCTGAAATAAACGGCAGGTGGCGGGGCGCGGCGGCCCCGCGAGGAAAAGGTCAGAACATGCGGCGGCTCATGCCGAGGATGTCGAGGATTTTGGTGGAGATCTCTTCGACCGAATAGTTGGTGGTATTGAGGTAGCGGATCTGATTTTTGCGGAACAGCGCCTCGACTTCGGCGATCTCCATACGGCACTGGCGCAATGAAGCGTAACGGCTGTTTTCACGCCGTTCCTCGCGGATCGCCGCCAGGCGTTCCGGATCGATGGTCAGGCCGAATAATTTATGCTGAAACGGTTTCAGCGAGGCCGGCAGGTGCAAATTGTCCATATCGTCGGCGATAAACGGGTAGTTGGCGGCGCGGATGCCGAACTGCATCGCCAGATAAAGGCTGGTGGGGGTTTTGCCGCAGCGCGACACGCCGAGCAGGATCACCTGCGCCTGATCGAGGTTGCGCAGCGAAATGCCGTCGTCGTGCGCCAGCGTATAGTCGATGGCGGCAATGCGCGCGTCGTACTTGCCGAGGTTGCTGGCGGTCAGACCGTGGGTGCGGTTCGGCACCGGCGTCGGCTCCACTTCCAGCTCGCCCTGCAGCGGGCCGACCAGCGCCTGCACGATATCCTGGCAGAAGCCCTGGCTCTGCACGATCACATCGCGCACTTCCGGCGAGATGATGGAGTAAAACACCAGCGGCCGCACGCCGGTTTCATTATAGATATCATCGATTTGTTGGCGAACTGCGCGAGCGCGCGCCTCGGTTTCGACAAACGGCAGGGTATAGGTGGTCGCCGTGACCGGGAACTGCGACAGCACCGCGTGTCCCAGCACTTCGGCGGTGATCGCCGTACCATCCGAAATATAAAAAACGCTTCTTTCCACCCGAGGCTCCTTACCTGAAAACGGTGTTACTGCTGTCATCACTGTCAATATCATGAGCCGCAGACGATCCACCGGTAAAGGGGCGAGGGGAAAAATTGTGACGGCGGGGCGGTAAAGCGCCTTGCGGCGGCGCGTGAAGAAAAGCGCGCTTTGGCGGCGGTAAAAATCGCGGCGCGGCGACGCTTTTCGATCCGAAACGTAAATTTGTCGCTATTTTCACCAAAAACGGTAGCGTTTGCGTGGTCATTAAAACAGAAGTTTAAAAAGAGCGTAATTTGTTGAGAACTAAGCTTTTCGTGCGATTGGGAACGGTTCCCAGGCAAATCAGCCGGTTAGGACATTCTCTTAAAAACCACTTTCTTCAGTGGGTTGATCGATTCACCTTTCCATTTTCCCCGGATCAGTGTGCTAGTCTGATTCGGCTCCGTGTTAGCGGCGCCGTAAAGCAAGCGAATTAAATCCGTCTTTACCCTACTGATAGCAATAAGGATTGTCTCGATGTCCAACAATGGCCCAGACTTGCGTAATGTGCTTTGGTACAACCAGCTTGGCATGCACGACGTTGACCGTGTCGGCGGTAAAAACGCCTCCCTCGGTGAAATGATCACCAATCTTTCCGATTTGGGCGTGGCCGTGCCGAACGGTTTTGCCACCACCGCACAGGCGTTTAACGATTTCCTCGAACAAAGCGGTGTTAACCAGCGCATCTATCAGCTACTGGATCAGACCGACGTTGACGACGTTGCACAACTGGCCAAGGCCGGCGCCCAGATCCGCCAATGGGTGATCGACACGCCGTTCCACGCCGAGTTCGAACGCGAAATTCATCAGGCTTACCAACAGCTCGCCGACGGCGAACCGGAAGCTTCTTTCGCGGTGCGCTCCTCCGCCACGGCGGAAGACATGCCGGACGCGTCCTTCGCCGGCCAGCAGGAAACCTTCCTCAACGTGCAGGGCATCGACGCCGTAATGGTGGCGATCAAGCACGTGTTCGCATCGCTGTTCAACGACCGTGCCATCTCTTATCGCGTGCATCAGGGTTATGACCACCGCGGCGTGGCGCTGTCGGCGGGCGTACAGCGCATGGTGCGCTCGGATTTGGCCTCTTCGGGCGTGATGTTCACCATCGATACCGAGTCCGGTTTTGATCAGGTGGTGTTTATCACCTCCGCCTTCGGCCTGGGTGAAATGGTGGTGCAGGGCGCAGTGAACCCGGATGAGTTCTACGTGCACAAACCGACGCTGCAAAACGGCAAGCCGGCGATCGTGCGCCGCAACCTGGGTTCGAAAAAGATCCGCATGGTGTACGCGCCGTCGCAGGATCACGGCAAGCAGGTGCGCATCGAAGACGTGCCGGAAGCGCAGCGCAGCCGTTTCTCGCTGACGGATGACGAAGTGCAGGCGCTGGCGCAGCAGGCGATCCTGATCGAAAAACATTACGGCCGCCCGATGGATATCGAGTGGGCGAAAGACGGCCATACCGGCAAGCTGCTGATCGTGCAGGCGCGCCCGGAAACCGTGCGCTCCAACGAACAGACCATGGAGCGCTACCAGCTGAACGGCTCCAGCCCGGTGCTGGTGGAAGGCCGCGCCATCGGCCACCGCATCGGCGCCGGTCCGGTGAAAGTGATCCACGACATCAGCGAAATGGATCGCATCCAGCCGGGCGACGTGCTGGTCACCGACATGACCGACCCGGACTGGGAACCGATCATGAAGAAGGCCGCCGCGATCGTCACCAACCGCGGCGGGCGTACCTGTCACGCGGCAATCATCGCCCGTGAGCTGGGGATCCCGGCGGTGGTGGGCTGCGGTCACGCCACCGACGTGCTGAAAGACGGCCAGAAAGTCACCGTCTCCTGCGCGGAAGGCGACACCGGCTTTGTTTACAGCGATATGCTGGACTTCAGCGTGCAGAGCTCCGAAGTGACCGAGCTGCCGGATCTGCCGCTGAAGATCATGATGAACGTCGGCAACCCGGATCGCGCCTTCGACTTTGCGCGTTTGCCGAACGAAGGCGTGGGCCTGGCGCGGCTGGAATTTATCATCAACCGCATGATCGGCGTGCACCCGCGTGCGCTGCTGGAGTTCGATCAGCAGACGCCGGCGCTGCAAAACGAGATTCGCGCGCTGATGCAGGGTTACGATCATCCGGTCGAGTTCTACGTCGGCCGCCTGACCGAGGGCATCGCGACGCTGGGCGCCGCCTTCTGGCCGAAGCGCGTGATCGTGCGCCTGTCCGATTTTAAATCCAACGAGTACGCCAACCTGGTGGGTGGCGACAAGTATGAACCGCACGAAGAGAACCCGATGCTGGGCTTCCGCGGCGCGGGCCGCTACGTGGCCGACAGCTTCCGCGATTGCTTCGCGCTGGAGTGCGAGGCGGTGAAACGCGTGCGTAACGAAATGGGGCTGACCAACGTCGAAATCATGGTGCCGTTTGTGCGCACCGTGGCGCAGGCGGAAGCGGTGGTGGCCGAGCTGGCGCGTCAGGGGCTGAAGCGCGGCGAAAACGGGCTGAAAGTGATCATGATGTGCGAGATCCCGTCCAATGCGCTGTTGGCGGATCAGTTCCTCGAACACTTCGACGGCTTCTCCATCGGCTCCAACGACATGACCCAGTTGGCGCTGGGGCTGGATCGCGACTCCGGCGTGGTGTCGGAGCTGTTCGACGAACGCAACGACGCGGTGAAAGCGCTGCTGTCGATGGCGATTCAGGCGGCCAAGCGCCACGGCAAATACGTCGGTATCTGCGGCCAGGGCCCGTCCGACCACGAAGACTTCGCCGAGTGGCTGATGGAGCAGGGCATCGACAGCCTGTCGCTTAATCCGGACACCGTGGTGCAGACCTGGATCAATTTGTCGAAAAAGAAATAATGTCTCGGCCTCGCTGAGGCATTAACGCTGGGCCGCAGTTAACGCTGCGGCCTTTTTATTTCTGAATGTAAATAACGGCGCGTAAAATAATCAATTCGACGAAAAAAGAATAAAAAAAAAGCCCACCGTAGGAGATGGGCAAAGACTACACACAGCAATTCACATGTATGGCATTACATTGTTCAGAAAGGTTGCTTTAAAATCAGTGATTTGAAGCAATAGATGGCCATAATACTAGATTTTTGAACGCGACTAGTCATTAAGAATCATCCTAATCGATAGCGGCATCACATTTTATTTGCGGGAGTTATCTCTTTTTGCCGTTTGCAACAAACAGGGATTTACATTGCACCTTTCATTCGCGGCACCGTAATCAATATATGGCGGCATTATATTGGGTGGAGATATTACTCGAATGGGGTAGGAATAACGGCAGGAATGAAAAGTTCCGCCCGACGATGCGGGCGGAAGAGGGGAATCAGCGTTTTTCCAAATCTTCGATGACTTGCTCCGGCGCGGTGGTCGGCTCCGGCGCTTCATCCATCCAGGCGGTCAGCAGGCGATAAGATACCGCCAACACCACCGGGCCGATGAACAGGCCAATCATGCCGAAGGCCAGCAAGCCGCCGATAACGCCGGACAGGATCAGCAGTAGCGGCAGATCGGCGCCCATGCGGATCAGCACCGGGCGCAGCACGTTATCCAGCGTAGCCACCACGCAGCTCCAGACCAGCAGCACGGTGCCCCAGGTGGTATCGCCGTGCCAGTACAGCCAGATGATGGCCGGCACCAGCACCAGCAGCGGCCCCAATTGCGCCACGCAGCAGATGAAGATCAGCATCGTCAGCAGAGTGGCGGCCGGAATGCCGCTCACCGCCAGACCGATGCCGCCCAGCACCGACTGCACCAGCGCCGTCACCACCACGCCCAGCGCGACGGCACGGATCGCCTGGCCGCCCAGCAGCACCGCCGCATCGCCACGCGCAGAGCCGAGGCGCACCGCAAAGTGGCGGATGCCCAACGCCACCTGCTCGCCGCGCGCATACAACAGGGCACTGAACAGCAGCATCAGCGCGCAGTGCAGCAGCAGACGGCCGATATGCGCGGCCTGCGCCACGAACCAGGTGGCGGTTTGGCCGAAGTACGGCTGCACCTTCGCCAGCAGCGCGGCGCCGCCGGCGTTAACCAGCGTATGGTAGCTGGTATAGAGCCTGTCGCCGATCATCGGCACGGACTGCAGCCAGGCGAGATCGGGAATATGCAGTTTGCCCGGCGAGCTGGCCCAGGCGATCAGCGGCGCGCTGTTATCCACCACGCTGCTGATCAGCAGAGAGATAGGCAAAATGAACAGCAGGATCAGCAGCAGGGTCATCACCAGCACCGCCAGCGAGCGGCGGCCCCACAGCAGCTTTTGCAGTTTGAGCAGCAGCGGCCAGGTGGCGATCACCACCATTCCCGCCCAAGCGAAGCCGAGAATGAACGGTTGGATCACCCAAAAACAGGCGACGATCATGATGGCGATAAACAGCACGCCGAAAATAATTCGCGGTAAGTCGTAACGCGATTGCGGGAGTGGCATCAGTGGCTTCTCATCCTGGTCAATTAAATCCCTGGCACCGGCGAATCGGGTGCCTGTCGGTCGGTTTATTACCGCCGGACGGCCGCCTGTGGCGGCGTTCGCAGGGCGGTAATAATGTGAATGCCTTCACTAAACGAGTATGTTAGTTTTTAGTGTCACTAAAAAATAGGGTGGGTCTGAATTAAAGGCCCGATTCAGCGTACATCAGCGCATAAAAAATAGACGGACAGGGTCAAAAAAGCGAATGATCCCACAGATTTCTCAGGCGCCCGGCCTCGTTCAACGGGTGCTCGACTTTTTGGAAGCACTGAAGCAAAACGGATTCAACGGCGACACCGCCACCAGCTATGCCGACCGGCTGACGATGGCCACCGACAACAGCATCTATCAGCTGTTGCCCGATGCGGTGGTGTTCCCCCGTTCCACCGCCGACGTGGCGCTGATCGCCCGCCTGGCCGGGGAAGAGCGATTCAATACGCTGACCTTCAGCCCGCGCGGCGGCGGCACCGGCACCAACGGCCAGTCGCTCAATACCGGCATCGTGGTCGATATGTCGCGCCATATGAACCGCATTCTGGAGATCAACGTTGAACAAGGCTGGGTAAAAGTCGAAGCCGGGGTGATCAAGGATCAGCTGAATCAATATCTGCGGCCGTTCGGCTACTTCTTCTCGCCGGAACTGTCCACCAGCAACCGCGCCACCCTGGGCGGCATGATCAATACCGACGCCTCCGGCCAGGGTTCGCTGGTGTACGGCAAAACCTCCGATCACGTGTTGGGCCTGCGGGCGGTGCTGCTGGGCGGCGAGATGATCGATACCCGCGCCATGCCGACGGCGCTGGCGGAAACGATTGCTCTGGACGAGACCGCCGAAGGGCGTATCTACCGCACGGTGCTGAACCGCTGCCGCGAGCAGCGCTCGCTGATCCTGGAGAAATTCCCCAAGCTCAACCGCTTCCTCACCGGTTACGATCTGCGCCACGTGCTGAGCGACGATCTGCAAACCTTCGATCTGACGCGCATCCTGACCGGCGCCGAAGGCACGCTGGCGTTTATCACCGAGGCGCGGCTGGACATCACGCCGCTGCCGAAAGTGCGCCGTTTGGTTAACGTAAAATACGACTCCTTCGACTCGGCGCTGCGCAATGCGCCCTTTATGGTCGAAGCCAAGGCGCTGTCGGTGGAAACCATCGATTCCAAGGTGCTGAACCTGGCGCGTGAAGACATCGTTTGGCACTCGGTGAACGAACTGATCGCCGACGTGCCGGATAAAGAGATGCTCGGGCTGAACATCGTCGAGTTCGCTGGTGACGATCGGGCGCTGATCGACGGCCAGATGGAAAACCTGTGTCAACGGCTGGACGAATTGATCGCGCAGCGGCAGGGCGGCGTGATTGGTTACCAGATCTGTGGCGATCTGGCGGGCATCGAGCGCATTTATAACATGCGCAAGAAGGCGGTCGGGCTGCTGGGCAACGCCAAAGGGCGCGCCAAGCCGATTCCGTTCGCCGAGGACACCTGCGTGCCGCCGCAACACCTGGCGGACTATATCGTCGAATTCCGTCAACTGCTCGACGACCACCACCTGAGCTACGGCATGTTCGGCCACGTCGACGCCGGGGTGCTGCACGTGCGCCCGGCGCTCGACATGTGCGACCCGCAGCAGGAGGTGCTGATGAAGCAGATCTCCGATCGGGTGGTGGCGCTGACCGCCAAATACGGCGGCCTGCTGTGGGGGGAGCACGGCAAGGGGTTCCGCGCGGAATACAGCCCTGAGTTCTTCGGCGAAACGCTGTATGAAGAGCTGCGCCGCATCAAGGCGGCATTCGATCCGGATAACCGCCTGAACCCGGGCAAGATCTGTTCGCCGCTGGCGGTGGATGCGCCGATGATGCAGGTGGACGCGGTCAAGCGTGGCACCTTCGATCGCCAGATCCCGGTCGAAGTGCGCACCTCATTCCGCGGCGCGCTGGAGTGTAACGGCAACGGCCTGTGCTTCAACTTCGACGTGCGCAGCCCGATGTGCCCGTCGATGAAGATCAGCGGCAACCGCATTCATTCACCGAAAGGGCGGGCGACGCTGGTGCGCGAGTGGCTGCGTCTGTTGGCCGAGCAGGGCGTCGATCCGCTGGCGCTGGAGAAAGAGCTGCCGCAGCAGCGAGTCAGCCTGCGCGGTTTGATCGAAAAGACCCGCAACAGCTGGCATGCCAGCAAGGGCGAGTATGATTTCTCGCACGAAGTGAAAGAGGCGATGTCCGGCTGCCTGGCCTGCAAGGCCTGCTCCACCCAGTGCCCGATCAAGATTGACGTGCCGGGATTCCGTTCGCGCTTCCTGCAGCTCTACCACACCCGCTATCTGCGCCCGGTAAGCGACTACATGGTCGCCGGCGTGGAGAGCTATACCCCGTTGATGGCCCGCGCGCCGAAGGTGTTCAACTTCTTCTTCCGCCAGCCGTGGCTGCGGGAGATGAGCCGCAACGCCATCGGCATGGTCGATCTGCCGCTGCTGTCCAGCCCGACGCTGCGTCAGCAGCTGTCCGGCCACCGCGCGACCACGCTGACGCTGGAGCAGCTGGAAGGGCTGAGCGCCGATCAGCGCGCCGATCACGTGCTGATCGTCCAGGATCCGTTCACCAGCTATTACGACGCCAAAGTGGTGGCGGACTTTGTCCGGCTGGTGGAGAAGCTCGGCTATAAACCGGTGCTGCTGCCGTTCTCGCCGAACGGCAAGGCGCAGCATGTGAAGGGGTTCCTGACGCGGTTCGCCCGCACCGCGCGCAAAACCGCCGATTTCCTCAACCGTGTGGCGCAGCTCGGCATGCCGCTGGTGGGCGTCGATCCGGCGCTGGTGCTGTGCTACCGCGACGAATACCGCGAGATCCTCGGCGCCGAGCGCGGCGATTTCCAGGTGCAGCTGGTGCACGAATGGCTGCAGCAGCGGATCGCGGATCGCGCCGAACAGCCGGCGACCGGCGAACCCTGGTATCTGTTCGGCCACTGTACCGAAACCACCGCGCTGCCGGCCAGTGGCCAACAGTGGGCGGCGATCTTCGCGCGCTTCGGCGCCAAACTGGAGAACGTCAGCGTCGGCTGCTGCGGCATGGCGGGCACTTACGGCCATGAAGCCAAGAACCTGCAAAACTCGCTCGGCATTTATGAGCTATCATGGCACCCGACGCTGCAGCGTTTGCCGCGGCAGCGCTGCCTGGCGACCGGCTATTCCTGCCGCAGCCAGGTGAAACGCATCGAGGGCAATGGCGTGCGCCACCCCTTACAGGCACTTCTGGAGATGATTGAGTGAAATTGTGGAAACGTGAAACATCGCTGGAGCAGCTGAACCGCGCCGGCGACGGCTGCATGGTCAGCCATGTGGGCATCGAGTTTACCCAGCTGGGCGAGGATTTCCTCGAGGCCACCATGCCGGTCGATGGCCGCACCCGGCAGCCGTTCGGGCTGTTGCACGGCGGGGCGTCGGTGGTGCTGGCGGAATCGATGGGATCGATGGCCGGTTACCTGTGCAGCGAGGGCGAGCAGAAAGTGGTGGGGCTGGAGATCAACGCCAACCACCTGCGCGCGGTGTTCGATGGCCAGGTGCGCGGGGTGTGCCGCGCCCTGCACGTTGGCCGCCGTCATCAGGTGTGGCAAATCGAGATCTTCGACGCGCGCGATCGGCTGTGCTGCACCTCGCGTCTGACCACGGCGGTCATCGACTGATTCCCGCCGGTTTCCGCAGGCGATCGGCCTGCGGAGCCTTGCGCCTTACAGCTGAAACGGCACGCGTTTGACGAAGTCCTTCTGAAACGCGTTTGCCTTCTCCCAGGTGCCTTCCATTGCATATTTTTGGCAGATCAGCGTCAGCGTGTGGCGAGCGAAGTGGTAGCTTTGCACCCGAAAAAGCTGGCAGCGCTGTGGGTTGTTGATCTCGACGATCAGCCGGTTGTGCAGCTTGCTGAGCGCATGCAGGTAGCTGTCGTCGTCGCCGTTCTCCAGACACAGATTGGCCATGGTGAGGCTGACGCTGTTATACCGCTTCAGGTGGTCGATATTGCATTCCGGGCGCCGCAGCGCCGCTTCGGCCATGTAAAAGTCCACCGTGGCGTCGCGCACGCTGAATTTGTAGTCATCAATCTTGCCCAGCAACCATGCGTTGATCGAAAGAGTCATTGGCTTCGCGCTCAAATTACAATTGAATGATAATCATTATCATATAAACTGCCGCGTTGCCGATCAATCCCCGGCGCGGCGTTTTTTCATCGCGCGGGGGTGTAAAAGGCCGTCGACGACCCAATTTAATCCTGAGCGACTAAACTTTAACCTGAGGGTGCGCGCTTGCGCCGCGCCACGAAATGCCGATAAACGCACATTTACGACAGACAGAATGCAGAAATAGGTATTTTCTATGAATGTTTAGAACGGCAACGCCCCGCGGCGCTGTAACGCTGACGGGCCACCGGGGAGTGCGGTACGGTGATGCAGGATAGAGAACAAATTCATAGGGATAGCATGCACGCCTTGCCGCCAGACGCCGCAAGCCGCCACGGGTGTCCCGTTGGCTTGCCGCGCGCCGCAGCGAAAAACCGCGCTCGCGGCGGATACCCCCGCAAAACAAACGGTTGAAGTGATAATCGTTATCACTAACATATAAGCAACCCAGATTGGCTGTGGCCAAACACGAGTGTGAGGTAGACCCTATGCAAACGGAAAATGTCGGCACTTTTTCTCTGGATGAAAATGTCTGGCAAGGCATTTCGCTCAGCGACAGCGCCGTACGACAAATAACCAAACTGATGCAGCAGGATCCGCAGGTGAAAGGGCTGCAGCTAGGGGTGAAACAATCCGGCTGCGCCGGCTTTGCCTATGTGCTGGATCTGACCCGCGAACCCGCCGATGACGATCTGCTGTTTGAGCGCGACGGCGCCAAACTCTATGTGCCGCTGAAGGCCATGCCGTTCATCGATGGCACCACGGTAGATTACGTCCGCGAAGGGCTGAATCAGATATTCAAATTTAACAACCCTAAAGCTCAGCATGCCTGCGGGTGCGGCGAGAGCTTTGGCGTTTGAGCGATGCAATCAACATGACACGAAGCAATGTAGAAATGCCTAATGAAGTGCAGGCTTGGGTCAGCGAAGGTCGCTACAAAGAAGGTTTCTTCACCCAGCTGGCAACCGATGAGTTGGCCAAAGGCATCAACGAAGAGGTGGTGCGCGCCATCTCGGCCAAGCGTAACGAACCCGAGTGGATGCTGGAATTCCGCCTCGAGGCCTACCGCGCCTGGCTGCAGATGGAAGAGCCGCACTGGTTGAAGGCCAATTACGATCGCCTGAACTACCAGGACTACAGTTACTATTCGGCGCCGTCCTGCGGCAGCTGCGACGACGCCTGCGGTTCGCAACCCGGCGCCGAGCAGCAACCGGGCGCGGCGACGGAAAAAGATTACCTGACCAGTGAAGTGGAGCTGGCGTTCAACCAGCTCGGCGTGCCGGTGCGCGAGGGCAGCGAGGTGGCGGTGGACGCCATCTTCGACTCGGTCTCTGTCGCTACCACTTACCGTGAAAAACTGGCGGAGAGCGGGGTGATTTTCTGCTCGTTCGGCGAAGCGATCCAGGAATACCCGGATCTGGTGCGTCAGTACCTGGGGCGCGTGGTGCCGTCCAACGATAACTTCTTCGCCGCGCTGAACGCCGCGGTGGCTTCCGACGGCACCTTCGTTTATGTGCCGAAGGGCGTACGCTGCCCGATGGAACTGTCGACCTACTTCCGCATCAACGCCGCCAAAACCGGCCAGTTCGAGCGCACCATCCTGATCGCCGACGAAGGTAGCTACGTCAGCTATATCGAGGGCTGTTCCGCCCCGGTGCGCGACAGCTATCAGCTGCACGCGGCGGTGGTGGAAGTGATCCTGCATAAAGACGCCGAAGTGAAATACTCGACGGTGCAGAACTGGTTCTCCGGCGGCGAGAGCAAGGGCGGTATCCTCAACTTCGTCACCAAGCGCGCGCTGTGCGAAGGCGCCGGCTCGAAAATGTCCTGGACCCAGTCGGAAACCGGCTCGGCCATCACCTGGAAATACCCGAGCGTGATTTTGCAGGGCGACAATTCGATCGGCGAATTCTTCTCGGTGGCGCTGACCAGCGGCCATCAGCAGGCCGATACCGGCACCAAGATGATCCACATCGGCAAAAACACCAAGTCGACCATCATCGCCAAAGGCATCTCCGCTGGCCACAGCGAGAACACCTATCGCGGCCTGGTGAAAATCCTGCCGGGGGCGGAAAACGCCCGTAACTTTACCCAGTGCGACTCGATGCTGATCGGGCCGGACAGCGGCGCCCACACGTTCCCTTACGTTGAAGCGCGCAACAACAGCGCTCAGCTGGAGCACGAAGCCACCACCTCGAAGATCGGCGACGACCAGCTGTTCTACTGCCTGCAGCGCGGCATCAGCGAGGATGACGCCATTTCGATGATCGTCAACGGCTTCTGCAAGGACGTTTTCTCCGAGCTGCCGCTAGAGTTCGCCGTCGAGGCGCAGAAACTTCTGGCCATCAGCCTGGAACACAGCGTGGGTTAATCGCCGCATTTTTAGCGCCGCCGGCGCTATCTGAGGACACAGCATGTTAAGCATCAAGAATTTGAAAGTCAGCGTGGAAGGCAACGAGATCCTCAAGGGATTGGATCTGGAGATCAAACCGGGCGAAGTGCACGCCATCATGGGGCCGAACGGCTCGGGCAAGAGCACGCTGTCCGCCACGCTGGCCGGGCGTGAAGAGTACGAAGTGACCGAAGGGGAAGTCACCTTCAAGGGCAAGGATCTGCTGGAGCTGGATCCGGAAGATCGCGCCGGCGAAGGCGTGTTCCTGGCCTTCCAGTACCCGGTGGAGATCCCCGGCGTCAGCAACCACTTCTTCCTGCAGACGTCGGTCAACGCGGTGCGCAAATACCGTGAGCAGGAGCCGCTGGATCGCTTTGACTTCGCCGATTTCATCGAAGAGAAAATCGCGCTGCTGGATATGCCGGCCGATCTGCTGACCCGTTCGGTCAACGTCGGCTTCTCCGGCGGCGAGAAAAAGCGCAACGACATTCTGCAGATGGCGGCGCTGGAGCCGGATCTGTGCATTCTCGATGAAACCGACTCGGGCCTGGACATCGACGCGCTGAAGATCGTCGCCAACGGCGTCAACTCGCTGCGGGACGGCAAGCGCGCGTTTATCATCGTCACCCACTATCAGCGCATTCTGGACTACATCCAGCCGGATTACGTACACGTGCTGTCCCAGGGGCGCATCGTCAAATCCGGCGATTTCTCGCTGGTGAAACAGTTGGAGGAGCAGGGCTATGGCTGGCTTACCGACCAACAGTAATTCAAACGCGCTGCAGCAGCTGTATCGCCTGTTCGAAGGCCGCGGCGGCGAGCGTTCGCCGCATGCGCTGGCGCACTGGCAGCAGGCGCTGCGCCTCGGCTGGCCAACGCGCAAGCATGAAAACTGGAAATACACGCCGCTGGAGAGCCTGCTGGAGCAGCAGTTCCTCGAACCGCAGCCCGCGCCGGTGAGCGCTGATCAGCTTGAGGCGCTGGCGCTCGGCATCGATGCCTGTCGGCTGGTGTTTATCGACGGCCGCTACAGCGCCGCGCTGAGCGATGGCGATTTGGGCGACTACCAGTTCGAATTGACCGCCTACGGCACGCCGCAGGCGCTGCCGGAGCCGATCCAGCCGGAAATTTTCCTGCACCTGACCGAAAGCCTGGCGCAGGAAACCAGCCTGATTCGCTTGCCGGCCGGCAAGGTCCCGGCCCGCCCGCTGTACCTGCTGCACATCAGCAGCGGACGCGGCGCCACCGGGGAAGTGAACACCGTGCATCATCGTCACCATCTGGAGATCGGGCGCGGGGCCGAGGCGGAAGTGATTGAACACTACGTCAGCCTGGGCGAGGCCGCGCACTTCACCGGCGCGCGCCTGACCGCCAACGTGGCGGACAACGCCGGGCTGTTGCACTGCAAGCTGGCGTTTGAAAGCCAGCCGAGCTACCACTTTGCCCACAACGATCTGGTTATCGGCCGCGACGCGCGGGTGAAAAGCGACAGTTTCCTGCTGGGCGCCGGTCTGACACGCCACAACACCAGCGCGCAGCTGAACGGCGAAGGCGCAAACCTGGTGATCAACAGCCTGGTGCTGCCGGTGGGCAAAGAGATCTGCGATACCCGCACCTATCTGGAGCACAACAAGGGCTATTGCGAAAGCCGCCAGCTGCATAAAACCGTGGTCAGCGATCGCGGCAAGGCGGTGTTCAACGGCATGATCAAAGTGGCCAAGCACGCGATTAAAACCGACGGCCAGATGACTAACCATAACCTGCTGTTGGGCAAGGTGGCGGAGGTGGATACCAAGCCGCAGCTGGAGATCTACGCCGACGACGTCAAATGCAGCCACGGCGCCACCGTGGGGCGCATCGATGAAGAGCAGCTGTTCTATCTGCAGTCGCGCGGCATCGACAAACACGCGGCGCAGCAGATGATCATTTTCGCCTTCGCCGCCGAGCTCACCGAAGGCATCGCCAATGACACCATCCGGGAACGGGTGCTGGCGCGCATCGCCCAGCGCCTGCCGGGGGAGGCTGAATGAGTTATCCGATTGAACGCGTGCGCGGCGATTTCCCGCTGCTGGCGCGTGAGGTGAACGGCCAACCGCTGGCCTATCTCGACAGCGCCGCCAGCGCGCAGAAACCGCAGGCGGTGATCGACCGCGAGCTGGAGTTCTACCGCCACGGTTATGCGGCGGTGCATCGCGGCATTCATACCCTGAGCGCCGAGGCGACCCAGCAGATGGAAGCGGTGCGGGAACAGGCGGCGCGCTTTATCAACGCCGCCTCGGCGGAAGAAATGGTGTTCGTCAAGGGTACCACCGAAGGCATCAATTTGGTGGCCAACAGCTTTGGCCGCCACCTGCTGCAGCCGGGCGATGCGATTCTCATCACCGAGATGGAGCACCACGCCAATATCGTGCCGTGGCAGATGCTGGCGCAGGAGCGCGGGCTGCAGCTGCGGGTGTGGCCGCTGCAGCCGGACGGTACGCTGGATCTGGCGCTGCTGCCGGAGCTGGTCGACTCGTCCTGCAAACTGCTGGCGCTGACCGAGGTCTCCAACGTGCTGGGCACCGTCAACCCGGTGCGCGACATCATCGCCCGCGCCAGAGCCCTGGCGCCGGAGCTGACGGTGCTGGTGGACGGCGCGCAGGCGGTAATGCACCAGCGCGTCGATGTTCAGGCGCTGGACTGCGATTTTTACGTATTTTCCGGCCATAAGCTGTACGGCCCTTCCGGCATCGGCATGCTGTACGGCCGCCAGGCGTTGTTACAGCAGATGCCGCCGTGGGAAGGGGGCGGCTCGATGATCCGCCAGGTCAGCCTGACGGCGGGCACCACCTTCGCCGATCCGCCGTGGCGCTTCGAGGCCGGTTCGCCGAACACCGCCGGCATCATGGGGCTGGGGGCGGCGTTCGATTACGTCGAAGCCCTGGGCCTGAATGCGATCCACGATTATGAACAGTCGCTGATGCACTATGCGCTGGAGGCGCTCAGGCAGTTGCCGACGCTGAAAGTTTATGGTCCGGCCCATCGCGCCGGGGTGATCGCCTTCAACCTGGGGGAGCACCATGCCTATGATGTCGGCAGCTTCCTCGACCAGTACGGCATCGCCATTCGCACCGGCCATCACTGCGCGATGCCGCTGATGGCGTTTTATCAGGTGCCGAGCATGTGCCGCGCTTCGCTGGCGTTATATAATACCCGCGAAGAGGTGGACCGGCTGGTGGCCGGGCTGCAACGCATTCATCAGCTATTAGGCTAGGCCGGGGCGCGTCCCCGGCGGTACAAAAGGATCCCCATGGCGAATTTGCCGGACAAAGATAAATTGGTGCGTAATTTCTCCCGCTGTTTGAACTGGGAGGAGAAATACCTGTACGTGATTGAACTCGGCGCCAAATTGCCGCCGCTGGACGAGGCCGAGCGGCAGGCCGGCAACCTGATTTCCGGCTGTCAGAGCCAGGTATGGATCGTGATGCGCCGTGATGAGCAGGGGCAGGTCGAGTTTCACGGCGACAGCGACGCGGCGATCGTCAAAGGGCTGCTGGCGGTGGTGTTTATTCTTTATCGTCAATTGACGCCACAGCAGATCGTCGATCTCGATGTGCGGCCGTTTTTCAGCGAGTTGGCGCTCAGCCAACATCTGACGCCTTCGCGTTCACAGGGGTTGGAGGCGATGATCCGCGCCATTCGCAGCAAAGCGGCGCAGCTGGCCTGACCCATAACGGCCGCACCCTCAAGGCTCATTGATACCTTCGCTTTGTCAATGAGTCTTTACAATCCGCAGTTTTCCTCCTGGCAATGCTCCCAATTCAGTGATATTTCAGCAGCTTACCTATTGACGTTTCGTTGACAATCAGCGGCGGCGATTACGTTATAACGTGTTGATTTTTAGAGGACTTATTGCCTTTGATACCAGCGTTGCTAGTATTAATCAGGTATTGTCTGATTTACCCACCGCCAGGCGCTCGTTAGCCTTGGGGGCGAACCGTCATAAAAAAATATAGGGATGATAATGAAACGTGCGTTGAGTTTAATGGGCATGGTCTTCGCCACCGTATTGGCCGGCACGCAGGCCGCCAGTGCGACCGAGTACCCGCTGCCGCCGCCGGACAGCCGTCTGATCGGTGAAAACACCACTTATACCGTGCCAAACGACGGCCGTCCGCTGGAGGCGATCGCCGCCGACTACAAGATCGGCCTGCTGGGCATGCTGGAAGCCAACCCTGGCACTGACCCGTTCCTGCCTAAGCCGGGTTCGGTGCTGACCATTCCGACCCAAATGCTGCTGCCTGACACCAAGCGTGAAGGGATCATCGTCAACCTGGCCGAGCTGCGCCTTTACTACTACCCGAAAGGCGAGAACAAAGTGATCGTCTATCCGATCGGTATCGGCCAGACCGGGATGCACACGCCGCTGGAGGTGACCTCCGTCAGCCAGAAGATCCCTAACCCGACCTGGACGCCAACCGCCAATATCCGTAAACGCTATCAGTCCCAGGGCGTGACGCTGCCAGCGGTGGTGCCGGCCGGCCCTGAGAACCCGATGGGGTTGTTCGCCCTGCGTCTGGCGATGGGGCGCGGTGAATACCTGATCCACGGCACCAACGCCAACTTCGGTATCGGCATGCGCGTCAGCTCCGGCTGCATTCGTCTGCGTCCGACGGATATCGAAGCGCTGTTCAATCAGGTGCCGCGCGGTACGCGGGTGCAGGTGATCAACGATCCGGTGAAGATTTCGGTTGAGCCGGACGGCAAACGCTATGTGGAAGTGCATCAGCCGCTGTCGCGGGTAGAAAGCGACGATCCGCAGACCATGCCGATTGCGTTGTCTAAAGCGGAGAAAGCCTTCGCTGCGGATGCTCAGACCGATCGCGCCGTGTTCGATAGCGCGGTTGTACGCCGTTCTGGCATGCCGGTGCTGGTCAACGTAGGGGAGAGCCCGTCGGCGGTGAGTTTGACGCCTGCAGCGACGCCTGAGGCGAATAAGAGCCCATTCAAGGCCGCGCCAATCAGTTCCGTGAACTAAGTTTGCAGGATTGTGTGGTCGAAGAGGGGTTCAGCGTGCTGAGCCTCTTTTTTTTGCCTGCGGTGCAGGAAAAACCAGTCCAAGGGACAGGCAAAAAAAAACGGCGCACAATGTGCGCCGTTTTCAATAACCAAAGCTATCTTACTTTTTGTAAGCGTGAGCTTGGTTGTCCAGACGCTGGTTAGCGCGTGCTGCGTCGTCTTTAGCAGCTTGAACGTCAGAACGCATTGCGTTCACGTCGTTGCTCAGCTGATCAACTTTAGCGTTCAGAGTCTGAACGTCAGAAGACAGTTGATCGATTTTAGCGTTGCTAGAGCAGCCAGCCAGCAGAGTGGAACCCAGGATTACCGCGCCCAGTACCAGTTTAGTACGATTCATTATAACACCCTCTAGATTGAGTTAATCTCCATGTAGCGTTACAAGTATTACACAAACTTTTTTCGAAAGAGAATAATTTTTTAGTGTTGAGGTGCTTTATTTTGATCGTTCGCTCAAACTTGCATCTGGTTTTACAAATTAGTTAAAAAAACGAGGGAAAACAGCCGGCTTCCATGGGACTACTCCGATTCTTTATTAGCTAAATAATGAGCGGATCGCGGTTGCGTTTTGAGAAAAATAGTTTACTGCCGATAAAAAAAACGCCGCAAAGCGGCGTTTTGATCAAGGCAATTATGTCACGTTTTATATTACAGCACGTGTACCGAGGCAGTGTTGGTGGTGCCGCTCGGCACCAGCGCGCCGGAAACCATCACCACGACGTCGCCTTTCTGTGCCAGGCCGCTGGCCAGGGCGGCTTCTTTACCGATGCGGTAGAAGTCGTCGGTAGAGGCGATTTCCTTGACCATCTGCGGGATGACGCCCTTGCTCAGCACCAGCTGGTGCGCGGTGGTTTCATTGGTGGTCAGCGCCAGGATCACCGCGTTCGGGAAGTATTTACGCACGGATTTCGCCGACTTGCCGCCGCTGGTGGCGACCACGATCAGCGGCGCGTCCAGTTTCTCGGCGGTTTCAACCGCACCCCGGCACACCGCTTCGGTGATGCGCAGCTTGCGGCGATCGTTCAGGGCGTCGATGCGGCTTGGCATCACGCGATCGGTACGCTCGCAGATGGTCGCCATGATGTTGACCGCTTCCAGCGGGTATTTGCCCTTGGCGCTCTCGCCGGACAGCATGACGGCATCGGTGCCGTCCAGGATGGCGTTGGCAACGTCGCCGGCTTCCGCGCGGGTAGGGCGCGGGTTCTTGATCATGGAATCGAGCATCTGGGTGGCGGTGATCACCACTTTACGCGCGCGGTTGCATTTCTCGATCATCATCTTCTGGGCGAAGATCACTTCTTCGACCGGGATCTCCACGCCCAAGTCGCCACGGGCAACCATGATGCCGTCGGACGCTTCGAGGATTTCGTCGAAGTTGTTCAGGCCTTCCTGGTTTTCGATCTTGGAGATGATCTGGATTTGCTCGCCGCCGTGGGCTTTCAGGTGTTCGCGGATCTCCAGCACGTCTGAGCGTTTGCGGATGAAGGACGCCGCCACGAAGTCGACGCCTTGCTCGCAGCCGAAGATCAGGTCGCGTTTGTCTTTTTCGGCCAGCGCAGGCAGCTGGATGGATACGCCCGGCAGGTTGACGCCCTTGTTCTCGCCCAGGTCGCCGTTGTTCAGCACTTTACAAACGACTTCGTTCTCGGTCACGTTGGTGACTTCCATGCCGATCAGGCCGTCGTCAACCAGCACGGTATTGCCGATCTTCAGGTCGGCGGCGAAGCCGGCGTAGGTGACCGCCACGCGTTCGCTGTTGCCGATCACGCTCTGGTCGGTGGTGAAAGTGAAGGTTTGGCCGGCGACCAGCGAGGCGTCTTTGCCGCCTTCCAGTTTCATGGTGCGAATTTCCGGGCCTTTGGTATCCAGCAGGATGCCGGCGTTGATGCCGGTTTTCGCCATCACGGCGCGCATGTTCTTGATGCGGTTGCCGTGCTCTTCATAGTCGCCGTGAGAGAAGTTGAGACGCATCACGTTCATGCCCGCATTGAGCAGGTTGGTCAGCATTTCTTCCGATTCGGTTTTTGGACCGATGGTACAAACAATTTTGGTCTTTTTCATGGCGGAGTTTTCTACAAGTTGTGATGGATAAAAAAACGAATTTGACCGGCGCGGTTTACGCCGGTAGGGAATTTGGGCCGTGCCTGGTGGTGAAAAACATAGTTAAGGATAGGTGACGACAGTTGAAGTGGGGCGGAAAAATTCAGCCCGCGCGGGGGCGCGGGGATGCTGCGCAACGGGGTAAGATCACATCGTGTTGTTATTGCGTTTTCGCAGATCAAGGGCTGAAACCATTCAACTGATAGACGTTGCGCATTATAAAGGCTAAGCGGCGGGAAACAAAATAAAAAACCGCGGCGGTGCGGCGGATATAGCAAAACGGGGCCAAATGTGGCGCAAATGCAACGCGTTGTGGGCCGTTTGTTGCGCAAATAACCTTTCTGTAAATATGGCTTACCGCGTTAGGGGGATTTCCAGCAGCACGCCGGCGCTCAGGCAGAAGCAGCCGCTGGCGACGTTGGCCGGCAATATCAGGCTCTCACCGGCCCGCACCACTCGCGTATCGCCGCCGAGAGTGAACTCGAATTCACCGGATATCACTCGGGTTTGCAGCGCGTGCGGGGGCTTTTGCAACTGGCCGAAGGCGCCGGCTTCGAAACGCACTTCCGCCGCCGGCGAACCGTCGCTCATCACGCCTTCACGGCGGGCAAGGCCATTGTCGAGCGGTAAAAAGGCGGTTTTGGCGGTAAAAGTGGTCATGTGGCGTTCCTGATGACGGTAGCACGGCGCGATCGACATAACGGGCAGGCGGTCGGGCAGAGACGAAATAACGGGAAGTATAACGCGACAGGGGGAGGTGAATCAGCAATATGGTGCGTCCGAGTGGACTCGAACCACCGACCCCCACCATGTCAAGGTGGTGCTCTAACCAACTGAGCTACGGACGCACTGCGCTGCTTCTGAAATTTGGTGCGTCCGAGTGGACTCGAACCACCGACCCCCACCATGTCAAGGTGGTGCTCTAACCAACTGAGCTACGGACGCACTGTACTGCTTCAGGAATTTGGTGCGTCCGAGTGGACTCGAACCACCGACCCCCACCATGTCAAGGTGGTGCTCTAACCAACTGAGCTACGGACGCATCTTTTCCTGCCTGTCATGGCTGACAGCGGGGACGAATATTAACGAGCTACCCGCGTGCTGGCAAGGGGAAAAGCGCAATTTTATTTGGTATTTCACGCGATTGCTGAGGTTGTGCGCAGTCCGGCGTTTTTTTCCGCAAACCGCAGCCCGGCCGGGGATGAAACCGGCCGGGCTGCGGATTCAGCGCGTGGATCGCTGCAGGATGACGGTGGTCGGCTGTTTCTGCAGCCAGCGCATGCGCAGCGCCATCATGATGGCGGCGAAGGTCAGGCCGATGATAAAGCCGATCCAGAAACCGCTCGGCCCCATCGCCGGCACCACCGCGTCGGTTAACGCCAGCAGATAGCCGCTCGGCAGGCCCAACACCCAATAAGCAATGAAGGTGATGAAGAAGATCGCGCGGGTATCTTTATAACCACGCAGCACGCCGCTGCCGATCACCTGGACAGAATCCGAGATCTGGTACAGCGCCGCCAGCAGCATCAGCTGCGAGGCCATCGCCACCACCGCCGGGCTGTCGTTGTACAGTAGGGCGATCGGTTCGCGGAAGGCGGCGGTAAACAGCGCGGTGCAGACGGCCATGGTGATGCCGACGCCGATGGCGGAGTAGGCGGCGACGCGCGCGCCTTCGACCGAGCCTTCCCCCAGACGATAACCGACGCGGATGGTGGCGCCGACGCCCAGCGACAGCGGCAGTACGAACATCAGCGCGCTGAAGTTAAGCGCGATCTGGTGGCCGGCGACCGCGACGATCCCCAGTGGCGACACCAGCAGCGCCACCACGGCGAACAGAGTGACTTCGAAGAACAGCGCCAGCGCCACCGGCATGCCGATGCCGATCAGGCGTTTCAGCGCCGCCCAGTCCGGGCCGCCGAGATCGCCGGTTTGGCGTTTGATGTCGCGCTGCGACGGCGCGCGCTTCACGTAGCCGCGCATCATCAGGAACATGATCCAGTAGACGCTGCCGGTGGCGACGCCGCAGCCGACGCCGCCCAGCTCCGGCATGCCGAATTTGCCGTAGATGAAGATGTAGTTGATCGGGATATTCACCAGCAGGCCGAGGAAGCCGATCACCATGCCGGGCTTGGTTTTGGACAGCCCCTCGCACTGGTTGCGCATCACCTGGAAGAACAGGTAACCCGGCGCCCCCCACATGATGGCGTGCAGATAACCGACGGCTTTATCCGCCAGCTGCGGATCGATGTTGTGCATCATGTCGATGACGAACTTGCAGTTATACAGCACGACGATCAGCAGCACGGACACGCCGGAAGCCAGCCAAAAACCCTGGCGCACCTGGTGAGCGATGCGATCGCGACGCCCGGCGCCGTTGAGCTGGGCGATAACCGGGGTCAGCGCCAGCAGCAGGCCGTGGCCGAACAGGATGGCCGGCAGCCAGATTGAAGTGCCGACCGCAACCGCCGCCATGTCGGTGGCGCTGTAAGCGCCGGCCATGATGGTATCCACCACGCCCATGGCGGTTTGCGATATTTGCGCGATGATGACCGGGATAGCGAGAGCCAATAAACTACGCGCTTCAATTAAGTACTTCTGCACGCATACACCTTTTCTATTTATATATGTGGGAGGGAGGGCTGCCGCGAGAGGACAACAATTAAAATAGCGGAATTTTGTCAAAAAGATTGTACCTGCTCGGCGTCGTTAAGCAAACGCCGCAGATAAATAGTTATTAAATGCGCAGCCATTCGTTTTTTGCCGTCGCGGATTTGGTTTTCAGCGCCAACTGGGGCAAACTGCCGATAGCGTTTTAACCTATTTAGTAAAAGAGGCACATATGTTCACCGGTATCGTACAAGGCACCGCGCCGCTGGTCGCCATTGATGAGAAACCCAATTTCCGCACCCACGTGATCGAAATGCCTGCCGAGCTGCTGCCGGGGCTGGAGCTGGGCGCGTCGGTGGCCCATAACGGCTGCTGCCTGACCGTCACCGCGGTGGAAGGCAACCGCGTCAGCTTCGATTTGATTAAGGAAACGCTGCGCCTGACCAACCTCGGCGATCTGGCGCTGGGCGACATCGTCAATATCGAGCGCGCGGCGAAGTTCAATGACGAAATTGGCGGCCATTTGATGTCCGGCCATATTATCTGCACGGCGGAAGTGGCCAAGATTTATACCTCGGAAAATAACCGGCAGGTATGGCTGCGCATGCCGAATGCCGAATTGATGAAATATGTGCTGCACAAAGGCTTCATCGGCATCGACGGCATTAGCCTGACCATCGGCGAAGTGGTGAATAACCGTTTCTGCGTGCACCTGATCCCGGAAACGCTGGATCGCACCACGCTGGGTAAGAAACGCCTGGGTGACAAGGTGAACATCGAGATCGATCCGCAAACGCAGGCGGTGGTGGACACCGTCGAGCGCGTGCTGGCCAATCGGGAAGCGGCGCTGGCGGCGGCGATGGCGCCGGCGCACAAAGACTGACAGCGATTCGGGCGTTGCCGCCGGAATCGAATCATAAGCAGAGAGGAGAAACGCGTGAAGTTTTATGGGAAAACGTTGTTGTTAACCGCGTTGCTGGCGCTGAGCGCCTGCAGCAGTTCGCCTGAGCAGGGCGCGAGCGCGCAAATGGCCGATGCGGATGATACCTGCGGCGCTTCGCAGTATCAAAACTTCGTCGGCAAACCGATGACCTCGCTGGAAGGCGTGCGGATCGACGCCAAGGTGCGCGCCATTCCGTACAACTCTGCCGTCACCATGGATTTCAACCTGCGCCGCCTGAACTTCCTTGGCGACAGCGACGATAAAATCATCCGCGTCTACTGCGGCTAAGCCGTACGCGTCGAACGAGCAAAAAAAGGCCCCGGCGATATTGCTGCCGGGGCCTTTTTTGTCGGGCAAGCGCTTAGCGGGCGACGCGGATGCCGCCTTCAACGCCTTTCGGGCTGAACACCACCTGCCACAGCTGCAGATCGCGCGCCCGGAACGCGCCGGCGCAGGCGTTCAGGTAATAGCTGAACATCCGCTCGAAGCGTTCGGAATAGCGCGGTGCAAGCTGCGGCCACGCCTGTTTGAAGCGCTCGAACCAGGCCATCAGCGTGCGATCGTAGTCGGCGCCGATGTTGTGCCAGTCTTCCATCACGAAATGGCCTTCGCTGGCTTCGGCGATATGGCTCACTGAAGGCAGGCAGCCGTTCGGGAAAATGTACTTGTTGATCCACGGATCGACGTTCATGTCGGTTTTGTTGGAGCCGATAGTGTGCAGCAGGAAGAGACCGTGCGGCGCCAGATTGCGTTCTACCACATTGAAATAGGTGCGGTAGTTTTTCGGCCCGACGTGCTCGAACATGCCGACCGAGACGATGCGATCGAACTGCTGATGCAGATCGCGGTAATCCTGCAGCAGGATCTGCACATCCAGCCCGGCGCAGCGCGCCTGAGCCAGCTTCTGCTGTTCTGCGGAGATGGTCACGCCGACCACCGATACGCCGTAATTTTTCGCCGCATAGGCGGAGAGGCCGCCCCAGCCGCAGCCGATGTCCAGCAAGCGCATGCCCGGTTGCAGCTGCAGTTTCTCGCAGATCATCCGCAGCTTGGCTTCCTGTGCCTCCTCCAGCGTGGTGGCGTCTTTCCAGTAGCCGCAGGAATATTGCATGTAAGGATCGAGCATCAGGGTAAACAGATCGTTGCCGAGATCGTAATGTTCTTTGCCGACGATCCAGGCGCGCTTTTTCGATTGCAGATTGGTCAGGCGCGCGGCGGCGATACGCAGGGTATCTTTCAGGTGGTGGGGGAGTTTCTTCTCCAGCCCGGCGCTGACCACGCGCTGGAAGAACATATCCAGCCGCTCGCATTCCCACCAGCCGTCCATATAGCTTTCGCCCAGGCCCAGCGAACCTTGCTGCAAGACGCGTTTAAAGAAATCGGGGTTTTTAACCTGAATATCGAAGGGGCGCGAACCGTTGATTTCAATGCCGGCCAGGCCGAGCATTTCGTGCGCGATACGGTACCACTGATTGTCCTGGATGCTCAGATCTTCTATACACGATGAACTCATAGCTTCTCCATCACCTTCTTCTGACTGATGACCCGTTAGGAAACAGCTTAGACAATTTCTGCGGGTGCATACGTTTACCGGCGGAAAATAGGCCCGCGGCGTCTGATATCCGACTATGAACAGAGGAAATTTAAAGAAGCGACCCGGCGCGAACGGCGCGGGATAAACGCATCCTTAAAAAAAGAGTGTGACGCAAAGCGCGTACACAAGCGCTAATTGAGATATAGAGATTATAAGGTGTTACTTTACAAGGTTGTTTTTGAGTATAGGCGTGCCGAGGCGTTGACTCAACTGTAAATCGCACTCGGCACGCATATTCTTTAAGTGATTATTAAACTTGGCAATTATGACGCTGAGTTAGCATGTTCCCGCTGCGGCTTTTGCTGCGCATCGGCCGCTTTTCCACGCTGCAGGAAATACCCCAGCGCGGCCAGGATTACCGTAGACACCATCACCGTCACCGTCGCCAACAGCGGCTGGGCAATAAATGCCGACACCAGCATGCTCGCCACAAAGCACAGCCCCAACTGCAGCGTATTTTGCAGCGCGGCGGCCTTGCCGCTGCTTTCCGGGAACGGCATCAGCGCATTCGCCACCATGATCGGATAGCCGGCGCCGTTGACCAGCGCCATCACGCAGAATGGGATCAGCAGCGTGGTGAGCGTCGGATCGGTCAGGGTGGCCACCAGATACAGCGCCACCATGCTGACACCATAAGCTACCAGCAGCCACGGCAGCAGGGTTTTGCCGTTGATGCGCTTGAGCGCGGCGCGGCAGCCGTAGCCACCCAGCAGGAAGGCCAGCGTTTGCGGCACGTAGCTCAGGCCGATATCGCTCGGGCTGTAGCCCATGTCACCGAGGATGAACGGCGAGCCGGTCAGCCAGGCGAAGAAGCCGGCCGAGCAGGCGGCGTACATGGCGACGTTGCCGCTGAACACCGGGGATCTCAACAGTTGCCAGAAGCTGACGCTGTTTTTTGGCGCATCGGCGCTGGGTTGCGTTTTGGCGCGCTCTTTGAGCAGCAGCGTCGGCAGCAGCAGCAGCGCGGTGATGGCCAACAGCGCGGCGAAGATCGCGCGCCAGCTGGCGTGGTTCAGCAACCAGGCGCCGAGCAGCGGCGCCAGCGCCGGCGACAGCGCTACCAGCGGCATAATGGTGGCGAACACGCGGTTGGCCTGGCCTTCGCGGTAACGGTCAACCACCAGCGCTTGCCAGATGGCGGCGGCGGCGCAGACGCCGACGGCCTGAATAAAGCGCAGGATCCAGAGCTGCACGGCGTTTTCCACCCACAGCATGCCCAGGCAGCCGAGGGCGAACAGCGTCAGCCCGATCAATAATACCGGTTTGCGGCCCAGACGGTCGGAGAGCGGCCCCCACAGCAGCTGCGCAAAGGCGAAGCCGGCCAGGAAGATGCTCAGGCTGGCGCTCACCGCGCCGGCGGAAATTTGCAGTTCCTCCCGCATGGCGCCGAAGGCGGGCAGATACATATCGGTCGCCAGATAACCCAGCATGCTCAGGCCGGCGAGGTAGAACATAAAGCCAAAGGAATTTCGCATGGTATTTCTCGTTAATATTTTAATGTCGCAGGTTTTTAGCGCCGGCCAGTGTATCCGGCTGGATCTCTGCTTGTGAAACGGTAATATTTGCAAAGTGCTGTTAAAAAAATTGAAGGCAAGGCGATGTGGTCTGAATATTCTCTTGAAGTGGTCGATGCGGTGGCGCGCACCGGCAGTTTCAGCGCGGCGGCGCAGGAGCTGCACCGGGTGCCGTCGGCGGTCAGCTATACCGTACGGCAGCTGGAGCAATGGCTGGCGGTGCCGCTGTTTGAGCGGCGTCATCGCGATGTGGAGTTGACGCCCGCCGGTGCGCTGTTTATCAAAGATGCGCGAGTTGTTATCAAAAAAATGCTCGACACCCGCCGCCACTGTCAGCAGGTGGCCAACGGATGGCGCGGCCAGCTGAATATCGCGGTCGACATCATCGTCAAACCGCAGCGCAGCCGCCAACTGGTGCTGGATTTCTACCGTCATTTCCCCGACGTCGAATTGATGCTGCAACCCGAAGTGTTCAACGGCGTGTGGGATGCCTTGGTGGACGGCAGGGCGGACATGGCGATCGGCGCCACGCGCGCGGTGCCGGTCGGCGGCGGCTTCGCCTTCCGCGACATGGGTTATATGAACTGGCTGTGCGTGGTGAGCCCGCAACATCCTCTCGCGCAGTTGACGGGGCCGCTGAATGACGATCAGCTGCGGCCGTACCCTTCGCTTTGCCTGGAGGACACCTCGCGCAATCTGCCCAAGCGCGTCACCTGGACGCTGGATAACCAGCGGCGGCTGGTGGTGCCGGACTGGACTTCGGCGCTCGACTGTCTGTGCGCCGGGCTGTGCGTCGGCATGATGCCGGCGCATCGGGCGCTGCCGCGGGTGCAGCGCGGTGAGCTGACCGCGTTGCAGCTGCAGCAGCCGTTTCCCGCCAGCCCTTGCTGCCTGACCTGGCAGCAGGATAAACCGTCACCGGCGATGAGCTGGCTGCTGGCGTATCTGGGCGATGGGGAGACGCTGAATCAGGAGTGGCTGAGCGAGGTGGAACCGGAAGCCGCGCAGGCTTCCGGCGCGGGGGATTAGCGGCGGTAGTCGATGAACGGGCCGTCGGCGACCGAGCGGCGTTCGATCAGCTTCGGATGCACTTCGATCACCTGCGACTCTTCGCGTTTACTGATAATGCGATCCAGCAGCATGGTGAAAGCCATTTCGCCCAGACGCTCTTTCGGCTGGTGAATGGTGGTCAGCGCCGGGGTGAAGTAGCGAGCGTTGCGCACGTTGTCATAGCCGATCACGGAAATATCCTGCGGCACCCGCAGCCCCAGCTCGTCGGCCGCGCAGATGGCGCCCATCGCCATGATGTCGCCGCCGCAGAATACCGCGGTCGGCCGCTGTTTTTGCGACAGGATTTGGTGCATCGCCTTGTAGCCGGACTCCGGCTCGAAGTCACCCTGGACGATCCACTCTTCGCGAATGTCGATATGCGCTTCCTGCAGCGCCTTCATAAAGCCCTGGTGACGGCCGCCGCCGGTGTTGCGCGACAGCTGGCCCGGAATGGCGCCGATATCGCGGTGGCCGCGCTCGATCAGGTAACGGCCGGCCAGATAGCCGCCTTCGAACGCGTTATCGATGATGGTGTCGGTGAAGTCGCCGCGCGCGGCGCCCCAGTCCATTACCACCATCGGGATGTTGCGGTAATCTTCCAGCATGCCCAGCAGCTGATCCGGGTACTCGGAGCACATGACCAGCAGGCCGTCGACGCGCTTTTGCGCCAGCATCGCCAGGTAGGCGCGCTGCTTGTCCAGATTGTTGTGCGAGTTGCACAGGATCAGGGTGTAGCCTTTGCTGTAGCAGCTGTTTTCCACCGCCTCGATCACTTCGGCAAAGTAGGGCGCTTCGCTCGAGGTGGCCAGCAGGCCGATCGACTTGGTGTGATTGACTTTCAGGCTGCGCGCCACGGCGCTCGGCGAGTAGTGCAGCTCTTTGATGGCGGCCCACACGGCCGCTTTGGTCTCTTCGGCGACGAAACGAGTCTTATTGATGACGTGCGAAACGGTGGTGGTGGAAACGCCCGCGCGTTTGGCCACATCTTTAATCGTTGCCATGTAAGGAATGACTCCTGAACTCACATGTTTACAGCATGTAAGTGTGATGTTAATCGTTTGCCTACGTAGATCCTTCTCCAGAGAAGCGAAAACTGAGTTTTTAGTGTGTTGAAGTCTTCAGCGCTTAATCAGGAGGGGCATGGATGCCGGTACGCAGTTGTGAACTGCGAATTTTGTCGCATATTGAACAAAAGTGGAAGAGGTAATCGAGATTATAAACCGGGAAATGATAACAAGATTTTATCGGCGAACTGTGGGAAAATGATTTGACGTACTAATTGTGCGCCTTTTATCCTTAGGAAAGCCCATTTTAAAGGAGTTGTCATGGATACCGAATTGAAGATGTCGCTGTTCACCACCGTCTGCGCGTTGGCGGTCATTATCGCTTTCAGCTTCGTTGCCGCGTTGAACTGATTTACCCCCGGTTATAAAAAAGGCGCAGCCTGGCTGCGCCTCATCACCTCAGAACCTGCGCTTACGCCAGGTTTTCCGCTGCGAAGGTCCAGTTGACCAACGCCCAGAAGTTTTCCAGGTATTTTGGACGCGCATTGCGGTAATCGATGTAATACGCGTGTTCCCACACGTCAACGGTCAGCAGCGGTTTGTCTTCACCGGTCAGCGGGGTGGCCGCGTTGGAGGTGTTGACGATCGCCAGCGCGCCGTCCGGTTTTTTCACCAGCCAGGTCCAACCGGCGCCGAAGTTTTTCACTGCGGCATCGGTAAACTGCTCTTTGAACGCAGCGAAAGAGCCGAAGGATTTGACGATCGCCGCCGCCAGTTCGCCCTGCGGTTCACCGCCGCCCTGTGGCGACAGGCAGTGCCAGTAGAAGGTGTGGTTCCACACCTGCGCGGCGTTGTTGAAGACGCCGCCGTTTGAGGTCTTGATGATCTCTTCGAGCGATTTGCCCTCGAACTCGCTGCCTTTCACCAGGTTGTTCAGGTTAACCACGTAGGTGTTGTGGTGTTTGCCGTAGTGGTATTCCAGGGTCTCGGCGGAGATGTGCGGCTCGAGCGCGTTTTTCTCATACGGTAATGCAGGTAATTCAAACGACATTGCTTCCTCCTTTACAGCGCCACTCTTTTTCCGCCGGAGCGGGAGCCGAATGGGCCGTTTTTTATTGTGGTCTTTCAATCTTAACAATTTTCATCATAAAAAACAGGAAGAAAAGCGAGAAATGCGCGTGAGGCGGTGTGATGGGTGATAGCTTGAGCAGGCGGTTGCGACCGGGGCCGCAACCGCGCAGAGCAGGGAATTAACGAATGGTTTTCGGCGTTACTACGCGGCGCGCGCCGATGTAGTGGTTTTGCCAATAGTCGTTGTCGAGCTGGCTGATACGGATCTCTTCGCCGGTGCGCGGCGACTGGATGAATTTGCCGTTGCCGAGATAAACGCCGACATGATCCGCCACGCCGCGGTTGTTGATGCGGAAGAACACCAGATCGCCACTTTCCAGTTCGCTTTTCTTGATCGGCGCCGCGTCGCGCAGGTGGTACATCTCGTTGGCGGTGCGCGGCATCTTGATTTTTACCACGTCTTTATAGGCGTAATAGATAAGGCCGCTGCAGTCGAAACCGGTGCGCGGCGAGCTGCCGCCCCAGCGGTAAGGTTTGCCCATCTGGCCCATCAGCTTGGCCATCGCGGTCTGCTTGGCATGCTGATAGCGTTTTTTGTGCGCCGGGCTGAGTTTCAACGGTTTTTCATCACGCGCCAGCTTGGCGGTGGCCATACCGGCTTCGCGGTGGCGGCCGTAGCCTTTTTTGTAGCCCTTTTTCGGCGGGGTGACTTTAATCTTGGCGGTTTTCTGCGCTTTGGCCTTGGGTTTGGCGCTGGCGATCTTTTTCGCGCTTTTCTCGCTTTTCGCCTTGGCGGTCTTGGTTTTTTTCGCGGGGGCCGTCACTTTGGCTTTTTTAGCGGTTTTGTCCGCTTTCTTTTTTCTGCGGTCATCGGGCCGCGCTTCATTAGCATGGCTTTTACGCTGCTCGGCGGCAACACGCGCCTGTGGCGCAGCGTGCGCCAAATTGAAGAAGAGCTGCGTAAACAGCAGCGCAAAGAGCGTAAGAATTAAACGCATGTCGACGTCACCAACCTTGGCCCCGAAACGGATATCGAAAGAGTTACAGTATTCCCGAATTTCGCCATATAAAACAGCGAAGAACTCATAAATAATAATCCATATTGTGAGAAAACGTTAATGACATTTTTTTTGGTTCAAAATCAGCCCGTTGGTGTATGAAAAAGCGCCGGCGGGGGCTATGAATATAATTAATCCGCGCCGTCAGCGCCGCGCAATATATTAGTGAAATGGTCGGATTAAAAATGTTATTCTCAACGTATGTTTTGACCGGAATGACGTGGCCGGTGAAACGCGATCGGCGGCGGGCGAATATCCTTGCAAAAGATGGCGTTTTCTTGCGACTGTTCCAGCCGCTACAATAGCCCGCGTGATGCATGTTGTAGCCATGAAATGTGGCTTGAGGAAGCAATAAATGACGACGACACTTGAAAAAATTCAGCACCAGATCGCTGAAAACCCGATTCTGCTGTACATGAAAGGTTCGCCAAAGCTGCCGAGCTGCGGCTTCTCCGCACAGGCTGTGCAAGCGCTGTCCGCCTGCGGCGAGCGTTTCGCTTACGTGGACATTCTGCAGAACCCGGACATCCGCGCCGAGCTGCCAAAATACGCCAACTGGCCGACGTTCCCGCAGCTGTGGGTAGACGGTGAGCTGGTCGGCGGTTGCGATATCATTATCGAAATGTATCAGCGCGGCGAACTGCAGCAGCTGATCAAAGAAACGGCAGAAAAGTATAAAGCGCAGGAAGACCAGCAGTCTTAATCGACGGGCTTGCGGTTATCGCGTAACGGGCGGCGCCAGTGCAAACTGGGCCGCCTTTTTCGTTGGGCTTATTCGGCGAGATCGCCGGCGGGCAGCGGCCAACCGCCGAGACGTTTCCAGCGGTTAACCAGCTCGCAAAACAGCAGGGCGGTTTGCTCGGTGTCGTACAGCGCAGAGTGCGCCTGGCTGCTGTCGAACGGCATACCGGCCGCGATACAGGCCTTCGCCAACACCGTTTGGCCCAGTACCAGGCCGCTCAGCGCGGCGGTGTCGAAGGTAGCGAACGGATGGAACGGGTTGCGCTTCAGGCCGGCGCGTTCGGCCGCGGCCATCAGGAAGCTATGATCGAAGTTGGCGTTGTGCGCCACGATAATGGCCCGGTTGCAACCGCGATCCTTGAGCCCTTTGCGCACCGCTTTGAAAATGGCGTGCAGCGCGTCATATTCGCTGACCGCGCCGCGCAGCGGGTTGTGCGGATCGATGCCGTTAAACGCCAGCGCTTCCGGCTGCAGGTTGGCGCCCTCGAAAGGCTCCACGTGGAAGTGCAGGGTCTCGTCCCGCTGCAGCCAGCCATCTTCATCCATTTTCAGCGTGACGGCGGCGATCTCCAGCAACGCATCGGTATTGGCGTTAAAGCCGGCAGTTTCAACATCTATTACTACGGGATAAAACCCACGAAAACGACCACTCAGGGCGTTAAGATCACTTTTTTCGGCCATCAGTTTCTTATCTTCATCGAATGCAGCGCGCATTATGGCAAATTTTGCGCCCGGTTGCAGGCGCTATCGCGCGGAGAATCAGCAGGGCGCAGCGCGCCCTGAAGGGGAGGCTTAGTGGCCGAGGCCCTGACCGGCGTGTTTGTTTTCGATCAGCTCGATTTTGTAGCCGTCCGGATCCTCGACGAAGGCGATGACCGTAGTGCCGCCTTTCACCGGGCCGGCTTCGCGGGTGACCTTGCCGCCTGCGCGGCGGATGCTGTCGCAGGTGGCGGCAACGTCGTCCACGCCCAGCGCCAGGTGGCCGAAGGCGGTGCCCATGTCGTAGCTGTCGGTGCCCCAGTTATAGGTCAGTTCGATAACTGCGCCTTCGCTCTCTTCCGTATAGCCGACGAAAGCCAGGGAGTATTTGTACTCCGGGTTTTCGCTGGTGCGCAGCAGGCGCATGCCTAATACCTTGGTGTAGAAGTCGATGGCGCGTTGCAGATCACCGACGCGGATCATGGTATGGAGTAAGCGCATAATTCCTCTGAATTGGCTGTGCCGTGGCAGACGGCGGGTGGATTGAAGCACAAGCGAGTATAGCCTTGTCCCGCAAGGGAATTCAACGTGACGAGTGCGTGACGATGTCACGTATTAGTTTTCCGTCAGCGCTGTCTAAATATTGATCGAGCGTACCGATCGATACAGAGTAATTGATCTGCACAATCAATTATCTATTCCAGCGGCAATCGTGTAAAAATTGAACGGCAATAGAGAACAACACCAGGGAACACCGGCCCGCCTCGTGCGGGCCTTTTTGCGCGCGGCGCACAAAAAAACGGCCATGCGATTGCGTGGCCGTTGGGGTCAGGAAGGGTTACTTCGCCAGAAACGGATAGTCGGTATAGCCTTCGGCGCCGCCGCCGTAGAAGGTTTCCGGCTTAGGTTCGTTCAGCGGAGCGTGCTGACGGAAACGCTCTACCAGATCCGGGTTGGCGATGTAGCTGCGGCCGAAGGCCACCGCGTCGATGAAGCCTTTTTCGATCAACGCTTCGGCTTTCTCGGCGGTGTAGGCGCCGGCGCCGACGATCACCCCGTTAAAGTGGGCGCGCACCGAGTCGCGGAAGGCGTCGGAGTACGGTTTGCCGCCGGCCCAGTCCGGCTCGGAGATGTGCAGGTAAGCGATGTTGCGCTTATTCAGCTCTTCCACCAGATACAGCGCCGCTTCTTCCTGATCTTCACCGTTGTCCAGCCCGTTGAACGGCCCCAGCGGCGAGATGCGGATGCCGATGTGCTCGGAACCCCATTCGGCGATGGTGGCGTCGACCACTTCCAGCGTCAGGCGAGTGCGATTCTCGATGCTGCCGCCGTATTGATCGGTACGTTGGTTGGAAGCCGGTGACATGAATTGATGCAGCAAATAGCCGTGCGCAGCATGCAGTTCGATGAAGTCGAAGCCGGCTTCCCGCGCGTTGGCGGTCGCCTGGCGGAAATCGTTGACGATGCCCGGGATCTCGCTGGTTTCGAGCGCACGCGGCGTGGAGGTCGGCACGCGCACCCAGGCGCCGGTTTCATCACGCACGGTGGTGCGAGTTTCGGCGTTGATTGCCGAAGGGGCGACCGGTGCTTGCCCGCCCGGCTGCAGGCTGGCGTGGGAGATGCGGCCTACGTGCCACAGCTGCACGGCAATATGGCCGTTGTTGTCATGCACTGCCTGCGTGATGTTTTTCCATGCGGCGATCTGCTCCGGCGTATGTAACCCCGGCGCGCCGGCGTAGCCTTTCGCCTGGAAGGAAACCTGGGTCGCTTCGGTCACGATCAGGCCGGCGCTGGCGCGCTGTGCATAATATTCCGCCATCAGCGGCGTAGGAATGTCGCCTGGCTCGATGCTGCGCAAACGCGTCAGCGGAGCCATAAACACGCGGTTGGGCAGGGTGATGGCGCCAACCTTCAGCGGAGAGAGCAATTTTTCAGTCTTCATAGTGCATCCTGTATTTAATAGACCGGTCGTCTAGTAATGGGCGATAAAAAAACCACGAACTGCATTTTCAATAAAAAGAAATTGTTACCGTTACGCTTGCGGCGGGCGCAGCAGCAACTCGATGCTTTCCAGCGCGCTGGTCAGAGGCGCCAGCGAGTGGCGGATCTTGGCGCGCAGCGAGGCACCGAGCCACAGTGAATACAGCGTTTCTGCGGTCGCCGCGGGGCTCATGGCCACCGACAGCGAGCCCTCGGCGATACCGCGCTCGATGGCCTCCTGCAGGTGGCCGATCACGCGAGCGGTGCCCGTTTCCAGCGCATGACGCATCGGTTCCGACAGATCGCTCACCTCGGCGGAAAGCTTCACCGCCAGGCAGGCGTTGTGGCATTCGCTGCGGCAGTGGTAGCTGATGGCCTGAGCGTAATAGCCGAGCAGCTGGTGGCGGGCATCGCCGCGCCTGTCGGCAAACAGCGCCTGCATTTGTGCGTCATAATGGGCGAAATAGCGTTGCAGCATCGCTTCGCCGAAGGCTTCCTTCGAGCGAAAATAGTGGTAGAACGAGCCTTTCGGCACGCCCGCAGTGGCCAGCAGTTCGCTCAGCCCCATGCCGGTAAAGCCCAGGCGCAGGCTGAGGGTTTCGCCGGTGGCGAGCAGATGTTCACGTGTGTCCACGTTGCAATGCGTTGATTTGGTCATCATGGTGCCGAGCATAATAGACCGATTGGTCTAGGTCAATGGGAATAAAAAAACCGGCGCACAAAACGCCGGTTGTCTGCAAACTATTGTGCCCCAGCGGCACGCGGAAGTTAAGCCCTTACGCCGCGTTGCGGCAACGCTGCAGGATATCCAGCCGGGATTGATATTCGCGGGTCTGTACGTTCAGCATGCCCAATAGGGTGTGGAACAGGTTGTCCTGCGACACGTCGCCCTTTTCCGCCAGCGCGTTCAGGCACTGGCGATCGATGCCGAAATTGCGCTGATAGTCGGCCGACATCCACATCAGAAAAGGCACGTGCGTCTGCTGGCTCGGCGCGAAGACATAGGGCGTGCCGTGCAGATACATGCCGTTTTCCCCCAGCGATTCGCCGTGATCGGACAAATAGACCAGCGCGGTATTGAACCGGTCGTCATACTGCCGCAGCAGCTTGATGGTGGCATCGAGCATCGCGTCGGTATACAGGATGGAGTTGTCATAGGTGTTCACCAGCTGTTCATGGCTGCAATCCTGGATCTGATTGCTGTTGCAGGTCGGCGAAAATGTCTGGAATTCTGGCGTGCTGCGGCGGTAGTAAGCCGGGCCGTGGCTGCCCATCTGGTGCAGCACGATCACGCCGTCGTCTTTCAGGCCATTGATATAGTCGTTCAGCTTGTACAGCAGCGCGTTGTCCATGCAAACCTCGCCGTCGCAGTCCTGCGGCAGTTTCAGCTTGGTCATGTCGATGTGCGGCACCCGGTCGCAGGCGCCTTTGCAGCCGCCGTCGTTATCGCGCCACAGCACGCTGACGCCGGCATGCGCCAGCACGTCGAGCATCCCCTCCTGGTGCGCCGCCTGAGTCGCGTCGTACTCCTTGCGCGGCATGTTGGAGAACATGCAGGGCACGGAGATCGCCGTTTCGGTGCCGCAGGAACTGGCGTTCTTGAAGTAGACCACGTTGTCCTGCTTCAGGCGCGGGTTGGTTTCGCGTTGATAGCCGCCGAGGGAGAAGTTTTCGGCGCGGGCGGTTTCGCCCACCACCAGGATCACCAGCGTTTTCTTGGCCTGCCCGGCGATCAGCGGCCCTTTGCGCGCGTCCTCGCCGATCTTGACCAGCGGCAGATTGCGGGTGAAGTAACGCTGTTCGGTAAACTTGATGGTGCCGGCGACGAAGTTGGAAGGGGTCAACATCTTCACCACGCTTTTATTGTTGCGGATCAGCGAAGCATAGTCTTTGTAGAACAGCGCGGCGACGATCAGGATCACCGCCAGCGACAGCATGACGTTGGCGGCGCGCAGTCCAACCATGTACCACCAGGGGCGAGTCTGGCGAATCTGGGTGAAGCAGACCGCTACCGCCGGCAGAATGCCGAGCAGCGCCAGCCACAATCCCATGCGCGGCGTCAGCAGCGCCGTCGCCTCCTGAGGGTTGGTTTCGAAGGCGTTTTGCATCATGTTGCCGTCGATCACCACACCATAGCTGAACATGAAATAGTTGGCTGCGGCGCTGCCGAGCAAGAAAAAGATGATCAGCGGCTTGCGCAGGTAGGGCACGGTCAACACGCTGAAGATGATATTCAGCGCACAGAAGATCACCACCGGCATGCTGGCAGCGAAAATCACGCTGTGGACGCTATCGAAGGTGATATACGACCAGGCGCGATGCAGGAATAACGCGTTTTGAAACAGAGTGAAGAACAGGGCGGTGGCGAGGGTAAAACCGAGGCTGTTGCACCGTAAGCGTTGACGTAACCACATTGCCGAATCGGGATCCTGAAAGTAGATAATGCTTTGAAATCTACCGGATGAAACTTAAGGAAACCTTAGAAACTCAGAATATTGGCGGCGGAGCCTGCGCGGAAAACGCCAGGCCGGGCGGCCTGGCGGTGGGGCGGTTTAGTAGGCGGCGGTGAATTGCGCGCGAATAAACTGAGGCTTTTCAATTTCGTCAACGATAGCGACCGCCAGGTCTTCTACCGAAATGCTGGCCGGCGCTTCGCCGTTCATCAGCAGTTGCGTGGTGCCGAGGCGGAACTGGCCGGTGCGTTTGCCCGGCTCCAGCAGGGCGGCCGGCGAGAGATAGGTCCAGTCGAGCGCCGATTCATTGCGCAGTTTGTTGCGCAGATCGCGCACCGCCTGCGCGCCGGGGCGGATATTTTCCGGGAACTGCGGCGTATCCACCAGTTCAACGCCGGGCGCCACTTCCAGGCTGCCGGCGCCGCCGACCACCAGCAGGCGCTTGACGCCGGCCTGTTCGACCGCGGTGAGGATCTGTTGGGTACCTCGGGTGGTTTTCTCATACAGGTTGTCTTCGCCCCAGCCGGGGTTGTAGGCGCTGATCGCCGCATCCTGACCGCGCAATTGCCCCGCCAGCCAGGCGGTATCGGCAACGTCGCCCAGCGCGACGGTCAGGTTGGCGTGCTCCGGCAAATCTTTTTTCTGGCGGGCGATTGCCGTCACCTGAATACCGCGAGCCAGCGCTTCATCCACCACGCGGCGGCCAACAAAACCGGTTGCTCCAATAATGGCTACTTTCATCTGCATGCTCCTTCGGGGATAGGTTCAGTATCGTGACGCAGGCCGATGTGCCTGCTGCGTGGTGTTTACTCTAGTCCTTAACAATAGCCGTGATTAGTGCCATATTCATGCTTTCTTGATTAAGTAAAACTTCATAATCGTGGATAAACTCAATCGAATGGCGGTATTCGCCACCGTGGTGGCGGAGGGATCGCTGGCCGGCGCGGCGCGGCGGCTGGGCATGACGCCGTCGGCGGTCAGCCAGCACATGCGCTCGCTGGAGAAGGCGCTTGGGGTGCCGTTGCTGCATCGCTCCACCCGCCGTCTGGCGCTGACCGAGGCCGGGGCGGCGTTTTACCCCGGCTGCGAGGCGATGCTGCAACAGGCGCAGCAGGCGGAGCAGCGGCTGGCGGAATTGCGGGATACGCTGGTGGGCGAGCTGCGCATCGCCACCCCGGTCGGCATCGGCGGCCGATCGCTTGCGGAGGCGCTGGCGCCGCTGTTGCAGGCGCACCCCAAGCTGACGCTGCGGGTGCTGGCGGACGATCGCATCGTCGATATGATAGAGCAGCGGGTCGACATCGCGCTGCGGGCCAACCGTCAACTGGCGGACGCCAATATGATCGCGCATCCGCTGACGGCGTGGCCGATGGTGCTGTGCGCCGCGCCGCGTTATCTCAGCCAGCATGGAGTGCCGGAAAAGCCGCAGGATTTGGTGCAGCACCGCTGGATCTCCAGCGGCTACAGCGGGGCCCATCTGGACTTGCTGCACCAGTCCGGCCAGCAGGTTAAGCTGCGGCTGGCGGAAGGGCAGATCGTCAGCGAGAGCATGAACGTGATGCGCGCCTTTACCCGCGCCGGGCTGGGCATTTCCGTTCAGCCGCTGTATGAAATTGGCGACGAGCTTCAGCGCGGCGAGCTGTTGCTGCTGTTGCCTGAGTGGCGGCCGGCGCCGCTGCGGCTGCATGCGCTGACGCTCGAGCGCAACGCGCCGGAGAAAAGCCGCCAGGCGCTGCGCTATTTGCGCGACTATTTTCGCCGCAATGGCGAAAAGGGACTTGCCAGCGGCGGCGATGGCGTCTTCAATTAGCAAGAGAACGCAGGAGGAGCCCCGTGGCGCAGCAGCTTGAGTTTTTCGACATTCCCAGCCCGTGTCGCGGCATTTGCCAGGCCGACGATCGCGGATTCTGCCGTGGCTGCCTGCGCAGCCGCGAGGAGCGTTTTGGCTGGATGAACATGAGCGACGCGCAAAAGCGCGAGGTGCTGCGCCTGTGCCGTCAGCGCTTCCTGCGCCTGCAGCGCGCCAATAAAGCGCCCGACGAGCCGCTGCCGGAGCAGCCGTCGCTGTTTTAACCTTTCCTGATCTGCCGCACGTTCGTGTGGCTTACCGCTTCCCTGTGCCTCACCGGCTTGTGTATGCTGACTGGCAACTAATGTCATGAGGTTTTCGCAATGGTAGAACGTATTCGTCTCGCGCCGCAGGGGCCTGAATTTTCCCGCATGATTTGCGGTTACTGGCGGTTGATGGAGTGGGGCATGTCGCCGCAGCAGCTGCTGACGTTCATCGAACAGCATGTCGAACTGGGCGTCACCACCGCCGATCACGCCGATATCTATGGCGGCTATGCCTGCGAACAGGCGTTCGGCGACGCGCTGCGCCTGAAGCCGGCGCTGCGCCAGTCGCTGGAGCTGGTGAGCAAATGCGGCATCGCCACCACCGCCAAGCCCGGTAACCCGATCGGCCACTACATCACCGACCGCGACCATATCGTACAGAGCGCGGAGCAGTCGCTCCGCCATCTGCATACCGACTACCTCGATCTGCTGCTGATCCACCGGCCGGATCCGTTGATGGACGCCGACGACGTGGCCGAAGCCTTTGTTGCGCTGCACAAAAGCGGCAAGGTGCGCCATTTCGGCGTCTCCAACTTTACGCCCGCGCAGTTCCAGCTGCTGCAGTCGCGCCTGCCGTTCTCGCTGGCGACCAATCAGGTGGAGATCTCGCCGATTCACCAACCGGCTATTCTCGACGGCACGCTCGACCAGTGCCAGCAACTGCGCATCAAGCCGATGGCCTGGTCCTGCCTGGGCGGCGGGCGCCTGTTCAACGACGCCGAGTTCCAGCCGCTGCGCGACGAGCTGCAGCGGGTGGCGCAAGAAATCGGCGCCGAGACCATCGAGCAGGTGGTGTACGCCTGGGTGATGCGCTTGCCGTCGTCGCCGCTGCCGATTATCGGTTCCGGCAAGATTGAGCGGGTGCGTTCGGCGCTGAAGGCGCAGAAACTGGTGCTGAACCGCCAGCAGTGGTTCCGCATTCGCAAGGCGGCGCTGGGGTATGACGTGCCTTAAGGCGGAGTAAAAAAGAGCAAAGCCGGGCGGCGAAAGCACCCGGCTTTTTTACGTCGATCTTTAGGCCAACACCACCTGATCGGTGTTGAAGTGATCGAGCGAGACGCCGATCAGCGTGACCTGGCTGTGGCCGAAGGCCAGCACCAGATCGTCGTTTTGCTGCGTGGCGTAGTCGCGGATATTCCCGCTGGCGCCTTCGGTGCCGACAAACACCAGCTTATCGGTGGCGTTGAAGCCATACAGCTGATCGCGGCCAAAGTCACCGCTGAACAGGAAGGTATTGCCGTTGCCAACGCCCTTCAGGATGTCATCGCCGCTGCCGCCGACGAAGGTCAGGTTGCCGCCGGCGTGGCCGTTAAGGGTGTCGTTGCCGGCGTTGCCGAATAGCCAGGCGTCGTGGCTGCGAGCCTGCAGGACGTCATCGCCGTCGCCGCCGGCGGTGGCGGCGGCATAGGCTTTGAGGCCAGAGTCCGATTTCAATCCGGCGGCGGTCACCTGATGGTCCACCTGTTTGTTGAAGATAAGCCACGAGGTTTCTTTGCTGCGCAGGGTGCTGATGTCGTCCGCCAGCGTAATGCCGCCTTTGGCGTCGCGCAGGTAAAGCGTGTTGCCGTCGTAGGCGATCTCGGTGTTTTTCAACGCCTGTTGGGTATCGAAGATATTGTGGCCTTTGCCGCCGGCGATCAGGTTGTAGCCGCCTGCATCGCGGAAGATATCGTCGCCGTCGCGCCCCTCGAGATAGTCGTTGCCTTTGCCGCCCTTGATCAGATCATTGCCGTCGCTGCCGATGATAAACGTCGGCCCGCTGTGCGTTTCCGCGTTGCGGTTCAGGTCTTCCACCCAGGTATTGCCGCGCGTCACGTTCGACAGGTTGGAGACGATGATGGTCGAGTCTTTGTCGGTCAGCGAATAAAACTCGGAGTTCAGCACCCGCATCAGGCCGTCCTGATAGAAGAACGGCAGGTGCGACAGCCAGGTCGGAATGTTGAGAATGGAAAATGGCAGCAGGTTCCAGGCGTCCGACGCGTAGTGGTCGTTGAAGTTGACGATATTGTTGGTGGCGGAGGCATGGGGCGCATCGTGTACGCCTAACGACGCCCCGGTCAGCGTGGTGCCGTCGAGCGCGCGGAACACCGGATCGTTCTCGTAGCCGATGTTGATCACCTTGCCGCCGGCTTCGTACTGGGTCGGCGAGGCGAAGGCGACATAGTTGGACTGCGCGTAGAAGCCGCCCCAGTTGGCGTCGCTCTGCGCCGCCATGCTGTTGACCGCCAGCCCGCCGAGGCTGTGGCCGCTGACCACCACGTCCTCGCCGCTCAGCCCGTGCGCCTGCGCGAACTTCGCCACGTCGCCCAGCAACTGGCCGAAGGCCTTCAGCGTGTAGCCGTCGGCGTAGCCTTTCGGCCCGAAGCCGGCCAGCAGATCGTTAATCACATCGCCGATGGTATCGCCGATCAACGACTCGCGCGGGCCGCTGGTGCCGCGAAATGAGATGCCAATGGCGGTGAGATTGCCTTCGCTGTCATATTTGCCCAGCACCTCGGCCTGAGCGGTGGTGTAACCGGCGGTCTCGCCGTAGTAGGTGCCGCGCGCATCGGTTTTGCCGGCGTAACCCAGCTGTGCGGCGCTGATCACCGACCAGCCGGCGTTATTCACCGCCTGCTGCGCTGCCTGTTCGGAATCGGGATTCCAGGGAATGCCGGGCAGGCCGCCCTGCGATTGGGTGCTGCCGATCAGCGCAGTGACCAGCGTCAGCGGCAGGCCCAGGCCGAAACCGGTCTGGTGATAGCCTTCATCGAAGCCGTTATCGATATTGTGGTAAGCGTAGGTAGAGATGGCCAAGGCGTCGGAAAATAGCGCTTTCGACGCCTTTTCGTCCAGATCCTTATAGCTAAAGATGCCCATATCAGTTCCTTATGAAGTATGCCGCGGGCCTGTAAGTGGACTCACATGCGTCGGCGGTGGAAACAGGGAAACAACGTTAGCCGAACGACAGCTGGTCAGAGGACCAACATCGGTAGAATTATTATTAGTGTTAAATATTAGGCCCGCGAATCAAATTAGCGAGATTGTGCGTTGGTTAACAGTGCCGGCGCAGGCTCTCCTATACTGATAGCTCGATATAGTCATTAAGGAGACTGATTGATGAAACGTTATTGGTATGCAGCGCTCGGCCTGATGGCGTGTGGTGCGGCTCAGGCGGCGACAACCGACGTCGAGATGCACCTGGTGACCGGGCAGGGGATCGGTCAGGACATCGGCAAGGTGGCCATCAGCGAAACGCCGTATGGCCTGCTGTTCACGCCGAGCCTGAAAGCATTGCCGGCCGGGGTACACGGCTTCCACGTGCATGAGAAAGGCAGCTGCGAGCCGGGCATGAAGGACGGCAAAGCGGTGGCGGCGCTGGCGGCCGGCGGACATTTCGACCCGCAAAAGACCGGAAAACACCTCGGGCCGTATGCCGACGGGCACCTGGGTGACCTTCCGGCCATCTATGTGACCGCCGACGGCATGGCGAACTATCCGGTGTTGGCGCCGCGGCTGAAAAAAATCAGCGACATTGAGGGTAAAGCGCTGATGGTGCACGCCGGCGGCGACAACCATTCGGATCATCCACAACCGCTCGGCGGCGGCGGAGAACGCTTCGCCTGCGGTGTGATCAAATGATTATCCGCCGCTAACGGCCGGTACGGCGGTGGGCTGGCCCATCGCCTGTTGCAACTGCTGCAGCGAGCAGTAGAGCCGCCAGATCAGGCCGGCCAGATCGCGCGCCGCCTGTTCCGGGTGGTGCGCCAGCGCGTTGCTCATGCGCAGCAACTCCTGCAGCGTGGCGTCCAGCGAACTGTGCTGCACGCCTTTCTCCGTCATGATGCCGCGCAGGCAGTGGATACAGACGTTGCGCACCGCCGAGAGCGGATCGGAACGGGTTTGCCAGTCGCGCAGTTGCCAGACGATATGGCTGCAGTTGAGCAGCACCACGCCCCAGCGCAGCAGCCAGGTGCGAGCGTCCTGATCCTGACTTTGATTAAGCTGGCTGATGCGATGGTAGATCAGCGATTCGAACTGGCTTTCGCTCTGCTGCGGCCGTTTGCTCAGCTGATCGATAAAGTCGCGCCGCAGCGCGCGGATAATGCGGCGGCTTTTGCGTTTGTCCGAACTGGGGCGCAGGATCTGAAACGCCAGCCCGGCCAGCAGCACGCCGACGATTTTAGCGATGTTGTCATTGATAAAGGACTGGTAGTCATAGCTCGGCGGATTGCTGACGGTCAGGAACGAGCCCATAAAGACGATCAGCTGCCCCCAGAGCGCGGCATAAGGCGGATTCTGCAGCTTGAGCATCTGCATGGTCACCAGGATCGGGAACAGGAAGGCGCAGAACACCCAGAAGTCGTCAATCTGGATCATCAAACCGAATTTCACCACGAAGCAGGCGACCGAGAGCAGCAGCACCGCCTTGAGCAAGGTGCTGACGCTGTTGATCGGCGAAGGCGTGGAAGAGTAGAGCACGCAGCTGATGGCGGTGAGCGTCAGCGCCGCGCTGCCGGCGTCCCACTGCGTGTTGATCCAGTAGGCGCAGCCGATCACGATGCACAAAAAGGTGCGCAGGCCGTTGTAGGCGGCTTCGTAGCTGTCGGTATGGCGCGCCAGCGAAGTGACGCGCGGCGGTTGGAGATCGCTGACCGCCGTGGCGCTTTCCAACCGCCGCAGCCAGCGGTTGCAGCGCAGGTAAAGCCAACAGAAATCGCGCAGCCGCAGCCAGAAGGCGCGATGGCGGTAGTCCGTAGCCTCTTGCGGGGCGATCTGCTGAAGCAGGCGCGCCAAACGGTATTTGTCGGTGGCGGGATCGCGCAACTCGTCCAGCAGTTGTGTCAGCACCGGCATCAGATTGGCGGGGCGATCCGGCCAGTTCAGCAGCATGCGGCGCAGGCTGGAGATAACGCTGGTCATGCGCAGCTGTTGGTGCAGCAGATAGTTGAGCAGGTTATTTTGCCGCCGCAGCCGGTAGTGGCTCCAGAATGCCTGAATGCGCAGCAGGTTCATGGTCAGGATCTGGCCGATGACCCCTTCGTGCGAGGTGCGCATCTGCGCGGTGATCTCCGGCTGCCACAGCATGGCGGCATGCTCCAGCAGGCGCAGCTGCATGCGCCGCAGCGAGGTCAGCAGGGCTTCGCCGTCCGAGGTGCTGGGCAGGATCATCATCATCAACCCGCCGCACAGAATGCCGGTGATCACTTCGCAAACCCGCGCCTGCGCGATATCGAAGATCTGCTGGGTATCGGTGACGTTGACCGTGCCGAAGGCGATGATGGCGGCGGTATAGCCCGCCAGCGCGAAGGCGTAAGAGACGTTGTTTTGGTAATGGTTGGAGACATAGGTGCACAGCCCGATCCAGGCGGCGATGAACAGCGTAAACAGCCAGGGATCGTTCAGGCAGTGGCCGGCGATCGCCACCGACGCGGCGGCGCCCACCAGGCTGCCGAAGATGCGGCCGATGCTTTTACTGATCACGCCGCCGATGGTGGGGAAGCTTACCACCGCGGCGGAGGTAAGCGCCCAATAGGGTTCGTCGAGTTCGAGCACGAAGGCTACCCATAGCGCCAGACACATCGCCAGTGAGTTGCGCAGCGCATAGCGCCATTGGCCGCCGGTCGCCTTACCCCAGGGGGTGCGGCTCCACTCCAAAAAAGGCAGGTTCACACTTTAGTTCCGCTGATGAATCGAAATGGTGCAGGTGGTGCCGGCGACCAGCGTCAAATCGACGGGCACGTTGAGCAATTTTATCCGTACCGGCACGCGCTGAGCCAAACGCACCCAAGGAACATTAGGCTTTACGTCCATTAATAGATCGTTGCTGCTGTCAACGCTCTGATCGTAAATGGCGCGGCCGATGCTCTCTACTTCCCCCTGTAGCGGCGTGTTGCCGTTATATAAAACGATGTCCGCTTTATTGCCTTCTTTTATATGCTTCAGCTTGGTTTCTTCGAAATAACCGAGCACATAAAACGAATGCACATCCACCAACGCCACCAGCGGCGTACCGGCGTTGGCGTAGTTCCCGACCCGCGCCTGCAGGTTGGTGATATAACCGTCGGTTGGCGCGTAAATTTTGGTTTTGCTCAAATTCCATTTGGCCTGTTCCAGATTGGCCAGGGCGGCTTTATAGGCGGCCTTCATTGCCTGCGCGGCTAAATTTGACTCGTCCAAATCTTCAGCGGAAATAACGTTACGCGGTAAACCGCGGCGGCGGGCAGCCTCGTGGTCCGCTTTGGCCAGATCGGATTGCGCTTTTGCCAACGCGGCCTCGGCATTGTCCAGCGCAATCTGGTAGGGCACCGGGTCGAGGGTAAAAATCAGACTTCCCGCAGGTACGAACTGATTGTCATTCGCGCTTATTTTCTCTAATCTTCCAGAGACTTCAGGGGTGATATTGACGAGTTCGGCGCGCACTTTTCCATCACGGGTCCATGGGGATTGCATATAATAATTCCAGAGCCACCAACCGGCGCAGACGGCAATGGCGCAGACGATCACCGTAGAGAAGTATTTTAATGTTTTATGCTGCATGGGTTACCAACTCGCTAAAATCCATAAGGAACCGCTGACGGTCAGAACGAAAATGGACAGGTCCATCAACATGGGATGCCAGATTTCACCGGAATACATCCAGTCTCTCAGCAGCTGATGAATCAGCAGCCATAAGAGCAGTCCTAGTAAAAAAGCTTTAAATATAGGTGGAAAATAAAGCGATGCTCCCAGGACCAAATCGGGCAAGGGAGATGAGGTGTGTAACCATGATGTATTCACATTAACAATCCCTAAGGGTGAATATGTTGAATATTTGCATAACGATTAAACAATAGCGGCTAAAAATAGTGGCTATTTCCACAATATACATTATATACATTTGTGTTTTTAATGTGAGTTACCCAAAATAGTCTAAGCTCTGGGAGGTAATGTTAGCATGCTAATTATAAGGAGGGGGAAGTGGAGTCAACATTAGGTTCAGATTTAGCACGATTAGTTCGTGTGTGGCGCGCGCTCATCGATCATCGGCTCAAGCCGTTGGAGCTGACCCAAACGCATTGGGTCACGTTGCACAATATCAATCGCTTGCCGCCGGAGCAGTCGCAAATCCAGCTGGCCAAGGCGATCGGTATCGAGCAACCGTCACTGGTCCGTACGCTGGACCAACTGGAGGAGAAAGGGCTGATCACGCGTCACACCTGTGCCAACGATCGCCGCGCGAAGCGCATCAAGCTGACCGAAGCGGCCGATCCGATCATCAGGGAAGTGGACAGTGTGATCACGTCTACGCGCAGTGAGATTTTAAGCGGCATTACCGCCGACGAAGTGCATCTGTTGGTAGGGCTGATTGGCAAGTTAGAACAAAATATCACCGAACTGCAGAACAAATAATAATATTCTTATTTTCTACGATTACAGTTTCACAGCATCAGAAATAAAACCGGAGGCGATTGCCTCCGGTTTGCCGCTTGTCGCCGGCTGGCTTACAGCGGAGAGACGGTGATGGTGTCGCCCATGCGCGCCATGCGCACGCGCTGGCCAGGGCTGAACTTGGTGTCGCCCGCTTTCTGCACCACCACGATGTTCTCTTTCTGGTCGGTTTTGATCTCCAGCTCGTAGCCGGAGGTACGGCCGGCCACTTCACCGATGCTGTTACCTGCCGCGCCGCCGGCGATAGCGCCCGCCGCGGTAGCCAGCGTACGACCGGTGCCGCCGCCAACGGTGTTGCCCAACAGCCCGCCAATCACCGCGCCGCCGATCATCCCCATGGCGTTGGAGCCTTCGCCGCCCTGAATTTTAACCGGACGCACGGAAACCAGCGTCCCGTAGGTGACGGTCTGCACCTGCTTGGCCTGCGAGGACGAGTAGACATCACCGGACATGGATTCATTGGCACAGCCGGCCAGCGTAACGGCGGCGACGGCAACGACGAGAAGACGCTTGATCATACAAAACTCCTGATGGTAGTAGTCCATAACCTGGCAATGCTCTCCAGGCAAGATTCAGTGAAAACGATAGACAAAGTATGGCTGAAAGTTGACACACCGCCATGCTTCATCGCTGCATGCAGCTTAACTTTTCTCTGTTCAACCAATAATAAACCGCGGTTTACCTTTATGACAGCCTTGGCGACATTCCGTCGCCTGTTATGGCACGGTTTAACACATAACCCGTGCCACAGCGGCGTCGGGGGGCATCTGGCTCACGAACCGTAAAAAAAGCATCATAATTCATGGCGTTAATCCGGCAATTCTGGTTTATTTGTCAGGATGAATTTTGCTTACCGCGCGGGTTAGAGGATGTTGCTATGAAGTCAGGCCGCTATATAGGCGTCATGTCCGGCACCAGTCTGGACGGAATCGATGTGGTATTGGCCGCGATCGACGATCGCATGGTGGCGCAGCAGGCCAGCTATAGCCATCCGATGCCGATGGCGTTGAAAAAAGAGATCCTGGGCATGTGCCAGGGGCAGCAAACCACGCTGGCCGCCGTCGGCCGGCTGGACGCGCGACTGGGCACGTTGTTCGGCGAGGCGGTGCTCGGCCTGCTGAAGCAAACCGGCATCGACGCAGAACAGATCACCGCCATCGGGTGCCACGGCCAGACGGTGTGGCACGAACCGGAGGGTGACGCGCGTTTCTCGATGCAGCTCGGTGATAACAACCGCATCGCCGCGCTGACCGATATCACCACCGTCGGCGATTTCCGCCGGCGCGACATGGCCTACGGCGGGCAGGGCGCGCCGCTGGTGCCGGCGTTCCATCAGGCGCTGCTGGGGCATCCCGTCGAGCGGCGCATGGTGCTGAACGTCGGCGGCATCGCCAACCTTTCTCTGCTGTTGCCCGGTACGCCGGTGCGCGGTTTCGATACCGGGCCGGGCAACATGCTGATGGACGCCTGGGTATGGCGCCACCACGCGCAGCCTTACGATCAGGACGGCGGCTGGGCGATGCAGGGGCGAGTCTGCTTGCCGCTGTTGCAGCAGATGCTGGCGGATCCGTACTTCGCGCTGCCGGCGCCGAAAAGCACCGGCCGCGAGTATTTCAATATCGCCTGGCTGGAGCGGCAGCTGGCCGGATTGCCGGCGATTGCGCCGGTCGACGTGCAGGCCACGCTCACGGAGCTGACCGCTGTCAGCATCAGCGAGCAGGTATTGCTGGCCGGCGGGTGCGAGCGCCTGTTGGTCTGCGGAGGCGGGGCGCGCAACACGCTGCTGATGGCGCGCCTGTCGGCGCTGCTGCCGGGCACGGAGGTCGGGCTGACCGACGATTTTGGCGTCAGCGGCGACGACATGGAGGCGCTGGCCTTTGCCTGGCTGGCCTTCCGCACGCTGTCCGGCCAGGCCGGCAATCTGCCTTCGGTGACCGGCGCCAGCCGTGAAACGGTGTTGGGTGGGATTTATCCGGTTTTGCCATTGGGGGCCCGTTAGCTCTGTTAGGATAGCCTGTGAAGGATTTTTCTAAGGAGCAACAGCATGAAAAAAGTCATTTTCGTCGCCGGCGCGCTGGCGCTGTCCGGCTGCAGCTACATCCTGCCGCAAAGCAGCCAGACGATGCACTACCAGTGCGGCACCACGCCGCTGACGGTGGCGCTTGACGGCAAGGCGAGCGAAGTCAGCCTGCTGATGGACGGCGAACAGCTGCATCTCAAGCAGGTGCTGGCGCTGACCGGCGCCAAATACAGCGACGGCAAATACACTTTTTGGTCGAAAGACCGTAACGCCTATCTTGAGCGCAACGGCAAGGTAGTCATGAGCGACTGCGTGTTGACGGAGTGAAGGTCGACGGCGGCGTCGGAGCGATTGAGTTCCTGACGCCGCAGGCGCAGAATGTAACGACGGATTTTTTCAGTTGGTCGATAACCCAGATGATTGAAAAGAGTGAGTTTGATGTTGCGGACCTGCGCCGTGAATACACCCGAGGCGGCCTGCGCCGCAACGATCTTACCGCCAACCCGCTCGAACTGTTCGAGCGTTGGTTGAAACAGGCCTGCGACGCGCGCCTGGCCGATCCCACCGCCATGTGCGTCGCGACCGTCGACGAACACGGCCAGCCTTATCAACGCATCGTGCTGCTGAAGCATTTCGATGAGCAGGGGCTGGTGTTCTACACCAACCTCGGCAGCCGCAAGGCGCAGCAGCTGGCGCACAACCCGCATATCAGCCTGCTGTTCCCCTGGCACATGCTCGATCGCCAGGTGATTTTCCTCGGCCAGGCGGAGCGCCTGTCGACCCTCGAAGTGCTGAAGTATTTCAACAGCCGGCCGAAAGACAGCCAGATCGGCGCCTGGGTGTCGCAGCAGTCGTCGCGCATTTCCGCGCGCGGCGTGCTGGAAAGCAAATTCCTTGAGCTGAAGCAGAAGTTCCAGCAGGGCGAGGTGCCGTTGCCGAGTTTCTGGGGCGGATTCCGCGTGAAATTTGACTCCGTCGAGTTCTGGCAGGGCGGCGCCCATCGCCTGCATGACCGTTTCCTGTATCAGCGGGACGGGAATGACTGGAAAATTGACCGACTGGCACCCTGAAGACGGAAAATCCCCTCTAAGCGCTGGTGCTGACGCCGCCGGCGCTTTATTCTATGCGCTACCCTGAATTTTTATTTCGCCACTGGGCGAAAGGCCGTGTACCGGCAAAGGTGCATTCGTTTATACATGGAGTCATTGATGGCAAGCAGCAACTTGATTAAACAACTGCAAGAGCGGGGCCTCGTTGCCCAGGTTACGGATGAGGAAGCGTTAGCGGAGCGACTGGCGCAAGGGCCAATTGCACTGTATTGCGGTTTCGATCCGACCGCTGACAGCTTGCATTTGGGCCATCTGGTTCCTCTGTTGTGCCTGAAGCGCTTCCAGCTGGCCGGCCACAAGCCGGTAGCATTGGTGGGCGGCGCCACCGGCCTCATCGGCGATCCGAGCTTCAAAGCGGCGGAACGCAAGCTGAACACCACCGATACGGTGAACGAGTGGGTCGAGAAGATCCGCAAGCAGGTTTCCCCGTTCCTCGATTTCGACTGCGGCAGCAACAGCGCTATCGCGGCCAACAACTACGACTGGTTCGGCGGCATGAACGTGCTGACCTTCCTGCGTGACATCGGCAAGCACTTCTCCGTCAACCAGATGATCAACAAGGAAGCGGTCAAGCAGCGCCTGAATCGCGACGACTCCGGCATCTCCTTCACCGAGTTCTCTTATAACCTGCTGCAGGGCTATGATTTCTCCGAGCTGTATAACCGCCACCAGGTGGAGCTGCAGATCGGCGGTTCCGATCAGTGGGGCAACATCACCTCAGGCATCGATCTGACGCGTCGTCAGCACCAGAAGCAGGTGTTCGGCCTGACCGTGCCGTTGATCACCAAAGCAGACGGCACCAAGTTCGGTAAAACCGAAGGCGGCGCGGTCTGGCTGGCGCCGGAAAAAACCAGCCCGTACAAGTTCTACCAGTTCTGGATCAACACCGCCGACGCCGACGTTTACCGTTTCCTGAAGTTCTTCACCTTCATGAGCCTGGAAGACATCAACGCGCTGGAGGAAGAAGACAAGAACAGCGGCAAGGCGCCGCGGGCCCAGTACGTGCTGGCGGAAGAAGTGACCGGCATGGTGCACGGTGCGGAAGGCCTGGCGGCCGCCAAGCGCATCACTCAGAGCCTGTTCTCCGGCGCGCTGCACGACATGACCGAAGCGGACTTCGCCCAGCTGGCACAGGACGGCATGCCGACCATTAAACTGGAGCGCGACGCCGATCTGCAGCAGGCGCTGGTGAATGCCGAACTGGTGCCGTCACGCGGCCAGGCGCGCACCATGATCGGCTCCAACGCGGTGACCATCAACGGCGAGAAACAATCGGATGCCGAATACCGCTTCAGCGATGCGGACCGTCTGTTCGGCCGCTACACGCTGCTGCGCCGCGGCAAGAAACACTACTGCCTGGTGGATTGGCAGTAAGCGTCAGGCAGCCTATATGACGTGAAAAGCCCGGGGAGATCCCCGGGCTTTTTTTATCACATGGCGCGGATGAAGATTAGGCAAACGCCTCCGGCAGCGAGTTTTCGGCCGCAACACCGTTCACGGTAATGGCTGGCGAGTGGTAGTGCAGAGAGACGGCAGCCAGATAGGGATCCTGATTGCCGATCGAGAACACCACATCATCGGCGTCAAACGTTTGGTTATGATTGTTATCCACGATGACATAGAGCGATTTGTCCAACTTTAGCAATCCGACTTCCGCCAGGTTGTTGGCGCTGGCGCCGTTGGTCATCTTCGCCAGAACCTGCGAGAACAGCGCTTGGGCATTGTCCGTCGCATTCAGGCCACTGAACGCATTTTGTAACTCAGCTTGGGTAGTGGCGCTGCCGTACAAGGTTGCGGTCTTGTCTCCTGTCTTGGAGAAAACCCATGGGTTATCGGTTTCTCCCACGGATATGACGCTGTTGGCATAGCCGGTATTGAGCGTGACCATATTGTCTATTTTGCTATCGGTAAAATGTAACGCACCGGCGCTATCCAGCGTCGTGTTGCCCTTAACGTCGGCTTTATAGACGGTCAATCCGGTGCGGTCGACCGTTAACTGGTCGCCGGCAAGTTCGGCAATGACATGGGCGAAATCGTCTTTATTGGCCAGCGTGTTTAGCGTGTTGTAGAAAGCGCCGCCGCCGGTGCCGCCTTTTTCTGCGACGAGGTACAGCTTCATGTCGGAGTAATAACGGCGTTCATCGGTAAATTCGCTGCCTATGATGGTCTTCAGGTTATCGCTAAAATCTGCGGCGACGGTCAGATTAAGCACCAGCGGTTTATCGCCTGTGTACATATAGCCGCTCAGCATCAACGTGCTAATCGAGTTGTCCCCGCCGCTCAGGGTCAACGTGCGATTTTGCACAATGTCGAGATTGCTGCCCATACGGATTTCGAGCGTTTCTTTATGGTTCGATGTAAAGCTGAAAGTACCCATATTGAGGTTGGTTACCGTATGGCTAGCCGCATCGGTAAAGAACAATTTAAAGCTGTCGTCGCTTTGCGCCGTATCGCTGATATGGATACGGCTTTTCGCGGTCAAGTCGCCGCCGAGGGTAAATTGCCCGCTGCTGACGTTGAGCAGCGTTAAATCTCCGGAGTAGGCCGTAATTACCCCCCCAGCCGATCCCGTAGCGTTTTGCGAAGCATTGGGCTGCGCCATTTCGCCTTGTTTTAGCGAGTTGATGTTGCCGTAAATCGGATGGGAGACGGTGGCTTCTTGCGTGAACAACCCAAAGTCAAAGACCTTGTTGCCTTCGGTGGCGACCCGCTGCCCGTTAAGATAAATCTCTCCGGTACCGCGATAATGGGTCAAATCTACATAGTTGAAGTACAGGAACTGATTAACGTTATTTGTGATTTCAGCATCATAGCCACCGCCGGCGCTGGCCGTCAGGTGGACGACCTTGGTGAAAAAATTGGCTGAGACACTGTAGTAAGATGTCTCGGGATCGCTATTAAGCGCCGTCGCTTTGAAATCACTGCTGACCCTATTGCCGCTGTCGGCGGTGGCATTGCCTTGCCAGACAAGCTGATGTTTCCCGGCGGCCAGATTGATTTGCGTGGCCGCCGTCGTCATATCGAGCCGGTCGGCGACGACGGTGCTGTTCTTAACGTTGGTAAAGTTAATCCCTTCGGGGGTGTTCAGCAGATTGCCCTCGCTAAGAATGAGAGTGATATTCAGGTTTCTCAGCGACTGTAGCATTGCGTCATTGGTGGCAAAATCGCCCTGCAGCGTGACTTTTTGCAACGATTTGGCAAAGCTGAGATCGACCGCGGAGCCGACCTCCGCGTTAAGAGTGATCTCGCGCAGTTGGCTGATTTCCGCATGACTTAACGTATGTTGCTTACCGGTATTCAGGCTGCCGTTGAGGGCGCCGTCGGCATTCGACATCGTGACGTTGCCACGGATCTGATACCCCAGCTCGCTGCCAATTTTGTATTCGAGATTGACGAGTTGCTCGTGACTGGGGCTGACTCCGCCCTCCAGCGGCGCTTCCCCGTTGCGGAACGCATGCAAAATATTCAGCGTCGCCTGCAGCGGATTATTGCCGGCTTTGAGCAGAATTGCCTGTTTTTGCAGTTCGCTCAGCGCCGGGCCGTAATACAGTTCGTGATAAACCCTGGCGAAGTCTGCGGCATCTTTGAAGGGGGAGGATTTAGCCAGAATGGTCAGCAGATCAAGCTCGGAATTTCCCGCGGCGAGGAATTTGCTGTAACTGTCCAACCCGGTTGATTCCAGCGTGGCCTTTTTCCCGAGTTGCAGAAAGAGCAGCGCTACGCTTTCCTGATAGTGGGTCGCAGCCATCTCACCCGCAGCGTAGACATGGGTAGCATTAAGAAAAGCCTGTTTGGCTGCGCCATGGGCAGTGTCGTTACGAATATCGGCGATCAGACGCATGATGACGTCGCCGCGCGTTTCGGTATGATTATTCAACCCGGTGACGTAATTGGCGAGCTCGCTTGCGCCTGCATCAACGCCGAACGTATTTTTATAGACGGTTTTGACGAAGTCTTCATTACTTAACGTGGTCAACGCGCTGCGCGTCTCGACGAAACGGCCGGCGATATAGCTGGCGTCGGCTTTTCCCGTCGCCAGAACCTGGCTCCAGTAATTGACGCCTTCCGCCACCGCAAGGCTGCCTACGATGTAAAACAGAGCTTGAATATCGGCTGCCGCTTCGGCGTTGGCGGGATAGGGGGACAAAGCGGGGTGTAAGGTTGTATCAATAATATCAAACAGATGCTGTTGCTGTGCGACCGGTGCCGCAGCGTCGCCCATATAGCTTTTCACGCCGGCGATGAGATCCTTGGTTATCAGCCCCAGCGTTTTTCCTGCATTGGCTTGCGCGACCAGCGTGGCCAGCACTGCGGGCGCTGGATCCGCGCCTGTCGTATTTTTATAGATGTATTGAATTTTTTGCGATGTTGTCAGGCCATCGTAGCGATGATGTCCATCCTGAGACTGGATGAATTTTTCTGCCAGTTGATCTCTGCTGTACTGCCCCGATTCCAGCTGGCGGGCAAAGAAGTTCAAGGCGGCGCTATCGGCTTTTTTACCGAGCGTGGCGTAAAAAAGGATGGCCACATCCTGTTGTGACGACAATAAACTCATGTTAACCCCTGTGTTGACATAGAAATAAGCATCAACAAGTACAGTTCAAAACCGGGTTATTGCAATGCGGCGAAATATGAGGAAATTCTGTTTCTGCCGAAAATGCGGTTGTCCTCTGTGTAAAAGCACTGCGGCGAAAGGCTCGATACTGGGGCAACCCTTTAGTGGCAGTCCACTATCGTAAATATCTTGGCGTGGATCGGGTTTTTCTCTCTGTCGAAGCCATGGCTGCAGGCTCGCGGCTTTTTTTGGATCGGACTTTTCGCTACAATATGCCGCCGTCGAAAGCATAAAAATCCCTCTCATTTCTTGTTTTTAACAGCGCCGGCATGACGTTTTAGCGTCGTGCACCCATTATCATTTCGCCGCGGGCTGATGCACACGGCATGGCGAGGTCAGTTGTTCCGATGAAAAACATTCTTTCTATCCAGTCGCACGTGGTGTTTGGTCACGCCGGCAACAGTGCGGCTGAATTCCCGATGCGCCGCATGGGCGTCAATGTCTGGCCGCTGAACACGGTGCAGTTCTCCAACCATACGCAATACGGCCAGTGGACCGGCTGCGTCATGCCTGCCAGCCACCTGACCGAGATCGCGCAGGGTATTGCCAATATCGAGCAGCTGCAACGCTGTGATGCGGTGCTGAGCGGTTATATCGGTTCGCCGGAGCAGGGCGATCATATTCTGGAGATCGTGCGTCAGGTTAAGCAGGCGAACCCGAACGCCTGGTATTTCTGCGATCCGGTGATGGGGCATCCGGAAAAGGGCTGCATCGTGGCGCCGGGCGTGGCCGAGTTTCACTGCCGCCAGGCGCTGCCGTGCAGCGACATGGTGGCGCCGAACCTGCTGGAGTTGGAGATGCTGAGCCAGATGGCCGTCGCCAACGTGGCCGACGCGGTGCAGGCCGCCCGCGTGCTGATCGCCAAGGGGCCGCGGCTGGTGCTGGTCAAGCACCTGGCCCGCGCCGGCTATCACGCCGACTGCTTCGAAATGCTGCTGGTGACGGCGGACGAGGCCTGGCACATCAGCCGGCCGCTGGTGGACTTCGGCGCGCGTCAACCGGTTGGCGTCGGTGATTTGACCAGCGGTCTGCTGCTGGTGGATCTGCTGAAGGGCGAGGCGCTGGACAAAGCGCTGGAGCACGTGACCGCCGCCGTGTATGAGGTGATGCTGACCACGCAGGAGATGGGCGAATACGAACTGCAGGTGGTGGCGGCGCAGGATCGGATCGTGCAGCCGCTCAGCGAATTCAAAGCGGTAAAGCTGTAAGTGCATCGAGCCCCGGCGACAGCCGCCGGGGCTGAAACTTTACTTCAATCCTTCGGCGTTCAGCGCCGCATCTACCGCCGGGCGCGCCGCAACGCGATCGAACCAGGCCGCCAGATGGGCGTGCTTGCGCACGTCGAACTGCAGGGCGAACGCCCAACGCAACACGGTGAACAGGTAGGCGTCGGCTACGCTGAAACGGCTTCCCAACAGGAAGTGCTGCTTCGCCAGCACCGAATCCAGATAGCTGAACTGCTGCTCCAGCTTGGCGCGCGCGATGGTTTGGTATTCCTCGGGCGTTTTCGGGTTGAACAGCGGGCTGAACCCTTTGTGCAGTTCGGTGGCGATGTAGTTCAGCCATTCGATCGCGTGGTAGCGCGACAGGGTGCCCGCCGCCGGGATCAGGTTGCGATCGGGCACGCGGTCCGCCAGGTATTGCACGATCGCCACGCCTTCTGTCAGCAGGCTGCCGTCATCCAGCAGCAGCGCCGGTACCTGTCCCTTGGGGTTGATGGCGAGGTAATCGGCGCCGCTCTCGGTCTTCTTCTGCGCCAGATCGACCTTCTCCGCCGTAAAATCCAGCCCTGCCTCACGCAGCACGATATGCGGGGACAGCGAACAGGCGCCGGCTTTATAGAACAGTTTCATCGGAAGCTCCTTGTTGATGACGAATGACGGGCATGCTTAACCTCTCATCGTAGTCCCATAGCGCCAAAATTACAGCGGCTTAGCTAACAAATTTAACCGATGATCGCCTCGGCGGGCTGCAGCTGCGTCAGCGTTGCGGCGATCTGCTGTTGCAACGCCTGCGGCGCTACCTGCATCGGCGAGCGCAGCTCGTTGGCGATCAGCCCCTGCTGAGCCAGCACCGTCTTGACCGGCGCCGGATTCGGGAAGCTGAACATCTGGTGGATCATCGGCAGCAGCTCATAGAAGTTGCTGCGCGCCGCGGCCAAATCGCCGGCGGCGACCTGCTGCACCAGCTGCACGAAACGTTCCGGGTGAACATGCGCGGCGGCGGAGATGGCACCGGTGCCGCCGAGGCACAGCGTGGTGAGGATCAGATTGTCTTCCCCGGTCATCACATCGATTTCGCCGTCGGCGATCAGCGCCATGGTGGCGTCAGGATTGCCGCCGCAGTCCTTGATGGCGGTGATGCGCGGATGGCGCGCGAGCCGGCGCAATGTGGCCAGCTCCATGGCGATGCCGGTGCGCTGCGGAATGTTGTACAGGATCACCGGCACGCTGGAGGCGTCGGCCAACTGGGTGAAATAATCGATCAGGCCGCATTGCGAAGGGCGGATGTAGTAAGGCGCCGGGATCAGCACGCCGGCGATGTCGCGCAGCTGAATGGCCTGCTGCATCTGCAGCGTGGCGGCCATGTTATTGCCGGAAAGGCCCATCACGACCTGGTGTGCGGGCGCCACTTCCAGCACGGCGTCGAGCACCGCCAGCTGTTCTTCTTTGCTCAGCGCGGCGGCTTCACCGGTGGAGCCGCAGACCACCAGGCCATTGATGCCGGCGTCGAGCAGGTGCCGCGCCAGGCGTTTCACCGCCGGCAAATCGACGGCATCGTGATTGAAAGGGGTAACCATCGCCACCCAAATACCCGAAAATGAGGCCATAAAATATTCCTTCTGTGTGACCGACAGAGAAGCCAGATGAGAAAATTGAAGGCGGGGCGTTGCGCGCCATCCAGTCAGCTCATCTGACGGGACAGCTCGCCCCGGTCAAATGAGCGTCTGTTTCTTCGATTTAACCGCCGCCAAATCGCCAACGGGCAACGCAGGTGTTATCAGAAAGTCGGCGTTGCGTGGGTAGGCCATGGCGGTCTCGTGAAAAGGGGAAGTGGGGTGATAATGAATATTCTTCATCAGGCTGTCAATTTACAACAGATTGATAACATTGTTATTCATGATTCGGTAGCGAGGATGAGTTTGGCTAATAAATAAAAATCCCCGCAGCGGCGGGGAGAGTTTGGCCGGCTCAGCGCGGCGGGCGGGAGCCGATGGTGGCGGACCAACTGAAGGTGTCGCCGCTCGGCCGATAGCGGTTGGCCTTGCGTTCTGCACGCTCCGCCTTGGCGAGCTTCGCTCTGGCGGCCATGATGCGCGCCACCACTTCATCCTTGACCTTGTGCTGTTCGGCGTTGGTCAGCGGCCTGCCGTGGCTCTTGCGCGCCTTGTCCAGTTCGGTTTTCACTTCCCGCTGTTCGCTTTCCGTCATCTCTTTCAACGTCAACTTTTTCATCTTTGCCGCCCGTTCGGTGAAGTTGACCTACAGTTTAGCGGCGTTATGTGACCGAAAATGTTATGGGCATAACGAAAATGCCTGGTAAGCCGGCATTACACCTCTTCCAGCAGATCGTCGACAAAGCGCCGCATGCGTTCGGTGCGCTGCTCGGCCATGTGCCGCCCGGCGGCGGTCTGGAAGCCGTCTTGCAGTTTGAACAGCTTGGTTTCGAAGTGATCCAGGCTGAAACGCTTGTCGTCGTATTGGCGATGCTCGGCCCGCGGGTCGGCGGCGTCGTACAGCGCGCTGCGCATGCGGCCGCCGATATAGAAGCAGCGCGCCACGCCGATCAGGCCGATGGCGTCGAGGCGATCGGCATCCTGCAGGATCTTCGCCTCCAGCGTTTGCGGGGGGATGCCGGCGGAAAAACTGTGCGCTTCGATGGCGTGAGCCACCGCCGCGATATCCGCCGGCGCCCATTCCAGCCGGGTCAGCGTCAGCGTGGCTTGCTCCGCCGCCATGCGTGAGGCCAGATGGCGCTGCGGCGAATTCTTTTCCACCGCGACGGCGTCGTGCAGCAGCACCGCCGCACAGAGAATGCGCCGGTCGCCGCCTTCCAGCTTGCTGATCCGGCGGCAGTTCTTCCAGACCCGGTGCAGATGCGCCACGTCATGCGAACCGTCGTCCGACTCGAGGGTGAGCGGCAACAGCGTTTGCGCCAGCGCCTGGTAGGGGGAAAAAGGTTGTAACAGCTCTTGCGTCAGCGAGGGTAAAGACACGTTCAGCTCCTGTTGGGGGAAATCGGTCAATCAGCATAGCCGCGCCGGATGCCGGGAGAATGACAGCAAAACGGCTATTGTTTACTAAAGTGCAACCCACTATTGTCATAACTGCGGTTTTTGCAGCGAAACAAGCAACCTAGAATAGCCGCATTCCGCCGTCTCCGCTTGGTGAGAGCCTGTGTCCGCGGAGATGGCCGGAATATCCTCATCAGCCATGGGAGAAGATATATGCCAACCCCTCTTGAAATAGTGCGCGCAACCTATGAAGGCAGCTCCGAAGAAAACGGCCGTAATCTGCTGGCGGCGCTGGCCCCCGATGCCGAGTGGACCGAAGCCGCCGGTTTCCCCTACGCCGGTACCTATATCGGCCCGGAGAACATCATCAAGAACGTGCATCAGCGCCTGGGCAGCGAATGGCAAGGTTACCGCGCCGATGTCGACCACTTTTACGACGCCGGCGACAATGTGATCGCTCAAGGTTTTTATCACGGCACCTACCGGGCCACCGGCAAATCCTTCAACGCCTCTTTTGCGCATATTTATACGCTGCGCGGCGGCAAAATCGTGAAGTTCGTGCAGATTGTCGACAGCGCCAAAGTGCTGGAAGCGATGCAGCCTTAATCGCCGCTGCGCTTGCCGAATTTGCGGTCGAACTCGCGCCGGTAACCCCGGGCCTTGTTGCGATCGCGGATCCACAGATAGCCGCACACCAGCGCAACCGCTCCCGAGAAGGTGACGTTGCGCATATCCCGGTCATACCAAAACACCAACAGCGCATCCAGCGCCGCAATCAGCGCGATCCATTTATACATATGGGATTGACGCCGCGTGGCGGCGTTGAGTCGCTTTAACTGTCTGGCTTCGTCCAACACCGGTTTTTGCTGCATAGCGTTTCGTTATCATCAGGCTGTTCACGCTAAATTAGCAGAATTTCCCTAACCGCCGCAAAGATTAACGCGCGGTGCCATGCGGTTTTCCCCGCCGCTGGCGCGGGGCAGAAAATTTATGCCGGACGCTTGAATTGTCCATTGGGCGTGGTAGGTTATTTATTCGCTATTTTTGGGTTTTTATTCAGCACTCGCCGTGTCATCAAGCTGCAGCACCGGGCGGTTAACGTGATGGGTTCGATACATGCGGCGATTAACTTCGGCAGGAGGATGTGATGAACGATAAAACGGCACGCCCGCAGGATGTGGTTCAGCAACAGCTTGACGCCTATAACGCCCGCGACATCGACGCCTTCATGGCCTGCTGGGCGGACGACGCGCAGTATTACGAGCATCCCGACACGCTGCTGGCCAGCGGCAAGGCGGCGATCCGCGAACGGCATCTGGTGCGTTTCCAGGAGCCGAGTCTGTACGGTGAACGGATAAAACGCATGGCGGTGGGGAACATGGTGGTCGATCAGGAAGTGGTGACGCGTAACTTCCCGCAGGGGCGCGGCAAAATGGATGTCATCGCCATTTACGAAGTGGAACAGGGGCGGATCGCCAAAGCCTGGTTCAAGATCGGCCCCTGCGTGCCGGATGAGGGCGCGCTCTAGCCCCGCATTATTGCAACGCCATCACCGCTTCTATCTCTACGCACACCTGCGGTGAAAACAACGCGCTGACCGCCATCAGTGAACAGGCCGGCAGCGCGCCATCGAAATAGTCAAACAGCACCGGGCGCACGCCCGCCAGATCGGCGATGTCGGTCAGGAACACGCTGATTTTAATCAACGCTTTAAGATTAACGCCTTCGCTGGCGGCGATAGTGGCTAACTGCTCGAGGATCTCTTGCGTTTGCTCCGGCGCGCTCAAGCCTTGCGCGTCGGTGGCGAAGGCCGTCAATCCCGACACGTACAGGCGATCGCCGTGGCGCACCGCATGCACATAGGGGCCGCCCGGCGTAGGCAACTGCGGATAATTCGTGCGTTTTAATAATGTCATGATCAAACCCCGCGCAAGACCGGTTAATAAAATCGACAAACTTGGTTAGGATACTGAGGAAACGGCGGCCAGACGCCGCGCACCGATGATATTTGAGAGTATCATCCTTCTTTATTTTATACGCCCTCTCTCACCAGAATGTGACAGTGTGGCGCAGCTCGGCCACAAGGACGCATGAGACGATGAACCCGCTTTTTACTCCCTACCTGCAACGCTGGCAACTGGAACAGGACGGCAAAGCCTTCGAAACCCACAGCAGTCTGCTGATGCCGGTGCGTTACCGGGGCGAGGCGGCGATGCTGAAGATCGCCCGCGAGCAGGAGGAGCGCTTCGGTGGCCAACTGATGTGCTGGTGGCGCGGGGAAGGCGCCGCGCAGGTGCTGGCGTGGCATGACGACGGCATTCTGCTGGAGCGCGCGCAGGGTGAAGGCTCGTTGGCGCAGCTGGTGCGTGACGGCGACGATGAGCAGGCCACGCAAATCCTGTGCCGGGCGATCGCCGCCTTGCATGCGCCGCGAGCGGAACCGTTGCCCGAGCTGATCCCGCTGCAGGAGTGGTTCAGCTCACTGTGGCCGGCGGCGCAGGCGCACGGCGGCATGCTGCGTCTCTGTGCCACGGCGGCAGCAGAATTGCTGCACAGCCCGCGAGAAGAGAGCGTGCTGCACGGCGATATTCACCATGACAACGTGCTGGACTTCGGCGAACGCGGCTGGCTGGCGATCGATCCCAAGCGTTTGTATGGCGAACGGGGCTTCGACTACGCCAATATCTTCTGCAATCCCAACTATGGCATCGCCACCGATCCGGCCATTTTCCAGCGCCGCGTGGAACAGGTCTGTCGCTTGGCCGGGCTGGAGCGCCGGCGCTTGCTGCAATGGATCCTGGCCTGGTCGGGGCTGTCCGCCGCCTGGTTCATGGAAGACGGGCAGGCGGCGGACATCGACTTTCGCGTCGCTGAGCTGGCGGCGCGCGCGCTGGATCTCCCGCTGCCGGGCGGCGACTCAGGGTTCATCCTGCCAGTAATCGAGCGAGGTTGAAGGGCGCTGCAGGTAGCGCACCTGCTGGCCGTCTGCGCCGCGCGCCATCGCCTGGTATTTGCCGGAATCCGGGTACATCACCAGCTCCGGCTGCTCGCGCGTGCTGACGGACAGGTACTTCAGTGGCGCATCGGAGGTGTTGATGATCTGGTGCGGGTATTCCGGGCCCGGCGGAATGAAGATGACATCCCCGCTGACGATCGGCAGCATTTCTCCGGCCACCCGCAGCGTACCGCTGCCTTCCAGAATGATGAACATTTCCTCCTGAGCGTAGTGAAAATGGTAGGGGCAGGAGCGCATACCCGGCGCGACACAATCGAAAGAGGCGCCCAGCTTGTCGGCGGCGGTGCCGGTGCCGAGGCGAGCGCCGACGCTGTCATACAGCGGCGGCCGCCGATCGTGCCGCTTATCTACTCGTTCGACATTGCGTATCAGGCGCTGAGCCAACAGCGCAGCTTTCTCAGTCATAGGCTTCCTTGGTGACGGCGTCACTTATTTTGTGAATTGATCTCAAGACGACAGAGAAAGTGAAGGCGCCATGGCGGCACTTGTCAATGTAGACCGCCCGTTATGCTTGGCTTGTTCGCTGCGGCAGCGACAGCAGCAGATGGGCGATCGCGCCGCCGACGATGCCCCAGAAGGCCGAACCGATGCCCAGTAACGTGACGCCGGAGGCGGTGATGAGGAAGGCGATCAGCGCCGCGTCGCGCTGTTTCTCATCATGCAGCGCGCGCTGCAGGCTGCCGCCGATGGTGCCGAGCAGCGCCAGCCCGGCGATGGTGTGGATCAGGGCGAGGGGCAGCGCGCTGAACAGCAGGCCGATGGCGCCGCCGAACAGCCCGGCCAACAGGTAGAAGCCGCCGGCGGCCACCGCGCCCATATAGCGGCGCTGCGGATCGGGATGCACGTCCGGGCCCATGCAGATGGCGGCGGTGATCGCGGCGATGCACACCGAGAATCCGCCGAACGGCGCCAGCAGCAGCGCGGTGAGCGCCGTCCAGGCGATCAGCGGTGACGTAGGCACGCGGTAGCCCGCCGCCTGCAGCGTGGCGATGCCGGGCGCATTCTGCGAAGCCATGGTCACCACGAAGAACGGCACGCCGATGCCCAGCAGCGTCGGCCAACTGAAGTGCGGCGCGATAAATTCCGGCATGGCAAACGCCGGCGCGTGTTGCGCCGGCTGGATATTGCCCTGCAGCGCGGCGATCGCCAGCCCGGCCGCCAGCGTCAGCACGATGGCGTAGCGCGGCAGATAACGGCGGCTGAGCAGATAGGCCAGCCCCATGCCGGCGCTCAGCGGGAAATTGAGCTGCAGCGAAGCGAAGGCGTCCAGCCCGAAACGCAGCAGGATCCCCGCCAGCATCGCGGCGGAAATCGCCTGCGGAATATAGTCCATCAGGCGGGCGAACAGCCCGGTGACGCCGCACAGCAGGATCAGGCCGGAAGCGAAGATAAACACCCCGATCGCCTCGTTGATCGGCGTGCCGGGCAGGCTGGTGACCAACAGCGCCGCACCGGGCGTCGACCAGGCGGTGAGGATAGGCGTGCGATAGTAAAGCGACAGTCCCAGCGAGGTGACGCCCATCGCGATCCCCAGCGCGCTCAGCCAGCCGCCGATCTGCGCCGGTGTGGCGCCCGCGGCGGCGGCGGCCTGGAAAATGATCGCGGCAGAGCTGGTGTAACCCACCAGAACGGCGACAAAGCCGGCCATGACGGCGGGCAGGGTCAGATGGCGCAGGGAGAGGGCTGGGCGCATGAGAAGCTCCAATTGGTGGTTGTGCGTTATAACGCACGATGAGAAATCAGCATAGCACCGTGCGCTATAGCGCACAAGCGGGTATAATCGGGCTCGACACGCAGAGGAGAACTGGATGCAGGAACTTGCCGGCCATTTGGCACACACCCTTCGCACGCTGCGCGCACAGCGCGGTTGGAGCCTGACGCAGGCGGCGGAATACACCGGCGTCAGCAAGGCGATGCTCGGGCAGATCGAACGCGGCGAGTCCAGCCCGACGGTGGCGACACTGTGGAAGATCGCCACCGGTTTCAACGTGGCGTTCTCCGCCTTTCTCGAGGCTTCTCCCGCGCAGCAGCAGGCGACGCTGCACCGCTACGGCGATCTGCCGGTCTACGATCAGGACAACGCCGACATGCGCGTAGTGCCGCTGTTTCCCTACGATCGCCAGCTGGGTTTCGATATGTTCGTCATCGATCTTGCGCCGGGCGCGCTCAGCGAATCGTCGCCCCATGAGCCGGGCGTGATCGAGCATGTGATCGTGATCAGCGGCCGGTTGGAGTTGGCGATAGACGGCGAATGGCACAGCCTGGCCGCCGGCGAGGCGATGCGCTTTCAGGCCGATCGGCCACACGCTTACCGCAACGCCAGTTCACAAACGGTGCGCATCCACGATCTGATCCACTATCCTCAATCCTGACTCAACGCGGCGGCCGTGGGCTTTGACTCCGCGCCGCCAAACGCCTACCTTGTTGAAAATGACTCTTATTTCACAGGCTGTCGCCCACGACGGGGCGGCGTTGCAGCCGACTCAAAAGGAGCTTGATTTTGCCGGTCACCAATCGACGTCAGTTTATTAAACTCAGTGCGCAAACCGCAGGAGCCGTATTCGCGATGACTTCATTACCCAACAGTATCCGCCTGGCGATGGCGGCGGAGGGCGGCGCGGCCGCCGGCGATGAATTCCTGTGGCTGGAGGAGCTGCAGGGTAAAAAAGCGCTGCAATGGGTGCAGCAGGAAAATCAGCGCTCCGTGGCGCGTTTCGGCCAGGGCGAAGACTTTCAGCGCATTGAGCGCGAGGTGCTGGATATCCTCAATAAAGACACCCAGATCCCGTGGGTGAGCAAGCGCGGCGAGTACTATTACAACTTCTGGCAGGACCAGGCCAACCCGCGCGGCCTGCTGCGGCGCACCACGCTGGACGAGTACCGCAAGGCCAAACCGGCCTGGGAAACGGTGCTGGATATCGATGCGTTGGGCAAGGCGGAGGGCAAGGATTGGGTTTATCAGGGCTCGCAGCCGCTGGCGCCGGAATACCGCTATTGCCTGATGCAGCTGTCGCCGGACGGCGGCGACGCCACCGAAATCCGCGAATTCGATCTGGTGGCCAAACGCTTCGTCAAGGACGGCTTCAACGTACCGGTGGCGAAAAGCCGGGTTTCCTGGGTCGATCGGGACACGTTGTTCATCGCCACCGATTTCGGCCCCGGCTCGATGACCCAGTCCGGTTACGCGCGCATCGCCAAACGCTGGCGGCGCGGCACGCCGCTGAGCGCCGCCGAAACGCTGTACGAAGCGCAGCCTGAGGACATGGCGGTCTTCGCCTATCACGATCGCACGCCGGGCTTTGAGCGCGATTTCGTCGGCCGCAGCCTGGATTTCTATCGCCGCGACTACTTCTTGCTGGCTCAGGACGGCCGGCAGATCAAAATCGACATCCCGGCGGACGCCGAGCTGGATACGCACCGTGAATGGCTGCTGATTAAACCGAGCAGCGACTGGGAGGTGGGCGGCAAGCGCTATCCGTCCGGCGCGCTGCTGGCGGCCAACTTCGATGACTATCTGGCGGGCAAGCGCGAGCTGCAGTCGCTGTTTACCCCAACGGCGGAGCAGGCGCTGAGCGGCTACAGCGGCACCCGCGATCACCTGATCCTCAGCATCATGGATAACGTGGTCAACCGGCTGGAAGTGCTGACGCCGAAGGGCGGCAGCTGGCAACGTCGCCCGCTGGGCAACCCCGGCGCCATCAGCACCATTTCCGCCGGCGGCATCGACGAAGAGAGCAACGCCTATTTCTTGACCGTCAGCGGGTTCCTGCAGCCGACCTCGCTGTACATGGGCAATCTCGACGGCGGTGAGGCGACGCTGCTGAAACAGGCGCCGCAGGATTTTGACGCGTCAGGCTACCAGGTGAGCCAGCATTTTGCGCGCTCCAAGGACGGTACCCGCGTGCCGTATTTCCAGATTGCCGCCAAAGATCTCAAACCGGATGGCAGCACGCCGACGCTGCTGTATGGCTACGGCGGGTTTGAAGTGCCGCTGCTGCCGGGCTATCTCGGCGGCAAGGCGCCGGCCTGGCTGGAGCGCGGCGGGGTGTACGTGGTGGCCAACATCCGCGGCGGCGGCGAATACGGCCCGGCCTGGCACCAGGCGGCGCTCAAGCAGAATCGCCATCGCGCCTACGAGGATTTCGCCGCCGTGGCCGAAGATCTCATCGCACGCAAGGTGACCTCGGCGCCGCATCTGGGCGCGCGCGGCGGCAGCAACGGCGGCCTGTTGGTGGGCAATATGCTGACGCTGTATCCGCAGCTGTTCGGCTGCATCGTCTGCGAAGTGCCGCTGCTGGACATGCAGCGTTATACGCAGCTTTCCGCCGGCGCGTCGTGGATCGCCGAATACGGTGACCCGAGCAAGCCGGAGCAGTGGGCTTATATCAAAACCTTCTCGCCGTACCACAACATTCAGGCGAAAACGGCCTATCCGCCGGTGCTGTTCTATACCGCGACCAGCGACGATCGGGTCAACCCGGCCCACGCCCGCAAAATGGCCGCGCGCATGCAGGCGATGGGGTATCAGCAGGCTTATTTCTACGAGAATACCGAAGGCGGGCACAGCGCCGCCGCCGACAAGCAACAGGCGGCGTTCCACAGCGCATTGGTGAGCGAGTTCATGTGGGCCAACCTGAGCGGCAAACCCAAGTCAGCGTAAGCCTTTTTCTTGCAGGCATAAAAAAACACCGGGGCGTTAACTCCGGTGTTTTTATTTACGTCTCAATCTGCCGGCGATCAGCGAGCCGCGGTGGCTTCCTGTGCTTTCTGATTGGCGTCTTCGGTGGTGTCCAGCGTCATGCGGTACAGCTTCGGCGCGGTCAGCATCATCAGGATAGCGATGACGGCGGTGACGATACCGATCTGCATAAACACATGGCTGTAGATGGCCAGCGAAGCGTGCGCGTCGTTGATGTCGCTCGGGACGGCGGTCAGACCGGCAACCTTACCGGCGATCAGCGCGGCGGCGGCGGTAGTCAGGAACCAGGAGCCCATGATGAAGCCCATCAGACGCTGCGGCACCAGCTGCGCCACCATCGCCAGGCCCAGGCCGGAAATCATCAGCTCGCCGATGCTCTGCAGCGCGTAGCTCAGGATCAGCCAGTTGACCGACACGATGCCCTGTTCGTTGGCGAAGCTGGCGCCCCACGGCAGCACCAGGAAGGCGCAGGAGCAGAGGATCATGCCGAAAGCGAACTTGTGCGGCATCGGCAGGCGATCGCCCATTTTGTTATACAGCGCCGCCAGAATCGGGCTGGCGAGCATGATCCAGAACGGGTTCAGCGCCTGATACTGCTCCGGCTCGAAGGCGACGCCGAAGATGCTGTGTTCCACGTTGTGGATGGCGAAGAAGTTCAGCGAGGTTGGCATCTGGCTGTACAGCACGAAGAACACCACCGCTTCCAGCATCAGCAGGAAGGCGACGATCATCTTGCGGCGAGCGGCGCCGTGCAGGGCGAAGGTTTCCTTGGCGAACACCAGAACGATGCCGGCGGAAACCAGGGCCAGCGCCCAGCGTGCGATCACCTGGTTGTGCAGCAGCCAACTGGACACGGCGATCAACGCCACGATGCCAACCAGCACCATCAGCAGTTTCGGCAGATGCAGCGGCTTGAAGTCAGGCTTGGAACCGTTTTCCTTCACCCACTTGCGGCACATCATAAAGTTGACCAGGGTGATCAGCATGCCGACCACGCTCAGCGAGAATGCCACGCTCCAGCCGTATTTCGCCGCCAGCCACGGAGTGGCCAGCATAGAGAAGAAGGAGCCGATGTTCACCGACATGTAATACATGGTGAAGGCACCGTCGAGACGCGGATCGTCTTTCTCATAGCAGGTGGACAACAGGGAGGACGGGTTGGCCTTGAACAGGCCGCTGCCCACGGCGATGGTCGCCATGCCCATGTAGACCCAGAAGATGTCGTGGCCGGAGTAGGCCACCATGGCGTAACCGGCGGCCAGCACCAGCGCGCCGAGCACGATCACGCGTTTGGCGCCCAGCACTTTGTCGCCCAGCCAGCCGCCGATGGCGACGAAGCCGTATACCAGGGCGCTGAAGGAAGAGAACAGGGTGATGGAGTCGGCTTCGCTCATGCCGAGCATCTTGACCAGATAAACCGCCATGATGCCCTGCAGGCCGTAGTAGCCGAAACGCTCCCACAGTTCGATCGAGAAGATCAGATAGAACGCTTTCGGCTGTTTGAACGCGTTAAGGCTAACGCTCTCCGGATGTTGGTTGTTTGCTGTTGACACTGGTACCTCTGTTTTTTCGCAGCCCGTCTTTGGAGGACGGGAAAGTACAAAAGTTGATGCGGAACGGCATCCTTTTGCGTTGTTATAGGATGGGGACGGCGGTTAATGTTCACTATCTTTGTCAACGAGGCAAGCAGTTTGTCATATTCGGTTACATTTAACGCCCGCAGGATTATGCGGCGATGTTGCAAATGTTATGCAGTATTAACTTTCGGGTTTTAATGGTTTGCCGATTTTTTGTTTTGATTAAAAGCTATACGAATTTTAAACAGGGATATATTCTGCTGAATTGCTATTTTTTAGCGCATCAGTGTAGGTGAGGTTATTAATCCGTTGGAATGTTGTGTATATGGCGCATTTTGTAAAATTATAGAAATTTGGGAAAACGGGGCTGGCATTTGTGAACGCCTTGTGATCCTGAAAGCGTGACGTTCACCGCAATTTTCGACTAATTTTTCGCTTGAAAATAACACGGCACTGAGTTTTTCACTGAAAACCTCGAAATTGCCGGGGTTACTGCTGCGCGATATCACATTTCCGATAAAAAAGAGGCGCTGGCGGGGGGAGAGGTGGCGACGGGTGCGGTTTGCCGCACCCAACAGACTCAGGATTCCGGATAAACCTTTTCTTTATACTCGCACAGGTCTTCGATAATGCAGGAGCCACAGCGCGGTTTGCGCGCGATGCAGGTGTAGCGCCCGTGCAGGATCAGCCAGTGGTGGCAATCGACCTTGAATTCAGCGGGCACCACCTTCAACAGCTTCTCTTCCACCTGATCGACGTTCTTGCCTGGCGCGAAGTGAGTGCGGTTGCACACCCGGAAGATGTGGGTGTCCACGGCGATGGTCGCCCAGCCGAAGGCGGTATTGAGCACCACGTTGGCGGTCTTGCGGCCGACGCCCGGCAGCGCTTCCAGCGCGGCGCGATCTTCCGGCACTTCGCCGCCGTGCAGCTCCAGCAGCATGCGGCAGGTTTTGATCACGTTTTCGGCCTTGCTGTTGAACAGGCCAATGGTCTTGATGTACTCCTTGACGCCATCAACCCCCAGCGCCAGCATGGCGGCGGGGGTGTTGGCGACCGGATAAAGCTTGGCGGTCGCCTTGTTGACGCTGACGTCGGTGGCCTGTGCGGACAGCAATACCGCGATCAGCAGTTCAAACGGCGTGGTGTACACCAGCTCGGTGGTCGGGTGCGGGTTGTTGTCGCGCAGCCGGGTCAGAATTTCCAGTCGCTTCTGCTTGTTCATCAGGCCTTCTCAGCACGTCCTTGTTCCAGCAGCGGTTCCACCGCCACGGCGCGGGCTTTGCGCGCCTTCATTTTTTCGTCGATCAGATACTTGACCGCCAGCAGCAGCCCCAGGCCGATAAAGGCGCCCGGCGGCAACATGGCCAGCAGGAATGGGCTGTCGAAATGCACCACTTCGATGCGCAGCGACTTGGCCCAGCCGCCCAGCAGCTGGTCGGCGCCGTCGAACAGCGTGCCGTTGCCCAACAGTTCTCGCATCGAGCCCAGCGTCACCATCACGCCGGTGGCGCCGAGGCCGATCGCCAGACCGTCCAGCGCCGAGAGGCCGACCGGTTTTCGCGCCGCCACCGCTTCGGCACGGCCGACCACGATGCAGTTGGTCACGATCAACGGAATAAAGATCCCGAGCGACTGATACAAACCGAAGGCATAGGCGTTGATCAGCATCTGCACGATGCTCACCACCGCGGCGATGATCATTACGTAGATCGGAATACGCACTTCGCTCGGCACCCAGCGGCGCACCGCGGAAATCGAGGCGTTGGTCAAGACCAAAACCAGGGTGGTGGCCAACCCCAGGCCGAGCGCGTTGGTGACGGTGGAGGTCACCGCCAGCAGCGGGCACATGCCCAGCAGCTGCACCAGGGCGGAGTTGTTCTTCCACAACCCCTGGACGATCAATTCTTTGGCTTCACTCATTCGGCGGCTCCACACGCAGGTAAGCTTTCAAGTTTAGGCGGCAGCGTTTCCATATACAACGCCGTGCGGCGCACCGCATTGACCACTGCACGCGGGGTGATGGTAGCGCCGGTGAACTGATCGAACATACCGCCGTCTTTCTTCACCGCCCAGCGCTTATCGTCCGGGCCTTCGATTTTCTTGCCGCTGAAGAAGGAAATCCAGTCGGAAATGCGCAGTTCGATTTTGTCCCCCAGCCCCGGGGTTTCGTGGTGTTCAATCACGCGGGTGCCGAGCACCGTGCCGTTGAAATCGGCGCCGACCAGCAGCTTGATGGCGCCGGAGTAGCCGTCCGGCGCGGTGGTTTCCAGCGCGGCGGCGGTCGGTTGCCCGTTTTTGCGCGCCAGGTACAAGCGGTGCGGCGCGCCGTCGCCCAGCGCCGGATCGCTGACCAGGAAGCATTCGTTCTGCATAATGTTGTCGTAGTTTTCCGGCGGCACCACCTGATCGAGCAGCGCTTTTTGCTGCAGCGCCGCCTGATGGGCGATGGTGCCTTTCGTCAAGGTATAGACCACGGCGGTCAGGCCGGTGGTGACCGCCGCGAACACCGCCAGCGTGGTGCCGTGCTTTCTCATGGAATTCAGCATGGCGGCTCCTCAGCGATGGCCGTACACGCGCGGCTGCGTGTAGTGGTCGATTAACGGGACGGTGATGTTGGCGAGCAGCACCGCGAAAGCCACGCCGTCGGGGTAGCCGCCATAGACGCGGATCAGCCAGACCAGTACGCCGATCAGCGCGCCGTAGATCAGGCGGCCCTTCGGCGTGGTGGAGGCGCTGACCGGATCGGTGGCGATAAAGAACGCGCCCAGCATGCTGGCGCCGGAGAACAGGTGGATCAGCGGCGAAGCCTGATGCGCCGGATCGATCCACCAGGCAAGGCCGGAGCAGAAGGCGATGGCGGCCAACATGCTGAAAGGGATTTGCCAATGGATCAGGCGCCGCGCCAGCATAAACAGGCCGCCGGCCAGGAAGCCGAGGTTGACCCATTGCCAGCCGATGCCGGCCAGCGCGCCGCCGAACAGCGGCTGCTGTAACACCTGTTCCACGCTGTGGCCGCTGCGCAGGCCGGTTTTGAAGCCGTCGAGCGGCGTGGCCTGGCTGATGCCGTCCACGCCCATCTGCAGTTCGTGCAGCGTCGCGCCTTGCGAGGTATGGCCGCTGAAAATGGCCAGCAGCGTGTCGTGGAGCGACAGCGCGGTGGCGCGCAGCTCATCCGGCGGCAGCCAGCTGGTCATCTGTACCGGGAAGGAGATCAGCAGCACCACGTAACCGACCATCGCCGGGTTGAACGGGTTCTGCCCGAGGCCGCCGTACAGCTGCTTGGCGATGACGATGGCGAAGAAGGTACCGATAACGATCATCCACCACGGGGCCAGCGGCGGCAGGCTGATGCCGAGCAGCAGCGCGGTCAGCAGGGCGGAGTTATCCGCCAGCCGGCTGCGCACCGGCAGCTTGCGCAGCCTGAGGATCGCGCCTTCTGCGGCCAGCGCGACGATCGCCGCCAGCGCCACCTGAATCAATACGCCGTAGCCGAAGAACCAAATCTGCGCCGCGATGCCGGGAATGCACGCCAACATCACCCACAGCATGATGCGGCTGGTGCTTTGCTGGTTGTGGGTGAACGGCGAGCTGGCGATGTGTAAGCCTTTGGCGGCTGTGGGTGATACCGGCCTGAACTTCATAGAGTAACGATACCTTCTGCGCCGCGCCTGCGGCAGTTTCGATGCGCCGAATTGCGGGCGCGGCAAAAATAATAGCCGAGCATTCTACCTGATTCGATGCGAGGGTAATACGCCTTAATGATAGGGGTATTCGGCTTTCCGCGCATCTGGCGATCGGGACGGCGCGATTTGATTTTTTTTTGGCCGGAAAATGGGCTAACGTGAGGAATTGTCAGTGGAACTTGTGCCGCCATCGACCGCAATAAATGGGTTAACCGTATGAATGAAATATCATTTTTCACCAGATTTCCGCACAAAATAACAACTTTCACATAATCCGTGTAGGTTACTATCGCGAACATTATTGAGTCAGTGAACCCATAATAATGACAAATGAAGACATTTTTTTTATTGAAGAGCTAATTGAGTGGGTGGAGATACATCTGGAGAAACGGCCAAACCTGGATGAAGTCGCGCGTATTTCGGGCTATTCCAAGTGGCATCTGCAGCGTAAATTCAAGCGTATTACCGGCATTCAACTCGCCACCTACATCCGTTCGCGTATCCTGACGCGCGCCGCGGTGGCGCTGCGCATTACTCGTCGCTCGATCATCGACATCTCCGATGAGCTGGGCTTCGACTCTCAGCAGACCTTTACCCGCATGTTCAAGCAGCGCTTCGGCACCACGCCCAATCGCTACCGATCGATGACGCACTGGGACGTGAAAAACCTGATGCCGCGCTTTAACTTCGATGCCAGCTACGGCGCCGGTTATTACCCGGAAGTGAAGCGGCTGACGCTGCCCGAGATGCAGTTGGTCGGTTTCACGCGCCGGCTGGATTTCGCCTCCGAACAGGAGCTGGAGTACTCTTCCTGCATGGCGATGAAGGACGAGATTTTCAACGACTTCTTCAAGGGGCTGCACGTCGACTGTCGGCGGATTTACAGCATCTACTCCCCTCATGCCGGGGAGGGCGACGAGCTCTCATCCACGCTGGTGATGGCGGTCGATCCTGAACACAAAAAAGATATTCTTTCCAACTATCAAATCGACACTTTCCATCTGCCGAGCCGCGAGTTTATCTCCATCAACCATAAGGGTTCGGCGAAAGAGTGTTTGCAGTTTTTCGGCTACCTGATGTCGCATGTAATGCCGGGGCTGAAGGATGAAGTGCGCGGCAGTATGGAAATGGAGATCATTCAAACCAAAGAGTGGAATCCGGAATCCAAACTGCGCCAGATTGATGTGGATTACACCTACCTGATCTCTATCGATTAAACGGCGCCGGCGTCAGCCAGGCGCCGCTGTCATCATTTGTCTTCCGTTTCCGCCGCCAGCGATTCCCTGGCGGCTTTTTTGGCTTTGGCGCGGGCGATAGCCGCCGCGACCGCCGCCTTGCGCGGATCTTCCTCGGTGACTGCCGCCGCCGTTTCCGCCGCTGCAGGGGCATCCGCCTGCTGAGCCGCTTTCTTGGCTTTGACACGCGCCAGTGCCGCCGCGACCGCGGCCTTGCGCGGATCTTCCTCGGTGGCTGCCGCCGCCGTTTCCGCCGCTGCAGGGGCATCCGTCTGCTGCGCCGCTTTCTTGGCTTTGGCTCGGGCGATAGCCGCCGCGACCGCCGCCTTGCGCGGATCTTCCTCGGCGGTTGCCGGCGCCGTTTCCGCCGCTGCAGGGGCGTCCGCCTGCTGCGCCGCTTTCTTGGCTTTGGCTCGGGCGATAGCCGCCGCGACCGCCGCCTTGCGCGGATCTTCCTCGGCGGCTGCCGGCGCCGTTTCCGCCGGTGCAGGGGCATCTGCCTGCTGCGCCGCTTTCTTGGCTTTGACACGCGCCAGAGCGGCAGCAACCGCCGCCTTGCGCGGATCTTCTTCGGCGCTTGCCGGAGCCGGTTCCGCTGCGGCTGGGGTATCTGCCTGCTGCTCTGCCTTTTTGGCTTTGACGCGCGCCAGGGCGGCAGCGACCGCCGCTTTACGCGGATCGTCCTCTGTTGCCGCCGGAGCAGTGCTGTCTGCGGCCGGCGCTTCCTTGCGCGCTTTCACGCGGGCCAGCGCCGCGGCCACGGCGGCTTTGCGCGCGTCGTCGCCGGAGGCCGCCGGTGGCGCCTCTTTTTCCGCCTCGGCCGCCAACTGGGCGCGGCGTTCACGCGCCTGCGCTTTACGCGCTTCGCGGGCGGCGATCATTTCGCTGTTATCCGGCTGCTGGCCGTCGACCGGCGTGACCGCCGCTTCGGCATTTTTGCTGCGCACGCGCGCCAACGCGGCCTGCACCGCACCCTGATCGTCGTCGGTCAGTTTGACGGCGGCTTTTTTGTGCCGCTCTTCGCGCGCCAGCTTCTCGCGCTCCAGGCGGGCCAGCTTGGCTTCGTAACGCGCCTTGGCCTCGGCGGCGCGCGCCGCTTCCAGATCGATAGCCTTGATCTCGGCCTTTTCCTGACGGTAGTACTGCACCAGCGGGATGTTGCTGGGGCAGACGAACGCGCAGGCGCCGCATTCAATGCAGTCGAACAGGTTATGGTTGCGCGCCTTGTCGTGCTCCTGCCCACGGCTGAACCAGTACAGCTGCTGCGGCAGCAGCCCGGCAGGGCAAGCGTCTACACACAGGCCGCAGCGGATGCAGGACTGCTCCGGCTCCTGCGGTGTCATTTCATCGACCGTCGGCGCCAGAATGCAGTTGCTGATCTTAACGATCGGCACGTTCAGCGCAGGCAGGGTGAAGCCCATCAGCGGGCCGCCCATGACCACCATCTGCTGCGCCTGCGGGCGGAAACCGGCGAAGTCAAGCAGGTGCTGCACCGGCGTGCCGATGCGCGCCCACAGGTTGCCCGGGCGCTCGATCGCGTCGCCGGTCAGGGTCACTACGCGCTCAATCAGCGGTTCACCGTCGACGATCGCTCGCTTGATGGCGAAGGCGGTGCCGACGTTTTGCATCAATACGCCGATGGCAGAGGAGTGCTTGCCGTGCGGCACTTCCTTGCCGGTCAGGATCTTGGTCAGCTGTTTGGCGCCGCCGGACGGGTATTTGGTGGGGATAACGCGCAGCGCAATGCCGGACTGGCCGCGTAACGCCTGCTTCAGCGCCGCGATCGCCTCCGGTTTGTTGTCTTCGATGCCGATCAGCGTGACCTTGGGTTGCAGAATATGTTGCAGGATCTGCGTGCCTTCAACGATCTGATCGGCATGTTCCTGCATCAGGCGATCGTCGGCGGTGATGTAAGGTTCGCACTCGGCGGCGTTGAGGATCAGCGTTTCCACGCCGCTCATGCCGCCCTGCAGCTTGCTAGCGGTTGGGAAACCGGCGCCGCCCAGACCGGCGATGCCGGCCTGATGAATACGTTGAATCAGATCCGCGGCGGGCGCTTGGCGGTAGTCAGCCACCGGATCGCGCTCGCACCAGCGGTCTTCGCCGTCCGCCTCGATAATCACGCACAGCTCCGTCAGCCCGGAAGGGTGCGCGGTGATGTGCGGCGTGATGGCGCTGACGGTGCCCGAGGTCGGGGCGTGAACCGGCACGGTGCGGCCGCGGCCGACGGTCAGCGGCTGGCCTTTCAACACCCGATCGCCGGCATTGACGCACAGCTCGCCTTCAGGCCCCAGATGCTGTTGCAGCGGAATGATAAAGGTCTTGGGCAGGGGAGCGACACGCAGCGGCGCACCGCTGGACTGCGTTTTCATTTCCGGCGGATGGATCCCGCCGTTGAAATCCCAGATCCGGTCTTTTTTAAAGGCGGCGAACAGATTAAGCATGTTGCTCCACGTGGATCACTTGCACCGGGATCGTCTTCATGTCCCACTTCCAGTTGGCGGTGGTGGTGGCGACCGGTCTCATTTCAATACAGTCGGTAGGGCAAGGGGCGACGCACAGGTCGCAGCCGGTGCAGAGGTCGGTGATGACGGTGTGCATGGCGCGGGTGGCGCCGACGATGGCGTCCACCGGGCAGGCCTGAATGCACTTGGTGCAGCCGATGCAGTTGGCCTCGTCGATATAGGCCACTTTACGCTCCGGCTCGGCGGCGGCTTCGCTGCCCAGCGGCTGCGGCTCGACGTTGAGCAGCTCCGCCAGTTTCAACATCACCTGTTCGCCACCCGGCGCGCATTTGTTGATCATCTCGCCGTTGGCCACCGCCTCGGCGTAGGGGCGGCAACCGGGGTAGCCGCACTGGCCGCACTGGCTCTGCGGCAGGATCGCGTCGACCTGCTCGGCGACCGGATCCTCCTCCACCTCAAAACGGCGCGCGGCGTAGCCCAGCACCAGTCCGAACAGCAGCCCGAGCGCGCTTAAAGCCGCGATAGCTATCCACAACGCAGTCATTAGAATTTCACCAGCCCGGTAAAGCCCATAAAGGCCAGCGACATCAGCCCGGCGGTGATCAGTGCGATCGAGGAGCCGCGGAACGGCGCCGGCACGTCGGCGACCGCCAGACGTTCGCGAATGGCGGCAAACAGCACCATGACCAGCGAGAAACCGGCGGCGGCGCTGAAGCCGTACACGGCGGACTGCAGGAAGTTATAGCCGAGGTTAACGTTAAGCAACGCTACGCCAAGCACCGCGCAGTTGGTGGTGATCAGCGGCAGGAAGATGCCCAGCAGGCGGTAGAGCGCCGGGCTGGTCTTGCGCACCACCATCTCGGTGAACTGCACGACGACGGCGATCACCAGAATGAAGGAGAGCGTGCGCAGATACACCAGATCCAGCGGAACCAGAATAAAGGTGTTGATCACCCAGGCGCTGACGGAGGCCAGCGTCATGACGAAGGTGGTGGCCATTCCCATGCCGATGGCGCTTTCCAGCTTCTTGGAAACGCCGAGGAACGGGCACAGGCCAAGAAACTTCACCAGAACGAAGTTGTTCACCAGTACGGTGCCGACAAACAGGAGCAGGTATTCGGTCATTGCGATGCCTAAAAAAATAAAAGCCGCCTATTATCGGGAATCGGCGGCCGGACGACAACATATGAATCGCAGGGGTATTGCCTTTTTTGGCGAAAATTTACACAAAACACCCGATAAAACGTGCTGCAACCGCCCTTAACGTTCGGTAAAGGTGCCTTTGACCCGCTGCGAGCGCTTGATGTAAGGCACCAGCAGCGCCGCCATCAGCAGCGGCCAGCCGAGGCTGCGCACTGCCACTTCATCCGGCACCGGCGCGAAGGCGAAGGCTTTCACCGCCAGGAGCACCGTGATCAGCAGCCACAGCAAGAACAGCTTGGGGAAGCGCTGCGAGCGCTGGCAAAACAGCCACAGCAGCCACAGGGTGAAGCACCACATCAAGAGCGTGGTCAGCACCGAAAAGTACCATTGCAGGGTAAACGCCTGGGCGTTGGTCAGCAGATAGTCGCGCGATTCGGGCATAAAGATCGCCATGGCGTACAGGAGCAGCATCAGGCTGGCGCTGAGCAGGGTGACGATCAGATAGGCCATCGGGGCCAGCAACCAACCGCCGATACGAGAGTATTCAGCTTGAGACATAAAGGCTTCCTGATTGAAACGGGGATCACAGGCGGCATAGCTTAGCGGGTAATACCGGCTTCGTCATCTCAATCAACCGGATAGCTCGACATCGCGGCGGGTGGCAGCACGTTTGGCTACTCGACGCCGTATTAAGCCCGCTTCAAATTAACATCTCATTTACTTCTTGTTCCATCCGGCCGCATGGTGTCAAATCGAAAGGTCTGTCGTGAGCCTGCAAGAGGAAATCCCATGGCTGAGAAAATTCGTGTCGGGCTGGTCGGTTACGGCTACGCCGGCAAAACCTTTCATGCGCCGCTGATCGCCGGTACGCCGGGGCTGGAGCTGGCTACCGTCTCCAGCAGCGATGCCGGCAAAGTGCACGCCGACTGGCCGTCGATGGCGGTGGTGGGCGATGCGCAGGCGCTGTTCGCCGATCCCACCCTCGATCTGATCGTGATTCCCACTCCCAACGACACCCACTTCCCGCTGGCGCAGCAGGCGCTGGCCGCCGGCAAGCACGTGGTGGTGGATAAACCGTTTACCGTGACATTGTCACAAGCGCAGGCGCTGCAACAGCAGGCGCAGCAGAGCGGCTTGCTGCTGTCGGTATTTCACAACCGCCGCTGGGACAGCGACTTCCTTACCTTGAAAGCGCTGCTGAATGAGGGCGCGCTGGGCGAGGTGGTGTATTTCGAGTCGCATTTCGATCGCTACCGGCCGCAGGTGCGCCAGCGCTGGCGTGAACAGGACGGCGTCGGCAGCGGTATCTGGTACGATTTGGCGCCGCACTTGCTCGATCAGGCGCTGCAACTCTTCGGCAAGCCCGAGCGGCTGTTCGTCGATCTGGGGGAATTGCGGCCGGGGGCGCAGGCGGTGGACTATTTCCACGCCTTGCTGAGCTATGGCAATCGCCGCGTGGTGCTGCACGCCAGCATGCTGGCGGCGGCGGAGAGCCCGCGTTACGTGGTGCACGGCACCCGCGGCAGCTATATCAAATACGGCCTGGACCTGCAGGAAGACCGGCTGAAGGCCGGTGAGCGCCTGCCGCAGGCCGATTGGGGCTATGACATGCGCGACGGCGTGGTGACGCTGTCACGTGGCGATCTGCTGGCGGAGCAGCCGCTGCTCAACATTCCCGGCAACTACCCGGCCTATTACGCCGCGGTGCGCGACGCGATCGCCGGCATCGGCGAAAACCCGGTGCCGGCCGCCGACGCCATCACGGTGATGGCATTGATCGAACTGGGGCTGGAATCGGCCCGGCTGCAGCAGGCGCTGCCGGTGGTCTGAGCCCGTCCATTTCTCTGTGGCCCGGCGCAACGTCGGGCCTTTTTACGACTTTACGTGCAAGGAAATCCGTTTCATGTCCTGGTTGCAGCGTTTGCGCATTGATAAATTTTTGCTGGTTCTGATTTTGGTGGTGATCGTCGCCTCGCTGTTCCCTTGCGAAGGCATCTGGAAAACCTTCTTTGAACACCTGACCACCGCCGCCATCGCGCTGCTGTTCTTTATGCACGGCGCCAAGCTGTCGCGCGAGGCGATCGTCGCCGGCATGAGCCACTGGAAGCTGCATCTGCTGGTGTTCCTCAGCACCTTTGCGCTGTTCCCGCTGCTTGGGCTGGCGATGAATCTGCTGGTGCCGGGCATCATGACGCCGACGGTCTATCTAGGCTTCCTCTATCTGTGCGCGCTGCCGGCCACGGTGCAATCGGCCATCGCCTTTACCTCGGCGGCGGGCGGCAACGTGGCGGCGGCGATCTGCAGCGCCTCGGCGTCGAGCATTCTCGGCGTGTTCCTGTCGCCGCTGCTGGTGGGCGCGTTGATGCATACCCAGGGCGGCAATACCGACGTGCTGCACGCCATCGGTTCAATCATTCTGCAGCTGATGGTGCCGTTCGTGGTTGGCCATCTGGCGCGGCCGCTGATCGGCAAGTGGGTCGATCGCCATCGTAAGCTGATCAACCTGACCGACCGCTCGTCGATCCTGCTGGTGGTGTATACCGCGTTCAGCGCGGCGGTGGTGGAAGGGATTTGGCATCGCATCGACGGCTGGTCGCTGCTGACCATCCTGGTGATGTCGCTGGTGCTGCTGACGGTGGTGTTGGTGATCAACACCTACGCGGCGCGCTGGCTGGGCTTCAATACCGCCGATGAGATCACTATCGTCTTCTGCGGCTCGAAAAAAAGCCTGGCGAACGGCATCCCGATGGCCAACGTGCTGTTCCCGGCCGCGGCGGTGGGCGCCATGGTGCTGCCGCTGATGATTTTCCACCAGGTGCAGCTGATGGTGTGCGCGGTGCTGGCGCAGCGCTATGCGCGTAAAACCGCCAAACAACGGGCCGAGGCGGAGGCGCTGGCGGCCAAATAGACCGCAGGCCGCTAACGGCAGCCCAGCGCGTCGAGCAGAAAGTCGGCGCGCTCGTCGGGCGAGGCGCGCGGCAGTTCCTGCAGCCGATAACCCGATCGGCGGTAGACGGCCAGCATCGCTCGATAGGTCTGCTCGGCTTCGGCGAAAGATTGTTTTCTCTCGCTGTCCTGCGCGTAGATCGCTCGCCACGGTGGGGCGATGAACACCGTATCGGCATAGCGAAAAGCGCCGATCGCCGCGGTTAAGGGGGCGGGGATCGGCAACCCGCACAGCGTCAGGTAACCGGCGATATCCGGCAGGCCGCGATCGAAGAACCAGCATGTTGCGCCCGTCGCTTCCCGCCATGAGCGCAGCTCCCAATCCAGCATCCGCTCGGCGAAAGCCTGGCGATCGCCCCACGGCAGCGCATTGCCGCCAATACTCACCTGCTCCTGAATAATCGCCCGGCCCGCCTCCTGCGAATGCGGGTAGCCACGGCGATGAAGAACCTCGATGAGCGTGCTTTTGCCCGAACCCGGGCCGCCGGTCAGCACGATGCGGCGTAGTTTGTCAGACATAAGAAATTCCTCTCGTGCGGCAGAGTTATGGGTGAAAACAGCGATAAAGACGAGCAGGCGGAAGAAAACGGGGGATGAGAAGAAGGCGCCGTGTGGCGCCTTGGGGGAATTTAACCTTGCACTTTGGCGCGCAGCGCCTGTTTTTCCTGCTCGCTGAGGAAGGCCAGCTTCAGGCCGTTTTCCTGCGCGGTGCGGATTTCCTGCGGCGTCAGCCCGGCCTGCGGCGCGGCGACGCGGTATTCGTGCTCGATCTCGATGCCCTGAACCGCCGGATCGTCGGTGTTGATCGATGCCAGCACGCCGTGGCGCAGGAAGGTGGCCAGCGGATGCTGTGCCAGCGAAGGCACGGTGCTGGTCTGGATGTTGGAGGTCAGGCAGGACTCGATGCCGATGCCGTGTTCCGCCAGGAAGTCCATCAGCGCCGGATCTTCGACCGCTTTCACCCCGTGACCGATACGCTCGGCGCCCAGCTCGCGGATCGCCTGCCAGATACTTTCCGGGCCGGCGGCTTCGCCCGCATGCACGGTGATGCGCAGGCCGGCGTCGCGCGCGCGGTTGAAGTGGTTGAGGAACAGGCTGCCGGGGAAGCCCAGCTCATCGCCCGCCAAATCCAGCGCGGTAATGCCGTCGCGGTGCGCCAGCAACCCTTCCAATTCCTGCAGACAGGCGGCCTCGCCAAAGGTGCGGCTCATGATGCCGATCAGGCGAATGTCGATGTCGCGATCGCGGCAGCCCGAACGGATCCCGTCGATCACCGCTTCCACCACGCCGGCGACCGGCAGCTGGTGCTTCATCGCCATGTAGTAAGGGGAGAAACGCAGCTCGGCGTAGTGCAGGCCGGCGTTGGCGGCGTCTTCGACGTTTTCGTAGGCCACACGGCGGCAGGCGTCCAGATCGCCCAGCACCGCCACGCCCCAGTCCAGTTTCTGCAGGAAGCTGACCAGATCCGGTTCGGCGTGGGTGATCTGCACGTGCGGGCGCAGGCTCTCCAAATCGTTGGCCGGCAGGGCGAGATTGAATTGGCGACCGAGGTCGAGAATGGTCTGCGCGCGGATGTTGCCGTCGAGATGGCGGTGAATGTCGGTAAGCGGTAGGCGGGGATCGATCATGCTGGGCACTCGCTAATTTATCGTAGGTAAAGTGCAGAACAGTATAAAAACAAATGAATGAAACTTGCCATCTCGTTGCATAAAAAAGTGACTTGAATCACAAATAATGCGAGATCTATCGCATTATCGTCGTGAATCAGGCTTTCAACACGCTGACGCCCGCCTGCTGCAACGGCGCGATCAATGCGTCGTCGGTGGCGCGTTCAACGATGATGGTATGCGCCAGCGTAATATCGCCGATCGCATACTGCGAGGCGGCGTTAAGCTTGGCGGCGGAGGCCAGCACCACGGTTTCCGCCGCGCGGGCCGCCAGCGCCCGCTTGATGTAGGCCTCTTCCAGATCGCCGGTGCTCAGCCCCGCGGTGGGGTGCACGCCGGTTACGCCCATAAAATAGATATCGGCGCGAATATGCGACATCGCTTCCACCGCGGCGGCGCCAACGCTGACGATCGAATGCTTGTACAGCCGGCCGCCGATCAGGATCACCTCCACCGTGGGGTGATCGACCAAGCCCACGGCGACGCTGGGGCTGTGGGTGACGATAGTGGCGTTCAGATTGGGCGGCAGCTGCCGGACCAGTTCTGCAGAGGTGGTGCCACCATCGATAATCACTACCTGGCCAGGGGCGATCATCGCCGCCGCCGCTTTGGCGATCGCGCGTTTGGCGCCGGATTCCAACTGATTGCGCTCGGCGAAGCTGGCAATGGCAGAGGAAACCGGCAGGGCGCCGCCATGTACCCGTTGCAGCAACCCCTCGGCGTCCAGTTCGCGCAGATCGCGCCGGACAGTGTCTTCCGACAACCCAAACATTTCGCTGAGCTGCTTGGCCAACACCTGGCCGTCCTGGGCCAGTTTTTCCAGGATGATCTTCTTGCGCTGGCTGGTCAACATGGCCATTTTCCTCTCAAAATTGCTTTGCACGAAATACCTTGATCATACACGAAACTGCACGATAGTATCAATTTCCTTCCTATGGCGGAGTAAACCGATGATAGCCACCAAAGACAGGGTTCGCATTGTCGAAACCCGGGTGTTGTCCGATGACTGGTACCTGCTGAAAAAAACCACCTTTGATTTTCTGCGGCGCGACGGCGTTTGGCAGCGACAGAGCCGTGAGACCTATGATCGCGGCGACGGCGCGGTGATTTTGCTGTTCAACCGGCAGGCGCAAACGGTGGTCCTGACACGCCAGTTCCGCTTTCCGGTCTTCGTCAACGGCCATGACGGCATGTTGATTGAGGCCGCCGCCGGGTTGCTGGACAACGCATCGCCGGAGGCGCGTATCCGCGCCGAAGCGGAAGAGGAAACCGGCTATTTCGTGCAGAACGTGGAGAAGGTGTTCGAAGCCTACATGAGCCCCGGCTCGGTCACCGAGAAGCTGCACTTTTTCGTCGGCGAATATCAGGCGAGCGATCGCCTCAACGAGGGCGGCGGGGTGGTGGCGGAGGGGGAAGATCTGGAGGTGCTCGAGCTGCCGCTGGCGCAGGCCCTGCAGGCGGTTCGCCAGGGCACGATCGTTGACGCCAAAACCATCATGCTGCTGCAGTTTGTCGCCTTGAATCGGACGTTGGAGGAAGAACGATGAAAGCGCAACAAATCCTGATCGCCGGCCCCTACCGCAGCGGCACCGATGGCGATCCGCAGCGTATCGCCGCCAATCTGGCGCGCCTGGAACAGGCAGCGCTGGCGGTTTACCAGCGGGGGCACGTGCCGGTGATCGGCGAATGGCTGGCGCTGCCTTTGGCGGCGGCGGCGGGTTCCACTCAGGTTGGCGATGCGGTGAGCGAGGCGTTTCTTTACCCGGTGGCTCACCGACTGATTGCGCAGTGTCAGGCGGTGTATCGCATCGAAGGGGCGTCTGCGGGGGCCGATAACGACGTGCGGTTGGCCAACGAGTGGGGTCTGACGGTCTATCGCCGCCTGGAGGAGATCCCGCCTGTTCAGGGGTAACGAAGGGGCGGGCAGAGGCTCGCCCCCTCGCGCTATTGGTCGCTCAGCACCAACCGCAATCCGGCGATCAGCTTGTCCATGCCGGCCTCCAGCTTGCTGCGCGGGCAGCCGACGTTGAGGCGCAGGAACCCGCGGCCTTCCTCGCCGTAGGTAAAGCCTGGCATGATCGCCACCTTTTCGCGCTCGATCAGCACCTGCTGCAGCGCCCGATCGTCTACGGCCAGCGGCCGCAGATCGATCCAGGCCAGGTAGGTGGCCTGCGGCGGACGCCAGCCCAGCGCGGGAAAAGCCTGCTCCAGCCGCTCGGCGACGTAGGTCAGATTATCCTGCAGGTAGTCGCGCAGGGCGTCCAGCCAGGGTTCGCCGTGGCGATAGGCGGCCACGTGCGCGGCCACCGCCAGCACCGCCGGCGAAGAGAGGCCGTCGCGGGCTTTGAGCTGCTGGAAGTAGGCTTCGCGGCTGGCGGCGTCGCTGATGAAGCCATAGGCGCCGGTCAGTGCCGGAATGTTGAAACTCTTGGAACCTGAGGTCAGCAGGGCCCAGGCGCCGCTCGCCACCTGGCTCCACGGCGTATGGCGGTGTTCCCCCCACACCATGTCCATGTGGATCTCATCGCTGATGACGCGCACGTCGTGGCGCTCGCACAGTTCGGCCATCTGCTGCAGCTCGTCGCGGCGCCACACTTTGCCGGTGGGGTTATGCGGGCTGCACAGCAGCAGGATCTTGGTCTGCGGCCGCGCCAGCAACGCCTCAAGGTGAGCCATATCGCAGCGCCAGTCGTCGCCGGCTTTTTGCAGCGGGCAGGCCAACAGCTGGCGCTGGTTGGCGAGGATCACCTTGTAGAAGGCGTCGTAGGCCGGAGTATGGGTCACCACGTAATCGCCCGGCACCGACCATTGGCGGATCAGTTGCGCCGCCATGTAGATAACGGAAGGGCCGTACACCGCCGTCGCGGTGTCGATGCCGACGTTGAAACGTTGCTGATACCAGTGGCGCAGCGCGCCGAGAAAATCCTCGTGCTGCCAGCGGCTGTAGCCCAGCACGCCGTGCTGCAGGCGCTGCTGCAATGCGTCGAGAATGCACGGCGCGGTGGCGAAATCCATATCGGAGATGGTGAACGGCAGCAGGTCGTCGCTGCCGAAACGATCGGCGATATAGTCCCACTGGGTGCACCAGGTGCCGTGGCGGTCGATCGGGGTGGAGAAATCAAACATGGGTGGCTCCCTGCAGCGCCGCGGCAGGTTGCGCCGTGGCTATCAGTGAGTCTAATTCATCCTTCACCGATTGCACCTGCGGGCCGATCACCACCTGCAGATTATGGTCGTTGAGATGCACCACGCCGATGGCGCGGTTGGCCTTCAGCGCCGCGTCGTCCACCCGGCTCATGTCGTTGACCGACAGGCGCAGGCGGGTGATGCAGTTGTCCAGCGTGATAATGTTGTCCGGACCGCCGAGCGCCGCCAAAATCGCCGGCACGTTGTAGCCGGATTTGCCCACCGCGCCGGCCGGCGCGCTTTGGCTAACGGCGCCGTCGCTCTCGCGGCCCGGCGTTTTGATGTTAAAGCGCTGGATGGCGAAGCGGAAAATGGCGTAATAGCCGACGAACCAGACGGCGGCCACCACCGGCACCAGATACCACTTGGTGGCGGTGCCGTGCAGAATGCCGAACACCACGAAGTCGATGATATTGCCGTCGGTATTGCCGATGGTCACGCCCAACAGCGCCATCACGGTAAAGCCCAACCCGGTGAGCAGCGCGTGGATCAGGTAGAGGAACGGAGCGACGAACAGGAACAGGAACTCGATCGGCTCGGTGGTGCCGCCGACCACGCAGGCCACCACGCCGGAAATCAGCAGCCCTTTGATTTTATGACGGTTCTCCGGTTTGGCGCAGTGATACATCGCCAGCGCCGCGCCCGGCAGCCCGCCGAGGAACGCCGGCATTTTACCCTGCGACAGGAAGCGAGTGGCGCTTTCGGCGAAGCCGGTGGTGGTTGGGCAGGAAAGCTGCGCCTGGAAGATGGTCAGGGCGCCGCTGACGCTGTGGCCGCACACTTCCATGGTGCCGCCCGCCTCGGTAAAGCGGATCAGCGCCACCAGAATGTGCTGCAGGCCGAACGGCAGCAGCAGGCGTTCGCCGGTGCCGAACAGCATCGGGCCAAAGGCGCCGGCGCTGTTGATCACCCAACCCAGCCCGGTGATGCCGGCGGCGAACCACGGCCAGATCAGCGGGATCACCAGGCCGCACAGGCCCAGCACCACGGTGGTGACGATCGGCACGAAGCGCGTGCCGCCGAAGAACGCCAGCGCGTCCGGCAGGCGGATGGTGTGGAAGCGTTCATGCAGGCGATAGACGATGATGCCGACGATCACCGCGCCGAGGATGCCGGTATCGATCGACTGAATGCCGAGGATGTTCTGGATATTGTTGGCTTTCAGTACCAGCGGATCGCTGGTGGGCAGCACGCCGGCGGCGGTCAGGTAGAAATTGGTGCCCAGATTCAGCACGGCGAAGCCGACGAAGCCGGAGAAGGCGGCGACGCCCTTGTTCTCGCGCGCCATGCCCAGCGGAATGGCGATGGCGAACATCACCGGCAGGAAGCTGAAGGCGAAGGAGCCTACCTTGCTCATCCAGGTAAAGATCAGCTGGAAGATCGGGTGGCCGATAAACGGCATCAGGGTGATCACGTCGCGGCTGCTCAGCGAGCTGCCGATCCCCAGCATGATGCCGCAGAAAGAGAGCAAGGCGACGGGCAACATGAAGGTTTTGCCCAGGCTCTGGAAGAACTCCCAGAGGGTGATTTTGGGTTTGTTGGCTGCTGACATAACCGACTTCTCCTGGCGAAAAGACGAGCAAAAAGAGGACTGCAGATTAGGTAAAAAGAAGATAAAACGTTTTACCTAGAAAAAATGCGCCGCCAATCACAAATCTGCCGCCCGGTTTTTGACGACAATGCGGTAGGCAGTAAAACGTTTTACTGAGATAACGGATTCGGTATACCCTTGATCATTACGGCGCGGGTTGCCCAGGAACGGGTTCGCAGAGACTATGAGCATCAAAAAGATCACCATCACCGATGTGGCGCAACAGGCGGGCGTGTCGGTCACCACGGTTTCCCTGGTGTTGAGCGGCAAGGGGCGCATTTCGCCGACCACCGTCGAGAAGGTCAATCAGGCGATAGAGCAGCTGGGCTATGTGCGCAATCGCCAGGCGGCGACGCTGCGCGGCGGGGAGTCCGGGGTGATCGGCCTTATTCTGCGCGACATCTGCGAACCCTTCTATGCCGAAATGACCGCCGGGCTGAGCGAAGCGCTGGAGGCGCACGACAAGCTGCTGTTTTTGACGCAGAGCGGGCGCGACGGCCAGGGCTTGCAGCGGGCGTTTGACGCGCTGCTGGCGCAGGGCGTCGACGGCATCGTGCTGGCGGGCGGCATTCGCGCGGCGGCGGGCCTGAAGGAGAAGGCGGCCGAGCAGGGCGTACCGCTGGTCTGCGTGGCGCGCTCCAGCGGTCTCGACGGCGTGGACGTGGTGCGGCCGGACAACATGCAGGCCGCCAAGCTGGCCACCGAATTTTTGATCAAGCGGGGCCACAGCCAAATCGCCTACCTCGGCGGGCAGAGCGACTCGTTGACGCGCGCCGAGCGGCTGGGCGGCTTTTGCGCCACGCTGGTGCAGTATGGCCTGCCGTTTCGCAGCGAATGGATCGTCGAGTGCGATTGCCGGCAGCGCCAGGCGGCGGAAGCGGCGGAGCAACTGCTGCGCCATTACCCGAATATTACCGCCATCGTCTGCCACAAGGCGTCGGTGGCGCTCGGCGCCTATTTTGGCCTGGCGCGCAGCGGCCGCAGCATCGGTTCGGACGGGGTCGACGCCTACTACGGGCGGCAGGTGGCGCTGATCGGCTTCGGCGACGTCCCGGAGGCCGAACTGACCGAGCCGCCGCTGACCTTCGTCTCCAGCTCGGCGCGGGAAGTGGGGCGCAGCGCCGCCGCGCGCCTGCTGCAGCGCATCGGTGACGCCGACCTGCCGGCGCAGAACGTCATTCTGCCGCCGACGCTGATCCGGCGCGGTTCCGCCTAGCCCTGTTGCTGTTCCTCCTCCGCCTCCCGGCGGATCCAGCCGATAAAGGTTTTCATCGCCGGCGTCAGATCTCGCGATTTCAAATGGGTCAGCCAATAAGCGCCGAGTGCGGCCTCGGCGGCAAACGGCCGCTGCAGCGCGCCGGCGGCCAGTTCGCGGCGGAACATGCTGACCGGCGCCAGCGCCACGCCATCGCACTGGATCGCGCCTTCCACCATCAGCCTTGACGAGTCGAACACCGGGCCGTTGATCCGCCACGGCGTCACCTGTGCCGCCGCGAACCAGCGTTCCCACTCGTCCTTGCGGTAGGTGCGCATCAGCTGCTCGTGCTGCAGATCCTGCGGCGTGCGCAGGCGCGCGGCGACCGCCGGCGGGCAGAGCACCGTCAGCGGCGCGTCGAACAGCTTGATATTGCAGGTGGCGGGCCAGAGGCCTTCGCCGAAGCGGATGGCGAAATCCATGCCGTCGGCCGACAGATTGACCAGGTTGTTGTGGGTCAGCACCCGTAGATCGATAAACGGGTGCGCCGTGCGGAATGCCGCCAGCCGCGGCATCAGCCAGCCGACGGCGAAGGTGCCGACCACCGCCACCGTCAGCACCTCGTGGAAATGCCCGCCTTCGAACTGCTGCAGCACCGCCTCGATGCGGTCGAAGGCGTCGCTCAATACCGGCAGCAGCGCCTGGCCCTCTTCGGTCAGATCCAGCCCGCGCGGCAGGCGGCGGAACAGCTGAATGCCCAGCTGTTCTTCCAGCATGCGCACCTGCTGGCTGACGGCGGCCTGGGTGACACGCAGCTCCAGACCGGCGCGGGTGAAGTTCAGGTGGCGAGCGGAGGATTCGAACGCCCGCAGGGCGTTGAGGGGAAGTCGATTGCGCATTGTCGATAGCCATAAGTTTTTCTTTATGCTGGCTGAAATTATTATCGCTTGTCAACCCGGCGGCAAAATCCGATATTTGGCGCGGCTGCTGTGAGCGTCGCCGCAGCCGTAAAGGAATGACATCATCAATCAGGGAAAGCGCCGTGCATAACGCCAATAAAAACTTTTGGCCGCGGCTGATACCCTGCAACCTAAGAGCTTCTATCATGACGAAAATGAACCGCCTGGCGGCCGCGCTGATCGCCGCACTGATCTTGCCGACCGCGCAGGCCGCGCAGCAGCAGGATATCGACGCCGTTATTCAGCCGCTGATGAAAAAATATGGCGTACCGGGCATGGCGATCGCCGTGTCGGTCGACGGCAAACAGCAGATTTACCCGTATGGCGTCGCCTCGAAGCAGACCGGCAAACCGATCACCGAGGAGACGCTGTTCGAAGTGGGCTCGCTGAGCAAAACCTTTACCGCGACGCTGGCGGTCTATGCGCAGCAGCAGGGCAAGCTGTCGTTCAACGATCCGGCCAGCCGCTATCTGCCCGAGCTGCGCGGCAGCGCCTTCGACGGCGTCAGCCTGCTGAATCTGGCGACGCATACCTCCGGCCTGCCGCTGTTCGTGCCGGACGACGTCACCAACAACGCCCAGCTGATGGCCTACTACCGGGCCTGGCAGCCGAAACACCCGGCGGGCAGCTACCGGGTCTATTCCAACCTCGGCATCGGCATGCTGGGCATGATCGCCGCCAAGAGCCTCGACCAGCCGTTTATCCAGGCGATGGAACAGGGGATGCTGCCGGCGCTGGGCATGAGCCACACCTACGTTCAGGTGCCGGCGGCGCAGATGGCTAACTATGCGCAGGGTTACAGCAAGGACGATAAGCCGGTGCGGGTCAATCCCGGCCCGCTGGACGCCGAATCTTACGGCATCAAATCCAACGCTCGCGATCTGATTCGCTATCTGGACGCCAACCTGCAGCAGGTGAAGGTGGCGCAGCCGTGGCGCGACGCGCTGGCCGCGACGCACGTCGGTTATTACAAGGCGGGCGCGTTCACGCAGGATCTGATGTGGGAGAACTACCCGTATCCAGTGAAACTGTCGCGTTTGATTGAAGGCAACAACGCCGGGATGATCATGAACGGCACGCCGGCCACCGCCATCACGCCGCCGCAGCCGGAATTGCGCGCCGGCTGGTATAACAAAACCGGCTCCACCGGCGGTTTCTCCACCTACGCGGTATTTATCCCGGCGAAAAATATCGCCGTGGTGATGCTGGCCAACAAGTGGTTCCCGAACGACGATCGCGTCGAGGCGGCTTACCACATCGTCCAGGCGCTGGAGAAGCGCTGACGGCCAGGGGCGCCGGCGAGGCGCCCCTACCACCGGTGCTGCCGTTCACGCCGCTCGCGCATGAAATCGATAAAGGCGCGCAGCTTGAGCGGCAGATGCCTGCCGGCGGGAAAGTAGATGAAAAACCCCGACGCTTCGCTGGCGTAATCCGGCAGCACTTCCACCAGTTGCCCCTGCGCCAGCTCCTGCAACACCGTGCCCTGAAAACGCTGTGCGATACCCAGGCCCGCCAACGCCGCATCCTTGAGCAGCCGATCTTCGTTAAAAATTAAACTGCCGCTGACGTCCAGCGCGCGTTCATCGTCGCCCAGGCTGAAATACCAGGGTTCCAGTTTGCCGCTGCCGGGGAAACGGTAGCGCAGGCAGTGGTGAACGGGCAGATCGTCCGGCGTGGCCGGTACGCCGCAGCGCGCCAGATAGTCGGGCGAGGCGACCAGCACCCGACGCTGGCCGTTGTCGATCGGCACGGCGATCATGTCCTTTTGCAGCATGGCATGCATGCGAATGCCGGCATCGAAACTGCCCAGTACCAGATCGGAAAAGCGGTCTTCGGTAAACAGCTCCAGTTGCACGTCGGGATAGCGCCGTTGAAATTCCGCCAGGTGCGGCATCACCAGCAGCGAGGCGGCCAGCTGCGGCAGCGTAATGCGCAGCAGGCCCGCCGGCTGCGCGCCCACAGCGCGCACGTCGTCCGCCGCCACGTCGATCTGGCTCATCGCCGGCGATACCTTCTGATAGAACAACCGGCCCTCGTCACTGAGGCGCACCGAGCGGCTGGTGCGATGAAATAACCGCACTCCCAGCTGATTCTCCAGCGCCTGAATGTTTTGCGACACCGCCGGCGGCGTGACGCCGAGCTGGCTGGCCGCGCGGGTAAAGTTGCCCAGGCGCGCGACGGCTTCGAAATAGGGCAACAGCTGCAGGAGTGAACTCATCTATCAATAACCTGTGCTTAATGATTCATTAAATTATGCCTTATTTTAATTTATGACGAAGGTTTTAGACTGATTTTACTTTCCATCAGAGAGATGAAAATCATGTCGGCAGAACAACGGGCGTTAACAGAACGGATCGCGGCGATCGATCAACAGGCGATGGCCGAAGGGCGCATCGTGGGTAGCGTAGTGCTGGTGGCGCGGCGGGGCGAGATTTGCTACGCCGGGGCGGCCGGCTATGCCGATCGCGAAGCGCGGCGGCCGATGCGGCGAGAAACGCAGTTTCGACTGTCGTCGGTCTCCAAACCCTATACCACGCTGGCGGCGCTGCGCCTGATTGAGCAGGGCAAGCTGAGCCTGGACGACGCGGTCAGCGACTGGCTGCCGTGGTTCACTCCGGCGTTGGCGGACGGCCGGCGCCCGGTGATCAAGATTCGTCATTTGCTGAGCCACACCGCCGGGCTGGACTATCGGCTGAACCAGCCGCCGGCGGGCGTTTATCATCAGTTGGGGATCCAGGACGGCGTGGAGCTGTCGACGCTGACGCTGGAGCAAAACCTGCGGCTGTTGGCACAGGCACCGTTGCTGTCGGCGCCGGGGGAGCGCTTCAATTATTCGCTGGCGATCGACGTGCTTGGCGCGGTGCTGGAACGGGTGACGGGCATGCCGCTGCCGCAGCTGTTTGTCGAATGGGTGGCGCGGCCGCTGGGGCTCGGCAATACCGCGTTTTATGCGACGGACGCCGCGAATCTGGCGACACCGTATTACAACACGCCGCAAGGGCCGCAGCGCATGCATGAAGGCCTGCGGCTGGCGCTGCCGGAGGAGATGGCGGGGGGCGAGGTACTGTTTTCACCCGCGCGGGCGCTTAACGCCGGGGCCTATCCTTCCGGCGGCGCGGGCATGGTCGGCGATGCCGACGATGTGCTGCGCCTGGTGGAGGCGTTGCGCAGCGGCGGGCAGGGCATGTTGCGGCCGGACACGGTGGCGTTGCTGCGCAGCCCGCACGTGGGGGCGCAGGCGCAAACGCAAGGGCCGGGCTGGGGATTCGGTTTCGGCGGGGCGCTGCTGGTGGACACAGATGCCGCGCAGACGCCGCAGCATGCCGGCACGCTGACCTGGGGCGGCGTTTACGGCCACAGCTGGTTCTTTGATCCACAGGCGCAGTTGAGCGTGGTGATACTGACCAACACCGCGTTTGAAGGCATGTGCGGCCGCTATCCGCAGCAGATCCGCGATGCGGTTTACGCCGCGGAAATGGGGTAAATAAAAAGGGCCCCGCAGGGGGCCCTTGATCAGGCTGTCAGGCGATTACTGCGCCGGTGCCGGAGCGGGTTCCGCTTCCTGCGCCGGTTCAGCGTCTTCCGCCGGGGCGCCCAGCATGGCGAACTGGCCGATGAACTCTTGCAGCGACATCTTGTTGCCGTTGAGGTCAACCTGGTTGTCGGCATAGTGGAACGTGCTCGCGATCACGCCGTCTTTCTGGGTGGTCAGCTTGAACATCTGGCCCATGGCCGCCAGGCCCTGCACCTGCTGCTGCGCCAGTTTCTGCGCGTCTTCCGCATTGTAACCCTGCAACAGCGCGGTTTTCGCGGTCACTTCGGTGGCCATCGCTTCCGGAATGGTCAGGTTGATATCCAGCTTTTTAACCGCCTGCGCGATCAGCTGATCCGGCGATTGCGCCGGGGAGGCGGCTTTGCTCGGATCGGTCAGCGCCAGATCCAGCGTGAAGGTGCTCTCGCCCTTGCTGTTTTTCCAGCTCAGCGGCGCGATGCTGAGGCTCGGGTTGCCTTTCAGCAGCAGCGGCAGGTTCTTTTGCAACAGCTCGGCGTTTTGCTGCTCATACACGGCCGGATCCAGGTTCTCGCCCTGTTGCAGCAGCGCCATGGTCTGGCGGTTGTAGCTGTCGGCGAAGTCTTTCAGCGCCTTGCCGTCGACGTTGTCGATTTTCAGCGCCAGCTTGCCGGCGCCGAAATCGTTGCCCTGCACCTTGAGCGCGTCCATGGTGTAGTCGATCTGGCCGCCGATGTTGCTGCTGCCTTGCTCGCCGAACTTGCTCACCAGGTTGAAACCGTCCAACGCCACGGTATCTTTACCGTCGATCGTCAGTTTGAACTGCTTGAGCGTCATCGTCTGATCGCCGAGCTTCACGCCGAACTTGCTCTCGTTGCTGTTGCCTTTCAGGTTGAAGCCCTGGAAGGTGATCTGCTCGTTTTGACCGAATTCGTTCGGGCTGGCGAACACGATATTGTCGCTATTGGCGTCCAGCACGAATTTTTTCAGATCGCTGGACACATCGGCGTTAATGGTGGCGCCGCTGAATTTCAGCGAAGACTTATCCTTTTGGTAGTCCAGCGGGATGATGTCGATGGCGGACGAGGTGTCCCCGCTGTAAGAGATGCGCGAATCGGCGGTAAACAGCGATTTGCCTTTGGTGGTGTCAAACAGGCCTTTCACCGCCGGGGTATTTTCCAGCTCGGTATGCACCGACGCCATGCTCGGCAGCAGATTGAATTTTTTCAGCTGGGCGAAGGGGAACGGGCCGTGATCGATGGTTTCCAGGAACGCCACTTCTTCGCCGGCTTTCAGCGCCGCGTCTTCACTGGTATCCGTGCCGTCGGAACGCAGCACATAACGCACTTTACTGCTGAACAGGCCGCGCTGGTAATTTTCATAGCTCAGCTTAACCCCGGCTTTCGGCAGGTAAGCTTTCAGCTGGCCGTTGGCGTTGTCGACGACTTCGCCCATGTGCTGCTCGATCAGTTTCCCGGTGTACCAGGATGCCCCGGTCCATGCTGCGCCAAGAACCACAATGACGCTGACAGCGACTAACGATTTTTTCATAGCTCTGTTTCATCCTTTTTTCTTATCACCCTCCGTTGCGCGGGAGGGGCAAATAGGGGCCGAAAATAAACGCCCGCAGGCGTTTAATTGTGGGGGTAGCTCTCGCTTTCAGCAAGCAATTTGCTGAAATTTATCAACGGTTAGGCCAGCTGGTTATAAACCCTGGCGATGCGGCCGCTGCCGCTGACGTTGACCGGGGATTCGAAAGCCCCGATAAAGCAGGATTCGCCCGGTTTGAGCGTCAGGCGTTGCCCGGATTTTTCCAGCGTCGCTTCGCCGGTGACGCAGAACACGATGGCGGCGCTTTGCTGCGCCAGCGCCTGCGGGGCGGTGGTCAAATCGTGCAGCGAGAAGGCGAAATCCTCCACCGGAATCGGGAAGAACAGCTCGTTGCCGCGCGGCTCCGGCTGGGTCAGCAGGCCGGAAGCCGGCTGCGGGCGGAACTGCAGATTGGCCAGCAGCTCGGGCACGTCGATGAATTTCGGCGTCAGGCCCGCGCGCAACACGTTGTCCGAGTTGGCCATCACCTCCAGCGCCACGCCTTTCAGGTAGGCGTGCGGCGTTTCGGCATACAGGAACATTGCTTCGCCCGGCGCGAGCTGCACCACGTTCAGCAGCAGCGGTGAGAACAGGCCGCTGTCGTCCGGATAGAAGCCGGCGATAAAGCGTACGGTGTCCCAGGGTTCCCCCTGCTGGTTGTTGAGCGCGGCTTTCAATACGCCGAGCGCCAGCGACTTTTGCTCGCCGCTCATCGTCAGCAGGCTGGCGAACAGGGTTGCGAGATGCGCGGTGTCCGGCTGTTGCAGGAAGGCGGCGATGTCGTGGTGTGCGCCGGCGATCGGTTGCAGCAGGGAAACGATATCGGCCAGTTCGCGAAAGCCGTTCATCGCCAGGAACGGCGTGAGGGCGAACACCAGCTCGGGCTTGTGGTTGGGATCTTTATAGTTGCGTTCGGCGGCGCTCAGGGGGATGCCGGCGGCATTCTCTTTCGCGAAGCCGATTTCGGCCGCCGCTTTGCTCGGGTGGACCTGGATCGACAGTGGCTGATCGGCGCAGAGTACTTTAAACAGGAACGGCAACTCGCCAAAGCGGCTGGCGACGTTGGTGCCCAGCTGTTTTGGCTGGTCTTCATCGATCAGATCGCGCAGCGAACGCAGCTCGCCGTCGGCGCTCGGCACGCGGGAAGGGCTCTTGGGATGGGCGCCCATCCACAGTTCGGCCATCGGCTGATTATCAGGGTTGGCGATGCCGTAAAGACGGGTCAGCGCATCGTGGCTGCCCCAGGCGTAATTCTGTACCGCGTTGGTCATTTTTTGCATGTCGATAAACGTCCTTAGCGTCATTGCCGTACCAGATGGCAATAACTTACTGATTTTATACGGTTAGTTAAATCTGTGCCGACAACCATCATACGCCCGCGTCGGCAGGAAAAATCATGGGCGCGATCAAAACAACGCCGAATAACGTCGCGCCCGGCAACGGGGCCAAAGTATAACGTGATAACGATCGGCGCCTCAATTGGCGCGCAGGCCTCAAGGCGGCCCGGAAAACCCGCCGATCGATTATTTTTTGAACCGGCGGGATTATTGCCGATAGTCCGCTCATCCTGCCGCATTATTTATTATTCAGCATGTCAAAATATGACTGCTGAATTTATTTTTTACCGTCTGAGCCATTCCCTTATTATTATTTTCGCGCTGCGCCGGGCGATCACACGCCGAGCTTAAACCTGCGCGCCAGACCTCTTTACCGTAACGGCTAACGAGTCGATTTAACAAAACCAGAGGTCTGTTGCATGAAAAAACTGTTGTTGCTGTTGGGGCTTTGCGCCGGCGCAGCCCAGGCGGCGGTGATCGTCACCTATCCTTACGCGGCGCCGCGCGCCGTGGCGATCGCGCCGGCGCCGATCGTCGTTGCACCCGCGCCGGTCGCGGTTCCCGCCGCGATCGTGCCCGTGGCGCACCCGTTGGCGCTCACCGCCGGCGCGGTGGCGACCGGGGCGTATCGGCATCATGAACGGCAGGACGCCTACGACGAGATCAATCATCTGCAGCAACAACGTATCGATGAGCTCAATCATTTACAGGCGCAGCGCATCAATAATTTTAATTCGCGTCATCCGCGTTAATGAGTAGCCACAGTTTTATTCTCCTGGCTCATTCCCGGCCGTTTATTTCGCCGCGGGTTAACCGATGGAAAATAACCGCGTCGTTAATGGGTAAAAAAGATGAAACGTGCTGTGAGATAACTCTCTTAATGCGAATAGTTATTATGTCACTATACTGGGAGTGCATGCCGACGGGGGGTAGCGCGTCGGCTCAACCCTACGATTTTAGGAATTATGCTAAGGAGATAATGATGGCAGGCGTTCGTATCGAAAAAGACTCTATGGGCCCCATCGAAGTACCGGCCGACAAGCTGTGGGGCGCGCAAACCCAACGTTCGTTGGCGCATTTCCGCATTTCCTCCGAAAAGATGCCGACCGCGCTGATCCACGCGCTGGCGTTGACCAAGCGCGCCGCCGCGCAGGTGAACGTGGATCTGGGGCTGCTGCCGGCCGAACGGGGCGCCGCCATCATCAGCGCCGCCGACGAAGTGCTGGCGGACAGCCATGCCGACCAGTTTCCGCTGTCGATCTGGCAAACTGGTTCCGGCACCCAGACCAACATGAACATGAACGAAGTGTTGGCCAACCGCGCCAGCGAGCTGCTGGGCGGCGTGCGCGGTGAAGAGCGCAAGGTGCACCCGAACGACGACGTCAATAAAAGCCAAAGCTCCAACGACGTGTTTCCCACCGCGATGCACGTGGCGGCGGTGATTGCGCTGCGCGAACATCTGATCCCCGAGCTGAAAGTGCTGCACAAGACGCTGAGCGACAAGGCTGAAGCCTACCGCGACATCGTCAAAATCGGCCGCACCCATCTGCAGGACGCCACGCCGTTGACCCTGGGGCAGGAGATCTCCGGTTGGGCGGCGATGCTGGCGCACAATCTGAAACACATCGAGGACAGTATCCCGCACATCGCCGAGCTGGCGCTGGGCGGCACGGCGGTCGGCACCGGGCTGAACACCCATCCGGAGTACGCGGTGCGCGTCGCTAAAGCGCTGGCGGAATTGACCCATCAGCCGTTCGTCACCGCCCCGAACAAGTTCGAAGCGCTGGCAACCTGCGACGCGCTGGTGCAGGGGCATGGCGCGCTAAAAGGGCTGGCGGCCTCGCTGATGAAGATCGCCAACGACGTGCGCTGGCTGGCTTCCGGCCCGCGCTGCGGCATCGGCGAGATTTCGATCCCGGAGAACGAACCGGGCAGTTCCATCATGCCCGGCAAGGTCAACCCGACCCAGTGTGAGGCGATGACCATGCTGTGCGCCCAGGTGCTGGGCAACGACGTGGCAGTAAACATCGGCGGCGCTTCCGGCAACTTCGAGCTGAACGTGTTCCGCCCGATGGTGATCCACAACTACCTGCAGTCGATTCGCCTGCTGGCCGACGGCATGCAGGGCTTCAACGAGCACTGCGCGGTGGGCATCGAACCGAACCGCGATCGCATCACCCAGTTGCTGAACGAATCGCTGATGCTGGTGACGGCGCTCAACACCCACATCGGCTACGACAAGGCGGCGGAAATCGCCAAGAAAGCGCACAAGGAAGGGCTGACGCTGAAAGCCGCGGCGCTGAAGCTGGGCTACCTGACCGAAGCGCAGTTCGACGAGTGGGTGCGGCCGGAAGCGATGGTCGGCAGCATGCAGAAATGATTGATCTGTGAGGCAACCGGGGGCTTACTGAGGTAAGCCCTTTTTTTGTGGAGAAATCAAGATGTCGCGCGCACAACGTTTACTCGATCTGATGCAGCTGCTGCGCAGCCGCCGTTATCCGGTGGCGGGTCATGCGCTGGCGCAGACGCTGGGCATCAGCATGCGCACGCTGTACCGCGATATCGCCACGCTGCAGCAGCAGGGGGCGGAGATCGCCGGCGAGGCGGGCGTCGGCTATGTGCTGCGCCCCGGCTTTATGCTGCCGCCGCTGATGTTCTCGCAGGCGGAGACAGAAGCGTTGGTGCTGGGGATGCGCTGGGTCAGCCGCCGCGGCGACAGCCAGCTGGCGAGCGCGGCGGGCCAGGCGCTGGCCAAGATCGCCGACGTGCTGCCGCCGGCGCTGCGGGAGGAACTGGAGGCCAACACGCTATTGATAGCGCCGGTTCAGGCGCCGCCGGTGGCGGATGAGCTGCGGGTGCTGATCCGTGACACCATCCGCCGCGAGCGCAAGCTGCATATCGACTATCTCGATCTGGCGGGGCAGCGCAGCGAACGCCTGCTGTGGCCCTTTGCGCTGGGCTTTTTCGAGCAGCTCCAGGTGCTGGTCGCCTGGTGCGAGCTGCGCCAGGCGTTTCGCCATTTTCGCCTCGATCGCATTCAGGCCGCCATGCCGTTGGAACAGCGCTATCCGCGCGGCCGGCGGCGGCTGCTGAAAGAGTGGCGCCTCAGCGAGGGCATTGCGGAGCAATAGCGGCACGCTGCTGCCATAAACTGTCAGCCGCGCGCTTTAGTCTGTGCCTATCGGGAACCGGCCGGTTCCCATCACCCAGAGGACAGACCGATGACTCTTCCCAGCATGACCCTGCTTTACGTCGATAACCCGCTGAACAGCGCCGCCTTTTATCAACGCTTACTGGGACAGGCGCCGGTGGAACTTTCTCCCGGCTTCGCCCTGTTCGTGCTCAACAACGGCTTTAAGCTGGGGATGTGGGCCAAACAGGGGGTAAAACCTGCGGCGACCCTGACCGGCGGCGGCGGTGAACTGGGCTTTTTGTGCCAGGATCCGCAAGAGGTCGAGGCGCGCTATAACCAGTGGCGCGAACTCGGGCTGCCGATTGAGCAAACGCCGACCGAGATGGCGTTCGGTTACACCTTCGTGGCGCGGGATCCGGACGGCCATCGCCTGCGGGTGTATGCCCTCAGCGAGTAGCGTCGTCGGTATACAGGTGCAGGCGCGGCACCAGCAGCCGCAGCGGCCGGGCGTCGGGTTTGTAACGGTGTTTCACCGCGTCGACGTCGTAGTTGAGCAGCTCGCCAATCTTCGGCACCGCGGCGCCGTTTTCAACCTGACACAGGGCGATCAGCGGCAGCGGGCAGGGGTGTTGCACCTGTTTTTGCTGCTGCTGATACCACACCCGGGCGATCGGCTGCACTTTGACCGGCCGCTTGATTTTCAGCGTCGCGTGCTGCGGCAGGCGGCTGACGTCGTCTATCTCGCGGCTGACCAGGGCAGCCCACTGTTCACGGCTGTGCGGCGGCACCGCGCGGCCGGCTTTCAGGCTTTTCTCCAGCTGCGCCAGAATGTCGTCCCGCTTGACGTTTTTGATGATGTGCTTGTTGGCCCAGCCGAAGCGCACGGAGTCGGGGTTGGTCAGGGCGGTGAGGGTGCGATAGGCGCTGAGGGTAATCAGCCCGTGCAGATGGGTGTGCACGAACTCGAAACGCTGCTCCGGCGCCAGGCCGGAATCGACGGTGATAATCTGTTCCAGCTCGCCCTTCAGGCGATTGATCAGCGCCAGCTGCGTTTGCAGCGCCTGATACTCCGGCTGCTCCACCGCCAGACAGATGACGCCGGGCAGGCGAACGGCGGCCTTGCTGCTGACATTCTCCCGGTTATGGTGGATGAACAGCCGCTGATAGTGCTCCAGCGCCAGATCGCGCGCCGCTTGCCCCACATGCTGTTCGACCGCGATATGTGAGATGGCCTGATGTTCCTGGCCTTTTTCAACCTCCGGCAGGCTGAACACCCGCGCCGCCAGCAACCGCAGCGGGGCGATCTGCTGCTGCAGCGCGCCGAGCGCCTGCTCCAGTTCGGTAAAGCAGGCGTTCATCCGGCCAATCACATCGTATCTGCTCATCGCACCCCCCCTATTTTAGTTACAACATACTATAGAAGAGTGGCGGACTGGGGGCAACATCGGCCCCTGAGCCGACGGCAGCTTCACCGACCACCCGGCTTACCAGCGGAAAATGCGCCATAACAGTCTTTGCCAGCAGGGCACGCCATACACCCGGTATGCGTAGCGTTTTGATTCATTGATGGATTTTCTCCTGTTTGTTTGCGTTTTGTTTAATCCATTTTCCGCTCGCCGTTGTCCAAACGCTGGAACAAACGGAATGGCAGGACGCGATGAGCCCTTGGGGTTATCTTTTCTTCTGTCATTAACGGGCGCTTTAAACGGAGGTTCACTGTGGATATTAAACAGAAAGTCAAAAACATGACGCTGGAAGAGAAGATCGGGCAAAAAATCATGCTGGATTTTCGCTACTGGGATCGGAACGGTAGCAGCAATCAGGATATGACCGTCCCCGATGAAGCCATTGGCAAGCTGATCGCCGATAACCACGTGGGTGGGGTGATCCTGTTTGCCAATAATCTGCAAGACAAGCAGCAGATCAACACGTTGACGGCCTGGTATGCCGCGATGAAAACCCACGCGGGCATTCGTTTGTTTATTGGCACCGACAACGAAGGCGGTAATGTTTTCCGGCTGCCGCGCGGCGACTATGCCTCATTTCCCGGCAATATGGCGCTCGCGGCGGCGATTGAGGGCGGTGCGGATAAACATCTCGCCGTTGAACAAGGCAAACTGATGGCCCAGGATATGCGCGCGTTGCATATCAATACCAACTTTGCCCCGGTCGTGGACGTCAACACCAACCCGTTCAACCCGGTGATTAACGTCCGCGCCTTCAGCGATGATAAAAACACCGTTTCCCGTCTGGCAGAGAAAATGGTGGCGGGCATGAAACAGCAGGGGCTGATCACCGCTTACAAACACTTCCCCGGCCATGGCAGCACCTCGACCGACTCGCATACCGGTTTGCCGCGCGTCGATCGCACGCGGGAAGAGGCTTTTGCCATCGATATCGCTCCTTACAAGCAGGCCATCGATCGCTGCGCGGCGCCGGACATGGTCATGACCGCCCATATTCAGTATCCGGCACTGGATAACCGCCAGATAGACACCCGCAGCGGTGAAAAAATCACGGTGCCGGCCACCATGTCGCATGAAATTCAGACCCAGATCCTGCGCAATGAATTGGGGTATGTCGGCGTAACGATTTCAGACGCGCTGGATATGGGCGCGATTGCCGAGCATTTCAGCCAGCAAGCGGCCGCTGAAAACGTCTTTGCCGCCGGGGTGGATATTGCCCTGATGCCTGTCAGCATCGCTTCGCCGGCCCAGGCGCGCTTGCTGCCGGATCTGATCCGTTACCTTGCGGACAGGGTGAAAACGGGGCATCTCAGCGAGGCTGATATCGATGCCTCGGTCGAGCGAATTTTGCGCCTGAAATTACGCCATAACCTGATGGGCCATAGCGACAGGCCGTGTTCCAACGACGCTTCGTCCTCAGCGCACAAGCTGGAAAAACGCATCGCCGATCGCTCCATTACCGTGGTGATCAATCGCCACAGCCTGTTGCCGTTGAAGGGCAAAACGCTGCGCTACTTTATTTTGACCCCGTGGGGCGAGCAGGCCAACGGCATTGCGCGCGTGATGGCGCAGGAGGGGTATCAGAACGTCGTTGCCGCGAAGGAAACGGAGCTGAGCGACGCCCAGGTCAGAGAGCATATTGCCGGCTGCGACGTGTTCCTGCTCGGAACGCTGTCAACCCGCTTTACGCCTGCCGAGCAGGATGGGGTGGTGACTTCCGCAACCGGAGCGGGCAATGAAGGCAGTCCTTATCCGGGCTGGTTGAAATACGCTGCCGAGCAAGGGAAAAAACGCGTTCACCTCTCACTGCGCGCCCCTTACGATATCGTGAACTATGCCGCAGAGGTGGAGGCGGCCGTCGCCACCTACGCCTACTACGGTTATGACAGCGGCGTGTGGCGCGGCCCTTCGATGGTCTCTTTGGCGCAGGTGCTGACGGGTAAAATCAAACCGCAGGGCAAATTGCCGGTCAACACCTGGCATGACTACGATGCGGAAACCAATACGGGCAAGGTGGCGTTCCCTCGCGGGACTGGGCTGAGCTGGTGATGGGATAAAGGCACCGGCGTCGTCTGAAAAAGGCGACGCCGGCAGCTTGATAACGGGCAGTTTCTTGCTCTGCACGCAACGACATGGGATAACCGTCACTCACGGAAGGAGAATCAGGATGCCGACAGGCGCAACAAAATTAGGCGGATGGCTGTTGATGGCCGCCATGCTGGGCGTGAGCGGATGCGCCAAGCCACCCGAACCGGAGAAGCCCCCGCGGCCGACACCGCCGATAACACCGATGCGGGGCATCTGGCTGGCCACGGTCATTGGCCTGGACTGGCCGCCGGCGGCCTCCCTGAAGGCGGAAACCGCGCAAGAGCGGGTTTGCCAGCAGAAACAGGGGCTGACGGACGCGCTGGACGAGATGGTGAAAACCGGGATTAACACGGTCTATTTTCAGGTTAAACCGGACGGCACGGCCCTGTGGCGCTCAAACATCTTGCCCTGGTCTGAGGTGTTGACCGGCACCGTTGGCCAGGATCCCGGCTATGATCCGCTGGCCTTTATGCTGCAAGAAGCGCACCGGCGCGGCATCAAGGTGCATGCCTGGTTGAACCCTTATCGGGTTTCCATGAATACCCGCCCACAGACGATTGAGGCACTCAATCATACGCTGCAGTCGCCGCCGGCCAGCGTCTATGCGCTGCATCCCGACTGGATACGCACCGCCAACGAGCGCTTCGTGCTCGACCCCGGCCTGCCCGACGTGCGCAACTGGATCACCGGCGTGGTGGCTGAAATAGTCAAAAACTACGATGTCGACGGCATTCAGTTTGACGATTACTTCTATTACGAAACGCCGCAATCGCCGCTGGATGATGAACGAACATATCGCGCATACGGCAAAGGATTTGCAGACAAAGCCGCCTGGCGCAGAGACAACACGCTGCAATTGATAAAACAGGTGTCAGCCGCCGTCAAAGCATTGAAGCCCGAGGTTGCGTTTGGCGTCAGCCCGGCGGGCGTATGGCGAAACAAAGCGGACGATCCTGACGGTTCGGCGACGCGGGCAGGCGCGCCATCGTATGATACGGCCTATGCCGATACGCGCCAGTGGGTAAAACTGGGGCTGCTCGATTATATCGCACCGCAGCTGTATTGGCCTTTTGATCGTGAAATTGTCCGCTACGACGTGCTGGCCAACTGGTGGGCCGAGGTGGTGAAAGGCACGTCGGTTCGGCTCTATGCCGGGGTGGCGCTGTATAAAGTGGGTACGCCTGCGGCTAGCGAGCCGGCCTGGGCCGTCGAGGGCGGCGTTCCCGAACTGAAAAGGCAGCTCGATCTCAACGAAAGCCTGCCGGGAATGGGGGGAACCATCCTGTTCCGGCAACGCTATCTGACTGAGCCGCAAACGGATAAGGCGGTGGCGTACCTGCGCACCCGCTGGAAAACCGGTCAATAATCACAGGCACTGGCATGACAAGCCGCGGCAAACCACCGCGGCTTTTTCTCTTCAAAGGCGCGCCGCTTCCGGCAGGCGTTTCAGGTAATGCACTACCAGCAGCGCCAGCAGCAGCATCAGGCTGATGAACGCCGCCACGCCATTCCAGCCGAAACTGTGCCAGAACACGCCGCCGAGGGTGCCGGCCACGCTCGAGCCGACGTAATAGCAGAACAGATACAGCGACGACGCCTGGCCTTTGGCGCGGCGCGCGCGGCGGCCGATCCAGCTGCTGGCCACCGAGTGGGCGGCGAAAAAGCCGGCGGTGAACAGCATCATGCCGATAAAGATCGCCGGCACCTGCGGCAGCGCGGTAATCAGAATCCCGATCAGCATAATCACGATCGAGGCCAGCAGCACCGGGCCGCGCCCGAAGCGCGAGGTGAGCGCGCCGGCCTTGGGCGAGCTGTAGGAGCCGGTGAGGTACACCACCGACAGCAGGCCGACGATCGCCTGGCTCAGGTGGTAAGGATCCGCCAGCAGGCGATAGCCGATGTAGTTGAACAGGGTGACGAAGCTGCCCATCAGCAGGAAACCTTCCGCGAACAGCAGCGGCAGGCCCTTATCGTGCCAATGCAGTTTGAAATTGATCAGCAGGGTGCGCGGGCGCAGCGAGCTGGCGCGAAAATGCCGCGAGGCGGGCAGGATGCGCCAGAACATGCAGGCGGCGGCGAGGGCGAACAGGCCGATGACCCCGAGCGACAAGCGCCAGGAGAAGAAGTCGGTCAACACCCCGGTCACCAGGCGGCCGCTCATGCCGCCGATCGAGTTGCCGCTGATATACAGCCCCATCGAGAAGGCGACGAAGCTGGGATGGATCTCTTCGCTGAGATAGGTCATGCCGACCGCCGCCACGCCGCTCAGCGACAGGCCGATCAGCGCGCGCATCAGCAAAATGCCGTGCCAGCTGGTCATAAAGGCGCAGATCAGCGTGCAGACCGCCGCCAGCAGCAACGCCACCACCATCACCGATTTGCGGCCGATGGCGTCGGACAGCGGCCCGGTAAACATCAGGCCGATCGCCAGCAGGCCGGTGGAGACCGACAGCGACAGGCTGCTTTCCGCCGGCGATACGCCGAAATCTTGCGACAGCACCGGCAGGATCGGCTGCACGCAGTAGAGCAGCGCGAAGGTCGCCAGCCCGGCGGAAAACAGCGCCAGCGTCACGCGCATAAACTGCGGCGTGCCGCGTTCGATGTAGGGGAGTTTGTTGTTGAGGGTGGAGCGTTTTACTTTTGGCGCAGCGGCCGCGTCATCGTTGGCGGCCAGCGTCGACGGCATCGCGGCCGCAGAACGCACAGGGGTTGTCACAGCGTTTCCTTACCGAACTTCGGGGAGATAAACAGACACTTTGCAGATAACAAAATGATAGGGAGCGGCGATTTTTTTGTCTAATATATTAATAATTAAAATTAAGACATTTTAAATATGAATATCGAATTGAGACACCTGCGTTACTTTATCGCCGTGGCGGAAGAGCTGCATTTTGGCCGCGCCGCCGAACGGCTGCGTATCTCCCAGCCGCCGCTCAGCCAGCAAATCCAGGCGCTGGAAGAGATGGTTGGCGCGCGGCTGCTGGCGCGCAACAACCGCAACGTCAGTTTGACCCAGGCCGGAGAGATGTTCCTGAAAGAAGCCTATCAGGTACTCGATCAGGTCGGGCGCGCGGCGGAAAAGGCGGCGCGTCTGGAGCGCGGCGAGCTGGGGGAAATGACCATCGGCTTTACCTCTTCCGCGCCCTTTATCGGCGTGGTGTCGCGCAGCCTGCGCGCCTTTCGTCAGCACTCGCCGCAGGTGCATATCAAAATGCGCGAAATCAACACCAAACAGCAGATCGAACCGCTGCTGAACGGTGAGCTGGATCTGGGGGTGATGCGCAACACGCGGCTGCCGGAGGCGCTTCACTATCAGCTGCTGCTGCGCGAACCGCTGGTTGCGGTGGTGCCGCAAGGGCATCCGCTGGCGGAAACGCCCGGCGGCGCGCTGCGGTTTCAACACTTGGCGAGGGAGCCGTTCGTGTTCTTTTCGCGTGAAGTGGGCACCGCGCTGTACGACGAAATTCTGCTGCTGCTCGGCAAGGCCGGCATTACGCCGTATATCACCCAGGAAGTGGGGGAAGCGATGACCATCATCGGGCTGGTTTCCGCCGGATTGGGGGTGTCGATTTTACCGGCCTCTTTCGCCCGGGTGCGGGTGGACGGCGTGCGCTATTTGCCGCTGGCGGAACCGGACGCCACCACCGAAGTGTGGCTGGTGCATCACCGCCGGCGGCCGCTGACCGCTGCGGCGCAGGCGCTGATGGCGTTGATGCTCAAATGACGCCGTAACCGGGTAAATAAAAATCAATTCACGCTGAAATCGCGAGGAATTTGTGCAGCAAATCACATAACGAATCAAATAGTTGACGCTGTATGACAAAAGCCCCACCATAACCCCTAGTCTTTATTTAGAAGCGCGAAAAATAGTAGGAGCAGGTTTGTGATTGCGGTTGGGCAGCCTGGGCATATCGATCAAATCAAGCAGACCAATGCGGGGGCGGTTTATCGGCTAATCGATCAACTGGGCCCGATTTCGCGCATCGAACTGTCAAAACGCGCGCAGCTGGCGCCCGCCAGCATCACCAAGATCGTGCGCGAACTGCTGGAAGCCCATCTGGTCAAGGAAACCGAGTACCAGGAAATCGGCAGCCGGGGCCGCCCGGCGGTGGGGCTGGTGCTGGACACCGAGGCCTGGCACTACCTGTCCGCCCGCATCAGCCGCGGCAGCATCACGCTGGCGCTGCGCGATCTCAGCAGCAAACTGGTAGTGGAGGAGCTGCTGCCGCTGGCGGCCGAACACCCTGAACCGCTGCTGAAACGCATCCTGACCGAAGTCGATCAGTTCTTTATCCGCCACCAAAGCAAGCTGGAGCGGCTGACGGCGATCGCCATCACGCTGCCGGGCATGATCGACGTGCAGTCCGGCGTGGTGCACCGCATGCCGTTTTACGACGTGCTGGAGATGCCGCTTGGCCCGGCATTGGAAACCCGCACTGGCCTGCCGGTTTACCTGCAGCACGACATCAGCGCCTGGACCATGGCCGAGGCGCTGTACGGCGCCTCGCGCGGCAGCCAGAACGTCATTCAGGTGGTGATCGACCACAACGTCGGTGCCGGGGTGATCACCGGTGGCCATGTGCTGCACGCCGGCAGCCACAGCGTGGTGGAGATCGGCCACACCCAGGTCGATCCCTACGGCAAACGCTGCTACTGCGGCAACCACGGCTGTCTCGAAACCGTGGCCAGCATCGAAAACATGCTGGAGATCGCCCAGCAGCGGCTGAGCGGCTCGATGAGCTCCAGCCTGCACGGCGCGCCGCTGACCGTCGAATCGCTGTGCGACGCCGCGCTGGCGGGCGATCAGCTGGCGCGGGACATCATTCTCGGCGTTGGGCACAGCGTGGGGCGCATTCTGGCAATCATGGTCAATCTGTTCAATCCGGAGAAGATCCTGGTGGGCTCGCCGCTCAACCGCGCGGCGGAGATCCTGCACCCGGCCATCGCCTCCTGCATTCGCCAGCAGGCGCTGCCGGCCTACAGCGAGCAGGTCAAGGTCGAATCCACGCAGTTCTTCAATAAGGGCACCATGCCCGGCGCGGCGCTGGTGAAAGAGGCGCTGTACAACGGTTCGTTGCTGGTACAGCTGCTGCAGGGCTAACATCAGAACTTCTTATTAATTCCGCAAAAGATTGAGCTACCTCAAGCCCCTATGGGGGCGCATCCCCTAGAATTTTTCCGCAAGACTTCTTCGCCGCCGGTGCGGCGACACATTGTTAACGGGGCATTCTGGGGCATTTTATTCATGTTGAAGCGTTTATTTGTGACAGGCACGGATACCGACGTCGGTAAAACCGTGGTTTCCCGCGGGTTGATGCAGGCGCTGGCCGCCGATGGCCGTTCGGTGGCCGGCTACAAGCCGATCGCCGCACGCTGCCAGGAAACCAGCGAGGGCATCCGCAATAAAGACGCTTTGGTGTTGCAGGCATCGTCAACCCTGCCGCTGTCCTACGAGGAGATCAATCCCATCACCTGCCTGGATGAGGTGTTTCACGCGCATGCGACCGAGGACATCAACTATGGCGTGATGAGCAGCGGTCTGCGGGATCTGTCCGCCAAAGCCGACACGGTGGTGGTGGAAGGCAGCGGCGGTTGGCGGGTGCTGATGAACGATCTGCGGCCTTACGCCGAGTGGGTGGTACAGGAACAGCTGCCGGTGGTGCTGGTGGTGGGCATCAAGCTGGGCTGCGTCAGCCACGCACTGCTGACCGCGCAGTCGATCATCAACGACGGCCTGCCGCTGTTGGGTTGGGTGGCCAACCGCATCAACCCGGGGTTGGCGCACTATGCCGAAACCATCGCGGCGCTGCAGCAGCGCATTCCCGCGCCGCTGCTGGGTGAGATTCCCTATTTGCCACGCGCAGAGCAGCGCGAGCTGGCGCACTACCTCGATATTTCCACGCTGCTGTAAGCCTGCTCAGGTGCACAGCGCCGCCAACAGCCGGGCGGCAATCAGCAGGCCCAGCCCATACACCGTGTGGGTGAGCAGGCTGAGGAGCCGCGCTTTTCGCGGGTAGGCGGTTTTCGCCGCCGCCACGCCAAAGCCCAGCGCGGGCTGCATCACCAGAAACGGCGCCGCCAGGCTCAGCCAGCCGCTCAACAGCGCGATGAGCGGCTCCGGCGCCGCATACCACCCGATGCCCGCCAAACCGATCGGGATAAAGGCAAACGCGATGCCGATGGCGTAATGCAATATCCAGCCGATTGTTCTCTCTCCCCGGCGCGGCGGCGCCGTAATGATGGTGGCGTGAAACCAGCGGCCGTCGAACATGCCGAGAAACCAGCGGCCCACCAGCGCATAATCGAGAGAAGGGATGCCGAAGCGCCGCCTCAGCAGCAGCGCCCACAGATCCATGCAGAGGGTGGCGCCAACGCCGGTTAACAGAATGCGCACTAACAGTTCAGGGGTCATAGGGGTGTCCTTGGCTCAGTGACGTGATAATGTGCGCACAGTGTGCAACTTAAAGTCGGCTTCAAGTCAATGGCAAAAGAACTGGATATCGGCACGGTGGCGCGCCTGAGCGGGATCGCGCCTTCCGCGCTGCGGCATTACGAGAAGAAAGGGCTGATCGCGTCGACGGGCCGCCACGGTTTGCGTCGCCAATACGCCGCCGGCGTGCTTGACCAACTGCGGCTGATCGCGCTGGCGCGCCTGGCCGGTTTTACGCTGGACGAGATGAGCGCCTTGTTTGACGAACGGGGCAAGATAGCGCTCGATCGCGGGCTGCTGGCGGCGCGGGCGGATGAGCTGGATCGCCATATCCAGCGCCTGGTGCAGGTGCGCGACGGGCTGCGCCACTTGGTTGATTGCCCTGAACCCGAGCACCTGCAGTGCCCGCAGTTCAGGAAAATCCTGCAGCAGGGCGAGTTCTAAGCCTCGCGTTTGGGTGGCGGCGCCGAATGATACACCGACACCGGCCGCAGGCCGCGCGACACGGTGGTGGCGATCACGCACGAGAGCAGAATGCCGGGCAGCAGGGCGTACTCGCCGGTCATTTCAAACACCATCAGCGCCGCCATGATCGGCGCATGGGTGGTGGCGGCCAGCAGGGTAGCCATGCCGGTCAGCGCCAGCAGCAGCGGCACCGCCGTATCCATGCCCGGCCACAGGCCAAACAGCTGACCGATGATCGAACCGAGCGCGGCGCCGACGAACAGCGTCGGGGTGAAGACCCCGCCCGGCGCGCCCGACCCGCTGCTGGCGAGGATCGCCAACAGTTTGCACACCAAGATCGCCCCCAGCAGCAGCACCCCCGGCGGCGCGATCAGCAGCGCCTGCACCACGCTGTAACCGTTGCCCCATACCTGCGGGAACAGCAGCGAAAGCAGCCCGACGATCAGGCCGCCCAGCGCCAGCTGCAACGGCGGTTTCAATCTCAGCGAGCGGAAGGCATGGCCGGTGGCGGTCATCAGCCATAAAAACAGCGGCCCGCCGGCGCCGGCCACCACGCCGACCAGCGCCATCAGCAGGTATTGCGTCGGCAAGGGAGCCGCGAGCGGCGTCACCAGATAGAGCGGCGCCTGGCCGCCGTTGAGCAGGTTGGTCATCAGCAGGGCGCTGACCGCCGCGATCACCACCGGGCCGAGCGAGGCCAGCATCAGGGTGCCGAACAGGATCTCGGCGATAAACAGGCTGCCCGCCAGCGGCGCATGATAGGCGCTGGCCATCCCGGCGGCGGCGGCGCAGGCCACCCACAGTTTCCACTCTTTCTCGTGCGTAAAGCGCTGAGCGAACAGTGAGCCCACCAGCGCCGCCAGCAGGATCATCGCGCCTTCGCGGCCGATGGCGCTGCCGCTCGACACCACCAGCAGCGACGCCAGGCACTTCACCAGGCTGGCGCCGGTGTCCAGCTTGCCGTTGCCGGTCTCGATCGCTTCCATATAGTCGGTGGGCGCCGCCGGGCGCTGGTGGCGGTAGCGCTGGTGAATATACAGCAGCAGGCCTGCCGCCAGGCCGCCCAGCGCCGGAGTGAGGGCGCGCCGCCAGCCGGGCAGCGCGGCGGCGGCGGCCACCAGGCTGCCGTCGGCATTGCCGAGCAGCAGCCACTCGAGGCCAATCATCGAACGGTGGAACAGCCACACCGCCAGAGCGGCGGCGACGCCGATGAACACGGCGATAAACAGGCTGCGCAACAGGGCGCGATAGTGGTGCAGGTGGACCAATCTTTTCATGCGTGGGCGGCGTCGTGAGAAAAATCAAAGGGTCATCAGCGCATTGTGCTTGGCGCTCCGGCCGATGACCAGTGAATCTTTAGCAAACTGCGGCGTGGGCGGGGCGGTGAGCGCCCCTGAGTGAGTTATTGCGGCGTCAGCACCCGGCGCGTGCGGCCGGAGCTGAGGTAGTCGGCGATGTAATCCTGCGAGATTTCGCCGCTGTAGCGGCCGTCTTCATCGACGATCGGCATCCAGGAGGTGTTGTGCTCGTACAGTTTCGACAGCACCACGCGCAGGTTCTCCTCCGCACGCGCGGTGACGCGGAAACGGTGCAGACTGTCGGCGCAGACGCCCGGTGCGCCGCGCGCTTCACGGCGTTTGACGTACCCCAGCGGCTTGCCGTCGGCGTCCACCACCGTCACCGAGCGGGCGTCGATATCGTCCATCAGCCCGAACGCTTCCACTAGCGGCGTCTCCCGCCGCACCGTCACCGTTTCCTGTTGATCGGCCACGTCGCCGGCCTGCACCAGCAGCAGGCGCTTCAGCGTGCGGTCCTGGCCGACAAAGGAGGCGACGAACTCGTTCGCCGGCCGCGCCAGCAGCTCATCGGCGCTGGCGTTCTGTACGATTTTGCCCTGGCGGAACACCGCGATGCGATCGCCGAGCTTCAGCGCTTCATCGATGTCGTGGCTCACCAGCATCACGGTCTTTTTCAGCTGGCGCTGCATGTCGAGAAACTCGTTCTGGATGGTTTCGCGGTTGATCGGGTCCACCGCGCCGAAGGGTTCATCCATCAGCAGCACCGGAGGATCGGCCGCCAGCGCACGGATCACGCCGATGCGCTGCTGCTGCCCGCCGGACATCTCTTTCGGGTAGCGGTGCAAAAAGCGCTTGGGATCCAGCGCCACCATGCTCATCAGCTCCTCGGCGCGATCGTGGCAGCGTTTTTTGTCCCAGCCCAGCATGCGCGGCACCACGGTGATGTTCTCCTCGATGGTCATGTTGGGGAACAGACCGATCTGCTGGATGACGTAGCCGATTTTGCGGCGCAGGCTGACGGTATCCAGCGCGCTGGTGTCTTCACCGTTGATCAGAATGGTGCCGCCGGTGGGTTCGATCAGGCGGTTGATCATCTTCAGCGTGGTGGTTTTGCCGCAGCCGGAAGGGCCGAGCAGCACGCAGATTTCGCCTTCCGGTACGTCCAGATTGATGTTGTCGACGGCGTTGAACGGCGTGCCGTTCTTCTGCATGAACTGTTTGGTCAGATTTTCCAATTTAATCATGAGCGGATCCCCTTGGGCGTAAGCGCAATTTGCAAGCGGTGCAATAACCAATCGAGGACGATCGCCAGCAGGCTGATCATCACGGCGCCGGTAATCAACTGGCGGATGTCGCTGCTGCTGATGCCGTTGAGCAGCAGCAGGCCGAGGCCGCCGGCGCCGATCACTGCGGCGATCGCCATCACGCCGATATTCATCACCACGGCGGTACGAATGCCGCCGAAAATCACCGGCAGCGCCACCGGGATCTCTACCCAGCGCAGGCGTTGCCAGAACGTCATGCCGATGCCGCGGCCGGCTTCGCGCAGCCCGCCGGGCAGATTGTCGAGCGCGGTGTGGGTGTTGCGCACGATCGGCAGCAGCGAATAAAGGAACACCGCGGTGATCGCCGGCACGTAGCCGATGCCGTGGCCGATTAAGGAAAACAGCGGGATCATCAGCCCGAACAGGGCGATGGAGGGCACGGTCAGCACCAGCGTGGCCAGGCTCAGCACCGGCGTCGCCAGCCATTTGTGGCGGACGATCAGCACGCCGAGCGGCACGCCGATCAGGATCGCCAGGCCGACGGCGACGCCGACCAGCAGCAGGTGCTCCAGCGTCAATCCGGCGATATAGGCCCAGTTTTGCCAGGCGTAAAGTACAGTATTCATCACATGCCTCCCTAAATCAGGCCGCGCTGCTTGAGGAACGCGTCGGCGACCTGTTGCGGCGTCTGGTAGTCGATATCCACCCTGGCGTTAAGCTCGGTGATCACCTGATTGTTGAACTGTTTCGACAGCGTGTTCAGCGCCGCTTCCAGCCCCGGCGTGTTTTGCAACACGTCGGCACGCACCACCGGCGTGACCGCATAGCTCGGGAAATAGCCCTTGTCGTCTTCGAGCACCTGCAGATCGAAGCCTTTCACCCGGCCGTCGGTGGTGTACACCAGCCCGGCATCGACGAAGCCGTCGCGGATGGCGTTGTAAACCAGGCCGGGGTCCATTTGGCGGATTTGCGGGCGATCGAGCGGCATGTCGTACAGCGCCTGCATCGGCTTCAGGCCGTCCGAGCGGCCGGCAAACTCCAGATCCAGCCCCAGCAGCCAGTTGTGTTTCGGGTCGGTTTTACGCACCTGTTCCACTTTGGCCACCAGCTGCGACATGGTGCGAATCTGCTCTTTTTCCGCGCGCTGGCGCTGCATGGCGAAGGCGTAGGTGTTGTTCATGTCCGCCGGCTGCAGCCACACCAGGCCGAGTTTGGCGTCGAGCTTTTTCACCGTGTCGTAAGTTTCCTGCGGCGTCATGCGCTTATTGATGTGGTTAAAGATGATCAGCGAGGTGCCGGTGTATTCCCAGGTCATGTCGATCTGTTTGTTGATCATGGCGTTGCGGGTGATCACCGTGGCCAGATTGGTCTTGGGTTCGACCTGAAAACCTTTGGCCCGCAGGTATTGCACGGTGATCGCCGACAGAATGCGCTGTTCGGTAAAGTTCTTGCTCGCCAGCGTGAGCGGGGCGGCCCAGGCGGCCGCGCCGGTCATCAGCAAAGAGAACAGCAGCGCGTGGCGGAGGCGTTGTAACCATCGAGTCATCGCGTTTCTCCCATCAGGATGCGGTGTGCGGGCTGAGCCGGCGGCCGAGACCGGCCAGCGCCAGATCGAGCAGCAGGGCGATCAGCGCGGTGGCGGCGGCGCCGAGGATCAGCGTCGGGAAGTCGTTCAGGTAGATGCCGGGGAAGATCAGTTCGCCGTAGCTGCTGGCGCCGATCAAAAACGCCAGCGGCGCGGTGCCGACGTTGATCGCCATCGCGATGCGCACCCCGGCGAAGATCACCGGCAGGGCGTTGGGCAGTTCGACCTGGCGCAGCCGCTGCCCGGCGGTCATGCCAATACCGTTGGCGGCCTCGACCAGCGCCGGCGGCACCGAACGCAGGCCGGCATAGGTATTGCGCACGATGGGCAGCAGCGAGGCGAGGAACAGCGCCACCACCGCCGGCCGGTCGCCGATGCCGATGATCACCATCGCCAGCGCCAGCACCGCCAGCGGCGGCAGGGTGTTGCCGACGTTAAAGATCTGCATCACGTGCTCCGCCCAGCGGCGGGCGAAAGGGCGGCTCAGCAGGATGCCGCTGGGAATACCGACCAGCAGCGACAGCAGCATGGAGCACGCCACCAGGAACATGTGCTGCTGGCCGAGGTAAATCAAATCTTCCCGGCGCGACTTGAGGGTTTCCCAGCCGATGCCGTAAACCAGCAGCGCGACGACGGCGATAAACAGCAGGCTCCCGAGGAGCAGGCGCCGGTATGGCGCTGACTTGTGCATGATGTTGCGTCCTCCGTTGCGCGGAGCGGCCGATAGGCGGCGCATTCCGCTCTGATTGTTACCCACTGCCCGGCGGGCGTGGCGGTACAAAACGGGCGTTTCGCATGAGGTTAGCGAGATTGAGCGAAGGGTGCGTTCGGCACAGCGTGCTGAACGTAGGCTCAATACGTGAGTTAATCAGCATAAGATACTGATATTTAAACCCGAGAAAGCACGAAGCCCAAAGGCGCCGGCTAGGGAAGGTATAGCACCCTGACGTTGAGCGTGCCAAGTTTTATGAACAAAATCAGCTGATTGAGTTTGCCCAGATTGGCGCCGCAGACCGCGTCAGCGCTGGGATGCGTGGAAAGTAAAAAAAATCCGCAGCAAAAAGTTACGCCGTAACAATCAGTCCAAATGGTGCGATTCGCCGCCGGCAAAGGCAGGATGTGAGGGCGGATAGACTCGGCGCAGACGCTTGCTGATATACTCAAGGAAAATAAAAACGCCAGGAAGCCTGCATAACGCCATGACAAATAACGTTTCACCCGCACCCATCACCCATCGCCCGCTGATCCTGATCGCCTGCATGCTGGCGATGTTCATGTCGGCGATCGAAGCCACCATCGTCGCCACCGCCATGCCGACCATCATCGGCGATCTCGGCGGCTTTTCGCTGCTGGGCTGGGTGTTCGCGGTCTATTTGCTGGCGCAGGCGATCACCATTCCCATCTACGGCCGGCTGGCGGATCTCTACGGCCGCAAGCGGGTGTTCTTCTTCGGCGCCACGCTGTTCCTGCTGGGATCGGTGCTGTGCGGCTTCGCCCCCGACATGTATTGGCTGATCGGCTTCCGTCTGCTGCAGGGGCTGGGCGCCGGTGCCATCATGCCGATCGCCTCCACCATCATCGGCGACATCTACAGCGCCACCGAGCGGCCGAAGGTGATGGGCTACCTGTCGAGCGTGTGGGGCGTGTCGGCGATCATCGGCCCGCTGCTGGGGGCGTTTATCGTGCAGCACCTGCCGTGGGCGCTGGTGTTCTGGGTCAACCTGCCGATCGGCCTGCTGGCGATGTTCTTCCTCTGGCGCTATCTGCCGGCGCATCAGCAGCTGCGGCGGCACGCGCTGGATCTGGCGGGCACCGCCTGGCTGACGCTGTTTGTTTCGGCGCTGCTGCTCGCGCTGTTGCAGATGGAAAGCCTGGGATGGTGGGTGGCGCCGTTGCTCGCGCTGGCGGCGGCGTCGCTGGCGCTGCTTGTCCGCCAGGAGCGGCGCGCGGTCGAACCGCTGTTCCCGCTGGCGCTGTGGCAAAGCCGGGTGATCGTCGCCGGCAACATCGGCGGGCTGGTGATCGGCGCGGCGATGATGGGCATTAGCGCCTTCCTGCCTACTTTCATTCAGGGCGTAATGGGCGGCTCGCCGCTGGAGGCGGGCACCACGCTGGCGCTGATGTCGATCGGTTGGCCGCTGGCCAGCACGCTGAGCGGCCGTTTGATGCTGATGACCTCGTACCGCGCGACGGCGTTGCTGGGTGCGCTGCTGTTGGTGGCGGGCGGCCTGATCCTGCTGATGCTGCAGCCGACCGGCGGCCTGCTGTGGGGCCGGGTGGCGGCGTTTATGGTCGGCGCCGGCATGGGGTTGTGCAACACCACGTTTTTAGTGTCGGTGCAGAACGCGGCGCATTACAGCATTCGCGGCATCGCCACCGCCTGTACGGTGTTTACCCGCATGGTGGGTTCGGCCATCGGCACTGCGATTTTGGGCGCCACGCTGAACCTCAACCTGCAGTGGCGTTTGCCGGAGGTTGACGATCCGGTGCAGCGGCTGATGGAGCCGGCGGTGCGGCAGAGCATGGGAAGCGAAGCGCTGGCGCAGCTGATCCAGCAGGTGGCGGCTTCGCTGCATTGGGTGTTCCTGGCTTCGGCGTTGGTGTCGTTGCTGGCGCTGGCGGCGGCGATGCTGATCCCGGCGCGTTGTCGGCCGCAGGGCGAAGGGGAAGAGGCGGAGCAGGCGTAAGGGAAAAGTAAAGGGCGCGGCTGTGAATGAACTGCGCCCTGGATAGCCGATGCGGCTTACTGCGTGTTGGAGGTATCCTGGCTGCTGCCGGTCTGCGCCGCGTCACCGCGATCGTCGCCATTGTTCAGGCGGGTATAGACGATCTTCTGGGTGTCGTTTTCGCAGTGGCCGACCACTTGGCCGCCCGCTTGATCGGCCTGATCGTTAGGCACGATCTCCAGTTTGAAGCCGGACTCCGGAACGCCGTTATTGATGATTTTCTGCGAAATATCCGCTTTCACGCTTTCGCAGGAGGCCAGAGCCGCCAACGGCGCGCCGGCCAGCAAGACAGCGGTTAATATCAGCGTTTTCTTCATCACGTCATCCTTTTAGACAATGGATTTCCTGTAACAGGATAGCAGTAATGGCGGCCGGGTTTCACGCTTGCCCGCCCGCCGCAGGCGGATTAAGGATTAATCCGACGCCCGGTCTGACGATCCAGACATTTACGGGTGTCCGGCTCCCAGTACGCGTTGACGTTGTTGCTGTCGTTGCAGCGATCTTCGTCATCCGCCGCGCGATCGGCCTTGTCGAACTCTTTCTCGACGCGAGTGTTAACCTTGTGGCGCAGGGATTTGGTATCATTCCACTGCTCTTTGCTCTGGCGTGCTTCTTCGGTGCTCATCGCGCCGCTGCCTTTGCCATCGACGGTGACGCAGGTGCTGCCCTGCGTGCAGGTGGCGGCCAGCGCCGGCGCCTGCCAGGCGCCCATAACGGCCAGCATGGCGACCGGCAGCATCCCGCGCAGCAGTCGTTGGGTCGAAAATGTTTTCATCGTTTCATCCTTATGAGTGAGTGCGCCTGATGATGGCGACACTGGCGTTACTTCGCCCGCAGGCGTGGTGACAAATATACCACCGCGCTTCTGAAATTCACCAGCCAAGCGCCGATTCGTTTACTTTATCGAGAGAAAACTGCGACCGATGTTAAAAACCACGCTGTTGTTTTTCGCCACCGCCCTGGCTGAAATTATCGGCTGTTTCTTGCCTTATCTCTGGCTCAAAAAGCAGGGCAGCGCCTGGCTATTGCTGCCGGCGGCAGTGAGCCTGATGCTGTTTGTCTGGCTGTTGACGCTGCATCCGGCGGCCAGCGGGCGGGTCTATGCGGCCTACGGCGGCGTGTATGTGGCGACGGCGCTGCTGTGGCTGCGGGTGGTGGACGGGGTGAAGCTGTCTGCGCTGGACTGGGTGGGCGCGGGGGTGGCGCTGGCGGGCATGTTGATCATTGTTTCAGGCTGGCGCGCAGCCTGAGCAAACACGGCGGGAGTCGCCTCCCGCCGCCGGAGATCAGGCGCCGCGGTGGATGTTCAGCCCGGCGAAGGACTGGCTGACCGGCATCATTTCCAGCGTGTTGATGTTGACGCGCGCCGGCAACGTCGCGACCCAGAACACCGACTCGGCGATGTCTTCCGGCGTCAGCGCATCGGCGCCTTCGTAGGTTTTGTTGACCTTGCCGTCATCGCCCTTGAAGCGCACGTTGGAGAACTCGGTGCCGCCCACCAGGCCCGGCTCGATATCGGTCACGCGGATGCGCGTGCCGTGCAGATCGGCGCGCAGTCCCAGGCTGAACTGTTTGACGAACGCCTTGGTGGCGCCGTACACATTGCCGCCGGCGTAAGGCCAGTTGGCGGCGGTGGAGCCGATGTTGATCACATGGCCGACGTTGCGCTCGACCATGGCCGGCAGCAGCGCGCGCGTCATGTTCACCAGCCCCTTGGCGTTGGTGTCGATCATGGTTTCCCAGTCATCGGCGTTGGCCTTGTGCGCCGGCTCCAGCCCCAGCGCCAGCCCGGCGTTGTTCACCAGCACGTCGATCTGGCGCAGCTCGGCAGGCAGTGCTTCAATCGCCTGTTGAATGGCAGCGCGGTTGCGCACGTCGAGCCGCACAATGTGCAGCGCTTGCCCTAATTCGTCCCGCAGCTCTTCGAGACGCTCAAGGCGGCGCCCGGCGGCGATCACCTGATGGCCTTCACGGATAAAACGGCGTGCGATTGCCTCGCCGAAACCGGAGGTGGCGCCGGTAACAAAAATAATCATGTTGCTGTTCCTCAACTGTTTTTACCCTACATGCCTCTATCATTAGCACAAACCCGCTGGCAGTGGCAGCGGTTATCGCGGCGCAGAGAAAAAAAGGCCGCACCGGGCCGGCTGCCCGGCGCGGATCAATGCTGAGGCGGCAGGTGGTAGACCACGGCGTCATACTTGATGTTTTCACGCTTGCCGGCCAGCACGCCGCCCAGCGACTCGGCGAGGCGGCGGCTGGCGGTATTTTGCTCGGCCACCGGGTAGATAAGGTGCTGAGGCTGAAAGCGCTCGCTGACCCAGCGCGCGATGCCCTGCACGATTTCGCGCCCGTAGCCCTGGCCGTGCAGGCTCTCTTTCACCCAGATGCCCAGCTCCGGGGTGCGGCTGCGCAGGTTGTGCGCGCCGCCGACGCCAACAAACTGCCGGTCTTCGCGCCGACGGGCGACGAAGATCACTTCTTCGCCTTCGCGCATCAGCGGCAGCCAGCCTTGCCAGACGTTGGCGAAATCTTCCGGCGACGCCTCCGGCTCAAAGGCCATAAAGCGCGTCAGAGTGGGGGTGATCGCCTGGTAAACATCGTCGGCGTCTGCTGCGGTAAAGGGGGCAATCAACAAACGGTCGGTGTCCACGCGGCACTGAGAAAGGTCATTATGATTCATCTTATTTTCCCTCGCTTTTCAGGCCAGAACGGCAAAAAATCCGCGCCCATAAATCAGGGCGGATCGTCGATATTACGCGCATTGACGGCAGAAGCGACTTATTTTTCGCCGCTTGGGCAAGATGGAAAGATCGGGGTTGGTGACAATGTCACGTTATGAATGAAGCGGCGAGCGCGATGAGGTGCGCCCGCCGCCGGGGATCAGAACTTCACCGAGCCTTGCAGATAGATCGTACGCGGCTGGCCGATGTACAGACCTTTGTTATTATCGTCATAGGCACGGGTGAAATACTCGTGGTTGAACAGGTTTTTCACGCCGACGCCCAGATTCAGGCCGGCCATTTCCGGGCCAAAATCATAGGCGGCGCGCACGCCCCACAGCATATAGCCGGGAATGCGGCCGGTGCTGCCGTCGGCGCTTTCCGCCACGGTGTTGGCGTTATCGGCGAACTGGCTGGATTGGAACTCGCCGTTGAGGTTAAACGCCCAGTTGCCCGGCGTGTAGTCCAGCCCCAGCGTGCCTTTATGTTTCGGTGAGAACGGCACCTGGTTGCCCTTGTAGCCGCCGTCTTCGCGGATAGTGGCGTTGACGTAGGCGTAGCTGGCGTAGGCGGTCAGATCGTCCAGTTTCGGCGTCAGCTGCGACAGATCGTAACGCAGGCTGCCCTCCAGCCCGGCGTGGCGAGTTTTGCCGCGCGCGGTCACGCTGTCGGTCACCTGGTTGGAGTCGTACTGGTTGTTGAAGTTGATCAGGAACAGCCCGATCTCGCCGGTCAGCGCATCGCCGGCGTAGCGGGTGCCCAGCTCCCAGGTGCGCGCCTTCTCCGGTTCAATCTTGCCGCTGTCGACCGCTTTGCCCATCTGGCTGTACTGCACGGTGCCGAAGGAGCCTTCGGTGTTGGCGTACAGGTTCCAGTATTCGTTAAGGTGATACATCACGTTCAACGCCGGCAGCGGCGCGTTATAGCTGACGTCGAGGCGGTTGTTCTTGATGTAGTTGTTCTGATACGACTTGATGTACTCGTAGCGCATGCCTGGCGTGATGGTCCAGTCGCCGATGTCGATGCGATCGTCGATATAGAAGGCGTGCGCCTCGGTGCCGGACTGGGTATCGCGATCGTACGGGCTGGCGCTGGACGGCAGCCGGCCGGTGCTGGCCTTGCTGGTGTAGCGCAGCTCGTGGGTGGATTCGCTGACGTAGCGGTAGCCGACGCCGACCTCATGCGCCGAGTCTCCCCAGCGGAAGCTCTGGCTGTAGCGCGGTTCCACGCCGCGCACCCAGTATTCGCGCGGTGACAACGTCAGATTTTTGCCCTGATCCAGATAGCCGCTGCGCAGGGTGTAGGTGTAGAAGCTCTGCACGTCGAACTTGTGCTGTTGATCCGGCTGATACTGATAGCCGAAGTTCGCCAGCTGGCGGCGGCCCCAGAACTTGTCGTACGGGCGCGTCGACTGGAACGGGTTGGCGTTGTAGTCCGCCCGGCTCAGGCCGCCCGGCATGTCCGCCTCGCCTTCGTAGTATTGCAGCAGGCTATTGAAGGTGTGCACCTCGTTCGGGGCGTAACGGCTTTTCAGCATCACGTCGTCAATCTTGGTTGTGCTGTGCTCGCGCCAGTCGCTGCCGCGGGTGCCGGAGTAGAGCAGCGCCGCGCCGAAGCCGTTGTCGGCAGTGCCGCCGATCATCAGGTTGCCGGTGCCTTTCGGGTGATCCTGGCGCGAAGTCGGGCTGAGCTGCCCCTGCATGCCGGCCTCCATGCCGAAGGTTTTCGGGATGGCGCGGGTGACGAAGTTGACGACGCCGCCGACGCTCTGCGGCCCATAACGCACCGCGCCGCCGCCGCGCACCACGTCGATCGCGTCCATATTGCCGAGCGAGACCGGCGCCAGCGACAGCTGCGGCTGGCCGTAAGGCGCGAAGGGCACCGGGATGCCGTCCATCAGTACGGTGGAGCGGCTGGCGAGGCGCGGGTTGAGGCCGCGAATGCCGAAGTTCAGCGCCATGTCATGGCTGCCGGTGCCGTTGTTCTCCGGCGCCACCACGCCCGGCACCCGGTTCAACGCTTCGCGCACGGCGGTGGTGCCGGTTTTGGCGAATTCTTCGCGGCGCACCACGTCGCGCGCACCGGGATGTTCGAACACGTCTACCTGGCGGCCTTCCGCCAGCCAGTCACCGACCACGGTGATGTCTTCTTCCTTCTGCGGCTGCGGCTGCGGCCGTTTGGCCAGCGTGTAACCGTTGTTGCCGAGCGCTATAGCCTGCAGGCCGCTGCCCGCCAGCAGGGCGTTCAGGCCGTCATCGACGCCGTAGCTGCCGCTCAGGCCCGGCGAACGTTTACCGGCGGTCAGCGTGCCGTCCACCGAGAGCGCGATGCCGGCGCGCGCGGCGAAAGCGTTCAGCGCGCCGTCCAGCTCACCGGCCGGAATATGATAGGCTGCGGCGGCGCTGGCGGCGCTCGCCGTCAGCGGTGCGGCGAATGCCAGGCCAATGGCCACGGCCAGCGGCGTGGCGCGTTTTCCCCAAAGCGAAGCCGGCGCTCCCTTTCCCCAAGCGTTGTTCATACCTTCTCCTGAATCATTTTTTATTTATTGCTGCAGTGTTTTCCTGGGAGTCGGATGAGCGAAGCAAAAGGGACAATCAAGAATGCGATTTTTTATCATTTTCATTTAAAAAATTCAGGCGGGAACGATTTGCAGCCAATAGCGGGTAAAGCTTTGCAGGCGCACCGGCAGCGTCTGGCTGAGCAGGGCGAGGGCGCGATCGGTATCGTTGAGCGGGAAACTGCCGCTGACGCGCAGGCCGGCGACGGCCGGATCGCAGCTCAGGTGGCCACGTCGGTAGCGCGCCAGTTCGGCGATCACCTGGTCCAGCCGCCATTGGCTGACGCTCAGCACGCCGCGCAGCCAGCCGTCCTCCGCCGCAGCCGGTTGCTTGTCGCTGAAGGCCGAGGCGCTGAAGCCGATCTGTTCCCCGGCGTCCACCCGGCGCGTTTGCTGCGGATCCTGCGCCAGCTGCGCTTCGACCGCATGCTCCAGCACCGTCAGGCGCGTCTCGCCGCCGATCTCGCGCACCAAAAAGCGGGTGCCGAGCGCGCGCATCGCCCCCTGCGGGCTTTGCACCCACAGCGGCCGGGGGTCGCGCCCGGTAATCAGGCTGATTTCTCCGGCGTGCAAACGGATCAACCGTTGACGATCGTCGTAATGCACGTCCACCGCACTGGCGGTGTTCAGCACCAGTTGGGTGCCGTCGCTTAACACAATGGGTTTGATTTCGCCGGTGGCGGTGCGGTAGTCGGCGCGCAGCTCCCGGCCGAACGGCGATTGGTAAAGGAAACCGCCGCCACCTACGCCAAGCAACAGCAGCAGGCTCTTCAGCAGGGTGCGGCGATCGATTGCCGACTGGCGGCCGGCGCGATCGAGCGCGCGGTAGCTGAACTTGCCCGGCACGCCCTGCAGCTGGCTCTGCAGCGCTTCGACGCGCTGCCAGGCCCAGCGGTGATCGGCGTGCTGCTGGTGCCAGGCTTGCCACTGTAGGCGCTGGCGGTCGGTGACGTGCTCATCGCACAGCAGGGCATACCAGTGTGCGGCCATCTTCAGCGCCTGGCGCTGCTCGGGGGTAATGGCGTTGCTCATGAGAAAACGTCGTTTTCCAGGCTGAACAGCAGGCAATGTTCGGTGGCCTTGGCCATGTATTTTTTAACCGAACTGACCGACACGCCGAGGCGCACGGCGATGTCCGCATAGCCCAGGCCTTCGAGCTGCGACAGCAGAAAGGCCTGTTTCGCTTTCGGCCCCAGGCCGTCGAGCATGGCGTCGATCTGCTGCAGGCTTTCCAACAGGCTCTGGCGCTGTTCCGGCGACGGGGCGTAGCCTTCCGGGATCAGCGTCAGCATCTCCAGATAGGCGCGCTCCAGCGTTCTGCGGCGGAACAGATCGACCATCACCCGCTTGGCGACGGTGACCAGAAAGTCTTTCGGCTCGCGCAGGGTCTCCGCGGCGTCGCTTTTCAGCAGGCGCATAAAGGTGTCCTGCGCCACATCGTCCGCGTCGAAAGCGCAGCCCAGCCGCCGGCGCAACCATCCCTGCAACCAGGCGTGATGGGTGGCGTAAAGGCGCGACAGCGCGGCGTGCGGGGCGGAAGCGGTGGCGGACATGGTTTTCGCATTGCTGGTCAAAAAGATGCGCGGATGATAATTGAGAATGGTTATCGTTTCAAGTTTGTCGGGTGGGTTCCTGAATGGTTCCGGCCTCTTTTTATCGCGTTGAAATAGGCTGACGGGCGCGAAAATATCCCTTTGCCCATTAAAGGTGCAGCAAAGGTGTTATTCCGGTAAGCAAACGGTTGCTATTAATCTGCCGTCGAAGATCGCCGCGTGTTTTATTCTTTTTCTTCGGTTGGTTTTCTTTGTTTAATTGGTATCACTTTGTTTTAACGTGAAAATATATTTTTTGTCGGTCTGTTGGCACACGGCTTGCTATGCTTAACCTGGTCTTTAAGTTTGGGCAACAGAAGGCATTGTTTCATCGACGCAGGTTATTATGCGGGTGAGATTGGCCGGTCGTCACAAGGAAGAAAATAATGGCACTGCAATTCACCACGGCTATTCGTGGCAATTTTTTTGATATCGCGGCCTGCGTGGAGGAACCGCAACAGCTTGACGAACGCCTGCGGCACATTCCCGACGGTTTGTTGCTGCTGAATGGGGGCGTCATCGCCTGGTTCGGCAGCTGGCAGCAGGGTGAGGCGCTGTTGCCGCCGGGTTTCGCGGTCACGGAGTATCGCGACAAACCGATCGTACCGGGCTTTATCGACACCCATATCCACTATCCGCAAACCGAAATGATTGGCGCCTATGGCGACCAACTGCTGGACTGGTTAAATAATTACACCTTCCCGACCGAAAGCCGCTATGGCTGCGAGCGGCACGCCGACGCGATGTCGGCCTTCTTTCTGCGGGAGTTGCTGAGCAACGGCACCACCACCGCGCTGGTGTTCGGCAGCGTGCATCCGCAGTCGGTCGATGCGCTGTTCAGCCAGGCGCAAACGCTGAACATGCGCCTGATCGCCGGTAAGGTGATGATGGATCGCCATGCGCCGCAGGCGCTGCTGGAAACGCCGGAGCAGAGTTACCGCGACACGCGCGAGTTGATTGAACGCTGGCACGGCAAAGGCCGCCTCGGTTACGCCATTACGCCGCGCTTTGCGCCAACCAGCACCCCGGCGCTGCTGGCGCAGGTGCAGCGGCTGCGCGAAGAATTCCCCGACGTGTGGCTGCAGACGCACCTGAGCGAGAATCCGCAGGAAGTGGCCTGGGTAAAATCGCTGTTCCCGCAAAGCCAAAGCTATCTGGACGTTTACCATCGCTACGGCATGACCGGCGGCAAAAGCGTGTTCGCCCACTGCCTGCACCTGGAGGAGCAGGAGTGGGACTGCCTGTGCGAGACCCGCTCGGCGATCGCCTTTTGCCCCACCTCCAACCTGTTCCTCGGTAGCGGGCTGTTCGACCTGCAGCAGGCCTGGCGCAAGCGGGTGAAGCTCGGCATCGGCACCGACGTGGGGGCAGGCACCTCCTTCAATATGCTGCGCACGCTGGGCGAGGCGTACAAGGTCGGCCAGCTGCAGCATTACCGGCTCTCCGCCGTAGAAGCGTTCTATCACGCCACCCTGGGCGGCGCCCGCGCGCTGTCGCTGGACGACAAAATCGGCAACTTCGACGTCGGCAAAGAGGCGGATTTCGTGGTGCTCGATCCGGCGGTGACGCCGCTGCAGCAGTTACGCTACGCCAACAGCGCCACGCCGGCGGAACAAGGCTTCGTGCTGATGACGCTGGGGGACGATCGCAATATTTATCGCACCTATGTGGACGGCAAGGTGGTTTATCAGGCGGCGGTGTCAGACTGATTTCATTCGCGGTGTTGGCGCAAAGGCATATTGGAATACGCCGACACCGCGTGGCGACAATTTTAACATAAGGAAGTGAAAGCCTTGATAGCGTTATTGCTGCACACGTTGTGGATGAAAAACAGACAATGGAAGGGCGGCGCATGATTATTTATTGGACATGCCGAGATGTAGTCTGAATACGATTATTTGGTTAGGAGACTCTTTATTGGTTTTTTATGAATATACCTAGTGATATACAGCCATGTTGCTGGATAAGTGCGTAAAAAGCATTGCATTTCTTCGGGGGGCTCTATATCATAATGAGAATAATTATCTTTACGATATCGCTGCTTAAAAAGCAACAGGCTTGTTTTAATCACTGTTGCTGTTTTTTCGGTGTACTTCTGCATTTTACGAGCCAGGATTGGCTTGAGCTTTATTTCTGGAAAGGGATTTCATGCGTGATTTGTTTCGACAGGAAGCCACGGATCATCAGCGGGCGAAATGGGCGGGTAAGGCCTTATTGATAAACGGCTTGCCCGCCTGGTGCTTTGGTCTTTTATCGTTTTTATTTATTCTTGTTTTCCTCTCTTTTCTTATATTCAGTCATTATACGCGCCGCATTAATGTTTATGGTGAAATCACCACCTTCCCCCGCTCAGTCAATGTGTTTGCACCCCAGCAGGGTTTTATCTCGGAACGCTTCGTCGAAGTGGGCGACGTGGTTAAAAAAGGCCAGCGTCTTTATCAGATTGATGTCAGCCGGGTGACGGATAACGGGAAAGTGAGCGCCAATACGCGCCTGGCGCTGGAAAACCAGTTAAAACACGTTGACAGCATCATCCTTAAGTTGCAAGACAACAAGCGCATGACGCTGGAAAATCTACGCGCGCAAAAAAAACAGTATGAATTGGCGCACATGCAGTCCAAACAGCTGTTGGATAACGCACGAGAAGGGGTGGCATTTGCTCAGGACAACATGCGTTCCTATAAGGAATATCAGCAGCGCGGTCTGATTACCAAAGATCAGCTTAGCGGACAAACCTATTCGTTTTATCAACAACAAAGTCTGTTCCAAAACCTGCATAGCCAACACATTCAGGAATCGTTGCAAATTACGAATTTGGAAAGCGACATCGTTACGCGCGCGGCAGATTTCGATAATCAAATTTCACAGTACCAGTTTCAGCGTAATGATTTGCAACGGCAGTTAGCGGAAGCCGATGCCAGCGGCGCATTGATCGTGAACGCCCCGAGCGATGGCCGCATTGAATCTCTCAGCGTTACCCCGGGTCAGATGGTCAATAGCGGTGACAGTCTGGTACAGATTATTCCACGTAATGGCGCGATTTATCAGCTAGTTTTATGGTTGCCGAACGCCAGTGTGCCTTATGTTTCAGCGGGGGACGCCATCAACATTCGTTATGATGCTTTCCCCTATGAGAAGTTTGGCCAGTTTCCCGGCAGGATAGAAAGCATCGCTTATGTGCCGGCCTCCATGCAAGAAATGTCAACTTACAGCAGTTCTCCCGTGCATCAGCCCAACGCGCAAACGGCATCTTATTACAAGGTCACCGTTTCCCTGGATGAAACGCATATCAGTTACCAGGGCAAGGCGTTGCAGCTCACTAACGGCATGCGGGCTCAATCCACGCTGTTTCTGGAAAAAAGGCCTTTATATCAATGGATGTTCTCGCCTTTCTACGATATGAAAAACAGCCTGATGGGGCCAATCAATGACTGAATCTTATTTCGACACGCTAAAGGGCAAACTCAATTTGTCGCTGCGCCGCAAAGTGCCGCAGATCCTGCAAACTGAAGCCTCGGAATGTGGGCTGGCCAGTCTGGCGATGGTATGCCATTACCATGGCTTGCAAATCGATCTGTTTAATCTGCGCAGCCGCTACGGCTTTTCTTCACGCGGGGCGACGCTGTCCGCGCTGATTGACATCGCGAGCGCACTGAAACTGCAATCCAGAGCGTTATCGCTGAATATCGATGAACTTAAGGCATTGAAAATGCCTTGTATTCTGCATTGGGACATGAAGCATTTCGTGGTGCTTGTCAGTGTCAGCCGAGGGCGGGCGGTGATCCATGATCCTGCCTTTGGCCGTAAAGTGCTGGGGTTGCATGAACTGTCGCGGCATTTTACCGGCGTAGCGCTTGAGCTGTGGCCAGACAGTGAATTTCAGCCGATCAAACAGCAAAGCAGATTGCGTTTTCGCAAGCTGATGAGCAATGTGCGCGGCCTCAAGGGGGCCTTGCTAAAGATCTTCTGTCTGTCGATCGTGATTGAAACGGTTAATCTGCTGTTACCCGTCGGTACGCAGTTGGTCATGGACCATGTGATTCTGGCCGGCGATCATGATCTTTTAGCGCTGATATGCATAGGATTGCTGTTTTTTATTTTATTCCGTACCGGCGTATCCATGTTGCGCTCGTGGATCTCTATCGTCATGGGCGCGTTGATAGACGTGCAGTGGAAGGCGGGAGTGTTCGATCATCTGATGAAATTGCCGCTTTCCTTCTTTGAGAAGCGCAAGTTGGGTGATATTCAATCCCGTTTCGGCTCATTGGATACGATAAGAGCGACTTTCACTACCAGCATCGTCAGCAGTATTATTGATGGCATCATGTCCGTAGGCGTATTTATCATGATGCTGCTCTATGGCGGCTGGTTGGTTTGGGTGGTGCTCGGCTTTACGGCGATATACGTTATTCTCAGGTTGTCGACCTATCAATATTATCGGCAGCTGTCGGAAGAGCAGTTGGTGAAAGGGGCACGAGCCGGGTCTCATTTCATGGAAACGTTGTATAGCGTCAGTACGTTAAAGGCGCTGGGGTTATCTGAAACCCGTTCGCAGTATTGGCTGAATCTAAACGTAGAAACGATCAATGCCGGTATCAAGCTGACCAAATTAAACATGATGTTTGGCGGCCTGGGGGCGTTTATCGCCACCTGCGATCAGGTGATCATCCTTTGGCTAGGCGCGGCATTGGTCATAGACAATCAAATGACGATCGGCATGTTTATCGCGTTTAACGCCTACCGCGGGCAGTTTTCGGAGCGTGCCAGCAGCCTGATCGACATGATGCTTCAGCTGCGAATGCTGAGTTTGCATAATGAAAGGGTGGCGGACATTGTGCTTTCGTCACCGGAATCGCAAATGCCCGCGCGCCAGCTCTTCACAAAAGGCAAAGCCGCGGAGCTTCGGGTGCGGAATCTGCGCTACCAGTATGATCGCTTGGCGAAACCCATTATCGCGGATTTGAATCTCAGCATTGCAGCGGGAGAAAGCGTGGCGATTGTCGGTCCCTCCGGCGCGGGTAAAACCACGTTGATGAAGTTAATGTGTGGGTTGCTGTCGCCGGATGAAGGGGCCGTGCTGGTCGACGGTATGGATATCAGCAACATTGGCGTTAATAATTATCGCCAATGTATCGCTTGCGTGTTGCAGGATGACAAGCTGCTGGCGGGATCTATCGCTGAAAATATTTCAGGATTTGATGCCGAAATGGATCTGAAGCGTATTGAGGCGTGCGCACGACGTTGCAATATGCATGATGATATTCAAAACATGCCGATGGGCTATGAAACATTGATCGGCGAACTGGGGGGGAGCCTTTCTGGCGGGCAGAAACAGCGCTTATTGATAGCCCGTGCGCTCTATCGTCGCCCCAGCATTCTGTTTATGGACGAAGCGACTAGCCACCTGGATCTAGATAATGAAACACATATTAACCGCGCTATTTCACAACTGAACATTACCCGCGTGATTATTGCGCACCGTCCGTCGACGATTGCCTCTGCGGATAGAGTCATTCGACTCGGGTAATGTCAGCTTCGCTTTACCTGGCCTCTTCACCCCGATATTTTCGCTACGTCAACCGCGCACTCATCCTGCGGTGAACCCATGAAAAAAGGGTTATCACAATGATAACCCTGGCATGATGTGACGCTTTAGGCGCTGAAGCCAATGTTAACCGCTGAGGTCAACCGCGAGGCTTGCAGGGCCCCGATCAGTTCGAATCGGTATTGTTGTTGTTCCCCCACATGGTACCGCCGCCGTTGCTCCCGCCCCAGGGAATGCCTGATGGGCCAACTGAGCCGGGGGCACGATCGCCGGTGACATAGTTACCGACAGCACCGCCGACAATAGTGCCGACAACGCCGCCCGCCACGCCACCGATAGAGCCGATGCCGCCGCCGATCGCTGCGCCGACAGTTTCTGCGGAAACCGTCAATGTACCGCTGCGATCTCCTGCACCGGAAATGATTGAACATTCTTCAGAGGTAAGATTGCGCATACTTGCTCCTTAGTAATTAAATTTTAAAATAAGCCACGTTGATCATGCTGAGCGTCGCCCGTGATCGCTATTGAGCAATTTATGCGTGGCGATAACGGCAAAGGCGATAAGGGCGTATTTCAAGAAACGATTGAGGCTGAAATAATCCGCAATCGCGCCAACAACAAGCCCGATTAAAATGGCGAACAATATAATGAATAATCTTTTCATATGATGGATACGAATCTTCCTGCATTAGTTACTGTCGGCAGGATTGTTCGTCGATGTTTGTTTATTGCCACCCAACATGGACTCCACCATTTTGCCAGCGGTATAGGCGGCACCACCGATAACGGCACCGGCAACAGCGCCTGGGCCAGCACCGACGCCGCCAGCCATGGCGCCGGTCATCGCTCCACCAACCGCGCCGGCAGCGACTGCACCGCCCAACTCTGCATAGCTGAAATCCCCAGCTGCCGCGATAAAGTTCACTTCATTAAGTGTAAGCTCTCTCATAATGACTTCCTTATATTATTGGTTTTTGGTTTTTGCAGTTTTCCGATACCAGAAAAATGCCACTAGCAAGGTTGAAAAGATAAAGGATTGAATGATTGTGCTGGTAAACCTCCTGTCTTCGGAAAAAAATAAAGAATAAAAAATATCCATAAATGTGTAGTAAAAGCAGAACAAAAAAATCCAACTGCTTGGTAATTTCATCAGTGCCTCGATAGGTTTGATTGATAGGGGGTATCTTCTCGCGTTATTCCAATGATGTTGACAACGCGTGCAGCAATTGCGTCAGCGCTCGAAGAAGTTGAGCGTTGTTTAAAATGCTGTAATGCGTTTCTGCACAATAACTGAGTTGAACGCTATGCGAGGATTGCATCTCCCAGCGTTGTGCAAGATGGGGGTGTTTACGCTGACGTTGCTGGCTGAGCCAAAGCGTTAGCGGTATCGCTATCTGCGGCAGGGGGCCGGCGTTATTCGTTAGTTCGAACGATTTTTTCAGCGCCCAACAGAAGGTTTCGGCATGTTCCAGCGTGATCTTCTCCGCAAGCACGCTCTGATTCAGCGCATAGTGCATTTTTATCTCGTTGGCGAAGCTGTCTATCGCATTCGTTTCTTGACGCCGACACAAATGGCGCGCAATACCGAGGGAGTCGAACAGACTGAGGTAACTTTGGGCCACGCTGAAACGTCGCTTCACTGCGGGCTGCTGGGCGGGAAAACCGCTGTCGACAACCACCGCATGCGCAAAGGGCGCGCCTTGTTCCGTGGCCAGCGCCGCCATATGGACAGCTAATTGGCCACCCAATGACCAGCCGGCGATAACGGCCGTGTCGCGTTTGGCACGCGGTATGGCCGCCAAGTGGGAGGCGGCCAATCGCTGCAGGGTGAGTGTGTCGTCTGCGCCTGGCGCGGCCAACCCCGGGCTGGCGATGGTAATGATGTTGGCGCAGGCACAAAGCTGTTTTGTCCACTTTGCATATTGATGTACCTGGCCGCCGGCGCCATGCACCAAATACAAGGTGGGCAGAGAGAGGCGATCGGCTGAGCCGGACAGCATCGATAACGGCAGGGGCGCATTCGCGCGCAGACGCTCGGCAAGTTTATCGAGCTGTGAGTAGCCAAGGATTTCCGCCAGGGTTAATTCCACATTAAGGGCGCGCTTGATGTTGCCCAAAAACGTGATGCCGGAAAGCGAGCTGCCGCCATTGCTGAAGAAGCTGGCATGGGGGTCGATCTTGTCTGGGGTACAGCCTAACGTATTCGCCAACAGCTCTCGTAGCAGCATGAGTTCCGCGGACGCCGCGGGTGCAACATCGCTGGCCTGACTCCGTTTGGCGCCTGGCGATAGCAAGGTGCGATCCAATTTGCCGTTGCGTGAAAGCGGGAAACGTTCAATGAGATGATAGCGGGATGGCGCCATATACGTGGGCAATGCGGCCGTAACCAGCTCGCGTATTCTTTGCTCTGCTTGAATGCAGGTTTTCCCCGCCTCGGTCAATGTGATGTAGGCCTCCAGATGCGGTGTGCCGTTCCCGGTTTCATCGCGACAGACGACACACGCTTCAGCGACCAGCTCGCTGCTTTTGAGCGCGAATTCGACGTCACCCAATTCGACGCGAAAACCCTGCAGTTTCACCTGTTGGTCTTCGCGGCCGAGAAACTCGATGTAACCGCTGCGATGCCAACGGCCGCGATCGCCGGTGCGGTACACGCGTTCTCCGGTGGTTGGGAAAAGCACAAAGCTGCCGGCGGTGGTTTGGCTATCGCGCCAATACTCGCGGGCAACCCCAACGCCACCGATATAAATGTCGCCGGTAACGCCGAAACCGCACGGCTCGAGTTTTTCATCCAACACCCACATGCTCTGATTTGGCAATGCGGTTCCATAGGGGATGGCGTTTCTGTAGTGCGTATCTCGTGTAACCGGATGATAAATTGACCATATTGCCCCTTCGGTTGCACCGCCAAGGCTGGTGATGGTGGCGTTGGGGCAAAGCCGATGTGCCTCGGCGATCAGCCGCGAAGAGATGCGATCGCCGCTCAGCCAAATATGCCGCAGTTGAGGCAGCGACAGGATGTTTTCTTGTGCGCAATATTGCACCAGCATTTGCAAGATGGCGGGAACCGAGTTCCAGATGCTGATTTGCCGCTGGCGTATCGCATTTAGCCATGCTGACGGCTCTTTCGCTTCATGCGGCGATAGCACCGTTACCGATGCGCCGGCTAGCCAGCTGCCGAACAGGTCATAGACCGATAAATCGAAGGCCAGATCGGCGAGCGCCAATACGTTGTCAAGATGAGAAACGTTAAACTGTCGGTTCATGGTCAGCAAGGTATTGGTGACGGCACCCTGTTCCATAGCCACACCTTTTGGCGTGCCGGTCGTCCCCGACGTATAAATGACATAGGCGAGCGCTTCCGCTTCGCCTGGCGGGAAGGTCGCTGTGTCTGTGACATGAGGGGAAAACAGCGCCTCCAGATCTTGAATGCGGGTAGTCTGCGGATAGCGGGCGCGATGGTGAGCCTGGTTGCTCAAAACCCAGGCGCAACCTGATATCCGCATAATGGCCGCTGCGCGGGCATCCGGCAATCCTTCGGCCAACGGCAAGTAGGCGCGTCCGGCGAGGATCACGCCGAGCGCCGCAATAGCTTGATGAGCGCCGCGTGGAAGATCGATGGCGATGAGCGCGCCTGGGGCGGTATGGGCGATCAGCCAATGCGCCACGAGGCCGGCGTGCCGCAACAGTCGATCGTAATGCCATACGCTATCGCCCTCGTACAACGCCGGGCGATCCGCATGCTGGTGGGCAGTGCGTAACAGCCGATCGGAAAGAGGTTGCCGCAAGAATTCCGGCATTGCCTGTCCGATGGAGAGCTGACGCAATTGCCGGTTATCGGCCATTGACGCCAGCGAATAGTGGCCGACGGCCCGCGAGGGATCGCAGGCAATTTGCTGCAGCAGCAATGCGTAAGCTTGCGCCAATCCATCAATGCGCTCCGGCGTAAACAGCTTGGCGTTGTATTGCCATTCCAACTGAATGCCCTCTGCGCTGGAAATCACTTCCAGAACCAGATCAAACTTGGGCGGCGCATAGCCTCTCGGCAGGGTGTTAACCTGCGCACCGCCAACATTTAGCTCATTGCTTTTGCGATGTTGGCAGACGAACATGATTTGAAAAATGGGGTGAAACTTGCCGCGCGTGGGCTTGAGTTGTTCAACCAGGTAAGAGAATGGCAAACCCTGATGTTTGAAAGCGCGCGCAAATTTATTCGCGTTCTTTTGCAGCAGCGCGGTGAAACTGTCGTCGCCAGTGATGATAAATTGGTGAGCGATCGTGTTGACGAAGCTGCCCACGGCATCGTTTAACGTTGGCTCGTTCCTGTTGGCGATCGGGCTACCGATGACCACGCGATCCGTCGCAGATTCTCTGGCAATCAGTAACGCGAAGGCGGAGTGCAACAGCGTAAACAGCGTCGTACCGTTATGTTTGGCTAACTGGGCCAGAGCCGACTGCAGTTCGTTCGTCAGCGATGTTCTGACGATATTCTGTGTTTTTCCTGCCGCGGTGATGGCGATATCGTATTCAAGCGCGTGTTTTTCCGGCGCACCATCCAGTTCATCGCGCCAAAACGCCATGCTGTCATCGACATTGGCGACGGCGAGGAAAGGGTCTTCAAGGTAGCGGAAAAACGCCTGGCCGTTGTCATAATGGCAATGCTCTTCGTGCGCGTGATAGCCACGGCTCAGTTCATCCACCAGCAAATTGGCCGTCCAGCCGTCGACCACACAATGGTGAAAGGTCAAGAACAGATAGTGGTGCTGCGCGCTCTTTCTCAAGATCCGGCAGCGCAGGGGATACTCGGCACCGAGATCAAACGGAATCGTGCACTGGGCGTTAAGCGCCGCTAGCATACTTTTTTGCTGCTCCTCACTATTCTGCCCGCTGATGTCCTCGAGACTGTGTTCGAAAATGGTTTCATCAGGATGCACGATGTCAACGGTGATGGCTTCCCCGTCTAGCCGATAGCGGCCGCAAAGCGCACCGTGCCGCTTGAGTAGTTTTTTCAGCGCGGCGAGCAAACGCGTGGGTTCAAAGGGCCCCAGGATCTCTTTGGCGATCGGAATGTTATACAGCGGGCTGTTCTTGGTGAAGTTTTCATACAGCCACAGGTATTGCCCCGCGTAGTGATTGACGGTGTAACAAGGCTTCTCCCCGGTGTCTCGCACTGCATTATCTGGCGTACAGACAGATAAAAATGCGGTGATGTCTTCCTGCACCGCACTGAGGGCGGCGGCGTCGACATGCTCGATGGTTTGGCGTCGAGGCGACAGCTCGCCGAATGTTGCTCCCTGTTTCGCCATTTCCATCAGATTGATCAGGCCGATGACGCTCATCAGTGCACTCCTTCCATGTTGACGTCGATAGCTTTCCCTGTTCGACCGCTTTTATTCGGGCGTTTGTCGCTGTGGGCGGAAATCAAATTCAGCCAATGCGACAAGCTACACAACTGCACTCCCGGGTTTCTCCGCTGTGCCATTGTGAAGGCGGCGCGATGATCGATATTCTCGCCATCATCGAAGCCGAAGATCCTCAGTACGCAGCCGTTCAATCGCTCATTGGCCGTATCGAACCGGATGTGCGGGAAATAGCCAAGCCGCGCGGAAAAGGCTATCAACTCAGTAACGCCGGCGTCGACGGCTTGGCGGCGCGAATCGGTTTTATGCAGCAACAGCAGCCGCTCATGCCGAAAATCGCGCAGCAGGCTTTGCGTGAGTCTGGCGCCGCCGGCTGTATCATGCATAAAGATCATGTAGTTAACTCGGCCGGGCAGGACGAGCAGCAGGGCCGAAAGCGCATCAAGCCAGCTGGCATATTGCGTGGCTTCGTTCGGTACGTTGAATATGGCCGCGTTCAGCGGCCATTCAGCATGCAACGGCAGCGCCTGCGGTGACAGAATGTCCACACCGTGTTTGTCGGCGAGGGCGGCCAACAAAAGTCGTTCATCTGCGCCTTCGGGAGATTGAATAAACAGCCGGCTGCTGGCCGGCGCCTCGGTTGATAGGCGGCGGCCGATAGCGCAGCGGATGTCCAGATGCTGCGGATCCAGGCCATAGCGTGCATGGGCCAGCTGCGTTAGGTGTCGGCAGAAATCGGCGAGTCTCGGATGTTCAAAAATGTCGCTCAGGTTCAGATCCAACCGACAGTGGGCGTTAAGCGCGTTAATGATTTTTATGGCCTGCAGCGACTCGCCGCCGAGCGTGAAGAAGTCGCCATCGTCACTGCCCAGCGTCGCGAGCCAAACCTCATTCACCAGGGTGTTGAATGTCGTCGAACGCAATTCCCGTGTGGGTTCAGGCAGCCGGGATTGTCTTTCCAGGGTGCGATAATCAATCTTGCCGTTAGCCAGTTTGGCCAGCGGCGTTGGGTGATGCACGAAGCGCTGAGGAATATGTGCATTGGGCAGTTCGCCATACAGCGTGCGGCGCATTGCCTCGCTGAGCGGCTGCCGGCTGTGATAATGCGCGTACAGTTCCGTTCCCGCGTCGCCGCTTTTGGCCAGCACGGCAATTTCGACAATTGCGGGCAACCGGGCCAGACAGCTTTCTATCTCACCCATATTGACGCGCTGCCCGGCGATTTTCGCTTCACGAATTTTGCGGCCAAGGAACACCAGCTGCCCATCCTGGCGCTGGCAGGCGATATCGCCGGTACGAAAGGCGGGCATGGGATGGCCGTTAACCTCAAGGGTGACGAACTTTTCCGCGCTCAGCGTTGGCTGATGCAAATATCCCAGGCTGACGGTCGCTCCGGCTATCAGTAATTCGCCGCTGCAGCCGAGCGGCAACAGCCTGAGATCCTCGCCGACGATCGCCGTGTATATACCGTCCAACGGTGCGCCTATCGTCACGGCGGCGCCATCGTTTTTGATTTCGGCGACCGTCGCCACCACGGTTGTCTCGGTTGGGCCGTAGGAGTTGAATAACTTTCTGCCTTTGGGATAGTGCGCGAACCAGCTTTCTTTGGCTCGCGGTGAAAGGCTTTCGCCGCCGATGATAACGGTCGTGACGGCCGGCGGCAGCGTCTGTTCGCCGCCGGAGGCGAACAGCATCTCATTAAAGTAGGCGGTCGGCAGATCCAGCAGGCTGATTTGATGATCGGCGCAGAATGTGAAGAAAGCGGCAAAACTGTGCTTGACGGCCTCAGGGGCGATACACAGGTGGGCGCCGGCACCCAGCGTCATGAAAATTTCTTCAATGCACGCATCGAAATGCAAGGGCGCAAATTGCAACACGCGTTCATGCGGTTGAATGCCATAGCATTTTATCGCCGCATCGACAAAAACGTTGAGAGCATGTCGGGCGCCTATCACGCCTTTAGGCATTCCCGTCGAGCCGGAGGTAAACATGATATAGCCGGTTCCGGCCGGGAATGGCGGCGCCTCTGCCGCTGTTTGCCGGCGAAACACGGTGAAGTGCGCGAAATCCGCCGGCATATCGAGTGTCGATGCGCGCCAATGCGCCAATACGTCAGGTTCGGAATGAAAGGAGGGAAGTGTGCGATCGGTAATCAGGATAGCGTCGCTAAACTGTTCAAGCAGTTGACGATGAGCCGCTCCATCCCCTTTGGCATTCAGGTTGACGAACGGCATTTTCAACTGCAGCGCAGCAAGCATGCAGATGATGGCTTCCGGCCCTTGCGGCAAGTCGAGCAACAGCACGGTGTATGCAGCACGGGCGGGGGCCAGGGTATCGGCCAGCGCACGCCACTGTTGCTGCAAAACGGCATAAGACAGCGCTCTTAGCGACAACGAAGCGTGTGCGGGCGTGAGGATCGCCGTGCGTTGCGGCGCTTGAACGACGGCACGATCGATACGTTGCATTATATCGACCACGTTCTCGTTGGCTGCTTTACCCTGCAGCGAGAGCGGGAAACGTTGTCGCAATGCCGCGACGGAAAGATTTTCCGGGTCGTGATACAGCAAGTCGCACAAGGTCTGTATCCCCTGGCTGTGCCGCACCAGGCTGGCCGCATCGTAAAGCCCTGAGTCGGCATCGATCTCCAGCCGAAGCGTTTGGTTATCGAGATCGGGACGCATGTTGAAGACCAGATCCTGCGCGCCTCCTGAGCGTAAATTACGGATTTCGCTGCGCTGCGCGGAAGAAAATGAGGCTGCCGCTTCAAAGGGAATGATATTGACCACGATGTTGAACAGCGGCGAGCGGCTGGTGACGCTCCTCAGACTTTTTATCTCTTCGTAACGGAACGCTTGATGTTTTTTGAGTTGCCTGAGCATGCGTTCAATGGTTTGCGCCAACTGTCGGCATGAGGCCGTGTCCTCAATATCGAGCGTCAAAGGAACAACGTTGGTTTTGCAAGTCAGCGCCTGCCTCGTCAGGGAGTCTGTTCGCGCCATCATTGGGACGCCGATCGTTTGCTGTTTCTCGCCGGTACACAAGTACAAATATGCCATCACTGCCACGAAAGTGCGCGCCAGCCAAGAAGGGTGCCCGGTTTGCAGCGCAAGGCGCTCGGCAGGATAGGGCAACGAAGTCACATGGCGGATCGTTTGTCCCGAGGGAATATTGGCGCAGGCTAATGTCATCGGGTCTGGCAGTGAGGCGCTGGCTGCTTGCCAAAAATGTCGGTCCGCTTGATAGGCGGCTGACTGTTTATACTCAGATTCAGCCCTGAGCAAGGCATCGATCGCAGGTACGTCTTGCGGTTGCTGCGTTTGGCCTCGGTAGGCCTGTGCCACTTGGTGGATCAGCAAATAAGTGCCGTAACCATCAAGCAGCAGATGGTGGCTGCAGAAATACCACAGAAAGCGTTGCTCACCCAGTCTAATGATTTTTTGTCTGAATAACGGCGCAGCGTTCAACGAGAACGGGCGCTTGGTATCCGCTTCCATTAATTCGATAGCGGTGGCCATATTGTTGGCGCGCTGCGAAAGATCTACCCATTCCACTGAGATGTTGGCGGTGACGGGATATTGATAAGGCGTACCGTTATCTTCATCAAACAGAACGTGCAGCGTCGGCGTTTGGCTGATGACGCGATGAATGGCACGTTTCATTCTTGCGATATCGAGAGTGTGATTTATTTCGACATATTCCGCGATATTATAGCTCGATTTGTCATCGCCGATCTTGGTGCCGTAGTAAAATCCCGCCTGTGAATCCAATAGTTGATGCTTGCTCATCGGCTCATCCCTGATGTTTATTTTTCTTTATTTTTTTACCGTCATCAGTTTGCCCGTTCGGCGGGAACGCCATACAACCGTGCGACGTTCTGCGATTGGGTGAACTGTTTTAAGGTGTTCCAAACATAAATGCGCGCTGCCTGGCTTGCAGCAAAAATCTAAAATACACAGCGTGCCGCCCTCATCCCATTCTGAGGTATGGAGAAGAAACTGCGGATCGTTAATAAATCGACCCAGCGTCTCATCTCTCAGGTAGGCCCAGGTTATATATCCTAACGGATTATCCAAATGGTCGAATAATATTTTGAATTGGTTTTGATTAATCGCTTCCTGAGTCCATAGCTGCAACGTTTTTATATGGTACAAACTGTAATTTTTATTCATCAGCATACAGTTAACGGCGAAGCCCAGGCTCTCGTATTGACTGAACTTACTTTTACCCTGCTGGTTTTCTTTGATAAAACTCACGAAATATCCTCAGCGTTATTATTGTAATACGTTGATCGCCTGGCGCTCGAAACGATCCAGATAGGTTTGCAACTGTTCGCTGATCTCGCTGACTTCACCGCGCCAGCCGGCAATTTCTTTAAAAATCACTTCACGGCGCATGAACGCGCGGGAGCCCAACCTTCGGGTGACGGTCTGCTTCATCGCCTGTTGTAATCCGGCGGCGGTTTGATCCGCTGATGTTTCCTGAAGGTACTTCGCGTATAACCGCTGGAATGCCAGAGAAAATTTCTCCTCTGCTGTCGTACCCTGTTGTTCGGCGGAAACCCTTACGGGCGAGTCGATGAGCCGATGCAACAGGGCAATCGCCGGATGAGCATTCCCCTGGCCCAGACCTTGTCGACGGCTAAAGACGCCGGGAGCCAAATCGAACATTTTTTGCAAGCGTTCGCCTAAGGCGAACCATTCGGCGGTGAGAGGCAGGCGTTGTAAAAATGCAGGGGCAAAACCCGCCATACCGAGATTATCCAGCAGGCAGGCTCGCTTGTAGGCCATACTAAAGGCCGCGCCGATGCCTTGGTGCGCTGCCGCGAGAAATGCCGGGCCAAATTGATGCTTGGCTAAATAAAATGCGAGATCTTGCATGCCTCTCAGCAACAAAGGGGCGTCTTCGTTGAGTTTGTTGTGCTGAATGTAGCTGCGGCCGGGATCTCGACGTTCTGCGGGAAAAACGCTGCGAACACCATGAAAGTCCAGCAGCCTGCCGGCCATATCACAATTGGAGGGTGAGGTCATCATCACCAAATGGCGGGTACGGCAGTAAGCTATCTGCGTCGCAAGGCGCCGGGCAAGCTCGCAGAGCCCGTAGAATGCTCGTTCTTCCTGCGGCAATGCCAACCAGCGCACAGCGTCAAACTCAGAGGGACGAGGCAGAAAGGACGGTGCGGCGACAATGAGCTTTTCGGTTCGCTCAATATCCGAAGGCTGCCTTTGCATCGCATCATGAGGATGATAGTAGGGCGCGCGGCAAAAATGTGCAGGGCGCACGACGGGTTCGCGCACCAGCAACGCCTTGCGGTTATGGACATCTCCCGCCGATGCAGGAGAGAGGGTGGCGATGGGGTTGTCGGTCAGCAAGATCGCCTTATTGGGCACGGCGCCGTAAGGCAGCAGTTTGGCCATGACGTTTCCCCACAATGCCTCCAATACTGCGCCGGTCATTGTCAACTCGCCATCGACATGCTTTGCCCCTTGACCGACTAACGCATTGGCTCCGATGCCTTTAACCTGCCATAGCCCATCAAAGCCACAGCGTGCGCCACCGCCGTTGCGCGAAATAGCCCCGCCGCCATAACGTTCGGCGAAAAAGACTTTTTCATCGTTTAAGAGCGGCGTGCCGTCATCAAAAATAGCATGACGATTATTTTCTTCGATGAGATAGCTGGCCTCATTTTTCAGTTCGTCCTGCTCGGCAGGGCTTAATTCGTTGTGCCAGAGTAATTGAGAACCTGTCTTTTTTGCGACAAAAGGAATCAAGCTTTCGTGAAGCATGGCGAGGTTTTTCATTTTTTTAATCGTTATTTTTATGGGCGCAGGGCAAGTTAAATATCGGCCTTATTTTTCAAGGGATAATAAGGTCCACGTTTTTTTAATTTGAAGAATCCGGTGTTGAAAGTGACGACGACGGTGAAGGGCGACCACCGCCACTGCCATTCCATGTTGGGCCCATGGGAACCTGTGGAATAGCAACGTTAACCGGCATGTGCGGTGCGGCCTGAATAGCGATTTCCGTGCCCACGCCCACGGCTAATGATACGGGGGTGGGCAATTTCGCTATTGTGCTCAGGCTGCCGACAATAAGTGAAGTCGGATTATAAGAATCATTGCCGTCAGAACCGTTAATACATGACAACTCAACTTCCGTTAAGGCTCTCATTTAAGCTCCTTCTTGCGAGAGGTAATAGATAACACAAGCGAAAAAATAACTGCCATCGACAAACCATACATTGCCGTGATTTTAAGGGCGGCCGTATCCAAAAGGATCGCTTGGCGCTGCCGGCAGTAGTCTAAAAATACGGCAAGGGGGAATATCAAGAACAGCATGACGATATGGTACGTGCGCAAGCCTTTTTTCTTCGCGTTTTTATAAGTTGCACTGATAATGAGGATGAAAATGACAATAAGAACTATTTCCGTTATAAGCTGCAATTTGATTAGCTCCATTAATCAAAATTTACATCAAGTTACATTGAGTAACCTGATAAGTCAACAGGGTATTTTATGATTCTTCTTTATTTATCAATGGCATTGAATTAATTTCCTATAAACTAATTACATTATGTGACTATATATTGATGATAAAAAACAAAGATGTCACTGGAGCTTCTGGCAGCGGCCGGCGAGGCGGCTAACTTCTAATCACTTGTTTTTGCTCAAACTGCCAACTGCACCTAAGCTAGGAGGTGACTCAGAGGGAGCGATACCCCGAGACCTTATTCCGTGAACATGGAGGAGTTTCGATTTGATGCGTTTATCCACATTGGTGCTGGCGATCGGCATGGCGCTGGGCTCGCAGGCACAGGCAGCAGAAACCCAACCTCACGCCGACCATAGCGCACTGCCCAGCGGCCAGGCGAAGGAGGCTAACGTGACCGGTGAAGCCAATCAGCACGACAAGCAAAAGACTCAAAATCCGTTCTTCTATCAAAGCCGTCTGCCGTTCCAGGCGCCGCCGTTCAACCTGATCAAGGAGAGCGACTACGCGCCGGCGATCGCAGCGGGCATCAAGCAAAAGCGGGAAGAGGTGGAGAAGATCGCCAACAACCCGGCCAAGCCCAACTTCAAAAATACCTTCGTGGCGCTGGAGCAGGCTGGTTCGTTGCTGACGCGGGTGATGAACGTGTTCGGCGCCATGACCTCGGCCAACACCAGCGACGCGCTGCAAAAGCTGGATGAAGAAACCTCGCCGAAGCTGGCGGCGCTGAACGACGACATCATGCTCAACGGCAAGCTGTTCGCGCGCATCAAGGCCATCTATCAGGATCGCGATGCGCTGAAGCTGGATCCGGAGTCGCGCCGGCTGGTGGAAGTGACCTATAAGAACTTCGAGCTGGCGGGCGCCAACCTGTCGGACGCCGATAAGGCCAAGCTGAAGGCGCTGAACCAGGAAGCGGCGACGCTGAGCACCCAGTTCACCAACAAGCTGCTGGCGGCGAGCAAAAACGGTGCGCTGGCGATAACCGACCAGGCGAAGCTGGACGGCCTGTCGGAAGGCGAGCTGGCTGCGGCGGCCCAGGCGGCCGCCGAACGCAAGCTGGAGAAACAGTGGCTGCTGGTGCTGCAAAACACCACGCAACAGCCGTTGCTGCAGAGCCTGAAAGATCGCGACACCCGCCAGGCGCTGTTCGACGCCTCCTGGACTCGTGCGGAGAAGGGCGACGGCAACGATACCCGCCAGACCATTTCCCGTCTGGCCAAGGTGCGCGCCGAGCAGGCCAAGCTGCTGGGCTACCCGAACTACGCCGCCTGGAAACTGCAAAACCAGATGGCCAAGACGCCGGATGCCGCGCTGAGCTTTATGCGCAACATCGTGCCGGCGGCCACCGCGCGCGCCGAGCGTGAAGCCAAAGACATTCAGGCGGTGATCGACCAGCAGAAAGGCGACTTCAAGGTGCAGGCCTGGGACTGGCAGTTCTACGCCGAACAGGTGCGCAAGGCCAAGTACGATCTGGACGAGTCGCAGATCAAGCCTTACTTCGAGCTGAACAACGTGCTGAACAACGGCGTGTTCTACGCCGCCAACCTGCTGTACGGCATCAGCTTCAAGGAGCGCAAGGACATTCCGGTCTATCAGCCGGACGTCAAGGTGTACGAAGTGTTCGACAAGGACGGCAAGTCGCTGGCGCTGTTCTACACCGACTACTTCAAGCGCGACAACAAGGGCGGCGGCGCCTGGATGAGCAACTTCGTCGATCAGTCGAAGCTCAACGGCACCAAGCCGGTGATTTACAACGTCGCCAACTTCACCAAACCGGCGCCGGGCCAGCCGGCGCTGCTGTCGTATGACGACGTAATCACCATGTTCCACGAGTTCGGCCATGCGCTGCACGGCATGTTTGCCGATCAGGAATACCCGAGCCTGTCGGGCACCAACACCGCGCGCGACTTCGTCGAGTTCCCGTCGCAGTTCAACGAGCACTGGGTCAGCGATCCGAAAGTGTTCAGCCACTTCGCCAAGCACTACCAGACCGGCGAGGCGATGCCGCAGGAACTGGTCGACAAGATCAAGAAGGCCGACAAGTTCAACAAGGGCTACAGCATGACCGAGCTGCTGTCCGCCGCGCTGCTGGACATGCACTGGCACATGCTGACCGCCGATCAGCCGCAGCAGGACGTGGACAAGTTCGAGGCCGAGTCGCTGCAAAAAGACAAGGTCGATCTCAGCTACGTGCCGCCGCGCTACCGCTCCAGCTACTTCCAGCACATCTGGGGTAACGGCTATGCCGCGGGCTACTATGCCTATCTGTGGACGGAAATGCTGGCGGACGACGCCTTCCAGTGGTTCACCGAACACGGCGGCCTGACCGCCGAAAACGGCCAGCGCTTCCGCGACATGATCCTGTCGCGCGGCAACAGCCAGGATCTGGAGAAGCTGTACATCGACTGGCGCGGCAAAGAGCCGAGCATCGAACCGATGCTGATCAACCGCGGGCTGGAGGACGAGTAAGTTCGGCCACTCCCGGTAAGCAAACAAAAGGGCGCGTTATGCGCCCTTGGTCTTTTTGGCTTGGTCGACATTCAGCGGTTCACCACCTTGGCCGGCAGGGCCACTACCAGCAGCGAGCTGAGCAGCAGGCAGCCGGCGAAGGCCCAGAGCGCGCCGCCGCTCTTGCCGGTCAGATCCAGCGCCAGCCCCATCAGCGAATTGCTCACCAGCCCGGCGATGTTGGCCAGCGAACAGGCCAGCGCGAAGCCGGTCGCCGCCGCCGTGCCGCGCAGGAAGGTGGCCGGCAGGCTGAAGAACACCGGCACCGCGCCGATGATTGCCGCCTGGGCGATGGAGAACAGCAGCACCGTGGCCAGCGCGTTGTGGGTAAAGAAGGTGCTGCCGGCCATCGCCACCGCGCCGACGATAAACGGCACGATGATATGCCAGCGCCGTTCGCGCAGCCGGTCGGAACTGCTGCCGATCAGCAGCATGCCGAGCAGGGCGGCGACGCTGGGGATCGCCGTCAGGTAGCCGATGGTGGTGATGTCGGTGACGCCGGCGGTTTTGATGAAGGTCGGCATCCAAAAGCCCATGGCGTAGGCGCTGAGCAGAATGGCGAAGTCGATGCCGCCGAGCATCCAGACTTTCAGGTTGAAGAAGCCGTCGCGGAAGCTGTGCTTGCCGTGATCGGCCTCGGCGTCGTCGCGCGCCAGATCGTCGGCGATGCGCTGTTTCTCCTCGGGTGTCAGCCACTTGGCCTGCTGGTAGGTGTTAGGCAACAGCCAAAAGGTCAGCACGCCCAACAGCACGCTGGGAATGCCCTCCAGCAAAAACAGCCATTGCCAGCCGTGCAGCCCGTGAAGCATGTCGAAATGGCCCATGATCCAGCCGGACAGCGGCCCGCCGATCACGCTGGACAGCGGCAGGCCGATCATGAACAGCGCGATGATGCGGCCGCGGCGATAGGTCGGGAACCACAGCGTCAGGTAAAAGAGCACGCCGGGCAGGAAACCGGCCTCCGCCACGCCGAGCAGGAAACGAATGACGTAGAACTGGGTCGGCGTGGTGACGAACATGGTGGCGGTGGACAACAGCCCCCAGGTGATCATGATGCGGGCGATCCACATCTTGGCGCCGACGCGCTGCAGGATCAAGTTGCTCGGTACCTCGAACAGAATATAGCCGACGAAGAACAGCCCGGCGCCGAGGCCGAAGGCCGCTTCGCTCAGCTGCAGCGCGTCGGCCATCTGCAGCTTGGCCAGCCCGACGTTGATGCGATCGAGGTAGGCCGCCAGGTAACACAGGCAAAGAAACGGGATCAGTTTCCAGGTGATTTTGCGGTACAGCAGCAGCGATTCTGCGTCCGCTTTCCCCGCCAGCGGGGTGTCGACAATGGCCATGATGTTGTCTCCAGGTGGTGCGTGTTGGCCTCCGCAGGAGGCGCCTGTTGTGTTTGCGTTGCAGGGGCGCCGCCCTGTTTCGGGCGGTCGCGTGAGGCGCTGTTTGCGCCTTCGTTATTGTCGTTGCAGGTGAATCCTTGACTCATAACCGGTTCAGGTAGTCGAGCGCCTCCCGTTTGTGCACCACGTCGCCGTATTTGCTGTCGATATCGAACAGGTTGGCTTCGTGCGGGCCGGGGTGACGATCGCCGACGCACTCGCGCACCACCATGGCGCGAAAGCCGTGCTGCACCGCGTCCACCGCGCTGGCGCGGATGCAGCCGCTGGTGGAGCAGCCGATCATCAGCAGCGTGTCGATCCCTTGCGCCACCAGCAGCGGCGCCAGCGCGGTGCCGAAGAAGGCGCTGGCGTATTGCTTGCTCAGCACCACCTCATCGGCCAGCGGCGCCACCGGCGGACAAAACGCCGCCAGCGGGTTGCCCGCCACCATGTCCTTCATCACCGGTGCTTTCTTCACCCACAGGCCGCCATCGGCAAAATGGCCTGCATGATAGCGGATGTGGGTGTGGATGACAGGAATTCCCGTGCGGCGCGCGCAGGCCAGCAGCTCGCGGCTCTCCTCGACCGCGCTCACCACGCCCGGCGCGAACAGCGGCGCGCCTTCGGTGGTGTAGGCCTGCATAAAGTCGATCGCCAGCAGCGCCGGGCGCCGGCCGAAGCCGATGCGCTGGCCCCAGACGCCGCGGTAGTTGTCGCTGAGGGTGTCGTTCATCCTGCCTCCTCAATAGGCGCCGGACAGCAGGGCGCCGGCGCCGGGGACGATCGGTTCCAGCTCCAGCGCGGTCAGCATCGCGTAAGTGGTGGCGATGGCGGCGGTGATCACCGGCTTGCCGGTTTGGGCCTCCACCGTCGGAACCGCCGGCAGCGAAGGCATCTGCACGCAGGCGGACAGCACGATAGCATCGACCTCGCGTAAATCCATCTCGGCGACGATCCCCGGCAGCCTAGCCGGATCGTGCCGGCCGACTTCGAGGTTGTCCGGGATCTCCAGCGCGCGCCACACCTTGACCTCAATGCCTTCGTGCTGGATGTAGTCCACCACCAGCTGGGTCAGCGGTTTCATGTAGGGCGCCACCAGCGCGATGCGTTTGGCGCCGATCACCTTCAGGCCGTTGACCAGCGCGCCGGCGCTGCTGATAACCGGCGCGGCGGCCTGATTGTCTTTCGTCACCTGCGCCAGCCGGGCCTGCGATTCGCGGTGGTAGCCCAGCCCCATCGCCATGATGGCCACCAGGCAGGCGTAGCCGAGCACGTCGACCCGCGCGTCGGACAGCTCCAGCGCGCAGCGATCGGACTCGGCGTCCATCGCCGCCAGCTCTTCTTTATTGACGTGTTTCATGCGCATGCGGCTGGAGTGAAAGGTGAAGCGCTCCGGGCGTATCAGCTGGCGCGCGCCCAGCATCGCCGGGATCTCGGTTTCCATCGTGGTGTTGGAGCTGGGCACGATCTGGCCGATGCGGTAGTGGTTGCTCATGTCGGTGTTCCTCAGTTAATCCAGAAAATCGCCCAGGGCGCGGAAGAAGCCGTCGAAGTCGTCCCACGGGATCATGTGCCCGGCGTTCTCGACCTCGACGATGGCGATCTCCGGCTGCAGCGCGCGGATCTCCGCCCGGTCTTCGGGCTGAATGACGCCGCCTTTGCCTGCGGCCATCAGCAGCGTCGGCATGGTCAGCAGCGGGTAGTCGCGGTGGCTGTCCACCTGATGAAAATCGTCGTAGGCGCGTTGGATCGCCGGCTCGTAGCAGGTGTGCAGCCACTCGGCGCGCAGTCGGCGCTGCTCTTCGCTCCAGGTCGGGCAGAAGGCGCGCATCTGCTCGGCGCTCATGCCCGGCAGCGACTGCCGGATCGAGTCGGCGTACCACGGCCATTGGCCGGGATAGGCGCGGCGGCCGGGGCCGGAAACCGGCGGATCGACCAGCACCAGCCGCCGCACGCCGGCGGGCTGCAAAACGGTGGCGCGCAGGGCGAAGCGGGCGCCCATCGAATGGCCGAGCAGGGCGTAACTGTCCAGGCTCAGCGCGGCGGCGAAGGCGTTGACGTCCTGCGCGCAGGTCTCCGCGTCATAAGCCAGTTCCGGGCCGCTGGACGACAGACCGCGGCCGCGCACGTCGAGCACGTAGACGTCGTATTTTTTCCCCAGCCGCTCGGCGACGAAACCCCAGGTGATCGCCGGGCTGGTGATGCCGGGGATCAGGATCAGCGCCGGGCCGTGGCCGCCGTAGCGCAGGTAGTGTTGGCGAATGCCGTTGGCGTGAACGTGGGCGCCGTAGAGGAAGGTGCTCATGCGGCGTTCTCCGATTTCAGCGCTTGCGCGTACAGGTCATAGCCGTAGACCCAGGCCGGATCTTCCTGGGTGCGCAGGAAGGTGTTGGCGTTGGACACCGCCTGCACCCTGGATGCGCGTTCCTTGCGGTTGGCTTCATACAGCTGGAAGGCGGTGCGGTAGTCGCCGAGGCCGGTTTCCTGCAGGCAGCGGGTCAGCATGGCGGCGTCTTCGATCGCCATCGCCGCGCCCTGCGCCATATGCGGCTTCATCGGGTGGCAGGCATCGCCGAGCAGCACCAGGCGGCCCTCGCTCCACAGCGGCAGCGGTTTGCGGTTCAGCAATGGCCATTTGGTGACCTGTTCGCTGGATTCGATCAGCGCCTGCACGATCGGGTGGTAGCCGGCGAAGGTCTCGAACATCTCTTCGCGGCTGCTGTCGATGAAGCTGCCCTGGAAATCCCAGGCCGGGTGCGGCACGCCGCTGACGTAGTAATACTCGTCGCGCCGTTGGGTGGTGTAGTAGACCATCAGATGGCGGTCCGCTGACCACCACTTCACGCAGTCTTCGAACGTCAGGTTGTATTTCGCCAGCTTCTCGCCGCGGATCAGCGCGCGGTGGGCCACCCAGCCGCTGTAGGTCGGCGCTTCGGCGCCCAGCAGATGTTCGCGGATGCGTGAATTGATGCCGTCGGCGCCGATCACGATGTCGGCATGGGCCGAGGTGCCGTCGACAAAGTTCAGCACCACCTCGTCACCGCGATCTTCAATCTTGCTCAGGCATTTGCCGAAGTGCAGGGTGCCGGGCTGCAGCGCGGAAAGCTGCAACGCCTGCAAATCGCCGCGGTGCACCGTCACATAGGCGGCGCCGTACTCCCGGCGGGCGAAGCCGCCCAGTTCGATGCGCGACAGGTAGTCGCCGCTCTCGGCATCGCGGCTGAACCAGAAATCGGGATGAGACGCCATCTGCTCCAGCCGCTGCTCAATGCCGAGCCGGCGGAAAATCTTCAGTACGTTCGGCCCCATGTGAATGCCGGCGCCGAGGCGCGAGAACGCCGGGCTCTGTTCATACAGATCGACGGTAAAGCCGGCTTTTTGCAGCAGCCCGGCGGCGGCGGCGCCCCCCAGCCCGGCGCCGACGACGGCGATGCGTGGTTGTTTGCTCATCATGTTTCCCCTGTCTGTTGGCTTTTTTCAGCGTAGGTCCAACGCATAGCTGGACGATCGATTTATAGTGTATGCGCTAGATAACGCAAAGTTGCAAAAGTGTTAAATCAGATCTTGCTCACGCTAATTGACAGCGCTTTACTGTTAAACTCATGTTAATCACAGAATTGACAAGGGATGAAATAGGACTTTCTTATGGTGGATATTCGCAGCTTGCTTTCCTTTGATTTTTTGACTTAGATAAAAATGAGTGTGTTCGCTTTAAATTGTTTGAAAAATCACCGCCGCCTTGCGGGCGTCGGACATCCTTGACGAGACAGGAGACAGGCCATGGCGGTCAATGAAACCCAGTTGGTACAGCTGTTCGAGCAGGTGCTTACGCTGTCGAAGGTCGATGCTTCGCAGAGCGTGGCGATTTTGAAAAGCCATTATTCCGATGCGCGCACGGTGCGCGCCGCGACCGACGCGGCGCTGCGGCTGGGCGCCAAGGTGTATGCCGTCGAGCTGCCGGCGTTCAACCATCCGCGGGCGATGGGCAACGACATGACCGCCTATTGCGGCGATACCGCGCTGACCGGCAACCTGGCGGCACAGCGTGCGCTGGAAGCCGCCGACCTGATCGTCGATACCATGATGCTGCTGCATTCGCCGGAGCAGGAGCAGATCCTGAAAACCGGCACCCGCATCCTGCTGGCGGTGGAGCCGCCGGAGGTGCTGGCGCGCATGTTGCCTAACGCGGAGGACAAGGCGCGGGTGCTGGCCGCCGCCGCCGTGCTGGAGCAGGCGAAGCTGATGCAGGTGACCTCCGCCGCCGGCAGCGATTTCCGCGCGCCGCTCGGGCAATACCCGACGGTGACCGAGTACGGCTATGCCGATGAACCGGGGCGCTGGGATCACTGGCCGAGCGGTTTCCTGTTCACCTGGCCGAATGAGGAGCAGGCGGAAGGGGTGTTGGTGCTGGAGGTCGGCGATATCTTGCTGCCGTTTAAAAGCTACGCGCGCGAACGCATCACGCTGGAGATCGAACAAGGCTTCGTCACCCGCATTCACGGCGGCTTCGAGGCGGAATACCTGCGCGAATACATGAAATACTTCGACGATCCGGAGGTGTACGGCATCTCGCATATCGGCTGGGGCCTGCAGCCGCGCGCCCAGTGGACGGCGATGGGCCTGCACGACAAGAACGACGGCATGTGCATGGACGCGCGCGCGTTCTACGGCAACTTCCTGTTCTCCACCGGGCCGAATACCGAAGTGGGCGGCACGCGCAAAACGCCTTGCCATATGGACATCGCGCTGCGCCGCTGCGACATCCGCCTCGACGGGCAAACGGTGGTGGCGGATGGGGAAGTGGTGGCGCCGGAGGCCTCGCGCGCGCGTCGGGCTTAATCGTTGCTGCCAACGGCGGGGGTTTGTACTATTCTCGTGAATTCCATAGATGGTGAGAGTAACGCAATGACGCCCCCCGAATACCCGTCAGCCGTGAGCGGCCAACCCGAAAATTATCATTTTACCGAGCAAGTCGGGCACCTGCTGCGCAAGGTTTATCAGCGCCACCTGGCGATTTTTCAGCAAAACGTCGGCGATTCGCAGCTGACGGCGGTGCAGTTCATCACCCTGTGCGCGGTGCGCGATATGGGGCCGAGCTCGCTGACCGAGCTGGTGCAGGTGACGGCGGTGGATCAGGCCACCATACGCGGCATCGTCGAGCGGCTAAAGGCGCGCGATCTGATCACGGTGACGCCGGATCCGGTGGATCGGCGCAAGGTGGTGGTCGGCCTGACCGACGCCGGCGCCGTGCTGCTGACGGAAACGGTGCCGCAGGCGGCGAAAATCACAGAGCTGACGTTCGGCACGCTCAACCCGGCCGAACGGATAGCGCTGATATTCCTGCTGAATAAAATGCTGGAAGATCCGCCCACCGGCTGATTCGCCCGCGCAACGTCGGTTGCCTGGTGGTCGGTGGCGAGAGGCCAGCCCATAAGACCATCAAGTGCAGGCGGAGACGCGAACAATGGCGATATCTGAAGTGCAGTCGCCCAGGGAAGGCGCGAAAACCACGCTGACGGAGCATCCGCTGATGCTGTCGGTGAACGGCGAACAGCTTCATGCGCAGGTGATGGCGGATACGCCGCTCTTGCTGGTACTGCGCAACGATCTGGCGCTCAACGGCCCGAAATACGGCTGCGGCCTGGGCGAATGCGGCGCCTGTACCGTGTTGATCGACGGCGTGGCGGCGCGCTCCTGCGTGATCCCGGCGCTCGGCGTGTCCGGCCGGGCGATCGTGACTCTGGAAGGCCTTGGCGATCGCCAGCGCCTGCATCCGGTGCAGCGCGCCTTTATCGAAGAGCAGGCGGCGCAATGCGGCTACTGCCTCAACGGCATGATCATGACCACCAAAGCCCTGTTGGATCGCAATCCCGCCCCGAGCGAGGCGGAGATCCGTCAGGCGCTGTCCGGCAACCTGTGCCGCTGCGGCACCCATCTCGAAATCCTGCGTGCGGTTCAGCGCGCCATCATTCTCTGCCGCGATGAGGGCGCCCACGCTTATGACTGATTCCCGTCCCTCATCGCCGAGCCAGGCCGAATTGCTGCAGCGCGACGGCGTGCTGCTGATCGTCGACAGCGTGCAACCGCCTTCGGGGCCGGTGCCCAAAGGGCAAGCGCCGGTGCTGAAGCCCAGGGAGCAGGGGCTGTTTATCGCCCTGTGCGACAGCGGCGAAATCTATGCCTTTAACGGCCATGTCGATCTCGGCACCGGCGTGCGCACCGCGCTCGGCCAGATCGTCGCCGAAGAGCTGTACCTGCGCATGGATCAGGTGCAAATGGTGTTGGGCGATACCGAGCGCGCGCCGAATCAGGGCGCCACCATCGCCAGCGCCACGCTGCAGATCTCCGCCGTGCCGCTGCGCAACGCCGCCGCCGAAGCGCGCCGTTGGCTGTTGCGCCAGGCGGCGCAGCGCTTCGATGCGCCGGTGGAACAGCTGACGCTGGAGGAGGGCGTGATCCGCAGCCCGCAGGGGCAGGCGCTGAGCTACGCCGAGCTGGTGGCCGGCGGTCATGTCGAGCTGTCGATTTCCGGCGACGCGCCGCTCAAACCGCAGGCGGAGTATCGCCTGGTGGGCACCAGCGCCGCGCGCGTCGATATTCCGGCCAAGGCGACCGGCGAAACCACCTACGTACACGATATGCGCCTGCCGAACATGCTGCACGGCCGGGTGGTGCGGCCGCCCTATGCCGGGTACGACAGCGGCGAATTCGTCGGCACCAGCCTGCTGGCGGTGGACGAAACCTCGATCGCGCATATTCCCGGCATCGTCAAACTGGTGGTGATCGGCGATTTCATCGGCATTGTCGCCGAGCGCGAAGAGCAGGCGATCAAGGCGGCGCAGGCGCTGCAGGTCAGTTGGAAAGACTGGCGGCGCAATTTGCCGCAGATGACCGACGTGGCGCAGGCGCTGCGCGACAACCCGCACTCGACCCGGGTGGTGCACGATACCGGCGATGTGGACGCGGCGCTGGCGGCCGCCGACAGGCGTTTCACCCGCAGCTACCTGTGGCCGTATCAGCTGCATGCCTCGATTGGCCCTTCCTGCGCGCTGGCGGACTACCGGCCGGAGCGCCTGCAGGTCTGGTCGGGCAGCCAGAACCCGCACCTGCTGCGCGCCGATCTGGCTTGGCTGCTGGAATACCCGGAAGCGCAGATCGAGATCGTTCGCATGGAGGCGGCCGGTTGCTATGGCCGCAATTGCGCCGATGACGTCTGCGCCGACGCGGCGCTGCTGTCGCGCGCGGTGGGCAGGCCGGTGCGGGTGCAGCTGACCCGCGAGCAAGAGCATGTGTGGGAACCAAAGGGCACCGCGCAGCTGATGGAGGTGGACGGCGGGCTGGACGCCGCCGGACATCCGGTCGCCTACGATTTTCGCACCTATTATCCTTCCAACGGCGCGCCGACGCTGGCGCTGCTGCTGACCGGCCGGGTTGAACCGCTGCCGGTGGCCTATGAAATGGGCGACCGTACCTCGGTGCCGCCTTATGAATATCCGGCGCTGCGCGTCAGCATCGAGGACATGGCGCCGATCGTGCGCGCCTCCTGGATGCGCGGTGTTTCCGCCTTGCCGAACACCTTCGCCCACGAATCTTATATCGATGAGCTGGCCCACGCCGCCGGTGTCGATCCGCTGGAATATCGGCTGCGCTATATCGATGACGAACGCGCCAGTGAGCTGATGCGCAGCACGGCAGAACGCGCCGGCTGGACGCCGCATACCGAACCGATGCAGACCCCGGCGGAAGACGGCGTGCTGCGCGGGCGCGGCTTTGCCTACGCCCGTTACATCCACAGCAAGTTTCCCGGCTTTGGCGCGGCCTGGGCCGCCTGGGTGGCCGACGTGGCGATCGACAAAGCCAGCGGCGAAGTGGCGGTGACGCGCATCGTGGTCGGCCACGACGCGGGCATGATGGTCAACCCGGACGGCGTGCGCCACCAAATTCACGGCAACGTATTGCAATCGACCAGCCGGGTATTGAAAGAGCGCGTGACCTTTGAGGAATCGACGGTCTCCGCCAAAGAATGGGGAGCTTACCCGATCCTGACCTTCCCGGAGGTGCCGGAAGTGGACGTGGTGATGATGCCGCGCCCTTACGATCCGCCGCTGGGCGCCGGGGAGTCGGCGTCGGTGCCCAGCGCGGCGGCCATCGCCAACGCGGTATTCGACGCCACCGGCATTCGTTTTCGCGAGCTGCCGATCACCTCGGATAAACTGCGCGAGGCGCTGAACGGGCCGGACGCCGAGCGGCAGGCCGCCCCGCCCAAGAAAAAGAAGCGCGGCAAATGGTGGTTCGGCGGTGCGGCGGGGCTGTTCGGCGCGGTGCTGGGCATCGCCGGCAGCGCCTTGCCGTGGCGGGCGGAGATCGCGCCGGTGGCGACGCCCGGCGCCGGCACCTGGTCGGCGGCCACGCTGGAGCGCGGCCGCCAGTTGGCCGCCGCCGGAGACTGCGCGGTTTGCCATACCGCGTCGGAAGGGGCGACCAACGCCGGCGGGCTGGCGATGGCGACGCCGTTCGGCACGCTCTACAGCACCAACATTACCCCGGACGTGGTAACCGGCATCGGCAACTGGTCGTTTACCGCGTTCGATCGGGCGATGCGGCAGGGCATCGCCCGCGACGGCCGCCATCTGTATCCGGCATTTCCTTACACCGCCTTCAGCAAAATGACCGACGGCGACATGCAGGCGCTGTACGCTTATCTGATGTCGCAACCGGCGGTGCGCCAGAGCAATCCGGCCAATCAGATGCGCTTCCCGTTTAACCTGCGGCCGCTGATGGCCGGCTGGAACGCGCTGTTCCTGCGCCAGGGGGAATTTCAACCCGATCCGCAACAAAGCGCGCAGTGGAACCGCGGCGCCTATCTGGTCAACGGACTCGGCCACTGCGCCGCCTGCCATTCGCCGCGCAATCTGCTGGGGGCGGAAAAGGGCGGCGCGGCTTTCCTGGCGGGGGGAATGGTGGACGGGTGGGAAGCGCCGGCGCTGAATCAATTGGCCAATGCGGACAAGCCCTGGACCGAGGAACAGCTGTTTCAGTACTTCCGCAGCGGGCATTCCGCCGAGCACGGCGTGGCGGCCGGGCCGATGGGGCCGGTGGTCAGCGAACTGGCGACGTTGCCGCAGAGCGATCTGCGGGCGATGGCCAACTATGTGATGTCGCTGAGCACCAAGGCGACGCTGAATGTGGAACCGCAGGCGCAGTTGGCGGCCCGCGCCTTGCCGGCGGCAGGGCAACTGGCCGGCGAGCGGTTATTTCAGGGCGCTTGCCAGGCCTGCCACAGCGCCGCCGCCGGCGGGCCGCAGCTGTTCGGCGTCAGTCCCGATCTGGCCAATAACACCAATATCTTCAGCGATCGCCCCGATAACCTGATCAAGGTAATCCTGCAAGGGATCCCCAAACCGGCTACCGCCGAATTGGGCTTTATGCCGGGCTTTAAGGACAGCTTTTCCGATCGGCAGGTGACGGCGCTGGTGAATTATCTGCGTCAACGCTATGCCGGCGACAAACCGGCCTGGCGCGACGTGGAGGCGCAGGTGGCGCGGCTGCGCGCGGAGCCGGGGAATCATTAACATTGTAAATTGTTACATTGGGTTATTGACTGGCGGCGCTCATTTGGTGATTAATGTTAGCCTGATTTTTACCTTACCTATAAAAAACAGGAAGTTAACATGGCATTAACCACGCATAAAATGGAAAGCGGCCTGGCCGTAACAGTTCGTTTACCTGAGAATCAGGCCAAGGTTCCGGCGATTATTCTGTGTCACGGCTTCTGCGGCATTCAGGAGCTGTTGCTGCCGGCCTTTGCCGAGGCCTTCGTCAACGCCGGTTTTGCGGCGGTGACGTTTGACTATCGCGGCTTCGGCGCCAGCGAGGGTGAACGCGGGCGGCTGGTGCCGGCGCTGCAGATTGAGGACATTCTGGCGGTTAGCCGTTGGGTGCAAACGCAGCCGCAGATCGACAGTGAGCGCATCGGCCTGTGGGGCACATCGTTTGGCGGTTGCCACGTGTTCGGCGCTGCCGCGGCCGATCCGGCCATCAAGTGCATCGTTAGCCAGCTGGCCTTCGCCGACGGGGAAACCATCGTGACGGGGAAAATGGCCGCCGACGAAAAACAGGCGTTCATCGCCACGCTGGACAAAATGGCGGAGAAGAAACAGGCCACCGGCAAAGAGATGTTTGTCGCCGTCACCCGGGTGTTGAGCGATGACGAGTCGAAAGCGTTCTTCGAGGAGAACAAGGCGCGCTACCCGGCGATGGACATCAAGATCCCGTTCCTGACCGTGCGCGAAACGCTGCGCTATCAGCCGCGCGACAATGCGGCGCGCGTCACATGCCCGGTGCTGGTGGTGGTGGCGGGCAACGATACCGTCAACCCGCCGGAGCAGGGCATCGCGCTGTATGAGGCGGTAGGCAGCGCGAAAAAGGCGCTGCACGTCGAGCAGAATGCGAAGCACTACGACATGTACACCGGCCCGCATTTCGCCGGCATCATCGGCCGTCAGATCGCCTGGTTCAACGAGCACCTGTAATACCGTCCTCCTCCTGGCGCAGAAATGCCACCAGCCGCTGCGCCGGCAATGGCAGCTGCGCCCGTTCGCGCACCACGATCGACAGACGGCGGATCGCCCAGTCGTCCGTCAGCGGCAGGGCGTTGCGCAGGATCTCGGGCAGCCGCCGGGCGCTCTCTTCCGGCACCACCGCCAGCCCGGCGCCGCGCAGCACCATGCGGCAGATGGCGTCGAAATTGGCGGCGCGCGCCCGCAGCCGCATCGGGCCGCCGCTGCGTATCGCCAACTGCTCCAAATGCTGTTGCAGCGCGCTCTGTTCCGGCAGGCCGATAAAGTCGAAAGGCAGGGCGTCCGCAAAGCTGAGCTGGCGGCGGCCGCTGAGCGCATGCCCCGGCGGCAGCGCCAGCACCAGACGATCCTGCCGGAAGGGGTAGCTTGCCAGCCCGCGCAGATCGGCATGATCCGCCACGATGCCGATATCCGCCGCCCGTTCGGCGATCGCCTGCGCGATGGCTGGGCTGGGCAGCTCCTCCAGCGCGATGTCGGTGTACGGGTGCAGCACCAGAAAATCGGCCAGCAGTTCCGGCAGAAAAGCGTCGGCGGCGACGGTATTGGCGACGATGCGCAGCTGGCTGCGCTGGCCCGGTGCGAACTCGGCCATGTCGCCGCGCAGCCGGTCGCGCTGCTGCAGCAGCACGCGCGCGTGTTGCAACAGGCGTTCACCGGCGGGCGTCGCCTGGACGCCGCGCGGATTGCGCGTCAGCAGCGCCACGCCAGCCTGTTGCTCCAGCCCGCGCATGCGTGCGCTGGCGGCGGCCAGCGACAGCCCGACGCGCTCGGCGCCGGCGGTGATGCTGCCGGTCTCGAGCACCGCCGCCAACAGCCGCAGATCGATAAAGTCAAAATGCATGCGTTCTTCCTCTGTCTTTGCCGCAGGCAGGCTCTGCCATTGCCGCATTGTGCCGCGGTGCGGCGCCGGCCACAATCGGGCCGTTGATTCGCCATAAGGATAGACGCATGTCGCTGACGTTACTCGAAATTGTCGCCCTGACGGGCATTTTTACGCTGGCCGGCACGGTCAAAGGGGCGATCGGTTTGGGATTACCGACGGTGTCGATGGGGCTGCTCAGCCTGATGATGCCGCCGGGGCAGGCCGCCGCGCTGCTGCTGTTGCCCTCATTGATCACCAACCTGTGGCAACTGCTGTGCGGGCCGCGGTTGGGGGCGCTGTGCCGTCGGCTCTGGCCGATGATGCTGTGCGTCACGCTGGGCACCTTGCTGAGCGCCGGCACGCTCACCGCCATCGACGGCCGCCTGGCGCCGCTGGCGCTGGGCATTTGCCTGACCGGCTATGCGCTGTTGGGTTTTACCCGTTTCGACTGGCGCGTTTCCGCTGCGGCGGAGCCTTGGCTGGGGCCGCTGTGCGGCCTGTTGACCGGCGTGCTGACCGGCGCCACCGGCGTGTTCGTCATACCGGCGGTGCCCTATCTGAACGCATTGGGCCTGGCGCGTGACGATCTGGTGCAGGCGCTGGGGCTGTCGTTCACCGTCTCGACGCTGGCGCTGGCCGCCGGATTAGCCTGGCATCAGGCGCTGCCCGGCGCGCTGCTCGGCGTTTCGCTGTTGGCGCTGCTGCCGGCGTTGGCCGGCATGTGGCTGGGCGGGATCGCGCGTCGTCACAGCAGCCCGCTGATTTTTCGTCGCCTTTTCTTTATTGGCTTATTCATCTTGGGCGTTGAGATTATTTGGCGTTCAATTAATTGAATCGATAGCATCTACGTGTAATCAGGTTCGGTATATTATTCTGGGTTTTATTCTAATATGATGGTTTTCGATATTTAAAATACACTTTGCTTATTGGTTTGTTTATGAAATACAGAGTAGTTATGGATTGTTATTAGTGTATTTTACTTTTGCAACTACAACCCGTTTTAAACAGGGTAACCCCAGTGAATCCATAGGAGAATATTGATGAAGGAAATTTTAAGCAGCCAACTCGATGCGGTGTCGGGTGGATGGCAGGATCGAGATGGGAGTGGAAAAAGATCGTCTGATAACGGAGGCTCCGGTTCTTCAAGTCGCGGCGGAAATAACGGCGGTGACCGCGGGCTTCAGTCATTCCTGTCAAAAAATAGCCCGTATGGCAGTGGTTCCGGCGCCAGTGGTTTCTGGGGGAATGGCGGTTCTGCAAGAAATGGGTATGGCGGCAATGGCACTGGGCCGAGAGAAGCCAGAGAATTCGGAACCAAACGCTAATTAACTGATGCAATCCCAGCACAGAAGTAAAATTCTGTGCTTTTATGGGGTATATGATGAATAGATATGTTGTTTTTATAAAGAGTGATGAATCAAGAGTGCTAAGAAAGGACGTGGTTACACGCGAAATCATTAAGGATATGAAGCTGAAGGGCTTCAGAAAGCATCATGTCGAAGTAGAGGCTGATAACGAAAGCGATGCCATTAACAAATTAAATAAGAACAGCAATGACTATTTGGATTCATTGAAAAATTTTTCCGGTGATTTATTGCTCTGTTCTATTTGTGTTATTGTGATGGCGATCGTCTATTTTTTTTAGCTAAGCCATAATCCAGCATTGAATCATTCAAGTTTTCCATACTATAGTTTTCGTGGTGATTTAAATGAGCCATCAGGCATTGGGTATTGATTTATCAAAGGTAGAAAGGTCATCCGTTCCAAATATCCTGCATTTTGTATGGATTGGTGACTTAAATGAAGTAAATACGCATTATATCGACATATGGAAAAAAACAAACAAAGATAAGCAGATATTCTTTTGGTATGACCAAGACTCTTCACTGTGCCATTTGCTAAACAATGCCATACGCGATTTCGTCAGCGTCAAAAAAATTAAAAATAAAGTTAAGGCTGAATTAAAAATAAAAAATCAAGCCTTCAAATATATATATCCAAAAATAAAGGCAGGTTTTTCTTTTGATGAGCTCGTTATTGAATTCTTAACCAAGCATGAAATCCCTTATCAGAGGCCGCCAAAAGCGATTGAAGACGCATGGTTTGGCAACAGAGGTTTTATAAAAAGGTCTATAACGGAGCTTTTTTGCAATGATTTCGATGATTTTATGAAATATTATTACTATGAGATTATACTAAGACATAACATTGCCAGTGCAAGTGACATTGCCAGGCTTTTAATTATCTATCAGTATGGCGGTACTTATATAGATGTTGATACGCTCCCATACATTGACAATATATATCATAAATTAAATGAATATATAAGAAAAGAGGGCATTGTCGAGAGTGACTCCTTTCTATTGTTTAAAACCGTATGTTTTTTAAAAAAGATAAATTCAGAAGGGGGGCTGCCTGAAGCCGTGATCGGCTGCGATGAAAATGAGTTAGGGCTAGATGCTGTTGGATTTGAAGAAATCAAAAGGCTTATCGAACTGGATCTCGCTGATTTTTCTCTGGATATGATATTGCCATTGGGTGAGACATACGTTCATAAAAATTTATTGGCGCTAGGATCACTCAGAAGATTTAAAGGTGTTTATTTTAATAACTTCATATCCTCTCACCAAAAATCCAAGGCGGTAAGGATCATTCTTAGAGTAATGAAAAAAAGATACCGCTTTTTAGAAAGAAATAATTGCATATTTGACTGTTATATTGATGATGGGTCAAGGTGTTATCTGACCAGGATCTTACCATGGAGGAGCGAGTTAACAACAAGAAACTATTGCGTTACCTCGGTCTTAACGGGGCCGGGTTTAATTGTCGAGGTTTTATTGGGGTTGGCTTATAAGGCCTTTAATATTGGGTGTCTGATAGAGCCCTCCAGCATTGCGGAATATATGCAAAATCCTGATTTTGGAATTGCATTGTTTCAACACACCATAGATACCCCTGATGGCGCCTATTCCACGTGGCGCAAATAAAAAGGGATGGTTTGTAATGCAGATTAACTGACGTTCCGCTTGTTTGATTACCAATGCAATAGCCTGTGAATTTGAATATTAGCTTTCAATAAGGGACGCTGATCATGTTTCGCCAGGAAGCGATCGATAATCAGAAAATGAAATGGCGTGGTCGGGCCATCCTGCTACCCGGTATTCCCTTTTGGCTCACGGCAGGGCTCTGCCTGTTTTTTCTCATTGCTTTTCTCACCTTCGCAATCGCCGGCACCTATACCCGGCGGGTCAACGTGACCGGCGAAATCAGCACCTATCCCCGGGCCGCCAACGTCTATTCCGCCGTCCAGGGGGGGGTGGTCAAACAATTCGTCACCGAAGGGCAGGTGATCGCCGCCGGCGCGCCCATTTACCAGATTGACGTCAGCAAAAGCACCCGCAGCGGTGTAGTCAGCGATAACCAGCAGCGGGATATCGACGGCCAGCTGGCGCACATTGCGCAAATCATCAGCCGGCTGGAAAGCAGCAAGCAGGCCACGCTTACCATGCTGGAACAGCAGAAGGCGCAATACACCGCTGCATTCACCCGTTCAACCGACATCCTCAAACGCGCCCAGGAAGGGATACGCATCATGAAGGAAAATATGGAGAATTACCGGCACTATCAAACCAAGGGATTGATCACTAAGGATCAGCTCACCAACCAGGTGGCGCTGTATTACCAGCAGCAGAACAACCTGCTGGGCCTGTCCGGCCAGAACGAACAGAATGCGCTGCAGATCACCGCGCTGGAAAGCCAGATCCATATCCAGGCCGCCAACTTCGACAACCAGATTTACCAGATGGAGCTGCAGCGCCACGAGCTGCAGAAGGAGCGGCTCAACATTGATGCCGGCGGGGCGATCATCGTTCGCGCGCTGGCCGACGGCCGCATCGATTCGCTGAGCGTCACGGTTGGCCAGATGGTCAACGTCGGTGACAGTCTTCTGCAAGTGATCCCCCACAATATCGCTCACTACGCCCTGGTGCTATGGGTGCCCAACGACGCCATCCCCTACATCGCCGCCGGTGACAAAGTCAATGTGCGTTATGACGCCTTTCCGGCGGAGAAATTCGGCCAGTTTGCCGCTACGGTAGCCGTCATCTCCAAAGCCCCGGCCTCACCGCAGGAAATGCTGACCTACCAGGGGGCGCCCAAAGCGGCGCTGACCGCCGCCGTGCCGTACTACAAGACGATCGTCATTCCGGAAAAACAATCCATCGCCTATGACGGTAAACGTCTGACCCTGGAAAACGGCATGAAAGCGCAAAGCACCCTGTTTCTGGAAAAAAGGAAGATTTATCAGTGGATGTTGTCACCGTTCTACGACATGAAACACAGCGCGACGGGGCCGGTCAATGAGTAAGCCCACATTCAAACAGCGGATCAGCCAGCTGGACCTGCGGCTGCGCCACCGAGTTCCGATGGTGCACCAGACCGAGTCGTCAGAATGCGGGCTGGCCTGCCTGGCGATGATCTGCGGTTACTACGGTAAAAACGTCGACCTGATCGCGCTGCGCCGGCAGTTCAGCCTGTCGACCCGCGGCGCCACGCTGACCGGGTTAACCGGTATAGCCGAACAGCTGGGGCTGGCCACTCGCCCTCTATCACTTGATATTGACGAGCTCAGCGCGCTGAAACTCCCCTGTATTTTGCACTGGGAGTTCAACCATTTCGTGGTGCTGGTCAGTATCAAAGGTCACCGCGCGGTGCTGCATGATCCGGCGCGCGGGCGCCGGGCCGTCAGCCTGACGGAACTGTCGCACAGTTTCACCGGCGTGGCGCTTGAGGCCTGGCCCGGCAGCGCCTTCACCGCCGACAGCGTCCGCCACCGTATTCACCTGCGCACGCTGATTGGCAGCGTACACGGTCTTAAGGGGGCGCTCGGCAAAATCTTTTGCCTGTCTCTGGTGTTCGAAACCATCAACCTGGTGATGCCCATCGGCACGCAACTGGTGATGGATCATGCTATTCCCGCCGGGGATCGCGGGTTACTGACGCTCATCTGCGTTGGTCTGATGCTGTTCATCCTGTTACGGGCAGCTGTCGGCATGGTGCGCGCCTGGGCCGGACTGGTCATGTCGACGCTCATCAACGTGCAGTGGCAATCCGGTCTGTTTACCCACCTGTTGCGCCTGCCGTTGGGCTACTTTGAACGACGCAAACTGGGTGACATTCAGTCACGCTTCGGCTCGCTGGATACGCTGCGCAGCACCTTCACCACGAGCATTGTCGGCGCCATCATGGACGGCATCATGGTGATCGGCGTGCTGGTGATGATGGTGCTGTATGGCGGCTGGTTGACCTGGGTGGTGATTGCATTCACCGCGCTCTACGTGCTGATGCGGCTGCTGACCTACGGTTATTATCGCCAACTGTCCGAAGAAGCGCTGGTCAGGGAGGCCCGCGCCGGCTCGTATTTTATGGAGACGCTGTACGGTATCGCCACCGTCAAGATGCAGGGCATGGCGGAACGTCGCATTGCCCATTGGCTCAACCTTGAAATCGACACCATCAATACCGGTATCCGGGTCACCCGCATGGACATGCTGTTTGGCGGGATCAACACCTTCATTGCCGCCTGCGATCAGGTCGTTATTCTTTGGCTGGGAGCCAGCCTGGTGATCGATAACCAGATGACACTCGGCATGTTTGTGGCGTTCGGCGCCTTTCGCGGGCAGTTTTCCGACCGCATCGGGTCGCTGACGGAATTTCTGTTGCAGCTGCGTATGATGAGTCTGCATAACGAGCGCATCGCCGATATCGCCTTGCACCCACGAGAAAACCGTAAACCGGACCTTCCTTACGCGGCGGGCCTGCAACCTTTGGGATTGGCGACCCATGCCCTGAGCTATCGTTACGACAGCCAGTCACCGGCGGTCTTTGATGCCTTGGACATCAGTGTTGCGCCGGGCGAGAGCGTGGCCATCGTGGGCCCGTCGGGCGCCGGCAAGACCACGCTGATGAAGGTGCTGTGCGGGTTGTTTCCCCCGGACTCAGGGCGGGTTGAGGTGAACGGCGTCGATATCCGGCAGCTTGGCATCAACAACTACCACAAGATGATCGCCTGTGTGATGCAGGACGACAAACTGTTCTCCGGCTCGATCCGGGAAAATATCTGCGGGTTCGCGGACGAGGTGGACGACGCCTGGATGGAAGCCTGTGCCCGTGCCAGCTATCTGCACGACGTGCTCATGCGTATGCCGATGGGGTATGAAACCCCGATCGGCGAGTTGGGGGAAGGTTTGTCCGGCGGGCAGAAGCAACGCCTGTTCATTGCCCGGGCGATTTACAAGAAGCCGGCGATTTTGTTCCTGGATGAGGCCACCAGTGCGCTGGATAAGGAGAGCGAAGCTGTGGTGAATCAGGCCATCAAGAGACTCAATATCACGAAGGTGATCATTGCCCACCGTGAAACGACCATTGCGTCGGCAGATCGGGTCATCCATTTTGGATAAGGGGGGATATCACCCGCGGCACCGGCCGTTAACCCTGTTTTGCCCCCTAAAAACCCAATATGCTCAGGCCTGCGGGCCGCCAAAATGGTCCCCCACATGCCGGCGAGTTGGTCTGAACGGCGATGGGGAAAGGCTATTTTTTCTGCCCGCTCCGGTTTTCAATTTACTGGGCGCTTACATTGCGCGATATTCTGGTTTTCTGATGGGCTAACGGCGGATGAGGGAACCATGACGGACAGCCAGGCGTTTGAACAACAAAGCCTCGACAATCTGCTGAGCTATTGGCGGCGCCATCGCCGCCTACCGGGCGCGCGCTATCCGGCTGGCCCGACCGACACCCTGTGCGACGTGCCGGGCGTCAGCGTCGGGCATCACACCTTGGCCGACGGCGAATGCCAGACCGGCGTTACCGCCATCGTGCCGCCGGGCGATCTGTTCAACCAGCCGTTGCCGTGCGGCAGCGCGGTGCTCAACGGCTTCGCCAAACCGCTGGGGCTGGTGCAGCTGAACGAGCTGGGGGTGCTGCAAACGCCGATCCTGCTGAGCAACACTTTCGCCGTCGGCACGCTGTTCAATGCCATGGTGCGGCGCAGCTGTCTGCGCTACCCGCAAATCGGCCGCGGCAGCGCCACCATCAACCCGCTGGTGCTGGAGTGCAACGACGGCTACCTCAACGATATTCAGGCGATGGCGGTGCGCGAGGAGCACGTCTTCAGCGCGCTGGATAACCATTCCACCCGCTTTGCGCGCGGCAGCGTCGGCGCCGGGCGCGGCATGAGCAGCTTCGGCCTGAAAGGCGGCATCGGCACCGCCTCGCGCTATTGCCCGGGGCTTGGCACCACGCTCGGCGTGCTGGTGCTGGCCAACTTCGGCACCCTCGACTCGTTGACGCTGAGCGGCGTGCGCGTTGGCCAGGCGCTGGGCAGGCTGCTGGCAGATCCGCCGCCGCAGGTGGACGCCGGTTCGGTCATTATCATCATCGCCTGCGATCGGGCGCTGGACAGCCGCCAGCTGAACCGCATCGCCCGCCGAGCGGGCGCGGGCCTGGGGCGAGTGGGCAGCCATTGGGGGCACGGCTCAGGCGATATCGCGCTGGCGTTTTCCACCCGGTTGCTGGGGGCGACACTGCCGGACGAACGGCTGGAGCCGCTGTTTGCGGCGGCGGCGGACGCTACCGAATACGCGGTGTTGGATGCGTTGCTGAGCGCCGAGGGCGTCAGCGGTTTCCAGCGGCACGATCGCATGGCGCTGGGGCCGCTGCTCGATCGGCTGGCGGAAAATTAAATAACGGGAGCGTGACGTGAAAGTCTTTATCTCTGCGGATATCGAAGGTATCGCCGGCGTAATGCGGCCGGAGCAATGCAACCCGGCCCATGCCGACTATGCGGCGGCGCGCGAGCTGATGGAGCAGGAGGTCAACGCGGCCATCGACGGCGCTTTCGCCGGCGGGGCCACCGCGGTGACGGTGGCCGACAGCCACGCCATGATGCAGAATCTGCGCGCCGATCGCCTCGATGGGCGCGCGCGCCTGGTGCAGGGTAAACCGCGTGGGCTGTCGATGGTGGAAGGGCTGCAACACCAACGTTACGACGGCCTGATGTTCATCGGCTACCACAGCGCCGCCGGCGAGCATGGCGTGCTGGCGCATACCATCAACGGCCGGGCCTTTTACCGCGTCAGCCTGAACGGCGAAGCGGTGGGCGAAAGCGATCTGTACGCGGCGGCGGCGGCCGAGTTGAACGTGCCGCTGTGGCTGGTGAGCGGCGACGACGAGCTGCAACGCTGGGTAGCGGAACGTTACCCGCACGTCGGCTATGCCTGCGTCAAGCGTGCGATCTCGCAAACCGCCGCCGAATCGCTCAGCCCGCAGCGGGCGCGCGCCGAGATCCGCGAACGGGCAATGCAGCAGGTGCGCCAGGGCGGGAAGCTGCCGGTGGAGCGCCGCTTCATGCCGCCTTACCGGCTGACGCTGATGGCGGCCAAACCGGTATTGGCGGATCTGTTCAGCCTGGTGCCCGGCGTGGAGCGCCAGGACGCGCTCACCGTGGCCTTCGACAGCGACAACATGGCGGCGCCAATCCGCCTGCTCAGCGTCTTTTCGTATCTGGCGACGACGCAGAATTGATGCACGATGTGCGAGCTAGCCGCCCGCAGCGCACGATTCCTCAACGAAAAAATCCCTTATCAAGATTAGGCCTGCTGGATAATAGGCTACGCTAATTATTGCTCTGTTGCGCTATGTCACCCGACGGGCGCAACAACCCATTCCCATAACAAGATTTGTTTCGCCGAAGGCAGTGACGCCTTCGGCTTTTTTGGAGTCATGAGCAATGAGCATATCCCAAGTTCCGCTTTCGCGGCGGCGGTTTATCGTCGGCGCCGGGGCGTTGGTGATCGGCGCCTATCTGCCGTCCACCGGCGCGCTGGCGCGGTCGAATGCCCCGGCCGCCTCCGGCGCGGCGGCGTTTGACGCCAACGCCTTCGTTCAGATCGGCGCCGACGGCGTCGTCACCGTCATCAGTAAACACACCGAAGTGGGCCAGGGGGTCTATACCGGCATGGCGACGCTGGTTGCCGAAGAGCTCGATGCCGACTGGGCGCAGGTGCGGGTCGTCGCCGCGCCGGTGGACACCCATATCTACAAAAACCTGGCCTTCGGATTCCAGGGCACCGGCGGTTCCAGCTCGGTGGCCAATGCCTATGAGCAAATGCGCCGCATGGGCGCCATGGCGCGTGCGCTGCTGGTGCAGGCCGCCGCGCAGAGCTGGAAAACCTCGGCGCAGGAAATTACCGTGCAGGCGGGCAAGATCCGCCATGCCGCCAGCGGACGCGAAGCGGGCTTCGGCGAATTCGCCGCGCTGGCCGCCACGCTGCCGCCGCCCGATCCCGCCAGCCTGACGCTGAAGGATCCGGCTAATTTCACCCTGATCGGCAAAACGCGCGGCCTGCATCGCGTCGATTCGCTGGCGAAAACCAACGGCAGCGCGCAGTTCTCGCAGGATATCCATGAGCCGGACATGCTGACCGTCACCATCAAGAAACCGCCGCGTTTCGGCGGCAAGGTGGCGGCCTTCGACGCCGAACGCGCGCTGGCGGTGCCGGGCGTGGTGGCGGTGAAACAGGTTGCCACCGGCGTGGCGGTTTACGCCAAAAATACCTGGGCGGCGATCCAGGGGCGGGAGCGGCTGAAGGTGACGTGGGACGATGCGCAGGCCGAACGGCGCAACACCGAGGAGATCTACGCCGAATTCCGCCAGGTGGCGCAGAAAACCGGCGTGGTGGCGAAGAGCCACGGCAAGCCGGACGAGGTGTTCGACAAGGCCGATAAGGTGATCGAGGCCGAATACACCTTCCCGTACGTCGCCCACGCGCCGATGGAGCCGCTGGACGGCTATCTGTTCTGGGACGGCGAGAGCGTCAAGGCGCGCTACGGCTGCCAAATTCAAACGCTCGATCACAAGCAGCTGTGCGATCTGTTCGAGTTGCCGCCGGACAAGGTGCAGATTGAAACCATTCTGGCGGGCGGCAGCTTCGGCCGGCGCATCGATTTAGGCAACCCGACGCTGGGGCCGGATCTGGCGGCCGACATGGCGGCGGCGGCCAAGGGTATCGGCCCCGGCCACGGCGTGAAGGTGGTATGGACGCGCGAGGACGACATCCGCAACGGCTGGTATCGCCCGATGATCCTGCACCGCCTGCGCGGCGCCATTCGCGGCGGCAAGGTGGTGGGCTGGACCGATACCGTGGTCGGCCACTCCTGGACGCGCCACAGCGCGATGGATGCGCTGGTGGTCAACGGCCTCGATCAGATGATGGTCGAGGGCGCCAGCGAGGTGTCATACACCTTCGAAGCCTTCCGCTGCGATGCGCACATCGTGCCCGGCAAGGTGCCGACCACCTCGCTGCGGTCGGTCGCCAGCACCCACACCGGCCACGCGGTGGAGAGCTTTATCGATCAACTGCTGCAGGAAACCGGCCAGGATCCGGTCGAAGGGCGGCTGGCGCTGATGGGCGACGCGCCGCGCGCGGCGGGCGCGCTGCGGGCGGTAGCGAAAGCCGCTGACTGGCAGGGCGCGAAAGTGGTGGACGGGCGCGCGCGCGGCGTGGGCGTCGCCAAGGCGTTCGATACCTATGTGGCGCAGGTGGCCGAGGTGTCGATCGGCGAAGGCGGCATCCCGAAAGTGCACAAGGTGTGGTGCGCGGTGGACTGCGGCGTGGCGGTGAACCCCGACGTGATCCGCGCGCAGATCGAGGGCGGCATCGGCTACGGCCTGAGCATGGCGCTGTACGGCAACATCACGCTGAAAGACGGCGTGGTCGAACAGTCCAACTTCAATAACTTCCGCCCGCTGCGCATCGATGAGATGCCGGAGATCGAAGTGATCATCGTGCCCTCGAACGAGAAACCGACCGGCGTGGGCGAGCTGGGGGTGCCGACCATCGCCCCGGCGGTCGGCAATGCGCTGGCGCTGCTCGGGCGGCCGCGCACCTCGCTGAGCCTGCCGCTGCATAATCCCACCGCGAACCCGGCGTCTGACAAGGAGAGAACCTGATGATTCAATTAACCGTAAACGAGCAGCCGCTGACCTTCGAGGGCGATCCGCACATGCCGCTGCTGTGGTTCTTGCGTGACGAAGCCGGCCTGACCGGCACCAAGTTCGGCTGCGGCATCGCCATGTGCGGCGCCTGCACCGTGCATCTGGACGGCGTGCCGGTGCGGTCGTGCATGACGCCGATTTCGGCCGCCGTCGGCAAAAAAATCACCACCATCGAAGCCGTGGGCGCCACGCCGGAAGGCAAGGCGGTGCAGGAGGCCTGGCTTGATCTGGACGTGGTGCAGTGCGGCTACTGCCAGTCCGGCCAGATCATGAGCGCCAGCGCGCTGCTGGCGCAAAGTAAAAATCCGAGCGATGCGGACATCGACGCGGCGATGGGCGGCAACGTCTGCCGCTGCGCCACCTATGTGCGCATTCGTGCCGCCATCCACCAGGCCGCCAAGGCGTTGGGTTAGGGAGAGATGTGATGAGCAACGCCTTGAAAGGGCTGTTATGGCTGATTATCGCCGTGGTGGTGTTGGCGGGAGGATATGCGCTGTACACGCTGCTGCGGCCCACCGGCGCCGAGCCTGCGGCGCCGATCGCCGGAGCGCCGGCCGGCATCACCGATAAACTGGCGCGCGGCGAGTACCTGGCGCGCGCCGCCGACTGCGTGGCGTGCCACACCGCGCCGGGCGGCACGCCTTATGCGGGCGGCTTCGCCTTCAAACTGCCGTTCGGCACCATTTACGGCACCAACATCACCGCCGACAAGGAGACCGGCATCGGCAACTGGAGCGACGATCAGTTCGTGCGCGCGGTGCGTGAGGGCATCGGCCCGCAGGGCAACCTGTATCCGGCGATGCCGTACACCTCCTACACCGGGCTGAGCCGCGACGACGTGCTGGCGATCAAAGCCTATCTGTTCAGCCTGCCGCCGGTAAAGCAGGCCAACCCGCAAAACGATCTGTCGTTCCCGTTCAACCAGCGTTGGGGCATGAAATTCTGGAACCTGGCGTTCTTCCATGAGCAACGCTTTACGCCGGATCTCAACAAGGACGAGCAGTGGAACCGCGGCGCCTATCTGGCGACCGCGCTGGGCCACTGCGGCGAGTGCCACACACCGCGCAATCTGGGGTTCGGCCTCAACCAGAGCAAGCACCTGAGCGGTGAAGTGGTGCAGGGCTGGTTCGCCGCCAACATCACGCCGGACAAACAGACCGGCATCGGCGGCTGGAGCGACCAACAGCTGTCGCAATATCTGGCCACCGGCCATGCGCCGGGGCGCAGCAGCGCCGCCGGCCCGATGGCGGAAGCGGTGGAAAACAGCCTGCAGTTCCTGACGCCGGAAGATAATCTGGCGCTGGTGAAATACCTGCGCGATATCGAACCGATCGCCGGCGACGCCGCTGCGGCGGTGAATCTGCAGCCGAAGGGCGCGGGGGCTTCCACCCCGATCCTGCCGGGCGGGCAAGAGCAGTCGCTCGGGCGGCGGGTGTTCGCCAACGACTGCAGCGGCTGCCACCAGTGGAACGGGCCGGGCCGCCAGAGTGAGTACGCCTCGCTGGTGGGCAGCACGGCGGTGAACGATCCGCAGGGGCGCAGCGTGGTGCAGGCCATCCTGAAGGGGACGAGCATCAGCATCGGCGATCGGCATGAAATGATGCCGGCGTTCGGCAGCGCCTATTCCGACGAGGAAATAGCGGCGGTCGCCAACTTCGTGGTCGGCCACTTCGGCGATAAGCAGGGCAAAGTCACCGCCAAACAGGTGGCGGAGCAGCGCAAGCAGTAGCGCATCGCGGCCGCCACGGTGGCGTGCAGGGTAAAGGCGGCGATATCGGTGATGTCGCCGCTTTTTTTATAAAACAGGACAGAGCAGTTTATTCCTTCTGCATAGAAGGATCGACGTCATACGCGAAGGCGCAATTTCATTCTATCTCTCCCTCTCGCTTTCTGTTTTTCTCATCATGAACGTTGTGCGCATTTATGCACGTGCGATTGCGATAAAGACAATAACCGAACGCAAAGAGGCGGGTATGACAGGGAATATGATTGATTTGGTTTCATACACTTTTGCAACTGCCTTCACGCCTGGCCCCAACAATATCGTTGCGTTGGCATCGGTCATGGCGCTCGGCCTTAGGCGCAGTGTCCCCTTTTTATTGGGAATAGGCGCCGGAATGGGCGTGACCATGTTGGTCACGGGTACATTGACCTCTTGGATCTTGCTCACCTTTCCGGCGGCTGTCGTTTATTTAAGAGGGCTGGGTTTTATTTATCTGGTCTGGCTTGCGTATAAAATTGCCACCAGCCGCCGTTTTGACGAGGAACAACGTGAAGGCGGTTATGGTTTCCTCAGCGGTTTTGTTCTTCAGGTTATCAATGCAAAAATCATACTGTTCACCATAACGGCCATTTCCGCTTTTATCATTCCGGTCGGTAGCGGCCTGTTGTTCATTTTAGGGGCATGCCTGGTCACTGCATTGATAGCGTGTTTGGGCACGCTGACCTGGGCGGTCGCAGGGGCGTTTCTCAAAAAAGCTTATCTGAGGCACTTTAAAGCGGTAAATATCACCATGGCCGCCGTACTGATCTATTTCGCCTGCAAAATGATTATTTAAGCTGTTCGGGGCCTGTAGGTGAGCCGCGGTTAATCGCCCTGGCTTAATTGATTGAAAAGATAGTCAAAGACTACGCGCACGCGCGCCGGGCAGGCATGCTGATGCGTATGATAGAGGTTGACCGGCCAGGGCGGCGGAGCGTCGCCCGGCAGAACGGCCACCAGCTCACCCGCGGCGAGGTGTTTTTCAACCAAATACCCGGCCAGTTGGCCAAAGCCTAAACCGGCGAGCACCGCTTTACGCTCTATATCGGGCGTATCGGTGACGAAGGCGGCGGACTTCGGGTAGAAATAACGTTTTTGGCTAAACTCCCAGGGCCAGTAGCGCCCGGTTTTGCGGTTCACCAGCGCGACAATCGGCAGATGGGCAAGCTGGTCTACCTGCTCCGGCGGCGGCAGGCGATCAAGCAACGCCGGCGAAGCAACCAGATGGAAAGGCATGGTTCTGGGTTGGCGAACGATGCAGGTTTGGTCGTGCAGAAAACCGATGCGAATGCCGATATCAATTCTTTCTTCGACGAGATCGCTGTGGATATTCGACAGGTGGAACTCGATCGTGATCGCGGGATACTGGCGCGCGAATTCCGCCAGTATCGGCATGACGACCTCGCTGCCATAGGTATGCGGCGCCGTAATGCGCACCACGCCGCCGAGATCTTCCGCCGCTTTCCCCTGCGGCTGAAACAGCCTGTTCAACTGATCCATCGCCGCTTTAGCCTGCTCAAGAAAGCCGAGGCCGAAATCCGTGATTTTCACGCTGCGGGTATTGCGGTGGAACAGCTGCTCACCGAGCACCGACTCGAGCTCTTTGATGGCTCGGGTGACTTTTTGCGGGGAAATGCCGAGCCTGGTCGCCGTGTGTTTAAAGTTCATCTCCTCGGCGGCGGCGCAGAAAATGCGCAAGGCTTCTTGTCTATTTTGCATGTTGACCTCTTTGTTCCAAAAAATGGAATTCTCAAAGCATAACACTTCCATTTACTGGCCGGAAACGGCGGATAAAGTATTCGCACTGACCCTAACAAGAGGAACGAGAGATGAACCGCATTTCAGGCAAAGTGGTGGTGATTACCGGCGCCAGCAGTGGGCTGGGCGAGGCGACCGCAATACATCTGGCCGCGCAGGGGGCGACGGTGGTGGTGGCGGCGCGCAGGAAAGATCGTCTTGATGCGCTGGTTCGGCAAATCGTTGGCGACGGCGGCACCGCGTTGGCGCTGCAGGTGGATGTGACGAAGCGCCAGGAGGTCGAAGCGATGATCGCCCAGGCCGTCAGGCAGTTTGGCAAGATTGATGTCTTGGTCAATAACGCGGGGCTGATGGCGATCGCACCGCTGAGTGCCGTGAAGGTCGATGAATGGGAACGGATGATCGATATCAATGTGAAAGGCGTACTGTACGGCATCGCGGCAACCTTGCCGCTGTTCGAAAAGCAGCAATTCGGTCATTACATCACCATTTCCTCCATTGCCGGCAAGAAGGTGTTCAGCCCCGGCGGCACGGTCTATAGCGGCACGAAATTTGCGGTCAGCGCGATCGCCGAAGGTTTGCGCCACGAAGTCGGCGGCAAGATCAGAACCACGACGATCGCCCCCGGCCTGATCGACACCGAACTGAAACAGGGCAGTTCGCACGCGGAAAGTTTGCAGGCCGTTGGCGAACTCTACCAGAGCCAGGCAATTTCCGCCGATGCCATCGCGCGCGCCATCGCCTATGCGATCGAGCAGCCTTCGGACGTGGACGTGAGTGAGATTGTCATCAGGCCGACCGTGCAGGAGTTTTAAATCGCCAGGGGCATTCCCGGAATTTTTAGCCGTATTTTCTTACCGTTACGAGGTTTTCTATGCGTATGCGTCGCAATCTGCTTATTGGCGCCTTTTTCGCCGCTTTTTCTGCCGCTGCAATGGCCGCGGCGCCTTTTTCTGCAATAGACAATCCCGGGTTCTACCGGATCATGCTGGGCGATGTGGAAGTGACGGCCCTGTCTGACGGCATCAGCCCGATGCCCGCCGATAAAATCTTGATCAACACCCGGCCGCAGCAGCTTGAAAAGGCGATGGCGGCCAACAACCTGTCGCTGCCGTTGCCGACCTCGGTGAACGCCTACCTGATCAATACCGGAAACAAGCTGGTTCTGGTCGATGCCGGCACCGGCGCGCTGCATGGCGAAACGCTGGGCAAAATGATGAAAAACCTGAACGCTTCCGGCTATCAGGCGGAGCAGGTGGATGAGATTTATTTGACGCACCTGCATCCCGATCATGTGGGCGGGTTGATGGCGGACAAGCGTCTCGCCTTCCCGAACGCCACCGTCTGGGTGGAAAAAGACGAAGTCGCCTTTTGGCTGAGCGAAGAGAAAAAACGGCAGGCGGAAGAGAAAGATAAACGTTTCTTCGATGCCGCCATCGCCTCACTGCAGCCTTACGTCACGGCGGGGAAACTCAAAACGTTTGCAGGGAATCAGGCGCTCACCCCGGGGATTTCGGCTATCGATACGCGTGGGCACACGCCAGGGCACAGCGTGTTCGCCGTCGAAAGCAAAGGGAAAAAGATGGTGATTCTGGGGGATATGATCCACGTCGCCTCCGTGCAGTTTACCGATCCGAATGTCGCCATCGCCTATGACATCGACGTCCCCGCCGCCGTTGCGCAGCGCAAGCGGCTGTTCGATGACCTCGCGCAGCAAAGGGCGCTGGTCGCAGGGGCGCATTTGTCTTTCCCGGGCCTTGGCTACATCAATAAACAAGGGAAAGGTTACGACTGGCAGCCGTTGAACTATGGCGCGATGAATCCACATTAATCGGCATGAGAGCAAGGCAAGAAGGCAAATGAACAATGCGAAGGGGCCAGCCGGCCCCTTTTTGCCGACGTTCAGAAAGCCGCTTCCGTGCAGAGCGCAGAGCTTTCACACGGTACGTTGTGTGTTATTTTGGCCGCTGTGGATAACCGGCAATCGGGTAAAAGAGGATGGGCAATTCGGCATTTATGCATCGTTTTGACGCATTGGGCGGGCTTGAACTGCTCGTCGCGGACTTTTCAGACCATCGGTTTGACGTGCATTGGCATGATACCTGGTCGATTGGCGTTGTCCTGCGCGGCGCCAATAACAACAGCGCCAAAGGCGATGCCGACGGTATCGTCAGCCGTGGGCAAGTCAGCCTCATCGCGCCGGGGCAGATGCATGCCGGGACGGTGCTGGGAGAAGAGGGATGCCATTATTTCATGTTTTACCCCAGCCACGAGATGCTGCTGGACGCGGCGGAAAACATGGAGATGCCCCTGCCGCCGGCAGTGAAGGGGAAGCATATCGACCATGCGCCTTTCGCCAACCGGTTGTGTGAGGCCGCGACGGTATTAACCGCGGCGCAATCCAGCCGTTTCGATCGGGAGGTGGCCTGGAGCCACTGTGTGGCGGATCTGCTGGCGGTGTGTTCCCCGCGGCGCGCGCCATTGGCAGACGCCGGCATCGCGCCGGGCTTGCGCAGGGCGAAAGAGTATCTGCACGATAACCCGGCGCGGGAAGTGCGTCTGGAGAGGCTGGCGCAGGCCGCCAGTCTGTCCAGGTTTCACCTTTGCCGCCAGTTCTCGGCAACATTCGGCTTGTCGCCGAGCCGCTATCAGCGGCAGCTTAGGCTGCAGCAGGCGAAGGCCTTGCTATCCCGGGGCGGCGACATCGCGGAAATTGCCGTCGCCTGCGGGTTCGCCGATCAGTCGCACCTGGGCAGGGCGTTCAAGTCGAGTTACGGCGTGACGCCGCGCGGCTATCGCGATCGTTGCCTGTGAGCAATATCGTTCTATCTCGCCGACTTACGGGGGCCGACAATACGCCTATTTACGACGCGAGAAAATCATGGTCATCGAATTATCCACGCTGGGTTTATTTGCCCTTTCGGCCGCCGTCTTAACGCTTATTCCCGGCGCCGATATGCTTTGCGCACTGTCCAACGCCGTCAGCCAGGGAACGAAAGCGGGGCTGATTACCGTATTGGGGGCGGTGACCGGGGTGATATGCCATATCTGTTTTGCGATTGTCGGCGTCACGGCGCTGATCGCCTCTTCGCCGCTGCTGTATCAGCTTTTCGTTATCGGCGGCGCGCTGTACATCATGTGGGTCGGGTTGGGCATTTTTACCCAGGCAAATGCGATTGGCCTGGAAAGCCACGGCGAGCGCAAAAGCCGCAAAAGGCTCTATTCGCAAGGATTCCTGACCAATCTGCTTAACCCCAAGGCCATTATTTTCATGCTGGCGTTTATTCCGCAGTTTATTCGGGTGGAGGCGGGCAGGCCGGGAATGCAGATGCTGATATTAGGCATTGAACTCATCGTCATCATGTTTCTGATTGAAATTCCCCTGGTATTTCTGGCGGGAAAGATCGCGCTGAGGATAAAACGGCGTCCGGCCATCGGGATTTATATCAATAAATGCTTCGGTGGCGTCATTCTGTTATTAGCCTGCGCCATTTTGGCCGCGCGGTTATGCTAAAAAATTAAATTCGCTTTTGGGCAAGGTTGTTCGTTCGATAAGGTTTTATGTTCGCCCCGCTATGCTGCACGGCGAGCATTTACCGTAATCTTCTCCCGAGTTTCACAGACACTGAGGAGAATGACGAATGAAACGCTTTGAAAATAAAGTTGCCCTGGTGACGGGCAGTTCAAAGGGCATTGGCGCCGCCATTGCTAAACGCCTGGCGGCGGAAGGCGCCGTGGTTTTCATTAACTATTCCCGCGGGCGTGAAGATGCTAACCGGTTGGTTAAAGAGATCAATGAGCAGGGCGGCGTCGCTTTTCCGCTGCAGGCCAATGTCGGTATTGAGGCCGAAGTCAACGGCCTGATACAAAACATTGTCGAGCAGTATGGTCGCCTGGACGTGTTGGTCAATAACGCCGGGGTTTATGCCACCAATAGCCTGGAAGCCTTCAGCGACGCGGAATATGAAAGGCACTTCAATTTAAATGTCAAAGGGCTGATTTATTGCTGCAAGGCGGCGGTCGCCGCCATGCCTGAATCGGGCGGCAGCATCGTCAACATCAGCTCCAGCGTGACCTCGTTTACGCCGGCCAATTCCCTGGTTTATACCGCTTCCAAAGCCGCGGTGGATTCGATCACCAAGACGCTGGCCAACGAGCTTGGCGGGCGCAAGATCCGGGTCAATGCGGTCAATCCTGGCTTGGTCATCACGGAAGGCGTGCATGACAGCGGCTTTTTCGATACCGATTTTAAAACGCACATTGAATCCATCACCCCGCTGGGGCGCATCGGCACACCGGAGGATATCGCCCCGGCTGTGGCCTATCTCGCCTCGGACGAGGCGGGTTGGGTGACCGGCGAGAGCCTGATCGTCGGCGGCGGTTTGCATTAATTTAGCGAAGAATGGAACAGAAATGACATTAGATAAAGCCTACGGGCCACTGATTAACGGCGTATTCGAGCTGGATGGCACGGACATTCATCCCGTTATTTCCCCCTCGACCGGGGAGCGCCTGGCGGATTTGCACTACTGCAACGAACGGGACGTCGAGCGGGCCGTGTTGGCGGCGGAAGCGGCTTTCCCCGCCTGGAAGGCATTAGGGCAGCAGGCCCGCGCTCGCCTGGTGGCGCAGCTGGCGGATGTGCTGGAAAGCGATCTGGAAAGAATGGCGCAAATCGACGCGCGGGATGTGGGCCGCTGTATCAGCGAAGTGCGCCGCGATTATCAAACGGCGGTCAGACACTATCGCTATTTCGCCGCGGTTGTCATGGGGCACGAAGACAGCGGCAGAAGCATCGCGGACGGCTACAGCCTGGCGAAACGCGAGCCGCTCGGCGTCTGCGGGCAAATTATTCCCTGGAATGCGCCGGCGATCATGGCGGCGTTCAAGCTGGCACCGGCGCTGGTGACCGGCAACACTGTGGTGCTGAAGGCCGATGAAAACGCCTCGCTCTCCACGCTGGAGCTGGGCAAGATGATCGCCAATATTTTCCCTGCCGGCGTCGTCAACATCATTACCGGGCTCGGGAGCGTGGCGGGGGCGGCACTGACCGGCAACCGCAAGGTGCGCAAGCTTTCGTTCACCGGCAGCACGGAGGTGGGCAAGCGGGTGGCCAAGGCCGCCGCGGAGCGGCTGGTGCCCGTCACGCTGGAGCTGGGCGGGAAGAGCCCCAATATTGTGTTCCCGGACATCGAAGACCTGGACGCGGTGCTGGACAACGTGACCTTTGCCGCCATCCACAATAACGGTCAGTCCTGCCTGGCGGGCACCCGGCTGTTCGTTCACGCGGACATTTACGACCGTTTCAGCGCCAAACTGGTGACGGCTTTCGAACGGGTGCGCGTCGGTTCACCGCTGGCCGAGCAATCCCGGGTCAGCTGCCTGGTTTCTGAGAAGCAGGGCGAGCGGGTGCTGGCTTATATTCGGACCGGCCTCGAGGAGGGCGCTACCCTGCTGACCGGCGGCAAACGCCGCGCCGTTGCCGGCTGCGAGCACGGCTACTTCATTGAGCCGACGATTTTTGCTGCGGAAAATGGCATGCGCATTTGTCAGGAAGAAATTTTCGGGCCGGTGCTGACGCTGATCAAATGGTCAGACTACGACGAGATGATCGCCCAGGCTAACGACAGCGAATATGGGCTGGCGTCGGGGATTTACACCCGCAGCCTGAAAAACGCCCTGGCGACCGCAGACCGGCTGGAGGCCGGGTCCGTGTGGATCAACCGCTATTCAAACATTACCGATGGCACCGCGTTTGGCGGTTACAAGAACAGCGGGATCGGCCGCGAGTTCTGCAAAGAAACGCTCAATGCCTACACGCAAATAAAAACCATCACGCTGCAGACGGATCTGCCCGCGGCCTGGTTTGCAGAATAAGGACAAGACCGGCACAGGGATGAGCCGCCGTCGGCCGCTTCAGGAAATATGGCTGCCGATATAACTCCTTGGCGACGCGCCCATGCTTTTTTTGAACGCGGTGCTGAAGGCGCTTTCCGATTCATATCCCAGGTCAAAGGCGATCTGGGATATTTTTTCTTTATTGGCGACCATTCGCTCAATGGCCAGGCTAAAACGCCAGATGCGAATGTATTCGTTGACGCTGTAGCCGGCCAGCTTTCTGAAGCGGGTGGTGAAGGCGGTGCGCGACATGCCGGCCACGCCGGCGAGCTCGTCCAGGCGCCATTTCCTGCCCGGCTGGTCGTGTATGCGGGTCAGCGCCAGGCCGATATGTTTGTCCGCCATCGCGTAAAACCAGCCCTCGCCGCGGCCGAGCGCGCCGGAAGAGAGCAGCATGCGCAGCGCCTGCGTCAAAATGATCTGCAGCAGATGCTCGGTGATGAGCTCACTGCCCGGGCCGGGATTTTCTATCTCCGACGAGAGACGGCTCAGGAAATCCTTGATGCCGGCGTTCTCCTCCCGCTGCGTTTTGATCACGATGGGTTCGGGCAGGCTGGTGATAAAGCGGAAGGTATCGTTGATCTGAAAGACGAAGCGGCAACCCACAAAGGAGAAATCGCACCCGCCGTTGCTGAAGCAGGAAGAGCGGTCTTTCATCACGTGAACTTTTGTTATATCGATGGCCGGCGCGTTAGGGCTATCAAAAATGCTGAATTCGCGCCCGCTGGATAAGATCAGCACATCGCCTTGTTCAATCGGGTAACTGTTGGCGTCGCCCGCCAGTTTAATGAAAAAAGATCCGCGCTTGGCGATATAAATTTTCATCCCGGAATAGTCGGGAAACAGCGCTTTGGTATTGGCGCTCATGTCAAACGTCACAATTTTCTGGCTGCTGATTTTTAGCCTGGAAACAATATCGGATAACGGATCCATTATTACCTGCTTGTCTGATGCGTTTACTGTTGAGCATAGTCGCTATTGCGCCAGGGTTATGCATGATCCCGGCAGTGCGGCGAGGTGAACGCATTATGGGTGAGGCGCCAGCCGGTGTACAGGCTATCTCGCCGTCCTGTCCGAACGATAAGAAAAAAAGTGCGAACGCGAAAGTTCGCGATCCGGCCGGGTGCTACGATCGGTATTTTCCATGATGGTGGCATAATGACTTCTGACCAGACAAACCGCAGCCAGGTGAGCCTATTGGCGGCGTTGACGATCGCTTTATTTTTTATCTTGTTGAACAGCGGTTCTCCCACGCCGTTATATCCCCTCTATCAAGAAACCCTTGGCCTAAGTAATATCGACCTGACCTTCATTTTCTCTTCCTACGGGTTTGGCGTATTGCTGGCTTTGTTTTTATCACGCAGGCTCACCATCACCGATAAAAATGCCCGGCTGCTGGTGGTGGTGTCGCTGATGGTGGTGGTGGTGCCTACGCTGTGCTTTTCCTTTGCTCGTTCTTTGCAGGCGCTGTGCCTGTTCAGGTTTATTTCCGGTTTAGGGGCCGGTACGGCCACGGCCATCATCAACATCTTGTTGATTAACGTCAGCCGCGGCGACAGCGCCAAACGCGCCGCGCTGTTGGGCAGCCTGGCTTTGGTGACCGGCCTGGCGCTGGGCCCGGTGATCAGCAGCGTTTACGCCCAGCTGGCGTTTTATCCGCTCACTTCGCCGGCGGTGACCATCGCCGCATTGGTTTTCCTCTCCGCGATCGCCATCGTCCTGCTTTGGCCGAAGAAAGGATTGCCTACCCTCGGCGTTGCGGACACGAAAACGGCAGAAAAGGGCGCCGGTTTTAGCCAACCGCTGTTCTATCTGCTTGCGCTATGCGTGTTTATCTCCTGGTCATACGCCGCGCTGATCCTGTCGTTGGGGCCGACGGCCGCGATCCAGGTCTTCGGGCTCCAGTCACCCGCGGGCTTTGGCTATATCGCCACCGGTTATTTACTGGTGGCCGGCGTGGTGCAGTTCACGATCCCGCGTTTTCTGAAGCCTGAGTTTTCTTTGGTGCTGGGGCTGATTGCGCAGGTTTTCTCCATGGTGATGATGACCATGGCGCTCGAGAGCGGTTCTGTGGCCAGCGCGGCGGTGAGTCTGGTGCTGTCCGGCTTCTCGTACGGCGCGGTTTTTGTGGGCGGTGCCATCCTGGTCAATAAGCTCTCGCTAGCGGCGCCAGGGTGGAACGCGGTGTCGAAGTTTTACTTTATCGTCTATTTGTTCAATATCATGCCGCCGGCCGCAGGTTGGCTGGCGGATAAAATAGGGGTAGTGAGCGCTTTGTTCGCCGCCATTGTCCTTTTTATGGCGATATACATCGCCTTTGCCGTGCTGGCGCTGTGGGCGCTGTTGCTGAGAAAGGCCTGACGTTCCCTGCGTTGGGGAAGGGCTTTACAAGCCCCCCTGGCTTTCATAAGCTTGGCGGCGTGTTTTGGCGCTGATTGCTGATGATTGCCGCGCATAACAGCGGCTGCCCGGCGACTCTGCTTTAACACGCCATGTTTTACATAAGTTCAGGTAAGAGAACGGCCCCATCGATGATTGCCGGCGCCCATAGAAATCGGGCGTTGCAGTGAGGATGGGGTGATGCCGTGCCGGCTTCGGTGATGAGAGGTGTGTCCGCCTTCACCGGTTGCCGCATGCATAGGTTACTGACCTGTTGATGAATTTTTGGATGGCCTGCCGTCTGACTCATTACAGGATTAACATATTGTGATGCTTACCCTAGATCATTCCTCGTCTCACCGCGTTTTTTACCGCATTCACTCCTCCTTCAACGAGGCCTTCGCACCCATGCCGTCACTCACGGTGCGCGAAAACGTGCTCGTTGGCCTGCATAAATAACCCTTGGGAGCCATTTTATGGAATGGAATGTAAACCAAACCACGCTCTCTCGAGCGCAGATGGTTTCCCTGCCGAAGGCGGAAGTGCATGTGCATCTGGAGGGCTGCTTTGAGCCGGAACAGCTCTCGGCCTGGGCGTTATCCTCGGGGATACCGATGCCCAGAAAGCAGGACGAGCTGCTGAATTTTAACGGGCTTGCCGACTTTCTCGATTTCCTCGATTGGTCCTGCAGCCTGGTGAGCAGCCGTGAACGCCTGGCGCAGTTAAGCTACTCCTATGCACAACGGCTGTCGCGGGATGGTGGGCTGTACGCCGATCTGATTTTCAACCCGACCCATTGGAAAGCGTGGCGCGGCAGGCTCGGTGACATGATCGACGCGATTGACGCCGGTTTGCGCGCGGCCGAAGAAGATGGATTGGCGTCCGTTGGGCTGTGCGTCAGTTTGCTCTGCCGGCAAACCGCCGCCGAGGCGAGTGAGCTGGTGGATTTTTTAACCGCGCTGCGGCACCCCAGAGTGGTCGCGCTGTCCGTCGATGGCAATGAGGCCGTCACCAAAGGCAGCGGTGCGCGTTTCGCGCAGGCTTTCGCCCAGGCGGGCAGGGCCGGGTTGAAGCGAACCGTGCATGCCGGGGAGTCCAGCGGCGCAGAGGGCGTGCGCGACGCCATCTTGCTGCTCGGGGCCGACCGCATCGATCACGGCGTTCGGGCGATAGACGACCCGGCCGTCGTGGAACTGTTGGCTGAACGGCGTATCCCCATCGGCGTATGCCTGACCTCGAACATCAAACTGGGCGTCTATCCCGGCTACGCGGAGCATCCGCTGCGCCGGCTGCGGGATGCCGGGGTCATCGCGACCATCAATACCGACGACCCGGTCTTATTGCACACCACGTTGGTGGATGAATATCTGATCTGTCAGAGCGAATTTGCATTTTCCACCCAGGATATCGTCGATGTGGCCCTGAATGCTTTTGCCGCCAGTTTCGCCGGCGACGAGGCAAAAAAGGAGTATCGAAAGAAAATGGCCCCTTGGGTTGCTTCTCTTAATACAGAAAATGGAGACAAGCGGTGAGCGAGAAGAAAATAAAATTATATTTTGATTGCGATACCGGCATCGATGATGCGATGGCGCTGGGCTATTTGCTCGCAGAAAGCGACAAGGTGGATATTCTGGCGATCGGCACGGTTTGCGGCAACGTCGCCGCCGATGCCGGGGCCAGAAATACGCTGGAGCTTGCCCGCCTGGCCGGTTTTCCCGCGATCCCCGTCGCCGTGGGGGAACGGGATTACCTGCGCCAGGCGTATCTTTGCGATGTGCAGCATATACACGGTGACAACGGCATCGGCGACATCGAGCTGGAAGCCTCACACGCCAAGCTGGCGCCGCTGTCGGCCCCCGACCTGTTGGTTGAGCTGGCCAGAGCGCACCCGGGGGAGCTGGACATCTTGGCGACCGGCCCGCTGACCAACATCGCCAAAGCCTTGCAGCTTGAGCCCGCGTTAGGGGAGCTTATCGGCACGCTGACGATCATGGGCGGTGCGGCACTGGCGCCCGGCAACCGAACGCCCGTTGCGGAGGCGAATATTGCCTGCGATCCGGAGGCGGCGGCCATGGTGTTTAAGGCGATGAAGAATATCGTGATGGTGCCGCTTGATGTCACCATGTCGCATACTTTTGAAGAGGCGGATCGGCTCAAACTGCTGTCGGCCGAGAGCCGGTTTGCGCAGGCGATAGGGCAAATGCTGGAGCGGTATATCCAGTTTTATATCAATACCTACGGCCGCAAAGCCTGCGCGCTGCACGATCCGGTGGCTGCGGTGTTGGCGGTGCAGGGCATCGGCGCCTGCCTTGCACCTAACGTGAAGGTGACGATCGATGATTCTGACGGGCCAGGCCGCGGGCAAACTCTGTGCGATATGCGGGGACGATATAGGAACTATCCGCCGCAGCCCGATGCCAACTGCCATGTGGTATTAAGCACCGAGCTTAATATGTCGGAGTTGCTGCTCGCGAAGCTGCTGTCGTTGGCGTAATTCGTCTCTATCGACAACGTCTGAGTGTATAAGAGGCCTTTCCGGAGGCCTCTGAATGAGCACTGAAGAAGGGGGAAAGAGATCGGGCTGGATTTATCGATCCGCAGGCGTGCGAATCCAAATCGATAGATGTGTTTGCTGTTTGTTTAGCGAATATTGAGTACAGTGTTTCCCCTGTGCAGCCTGATTATTGATGCGTTTTGCCGAATTCAGCCGGGCCATAAAATATTAACCAATCCTCCTTTTTTATTTTATATATGCGGAACACGTTGTGGAAAATGAAAATTTAACGTTGCATTATGACAATGATGCACGCTCCTTTCTGGAGGGCCAGCTCGATAGATTTAATTCAAAGTTCATGGGGTTAAATGCTCACGAGTATGATGTTTATTATAAAGACGGCGATGAGAAAATAATCGCGGGACTTTATGCAGAGTCTTACGGGGCCGTTTTTTACATCCATTATCTTTGGATTGATGAAGCGCAGCGCGGCCGGCGTTTAGGCCACCGTCTGCTGGAAGCCGCAGAGGCTCATGCCAGACAGTTGGGATGCGTCAGCGTCGCCGTGGACACGTTTAGCTTTCAGGCGCCCAATTTCTACCTGAAACAGGGTTTTCAAATGATTGGCGAGTTGGATTGCGGCAATGAAATAACACGCTCCTATCTGAACAAACAACTGTAATATCTGTTTTTTATAAAAGGAATTCGGTTAACTCACTGAGATCAATGTATTGTTCTTAATATGAAATATGACGCTTTGGCCGATGTGACGGAGGCGAGGGAGTCTCTCCCTCGCCGTGGCGTCAGCGGCTGCGGCGCGACATCACCCGTTTGTCTTTCGGTCTATCCTGCCAGTCCTCAATCTGATTATTGAAGTTGTCCGCCAGCAGGTAGGCCGGGGTTTTCGCCAGCCAGTCGGATAGCGAAATGTCCTGATAAATGCCGTTGTCCATCACGATCAATACCTTCAAATCCTCATCGCCGATGTTCTCGATGTAATGGCCGAAGCCCTGCGGCACGTAACCGACGTCCGAAGGGGCGTACTCTTCCGTCTGCGCGTGGCCGTGTGAGCTGAACACCGTCATCCGGCCTTTGCCGGCAATATAGTATTGCCATTCGTTGGCATTGGGGTGCCAGTGCAATTCCCGGATCGCGCCGGGTTTCACGATCTCGATGATGCCGGTCATGGTGGTGGAGATGGGAAATTCTTTCGATGACACCAAATGGACGCTGCCGGCGTCATTTTCAAAGAACGGTTTTTGCTTCATTAATTCATAGCGGTGGGTCAGCGGGGTGTTATTTAATCCGCCGTCGTTTTTCGGCAATGGCAAGGTGGGCGGAACGGCGCCGTCGACAATATAAGCCTCGCCCTGTTTGGCCTTGGAAAATACCGCCGCCGGCATGTTGACGCTTTTTTCCAATACCTCTTTCGGCATATGCGCCACCCAATCGGTAATGCTGAAGGTGCCGAACTCGGAGAAATGGCCGTTATCGAACGCCAGAATAAAATGCGCGCCATCTGCCAGCGCCTGAATGGAATGGCCATAGCCTTTCGGGAAATACCACACGTCACCGGGGCCGAAATCCGCCACTTCGCATTTGCCCTCGGGATCGAGGATGGTGATACGCGCATGGCCTTCCAGCATAAACGCCCATTCGGCGGCGATGGCGTGCCAGTGCAGCTCGCGCACGCCGCCCGGCTCCAGCGTCATGTCCACGCCCGCCACGCCTTCGGAGATCGGGAATTGCTCGACGGTGGCTTCGCGCGCCCAGCCGCTGGGCAGGCTGCGCTTCTTGCTGTCGGTGAATTTGTATTTATAGAGATGCTGCGCATCGGCAGGCGGCTGATAGCTGCTGGGGGGGACGATATTGCGATGATCGTCGGCAGCGGCATTTTTTACGATGCCGCCGATCATGCCGGCGGCGGCCGCGCTGACGGCGGAGACTTTCAATATATCACGACGCGATAGCATAGCATTTTCTCCAATATAAAACCGCGCGTCTGAATAGGCAGGCGCAGGGAAGGCAAAATTGCTCTTGAAAGGTGTTTTGTCATCGGCGGGAATAGGCTGTGACCCTTAAATCCTAGCGGCTGGAATGTATTGGGTAGGCGTTTATTTGTTTGCGTTTGTTACTAAGTGAGTGCAGGTTTAATTAATTTATCTGAAGTTGAATAGTCATTAAGTGGAATTAAATTTAGTCGCCGAATAGTTTAAATCAATAATAAACGAACTTCATTTATTATTGGCCGTTCGGGCTTTTTAAGACTGCGCCACGGTCTCCAACACCAGCTGACGAAAGCGCTCGACGATCGGCGAAGCCGGGCTGCGGCGCAGCGCCAGGTAAAGTGGGGCGCTGAGCTGCGCCTCTTCGGCGAGGGTGCGGTAGACGATGCCGTCGCCGCCCAGCCGCCGCATCGAGCCGGGCACCACTGACAGCCCCAGTCCGGCGCCGACCAGGCTGAGGGTGGCCGGCAGGCGCGGCGCTTCCTGCACGATGCGCGGGCTGAAACCGGCGCGGTGGCAGGCGGCCAGGATGGCGTCGTACAGCCCCTGGCCGGCCGGGCGGCGATAGAGAATAAATGCCTCGTGGGCCAGTTCGGCCAACGGCAGCGGCTGCTGCGTTTCTTGCGCCAGCCGGTGGCCCAGCGGCAGGGCGACGATCATCGGCTCGCTGAGCACCGGCTCGACGCTCAGGCCGGGAATGCCGTTGGCCGGCGAGCGCACGAAGGCGGCGTCGAGGCGCTGTTCCAGCAACGCCTCCATCAGTTCGCCGCTGCCGGCTTCTTCCAGTTGAGTGGTGATGCCCGGCAGGATGTCGCGGTAGCGGCGCAGCAGGTTGGGCACGAACGGGTGCAGCGCGGCGGAACTGGTGAAACCGATGGCGATGTGGCCCTGCTCGCCGCGGGCGGCGCGCTGCACCGCTTCGCGCAGGCGTTCGGCGCGCGCCAGCAGGGCGCGGGCCTCTTCGAACAGCACGCCGCCGGCTTCGGTGACGCGCACGCCGCGCGGCAGGCGCTGCAACAAGGTGACGCCCAGCTCATCTTCCAGCCCCTGCAGCAGGCGGGTCAGCGGCGGCTGCTGGATAAACAGCCGCTCGGCGGCGCGGGTGATGTTGCCTTCTTCCACCACGGTGACGAACGCCCGCAGGCGACGCAGTTCGATCATAGCCATACCTCAAAGGTATCTTTGGTTGTTCCGGAATGCATTAGACATCATGGCACGGCGGCGCGCATGATACCAGACATCAAAACAAGCGATGTGGAACGGCAATGTCATGTCAGATATCAATACGTTAAAACCGCACCCGGCGGCAGCGCCGGGCAACGCGGAGCTGTTTGTGGGCTTTCTGTGGCTGGGGCTGATCGGCTTCGGCGGCGTGCTGCCGTTGGCGCGCAGCATGCTGGTAGAGCGCCGGCGCTGGTTGAGCGGCGAACAGTTCACCGAGCTGCTGGGGCTGTGCCAGTTCCTGCCCGGCGGCAACGTCATCAACCTGTCGGTGGCGGTGGGCATGGAATTTCGCGGGTTGCGCGGCGCGCTGTGCGCCTTGCTGGGCCTCATCAGCGCGCCGACGGCGATCGTGGTGGGGTTGGGCGTGGTCTACGCCCGCTTCCAAAACGATCCGCACGTGCAGCATGTGTTCGCCGGGCTGGCCGCCGCCGCTGCCGGGCTGCTGCTGTCGACCGGGATCAAGATGCTGCTGCCGCTGCGCGGTAAATGGCCGGCGCTGGCGATCGTCGCGCTGGCCTTGATCGCCATCGCCTGGCTGCGCCTGCCGCTGCTGCCGACCATGCTGGTGCTGGCGCCGCTGAGCATTCTGCTGATGTGGCGGTGGCCGTCATGAGCGGGGTTTTAATTGCGCTGGCGCTGATCTTTACCGAGCTCTCGCTGCTGGCGTTTGGCGGCGGTATGACCATTCTGCCGGAGATGCAGCGGCAGGTGGTGGAGGTGCATCGGTGGATGAGCGCCCAGGAGTTCAGCGCGCTGTTCGCCATGGCGCAGGCCGCGCCGGGGCCGAACATGATGATCGTGCCGCTGGTCGGCTGGCACGTGGCCGGTTGGGCGGGGCTGCTGGTTTCTTCGGTCGCCAAGTTCGGGCCGTCTTCTATCGTTACGTTGCTGGTGATGGGCGCCTGGCGGCGCTTTAAGGATCGCCCGTGGCGCCGCATCGTGCAGGCCGGTCTGGTGCCGCTGACCGTGGGGCTGGTGGCGGCCAGCGGCATCTTGATCGCCGAGGCTTCTGCGCCCAGCTGGCGGCTGGCGGCGATCGTGGCGCTGGCGACGGGATTGAGCATGAGCAAGCGCCTCCATCCGCTGTGGGTGCTGGCGGGCGGCGCGCTGCTCGGGTTGCTGTTCGCCTGAGGGATTAGCGCGGGATCAGCATAAAGCGTGAAGGGCCGTTGCGATCGATCAGCTCATAGCGCTTCGGCGCGGTCAGGGCCAGAAACGCCACCATGCCGCCTTCGGCGTCGGTCAGCGTCATGCCGTCCGGCGTCGGCCGCCAGGCGACCGGCAACGTTTGCAGCGCCAGCGGCTGCAGGCACTGGGCGGAGGAGCTGAAGCGGAAGGCGTTGGTGTTGGCCACCGCTTCGTCGCTCAGCTGCACCTCGCAGACGGCTTTACCGTCGCCGATGGCGGCGAGCTGCCAGTCGCCCTTCAGCGCGGCGGGTTCCAGCAATGGCAGTGAACTGCCCAGGGCACTGCTGCACAATACGCTCATAACGACTCCCGTCAGGCTGGCGCGGCGCAAGGCGCGCATAAGAAAAAAGGTTGGCATCGGGTCACTCCTTTCGGCTGTCCGTTCACACTTTAGCACGTACCCACCTTGATGATGAGGGAAGGATTAGGTTTTTTAATCCTCGATTATTCTGATCTAACCGGCGATAAAATGCGCAAAAAGACGAATGATTACCCCGTTAATGCACTTATTTTTCTCATTAATATAGTGAGAATACAAATTGTTACGAGTATCTCCATTTCAATGCCCGGCACGGTGAAGCCAGGCGGGATGGGCTCGCGCCGCCGGGGTGAGTCACTATACTGGTCATTCCTAAGCCTTGGCTTAGATTAGAACGACTGATGAATAGTCTTACAAAGCGAGTGGGTTCCTATTGTGTAAAAGGAGAATGCAATGCGCCGTAGCCACAATGACATTTTGCAAGATGATGATGAGTTCACCAGCCTGGCCGCCACATCCCCCAACGATCATAACTATCAATTTTACTATCACCAGCCCGGCAGCCCCTATGACGGATTGGGCTACGGCGCGCTGTTTACGCTGGACAACGCCAACCTCTACAGTAACCAGCGCGGCGGGGCAGCCATCAACAACCTGGGTAAAATCCGCGATAACTTCAGCTTCGATCGCGCCGCCGATCAGCTGACGCGGCCGGGCCTGACGCACAACGGCGATCAGGTGTATCACCAGCCGGTGGCGCTGACCTATTCCTTCCTGACGCAGAGCGCGCTGAACCGCATCGGCCAGACCGGCGACGGCGACAAGGGGCTGCAGCCGCTGACCCAGGCGGCGCAGGCGCAGGCGCTGAAATCGATGCAGGCCTGGGCCGACGTGGCGAACGTGACCTTTACCGAAACGGCGTCCACCGATATCAATCATCGCGCGGACATCACCTTCGCCTACTTCACCCAGCGCGCCGACGGCAGCACCGCAGCCGGCAGCGGCCCGAATGCCATTAATGCTTACGCCTATTACCCGCCGAGCTCCAAACCGGGCAGTGATAACGCCTTTGCGGGCACGGTGTGGTTCAACAAGAACTTCGCCACCCATCAGGCGCCGGTTAGCGGCGACTTCAGCAGTCAGACCTTCACCCACGAGCTGGGGCATGCCCTGGGGCTGGCGCACCCGGGATCTTATGACGCCTCGTTGGGCAACCCGAGCTACCAGAACGACGCGGCTTACTATCAGGATTCGCTGCAATACTCGATCATGAGCTATTTCAACGCCGGTTACACCGGCGCCGACACCAAAGGGGTGTACGGCTATGGCCCGATGGTGGATGACATCGCCGCGATCCAAAAATTGTACGGCGCCAACATGAACACCCGCACCGGCGACACGGTGTACGGCTTTAACTCCAACACCGGGCGCGATTTCCTGACCGCCACGGCGGACAACGGCAAACCGGTCAACTTCGCGGTGTGGGACGCCGGCGGCAACGACACGCTGGACTTCTCCGGCTACAGCCAGCAGCAGATGATCAACCTGAACGACGGCGCGTTCTCCAGCGTCGGCGGCGGCACGCAGAACGTCGCCATCGCGCGCGGGGCGATCATTGAGAACGCCATCGGCGGCAGCGGGCGCGATGTGATCATCGGCAACGATCAGGACAACCTGCTGGCGGGCAACGCCGGTTCCGACATCCTGTACGGCGGCCTGGGGGCGGATCATCTGTGGGGCGGCAAAGACGCCAACAACTTCACCGACTATTTCGTCTATCTCAATGCCAAAGAGTCCTCGGTGGCGGCGTTCGACGTGATTGAAGACTTCGAGCACGGCATCGACAAGATCGATCTCTCCGGCCTGCGCTTCAACAACAGCCTGAGCGAGCTGCGCTTTATCGACAGCGGCAGCGCCTTCAGCGGCCAGAAAGGCGAGATCCAGCTCAACTTCGACGCCTTCAACGGCACCACCGATCTGTTGATGAACACCCAAAGCAACAGCTATGCCGCCGACTTCAAGATCCACGTGGTCGGGCAGGTAGAGCAGAGCGATATTCTGTTTGCCTGAGGGCGATGCAGGGGAAAGAGAAAAGGGCCGAACGGCCCTTTTTTTACGGCTGGGCCACCGCCGCGCTTTCCGCCACGAAGGAGCCGGTTGCCACCGCGCCGGCGCGGCGGTAGTGGGCCACGATCACGCCGCCGGGCGAGACCACCGATTGGGCCAGCGTGAAGGCCGCCGGCGCCGCGTTGTCATCAAACAGCCGTTTGCCGCCGCCGAGCAGCACCGGGTAGGTGAGCAGGCGCAGTTCGTCCACCAGATCGTTGGCCAGCAGCTGTTGCATCAGCGTGCTGCTGCCCTGCACCAGCAGCACCGGCCCCTGCGCGCGTTTCAGCTCGCGCAGCCGGGCGAGGATATCCCGCCCCAGCCACTGGCTGTTCTGCCACGCCAGCGTCTCGCCGTGGTGGGTGGCGACGTACTTGGTGGCCTGATTGAACACGCGGGCGATATCGGCGGAAAACGGATCGGCCTCGTCGGTGATCTGCGGCCAGTAGCCGGCGAAAATGTCGTAGGTACGCCGCCCCAGCAGCAGATCGAACGGCGCGGAGAAAAGATCGCCCATCGTTTCCGCAATGGCGTCATCCCAGTAGGGGGCTGTCCAGCCGCCGAAGCGAAAGCCGCCGCTGCGGTCTTCGTCCTGCCCGCCGGGCGCCTGCATCACGCCGTCGAGGCTGACGAAGGCGCTGGCAATAATCTGTCGCATGGCTGTCTCCTGCCGTTGAGTGCCAGCTGAAAGTTTAGCCGCCGCGCGGCGGCTGCGCCAACCGGCCGCTCAGGGCTGCAGCGCCTTGAGCAACGCCTGATGGAAACGCTCCGGCTCCTCCATTTGCGGCGCGTGGCCCAGCCCGGCGAACTCGATCAGCGTGGCGTGCGGGATCAGCTTCGCCGCCTGTTTGCCTAACACGTCATAATGCCCAATCCTGGCCTTGACCGCCGGCGGGGCGATATCGCTGCCGATGGCGGTAGTGTCGGCGGTACCGATCATCAGCGTGGTGGGGGTTTGCAGATCCTTGAACTCGTAGTACACCGGCTGGGTGAAGATCATGTCGTAGATCAGCGCCGAGTTCCATGCCACCAGGCGATGGCCCGGCCCGTTGTTCAGCCCGGCCAGCATATCCACCCAGCGATCGTACTCCGGCTTCCAGCGGCCGCCGTAGTAGGTGCGCTGCTCATAGTTGCGGATGCCCTCGGCGGAGGTGTTCAGTTCGCGCTCGAACCATTGATCGACGCTGCGCCACGGCACGCCTTTGGCCTTCCAGTCCTCGAGGCCGATCGGGTTGACCATGACCAATTGCTCCACTGCCTGCGGATACATCAGGCTGTAGCGCGTGGCCAGCATGCCGCCGGTGGAGTGGCCGATGACGATGGCCCGGCTGATTTTCAGGTTCTGCAGCAGGCCGTGGGTGTTTTGCGCCAGCTGTTGGAAGCTGTACTGGTAATGCGCCGGCTTGGTGGAGGAGCAAAAGCCGATTTGATCCGGCGCGATGACGCGGTAACCGGCCTTGCTCAGCGCCTTGATGGTGTCCTGCCAGGTGGCGGCGCAGAAGTTTTTACCGTGCAGCAACAGCGCGGTGCGGCCGTTGGCGGCACCTTCCGGCGGCACGTCCATATAGCCCATTTTTAACGGCTGGCCCTGCGAGGTGAAGCTGAACTGCTGCAACGGGTAAGGGTAGTGAAAGCCCTGCAGCTCCGGGCCGAACTTCGGCGTTTCGGCGGCGGCGGGGAACGCGGCCAGCGTGGCGCACAGCAGCGCGCGACGGGTGAATCTCAGCATCCTGATCTCCTGAAAAACGGACGATAGCCGAGTATAGCCACAATCAGGGCGTCGGCGCGCCAGCAGTTTCAGATAATTCTGTAATGTTACGGCCCGATCCCAGGCAAGGTTCCGGCCACGGCCTTGTACACAGTGAACGCGGTCACGCCGCGCAATATTGGCGGAGCCTGAAGGTTTTATTTCAAGGCTAAGTTATGCGATGCTTAAGCATTATTTATGCAAAAGGATCCTCGCATGTCCGCTTTATCCCGCTGCGCTTTCAGCGAAGGCAGCGTCGCTTTGCCGGAAGGCTATGCCGATCGCACCGTCAACGTGCTGTTGGCCGGCGATGATGTTTCCCCCTCAATCAATATTTCCCGCGATGCGCTGCAGCCGGCGGAGAACCTGGAAGGCTACGTCACCCGCCAGCTCGAGGCGCTGGCGCAGGGGCTGAAAGGCTGGGCATTCAAAAGCCGCGAGCCGGCGACGCTGGGCGATGGATTAACCGCCGGTGAATGGGTGTGCGCCAGCTACCTGCGCGACGGCAAGCGCATCTGGCAAAACCAGGCGGTGTTCGCGCTGGCGGAGGGTCGGGTGCTGGTCTTCACCCTGGCGATGGCGCGCAAGCTGACGCCGCAAGATGACGCCCTGCTGCAGCAGGTGCTGAGCAGCTACCGGGCGGCCTAACGATGAACTCTTTGCGTAAAAGGACCTTACGATGACCGAAGCGGCTCGCGTCGGCGATACCATCGGGCATTCCCATGCCCTGGCCGGCATGATTGCCGGCACGATTGTCGGCGGCCTGATCGCCGCCGCAGGCGCGGTGGCGGCGGGTGCGCTGTTCGTCGCCGGCCTGGCGGCTTCCTGTATCGGCGTCGGCGTGCTGCTCATCGGCGCCAGTCTGGCGGTGGGGTATCTCACCGGGGAGGCGGCCACCGCGGCGCGCGACGGCATTGCCGACGCCGGTGCCGGTAGCCTGACCCCCAAAGGCAATATCGTCACCGGCTCCCCCAACGTCTTCATCAACGGCAAACCCGCCGCGCTCGCCACCAACAGCCAGGTGGCCTGCAGCGACGACGGCCCGAGCATGCAGATGGCGCAGGGCTCCGACAAGGTCAGCATCAACGGCCAGCCCGCCTCGCGCGTGGGGGACAAAACCAACTGCGACGCGCAGGTGATGGAAGGTTCGCCCAACGTGTTTATCGGCGGCGGCACCGTCACCACCTTGCCGATCAAGCCCGAAGTGCCGGATTGGCTGTACAAGGTCTCTGACCTGACGCTGCTGTTCGCCGGCCTGGTGGGCGGCGTGGGCGGCGCCGCCGGCAAGCTGGGGGCGCTGGGCAAACTGCTGGGCAAGCTGCCCGGCATCAACAAACTGGCGCGCATCGCCTGCCGCGCCGGCACCCTGATGACCGCCACCGCCGCCGTCGGCATTATCGCCCGGCCGGTGGATATCGTCAGCGGCCAGAAATTCCTCGACGGCGAAGACGATCTCGATTTCGTGCTGCCTTCGCGCCTGCCGGTCGCCTGGCAGCGCTATTGGCGCAGCGGCAACCCCGGCGACGGTGTACTGGGCCGCGGCTGGAACCTATTCTGGGAGAGCAGCCTGCAGCCGTATCAGGACGGCCTGGTGTGGCGCGCGCCTTCCGGTGACTTCGTCGCTTTCCCCAGGGTGCCGCGCGGCCACAAAACCTACTGCGAAGCCGAAAAATGCTGGCTGATGCACAACGACGACGGCAGCTGGCAGCTGTTTGACGTCGGCGAACAGATTTTCCACTACCCGCCGCTGGCGGGCGATCAGCCGAGCCGGCTCAGTATGATCACCGACGCCATCGGCAACGCCACCTCGCTGTTTTACGACGACGAGGGGCTGCTGAGCGAACTGGTGGACAGCGCCGGGCAGCGCCTGATGTGCCGTTATGCGCAGGGCCGCCTGCGCGAAGTGGCGCTGCAAACCGCCGAAGGCGAACGGACGCTGGCGCGCTACGGTTACGATGAGCAGGGCCAACTGACGACGGTGAGCAACCGCGCCGCTGAGGTAACGCGCCGCTTCGGCTGGCGCGACGGCCTGATGATCAGCCACCAGGACGCCGCCGGGCTGCTGAACGAATACCAATGGCAAGAGATTGACGGCGTGCCGCGCGTGACGGCCTACCGCAACAGCGCCGGAGAATCGCTGGAGTTCGGTTATGACTTCGCCGGTGGGCGCCGCAGCGCGGTGCGCGGCGACGGCAAGCGCGCGGAGTGGCGGCTGGATGACGATGACAACGTGGCGCAGTACACCGACTTCGACCAGCGCCGCTACGGTTTTATCTACCAACGCGGCGAACTGTGCAGCGTGCTGCTGCCCGGCGGCGCGCAGCGCCAGAGTGAATGGGATCCTTACGGCCGCCTGCTGTCGGAGACCGATCCGCTCGGCCGCGTGACGCGCTATCAATATTCGCGCAACAGCGGCCGGCTGTTCGCCGTCGCGTACTCGGACGGCAGCAGCGAGGCGCAGCATTGGGACACGCTGGGGCGCCCGACGCGCTATGTCGATGCCCTGGGCAATGCCACGCTGTACCGCTATCCGGATGACGAAGAGAGCCTGCCCGCTAGTGTGATCGACGCGCTGCGCGGGGAGGTGAAGCTGGAGTGGGACGCCCGCGGCCAGCTGACGCGCTACACCGACTGTTCCGGCAGCGTGACGGCTTATACCTACGATGCGCTGGGGCAACTGACGGCGCAGACCGATGCCGAAGGCCACCAGACGCGCTACCGGTGGGATAACGGCGGGCGCCTGCACACCCTGATCCACCCGGACGGCGGCGAAGAGCGCTTTAACTGGAATGCGCACGGCCAGCTGGCAGAACATCAGGACGCGCTGGGCAGCCTGACCCGCTGGCAGTACAACGCCCTGGGGCTGCCGGTCAGCATCACCGACCGCATTAACCGCACCCGACGCTATCACTACAGCCCGCAGGGCTGGCTGACGCGGCTGGAGAACGGCAACGGCGGCGAATACCGCTTCAGCTACGATGCGGTGGGCCGCGTGCTGGCCGAAGAGCGCCCGGACGACACCCGCCACTATTATCGCTACGGCGCAGCCGGGCTGCTGGAGGAGCACCGAGAGGTCGGCCTGCCTGGCAGCGCGGGTGAGCTGACGCAGCGCGAACAGCGCTTCCGCTTCGACGAGGCTGGGCAGCTGGTCTGGCGCGGCAACGCCAGCGCGGAATGGCATTACCGTTTCGACGCCATGGGGCGGCTGCGCGAGCTGAACCGCCTGCCGACGGCGAGCGGCGCGGCGCTGGGCATCGAGCCGGACAGCGTGCAGATGCGCTATGACGCCGCCGGGCGGCTGCTCGGTGAGCAGGGCGTGAATGGCGAGCTGCAATACCAGTGGGATGCGCTGGCCAACCTGCAGGCGCTGACGCTGCCGCAGGGCGATCGCCTGCAGTGGCTGTATTACGGCTCCGGCCACGCCAGCGCCATCAAATTCAACCAGCAGGTGGTGAGCGAATTCACCCGCGATCGCCTGCACCGGGAAACCGGCCGCAGCCAGGGCGCGCTGCAGCAGCAGCGGCGTTACGACGCCATGGGGCGCCGCAGCTGGCAAAGCAGCGCCTTCGGCCACGACAAACTGACCCGGCCGGAAGACGGCGTGCTGTGGCGCGCTTATCGCTATACCGGCCGCGGCGAGCTGGCCGGAGTGAGCGACGCGCTGCGCGGCGAAGTGCACTACGGTTACGACGCCGAAGGCCGCCTGCTGCAACACCGCGAGCCCAATCAGGGCAAACCGGGCGCGCGGCTGGTGTACGATCTGGCGGATAACCTGCTGGGCGAACGCAGCCCGCAGAGCGACATCGACGCGCACCTGCCGCTGGCGCCGATCGCCGATAACCGGCTGACGCACTGGCAAAAACTGTTTTACCGTTACGACGCCTGGGGCAACCTGATCAGCCGGCGCAACGGCCTGTACGAACAGCACTACCGCTACGACGCCGACAACCGACTGGTGCAGGCGCACGGCCGCGGCCCGCAGGGCGAGTTCGAGGCGCAGTACCATTACGACGCGCTGGGCCGCCGCAGCCGCAAGGCGGTGCGCTACAAGGGCAAAACCGAACAGACGACCCGTTTCCTGTGGCAGGGCTACCGGTTGCTGCAGGAGCAGCGCGACGACGGCAGCCGCCGCAGCTGGAGCTACGATCCGGCCAGCCCGTGGAGCCCACTGGCGGCGCTGGAGCAGGCGGGCGACAGCCGCTCGGCAGATATTTACTGGTATCACACCGATCTGAACAGCGCGCCGCTGGAAGTGACCGACGCGGCGGGCAACCTGTGCTGGTCCGGGCAATACGACACCTTCGGCAAGCTGCAGGGCCAGACGGTGGCCGGCGCGGCGAAGCGGCAGGGCGCGCAGTATCAGCAGCCGCTGCGCTACGCCGGGCAATATCAGGACGACGAAAGCGGCCTGCACTACAACCTGTTCCGCTACTACGAACCCGAGGTGGGGCGTTTTACCACGCAGGATCCGATAGGGTTACGCGGCGGGTTGAACCTTTATCAGTATGCGCCGAACCCGCTGATGTGGGTGGATCCGTTTGGGCTTGATGTTATACGTTTACGGCATTACACAAGTAATCAAGGTTTTGCAGCAATAAAAGAAAGTATGAAGATACTTGCAGGTGATCAAAATGCTGTATTTGCAGTTAGAGCAAAAGGAAAGCCATTAAGCATGGCTGATGCAGCAGATAAATTTAAAATAAAGCAAAACCACGCTAGAAATTACATCGATTTTGATATAGATAAAAAACGAGTAGAGTTTAGAAAAAATGATTTAGGCGTTGAAGAATATAAGATAAAAGGCGATATTGAATTAGATGCGAAAACAACTAAATTTAATAAGAGATGCTAGAATTATGAGAGAGAATAACTCAGGAAGTACTAATGATCTAAAAGAGATTTTAATATCTTTGGAAGAGATTGTTACTGTTATAGATAAAATAGGCTCTGGGTTCGATAAAAGCGGAAAAACGGCATCGGCATTGTTGCTTTTCTTTAATCAATGTGATGTGTTAGACAAATTATCCAGAACAAGAAAGTATTTATATCAGGAGTTAGAAAATCGATTGTCTCCTGAAGAGTATGATGAGTGGATAGAAAAAGATTTTCCCACATGGAAACCGCCATATGAGAAAACTGAAGAGGAAATATTGGGGATGTTAAATTCAATGAGGCCAAAATAAATTTTTATATAACATCAAAAAATTGATAAAATTCGGAAGGGTTGCTCGATCCTTCCGGTTGTTTTTATCCGTTATTAGATGGGATTTATAATCGTTACTTGTCGGTACGCAAGTATATTCCATTGCTGTAGCTGTTTTATCACCTTGCCGGACATCACATTGATCGCCAGCGATTGGTCGACCAAGTCGTTTTGCGTCAGCTAATCCTCAGCCAGATACAATTAGCCGTCATCTCGTTCTCTGATGGTTGGGCAGTCAGCGTGCCGTGAATTTAGCAAGAGTGCCGAGTTTTACAATAATTAAAACAATGAGTTAGTATGTTTTTGTGGTGCCGTTATACTCTAGCTGAAGGCAAAAGACGCACGTCAGAGCGGCTGTATTTTGAGTATGTTAAAAGAGTAACGGGTAATAGCCGGGAAGCCAGCAACGGTGCGGGCGGTTGCGTGCTATGAGAAAGGCCGACCAAGGAATAAAAGTGATAGGTGCTTCTAATGAGAATAAAGCTGATTACTGATGCAAAAGCTAGTTTAAAAAAAATTGGTGTCTCAGTAAAAGACACGGATTTTTCTCTGGTTAATGTGTTCTCAAGCGACGAATATGAGCTATACATAAAAAAGTTATGGGAAACAATAAATAGCTTTAAGGTTAAAATGATTGTATTCCTTGATGATGACTATTATGTGGATAACGTAAGTGACAAAATAAAAAGTATAAAAAGAGCTGTGGGTAAAAACGGTTTGATGGAACTAAAGAAAAATGTAATTAAAAAAGAAGATATTATTTTTAATAATAGAAACTATTTTATTGATATGGTTGAGGTTAGTGATGATGTGAGCCTTCTAACTGTGAGGGGATTTATAAAGCAATATATAGTGGTGGTGGGGTTTATTTATTCTTGCAGGCGGATTTAGTTTGTGAGGATGATTCACTGTTAGGGTTGATAAATTCGTATGATGATGAGTGTAGTATTTCTTGTAAATTACACTTTGGCGAAACTCTGACATCAGAGAGATACTTCATTCTAACAGCAGTGAGTGAAGATAATAATTCTCACTTATTGAGTGGAGTTGCAAGGTTTACAGGTGAAGAGGTTGATAAACTCATTGAAAAAACATCCCACCATTACCCAATGGTATTTGAAAAGCAAATATTAAAGTTTGAAACTCGCTCGCTGAGATAGGAATAGGACGACGAAAGCGGCCTACACTACAACCTATTCCGTTACTACGAACCCGAGGTGGGGCGTTTCACCACGCAGGATCCAATAGGGTTGCGCGGCGGGTTGAGCCTTTATCAGTATGCGCCGAACCCGCTGATGTGGGTGGATCCGTTTGGGTTGACATGTAGCCATTCTGCTAAAAATCCTAAGCAGGCTCACGCTGCTATAAAGGATAAATGGGGACACGATATTACCCCTAAAGAAATCAAGGAGTTACATAAAACAGTAGACAATATCAAATTGAATAGGCCAGCTTATGCAAGGAATGGTATTGAATTTGAAAATAGTTATCGTATATCACCGAATAGCCAACGACTAGATACAGGTAGTGGGCCATATAGAGAATGGACAGTTAAGACCCCTGGTGTTGGTAATCGAGGTACAAGACGTATTGTTTTTGATAAAACGACAGGGAAAGCTTACTACAGTCATGATCATTATGATTCCTTTATAGAAATAGATCTTTCAGGGTGGAAATGATGAAGTTTAAACGGGTGGTTGTTGATTTTTCAGAAATAAATACGGATGATGAATTTCATGATGAAATGAATAGGGTTTTTGGTTTTCCCGATTTTTATGGGAATAACTTTAACGCTTTGGTTGACTGTTTAAATAGTCTTAGATTTCCTGATGATGGGATGACTAGTATACACTTAGATAAGGATGAATATTTGCTGATGAAAATCAATGGAATACATTCATTGTCTGACGATATTAGATATAATTTTTTATTGGCGGTAGAGGCTATAAATAAGGGGGCTATCTCGTTTGGTGACGAAGCATTGATTCTATTGCTTTTGGTTAAATAAAAAATGTACTAAAAAGGTGCTCAACTTTGAATTAATGTGGCGCTTTTTTAATGATTAAAACAGAGCATTTTTTTAGGGTTGGATTGGCATATCAGACCATTGCGATTCTCTGTTTAGTCGCAATCGTATGCTCAATTTTCTCGGTTTTTCATGGGAGGCAATGAATTCAATAAAGCAAGGGAGGGCTAAGTGTTGTCTGTCGGTAGCTAATGAGTAACTTTTTTATAATGGTCTGCTTTCAGGTAACATCTAATTGATATGAAAAATTAAAATGTGAATAGATAATCTTCAGCTCTTTAAAAATAAAGAATCATAGAAAATTAATATTCCAAGTGTTTATTGTAGAGCATGCAATCTGTTGTAACACCGCGAGCCCAATCAGGGCAAACCGGGCGCGCGGCTGGTGTACGATCTGGCGGATAACCTGCTGGGCGAGCGCAGTCCGCAGAACGACATCGAAGCGCACCTGCCGCTGGCGCCGATCGCCGATAACCGGCTGACGCACTGGCAAAAACTGTTTTACCGTTACGACGCCTGGGGCAACCTGATCAGCCGGCGCAACGGCCTGTATGAACAGCACTACCGCTACGACGCCGACAACCGGCTGGTGCAGGCGCATGGCCGCGGCCCGCAGGGCGAATTCGAGGCGCAGTATCATTACGACGCGCTGGGCCGCCGCAGCCGCAAGGCGGTGCGCTACAAGGGCAAAACCGAACAGACGACCCGTTTCCTGTGGCAGGGTTACCGGTTGCTGCAGGAGCAGCGCCCGCCGCAGCTGGAGCTACGATCCGGCCAGCCCGTGGAGCCCACTGGCGGCGCTGGAGCAGGCGGGCGACAGCCGCTCGGCGGATATTTACTGGTATCACACCGATCTGAACAGCGCGCCGCTGGAGGTGACCGACGCGGCGGGCAACCTGTGCTGGTCCGGGCAATACGACACCTTCGGCAAGCTGCAGGGCCAGACGGTGGCCGGCGCGGCGAAGCGGCAGGGCGCGCAGTATCAGCAGCCGCTGCGCTACGCCGGGCAATATCAGGACGACGAAAGCGGCCTGCACTACAACCTGTTCCGCTACTACGAACCCGAGGTGGGGCGTTTCACCACGCAGGATCCGATAGGGTTACGCGGCGGGTTGAACCTGTATCAGTATGCGCCGAACCCGCTGATGTGGGTGGATCCGTTTGGGTTGAGTATTGAATGGGTTAATCCATCAGATATCAATTTCTCACAGAGAACAATATCTGCAAATGATTATGCCGAGATCATGAAAAAAGGAGAATGGGATTGGGGGCGTTCTCCTCTAAATGTATTAGAGGTTGATGGCCAATTAGTCACATATGATAATAGAAGGTTAGATGCTGCTTTGGAAGTAGGTGTAGAAAAAGTTGCTGTTCAACGAGTTGACCCTAATGCTGTTCATCCTTCATCTACGACAGGAAAAACATGGCAGCAAAAATTCCAAGAGCGTTTCAAAGACCGCAGAAATGTTAAAGCTGGCGGTGTGATTCCGGATAAAGGGCTCAATAGCCGACCTAAGAGGTGTCCATAAAAAATGAAGAATGTAATCACTAAACTGTGGAAAGCTGGTGAGTTACCGATTAAAAATGCTCTGTATTTTTCAGATGGTAGAGCTGAGTTGATCGATATCATATCCTACCCCACGCCTAAAGTATCTAAATCGGGATGTTTCGATTTTTGTGAGTTCTATGAAGAAAATAAAAATGAGGTTACTACTGTTGATGTAATAAAAAAAATTAATTTGAGTTGTGGTGGATACTTATGCTTAGGGGAGGGGAGTTATGGTTCAGAAGGTTTTATCGCTTATTTGGATCGCGAAGAAAAACTAGTTTGGGTTGTTTACTCGGAAAACTCCAACCCCTTCGTTTCTGCAACCATATTACATGATTCAACGGTTGCTATAGATTCAAGCGCTGGATTCCGACTGAAGGTCAATGTGCTAAAACCTGAGGAAATGGTGATAGTTTGATTGCTGAAGGTGCAGGCATTGAATGAGGAAATAAAGAACATGGAGGATTACCATGAGGTTTTTTATCGGTGATGACGGTTATCCATCTATAGAAGCCAATAGTGATTATAGAATACTAGCTGACTTTATAATGGATGATATCCAAAGAAGTTTTTATGGTGTCAATGAGTTTATTGAAGCCTGTAAACTTGTGAGGTCCGGAGTCCTGCCTTTTTGGGAGGAGACGGGAAACTCTCATACTATAACTATTAAACCTAATGGCGTGGAGATTTTTAATGAATACACCGAGGAGTCTATGACTGTTTCAAGTATAGATGAGTTTGAGGGGCGCCTTGAACAATGGAAGAGTTTATTTTTTAATATGGGTGATTTTTTAAATGAAACTAAATAAAGAAAATGAGAGAATAGTTCTATCTGGCCATGAAGCAATGGACATATTGTCTGAGGTTGAGTTTATTTTGATATCATTGCGGAACATTGCACGGCATTATTATACCGATGCAAGTGGGGAGGTAAGTCAGAAGGTGAGAAATGCATATTGTGAGGAAACTACGCAGTTTATTGATAAAAATAATGTTACTGGCCGCTTATCAAAAGTAAGAGGGGTTATTTCTGAAAAGTTTAGTTATGAATTAGGGCTGGATGATATGGATGATATAGAAAGGGAAATGGAGAAAATCATTTATTGGGAGAAACCGTTGACGAATGATGTTTAAATCTATTTGAGAAAATACTTTATGAAATTTATTGATGACAATATAATCAATGAGTGGGTTTCCCAGCATTATGCTACGATTAACCTTTCTCCATCTATGGCACTATTTGATAAATTATCCGCTCTTCCTTGGATAGCTGGGCATCTGGATTTTTCAAAATTAAATCACAGATTGATAAATGTGCAGGAGATGCTAGATAATGATGATGAAAATCAATGCGTTAGAATAAATGAGTGGTTAAAAGGCAGTACATTTGAAAAGTGTTCACACGTATTGTTTTGGTATGGAAAGGTTAACCCTTGTGTGATCTGTGAAACTAGCTTTGGGTTGAGTAACATTGATACTGCATATTGGGGTGTTCCTGGTTGGAACTACATATTTAGCTGTGATTTTGAAAGTAATGACGTTAAATTGAATTGTGATAATATTTTATCCTTTGATGGAGCTAATCAGTTGGTATTATTAATGCAATAATTTCAACAAAAACTCTTTAAAATTAACCCCCGCTAGCTGAACTTCTTTCAGCGAGAGATAATTACTGAGCCTCATTAGGGCAAGCCGAATAGACAGATAAAACCACTCCCTCCAACCTGTTACCCCAAACTAAATACCCAATGTGCCATCAATCAGGGTGCGGCACTGCCCGCCGATCCAGGGTTCGCCGTCAATAAAGCGCACGCTCACGCGGCCATCTCGATTCAGTTGGGTGCCCTGGCGCACCTGGTAACCCTGTGCGGTCTGGCTGCCGTCGGGAAAGTGGTTGGCCTTCAATAAGCGCGCCAGGCAGGCGTTGGCGCTGCCGGTCACCGGATCTTCAATCAAGGCGCCGCATTCCACCATAAACGCGCGCATTTCGTAATCGGCCGGTTCGGTTGCGGAGCAGGCGCCATAAATCACCACGCCATCCACATTGCAAGACGTTTGCAGGCGTTTAATCGTGGCCTGATCCGGCGTCACCGCCAGGCAGGATTGTGCGTCCGGCAGGCGCACCATCAGCCAGCGAATGCCCATCTCGGCAATCACCGGCAGAGGGCTTGCTGCCATCACCGCGGGCCGTAAAGCGGCCATCAGCCGTTCTGTTTCCTCAGCCGCCATTGGGCGGAGCTCAACTTCGGGCGCGGCGAACGCCAATGTACCTTCCTGCTGGATATCGACCGCCACCAGGCCGACGCCGCATTCCTGCATCACCATCCCAGGCCGTTTAGGCGTCAAACCGGCTTCCAGCAGGGCGTGGGCGGTGCCCAGCGTTGGGTGGCCGGCGAAGGGCAGCTCTTTTTCGGTGGTGAAAATGCGCACCTTATAATCCGCCGCCGGGTGCGTCGGTTTAAGCACAAAGGTGGTTTCCGAAAGGTTGGTCCAACGGGCCAATGCCAGCATTTGCGCGCTGCTCAGCCCCTCGGCCTCCAGCACCACCGCCACGGGGTTGCCCTGCAGCGGCGTACGGGTAAACACGTCCACCTGTTTGTAGGCGCGGGGTGTCACATCATCACTTCTGAGCATTTGCCATCATCCGTTATCAACAAAACCTGATGATAACGATATTCGCCAATGGCTTCAAAGGGTTGAGTTTTGTTTTGAGATACCTGGCCGTCGCCATTTCAGCCCCGGCTTGGCGAACATCACCAGGTTGCCCAGTAGGATCAGGCACAGGCCCAGCACGGCGTTGAAGTGCCACTGATAGCCTTCGTAGATCGTTGAGATGGTCAGCGCTACCAGCGGGAACAGCAGGGTGCTGTAAGCCGCCGCGCCGGCGCCGATGCGGCCGAGCAGGCTGAAGTAGGCGGCGAAGGCGATCACCGATCCGAAAATCGCCAGGTACAGCAGGGAGCCGATATAGTGGCTGCTGAATTCGATCTGGAACGATGCGCCCTGCGCCAAGGCGATCAGCGCCATCAGCAGCGCGCCGTAGGTCATGGCGTAGGTGTTGGTGGAAAAGATATCCAGCCCGCGGCGCTGATGGCGCGTGCTGATCATGTTGCCCAGCGAGAAGCCGTAGGTGCCGAGCGCGCTCAGGCCGATGCCTTTGAGCAGCTCCGGCGCCATGCGGGTGGCGGCCAGATCTTGCCAAAACAGCGCCACGATGCCGGTCAAACCCAGCAGCGCCGCCGGCAGCAGGTTGGGGCTGGGGCGCTGGCGGAAAAACAGCAGGCTGTTGAGGGCGTTGAACAACACCGCCATCGAGAAGATCACCGATTCCAGGCCGCTGCTGATGTAGGCCGCCGCGTGGTAGAAGCAGAAGAAGTTGAAGCCGAATACGCAGCAGCCCTGCAGCACGCAGAACAGATGATCGCGCGGGGCGAGGCGGCGCAGGCGGCGTGTTAGCAACAGCACGGCGAACATCACCGCGGCGGAAATGGCGAAGCGGTAAGCAATCGAGACGGGAATGGCCACCGGGCCTTCCTGTTGCAGGGTGATCGCAATCCAGGTGGTGCCCCAAATCAGCACTACGGCGAGGTACAACAGCGCATTCATTCTATTTGTTACTCCGAAAAAACCGATGGCGCAGTATCCGCTTTGGCGCGCGGCGGCGCTTGCAGCGCTTTGCGGCCAGTTGCATATTCTTGCGCTTTTTTTGCCAAAAGCGCGGGGCGGCGGCTGGTATGCGGCGGCGCCACTCTTTACACTGTCGGCATGTCGAACAACGGGGCCGGCGATGTCCAACTATCAGGCGTTTGAAACACTGCGTGAGCACAAGGCGCGGCTGCACGGCAGCGTGCTGCTGGGCACCGGCGTGGAGCTGGCCGCCTGGTCCAACTGCAACGATCGCGTCACGCAGGAAAGCGCCGACCACCATACCCTGAGCCTGTACGTCGCCGACGGCTATGAGTGCTACCAGCAGGTGCCGGGCGGCTGGCGCAACGGCGGCGGGCCGGATCGGTTCTGCATCATGCCGCGCCAATACGCCTCCACCTGGGACGTGCGCAGCGATCTGTCGTTCGTGCACCTGTATTGCACCGACGGGCATCTGCGGCAGCTGGCGGAGCAGACCTGGGATCGCAGCCCGGCGGCGATCAACGTAGAGCCGCGCAGCTTCGGCGAAGATCCGCAGATCACGCTGCTGTATCGCCAATTTTTGCTCAACTGCGACTGGCGGGACAGCGCCAATCTGCTGGCGCTCAGCAGCGCGTCGAACCTGCTGATGTCGCATCTGATCCAGCGTTACAGTCAGTTGCAGTGGAAGCTGCCGCAGGCGCGCGGCGGCCTGGCGCCTGCGGTGGCCAGGCGGGTGCGGGAATATATCGAAAACCACCTCGATCGGCCTTTGCTGTTGGCGGATCTGGCGGCGCAGGCCGGGTTGAGCGAATACCATTTCGCCCGCATGTTCAAGCACGCCACCGGGCTGGCGCCGCACCAGTTTGTGATGCGCGCACGGCTGCAGCGGGCGGAACGGCTGCTGCGGCACAGCCAACAGCCGATCACCGAGATCGCGCTGGCGTGCGGCTTCAGCTCCGCCAGCCACTTCAGCAACCGCTTCAAGGCGGCCTATGGATTTGCTCCGCTGCAGGTGCGGCAGGGGCGCTAACCGAAAGGGAGTGCAGCATGGATCAACAGTTTGCCGGGCTGGGCGTGTTGTTTGTCGCCGGATTCGGGCCCATCACGCGTGAGAGCGACGAGAGCAAGGCGTTTTATGTCGAGGCGCTGGGGCTGCCGCTCAAGCCGATGCCGGGCAACGAAACCTATCTGCTGTCGGAGCAAGGCGCGCTGGACGGCGTAAAGCATTTCGCCCTGTGGCCGCTGGCGCAGGCGGCGCAGTCCTGCTTTGGCGACGATCGCTGGCCGGCGGATCTCGCGCTGCCGCAGGCGTGGATCGAGTTCGACGTGGCCGACATGGCGGCCGCCACCCAGGGGCTGGTCGATCGCGGTTATCGGCTGTTGGTCGCCAACCGCGAAGAGCCGTGGGGGCAGAGCGTTACCCGTTTGCTCAGCCCGGAAGGGGTGCTGGTCGGCGTCACCCATACGCCCTGGCTGCGTTAAACGCGACGCCGTTCGCCACCGCCTTTCGGGGGGGGCGGCTTAAGAACAAATACGCATTAGCTTAAAGCGATCTGCGCTATAGACCCATCAAATCTCCGAGCAGTTTCCCTTCCTGAAAGCAGAAATTCCGTTCATTGCGTAAAAACCAATGGCCAGAATGCGCTATTGCCATGCCATTCCGCGGCGATTTTTCGCCGTCTTTTTTCGCCGCCAGGTGCCTGATAGGAATAGAGATTATTCTTATATTTCTGGCCATCGCCAAGTGATGATAATGATTCTCGTTTTCAACCACGGAAAGGAGAAGGAACGATGAAAACAGTGAAGAGAACGGGCATCGCGCTGGCGATAGCCCTGACTTTCCCCCTCGCATTACCCGCCGCTACGGCGGCGCAACCCTCCCTGACTAACAGTAAGGCGGCAACGATGACGGAAAAACACGGGCAGTTCATTGCGGTCGGTAAAGTGGTGCAGGTGACCTTCGGCGATTTCGCCTTCAAGCTGGATTTTACCGATGACAAGACCATGACGTTCACCGGTATCGGTGAGGCGTCGCAGGGCATCACCGACACCGTGCAGTACACCGCGGTGGAGATCCGGCCAAAGGTCTATATGGTCTATTGGCATGAGCCGCAGTCCGGCGACAACGTGACGCATATCGAGGACTTTGAGCGCGGCGAGGTGTACACCAACATCGCCGCCAAGGACGGTAGCTTCACCCATCTGAAAGGGCAGCTGAAAATCGTAGGTCACTCAGGAAAATAAGGAGCAGTTATGAAAAAGGCATTGATCACCTGTGCGATCGTCGGCGGCTTGTTGGCGAGTTACCCGGCGCTGTCGACGGATCAGGCGGCGTCTGACAAATCGGCCGGCAAAGGCGGTTATCATCATGCTCAGCAGAAGCTGAAGGTGGTGGAAGACCTGTACGCGGGCTTTTTCAATCGCCACGACATCGGCGTGGCGCAGAAGCTGATTGTGGAAAACTACAAGCAGCATAACCCGTTCGTCGGCGACGGCATCAAGCCGTTCCTGGATTTCTTCAGCCAGACCTTTAAAGACAATCCGCAGTACAGCGCCAAAATATACCGCAGCGCGGTCAACGGCGATTTGGTCTACGTTCACGTCAAATACCAAAATAACCCGCAGGATCGCGGCACTGCCAGCGTGGATATTTACCGGGTGAACGATCAGGGGAAAATCACCGAGCATTGGGACGTCAATCAGGATGTGCCGGAAAAATCGGCCAACGACAATACCATGTTCTGATCCGCAAGGGCCGCTGCGGCGGCCCTCAACACGCCCGCAACACTTTATTTACTTACATAAATACCAAACGATCGCCGCGTCGAGTAGGCTACGGCCGCCTTTGGCAGTGGTGGCACGGTTGATGGGCGTCATTGTCCCGCCACTGCTTGAGGCGTTTCCCCGCATTCCCCGTTATCCCGCGCGTTGGCTCTCCACTTTTTTGAACTGATGGCGCAGCTGCAGCGCATTGCAAAGCACCAACACCGCCGTCACGGCGAACACCCAGCGGAACCCCATCATCGCCGAAATGCCCGACCCCAGCAGTGGGCCAACCACGTTGCCCAAGTACATAAAGGATTGGTTATAGCCGAAGATGCGCCCGGTTACCTGATCTGAGGAATACTTCAGCAGCAGCGCCTGCACCGCCGGCATCAGCGCGCCGTCGGCGAAGCCGAGCAGGAAACGCAGAATGCCCAGCTGCAGCGGCGTATTGACCCAGGCCATCACGGCGAACAGGCCGGTGGTGAACAGCAGCGCGGCGATCAGGATGCGCGCGGTGCCGATGCGATCGCCGAGCCGCCCGAGGCGCGGCGCCGAGATCAGCGCTGCAATGCCGGGCACGGCGGCGATCATGCCGCTGACAAAGGCGATATTGCTGACGTCGCCGGACAGCTCGCGAATGAACAACGTCAGGATCGGGCTGATGGACGAGTTGGCCAGCTGGATCATCAGGGTGCAAACGAACAGGGTGAGGATCAGCGTCGGATAGGGCAGCGAACGGAACACCGCCTTGCCGCTCAGCTGATCCGCTTTTTTCACCGTGATGCGCCGCTCTTTAATCAGGAACAGCGTCACCAGGAAGCTGACGAACATCAGCCCGGCGGTGACGAAAAACACTACCCGCAGCCCCAGATGGTCGGCCATCAGCCCGCCCAGCAGCGGCCCGGCGATCACGCCGGAGATCTGCCCGGTAGAAAGCGTGCCCAGCGCCCAGCCGCTTTTATCGCGCGGCACCTGCGAGGCGACCAGCGCCATGGCGTTGGGAATATAGCCGGACGTCAGCCCCATCAGGGCGCGCAGTGCGAACAGCTGCCAGACGTTGGTGGCCAGCCCCTGCAGCGCGATGACGATCGCCATGCCCAGCGAGGCGCGCAGCAGCATCAGTTTGCGGCCTTTGCGGTCGGCCAGGCTGCCCCACAGCGGCGACACCACCGCCGAGACCAAAAAGGTGCCGCTGAACACCAGCCCGGACCACAGGCTGAGGGATTGGTGATCGCTGACGCCGAGCTGTTCGACGTACAGCGGCAGAAAAGGGAGGATTTGGCTCATCGCCAGCCCGGTGAAGAAACACCCGAGCCAGACCGAGATCAGATTGACTTTCCACGCTTCCATCGGCTTACCGTACCACGTTGAATAAGGAGGGATTTATTGAGCAAAATAATAATAACACTGCAAATTAATCGGCGAGAGGCAATGCGTGAGCAAACGTAACCCTGCCGACGCAGTGTCTTTTTGCTATATATTAATAGCTATATTATCATAGGTAATTGGGTTAAGCCAGAGCCGCGCGATCCGGCGGTGTGAAAGCAGAGATAAACTGAACGCTAGATTGATGCCAATGAAAAAAGATCACCCTGAAGACGTGACGCTGCTGCGCACGCAGTTAATGTCGCTGGTGCGCCGTATGCGGCGCGAATCGCGCAGCGACGAAAAATCCTGGGCCCAGCTGATGCTGTTGGGGGCTATCGATCGCCACGGCGGCGAGGCGACGCCGTCGCTGCTGGCGGAATCGGAGCGCATGCGTTCCTCAAATCTGGCGGCCGCGTTGCGTGAGCTGGAGGCCGATGGGCTGCTGGTGCGCACGCCGGATGCCGAAGACAAACGCCGGGTGCGGGTGCGCCTGACGCCCGCCGGGCTGGGCCTGCTGCAGGAGAGCCGTACCCGGCGCGAGGCGTGGCTGCTGGCGGCGATGGAGAGCTGTTTAACGGAGCGGGAGCAGGCGCTGTTGATTGAGGCGGGGGCCTTGATGGCGCGGCTGGCGGCGGCGCCGTCAACGGAAACGGAATAATCGGCGGGGCGGCCGGTGCGCCGCCCCCGCGGCGAGGTTACGGCATCGGCCAATCGACCGGCATGGTGCTGACCACGTCCACATAGCGATCCCAGGCCGATGACCAGAATTGGGTGAAAGCTTCCAGGGTGAGGTGGATGCCCATCAGGCCCATCACGAACCAGCAGGCGGTAAACAGGCCCAGGCTGCTGAACATGAACGCCATGCCGTTACGGCTGGTTTTACGGCAAACGACGTTTAACTGGCTGGCGAAGAACATCATCACGGCGCTCAGCAACTCCCAGCGCATCATGACTAAACCGGTGGCAATGGTACTCATCGAACTCGATCCTATGTAACAAAAAGCCGCATCCGGCAGGGCGCCGACAGGGAAATGCGGGGGAATATCGGGAATATTGTGATTCAGATCACATTGTAGCATTGGGGCGAACGGCGGCTCAATGGGAAGCGCGGTGAAAAAAACGCCGCCGGTAACATTCCAATATGCTGAAACAGTTATGCCATTTCATTAGCAACCTTTTCATGGGGCGGTGCGCCCGATAACGCTATGCTTGCCGGCTTTTCAGTTCCCTGATTTTGCGGGGAAATGTGACGCAAAAGGTATTGGCACCGCATGGCCCTGTTAAAAGAAACAATTCGCGACCACTCTGCGGAAGAGAGGCTGTTTATCCACCGGGCAGGCGTGGCGCTGGCGCTGGTGGTGGTCTGTTTTGGCGCGCTGATCGTCAACCTCTACCGGCTGCAAATCCGCCAGCACGGCTTTTACCAGACGCGCTCCAACCAGAACGACATCAAAATGCTGCCGATCGCCCCCAGCCGGGGGCTGATCTTCGATCGCAACGGCACGCCTTTAGTGCGAAACGTGACACTGTATCGTATCGAGATCACGCCCAGCAAAATCAGCGACATGGCGGCACTGCTGCAGGCGCTGACGCCGATCGTCGACCTGACGCCGGAGGACATCAGCGCGTTTCGCGACGACATGCACCACAACAGCCGCTACAAACCGGTGACGCTCAAAGCCGGGCTGAGCGACACCGAGGTGGCGCGCTTTGCCGTCAATCAATACCGTTTCGACGGAGTGACGATCGATACCTATCAACAGCGTGAATATCCTTACGGCGCCCAACTGGCGCACGTGCTGGGCTATGTGTCGAAGATCAACGACAGCGATCTCAAACGCCTGGACAAGGCCGGGCTGAGCGAGAACTATGCCGCCGACCGCAACATCGGCAAACAGGGCATCGAGGCCTATTACGAGGCCGAACTGCACGGCACCACCGGCTATCAGGAGGTGGAGGTGGATAATCACGGTCGCGTGATCCGCCTGCTGAAAGAGCAGCCGCCGAAGGCCGGCAAGAACATCTACCTGACGCTGGATCTGCCGCTGCAGCAGTACATTGAATCGGTGCTGAAGGGGCAGCGCGCCGCGGTGGTGGTGGAAGATCCGCGCGACGGCGGCATCCTGGCGATGGTTTCCAGCCCCAGCTACGATCCCAATCCTTTCGTCAAAGGCATCGGCTATCAGGCCTATAAGGCGCTGCTGACCAACTCGGATTTGCCGCTGATCAACCGCGTCACCCAGGGCTTATACCCGCCGGCGTCGACGGTGAAGCCCTACATGGCCGTTTCGGCGCTGTTCGCCGGCGTGATCACGCCCACCACCACCTTTTTCGGCGCCCCGACCTGGACGCTGCCCGGTACCGAGCGCCGCTACCGCGACTGGCTGAAAACCGGCCACGGCATGCTCAACGTCACCAAAGCGATCGAGGAATCCGCCGACACTTTCTTTTATCAGGTGGCGTATGAGATGGGCATCGATCGTATCCACCACTGGCTGAGCCAGTTCGGCTACGGCCAGTCCACCGGCATCGATCTGAACGAAGAGTACCGCGGCGTGCTGCCGAGCCGCGACTGGAAGCTGAAGGTGCACAAAAAAGGCTGGTATCAGGGGGATACGGTTTCGGTGGGCATCGGCCAGGGGTATTGGGTGGCGACGCCGATCCAGATGGTGAAAGCGCTGACCACGCTGATCAACAACGGCCAGGTGAAAACGCCGCACCTGCTGTATTCGCTGCAGCAGGGCAACCGGGTGACGCGCTACCCGCCGCCGGCGAAAACGGCGCAGATCGGCGATCCCCATTCGCCTTACTGGGGCATCGTGCGCAATGGCATGTACGGCATGGCCAATCTGCCGAACGGCACCGGGTACAAGCTGTTCCACACCGCGCCGTATCAGATCGCCGCCAAATCCGGCACTTCGCAGGTATTCAGCCTGAAGCAAAACCAGACCTACAACGCCAAAATGATCCCGGTGCGGCTGCGCGATCACATCTTCTATACGCTGTTCGCGCCTTACAAAAACCCACGGGTGGCGATGGCGCTGATCCTGGAAAACGGCGGCGGCGACGGCGTGGTGGCGGGGCCGACCGCGCGCGCCATCCTCGACCATATTTTTGACCCGGCCAACGCGCCGCAGCCCGGCGATGCGGGGCAAAGTAAACCGCAGTTAAACGACAGTGCCGATGTGCAACGGTGAGGCGGTTTGTTTTTACTTTCTTACAAACTGCAATCTCCTGACCATTTCCGGCAAGGTAGACTGAAATAACACCATAAACCGAATAAAAACGCAGGGTTAACACAACAGTGGCGCCATCGACCAAAAAAAGCGGTAAAACCTATTCCACAGTTCGTTTCGGCTGGATTTGCGCCGGTATGCTGGTCTGTTTTTTTCTGTTGGCGTTCAGGGTCGGTTACCTGCAGCTGCTGGAGCACCAGCAGCTGGCGGATCAGGCCGACCAGCGTTCGATCCGCACCCAGGTGGTGCCGACCAACCGCGCCATGATCACCGATCGCAACGATGAGGCGCTGGCGGTCAGCGTGTCGTCCAAAGACATCGTGCTGGATCCGAAGCATATTCTCGATTCCCAGACCGACACCGGCAACGAGCGCTGGCAGAGCATGGCCAACGTGCTGAAGATCCCGCTGGCGGACGTGCAGCATCTGATCCAGAGCAACGCGCACAAGCGTTTCGTCTATCTGGCGCGCAAGGTGGAGGATGACAACGCTGCCTACATCAGCAAACTGCACCTGACCGGCGTCAGCACCGAGCAGGATTTCAGCCGCTTTTATCCGATGGGCCAGGACGCCGCCGGGCTGATCGGCATCGTCGGCCAGGACAACCAGGGGCTGGAGGGCATCGAGCTGGGCTTCAACCCGCTGTTGCAGGGCAAAAACGGCCTGCGGGTCTATCAGAAGGACGGCAGCGGCGCGGTGATCGGCGTGCTTAAAAGCGTGGATCCGGTGCCGCCGCCGAACGTGACGCTCAGCATCGACAAATTTATCCAGTACGTGCTCTATGCGCAGATCCGCGACGGCGTGGTGGCCAACCAGGCCGACTCCGGCTGTGCGGTGCTGGTCAAGATCGACACCGGCGAGATCCTCGGCATGGCCAGCTACCCGTCGTTCAACCCCAACAACTATGCCGGCACCCCGGCGAAAGACATTCGCAACGTGTGCAGCAGCGACAGCTTCGAGCCGGGCTCGACGGTGAAACCGGTGGTGGTGATGGTGGGGCTGGAGCATAAGCTGATCCGGCCGGATACGGTGCTGGACACCACGCCGTATCGGGTGAACGGTCACCTGATCAAAGACGTCGGCCACTGGTCGAAGCTGACCATCACCGGCGTGCTGCAAAAATCGAGCGACATCGCGGTATCGCACATTGCGCTGGCGCTGCCGGCCACGGTGCTGCCGGCGGTCTACCGCAGCTTTGGCCTGGGGCGGCCGACCGAGCTCGGCATCGGCAACGAGAGCAGTGGTTATCTGCCGCAGCATCGTGAACGCTGGGCCGATATCGAACGCGCTACCTTCTCCTTCGGCTATGGGCTGCGCGTGACGCCGCTGCAGATGGCGCGCGAGTACGCTGCGATCGGTTCCTTCGGCATTTATCGGCCGCTGTCGATCACCAAGGTGACGCCGCCGGTGATGGGGCAACGCATTTTGCCGGCGGATACGGTACGCTCCGTGGTGCATATGATGGAGAGCGACGCCTTGCCGGGCGGCAGCGGGGTGAGCGCCGCGGTGCCGGGCTACCGGCTGGCGATCAAAACCGGTACCGCCGAGAAAATGGGCCCGAGCGGCAAATACGACGGCGGCTACATCAACTACACCGCCGGCGTGGCGCCGGCCAGCGATCCGCAGGTGGCGCTGGTGGTGATGGTCAACAACCCGAAAGCCGGCAAGCACTTCGGCGGTTCGGTGGCCGGGCCGGTGTTCGGCAAGATCATGGCCCAGGTGCTGGAGCACATGAATATTCTGCCGGACGCCCAGCCGCTTAACGTGGTGTCGTCGGTCAAGGGGTAACCGAGGGCGAGCGAGATTCCAGCAGGCGCTTCAGCGCCTGCAGATCGGCGTTCACCAGCCCGGCGTCGCGGGCGAACAGCGCGTCGACCATGCCCGGCTGGCGGCAATGCTTCAGTGTAGATCCCGCCGCGTTCAGAAGTAGTAACCGATGTTTACGTTGGTGCGAAAATACCATTTATTGCTGCCGGAGGATTGGGTGCCGGTCCAGCCGGTGGCGTTTTCCACGCCGCCCCACGGGTTGGCGTTCTGCGCCCAGGTCAGATCCACCCACAGCATCACCGGCATGGCGAACACCTGAACCCCCAGCGTGTTCATTTTGGAATCTGAGCCGCCGTGCCTGTCTTTCCATAGCACGCTGTAGTCGTTGTAGAACCGCAGCTTTTTCACCGGCCCCCAGGGCACGTCGACGTCGCGCGCCAGGTTGATGGCGGCGGTGGTGGCCTGCGACGGGATCAGATAGGCCGGCGTCAGGCCGTTGCCCCCCATCAGGATCACCGAATTGTTGGCCCCGGCCGGGCCTTTGGCGTCGTAACCGTAGCGGATCACCTGGCCGGACAGATGCCAGGGATCGTAATTCACCAGCGTATGTAAACCCGCCGCCCAGAAGCTGCCGTTATCGCCGGTCGCCTGGTTATAGAGCCGCGAGGCCGCCAGCGAACCGCCGAGCTCATTGTCCCAGCCGCCCTGATGGAAAGCGCGCGTCAGCCGCAGGTTTACCTGATCGCGTTTTTCGTTGCGCTGCAGGTGCTGTGACGCATAGTTGGTGTTTTTCAGATCGTCGTAGCTGGCGACGTCGGGGGCGTAACGCACGCCGGTCGGCATCATGCGCGGGTAGTAGGCGGCGTCGAAGGCCCAATCGTCATGTTGATATTGGTATTTGGCGCCCAGCCCGGTGTTGACGCCAAAGCCGAGGTAAAACGGAATGCCGTACGACCAGCCGAACTGCGGGTAGGGCATCAGGCCGAACGGTTTGAACGGCGCACCAAGCTGCACGGCGGAACGTTCAGACAGGTGGTAACCGACATAGGCGCGGTCGATGGCGTATTTGCGCCGATCCTGAAACCAGAATCCGCTATCGAAAAACGCGTCGTTTATCTGGCCGGCGGCATCGATGCGAAAGGCGTCAAAGCGTAAATGCGGCGGATTCCGATAATTGCTGCTGTGCCAGTCTTCATAGCGATAATTGGCACGCAGCGCGCCGCCGATATCAATATTCTTTTTATTATCCTCGCTTTGCCAATGAATATGCGGCAATGCCGGACGGCTTTTTTTTACCGGTGCCGCGGTGGCGGCAGCGTCGTTGGGCAATGCGACGGTGGCCGCATAACTCACTGGTGAAACAAGCAAAAAACAAAGCGTGATCGTGCGCATGCCTGGCCCCTGATGAAAGTAGACTGTTTATTAAGGCGAGCGAGTTTCACCTGTGAACAGGGCATTTACGCTCATTGGTTTTATATTTGAGACGATTTTATTGTGCGTTTCATATATTAAATTCAGCGTCGGTTAATATATGAAACTTTGTTTCTTGTTTAATGGAAAAACTATAAATCCGGTATTAAACAAGTCAAGAAATAAAAATGAGAGTTGACGGGCAATACCGATTATTGGGCGCCTTGGCCTGCGGGGGCGACGCAAAGCAGGCTGAAATATTAGTGTCATCAATGCCCGTTAGACTCGCGGCATCCTGGTATTACTGACTAAAAATCATGAACATAAAACTGACGCTGGGCCGCAGGGTAAAATCTGCGGCAGCGCTGCCGCGCGCGTTTGGCTTCGGCAAGAGCATGGGCCTATTAAGCGGCGTAATTTGCGTTATCGCGCTATTTTCTCTGCTGCAATTGTTTTCCACCGTATTTATTTCCAATATTTTGCGCGACGCCAAGGTTAACCTGGTGACGGGCGACGCCTTGCATCGCCAGCAGGCGACGATGGATCGCGCCAGGCTGTCGCTACTGACGGCCAGCGACACCCTGAACCGTGCGGGCATCTATTATCTGCAGGACAAAGCCACCGGCTCCGACGGCAGCTGGCACAGCCTGCTGGATGAGTCGTTGGCGGCGCTGCAGGCTTCAGAGCAGGCCTTTGCCCGGTTCGAGCGCTTGAGCGCGGATGCGCCGGAAGCGCCGGGCGCCCTGCAAGACAGCTATCGCCTGTTCTATGACGGCCTGAAAGAGCAGGCGCAAGGATTGCAGGGCAACAGCATCGATGCGTTTTTCGCCGTGCCGATCCAGGCGTTTCAGGCGGATTTCAACGAGAAGTATCTCGCTTACCAGGCGCTGAATGAACGGCGTGGCGATGACGTCAACGTGCGGCAGTTGGCGGCGCTGGAGCAGGCCAGAACCTTTGCGCTCGGCGCGTTGGCCGCGCTGGCGCTGATCGCCGTGGGCGTTTGGTTCGGCGTCTCTCGCTGGGTGATCGCACCGCTGCGGCAGGCGATCGCGCACCTCAACGTACTGGCCGCCGGCGATCTTTCGCGGCCGCTGCCGCCTGGGCGCGCGTTCAACCGTGAGATGCGTCAGCTGCAGACCAGCATTGGCCATATGCAGGGCGGCCTGCAGCGCCTGGTGAGCGAGGTGCGCGATGCGGCGGGCGGGATCCTGAACGGCGTCGGGCGGCTGGCGGACGGCAATCGACAGTTGACGGCGCAGTCGGCGAAGCAGGACGGCGAATTGCAGTTGGCGACCGAGCACGTGCGGCAACTGGCGGCGCGGGTGGAAGAAAACGGCCAATATGCGCAGCAGGCCAGCCAACGAACCGAACAGGCCCGGCAGTGCGCGGGCGCCGGTGAGCGGATGATGCAAACCGTCAATGTTTCGATGCAAGGGATCGTCAACCAATCGGCCGAGATGCGCGGCATCGTCGCGCTGATCGACAGCGTGGCGTTCCAGACCAATATTCTGGCGCTGAATGCGGCGATCGAGGCCGCGCACGCCGGGGGGCACGGCCGCGGCTTTGCCATCGTGGCCAAAGAGGTGGGCCTGTTGGCGCAAAAGAGCAGCCATTCGACGCGCGATATTCAGCAGTTGATCAACCGTTCGCTGCAGCAAATCGATCAAGGCTCGCAGGCGGTGGATCTACTGACGGGCAACCTGCGCCAAATTATCGATCTGGTGAACAAATGCAGTGCGCTGATGGGGGACATTTCCCTGGCGTCGCTCAATCAGGGGGAGAGCATTCAGGACGTGACGGCGCGCATCGCGGCGCTGAATCAGGTAGCGCGGCAAACCGGCACGGTGGTGAACGCGGTGACCGAGGCTTCGCAGCGGTTACAGGGCGAGTCGGAACGGTTAGAAAAAGCGATGGCGCGCTTCAGGCTGCCGGCGCAATAAATAACCACGCCGCAGATTAATGAATAATAAAGCTGCGTTTAACGTTATTTATTATTTTCCCTCACTGAGGGAATTTATCTCGATAAAAAAAACAGGCTGGCGCTTATGGGTTAAAAAAGCGCCGGCCTGCAGAGATTATTTTAACCGGATGATTAACGGCCGGTCTGGTGGCCGATAATGCCGCCCAGCGCTGCGCCGCCCAGGGTGCCCAGCGTACTGCCGTCGGTCAGCACAGCGCCGCCGACGGCGCCCACGCCCGCGCCGATCGCCGTGTTGCGATCGCGCTTGGACATATGCCCGCATGCGGTAACGGAAAGCGTTGCCATGACCACCACCAACACACCTGCGGCACGTTTAATATTCATAATGAGTTCCTGGTAAATTGGCTGATTAATGGATTAAAAATAATCCGATTAACCTGCCGGTAGAAGTTGAGATGAATGTATTCCTCCGTAAGAAAATCGAACAGGTAAAAATTCTTAATTTTGCGGCGCTGAAAAGTAATTGCTCGCCGAATGCGCGGCCGCCGGCAAAACCGCTGGTCTATACTGGGAAGACGCCTCGCGGCGGGGCGCACACTCTGGAGGCCGCCATGTCCGATCTCGTTTCCGCATCCGGCAAACCGGTGAAAATCCCCGGCCCTGATCACCCGATCACCTTGACCTGCCATCCGACGCGGGTCGTGGTGCGTGCCGGCGGTCAGACCCTGGCCGACAGCCGCCATGCGCTCATTCTGCAGGAAGCCAGCTATCCGCCGGTGTTTTACTTTCCGCGTGAGGACGTGAATATGGCGCTGTTGCAGAAAAACGAGCACGTCAGCTACTGCCCTTATAAGGGCGACTGCAGTTATTTCTCCCTGGCGCTTAACGGCGAGCAGGAGGCCAATGTGGCCTGGAGCTATGAAATGCCCTACAACGCCGTGGTGGCGATCAAGGATCATCTGGCATTTTATTCCGACAAAGTGGCGGAAATCCGTGCCGAAGCCTGAGCCCCGCCGCATCCGGGCGTGGGCAGGTTGACATTCTTCTTATCCCTACTCATTATGTGTATTATCGGAAATTGATACGTTTTCCTTATGTTTTAATCCGACATAAACGAAACTCTGAGCAGGTGCCAAGGTGTCTACCTCTACGCGATTTGCCGTTGCCATCCATATTCTGACCAATATCACGCTGTGCCGTGGCCAGACGGTGCGTTCCGAAGATATCGCGCGCAGCGTCAACACCAACCCGACGGTGGTGCGGCGCATCCTCGGCGCGCTGGCGGAGGCCGGGCTGACCTATTCACAGATGGGGCAAGGCGGCGGGGCGCTGCTGGCGCGGCCGGCGGAAGCGATCTCGTTGCTGGACGTGTATCGCGCGGTGGAAGATCAACCGTATTTCATGCTGCACCGTACCCGGCCTAACGATGCGTGCTATATCGGCCACGCCATTACCCCGGTGCTGGAGCAAGAGTTTGCGCGCGTCGGTCTCGCGCTGGAAGCCAGCCTGGCGCAAACCAGCATCGCCGAAATGGCCGGGCAGGTCGAGCGGCGCGCAGGCTATCCTTTTGTCCCTTGTTCGCCGCAATATCAAGCGGATACGCAATAAAAACCCGCGCCAATTCCTTCTTCGCGCAGAGCATTTTTTGCATTGCGTTAATGTAATTGTGTAAGTTACATTAGCTCGCATCAAGTGTGATGTAGCTCACGTTTTAGACTGCCTCCCCACGATACTCAACCGATTGGCCGGAAACCTTTTCTTCCGGCACAGATTCGCTGTGCTTATAAACCAGGAGAGAACGATGTTAGAAATGATTGAAAGCTTGGCCACCGTGGTGGTCCTGGTGCCGGTAATGGTAGCCGTCTTGCTCGGCGCGATTTACGGCCTGGGTGAAGTGTTCAACGTCTTTTCCGCTATTGGCCGCAAAAACGGCTGATGGCACGCCAGGGGGCGCTCAGCCCCCGGCTCTTTTATCTCCTTTCCTCTCTAAGATTGCGCTGTGGCGTCAATCATCGCCATCACCTGCCGAAACATCGCGCTTTCCGCATCGGCCAGTTCGTTGACCAGCGTAAAGTGATTGCAGTGGCGATCGGCCAGCAGCTGGACGTCGAGGCCGCGCGCCAGGCAGGCGTCATAATAGGCCTGCGTCTGGTTTTTGAAGCCTTGGGTTTCCCGCTGGCCGACGTCGAGCAGGATCTGCGGCGCATGCGATTTCGCCGGCAGTAAAAACAGCGGGCTGAGGGCTTGCGCCTGTTCGGGCGTCAGGTGCAGCCAGTCGTTGATATAGATATCGCACAGCGGCCGCAGATCGTAGAGGCCGCTCAGCGCCAGCGCGCCTTTGATCGCGTCGGGCGGCAGGCGATAGCGTTGCTGCCAGCCGTCGGCGATCAGCATGCCGCACAGGTGGCCGCCGGCTGAACTGCCGCTGACGAAAATGCGCGCCGGATCGATGCCGAAGGGCGCCCCGTGATGATAGAGCCAGGCGACGGCGCTGCGCACCTCGTGCACGATCTCCGCCAGCGTCGCTTCCGGCGCCAGCGTATATTCCAGCGTGGCGACCGCCACGCCGCGGCGGGCAAACGCGGCGGCCATCGAGCAAGCTTCCTCTTTGCGCTGTGAATGCCAGTAGCCGCCATGAATAAAGATCAGCAGCGGGGCGGGCTGTGCGCTGGCCGGGAACAGATCGAGGCGCTCGGCGGCGCTCATGCCGTAGCGCAGATCGTAAATGCCCGGCGTCTGCGCCCTGGCACGCTGGGCCAGCGCGGCGTATTCCGCCATGCAGGCGTCAAAATCTTCCACCGAAGCGCGGGCGTTGTATTGCACGGCGCGCGCGCTCAGGTCTGTAAACGTCAGATCGATGCTCATCACCTCTCCTGATTGTTATGCGTTATGCCCTCATCGTCGTCCCGCAGGCGAAAAGATGTTTGATCTTCGGTGCGCATCATTGCGGCTTCTCTGATGCTGTTTTCTGCTGTATATTGCTGTTTTATGCTTTTTACTGCGGAATAAACCCATGCACAAAGCGGCACGACAGCGCCATTTACTGGATTTGCTCAGCGAACGCGGGCAGGCGGCGGTGGCGGAATTGGCTGGCGCCATCGGCGTTTCGGTCGATACCGTGCGCCGCGATCTGGCCGATCTCGAGCGGCAAGGGTTGGCGCAGAAACATCACGGCGGGGCGATCGCGCTCGAACCGTCCGGCATGCCGCGCCAGGCGCGCGCGGCGCTGTTGCCGCAGGTCAAGCAGCGGCTCGGCCGCGCGGTGGCCGCGCAGATCCCGCCCGGCAGCACCCTGATGTTGGATGCGGGCAGCACGCTGCTGGCGGTGGCACAGGCGCTGCGCGGGCCGGCTACGGTGATCACCGCTTCGCTGGATATCGCGCAGTGCCTGAGCGACAGGCCGGAGATCAACCTGATTCTGCTCGGCGGCCAGTGGGATGCGCGCCAGCGGCTGTTCGCCGGCAGCGCCACCCTGGCGTTGCTGGAACGCTACCGCGCGGATATCGCCTTGCTGGGCGCCTGCGCGGTGCATGCGCAGCTGGGGCTGAGCGCCGGCGAGGAGGCCGATGCAGAGGTCAAACGCGCCATGCTGGCCAACAGCGGCGAGCGCTGGCTGGTGGCCGACCATATGAAGCTGGATCGCTGCGAACCGCATCACGTTGCGGATCTGGCGCAGATCCAACGGCTGTTTACCGATCGCCCGTGGGACAAACTGGACGAACAGTCACTGATTGAACTTTGTGTCGTCGCCGACGACCGCTAGAGGAGAACACTGATGAACGATACCGCTCGACCGTTGCAGGTGGCGCTGATTGGCTACGGCTTTGTCGGCAAGGCGTTTCACGCGCCGCTGATTAACGCGGTGCCGGGGCTGGAACTGAGCGTGGTGGCTTCGCGCGATGCCGCCAAGGTGCATGCCGATCTGCCGCACGCGCAGGTGATAGCCGATCCGCTGGAGGCCATCCGCCGGCCGGAGGTGGATTTGGTGGTGATCGCGTCGCCGAATGACACCCATGCGCCGCTGGCGCTGGCCGCGCTGGAGGCGGGCAAGCACGTGGTGGTGGATAAGCCCTTTACGCTGGACTTGGCGCAGGCGCGCACGCTGATTGCGGCGGCGGAAAAACACGAACGCCTGCTGTCGGTGTTCCAGAACCGCCGCTGGGACAGCGACTACCTAGGGGTGAAGCAGGTGATCGAACAGGGGCTGATCGGCAAGGTGACGCACTTTGAGTCGCACATCGATCGTTACCGCCCCGAAGTGCGGGTGCGCTGGCGTGAGCAGAACCTGCCGGGCAGCGGGCTGTGGTTTGATCTGGGGCCGCACATGGTCGATCAGGCGCTGCAGCTGTTCGGTTTGCCGCACAGCGTGCAGGCCAACATCGCAACGCTGCGCCCCAACGCGCAGGTTAACGACTGGGCCCACGTGGTGCTCAACTACCCGACGCACCGCGTGATCCTGCACGGCAGCATGCTGGTGGCGGGCGGCGTGTCGCGCTTTACCGTGCACGGCGAGAAAGGCAGCGTGGTCAAAACGCGCGCCGACGGGCAGGAGAGCCAACTGCTGGCCGGCGTGACGCCGGGCTCGGCGGAGTGGGGCAAAGACGACGACGCGATGAGCCTGTTTATCGGCACGGAGTCGGTGCGCACGCTGCCGACGCCGGATGGCGATCAGCGCCAGTATTACTTCCAGGTACGCGACGCCCTGCGCGGCGCCGGCAGCAATCCGGTTACCGCTGCGCAGGCGCTGGCGGTGATGGCGGTGCTGGAGGCGGCCACCCTGGCGGCGGAAACCGGCGTTACCCAAACCCTGCCGCTCACCGAGGCGGAGATCGCCGCCTGGTAACGGCTCGCGTCAGATAAGGCGTCAGACGCATGGATACAGTGCATACCGTGCGTCTTCCGCCATCCCAACCCCTGGCATAGGCTAATCCTCAGTCTATGTCAGGAGTGTTTACCATGTTATCCCAGCCTTCGCCGCAGGGCGTCCGCGGCATATTGGCCGCACTGTCTCTGAGCATGCTGCTGTCATCGCTCGGCATCAGCATCGCCAACGTTGGGCTACCGGCGCTCGCCGCCGCGTTCCATGCTTCGTTCCAGGCGGTGCAGTGGGTATTGCTCTGTTATTTACTGGCCGTCACCACCTGCATCATCGGCATCGGCCGCCTCGGCGACAGCCTTAATCGCCGCCGCCTGCTGCTGGCGGGCATCGCGCTGTTTACCGCCGCTTCGCTCGCTTGTGCGCTGGCCCCGCAGCTTTGGCTGCTGCTGGCGGCGCGCATGGCGCAGGGGCTGGGGGGAGCGGTCATGATGTCGATCGCCATGGCGCTGGCGGGCGAGGCGCTGGGCACGGATAAAATCGGCCGCGCGATGGGTCTGCTCGGCACGATGTCGGCAGTGGGCACCGCGCTGGGGCCGTCGTTGGGCGGCGCGCTGATCGCCGGTTTCGGCTGGCGGGCGATGTTTCTTATCAATCTGCCGCTGGGCCTGTTGGCGCTGTGGCTTGCCTGGCGATACCTGCCGAATGGGCCGTGCGCGGCAGCGCGCCAGGAAACGTTCGATCGCGCCGGTACGCTGCTGCTGGGCGGCGCATTGCTCTGCTATTCGCTGGCGATGACCCTTGGGCGCGGCAACTTCGGTGCGCTCAACCTGGCGTTGATGCTGGGGGCGCTGTTGGCGGGGGCGCTGTTCATCGGCGTGGAACGCCGCGCCGCATCGCCGCTGTTGGCGCCGGCGATGTTCCGCCATCCGGCCCTGACGGCGGGGCTGGCGGCCAGCGCGCTGGTGATGACGGTCATGACCGCCACGCTGGTGGTCGGGCCGTTCTACCTGTCGCGCGCGTTGGGGCTAAGCGCAGCGCAGGTCGGGCTGGTGATGTCGGCGGGGCCGGCGGTGGCGATCCTGACCGGCATTCCGGCCGGTTATCTGGTGGATCGTTTTGGATCGCAGCGCATTGGCCAGTTTGGGCTGGCGGCGGTGGCCGCCGGGGCCGCGTTGCTGTCGCTGCTTAACCGCTGGGGCGTGCTCGGCTATGTTGGCCCCATCGCGCTGCTGACCGCCGGCTATGCGCTGTTTCAGGTGGCAAACAACACCATGCTGATGAAGGATCTGTTTCCCGAACGGCGCGGGCTGATCGCCGGCATGGTGAACCTGGCGCGCAATCTTGGGGCGATCACTGGCGCTTCGGCGATGGGGGCGCTGTTTTATCTGGCTTCGCAGCGGGTGGCGGGCGCGGGCGCCGCCGCGGCTTACGGCATGCAGGTGACCTACGGCGTGGCGGCGCTGTTGGCGTTAGCGGCGCTGCTCATCGCCTTCGGCGGCCGCCGCCCGCGTCGGCGATGAATCCGTCTACGCCGGTGGCGATATGAACCGAACATTTCATCAGGCGAGATCGCCCCGGTACACCACATGGACCTTGTTGCCGTCGGGGTCGCGCAGGTAAGCGCCGAAATAGCCCTTGCCGTAATGCGCGCGTTCGCCGGGCTCGCCTTCACCGCTGCCGCCCGCCAGCAGGCCGGCGGCGTAAGCGCGTTTGACCTCCAGCTCATCGGCGGCGAGAAACGCCAGCATGCTGCCGTTGCCGGCGCTGGCGGGTTGCCCGTCGAAGGGTTGGTAAGCATAGAAACGCGGCAGCGTTTGGCCCGGCATCACCCAGCAGCGGGCGGCGGGGCCGCCGTCCGGCGTCACTTCCCGCCGCTGTAATCCCAGCGGCAACAGGATGGCGTCGTAGAAGGCGGCGGCGGCGTCCAGATCGCTGACGCCGACGGTAATATGGCTGAACATGGCGCTTCCTTTCCGAAGAGAGAGTATGAACGCATAAAACAGTAGCAGCGATATTGCCGAATGGACAGACCGCAACGGAGGATTCGGATTAGAGACGCGCGCAGGGGCAAAGCGCTCTTCACGGTGTGCGGGGCAGGCCGCCGCTCAATTGCTTTCGACGCGAGGATTGGCGTGAGTCGGTTGGCTGGGATAGTCCACCTGATGCTTGTGCAGATAATCGCGGATCAGCTGGCGCACCACCTGGGAAGGGGTGACGTCCTGTTGCAGGCACAGTTCCTCCAGGGCTTTCTTCTTGTCCGGGTCAATCAGCACCGTTAGCCGCGCCGTTTTCTTTTCCATCAGGATCCTCCAGAGAATGATAACTGAATGATAATACCATGTGGGTGAAGCGGCCAGCCAGACCGCGTCGCCGCCCGTCTTTAGCGGAAATGCAACCGCTCTATTTTGCGTGACAGGTAGCCGAGTTCGCAGTTGAACAGCTCGCCGCTGCTGGCGGCCAGGCTGCGCAGCGCGCTCAGCGGCAGCGTCACCTGGGCCGGCGTGGCGTAAATGATCACGTTGCCGCTGGGGGCGACGCAAAACAGTACGGTGCCGAATATTCGCTGCAGGCTGTGGTACAGCAGGCTGTTTTCGTCAGGCAGATCGTGGTAATTGAGCACCAGCCAGCCCCCGTCGTTCAGCCGCGCGGCGCAGTTTTCCAGGAAGGTCTGGGTGCCTTGCTGCGGATCCATGGCGAACGCCGAATAGAGATCGGAGAAGATCAGATCGTAGCGCGTCTCGACGGGCGGGCGCACGAAGTCCATGGCGTCGGCGGTGCGCAGGCTGATGGTGTCGGTGGCCGGCAGCGTAAAATAGCGGCGCGCGACGGCGATCACCGCAGCGCGCAGCTCGACGACGTCGAGGCGCATGGCCGGATCGAGCGCGTGCAGCGCGCGCAGCAGACTGCCGCCGCCCAACCCCAAAATCAACGCCGAGCTCGGCGGTTGCCAGGCTACCGCCATCAGCATCGCTTTGATGTAGTTGTGGATCGGCTGCGCGGGGTTGCTGAGGCTCATCTTGCTCTGTTCGCAGATGCCGTCAAACCGCAGCGTGCGGTAGTCCTTGTGATCGGAAACGATGATTTCGCCCCAGGCGTCGGCTTCGCGAGCGATCACCTGGCCGCGCGGAGAGAAATCGAGGGTTCTGAGTAAGCTGTCAACCAGAGACATGGTATTCGCAGGGCTCCTTTGGCAAGCGGCCTATTTACGGGCGCACATGAAATCGGCGGTGCAAATGCGCCGGCCATCGATGCTGGCGCGGCCGGTAAAGCGAGCGATCGCCCCGCGCCGACGAACAAAAGCGACCTCCATCAGCACCTGGTCGCCGGGGCGGGCAGCGCGATAAAACCGCGCGCGCTGAATGGCGGCGAAATAGTAATGCTCCCCCTCATTCAGCGCCCCGAGATAGTAGTGGGCCAGCAGACCGGTGCTTTGCGCCAGCGCTTCCACCAACAGCACGCCGGGAAATCCGGCGAAGTGCGCGTGGCCGTTCCAGAACGTCGGCTCATTGGCGGTGATGTTCTTGATGGCGCTCAGCCGCCCTTCGGCAATGCAGGTGCCGGCGGGCAGTACGCGATCGACCAGCAGGCAGGGATAACGATGAGGCAAAATCGCCTGAATATCGTTGAATTGCAGGGGGTGACCAGTCAATGGCATGAGAGAGCGTGATCCTGTCTGCGGCGAAACCGGTGCGAGGGCCGGCGTTCAGTCCATGATGAGTGTAATAACATTATAATAAAATTATCATCAGATGTGCCAGATGAAAAAAACGACGGCGCAGAAACAGGCGAAGAGAGGAGCGAGAGGGAGGCACCCGATCCTGGCGATCGGGTGTGGCAGCGCGTTTAGTGCTTGGAGCGGGTCACTTTATCCAGGTAGCCCATCACGAAGGCGGACAGCACAAAGGTAAGGTGGATGATCACATACCACATCAGCTTGTTGTCCGGCACGTTCTTGGCGTCCATAAACACCCGCAGCAGGTGAATGGAGGAGATGGCGACGATAGACGCAGCAACTTTGTTTTTCAGCGAGGTGGCATCCATTTTGCCCAGCCAGCTCAGCTTTTCTTTCCCTTCGGTGATATCCAATTGCGAGACGAAGTTTTCATACCCGGAGAACATCACCATCACCAACAGCCCGCCCACCAGCGCCATGTCGACCAGCGACAGCAGGGTCAGGATCAGATCGGCTTCGGCGATAGAAAAAATGTTGGGCAGGACGTGCAGGATCTCCTGAAAAAATTTGATCGACAGGGCGACCAGAGCCAGTGAAAGGCCGACATAAACCGGTGCGAGCAGCCAACGGGAGGCGTACATCGTGTTTTCGAGCAAGCGTTCAATCATAAAAATTTATTAATTACGTGGCTAAAAGAGCGCTCAGTATAACTCAGGAGACCCGGGCGAAATCAACCGCGTGCCAATGGCTTGGAGAAATTTGCGAATGGACGTTCGCTTCGAACGGGTTCATGACAATGATATCGCATGGGGATAAACTGCCGCGATATCTTGCCTTGCTACTGTTCCGTCAATCGCTGCTCAAAACTAAGGATGGTTATATGGTCGACAATGCGTTTATCGCGAGAACGCGAGCCGTCAACGGCTGCTTTTCCATGTTTTTGCTGATGTTCCTGATTACGTTTATTCCGCTGTTCCTTGAGAACAGAGCCGCCTTGATGCGACAAGGGCTATTGCTGCCGCTGCTGTATGGAATGGAATTCGTCGCTATCTTTTCGTTATACCTGCTCTTTTTCCGCCGCAGAGAAGGATTGGGCAAAGGCGAGGTTAAACGCAGCGATTTTGCACTGCTGCTGTTCGCGCTGTTGGTGATTCAGTTTATTTTCCCGCGTTTGATGGGCGTGGAGAAAACGGAAACCTGGGTGACGGAGCAGGTGGCATTGCCCGGCGAGATTTTGGCGCTCAATGCCGCTTTGTTGGTTTTCGTCGTCCCCGTCTATGAAGAGATCGTATTTCGCGGCTGTCTGTTTAACGCACTGATGTATTGGTTTAACGACAAGGTGCTTTGGGCCGCGTTAACGGTGTCTGTCATCTTTGCCGTTTTGCATACCCAGTACACCGATTGGCGCACATTAGCAGCTCTGGTGCTCATCTCGCTGGTGTTGACGGCCGCACGAGTCAAATCCAAAGGGATCTATTTGCCCATCGGGCTGCATATGACCATGAACGGCGTCGTGATGGCGGCCAGCTATGCGTTAAGCTGAAGCCGTGCTTACCGCCCGATTTTCAGTGCCGGGCTTTTTTACCGTCGCTGTGGCCGAGAGAGCGATCGGGGAAGCTGTGATCGCGCAGCCGTTGCTTTAACTGCGCCGCATCGGGGAAACCGCCGTCAATCTTGCGATCCCAAATCATTACGCCATCGACGCTGATTTGATAGACCCCGCCGGTGCCCGGCATCAGGGTGACGGAGGCGAGATCGTCGCCGAAGGTGTTCAGCAGCTCTTGCGCCATCCAGCCGGCGCGCAGCAGCCAGTTGCATTGTGAACAGTAGTGGATCGTAACGGCGGGGGCATTTTTCATCGATGATCGACCGGTAGTGGTAACGGCTTGCAATCAGCCTGAGGAACCTGCAAACGATGGTGGCCTCGTCTCGCCAAATAGTCAAGCGTCTGCAGCGGCAGGAACGAGAGGGGGGTCGAGCGCGCGTCACGGCCGCTTGCTGCCGGCAAACCATTCAACCCCACGCAGCATGCCCGCCCAATAAAACCGGGGTAAAAACCAGGCTTTCAGCCACCAGGCCAGACGGCTGGGCTGGGTGGCGTCGAGCAGCGGAAACGTGGGCAGCAATTTACCGTCATAGCCAAACTCCGCCAGCACAACTTTGCCTTTCTCAACCGTCAATGGACAGGAACCATAACCATCATAATGGGCAGTGAGAGGCGCGCCTTGAATCAGCGCCGCGACGTTTTCCGCCGCCACTACCACCTGCTTTCGGGCTGCCGCCAGGGTTTTGGCATTTGGCGTCGAGCAACAGTCGCCTACCGCAAAAATATCCGACCAATGCTTATGCTGCAGCGTCAATTTATCCACATCGCACCAGCCGGATCCCTCAGCGAGCCCGCTTTGCGAAATAAACGCCGGGGCCGATTGAGGCGGCACCACGTGGAGCATATCGAAGGGCAGGGTTAACTCGCGTTTTCCCTCTTCATTTGTCTCTACGGCAAATGTTGCTTGCCGATTCGGGCCATCAACACGAATTAAATGATGATTGAAATTGACCTTTGCACGGTATTTTTGTAAATACTCGCTCAGCGGGGGGACAAATTGCGGAATGCCGAAAATCGCCGTGCCCGCAAGGCAGAAATTGACGTTAATATTATTCAGGATGCCTTGGCGGCGCCAGTGGTCGCATGAAAGATACAGGGCTTTTTGCGGTGCGCCGGCGCATTTTATGGGTAGTGCCGGTTGAGAAAATATCGCCTGGCCGCCTTTCATTTCCTGAACCAGTTGCCAGGTGTATTCGGCAAGATCAAATCGATAATTAGAGGTGACGCCGTTTAATCCCAGGGTGTCTTCAAGGCCTTCTATTTTATCCCAGCGTAAAACGAGGCCGCACGCAACAATAAGAAAGTCATAGTTTATTTTCTGCCCCTGGCGGGTCTCGATGTATTTTTGGCTGGGCTCAACCCTGACCACGCTATCCTGTATCCATGCGGTGCCTGAGGGCAGAACGGCATGCATGGAGCGCCGTGTTTTCGTGATATCAAAGAGCCCGCCGCCCACCAGAGTCCATGCCGGTTGATAATAATGACAATCGTTAGGCTCCACTATCGTTATATCGATGTCTTTAACTCGCTTCCTTATGCTTGCCGCGATACCTATTCCGGATGAACCGCCGCCAATAATAACGACGCTTTTCTGGGGGGGTATTTTTTCTGGTTTCATGCAGGCCTCCTTTCATAAGAAAGTAGGGGGTTGTCGCCCAGATTAAAAGCGAATTCATAGAACTTGTGGTTATATAAAAAATCACATATTCCATTTTGCTATATGTAATAACAAATCGAAATAAGTTATTTGACATTGCCGGTGAACTGATCGTTAATAAATGGCATGAGCATCATTAAGGGATTAACACAGTGGATTTTTTCCATTTCAGTTTTTATATCGTGATGCTGTTAGTGGTCACCGGGGGAATTGTGGGATTTCTCCTGGCCCTGACCGGCGGCGGCGGCTCAATCGTCTGCGTGCCATTATTGCTGTATATGGTGAAAGTGCCGGATACGCATTTGATTATAGGGACCAGCGCCATGTCTGTGGCCGTTAACGCGCTGATCAACCTGGCCGCGCACGCCTCCAAAGGCAACGTCAGGTGGCAGACCGGGCTTGTCGTTTCGCTGCTTGCCGTCATGGGGGCTCTGGCCGGCTCTCAGATGGGAAAAATCACGGACGGACACTACATAACCCTGCCTTTCTCCCTGTTGATGCTGGTGGTCGCCGGATTGACGCTGAAAAGAAATCCCCTTGCCGGCAACCCCTTGCCGTCCTCCCATTCTGCCGTTCATCCCGCCATCGTATGGCCCAGCGTTCTCGCGCTGGGTGGGCTGGCGGGCTTTCTGGGCATTGGCGGCGGATTTTTGGTTGTGCCGGCGCTGGTCTGGTTTTTTCGCTTCTCGATGGTTGAGGCGGTGGCAACCTCACTGGTGGTCGTGGCGGCCATGGGGCTGTCGACCAGCGCCAGCTACGCCATGTCCGGAAAGGTGTCGCTCGCCATTACGTGCTGGCTCATCGTCGGCGGCGTTCTGGGGGGCGTGGTGGGGGTGGCGCTCGCCGAGCGCCTGAAAAAACGCGAGGGCATTATCAACGTGCTCTATGCCCTCATGCTCCTGGCGCTGGCCCTGTATATGTTATTTAAAAGCCTATGAAACGGAAGGAAACAAACATGCGCATCCGCACTTACCACCCTCAACTCTCCTTTTCGGGCGCGCCCGAAGCGAGTGATTTCAAGGCGCTGTCTCAACAGGGCTACTGCCTTATCGTCAACAATCGGCCGGACGAGGAGCCGGGGGAGTATCTTGACCATCAGCAAGAGAAAGCGTTGGCTGAACAAGGGGGAATGCGCTACGTCTATCTCCCTTATACGTTCGATACGCTGACCTGGGAGACCGTTTACACCTTCCAGTTTCTGTTGCGGCAAGGCAAGAAAACCCTGGCGCACTGCAGAAGCGGGGCTCGCTCTGCCTGCCTTTCCCTGCTGTATGCGCTGCGCGAAGGTCAGATAAATGAAGCGCAATTTCGCCGCCAATGCGACGAATACGGCGCGGACGCCGATAAGGCGCTCAGCTGGTACGGCAAGCATCGGTCCGTGCGGGCCACGGCAGAAGTTCACGCGTTTTATGAACCGGAAAGCGGCAGCCTGCAGTATGTGGTTGCCGATCCCGAGGCGCGCCGCTGTGCGATTATCGACCCGGTGCTGGATTTTGACCGCCGATCGGGCACGGTCTCGCATCAACAGGCCAATGATATCCTGAATTTTATCCATCAACGGGGGTGGGGAGTGGCCTGGGTGCTGGATACGCACCCGCACGCCGATCATTTTTCGGCCGCCACCTGGCTGGCGCAGAAAACCGGCGCCTTCACCGGCATCGGTGAAAAAATTACCGCCGTTCAGGGGCTGTGGGAAGAGATCTATAATTTAAAAGACCTGCCTGCGGCCAATACCGTCTGGGATGCGCTGTTCGCGGACGGCGACGTCTTTTTTATCGGCAACCTGCGCGCTGAAGTCCTGCTGTCTCCCGGGCACACGCTGGCGTCCGTCACTTATTACATTGCGGATGCGGCGTTTATCCACGATACGTTCTTCATGCCGGACAGCGGTACCGCAAGGGCCGATTTTCCTGGCGGCAATGCGGAAGCCTTGTGGGAGTCATTGCAGCGGATCTTGAGCCTGCCGGCGGATACCCGCCTGTTTACCGGCCATGATTACCGCCCGGCGGGGCGTGAGGCCCGCTGGGAAAGCACCGTGAGAGAGCAGCGCGAGAACAATCCCTGGGTGGTCAACATGGATAAATCCCGCTTTATTGCGCAAAGAAAGCAGCGGGACGCTACGCTGCCGCACCCGGAACTCATGCTGATGGCGCTGCAGGTCAATATTCGCGGCGGCGTGTTGCCTGACTGCGAAGACGATGGGCAACGCTACCTGAAAATTCCCGTGAATCGATTTCAGCGCTGAATCAAGCCAGAGGTGCGCGATCGTTCGCCGCCGCTGCGGTCAATGCGAATGAGATCGCGCCGTCTGTTAATTGTTTTTTATGAAATAATCATGCTGGTTCATATTTAATTATTTGTTTTTACACAAATCATGCGGCGCTTGCCCTCACCGAATACAGTCACTACATTAACAACTGTACTTCCCACTCAGCTAAGGAAAACACCATGAAAGCTGCCGTAGTGACGAAAAACCATACCGTAGACATTCAGGATAAAGTGCTGCGCCCGCTGAAGCACGGCGAAGCGGCGTTGAAAATGGAGTGTTGCGGGGTGTGCCACACCGATTTGCACGTGAAAAACGGCGATTTCGGCGAGGTGCCGGGCATTACGTTGGGGCATGAGGGCATCGGCGTGGTCTCCGCCGTCGGTGAGGGCGTCACCTCGCTAAAAGTGGGTGACCGCGCCAGCGTCGCCTGGTTTTACCAGGGGTGCGGCCATTGCGAATACTGCGTCAGCGGCAACGAAACCCTGTGCCGTTCGGTGAAAAACGCCGGCTACAGCGTTGACGGCGGCATGGCGGAAGAGTGCATCGTGGTGGCGGATTACGCGGTGAAAGTGCCGGACGGGCTCGATTCTTTCGCCGCCAGCAGCATCACCTGCGCCGGCGTCACCACCTACAAGGCGGTGAAAATTTCCGATATCAAGCCGGGGCAGTGGATCGCCATCTATGGCCTGGGCGGGCTGGGCAACCTGGCGCTGCAGTACGCCAAGAACGTGTTTAACGCCAAAGTGATCGCCATCGACGTCAACGATGGCCAGCTGGAGTTCGCCAAACAGATCGGCGCCGATCTGGCCATCAATTCCAAAACGCAAAACGCCGAGGAGATCATTCAACAGCAAACCGGCGGCGCTCACGCGGCGGTGGTGACGGCGGTGGCGAAAGCGGCCTTCAACTCGGCGGTCAATGCGGTGCGCGCCGGCGGTAAAGTGGTGGCGGTGGGGCTGCCGCCGGAGAGCATGGATCTGAGCATTCCGCGCCTGGTGCTGGACGGCATTCAGGTGGTGGGTTCGCTGGTGGGCACGCGCGAAGATCTGAAAGAGGCGTTCCAGTTCGCCGCCGAAGGCAAAGTGACGCCGAAAGTGACCAAACGGCCATTGGGCGACATCAACGCCATCTTCGACGAGATGAAGGCGGGCACCATTCGCGGTCGCATGGTGATCGATCTCGGCATGGCGAAATAAATCACGCCACCAACCATGCCAAATAAGAAGGCCACCTGCGGGTGGCCTTCTGGTTGTTACGTCCGGCTCAGAACAGGCCCAGCGGTTTAGCGTCGTAGCTGACCAGCAGGTTTTTCACCTGTTGATAGTGCGACAGCGCCGCCTTGTGGGTCTCGCGCCCGATGCCGGAGTTCTTGTAGCCGCCGAACGCGGCGTGCGCCGGATACAGGTGGTAACAGTTGGTCCACACGCGCCCGGCCTTGATCGCGCGGCCCATGCGATAGGCGCGGTTGATGTCACGGGTCCACAACCCGGCGCCCAGCCCGAACTCGGTGTCGTTGGCCAGCGCCAGCGCTTCGGCTTCATCTTTAAAGGTGGTGACGCCGATCACCGGCCCGAAGATCTCCTCGCGGAAGAAGCGCATGCTGTTGTTGCCGGTAATCAACGTCGGCTGCAGGTAGAAACCGTTTTGCAATTCATCCCCATGCTGCGTGCGTTTGCCGCCGGCGAGGATGTTGCCGCCCTCATTCTTGGCGATGTCGATGTAGGACAGGATCTTATCGTACTGTTCTTGCGACGCCTGCGCGCCGAGCATGGTGTCGGTGTCGAAGGGATCGCCCTGGCGGATGGTGGCGATGCGCGCCAGCACTTTCTCCATAAACTGCGGATAGATAGATTCTTCAATCAGCGCGCGTGAAGGGCAGGTGCAGACCTCCCCCTGGTTGAAGAAACCGAGCACCAGCCCCTCAATCGCCTTGTCGATGAACTCCGGCTCCGCCTGCATGATGTCGGCGAAATAGATGTTGGGCGATTTACCGCCCAGCTCGACGGTGCTGGGGATGATGTTTTCCGCCGCGCAGGCGAGGATGTGGCGGCCGATCGGCGTGGAGCCGGTGAACGCGATCTTCTCGATGCGTTTGCTGCGCGCCAGCGCTTCGCCGGCCTCGGCGCCGAAGCCTTGCACCACGTTGAGCACGCCCGGCGGCAGCAGATCGCCGATCTCTTCCATCAGCACGCTGATGCCGAGCGGGGTCTGTTCCGCCGGTTTCAGCACCACGCAGTTACCGCCCGCCAGCGCCGGCGCCAGTTTCCAGGCGGCCATCAGCAGCGGGAAATTCCACGGGATGATCTGGCCGACCACGCCCAGCGGTTCATAGATATGGTAGGCCACGGTGTTCTGGTCGATCTCCGCCGCGGTGCCTTCCTGCGCGCGCAGGCAGCCGGCGAAGTAACGGAAATGGTCGACCGCCAGCGGCAGATCGGCATTCAGGGTTTCGCGGATCGGTTTGCCGTTGTCCCAGGTTTCGGTCAGCGCCAGCATCTCCAGCCGCGATTCGATGCGATCGGCGATCGCCAACAGCACGTTGGAACGCGCCTGCACGCTGGTTTTGCCCCAGGCGTCCGCCGCCGCGTGCGCCGCGTCGAGCGCCAGCTCGATGTCCTTGGCGTCGGAACGCGGGAATTCGGCGATCGGCTGGCCGGTCACCGGCGAGGTGTTGGTGAAGTAGTTGCCGGATACCGGTTCGACGAATTTGCCGCCAATGTAGTTGCCATAGCGTTTGCGGAACGAAACCAGCGAGCCAGGCAAACCGGGGTGGACATATTTCATGTTAAGCACCTCTCTGCAGATGAAAATCAGCGCTATTGGGCTGCGCCTGTGAATGCGGCATGCCGCCGCAGCACAGAGAAGCACGGCGCGTGCCAGATTAACGAAAGGCGAGAATGCTGATTAAAAGGGCTTATTTATTAGCGTGTTAAAAAATGATGTGGCTTAGCGAATCGGGCGATTCCGCCGGCGTCGGTGTTTTTTTGTGTCCCGTGTCGCAACGCTTGGTACACATCTGTGATACATATTTGCAACACTCGCGAACGGGGGAGAAACGCATGTTGCCTGACGACCGCTTGCCCACCGAGGGCGCCAGTCCGCTGGCGGAATCCTGGCAGCGCAGCCGGGGCTACGGCCTGACGCGCGCCGATCGCCATATCCCCTTTATCAAAGCCGGACTGCTCGAAGAGCTGCGCAGCCGCAACGACTGGGTGCCGCAACGGGTACAGCCGCTGATCGAGCAGCTGGGCGCGCAAATTACGCGCCAGCCCGCCATTGTGGTGATCGCGGACGCCGACGGGCTGGTGCTGGAAACCCGCGGCAATACCGACTTTTTGCACAAGGCGTCGCGCTTTGCGCTGGCGCCGGGCAACCAGTGGGGAGAAGCGGAGCGGGGCACCAACGCCATCGGCACCGCGCTGGCGCTGGGCGCGTTCTGCGAAGTGCGCGGCGACCAGCATTTCCTCAACCAAAACGCCGGGTTGAACTGCACCGCCGCGCCGATCTATCGGCCGGATGGCCGCATTGCCGGCATACTGGATCTCTCCGCCCCCGCGCAGCGGCCGTATCGCGATGCGCAGCGCCTGATCATGCAGGCGGTGCGGCATATTGAACACCGCTGGGTCAGAAGCGCGATCGCCGATCGTCACTGGACGCTGCGCCTGCACGCCGATGCCGGTCGTCTGGGCAGCGCGCAGGAGCTGCTGCTGGTGTTTCACGACGAAGTGCTGGTCGCCACCAATCGGCTGGCGATGATGGAGTTTCAGCTCTCGCCGGCCGCATTCGGCTCCGTCGAGTTCGCCCAGCTGTTCCCCGATCTGTTGCGACAGCCCTCCGGCGCGCCGCGTCAGACGCTGGCCGGCAATCAACGGCACTATTATTCTCTGCTCGAGGCGCCGCAGCGCCGCGTCAGCGCCCTGCGTTCCACGCCGCCGGCGGAACGGCATGACGAGCAGCATCAGAAAGCGCTGCGGATCCTCAACGCCGGCCTTTCGCTGTGCGTGACCGGCGAAACCGGCTGCGGTAAAGAGCACTTCAGCCGACGCCTGTTTCAAGAGAGCCGCTGGCGCAACGGCAACTTCGTGGCAATCAACTGTGCGGCGCTGCCCGAGCCGCTGATCGAATCCGAGCTGTTCGGCTATGCGCCGGGGGCGTTTACCGGCGCCAATCCGAAAGGCTATATCGGCAAGATCCGCGAGGCGGACGGCGGCGTGCTGTTCCTCGATGAAATCGGCGACATGCCGGCGGGCCTGCAGACGCGCCTGCTGCGGGTGTTACAGGAAAAAACGGTCACGCCGCTCGGCAGCCGCAGCGCTTATCCGGTCGATTTCGCGCTGGTCTGCGCCACGCACCACGATCTGCATCGGCAGGTAGAGGCGGGGGCGTTTCGCGAGGATTTGCTGTACCGCATACAGGAATACAGCCTGCTCATTCCGCCGCTCCGAGAGCGGGCGCAGCTGGAGGCCTTTATTATGCAGCTGTGGCGAGAGTTGGGCGGTGAGCGGCGCGACATTCGCCTGCTGCCGGAAGCGCTGGCGATGCTGGCGCGCTACCCGTGGCCCGGCAACGTGCGGCAGCTGTTGAGTACGCTCAAGGTGCTGCTGGCGCTGGCGGACGATCATGCGGTGCTCACTCTGGACGATCTGCCGCAGTACATCGCGGTGCTGGCGCCGCGCCAAGAGAGCGCCGATACCGGCCTGGAGGCGCTGCAGGCGGCGATCGACAGGGCGGGCGGCAACCTCAGCCGGGCGGCCAAGGCGCTCGGCGTTTCGCGCAGCACGCTGTACCGCAAGCTGGGAAGGCAGAAAGCGGCGGCGGAATGACACTTCTCGATTGAGCGGCGATAAGGCCCCGCTGCGCGGAGCCTGTTGCTCTCTCAATCCCCTAGCCCCGGCGGGTTAATCTCCGAATGGGCGATCTTCTCGTCGCTCTCCGCCCAGCGATCCAGCACCTGCAGATAGCTGCCGTTGGCGATGGCGCTGTTGAGCGATGCCTGCACCGCATCCACCAGGCCATTGCCTTTCTTCAGCGTGACGGCGATGTTGGCGGTCTTCGGCCAGCCGCCAGGCACGATGCCTACCAGCCGGGTTTTGCCGGTCAGCCGCGCCTGATAAGCGCCGGAGACGTTGGGGCCGAAGGTGGCATCGGCGCGGCCGGACTGAATGGCTAGCGTGGAGGCGGCCTTGTCGGTGACATACACCGGCTGCAGCGGTGCCAGTCCCTTGGCGCGGTTCTCCTTGTCCCAGGCCAGCAGCACCGCTTCCTGATTGGTGCCGGAATCGACGATGATCTTTTTACCGGCGATATCCGGCGCGGTGTTGATCTGGGTGATTTTACTGTCGGATTTGACGTAGAACCCCAGCGTATCCTGGCGATAGGTGGCGAAATCGAATTTGGTCTTGCGTTCGTTGGTTACGGTGATGTTGTAAACCGCGGCGTCATATTTGCCGGAGGCCACCCCCAGCGGCCAGTCTTCCCACGAGGTGGGCACCAGCTTGAGTTTCAATCCCAAGCCGTCGGCCACCAGGCGCGCGATGTCCGCCTCGCTGCCGATCACCGTTTTATTGTCGCGGGCGTACAGGCCGAACGGCGGGCCGCTGCCCAGCAGGGAAATGGCCACCGTCAGCGTGCCGGGTTCCACGAACCGGAAGCCGGCGGGGATTTTGGCCACGGCTTCGGCGCTCTTCACCGTGTGGATCGGCGTTTCGTTGGCGACGAGATCCACCCCTGGCGCGGCCGCGGCGGAAAAGCTCAGCAGCGCCGCCATCACAATCATCTTTTTGCTATATATCATTATGTTAATTACCTTCATTATTATGGGTGTCACAAGGTCGTTGCACTATCTCTAAAGGCGGCAGATCTGTGAACGAACAAAATCAACTATCCAATCTTGGAAATGTCATGAAGCGCCGCCGGTGGCGCTGAATCTCTCGAGGATGGACCATGCTGTCGCGTTTCGCTACGTTGGGCCGCATACCGCGCGGCGTGTGGGTATTGGGTGGGGTGAGTCTGTTGATGGACGTCTCCTCGGAAATGATCCACAGCCTGCTGCCGCTGTTTATGGCGACGACGCTCGGCGCCAGCGTCATCGTCATCGGGCTGATCGAAGGGCTGGCGGAGGCGACGGCATTGATCGTCAAGGTGTTCTCCGGCGTGCTGAGCGATTACCTCGGCAAGCGCAAAGGGTTGGCGCTGCTGGGCTACGGGCTGGGCGCCATCAGCAAACCGTTTTTCGCCATCGCGTCGTCGTCCGGCATGGTGATGAGCGCGCGCCTGCTGGATCGCGTGGGCAAAGGCATCCGCGGGGCGCCGCGTGATGCTCTGGTGGCCGACGTGACGCCTCCGGAGATTCGCGGCGCGGCCTTCGGGCTGCGCCAGTCGCTGGATACCGTCGGTGCCTTTTTAGGGCCGCTGCTGGCCGTCGGCCTGATGCTGCTGTGGCACAACGATTTTCGCGCCATCTTTTGGGTGGCGGCGATCCCGGCGGCGCTGGCGATTGCGCTGCTGTTTTTTGGCCTGAAAGAGCCGGCCGCCGCGATAACCCACAAGCGCACCAACCCGATCACCCGCGCCAATCTGCGGCTGCTGGGGCGCGGCTATTGGTGGGTGGTGGGTATCGGCGCCGTCTTCACGCTGGCGCGCTTCAGCGAAGCGTTCCTGGTGCTGAAGGCGCAGCAGGGCGGCACGCCGCTGGCGTTGATCCCGCTGGTGATGGTCGCCATGAATCTGGTCTACGCCTGCTCGGCCTATCCGTTCGGTAAACTGTCCGATCGCATGAGCCATGAAGGATTGCTGAAAGCCGGGCTGCTGGTGCTGATCGCCGCCGATGTGGTGTTGGCGCTGAGCGATCATTGGGGCGGGGTGCTGTTTGGCGTGGCGCTGTGGGGCGTGCACATGGGCATGACGCAGGGACTGTTGGCGGCGATGGTGGCGCATACCGCGCCGGCGCACCTGCGCGGCACCGCGTTCGGCATGTTCAATCTGATCAGCGGCGTGGCGCTGCTGCTGGCGAGTCTCGGGGCCGGAACCCTGTGGGAGCTGTTCGGTTCCGCCTCCACCTTCTACGCCGGGGCGCTCATCTGCGTGGTGACGCTGGTCGGCATGCAGCTGGCGCCGTTCGGCGAACGGCGGGGCGCTTAACGGCCGTCGACAAGTTGCGGCATCGCCTGCAGCAGCTCGGGCACCCGCTGGGATTCCACAGCCCGGCTGAACAAATAACCCTGGCCGATATGGAAACCGGCTTCGCACAGCGTTTGCCGCTGCTGCTCGGTTTCCACGCCCTCGGCGATGATATCGATCGACAGTTTTTGGCCGAGGATGCCGATGCTTTCCACGATCGCCAGGATCGCCGGTTCGGTATTCATCCGTTGAACGAAGTCGCAGTCCAGCTTAATGCAGTCCAGCGGGTAATCCATGATATGGCTGAAGGAGGAGTGGCCGGTGCCGAAATCGTCCAGCGCGATGCGGATGCCCATCTCCTTGAGCATTTGCAGCGCGCGCAGCACGTACTTCGAGCCGTGCTTGTTGAACGCGTGTTCGGTCACTTCCAGTTCGATCAGAGGGTGGGGAATGTGGAACTTCAGCAGGCGCTGCAGGAAGGTTTCGGCGTAGTTGTCGCGTAAAAACTCGATCGGCGACACGTTCAGCGAGATGGGCCGCACCGCCACGCCGGCCGCGCGCCAGCGGGCGATATCGGCGAAGACCTTCAGCTGCATGGCCTCGCTGATCTTGGTCGCCAGCTCGTAGTCGTTGAACGCCTCGCTTACCGTTGCCGGCAGCTGCACGCCGTTGATCGGGCAGTGCCAGCGCAGCAGCGCTTCAAAGCCGACGATGCTGCCGTCGGTCAGGCAGACCTTCGGCTGGTAGCTGGGACGGATGCAGTTGTCGCGCACGATCTGGCGTGCGTAGTTGAGCTGGCTGGCGCGGGCGCGCGCTTTGTCCATCATTTTGCGGTCGAACATATAGACACCGCCGCGGCCGCCGTCTTTCAGCTCATACAGCGCGGTATCGGCGCATTTCATCAGCTCTGAAGCGTCGCGCGCGTCTTTGGGATAGATGGCGCCGCCAAGGCTCATGCCGCAATGCAGCGTCTTGCCGCCGTGGGTGATCGGCGTCTCCAGCTGCAGCAGAAACTTGTTGGCGATGCGGAAAATATCCTGCTCGTTTTCGACGTCGCTGATCACCACGGCAAACTCATCGCCGCCGAGGCGAGAGACGAACGAGTGCGCATTCATGCAGGCGCTGAGCCTTTTACCCAAGATCCGCAGCAGATGGTCGCCCGCCGCGTGGCCCAGCGTGTCGTTCACCAGCTTGAAGTGGTCAAGATCCAACAGCATCAGCCCGAGGGACTTGTTGCCGTGCAGGGCGCGCTTCATCTCTTGCTTCAGCTTTTTCTTGAAGAGGCGCCGGTTGGGCAGGCCGGTCAATTCGTCATATTCGCTGGCGAGCAACAGACGTTGTTCCATCACGCGCTGTGAAGTCACGTCGCGCGAGACGCACAAGATCTCGGCCACGGTGCCGTGCTCATCGCTGACCGGCGTGAGAATGTTGTCCCAGTGCTGTTTTTTACCCTGCGGCGTCACGCTCAATCCGGTGAAGCGCGCATTCTTTCCGGCTCTGACGCTGCGCAGCGCCTTACTGCCGCGGCGCCGGATCTCGGGCGACAGCAGCCCCAGCCAGGGCATGCCAAACTCTTTTTGCGCCGGATCAAGGCCAAGGGCCAGGCTGCCGGAGCGGTTCATGTGGCGCAGCGTGCCGTCGTGATTGATCACTTTGATGCAGTCGACGCTGGCGTCCAGCATGTCTTGCTGGATAGAGAGCGCCTGAACGTTTTGCTGGCGCTGCAGCATTTGCGGATGGATGTCGGTCGCCGTGAGGTACCAGCTGAGCTCCAGCGCCATGCCGTCCTGCCGGGCGTTGAACGCCAGCATAAACCAACGGTAGGCGCCGCTGCGATCGCACAGGCGGGCTTCGCCGGCGAACGAGGAAAGGGCCACGATCGCCTGGCGCCATTGCGCGGCCAGCCGCTCGCGATCGTCGGGGTGCAGGGCATCGAGCCAGTCGGCGGCGCCGTGTTCACCGGCGATGGCGCCGGTATAGTCGCGCCACTGTTTATTGAAGTAACCGCCAAGGCGGTTGCCGAAGCAAATCAGGCCGGGCAAGTCGTCTACGATTTCGCCATAGAGATCAATCGGATTTTTGTTATTGCTCTGCTTGGGCAACAGGGTCATGCGGTATTTCCTCGGAAAATTACCCATATTCTCGCTCTAGGGCAGAGCTTCTTTCAATATAGTCTTGCCAATTAAAATGGGAATAGCCAGCGGGCGCGGCTAAAAATCGGCCCGCCAGCATGGAATACATCCCGCGTGAACGCATTAGGAATACTCCTGTTATTTATAAGCATCCCTTATATTGCAGCGAAAAATAAGTAATCGGACCACGCCGCGTTATTGCCGTGAAAATTAATCATTCCTGATGTTTATCTGTGGCCAAATGTTCAGTCGCCATGATGTACTTCCGAACGGTATTCTGCCTGCTCTATGCGGTAACACTGACAAAAACCCCAGTCCAGACGGTGATAAACGCCATTTTATGCACTCTGCAACGCCCGTCATCGCCCGTTCACTGGGGCTTAGCGAAAAAATCATGATGAAAATCAAGAAATGTTTTGTTTCATCTGTTGACACTTCGCTTACGTGTGAGATAGCCTCGCGAATGATAATCATTAGCAAAACTGGATGGTGGCGCAAATGCATTCACGTAATTTTCTTCGGGTAACAGTTCGGATAACAGGCAACGGTCACAACACGAGACCACGTCTGCTGTTGTCTCTGGCAACGAGACAATGCATCGAACGGCCGTTGTCATCCGCCCCTTTGAGCGGCATCTCAACCTAGCCTCAACGCGCAAACTCTGGAATCAAACCCTTGCCGGATCAATGCGCCTATTATTTCCGTGCATTTTGCACGGAAATATCGCGATCTCACGCAGTTGCATCAGTTCTCAATCATGGGTAAGGAGGCATCGGGTAGTTAAAAGTCAATTGTAAAGGGATAGGCAAAAAGAGTGGGGCGTATCGGGTGATCGCTATTCTCAGGATCTTGATTATCCCCAAGGGACATTTCGGATGTCATAGCAATACTAGCTACTTTGTGGAGAAAGTTATGGGTAATACCATGAATGGAAACGAAACGGGTTGGGACAGCGTTAACGATCTTATTCACTACCATGAGCGCGGAAATGGTCTGACGATAAATAACAAACCGTCTTATGACATAAATAAGGCGGGGTTGCAGATCGCGCGCGGCGATAAAACCTGGAATGGCGTACACGTCACGGGAAAAGAGGCGACGGTGACCTATTCCTTCCCGGATTGGGATTATAACGAACTGAACCTGGGCCACCGCTCCCCGGAACGTGATACGGGGCTGAGCTCGTTCACGCAACAGCAACAAGAACAGGCGAAGCTGTCTTTGCAATCCTGGGCCGATGTTGCCAACATCAAATTTGTCGAAGTTGCCGCAGGCCAACCCTCCAATATTACCTTTGGCAATTATGAGGGGACAGGACAAGCGTATGCCTTGAAACCGTTCTCATATAATGGCAATGATTACAGGGGGTTCAATTCTGATGGGCAAAGTTGGTACAACATTAAGAATCACTCCGAAAATTTGCATCCTGAGCTAGGTAATTACGGCCGCTTAACCATTACCCATGAGGTTGGCCATACTCTCGGGTTAGATCACCCGGGCACTTATAATGCGGGGCAAGGCAGCCCAAATTATACCAAGGCAGTTTACGCCGAAGATACCCGGCAGTTTAGCGTAATGAGTTACTGGAATGAATCCATTACCAACGCGGATCATGGCCATTACTATGCCGCTGCGCCGCTGGTTGATGATATCGCGGCCATCCAGCATCTTTACGGCGCCAATATGACCACCCGAACCGGCGACACCATTTACGGGTTTAATTCAAATACAGGCCGAGACTTCTATACGCTCAACGACAGCCACGACAAACTGGTGATGTCTGTTTGGGATGCAGGCGGTAATGACACCCTTGATTTCTCGGGGTATAGCCAAAATCAACGTATCAACTTGAACGAAGGCGCTTTCTCCGACGTCGGGGGATTAAAAGGGAATGTTTCCATCGCCGCTGGCGTCACCATCGAAAACGCGATAGGGGGCTCAGGTAATGACGTCATTGTTGGGAATCACGCAGACAATACGCTCAAAGGCGGCGCCGGCAACGATGTCATTTACGGTGGAGCGGGCCAGGATCAATTATGGGGAGGGCAAGGCAACGACATTTTTGTCTTCTCTGATGTGAATGACTCGCCTGTTCGGGCTCCTGATACCATTTGGGACTTTGAGTCAGGCAAGGACAAGATCGATCTGTCCTTCTTCAACCAGGGCGCTAAAGGCAGTGATTTCATTCAGTTTGTCGATCATTTCAGCGGGCAGGCCGGTGAGGCGCTGGTATCCTATGATACCCAGAGCAATCTGAGTGAATTGGCCTTCAATATCCATGGCGGTGCAAATCCAGACTTCCTGGTGCACATCGTCGGGCAGGCCGACGTCGCTGTTGACTTTATCGTGTAAAACGGCAACGGTGGGCGATGATGCCCACCGTTTCGCATGGGCCAGCTATGTGCAAATTTATTCTTGTCGGAATAATTTTCTTGTTTTCAGGAGCCTCTATGGCAAGCAGTCTGGTGTTACCTTCCGCCGAAACGCTATCCGGGCAGTGGACGGTCAGTGATAAATCAAAGTCTTGTGTTGTGCAGCTCAACGCGGAGAGTGTGGAATCGGCCGGCGGCTATAGCCTGAAATTTTTATCTGATTGCACGCCCGACGTCTTGCCGCAAGAGCCTGTGGCGTGGCGTCCTGCTCCCGATGGCATTGCGCTGTTGGACAAGGATGGGCTGACCGTACTTTTCTTCTCTCAGGAAGACGATCATTATCGCAGCCAGATCTGGGCTGAAACTGGGAAGATCCTGAAGAGAAATAACTAGCGGAAAACGCCGGCTTGACCCGGCGCTTCTGAACGCGGTTATCACGCCTCACATCACCCAGCCTCCGCCGTAACGGCGGGGGCTTTTTAATGGGCGGGCGGCAAGCCGTCGACGATGGTAATCATGGCTTCCGCCACGTGGCACCGCTGTTGTTTCGCCAACTGATAGGCCGGCGAATGGTAGCAGGCCAACGCGGTGGCGTAGTCGTCGAATTCGATCAGCACATGTTTCACAAACGATGGGCCTTCCAGCGTTTGCGCCTGTTCGCCGCGGGCGAGAAAACGGGCGTTGAACTGGCGAAACGCCTGGGGCGCCAAATCCATGTAATGCTGATATTGCTGCGGATCTTTCACGGTAACATGGGCAATCCAGTAAGCGGGCATCTCAGGACTCCTGTTGCAGAATGCGCTTGGCCAGCGCGGCGGCCTCGGTCAGGTGATCGATGACTTCTTGCCTGGCCTGCGTCGGATTGTTTTGTTCGATGGCGTGATAAATGCGCGTCATGCGCTCGAAGCCGGCCAGCTGGCGCTCCGGGGTTTTCAGGGTCAGGGCGCGCAGGCGGCTGATGCGGCTGTTCAGGCGTTGAACGATTTCCCAGGCGATGGCGTGATGGGCCACCTGGAAAATGGTTTCATAAAAGGCCTGCGAGGCTTCAACGCGCTGAATATCGTCCTGCCCGGCCGACGCCTGATTAATCGCAATTAATTTTTCATGCAGTTTCTTTTTATCTTCCGGCCCGGCTTTCAGGGCGCAGTCGTGAGCGGCATCCTGTTCAAGCAGCAGGCGAATAGTATAAATCTGCTCGGCAATTTCCCAGGTCAGAATAGCGACAATCGGCCCTTTCTTGCCGAGCGTTTCAATGAGCCCCTCCGCTTCGAGATAACGGATCACCTCGCGCACCACGCTGCGGCTGACGCCCAGCTCCTCGCACAGGCTGCGTTCCACCAAACGATCGCCGGCCTGAAAATACCCTGAGATAATCGCCTGCCTAATTTTCGCCAATGCCAATTCGCGCAAGGTGACCGGTGCATTCTCAATCTTCAATGACGCCTGAACCATAATTGTCTCTATTTTTGTGGATCATCATTAATCCGGATAACGACGCGAATTCCCGTTTGCCCGGTACTATTAACATCTTTCCAACCTGCAAAGCAACGGCGGCCGATTTCGCGCCGCATCGCCAAAACGGTGAATGTTGCAGCAGCTCACAAAATCGAAAGATAGCCTAAAAAAACCGCTTTTCGGTGCTGATAGCCGCTGGCTCAACGGCTGCGGCACGGGCACAGGGTGCTGAGCGGACGCGGTCGTGGCCGGTGTTTCACCCCCGGCCAAAACCTACGCGGGTTTATTAATATATTGATTAATAGTGGTTATTTTTAATTTCTCTTTACCATCTCAGATGAAAATAAGAATACCGTATTATGGTATACCAAATTTTGACATACCAATCTGCCCGATGCTATACCCTCGACTCGCGACATCTGATTAACATTTGATTTACTTTTCGAGGTCCCTTATGCATCAAGACATCCGCAAGACCCTGGTTTCCACAGAAACCCTCTACGCCGACGGCGGCAAATCGGCGAGTAAACCGCTGGTGATGATCGCGGCGGCGGCGGTGATTAAAAACCCCTGGGCCGGGCAAGGCTTTGTCGAGGATCTGGCGCCAAAGATTCGAGAAATGGCGCCGGTGCTGGGCGAGCTGCTGACCGGTTTGATCCTCAAAGAAGCCGGCTCCGGCGAGCGGGTGGAAGCCTTCGGCAAAAGCGCGGTGGTGGGGCTGGGCGGCGAGTTGGAACATGCCTCGGCGCTGATCCACACGCTGCATTTCGGCAACCACTACCGTTCGGCGGTCAACGGCAAGAGCTATCTGGCGTTCAACAATACCCGCGGGCCGGCCAACGCGCCGATCCTGATCCCGATGATGGGGAAAAACGACGAAGGCAGCCGCGAGCACTACCTGACATTTCAGTTCAACATCAACGACGCACCCTTCGACGATGAAATCGTCATCGCACTGGGCGCGGCGCTGGGGGGGCGGCCGCACCACCGCATCGGCAACCGTTATCTGGATCTGAAAGAGCTGGGCCATGATCAGAACAATCCGGCAGCTGTCTGAACCCGCTTTGCGGGTGGGGTATTTGGAGGCCGGGCGTGGCGAGCCGCTGGTATTGATCCACGGCGTAGGCATGAACGCGGAGGCCTGGTATCCCCAGCTCGATGCGCTCAGCGCGCACTTTCGGGTCATCGCCGTCGATATGCCGGGCCACGGAGAAAGCGAAGGCTTCGCCCACGCCGCGACGCTGGAGGATTACGTGCGCTGGATGGCGGCCTTCTTAAACACCCTGGGCGCGCCGAGCGCTGCGGTGGCGGGGCACTCGATGGGGGCGTTGATCACCGCCGGTCTGGCGATCGATTATCCGGAGCGAGTCAATCGCGCGGTGGTGATGAGCGGCGTGTTTCAGCGCTCAGCAAAGGCCAGCGCCGCGGTCGCGCAACGCGCCAGCGCGTTGGCCAGCGGCCAGACGCAGCTCGACTCGCCGCTGAGCCGGTGGTTTGGCGCCGATCCCGCCGAACAGCGTCTGCGCCGCCAGGTGGGCGGCTGGTTGCAACAGGTGGACATATCGGGCTACGCACGCGCCTATCAGGCGTTTGCTACCGGCGATCGGGTGTATGCCCAGCGTTGGCACCTTATCCGCTGCCCGGTGTTGGTGCTGACCGGCGAGCACGACGCCAACTCCAGCCCGGAGATGGCGCGGCAAATGGCGCAGGCCGCACCGAACGGGCGCGCGGTAATCATTGAGAACGCCAAACACATGGTCAGTCTGACCGATGCGCAACGCGTCAACGCGCTGATGCTCGATTTTCTGACCTCAGAGCAACCTTTGACTTTAGGAGCGGCAAATGGACGCGGATAAACGCAGGCAGTTGCGCGACGCTTTCGGCGCCTTTATGACCGGCGTCACCATTGTGACCTCGGTAGACAAGCAGGGGAAGCCGATTGGCTTCACCGCCAATTCGTTTTCGTCGGTGTCGCTGGATCCGGCGCTGCTGTTGGTGAGCATCGATAAACGTTCGGCGAATCTGGCGCATTTTACCCAGTGCAGCCATTTCGCCATCAATATTCTGGCGGAACAGCAAAAAGAGGCTTCAACCATTTTTGCGCAAAAGAACGAAGACCGCTTTGCGCTGATCGATTGGCGCTGGAGTGCGTCACGGGTGCCACTGATCGATAACAGTTCGGCGTGGTTCGACTGCTCGCTGCATCAGGTGGTGGACGCCGGCGACCATGCCATTCTGATCGGCAAGGTCGAAGGGTTCGAGTCCAACGCCACCGCCGGTCTGGGGTATTACCGCGGCGCTTATTTCACGCCTTATCAAAACGCGCAGTCGCTGATTGGTGGGCCGCAGGTGGTGGTAAGTGCGTTGATCGAGTTTGAAGGGCACGCCGTGATGGTGCGGCAAAATGACGGCGGCTATCAACTGCCGTCCAGCGCGGTGGAGAAACGCAGCGTCAGCGAAACGTTGGGGGAGCTGCTGCAACAGCTGGGCATTAATGCCCATCCGGGCTTCGTCTATTCCGTCTATGACGACCGCCAGAAGCACCAGCAACACATCGTTTTCCTGTGCGCGCTGCCGACCGACGCCGGCAGCCTGACGCCGCAGCTGGGCGCGGCGGAATGGTTCGACATGCCGACGCTGGCGCGGCTGCCGATCAAGGATCCGGCGCTGCGATCGATGCTGGGCCGATTCGTCAAAGAAAACGCCGTGGGCAATTACGGTATCTATTATGGCGATGAGCACAGCGGTGCCATCAAGCAATTCGCCGGTTGAGGCTGAACGGGAGAGTGTGATGAAACTGTCTTTATTCGTGCATATGGAACGAACGTTACCCGACGAACCGCAGGAAAAGCTCTACCAGGAGATGATCGAACTGTGTGAAATCGCCGATCGCGGCGGCATGCACGCCATCTGGACCGGCGAGCACCACGGCATGAATTTCACCATTGCGCCGAATCCGTTCATCAATCTGGCGGACATTGCCCGGCGCACCTCGCGGGTGCGGCTCGGCACCGGCACCATCATTGCGCCGTTCAATCACCCGATCCGTCTGGCGGGCGAGGCGGCGATGACCGACATCATCACCGGCGGCAGGCTGGAGCTGGGCATCGCGCGCGGCGCCTATTCCTATGAATACGAACGGCTGATGCCCGGTTTGACCGCCTGGGATGCCGGGCAGCGCATGCGCGAGCTGATCCCGGCGGTGAAAAAACTGTGGCAGGGCGACTATGCCCATCAGGGGGAATACTGGTCGTTCCCGGCGACCACCTCGTCGCCGCTGCCGAAACAGCAGCCGCATCCGCCGATTTGGGTGGCGGCGCGCGATCCCAACAGCCACGAATTTGCGGTGCAAAACGGCTGCAACGTTCAGGTTACGCCGCTGCATCAAGGGGAAGAGGAGATCGTGCGGCTGGTGACCTGTTTCAACGAGGCGCGTGCACGCTTCGCCGCCGAGCAGCCGCTGAAGATCATGCTATTGCAGCATGGCTACGTAGCGGAAGATGAGGCGGACGCCCGCCTGGCGGCGGAAGAGCTCAACCGTTTCTACCACTACTTCGGCGCCTGGTTCAAGAACCAGCGGCCGGTGCGGCAAGGGCTGATTCAGCCGCTGAGCGACGAAGAGATCGCCGCCAATACCTATTACTCCGCCGAGATGATGCGCACCAACCTGGCTATCGGCACCGCCAATGAGGTCATTACGCGGCTGAAAAAATATGAGGCGCTGGGGTATGACGAGTTTGCGTTGTGGATCGACAGCGGCATGAGCTTTGCGCGTAAAAAGGCCTCTCTGGAGCGGTTCATTCGCTGCGTGATGCCGGAATTTCACTGACGGAGGCGCTGATGGAATCGTTCAAACTCTACATCGACGGCCGGTTTGACGCCGGTTCGGCCACCTTCGACTCGATCAACCCGGCGAGCGGCGAACCCTGGGCGCAGGTGGCGGAAGCCCGTGCGCAGGATGTGGATCGTGCCGTTGCGGCGGCGCACCGGGCTTTCCAGGGGGCCGAGTGGCGCGATATGACCGCCGGCGCGCGCGGCAAGCTGTTGTTGCGGCTGGCCGACTTGCTGGAGCAGCACGCCCCCGAGCTGGCGCGGCTGGAAACGCTGGATACCGGCAAGATCATCCGGGAAACCCAGGCGCAGATCGCTTATGTGGCGGAATACTACCGGTACTACGCCGGCCTGGCCGACAAGATGGAAGGCAGCGTGCTGGCGATCGACAAAGCCGACATGGAAACCTGGGTACGTCGCGAACCGATCGGGGTAGTGGCGGCGATCGTGCCCTGGAACAGCCAGCTGTTTCTTGCGGCGGTGAAAATCGGCCCGGCGATCGCCGCCGGCTGCACGCTGGTGGTCAAAGCGGCGGAAACCGCGCCGGCGCCGCTGCTGGCGTTCGCCAGACTGATAGACGAGGCCGGTTTTCCACGCGGCGTATGCAATGTGATCACCGGCTTTGCCGCCGAATGCGGTGCGGTGCTGACGGCGCATCCGCAGGTAGACCACATCGCCTTTACCGGCGGCGCGGAAACCGCGAAGCACATCGTTCGCGGCAGTGCGGAAAACCTCGCCAGCACCTCGCTGGAGCTGGGCGGAAAATCGCCGTTTATCGTTTTCGATGATGCGGATCTGACCAGCGCGGCGAATGCGCAGGTGGCGGCCATTTTCGCCGCGTCGGGCCAGAGCTGCGTAGCCGGCTCGCGCCTGCTGGTGGCGGAAAGCATCAAGGACACGTTTTTGGCCCGGCTGACGGAGAAGGTGCGCAGCATCCGCATCGGGCCGCCGGATCGCCCGGACACCCAGTTCGGGCCGCTTTGCACCAGGCAGCAGCAAGAGCGGATCGCCGCCATCGTCAGCCGTTCGCTGGAGCAGGGGGCAAAACTGGTGATTGGCCACGCGGCGATCGACTCACCGGGCTTTTACTACCCGCCGACGATTGTCGATTGCAGCGCGCAACCCGACGCCGAGTGCGTGAAGCAAGAGCTGTTCGGCCCGGTGCTGTCGGTGTTGACCTTCAGGGACGAAGCGGAGGCCATTCAGCTTGCCAATGATTCTGCCTATGGCCTGGCGGCCGGCATTTTCACGCAGAACCTGACGCGCGCGCATCGGGTGACCCGTCGCCTGCGGGTGGGGGTGGTGTGGCTGAATACCTATCGAGCGGTATCGCCGCTGGCGCCGTTTGGCGGCTACGGCCAGTCGGGGTTTGGCCGCGAGGGCGGGATTGACGCCGCGCTGCAATACACCACCAGCAAAACGGTGTGGCTGCGCACCAGCGACGATCCGATAGACGATCCTTTTGTCATGCGCTGAGTCAGCGCAATCAGGCGCGATTTCAGATCGCGCCGGCAGCCCCGTTTTCATCGCATTGATACAGGCGACCGCAATGTCGCCGGGGCAGACGCACGCTTTTTTCGACCTATTCGCACGCTAACACGCTGTAAAAAATAATAATCCACGTTAACCGGGGGATATATGAACTCTCAGCCAGAGCAGACCGCGTTTATTGAAGACAAGTCGATCGATTTTGTTCCCGCCGGGGAGCGCCATGGCCATGCCCGCAGCCTGTTTACCCTGTGGTTTTGCACCAATATTGCGCCGCTGGCGGTCGTGACCGGGGCCATCTCCACACAAACGTTTCATCTCAATATTCTCTCGGCGCTGAGCGCGATTATCGCCGGCCACCTGTTCGGCGGTATTTTTCTGGCGCTGACCTCTGCCCAGGGACCACAGGTCGGAATACCGCAAATGGTGCAGAGCCGGGCGCAGTTTGGCCGCTACGGCTCGCTGTTGGTGATCGTGTTCGCCACGGTGATCTATCTGGGGTTCTTTATTTCCAACATCACGCTTTCCGGCAAGGTCATCCATAACGTCATCCCGTCATTGAACATGGGCGTGGCGACGGTGATTGGCGCGGTGTTGGCAACGTTGATCGGGGTGGTGGGCTACCGTTTCATCCATAAGATCAACAAAATCGGCGCCTGGGTGATGGGCAGCGCGCTGATTCTCGGATTGGTATTGATGTTTTCTCAACCGCTGCCGGCGGATTTTTGGCAGCGGGGATCGTTCAGCATTGCCGGTTGGTTCGCCACGTTCTGCATCGGCGCCGTCTGGCAAATCAGCTTCTCGCCCTACACGTCAGACTATTCGCGTTACCTGCCGGCGGAAGTCGGCATTGCCAAACCCTTCCTGTATACCTACCTGGGCGCCTGCAGCGGCACCATTTTGGCCTTCGTGTTCGGCGTGGTGGCGGTCAATCTGGTCGCCGGCAGCGACGATGCCATGGAGGCGGTGCGCCAGGCGACGGGAGGGCTGGGGCCGGTGTTGATGGTGCTGTTTCTGATCAACATCATCTGCCATAACTCGATGAATTTGTACGGCGCGGTGCTTTCACTCATCACTGCGGTACAAACCTTCTTACCGCAGTGGATGCCGAATGCGCGTATACGCACGCTGTTCTCGGCGCTGATTTTGCTGGGGGCGGTGTGGGTGGCGCTGGTTGCCTCGGCCAACTTCGTTCATCTGTTCCTGAACCTGATTTTTGCCTTGATTTCGGTGCTGATCCCCTGGTGCATGATCAACCTGATTGATTTTTACCTGCTTAACCGCCAACGCTATGACATTTCGGCCATTTTCAGCGCCGACGGCGGGCGCTACGGCCTGCTAAACACCCGCGCGCTCGGCGTTTATTTCGGCGGTATTGCGGTGCAGGTGCCTTTCGTCGAGAACGCATTCTTCTCCGGCCCTTACGCCAATCTGATCCCGGGCGCAGACATTTCCTGGGTGATCAGCATGGTGCTGACCGGTATCGCCTACCCATTGTGTTGTTCGCGACGGGCTAACTGGGCGGTGCAATTATAATTCTCCTGCATCCCGGCCAGCATAAAAGGCCGGTTTGAGTGATATGATAAAGTAATTTTTAGAACAGGATGTTTCTAATTTTTTAATTTATTAAATTAGATAATAATCGTATGAAATGGCTAAATGGATTTGGGCTAACTTATGATGGTTATATTAATGTTGCTGCTCATGGTGTTTTATATATCGCTAGCTTATGAGTTTAAAAGAATGAAAAAGCGAAGAATATATGCCTGCCATAAAAGGAAAAGGAGGGCGTCGGTTAGGCGATTAATCAACATGCTGTTATTCAAGTAATTTCCCGAAGTAGTTCTTACAGGAGGGAGCACGATTATTGAGATATATCTCCCTCTGGTTATTAGTTGTTTCGCTACGTTTATATTGCGTCGGGTTGGCTCCGACGCAACATCAGCCTGCGGCGAATAGCCGCTGCTGCCAATAGGCCAGTTGCGTCAATGTCATGGGCTCGGCGGCAATGATTGCGTGATTTTCCAGGGCGATTTCGCGTGCGCGTTGCAATGGCTCGGCGCTGAGGCGCTGCACGCTTTGCCGCAGCGCCTGTTGCGTTTGCGCCAGCTCGTTTGCGCCCACGTGCGCCAGCTCATGACGCATCTGTAGTAAGAATTCGTCGGTTAACTGCCGCAGCTGTTCAACGTTGAACGTTGGGGATTGCAGCGCGAACAGCAGGCCTTCGGCATCGGCGCAGCGGTGGAAGGCGCATTGCACCACGTAGCCCACGTTGCGATCCACGCGCAACCGCTGAAAATAGCGCGGCGCGTAAAGCTGGGCCAGCACGCGCAGCGCCCAACGGCCTTCGGCTTCGCCGTTCGGCAGCGGGTAAAACTGCAGCAAGGCGTGTTCGGCGCCGCTTTCCGTCAGCGTGACGGGGCGATGATGCTGATATATCGGCAGCGGCGGCTCGGCGGCCACGGGATAGGGGAAGTCGTACAGCAGGTGCGACAGCTGCCGTTTTAACTCGCCATCGCCGCCGGCTAAGGTGGCATGCCACTGCACCGCTGTTGCTGTCGGCGCGCTGAGCGCTGCGGGCAATTGGGCCAGCAGGCGACGAATGGCGATGTCGTTTTGCTCTTGCAACTGCGTATGGCGCAGGTTTCTCGCCGCCTCGTTGAGAATGGCCGACGGCAACGCCGCCAGCGCCCGGTTCACCTCGCTCAGCCCGTGGCAAAGCAGCGCGGGGCTGCCCGCCAGCTGCAGCAGCCACGCACCCTGGTGGCGTTCGAAGCTTAAATGTCCTTCCCGATGCGCCAGTTCGGCCGCCCCGTCGCGCAGCGCCGCCTGTAAGCCGTAGGCCTGTGCATCACTGAAGGGGCTGGACGGCGTCGGCCGCAGCAGCAGCACCGGCTGCGCTTCGTCGGGGCGCAGATGCCGCAGCGGCGCCAGGCCGGCAGGCAATGTCGGGGGCGGCAGCGCCGCCGAGGAGGAGAAAAAGCGGAAGGATTCCGCTGTAGCCGTCAGCGCGGCGCCGGCGAAGGGGCCAAGCGCTAGCGGCAGCCCTTGAATTTCACGGGTTTCACCGCCGCCTTCGGGCCGCACGGCCAGGCGACGGCGCGGCGCGCTAATCAACGCCGCAATATGCCGTGGCCAATCGTCGTTCGGCTCCGCCGGCGGCAGCCCAAACGCTCTGGCACGCAGCTGGTCGAGCGGTGCCAAACGGTGGAAATCGCGATTTGCCAGCCGCTCGTAATGCGCAAGCTGGGCCGGTGTCAGCACCTGCAGCGCCTGCAGCCACGCCAGCAGGGCGCTTTCGATGCAGGCAGCCTCAGCGGCTGAACCGTGATTGACGGTAAAGGTAAAACTCAGCAGCGCGTTGTTCTCGCTGCAGCGCGAATAATCGAGCCGAACCGCATCGCACCACGCCTGAGCGCGCAGCCGGGCCAGCAGCCCGCCGGGGGCTTCGTCCAGCAGCATGCGCTCCAGCCGCCGCAGCCAGCCGCGCGAATGGGAGCGCGGCAGGGCAAACACCAGTCTCAGCTGCGGCGTGCCGGGCAGCGTCAGGGTGTAATCTTCCGCAGCGGTCAGCGGCGGTGAGCTCTCGTGCGGTGAGCCGTTGCCCGCCGGCAGCCGGCTGCCGTAGCGCTGGGCCAGCGCATGCAGCTGGGCCAGCGATTGCGGGCCTTGCAGCCACAGCGTCAGGTTTGGCGCGCGAAAATAGCGCTGATGAAACTGCCGCAGCGCCAGCTGCAACGCGGAAATATCGCTGCCGAAGGCGGCGCGGCTGCCGATATGAAAGCGATGCATTGCGTCAAGGCCGCTGAACATCTGCCGCTGCGCGGCTTCGCAGCGGGTTTCCACATCGGCGCGCAGCAGGCGATATTCAGCGTCGATGACCTCAATCTCCTGAGCGATCGCCTCGGACGCCAGCTGCGGGGCGGCGAGCATATCGCTCAGCCGCGCCAGCCCCGGCGCCAAATGGTCTGCGCTTACTTCGAAGAAGAAGGCGGTTTGCGTGGCTTGGGTGGTGGCGTTCAGCCGGCCTCCCACCGAGGCGACCCAGGCCATCAGACCATCTTGCGCGCCGTAGTTCGCGCTGCCGCGAAACAACATATGCTCCAGCAGATGCGCCAGGCCCGGCCAGGCGGTGGGCGCCTGAAAACTGCCCGCTTCAATGCGCACCAGCGCGGCGGCGCTAGCGGCGGCAGGATCGCTTATCGCCTTGACGGCCAAACCGTTGTCGAGCTGCCAGGAAGCGCCGGCGAGTGCCATCGTCAACCCTTGAAAATCAGACGAGAGTTGGTTTGATTGCGAAAACGCAGCTGATCGATACCGATCTGCGAGCGATTCGCCGCTTCCCGCGCCGCCAGAATGGTGCCGTGGTGGGGCGATTTGCCGCACACAGGGTCGGCGTTGTCGGCGTTGCCGGTCAGCATGAACGCCTGGCAGCGGCAGCCGCCGTAGTCTTGCTCTTTCTCCGAGCAGGAACGGCACGGCTCCGGCATCCAGTCATAGCCGCGATAGCGGTTAAACCCGAACGAGTGGTACCAGATATGCTGCAGATCGTGCTCCAGCACCGACGGGAAGGCGATCGGTAACTGACGGGCGCTGTGACAGGGTAACGCCATGCCTTCCGGCGTCACGCTCATGAAGATGGCGCCCCAGCCGCCCATGCAGCCTTTGGGGCGCTCCTCGTAGTAGTCCGGCGTGACGAACAGCAGGTTGGCCAGCTTGCCGTCGGTGACCATGCGTTCGCGGTAGCGTTTCACCACCGCTTCCGCGTCGGCGATCTGCTCGCGGGTCGGCAGCAGGCCCTCGCGGTTGAGGTGCGCCCAGCCGTAGAACTGGCAGGTCGCCAGCTCGACGTCGTCGGCGTCCAGCTGGATCGCCAGTTCGATAATGCGGTCGATCTGGCCGATATTATGGCGATGCAGCACGAAGTTGAGCACCATCGGATAGCCGAGCGCCTTGACCGCCTTAGCCATGGCCAGCTTCTGCTGAAACGCCTTGGCGGAGCCCGCCAGCGCGGCGTTCAGCGTTTCATCGCTGGCCTGAAAACTGATCTGGATATGATCCAGCCCGGCGTCGGCGAAGGTCTGCAGCTTCTTCTCGGTCAGGCCGATGCCGGAGGTGATCAGGTTGGTGTAAAAGCCGAGCGCGCGCGCGGCGGCGATCAGCTCGGGCAGGTCTTTACGCACCAGCGGCTCGCCGCCGGAAAAACCGAGCTGCACACTGCCCATCGCCCGCGCCTGGCGAAACACCTCGATCCACTGCGCGGTGGTCAGCTCTTTTTCCTGCGCGGCGAAATCGAGCGGGTTGGAGCAATACGGACACTGCAGCGGGCAGCGGTAGGTCAGCTCCGCCAGCAGCCAGAGCGGCGGGTTCACCGCCGGCGCGCGAGCTTCAGTCACGGAAGGTCACCCATTTTTGTTCGTAGGCGCGCTGGAAAAACTCCAGCACGTCTTCCGCCAGCCCTTCGGCGCCGGGGAAGCGGGCGTTCAACTGGGCGATGATGCCGTTCAGCGTGGTGTGGCCGTCGACCAGCTGCAAGATGGCGGCGGCGCTGTCGTTCAGCTTGGCCATGCCTTCCGGGTAGAGGATCACGTGGCTGTTTTGCACTTGCTCCCATTGCAGGCGGTAGCCGCGACGGAAGACGGGGGTGTGTTCAGGGTTCAGCGTCATTACACCAGCCTCTGGTTGTGCCATACCCGCGCGGTGGTCACGCTGTGGTAAGGCGGGCGGTTCAGGGTATAGGCCATGCTCATGGCGTCCAGCATGCTCCACAGAATGTCCAGCTTGAACTGCAGGATCTCCAGCATGCGCTGCTGTTTTTCTACGGTGTCGCAATAGTCCAGCGCCAGCGCCAGGCCGTGTTCCACATCGCGGTTGGCCTGGCCGAGGCGGCTGCGGAAATAGTCGTAGCCGGCGGCGTCGATCCACGGGTAGTGCTGCGGCCAGCTGTCGAGGCGCGATTGGTGGATTTGCGGCGCGAACAGTTCGGTCAGCGAGCTGCAGGCCGCTTCCTGCCAGCAGGCGCGGCGCGCGAAATTGACGTAGGCGTCCACCGCGAAGCGCACGCCCGGCAGCACCAATTCTTCAGAGAGCAGGGCGTCGCGCTGCAGCCCGACGGCTTCGCCCAGGCGCAGCCAGGCTTCGATGCCGCCTTCACTGCCGCCGTAGCCATCGTGATCCAGGATGCGCTGCACCCATTTGCGGCGGGTTTCCGGCTGTGGGCAGTTGGCCATGATCGCCGCGTCTTTGATCGGAATGCTGGTCTGGTAGTAGAACCGGTTGGCCACCCAGCCCTGGATCTGTTCGCGGGTCGCTTCGCCGTTGTGCATCGCGATGTGGTACGGGTGGTGAATATGGTAATAAGCGCCTTTGGCGCGCAGCGCCGCTTCAAATGCCGGCGGAGTCAGGGGCAGTGGTTGCGTCATGGCGGTTCCCTACAGTTCGATATTCATGCCGTCCCAGCTCACTTCAATGCCGGCGGCGGTCAGGCTTTGCCGCTCTACCGAGTCTTCATTGAGGATAGGGTTGGTATTGTTAATGTGGATCAGGATTTTGCGCCTGGCGGGCAAGGTGGCGAGCAGGGCCGCCAGCCCGTGTTCTTCCGCCAGCGCCAGATGCCCCATGTCCTTGCCGGTATTGCGGCCCACGCCGGCGTTGGCCAGCTCGTTGTCGCGCCACAGCGTGCCGTCGATCAGCAGGCAGTCCGCGCGGCGCAGCCACGGCAGCAGCGCCTCGTCCGGCTCACCCAGGCCCGGCGCGTACAGCAGCCCGACCCCGCGCGCGGTATCTTCGATAAACAGCGCCACGTTGTGGCCCGGCAGCGGGCGATCGCGGAACGGCGAATAGGGCGGCGCGTTGCTGAGCAGCGGAATGGCGGTAAAGCGCACGTTCGGGCAGACCATCGTGCGGAACGGCTCGCCGGGCGTCAGCGGGTGGTGAATCAGGCCGCCGTTCCAGTGTGAGAGCATGGGAAACACCGGGAAACCGGTGCTGAGATCGTCATGCACTTCAGGGGTGCACCAGACGTGATGCGGGCAGCCCTCGCGCAAATTGAGCAAGCCCGCGCTGTGATCGATCTGGCTGTCGGTCAACACGATCGCGCCGATGCCGGTGCCGCGCAGCACCTCGGGATTATTCAATTCGGGCGAGGCCAGCAACTGATGGCAAATGTCCGGGGAAACGTTGCACAGCACCCAGTTTTTACCGTCGTCGCTGACGGCGATGGAGGACTGCGTGCGGCGCGTGGCGCTGATGCTGTGGTCGCGAACGCCCCGACAGTTGTCGCAGTTGCAATTCCACTGGGGAAAGCCGCCGCCCGCCGCCGAGCCGAGAACTTTTATCTGCATGTCTAAACCAGAAAAGAAGGAAAGAAATGCCCGCGCGAAAGGCGGGCAGACGGGCGATTAACGGTTGGAAATGTACAGCGTCACTTCCAGCCCCAGACGCAGATCAACAAACTCAGGTTTAGTCCAGGTAGTCATAGCGGTGCTCCTTTGCATGCATCGTAATAAGTCGAACCCAATGAGAAACGTTCGCATTCGGCCGGCCCAATGTTGGCGAAATGTGACGGAGATCGCAACCTTTAAAGCGTAACCGGGTTATTCACCCCAGGCGGCGGTGAGCGCGTTCAGCCAGTTGCGCCAGGTCAGCTTCTCCAGCAACCGGTTATCGAACCCGGCCTGCGCCAGCGCTTGCGTCAGGCGCGGCAGGCCAGCGGCGTCCTCCAGCGGTTGCGGTACGTTGACCCCGTCAAAATCAGAGCCAAATCCCACGCGATCTTCACCAAGTTTAGCGATCAAATACTCAACGTGTTTAACAATTTCTGTTAAGCCGGTTGTTGCACTGTCACGTTTACCGTCCGCACGCAGGAAGGCGGTGCCGAAATTGACGCCGACCATCCCGCCGCTCTGGGCGATGGCGCCCAGCTGTGCGTCGGTCAGGTTGCGCGGCTGGGGGCAGAGGGCGTGGGCGTTGGAGTGGGTGGCGACCAGCGGCGCGTTGCTCAGCGCGGCGGTTTGCCAGAAGGTTTTCTCGTTCATGTGCGAGACGTCGATCATGATGCGGCGGCGGTTGCAGGCGCGGATCAGCGCCTCGCCGGCCGGCGTCAGGCCGGGGCCGGTATCGGGTGAGCCCGGGAACGGCCCGCTGACGCCGGTGCCGAAGGCGTTCGGCAGATTCCAGAATGGCCCGATGCTGCGCACGCCCAGCCGGTAGAAGGCCTCCAGCTGCGTCAGCTCCGCGTCGATCATGCCGGCGCCTTCGATATGCAGCACCGCGGCAATTTGCCGGTTGAGGCGGCACTGTTCTATCTCGGTGGCGGTGCGGCAGATGCGCAGCCGCCCCTGAGAAGCCTGTTCCAACTGCTGCAGGATGGCGATCTGCCGTTCGGCGATCGCCAGCGGATCGAAGGTGGCCTGCGCCTCGTCCTGCGTTTGGTTGCGCATCTGGGCGATATAGCTGACCGGGGGAATAAATACCGCGAACAGTCCGCCGAAAAATCCGCCGCGCCGCATGCGGGAGAAATCGAGGTGGCCCGGCGTGACGCGGGAATAGAAGGCGGCGGCCGGATCGTCGTCGTGCTGCAGCCACAGGTTGAGCAGCAGGTCGTTATGGCCGTCGAATACCGGCCAGAGAGGGGGAAGCGTCATGAGCGTTTCACTGAGTCAGGCATCGTGAACGCTATGTTCTCCCATCGCGCGAGGGGGAACAACCCTCAGGGTATGGGGGCTTTGCCGTTGGCTGGATCACTCGACGTCAGTAATGCAAAATCTAGTGACATTGTCACTATTCGCGAAACGGTTCCTGCACGCGCTGGCGACAGACCGACAACACCAGCTGCCGCAGCCAGCGGTGATCCGCCTCGGCCTCCAGGCGCGGGTGCCACATTTGCGACACGGTAATGGGCGGCGTTTTCACCGGCAGCTCAAAGACGCGCAGCGGGCCCTCGGCCGGTTGAGCGTGCAGGAAGGAGGCGGGCAACAGCGCCAGCAGGTTCGAGGCCTGCGCCACCGCCAGCGCGGCCGGAAAACTCGGCACCACGGCGGCAATCTGGCGCGTCAGCCCCAGCTCCGCCAGCGCGGCGTCTACCGGCCCGAGAATGCGCCCGCTGCGCGAGGCCACCACGTGGCCGCAGGCGGCGTAGTCGGCGGCGCCGATCTCCGGCTGCTGCGCAAGCGGGTGCGAGGTTCTCATCACGCCGACGAAGCGATCGCGGAACAGCGCCTGCAGGCGGATTTCCGGGCCCATGTCACCCAGCACGCCTATCTCCAGATCGACCAGCCCTTCACGCAGCGGGCGGTCGCTTTTCTCCGGCTTGGGCGCAAAGCGCAGCCGCACCCGCGGCGCCTGTTCGGCAGCGGCGGCGATCAGCGCCGGGCCGAAGGCTTCGACGAAGCCGTCGTTGGCACGCAGCGTGAAGGTACGATCCAGCTCGGCGGGATCTAATGCTCCCTGCGCCGGGCGCAGCAGCGCACGGGCTTCGAATGCCGTATTTCGCGTCCGCTCGCGTAGCGTTTCGGCATAGGGCGTCAGCACCATATGACGGCCGGCGCGCACCAGCAGGGGATCGCCGGTGGCCGCGCGCAGCCGGTTGAGGGTGCGGCTCATCGCCGAAGCGCTTAAACCGAGACGCCGTGCGGCGCCGACGACGCTGCCCGCCGTCAGCAGCGCATCGAGCGCGATCAACAGGTTGAAATCAGGGTCGGTCATGTGTGCATATCCTGTGGCGCTGGAATGAGAGAAGGCGTTTGATGCAGTATATCAGCGTAAACGCTGCGTCTCCTGCGATCTGATGAGCAATAAAAAAGCCGATAACGCAAGTTATCGGCTTGAGTGGTACACTGCGCGGCGTTACGCCGGCAGCTGCTGCGCGGTTTTCTCGACCAGCGCCAGCAACAGCTTGATGTCTTCCAGCGTCACGATCGGGTTCAGCAGCGTCATCTTCAGGCAGGTTACGCCATCGAATTCGGTCACGCCGACGTTGGCGCGGCCCGATTCCAGCAGGGCGTCGCCGATGCGCTGGTTGAACAGGGCGACGGCCGCGTCGCCGTTCGCCGCCAGCTGCGCCGGACGGTAGCGGAACAGCACGCTGGCCAGCTGCGGCTGCATCACCAGTTCCAGCGATTCCTGATCGGCGATGTAACGCGCTACCTGTTGCGCCAGCGTCACGCCATGATCGATGATCTCGGCGTATTGCTTCTGCCCCAGCGCCTCCAGCCCCATCCACAGCTTCAACGCATCGAAGCGGCGGGTGGTCTGCAGCGACTTGGACACCAGGTTCGGCACGCCTTGCGCTTCGTCGAACTCGGAGTTCAGGTAGGCCGCCTGATAGCGCATCAGCTCGTAGTGACGCTCGTCTTTCAGCAGGAAGGCGCCGCAGCTGATGGTCTGGAAGAACTGCTTGTGGAAGTCCAGGGTAATGGAGTCCACCAGTTCCAGGCCGTCCAGGTAGTCGCGGTACTGCTCGGAAAGCAGCAGCGCGCCGCCCCAGGCCGCATCCACGTGTACCCAAATCTGCTGCTGCGCCGCCAGCCGCGCGATGTCGCGCAGCGGGTCAATGGCACCGGCGTCGGTGGTGCCGGCGGTGGCGACAATCGCCATCACCTGCTCGCCGTTGGCCTTGGCCTGCGCCAGTTTTTCCGCCAGATCGTTCACGTCCATGCGGGCGAAGCGATCGGTTTTCACCAGGGTGACGGACTGATAGCCGAGGCCCATCAGCGCCATGTTCTTCTGCACCGAGAAGTGGGCATTTTCAGAACAGAACACCTTCAGCTTGCGCAGATCGCCCACCAGGCCATCCTGCTGCACGGAGTGGCCCTGACGCGCGAAGAATGCATCGCGCGCCAGCATCAGCCCCATCAGGTTGCTCTGGGTGCCGCCGCTGGTGAACACCCCGGCGTCGCCGGGCTGGTAACCAACCTGGGCGCGCAGCCATTCGATCAGCTTCATTTCGATCAGCGTGGCCGACGGGCTCTGATCCCAGGAATCCATGCTCTGGTTGGTGGCGTTGATCAGCACTTCGGCGGCCTGGCTTATCACCAGGCTCGGGCAGTGCAGGTGCGCCACGCACTGCGGGTGGTGCACCGACAGGCTGTCTTTCAAAAAGTACTCGATGGCGCGATCGATCGCCGCCTGGTTGCCCAGGCCTTGCGGGGTGAAGTCGAGCTTGATGCGCTCGCGCAGTTCGGCAACGCTTTTGCCCTGATACATCTCGGGCTGTTGCAGCCACTGCACGACGGCTTCACTGCTCTGCGCGATCGCCTGGCGGTAAGCCTCGGCGCTGTGCGCCGAGGAAGCCAGAATCGGGTTTAACTTGGACATCGCGGTCATTCGCTCCAATCAGACTGGCTTGACGCCGGCGGCCAACAGCGCCTGCTCAAATTTATCGAGGAAAATACCCAGCTCATCGTTGGTGATCAGCAGGGAAGGCAGCAGACGCAGCACGCAGCCATTGCGCCCGCCGCGCTCCAGGATCAGACCGGATTCGAAGCACTTTTTCTGCAGCAACGCGGACAGCTCGCCATCGGCCGGGTAGCAGCCCATGTGATCCTGCGCTTCGTTCGGCTTGACGATCTCGATGCCGATCATCAGGCCCAGGCCGCGGACGTGACCGATCACCGGATACCGTTTCTGCAGCTCGGCCAGTTTGCCTTTCAGCCATTCGCCCTGCGCGGCCACTTTGTCGGCGACCTGGTGCTCTTTCAGGTATTGCAGGGTGGTCAGGCCGGTGGCCATCGCCAGCTGGTTGCCGCGGAAGGTGCCGGTGTGGTGACCCGGTTCCCAGGCGTCGAACTCTTTCTTGATGCCCAGCACCGCGAGCGGCAAGCCGCCGCCGACCGCTTTCGACATCACGATGATGTCCGGCTCGATGCCCGCGTGTTCGAAGGCGAACAGCTTGCCCGTACGGGCGAAACCGGCCTGAACTTCGTCGATGATCAGCAGAATGCCATGCTCCTGCGTCACTTTGCGGATGCGCTGCAGCCACTCGGCCGGCGCCGGGTTAACGCCGCCTTCGCCCTGAACGGCTTCCAGGATCACCGCCGCCGGTTTGCGCACGCCGCTTTCCACGTCGTTGATCAGGTTGTCGAAGTAGTAGGTCAGCGCCTTGACGCCGGCTTCGCCGCCGATGCCCAGCGGGCAGCGGTATTCATGCGGGTAAGGCATGAACTGCACTTCCGGCATCATGCCGTTGATCGCCGCCTTCGGCGACAGATTGCCGGTGACCGACAGCGCGCCGTGGGTCATGCCGTGATAGCCGCCGGAGAAGCTGATCACGCCAGAACGGCCGGTGTGCTTTTTCGCCAACTTCAGCGCGGCTTCCACCGCATCGGCGCCGGACGGGCCGCAGAACTGCAGGCAATATTCTTTGCCTTCGCCCGGCAACAGAGAGAGCAGGTAATCGGAGAAACGATCTTTTAACGGGGTCGTGAGATCGAGAGTATGTAACGGCAAGCCGCTGGTAATGACATTTTGGATGCTTTGCAGGACGTCGGGGTGATTATGTCCAAGAGCCAACGTTCCCGCCCCGGCCAGGCAATCAAGATATTGATTATTCTCAACATCAGTGATCCAAACGCCCTGGGCTTTCGCAATTGCCAACGGCAATTTGCGCGGATAACTCCTAACATTCGACTCAAATTCGGCTTGGCGCGCCAAATAGGTTTCATTGTTTCCGTTTAATGAGTTTGCAACTAAAGTATCAATACGGACTTTATCCGTCATCATATCTCTCCTACAACCGAAGGTCTCAAGACGCAACGATTGAATTAATGAATTAGAAAAGTAACTGCCTTGTGAAAAGCGCGACCAATATATGGCTTTTTCGCCTGGGACTCAATAGCCGATTTTGTTTTGAATTGTTTAGTTTTTTCTTAGGCTCATCAATATGTTGTTGATTTGTTGACCGTTGGTTTTGCCGGCAAAAAACAACATTTCTTTAACATTGCGCAAAAATGCTTTTCTGCTTTCCTTTGGCTGCTTCTTTAATGCATTTATTATTAAGGTGAATTTCCGATTAATAACATAAATAGAAAATAGCGGCTTATTTTCATCTATTCACCACCTTAAGTCCTAAAGCGGTTATATACACAAAATTTGTGATGAATATAAGCAGCCGAGCGTTAAAAGCGCAGTATCCAGAGCGGTGATTTCTTGCAGATTTTACGTAGCGCGATCAAAAAAGCGGGATTTTTGTGCGGCCGCCGGCGTGTTTGCCGGCGCCGCGGTCATTAACGTTGCTGTAACCAGGCGTGGTAACGCTGCAGGATACGGCGGGTACGCCACTGATCGACGACCAGCGTGAACAGCGGCGAGTAGCGCACATTGCGCGGCCGATCGTCACTCAACGCGCGCATCCGGCGCTTGACCAACGCCATGCGGGCGAGCGACGCCATCACCTTGCTGCGCCAGGTGACCGGGGCAGGCAGCGCATGGGGGGCCGCGCCGGTTTGCCAGCGCCGCGGCAGATCGGGCACTTCCGCCATGGCGGTAGCGATGCCGACGACCGCGACGCCGCTGTCCAGCACCCGCTGCGCCACCGACGGGCGGGCGATGCCGCCGGTGGTCATCACCGGCATGCGCGCGACGGCGGCAAGATCGCGGGCGAAGGTCAGAAAATAAGCTTCGCGCGCCAGAGTGCGGCCGTCCGCCGTGTCGCCTTGCATCGCCGGGCTTTCGTAGCTGCCGCCGGACAGTTCGATCAGATCGACCGGCAACTCGTTCAACATCAGCACCACCTGGCGGGCATCGTCCGATGAAAAACCGCCGCGCTGGAAATCGGCGGAGTTCAGTTTGACCGCCACGCAAAATTCCGGCGAGACGCGCTCGCGCACCGCACGCACTACCTCCAGCAGCAACCGGGCGCGGTTCGCCAACTCGCCGCCCCAGCGATCGTTGCGCTGGTTGGTCAGCGGCGAGAGAAACTGGGAAATCAGATAGCCGTGCGCCGCGTGGATCTCCACGCCGGTAAAACCGGCCTGTTCGGCGGCGTGCGCGCTGGCGGCGAAGCGCGCGATCACCTCGGCAATCTGCGCTGCATCCATCGCCTGCGGCTGGGCGAACAGCTTGCTGTGCTTGCCCATCGCCAGCGGGATGGCGGAGGGCGCCCACGCGTTACCGCCCATGTTCGCCATCACCTGCCGGCCCGGGTGGTTAAGCTGCATCCACACCTGCGCGCCGCCCTGGCGCGCGGCCTTGGCCCAGGTTTCGAACGGGGCGAGCGGCGTGTCCTGTTCCAGCACCACGCCGCCGGGGCCGGTCATGGCGCGGCCGTCGATCATCACGTTGCCGGTGATGATCAAGCCGGCGCCGCCTTCGGCCCAGTAGCGGTATAAGCGCCACAGCGCCATGCCGGGCAATTGGCCCGGGGCGGCCAGATTTTCTTCCATCGCCGCCTTGGCCAGACGGTTGGATAAACGGCTGCCGTTGGGCAGTGTCAGTGGGGTAAACATCGGTTTGCGCTCCTGTCGTACGGGGAATGGCGCTATACTAGGTTTAAAGTTAACTTTAAGGTCAATAGGGCATGAAGATCGGAGAATTGGCGCAGCGCGCCGGCGTGGCCGCCTCGGCGATACGCTACTACGAGCAGCTGGGGTTGCTGCCGAAACCGGTGCGTGGCGTCAACGGCTATCGGGTCTACAGCGATAGCGCGCTGGAGCGATTGCACCTGATCCAAATCGGCCAAAATCTGGGTTTTTCGCTGCAGGCGATCCAACGGGTGCTGGCGCTGCAGGGCAGCGCTTATCAGGATGGGTTGATACGCGGCGTCGATGAACGGCTGGCGGAGATCGAGCTGATGATGGCCACGCTGAATGAACAACGAGAAACCTTGTTGACGACCCGGCTGACCTTATTGGCGTCCGGTGTCGCCGGCCTGTGTCAAGCCAAGGGCGAAAAACAGGCCGACGCATCGCCGGCCCGGCCGGCAAAGCTTAGCGGCGTTTAAAGGCGGAACGCCCGGCATACACCGCCGAGGCGCCCAACTGATCTTCGATGCGCATCAGCTGATTGTATTTTTCGATGCGCTCGCCGCGGCTCGGCGCGCCGGTTTTCAGATGGCCGGCTCGCATCGCGACCGTCATGTCGGCGATAAAGCTGTCGACGGTTTCACCGCTGCGGTGCGAGATAAAGGTGCCCCAGCCGTTCGCCTGGCAGAGCTGTACGGCGGCGAAGGTTTCGCTCAGCGTGCCGATCTGGTTCAGCTTGATCAGCGCCGCATTGGCCAACCGTTCATCAATCCCGCGCTGGATGTATTTCACGTTGGTGACGAACAGATCGTCGCCGACCAGCTCCACCTGGTCGCCCAGGGCGTCGCTCAGAATACGCCAGCCGGCCCCGTCGTCCTCGGCCAAGCCGTCTTCAATCAGCACGATGGGGAAATCCTGCACCAGCCGTTGGTAATAGGCCGTCATCTGGGCTGCGTCCAACTCGAGGTTCTCGCTGCGCAGGCGGTACTTGCCGTCGGCGTAGAATTCGCTCGAGGCCGGATCCATGCAGATCGCGATATCTTCTCCCGGCCGGTAGCCGGCTTTCTCTATCGCCTGCACTATCAGCTCGAGCGGCTGGCGGTTTGAAGCGACCGCCGGCGCAAAACCGCCTTCGTCACCGACGCCGACCGACAGGCCTTTTTCCAACAGGATTTGGCGCAGCGCCTGATAAACTTCACTGCCCCAGCGCACGGCCTCGCGCAACGACGGTGCGCCCAGGGGGGCTATCATAAACTCCTGAAAGTCCGCCCCTTGCCAGCGGGCGTGCACGCCGCCGTTGATGATATTCATGCAGGGCACCGGCAGCAGATTGGCGCCGATGCCGCCCAGATAACGATACAGCGGCAGCTGCGACAATTGCGCCGCGAGGCGGGCGGCGGCCAGAGACACGCCGAGCAGGGCGTTGGCCCCCAATCGGCTTTTGTTCTCGCTGCCGTCCAGCGCGATCAGCCGGCGGTCTATCTCCGCCTGTTGGCGCACATCCACTCCGCGCAACGCCTCGTTGATCGCCGTTTTGACGCTGTGCACCGCCTCCAGTACGCCTTTGCCGCCGAAACGGCGCGGATCGCCGTCGCGGTGCTCCACCGCCTCGCGCGATCCGGTGCTGGCTCCCGAAGGCACCGAAGCCCGGGCCACGACGCCCGCCGCGCTCATGTCGACTTCGACGGTCGGGTTGCCGCGCGAATCCAGGATCTCTCTGGCGGTTACGCTTTCAATCTCATAGCTCATGGGGGTGTCACCTCGTTCTAGGGAGTGGGAACGTGTTTTATCAGCACGTCGATGGATAAATGGTTGATGAATTCGAAACCGAAGGAGGCAAAGACGCCAAACGGACGGTTCTGATGGCCGAGCAACAAAAGATCGACGCCTTCACGGGCAATCAGGGCTTCGACGTCTTTGAAGCGATGGATGCTGACGATTGCGCGCACCTCCAGGGGGATTGAGCAGTCTTCCACCAGGCGGCTGAGCATGGCTTTGGCGGCGATCACCTCGCTGGACTGGCGATCTTTGGTTTGCGCATCGCTGAGGTAGTCCAGCTCGGCATAGTCGGCGCTGATGTGCGCCACGGTAATGCGCGTATTCATCTGCTGATTGAGGCGTTCGGCATGGCGCAACAGCAGCCGGCCGTCGCGTTCATCCTGTACCAGCAGTAAAGCATGTTGATAGAGCGGCATGACTTATCTCCCTGCGTTAGCGATCTGGAGGGTTAACCACGGTAAAACCTCTTTTTTTCGGCTCGTCATACCGGGCAGCGATACCTGACGAATGCCGAGCACCCGGTTCGACGAGAAATACAGGGTGGAGCGGCGGCGGGTGATATCGGTGACCAATAGTGCAGCCATCTCCAGCCCGGCTTCCTGCTTCGCTTGTTCAAGCGCCTGTTGCAGTGCGGGCAACAGCGGATCGATGTCGCTCATGGCCCGCACTTCTATCTGCGACAGCAGCAGCGAGACGCTATGGATGCGGTAATCCTTGGCGTCGCGGTGCAGCAACTGCGCGGCGGATTGCCCCGAGAGATCGGTTTTGGCGGCCAGCAGCCCGGCGGTGAAGGCGTCATAGTCGACGTGAGAGATTGCGCGTAACCGGGTGACCGCCAGCCGATCCTGTTCCGTGGTGGTTGGCGCACTGAGCGCGACGGTATCGCTCAGGATGGCGCCCAGCAGCAGCGTGGCCTGGGCGGCGTTAAGTGGCATTGGCTTTTCTGTCGTCAGGATCTGCAGGATCACGGTGGCGCAACAGCCGACGGCGCGCACCCAGACATCGGGCGGGTTGCGGGTGACTAACGTGCCCAGCCGGTGATGGTCGATAACGCCGACCACGTCGCTGTCGAGCAATGAGGCCGGGCCTTGTTCGATATCGGTAAAGTCGACCAGCCAGACTTTGCGGTCACGAAGATCGCCTTTCAGCAGCGCAGGCGCCTGTACGCCGGCGGCAGCCAGTATGTAGCGGGTTTCCGGCGTCAGGTCGCCGAGGCGGAAAGCCACGGCCGGTTTGCCGAGGTGATTGAGCCAGTCCGCGACCACCAGCGCGCTGCAGATGCTGTCGCTGTCGGGATTTTTATGGCCGAAAACGTACAGGGGCATTTCCCGCGCGACGGCATCGGGCTGGAACGGAAAAGGGGTAAGACGTGAGATTTCATTCATAGCGACTCCTGACATACCTGCCTAAAAAATAAAGCGAAGTTGTATATCAGGCGTCATCATCCGGTTCGAGTGAACGCGGCGGTTGGGAAAGGTGGAACACCATCACCTTGTGAACGACTGTAGCGCAGCGCGGGGGTAAACGCAACGGCCGGCAAAGCTGGCGAGAATGCGCAATCGGATTGATACTGAGTGAGTCTATGATGGACAAGGATATTTGTCGCTGACCGACGGATAGGGCGAACGGACTCACGCCGGCTGGCTGCGCCGGATCCGTGGGTGACACAATGGGAGACAACATGCTCGAACCCTGCTTCCCCGAAAACGAAGCCGAACGCCTGTCGGTATTGAATTCGCTGAACGTGCTGGATTCAAACTCGGTGGAAAAACTGGATCGCATCACGCGGCTGGCGGCGAAATACTTCGGCGTGACCATTGCGCTGGTGTCGCTGATCGACCGGGATCGCCAATGGTTTTTATCGCGCTACGGTCTGGATGCCCGGGAAACGCCGCGCAATATCTCGTTTTGCGGCCATGCGATCTTGCAACGCGAAGCGCTGGTGGTGCCCGATACCGCCAACGACCCGCGCTTTTTCGATAATCCGCTGGTGATCGGCGGGCCGAGGATCGGTTTCTACGTCGGGCAGCCGCTGCTGTCGCTCGACGGGTTGCCGCTCGGCACCCTGTGCATTATCGACAGCCACCCGCAGCCGTTTTCCCCGGAACAACTGGCCGATCTGCATGATTTCGCCGCCGTGGTGGAGGAGTATCTGCAAAGTATTGAGCGCCACGTCTATACCGAAAACCTGAAGTCCGACCTGCAGCGCACGGAGGCCCTGTTCGAACAGACCTTCGCCCAGGCGGCGGTAGGGATGGCGCTGGTTTCGCTGCAGGGGTATTGGCTGCGGGTGAACCCGCGCATCTGCGAAATGCTGCACTATTCCGAGCGCGAACTGATGGATCGCACCTTCCAGGACATTACCTATCCGCTCGATCTCAATACCGACCTGGAAAAGCTGCAGCAGCTGTTGAAAAATGAAATCAGCACCTACTCGATGGAAAAACGCTATTTCCGCGCCGACGGCTCGATCGTTTGGGTGCAGCTGACGGTGGCGCTCAATCGCTTGCCGAACGGCAAACCGGACCATTTCATCTCGGTTATCGTCGATATCAGCGAGCGCAAGGCGGCCGAGGCCGATCTGTTCGCGTTGCAGCATGAGCTGGAGGAACGCGTCGAAACCCGCACGCGGGAGCTGAACGTGGTGGTCAAAAAACTCAACGAAGAGATTGAAACCCGCGTGCTCGCCGAATATCAGCTCAGTGCGGAGAAGGAGCGTCTGCGCGCCATTACCGACAACATGCCGGCCTTAATCAGCCAGATCGACGGCAATGAACGCTACCTGTTCGCCAACAGCGCCTACAAAACCTGGTTCGGTCTGGAGGAGTCCAGCCTCAGGGGGATGACGGTGCGTGATTTCATGGGGGAAAGCGTTTATCGGATAGCAAAACCGATGATCGAACGGGCCCTCGCGGGCGAAATGGTGAGTTTTGAGAATGAGCTGCAGACCCGGCAGGGGCTGCTGATGATCCACACCACGCTGGTGCCGTGCGAAGCGCAGGGCTTTTACATTCTCGCCATGGACATCACCGAACTGAAGCGGCTGCAGCAGCGGCTGGAATATGACGCGACCCACGACATGCTGACCGGATTGACCAACCGCCGTGCGTTTCTGCGCCGGTTGTCGGGCACGCTGCAGGCTTGTTGCCATCAGCGGCAGATGGCGCTGCTGTTTATCGATCTCGACGGCTTCAAAACCCTTAACGACAGCTATGGCCATGATTTCGGCGACGCGATCCTGAAAACCTTCGCCACGTTGCTCAGCGCCTGCGCCGGCGAGCGCCACAGCGTCTCGCGTCTTGCCGGTGACGAGTTCACGGTGATCCTGTGGCCGTTGACGGATCCGCGGCGCGAGGTCAGCGAGTTTTGCGAAAACGTGTTGGCGCAACTGGCCACAATTACGCAGATCGGGCCGCAGAAGGTACGGCTTTCCGCCAGCATCGGCGCGGCCATTTCCCCACGCGGCGATGTGACGGAGGAGATGCTGCTGACCCGCGCCGACGGCGCGATGTATCAGGCGAAATCGGCCGGGAAGGGCACTTACGCCATCTGCGAGCTGTGAGCGTGCAACCGCGGCGGTGTCAGGGTAAGCTGTTTTTTCTTTTCCTGTGAGCAGAACTCCGGACTGATTGCATGGCGTCAAATCATCAACATAAAGACTGGCTCGAATTGCGACGCGATGACGAAACCGGTATTGAGAGCGTCAACGCTCACTTTCAGGGGCATGCCTACGATCCTCACGATCATGATGAAATGCTGGTGGGCGTCACGCAGCAGGGCTTGCAGCGTTTCCATTGCCACCGCTCGCTGCATACCAGCCGGCCGGGGCGCGCCATGCTGATCGAGCCGGGCGCGGTGCACGATGGCCATGCGCCGCAGGCCGAGGGGTTTACCTATGCGATGCTTTATCTGCCGCAGCGCTGGGTCTCCGACGCGATGAGCCGCCGCGGATTGGGGGACGCTTCGGTGCTGGAAGGCGCCTTCCACAGCACGTTGACCGACGATCCGATGCTGGCGACCGCGATCCACCAGGCGTTTTTTGCATTGCATCAGGGGGAAGGCCGGCTGGCGCGCGATCAAAGCCTGGATCAACTGCTGACGCTTTTGGCACGGCATATTCGCGTTCGGCCAACTTCCCAAAGCGATGACGCTTTAATTGAGATGAATCGCTTGCGGGACTATTTGCACGAGCACATGGCGGATAATCCCAGCCTGGATGAACTTGCTCTTCAGTGCGGCCTGGACCGTTTCCGCCTGACTCGCCAGTTCACCCGGGCTTTCGGCCAGTCGCCGCACGCTTATTTGGTTCGGTTGAGGCTGCGGGCTGCACGCTTGCTGTTGGCGCAGGGGGAAGAACCGGCGCAGGTCGCCATGCAGGTGGGTTTTGCCGATCAGAGCCATTTGGGCCGCTGGTTCCAGCGCGCCTACCGATTATCGCCGGCGGCCTATCAACGCCAGTGCACAAACGTTCTATACCGTTGACATGCCATCTCCGATGATGCGCGTTTAACAGCACAACGGAGTAGAGCGAAATATGTTTGATACCAAGATAGCGTTTATCGTGCGTGACGATCTGCCGACCTGGCAGCGGCTGAACGTGGTGGCCTTTCTGGCGACGGGCATCGCCGCCGCGGCTCCGGAAATCATCGGCGAGCGTTACGTGGATGCGCAGGGCAGACGCTACGGCGCCATTTCCGGGCAGCCGATGCTGATTTTCGCCGCGGATCTGCCGGGCCTGCAAAATGTGCATCGCAAAGGATTGGAGCGGGAATTAACGCTGATCCCCTATGTGCACGCCATGTTCGCGACCGGGCACGATGAAGCCAACCGCCAGGTTTTTCTCGCTGAAGACGCGGACAATCTGGATTTGGTCGGCCTGGCGCTGCGCGGGCCGAAGAAAGCGGTGGATAAGGCGATAAAAGGCCTGGCGCTCCACGGCTAGGGCTGGAAAGTGCGCCGCCCGGCGGCGAAAGCAGGGGGCCAGCCCCATGCCGTCTGAATGGCGGCATGGTGGCTTTGGCGGCAACACTTGAATGAGGTTCGGGCATCATTAAATGATAAGAACCGCGGTTTTTTGCGCCGTCGGCGAGGCTCTTATATATTTAGTAGCATGCCTGAGGCAGGTTAGGCATGAAACGGCGGTCGGTCGGGCCGCTGCAAGTACGACAGTTAATCCGTTCGCCAAGAGGCTGCGAGCCTGTGCTTTCGGTAGGGACAGCCGCCAATCGTTTTTACGGCGACCGAAGGCGGAGCAGCTACTCACAGGTCACGAGGACACTTACCATGCATAAGAGAACACTGGCGTCACTGCATTACGAAAACATGCCTTACGATGGGGTACACTTTCATATTTTGAAACGGGAAACACCTGGCCATACGGCGTTGCTGAAGCTGGATGCGGGCAGCCGACAACCGGCGCGTTTTCATCCGGGCTGGGTGAAACTGATGGTGCTGAGCGGTGAACTGAAGGTTGACGATCAGACGTTGCAACCCCATGAGATGTTAATCATTCCTGCCAATACCGCCTATACGGTACAGGCCATTACGGAAGTGATTTGTCTGGCGATTTCCGAGCTGGACGGTGCCGAGCTGGCCCGTTGATGAAATAACAACTCTGGATGGAGGAGAGCCTAGGCGCTCTCCCTATCCCTTCAGCATTAAGCCGCCCCCCCGGGCTGAGCTGCCTGCTGATTGATGCGTATACCTCCTGATTATGCCACCGCGCTTTCCCTATCCATCACTTTCGGCCACGTCGCCCCCGCAACGAGCCGCCATTGCGCAGCGCATGCGCAACGCCTGCGTTTTACGCAGAACGATGAAATTTTGGTGTAAATAGTGAGTTTCTTCGCATAAGGCCCCTGGTGTGGCTTGCGACAGCGTCACTATATGGAGGATCATGCGACTCCTCTATCAAATAAAAGACATTCGCGTTATCAAAAGGGACAAACGGCCATGGGATTCGAAGTCGACAATGCCGAAACGAAACGCATCGACCTCAGCAGCCACGAAAACTCCTCGTTCGAGGTGACGGGGCTGGTGAAACACTATCCGGCGGGCTTCGTCATTCCTTACCACTCGCATAGGCGCTGCCACTTGCTCTATTCGCAGCAGGGCGTTATGGCGGTCGAGGCGAGCAGCGGGCGCTGGATCGTTCCGCCCACCACCGCAGTCTGGCTGCGGCCGGGGGTAGAGCATCAGATCGTCATGCAGAGCAACATCTGCGTTTACGGGATTTTGGTCGATGAAATCACCGCCGCGCGTTTGCCGCTGCGCGATGGCGTCTTGCAGGTCTCACCGCTGTTGCGAGAACTGATCGCTCAGCTGGCGACGCTGGCGCCCGAAGGGGCGGAGACCCAACGCAATGCGCTGCTCAGAGCGTTGTTCCTTGAGGAGTTGAGCCTGCAGCCGCAGCTGGCGCTGCACCTGCCTTGGCCGGCAGAGGCGAGAATGGCCGAAATTTGCCGGCGGTTGGTCATCACGCCGGCCGACGATCGCGGCATTGAGGCCTGGGCCGATTCACTGTCGATCAGCGTAAAGACCTTTCAACGCCATTTCAGCCAACAAACCGGCATTACCTTCGGCCAGTGGAAACAGCGCCTGCGGCTGCTGTCGTCCATTCCGCTGCTGCTGGCCGGCCACTCGATCATCCACGCCGCCTTCGAAAGCGGTTACGAGAGCCACAGCGCCTATTCGGTGGCGTTCAAAAAACTGTTTGGCGTTTCGCCTTCGCGCTTTACGCTATAGCCTTATGGCATAGCGCGCTTCTCCTATAGATTGAAGCAACCTAATGACGTATAAAGCAAAGCAGTCAACCTCCGAGGCCGCTTCCCGTGATAAAAATTGTCGTGTATCTGATTCTCGCCGTGACGATCGCCATTATTGCGGCAAGAGTCCTCTTTCGTTTGCCGGATATTTCCCAGCGTCTGCCGCAGGCGGCGTTGCCGGCGGATCCTGCCGCCCAGTTACCGGCGCGGGCCGCCGAACTGATGGCGGCGCATCCTGGCCTGAGCGGCGTGGTGCCGCTGGCCAGCGGGCACGATGCGTTCGCCAGCCGCCTGGCGTTGGCGCGGATGGCGGAAAGGTCGATCGACGCCCAGTACTACATCTGGCATAACGACACCTCCGGGCAGATCCTGCTGAAAACCCTGTATGACGCCGCACAACGCGGCGTGCGCGTGCGGCTGCTGCTGGACGATAACGGCGTCGCCATGGACGAGACCCTGGCGGCGCTGAACGCCCAGGAAAACGTCGAGATCCGCCTGTTCAACCCATCAACCGTGCGCACGCCGAAGTTGGCCGGCTACGCCTTTGACTTTATGCGCATGAATCGGCGCATGCATAACAAGTCTTACATCGTCGACGGCGCCGTGGCGATCATCGGCGGCCGCAACATTGGCGACGAGTATTTCCAGGTCGGCGACGAAAACTATTTCCTCGATCTCGACGTGCTGAGCGTCGGCAGCGTAGTGGCAGAAACGGCCGAGGTGTTCGATCGCTACTGGAACAGCGCGTCGGTGTTCGGCGTTGAGCAAATTATCCGGGGCAAAGGTAATCTTTCTGCCTTCCTGACGCAGGCCACCGCGACCGAAAGCAGCGAACGGGCCCGCAAATTGGCGGTGCAGCTGGAAACCAGCGCGGTGCGCTTTCGCGATGGCGCCGTCCAGCCGGAATTCACCCAGGTAGAGCTGGTGGCCGACGATCCGGCGAAAGGGCTGGGCAAGGCGTCGCGCGATCGGTTGATGGTGACGCAGCTCGGCAAGATCATCGGCGGCGTCGGCCGGCAACTGGATCTGGTTTCCGCCTATTTCGTGCCGGGGCGGGAAGGGGCGAGCTTCTTTGAATCGCTTGCCAAACAGGGGAAGTCCATACGCGTGCTGACCAACGCGATGAACACCACCGACGTGCTGGTGGTGCATGCCGGCTACGCCAAATACCGGCGTGAGCTGCTGCAGGCGGGCGTCGAACTGTTCGAGCTGAAGCTGCGCGCCGGTCAACCGACCGGGCGCAAGGAACTCAAGCCGCTGGGGCTGTCCGGCGCGGCGCTGCACGCGAAAACCTTCGCCATCGATGATAAGCGGGTGTTTATCGGTTCGTTCAATTTCGATCCGCGCTCGGCGCACCTGAACTGCGAAATGGGCTTCTTGATCGACAGCCCGACGCTGGCGGCCGACACTCGCCAACTGTTTGATGGCCCGCTCGAGTACGCCGCCTACCGCCCGGTATTGACGCCCGAGGGCAAAATGGTGTGGAAAGAAGCCTTCGAAGACGGCCACACCGAGGTGCATCAGCAAGAGCCCGGCGCCGGCTGGGTAAAACGCATTATTCTCACCGTGGCCGGCTGGCTGCCGATCGAGTGGATGCTGTAACGGCGCGGCGGGAGGGAAAAGGAAGGTTCGCCGGTGTTGGCCGGCGAACCTTGCGAGGCTCAGTAGGCCAGCTTGTCACGGTGCTTGCGGATAAACGCCCTTAGCCGCATCGGCTCTCTGCCCGCGATCTGCGGGAAATTATCGAAAACCTCATCGACGCCTGGGATATCGCGAGCCGCCATGCGGCGAAAATTGTCGTAGACGCAGCTCATGTAGGCCATTTCGGCACCCGTCGCGCGCATCTCATCCAGAAAAACCTGCGGATCTTGTGATTCATAGCGGAACGGCTGCCCCAGCTCTTCCGTCATCATGGCAGCGATCTCGCCGTAGGATTTAACGTCATAGCCCATGCGGTAGGTTTGGCCGCCGTGCCGCTCGGGGTGTAGCAGCGCCAGCGCCGCCGCCTGCGCTACATCGTCGCCGTCCACCCAGCTGAACGGCGCATCGCCGGTATATTGCCGGATCACGCCGTTTTTCACCGCCGGTACGCCGTCGTAGTTGAGCAGGTTCTGCATAAAGCACTCCGGCCGCAGGTGGGTGAAAGAAAATCCCGACCACTCGATGTAACGCTCGATGAGCTGGTGCCAGGCCCAATGCGCGACGGTGGTGTCGTCACGGCCGCAGGCGCCGAGGTGCACGACATGCCGCACGCCGGCCTGGCGCGCGCGATCGAGAAACACCTTGCTTTGCCGCAGCATGTCCACCGTGTAGCCAGTGGCCAGAAATACGCGCTCGATGCCGGCCAGCGCCGGTGCCAGCGTCTCTTCCCGATCAAAATCGAGCTGGACGGTGCGGATACCCAGTTTTTCGAAGGGCGCCGCCTTGGCGGGAGAGCGCACGGCGGCAACCGGCTCGATCTCTGCCTGGGATTGTAAAAGACGCAGGGTCGCACCGCCTATCTGGCCGGTGGCGCCGGTGATCAGGATCTGGGGCTTCTTGTTCTTCATAACTTACCTCTTGCGGTTTTTAACGCTGTGAGGGAAAGTCTATAGGAATAAAAATCATGATTTGCGCTATAAATTACCGAGTTGCGGGAACTAAATTCATCAATAAGGCAGGGGAATGTTTTCTTCCGAACGTCTTAAAGGGATCGGTCTGTTTGTTTGCGTGGCCGATATGGGCAGCTTTACGCTGGCGGCGGAACGCCTGAACCTGACCGCTTCTGCCGTCAGCAAAGGGATCGCCCGGCTGGAAAGCCGATTACAGACGAAGCTGTTCCAGCGCACCACGCGGCGGCTGGCGCTGACCGACGCCGGCACCCAATTTTATCGCACCTGTACCGGCGTGTTGGCCGAGCTGGAAGAGGCCGAACTGGCGATGCAGGCGGAAAGCGCCGAGCCGCGCGGCAGGGTGCGCATCGATCTTCCCGCTTCCTTTGGCCGTTTGCATGCGCTGCCGGTGATCTTGCGATGTATTGAGGATCACCCATTGCTGGTGCCGCATATCACGTTTACGGACCGCTTCGCCGATCCGGTCAGTGAAGGCATCGATATCCTGGTGCGTATCGGCGGTTCGGATGTGTGGCCAAATACGCTGGGGCATCACTACCTTGGTAAGCAGCGGCATATCTTCTGCGCCGCGCCCGGCTACCTGAAGCGACAGGGTGAACCCACCACCGCCGCTGAATTGGCGCATCATCACTGCGTGCTGTATCAGGAAAACGACGGCATGCAGACGCCCTGGCATTTCTCCGGAAGCGGTGCCCAGCCGGTAGAGCGAAGAACGCTGACGCCGCGGGTGGCCATTGGCGATGCGGAGGGGCAACTGACGGCGGTGCTGGCGGGGCACGGCATCGCTCAGTTACCGACCTGGCTGGTCAAACGGCAGCTAGAGGAGGGGGCGTTGGCCGAGGTGTTGCCGCATCTGGCGACCGACGGCCTGCCGATCAACGTGGTCTGGCTGAAAAGCCGCCGGGCTCAGCCGAAGGTCAGCGCCTTGCTTCAGGCGCTGATCGCCGGTTTGACGCCGGAGGGACAGGCTTAATGAGTTTCGCTTAAACTGACCGTCGCCGTGCGGCCGGCGATCAGCTCGACGCCGTGGGGAATGGTGTCGATCGCGATGCGCACCGGGATGCGCTGCGCCAGACGGATCCAGCTGAATGTCGGGTTGACGTTGGCGAGCAGATTGCCGGCGGCGGTGGTGCGCTCGCTGTCGTTGATGCCGGCGGAAAGCCCGTCGACGTGGCCATACAGCGGCTGCCTTTCCCCCATGATGCGGATCACCACCTTGTCACCGTTCTGGATGCGGCCCAGCTTGGTCTCTTCGAAGTATCCGGCGATGTAGAAACTGTTGGAATCCACCAACGCCATGATCGGCTGACCGGCGGTCGCGTAAGCGCCGGGGCGCAGGGAGAAGTTGGTGATCACGCCATCCACCGGCGCATAGAGATCGGCGCGCTGCAGGTTGATGCGCGCCAGCGCCCGATCCGCCAGGGCCTGATCCAGATTGGCCTTTGCCAGCGATTGGGCATCGCGGCGATTGTCGCGTTCCTGCTGTGAAATAGCCGACTGCAGCGCCTGATAGCGCCGGTTTTCGCGCTGGGATGACGCCAACTGGACGTTGGCGCGTTCAACGGCGGCCTCGGCCTGATCCAGCGCATTGCGCAGCCGTACTTTGTCCAGGCTGAGCAGCAGCTGCCCTTTATGCACCAGCTGGTTGTCGTGAATGTGCACGGCGTCCACCTTGCCGGAAACATCCGTGGCCAGCGGCACCACGTCGGCGCGGATCTTGCCGTCGCGCGTTTGCGGGGCATAGGTGTAATAGAGATAAAGCTGCCACAGCACGCCTGCCGCGATCAAAACGGCAATCAGGGTCAGCGCGGGGCGCAGCAGAACAAGGGTACGTTCACGAAACATGGGGTCCTCAGGGGGTGGTAAGCCATTTCAGGCCGTGGAAAAACAGCCCGGCCAGAATAAGAAACAGGGCGGTGTCGAACAGCGGGCGCTGCGCGACCCAGCAATAGACGCCTACCGCGTTGAGCGTCCAGGAAAGCGCCATGCGCGAGAAGAACGCGCACACCAGGCACAGCAGCAAGGGCGAGATGAACACGCCGTCAATGTTGATTTCACCGATCATGTCAGGGATTCCAGTGCAAAGCCGTGGGGAAGTGCAGCAGCCGCAGCCGGGTAAGCGGCCGCAGCGCGCGCCGATCGTTCTGCCGCCAGGCCTGTTGCAGACCGGCGTCGATCTGGCCCAGCAGCGCAGAGGGTGCTTCGGCGTGCAGAGAAAGTTGGCGGAACGCCGCCGGCAGACCGGCGTTCGGCGAAGCGCCAGGGGTGAGCCCGCCGGCCTGCTGCAGACGAATCAGGCCGATAGCGGTTTTTAAGCGCATCAACAGCTGTGGGCTGCGATCGGCTTGTCCAACGGCGGCCAGGCGGCTACCCAGCGCGGTGATGCGATCCAACGCGCGGGCCTGATAGCGCTGTAAGTCGCGCTCCGTGACGTGGCGATTGAGGCGCAGCATCTCTTGCGCATCCTGCCGCATCAGCCGCGCCACCACCTGATCGGTGCCCCAGCGGCGGAACAGCGCGGCGCACAGGAATGCGAAATAGACGCCGATCAGCGTGCCGGAAGTGCTTTCCAGATACAGCCCCATATTGTTCGGCGCATAGTGCCCCTGAAAGTTGACGTTGCTGAGCGACAGGGCGATCGCCAACGTCGCCAGCGGGTTGCTCGCCGCCCACACGCCGAGCGGCAGCAAAAACAGTCCCATCACGATCAGGAAACTGCCGTAATCCCCGGCCAGCGGCAGCAGCACATAGCTGAGCAGGGCGCCGAGGGCCATAGCGATAGCGGCGAAGCGGCCAAAAGTGGCGATGGTGGCGCCGGGATTGTCGCCGGCGCCGAAGAAGGCGATGGCCACGATCCCCATCAGCACCATATTGGCGCCCTGTTCCCAGCCGGTGAAATACCAGAGACCGCACAGCAGGGCGTAGGTCGTCAAAATTCCGGCGAACATGCGCACCGCCATGCCGATATCCGGCGGCGGCGAGAAGACGCGGCTGCGCATCATCTGCGCCTGCAGCGCCGCGGGCAGCGGCTCGCCGTCCAGGAATGCGTTCAACTGCTGTACCTCGGCCCACAGCGTTAACCACTGCTCAACCTGTTCAGCCAGCTCGTCGACGATCAGCGTTTCCCACGGCGACAGCGACGCCGCAGGCGGCAACAAGCTTACCGAGGGCGCAGCGTGCGGTGCGGGTTCAACGGCCTGCCGCCGGACCTCATTCAGCCACGGCTGCAGGCGGGTGCGCAGGCCGACCGGCAGTGCGGCGATGCTGCTGCCGATGGCCGAGAGCAGCGGCACGATTTGCAGTACGCGTTGCTGTATCGAAATCGCCGCCTGACGGGTGGGCTTATCGACCGAACTGTCATAGCCAAGGGTGGTCATCATCTGATTGAACGAGGCGATGTCGCCCAGCAAACGGATACGGTCCGCGTCGGCCTGGGCGTCGCTGCCCTTGCCGTCGAGGCTGTCCTCCTGCCAACGCGCCAGGTCAGCCAGCCAGCCTTTCAGCCGCGTGCGCAACACCGGCGCCAGCGACGATGGGAATAGCACGCTGTCTACCAGCGTCACCGCCAAAATACCCAGGCAGATCTCTGTCACCCGCGTGACGACCATAGTGAACATCGTGTCCGGGTGATTGATGTAGGCGATGGCGACCAGCATCATGGTGATGGCGCCCAGCTGGAAAAAGTAAGCGCGTGGCGTGCGATCGAGATAGGAGAGGCCCAGCATCAGTGACGATGACAGCCCAGCGGCGACGATCAACAGCACCGGCGTGTTGCTAAGCCAGGCCGAAAGGCCCAGCGTCAGCACGCCGGCGAACAGCGTGCCGCAAAAACGGTAGGTGGCGCGGGCGCGTACGGCGCCGCTGACCGGATTGCTCAGCACGCAGCAGGTCACCATCGCCCAATAGGGATTTTGCAGGCCGATGCTTTCCGCCAGCGCGAAGGCCAGCATGGCGGAAATAAACAGTTTCGCGGCATACAGCAGCTGCGGTTTACCGATTTTCATGGCTCATTGCCGGCCTGTTGCAGATAGTGGCCTGCGCGCTCTTCAAACAGGCGCAGAATGCGCGTGGCGGTTTCAATATCTTCCAACGGCACGTCGTGCATCAGCTCGACTCGCAGCTTATCGGCCGCGGTTTCGACCTTTTTGGCCAATTCGGCGCCGGCGGGCAGAATGCGCAGGGTTTTAAACCGACGATCGCCGGCCGACTCCTGCCGCTCGAGGAAGCCTAACGCGGCGGCCTGATCCAACAGACGCACCAGCGCACCGGGATTGACGCCGACTTCTTCCGCCAGGTCGCGCTGATTGATGCCCTGCGGATTGCGATGCACCAGAACCACGACGGTAGCCAACGACATGGAGATGCCGGATTTGGCGATCGCCAGCGTCGCAGCCTGTTTCCACACCCGGCGAACCGGTTGCAGGGCGTTGGTGAGGGCATAGAGGGATTTTTCTTTCGATGACATGGGATACCTCGGCAAACAGTGTATATAGGTTAAATGGCAACAGTTGCTTTGGCAATTAGTTTTGAACGCTCGACTCAGAGACAAAAGGCAAGGCATACGTGACGACGTCACATAAAACAAACGGGCTACATAGGCAGCCCGTTTGAAAGGTGGGTATTACAGCGCCTGAACGGGGTTCATCGCAGCGCCGGGGAAGGCCGTATCTTCACCGCGTTCACGCCAAGGCGCCAGATCGCGGCTGCGGGAGGCTACCGCGCTGTCCCACAGCTGATACGCGTCCTTACCGAGCATCAAACGCACCGGCGGGGTGGCGCTGGCCACCATATCGACGATCACGCGAGCGCCCTTAACCGGATCGCCCATCTGTTTGCCGTTCTGCGTGCGGTAATACTCCACCATGCCGGCATCCAGTGGCGCATAGGCAGCGATTTCGCGTTCGGCCTTCATGGCGGCGCTGCTGGCGAAACCGGTACGGAAGGCGCCCGGCTCGATCAGCGTGACGTGGATCCCCAGCGGCTTGACCTCGTGGTGCAGCGCTTCGGTAAACCCTTCCAACGCGAACTTGGTGGCGTTGTACAGGCCGCTGCCGGGGAAGGCCACCAGGCCGGCGATGCTGGTCAGATTGAGAATATGGCCGGATCGTTGAGCGCGCATCTGCGGCAGCACTTCACGCGACAGCTCGGCGGCCGCGAAGAAGTTCAGCTCCATCTGGGCGCGGATCTGTTCGGAAGTGAACTCTTCCAGCGCCCCGTAAGAACCGGTGCCGGCGATGTTGGCCAGTACGTCGAGGCGGCCGAAGGTTTCGACGGTCTTCTTCAGGGCGGCGGCGCGCGCCGCAGGATCGGTCACGTCCAGCTGCAGAGCCAGCGCGCGTTCGCCGTGGCCGGCGGCGATCGCCTGCAGCGGCGCCAGGCGGCGGGCGGTGAGCACCACGTTGTCGCCCTTGGCCAGCACGGCTTCAGCCAAAGCCTGGCCGAAGCCGGAAGATGCGCCTGTAATAAACCAGGTTTTGTTCATATCGAGATTCCTCGTTATCGTGGAGAGTTACAGTTGAATTTCAGTGAGTTCTGCGCCATCAAAGGCGGTGTCTTCACCCCGTTCGCGCCAGGCGTTAAGCTCCTGCTGGCGTTTGGCGAGGGTGGTGTCCCACATGGCGTAAGCGTCGCGCCCCAGCATCAGGCGCACCGGCGGGGCCGTGAGAGTGACCAACTCCAGCATGCGCTGCGCCGCTTTGGCGGGATCGCCCATCTGTCGGCCGGCGGACTGCGCCAGGTAGGTTTCAAACGGTGCAATCGACGGGCGGTAGGCCTCGATGCGCTGCGTCGGCCGCATGTTCACGTCGCCGGCAAATTCGGTGCGGAAGGCGCCGGGCTCGACCAGGGTCACGTGGATCCCCAGCGGCCTGGCCTCGATGGCCAGCGACTCCGTCCAGCCTTCGAGGGCAAATTTCGCCGCGCAATAGGGGCCGGCGGCGTTCATTGCCACCAGACCGGCGATGCTGCTTACGGTGATCACGTTCCCGCTGCCCTGGCGCCGCATCTGCGGCAGCACGGCGCGGGTCATCTCCGCCGCCGCAAAGAAATTCAGCTCCATCTGCTCGCGCAGCTGTTCGAGGCTGAACTCTTCGCAGGCGCCGGCTACACCGCGCCCGGCCAGGTTGGCCAGCACGTCGATGCGGCCGAACCGCGCCAGGGTATCGGCGACCGCCTTATCGCGCGCGGCGGCATCCGTGACGTCCACCGCCAAAGGCAGCACGCGATCCTCCTGGCCCTTAGCCAGCGCCCGCAGGCGGTCGAGACGGCGGGCGGTCACCACCACCCGATCGCCGTTGGCGATGGCCGCTTCGGCCAGGGCTTTGCCCAGGCCCGACGAGGCGCCGGTGATCAGCCACACTTTATGGTCATTGTTCATTTCAGGTTTCCTGCGAATAAATAAAACGGCGCTTAGCGCCACCAACGGCTGCCGGGGTGCGGCCGAACGATATCGACACGTTCGCCGATCATCGGCGTCGCGACCTGCACGCTAGAGGGAGCGGCATGGCGCAGTACCTGGTCGAACGGGTCTTGCCAGGCGTGCATCGCCAGATCGAAGGTGCCGTTATGGATCGGCAGCAGCCAGCGGCCGAGCAAATCCCGGTGCGCCTGCACGGTTTGCTGAGGGTGCATATGCACATAGGGCCAGCGTTTGTCGTAGGCGCCGGTTTCCATCAGCGTCAGGTCAAAGGGGCCAAAACGGCGGCCAATCTCGGCAAAACCGGTGAAATAGCCGCTGTCGCCGCTGAAGAACACCCGCAGCTCATCGTCTTCAATCACCCAGGAACACCACAGCGTGCGGTTGCCGTCGGTCAGGCTCCGGCCCGAAAAGTGCTGGGCCGGGGTAGCCGTCAGCCGCAGGCCGTCGATTTCCGTGCCTTGCCACCAGTCGAACTGGCGGATTTTGTCCGGCGCCACGCCCCAGGCCGCCAGGCGATCGCCCACGCCGAGCGGTGCGACGAACTGGCCCACCTTGCCGTCCAGCGCCCGAATGGCGGCCTGGTCCAGATGGTCGTAATGATCGTGTGAGAGGATCACCGCGCGGATCGGCGGCAGCTCCTCGATCGCGATCGGCGGCGCGTGAAAGCGTTTTGGCCCGGCGAACGGCAGCGGCGATGCCCGCTCGGAGAACACCGGATCGGTCAGCCACCATTGGCCGCGCAGCTTGAGCAACACCGTGGAATGCCCCAGACGGTACAGGCTACGATCGGGTGCCGCCTCAAGCTCGGCGCGCGACAGGCGCTGAATCGGCACCGGCGTCGCCGGCACCGTGCCTTTGGGCTTGTTGAAAAATACGTCCCACCACACGCGCAGGGTGGACTCGGGCAGGTCACCCGGCGCCGGCGGCCGCTGATTGTTAAAGCGCCGATCGCGCCATTGTGGCGATGAAGCATAGCCGCCCGCTGTCGGGCGCAATTTGGAACAACGGCTCAAAGTCAGAATTCCTTCAGCACAGCAATGGATGATTCGGGCAGCGGCGCGGTTCCGGTCGCCTTTGCCCGCGCGACGCGATAAAACTTGTCGTCAAGAATAAGCCTTGAGAGACGGACGATCCATGCGCTAAAGTACTTGTTTGTTTATCAAGAGTACGGATTTCATCATGGACCCGCTGTCAGACGTGTTGTCGCTGCTGCAACCCCAAAACCAGTTTTACGCCGGTTTCGACGCCGCCGGGGACTGGTCGTTCGAGTTTCCCCCTCATGAAGGCATCAAATTCACGGCGGTGATGCGCGGCGCCTGCTGGGGCATGACCGACGATCTGACGCAGCCGATCCATTTCCGCGAAGGGGACTGCTTTTTGCTGAACAGTCGGCGGCGCTTCAGGGTCGCGTCCGATCCGGCGTTGCCGCCGCAGGGAGGGGAGCAGATCATGGCCGAGGCGACGCGCGACGGCATCGCCGTGCATAACGGCGGTGGTGAGGTCTTTTTGATCAGCGGGCGTTTCGGTTTTTCCGGCCAGCATGCGGCGCTGCTGTTTGATGCGCTGCCGCCGATCATCAACATCCCCAAAGCCTCGAGCCAGGCGGGCGTTTTGCGCTGGACGCTCGAACAGTGGACGAACGAGTTGCGTCACCCGCAGCTCGGCGGTGCGCTGATGTCGACCCACCTGGCGCACTTGATGCTGGTGCAGGTGTTTCGCCAGTTCCTCGAAACGGCCCATGGGCTGCCGAAAGGTTGGTTTCTGGCGCTGACCGACCGCCAGATCAGCCTGGCTATCGCCGCCATGCACGCCGAGCCGGCGCGCAACTGGACGCTGGAAGAGCTGGCCCGCATCGCCGGCATTTCCCGCACCGTATTCGCTCAACGTTTCAAAGGGCTGGTTGGCAGCACCGCCATGGAATACCTCTCGCGTTGGCGTATGCTGCAGGCGGCAGATCGTCTGCGGGCCGGTAAAGAAAACGTCGCGTCGATCGCCTACTCGTTGGGATACGGCTCGGAAAGCGCGTTCAGCACCGCCTTCAAACGGGTGATGGCGCAGTCGCCGTCGCAGTATCGGCGGCAAACGCCGGCCGGGGCGAGTGAACCGGAGGGAAAGGGGGCGCAGCGGCCGTGACCGCCGCGCCTGGCTTTACTGGCTGATGCTCTGCTGCAGCGCCTGAACGGAGGAAACGATGCCGGCATCGACCGACATGGTCAGGTCTTCCATTTCCAGCGACACCCAGTCGTTGTAGCCCATCATGCGCACCACCGAGAAGAACGCCTTCCACCACTGCAGATCCCGGCCGCAGCCGACGGCGACATAGTTCCAGGCGCGGCGGGCCACGTCGTCGATCGGTTTGGTCTCCAGCAGTCCGTTAACCTCAACGACGCCGCGCTCAAGGCGCACGTCTTTGCCGTGCACATGGTGAATGGCGGGGCCGAGGGCGCGGGCCACCGCGATGGGATCCGCACCCATCCAGATCAGGTGGCTGGGATCGAGGTTCAGACCCACCATCGGGCCAACGGCCTCGCGCAGCCGGAATAGCGTTTCCGGGTTCCACACCAGCATGGCGCTGAAGTTTTCCAGCGCAAAGCGCTCGACGCCGCACGCTTTGGCCCGGGCGACCAGCGCCTGCCAATAGGGGATTGCCACTTCATTCCATTGATAATCCAGACAGTTTTTCACCGTCGGCGGCCAGCTGACGGTATAGGTGATCCAGTTGGGAATGGTGTCATGCGGGCTAGCCGGGGGCAGGCCGCTCATCATAACGATCTTTTTCACCCCCAGCAGCCCGGCCAGCTCCAGCGTATTGTCGGTTTGGCGCTGATGGCGTTGCCCCAGTTCGCCGGGATCGAGCGGATTGCCGGAGACGTTGAGCGCGGCGATCTCCATGCCGCGGCTGGCCAGCGCCTGCAGCAGCTGCCGGCGTTTGGCGGAGTTAGCCAGCAGATCGTCGGCATCCAGATGGGGCGCCGGAGACCAGCCGCCGGTGGTCATTTCCACGCCGCACACCCCCAGCTCCAGCAGCCGGTCCAGCATCTGCTCGAAGGGTAAATGGCCCAGGCTGTCGGTACAAAATGAAAGTTTCATGGTGCTTTCCTTATTGGTAATTAACCCAGGTGGCGCCGTTGTCGGCGGAACGAACGCAGTTTTCAATCCAGCGCACGCCTTCCAATCCGGCGTCGATATCCGGATAGATCAGCGCGGCCAGCGTCTGCCGATCGCCGCGCTGGCTGGCGCTGATGGCGATGGCGAACTTGAGGTAGATATTGGCCCAGGATTCGGCCAGGCCTTCGGTATGCAGCGCGCCGAGCCGCTCTTCGGCCAGGGCGCTGTCGTCCAGATAGGGCATGCCGTGGTGCAGGATCTGGTTGGGTCGCCCCTGGATCTCATAGCGCAATTCGCCGGGCGCAGCGTCGCTCCACTGCAGGCTGGCGAGCGAGCCCACCACGCGGATGCTTTGGCTGTCCATCGCGCCCGCATTGACGGCGGAGGCCCACATGCGGCCGACGGCGCCGTTTTTGTAGTGCATCAGCACCATGGCGTTGTCTTCCAGCGGGGCGCGGGAAGGAATAAAACTCTGGCGATCGCACAGCAGGGAGGCAATCTTCATATCGGGCATCACCAACTGCGAGATGTAGAAGGTGTGGGTGGAGATGTCACCCAGCACAAAAGAGGGGCCGGCGATTTTCGGATCGACGCGCCACTTTTGCGCCTCGAACGTGTCTGCGCTTTCGTTGGCATTGAAGCCGTGGGTGTATTGCAATTCGACCATGCGTATTTCGCCGATGTCGCCGTTCGCGATCATGACGCGCATCTGCATCAGCAGCGGATGGCCGGAGAAGCCGTAGGTTACGCCGACGATCAGGCCTTTCTCCGCCGCCAGCGCCTTAATTTCTCTCGCCTCCGCCGTGGTGAAGAACAGCGGCTTTTCGCAGATGACATGCAGGCCGGCATTCAGCGCGGCGCGCGTAATTTCATAGTGGGTGCCGTTGGGGGTGGCGATGGTCACCACCTCAACGCCATCTTCGCGGTTGGCTTCTTGCGCCAGCAACTGTTGATAGCTGTCATAGCAGCGTTCGGCGGGCACGCCGAGATTAACGCCAAACTCGCGTCCGCGTGCCGCGTCGATATCAAAAGCGCCGGCAACCAGCCGATAGGCGGTGTTGTCGCGCAGTGCGCCGGAACGGTGCTTGTAGCCCACCTGGCTGAGGCGGCCGCCGCCGATCATCGCCCAACGCAGCGGGCGAGGGATGCTTCTTTCACCATTTAACATGCTGACTCCTGATACTGTGGCTTTGCACTCGGGTGCAAAATAGGTTGAAAAAGAGAGTGGCAACGGTTTATTTCTGGTTCATCTGCGCAAATTGCGGGTAGTTTTCTCGCGTTACGGTGGCGTAAGGCACCCAGTTGTAAGGCTCGGTTTTGGCGTGATCCAACAGGGCGCGAGTCACTTGCACCGCGCCGATCGCCTGGGCTTTGGCATCCTGGAAAATGGTCACCGCCAGGTCGCCGGTTTTGATAAATTGCAGGCCGTCGGGCGTGCCGTCGATACCGGCGACCAGCACACCGCTCTTTTTGGCCTGCTTCAGCGCCATGATCGCGCCGATGGCCATCTCATCGTTGTTGGCGGCGATCGCATCGATCGCTACGCCGTTCAGCAACCAGCCGGAAACCACATCGACCGCTTCATTGCGCTGCCATTTTGCGGTCTGTTTTTCTACCACTTTCAGGTCTTTGTGTTTGGCGATCACCGCTTCAACCGCGCGGGTGCGTTCGCGGGTCTCTTCGTTGGAGAGGGCGCCCATCAGGATCGCCACGTTGCCGCGGTAATTCATTTTTTTCGCCAGGGCCTCCATCTGCAGGCGGCCGCTGAGCGCCGAATCGGAGCCGACGTAGGCCGTCGCGCCGCTCAGCGGCACTTCGGGTTTGCGGTTGACGAAGATCAGGGGGATCGCGGCGCGTTTGGCGGCCGCTATCATCGGCTGGACGCCTTGCGTATCAACCGGGTTGAGGATAATGGCGTTCACGCCCTGATTAATCAGATCGTCCACCTGTTGCACCTGCAGGGCGACATCGCCTTTGGCATCGACTAACTGGCCTTGCAGCTGCTGCGCAGCCAGTTCCCGCGCCATTTGGCTGCGCAGGATAGAGACGAAGTTGAGATCGAAGTTGGCCAGCGCTACGCCGACCTGGTAGGTCTTGGCCTGGGCGGTCACGACAAACAGCGAGCAGGCTAACATCAACAACAGTCTGGTTTTTTTCATTACGGTATCCTGTTGAGAAGAGAGGCGTTGTGTAAAAACAGTGTATTTGCAACCGGGTGCAAAGCAGGAGACAAAACGGCGATGCGTCTCTGAATGCCACCGTGAATGTCGACTATGGATAAAATTCGGTCAACAGGGGAAAGGTAAAAACAGCGCTGACGATCACAAACTGTTTACGTTTTGCACCCGGTTGCATAACGATTTGCAATCGGGTGCAAAAACGGGACATAATTGCAGCAGAAATGCCGGCGGGCGCTTAGGGGATCTGAGCGAGCGGGGTATAGTTTGACTTCACCGAAGCAGGGATCGACGCAACCATGATGAAACACCACAAAGCCACCGCCAGCGACGTCGCCGAAAAGGCCGGCGTCTCTAAATGGACGGTATCGCGCGCCTTTACGCCCGGCGCCTCGATCTCGGACAGCGCGCGTGAAAGCGTGCTGGCGGCGGCGGCCGAGCTGGGCTATCGGCCAAATCTGCTGGCGCGCAGCCTGTCGCAAAAACGCACGCACATCATTGGCGTGGCCATCGACGAGATGAAGAACCCGCATTCAATGATGATGCTCGATATGGTGACCAAACAGCTGCAAACCCGCGGTTATATGGCGCTGCTGCTGAACATCACCGCCGGGGAAAACTACCGGGCGGTGATGGCGATGGCCGATCAGCTGCAGGTCGACGGCATTTTGTTCCTGGCGACGGTGTTAACCAAGGAGTGGGCAGCGATCGCGCAAGATCTGCATCAGATACCGCTGGTGCAGGTATGCCGCAATACGGAAAGCGAACACATTGATGTGGTCAATATCGACGGCTACCGCGCCGGCGAAGAGATCGCCGCGCTGCTGATAGAGCAAGGCCACCGGCGCTTTGGTTACATGAAGGGGCCGGACACGCAAAGCAGCCATTTGCTGCGCATGGAAGGCTACCGCGACAAACTGATGGCCGCCGGCTTTCAGTTGGATCGAGTGCTCACCGCCGGCCACTACGATCGCCAACGCGGTTTCCAGCTGATGAGCGAATACCTGCAGGCAACGCCGGAAAGCGAGCGGGTTGAGGCGCTGTTCTGCGAGAACGACGTGTTGGCGCTGGGGGCGCTCGAAGCGCTCAGGCAAACGGCGCCGTCGTCCGCGATGGCCGTGGTAGGTTTCGATGATATCGACGAGGCCGGCTCAGCCAACTGGGCGCTGACCAGCTACAGCCAACGCATCGACCGGCTGGTCGAAGAGGCCTTGAATCGCCTGATCGACAATCGCGCCACGGCAGACGGCGCCTGGCGGCACGGGGAATTGCGGGTTCGGCGGTCGCATGTGAAGCAAGACGAAATTCAGATCGCTGATTGAGTGCATGGCGGATAACATTTCCGCCATGTCCGCCATGCTAAAATTATGGCGTTTTATCTGGCACAGAGATAAGCCAGGGTGTAGCAGAGCTATTTTTTATGGCTTCAATATAATTTTCCACCATAATCTGATTTCTTTCAGATATTTCACAAAATATTACCAGTTGGCCGAATAGTTCAGTGTCATCATTGATTTTATCAGGAATTACTTCCGGAATGAATGTAATAGCGCGTTTAGACAACGTTCGAACGGTGAATTTTTTGCCAAACTCAGGTTGGCTATCAAACGCATTAACGCCAATTTCCAGTAAATTCAAAGAGGGTGAACAGATGGCATACCATGTTTTTTTATAGCAAAAAATGCCGCTTTTGAATTCTGGCATTCCTTTGAAATTAATTGAATTTTCCGTTTTTATTCGCTTTATGGCAGTTAATGTATACTTTTTCGTTGAGTATACATCCTTGAGGAAAATGGCAACGCATAAAAAAATAAAACCTGCTGCAAGAAAAGAAAACATGGCAATCAGGATGCCAGTAACAGAAAGATCTGAATTGAGCAAGAGTATTATTGCAATAGCGATAACTAGATATGAAGCTATATTTATCAACCCATCTTTTTTTGTGATGTCCTTCCTGAATTTAACAATAAAATAAATTACCGCAGCAAAGGCTAAACCATAAAAAAAGAGTAATGACCGATCGGGCATGATTCCATTCGCCAAAAAATTGATATTGCGTTTAATTTATAGTAATGGTTTAAAATAAGCAATATCAGGTTTGATTTTCAACCGTTACGGCAGGAATCACATCAGCTTAAATCTGAACACTGTGAGTTTCTTGTCTCCAGATTTCACGTAGCGCGATCAAAAAGGAGGGCATTTTGATCCATTTTGCAGAGTGGCTTAGCCACATCCAGGCGCTTGAGGTTGAACTGCACCAGCCAACAACGCGCTGCGATCCGAAGCGTGTCGCGGCATTGCTGCATGAAGACTTTGAAGAGATTGGCCGCTCAGGCCTACGTTATGACAAACGCCAGACCGTTGCGGCGCTGGAGATGGAAACGGATTATCCGCAGATTTTCGCCGAAGGTTTTAAGCTGGCGCAAATCAGTGATAGCGCCGTATTGCTGACGTATAAAAGTTTTCAGCGTGACGCGCAGGGCCACGCCGTGCGTTGCACAGAGCGTTCGTCGATTTGGCTTCTGACAGCCAAGGCAGGTTGGCAGATGCGGTTTCATCAAGGCACGCCGACTGATGATTGAGCCTGGTTTAAAATCCGATCTAATGGAATGACAACAAGCCTGGCAGAAAGACAGATGTCGGAGGGATAAAGCTGCAGGTGAGGAGAGAAGATGCTCAGGGATGGCCCTGGTGCGTATCCAGTAATTAAATTTAACATAATATACATTATGCGCACCTAGGTAATGATATGTGGATTCTGCCGTCCAGGCCTGATTTATGGGCTTTCTCCTGCGGCCAATCATGCCAGCGCCGGCTGCTCATGCCGCTGAACTAATTCGTTTTTCAACCGGCCATAAGCCCGGCGGTCTTCTGCTGTCTGGTGTTTGTGTTGCTCAGCAACACCATGATGCTTGCGCAGATAATCTCTGAACGCCAACTGTCTGATCGCCTGTTCACTTGCTGCAGCAACGCCTGCCGGTAATGCCGTTCTCGCCACGCGGCGTAGGTCTCATGCCATGCATCTTGTCATTCACACCATCCAACGCCGCCAGCCTTTCAATCTTCAGCAAGATATCAATCGTTGGTTTGGCACTGCTGTACTGCCGATATGATGAATTGCCGTTAATACGCCAGCCAATATCTCGCGTAGTTTCAGCGCTGCATCTTTATAACGCGGATCATAAGGCTCGACCGTGATGATGCGCTCTGTCATTTTCCGCTCCAATAATGATGACCGGACATGATTTCAATGGCGCATCTCCGCCGATAAGGGGTAAAAATCCCCTGCTTTTTTGATCGCGCTACGTAAAATCTGGCAAAACGTGGCTGCTACGGTACCGCAGATTTCTCCAAAACGCGTCATTTCAACGGGCACTATTCGTACGCTAAATGCGCATTGGCGTCCGTTTTCATCGTTTTCGGCGCCCACCACGGCGTTGGCTATACTGAATGGGGACACATTCCAGGAGCCTCCCCATGTTTGACCATGTGAAATTTGGCGTCAGCGACTTTGCCCTTAGTAAAGCGTTTTTCCTCAATGCACTCGCGCCGCTGGGCGTAAAGATCGTTGCCGAAGGCGAACCCGGCTATGGCGTCGAACTTTGTCACGATCGGGCTAACGTGTCATTGTGCCTGTTTCAAACCGATGAAAAACCGGCGCATCTGCACCTGGCATTTGCCGCAAGCAGCCGTGAACAGGTCGATGCGTTCTACCACGCCGCGCTAAATGCCGGTGGCAAAGACAATGGCGCACCCGGTTTACGGCCCAATTATCATGCCCACTACTATGCGGCATTTGTGATCGGCCCGGATGGCCACAATATCGAAGCGGTGTGTCATAACCCGATGAGCTAGTAATTTTTCCAGCTAAAACAGCATATTAATCACGAGTTGATGCACGCTATTTAACATAACGCAATTGTGACATGGTCACTTAACGTTACCCCGTCACGTCAATCCACTCTGCTCCGGTGATGCTGGCCAGGCGTTGTGGCGCAATTCTCACGCCTGAGTTATCGCTGCCGCCTGCCGGAAGCACTTCACCGTAGCAGCACAGGCTGCGATCGCAGTAAATTCTTACCGTTGCCGGTGCGGCAAAGGGGCAAACGCCGCCCGGTGGATAGCCGGTCAGCGCCTCCACCTCCTCCGCCGGCAGCATGCGCGCCTTTACGCCGAAGAATTGTTTGTACTTCTTGTTATCGATTCTGGCGGTTCCCGCCATCACCAACAGCACTACGCCGTCGTTCACGCGAAACGACAGCGTCTTGGCGATCTGCCCGCTCTCCACGCCAAAGGCTTCCGCCGCCAGCGCCACCGTAGCGGTATTCTTTGCCAGCACCGTCACCGCCGTTTCCGGCGCGTGCTCGGCCAGAAATCGCTGAACGCGCTCTATACTCATGCCCATCCTCCCGATGTTGCTAAGCCATTGATAATGCCGCAGTGAGGGTTTCGGTTTTAACATCGCATGCTAAAAATGAGAATCAAAATTGTTCAAATCGGTGAATCTGAACAAAGCTTTAAGGGGCCAACGCCCTTTTTTACCTATCATTTTTCATGGAGATACCTGCATGACCACGCAAACGACAGCAAGGCCTTCAGCGGTCGCGGTGGCCGTCTATGAATGGCTCAATCCGATACCCTACGGATTTTTCACCGCTGCGCTGATTTTCGACATTATCTATGCCTGCACGGCGAATATTCAGTGGGTCAACGGTGCCAGCTGGCTGATCGCCATCGGCCTGATTTTTGCCATTATTCCCCGTCTGATTAACCTGGTGCAGGTGTGGTTCGGCAGCGGCCGGCTGCAGGGGCCATCGGTCAAGCTCGATTTCTGGCTGAACTTGCTGGCAATCGTTCTCGCCATCATCAACGCTTTCGTGCATAGCCGGGATGCGTATGCCGTGGTGCCGCAAGGTCTTGTGCTGTCTGCGATCGTGGTCGCGCTGCTGAGCCTCGCCAACATTCTGCTGGCCGTGGGCGCCCGCGCAAAATAATAAGGAGGTTTTCATGAAGCTATCATCGATCGCGATTGCGCTTTCGGCCGTGCTGGCGCTGGCCGGCTGCGATAACAGCGCCGTCATTTCACCGGAACAACAAATGGGGCCGGATCCGACGTTGCCGGCGGCGCAAGACTTCCTGATGCCGCCGATGCAGGTGCCAAAGGGCGTCGGCTGGCAGCAAAATCAGATGCCGAAAGTGGCCGAAGGCTTGAAAATCGATAAGGTGGCGGACGGTTTGCTGCACCCGCGCCAGCTGCTTACCCTGCCCAACGGCGATGTTTTGGTGGTGGAAGCCAACGGGCCGGGAGCCGAAGCGGTGAGCACGCCCAAGCAGATGATCGCCGGTTTGGTGAAGGGCCAGTCCGGTAAAGGCGGCAAAGGGGGCAACCGGATTACCCTGCTGCGCCCAACCGCCGATGGCAGCTGGGAAAAGCATGTCTTCCTCGAAGGGCTCGATTCGCCGTTCGGCGTCCAGCTGATTGGCAACACCCTGTATGTGGCCAACACCGGCAACATCATGCAGTACGCCTATCAGCCGGGCGAAACGCGCATCAGCGATGCGGGTAAAGAGCTGGCCGATCTGCCGGACACCATCAACCATCATTGGACCAAGGCCCTGCTGGCCAGCCCGGACGGTAAAAAGCTGTATGTCGGCGTCGGTTCAAACAGCAACATCACCGAAAACGGCCTGGCCGTAGAGTACCGCCGCGCCGCCGTGCTGGAAGTGGACACCGCCTCCGGTGCCAGCCGCATCTTCGCCAGCGGCCTGCGCAATCCGACCGGGCTGCAGTGGGAACCGCACAGCGGCAAGCTATGGGCCATCGTCAACGAGCGTGACGAGATCGGCGCCGATCTGGTGCCGGACTACCTGACCTCGGTGCAGGACGGCGGCTTCTACGGCTGGCCTTACAGCTATTTCGGCCAGCACGTCGATCGGCGGGTGCAGCCGGCGCGGCCGGATCTGGTGGCGAAAGCCATCAAGCCGGACTACGCCCTCAGCTCCCACGTCGCGCCGCTGGGGCTGCTGTTCTACACGGCGGACGCTCTGCCGGCCGAGTATCGCGGCGGCGCCTTCGTCAGCGAACACGGCAGCTGGGATCGCTCGCCGCTGAACGGCTACCGGGTCAGCTACGTGGCGTTTGAGCAAGGTAAGCCGGTCGGCAAACTCAAAGCGGTGGTCACCGGCTTTGTCTCCGACGACGAGAAGGAACTCTATGGCGCACCGGTAGGATTGGCGGTCGACAAGACCGGCGCCCTGCTGATTGCGGATGACGTCGGCAACACCGTTTGGCGCGTTAAATCGAAATAAGCTCAAGGCGTTGTCGGCAGGCAACGCCGCAAAGCCAGCTTGTCATTCTCGCATGCAAGCGTGGCGGGTATGGCTCAGTGTACTGTGTAATTTATCGTACTCTTCACGGGTAATTTTTTGCGTGGCCAGTAAGGTGCGCAAGGTTCCGTACAGAAAACCGAGCTCATACCCCCGCGCGTAGCCCTCTGCACTGTAACGGTTGATCTCACCGGTTTTGAGCGTTTCAATACCGTCATTAAGCCAGTCCAGTGCGTCCTGAGTGGTCAAATCCATCGTTGCTTCCCCTTATCAAGCGAAAAATAAAAGCCTAACACGCCCTTGTTATTGAGTATATTTTTGCGGGTTCCATTTTCGACATATCTTTGGAATTTATAACTGGCTGCGTATCCCTTGGCCGCTTTGCATATAATTTCGCTTAAATTTGAATCACTGTTTTGATCTCATTTTCATCAACAGATCGTTGGCCAGAAATAAAAGGTTTTAACATTTCGACATAAACCAGTACAATTCCCTACCCTGTGTTAACCCTTTTTTTAGGTTGATTGTGTCGTTAATTCAGCGCTCTGCATCGCGAAATCGGGCCGCCGCCTGGTTAGGGGTGTTTGCCATTCTGATGTTGTTCATTGCGCCGGTGGTCTCGCGATCCCTGGAGCATGTGCGCGCCGGAAGTGCTGGAGCGACCGTCATGGCGGATTGCGGCATGGATATGCCGATGCATCACGGGATGCACTCGCCGCCGCCTGAGCCTGAGAAAGCCTCACAGCCGCTGATGCAGCACGGCGGCGGCCACCACAACATGGCGATGATGATGGACGACAGCGCCTGCGGCTATTGCGTGCTGTTGCTGCACGCGCCGCTGCTGGACGTGAGCCACGGCCCGCTGTTCTGGTCCCAGTCGCTGGCTTCGCGCCCGCCGCCGATCCACTATCTCGTCCCTCTGTTTGCCCACGTTGTTCACACCGAATTACAGCCGCGCGCGCCCCCCATCTCTTTCCTCTGATTTAACAATAAGCCCATTGCCGTTCTCTGTATTGCCGTTGATCGTTTCAACCCGGCGGAATTAATTCGCCCAACGGTTAATCATCGAGACGACATTATTAATCCGGTTATTTCCAGGTTGATGGAATTAACCCCCGTATTTTCCGATGGTGATTTTCGCCAGGCCGCCCCACGCCTGAATAATCCCTCGGCCAAGCACGGAAAAAGTTAGCTTAAGGAAAGATGATGTTTAAACCGACTTATAAAAAGAACGCCGTCAACCGCGCCATTACCACCGCCATGCCGCTGTTTCTGCTGGCCGGCCACGCGGCGCAGGCGCATCAACACCCTGCCGGCGCCCAGGTTAATGATGGCGACGTGATCACCGTCACCGCGCCGCTCTACTCCCCGCTGACCATCGTCACCTCGCCGAAAACCCCACGCCAGCCGGTGCCGGCCAGCGACGGTTCGGACTACCTGAAAACCATCCCCGGCTTTTCGCAGATCCGCAACGGCGGCACCAACGGCGACCCGGTGTTCCGCGGCATGTTCGGCTCTCGGTTGAAGATCCTCACCGACGGTTCGGAAATGCTGGGCGCCTGCCCAGCGCGGATGGATGCACCGACCTCTTACATCTCGCCGGAAAGCTTCGATCTGTTGACCATTACCAAGGGGCCGCAGACGGTGCTGTGGGGGCCGGGATCGTCGGCGGGCACGGTGCGTTTCGAGCGTGAGCGCCCGCGCTTCGACAAGCCGGGTATCAAGGGCAACGCCAGCGTGCTGACCGGCTCCAACGGCCGCTGGGACGAGAACATCGACGCCAGCCTCGGCGCCGAACAAGGCTACCTGCGGGTGATGGCCAACAAATCCCGTTCCAACGACTATCAGGACGGCACGAATACGCGCGTGCCATCGCGTTGGGACAAGTGGAACGGCGATCTGGCGCTCGGCTGGACGCCGGACGCCGACACGCTGCTGGAAGTAACTATGGGCCGCGGCAACGGCGAAGCGCGCTATGCCGGCCGCAGCATGGACGGTTCGCAGTTCAAACGCGAAAGCCTGGGCATGCGGGTGGAGAAATCCAACATCGGCGACGTGCTGGATAAGCTGGAAGCGCAGGTCTACTACAACTACGCCAACCACGTAATGGATAACGTCACCCTGCGATCGCCGGGCAGCGGTGGCATGGCTGGGCACGGGGGGCATGGCGGCATGAGCATGGGGATGGGCGGCCACGGCGGGCACATGATGTCCTCCGGCATGACGATGCAGCTCGATCGCCGCACCGTCGGCGGCCGCGTGATGGGCACCTGGCAGTGGCAGGACGTGAAGCTTGAAAGCGGCCTGGACACCCAAACCAACACCCACCGCAGCATGAACCGCGGCAGCTGGGAAAAAGACGCCCAGTTCAACAGCTACGGCGCCTTCAGTGAACTGACCTGGTCCACCAGCGAACAGGATAAACTGATCGGCGGCGCGCGCCTCGACCGCACCCTGGTGGAGAATTTCCGCAGCGGCAGCGCTGGGGAACGTTCGGACACCCTGCCGAGCGGCTTTATGCGCCTGGAGCATACGCTGGCCGACCTGCCGCTGATGCTGTATGCCGGCGTCGGTTATACCGAGCGCTTCCCGGACTACTGGGAGCTGTTCTCGCCGAAGCTTGGCCCGAACGGCAGCAAGGATCCGTTCTCCAGCGTCAAGAGCGAGAAAACCACGCAGCTCGACATCGGCGCGCAGTACAACGGCAAACGCTTCAACGGCTGGGTCTCCGCTTATGTAGGCCGCGTCGATGATTTCATCCTGTTCAAATACGATCCGCACAACGCGCGCCTCAGCCAGGCCGATAACGTCAACGCCAACATCATGGGCGGCGAAATGGGCATGGGTTATCAGCTGAGCGAGCACTGGAAAACCGACGCCAGCCTGGCCTACTCCTGGGGCAAAAATAGCAGCGACGGCCGGCCGCTGCCGCAGATCCCGCCGCTGGAGGCGCGCCTGGGGCTCACCTATGAGTACGGCGACTGGAGCGGCACCGGCCTGTGGCGTCTGGTCAGCAACCAACACCGCGTGGCGATCAACGAAGGCAACGTGGTGGGCAAAGACTTTGCCGAAAGCGCCGGCTTCGGCGTGCTCTCCGCCAACGCCGCCTACAAGGTGAATAAAAACGTCAAGCTGAGCGCCGGTCTGGATAACATCCTGAACAAGACCTACAGCGAGCACCTCAACCTGGCGGGCAACAGCGCCTTCGGGTACTCGGCCAACAGCGCGGTGAATGAACCGGGCCGCACCCTGTGGGCCAAGGTTAACGTCACCTTCTAAGCCGTTCACCGGGCGATGGGCCACCGTCGCCCGGTCAGGCGATATGCGATCCGGTTCTTAGGATATGAGTTTTAAGTTTTTCCCATTCGGTTAGGCGGCGATTACTATCATCTTCAGGTTAATCATTGCCCCGGAGGGAATATGCAAAAGATCACTCGTTTTCTGGCCCTGCTCGGCGAGCTGATGATCGAAAAAGCCGAAGACGCCGCGCCGCAGGCTGCTCAGCCTGACGATCGCGACGACGCGCTGCCACCGCGTCTCGAACGTGGGGTTCCGCTGGCCGACCGCTTCCTGTTCATGTAATTCCCCCCACTCTGTTTTCATCCGGCATGCTCGTTCACACAGCACGCACGATAGATGCTGACAATCACCGCCGGCAAGTAGCCGGATGCGCATGCCCTGGCGCATCCGGGGCGTGCCGTTAATTCAGGGCGGCGAGAAATGCCTGGTAGCCCTGCGCGCTGCGATCCAATTCGTGGGATTGCAGCGGTTCCACCGTGCCGTCCGGAGCGGCCTCCCTGCCGTAAAAGGCGAAGAACGAGGCATAGTCGGCCCGCACGTAACCGGCGGTGACTTCAAACGGCCGGAAGATTTCCTCCAGCGAGTAGCGATAGCGCCCGTCGCGCGCATAATCCTCTGCACGCACCCCCGCCGTGACCGCCAACGCCAGCTTCTTGTTTTGCATCTTGTAGCCGCTGCGCGAACCGTAGGCCCAGCCGTAGGTCAGCACGTCGTCCAGCCATTTTTTCAGCAGCGGCGGGCTGCTGAACCAGAAAATCGGGAACTGCAGCACGATGTTGTCATGGGCTTCGATCAGCCGCTGCTCTTGGGCGACGTCGATCTGCCAGTCCGGGTAGGCCTGATGCAGTTCGTGCACGGTATACCGCTCCGGATAGCGCCTCAGCTCCTCCAGCCAGCGTTTATTGACCACCGAGTTCGCCATATCGGGATGGGTCACCACCACCAGGGTTTTCATATCGATTTCTCCAGTCAAGTGTCTACCGGCGCATCATAGGTTATGCTGGAACAATGTAAAATACGCACACTCACGACACATACTTACCCTGGAGAAAGCACTCAATGACCGCCGAATCCCACTGCAGCCCAACGGGCATCAGCCTCGAAGACACCGGCTATGGCTATACGCTGTCGGTGATCAACGGCAAATATAAAATGATTATTCTCTACTGGCTGGCGTTGTATAAGCCGGTATTGCGGTTCAACGAGCTGCAGCGCTGCATCGGCACCATTTCCTACAAAACGCTGAGTTCGACGCTGAAAGAGCTGGAAAAAGATCGGTTGGTGGTGAGAAAGGAATATCCGCAGATCCCGCCCAAGGTGGAGTACAGCCTGTCCGAACGCGGGCGTTCGCTGATCCCGGTGATCGACATGATGTGCCACTGGGGGGAACAGCACCGGCCGGAACAGCCGGTGCCGTGAGGGGTTAGTTGTCCGCTGCCGCCGAGGTTGCCGGCGCGGGCTCATCGTGCTCGACCAGCGCGTCCGCCGGCCGGCACTGGCGCAGCGTGCGCACGCTGAAGGCCACCAGCACGCCGAGCACAGCGGCGAATGCGCCAAACGACAGCACGCTCATCAACGGGGTAAACACCCTGCCCAGTACGCCGAGCCCCAGCGCGCCGATCGAATCGCCGGTTACGTCCTGCGCGGTGCCGAGGCTGTTCACCCGCCCCAGCAGATGATCCGGCGTATTGCTCTGGATCAGCATGAACTGCAGGAGTGAAGCGATGGCGTTGGCGTAGCCGTAGCACACCAGCGCCAGCAGCGCCGGCGCCAGGTGGCTGAACAGCCCCAGCGAAGCGATAGCGGTAAACGCGACGATGGCGGCGACCAGGATCAGCACGCCGGGCCGAGAGAAACGCCCCACCCAGCCGCTGGTCAGCGCGCCCAGCATCGCACCGAGCGGCACCGCGGAATACATCAGGCCAATTGAGGACGCGCCGACGTGGTAAGCGTCCTGCGCCAGCGCCGGGAACAGCACCCGGACGGCGCCGACGATGCTCATCAGCATTCCCAGCAGCACCACCGACCCCACCACCTTATTGCGCCAGACAAACTGGAAGCCGCTGGCGAGCGCGCGCAGCGGGTGTTCCGGCTCCTGCTGCTGCGGCAACAGCGTCGGCAGGCGCACCAGTGGGACAAGGGTGCCCAGCGTCCCGGCGGCGGCCACGGCGAACGCCAGCCCCACGCCGCCGAACACGATGATGATCCCGCCCAGCGCCGGCGCCAGGATCGCGCCGATGCGCACCGTTACCATGCTCAAGGCCCCCGCCGCCGCCAGGTTTTCGCGCCCGACCAGCAGCGGGATCACCGCCATCAGCGCCGTCATGCCCAGCGCCCCGAAGAAGCCGTCCCAGGCCGCCAGCAGGTAGAGCGCCAACAGCGAAGGCGCCGGGGCGAAGGCGTTCAGACTCAGGGCGACAAAGCCCAGCCCGCAGGTGCCGCGCGCAAACAGGATCAGCTTACGGCGATCGTAGCGATCGGCGAGCACGCCGCCCAGCATCAGGCCGATAAACATGCCCACCCCGTCCAGCGCCACCGCCACGCCCACCTGCAACGTGGAGCCGGTCATCGCCTGGATCTGAATCGGCACCCCCACCGCCAACATGCCGAGGGAAAACACCGACAGCATGCGGGCGCAGAAAATCGCGCGGAAATGCGCATTGCTTCTCAGCAAACTGAAATCAAGAAAAAAAGAAGGTCTGGCCATAGTGTCCTGCATATCATGTTTTAGTACGGGCCGGGACGCACGCCCCCCGGCCCGGTTGCGTTATACCAGCCCGTATTGCCGCGTCAGCAACGAATGCAACAACGGCCCGAGCGTCTCCAGCGAAGCCGGCGACAGAATGTCCGCGTGTTCGCAGCGCTGGTGATGGCAGATCAGTCCATCCAGATACGGCGCCCACACGGCGTCGATGTCCATCTCCGGCGGCAGCGTCTGGTCGGCGACAAACAGCGTCGCCGTGCCGTGGAAACGCCGGCTGCGCGCCTGAGACAGAATGCGCACCGCGTCGCGGTAGTTGGCGACGATGCTGTCGAACATTGCCGCCTTCTCCGCCATCAGCGCCGGATCGCCATGATCTTCCGCCATAAACTCGGCCTGCTCCTGCGCCACCTCTTTCTGCGCGTCCTCCTCGCTGGGGCCGGTCCAATCCTGGCCTTCCGGCGGATAGGTATCCAGCATGCCGAGGAACGCCACCTCTTCGCCCTGCTGCTGCAGGCGCGCGGCCATCGAGTGCGCCAGCGTGCCGCCGAGCGAATAGCCCAGCAGGTAGTAAGGCCCCTGCGGCTGCAGGCGGCGCAGATTGGCGAGATGACGATCGACCATCTGCTCGATATCCTCGCAGGTGGCGATGGCGCCGTCCGGTCTTGGCGACTGCAGGCCGATGATGGGGTAACTGCCCGGCAGATAACGGCTCAGCCCCGAGTACTGCCAGGCGAAACCGGAAGCCGGATGCAGGCAGAACAGCGCCGGGCCTTGGCCGGCCCGCAGCTGCAGGCATTCGCCGACGCCGCGGCTCTCGGCCGAGTTGGCCGCCTGCGCGTCATCGAGCAGGTGCGCCATCTTCTCCAGGCTGCGGGCGAACATGATCTGCCCGACGCTCAATGGCCGAGGCACGCGGCGACGCAGCTCCGCCGCCAGACGCATCGCCAGCAGCGAATGGCCGCCCAGCGCGAAGAAGTCGTCGTCGGCATACACCGTCTCGCGCCCCAACAGTTCCCCGAACAGCGCCGCCAGCAGGCGTTCGCTGTCGCTCTGTGGCATGCGGCCACTTTGGTGGCTCAGCTGCGGCCGCGGCAACGCCTTGCGATCCAGCTTGCCGCTGGCGCTGAGCGGGAAGCTGTCGGTCATGACATAGCTGACCGGCATCATGTGCGCCGGCAAACGCTGCTCCAGCGCCTGATGCAGCACGGCGGTATCCAGCGTCACGCCCGGTTGGGCGATCAGCCAGGCGACCAGCTGGCGCATATCGGCACCGCCAAGCCCCGTCGCGCCCTCGCCCAGCTCGATGGCGTGCACCGCCGCTTGCGCTACCCCCGGCTGCGCCAGCAGCGCCTGCTCGATTTCCCCCAGCTCGATGCGCTGGCCGCGGATCTTCAGCTGATCGTCGCTGCGCCCTAAATACTCGACGCTGCCGTCTTCCAGCCAGCGGGCGATATCGCCGGTGCGATACATGCGCGCGCCGTTGCCGGCGGGATCGGCGACAAACCGCTGTGCCGTCAGCCCCGGCCGATGCAGATAGCCATCGGCCAGCTGAATGCCGCGCAGGTAAAGATCGCCGGCGCAGCCGACGGGCACCGGCCGCAGCATCGCGTCGAGAATGCTCAACTGGGTGTTCCAGACCGGTTTGCCGATCGGCACGCCGGCGCCGCTCACCGCCGCCAATGCCGCGCCGGACGCCGGTTGGTAGGTGACATCGACCGCCGCCTCCGTCGGGCCATACAGGTTGTGCAGCGGCGCGGTAACCAACGCCTGATAGCGGGAAGCCAGTTCACACGACAGCGCCTCACCGCTGCAGAACACGCGTTTCAGGCTGGCGGCGGCGCGCTGTGGCGCCCGCTCGTTCAGCGCCTCCACCCAGATAGCCAACATGGACGGAACGAAATGCAGCGTGGTCACGCCATAGTCGTCGATCAACGTCGTCAGCGCCTGCGGATCGCGATGCGCCTCCGGCGGCGCCATCACCAGGCGCGCGCCGACCATCAGCGGCCAGAAGAATTCCCAGACGGAAACGTCGAAGCTGCACGGGGTTTTCTGCAATACCACGTCCTGCGCATCGAGCGCATACTCGTGCTGCATCCAGAACAGGCGGTTGACGATCGCCCGGTGGTTCACCACCACGCCTTTCGGCCGCCCGGTAGAGCCGGAGGTATACAGCACGTAGGCGGGATAATCGCCGTTCCCCGCCGGCAGGCGCGCAGGCGGTTCGCGCCCGCTGTCGTCCAGCGCATCGAACAGCAGCGTCGGCGCCAGCGCGGCAAAGCGGGCATCCAACGCGCTCTCGGTGATAATCAGCCGCGGCTTGGCGTCCTCCACCATGTAGGCCAGCCGCTCGTCCGGGTAGCCGGTGTCCAGCGGCAGCCAGGCGGCGCCGGTCTGCACAATCGCCGTCAGCGCCAGGCTGAGGCGCACGGAGCGCGGCAACGCCACCGCGACGATATCCCCCGGCTGAATGCCGGCCGCCGTCAGCCGCTCGGCCAGCAGCGCGGCCTGGCGCTGCATGTCACGGTAGCTGAGGCTGTGCCCGGCATCCTGCAGCGCGATGCGTTCCGGCGTGCGCCGCGCTTGATCGGCGATCGCCTGATGCAAGGTGGTGTCCGCCACCGCCTGCCCGGTGCGGTTGACCGCCGCGATCAGCGTCTGCTCCTGCGGCGTTTGCAACTGCCAGCGCGGCAGCGGCAAATCCGGTTGGGCGATCCACTGTTGCAACAGCGCCATCAGCCGCGCGGCGAAGCGCTCAGGCTGCGGCACCGAGGCGCGGTACTCCATCAGCAGACGCAGACGCTCGCCCGGCAGCACCAGCAGCGTCAGCGGATAGTGGGTATAGCCTTTGTTGCGGATGGCGTCGCAGCGCAGCGACCCTGCGCCGCCCAGCAGAGCGTCGTTGTCCGGGTAGTTCTCGACCACCAACAGCGTATCGAACAGCGTGCCCGCCCCGGCCAGGTGCTGAATTTCACCCAACCCCAAATCGTCGTGCTCCAGCAGTTCAATCTGCCGGTGCTGCAGCTCGGTCAGCTGTTCCGTCAGCGAACGATCGTGCTGCAGACGCACCCGCACCGGCAGCGTGTTGCTGAACAGGCCAACGTGTTCCTCGACCCCTTCTATCTGGCCAAAGCGGCCGGAAACCGGCGAGCCGAACACCACGTCCTGCTGGCCGCAACAGCTGGCCAACTGCAATGCCCAAATGCCCTGCATCACGGTATTGAGCGTCAAACCGCGTTCGCGACACAGGGTCAGCAAGCGCCTTTCCTCGGCCGGCGGCAGCGTCATTTCCAGCTCGTGCACGCGATCGTCCTGCGCCTCACCGAACAGCAACGTCGGCCGCACGTCCTGCAGCGTCTGGCGCCAGAGGCGGCGCGAAGCTTCGGCATCCCGCGCGGTCAGGCGGCGCACGATATCGGCATAGTTCGAACGCAGCGGCGGCAACGCCTGCTCGCCTTCACGCAGGGCCAGCATCAGATCGTTGAGCACCACCGGCGTCGACCAGCCGTCGACGATCAGGTGATGCGCGTTAAGGAACAGCGTGTAGCGTTCGCTATCCCCGTGTTTGACCAACAATGCATGCAGCATCGCGCCCGGCTGGTTGAACAGATCGCGCTGCAGTTCCTGCTGCTCCAGCCGGTGCAGTGCCTGCACCTCCTGTTCTTCGGCCAGCGGCGGCAGCGCGTGGCTTTCCAGCGGCCAATGGCTTTCCTGCGGGATCAGCTGCAACGGCTCGCCCTCGCGGTTGAATCGGGCGGCCAGCTGCGGATGGCGGCGGATCACCGCATTCAGCGCCTGCCGAAGTTGATGCGCGTCCAGTTCGCCGCAGAGGCTCAGGCGCGTCAGCGAGTTGTAGCTGCCGCCCTGCTGCGCCGTCTGCGCATGGAACAGCAGGCCGTGTTGCAGCGGCAACAGCGGCAGCGCCGCGGCTAACGGCCCGCACTCCCGCTCCCAGGCGCGCACCGCTTCATCATCGACGCCCGGCTGGGCGATTTCGGCCGCCACCAACGTCGCCGCCGCGCGTTCGGGATGCCGTTCGGCAAACTCGCACAGTGAACGCACGGCGTGCTCGATGCCGCTGTGCAGCTGCGCAATGTCGCTCTCGCTGAACATTGCCTCCAGCCAGCTCCAGTTAATCGCCAGGCAGGCGCCGTCGCGCCGCTCCTCGACAAAGATATTCACTTCCAGCCCGTAAGACGGCGCCTGCTGCGCATCCTGCGCCACGGCGAAGGCGTCGCGGAAGCGGGTCTGGCTGCGCTGCGGCGTCCAGTGCGCCTCATCCTGGCTGAAACGCCCAAGGTAGTTGAATAAAATCTCCGGGGCGTTGCGCTGCGCCAGCGCCGCCAGATCGTCACGCTGCGGATGCAGATAACGCAGCTGGCCATAGCCGACGCCGCGATCGGCCACCGCGCGCGTCGCCCGTTTCACCGCGCGCACTGCCTCATTATGCTCGGCGTCATGCAGTTCGATGCGCAGCGGGTACTCCGCCGTCAGCCAGCCGACGGTGCGGGCCAGATCGAGGCCGTCATCCAGTTCGGCGCGGCCGTGCGACTCCAGAGAGAAACGCAGCGAAGCAGCCTGGAAACGGCGGCGGCAGGCCTGAGCCAGCGCGCACAGCATGATCTCTTCAACCTGGGCGCGATAGTTCTGCGGCAATGTGCCGAGCAGCGCGGCGGTCAGCCGGCTGTCGAGCAGCGTGCGCCGTTCGCTCACCGAGGCGATGCGATCGGTCTGCGGTTCCAGCGCGCGCCGCCCCAAACGCGGCACGCCGTCCGCCAGCATCTGCCGCCAGAACGGCAGCTCGGCTTCGCGGCGTTCGACGTCGGCCCGTAAACGCGCGGACCATTCATAGAGCGAGGTTTCCTCCGGCGGCAGCGTGATCGGCTGCCCCTGCATGGCGCTGTCGGCCACTTGCCGCAGCTCGTCGAGCAGAATGCGCCAGGAAACGCCGTCAACCACCAGGTGGTGGATCGCCAGCACCAGCCCCAGGCTCTGCCCGTCACGCTGCAACAGGATCGCCTGCATCATGGCGCCGGCCGCCGGATCGAGCTGCTCGAGTGCGGCATCAAACGCCTGTTCCGCCGCTAGCTCCAGTTCGCCGGATACGGCCTGAACCTGCATGAACTCAGCGGTAGTGGCTTCCTCGACCACCAACTGGCCGTCGCGGATCCTGGCGCTCAGCGCCGGGTGCGCCGCGCGCAGCTGTGCCAACGCATAACGCAGCTGTTCCGGTTGCAGCTCGGCGGGCACGCGCAGGAAAACGCCGTGCGCGAAGCGGCGATGCATATCGCCCGTCTCGGCGAACCAGTGCAAGATCGGCAGCCCGTCGATCGGGCCTTGCCGCACGCTGCGTGCGGTCTGAGAGCCAACGGCCAGCGGCTGCATCGCCTGCGCCATGCGCGCGGGGGTGTGCAGCGCGAAGATCTCGCGCGGCCGCAGCAGATAGCCTTTGCGCCGCAGGGCGGTGCCCAGCCCCATCGCCGAGATGCTGTCGCCGCCGAGCGCGAAGAAATCGTCGTCTGCGCCGACGCGCTCCATTCCCAACAGTTGGGCCATCGCGCGGCAAATCAGCCTTTCCTGCTCGGTGGCCGGTTCGCGAATGCTTTGCGCCAGCGTTTCCTGCGGTTTGGGCAGCGCCTGGCGGTCAATCTTGCCGTTGACGTTCAGCGGCAGCTCCGGCATTACCACCAGGATCGCCGGCACCATATAATCCGGCAGACGCTGCGCAAGCTGCCCCAGCAGCTCGTTTTGCAGCGCCGGCGAGGCGCGACGCGCGTCATCCTGCACCGAGCAATAGCCGATCAGGCGATAGGTGGCGCCGATCGGTTCGGCGATCACCACCGCCCGCCCCACGTCCGGCAAGGCGGCCAAGGCGCTTTCCACCTCACCCAGCTCGACGCGGAAGCCGCGCACCTTGATTTGGTGATCGGTCCGGCCAATGAATACCAGCTGGCCCTCCGCGCTCCAGCGCATCAGGTCGCCGCTGCGGTACATCACCTCGCCTTCGGCGAACGGGTTGGCGACAAAGCGCGCCGCCGTCAGATCCGGGCGGCGCAGGTAACCGCGCGCGATGCCCTTGCCGGAAATGTACAGCTCACCCGCCGCGCCGATCGGCACCGGCTGCAGGCGGCTGTCGAGCAACCAGACTGAGGTATTGGCGAGGGGACGGCCGATCACCGGCTGGTCTGCGGCCGTCACCGGCGCGCCGAGGGTATCGACGGTGTATTCGGACGGGCCGTAATAGTTGTGGATCTCCACCTCCGGATGCTGCTGCATCAGGTTCCACAGCGTCGGCGTCGCCGCCTCGCCGCCGATCATCACGAACGAAGGCAGCGGGAACTGCCCTTTCAGCAGACCGCAGTCCACCAGTTGCGAGAAGAACGACGGCGTGATGTCCAGCAGATCGATCGGCGTCTGCTGGGTCTGTTCCAGCAGCGCCCAGGGGTCGCGGCGCAGCTCCTCATCGAAGATAACCAGTTCGCTGCCCATCATCATGCAGAACAGCGGTTCCCAGGAGGAGTCGAAAGAGAACGAGGCGGTATGGCCGGCGCGCAAGCGGCGCGCGTGGCGGGCCTCGAATTTTTCGATCGCCGGGCCGAACAGAGAAGCCTGGTGCGACAGGAACAGGTTCAGCAGCCCGCGGTGCGTGGACATCACGCCCTTGGGTTTGCCGGTCGAACCGGAGGTGTAAATCATGTAGGCGAGATGCGCCTCGTTCAGCGGCACACGCCGTTCGTCGTCCGTTATCGGCGTGGCCGCGGCGGCCGCGCAGCGCGCCAGGCACGGGGCGTCGTCCAGGCACAATACCTGCGGCAGATCCGGCATGTTGGCCCGCGTGTCACTGTGGGTCAGCAACATCACCGGCCGCGCGTCGTCGCACATCAGCGCCAAACGTTCACGCGGATAGTCCAGATCGAGCGGCATATAGGCCGCGCCGCTGGCCAGCACGCCGAACAGCGCGACCAGCGTGTCCACCGAGCGCGGAATGCCGATGGCGACCACGTCTTCGGCGCCGATGCCGCTTTCGATCAGCACTCGCCCCAGCTGCATCACCCGTTCGGAGAGCTGCCGGTAGCTGAGGCGCACGTCGCCGCAGGACACCGCCAACGCCTCGGGCTGACGCTCAACCTGGCGCTGGAACGCATCCATGATCGAAATCATGCCCGCCGGCGGCGTCAGCTCAGCGCCGCGCCCCCAGGCCGCGAGTTGTCTGAGTTCCCCCTCGCCGATCAACGCCAGTTGACCGTTCGGCTGGTGCGGCTGCCGCGCCAACTGCTGCAGCCAATGGCCGATGCGCTCCGCGTGGTGCTGCAAGGTGCGCGGCGAGTATTTGGCCGGGTTGGCGACCAAAGACAGCGTCAATACGCCGCTTCGAAAACCGATCTCGAACTCCAGGTCGTCGACCGGCCCCATCGCCAGCGTATGGGTGGTGGCCGCCTGACCGTCGAACGACAAGGCGCTGTGGTAGACCTTGACGTTGACCACCGGCCCGTACAGTTCCTGATGGCCGCCGACCAGGCCGAGATCGCGTTTGATCTGCTCCGCCTCATAGCGTTGATGGCGACGCGCCTGCTTGATCTGCGCCACGGTGGCAAGGCAGACATCCGCCAGCGACATCTCCGGCGTCACGTTCAGCAGCAGCGGCAGCACGTTGACCACCGGGCCGACCGCCGCCAGCGCCTGCGACCCCATCCGGCGCATGAAAGGAAAACCGATTGAGAAGCGGGTTTCGCCGCTCATGCGCGCCAGGTACAGCGCCAGCGCCGCCGTGACGATATCGGCCGGCTGCAGCGACTGCAGCGCGCCATCACGCAGCGCTTCGTCAAACAGCGATTCAGGCAGCACCAGCGCCTGTTTGAGCGGCCGGGCGCCCGCCTCAACCTCCCGACTCTCCGTCGATAATGACAGCGGCGACGGCAAATCGCGCAGATGCTGGCGCCAGAATTCGGCCGCCCGCTCACGTGCGGGCGAGGTTTGCCATTGCTGAAACTCTTCCACCACCTTGCCGAACGGGGTAAACGGCGAGGCCGCCGGCGCCAGCCCGTGGCGCAGCGCGCGATAAATATCGGCGATCCGACGGGTGATGGCTTCGAAGCTGAAGCCGTCCAGGGTCAAATGATGAAAGCGCTGATACCAGAACCAGCGATCGGCGCTGACGCGGATCACCGCATGGCGATAGAGCGGCCGCTCGCCGTCCGCCGGCAGATCCTGCGCCAGATCGTCGTTCATCAGCGCCAGCGCCGCCTGTTCGGCGTCCGGCCGCGCGCTGAAATCGAACCACTCCGGCGCCTGCACGCGCGCAGGATCGGCGTTCAGCGGCAAACGCTGCACCGGCTGGCCGTCCTGCGCCTCAAAGAACTGCGCCTGAACCGTATCCGCTTCGGCCAGCCCCTGACGGATCGCGCGCTCCAGCGCCGAGCGGTCGATAGCGCCGTGCAGTTCGGTGTAGTGCGCCACCGCGAAGCCGTTGCGCCGCAGCGCGATTTGGTCGGCGATCCAGATCCCCGGTTGCGCCGCAACCAGCGGATAATCCCGATACTCGACCCGAGTATCCGGCAAAGAAAGCGTTTCTGACATGGTGTCTGTCCTTTTCCTCAAACGGAATGTATCGATGTGGCTGTCTGGCGCTTAACGCGCCGCATCCGCCGCTTTCAAGGCCGCCGGCCGCATGTCCTGCCAGTGCGTTTCGATGTAGTCGATGCATTCGCCGCGCGACGCCGGCCCCATCAGCACGCGCCACCCCTGCGGCGCGTCGGCAAACTGCGGCCACAGCGAATACTGCTGCTGCGCGTTGACCAAAACGGAGAAACGGAGGCTTTCGTCATCGAACGGGTTTTGTTGTTCCTGAGTCATTTTCATTACCTGTCTGTCAAAATGTGTGGGTTATTCCATCCCGGAAAGCAGCTGGCGTACGCCGTCCACCAGGCCGCCGCGCCAGCAGAGCGCGTCATGTCCGCCGGAAAACACGCGGTAGTCGGCGCGGTGCCCCGCCGCCGTCAGCGCCTCGTGCATCTGGCGATTGACGAATTCGATATCCGCCTCCCGATCGCCGGCCTGTTGGATCACGTTGAGCGCTGGCGCCGCCGCGTCGCGTTGCCGAACCTGGCGTATCAGCCAGCCTTCCTCCAGTTCGTGGCGTTTTTCGAACTGGGTAACGAATTGCACCGTAGGCCACCAGAAGGAACCGGACTGGCTCAGCACGTGGCCGAAACGTTCCGGCCAGTGCACACCGGCATATAACGCCGCCAGCCCGCCGTAGCTCTGGCCGGCGACGACGGTGCGCGCCCCTTCCTCGCTGAACGCTTCGCGCTTCTGCGCCTGCGGCAGCAGCTCATCGATGATTGCCTGCCAGAAGGCGGCGTTGCAGGGCAGCTCGTTTTCCCGGTGTTCGCCGTCGATCGCATCGATCAGCAGCCAGCACGCGGGCGGCAGCCGTCCTGTTGCGGTTTCGTTCTCGATCACCGGCAGCAGCGCGTGCCTTTCGATCCAGTTTTGGCCGTCGAGCAATAACACCAGCGGGCGATTCGCTTTCACCGCCGCGTCGCCGCTGGCATACAGCCAGACGCGCCGCTGCGTGCCGAGCCGTTCGCTGTGCCACTGAAAACGCTGTAGCCGCGCCTCGTCCAGCGGCCGATCGGCGGCCTGCCAGGCGCTTTGGTCGTCAGCATCCGGCCCCTGGGCCAGGGAAACCGGGCGCGGACGATGCGAAGGCCCCAGCGAGAGGCGATTCAACGGATCGGCGATCGCCAGTGGAAACAGCGAAATCCACCAGGCGCGCTGCTGGCGATCGCGCAGCGTTTCGTCGTCGCTGAAGACGGGAGGAAGATCCCGGTCTGTGACGGGGATCAGGCTGTAGCTGCCGCGCCAGCGGCGATCGATAACGGCCGCGCCGTACCAAACGTCGGTGCCGGGCAGCCTGGTCAGGCTGCTGGGGGACGTGCTGTGGTGATCGGTTATGCCGTTGATATCGGCATAAACGCGGCGAATCGGCGAGCGCCGCTCATCGCCGGCAGGATCGCGCCATAGCCAGGTCATTTTGACGTGGCGGTCATCGTGCGGCTCGACGATGGGCGTGCCGTGAGAGGCCACCTTCTGCCACCACTCGGGCTGCCCCGCCGCCTCTTCACGCAGCCACTGCGCCGCCAATCCCTCATGACCGTTGCCTGGCCTCTTTTCCGGCAAAAACTCCATAGCGCCCCTTACATAACATGAGTGATTTTTACAAAACCTGACAATCGTATTGATACTCATTATCGTTTTCAATACTATTTGTCGGATTTTTACCGTCGTGCGCACACGGCGTTTCCGTATCGACGGGTAAAGACCGCTCGCCGATATTTCGGGGTTTATCAGGGTTGCATGACACACAACGCAGGTATGCAGGAGAGATAATGAAGATTAAAAACAAAGGGATAGACAATTCGAATGCGGAAGCGACGGCCGCCAAGCGGTTGTTGCTGGGCTCGGCGCTGGCCTTACTGCCCTTCGCGCCACACGCGTCCGCCGCGGCGGACGAGACGATTTTGGTGACCGCCGACGCGCAAAACAGCGTGACCGCGCCGGTCAAAGGGATCGTCGCCAAAGAGAGCGCCGCCGGCACCAAGACCGCCGCCGCTCTGCGCAAAACGCCGCAGTCCATCTCGGTGGTCACGCGCGAGCAAATGAACGACCAGGAACCGGCGTCGGTCGCCGACGCGCTGAACTACACCAGCGGAGTGATCACCACCTACCGCGGCAACTCCAACCGCAATGACGAAGTGATCAGCCGCGGCTTCCGCTATGCGCCCAAGCTGCTCGACGGCCTGCACTTTGGCCTCTCGAGCCAAAACGGCGGCGCCGGGCAGATCGATCCCTGGCTGCTGGAGCGCGTGGAGATGGTGCACGGCCCGGCCGGCGTGCTGTACGGCCAGGTCAGCCCCGGCGGCGTGGTGGTGATGACCAGCAAGCGCCCTACCGCCCAGAGCATTCACGAAGTCAAATTCAGCACCGGCAACCGCCATCTGGCGGAAACGGCGTTCGATTTCGGCGGCAAACTCAACGACGACAACACCCTGTTCTATCGCCTGAACGGTATCGCCAGAACCGAGCATGAGTTTGTCAAAGACAGCAAGCAGCAACGGGTGGCCATCGCGCCGGCCTTCACCTGGCTGCCGAACGAAGACACCAGCTTTACGCTGCTGACCAGCTACCAGAACGATCCGAAAGCCGGGTCGCGCAACTTCCTGCCGCGCGCCGGCACGCTGTTCCCGACCAGCGCGGGCTATGTGCCCTACGACTTCAACGTCAGCGAACCCAGCTTCAACAAGTCGCGGCGCGAGCAGGCGTCGATCGGCTACAGCCTCGAGCATAACTTCAGCGATGCGCTGTCGTTTACCCAGAACCTGCGCTTCACCCACCGCGATGAAGACTATAAATATCTGGTTTATAACGTAAACTCTGACGTCAATGACCACACCGTCACCCGCATGGCGCAGCATGAAACGCAGATGAGCAACGAGTTTGGCGTGGATAACCAGCTGAAGGGGCTGTTCGACACCGGCGAGGTGAAGCATACGGTGCTGGGCGGGCTGGATTACCGCTACAGCCATATCGATTCGAAGATGTATCGCGATCGCGGCAACGACTACCCGATCGACTGGGCCAACCCGGTTCGCCCCAGCATCGATGGCAGCACGCTGGCGCTGGCTTCCAGCGATTTGAAGACGCTGAATCAGGTCGGAGTGTATCTGCAGGACCAGCTGGAGTGGAATAACTGGAACCTGCTGCTGTCCGGCCGTCAGGACTGGTCGCAGGTCAACACCCGCGATCGCACCAGCGGCGGCAAGGAGCAGACCTACAACGACGCCCAGTTCACCGGCCGTGCGGGCCTGCTTTACGCCTTCGACAACGGCATTTCGCCGTATGTCAGCTACAGCACTTCGTTCGATCCTAACCTGTACCCGAGCGCGCCGGGCGCCGATCCGCTCAAGCCGACCACCGGCAAACAAACCGAGATGGGCGTGAAGTACCAGATCCCGGGCGGCAACACCCTGCTGACCCTCTCCTGGTTCGACATTACCCAGCGCAATGTGGCGTCTTACAACCGTCTCACCTCCGCCTACGAGCAGATCGGCGAGGTGAAATCCAAAGGGATTGAGGCGGAAGTACATGCCCAGCCGACGCCGGAGATCAAGCTGACCGCCGCCTATACCTACACCGACGTGGTGACCAAAGACTCCAACTCGGCGGACGAAATCGGCCACAGCCCGGCGGGCATCCCGCGTCACGCGGCTTCCGCCTGGGGCAGCTACAGCTTCCTGAGCGGCGCGCTGAACGGCCTGACCGTCGGCAGCGGCGTACGTTACATCGGCGATGCGCCGGCCGACGCCATCGGTCAGTACGATGTGCCGCACTACACGCTGTACGACGCCATGGTGAAATATGACCTTGGCCAGGCCTCGTCGGCGCTGCGCGGTGCGGCTCTCCAGCTCAACGTGCAGAACCTGACGGACAAGAAATACGTTTCATCCTGCAGCGGCGAGTACGCCTGTTTCTATGGCAGCGGCCGCAGCATCATCGCTTCGGTCAACTACCGCTGGTAACGAAAATGGGCGGCCAGCGCCGCCCATTTCTTCCACCTTTCCCGCCGCCTTTACTCCTGCTTCAATTCTCGCAAGTGCTTGTACACCGTGGCGCGCCCCATCGACAGCACGTTGGCGATGTAGTCCGCGGCGCTTTTGGCCTTGAACGCCCCCTGATGATAGAGATCGCTGACCAGCCGCCGTTTCTGTTCGCGGCTCAGCGCGCCGAGCGCGGCGTTTTCGCGCCGCAGCCAGTCGTGCAGGAAGGTGTTGATCTTCTCCTGCCAGTCATCTTTGAACAGCTGTTGCGGCTGCGGCTGCAGCCGCGTGACTGACAGGAACATGTCCAGCGCGTTGCGGGCGTCCTCGAACATTGCGGTGCTCAGGTTGATGCACAGCAGATAGCTGGGCTTGCCCTGCTCGTCGCGCGCGGCGATGCTCACCGAACGCATCTTTTTGCCGTCCCAGTTCAGCTTCTCATAGGGGCCGGTCACGCCGGCGCCGCCATCGAGCTCGAAGTCCTCCAGCCCGGCGTCATCGCCCGGTTTGCGCTTCGACAGGTTGTTGGCCAGATAGGCAATCTTGTTGGTGGCCAGATCGTGGATCACCACTTCCGCATTCGGGAAAAACAGCGCCGCGATGCCGTCGGCGACCGAGCGCAAAAGTTCGAGTTGAGAAGAAGAGTTCGGCACGCTGGGGGGTCTCCGTATAGCCCGGTTTGGTTTGCGGTTCAGCCGCTTAGCATACCGCAGTTGCCGCCGCTTGCCGAGTGGATGGCGTTGGCGTCTCCTTCACCGACGGCTGCGTCGCAAGCGCCTTTATTGTCCTTGCCGGGGATCGGTCACCCGTTCGTTTCAGGTGAACACGCTTTTCAGCCCGCTCTTCTGCCGCAACACATTAAAACAGCCTCGAATCATGCTCCTCTTTGCCAGGTAAAACACGGCGGCAGACGGCGTTTTAACAGGATTTTAACGCTGCCGAGGGGAAACGCCATTGTCAACATGGCTGTTAAATAAAATGAAACTTTTTGATCACATTCAAGCTTCTGAAAAATAGATAAAAAGGGTTTTTATGCGCTTTACATGCATAAATTATGCATGTGCTCGCTCACTGCCGACAAAAAGTAATTAACTATTCATTTACCACCCTGCAGGCGGCGAAAAACCGCCCGCTGGCCCGATGAGCGGGGGGCTAACAACCGGCATAATTAGTGGTAAATTTAGCGTCGCAAAGTGTTATGCGCTTGCTAATCCACGGTTAAACGAAATAAATACCTCTAATATATAAAGGTTGGTTATGGAAAAGCTATCCTACGCTTCAGACAGCAGCACCACCGCTTGGGCTACATATCTGCAACAAATCGATCGCGTCGCCCCTTACCTCGGCGAGCTGTCACGCTGGGTTGATACGCTGCGTCACCCTAAGCGCGCTTTGATTGTCGATATCCCGCTGCAGATGGACGATGGCACCATCCGTCACTTCGAAGGTTTCCGCGTACAGCACAACCTGTCGCGTGGGCCGGGCAAAGGCGGTATCCGCTTCCACCCTGACGTCGATCTGAACGAAGTGATGGCCCTGTCCGCCTGGATGACCATCAAGTGTGCCGCGGTCAACCTGCCGTACGGCGGCGCCAAGGGCGGCATCCGCGTCGACCCGTTCAAACTGTCTGAAGGCGAACTGGAGCGACTGACCCGCCGCTACACCAGCGAAATCGGCTTCATCATCGGGCCACAGAAAGACATCCCTGCGCCGGACGTCGGCACCAACGCCAAAGTGATGGCCTGGATGATGGACACCTACTCCATGAACCACGGCACCACCATCACCGGCGTGGTCACCGGCAAGCCAATCCACCTCGGCGGCTCCCTGGGCCGTGAGAAAGCGACCGGCCGCGGCGTGTTCGTCACCGGCAGTGAAGTGGCCAAGCGTCTTGGCGTGCAGATCGAAGGCGCCAAAGTGGCGGTGCAAGGCTTCGGTAACGTGGGCAGCGAAGCGGCTCGCCTGTTCGTTGGCGTCGGCGCGCGCGTCGTCACCATCCAGGACCACTCCGCCACCCTGTTTAACGCCGACGGCATCGACCTGGCCGCGCTGACCGAATACCAGACCAAGCACAAGCAGATCGCCGGCTTCCCTGGCGCCAGCGAGATCGAAAGCGAAGCGTTCTGGTCGGTCGACATGGACATCCTGATCCCTGCGGCGCTGGAAGGCCAAATCACCCGTGAGCGTGCCGAGATCCTCAGCGCCAAACTGGTGCTGGAAGGCGCTAACGGCCCGACCTTCCCAGAGGCGGACGACATTCTGCGCTCCCGTAACATCACCGTGGTTCCGGACGTTATCTGTAACGCCGGCGGCGTAACGGTCAGTTACTTCGAGTGGGTGCAGGACATGGCGAGCTACTTCTGGAGCGAGTCCGAGATCAACGAGCGTATGGACAAGATCATGACCGACGCCATGGTCCACGTCTGGAACAAGGCCGCAGAGAAAGAGTGCAGCCTGCGCACCGCCGCTTATATCGTGGCCTGTGAGCGCATCCTGACCGCACGTAAAGAGCGCGGCATCTACCCAGGTTGATGCCCGTATCCCGGCCTGCCCCGGCAGGCCGGGTTTTCCTCAGCGCAAACAGCGCTTCAACACCTTACCGGTGCTGGTCATCGGCAAACGCTCGACGAACTCGACGATGCGCGGATACTTGTACGCCGCCAGCCGTTCCCGGCTCCAGGCGATCAGCGTTTCTTCCTCGATCGGCTCCTCCGTCTCTTTCAACACCACCACCGCTTTGATCTCTTCGCCCAGCGACGGATGTTCGACGCCGATCACCGCCACCAACGACACCGCCGGGTGGCGAATCAGCGCCTCTTCAATCTCGCGCGGGTAGACGTTGAACCCGCCGCGAATGATCATGTCCTTGGCCCGATCGACGATGAAATAGAAGCCGTCGGCGTCGCGGCGCGCCAGATCGCCGGTGCGGAACCAGCCGTTTTCCAGCACCTCCGCCGTCGCCTCGGGGCGATTCAGATAGCCTTTCATGATGTTGTAGCCGCGCACCGCGATCTCCCCCACCTGATCGACAGCGTCGATCGGCTGCCCGGTGGCGTCGAGCAGGCGCACCTCCACGCCCCAGATCGGCTGGCCGATGGAGCCGGGCTTGGTCAGGCGGTGAGGATGGTTAAAGGTGGCGACCGGGCTGGTCTCAGACAGCCCGTATCCTTCGAGAATGTTGACGCCGAAGCGGCGCGAAAAATCCTCCAGGATCTGCACCGGCAGGCTGGCGCCGCCGGACACTGCCATACGCAGCGTGCTGCGCAAGCTTTCGATATCCGTGTGTTCATCCAGCGCATTCAACAGCGCCCAATACATGGTCGGCACCCCGGCGAAAAAGGTGATGCCGTGCCGTTGCATCAGCGCGATGGCCTGCGCGGCGTCGAAGCGCTCGACCAGCACCAGAGTGGCGGCGGAAGCGAACCCGGCGTTCATCTGCACCGTCGAACCAAAAGTGTGGAATAGCGGCAAGGTCACCAGGTGACGATCGGGGATCGTCTCCGAACCGTCGAACAGCCGCACCGATCCCAAGGCGTTAAGCACCAGATTGGCGTGGGTCAACTCCGCCCCTTTGGCGCGGCCGGTGGTGCCGCTGGTATACAGCACCACCGCGGTGTCGCTTTCGAGCGTCGCGGCCGAAGCGAATTCGGTAGCCTGTGCGGCTATCGCCGCGCTGAAACGTTCCCCCTCGAGCGGCAACCGATCGCCGATGATAAACACCTCACGGCACTGTTCCGCGTTCGCCGCCGCCCGCAGCGCTTCCTCCCCCAGCGGCAGGCCGCTGCTGCCTTCGAAACAAAACAGCGCCACCGCCGCCGAATCCGCCAGGTAATAGTCGAACTCCGCGCTCTTAAGCAGAATATTGAGCGGCACCACCACCGCGCCGCTTTTGAGAATGCCGTAATAGACAGCCGGAAACTCCGGCCGGTTCGGACAGGCCAGCGCCACCCGTTCACCGCGCCGCACGCCGCGCGCGACCAACAGATTTGCCACCCGGTTGGCCATGTCGTTCAGCGCCCGATAGCTGAGCGGTACATCGTCCTGTATCACCGCCGGCCGTTCCGGCCAGGTGCGCGCACTCTCTTCAAGCAAGGTAGCCAGATTCAGCATCGGGGATCCTCCCTGGGTTGAGCGGCGAGAAAAGCGCCGCAGTATCACGAGTATAGATAGGCGCTTCCCGGTTCGCATTCCCAGGGCCGCTGGGCTATACCTTAGGCAATCCCCATCCCGCAGGAGTTGTGATCATGAGCAAGAAAAAGATCCTGATGCTGGTCGGTGACTATGCCGAAGATTACGAAACCATGGTGCCGTTTCAGGCGTTGCAGATGATCGGCCATTGGGTGGACGCCGTGTGTCCCGGCAAAGCCGTCGGCGACTACATCATGACCGCGATCCACGATTTTGACGGCGCGCAAACCTACAGCGAGAAACCCGGCCACCGTTTCACCCTGAACGCCGACTTCGCCACCGCCAAAGAAGAGCACTACGATGCGCTCTTGATCCCCGGCGGCCGGGCGCCGGAATACCTGCGCCTGAATCCCGACGTGATCGCGCTGGTGCAGGCGTTTGACGCCGCGAAAAAGCCGATCGCCGCCGTTTGCCACGGCCCGCAGCTGCTGGCGGCGGCCGGGGTGTTGCAAGGCCGCACCTGCAGCGCCTACCCGGCCTGTGCGCCGGAGGTGCGGCTGGGCGGCGGCCATTATGCGGAGATCGGCATCGATCAGGCGCACGTCGACGGCAATCTGGTCACCGCCCCGGCCTGGCCGGCGCATCCGCAGTGGCTGGCGAAGTTCGTCGAGGTGCTGCAGAAATAGCCGTTCAGGGGATCGCACCAGATAGCGACGACGCGGCATCCCCTTTGCAATAAACCAAAAATCGCTTGACCTTCCCAACGTTGGAAGTCGGATAACGCGGGATGAACTGCTTCCACGCAGTGAATTCCACTGTCGACTTCGGTAGGAAAGGTCAAATGATGAAAGCCAAAACCATAATCCTGATCGCAGCGGCGATAAACGGCGCTTTCGCCGTTGCCGGCTGCAAAGAAAACCCGTCTTCGGCGACACCTGCGCCGCCTCCCCGAGTTCCTGTGGCTGATGTTTTAGTCCGCCCGATAACGCCCTTTGCCGAATTCACCGGTTCGCTGGCCGCGGTCAAGCACGTTGAGTTGCGGCCTCGGGTCGCCGGTTATGTGCTGGCGGTAAATGTGCCGGAAGGTCGCCTGATAGAAAAAGGCCACCCGCTCTTTCTCATCGATCCGCGGCCATTTCAAGCCGCGCTGAACGAGGCGACGGCGCGTTTGCAAGAAGCGGAAGCCGCCTCAACGCTAGCCCAGGCCGACTATGTGCGCGCTAAGACGTTGTTCAATAAAAACGTTATCGCCCGCGATCGGTTTGATTCGGCCACCGCCATGATGAAAGCGAGCAATGCGCAGGTCAACGCAGCGAAAGCGGCGCGGGAGGCGGCAAAGTTGGATCTGGAGTTCACCCGCGTCACCGCGCCGATTGCCGGACGCGTAGGCCAGACGCTCGTCACCGAAGGCAACTATGTCACCGGCGGCGTCACGCCGCTCACCACGCTGGTCTCGGTCGATCCACTCCACGTCTATTTCGATGTGGATGAACGCACCTATTTGCAATCGTTGACCGCGTGGCGCAATAAAACGGCGCCACCTGACATTCGGGTATCGGTGGCGTTACTTGCAGACAAAACCTATTCCCGGCGCGGGCGCGTCGATTTCCAGTCCAATACCGCCGACCGCACGACGGGAACGGTGCGCCTGCGCGCGGTGATCGATAACCCGGATGGGCGACTGTCACCTGGGTTGTTCGCCAGAGTCAAGCTGGAAACCGGCGCGCCGCAGGCCAAGATCCTGATCGCCGACCAATCGATTGGCACCGATCAAAACCGGCGCTATGTCCTGGTCGTCGATGAGAATGACAAAACCGAATACCGCCCCGTTGAACTTGGCCCGGTCGTTGAAGGACTGCGCGTGATAGAGCACGGCCTGCGGCCGGGAGAACGCATCGTCGTGAAAGGGCTGGTGCGCCCCGGCATGTCAATCACGCCGCAGCCCGCCGAGATTGACGGCGCGCCTATCGAGCAATTGAACGCTGCGGGAGACGCGACATGACTTTCCCTCGTTTCTTCATTAAACGCCCGATCTTCGCCATCGTGCTCTCCATCTTGACGCTGATCGCCGGCACCGTGGCGTTATTCCAGTTGCCGCTCAGCGAATACCCTGCGGTTACGCCGCCTACCGTACAAGTGACGGCGTCTTACCCCGGCGCCAACCCGAAAGTGATCGCGGAAACGGTGGCCGCACCGCTTGAGCAAGCCATCACCGGCGTCGAAGGCATGCTTTACATGTCTTCACAGGCGGCGACCGACGGCCGAATGACGTTGACCGTCACCTTTGCCCAGGGAACGAATGCCGACATGGCGCAGATCCAGGTGCAAAATCGGGTCGCGCGCGCGTTACCCCGCTTGCCTGCAGAGGTACAGCACCAAGGCGTAGTGACGCAGAAAACCTCACCGGACATCCTGATGGTGGTGCATCTCCTGTCGCCTGACCAACGCTACGATCCGCTTTATATCTCAAATTACGCTTATCTGCAGGTTCGTGATGAACTGTCCCGCATTCCGGGCGTCAGCGATGTCCAGGTCTGGGGAGCCGGCGAATACAGCATGCGGCTCTGGCTGGATCCGGATCTGATCGCCGCGCGCGGGCTAACCGCCGGCGATGTGATCGCTGCGGTGCGCGAGCAAAACGTTCAGGTGGCGGCCGGTTCCGTCGGTCAGGCGCCCGATTCCAATGCCGCATTTCAGGTTACGGTCAATACCCTCGGCCGTCTGGCCGATGAGAAACAGTTTGGCGATATCATCATCCGCACCGGCAGCGACGGCCGGGTGACCCGCTTGCGCGACGTCGCCCGTATAGAAATGGGCGCCGATGCGTATGCGCTGCGCAGCCTGCTCGACGGCGAGCCGGCCGTCGCGCTGCAAATCATTCAGAGCCCGGGCGCCAACGCGCTGGACGTCGCTCAGGCGGTCAGAGCGACCGTCAAGCGCCTGGAGGGCAACTTTCCTGCCGGACTCAGTTCACGGATCGCCTACGATCCCACGGTTTTCGTGCGGGCATCGCTCGAGTCGGTTGTGACGACCCTGCTGGAAGCGATCCTGCTGGTGGTGATCGTGGTAGTGGTGTTCCTGCGCAGCTGGCGAGCCTCGCTGATTCCGCTGCTCGCGGTGCCGGTTTCGCTGGTCGGCACGTTCGCCATCATGTACTTGATGGGCTTCTCTCTCAATACGCTGTCCCTGTTCGGTTTGGTATTGTCTATCGGCATCGTCGTCGATGACGCGATCGTGGTGGTGGAAAACGTCGAACGACACATCGAAAACGGCAAAACGCCGCAGCAAGCCGCGCGACTCGCCATGAATGAAGTCACCGGGCCGATCGTCGCCATCACCTCGGTGCTGGCCGCAGTTTTCGTTCCAACAGCGTTCCTGAGCGGTTTACAGGGCGAGTTTTACCGACAGTTCGCGCTGACCATCGCCATTTCAACCCTGCTGTCGGCGCTCAATTCGCTTACGCTCAGCCCGGCGCTGGCGGGCATGTTGCTGCGGCCTCATCCGGCGAAACCTCGCGCTCCCGGCCGCATTGGGCGCGTCTTGCAAGCCGCTGTCCGGCCTTTCCAACGCGCGCCGGACGCGTATGCCAATGCCGTGCGTAAAACGGTGCGCGTCCGCGGGATGGCGCTGGCTATTTACGGCGGGCTGCTCGTTCTGACGTTTTTCAGCTTCCAGGCCGTTCCGCCGGGCTTCGTGCCCATGCAGGATAAGTACTATCTGGTGGGCATCGCCCAACTGCCCAATTCGGCCTCGCTGGATCGCACCGATGCGGTCGTTAAACAGATGTCGAAGATCGCGCTGGCGGAACCCGGGGTGGAAAGCGTCGTGGCCTTTCCGGGGCTGTCGATTAACGGCTTCGTCAATGTGCCGAACGCCGCCGTGATGTTCGTCATGCTCGATCCGTTTAAAGATCGCGCCACGCCCGACCTGGCTGCCTCCGCCATAGCCGGTCGGCTGCAGGCGAAATTCGCCGACATTCCCGATGGTTTCCTCGGCGTATTTCCGCCACCGCCCGTTCCCGGTCTCGGCGCTACCGGCGGATTCAAGATGCAGGTGGAGGATCGCAGCGGTGCGGGGCTCGAGTCCCTGGTTGAGCACACGCGGATCCTGATGATGAAAGCCACCGAATCGGGCCAGGTCGCCGGTCTGATGACCAGTCTGGATATCAACGCGCCGCAGCTCGATGTGGTTATCGACCGCACTCAGGCGCAAAGTCAGGGTGTCAGCCTGGCGGATGTGTTCGAGTCGCTGCAAATCTACCTCGGCTCGCTTTACATCAACGATTTCAACCGATTCGGCCGCACCTACAAAGTCACCGCTCAGGCCGATGCCGTCCATCGCATGCAGGCCGAAGCTATCGGCCGGCTGCAGGTGCGCAACGCAGCCGGCGACATGCTGCCGCTGTCTTCCTTTGTCACCGTTACGCCCGGCTCCGGCCCGGATCGCATCATTCGTTACAACGGCTATCCATCGGCTGATATCTCGGGCGGTGCGGCGATGGGCGTCAGTTCCGGTCAGGCGGCTGCATTGATGGAGCGCTTGGCGAAAGAGACGCTGCCGGAAGGCATGACCGTCGAATGGACCGATCTCACCTATCAGCAAAAGCTCGCGGGCGACGCGGCGCTGTTCATTTTTCCGCTGTGCGTGCTGCTCGCCTATCTCATTCTGGCCACGCAATACAACAGCTGGCTACTGCCTTTGGCCGTGCTGCTGATCGTGCCGATGTGTCTGTTGAGCGCCATGATTGGCGTCTGGCTGCTGGGCGGCGACAACAACGTTTTCGTGCAAATAGGCCTCATTGTGCTGGTCGGCCTGGCCGCCAAAAACGCCATTCTGATCGTCGAGTTCGCCCGCAGCCTGGAGGATGAAGGCGCCAACGCGCTCGAGGCGGTGATTAAGGCCTGCCGGCTGCGATTAAGACCGATAGTGATGACTTCAATCGCGTTTATCGCCGGCGTTATTCCGTTGATCTTCGCCAGCGGCGCGGGGGCGGAAATGCGCCATGCCATGGGGGTGGCGGTCTTCGCCGGCATGCTGGGCGTGACCTTGTTCGGCCTGTTCCTGACGCCGGTCTTTTACGTCGTGATTCGCGGCCTGGCGACCCGATTCGAGCAATATCGTGCCAAAGCCAAAGCCAAAGCCAGCCGTAAGGAGCGAGTCTGATGAAAAATCTTCGTAGAACCTTGTTATTGCCGCTGAGCGCGCTCGCCTTGCTAACCGGATGTGCGGCGGTGGGCCCCGATTACTCGCCGCCTGTCGCCCGTCACCCTGCCGGCTTCGGCCAACCACCGGCGGGGCTGAGTGCCGGAAATTTCGAACTCGCCTGGTGGCGCCTCTTTGACGATCCTGCTCTCACGGATTTGGTTCAGCGCGCGTTGGCGGCGAACCATGATGTCGGTATCGCCGTCGCCCGAGTAGACGAAGCCAGAGCCCTGTTGCGTGAACAGCGGCAGGATTTCCTGCCGCGCGCCGGTGCCGCGCTGAGTTATGAGACGCGTCGACTGGGTGAAGCGGAGAAGCTGGCCGCCCAGCCACGCCATACGCAAACCTATCGCGGTGCGATTGATTCGACATGGGAAATCGATCTCTTTGGACACGTTCGGCGCTCGATTGAGGCCGCCCAGGCGCTGGCGGGAAGCCGCGAAGCGTTGCTGCGTGGCGTTCAGGCGGGCGTCGCTGCGGAAGTGGCCGCCACCTGGCTAGAACTGCGAGGTTTAGACGCCGAACTTAAGATGGTCGCCGAAATTAGCCACAGCCAGCGTGAAAGTTTGGTGCTGGTAAAAAAACAAATGAGCGCCGGCGCCGCCAGCGAATTCGACCGATTGCGCGCCGAGGCGCTATTGCGCAACGTCGAAGCGGCGACGCCAGAGCTGGAACGCCGCCGAGCCGCCGCCGTCAACGCATTGGCGACGCTGCTTGGCGAAATGCCCCAGACATTCCGCCCTCCTTCCGCCGAATGGGGAAGCCAGCCGCCAGTGCTGCGGACGATCGCCGTGGGCACGCCCGGCGCCCTGCTCGCCCGGCGCGCCGACATTGTGGCGGCTGAACGGGAACTTGCGGCAGCCACCGCCATGATTGGCGTGGAAACGGCGGCGCTCTACCCGCGCATCGAAGCGCGAGGTTCGATCGGGCTGGTCGCCGGCAACCTCGATGCGCTGACTGGCGCCGGTGCGTTCTCCGGTGTGATCAGCCCAGTGATTCGCTGGGCATTTCTCGATATCGGGCGCGTACGCGCCCGGATCGCCGCCAGCGAGGCGCGAACACAACAGGCGCTGTTGATTTACGAGCGGACGGTGCTGAGCGCGCTGCGCGAAACGGACGATGCTTTCAAAACCTATGCTGAGGCGGTCAGCACGTTGGATCTGCGGTTACTTGAGGCGGCGGCGAATCGCGAAGCGGCCCGGCTCGCCCAGACGCGTTTTGCCGCGGGCGAAGGCATTTATCTGGAGGTGCTCGAGGCAGAACGGGCCGACTTCGCCAGCCGGCGCGCATTGACGCAGGCCGGCACGCGTCAGCGGCTTGCCGTGGTGGGCATCTACAAAGCGCTCGGCGGCGGCTGGGAGACGTGCGCGGCGGCAAAAAACGATTGCCGTGGCGCGACCGGTTCGTTCATGACGGCAAAAATCGGCGATGAACCTTGACCTTCCCCCGATGGGAAGCTCTAGCCTTGCTGATACCAGCCACTCCTTTAAGGGCACATAACATGAATTCATCCAATGCCAACTTCCCCCAGCCTTCGTCCGCGCGTCTGAGTCTGCCGGTTGAAGGCATGACCTGCGCCTCCTGCGTCGGTCGCGTCGAGCGGGCCTTGACGGCGGTTCCCGGCGTGCAGGCGGCAACGGTCAATCTCGCCACCGAACGCGCCGACATCACGTTTACCGGCCAGGCGAATCCGCAGGCGGCGGCCCGCGCCATCGAAGGCGCCGGCTATACCGTGCGAGAAGAAACCACTGAGCTGGCGATCGAAAATATGACCTGCGCCTCCTGTGTCGGGCGGGTGGAGAAAGCGTTGAGCCAGGTCGCCGGCGTTACCGAAGCCAATGTCAATCTGGCGACCGAACGCGCGCGGGTGCGCTATCTGGCCGGCACCGTATCCCTGGAAGACCTCGCCGCTGCCGTCACCCGCGCCGGTTATACGCCTCGCCGCCTGACGGCGGATAGCCCCAGCGCGGACGACCAGGCCGCCGAACGGCGCGAAAATGAGTCACGCGCGTTGCGGCGCGCCCTGTTCGGCGCCGCCCTGTTCACCCTGCCGGTATTCCTGTTGGAAATGGGGTCGCACCTCATTCCCGCCATACATGAGTGGGTCATGGAGGGGTTGGGCGTGCAGACAAGCTGGTATATCCAGTTTGTCCTCACCACTTTGGTCTTATTTGGCCCCGGCCTGCGCTTCTTCCGCAAAGGCGTTCCTGCGCTGCTGCGCGGCGCCCCCGACATGAACTCGCTGGTTGCGGTCGGCACGGCGGCGGCCTACGGTTATTCGCTGGTCGCCACTTTCGCCCCCGGGGTGTTACCGCAGGGCACCGCCAACGTCTATTTCGAAGCCGCCGCCGTGATCGTCACGCTGATCCTGCTCGGACGCGTGCTGGAGGCGCGCGCCAAGGGGCGCACCTCACAGGCCATCAAACGGCTCGTCGGCCTTCAACCCAAGGTCGCACGCGTTGAACGGCATGGCGAAACGGTTGAAATCCCTCTCGAACAGGTGGTTGCCGGTGATGTGGTCTTCGTCCGGCCGGGGGAGAAAATCGCGGTGGATGGCGAAGTTCTGGAAGGCGCGTCTTATGTCGATGAAAGCATGATCACCGGTGAATCGGTGCCGGTCGAGAAAACCGTGGGGGCCGATGTGGTCGGCGGAACCATCAACAAAACCGGCGCGTTCAGTTTCCGGGCGACAAAAGTCGGCGCGAATACTGTCCTGGCGCAAATCATTCGATTGGTGGAGGAAGCGCAGGGTTCCAAACTGCCGATTCAGGCGTTGGTCGATAAGGTGACGATGTGGTTTGTTCCGGCCGTCATGGCGGCGGCGGTACTGACCTTTCTGGTTTGGCTGTTCTTCGGGCCGTCGCCCGCGCTGACCTTCGCGCTGGTGAATGCGGTCGCCGTGTTGATTATTGCCTGCCCTTGCGCCATGGGTCTGGCGACGCCAACCTCTATCATGGTCGGCACCGGGCGCGCCGCCGAGCTGGGCGTGCTGTTTCGCAAGGGCGAAGCGTTGCAGGCCCTGCGCGATGTGGGCGTTATCGCCCTCGACAAAACCGGCACGCTGACCAAAGGCCGCCCCGAGTTGACCGATCTGGTGCCCGCTGACGGTTTCGAATACCACGAAGTACTGGCCTTGGTCGCTGCGGTCGAGACACGGTCCGAACACCCCATCGCCGAAGCTATCGTCGCGGCGGCAAGAGAGCAGAATCTTACGCTCGCCGCTGTCGACAGTTTCGACGCCACACCCGGTTTCGGCGTAACGGCGCGCATCGGCCAACGCCGGATCTCCGTTGGCGCAGATCGCTTCATGATCAGGCTCGGGCTTGATGTGACACGTTTTCAGCCCGTCGCCGAGCGCCTCGGCGCCCAGGGGAAAAGCCCGCTTTATGCCGCCATTGATGGCCGTTTGGCTGCGGTGATCGCCGTTGCCGATCCGATTAAGGAAACAACGCCGGAAGCTATCGCTGCGCTGCATGCGCTTGGGCTCAAGGTTGCGATGATCACCGGCGACAATGCCGCGACGGCAGCGGCGATCGCCCGGCAATTGGGGATTGACGAAGTCGCGGCCGAAGTGCTTCCCGAAGGCAAGGTGGCGGCGTTGAAATCCTTCCGCAACAGCGGCGCGAAAGTCGCCTTCGTCGGCGACGGCATCAACGATGCGCCGGCACTGGCGGAGGCGGACGTTGGGCTGGCTATCGGTACAGGCACCGATGTGGCGATAGAAGCGGCCGATGTGGTGCTGATGTCGGGCGACCTGCGCGGCGTAGCCAACGCCATTGCGCTCAGCCAGGCGACGATCCGCAACATCAAGCAGAACCTGTTTTGGGCCTTCGCCTATAACGCCGTCCTGATCCCAGTGGCAGCCGGCGCGCTTTATCCCCTGAACGGCACGCTGCTTTCGCCTATTTTCGCCGCGGCCGCGATGGCGCTTTCCAGCGTTTTCGTCCTTGGCAATGCGCTGCGGCTCAAACGTTTCCAGGCGCCGATGGCCGTCGAGAGCCGCGCTGAAGCGGCGGCGGCAACCGCGCCACCCGGCGGAATATCGGCATCATCGTAACAGGAGGACAGGATGAACATCGGACAAGCAGCCCGGTTATCCGGCGTTTCGGCGAAGATGATTCGCTATTACGAGCAAATAGGCCTGATCCCGAGAGCGGCTCGCTCCGATGCGGGATACCGCCACTACGGCATGTCGGACGTGCATGGCCTGCGTTTTATCCGGCGCTCACGCGACCTGGGTTTTTCCGTTGAGCAGATATCTGCGTTGCTGATGTTGTGGCACGACCGCGAACGCGCCAGCGCCGATGTTAAAGCCGTAGCGCTATCCCATATCGCCGTGCTGAAAGCCAAGATTGCGCAACTGCAGACGATGGCGCAAACGCTGGAACGCCTTGCCGGCCATTGCCACGGCAATACGCGCCCCGATTGCCCTATTCTGGCGGGTTTAGCGCAACCGGTGGCGCTCATCGCGCCGCGCCAAACGCCGCATTTCGGGGTGATGCGCGAGCCGAAACCACGACGACCGCGTGAATCGTCATAAAAATAGTTTGACCCTGTCACGCTGGCAAGCTTTACCGTTATCAAACACCGTAATCGACGAGGAGAGTAAAAATGATTCGTTTTCATATTCCAGCCATGACCTGCGGCGGCTGCGCCAGTTCCGTCACCAGGGCGTTGCTGAACGTTGACCCGCAGGCGCGTATTCAAACCGATCCGGCCAGGCGGGAAGTGCTCATCGACAGTGCGTTGCACAGCGATGCCTTCGGCGCCGCGCTGGACGAAGCCGGTTTTCCTCCGGCCGAGCCGGATTAAGCGGCGCGTCAGGCCTGGCGCAGCTGTTCGATAAGAAAGTGGATATCGTACAGCCAGCGTTTGGCGCGCGCGGAACGCACCAGCATCGACACGCACAGCGGCCGGGGGTGTTCTTTGCAGGCGGAGGGGGAAAACCAGCGGCCGGTGTTGACCGGCGGTTGGAAATACAGCTCGTGGTTATAGTTGCCGCTGTCGACGCCGAAGGTATCGAAGTAGCGGCGCATCAGCGTATTGGAATCGCTGAACGACAGGTTGAGCTCGGTGTTGATCTCGGTTTCCGGGGTGATGACCACGCCTTTCTTCAGCCGCCCTGATGCGTTGAAGGCGGCGATAAGCGCGATGACCTGTTGCTGAATGTCTTCTGCCATGACGACCTCGAGCCGGTATGAATAAAAGAGGAATGCGGTTCTCTGTCTGACTCTGCCTGCCCCGGCGAGTTCTGGCCGCCGGCCGGGTTTTCCGTTTCTTTACACTTTCCATAAAAAAACCGCGCGCAGCCACACTCCCGGCGCGCGCGGTTGACGGTTAGCGGCTGAGCGTCGTCTTGTCGGCGATGACGCCGTCCCCCTGCCGCTCGGCGGCAACGCCGCCGCCCAACACTTTATACAGGGTGGCCTGATTGTCATACGCGGTCTGCTGCGCGGCGATCAGCGCCTGCTGCGCCGTGTACAGCGTGCGCTGCGCGTCCAGCAGCGTCAGGTAGCTGTCAACGCCCTGGCGGTAACGCAGCTCGGCCAGGCGATAATATTGCTGCGCCGCCGCCACATAGCCGGTCTGCGCCGCCAGCTGTTCCTGCAGCGTGGCCTTGCGCGCCAGCGCGTCGGCGGTTTCCTGAAATGCCGTCTGCACCGCTTTCTCATAGGTGGCGACATACAGGTCTTTCTGCGCCTGGGTGTAGTTCAACTGAGCCGTGTTATAGCCGCCGCTGAAGATCGGCAGGCTGATGCTCGGTGCGAACGACCAGACGCCGGCGCCGTGGCTGAACAACGAGGAGAGTTCACCGCTGCCCACCCCGCCGCTGGCGGTCAGGCTGATCGACGGGAAGAACGCCGCCCGCGCCGAGCCGATATTGGCGTTGGCGGATTTCAGGTTATGCTCGGCCTGCAGCACGTCCGGCCGCTTCAGCAACACTTGCGAAGAGACGCCGGCCGGCAGATCGCGCATGATCCCGCCGAGCGCCTCGATGCCGCTCGGCAGCAGGCTTTCCGGCACGCTTTGCCCCACCGCCAAATCCAGCGCGTTTTTCGCCTGCGCGGCGCTGGTAGCGTAGCTGGCGGCGTCCGATCGCGCCTGCTGATAGACGGTTTCCGCCGACGCCACGTCAACCAGCGACGCAATCCCGTGCTGTTGATTGTTGCGCGTGACGTCCAGCGACCGTTTGGCGCTCGCCATCGTCTGCTGCGCCACCGCCAGATTGCTGCGCTCGGCCGCCACCGCCACCCAGTCGGTGACGATATCGGCGATCAGCGTCAGGCGGGTGCTTTTCGCCGCCTCCGAGTTCGCCAGATAGGTTTCGAACGCCGCGCGCGACAGGCTGGCGTTTTTGCCGAACAGATCCAACTCGAATGCGCTGACGCCGGCCGCAGCTTCGTAGCTTTGGCTCAGCGCGGTGGCGTTGCCGCTGCCGGTCAGTGCCCGCCCGCGGCTGCCGTCGGCGGTGGCATTGATTGTCGGGAACAGCGCCGAGCGCTGCTCGCCGTACAGGGCGCGCGCCGACGCGATATTGGCGATTGCCTCGCGCAGATCGCGGCTGCTGTTCAGCCCCAGCGCCACCACCTGGCGCAGCCGGGCGTCCTGGACATAGTCGCGCCAGGCGACGTCCGGGTAGCTCAGCGCCCGGTTGCCGCCGGCCTCGCCCTGCGGCAGGTTGGCGGGCACCGGCGCCGCCGGGCGCTGGTAGTGCGGATCCAGCGACAGACAGCCGGTCAGCAGCAGCGGTAAAGTTAACATCATGACTCGTTGCAACACGTTATTCTCCTGCCTGTGACGGCGGGTTGGCGGGCCGACGGGTAAACATGCGGCGCACCAACACATAAAACAGCGGGACGAAAAAGATCGCCAAGGCGGTGGCGGTGATGGTGCCGCCGATGATGCCGGTACCGATGGCGATGCGGCTGTTGGCGCCGGCGCCGCTGGATACCGCCAGCGGCAGCACCCCGGCGGTAAACGCCAGCGAGGTCATCAGGATCGGCCGCAGGCGCATGCGCGCCGCGTGGACCGCCGCGCCAATCAGCGTTTCGCCCCGCTGGTGCATCTCCTCGGCGAACTCGACGATCAAAATGGCGTTCTTCGCCGACAGGCCGATGATGGTGAGCAGCGCCACCTGGAAGTAGATGTCGTTTTCCAGCCCGCGCAGGGTGATCGCCAGCAGCGATCCCACCACGCCCATCGGCACCACCAACATCACCGCGAACGGAATCGACCAACTCTCATACAGCGCCGCCAGGCACAGGAACACCACGATCAGCGAAATGGCGTACAGCGACGACGCCTGGCCGCTGGTCAGCCGCTCCTGATAGGACAGCCCGCTCCAGGAGTAGCTGCTGCCGGCGGAGAATGTTGCCGCCAGTTTCTCCATCTCGCTCATCGCCGTACCGGAGCTGACGCCGGTGGCGCCCTGCCCGGTGATCTCGAACGACGACAGCCCGTTATAGCGCGACAGGTTTTCCGGCCCGTAGATCCAGTGCGAAGACGCGAAGGCGGAGAACGGCGTCATGCTGCTGGCACCCGACGCGTTGGTGCCGCGCACAAACCAGCGGTCAAGATCTTCCGGCTTGGCGCGGTACTGCACATCGCCCTGCATATAGACTTTTTTCACCCGGTTGCGATCGATAAAGTCGTTGATGTAGGTGCTGCCGAACGCGCTGCTGAGGGTGCTGTTGACGTCGGCGGCGCTCAGGCCGAGCGCCTGCAGCTTGCCGTTGTCGATCTCCACCTGCAGCTGCGGGGTATCCGGCAAGGTGTTGGCGCGCACCGCCAGCAGCGATGGATTGCCGGCGGCGGCGGCAACGATCTGGTCGCGCATCGCCTGCAGCTCGGCGCGGGTGGTCGCCCCTTTGGCCTGCAGCTCGAAGGTGAAGCCGTCGGACTGGCCGAAACCGTCGATCGCCGGCGGGCTCATGGAGAAGACCTGGGCGTCGCGCAGCGTGGCGAAGTGCGCCATGGCGCGTTTGGCGATGGCGTCGGCGGTGTTCTCGCTGCCGCTGCGCTGGCTCCAGTCTTTGAGGCTGACGAACGCCATGCCGGCGTTTTGCCCGCTGCCGCTGAAGCCGAAACCGTTAATGGTGAAAATGGTGCTGACGTTGGCCTTTTCCTGGTCGAGGAAATAGGCGGTCACCGCCTCGCTCACCGCCGAGGTGCGCGCGTTGGTGGCGCCGGCCGGCAAGGTGTACTGCACCATCACCGTGCCCTGATCCTCGTTGGGCAGAAAGCCGGTCGGCAAGCGCAGGTACATCACGGCCGCGGCGATCAACAGCAGGCCGTACAGCAGCAGATAGCGCGTCGGCCGGTGGATCACCCCGCCGACCTTGTCGGCGTACTTCTCCTGCAGCCGGTCATAGCCGCGGTTGAATTTGCCCAGCCAGCCCTTGTCGGTCTGCGCGTCGTGCGCTGGCTTCAGCAGCGTGGCGCACAATGCCGGCGCCAGTGTCAACGCCAGCACCACCGACAGCACCATCGAGGAGACGACGGTGATCGAAAACTGGCGATAGATCACCCCGGTGGAGCCGCCGAAGAACGCCATCGGCAGAAACACCGCCGACAGCACCTGCGCAATGCCGACCAATGCGCCGGTGATTTCACGCATCGATTTCTCCGTCGCTTCGCGCGGCGGCAGCTTATCCTCCCGCATCACGCGCTCGACGTTTTCCACCACCACGATGGCGTCGTCCACCAACAGCCCGATCGCCAACACCATGCCGAACAGCGTCAGGGTATTGATTGAATAGCCGAACGCCGCCAGCACGCCGAAGGTGCCCAGCAACACTACCGGCACGGTGATGGTCGGGATCAGCGTGGTGCGCAGGTTTTGCAGGAACACGAACATCACCACCACCACTAACGCCACCGCTTCGAACAGCGTTTTCACCACCTCCTCGATCGAGATATTGATAAAGTCGGTGCTGTCTTTCGGGTAGGCCACCTTGTAGCCCTGCGGCATCGCGCTTTGGTATTCCGCCACCTTGGCCTTCACCAGCTTGGCGGTGTTGAGGGCGTTGGCGCCCGCCGCCAGCTTGACCGCGATCCCCGCCGCCGGGTGGCCGTTGAGGTGCGCGCTGGCGGAGTAGTCCTCGTTGCCCAGCTCAATTCGCGCCACGTCGCCCAGCCGCACCAGCGCGCCGCTGCTGTCGCTTTTCAGGATGATATTGCGAAACTGTTCCGGCGTTTGCAGCCGCGACTGCGCCTTTACCGTGGCGGTCAGCTGCTGATCGGCGGCGGCCGGCAGATCGCCGATCTTGCCGGCGGACACCTGGGTGTTTTGCGCTTCGATCGCCGTCTGCACGTCGGAAGGCATCAGCGCATAGCTCGCCAGCTTGGTCGGATCCAGCCAGATGCGCATCGCGTATTCCGAGCCGAACACCTGCACGTCCCCCACGCCCTCGATGCGCGACAGCGGATCCTGCAGGTTGCTGACCAGATAGTCGGAGATATCGGCCATCGTCGCCTTGTCGCTTTCGTCATACAGCCCGACGATCAGCAAGAAGCTGCTCTGGGATTTCTTGACCGTCACGCCCTGCGCGGTAACCGCGCTCGGCAAACGGCTTTCCGCCTGCTGCACCTTGTTTTGCACCTGCACCTGAGCGATATCCGGATCGGTGCCCTGATCAAAGGTGACGTTGATGCTGACCGAGCCGCTGGAGCTGCTGGTCGAAGAAAAATACAGCAGGCCGTCCAGGCCGGTGAGCTGCTGCTCAATCACCTGCGTGACGCTGTTTTCCAGCGTTTCCGCGTCCGCGCCCGGGTAGGTGGCGGAGATGGAGATCTGCGGCGGCGAGACGTCCGGGTACTGCGAAACGGGCAACGAATTGATCGACATCAGGCCGCACAGCATGATGATGATGGCGATCACCCAGGCGAATACCGGCCGCCGGATAAAGAACTGCGCCATATCACTGCTCCCCGAGTTGGGTTTTGTCGACCGAAACCTCAACCGGCTTCACCGCGGCGCCGATCGTCACCTTGCTGGTGCCTTCGACGATCAGGCGATCGCCTTCGTTCAGCCCGCTGCCGATCAGCCAATTGCTGCCCACCACCCGTTCGGCGCTGACGGTGCGCTGCGCCACTTTGTTCTGTTCGTCCACCACCAACGCGGTGGCTTCCCCTTTGGCATTGCGGGTTATGCCCTGCTGCGGCGCCAGAATGGCTTTGGGATCGACGCCGTTAGCCACCGTGGCGTGGACATACATACCGGGCAACAATTCATGTTCGGGGTTGGGGAACACCGCGCGCAGCGTGACCGAACCGGTGGCTTCGTCCACCGCCACCTCGGTCAGCTCGAGCTTGCCGGCGTGAGCATAAGGCGTGCCGTCCTCCAGCTTGATGGCGACCGGCGTGACCGCGCCGCGCTGTAACGCCGCCTGCTGGCGCCGCAGTTTAAGCAGTTGGGCGCTGGACTGGGTCAGATCGACATAGATCGGGTCGAGCGCGCGGATGGTGGCTAACGCATCGCTTTGGCTGGCGGTGACCAGCGCGCCCGGCGTCACCGACGAGATGCCGATACGCCCGGCGATCGGCGCCCGCACCTGGGTATAGGCGAGGTTGATGCGCGCCGTCTCCAGCGCCGCCTGATATTGGGCCACCGACGCCACGGCCGCCAGATAGGCGGCTTTGGCATCGTCCGCATCCTGCTGAGAAACGCCGTTCTCTTTCACCAGCGCCGCATAGCGCTGCGATTTGAGCCGGGTGGATTGCACCGTGGCCTGGGCGTTTTTCAGCTGGGCCGCGGCCTGATCGTAGCTGGCCTGATAGCTGGCAGGGTCAATTTGATACAATACCTGCCCGGCCTTGACCTCGGCCCCTTCGGTAAACAGCCGCTGCTTGATGATGCCGTCGACCTGCGGCCGCACGTCGGATGTCATGGTGGCGTTGACCCGGCCGGTCAACTCGCTGCTCAGGGTCACTGACTGGCCGCGCAGCGTGACCACGCCGACCTCCTGTTCTGCGCCCGCGCCGGCTGGCGCACCGGCGTTTTGCCCATCGCAGGCGGCCAACAACAGCGACAGCCCGAGCAGCAAAAGCGTTTTCCTCTGCATTGCAATACGATCCCATTGAGAATGACTATTCTCAATATATCGAATGCCGACATTCGCTTCTGAAAGGGTTGCGTAAGGATTCGGTAAAATCTTGTCGAAGCGGGAAATGGTGGAGCAATATCGCTCAGCGTGGTTTCAGCAAACTGGCGCAGCGGTTTTTAGCCAATGCAATAAAGCGTTCCACTTCAGCCGGGGGCTGCGCCACGTAGGATTTTTAGGGTTTAACCAGCCTGAACACCGTTTTGGTGTGCCAATAGTAGTCGATTGCCGCCGCGATATCCGGCATCCACCCGTCCGGCTCATAGGGCACGAAGCCGGAAAAGCCCAGCCTGCGGGCAGAGACCTGGAACCCCGCGGCGGAGAAAATGCGCGCATAGTCGGCCAGCGACCGATCCTGCACCACGGTATGGGTTTCTGCAGCCACCCGTTCACGCCACTGCGGCCACAGCGGGTTGCCGGTGTGGCAACCGGTCACCGCATAGTAAACGCCGCCCGGCTTCAGCACCCGCAGTATATCGGCAGCATGCTGGGCAATATCGTCGATCAGATAGATGACTTCATGACTGAAGGCGATATCAAAATGGTCGTCCCAGCCGTTCAGCCGCGTATCGGTTTGATAAACCACCGGCAGATGCCCTTTCAGCCGGTTGGCTTCATCGACGGACCGGCGAGCGATATCAACGCCAAGCCCCTGCTGAAATGGGCGGAGCTGGTACAGCAGGCGCAGAAAACCGCCCTGATTGCAGCCGAAATCCAGCACCTTCACGCCGGACAGTTCGTTTTCCGGCACCAGGCCGATAAGATGTCGCCAGATGGGCGCATGGCCATCGGCCATGGCCTCTTCCGCGCGCGGATCGCGATACCAGGTGGGAATGGTCGAGGGTGAATCGGTCATGATTTTCTCCTTGTGTCAGCGCTAAGCCAACCACAGCCGATCGTGACAAACAACCCGGTGCGCATTTTTTGAACATTGCGCGGTATTACCGGCCGTGCCTTGGCAGTTGGCTGGTCACGCAGTGAATGCCGCCGCCGCCGGCCGCGATGGCGTCGATCTCCAACTGCACCACCTTGCGCTGCGGATAGAGCGCCGTCAGCAGCGCAAGCGCCGCCCGATCCGCCTGCGGATCGCCAAACTCCGGGGCGATCACCGCGCCGTTGATGACGAAATAGTTGATGTAGCCCGCCGCAAAATCCGGGTTGTTGCGGCTGAATCGGCTGTCGCGCGGCGCCAGCGGCGGCGAAAGCGTATGCACCTGCAGCCGGCGGCCGTCGGCGTCGGTCGCGGCTTTGAGGATCGCCAGATGTTGCTGGGTAACCGCATGGTCATAAGAGGCCGGATCGGTGTCCAGGTTGGCCACCACCACGCCCGGCCGCACGAAGCGGGCGTAAAAATCGACGTGGGCGTCGGTGATGTCCCGGCCTTTAATGCCCGGCAGCCAGATTATTTTGCGCAGGCCGAGCATCGCTTTCAGCTCCTGCTCCACCCGTTCCCGGCTCCAGCCCGGATTGCGGTTCGCATTCACCCAGCTGCTCTCGGTCATGATGCCGGTGCCGTGCCCGTCCACTTCGATACCGCCGCCTTCACCCACCAATGCGCTGCGGCGCAGTTGGGCTGCACCGTAGCGGTTGGCGGCAAACGCCGCCAGGCGCGCATCCCTGGCATGCCGCTGTTTATTGCCCCAGCCGTTGAAGTTGAAATCCACCGCTCCGAGTTCGCCGGCGCCGTTGACGACGAAATTGGCGCCGAAATCGCGCACCCAGATGTCATCCAGCTCGGTGACGACATAGCTGACGTTGTGACTGCCGCAGGTGGCCTCGGCCAATTGCCGTTCATTGCCGCGGCAAAATACCGTCACCGGCTGAAACTCGGCGATGGCGCGGGCGATACGCCCCTGCGCCGCCTGCACATCCGCCGTGAATTCGCCCCAGATGGCCCGCTGCGCGCCGAAGGCGAGAAACGCCCGCTGCTGCGGTTCCCCTTCGTCGGGCATCCGCCAGGCCGGATTAAGCGCAGCTTCTGCGTGACTGCGTAACGGAATGCCTAACGAGGCCGTCAAACCGACCCTGGCAACGGCGGAAAGCTGTTTAAGAAACACGCGACGAGTTGACATTAAAGACCTCTTTTAATCATTTATAATTCAAAAAGTTAACCGAATAATTCACGGTTGTGCGGTTGAATCTTATGCTAGTCTTCCCCTGGCACCGCTACAAACGATATATTTAGCGGATATCTGATTAGACAGGCTTATCGATAATGTTAAAACACTGGCCCCCTTTGAGCGCGCTGCGCGGTTTCGAAGCGGCAGCGCGCCTGGGCAGTTTTCATCAGGCAGCCGAAGAGCTGCACCTTACCCAGTCGGCCATCAGCCAGCAGATCCGCAGCCTCGAAGCGTTTCTGGAGCAGCCGCTGTTCTTCCGCACCGGCCGCAGCGTGGCGCTGACCGACGCCGGCCACGATCTGTTCAGCACCGCGCAGGTGATGCTGCAACAGCTGGCGGTTGGCATTCGCCGTTTGGATCAGTACCGCAAACCCAACCAGCTGATCGTCAACACCACCCCGGCTTTCGCCCGCCACTGGCTGACGCCGCGGCTGGGCGACTTCAATCGGCAGCATCCGCAGGTCGACCTGTGGCTGTTCACCAGCTTTGAACCGCCGAATATGGCGACGGACAGTATCGATCTGGCGATCCGCGACGATCTCAGCGCGCAGGCGGACTGCACCTTTAACCTGCTCTGCAGCGACCGGCTTTATCCCGCCTGCCACCCCAGCCTGCTGGCGTTGGCGGCGGAGCAGCGCGTGACCCTGCACGGCGAACGGGAGATGGACTGGAGCCACTGGACGGTGGCGGGCGGCGCGCACGTCGGCCAGCGCGACAGCGGGCTGAACTTCTCCGATCCCGGTCTGCTGCTGGACGCCGCCTGCAACGGCCTCGGCATCGCGTTGGTCAGCCAACTGCTGGCGCAGCACGCGCGCGACGCCGGGCTGCTGCAACCGTTAACCGAGCAACGCGTGCGCGGTGCCAACTGGGCGTGGCTGCTGCACCGCGACAGCGAACACAACCCGCTCGCCCGGCACTTCTGCCAATGGCTGCAGTCGGCGCTGCCCGCCGGCGCATAACGCGCCACGTCACGATTCGCTACTCTGGTCAGGCGGCCCCGCCTGACCGCTGCTACCTTCAATAAAGCGCCGCAACATCCCGAAGAAAACGCGCTAACCTGCTGTTTCAAAATAATTAGTTGAATTCACCTGATAACTGAAAATCGCTAAAAGGATCGTCTATGTCTGCCGGTTTATTGAAAACGATAGCTCTGAGCGTGGCCCTGGCCTGCTCCCTTCCCACCGCCTTTGCCGCCGATCTCACCGCCGGTGCGGTCGCCGCCCCGGATCGGTATGGCGCTAACGTCGCCGCGCACATTCTGCAGGCCGGCGGCAATGCGGTTGACGCAGCGGTCGCCACCGCCTTTACCCTGGCGGTCACCTACCCTGAAGCCGGCAATATCGGCGGCGGCGGCTTTATGACGCTGTACGTCGACGGTAAACCCTATTTCCTCGACTACCGCGAAGTGGCGCCCAAGGCCGCCAGCAAAACTATGTATCTGAACGAGAAAGGCGAAGTGATCGAAAATCTTAGCCTGGTGGGCAGCCGCGCCGCCGGCGTGCCGGGCACCGTGCTGGGGTTGTGGGAAGCGCATAAACGCTTCGGCAAGCTGCCGTGGGCCGAACTGCTGACGCCGGCGATCGGCTACGCCCGGCAAGGTTTCACCGTGGCGGATCAGCAGTATCAGTACCGTGAAGACGCCAACAAACTGTTCGCCGGGAAAACCAACTTCGGCGACTATTTCGGCGCCATGAAGCCCGGCGCGGTGTTCAAACAGCCGGAGCTGGCGGCCACGCTCGAGCGCATCGCCAAGTCGGGCGCCGACGATTTTTATCACGGCGAAACCGCGCGCCTGCTGGTGGCGCAAATGCAGCGCGACAATGGGCTGATCGGCGCGGCGGATTTGGCCGACTATCGGGTGAAATGGCGTGAACCGATGCGCATCAGCTGGCGCGGCAACACCGTATATACCGCCCCGCTGCCCAGCTCCGGCGGCATTGCGCTGGCGCAGCTGCTGGGGATAAAAGAGGATCGCGCCGCCGATTTCAAGGGGGTGCCGCTGAACTCGGCGCGCTATATCCACCTGCTGGCGGAAATCGAAAAACGCGTGTTCGCCGATCGCGCCGACTACCTCGGCGACCCGGATTTCACTCACGTGCCGGAAGCGCAACTGATCGCCCCCGACTACCTGAAGAAACGCGCCGCCGAGATCAACCCGACGGCGATCTCGCCGACCGAACAGGTGCGGCCGGGGCTGGAAACCCACCAAACCACCCACTTCTCGATCGTCGATGCCGCCGGCAACGCGGTCAGCAACACCTATACGCTCAACTGGGACTTCGGCAGCGGCGTGGTGGTTAAAGGCGCCGGCTTCCTGCTCAACGACGAGATGGACGACTTCAGCGCCAAACCCGGCGTCGCCAATGCCTTCGGCGTGGTGGGCAGCGACGCCAACGCCATCGAGCCGGGCAAACGCATGCTCTCCTCGATGAGCCCGACCATCATCACCCGCGACGGCGAGGTCAGCCTGGTGATCGGCACGCCGGGCGGATCGCGCATCTTCACCTCGATCTTCCAGGTGATCAACAACCTCTACGATTACCATCTGCCGCTGGCGCAGGCGGTGGCCACCCAGCGCGTGCACCATCAGCTGTTGCCGAAGGACACCCTGTACTATGACAGCTTTGCCCCGCTGACCGGCAAACCGGCGGACGAGCTGAAAGCCATGGGCTACACCCTCGAAGACCAAGGCTGGAACATGGGGGATATTCAGGCCATCCGCATCGATGGCCGCACGCCGGAAACCGCGTCCGATCCGCGCGGCCGCGGCGTCGGCCTGGTGGTGAACAAGTAACGCCCCGGCGGCCCGCCTCCGGTTAGACGGGCTGCGACTAATCGGTGCCGATCCGCGTGATGCTGAGATCCAAAGAGGTGCGCGCGGTCAACATCGCCTAGCAGGAACGCTACGGGCCCCCAAACTCTTATCTGGTTGGGGGCCATTTTTTTATCCAGCTACGGGCAGCGGCTTACTTGCCGGTGGCCAATTCGCCGTACACCACCTGGCCGCGGAAACCGCGCCGCACCTGCTGGAACAGCTCGCGGAACGCCGGGTAATCCTGCGCCTGGCACAGCGCTTCCTTGCCGCGGATGGCGTTCACCTGCAGTTGATGATTGACGATCACCTGCTGCCCGTCGCGCCGCCACGCCACGCGATAGTCGCCCGCCGCATTGCGGAACTGCCTGTCTTGCGGAATGGCGATGATCGGTACGTTGGCCGGCAACTGCAGACGGTAGGTTTCGTCGTAGCGCTGCGCGCTGCAGTAGAACGGCGTTTCGTTGCCCGGCGCCGCCGTGGTGGTGTACAGCGTGCGGAACGATTTGCCGCCGGGCGGATTGGGCAGCGTCATGCCGCCCACCACGCCGAAATCGACGTAGTCGTCCGCCTTGAAGCGGAAGCGGTAACCGAACTGTTTTTTGAGATCCAGCGGATCGCTGTTCATCGCCACCTCGCCGCTGCCGTCGATGCCGGAGGCGGACATGATCGACGCTTCGGCCTGCGCCCGGTTCTGCCGGTTGATCTGCGAGAAGTAGCCCCGCAGGTCAATCTCTTCCACTTCGCTCAGCCGACGCTCGGTTTGCCCGTGCAGATTACCCGCTTTGTCGAACACGAAATCGACGCTCAACGCGCTCTTGACCGGCTGCTCGTCGCTGCCCGGCGTGCGCGCCAGTTTGGCGTCGCGCGTCAGCAGCACCGGCGCCCCCAGATCGCCTTCCGGCAGTTGCCCGAAGCGCGCCCACGGATTGGTGGAATCCAGGTACAGTTTGAATTCCGGCACGTAGGTGATGGCGTGATTAAAGCGGCTGAGCAGCGGCACTTTAGGCAGTATCGGGCCTTCGTCCATGCCGATCAGCACCGGCGAGCTTGCAATGCCTTTGGCGGCGAGCAGCGCCTCCAGGATCACCACGTGATCCTTGCAGTCGCCGTAGTGGTTGTCGAGAATGCTCTGCGCCGAATTCGGCTCCAGCCCGCCGTTGCCCAGATACACCGCCACGTAACGAATGTTTTGCGCCACCCAGCGATAGAGGGCCTCCGCCTGCTCGCGCCGATCGCTGATGCCGGCGGTGATGTTGTCCGCCAACGCCTGGATGCCCGGCGTCACCTGCGCCGCCGCGCCGGCCTTCAGCTGGTAGGCCTTGGCCAACTGCGGCCACTCGCGGTAGGTGCTGGCCATGATGGTCGGGCTGAAGGTCCAGCTGTCCGCCGCCCAGTTTTGTGATTTCATCGGCGTGCTGCGCGAATAATGCCAGCGCCAGTGCGCCTGCCCGTCGCGGATCTGCGGCTGGTCCCCGCCTTCCACGCCGCGCGTGAAGATATGCATCGGCAGCTTGGCCGGCGCCTGCAGCGTCACTTCGGCGTCGTCGAACTGGTCGAAAACGCTGAACGTCTCCCACAGGCCGAAATAGTCGGGGAAATACGGGGTGTTTTGCGTGCGGCGCAGCTCATACACCACGCGCGATCCCGGCGCCAGGTTGGAGAACACGATGACGCGCACTTTGCGGTCGGCATACAGCGGCGCCGTGGCGCTGGAGTAGCTTTCCTGGGTATAGATGCGATCGGGCGCCACGTCGTGGCGCTGGCCGTCGGCGGTCAGCGTGTAGGCGGCGACCACCTCCAGCGTTTCCATTTTTTCGCTGTAGCTCAGGCGGATCTGGCTGAATTTCTCGACCGCCGCCTTGGTCTTCAGCAGCATTTCGTAGCTTTCCGTTTTCACGTTGGTGGCGTTGGCGTTGACGCGGTAATCCGCGCGATAGCGTACGAAGCTGAAATCGTTGTTGGCCGTGTCGTTCTGGCCCTGATCCGCCGCGGCGGGCGGTGCAACGGCCAACACGGTGGCCGGGTGCGTTGCCGTCAAACCGGCGAATAACAGCAGGGAAGGAATAGCGATTTTCATCTTCGGTCCTTGAAGGGCAATAAACGGCGACGCCGGGCTACGCGCCCGTCCCGGCGTCAAAACAGGCGGGCACACTAATATAATTGAGAATCATTTTCAATAAACGAACCGTCAACGCCCGGGTTAGCCCTGCTCGATCAGCATCACGGCGGTGGTCTCCGGCTCCAGCGCTTCGAAAACGTGCTCGCGATCGGCGGAGTAGCTGATGTAATCGCCGGCGCTCAGCTCCAGCGGCTGGTCCGCCGGCCCCAGGCGCGCGCGCCCGCTGCTGATGATCACATGCTCGACGGTGCCGGGGGGATGCGGCCGGGAAAGTTTGGCTTCGCCGGGCTGCACCCGCAGCCGGTAAATGTCGCGCTGCGCCCCCGGCGGGCAGGTGGCCAGCAGCGTGGCGGCGTAGTTGCCCTGCTCCGACAGCGCCGGCGTGCCTTCATGGGCGCGGATCACTTGCACCTGCCTGCTCGGCTGTGAAATCAGCCGGCTGACCGGCACGTCCAGCGCCATCGCCAGCGCCCACAGCGTTTCCAGGCTGGGATTGCCGCTGCCGGCTTCCAGCTGCGACAGCGTGGATTTGGCGATACCCGCTCGCTTCGCCAGTTCGGTCACCGACAGGTTCAACCGCTCCCGCTCGCGGCGGATTGCCGCCGACAGCAGGCCGATAGGCGTGATGTTCTGCATCCGATCGTCACTCATTGTTCGCTATGCCATCCATTTGTTCGGCTTGACGAACACTCGTATTCATGTTCATCATAATGTTCGATTGTTCATTTTAATGATTGCACCGCTTTGCCGCAAGTGCGGGCAGGCAACGAGGGAAACCACATGAAAACGAAAACGCGCGGCGCAGTGCAAATGATCCTCGCCATGACCATCTCCGGCACCGTGGGGTGGCCGGTGCTCGTTTTAGGGCAGCCGCCCGCGACGGTGGTGTTTTGGCGCTGCGCGTTCGGCGCGCTGGCCATGCTGGCGACCTGCGCCGCACTCGGTCAGCTGAAATCAGGCGCGATCAACCGGCGCCAGCTGAGCTTCGCCATTCTGGGGGGAATCGCCCTGGTGCTCAACTGGACGCTGCTGTTTGCCGCCTATGCACATGCCTCGATCGCAGTCGCCACCGTTACCTACCACGTTCAGCCGTTCATGTTGGTGGCGCTGGGGGCGCTGCTGTTCGGCGAAAAACTGACGGCTAATCGGCTGGGCTGGCTTCTGCTGGCGTTCGCGGGAATGGTGTTGATCGTCACCGGCCGGCAAAACGGCGGCGGCGGCGATGACTATCTGCTCGGCGTGGCGCTGGCGCTGGGCGCGGCCCTGATGTACGCCATTGCGGCGGCGATCGTCAAACAGCTGGCCGCGCTGCCGCCGCAGCTGATCGTGTTGATTCAGCTGACCGTCGGCGCGCTGGTGATGGCGCCGTTCGCCGGCCTGGCCACGCCGCCTGCGGCCCCGATCGACTGGTTGCTGCTGGCGACCCTCGGCCTGGTGCATACCGGCTTGATGTCCACGCTGCTGTACGGCGCCATTCAGAAGATCCCCACCTCTCTGGTCGGCGCCCTGTCGTTCATCTACCCGGCGGTGGCGATCGTGGTGGACTGGGCGGCATTCGGCCACCGCCTCAGCCTGTTGCAGCTACTGGGCACGCTGGCGATCCTGGGCGCCGCGGCGGGCATGAACTTCGGCTGGCGGCTCTCGCCGGTCGCCCGGCGGGCTGATAAAACCGGTTAATCCCGTCCGGCGGGCAAGCTATGCACAATAAGGCATTCGTCTTGCGCCCGGCGCGGTGTTATTTATTTACACCGTGTAGGGTAGAAGGAGTTGGCCATGTGGCATCACCGCCTGCAACGGCGCATCCGTTTCAGCTACTGGAACGAACTGTGCATCGCAAAAAATAAGGGAAGGCGCAAGCCTTCCCTTTTGTCATTCACCGCCCAGCTCAGAAGCGATCGGTTTTCACCACCTCGTCGAACGGCAGTTTGCCGATGCGCGGATAAGGCTGCCCCGCCGCCTTGCCGATGGCGACCATCAGCGAGATCTGATAGTGCGCCGGTTTGTTGATGATCTCGCCCACGGCGTCGAAATCAAACCCGTCCATCGGGCAAGAGTCGTAGCCCTGCGCCTTGGCCGCCAGCATCAGCGTCTGGGCGAAGATACCGCTGCTGCGCATCACTTCGTCGCGCTGCACCTGCGGCTTACCGCGATAATACTGATCGACGGCCGGGATCATGAACTGCTGTACCGGCTCCGCCGCCTCGGCCCAGACGTTTTTTACCTGTGACTCCCAGCTCGACAGATCGCCGCACAGCACGACCAGCATCGACGCATCGGTGACCTGTGTCTGCCCCCACGCCGCTTCGCGAATTTTCTCGCGCTGGGCGCGATCTTCGATCAGCAACGGGCGCCAGTGCTGCAGGTTAAAAGCGCTGGGTGCGCCCTGCAGCGCGATAGTCAGCAACGCTTTTTTCTCTTCGAGCGTCATCACGTGCTGCGCATCAAACTGTTTGGTGGCGCGGCGCTGGCGGATTGCGTCTAACGTATTCATTTTACTGCCCCTGTCCATGTGAAAGATCCTATTGTCGCCAACGCGACGCGGCTGTCCAGCCCCCGACGGCTATTTCTGCGCGGTTTCGGCGCGCAAACGGCTGACCTGCGCGGTCAGATCGGGCCACGGTGCCTGACCGGCGTAGTGCTGCCGCAGATAGTTGAGCAGGATGGCGATCTGCGCGTCATCCAGGTTATGGCGGAAGCCCGGCATATAGCCCAGTTCGGCGTTCGCCGGCCGCTGTATGCCATCCAGCACCACGCGAATGGCGTTGTCCGGCGCCTCGGCGAACAGGTTGGTGTTCAGCGCCAGAGAAGGCCGCACCCCCGCCATCTGCGCGCCCTTTTCCTGCGCATGACAAGCCATGCAGGCGCCGGAAAACAGCCGCGCGCCTTGCGAGCTCAGGGGCTCCACCTGCCGCTCTGCCTTAGCGTTCAACGTGGCCGCCGTCGCGCCCGCCGCCGTTTCAGGATGATAGCTGCGCAGATAGACGGCGATCGCCTGCAGATCGGCCTGCGGCAAGCGGGACAACCCTTCTTCGATCACCGGCGCCATCGGGCCGGCGGCCACGCCGTGGTTGGCCGAGTAGCCGGTACGCATGAAATCGACCAGATCCTGCTGCGTCCAATCGAGCGGCGCGGGCGAGCGGCCGGTCAACGCCGGCGCCATCCAGCCTTCCGCCACGCCGCCGGCCAGGTGGTCGCTACCGGTTTTCTCGCCGAACAACACGTTGCGCGGCGAGTGGCAGGCGCTGCAGTGCCCCAGCCCTTCGGCCAGATAAGCGCCGCGGTTCCAGGCGGCGCTTTGGGCCGGGTTTTCCTGCATCGCGCCCGGCGTCAGGAACAGCAGGTTCCAGGCGAAGATGCCCTGGCGGATATTGAACGGAAAGTGCAGATCGGTGGCCGGCGGCCGATAGTTGACCGGCGGTTGCGACATCAGGTAGGCGTACAGCGCCTGCAGATCGTCGTCACTCGTGCGGGTAAAGGCGGTATAGGGAAACGCCGGATAAAGGTAGCGGCCCTGGCGATCGACGCCGTGGCGCATGGCGCGTTCAAACGCCGCGTAGCTCCAGCTACCGATGCCGGTTTCCACGTCCGGCGTGATGTTGGTGGTGTAAATGGTGCCGAAGGGGATCGCCATCGCCAACCCGCCGGCGTTGCGCTCACCGCCCGAACGGGTGTGGCACACCGCGCAATCGCCGAGATCGGCCAGCGTTTTGCCGCGCGCAATCTGCGCCTCGCTAAAACTGTTCGTCGCGTCGGCGGCGAGCGGCGCGATTTCCGGTTGCCAACTGGCGACAACGCCGGCCACCACCACGGCGAGCACCGTAACCCCGCCCCACCCGGCGATCTTTTTCATCTTACTCATCTTTGCTGTCCTTGTTCGTGACGGGGATTAATGGCCGGCCTGGGCGCGCAGCGCGGCAAGCACCCGCGCCGGCGTAAACGGCACCTCGCGCAGCCGCACGCCGAGCGCGTCAAACAGCGCGTTGCCGATCGCCGCCGCGCTCGGCACCGAGGCGGATTCTCCGGCGCCCATCGGCGCTTCCTCCGGGCGATCGATCAGTTGGATATCGATTTGCGGCAGCTCGTCGAAACGCAGGATCGGATAGCCGCCCCAGTCCAATGACGTCACCCCCGTCTTGTTGAAGGTCACGAACTCTTTCAGCACCCGGCTGGCGGACTGGATGACGTTGCCGTGCACCTGATGGCGCACCCCGGCCGGGTTGATCATGCGGCCGCAGTCATGCGCCACGAAGATTTTATCGAGCGTGATCTGCCCGGAGCGGCGGTTGACGCTGAGATCGCACACCCAGGCCGCCCAGGCGGCGCCGAAGCCGGGGAATTTGCTGTGGAAATAGCGCGCGTAAGCGAAGCCGCGGCCGCTCACCACTTCGGCGCCGGCGGCGCGCGAGCGATGCGCCGGGCCGTCTTGCCAGTTCGCCTGCCGTTTCAGCGCTTCAATCAAGGCCACCGCGCGCGGATCGTTCAGATAGCGCAAACGAAACGCGATCGGATCCTCGCCGGCGCGCCATGCCAGCTCGTCGATCCAGGACTCATGGGCGAACACGTTGGGCAGCGCCGAAACGCCGCGCATCCACGAAGCCCGCACGATCGGCGCGGCGTCCTGGCAGATCACCCGCATGTGCGGATACTCGTATTGCGGAATGGCGGTGCGATCGCCCATCTGCTGCACGTCGGCCCGGTTGGCCACTTTGCCGGTCAGCACCAGCGGCAAGGTCACGGCATTGTTGGAGGGGTAGCTGGTTTTCAATTCGTAGGCCGCCACCCGGTTTTGCGCGTCGAGGCCACCGCGCACCCGAATCAGCTGGCCGGTGCCCTTCGGCTCCCAGCCTGATTCCTGTTCGCGCATCAGCTGCACGCGCACCGGCCGGCCGGTGGCCCGCGCCAGCAGCGCCGCGTCCGCCGAGACGTCGTCGGCGCAGTTGCGGCCATAGCAGCCGGAGGCCTCCATGCGGGTGATGTGCACCTGCCCAGGCGGCAGCTCGAGCAGCCTGGCGATGTCTTTGCGCAGATCGTGCGGGTTTTGCGTGCCGGACCACACCTGCGCCCGCCCGTCTTTGACTTCCGCCACCGCGCAGGAAGGGCCGATCGAGGCGTGCTGATGGTAAGGCCAGACATAGTCGGCCTGCACTGCGGTATGCAGCAATGCCAGCGCGGCGTCAGTGCCCGCGTCGTCGCGCAGCACGCGGTCGGTTTTCGGATTGGCCTCCAGCGCGGCGGGCAGCGCTTCCGGCGACAGATCCGGCAACCCGGCCCAAGGTTTCCATTCGGTTTTCAGTTGGCGCATGGCGGCGATCGCCTGCTCCTCGCGCTCGGCCACGATGCCGATGAAATCGTTGATCACCACCAGTTTCACGATGCCCGGCAGGTGCGCGATCGAGCTTTCATCCACCGACAGCAGGCCGCCGCCCAACGGCGCGCTGCTGTCGGCGCCTACGTATGGCGGACGCACCACCCGGCCATGCAGCATGCCGGGCAAGCGCAGGTCGTGGACGTAGGTCAGCCCACCGCTCACTTTGGCCGGAATATCGACCCGGGGCACGGCGCGGCCCACATAGCGGTTCTGCCGTTCGCTGTTCAGCTGCACGTTTTTATCCAGCATCACGTGCAGATTTTGCCCACTCGCCAGCTGCGCATAGCTCAGCGATCGCCCTGGGTTCCTGGTCACAAATACCTGCCCCGCCGCCGCCGTCAGCTGTTCGGCCGGCAGTTCGAAGGCTTTGGCCGCCAGCGCCGTCAGCAGGCACCGCACCTGCGCCGCCGCCTGTCGCAGCGGTACCGACGTCACCTGAAGGGTGGCGCTGGCGATGCTCGGCCCCTGATCCGGCGTGCGTTGCGTATCGCCAAGGATCATCGTGACTTGCTCGAACGGCACGCAAATTTCATCGGCGACGATCTGCGCCAGCGCGGTGCGAATGCCGGTGCCCAGATCGACGTGGCCATTGAACGCCGTTACCCGGCCGTCGGCGGTAAGGCTGATAAAGCTGTCCACCCGATCCAGCGGCAGATCGGCGGGCGATGCAACCGCCTCGGCGGCGAAGGCGCTCAATGGCGCAGGCAGCAGGCTGCTGACCATCACCACACCGCCGGCCTGCAGCAGCTGGCGGCGGGTCAGTTCGAGGCGGCTCATGCTTGCCTCCGCGCGGCCAGCAGATCGCGGGCGCGCTCGGCGGCGTGCAAGATCTCGATATGCGTGCCGCAGCGGCACAGGTTGTAGGCCAATTCTTTCTTGATGGTTTGTTCGTCGGCCTGCGGCTCCCGTTCGAACAGCGCGACCAGCGTCATGATCATGCCGTTGGCGCAGTAACCGCACTGCGCCGCCTGCTCATCGATAAACCCTTGCTGTACCGGATGCGGCGCTTCCGCGGTGCCCAGGCCTTCCAGCGTGGTGACGGATTTGTTTCCTACGGCGGACAGTGGCATTGAGCAGGAGCGTGCGGCGACGCCGTCGATCAGCACCGTGCAGGCGCCGCACTCCCCCAGGCCGCAGCCGTATTTGGGGCCGTTCAATTGCAGATCGTTGCGTAAAACATGCAGCAGCGGGGTCTCGGGCGAGATATCGCCGAGTGGAACCACCCGGCCGTTAACATTGATTTCCATGGTGAAACTATCCCTTAAGCAAACGGATTTAATCCGTAACATCACTGCGATGAATAATTTCGCAGCGTGCTAATAATTATCATCAAAAGGCTTGATAATGTTAAGGGAATGTAGCCGTCGTGGCTTTAACGAAAAGTGGGTATTTTCTATAAATTTCCTATAGATAAGCTCGGTTTTATGATTGCAGCCCGTGATTATTGGCGTTCGCCAACGCGGCCTCGACGCCATAACTTTGCCGATCTTTCACTTTAGAAAGCAGAAACCGGCATTTTGCCGCCGGGATCCGCTGACTTATGCTAACCCGGTGTGATGAAACGCGTTTTCATGGCATGTCTTCCGGAACGTTTTGCTTTATTTGTTCGTCGTGAACCCTGGGCCGCGCCTGACTGGTGCGGCTTTTCTTTTTGCCCGGCAGTGCCAGCGGCGGTGAATTTTGCTATGTTAAGCCGCAGATAAGCTTCCCGTTTTCAGCCGCCGGACCGACTCATGTTTACCCATAAAGCAATCGCCGAGCTCAACGCCCTGGAGCTGATGGTTTATAACTACGTCAGCAAACACAAGAATCAAGTGATGTACATGACCATCCGCGAGCTGGCCGAGGCCGCCGGCGTGTCCACCACCACCGTGCTGCGGTTTTGCAAGAAAATGGGCTGTGATGGCTATTCGGAATTTCGCATCCGTTTCAAGCTGTATCTCGAACAGAACGATGCGCCGCCGGTCGATTCCGGCATCGGCGAAATCCTCAGCTTTTTTAAAAGCGTCAGCAACGATGAGTTTAATCAGCTGATCGATCAGGCGGTGCAGCATATCGCCGCCGCCGAGCGAATTATTTTCGTCGGCATCAGCACCTCAGGCGCATTGGGGAAATATGGCGCGCGCTTTTTTTCCAACGTTGGGAAATTCAGCACTCACATCGACGATCCTTATTATCCCGTCAACAGCGACATGTATAAAAACGCGGTGGCGATCGTGCTGTCGGTTACCGGCGAAACCGAAGAGATCCTGCGGCTGGCCAGCCAGTTCAGCCTGCACCACTGCAAGATCATCAGCATTACCAACAACGAAACCTCTTCGCTGGCGCGGCTGGCGGACTTCAACCTCTCCTACCACGTTCCGCAGCATTTGATCGGCGGGCATCACAATATCACCACGCAGATCCCCGTGCTTTACATTATTGAAACCATCGGCAAACGGCTTGGGCATATTAATTCGGCCAAATAAAACAGGCTGTTTTTTTATTGTGACAAATCACTTTCCACGGTGATTTGTTATATCGTGACATTTCTTTCGCTCTTGCTACTCTATTCTCAACGCAGCGTTATTACCCTTCATTAAATAAACCGATGAGATATTGACGATGAAACAGTTGCCGAAGGATTTTCTGTGGGGGGGCGCGGTCGCCGCGCACCAGGTTGAAGGCGGTTGGGATCGGGGCGGTAAAGGGCCAAGCATCGCCGACGTGCTGTCCGGCGGCTCGCACGGCGTGGATCGCGTGATGACCGACGGCGTGCTCGACGGCTATCGCTACCCCAACCACGAAGCGGTGGATTTCTACGGCCGCTATAAGCAGGACGTGGCGCTGTTCGCCGAGATGGGCTTCAAATGCTTCCGCACCTCGATCGCCTGGACGCGCATCTTCCCGAACGGCGACGAAGCGGCGCCGAACGAAGCCGGCCTGCAGTTTTACGACGACCTGTTCGACGAACTGCTGAAATACGGCATCCAGCCGGTGATCACCCTGTCGCACTTCGAAATGCCTTACCATCTGGTGAAGGCCTACGGCGGCTGGAAAAATCGCCGGGTGGTGGAGTTCTTCGTGCGCTTCAGCGAGGTGGTGATGCGCCGCTACCGCGAAAAAGTGAAGTACTGGATGACCTTCAACGAGATCAACAACCAGAGCAACTACCGTTATCCGCTGTTCGGCTACTGCTGCTCCGGCGTGGACTACACCCGGGAAGACAACCCGGAACAGGCGCTGTATCAGGTGCTGCACCACCAGTTCGTCGCCAGCGCGCAGGTGGTCAAACTCGGCCATCAGATCAACCCGGAATTCAAGATCGGCTGCATGCTGGCCTGCGTGCCGTTCTACCCGTACTCCTGCAAGCCGGACGACGTGATGTACGCCGTCGAGGCGATGCACCAACGCTATCTGTATACCGACGTGCAGATGCGCGGTTACTACCCAAGCTACCTGCTGCGCGATTGGGAACGCAAAGGGCTGAAGATAGAGATGCAGCCGCAGGACGCGCAGATCCTGCGCGAGGGCTGCGCCGACTACATCGGCTTCAGCTATTACATGAGCAACGCCCTGCAGGCTAACGCGGTGGACGGCAGCGACGGCATGTTCGGCTTCCCGGGCAACGTGCCGAACCCGCACGTCAAGGCCTCCGACTGGGGCTGGCAGATCGATCCGGTCGGGCTGCGCTATTCGCTGAACGTGCTGTATGAGCGCTATCAGAAGCCGCTGTTTATCGTGGAGAACGGCTTCGGCGCCTTCGACAAGGTGGAAGCGGACGGCCGGATCAACGATGACTACCGCATCGACTATCTGCGCGCCCATATCGAAGAAATGAAGAAAGCGGTGATTGAAGACGGCGTAGACCTGATCGGCTACACGCCGTGGGGCTGCATCGACTGCGTGTCGTTCACCACCGGCGAGTACAGCAAACGCTACGGCTTCATCTACGTCGACAAACACGACGACGGCACCGGCACGCTCGAGCGCTCGCGCAAGAAGAGCTTCGACTGGTACCGCCGGGTGATCGCCAGCAACGGCGAACAGCTGTAACCGCACGCAGGCAATCAGGTGGCCCTGCTCGCCGCACGCCGCCCATGCCTCACGGCATGGGCATTTTCGCTTATAGTGCCGGGAATGGCGCCCCGACATAATTCTCCGCCAGCATCGTCATGGCGCTGCGCGATTTCACCGTGTACTGCAATTCTGACAGTTGCAGCCGATGCTCGAAAGGCGTGTCGTCCCGACGGGTATGCAGCATGTGGGTCATCCACCAGGAAAAATGCTCTGCGCGCCAGACCCGCTGCAAAGCGGTGTCGCTGTACTCGTCCAGCCGTTGCCAGTCGCCTCGCCGGTAAAACGTCTCCAGCGCCTGGGACAACAGGCAGACATCGGCCATCGCCAGATTCAGCCCTTTGGCGCCGGTCGGCGGCACGATATGCGCCGCGTCGCCCGCCAGCAGCAGGCTTCTGTAGCGCATCGGTTCTGTAACGAAGCTGCGCATGCCGACCACGTTTTTCTGGAAGATACGGCCCTTTTTCAGCGCCCAGCCTTCATGGTTTTCCAGCCGCTGTTCCAGTTCGTGCCAGATGCGATCGTCCGACCATTGATCGACCTGTTCCGCCGGATCGCACTGAAAATACATGCGCTGTACGCCGGCCGAACGGGTGCTGATCAGCGCAAAGCCGCGCGGATGGCAGGCGTAGATCAGCTCGTCGCTGGACGGCGGCGCTTCGACCAGAATGCCGAACCAGCCGAACGGATAGATGCGGGTGTAATCCTGCCGCAGCCCGCCGGGCATCGCCGCGCGGCTGATGCCGTGGAATCCGTCGCATCCGATGACGAAGTCGCAGCGGAGCTGGCGCGGCTGGTCACCGTGACGGTAGTGAACCTCGGGCTGTGCGCTGTCCAGCGCCTTCAATTCAACCTGCTCCACCTCGAAAAACAGTTGCCCCTGCGCCGCCACACGCGCGGCGATCAGGTCTTTCAAGACTTCGTGCTGGGCATAAACGGTGACGGCGCGGTCGGTCAATCCCGCCAGATCGATGCGGTGCTGACGGCCACCGAATGCCAGCCGGATCCCCTGATGCCGCGCCCCTTCCCGCCGCATCCGCTCTCCCAATCCGACCTGGTTGAGCAGATCGACCGTCCCTTGTTCGAGCACCCCGGCGCGAATGGTCGATTCCACCGCCGCCCGGCTGCGCGTTTCCAACACCACCGATTCCACGCCATGCAGATGCAGCAGATGAGACAACATCAAGCCGGCCGGGCCGGCGCCGATTATCGCAACCTGTGTGCGCATAGTATTATTCCCTCACAGCATTTTTATTGAGCGGCGCCGGCAGCGCCGGGTAGCCGGAAAGGTGCTTGGCGATCAACGCCAGCGCCGCGATCAGCGCCGGGATGGCCAGCAGTGTGAATATGGTGCTGAACGACAGCTGCATCTGCATCAGCGCACCACCGCTCATCGCCCCCAGAATGCCGCCAAAACGCCCGAGACCGAGCATCCATGCCACGCCGGTCGCCCGGCTCTGGGTGGGATAAAATCCGGCCGCCAGGGCCGGCATGGATGACTGCGCGCCGTTCATGCAGGTGCCGGCGATGAACACCGTGATCGCCATCAGCGGCGGGTAGCTATAGACAAAGCCGATGATGCCGACGAACAGGCCGGTGAGCAAATAGCCGACGGCCACCACCTTGTGCGGGTTCATGCGATCCATCAACCAACCGATAATCAATACGCCGAGCCCCCCGCCGAGCGGAAACAGCGCGGTGATTAGCGACGCCTGCGTGACGGAAGCGCCGGTTTCACGGATCAACAGGGGCAGCCAACTGGTCAGCAGATAGAAAATCATCAACCCCATAAAGTAAGTCAGGCACAGCATCAAGGTGCCCAGCAGATAGCGACGGGAAAAAATCATCCCCAGCGGCGAGGCCGCCTTTATCTGCCCCTCTTCCTGCAACATGAAATGCGGCGTCTTTGGCAGTGGCGCAATGCGCTTCAACACTTTGGCGATGCGTTGTGCGGCATAGCCGCGCGCAACCATAAAGCGCGCGGATTCGGGCAAGGCGGCGATCAAGACCAGCGCCAGCAGCAGCGGCATAACGCCACCCAGCACCATCACGCTCTGCCAGCCGAAATGCGGGATCAGCCAGGCGGAAGAAAAACCGCCCAGCGATGATCCGAGAGGAAAACCGCAAAACATCAGATTCACCATCAGAGCCCGGCAGCGCTGAGGCGCATATTCCGACATCAGCGTGGCGGCATTGGGCATGGCCGCCCCCAATCCCAGCCCGGTCAGGAAACGCAACAGCGTCAACGTCGACAGCGAGCCGGCGAAGGCGGTCAACAAACTGAAGCCGCCGAACAGCAGCAGCGAGATCACCAGCACTTTCTTACGCCCGATACGGTCCGCCAACGGCCCGGCGGCCAACGCGCCCACCGCCAGGCCGACCAAAGCAGCGCTCATCACCGGCCCCAGAGAGGTTTTTTCTATTCCCCATTCCTGCACCAGCGACGTGGCAATGAAACCGATAATGGCGGTATCGAAGCCGTCCAGCGCTACCGCCAAGAAACACAAAACCAGTATCAACCACTGGTAGCGAGAAAATGGCTGGTCATCGATAAACCCTCGGATTTCTACGTTGTTATCGTGTGGCATGGCTTGCTCCTCAGGGGGTGCGGCAACCCTCACCGCACAGAACAACCGGCTGCGTACCGGCAAGAGGGTTAATTTGTGCGATTATCGGAACATAGTTCGTTAATCGACAATTAAATCAAACCACCCCACGGCGAATGCTTCAATATTGTTAAAACAATAAGCGTGCGATAAACGAACATCAGAGGACGGTAAATAAAATAATTTTATTTACTATTAATGGGATGGGGTTATTTTTGCCGTTACCACAGAATGAGGGTTTGTGATTCAATTAACATTTCAGAAACATTGCCACTGCCCTGTTTGGCGCTGACCATCGGCCTGAAGGCACAGACGCTTTTCGAACGGCGCTCGCCCCCTAAAAAGGGAGCGAGCGCAAGAAACGCCCTTATTGACTCAGAGACGCCTGCCCGGCGGCGAGGTACTTCGCCATTTCCGCCGGCGGCACCATGCCGCCACCGGTCGCCCACACCAGGTGCGTCGCCTGCGCCAGGCTCTCTGTGCTCACGCCTTGCTCGCTGAGCTGCCGCGCCTGGGCCGCAACGCGCCACGGCCCGGCCATGCCGGCCAGCGCGGACGGCTCCAGCTGAAGATGTTCGTGCTTGTCCAACAGCCCGAGCAGCGCAAACATCTCTTCGTCGCTCAGGGTGTAAAATGCGCTCAACAGGCGCTCCATCGCCCGCCCGACAAAGCCGGAGGCGCGTCCCACCGCCAGCCCGTCCGCTGCGGTGCGGTTATCGATGCCAAGATCCTGCACCGCAATGCCGTCGTGCAGCCCGCTGTAAACGCCGAGCAACATGCAGGGCGAATGGGTCGGCTCGGCGAAAACGCAGTGAACATGGTCGCCGAAGGCCAGCTTGAGGCCAAACGCCACGCCGCCCGGCCCACCGCCGACGCCGCACGGCAGATACACGAACAGCGGATGCTGTGCGTCCACCACGATGCCCTGTTGGTCAAACTGCCGCTTCAGGCGGCCGCCGGCCACCGCGTAGCCGAGAAACAGGGTTTGCGAGTTTTCATCATCGATAAAGAAACAGCGCGGATCGCTCGCCGCCTGCTTGCGCCCCTGCTCGACCGCCACGCCGTAATCTTCGGCGTACTCCACCACCGTGACGCCGTTGTCGCGCAGCTTTTGCTTCTTCCATGCCCGCGCATCCGCCGACATGTGGACGCTGACGTCAAACCCCAGTCGGGCGCTGATGATGCCGATAGAGAGCCCCAGGTTGCCGGTCGAACCGACGGCGATGCGGTACTGGCGGAAGAACTGGCGAAACTCGTCGGAAAACAGCCGGGCGTAGTCGTCGCCGATCTGCAGCAGCCCCGCCTCCAGCGCCAGCGTCTCCGCATGCGTCAGCACCTCGTAAATGCCGCCGCGCGCCTTGATTGAGCCGGAGATCGGCAGATGGCTGTCCTTTTTCAGCAGCAGCTTCCCGCCAAGCCGCAGCCCATAGCGCAGGTCCAACGCCTGCTGCATGGCGGGGATCGCCACCAGCTCGGATTCGATGATCCCCTTTGTCGGCCGGGTTTCCGGGAAGGCCACGGCGAGATAAGGCGCAAAGCGCGCCAGGCGTTGCTCCGCGGCGGCGACGTCGGCGGCGGTCAGGCCGACATGGGGCAAGCCTGCGGCCAGCGTTGTCGCGCGCGGATTGAACCAGGTGATAGGCTCGAGGGCGACCATTCGTTGCAACAGCGGGTGCTGCGCAACCCACGGTTGAATCTGTGATTTTTGCATAAGTGTCCCTGACTGATTTGGCGTTGCCGTCACCATGCCGCGAACGCCGGCGGCTGACAAATGATAAATACTGAGCTTGAGATGCAACAGATTGATGCAAGCGCGGCGCTACCCGGCCGCGACGCCAAACCAGATCAGAATACCCGCCACGCCCGGCAAAATCGGCGCACCGCCGGTTTTCGCGGCAGTGCCGCCGGGAATACCGAGGGAAACCAGCGCCGATGCGTTAAGTGCTGCGCTCTCGATGCATCTTTTATCCGCTAACCCCGCGCCGCCGCTTCCAGGCCGGCGATGTCGATTTTGCCCATCAGCAGCATCGCTTCCGTGACCCGCCGCACGCGGGCGGCGTCGGGATCGTTCATCAGTTCGGTCAGGCGCCGCGGCACGATCTGCCAGCACACCCCCCAGCGATCGCGCAGCCAGCCGCACTGCTCCGCCTCGCCGCCCACGCACAACGCGTCCCACAGCCGGTCGACCTCCGCCTGATCGTCGCATTCCACCATCACGGAGAAGCTGTGGTTGAACGGATCCAACGGCCCGGCTTCGATCGCCGCATAGCGCTGGTCGCCCAGGGTGAAGGAAGCCAGCTTCACGCTGCCGGCCGGGCCGCTCGGCGTATCCGCCGGCAGATCGGAAAACCAGTTCACGGACGAACCGGGGATCAGCGCGACATAGCAATTCAGCGCCGCCTCCATGTCTTTTTCAAACCACAGATGTTGCGTAATTCTGGCCATCGGCGCCTCCTTCAGGTATCGAGGATCGGCGCGAACCCGCCAAAGATCATGCGCTTGCCGTCAAACGGCATCTCGCCCAGCGCCTTCATACGCGGATCGTTCATCATTTTCTCGTTGGCGGCGTCGCGCACCGCCTTGGAGGGGTACTCTATCCAGCTGAACACCACCACTTCGCCTTCCTGCGCCTTCACCGCGCCGCGAAAGTCGGTAAGTTTGCCGTCGGGCACATCATCGCCCCAGCACTCCACGACGCGCGTGGCGCCAAACTCTTTAAACAGCGGCGCCGCTGCGGCCGCCAACCGGAGATATGCCTCCTTATTGGCGGCCGGCACCGCCACCACAAACCCGTCTACGTATTTCATTCTGATATCCTCTTGTCTGATTAAGGACAGTCGGTTCAGCGCGGGCAAAGTAGTCCGCGCCCCCTACCAGTTTAGACGGCGGGCGTGCGGCACGGATCGGAAGTTCAGCGGTCAGGATCGTTCGGCGGGCAAGATTCCGGCGTAGCGACCCGGTTACGGCCGGCGTTTTTCGCTTTGTATACCGCCAGATCCGCCAGTTTGAGCAGGTCGGCCAGGCTGTGGCCGGAACCGCCCGGGCAGGTTACCATGCCGATGCTGACGGTGATCTGCAGCGGATGGCCGGCCGGCATGGTGATCGATTCCGCCTCAATCCGTTGCCGCAGCCGTTCGGCCAGCTGCACCCCCTGCTGCGGCTGGCCGAGCGTCGAGACGATGGCGAACTCTTCCCCGCCCATGCGGCCGAACAGATCATCGACGCTCAGATCGGCGGCAATCGCACGGGTAAACGCCATCAGCGCCTGATCGCCACCGGCGTGGCCGAAACGGTCATTGATCGATTTGAAGTAATCGATGTCGAGCATCATGACGCACACCAGCTCGCCTTTCTGGTCGATCACCCGCTCGCCGCGCTGCATAAACGCATTGCGCGTCAGCACGTGGGTCAACGCATCGTGACTCGCCACGTGCTCCAGCGTGCGCAACAGCGCGTTGCGCGCATAGTTCATGCTGGCGACGGCAATCGGCCCCAGCGCCAGCAGCGCGATGCCCAAACGCATCGATACCGTGTTCTGCAGCACCTTCATGTCGAGCGTGGTGCTCAGCAACCCGAAATCGATCGCCAGATGGCACCACAGCACATAAACCAGCACCGCGATCATGGTGCTGAACAGCGAAAAGGACATCGCCAGCCACAGCAGCACCGGCATGGGAAAGATCACCGCGCCGGGGCCACCGATCAGCACGCTGCAGACCGCCGCCAGCGCCAGCAGCGCCAACACCGCCATTTTTCGCCCCGCCTGCGGCCATTGGCTGCGCTGCGTCAACATGGCGCAGGCCACGCGCAGGCGATAGCGCCAATCAGCGGGAAACGCCAGAATGAAAGGCATCAGCGTGACGTAGTTGGTGAATTCGGACGAGAACCACAGCGCCAGCGAGGTTAAATAGGGCCTGCCGAACAGCCACTGCGAGACTCCCGCGCCCACCACACCGGTCGCGGCGGCGGCGGCCAGGCAAATACCGAACAGGTACATGCTGGAGGCGCCGCGCTGCAGCATGCGCGCCGGCGGCGACAGCCGCATGAACAGCAGATACCCCACCACCACGCCGGTCAGATTGGAGGCGTTCAGCAGCAACGCCTTTTGCAGCGAGCTGCCAGTCAGCAGATCCGCCGCCAGATACCCCAGCACCGCCATGCCCCAGCCGGCGCGCGTAGCCCACTGCGGGCAGCGCACCAGAACCGCCAGCAGTACGGCGTTGACCGGCCAGAATACCGCCAAAAATCCGACGGGACGGCTGACGATGCCCAGCAGGCAAGCCGCGAACACCAACAAAAAGACGGTGAGTGCGGGCCAGATTTTCCGGGTATCGGACAACGAGGTGGTTTGCATCTTGGATCCAGAGACTTCTGCTGTGTAAGGTGACAATCTGTTCGTGTCACAACCGTCGACGATGAGGAGAAGATAAGCGGCCGACCCGCCTATTATTGCCAGTTTTAGCGGCCCGAGCACCTGTTTATTCATCAAGGGAAAATATATTTGTGTATCAATGTATTGACGGCAGTTGCTCGTCTGGCGCAGAAACTGCTGAAGCAGCCGCGCCCCAGCCGGCCTGACACCGGCAAAAACTGCCGTCTTGTTCCTAAAAAGTAAAATAAGATTGGGCGATGTGCGGAGATTTTTCCCCCACGTCAAAGCGCCTTGCGGTACATCACAAAACCGGGGCGCTCCGCCATCCGGTCATACAGCCGCATGGCGGTCTGGTTGGTTTCGTGGGCATTCCAGTAAACGCGCGGCAACGATGATGGTTCGGGTGAGAAAGGCTAAACTTCTGAGCCTGCTCTATATTGCCCCCATTTCAGTACTGAATTAACGCCGATGGAGAGGAACGGCTCCGGCGGGGTTTTATTCGGGCCCGGTGACGCCACAAGGAAGTCGATCAACTCATTGCGCTCACCGGCAATCATATCCGCCAGCAGTTTGCCGGTAGCCGTGCCGCGCGTGATACCCAACCCGTTGCAGCACAGCGCGCCGTACACGTTGGGTGCCAGCTGGCCGAAGAAACCCTCATGATTCTCCGACAGACAAATAGCCCCACTCCAGGAATAGGCGAAATCAACCTGGTCAAGCGTCGGAAAACGGCGCTCAAAGGATTTACGGTGGTTAGCGATAAAGTTCTTCAGATGGTGCTCGCGCGGACGACCATCTGGGTGGAAGCTGAAGCTGTTGCGTACCAGTATGCGGTTATCTACCGTCCGGCGTACGGTGCTGCCAAACGGATGTGCGGGGATAACGCCCCAGACCGGTTTGCCGCCCAGCCGGGTCTGCTCATCGGCGGTCAGCGGGCGGGTCAGGCTACCGTACAGGAAGGTCGGCAGCAGGCGTCCGCGCAGGAAGCCAAAGTGCGCCGCAAATGCGTTGTTCGCCAGAATCAACTTATCTGCCGTGATGCTGCCTTTGTCATGCACCAGCGTCACTTTGTCGCCATAATTAATAGCCGTGATCGGCGTATACTCGTAAAGTGTCACGTTCGATGGCAGATTGTTCGCCAGCCCTTTCACCAGCGCCGACGGTTGCAGCAGGATGGTGCCGGGAATATAAAGCGCCTGTTTGTAGTAACGGGTGCCGATGTGGTCAGGTAGCTCCTCGCCCGTTATCATCTGCGTTTCACGGCCAATCTTCTCTAGCCCGCGGCGGTAGGCCTCAAGAATCGCCACGCCCTGCTCGCCCACGGCAGCTTGATATTTCCCGGATTCTGACATCTGACACTCAATTCCGTGCTCCTGCACAATAGCACGCAGATAGTTCTGCCCCAGCGTATTGAGCTGCAGGATAAGCCTGGCGGTTTTGACATCGCCGATGTAGTCCTTGGCGCCGATATCGTGCGGCACATCAATGGCAAAACCCGCATTGCGCCCGGCAGGGCCATAGCCCACTTCCTGCGCTTCAATCAGTACAATTTCATCGTCAGGAAAGTGGATCGCCATCTGGCGGGCGGCTGCCAGCCCGGTTAACCCGGCCCCCACAATGGCCCAGCGAGCGTGTTTTTGCCCCACGTGAGCAGGCCGTGGGGGGCGAGATGGGCTGGTGTGATACCACCCTGGCAGGGCGTCATCAGCAGGGAGAGAAGTGATCTTTTGCACGCTGTTTACTCCGGTTCGCTGTTATTTTTCTTTTGCGCTTAGCAGGTCAGTAAGCGCGGTATGAACTCATGTTATCCATGTCAAAAAAATGAATACGTGATGAATATCTCATGTATACAACAAGTATAAAAATAGTTAAATCCAGGTTAATTTGGACGTGGAAAAGCCCCGAGCGAGTAACGCTCAGGGCGTGTTACGATTTGAAAGTAGCCCCCAAGCGAATGCCTGGGAGCACGCCATCAGGTGGGGTTATTCAGGTGACTGGATACGCTCATCGGCCTTGAGTCCCTGCGGCGCAATAAAGATCTCCATGTTTTCCCGGGAGAGTTCCCAGTGTTCGAACACCAGATCCACTACCGCCTGCTCATCGTGCGCTTCCAGTGCGACGATAAACGCATCGTGATGATCGGCAGCCAGTTGTAAACGCCGCTCCATGTCATCATTACGTGGACGGAAAAAGGTGTGACCGATACGACAATGATCGATCAGCAAGCGTCCGAGGCTCGGTTGCAAATAGGGGTTAGCCGCCATTTCCCCCATGATCTCGTGAAAGCGGTTGTTCTCCAGAGCCAACGCTTCGACATCATGGCTCTGAACCGCTTTGCGAAAGCGCTTTTGAGTTTCTTTTAGCGCCTTCAACTGCGCGGGTTTGTAGTGCTGAGCTGCAAGGCGCCCGGTGGCCGCATAGATCATCGGTGCCACCAGGAAAAAGTTGCGCAGCGTGGCATGGCTCATGGGAATCACGCGTACGCCACGCTTTTCAACGATCTCGAGATACCCTTCACCTGCCAGGCGCTGAAACACTTCGCGCACCGGTGTCCGTGACAGGCCGTACTGAGCGGTCAGACTGGCTTCATCCAGCAGCTCATCCGGGTCGAGTTCCATCGTTAAGATAAGCCGCTTGAGATCCTCGTACAGCGCTGTCTTACCCGTTCTCATTACCGCCTCCTGAAAATCGACCCGTGATGCTTAACTATGATGCTGCTTAACCTACAGATAAAGGTAAGCTACGGCAAAATTTATCCGCAACGGCGATCACGTTCTGTGCATTTTACTGGCTGTCCGGTAAATCAGCATCAGAACCGGTTCCGGGTCCCGATCGGGCGAATGACGCAGGATCTCCCCACGCAGCCAGACAATTTCACTGTCGGCGCACTGATGGAAAGATCCCATCTCCCGAGCATTCTTTAGCCATTTAATAATAAAGGCATTTTTTTGCCGGTTGGAGGTAATGCGTCCCAGCTTCTTCGACAGCCCCACCGCCACCAGAAGACAGAAATAGAAATGGATTCTGTCTTCCAGGCCGCGAAGCACGGCTTCAGGCGTCGTCTTCAGCAACATCAACCCAGATGGTCTTCAGCTCGGTGTACTGGTCAAGCGCAAACACTGATTTATCGCGACCGCCAAAACCGGACTGCCTGTAGCCGCCAAACGGCGTGGTTGCGTCCCCCTCTCCGAAGCAGTTCACGGTCACTGTTCCGGCGCGAATAGCGCGAGAAACGCGGATGGCGCGATTAAGCTTGCCGGTATAAACCGACGCCGCCAGGCCGTATGGGGTGTCGTTGGCCAGCGCGATGGCCTCGGCTTCGGTTTTAAACGTGGTGACGCACAGCACCGGGCCGAAGATCTCCTCCCGGAACAGCGCGCTTTCCGGTGTCACACCATCGATGATGGTCGGCTGCACGTAAGCCCCCTGCTTCGTGTTACCTCCGTGCAGAATAGGTAACCCTTCCTGGCGCGCGATATCAAGATAGCGGCTCACCTTACTAAAGTGCTCAGGAGAGATCATCGCACCCAGCCGATTGCGCGGATCGAACGGGTTACCCATCGTCCAGTTACCGATTTGCTTCGCCATCTCCGCCAACAGCGCTTCCTTCACATCTTCCTGCACCAGCAGGCGCGAGGTCGCGGAGCAGTTCTCGCCCATGTTCCAGAACGCACCGTTAAGCACATGTTCGGCAACCGCAGCGATATCGTCGGCATCGTTAAACACCAGCGCCGGGTTTTTGCCGCCGCACTCCAGCACGACCTTTTTGAGATTGGATTCCGCCGCATAGTGCAGGAAGCGACGTCCGGTGGCGGTAGAGCCGGTAAAGCTCACCATATCAATATCCGGATGCAAACCAATCGGCTCGCCGACTTCTTTTCCGGTACCGGTCACAATATTCAATACCCCCCCAGGAACGCCCGCTTCAAACGCCAGTTCAGCCACGCGTAGCGACGTCAGAGACGTCTGTTCAGCCGGTTTCACCACCACCGAACACCCTGCCGCCAACGCCGGGCCAATTTTCCAGGCGAGCATCAGCAGCGGGAAATTCCACGGCAGAACGCAGCCCACCACGCCAATCGGTTCACGCACTATCAGCGCCATCGCATTATTGCCTACCGGCGCCGTGTGGTCGTAAAGCTTGTCGATGGCTTCCGCATGCCACTTCAGCACATGGATAGTCTCCGGTACGTCCACCGCCAGACACTCGCTGACCGGCTTACCGCTGTCGAGACTTTCCAGCACAGCCAGCGATGCGAGCTGCTGTTCCATCAGCGCCGCCAGTTTTAGCAGCACCGCCTTGCGTTCGCCCGGAGCCAATTTGCTCCAGCTTCCAGCCTCAAAGGCTGTGCGAGCCGTGCTCACCGCCGCGTTAACGTCGGATTCATCGCAGGCAGCAAGATTTACGATGGCTTCACCGGTCGCCGGGTTGTACGTCGTCAAGGTTTTACCGGAACGCGCCGGGGCGAAACGGCCATTGATAAACGCCTTGTCCGGAAGCGTAAGTTCATGCGCCAAGCGCGTTACATCGTTGAGTGTCTGAAGCTGTTTCATTTCGCCCCCTTACGCCGCCGTGGCCGCAGCCACGTTGCGTTTCACCCCGGCAATCACCGCTTTCAGCTGTGCTTTCTCTTCTTCGTCCAGACTTTGCAGCGGCGCACGCACCTGACCCGAGGTCAGACCGTTCAATTCGCAGCCATAGCGGATGGACTGCACAAACTTTCCGCCGTCGAGGAAGTTCATCAGCGGCATCATGGCGGCCATAATTTTGCGGCCTTTCGCGAAGTCCTTTTCCACTACGCAAGCCTCATACAGCGCCACATGTTCACGCGGAATAAAGTTAGAACCGGCGCACACCCAGCTGCGTGCTCCCCAAGCAAAGAACTCCAGCGCCTGATCGTCCCAGCCGCAGGAGAGCGCAATGTTCGGAAATTTACAGGCCAGCAGATGCAGGTTATTGAAATCGCCCGAGCTTTCTTTAATGGCGACCACGTTGGACGAGCGGCTTACCTCGCGGAAGTAGGTTTCACCCATGGTGATCCCCATACGGCCTGGGTAGTTGTAGAGCATGATCGGCAGCTGCGCGGCTTTATCCACTGTTAGCGCGTGATGGGCATTTTCCTGCTCTGTAGGCAGCGCGTACGGCGGCGAGGTCACCAGAATAGCGTCGGCTTTAATCTCGCGGGCATGCTTCGCGTAGTCCACCGCATCTTCGGTACGGATTGCCCCGGTTCCAACAATCAGCGGCAGACGGTTGCCAATGACTTGACGCGCATGCTCGGCCAGCGCCTTACGCTCTTCGGCGCTCTGGGCATAGTATTCGCCGGTTGAACCGCCAATGATGATGCCGTGAACTCGAGCTTCAATCAGGGATTCCAGCACATCCGCAAAGCGGGCGAAATCAATACTGCCATCGGCCGCGTAAGGGGTAATTGCCGGGGTGTAGATACCTTCAAATGTCAACACGATAACCTCCAGGGGGGGGATTCACGACCGCGATGGTCTGTTCAGCAGCTCGAGGCTGCGTTTGTTAAGAATTTGCACACAGATGTGAAAGGGGTCAATGAATGAATATTTTTTGTATACATTGAAAATACAACGTAAATACCAATGAGTAGTAAAATCCTACACCGATGTTATTTTTAATCATTAATAATCAATAAATTAAAAACTAAATTTTGATGTAGTAATTTTATACATGATTTCAGATAACGATCACATTCCGGAATTTTTGCCTCCAGAGACATATTTACAGCACCAATACGGAGGCATAGCTTTAAGTCTGGATTTAACCAGAATTTAACAGCAAGCCGGTTCGGTTGTGATGGAAATGTAAATAGAGGTACAGGGTATGCCCCAGAAAAAAGCGACGCTCATCGGACTGATAGCCATCCTGCTGTGGAGCGCAATCGTTGGGTTGATTAAAAGCGTGAGCGAAGGTTTTGGCCCGGTGGGCGGTGCGGCGCTGATCTATACCTGTAGCGCAGTCCTGCTGTTATTCACCGTTGGCTTCCCGAAATTGCGGCTGTTTCCACCGAGCTATCTGATCCTCGGCAGCATCCTGTTTGTCTGTTATGAACTCTGTCTGTCGCTGTCGCTGGGCTTCACCCATTCCGGCCGTCAGGCCATTGAGGTCGGGATGGTGAACTATCTCTGGCCGAGTATGACCATATTACTGTCGGTTATCGTGAACCGACAAAAGACCAGCCCGCTGATTATTCCGGGCGTCATTTTAGCCGTCGCCGGAATTTGCCGGGTATTAGGAGGCGAACAGGGTTTCTCTTTCACTGAGATGACCCATAACGTAATGGAAAATCCGCTCAGTTATGGCCTGGCATTTAGTGGTGCCATTATTTGGGCAATATATTGCGTGGTCACCAAAATCATCGCCAATGGCAATAACGGCATTACCCTGTTCTTTATTTTGACCGCACTGACGTTATGGGGGAAATACCTCACTTCCCCGCAACCAGAATTTATTCTCTCCTGGCATACATGGATAAGTTTATTGCTGGCCGCCATCGCCATGGGGTTTGGTTATGCCGCCTGGAACGTCGGCATTCTACACGGCAATGTGACAGTGCTGGCGGCCGCTTCGTACTTTATCCCGATTATCTCGGCGGTACTGGCTGCGGTTATGTTGAAGTCACACCTGAACATCGCGTTCTGGCAAGGCACTGCCATGGTGAGCCTGGGCTCGCTGCTCTGCTGGTGGTCTACCCGCAGTTCTGCGCCGAAAGCCTTACCTGTAATAAAAGAAAGTAAGTAAGGCCCTAATAATAAAAAACATCTTACCCGACCATCCTGCACCGGAGGAGTATTTATAATGAACGACCAAAATTAACAGAAAAAATATTCATTACGTTCGATTTAACAATATTACCTGACCTACATTTAAACCGCGATCGTCGGATTAGCGGCAATGGCTTCGTGTACCCGTTGCAGGCCGTTAATCCGACGACATCGGGGAAAGACAGGAGTTACCATGTCAAATACCATTTCTGTAGAAGACGTTCCCCTTAACCGCTTTCACCGGTTGCTGACCGTGCGTTCGGGAGGTGGATCCTTTGTCGATGGCTACGTGCTCAGTATTATCGGCATCGCCATGATGAAAGTCTCACCTGCACTAGGTCTGAGCGCATTCTGGGAAGGATTGATTGCCGCCTCGGCGCTGATCGGTATCTTCTTCGGTGGTTTTATCGGCGGTGCGCTGACTGACCGTCTTGGCCGCCGCGTACTCTATTTCGTTGGGCCGACGCTGTTTGTCGTCTGCTCTCTGGCGCAATACTGGGTGCAAAGCGGTGAAGTGCTGTTTGCGCTGCGCTTTATGAATGGCGTTGCCGTCGGGATTGAATACCCGGTCGCGACCGCTTTCCTGGTGGAGTTTCTGCCGAAGAAAAACCGCGGCCCCTGCCTCGCGACGCTGACCATCCTCTGGTTCGCAGGCGCAGCCGTGGCGTACCTGGCCGGCGAAGCCATTCTTAATTTTGGTGGACCTGACGCCTGGCGCCTGACGCTGGCGAGTACGGCCGTCATTGGCGCTCTGCTGTTCATCGTGCGTCTGGGCACCCCTGAATCCCCGCGCTGGCTGTTAAGTAAAGGCCGCCATGCCGAGGCAGAAGCGATCATCCGCCGCGTTTACGGCCCTGAGTTTGGTCTGGATAACTTACCGGTACAGGCTGAAAGCAAAAACCTTTCTTTTGCCAACCTGCTCCATTCCGGTTACGGCAAGCGCATGGCGTTTGTGGCGATTTTCTGGACCTGCTCCGTCATTCCGGTATTTGCCGTCTATGCCTTTGCCCCTAAGGTGCTGGATGCGCTGCACCTCAGGGGCAACTGGGCATCCTATGGATCCGTTGCCATTACCCTGCTGTTCGTGGTGGGCTGCGTCATCGCGACTCGCCTGATTAATGTCCTGGGACGCCGTAAGCTGCTGCTGCACAGTTTCCTGTGGTCAGGCCTTGCGCTGTTGCTGCTAGGCTTTCTGCGTGATGGTCCGTCTGCGGTGATCCTGCTGATGTTCGGTCTGTACGCACTGTTCATCGGAGGGGCGCAGGTGCTGCAGTTGGTCTATCCCAATGAGATCTTCCCGACTGAAATTCGCGCCGGTGCCGTAGGCGTAGGGACGTCGCTGTCGCGCATCGGCGCGGCGGTGGGCACCTGGCTGGTGCCGCTTTCGTTGCAGAATATTGGGATTGGTCCGACGATGTATATCGCTGCAGCGATCACCTTCTTTGGTCTGATAGTGTCGTGGTTTATGGCACCGGAAACCAATGCACGCAGTCTGGAAGACGCCTCCTCATTAGAGGAGGAACTTCCGCGTAACAAGGTTTCAATGCAGGGGGTCATGCCGAAACGACACTCTCTTTGATTCACCAGGGCTGCATAACTGCAGCCCTATTTACTCCTTCACCAACTTTTCCACTTCCCTGCGTCGCTTGCGGAACGAACTCGGTGTCTCACCGTATTGCTTACGAAACCACGAAATGAGATGCGACGCGTCCGAAAATCCGGTCGCGGTGGCAATTTCGTTAATACTGTTACTTGAATCGGCCATCAGCTTTCGCGCCTGCTCCAACCGCATACTGCGCCAGTAAACGGCTGCTGAGTGGCCAGTGCATTTGGTGAATATCAGATTGAGCTGACGAAAGGTCACACCCGCAAAATCCGCCACGTCGGCGAGCGGGATCGGTGAATCAAGGTGCTGTTTCATAAATTCAATGACCTTACTGACCCGTTCGTTCTCATACACATCCGGCGCATTAAGCGGGGCTTTCTGCTTCGTCTTTCCGGCAGGTTGTGGCGCGTCCATCAGTAGATATTTCAGTACCTTCTGCGAGCGTACCAGGCCGCAATGCTGACGGATCAGATCGGCCGCCAGGTCAATTGCCATGCCGCCCGGACAGGAGATAATCCCGCCGTCTTTAATATAGGTTTTGTCGATTACCGGAATGGCTTTTGGAAAACGAAGCCGAAACTCGTCGCGGGTAGTGAAGTGGATCGCACAGTGATGATTATCCAGCAGCCCGGCGTTACCGGCAACGAACGCTCCGCTGCACAGCGTAATGATTGGAATATTGCGGGCGTGCAGATCCCGCAGCGCCTGTAACAACCATTCTGGCGGGTTGCGAGTCTCTTCTAGCAATCCGCCAGCGACCACGAAATAGTCCCAGTCTCTGGAAAAATCGAGCTTCGCAGTCGGTGATACCGGCAAACCGCAGCTGGCAGTGACCGGCCGATCGTCGCAGGTCATCCACTCCCACTGGCAAAAAATCTGCCGGCTGGAGAAGGATTCATCCGCCGCAAAGCGCAGAGATTCCACCAGGCCGGCAACCGAAGCCAGCGTAAATTGCTTCATCAGCAAAAAACCCATTGTCAGGTCGGGTTTTGGCTCGATGTTTTTTTCATAGGCGTTCTTCATCAGACTCCTGCAATCCTCCAGCTTGTTCAGAAGACATTACGGATCGGCGATGTCCCGAGTATTTAGACCAACGGCGATCGGCTTCTCGGCGCTATTGCCCAACTTTTTACTGGTCGCATAACGTTTTCCACCAGTATGGCGTACTACCCTGTGCGGTGCATTAGGTGCATTAATGGACAATCACGGAGCGATAGCAGAGAGACAGCCAGGAGCCGAATGTGCAGATTTACACACATATTGCGAACGGTACAACCGTTGTATAGCAAAGTGATCCGTCTTGTGTGTGACTCCACCCGCGGACTTATGGTCTGCTGTATCGCGTAAGTCATCAGGAGATATCAGGACACTACCGATACCGCTGTATAGATCGCACCGGCGAGCGGTGCCGTTCGCTTTCCCGACATATACTTAAGGGAGGAATCGCAATGGAGGACGGTGAGATGAAGAAGATTACTCTCGTGTTTTTGATGCTGATGCTGAGCGGGTGCATCGGCGGCGGTGGCGGCCCGTCGAATGCGCCTTCGGCCTCGCCGAATGAGCCTTATACCTGCACCAAATCCAGCGCCAACAGCGACTGTTCGCAATCGGTGGAGCCGTCGATGTACTAGCCGCATTCGGCGGGCCGTCGCTTAACGGCCCGCCGCCTCAGGGCTGAACTAGGAGGAGTGTTCCTCTTCGTTGGCCTGATATCGCGTCGCCTGCTGCTTCATAAACACCACTTCCTGCGGGCTGGACAGGCTGACACGCTGCGCGCGCAGCAGCTTGAGGATGTTGAACAGCAGTTCGCTCTTGGTCGCGCCGACCATGCGCGGGCTCGGCACATAGCCGGTCACGCTCAGGATAATGCCGTCCGGCCCCAGCTGGCTGAAGCGCACGTAAGGCGCCGGCGTTTCCAGGATGTTTTCGTATTCGTGGTAAGCGTTAAGCAGAATATTGCGCACCTGCTCCGGATCAATGTCGGTCGGGAACGTCAGCGCGATGGTCACCACCCCTTGCGCGTTGCCCATGGTGGCGTTGCGCACGTTCTGCGAGATCAGCTGCGAGTTCGGTACGATCATGGTGGAGCGGTCGCTGAGCTGGATTTCGGTGGCGCGCACGTTGATGCGCCGCACGTCGCCTTCCACGCCGCCGATGCCGATCATATCCCCCACCTTCACCGGGCGCTCGGTCAGCAGGATCAGGCCGGAAATAAAGTTCTTCACGATCTCCTGCAAACCGAAACCGATGCCGACCGACAGGGCGCTGACAATCCACGCCAGGTTGCTCCACTGGATGCCCAGCGCCGCCAGGGTGATCAGTATTACCAGCACATAGCCGATATTGCTGAACAGCGTCACCAGCGAGGCGCGGATGCCGACGTCCGAGATAGTTTTCGGCAGCAGTTCAGATCCCAGCCAGCGCCGCACCGCGCGCAGAATATAGATGCCGATCGCCAGGCAGATCACGGCGTTGAGCAGGTTGCCGGGCACGATGTTGAAACGCTGCAAGCCTTCACCGGTCAGGATGGAGACGATTTTCTCCATCAGCGAACCCGGCGTGGTGCTGCCGAACGAGCCGTTGAACAGCGAGACAATCATCAACAGCAACAGCGAACATTTGGCCAGCGCGGTGGTGATGATCGCCATCTGCTCCAAATGGCGATCCTTGAAGCTGAGCGTTTTCTTCAGCATCTTGCCGCTGACGGTCTGCGGCGAAAACAGCGCGGCGCACAAATCGGTGGCGAACAGCACCATAAAATAGAACGCCATCAGCACCAGCACCACCCAGATCAGTTGGTAGGTCAGGAAGCGGGCGAAGGCGATGTAGCCGATAAGCAGGGAAAACAGGATCACCACCGAACAGACCAGGGTGACGAGGTGCACCAGCCCGCTGACCAGCGTGCGTTTTTCCAGGTGCGCGCCCTGCTGTTCCAGCCGGCGCCGAATGCGCTGGCCGCGCAGCGGCGCCGCCAGCAGCACCATGCCGATCAGCCCCGCCACCAGGCCGTTGCCGAAGATGGTGGTGGCCAATGAGGCGCTGACGACGTTGTTGATCAGCTCCACGGTGCCGAACGCCAACGCCAGGCCGGCCAGCAGCGGCGAGAAGTAACGCAGCCCGGCGGCCACCTCGTTATCCATGGAAGCCAAGCGCCACGACGGGCGATTCAGCGACAGCGCCGCACGCCCCAGCCCGGCGATCAGCGCGCAGAAAATCCCCAGACGGTTAAAGCCTTCGGCGAAGTCCTCCAGCATCACCGGCAGCGGCTGCACGCGAACAAAGACGTAATACAGCAGGTTCAGCGCGATAGAGGTGGTGATCACCGTCACCACCACGGTGACGAGCGCCATAAAGCTGCGGCGCAGACGCCCGTCCGGCAGGAAACGGATGCTGACCCAGGCGAGGAAACGCTCGGAGAAATAGCGCCCCCAGGACCAGACAATCACCGCCAGCGCCAACAACGCCAGCGTGCCGTAACGCCACTCGTCCTGCCAACTGGCATCCCAGGCCGCTTTCATCTCGGCGTTGAACTGATCCAGCCGCTGCACGTCATTTTCGGACGGCTGCAGCACCGGCGCCCAGAATTTGATGCCCAGAATGCTGCCGGTATTCAGCGCCAGCTGGGTTTTAAACGCCACCCGGCGCAGATCGCCGATCTGTTGCCCCAGCTCGAAGGCGCTGGTCTTGATGGCCTGAGCGCGTTTTACCGCATCGTCCAGCTGTTTCTTGCTGTTGTTCAGCGCGTTGCGCTGCTGGGCCACCGCCGGGGTTTCAGGCAGCGCGCCGGCCGCCGGGGCCGGCCCCAGGACGTCCAGCTGCGCTTTCAGTTTGTCCTGCTCGGGCTGCAGATCGGTGGCGAGCTTTTCCATGCTGGCGACCAGATCGTCGGTCGCCAGCCGCAGTTTGCTGAGCTGGTTATCGGTGGTCGCTTTGGAAACCAGCTGCTTCATGCTGTCCAACTGCTTTTGCGCGGCTTTCAGCTGCGTAGCGGGATCGGGCGCGCTTTCGGCGGCGGGATCATCCTGGGCGGCGGCGACGGCGCCGAACGGCGTCAGTTGCAAACCAAACAGCAATAACAACAACAGCAGGAACGGGCGAGGCTTTAACATAAATTCAGTGCTCAGCATCATTATCTGATAGACAGACGAACAGGCGGCGGATGAACCGTCGCTTAACCATAAACGCTAATTATAATAGCTGCTTAATGTCGGCCGAAATACAGTAATTATTCCCATTGTGTGCCACGCGCGCGCGCCCTCCTTAGCCTGCTGATTATTCAGGCGCTTTTACACTGGCGATACGGCACAAGGCGCTCTATACTCCAGCCACCGATTAACCTGCAACCAATAAAAGGAGACTTACTATGCTGACGTGTGAATTGTTTTTTCACTCACACTTCTTTGGTAATCGTCGCCGCTCAAGCATTACCGGTATCGTGCTGCGATAACCCAGCTTGAGCGAAGCTTACTAAAATCCAGGATCTTCCCTCCGGCTTACCGGGTTGTCGTCAGCGATGTTTGACGATAGGCATTGTCATGCCTGTAACTCTTGAGTAAGCAATGAGCACACTACTGTCTGCACAATCTGTCGGTTACGACAACGCGTTCGGCGTCCTGCTGAGCGAGATTTCCTTCACCCTGAAAAAAGGCGATCGCATCGGTTTGATCGGCGACAACGGCTGCGGCAAAAGCACCCTGCTGCAACTGCTCAGCGGCGCCCTGCCCATCCACAGCGGAACGGTGACATTGTCACAACAATGCCTGATGGCGCGCATCGAACAACACTTGCCGCCCGAGCTGCACGCCTGCACTCTGCTGGATGCGGTGCTGGCGCGGCTTCCGGCGAGCCAACACCTCAGCGAACGCTGGCGCTGTGAAGCGCTGCTCGCCGAGCTGGGGTTTGAACCGGCGAGCTGGACGTTGACCGCCGGCACCCTCAGCGGCGGCCAGCACACCCGCCTGCTGCTGGCGCGCGCGCTGATCCGTCAGCCCGATCTGCTGCTGCTCGACGAGCCCAGCAACCACCTGGATCTGCCCACGCTGCTGTGGCTGGAGCAGTTCTTGCGCAGCTGGAACGGCAGCTTCGTGCTGGTGTCGCACGATCGCTATCTGCTCGATCAGGTGACCAACTGTACCTGGATCCTGCGCGACAAAACGCTGCAGTTTTTCCGCTTGCCCTGCTCCGCCGCGCGTCAGGCGCTGGCAGAACAGGACGCTGCGGACGAGCACCGCCGTCGGGCCGAGCAAAAAGAGATAGACCGGGTGGAAAAAAGCGCCAAACGTCTGGCGACCTGGGGCAAGGTCTATGACAACGAAGATCTGGCGCGCAAAGCCAAGCAAATGGAAAAGCGCGTCGATCGGTTGAAGGAAGAACAGACCACCCTGACCGCCGGCAGCCCGTGGCGGCTGCGACTGCAGGGAGAGGCGCTGGACGCCGATCGCCTGCTGGCGCTGCCGCAATGGGCCGTGCGCCCGGCGCCGGAGGCGCCGGTGCTGTTCAGCCTGGCACATCTGCGGGTGAAAAGCGGCGATCGCATCGCCATCGTCGGGCGCAACGGCTGCGGCAAATCGTCGCTGCTGCACTTGCTGTGGCAGGCGTATCAGCAGCCCACGGAACGCCCGGCGCTCTTCCACCCGCGCGTGCGCATCGGCTATTACGATCAGAGCCTGCAACAGCTGCGCGATGAAGACACGCTGAGCGAAGCGCTGGCGCAGTTTGCGCCGCTGACCGAGGAACAGCGGAAAATGGCGCTGATCGGCGCCGGTTTCCCCTACCTGCGCCATCATCAGCAGATCCGTTCGCTGAGCGGCGGCGAGCGTTCGCGGCTGCTGTTCGTCGGCCTGACGCTGGCCAACCATTCGCTGCTGCTGCTGGACGAGCCCACCAACCACCTGGATATGGCGGGCAAAGAAGAGTTGGCGGAAACGCTGCGCCAGTTCGCCGGCGCCGTCATGTTGGTCACCCATGACCGGATGCTGATCGAACAGAGCTGCAACCGCTTTTGGCTGATCGACCAGCAAAAACTGGAGGAGTGGCACGATCTGGCGCCGGTGTATCAGCGCCTGGCGGGCGAAGCGCCGGCGCTGGCGACGGCGGGCAAGGCCACCGCAGACGGCCCGACGCCGCACGAACGGCTGGAAGACGAAGAAGCGCTGTTGGCCGCGCTGTTGGCCCTCGAAAGCAAACTGGAGGACGACCTGGCGCGCAAGCCGAAGCACCAGAAACCGGCGCTTCAGGCGCGCTGGCGCCGCGAGATTGCCGACATCACCGCCCGGTTGAATCTGGGCTAACCCCACAGGCCGCCGAACGGCGGCCTGTTTATTGATGTATTGATGGAAAGCCGCTTGTCGCTTTCCCTTGGTTCTCACGGCATCCCGATTGCTGGTCACTGTCGGCCAGCCAGGATAATCCGCGCGGGCGGCGATACCGGCCGTGGCCCTGCGTATGCAGCAAAGCGCCAGGATCACGTTCTCTTTCGTTATTCGGTAATGGCAGGCGGCGAATATCGCCAGGCTAAAAGAAACGCGGTGATAGCCGCTTCGGCCATCTGTTGCAACTGTTCCGGCGTCGGCCACTGGTCGGATAACAGAGCCGCCGGCAACGGATACCCCATCACCGCGCCCAGAAATGCCATAGCCTGAGGCTGCGCATCAGCAAATTGAACTTGCCCATGTTGCCGCGCCTGTTCCAACATTTTCACAAATGCCTGCAGCACCCGTCCGGCATTGCGTTCACGCAACGTGGCGTACAACTCAGGTTTCTGCAACAGCAGTTGCACCATCAGCCGCTGAAAATGCACGTTATCAACGCTGAAAAAATGCGCCTGCACCACCGAAGCGAAACGCGCCAGCACCTGCGGTAAATCCATACTCTCCTGAGCCAAAATGGCGGCGATCGGCGGCTGCATCTTCTCGATAAGATGGTTGAACGTCTCCAGCACCAGGGCGTCTTTGCTCGGGAAGTGATTATATAAGGTTTGACGGGTGGTTCCCGCCTCGTTGGCTATCTCGTCCAACGAGATATCCAAGCCCTGCTGCAAAAACAGAACGCAGGCGGTTTCCAGTATCCGTGGCCTGGCCTTCATCGGCCGTCCCGGTTGGCGGTTGCTCATGCTCTCTCTCCAGCCCAGAGGCTCATTTTCGCGCCTTAAGTCGTGCCAACCCTTGTTTGGTCAGAACAAAAAACAACGGTACGAACAATAATGTCAGCAGTGTGCCAGAAATCATGCCGCCGATCACCGCAATCCCGATTTCGCGCCGGCTGGCGGCCCCGGCACCGACAGAAAGCGCCAGGGGGATCACACCCGCGACAAACGCCAATGAGGTCATCACGATGGGCCGCAGACGCAGTCGCGCCCCTTCCAGGGTCGCCTGCAACAAAGCGGATCCCGCTTTGAGCCGTGTTTCAACAAACTCGACGATCAGGATAGCGTTTTTCGCCGACAGGCCAATCGTCGTCAACATTCCCACCTGGAAGTAAATATCGTTTTCATACCCCGCAAGGCGCGCGGCGACAACGGCTCCGATAATCCCGAGGGGAATGATCAACATCACGGACAATGGGATAGACCAACTCTCGTACAGCGCGGCCAGGCAGAGGAAAATGAACAACACCGAAGCCAGATACACCAGCAATGTTTGCCCGGCGGCCAATTGCTCCTGATATGAGAGCCCGCTCCACTCAAGGCGGTAGCCGTCTACACCGTCGATGATGCTCTGCATACGCGCCATCGCGGTGCCGGAGCTTTCGCCCTCGGCTGCCGTCCCCTGTAACTGCGTGGCCGACAGCCCGTTAAAGCGCTGCAGCATTTGTGGCCCTGAGAGCCAACGCGTAGTCGCGAAGCTGGCAAAGGACGCCATGCTGCCGCTTTCACCACGTACGAACCAATTATCGATATCATCCGGCGCCGATCGCCAGGCCGCGTCCCCCTGCATGTAGACCCGCTTTACGCGGCCGCGATCGATAAAATCGTTAATATAAGCGCCCCCCCAGGCGGCAGAAAGCGTGTTGGTGATGTCAGCCTGCTGCAGCCCTTGTGCGCTGGCCTTTTGCTGATCGATATCGACCTGCAATTGTGCTTTATCTTCGAGGCCATTGATGCGCACCGCCGTTAACAACGGATCTTCGGCAGCGGCGGCGATCACTTGCCTCTGCGCAGCTTGCAGTGCGTCATGCCCAACGCCGTTTTGATCCTGTAACCACAGTTCAAATCCACTGGACTGCCCCAATCCGCGCACCGCCGGCGGCGACAACACATTGATCTGCGCGTCGCGATAGCTTTTGAAATGGCGATTGGCGCGGCTAATAATCGCCAGCGCGTTATTCTCATTACCGCTGCGCAGCGACCAATGTTTAAGTTCGGCAAACGCCATGCCGACATTCTGACCACTGCCGGCGTTATTGCGCCCGACAACCATGAAGATCACATTCAGGTTGTCCCGCTCGGCGGTCATGAAATAGTCGGCGATAGCGTCAGCAGTCTGTTGAGTTCTGGCCATCGGGGCGCCTGGCGGCAGAGAAAACTGGACCATTACCGAGCCCTGATCCTCGACTGGGAGAAAACCGGTAGGCATCCGCAGATATTGCCAGGTCATGAAACCGACCAGCAGCAGCGCCAACATGCAAAAACGCCCTTTGCGCGCCATCACATGGTTCAATCCCAACCCATAACGCCGCTGTCCGTATTCCACCAGGCGGTTAAAGCCGCGAAAAAAACGGCTGCGCGGCCGCTGCACCGACGGTTTTAGCAAACCGGCGCACAATGCCGGCGTCAAGGTCAACGCCACCAACACCGACAGCACCATCGCAGCGACGAGCGTGATGGAAAACTGTCGGTAGATTATGCCGGTTGAACCGCCGAAAAATGCCATCGGAACAAATACCGCCGAAAGTACCAGCGCGATGCCGATCAGCGCACCATTGATCTCCCGCATCGAATGCAACGTCGCCTCGCGCGGCGGCAATTGCGCTTCCTCCATCACGCGCTCAACGTTCTCAACCACCACTATCGCGTCATCCACCAACAGGCCGATCGCGAGCACCATGGCGAACAGTGTCAAGGTGTTTACGCTGTAACCCAACAGCGCCAAAATGCCGAAAGTGCCGAGCAGCACTACGGGTACCGTAATGGCGGGGATCAATGTGGCGCGCCAATTTTGCAAAAACAGATACATCACCACAATCACTAGCGCGATCGCTTCCAACAAGGTTTGCACGACGCCTTCAATGGACACCAGTACGAACGGCGTGCTGTCACGCGGATAAGCCACCTGCAGCCCCGGCGGAAACTGCGGCGCCATGCGCTCCACTTCAGCCCGCACCCGTTCAGCAACCTCCAGCGCATTGGCGCCGGAAGCCAGTTGAATCGATATGCCGGCCGCTGGGTACCCGTTGAGGCGCGTTTGGTTTTGATAGTTTTCCGCACCGATCTTCACGCGCGCAACATCGCGCAAATACACCGCCGAACCGTCGGTATTGGTGCGCAGAATAATATTCTCAAACTGCTCCGGCGTTTCCAGCCGCGATTGCGTGGTCACGGTCGCGTTCAACGCCTGGCCATCCATCGTAGGCAATGCGCCGATCTCACCGCTGGTAACCTGGGCATTTTGCGCTTCTATCGCGGCTTGCACGTCAGATGGCATCAGGCCATAACCGCTCAACTTGATCGGATTGAGCCAAACGCGCATCGCATATTGAGCGCCAAATACCGTCGTCTCCCCGACGCCATCCACCCGGCTCAGCGGATCTTGCAGCGAACTGACCAGAAAATCATTGATATCAACGCTGTCCATGCGGCCTTGCGTGTCGTACAGGGCGACTACCATTAGGCTATCGCCCTGCGATTTTGTCACCGTGATCCCTTGCTGCTGCACTTCTTGCGGCAATCGCGACGTTGCCTGATTGACCGCATTTTGCACTTGAACCTGAGCAATGTCCGGGTCGGTTTGTTGTTCGAAGCTAAGGCTGATGCGAGCCTGACCCGCCGAACTGCTGGTTGATGAGAAATACAACAGGCCATCGATCCCTTTAATTTGCTGTTCGATAATCTGAGTTACGCTGTCCTCTACCGTTTTGGCCGAAGCGCCGGGGTAATTGGCGGTCACCGTGACGCCGGGTGGGGCGATGTCGGGATATTGCTCAACCGGCAATGTCCAGAGCGCCAGTGCGCCCGCCGCCATAATGCAGATGGCCAGCACGGCCGCAAATACCGGTCGAAAGACGAAAAAATGCGCTAGCATGCCTGACTCCTCTGATTATCTCGCTTACGGATGCTTTGATGATGCATCTAATGACGTCAATTACTTTACAGTAAAGTAAATAAATTAAATCAAATCTGAAATCAAGCAGGAATCAACACCGTATTGTCATCTGACTATGGCACCCTGCACGCTAAACTTTGTTCGGAACATTGCCGCCATGACTTCACTTTCCCCACGGGACATCGAGGCGCGTTACCGCTTCGCGCGTGAGATCGCCCGCGCCGCCGCCGATCTCGCCTTCAGCTTTTATCAACGGCGGCAAACCCTGGCCATCGACTTCAAACAGGGGCTGCAGGACGTGGTCAGCGAGGCCGATCACCGCGTCGAAGCGCTAATCCGCCGCATGATCAGCCGCCGTTTTCCCCAGGATGGGTTTCTCGGCGAGGAAAGCGGCAGCGCCGGCGAGAATGCCGCCTGCATTTGGGTCGTCGATCCGATTGACGGCACCGCCTGCTTCCTGAACGGATTGCATACCTGGTGTATCGCGATAGGCGTGGTGATCGACGGCGAGCCGACGATAGGCGTGGTCTACGATCCCAACCACCGCGAGATGTTCCGCGCCTGTCGCGGCGGCGGCGCCTTTCTCAATGGGGCGCCGATCGCTGTGCATGCCGGGCGCAGCGTCGCGGATGGCGTGATGGGCGTCGGGATTTCCCCGCGCGCCTCGGCGGCGGAATTCAGCGGCTTTCTCTGTCGCCTGCTGCAGGCGGGCGGGATGTTCGTGCGCAGCGGCTCCGGCGCGTTGATGACCGCCCAGGTGGCCGCCGGGCGGCTGCTGGGCTATTACGAACCGCATATGAACGCCTGGGACAGCCTGCCTGGGTGGGTGCTGACGCGCGAAGCCGGCGGCGTGGCGAATGACTTTATGCACAACGACGGGCTGCGGCGCGGCAACCCGCTGCTGCTGGCCAACGCGGCGCTCTACCCGCAGTTGGCCGAGCTGATTCACATGCCGGGCTTGATCGGCTCGACGTGCCCTATCGCGCGCGTGATGGCCGGATAAAGCGCGCGCAGCCGGCGCTCGACCCGATCGACCGCATCGTGCGCGGCGGCGATGGTCACCGCCGGCGACACCCGGCAGTGGAAGTTGACGATGATGCCGCCGTCGCTCTTGCGCGCGCGGACGTTGTGTACGTCCTGCACGTTCTCCCCTCGCTCCAGCGCCGACTGCAGGATCCGCCGAATATCGGCCAGCTCCGTCGCCTCGACATCCTCGCTGGTCAGCCAGTGCGGCGTCTGCGGCTCCAGGTGCGTCTCTATCTCGGTGTCCTCACCGATCGCCTGGCGCAGGATCCCCTCTATCTCCGTGGCGATGTCATGCGCCTGCGCCACGCTGGCGTTGGCCGGCACCGCCAAATCCATGCCGATCGCCATGCGCGTCGGCAGCTGCTGCAAGGTCACATTCTGTACCTGCGCGCCGTGGTTGGCGGCGATCGCCCGAATGCGCGTCGCCATGTCTTCATCGCTGCGGGTCTGCGGCACCGCGATGACGGTGAATTCCGCCCTGGCGTAGTGCTTCCGCAGTCGCTCGACGATCTCTTGCTTCAGCGCGTCGATGCGCTCCAGCGGCAAGGTGCGGCACACCGCCACCGTGATCTCGACGAACAGCACCGCGCCGGCATTGCGAATGCGCACGCTGTCGCAGGCCAGCACCGCCGGAAAACGCGTCAGCGTGGCGCGGATCGCCTCAGTAGCCCCGGCGGGCGCGGTATCCATCAGTGAATCGAAGGAGCGTTTACCCAGTTTGATCGCGGCGACAAAGATAAAGCCGGCGACGATCAGCGCGGCGATGGCGTCCGCGCGGCCAAAGCCCAGCAGCACAAACACCATGCCCAGCAGCACCACGCCGGACGAAAGCATGTCGGAGAAGAAATGCAGCGCATCCGCTTCCAGCGCCGCGCTGTCGGTCGCTTTGGCGACGCGGTTGAGCGCCCGCACGCGGAAGAAATCGACGCAGATGGAAATCAACAGCACCGCGATCACCACCGGCGCGGCGACGATCTCATGCGGCTGCCCGAGCAGGCTGCTGCCTGCCTCATAGACAATCCAACCGGCGGCGCCCAGCAACAGCAGCACCTCGAACAGCGCCGCCAGGTTTTCCACCTTGCCGTGGCCGAAGTGGTGATCGTCATCGGCGGGCTTATCGCTGATGCGCACCGCCAGCCAGGTGATGCTGGTGGCGATAAAATCGGTGAAAGAGTGGATCCCTTCGGATATCAGGCCAATACTGCCGGTAAAAATGCCGGCGACAAATTTGCCCGTGGCCAGTAACCCGCTGGCGATCATCGAGTTTCTGGCCACGGCCTGTTTTTCATTCTGCATTATGCTGCTCACATTCGGACGGTGATTTATTTTTTTATTTTAGAGGATAATTGCCATACAACGGCGATCAGCAGCATACTGCCAGAGAATGTCAGCATGAGGCTAGTAAGAAAATTGGATTTTCCGGTGGAATAAAAATAAATCTCATTAACGCCAACCGAGATCATTAAAATGGCGTAGAGCAATCCCAGAATAAGAATCGTCATTATTATCAACTCCCGTATCAGGCCGCGCGTTCGGCGCGCCGCTAAAAATCCTCCCCATAATAAATAACGGTTACGGGGAGGATGCATCTAGGCGGATCTTTTGCGTTCATCAATCATCCCATTTGGTGCTCATATAGGCCGCCAACAGGCCCAGTGAGCTAATCATTGCCAGGAATCCCATAAAAATAGTCATGTTTCCCATTGTTTTTTCCTCAGGTTAAATGTTATCGATAAAATCCCCTCGCGTTAAATATCGGGGTTGGTCGGTATCCATATTTTTTAACGCCCTCCTCTTTTTTGTCATACTCCCGCCCTTTTTAGAGCGGGAACCGTTTAAATCCCCAAAACGTACTGGGCAATTTTGAAATAAATAATCAGGCCGGTGCCGTCGATAAAGGTGGCGATAAACGGCGCCGACACCACCGCCGGATCGATGCCGAGCCGTTTCAACAGCATCGGAATGATCGACGAGACAATCGCGCTCCACACGGTGATCGCCACCAGCGACAGGCTGACCACCAGCGTCACCTCCATGCCGACGCCCATGATCCAGGCGCGCACCCAGGCCGCCAGGCCAATGGTGACGGCGATCAGCAGCGAGGTCGTGACCTCTTTGCGGATCACCGCGCCAAGATTGCGCAGGCTGACCTCGCCCAGCGCCATGGCGCGCACCAGCGTCGAGGTGATCTGGGTGCCGCTGTTGCCGCCGGTGCCGATCAGCAGCGGGATAAAGAACGCCAGCGCGATCGCCGCTTCGAGTTGCTCTTCAAACGCCTTGAGCACGTTGCCGGTGTAAGCCTCGGCGACGAACAGCATCAGCAGCCACACCGAGCGTTTACGCCACAGCGCCCACGGGCTGGTCTCCAGATAAGGCTTGTCCAGCGGCAGGCTCGCGCCCTGGCGCTGCGCGTCTTCGGTGTTTTCAGCCTCGACCAGCCGGGCGATCTCTCGCTCCCCCAGCACGCCGACCAGCGTGTTGTTCGCCACGACCGGCACCACGTCCAGGCCGCCCTTGCCGAGCAGATGCGCCACGTCGTTGCGATCGTCGTCAGGTGAAACCTGAAAATAGCTGTGATCCATCATCACGCCGACCGCTTTATCCTGCTCGTCGCACTGCAGCAGTTTTTTCACCGACAGCGTGCCGCGCAGATGATAATCGTCCGCGGTAATAAATACCCGAGTGGGAATTTCGTCCGTTTTAAGCTGTGAAAGTAAATATTCCCGGGCATGATTGACCGTCATCGTCGCGGGAACGGTAATAAAATCGGCGTTCATATAACCGGCGACCGATGTCTCGTCGAGAGTTTCAGTCGCGCTCAGCGCCGGAGAAGAATAATGTTGATGTGACTTTATCATTTTGTCAGTCCCTATTTCTGTTTTGAACTTCAACAGCGAATCGCATAGGGGCGTAACCACAGAGGGGGAGTGCAGACTGCCTATCTCCGCGTCCAGGTTTTAGCACTATACAACGTATCCGAATTGTTGCTCGGAAGTTACTTTGGGCTGAACCTTAATCCGATAAAGCCTGTCTTAACCTTGGGCATCTCTCGATGTCGTCAGATCAGTAACCTGTGTTTGTATAGGAGCCTCGCCAAACGAGATACTGCATATAAACTACCGGCGCAGTATAGGCGGTGTTTTATCCGGCGGGAAGAAAAGATTGCCCGTCGTTTATGGAGTATTTAGGATAATGTTATTAAACACGAATCTATAAAAGCGGCTGATATAAATCAGCCGCTTTTATATTTCTCAGTGTTCGAGAAGGTAGACGTTTTTATCGTACAAGGCGCCCTGGCGGGTAAAGTCGATCCCCTTCACGTAGGGTTTAATGAGCGTGGCGTTGGCCTCGTAGTACACCGGCGCCACCGGCGTATCGGCGGCCAGCACCGCCTCGGCCTGCTGGAAGTAGCGCTGCACCTGCTGCGGCGTCTGCGCCGCCGTCGCCTGGTGCAGAATGCGGTCATAGTCCGGGTTGCGGTATTTGGCGCTGTTCTCGCTGCTGTCGGAACGGAACACGTTCAGAAAAGTAGACGGATCGTTATAGTCCGCCAGCCAGCGGGTAAAGGCCACGCCGTACTGCCCGCGGTTGATATTATCCAGCGTCACTTTACGCTCCTGGCTTTGCAAGCGGGCTTCTACCCCAAGGTTCTTTTTCCACATGGCGGCGGCGGCGATGACGATCTTCTTGATGGTGGCGTCGTTGCTGTACAGCACGGTAAAGCGCAGCGGATTCTCGGCGTTGAAACCGGCCTGCGCCAGCAACTGCTTCGCCTGGGCGTGCCGCTGTTCCGGCGTCCAGCCGGCCGCAGCGCCGGGGTGCAGGCTATAGCCGCCCGCCCCCGTTGGGGTAAAGGTCCAGGCCGGCTGTTGGCCGTATCCCAGCACCTTGCCGGCGATGATCTCTTTGTCGAGCGCCAGATTCAGCGCCTGGCGCACCCGCAGGTCGTTAAATGGCGCCTGGCGATTGTTGAAGGCGAAGTAACTGGTGGAGAGCAGCGGATAGGTCACCAGCTGTTGCTCGCCGAGCGTTTTTTTCAGCTGCTGATACAGCTCCGGCGGCGTGGTATACCCCAACTCAACCTCACCGGCGCGAAAACGCGCCACTTCCGGGAAACCCTGTATCGGTAAGAACGTCACCTTGTTGAGCACGGTGTTGGCGTTGTCCCAATACTGCGGATTGCGCTCCACCACCACCTTTTCGTTCACCACCCACTGGCTGAGGCGAAATGCGCCGTTGCCGACAAAATGCGCCGGTTGAGTCCAGTTCTTGCCGTACCGCTCCACCACCTTGCGGTTAACCGGCAAGACCGGAAAATGCACCAGCTGCTTGAGCAGGTAGGAGTTAGGCTCCGACAGCGTCACCTGCAGGGTGTGCGCGTCCAGCGCCCTGACGCCCAGCTCGCTCGGCGGCTTGCTGCCGGCGTTGATCGCCGCGGCATTCAGCACGTAGGCCGAAGCCAGATAGCTGCCGTACGGCGACGCGGTTTTCGGATCGGTGAGGCGCCGCCAGCTGTAGACAAAATCGTCGGCGGTCACCGGATCGCCGTTCGACCATTTGGCCTGCGGCCGCAGATGGAAGGTCCAGACGTTGCCCTGATGCTCCCACTTCTGCGCCAGCGCCGGGACCGCTTCGCCGTCTTTACCGACGCGCAGCAGCCCTTCGAACAGATCGTTAAAGATGTAGAACTCCACATTGCTCTCGGCCAGGTTCGGATCCAGCGTCGCCGGTTCATACCCGTTGGCACGCACCAGCTCTTGCACCTCCGCCAGTTTAGCACCCGCCGGCACCTCGGCCGCCTGAGCGTTCGCCGCGTTAAAAGCCAGGAGGATTAAACCAGCCAAAATCTTGCCATTAAATGAATATTTCACGTCGATATCCCTGATTAGTGTTTTATCGCGTTTAATATGCAATGAGGCAGTGGAATAAATTAAATCATTAATCGCTATGAGTCATAACCAAAAGCGGTGTTGAATTTCTTTCATTATCAAAGGTGTAGTGGCGACAGAACGACGAAAAACGGCAGTTCGGACACGGCGGCGCTCGGCGCCGAAGCCATGATCCTTCATCACCATCAGCCCCTGTCAGGCCGGCATTCCGCCCGGCCTTCTCAACGGCAAATTTTGTCGCGACGCGGCTTTTTCGGCGCCAGCAGATAATCCACTACGCTTTCGTCAACGCAGCTGTCGATGCCGTTCAGCGCCAGCGTATGCCCGTCGCGTTCGCGGGTGATCAGCGGGCTTTTAAAGGCGGCGGCCATCACCTGCGCATTGCGGTACGGCGTGGTCGGATCGTAGCGCTGGGCGACGAACAGCAGCGGCGGTAGCGCGGCGGACGCCACCGGCGTGTGCGGCCGATCTTTGCCGCGATACGGCCACAGATCGCACATCTCCAGCGGGTATTCGTGCAGCGGCAGATAGTGGGCATACAAAGCGGCGGTATTGATCTCCTGCCGCTGCCGGCGCAACTGCTGCGGATCGGCCGTCGGGTTGGCGACGTCGGCGCAGGTGATGACGTTCAGGGCGTCATCGGCATCCGGCGAATAGCTTTCGTCGATCAGATCGGAAACCTGCTGCCCGGCGATGCCGGCATCAAGCTGGCGCAGCACGGTCGCCAGCTCATGCCAACGCTCCGGCCACAGCAGCAGCGAACGCGTGACCGTCAGCACGTCGTCGGCGGAGATTTCATAACCCGCCGCGGTGACGAACGGCTGCTCATGCAGCTTGCGCAGCAAGGCGTGATAGCGCTGCAGCGCCTGATTGGCGCCGCCACCCAGCTGGCAGCTGTCGGTTTTGCCGCAGTAGGCGGCGAAGCGCAGGAAGCTTTGCTGGAAGCCCCGCTCCTGGTTCAGCCGCTGGGTGAAATCGTCCTCCGCCAGATCCACCACCCCGTCGAGCACCAGCGCGCGCGTTTTCTTCGGAAAACGCTCGGCATACAGCGCCGCCACCTTGGTGCCGTAAGAGTACGCCACCGCCGTCAGCCCCGGTTCGCCCAGCGCGTGGCGGATCGCGTTCAGATCGTTGACCGCTTCGTCGGTGCCGATATGTTGCAGCACGTCCGCGCCGGTCTGTTTGATACAGGCGGCAATCAGGGTGCGCGTCTGGCTTTCCGCACCGGCCACGTCGTTGTCGTCCGGTGACGGGGTTTCGTCGCCTTCGGCCAGCTGGCAGGAGATTTTCGGCGTCGATTGGCCGACGCCGCGCGGATCGTAACCGATGATGTCGTAGGATTTTCGCAGTCTGGCGACGTGGGCGTCGTTGCCTAAATAAGGGTTAATGCCCGGCAGACCCGGCCCGCCGCTGATCATCACCACGCTGCCCTTTTTCGGCCCGGTAGCGGGCAGCAGGGTCAGCGCCAGCCGCACGGTCTGTTCGCCCGCCCGCGCCGCATGAGCAGGAGGCGTAGCGTACGCCAGCGGCGCTTCAAGGTAGCCGCAGCGCAGCCCCGGCGGCGGCGGCTCATCGAACCAGCGTTGAAAGCCGCTGTTGAGACAAGATTGCCAACGAATGCCGTTCTCGGCCACCGCGCCGTGAGCCGCAGGCCTGGCCTGGGCGGGCAATGCGGCGGCTGTCGCGGCGAGCAGCGCCAGAATACGCAGTACTGACATGGGGAGTCCTTTCAACGCAACGAATCGGTCAAAGGTTAACGGTACTCGGTTAAACCGCTAGCCAATAGAACACAAAAAACCGCGCGGGTGAAGCCGTCACCGCGCGCCCGGCAAGACTTTTCTTTGCTCAGATTGCTCTTATAACGCACAGAATGCTGCAAAAAGTGCCGTTCACCTGCTAGGCTTAAGGTTCGTTAACCCACAAGGAACAGGAGAGCAGCATGTTTGGAAAAGCGGAAGACAAAGCCAATGAAGCCGCAGGCGCGGTAGAAGAAGCGTTCGGCAAAGCCGTCGATTCGCCGGAGCATCAGGTGCGCGGCGCGGCGCGCAAATACGCCTCCCAGGCCAGCTATGCCGCCCGAGACGCAGCGGACAGCGTAAGAACCCAGGTGGAAGCCAACCCGCTGGCCGGCGTGGCCGTTGCGGCGGCGGTCGGCATCGTTTTCGGCTTCTTGCTGGGACGCAAATAACGGCGAATTCGCCGCTCGACAACAGGCCCGTTACGGGCCTTTTTTTTCGCCCTTTCCTCCACCTGCTTGCTAACTTTTATCTATCACAGCCATCGCTTAAAAAAACCAACGCCTTCAACTACGATTAGTTTGTGACCAGAGCGAGGCTCTGCGATCCGGCAGATAACCCTATGAGGATTATCACCATTATCCATGCTGTTTAAGCCGCTCTCCTTCACGCGGCTAAGAAAGGTTGATTATGGCTCGCACCACCCCTATCGAACGTTACCGCAATATCGGCATCTCCGCGCATATCGATGCCGGCAAGACCACCACCACCGAGCGGATTCTGTTTTACACCGGGGTCAGCCACAAGCTGGGTGAAGTGCATGACGGCGCGGCGACCATGGACTGGATGGCGCAGGAACAGGAACGCGGCATCACCATCACTTCGGCGGCCACCACCTGCTTCTGGAACGGCATGCAGCATAATTATCCGCAGCACCGCATCAATATCATCGACACCCCCGGCCACGTCGATTTCACCATTGAAGTGGAGCGCTCGATGCGCGTGCTGGACGGCGCCGTGATGGTCTATGACTCGGTGGGCGGCGTGCAGCCGCAGTCAGAAACCGTCTGGCGCCAGGCCAATAAATACAAGGTGCCGCGGCTGGCGTTCGTCAACAAGATGGACCGCATCGGCGCGGACTTTTTCCGCGTGCGCAAAATGATGATCGAACGCCTGAAAGCCAACCCGGTGCCGATCGTTATTCCGATCGGCGCCGAAGACCACTTCAGCGGCGTGGTGGATCTGGTGCGGATGAAGGCCATCCTGTGGGACGAAGCCTCGCAGGGCATGAACTTCAGCTTCGAAGAGATCCCGGCCGAGCTGCGCGATTCAGCGCAGGAGTGGCGCGAAAACATGATTGAGGCCGCCGCCGAAGCCTCGGAAGAGCTGATGGAAAAATACCTCAACCAGGTGCCACTGAGCGAAGAGGAAATCGTCCACGGGCTGCGGGTGCGCACCGTCGCCGGCGAAATCCACCCGATGCTGTGCGGCTCGGCGTTCCGCAACAAAGGGGTGCAGCGCATGCTGGATGCGGTGATCGAGCTGATGCCCTCGCCGCTCGACGTGCCGCCGATGGAGGGCCACGGCGAACATGATGAAATCATCACCCGCAAAGCCGACGATAATGAAAAATTCTCGGCGCTGGCGTTCAAGCTGATGACCGACCCGTTCGTCGGCCAGCTGACCTTCGTGCGCGTCTACTCCGGGGTGCTGGCCAAAGGCAGCAGCGTTTACAACCCGATCAAGGGCAAAAAGGAGCGCATCGGCCGCATCGTGCAGATGCACGCCAACGATCGTAAGGACATCGACGAGCTGCACGCCGGCGACATCGCCGCCTGCGTCGGCCTGAAGGACGTCACCACCGGCGATACGCTGTGCGACCCCGGCGCCATCATCACGCTGGAACGCATGACCTTCCCCGAGCCGGTGATCGCCCAGGCGATTGAGCCGAAGACCAAGGGCGACCAGGAGAAAATGGGCATCGCGCTGCAGCGCCTCTCTTCGGAAGATCCGTCGTTCCGCGTGCGCACCGATGAAGAATCCGGCCAGACCCTTATCTACGGCATGGGCGAGCTGCACCTGGAGATTATCGTCGATCGCATGCGCCGCGAATTCGGGGTGGAGACCACCACCGGCAAGCCGCAGGTGTCGTACCGCGAAACCATCCGCAAACGGGTGGCCGACGTGGAAGGCAAGTTTGTGCGCCAGTCCGGCGGTAAAGGGCAATACGGCCACGTGGTGCTGACCGTCGAACCGAACGAACCCGGCAAAGGCTTCGAGTTCTTCGATGAGATCAAGGGCGGCGTCATTCCGGGCGAGTTTATCCCGGCGGTGAAAAAAGGCGTGCTTGAGGCGCTGAACAACGGCGTGCTGGCCGGTTATCAGGTGGTAGACGTCAAGGTGCACCTGACCTTCGGTTCTTACCATGACGTCGACTCGTCGGAACAGGCGTTCCGCATGGCGGCGATCTTCGGCTTCAAAGACGCCTGCCGCCTGGCGGATCCGGTGATCCTTGAGCCGATCATGTCGGTGGAGGTGGAAACGCCGGAAGATTACGCCGGCAACGTGATGGGCGACCTCTCCTCACGCCGCGGTCTGGTGCAGGGCATGGAAGAGATCCCGGGCGGCGGCGGCAAGGAAATTCGCGCCAAGGTGCCGCTGTCCGAGATGTTCGGTTACTCGACCACCCTGCGTTCGATGTCGCAGGGCCGCGCCACCTACACCATGGAATTCAGCCACTACGCCGAAGCGCCGCGCAACGTGGCCGAAGAGATCATTCACCACAGCAAGCGTTAACCCTCGCGCCCGCCTTCGCGGCGGGCGTCACCCCTGCTTGTCTTCCAGCGCCACCACCACCGGCTGCGGCTTGATGCGCATGGCGTACACCACGCCGGCGATCAGGCAGACGATGCCTGCCAGCGTCAGCTGCGGCGGCCAGGCCTGGCGCAGCAGAAAGGTATAGGCCAACCCCGCCAGAATTTCGAACACGATGAGCGGCCCCACCAACACCGTCGGCAGCCGCTGGCTGGCTTCGTTCCAGCACAGCGCCCCCAGCCAGGAGCAGAACACGCCGATGACCAGCATCAGCGGGATAAACACCTCGGGGCGCGGGCCGAACGGTAAGGCGAACGCCGGTTCGCTCAGCGCCAATTGGCCGCAGACCGCCAGATAGCCCAGCAGCGCCAGCGGCAGCGTCACCAGCCCTTGCGCCGTGGCCCAGGTGGCCGGCCGCTGCGTCGGGTTCTCCCGCAGCCAGCGCGAGTTGCGCAGCGGGAACCAGGTCCAGCACGCCACCGCCAACACGGCCAGCCCCAGGCCGCTGAGATAGCGCCAGCCGTCGACCGGCAGCGCATTGCCGCGCAGCTCGGCGACGTTCACGCACGCTAACCCGCAGACGATCAGCAGCAGCGCCGGCGCCAGCTTGCCCCACGCCAGCCGCCCGTCGTGCCGGCCGTAAAACAGATTGGCGCAGAGGGCGATCACCACCGGCAAGGTGCCGATGATCATGGTCGACACCGGTGCGCCGGTACGCTGAATGGCGCTGGCCAGGCACAGGTAGTACAGCAGGTTGCCGATGGCCGTCAGCTTGAGCGCCTCCAGCCAATCCTGGCGCCGCAGCTTGCGCAGGCGGCGACGATCGAGCCAGGCCAGCGGCAAGGTGATCAGCCCGAAGGCCAGATAGCGCCCGGTGGACTGCAGCGCGGCGGGATAATCCGGCACCAGCAGCGGGCCGACGAAGATCAATCCCCACATCAGCCCGGCGGCCAGGGCAAACACAACGCCAATGAACATAACGACTCCGACAAACGGCCGGCGCGGCCAACCCGCCCGACAAGACAGCGGCAGAGTAGCGAAAACGCGGGGAGGAATTATTGTAGCAGGTTGCTGTTTTAACCCAATTTCACCTGTTTCTGGAAACGCACCGGCGTGACGCCGTAACGATTGGCGAAGGCGCGCGTCAGGTGCGCCTGATCGGTCAGCCCCGCCGCCGCCGCCACCTGTGCGGCGGGCATGCCGCGCTCCAGCATGCGTTTGGCCTGCGACAGCCGGATCGCCATCAGCATCTGCTGCGGCGAAACGTGGTATTCGGCCTTGAACTTGCGCAGAAAATGGTACGGGCTGAGCGACACCAGCTCGGCCAGCTGATTGAGGGTCACGGCCTCGGCGAAGTTATCGTGCAGGTAGCTTTTCACCACCTCGAAACGGTGCGCCGCCTCGGCTTTTTCCCGCTGCCCGGTGCGAATATGCGGGTGCAGCAGCTCGACCGCCTCCAACAGCAGGCCGTCGAGCGTAAGCGGATCGTCGGTTTGCCACAGCGTGGCGAGAATGGCGGACAGACGCTGCGCCGCCCGCGGATCGTGGCGCACCGCGTCGGTGAACCACTGGCTCCGATCGCCGGACAACTGCTCCAGCGCCTCGGGCGCCAGATAGAGCATGCGATAACACCAGCCGCCCGGCGTTTCGGCTTCGCCGGTATGCAGCTCGTCAGGATTCATCAGCACCAGCGCGCCCGGCGCCGCCAGGTGCTGCGCCCCGCGATAGCGGAAGCGTTCGGCCCCGGTGTCCACGGTGCCGATAGCGAAGGCGTCGTGGGTATGCGGCTCGAAGGCATAGCGTTCGATATGCGCCTGATAGAGTTCGACACCGGGCAGATGCGACAAATGCCGGAACTGCGCACAGTCCTTCTCGAACGGAAACTGTTGTGGAACCCCTTGCACCCGACCTCCTCATCCGTGCTGACAATCTGCTCAGCATAGCCAAAACATCGCCGGTTGAGTAGCCGCCCTGGCGCTTTCGTGCCCCTCGCCTGGACGATCGCCGCCATTCGGCGTAGGGTTAAGGTCCCTGTCCCTTTCAGGCGCGCCGCATCGCGAAGCTCATCGGCCCCTGACACTCCGCAAACAAGAGGCAACAATGTATCCGGATACTCAACTGTATATCGATGGACAATGGCGCAGCGCACTGGCCGGGAAAACCCTGCCGGTCACCAACCCCGCCACCGACGAAGTAATCGGTCAGGTGGCGCACGCCGCCACAGAGGATCTCGATCTGGCGCTGGCCGCCACCGAGCGCGGATTTAACGTCTGGCGCGACACCGCCGCGCACCAGCGCGCCAACCTGATGCGCAAAGCGGCGGCGCTGCTGCGCGAACGCGCCAACGCCATCGCCGCCGTCATGACGCAGGAACAGGGCAAACCGGTGGCGCAGGCCAAAGTCGAAATTCTCAACGCCGCCGACGTTATCGACTGGTTCGCCGGCGAAGCCACCCGCACCTACGGGCAGATCATTCCGTCCCGCGCCCGCGACGTGCAGCAGCAAACCCTCAAGCTGCCGGTCGGCCCGGTGGCCGCCTTCACGCCGTGGAACTTCCCGATCAACCAGATCGTGCGCAAGCTGTCCGCCGCGCTGGCCGCGGGCTGCTCCATCATCGTCAAAGGCCCGGAAGAAACGCCGGCCTCGCCGGCTGAGCTGATCAAAGCCTTCGCCGACGCCGGGATCCCGGCCGGGGTGATCGCGCTGGTGTACGGCACCCCGGCGGAAATCTCGGAATACCTGATCCCGCATCCGACCATTCGCAAGATCTCCTTCACCGGCTCCACCCGCGTGGGCAAGCATCTGGCGGCGCTGGCCGGCCAGCATATGAAAAAGGCCACCATGGAGCTGGGCGGCCATGCGCCGGTGCTGATCTTCGACGACGCCGATCTCGACGCGGCGGCCAAAGAGCTGGCGCAGTCCAAGTTCCGCAACGCCGGCCAGGTCTGTATCGCCCCAACCCGCTTTCTGATCCAGCAAGGCGTTTATGAAGCCTTCGTGGAGAAATTCACCGCCGCCGTGCGTGAACTCAAGCTCGGCAACGGGCTGGAAGACGGCGTCACCATGGGGCCGATGGTGCTGGGCCGCAGCGTCGACAATATCGATGCGCTGGTGCAGGATGCCGTCGCCCACGGGGCAAAAGCCTGCACCGGCGGCAAGCGCGTGGCGGGCAAAGGCAACTTCTTCGAGCCGACGGTGCTGCGCGACGTGCCGCTGAGCGCCCGCGCCATGTCGGAAGAGCCGTTTGGCCCGGTCGCCCTGCTGCGCCCGTTCGCCACCTATGACGAGGCGATCGCCGAAGCCAACCGCCTGCCGTACGGCCTGGCCGCCTACGCTTACAGCCGCAACATCGCCACCGTCAATGCGCTGGGGCGCGACGTGGAGAGCGGCATGCTGAGCATCAACCACATCGGTTTCGGCCTGCCGGAAACGCCGTTTGGCGGCGTGAAGGACTCCGGTCACGGCACCGAAGGCGGCAGCGAAGCGATCGAATCCTACCTGGAAACCCGCTTCGTCACCGTCGCCGGCCGTTAATCGAACGCCGGATAAATAGCCAAAAGCCCCGCAGTGCGGGGTTTTTTTTTACTCGCGAGCCAGTTCGAACAGCCGCCGCGCCGCCGGAGTCAGCCCCAGCATGTGAATGCAGGCATGTACCATGCCCGGCAACCGTTCGCAGCGTACCGGCACGCCCGCCTCGCGCAGCCGCTGCGCATACTGCTCGGCCTCATCGCGCAGCGGATCATATTCGCAGCTCAGGATGGTGGCCGGCGGCAATCCGCGCAGCGTAGCGGCGTGCAGCGGTTCGGCGCCGGGATCGCGCCGCTGGGCCAGATACTGCTGCCAACAAAATACCATCGCATCGCGCGTCAGAAAGTACCCCTCGGCAAACTCGCAATAGCTCTTCGTCGTCATCTCGCGGCTGAGCGCCGGGTACAGCAGCAGCTGGCGCTCGATGTGCGGGCCGCCGCGATCCCGCGCCAGCAGCGCAACCGCCGCCGCCAGATTGCCTCCGGCGCTGTCGCCGCCCACCGCCAGGCGCTTCGCGTCGATCCCCAACTGCGGCGCCTGTTGCGCCACCCAGCAGAGCGCCCGATAGACATCTTCCAGCGGCTGCGGAAACGGGTATTCCGGCGCCAGACGATAGTCGACCGACAGGATCACCCGGCCGGTGGCGTTGGCCAGCGCCTGACAGGGACGATCGTACAGCGCCAGCGAACCGAGGCACCAACCGCCGCCGTGGGCGAACAGCATTGCCGGCTGCGCGGCGGCGCGGTTTTCCCCCGCCGGGAGATAGGCGCGCAGCGCGATCCGATACCCATCGGCGGCAACCACCGTAAAGTCCCTGACGCCGCCGCTCGGTTCCGCCTCGCCCTGCAGCTGGCGTAAACCGGTTTCCGTGGCCGCGCGCATTTCCGCCAGCGACGCGGGGGGCGGCGCATCGGCCGATGCCGTCAAAAAGGCGGCAATGCGTTCATCGAGCGGCATGTGGCTCTCCTGCCAGGAACGGCGTAATCAGTGCAATAAATTCCTCATGACACTCTTCGGTAATGAAATGCCCGCAGCCGGCGATCGTTTCGCCCCGCAGATCGTGCGCATTGCCCCGCAGCGTCGTCAGCGGCGCGTCGCCGGTGGCGTGCTCGGCCCCCACCGTCAACACCGGCATCGTCAGGGGCGTGGCGGCGCGTAGGCGGTTCTGCCGCACGGTCTCCGGGATCGCCCGGTAATAGTCGAACCCGGCGCGCAGGCCGCCCGGCGCTGAGTAAGCAGCGATATATACCTGCGCCGCCACCCGATCGCGCCGATAGGACCAGCGATTGAAGATATAGCCAAGATATTCCCGCTCACGCCCCTGGGTCAGGGTCTCCGGCAAATCCGCCAGCTGGTTGAACATGAAATGCCACAGGAAGATGTTCTCCTCCGGCGCGACGAAAATCGGCGGAGGCGGCGCCAGCCCGGGGATCACCGCCTCCGTGAGCACCAGACGCTCCACCGCCTGCGGGAAATCGCTCGCCATGGCGTAACCGATCCACATGCCGATGTCGTGGCCAACCAGTTGGTAACGTTCATGGCCCAGTTGCGTCATCATCGCGTGCAACGCCGCACCGACGCTGCCGGTGTCGTAGCCGCCAGCGGGCTTGTCGGAATCGCCGATGCCCGGCGGATCGACGGCGATCGCCTGAAAACCGGCCGCCGCCAGCGCTTGCATCACATGGCGCCAGGTGTACCAGGTTTGCGGCCAGCCGGGGATCAGCAGCACCGGCCGCCCTTCACCGGCCATCACGCAGTGAAGGCGCCGGCCGTTGACCTGGAGATAGACGTGTTCCGCCGCGAGATCCGCCAACGGGCTCTCGTTCTGTAGGTATTGCATGGGGTGACTCCCTGAAGGATTAGGCTCAGCGAATACCGAGCAACGCGTTGATTTGCTGTGGGTTGACCGGCGCGCCGGCGAAGTCGTCGAACACTTTATCGGTGACGCGGATAATGCGATCGCGGATGAAGGCTGCGCCTTCGCGTGCGCCATCCTGCGGATTTTTCAGGCAACATTCCCACTCCAGCGCCGCCCAGCCCGAATAACCGTACTGCGTCAGGCGCGAAAAGATGCCGTTGAAATCGACCTGGCCGTCGCCCAGCGAGCGGAAGCGGCCGGCGCGATCGATCCAGGATTGATAGCCGCCGTAAATACCCTGGCGCCCGGTCGGATTGAACTCGGCGTCCTTGACGTGGAACATGCCGATAACCTCTTTATAGATATCGATAAACTCCAGATAGTTGAGCTGCTGCAGCACCATATGGCTCGGATCGAACAGCACCCGGCAACGCGGATGATGGCCGACGCGCTCAAGAAACCTCTCGAACGTCACGCCGTCGTGCAGATCCTCGCTCGGATGAATTTCGTAACACAGGTTGATCCCCTGCTCGTCGCAGGCGTTAAGCACCGGCAGCCAGCGCCTGGCGAGCTCGTCGAACGCGGTGTCGATCAGCCCTTCCGGGCGCTGTGGGAACGGGAACAGATAGGGCCAGGCCAGCGAACCGGAAAAGGTGCCCAGCTCGCTGAGCCCGAGCCGCGCCGACGCCTTCACCGCCAGCAGCATTTGCTGCCGCGCCCACTCGCCGCGCGCCTGCGGATTGCCCTGCAGCGCCGGCGGCGCGAAGCTGTCAAACAGCGCATCGTAAGCCGGGTGTACCGCCATCAGCTGGCCGAAGATATGGCTGGTCAATTCGCTGACCACCAACCCCTGTTCCGCCAACATGCCGGTCAAATCATCGCAGTAGGTTTGGCTTTCCGCAGCGGTGGCCACGTCGAATAAACGCCGATCCCAGGCCGGGATCTGCAGCGCGCTAAAGCCGGTCTGCGCCGCCCACTCGGCAATGGCGGGCAGGCTGTTGAACGGCGCTGTCTCATCGCTGAACTGCGCGAGATGCAGGCTTGGACCTTTGAGGGTTTTCATCGTAAACTCCTATTGGTTGTCGATTGACAAACAATAGGAGCAAAGCGCGATGACCGCAAGCGAAATTTATAAAGACATTGGTATTCCCCGCCGATTTAAGCGATCCTATGTCGCTGAATGACAGGCAAATTGGAGCAGCGAATGGCAGGCAGACCGCGCGAGTTCGACCGCGAACAGGCGCTCTTGAAGGCGCGAAACTTATTCTGGCGACAGGGTTACGAAGGCACCTCGATGTCGGATCTGGTGGCGGAATTGGGCATTGCTTCCGCGCGCATCTACAAGGCGTTCGGCTCCAAAGAGCAACTGTTCCGCGAGGCGATCGCCAGTTATGAAACCGAGGAAGGTGGCTTCGCCGATCGCGCCTTCGCGCAGGAAAGCGGCATTCGCCCGGCGATCAAACGCCTGCTGGAAGACGCCGTGCGGCTCTACAGCCGGCCGGATCTGCCGCAGGGCTGCATGGTGGTCTCCTCCGCCGCCAGCGTCAGTGCGGAAAACGACGGGCTCAAAGTCTGGCTGGCTGAGCATCGGTTGCAGCGCACCCAGCAGATCGTCGAACGGCTGCGGCAGGCGGTGCAAGCCGGCGAACTGCCGGCCGGCACCGACGCCGACAGCCTGGGGGACTTTTTCGCGGTCTTCCTGCACGGCCTGTCGATTCAGGCGCGTGACGGCGTCACTGAAACACGACTGTTGGCGGCGGTAAAGGTGGCGCTGACGGCCCTGGGCGGCGCTTAATCTCCCGGCCGATCGGCAATCGCCAGCGCGCCTTCGCCGTAATCATGCTCTTCATCCTCAATGCGGCGCGCGCCCATGCGCAGCGCTTTGATGTTGGCCGCATCGACGGGTTGCAGATTATGCCCCGGCGTTCTGAGCCGCCGCCTCACGGCGCAACCACTGCCGCAGATTTTCGCCTTCCTGCGACAGTTCGCTATCCAGGCGAGCGCACAGGTAATAATCGCGGCCGTCGTCGATCGGCAGATCGAACATTTTGATTAACTCACCGCTCTCAAGGTAGTGGGCGATTAACGGCTCACGCATCAGCGCGCATCCCAATCCCGCCTGCACCGCCGCCAGCGTCAACAATCCGTCTTCGAACATCGGGCCGATACTGCGCAGCGGGCGTTTAACACCGGCCTGCTGAAACCATTGCATCCAGGTATTGCGCTCCTCGTCGTGCAGCAGCGGCAGCGTCGCCAGCTGATCCGGCGTATCGAGCAAACCGTGCAGTTTGCTGAATGCCCGGCTGCACACCGGCACCATTTGGCCGGACATCAGCTTTTCGCTGCGATAGCCGGTCCACTGCCCAACCCCGAAGCGGATCGACAGATCGGCGGCGTCGCTCAGGTAATTGCGGTGGTTGGCGTAAACCACATTGATGTCGATTTCCGGATTTTCGCGCAGAAAGCCGCGCAGCCGCGGAATGAACCAGCCCATGCCGAACAGCGGGATCAGGCTGATGGTGACCTGCCGCGACGCGGACTGCTCGCGCACGTGTTCGGTCGCCTGGCGCAGCACGTTAAACGCCGAGCGGATCGAGCGGTAATATTCCCGCCCCTCGCCGCGCAGCACCAGATGGCGCCCCTGCCTTTCGGTCAACGGCATCTGCAAGAATGCCTCCAGCGTTTTCAACTGATGGCTGACCGCCGAAGGCGAAATCATCAGCTCCTTCGCCGCCGCGCTGATGCTGCCCAGGCGCGCGATGGCCTCGAACGCCCGCACGGCGCGCAGCGGCGGATCGTTCGGCAGCATCGGCAACGGCTCATCATACTGTTCTGTTTTTTTCATATATCTATTGTTTTATGGAAGTCACGGAGAGAGAATTTATTTAATATACATAAAAATCAACAAATTAAAATCACTCGTTTTTTGTATAAGAAAGTATTTTTCCGTATTTTACAATTTTTTTAAATTCTCTACTGTGAGCCTCCTGACTCATTATCTCCGGACTCTCCTTATGGATACGCTGGTACAGCAGACCGTCAACGGTTTGATGCTCGGCAGCATCTATGCGCTGATCGCGCTCGGCTACACCATGGTGTACGGCATCCTGCGCATCATCAACTTCGCGCACGGCGACGTGCTGATGGTCGGGGCGCTCAGCGCGCTGTCGGCGATCGGCGTGTTGCAGCATCATTTTCCCGCGTTACCGCCCTACGCCACGCTGCTGCTGGCGGCCCTGTTCGCCATGGCCGTCTGCGCCATCACCTCGATGGCGATCGAACGTCTGGCCTATCGCCGGTTGCGCAATGCACCACGCCTGGCCCCGCTGATCAGCGGCATCGGCGTCTCGCTGCTGCTGCAAACCCTGGCGATGCTGATCTGGTCACGCAATCCCCTGATGTTTCCGCAGCTGTTACCGATGGCGCCCATCGCCCTGACCGCAGGCAGCGCCGAGCATGCGCCGGCGGTGATCACCGGCACTGCGATCGTCACGCTGGCGGTGGCCGTGGCGGTCATGGCCGGCCTCTGGCTGCTGGTCGAACACAGCCGTTTCGGCCGCGCCATGCGCGCCACGGCGGAAAACCCGCAGGTCGCCGGCCTGATGGGCATCAGTCCTGACCGCATCATCGTTCTGACCTTTGCGCTCGGCGGCGCGCTGGCGGCGGTAGCCGGCATCATGATGGCCAGCAACTACGGCAACGCCGGTTTCTCGATGGGCTTTCTGCCCGGCATCAAAGCCTTTACTGCCGCCGTGCTCGGCGGCATCGGCAACCTGCGCGGCGCGATGCTCGGCGGTTTGCTGCTGGGGCTGTTCGAATCGCTGGGCACCGGCTATCTCGGCGAGCTGACCGGCGGCGTATTCGGCAGCAACTACCAGGACGTCTTCGCGTTTCTGGTGCTGATCGCCGTACTGGTCTTCCGCCCCTCCGGGCTGTTGGGCGAACGCATCGCCACGCGCGCATAAGGACATCACGATGACCGTTTTAACTTCCACGCTTCCCCTGGCCACGCCTCGGCGCGCCAGGCTGGGGCTGACGCTGTTCATTCTCGCTCTGCTGCTGGCGCCCTGGGTCGCGGGCGCCGCCGGCGGCAACTACTGGGTGCGCGTCGTCGACTTCGCGCTGCTGTACCTGATGCTGGCGCTCGGGCTGAACATCGTGGTGGGCATGACCGGCTTGCTGGACATGGGCTTTATCGCTTTTTACGCCGTTGGCGCCTATCTGGCCGCGCTGCTGTCGTCACCGCATCTGACGCAGCAGTTCCCGCTGCTGCTGCAGTGGTTCCCCGACGGGCTTCATCTGTCGATGCTGTGGCTGATCCCGCTGGCGGCGCTGCTGGCGGCCGTGTGCGGCATTCTGCTTGGCGCGCCGACGCTGCGGCTGCGCGGCGACTATCTGGCGATCGTCACGCTCGGTTTCGGCGAGATCGTACGTATTTTGATGCGCAATCTCGATCGCCCGGTCAACCTCACCAATGGCCCCAAAGGCATTTCCGGCATCGAGCCGGTCAGCCTGTTCGGCCTGAAGTTTTCCGGCATGCATGAATGGTTCGGCGTGCGTTTCTCCGGCCTGTACCTCTATTACTACCTGTTCGCCGCCCTGCTGCTGGCGATCCTGTTTATCAGCCTGCGGCTGCAAAATTCGCGCATTGGCCGCGCATGGACGGCGATCCGCGAAGACGAGGACGCCGCGCGGGCGATGGGCATCAACACCCGCAACTTCAAGCTGCTGGCCTTTGCCATCGGCGCCACCTTCGGCGGAGTGGCCGGCGCGCTGTTCGCCGCGTTTCAGGGCTTCGTGTCGCCGGAATCGTTCACCCTGCAGGAGTCGATCGCCGTCCTGGCGATGGTGGTGCTCGGCGGCATGGGGCACATCCCCGGGGTGATCCTGGGCGCGCTGCTGCTGGCCGCCCTGCCGGAGCTGCTGCGCAGCAGCATGGGGCCGCTGCAGCAGGCGCTGTTCGGCCAGGTGCTGATCGACCCGGAAATCATTCGCCAACTGTTTTACGGCCTGGCGCTGATCCTGGTGATGTTGTATCGCCCGGCGGGCCTGTGGCCGGCACGCCATATAAGGGGGAACACCGCATGACGCCTTTGCTCGCTTTAAATCACGTCAGCAAACGCTTCGGCGGCCTGACGGCGGTGGATGACGTCAGCATGAGCATCCGCCAGGGGGAAATCTATGGCCTGATCGGGCCGAACGGCGCCGGTAAGACCACCTGCTTCAATCTGATCACCGGTCTGTATCGCGCCGACGCGGGCGAATTCCGCCTGTCGGGCCAGCGCTATAGGCCCCAGGCGATCGATAAAGTGGCGCAGGCCGGCATCGCCCGCACCTTCCAGAACCTGCGGCTGTTCAACGAAATGAGCGTGCTGGAAAACGTGATGGTCGGCTGCCACGTGCGCACCCGCAACGGCCTGTGGGCGGCGATCGCCCGCCACCGCCGCGCCAGGGAGGAGGAACAGGCGGTGCGCGATAAGTCCCATACGCTGCTGGAGTACGTCGGCATCGGCCAATTCGCCCATTACCGCGCCGGCGATCTCGCCTACGGCCACCAGCGCCGCCTGGAGATCGCCCGCGCGCTGGCGACCGAGCCCCGGCTGCTGGCGCTGGACGAACCGGCGGCCGGCATGAACGCCGGAGAAAAAGTGGCGCTGCGCGAGCTGCTGCTGCGCATTCGCGACAGCGGCAAAACGCTGCTGTTGATCGAACACGACGTCAAGCTGGTGATGGGCCTGTGCGATCGCCTGACGGTGCTGGATTACGGCAAAGCGATTGCCGAAGGCGAACCGGCGCAGGTTCGGCGTGAACCGGCGGTCATTCAGGCCTATCTGGGAGGTGGCGCGCATGTCTGAAGCCCTGCTGAGCGTTAAACGACTCAAAGTGTCCTACGGCGGCATTCATGCGGTCAAAGGCATCGATTTTACGGTCAACGCCGGCGAACAGGTTACGCTGATCGGCGCTAACGGCGCGGGCAAGACCTCCAGCCTGCGCGCGCTGACCGGGCTGCAGCCGTTCGAGGGCGACATCCTGTTCGACGGCCGTTCGATTCGCGGCATGGCGCCGCACCGCTTGCTGCAACAGGGGCTGGTGATGGTGCCGGAAGGTCGCGGCATTTTCACCCGCCTGACGGTGCGAGAAAACCTGCAGCTGGGCGCCTATGCGCGGCGTGACAAACCGGCGGTACGGCACGATTTCGAACGAGTATGCGCCACCTTCCCGCGCCTGAACGAGCGCCTGAACCAACCGGCCGGGCTGCTTTCGGGCGGCGAGCAGCAGATGGTGGCGATGGGCCGTGCGCTGCTCAGCCGCCCGCGCCTGTTGATATTGGACGAGCCGTCGATGGGGCTGGCGCCGATTGTGGTAGAAGCCATTTTTTCGGTCATCAAACAGCTGGCACGTGACGGCGTCACGCTATTGCTGGTCGAGCAAAACGCCCGCCTGGCGCTGGAATCCACCGATCGCGCCTATGTGCTGGACAGCGGCAGCCTAAGCCACAGCGGCCGCTCCGCCGACATGCTGGACGATGAAAAAATCAAACAGATCTATTTGGGTGAATAACCGTTGTTACCTTTAACCGCACCAGGAGTATGACATGCAGCAGAACTTTCGCATCAAGCCGTTGGCGCTGGCCGCCATGACGATGATCCTGAGCCTCCCGGCGCTGGCGGACGACACCGTGCTGATCGGCCTGGCCGGGCCGCTGACCGGCCCTTCCGCGCGCATCGGCAAAGATCTCGAAAACGGCGCGCGGCTGGCGATCGCCGACGCCAACGCGCAAAAGCCGACGCTGAACGGCAAACCGGTCACCTTCAAATTGCTGTCCGAGGACGATCAGTCCGATCCGCGCACCGCCGTGGCCGTCGCGCAGCGTTTGGTCGACGAAGGCGTCGCCGGCGTGGTCGGCCACTGGAACACCGGCACCAGCATCCCGGCGGCACGCATCTATCACGACGCCGGCATCGCCCAAGTGGCGCCGGTCGCCACCGGCCACGGCTACACGCAACAAGGCTTTGACACCAGCTTCCGCGTGATGGGCCATGACGACGACGGCGGCAACTATGCCGGGCAGTATGCGGTGAAAACGCTGAAAGCCCAGCGCATCGCGGTGATCGACGATCGCACCGCCTTCGGCCAGGGCCTGGCGGACGAGTTCATCAAATCGCTGCAGGCCCAGGGCGTGCAGCCGGTCACCCGCGAATACGTCGACGACAAGACCGTCGATTTCAGCGCCGTGCTGACCACCGTGCGCAGCAAAAACGCCGATCTGATCTTCTTCGGCGGCGTGGACTCCCAGGCGGCACCGCTGGCGCGCAAACTGAAACAGCTGGGCATGAACGCGCAGCTGATGGGCGCAGGCGGCTTTGTCAGCCAGACCTTCCTGACGCTGGCGCAGCGTGAAGGCGAAGGCGTCGTCGCGCTGGAGCCGGGGCTGCCGCTGGAACAGATGCCGGGCGGCAAGGCGTTTGAACAAGCCTACCACGACCGTTACCACACCCACATCGAACTGCATGCGCCCTTCGCCTACGACGCCACCCGGGTGCTGATCGCCGCCATCGAACAGGCCGGCTCGGCCAATCCGGCCGATTACCTGCCGAAACTGCGCGCCATCCATTATCAGGGCGTGACCGGCGCCATCGCCTTCGATGCGCAGGGCAACCTGCAACAGCCGAGCTTCACCCTGTACCGGGTAGTGGACGGCAAATGGCAGCCGCAAACCGTGTTGGGCGGCACCAAACCACAATAAATCAAGAGGAGCAAGGCGATGAGCTGTGCAAACAACGAGTTGGGCATTTTGGCCCGCAGAAAGATCGAAGCGGAGATCATCAAACCGATCTACCAGATCCTGGTGCGTGAAATCGGCAAGGCGCGCGCTCAGGCCGTGATCGGCGAAGCCATCGAGAACGCCGCCATCGAGGCGGGCAAACGGTTCGCCGCACAGGAACCGAACGGCGCGGATCTGCGCAGCTTCGCCGCCTTGCAGTACCTGTGGGAAAAAGACGACGCGCTGCGCGTTGAGGTGATCAACCAGGACGAACAACACTTCGACTATAACGTCACCCGCTGCCGCTACGCCGAGATGTACCACGAGATGGGGCTGGGGGAAATCGGCCACCTGCTCTCCTGCGCGCGCGACAGCCAGTTTATCGTCGGCTATGCGCCGGAGGTCGAGCTGCAGCGCAGCCAAACCATCATGTCCGGCGCCCCCTGCTGCGATTTCCGCTACACCGCCAAAACGCCGGGAGAAGAACAATGACGTATCGGGTCAACGGCGAGCGCCTGTGGCAAAGCCTGCACGCGATGGCGCAGTTCGGCGCCATCGCCGACAACGGCGTCACCCGCCTGGCGCTCAGCGAAGAGGATCGCCAGGCGCGCGACCAGCTGCGCCTGTGGGCGCTGGAGGCCGGTTGCAGCGTGCGCGTCGATCGAATGGGCAACATGTTCCTGCGCCGTGAAGGTTCGCGGCCCGAGCTGGCGCCGGTGGTCACCGGTTCTCACGGCGACTCGCAGCCCCGCGGTGGCCGTTTCGACGGCATCTACGGCGTGCTGGCCGGATTGGAGGTGATTCGCAGCCTTAACGATCGGCAGATCGTCACCGAACGCGCAATTGAAGTGATCAACTGGACCAACGAAGAAGGCGCTCGCTTCGCGCCGGCGATGATCGCCTCCGGCGTGTTCGCCGGGGTCTTCGAGCTGGAATACGGTCTGACGCGCCGCGACGAGCACGGCGTCAGCCTCGGCGACGCGCTGGAACGCATCGGCTACGCCGGCGAACACCCGGTGGGCGGCACGCCGATCCATGCCGCCTTCGAGCTGCACATCGAACAGGGGCCGATTCTGGAAGCGGAGCACCTCGACATCGGCGTGGTAACCGCCGCACAGGGGCAGCGCTGGTACGAGCTGGAGGTCGTCGGCTTCAGCGCCCACGCAGGCACCACGCCGATGGATCGCCGCCGCGACGCCCTGCTGGGCTTCACCGAGCTGGTGACGGCGGTCAACCGCATCGGCTGGGATTTCGCGCCCGACGCGCGCGCCACGGTGGGCATGGCGCAAATTACCCCCAATTCACGCAACGTGGTGCCGGGCCGGGTCTTTTTCAGCGTCGAATTCCGCCATCCGCAGGAGTCAATTCTGGAACAGATGGAGCAGCGCCTGCTGGCGGCGGTAAACCACGTCAACGGCGGCGGCCTAACCGCTCGCGCCGAGCGCATTTTCCAGTATCCCCCGATCGCTTTTGATCGGGGCTGCATCGACAGCGTACGTCATGCCGCGCAAGCGTTGGGCTACCGCCATCGTGACATGATTTCCGGCGCCGGCCACGATGCCTGTTACCTTAACCGCGTCGCCCCAACCGCCATGATTTTCATTCCCTGCGTGGACGGCATCAGCCACAACGAGCGGGAAGACATCACCCCCGCCTGGGCAACCGCCGGCGCCGAGGTGTTGCTGAACGCCCTGCTGGCGCACGCCGGCGCCTGATCCCCGCCCCGGTTTTCGCCGGGGCAAAAAATATTCAACAAAACGGTTGAATATTAGCCCGCCTGTTCTATATTCAACCATATGGTTGAATTATCTTCCTCACAGCTGGACGCCATTTTTCATGCGCTGGCCGACCCGACCCGCCGCTCGATGTTGCGTGCGCTGGCCGGCGGTGAGCGCAGCATCGGCGAACTGGCCGCGCCGCTGCAGATGTCGTTCGCCGGCGCCTCCAAGCACGTGAAAGCACTGGAACATGCGGGCCTGGTGCAACGCACCGTGCAAGGAAGAAACCATATCTGCCGGCTCGAACCCGAGCCTATGGCGCAGGCCATGCACTGGCTGCAAACCTATGAACATTTCTGGACTGAACGGCTGGATGCGCTCGAACAGGCGCTGCTGCAGCCCGAACAGCTTCCTCCCAAGGAGTGAACCATGAATGATTACGGCATGATTATCGAACCCGGTACGCTGCGCATCCAGCGGCTGCTGCCCGGCCCCATCGAGCGGGTGTGGGCTTACCTGACCGAATCCGACAAGCGCGCCACCTGGCTGGCGGCCGGCGCCATGACGTTGGAGAACGGCGCGCCGCTGGAGCTGGAATTTCGCAATTCCGATCTGGCGGGCGAGCACGAACCCCCGCCGGCCAAGTACAAACAGCACGGCGGCTGCGTCAGCAACCGCGGCCACATCACCTGCCTGTTCCCGCCGCGCCTGCTGAGCTTTACCTGGGCCGAACAGGATCAGGGCCGCCCTTCCGAAGTGACCTTCGAACTGACGGAACAGGGAAGCGCCGTGCTGCTGACGGTCACCCACCGGCGTTTGGCCAACCGCGACGAGATGCTCAGCGTCGCCGGCGGCTGGCACACCCATCTGGATATCCTGCTGGATCGCCTGCACGATCGGGCGCCGCAGCCGTTCTGGAGCACCCATGCCCGGCTGGAAGAAGAGTACCGCGCCCGCCTGTAATTACGACTCGTCCCTGCGCCTGAACGCCAGATAACCGGCGATCAGCGTAAAACTGCCGACCAGCAACACCAGCAGGATAAAACCGTGGTGATTGCTGGCCAGCGGGATCCCCCCCACGTTCATGCCGAAGAAACCGGCGACGATATTGATCGGCAGCGCCAGCACGGTGATTACCGTCAGCGTGTAGAGCGTGCGGTTGTTCTGCTCCATCAGCTTGGCGCCCAGCTCCTCCTGCAGCAGCCGGATGCGTTCGGTCAGGCTGGCGAGATCGTTCAACACCACGGTGAACTCTTCGGTAAACTGCCGCAGATCCTGCACCACCTCACGGCTCAGCCAGGTCGGCGGCCGGTTCAACAGGCGAAACAGCGCGGCCGGTTCGGGCGCCAACAGGCGCTGAAAGCGCAGCAGCATGCGGCGCATGCGCCCCAGCTCGGTGCGATTGCGTTTGACGCGGCGCGTCAGCAGGCGATCCTCAATGGTATCGACATACTGGTTGGCCTGCCGCACCACCTGCTCCAGCACGTCCTCCTGCTCTTCCAGCAGGTGCGCCAGCAGTTCGGTAGACGAGGCCAGCTGCAGCGCCGTCAGGCGGCCGAGCAGCCGTTCAATCAGCCGCACCGGTTTATGGCGCACGGTCACCACCAGCCCGCGGCAGCAATAGAGCCACAGCGTCGCCGTTTCCGGGTTGCTCTCCTCAGGGTGGAAGATCACATCGTTGAGCACCGCGAACAGATCGTCGCCCTGGCGCTCAATGCGCGTGGTGTGCGAACCGTGGCGAATCTCGTGGAAGAAAAAATCGGAAATGGCGAAATGATTTTTCAACCACTTCTCCGCCGCCGCGTGGTTGAGATTGAGGTGCAGCCAGATAAAACCGTCGCCGGGCGGCAACGTCTGGTAGGCCTGGCAGACCTGCTGCGAGTTCAGGCGCCTCGGCGGCTCACCGGAACGAAACACATGGCCGTAGATCAGCCCGGTCACTTCATCATCAAAATCCAGCTTGTGCATCTTTTCCGCTAACCGTTGCACCATAACGCCCTATCCTGCCTGTTGCCGTTAACCCAAGACCGTCCCCGCTGTTATAACAATCTTTATTTATCGGCGTTAATGATTTTCGCCGTTCCCGATGATTAATATTTTCGTCATAAAAAAGCCACATTCATTCAGAATACTTTTCAGGCGACAGCTACCGCATCCAATCCTCTCAGGAAGGTCATTATGAGCGATAACAGCGCCGTTCAACCGGACATGCCGGCCGCCTCCAGCCTGCCCAAACTGCATCAAAAGAACAGTCGACTCACTGTTCTTTTTTTTGTGTTCTTATTAATTCTGGGGATCGCGTTCGCCGGGGTGAACTTATTTAACGACGTCAGCGACGCCGGCGCCGTCTATACCAGTTACGTTCCGTTTTTATTATTGGGGCTGGCGCTATTGATTGCGCTGGGCTTTGAATTCGTCAACGGCTTCCACGATACCGCCAATGCGGTCGCAACGGTGATTTACACCCACTCGCTTTCGCCGATGGTCGCCGTGGTGTGGTCCGGTTTCTTCAACTTTCTCGGCGTGTTGCTCTCCAGCGGCGTGGTGGCCTTCGGCATCATTTCGCTGCTGCCGGTCGAGCTGATCCTGCAGGCCGGCACCGGCAACGGTTTCGCCATGGTGTACGCCCTGCTGTTCTCCGCCATCATCTGGAACCTCGGCACCTGGTGGCTCGGGCTGCCCGCCTCGTCGTCGCATACGCTGATCGGCTCGATTATCGGCGTCGGCGTAGCCAACGCCCTGATCCACGGCCGCACCGGCACCAGCGGCGTGGACTGGGGCCAGGCGATCAAGGTGGGCTACGCGCTGCTGCTGTCGCCGGTGATCGGCTTCGTGTTCGCCGGCCTGCTGCTGCTGGCACTGAAGCTGTTCGTCAAGAACCGCCAGCTGTACAGCGCCCCTAAGGGCAATACCCCGCCGCCGCTGTGGATCCGCGGGCTGCTGATCCTCACCTGCACCGGCGTTTCCTTCGCCCACGGTTCCAACGACGGCCAGAAAGGCATGGGCCTTATCATGCTGATCCTGGTGGGCACCATGCCGATCGCCTATGCCCTGAACCGTTCGATGCCGCCGGAGCAGATTCCCCGGGTGGCGGCGCTGGCGGAGGTGACCCAAAACCAGCTGCTGCGCCAGTTCCCGGCCGGCGGCCAAACGCCGCCGCGCGAGGTGCTGACCGGCTATGTGCGCACCAGCGAGCTAACGCCGGAGGTGGTGCCGGCGTTGGCGCAGCTGGCCGGCGCGATCGGCGATCAAATCCGTCAGTACGGCTCGGTCGACAAGATCCCGGCGCAGGCGGTGTCGAACACCCGCAACGACATGTATCTGGCGTCCGAGACCATCAAGCACCTGAAGGCAGAGCATCAGCTGCAGATCAATCCCGACGCGCAGCGCAACCTCGACGCGCTGAAGGGCGAACTCGACAACGCCACCCGCTTCATTCCCTTCTGGGTGAAGGTGGTGGTGGCGATTGCGCTGGGGCTCGGCACCATGGTCGGCTGGCGCCGCATCGTGGTGACGGTGGGCGAAAAGATCGGTAAATCGCACCTGACCTACGCCCAGGGCGCCAGCGCCGAACTGGTGGCGATGACCACCATCGGCGCGGCCGACGCCTTCGGCTTGCCGGTTTCGACCACGCACGTCCTGTCGTCCGGCATCGCCGGCACCATGGCCGCCAACCGCTCCGGGCTGCAGATGGCCACCCTGCGCAATCTGCTGATGGCCTGGGTGCTAACCCTGCCGGCCTCGGTGCTGCTGTCGGCGGTGCTGTACTGGATCTTCAACCATTTCTAACACCGGGCCGATACGGAGAAAATCTGATGACCATGCATGAAGTCAACCGCGATGACGGTTTCAACCAGCGCCTGCTGCAAGAGTTTTACGACAGCTACGACGAAGAGCTGGAAATGGAGCTGGACGACCTGCGCTTCGACGCGGCAGAAGTCGACAGCGACGCGAAAAAAGCCTGGCGCAAGCAGTACTTCCGCGAACTGCTGCGCCTGCAGGGCGAGCTGGTGAAACTGCAGGATTGGGTGATGCGCACCGGCCACCGGCTGGTGATCATCTTCGAAGGCCGCGACGCCGCCGGCAAGGGCGGCGTGATCAAGCGCATCACCCAGCGCCTCAACCCGCGCACCTGCCGCGTGGCGGCGCTGCCGGCGCCGAACGATCGCGAACGCACCCAGTGGTATTTTCAGCGTTATATCGCGCATCTGCCGGCCGCCGGCGAAATGGTGCTGTTCGACCGCAGCTGGTATAACCGCGCCGGCGTGGAGCGCGTGATGGGCTTTTGCAACGACGAAGAGTATGAGGAGTTTTTCCGCAGCGTGCCGGAATTCGAAAAAATGCTGACGCGCAGCGGTATCCAAATCGTCAAATACTGGTTTTCAATCACCGATGAGGAGCAGGAGCTGCGTTTCCTCAGCCGCATTCACGATCCGCTCAAGCAGTGGAAGCTCAGCCCAATGGATCTGGAAAGCCGCCGCCGCTGGGAAGACTACACCGAGGCCAAAGAAATCATGTTAGCGCGCACTAACATTGCCGAAGCGCCCTGGTGGGTGGTTCAGGGCGTCGACAAGAAAAAGGCCCGTCTGAACTGCATCACCCACCTGTTGCAGCAGGTGCCTTATGAGGAAGCCGAAGGCAACGTCATCACGCTGCCGCAGCGCAAACGCAGCCCGGAATACCACCGTAGCCCGGTGCCGGACAACATGGTGGTGCCGGAAATCTACTGACCTTAGCGCAGAGAGGCGGCTACCGCTTCTCTGCGCTAATACAACGCTTTGATTTCTCTCACGCTAAGGGGCTAAACCCCATGTTAAAGTGGTTGCTTTCCATTTTGACAGGAGTCTTCCATGCGCCAGCGCATCATTGTCTGCCCGCTGATTGAAAACGATAACGCCTTCCTGCTGTGCAAAATGGCGGCGCACAAGGGCGTGTTCCCCGGCCAGTGGGCGCTGTCCGGCGGCGGCGTCGAGCCGGGTGAACAGATAGAACAGGCACTGCGGCGCGAAGTGCGCGAAGAGCTGGGCGCCGCGCTGATCCTCGACGGCATCACGCCCTGGACCTTCCGCGACGATGTGCGCATCAAAACCTATGCCGACGGCAGCCGGGAGCAAATCTATATGATTTACCTGATTTTCGACTGCCATGCCGCCAACCGCGACGTGACGATCAACGACGAGTTCGACGACTACGCCTGGGTGCCGCGCGAGCGTCTCGCGGACTACGATTTGAACGAGGCCACACGCTTCACGCTGCAACAAAAGGGATTGTTGTAACAGTTTGAGCGATTATCGCCCTATTTTCTTCACATTTGCCGGGCAGACTCTTTTGATATTTTTTAATCACTTAGGGTCACTATTGCCGCCGTTATGCTTTTATCTCACGCTTTTCTCCGTCTGCCCGCCCGGCGCTTCGGCGCCGCCCTCCTGTTCAGCCTGCTGTTCGTTTTGGCGCCCGTGCATGCCGCTGCGCCGCCGCTGGTGCTGAACGCCAAATCGGTGCTGGTCGTCAATCAACGCACCGGAAAGACGCTCTATCAGAAGCAGCCGAACCGCGTGCTGCCGATCGCCTCGCTCACCAAGCTGATGACCGCCATGGTCGCCCTGGACAGCAAACGCCCGATGGGCAGCAGGCTGAAAGTCACCGCCGCCGATCGCGATCTGCTGAAGAAAACCCACTCGCGCCTGACCATCGGCTCGGTGCTCAGCCGCCGCGACATGCTGCACATCGCCCTGATGTCTTCGGAGAACCGCGCCGCTGCGGCGCTGAGCCGCAGCTATCCCGGCGGACGCAAGGCCTTCGTGGCGAAAATGAATCAGAAAGCGCGCGCCATCGGTATGAAACGCGCACGCTTCTACGATCCGACCGGGCTGACGCCGCGCAATGTGGCGACCGCCAACGATCTGCTGAAGATGGTCAATCACGCCTATCGCTATCAATCGATTCGCCGCTTCAGCACCGACAAGCAGCAGATCGTGCGTCCTGGCCGAGGCCAGTTGGTCTACCGCAGTTCCAACGGCCTGATCAACAACCCAGCCTGGAAGATCCAGCTGCAGAAAACCGGCTTTACCGACGAGGCCGGCCACTGCCTGGTGATGCGCACCACCATCAAAGGGCAGCCGGTGGTGATGATCCTGCTCGGCGCGCAGTCGCGCTACGGCCACTACCGTGACGCCATTCGTCTGAAGGCCTGGCTCGAAGGATAATATCGCGGCGCTTTACCGATCTGCGCATATCCAAATTCGTTTTGGATCAATGGAATATCCTATCGCCAATCAGTATTAAGGCGCGCGCCGCCCGCATGGTATTTGTCAGGCATATCTGATGAGGAAAGGAGCGGGAAAATGGCTTATGCCTTGAGCATATTGGAAAAGAGTCCGATCGCCGACGGGGAAAGCGCCGCCCAGGCGCTGGCGCGCACGCTGCATCTGGCGCAACAGGCGGAACGCTGGGGCTATCGGCGTTTCTGGCTGGCGGAGCACCACAACACGCCGCAGCTCGCCTGCCCGTCGCCGGAAGTGCTGATCGGCTACCTGCTCGGCCAGACGTCGCGCATTCGCATCGGCTCCGGCGGCGTGATGCTGCAACACTACAGCGCCTACAAGGTGGCCGAAAACTTTAACCTGCTGGCGGCGTTGGCGCCGGGGCGCGTCGATCTCGGGGTGGGCAAAGCGCCCGGCGGGCTGCCGCTCGCCACCCAGGCGCTGCAGGCCGCCCATGACCGGCAACACAAACCGGCTTTCCCGCAGCAGCTGTCGCAGCTGACCGCCTATCTGAACGACGACGCCGAGCCCGGCCTGAGCGCCACGCCGCTGCCGCCGCACGGCGCTCAGCGCTTCCTGCTCGGCGCCAGCAAAGAGAGCGCGACGCTGGCGGCCGAATCCGGCTGGATTTTCGTGTTCGCCGCGCATCTGAACGGCAATCCGCAAGATATCAGCGCGGCGCTGGCGCACTACGCCGCACACAGCGGCGGCCGCAAGGCGCTGCTGGCGGTAGCGGCGATCGTGGCGCCAAGCGCGGAACAGGCCGCGGCGCTGGCGGCGGATATACAGCAATACCGCGTCCACGTCGCCGGTGAGCAGAGCGTGACCGTCGGCAGCCTGGCGCAGGCCGAGAGTTTCGTGCAGCAGGCCGGCGCCACCGACTACCGCATCGAGCCGCGGGAAAGCCATATCCTGCTCGGCACCGCGCCGCAGGTGCATCAACAACTGGCGCAGCTGCAGCAGCGGTACGGCGTGGACGAGTTCATCATCGACACGCCGATCGCCGAACCGAGCGCCCGGCTCACCTCACTGCAGCTGCTGGCGGAGGAGAGCCTGACGCCGGCCTAGTTGATCGCCGTACTGGCCCGCATGGCGTCGGCCAGATCCTGCGCCAGAGCCGCCAGTTGCGCCGGCGCCACGTTGGCCAGGCTGACGCGGATCGCAGGATCGCTCTTCAGACGAAAAGGCTCGCCGCCCTGCACCAGCCACCCCCGCTGCGCCATCAGCTGCGCGGCGGCGGTTTCCGACCGCACCGGCAACCACAGGTGCAGCCCTTCACCTACCGCCAGCGCCGTGTGATTCAGCGCGTTGAGCCGTTGCACCAGTTCATCCCTTCTGGCCTGATACGCCTGCTGCGCCCGCTGCAGCTGCCCTTCCTGCAAGGCCTGCCCCCACAGCCTGGCGGCGATCTGCTGCAAGATATGGCTGACCCAGCGCTCGCTGATGTACTGATCGGCGCGCATTGCCTGCAGCAACGTCGGGTTGCCGCAGGCCAGCGCGATGCGCAGATCCGGGCTGAGAAACTTGCTCAGCGACAGCACGTACAGCCCGCGATCGCCGTCGAACGGCAGATGCAGCGGCTGCTGCGACAGCGGCCCCCAGAAGTCGTCGACGATCGCCAGACACTGCGGATTTGCGCTGAGAAAACGCCGCCACTGCTGCGCGCGTTGCGCAGAGAGCGAGGCGCCGGTCGGATTGTGGGCGCGCGGCGTCAGGATCACCGCGCCCGCCGCTCCGCTTTCCGGCAACCGACACCCCTGTTCATCCATCGCCAGCGGCAGCGGCCGCAGACGCAGGTGGCGCAGCAGCGTCAATAGCGGCGGCCAGCAGGGATCTTCCACCCACACCGCCGCGCCCGGCTGCATATGGCAGCGCAGCGCCTTTTCCATCGCGTCCAGCGCGCCGGAGAACACCGCCGGTTCCCCCAGCGTGACGCCCTGGCGGCCGAGCCACTCGCGCCCCAGGCCGGTCAATACCGGCAGATCGCCGCTGATGTCATAGCCGTTTTGCTGCGGGAACGCCTCCGCCGCGCCCAGCGCCAACGCCGGCAACAATGCGGCATCGAGATTGCCGCTGGCCAGATCGCACATCCCCGCCGGCACCTGGCGCGGCGCATAGGCCGCACTCACCGCCGCCAGCGGCGGCTCCAGCACCACCGTTCCCGCCCGCCCGCGCGTCGCCACCAGACCGGCATCGCGCAATCGGGCGTATGCGCTGGCGACGGTATTCGGATTGACCTCCAGCTCCGCCGCCAGCTGGCGTACCGGCGGCAACAGCTCGCCCGGCCGCAGCGCGCCGTCTTTGATGCGTGCGGCGATCTGCTCGGCAATCTGGACAGCGCCGCCGCCTTTTGCATACAATGAAGTCATACATAAATCCTTTTGTACTAGTTCAAAACAGATTAACAGCTTCCGCGGCCAAAAGTAAGGGGTTCCATGGATAAACATTACGTGCTCGACATTCAGTATGCAGGAAAGGCCTTTGCCCGCCTGCAGATGTTCACGCCCTGGGCGGCCGATCAGCTGGAGCAGGCGTGCGCGCTGTTCCCGGCCGCGCAGGGTTATCAGGTACAGCTCAGCCAGGTCAGCGAACGCCGCATCGTCTACCAGAGCGGCGCGCAAGGCATCGCGGTGCTGGGCGAGTCGCTGGCGCTGACGCCGTTCACCCACGCTCACGAGGTTAAACAATGAAAAAAGCCGTCGCCATTCGACACGTCAATTTTGAAAACCTGGGCATCCTCGGTTCCCTGCTCTCGCTGCGCGGCTATCAGATCGACTATTACGATGCCGGCCGCGATGATATTCGTGCTATCAATAATGAAGAGACCGATCTGTTGGTGGTGCTCGGCGGGCCGATCAGCGCCGCCCAACACTTTTCCGGCGCGCAGCGCTATGATTTTCTCGACCATGAATTGGCGCTGGTCAAACAGCGGCTGGCGCAGCGGCGGCCGACCCTTGGGGTGTGTCTCGGCGCGCAGGTGATCGCCCAGGCGTTGGGCGCTGACGTGATCTCGCTCGGCGTCAAAGAGATCGGTTTCACCCCGCTGACCACGCTCACGGCGCAAGACGACTCGGTGCTGGCACCGCTGGCCGATACGCCGGTGCTGCATTGGCACGGCGATATGTTCACGATCCCGGAGGGCGCCCGCTGCCTGGCCGGCACGGCGGTTTGCCCGCATCAGGCCTTCGACTATCAGGGGTTCGCGCTCGGGCTGCAGTTCCATCTGGAGGCGGATCATCGCGATATCGAACGCTGGCTGATTGGCCATGCCTGCGAACTGGAACTGGCCGGCATCGCGCCCCAGAGCCTGCGCGAACAGGCGGCGCGCCACGGCGCACAGCTGGAACAGCGCGCGCGGCAGGTGTTCGCCCGCTGGCTGGATAATAACGAACCAAGGATGTAACTCATGCAACAGACTTCACCCTTGCGATCACCGTCCATCGACGTGATCAGCATTCAATCTCAGGTGGTCTACGGCAGCGTCGGCAACGGCATCGCCTACCGCGCCCTGCTGAAAAAAGGGCTGGAAGCGCTGCAGGTGCCCAGCGTGCTGTTCGGCTGCCCGCCCTATTACGGCAAGCCGCACGGCGGCGTCATCTCCGGCGAGTGGTTCGGCGGCTTTCTCGACGATCTGATCGCCCGCGGCGTGATGAAGCGCGCCCGGGCGGTGATCGTCGGCTATCTAGGCGACGTGATGCAGTGCCATATTCTGGCCAACTGGCTGCAGCGGGTGCGCGCCCTCAATCCGCAGATAAAGATCTATATCGATCCGGTGATGGGCGATTACGGTGAAGGGATCTACGTGGATGAGCGCATCGTCAACTGCTATCGCTCACCGTTCCTGCGGCTGGCCAACGGCCTGACGCCGAACGGTTTCGAACTGGAGCAGCTGTGCAGCCGGCAACTGAGCAGCCAAGAGCAGACGCAGCACGCCGCGCAGGCGCTGTTGAACGACACCACCGAATGGGTGCTGGTCACCAGCGCGCCGGGCGTGGCGCAGCACGAAGACGAAGTGGGATTGATGCTGGTCACCCGGCAGGAAACGCGGTGCTTTACCCATCCGAAGGTCAAATCGGCGGTCAAAGGCACCGGCGATCTGTTCGCCGCACTGCTGGTGAGCCATCTGCTGCACGGCGCCGCGCTTGACGCAGCCGTGGTCGCCGCCGGCGGCGAAGTGTGCGACGTGCTGGCCGAAGCGGCGCATTTCGGTTGGGAAGAGATCGGCAGCCTGCGGGCGTTACAGCCGTAAGGCCAGTGGAGAGTCAGGGGCAGCGTGCCGCCCCTGATAAATATCAGCGTTTTTTCTTTTTGTTGAAATCCAGCTCGAAGGCGAACACCGCGCTTTGAATTTTGCGCTCCATCGCCAGCCCCAGCTTGAGGAAACGGCACGACAGGCGCGAGAAGTGCACCACCTGATCGTTATCGTCGGTTTCCTGATCGTCGTTGACTACCACCAGCTCCATGTTGACCTTGAAGCTGCCGTAGCTGCCCAAATCCAACTCCGCTTTCTTGAACTGCAGGCCCGGCTGGAAGAAATCCGGCAGCGGGCCGTCGAAACGCAAACCGACGCCGCCGGCGGACAGATCGTGGATCCGCAGCTCATAAGGCGTGCCGTCCGGGTATTCGCCGGTACAGAAGAATTGGCGCCAGTGCGGCGTGGTGATGCGGAACTGGCGGCGGCGCTGGATGTAAACCAACTCCTGCGGCAGCCGGGTCGAGCAGGCCTGGACGCCCTGATGTTCGGTCAGCTCCGCCTGGCCGACGGAAAACTCGATTTTGGCGTCGTTGCTTTCAATCACGATGGTGCAGGCGCCGTCGATGGCGTTTTCCGCTTCCTCACCGCTAAACACGATATTGTCCGGCCCGACGCTCAATAACAGACTTTGAAACCGGTGCTGCTGATTTTCTACGCGCAGCGGCGTGCGTTGTTTGCAAATTTCACGCAGAATCGCCAGAACTTCAAAACGCTCCCGTTTGATAAACAGTCCGTTATCGCTGTGCTCCACACGTCTCTCCTGACTTTTTTTCTAATGACGTATTACGTATTCCTTACGGTTATCATCTCTGGGAATATTCCTAAAGTCAAATTTGCCAGCGCTGCCAGGCCTGCGGCAGCAGGCGTGCGAAACGTTTCGCCCACGCCTGTTGCCCACGTTCGTCGGCGATCAGATCCTGGCGGATTTCGATGCCGACATAAGGCAAACCGCGGCGTTCCGCATGGACCGGCAACGTGTAGTCGGTGGCATCGGTCATCGCATAGGGTTCGTTGATCCCCACCTGCAAATCTCCCTCTTCGCGCAGCAGCTCGGCTAGCAGATGGGCAAATTCCGGGTAACGGTTAAACAGCAGCCCCACCTGCCAGGGGCGCGATGCCCCTTTGAACACCGGCGTGAAACTGTGCATGGCGATCACCGCCGTCGGCAGTTCGCGCAGTTGGCGTTGCCCCAGATGATCGTCGATGGCGTGGTGATACGGCAAAAACACCTCGCGCTCGCGCGCCAGCGCGTGCTCGGCGTCGATACCGATATTGCCGGGGATCGGCGTCAGCTCGGACAAATGCGGGATCGAGCTGGCGATGCCGGGCGCCCGGTTGCAGTCGATCACCAGCCGTGAGTAACGCTGGTGGATCAGCGTGGCGTCCAATTGGCGGCTCAGATGGCGCGACACGCTCAGCGCGCCGATGTCCCAGCCGATGTGGCGTTCGATCTCCCCCGGCGGCAAACCGAGGTCGCCGAGGGATTGCGGGATCGCCTTGCCGGCGTGATCGCACAGCAGCAAAAAGGGCGCTTTGCCGCGCGGGATTTCAACGGCGGCGGCAGAGGGTTCGTCGGCGGACAATAACGGCGGGATAAACGAGTGAGGCATGACGGGCTCCGGCGGTGGAAAGCAAAACGTTTATCGTAGCGCTATCCCGTCGCCGGCCCCAAGGTCGTGCTTAGATCAAAAAGGCATGAGTCAGACTGTAGTCATGCCGTCTCGGCTGGCTGCGGCTGGTGCACCGCGATATAACGCTGATACCGCGACGGCTTGAGCCGCGTGGTATCCACCAGCACCAGCCCGTCGATGCAGTTGTTGAAAGCCGGATCGGTGCCGAAGTCGATAAACTGTACCCCGCCCGGCTCGCACAGTTCGGTGTACTGCTTGTACAGCGTCGGGATCGAGCAGCCGATATTGCTGAGCAGGCTCTTGAGCCGCACCAGATCTTCCTGGTAGTTATCCCCGGCAAACTGCGCCAGCACCTGCGGCAGCGACGCCGGATAAGGCCGGCGCGATTGCGCGAAGGCGTGGTCCGGCGAGAAATAGAGCCGATAGAAGGCGATCAGCAAATCGCGCGCCGCCAGCGGCATGCCGCCGGAGATCGACACCGGGCCGAACAGATAGCGATACTGCGGGTATTTCGCCAGGTAGGCGCCGATGCCCAGCCACAAATAGTCCAGCCCGCGCTTGCCCCAATAGGCCGGCTGAATGAAGCTGCGCCCCAGCTCGATGCCCTGCGCCAGGATCGGCTCCATATCACGATCGTAGTGGAACAGGCTGTTGCTGTAGATGCTTTCCAGCCCTTTGCGTTCGATTTGTTCGGCGGTGGGGATAAAACGATAGGCGCCGACGATCTCCAGCTCCTCCTCATCCCACAGCACCAGGTGGTAGTAATCGTCGTCATAGCTGTCCAGATCGCGGCGGCGGCCGGAGCCTTCTCCTACCGCGCGGAAGGCGATCTCGCGCAGACGCCCCAGTTCGCGCAGGATCGGCGTGCGCGCTTCGTCGTGGCGGCGATAGAGGTAGATGGTTTTACCGTCCGGCGTTACCCCCAACCGCTCGCAGTTCGCCAGCGCCTTTTTCAGCTCCAAACGCTCTTCCGGTAGCGCGATCGGCGATTCGCTGGCGAACAGCCCCGGCTTGCCCTGCCCCAGGCGATACACGTGGCGGCGAAAACGCTCCGCCAGATCCTTGGCGCTGGTGTGGCCGTCGTGCCAGCTGGCGAACGGCACGCGGCCGCCGACGCGGATCTTGATGCGCCCGCCCCGCTGCTGGAACATTTCGCGCACCAGCAGCAGCGTCGACAGCGGCCGGTAGACCAGCGAGGTAAAGTAGAACAGGTTGCTGTTGCGCGCGCTGATGTGGATCGGCACGATCGGCGCGCGCGCCTTGGCGGCCAGGCGCAGAAAACCGGTATGCCAGTGGCCGTCGCGGATGCCTTTCGGGCTCATGCGCGACACTTCGCCGGCCGGGAACAGGATCAGCGCGCCCTGATTGTCCAGCTGCCGCTGCATGCCTTCAATCTGTTTGCGGCTGGTTTTATAAGCGACGTTATCCACCGGCACGAACAGGTTGCGCAGCGGTTCGATGTAGGTCAGCAGCTGGCTGGCCACCACTTTCACATCCGGGCGCACCGCCGCGACGGCGCGCAGCAGCACCAGGCCGTCGAGCGAGCCGATCGGGTGATTGGCCACCAGCACCACCGGCCCCTGGCTCGGGATGTTTTCCAGATCGCCGTCCACCAGCTCGCAGCTGAGGTTGAAGTAGTCCACCACCTGCTCGATCAGATCGAGCCCTTTCAGGTGGGGATAGTCGGCGGCGAACTGTTTGAATTCTTTTTCGAAGAGAAGGGTTCTTAGCAGGCTGCGCTGCCAGGCAGGGGTATTGCGGTGTGGAAATGCATCTTGCAACAGAGAATCCAGGCTGAACATCGCGTTATCTCCTGACGTAGTCGCTGCAAACTTAAGCCAGAGCCGTGACTCTGACGTGTCAGTTACATGACAATAAAATGAATCCATCGACTATCAGGTATAGCAAAGTAATGAAGAATTGGGAGCGAAAGACGCATTTTCGTCCCCACTTGCCCTCACATCGGCGCCGGTAGCGGCGTACGCGGAACAGCACGGTTACGCGCGCCGGCATAAAAAAACAGTGAAAGCCCGGCGATTGTCGAATTACCGCTGCGGCTTTCGTCATCGGCAGACTGAATAAATAGACGCCGAGAATTGTCGACTGATAAATAACGAATTTGCCGTTTTCACTTTGCGTTAACACCGCTTTCGCTTGCCGCTCAATCGAAAGTAAAAATAAATATAACCAACTGATAGATATAAGTATTTTTAAAATAACCGATTGCATTTCAGCGTTTCGTTTGCTGTAATTCGCCATAACTAACTGAAAGCGTTCCGGTCGGTATCGCCGCGGCTTATTAAGCCGTGGTCGGGCACGGCTACCGGTAAATCAGGAGTTTGCGTTAATGCCCAATACCGCAACACGCCGGGAATTAATTATCGACCCGCAGCAGTGCAGGATCGGTGCTTGCCTACAGGCGCTGCACCATTGAGGGAGCGACGTGATTATCGCCGACCGTTAACCAAGGCTTTTAAGGAGTTGTCATCATGAACGCGTATTTCTCTTACGAGGCGGATTGGCTGAAGCAGCGCAACGCCTGGCACACCGCCGCAGAGATTTGGCAGCAGCCGGATCTGTGGGCCGCGCTGCACCGGCAATTGCAGGATCAACAGGCGCAGTGGCAGCCGTTCCTGGCGCCGCTGCTGGCCAATCCGCGCCTGCAAATCGTACTGTGCGGCGCCGGCAGCTCGGCGTTCGCCGGCCGCGCCCTGGCGCCCTGGCTGCGCGAACGAACCGGCCGCAACGTGGCGGCCTACGGCACCACCGATATCGTCGCCAATCCGTTGCAGTATCTCGACCCTGAGCGGCCGACGCTGCTGGTCTCCTTCGCCCGCTCGGGCAACAGCCCGGAGAGCGTGGCGACGGTGGAGCTGGCCGACCAGCTGCTGCCGGAAAGCTATCACCTGATGCTGGTCTGCAACCCGGACAGCCGGCTGGCGCAGTATGCGCATCGGCGGGATAACGTCTGTTCGCTGGTGATGCCGCAAGGCTCCAACGATCAAAGCTTCGCCATGACCTCCAGCTTCAGCTGCATGATGCTGAGCGCCGCGCTGTTGCTCGGCCCGGCTTCGCTCGAGGCCGCCCAGGCGCCGCTCAACGCCATGGTGCAGCGCTGCCGTACACTGCGCGAAACGCTGCAGCCGCAGGTGAAGGCGTTGGCCGCCAGCGGTTTCCTCCGTTATATCACCCTCGGCGGCAGCTGTTTTACCGGCCTGGCGGAAGAGGCCTCGCTCAAGATGCTGGAGCTGACCGCCGGCCGCATCGTTACACGCTACGACTCGCCGCTCGGCCTGCGCCACGGCCCGAAATTCATGGTCGACGGCCAGACGTTGGTGGTGCTGATGTTCTCCCGCGACGACTACGCCCGCCAGTATGACCGCGATCTGTGGAACGAACTGCAGCGCGACGGGCTGGCGATGCAGTTGGTCGGGTTGACCGGCGAGCGCCAACCCCTGTCCGATGCCCTGCTGTATATGCACGACGCGGCCGATGATATCTGGCTGCTGTTCCCGTATCTGCTGTTCACCCAGATGCTGGCCTTCGAGAGTTCGCTGACGCTGGGGCTGACCCCGGACAATCCTTGCCCGACCGGCGAGGTCAACCGGGTGGTGAAAGGCGTGACGATTTACCGTTTTCCTTCCCCGGTGCTGTAAGGAGATCCTATGTATCTGATAGCCAACCGAGAAATGCTGCTCAAGGCGCAGCGTCAGGGTTACGCCGTCCCGGCGTTTAACGTCCACAATCTGGAAACCGTGCAGGTGGTGGCGGAAACCGCCGCCGAACTGCGCTCCCCGGTGATCATGGCCGGCACGCCCGGCACCTTCAGCTATGCCGGCACCGACTACCTGATCGGCATTTGCCAATCTGCCGCGCACCGCTACGATCTGCCGTTGGCGCTGCATCTGGATCATCACGAAGCGCTGGACGACATCGAGCACAAGGTGAAAAGCGGCATCCGCTCGGTGATGATCGACGGTTCGCATTTGCCGTTCGAGCAGAACATCGCCAAGGTGGCCGCCGCAGTGGCCCTGTGCCATCGCTACGGCGCCAGCGTGGAAGCGGAGCTGGGGCGCCTGGGCGGGCAGGAAGACGATCTGATCGTCGATACGGCGGACAGCTTCTATACCGACCCGGCGGCGGCACGCGAGTTCGTCGCCGCCACCGGCATCGATTCGCTGGCGGTGGCGATCGGTTCCGCCCACGGCCTGTATCACGGCGAGCCGAAGCTGGACTTCGAGCGCCTGGCGCTGATCCGCGAACAGGTGGACGTGCCCCTGGTGCTGCACGGTGCCTCCGGTATTCCGGAAGAGATGGTTAAGCGCGCGATCTCGCTCGGCGTCTGCAAGGTCAACGTCGCCACCGAATTGAAAATCGCCTTTGCCGATGCGGTGAAAAGCTACTTTTCACAGCACCCGGATGCCAATGACCCGCGCAAATACATCGTCCCCGGCAAGCTGGCGATGAAAGAAGTGGTGGCGGAAAAGATCCGCATCTGCGGCAGCAGCGGTATGCTGTAACCCCCCGCTCGCCCCCGGTTCCTGCGGTTGCGGCACGGGGGCGAAAACATCCCGCCCTTTCCCGCTTTCCTGAGAGAACGATCACAGCCTTTTACCCTGCCCGCGCCGGAAACCATTAACCGGTCTTCACTATGATCCAAATCATGGTTTTACCCACCCTACCTCCTTACTATCAAATTCATTGAATGCAGGCAGTGGGATTTTTGCCCATCCGTTTTTATTTCGCCAGGCGAAATAGCTTATTTGATGAAAACAAGGGCGCTTGTTTTTAATTGGCAGTGTTTTTTATTCTGAGAGGAACAGCGTATGAACCATTACTTAGCCGTATTAAGCGCATTGGTCATTCTGCCCTTCGCTCTGCAAGCAAAACCGCTTTCCGGCAGCCAGGTCGCCTCCGGCGTCGTGCGCTTCACCGGCGCCATTACCACCCCGGCCTGCACCATCACACATCAGGATGAACAGCTTGTCTCCAACTGCTTCGGTAAAGTGACGGAATATCAGAACGGATATATTTCCTCTTCGTTAAAAGAGATGCCAAAAGAATTAGTCTCTGCCGTCACCAGCGAAATAGTGAATAACGATCCCCATTTAAAGCGCGTGACCATCAGCTATAAGTAACGCCAACGCGTTAATGCCTGATGAAATAATAAACAAAACACAACTTGCCTTGATTACTTATAAATTTATTTTATAAATTCATCGAACAATGACTCCACGGCTTACCCTGAGCCGGCTATTTGGGCAACCCTGCGGTTGCCCATCAGCATGTCCGAAATCCGCCATCGCTTCCCCCGCTTTCATGCGATAATCGCCATACCAAACCGAGGAGTGATCCAGATGCAGACTTTTTTGATTGATCGTACCGCCACGCCGGTGGGAGAACTGGTGCTGATTGCCGATGAACAGGGGCGCCTGCGGGCGATTGACTGGACCGATCACGAAGCGCGCCTGATGAAGCTGCTGAATACCCACTACCGCGCCGATCGCTTCATCCTGCGCGAGCAGCGCGATCCCGGCGGCCTGACCGATGCGATGCAACGCTATTTCGCCGGTGAGCTGAGCATTATCGATCGGCTGCCGGTGATGACCGCCGGCACCGAGTTCCAACGCACCGTATGGCAACAGCTGCGCCAAATCCCGTGCGGCGAGATCCTGACCTACGGCCAGCTGGCGCAACGCATCGGCCGTCCGACCGCCTCGCGCGCGGTCGGCATGGCCAACGGTTCGAATCCGATCAGCATCGTGGTGCCCTGCCACCGGGTGATCGGTTCGCAGGGCGCGCTGACCGGCTATGCCGGCGGCGTACAGCGCAAGCAGTGGCTGTTGCAGCATGAAGGCTACCTGCCGAAAAGTTTGCTGTAGCCGCGGCGATGAGCTCATCCAGCGCCATTGTTTGGCGCTGCTTAATAAAGCACGTTGCTCAACGCCGCGCTCGTCCCCGCTTTGGCACTATCAATAACTTGTGTGAATAAAACGCATAAGTCACAAATAATGCTCATAACTTCAGTCCCATACAGAATAATCGGCGGCATGTGTGCGCAAAATTCGCACACAATACCCCTATTCATGCTAATGCCACCCTTATCAGCTGCTGCAAAAGATGTTAAAATTGACTCATATCAATTATTGAATGAGCGTAATCTATGATCCCGGAAAAACGCGTGATTCGTCGTATCCAGTCTGGTGGTTGTGCGATCCATTGCCAGGACTGCAGCATCAGCCAGCTGTGCATTCCTTTCACCCTTAATGCCCACGAGCTGGACCAGCTCGACAACATTATCGAGAGGAAAAAGCCCATCCAGAAAGGCCAGACCCTGTTCAAGGCCGGCGACGAGTTGAAGTCGCTGTACGCGATCCGTTCCGGGACCATCAAAAGCTATACCATCACCGAGCAAGGCGACGAGCAGATCACCGGCTTCCACCTCGCGGGCGATCTGGTGGGCTTCGACGCCATCGGCGGTCTGAAGCACCCGAGTTTTGCCCAGGCGCTGGAAACCTCGATGGTGTGTGAGATCCCGTTCGAAACCCTCGACGATCTGTCCGGCAAAATGCCTAACCTGCGTCAGCAGATCATGCGGCTGATGAGCGGCGAGATCAAAGGCGACCAGGACATGATCCTGCTGCTGTCGAAGAAAAATGCCGAAGAGCGCCTGGCGGCGTTCGTTTACAACCTGTCACGCCGCTTCGCGGAGCGCGGCTTCTCACCGCGCGAGTTCCGTTTGACCATGACCCGCGGCGACATCGGCAACTACCTCGGCCTGACGGTGGAAACCATCAGCCGCCTGCTGGGCCGCTTCCAGAAAAGCGAAATCCTCAGCGTGAAAGGCAAATACATCACCATCGAAAACGCCGACGCCCTGTCGGTGCTGGCCGGTACGCCGCGCATCAACGTGTCCGTTAACGCCTGATTCTCCTGCCGGATCAACATTTCACTGAAATTGTTGATCCGGCGCCGCTTCTGTTGTTGTTCTGTTTTTCAATGTTGGGTTACTCTGTAAATTAACAGACTGTTGATTTCAGCTGTAAGGAGGCCCTATGGCGAAGTATCAGAATCTTCTGGTGGCTATTGACCCCAATCAGGACGACCAGCCGGCATTGCGCCGCGCCGTGTACCTGGTGAAACGGAACGGCGGGCGCATCAAAGCCTTCCTGCCCATTTATGACTTCTCTTACGAAATGACGACCCTGCTCTCCCCGGACGAAAGAACGGCGATGCGGCAAGGTGTGATCAGCCAACGCGCCGCCTGGATCAACGAGCAGTGCCGCTTCTATCTCAACGACGGCGTGCCGATCGAAATCAAAGTGATCTGGCATAACCGCCCCTTCGAAGCCATCATTCAGGAAGTGCTTTCCGGCCAGCATGATCTGCTGCTGAAAATGGCGCACCAGCACGACCGGCTGGAGTCGGTGATCTTCACCCCCACCGACTGGCACCTGCTGCGCAAATGCCCTTGCCCGGTGTGGATGGTGAAAGACCAGCCCTGGCCGGAAGGCGGTAAAGCGCTGGTGGCGGTCAACCTGGCCAGCGAAGAACCCTATCACGATCCGCTCAATATCAAACTGGTGCAAGAAACCGTCGAACTGGCGCAGAACGTCAACCAGACCGAGGTTCACCTGGTCGGCGCCTATCCCGTTACTCCGATCAACATCGCCATCGAGCTGCCCGATTTCGATCCGAGCGTCTACAACGACGCCATCCGCGGCCAGCATCTGATCGCCATGAAGGCGCTGCGGCAGAAATTCTGCATTAAGGAAGAGTTCACCCACGTGGAAAAAGGCCTGCCGGAAGAGGTGATCCCCGATCTGGCCGAACACCTGCAGGCCGGCGTGGTGGTTCTGGGCACGCTGGGCCGCACCGGCATTTCGGCGGCCTTTATCGGCAACACCGCGGAACATGTGATCGACCATCTGAAATGCGATCTGCTGGTGATTAAGCCGGAGAACTTCAACTGCCCGATTGAGACGGATGAAGACGATGAGCACGACGACGAAGATTAACCCTCGCGCATAAAAAACGGGCCGCTTAGCGGCCCGTTTTTTTGGTTGCTCACTTACTTCTGCAATGCCCGCAGAATCGCTTCCACGCTGTCTTTGGCGTCGCCGAACAGCATCTGAGTGTTCTCCTTGAAGAACAGCGGGTTCTGCACGCCGGCGTAGCCGGTGTTCATCGAGCGTTTGAACGCGATCACGTTCTGCGCCTTCCACACTTCCAATACTGGCATGCCGGCGATCGGGCTGCGCGGATCCTCCAGCGCCGCCGGGTTCACCGTGTCGTTGGCGCCAATCACCAGCACGGTGTCGGTATCCGGGAAATCTTCGTTGATTTCATCCATCTCCAGCACCACGTCGTACGGCACCTTCGCCTCCGCCAGCAGCACGTTCATGTGGCCCGGCAAACGCCCCGCGACCGGGTGAATGCCGAAACGCACCTTCACGCCGCGCGCCCGCAGTTTCTCGGTGATTTCCGCCACCGGATATTGCGCCTGCGCCACCGCCATGCCGTAACCCGGGGTGATGATCACCGAGGTGGAGTTCTTCAGCTGCTCGGCCACCTCTTCCGCCGTGGTTTCACGGTATTCGCCCATCTCTTCGGCGTCGCCGGTGGACGAACCGTCACTGCCGAAGCCGCCGGCGATCACGCTGATAAACGAGCGGTTCATCGCCTTGCACATAATGTAAGACAGGATCGCACCCGAAGAACCCACCAGCGCGCCGGTGACGATCAGCAGATCGTTGCTCAGCATGAAGCCCGCCGCGGCGGCCGCCCACCCCGAGTAGGAGTTAAGCATCGATACCACCACCGGCATGTCGGCGCCGCCGATCGAGGCCACCAGATGCCAGCCGAACGCCAACGCGATCGCCGTCATCAGCAGCAGCGTAACCACCTGCCAGCCCACGCTGTCGGTACGCACGAACGCCACCAGCAGCAGGAACGAGATCACCAGCGCCGCCAGATTCAGCTTGTGGCGGTTCGGCAGCATCAGCGGCTTGGAAGAGATGATGCCACGCAGCTTGCCGAAGGCGACGATCGAACCGGTGAAGGTGACCGCGCCGATAAAGATGCCGAGGAACACTTCGGTCAGATGGATGTTCGCCATCACCGGCTCCATCGGCGCGCCGTGATCCAGGTAGCTGTTGAAGCCGACCAGCACCGCCGCCAGGCCAACGAAGCTGTGCAGCACCGCCACCAGTTCCGGCATTTCGGTCATCTCGACCTTCCTGGCCAGATAGACGCCGATCGAGCCGCCGATGATCATGGCGATGATGATCCAGCCGACGTTGCCGGAATCCGGCCCCAGAATGGTGGCGATCAGCGCGATCGCCATGCCGGCGACGCCGAACAGGTTGCCCTGCTTCGACGTTTCATGGCGCGACAGGCCCGCCAGGCTGAAAATAAACAAAATAGCGGCAACAATGTATGCAGCTGTAACCAATCCTCCAGACATTTGCTACCCCTTAGTTCTTGCGGAACATCTTCAGCATGCGCTGAGTGACGGTGAACCCACCGAAAATATTGATGCTGGCGATCAGCACGGCGATAAAGGAGAGGAAACTCACCCAGCCGCCATGGCCGATCTGCAACAGCGCGCCGACCACGATAATCCCTGAGATCGCGTTGGTGACCGACATCAACGGGGTATGCAGCGCATGGCTGACGTTCCAGACCACGTAGTAACCGACCACGCAGGCCAGCGCGAACACGGTAAAGTGCGACAGGAACTCTTTCGGCGCCGCGTCCGCCAGCCAGCCGAACAGCAGGATCGCCAGAGCCATCAGGCCGTACTTCAGCCACGGCGAGGTCGGTTTGGCTTCGGGTTTGGCGGCCGGTGCGGCGGCGGGGGCCGCTTTCGGCTGGGCGGAGACCTGGATCGGCGGCGCCGGCCAGGTGATTTCACCGCTGCGCACCACGGTAACGCCGCGGATCACCGTATCGTCGAAATCGATGTCGATCTCGCCGTTTTTCTCTTTCGACAGCAGCTTCAGCAGGTTGACCAGGTTGGTGCCGTACAGCTGCGAAGATTGGGTCGGCAAGCGGCTCGGCAGATCGGTATAGCCGATGATTTTCACGCCGTTGTCGGTCACGGTAATGGTGTCGGCCACGGTCAGCTCGCAGTTGCCGCCGGTTTGCGCCGCCAGATCGACGATCACGCTGCCCGGCTTCATCGACGCCACCATCTCTTTGGTGATCAGTTTCGGCGCCGGTTTACCCGGGATCAATGCGGTGGTGACGATGATATCCACCTCCGCCGCCTGCGCGGCGAACAGCGCCATCTCGGCCTTGATAAAGGCTTCGGACATTACTTTGGCGTAACCGTCGCCGCTGCCCGCTTCCTCTTCAAAATCCAGCTCGAGGAATTCCGCGCCCATGCTCTGCACCTGCTCTTTCACTTCCGGGCGGGTATCGAAGGCGCGCACGATGGCACCGAGGCTGCCCGCGGCGCCGATCGCCGCCAGGCCGGCCACGCCGGCGCCGATGATCATCACCTTGGCCGGCGGCACTTTGCCCGCGGCGGTGATCTGGCCGGTGAAGAAACGGCCGAACTCATGCGCCGCTTCGACGATCGCGCGGTAGCCGGCGATGTTGGCCATCGAGCTCAGCGCGTCCATCGACTGGGCGCGCGAGATGCGCGGCACCGAGTCCATCGCCAGCGCGGTGACATTGCGCGCCGCCAGCTTGGCCATCAATTCGGGGTTTTGCGCCGGCCAGATAAAGCTGACCAGCGTGCTGCCTTCGCGCATCAAGGCGATCTCGTCGTCTTGCGGCGCGTTGACTTTCAGAATCAGATCCGACTGCCACACTTCGCTTTCGTCGACCAGCGCCGCGCCGGCGGCCTCGTAGGCGACGTCCTCAAAACTGGCCAGTTTGCCCGCCCCGCGTTCAATCGCGACGGTAAAACCCAGCTTCAGCAGTTGTTCCACCGTTTTCGGCGTGGCTGCGACCCGGGCTTCATTGGCCAACCGCTCTCTTGGTACACCAATACGCATAATGTTCCCTTCTCACCTGTCTTGGATGATGTTTATTATTTTCCTGCCCATAGCACGGCGTCACCGGCGGGCGTGGCATTAACTTGCCCGCACTGATTTCAGACGCCAACTATAACCTACTGAAAATAAGGTCGATGATCCATAATTGCTTACGCATTCAGCTCTGTTTTTACATAAAAACGCCGCGCGTGATATGACAAATCGCAATTTACTGTGAAAAAATCCATACAGAACAGCGCATTCTGCGTGACAAGAGATTTACGCCCGGCGTAACGATTTATGGCCATGCGCGGTGTAAAAGCATAAAAGTTATCATTTTGTGAATAATTAACATTAATGACACCAAAGCCGTTATTATGGAAACTTATGGCTATGGCGCCATCCGTGCGCCCGGCGTCACCGTCGGCGATTTGTCGCACGGGATAACATAAAATGCTGAGACAGTTTTCAGAATTACATGTAATAATCGACGGCTGAATTACACTTAAACAGTTCAGTACGTTATAAACGTTAATGCGCTAGGCGAAAGGATTTTTTATGAAGCTGAAGACCACGATCATCGCGTCAGCCTTGTTATCACTCACCGCGCTGTCTGCTCATGCGGCGCAAGAGTTAACTCCTGAGAAAGCAGCGGCGCTGAAGCCGTTTGATCGCATCACGATTACCGGCCGCTTCAATGCCATCAATGAAGCCGTCGACGCCGTATCCCGCCGTGCAGACAAACTGGGTGCCGATTCCTTCTATATCCAGGACAGCAACAACAGCAACAACGGCGGCAACTGGCGCGTCACCGCAGACCTTTATCATAAAGATGCGCCAGAAGTGAGCAAAACACCAAAATACCGCGTATTTAACGGCGTGAACGAACTGCCTAAAGAGGAAGCCTATCTGCTGGAGCCTTACGATACCGTGAGCGTCAGCGGTTTCTACCGCAGCCAGCCAGACATCAACGACGCTATCTCCAAAGAAGCGAAGAAAAAAGGCGCCGCCTCGTTCTTCATCGTGCGCCAGGTTGACGCCAACTCCGGCGGCAACCAGTTCGTTACCGCCTACATCTATAAGGCCGATGCGCCAAAACGCCGCGTGCAGAGCCCGGATGCCATTCCGGCCGATTCTGACGCCGGCCGCGCCGCGCTGGCCGCCGGCGGCGCCGCTGCCGCGAAAGTCGAAATTCCTGGCGTCGCGTCTTCCGGTTCGCCAAGCCGCGAAGTGGGCCGTTTCTTTGAAACCCAGTCTTCTACCGGCCAACGCTATACCGTCACGCTGCCTAACGGCACCAAGATCCAGGAAGTGAACAACGTGACCGCCGCGCAGATGGTGCCGTTCGATTCCGTCACCTTCACCGGCCACTTCAACAGCATGACCGATGTCTCCACCGAAGTGGCGAAACGCGCGGCCGAGAAAGGCGCCAAGTACTACCACGTCACCCGCCAGTGGCAGAACAAGAGCGGCGGCAACCTGACCGTCAGCGCCGATCTGTTCAAATAAAACCCGCTTTTCGGTTTACCATCGGGCAGCCCTTGAGCTGCCCGTTTTTATTGCCGCTTTTTTCATCGTGCGTTGAATAGTTTTTTGTAAATTCCGCATATTCAATCATTGCATCTCTAATCATCCCTCCGTAAAATTTGCGCCAATTTTTAGGGCTATTGTCTATTCGCGCAGTGGTAGTTAATACATTGTTGCCACCAAGCAGTTCCCTTCCAGTTGTTTATTCTGCGTTCAGGATCCGTCATTGGAAAAAAAACTCGGTCTTACCGCGCTAACCGCTTTGGTGCTCAGCTCAATGCTGGGCGCCGGCGTGTTCAGTCTGCCGCAAAACATGGCGCAGGTCGCCAGCCCCGCCGCGCTGCTGCTGGGTTGGGGGATCACCGGCGTCGGCATTCTGTTTTTGGCCTTCGCCATGCTGTTGCTTACGCGTTTGCGTCCGGATCTGGACGGCGGCATTTTCACCTATGCCAAGGAAGGGTTCGGCGAGCTGGTGGGCTTCTGCTCCGCCTGGGGTTACTGGCTGTGCGCCGTGATCGCCAACGTCTCGTATCTGGTGATCGTGTTCGCGGCGCTGAGTATCTTCACCGATCGCGGCGGCAGCGTGATTCTCGGTGACGGCAATACCTGGCAGGCGCTGATCGCCGAATCCGCCCTGCTGTGGATCGTGCACGCGCTGGTGCTGCGCGGCGTGCAAACCGCCGCCAGCATCAATCTGGCGGCCACCCTCGCCAAGCTGTTGCCGCTGGGAATGTTCGCCGTTCTGGCGGCGATCGCCTTTAAAATGGACGTGTTCACGCTGGATTTCAAAGGCATCGCCCTCGGCAAGCCGGTGTGGGAACAGGTCAAGGACACCATGTTGATCACCCTGTGGGTGTTTATCGGCGTGGAAGGCGCGGTGGTGGTTTCCGCCCGCGCCCGCAATAAGAAAGACGTGGGCCGCGCCACTATGCTGGCGGTGCTGTCGGCGCTGGCGGTGTATCTGATGGTGACGCTGCTGTCGCTGGGCGTGGTGCCGCGCAGCGAACTGGCCGAAATGCGCAATCCGTCGATGGCGGTTCTGATGGTGGAACTGATCGGCCCGTGGGGTGACGTGCTCATCGCCGCCGGCCTGATCATTTCCGTGTGCGGCGCCTACCTGAGCTGGACCATCATGGCGGCGGAAGTGCCGCTGCTGGCCGCGCAGCACGGCGCGTTTCCGCGCGTGTTCGGCAAGCAGAACCGCCATCATGCCCCGTCCTCTTCGCTGTGGCTGACCAACATCGCGGTGCAGCTGGCGCTGGTGCTGATCTGGCTGACCGGCAGCAACTATAACTCGCTGCTGACCATCGCTTCGGAAATGATCCTGGTGCCTTACTTCCTGGTTGGCGCGTTTCTGTTCAAGGTGGCTTACCGCCGCCGCGACAAACGCCTGATCTTCGCCGCCACCGGCGCCTGCGTCTATGGCCTGTGGCTGCTGTACGCTTCCGGGCTGATGCACCTGCTGATGTCGGTGCTGCTGTATGCGCCTGGGCTGTTGGTGTTCATGTATGCCCGCCGCGGCCATCGGGACATCAATCTGCTCAACCGGCTGGAAAAGAGCAGCATTTTCTTGCTGCTGGCGGCCACGCTGCCTGCCGGTTGGATTATGCTGCACTAAAATCGCCTGTCGATGCGGCTGCCCGTCAGCCGCATTTCGTTTCCCCCTTCTTTCCTCGTTACCCCGCTACCCGTTGTTGATCCGTCAGTTGCTCCTCTTGCGATCTTAAATGCAATTAATTATCATTATCACCTGAGCATTAACGGCAAGACGCGAGCGCCCCTGCCGAGAGGCGTCAGGAGGCGGGTTTAGACCGGCTGAAAATGGAAGGCATTTCATGGCTGAAAAACTGCTGCACGCATTACCCTTGTTTACCGCCTGGGAAGCGCTGATCGCCGAGGGCAACACGGCATTCAATCAGCGGCGCGATCGCCTGGCGATGGCGCACTACCAGCAGGCGCTGGAGGCCGCTCAGGCGCTCGTCGCCGAGCGGCCCTGGCAAAACGCGGAATATACCGAACGGTTTGACGCACTGCATCTTTTCGAATCCACCCTGGCCGCGCTGATCGTCACGTTCAACAACATCACCCATCTGCGCCTGCGGCAAAAGCCGCTTCGCGGCGTAGAACCCCACGTGCATCAGGCCCGGCTCGCCATCGAGCAACTGATGGACGACACCTCGCTGTGCGAACAGATGCAGCAGATCGCCGAACGGCACCTGCTGCGGTTCCGAATTGAAACGCTGCAGGCGCTGCGCGAGCACCGGCTGCCGGGAACCAGCGTCTGCGCGACCACGGCGAACCATTCCGCCACCGTGCATTAACAACGCCACCACGACCTGAGGGGTAATCTGCCAATGAATGAATTGAATGATGAGATGAAAAAGATGCTGGCCAAACAGCTGCCTGTGCAGGCGACCAGCAGCCCGAGCGGCGTGCCCGATATCGGCCCCAAGCGCTCTTTGCGCCTGTATGACGACCGTACGCTGATTTACAACGAAAATACCGGCGGCCAGACGCTGCAAAATATCAGGGAAGGATCGAAAATGGCCGTCGTGGTTATCGATCGCGAGGCGCTGGACGGTTACCGCTTTGTCGGCACCCCGGAACTGTTCCTGGCGGGCAAGCCGTTTGACGATGCGCTGGCGTTTGCAGAAAAAAATGGAATAAAGCCGCCGAAATACGCAGTGCTGATTCATATAGACGGCATTTATACCCTACGCTCCGGCCCCAATGCCGGGACCCGGCTTTAAAGGCAGGCCGCTACGCGGCGCGTAATATCACGTTCATGGTTAGGCTATCGCGGCAAGTCAATTGCCTAACCATCAACGAGTGGCCGGGTTGATTCCCGGTCAGCTTTTAGGGGGAATGGTGACGGTCATGCGCTCACCCACCAGGGCGATCGCGATGCCTTCCGCGCACTCTTTCTGAATGGCCGCCATCTGCTGCGCCTCCAGCGCATAGGGCAGCTGAATATCAAATACCGTCAGGCCCTGCTGCTGCGCCAGGTCAATCAGGCGCACAATGTTGGTTTCATCGCTGACCTGGGTTGACACCACCTGCAGCGCCAGCTCTTTCAACTGCTCTTTGCGCGTTTGTGACGTGGTCACGCGCGATTTCAACACCATGCCGAAGATCGGCATCACACCATAAATAGCATCAACAAAGCGCCAGTGCTTCCTGCACGATGCGGACAGAAAATCCATATAGTCGAAACAGATTTTCTCACTGCGCGCGATGGATGCAAGGTGATTGCTGTTCATCCCCTCATTCCTCTCATGGCCAGTGTTAACCCGTGGTCTTTCAAGCCGCCGACGGGCGACAACCTGAAATGCATTGGGGATCTTACATCCAGAAATGGATAATCATGCGAAGCTTTAACGACTTTCCGCCGTATGATGGCATAATTCCCCTATTGTTTGCCAGTCTGTCCAGGAGCTTTAATCAATGGAACACCCCAACTCTGCCCCGGTGCTGATTACCGGCGGCGCGCGGCGCATCGGGCTGGCGCTCGCCAGAGCGTTTCTCCAGCGCGGCGTTCCCGTCATCATCGCCTATCGCAGCGAATATCCGGCGATGGCCGAGTTGAAAGCCTTGGGCGCCTGCTGCATTCAGGGCGACTTTTCCACGCACGAAGGCATTTACCGTTTCGCCGACCAGGTGCGGAAGGTGGCGCCCAAATTGCGCGCGGTGATCCACAACGCCAGCGCCTGGCAGGCAGAGTCGCCGCAGGTGCCGCCGGAACAGGTGATGGCGGCGATGCTGCAAATTCACGTCTATACGCCCTATTTGCTCAACCAACTGCTTGAAACCTGCCTGACCGGCCAGGGCCTGGCCGGCGCGGACATTATCCATCTCACCGACTACGTGGTGGAAAAAGGCAGCGACAAACACATCGCCTACGCTGCCAGCAAGGCCGCGCTGGACAATATGACCCGTTCGTTCGCCCGCAAGCTGGCGCCGGAGGTCAAGGTCAACGCCATTGCGCCGGCGCTGATCATCTTCAATCCTGGCGACGACGAGGCTTATCGCCAGCAGGCGCTGGCGAAATCGCTGATGAAGGTCGCGCCGGGCGAGAGCGAAGTGGTCAACCTGGTGAACTACCTGATGGAGAGCCGCTACGTCACCGGCCGCACCCACGGCGTCGACGGCGGCCGGCCGCTGCGCTGAGGCCAAGATCCGCATGGCGCATCGCCTCGGGCCGCGCTATGCTGAAATCCGCTTTTCTTATTAAAACACGGGCATATGCATAAAATTGTTTTTGTGGAAGACGATCCCGAAGTCGGCAAACTGATCGCCGCCTATCTGGGCAAACACGACATCGAGGTGTTGATCGAACCGCGCGGCGACAGCGCGCAGGCGCGCATCGCGCACGAGCAACCCGATTTGGTGCTGCTGGACATCATGCTGCCCGGCAAAGACGGCATGACGCTGTGCCGCGATCTGCGCCCCACCTTCCCCGGCCCGATCGTGCTGCTCACCTCGCTCGACAGCGACATGAACCATATCCTGTCGCTGGAGATGGGCGCCAACGACTATATCCTGAAAACCACGCCGCCGGCGGTGTTGCTGGCACGCCTGCGTTTGCACCTGCGCCAACACGGCCAACAGCCGAAAGAAGAGTCGGTTCAGCCGCTCACCCAGCACAACGCGCTGCATTTCGGGCTATTGTGCATCGATCCGGTCAACCGGCAGGTCACGCTGGGCGAAGAAACTGTCACGCTGTCCACCTCGGATTTCGATCTGCTGTGGGAGCTGGCGACCCACGCCGGGCAGATCATGGATCGCGAGGCGCTGCTGCAAAACCTGCGCGGCGTGAGCTATGACGGTATGGACCGCAGCATCGATGTGGCGATCTCCCGCCTGCGCCGCAAGCTGTACGACAACGCGCTGGAGCCGTTCCGTATCAAGACCGTGCGTAATAAAGGTTATCTGTTCGCCCCTAACGCCTGGGCATCGGTGCAACAATGAGAAAACTTTTCGTCCAGTTCTTCCTGTTGCTATTCGTCTGTTTTCTGGTGATGGCGATGCTGGTCGGCCTGGTGTACAAAGTGACCGCCGAGCGCGCCGGCCGCCAGTCGATGGACGATCTGATGAAAAGTTCGCTGTACCTGATGCGCAGCGAGCTGCGCGAAATCCCGCTGAAGGACTGGAACAAGACCATCGCCACGCTGGATCTCAACCTGTCGTTCAAGCTGCATATCGAGCCGCTCGGCAAACAGGAGCTGAGCGAGGATCTGAAAAAGCGGCTGCGGCTGGGGGAAATCATCGCCCTCGACGATCAGTACACCTTTATGCAGCGCATTCCGCGCAGCCACTATGTGTTGGTGGTCGGCCCCATTCCTTATCTGTTCTACCTGCATCAGATGCGCCTGCTGGATCTGGTGTTGCTGGTGTTTATCGGCATGTCGCTGGCGCTGCCGGTGTTTCTGTGGATGCGGCCGCACTGGCAAGACCTGCTCAAGCTGGAAAACGCCGCCCAGCGGCTCGGCGCCGGGCATCTGGATGAACGCACCCACTTCGATCCCACCTCCAGCCTGAGCCGCCTCGGCGTGGCGTTCAACCAGATGGCCGACAACGTCAACACCCTGATCGCCAGCAAAAAACAGCTGATCGACGGCATCGCCCACGAGCTGCGCACGCCGCTGGTGCGGCTGCGTTACCGGCTTGAAATGAGCGATAACCTGTCCGACAGCGAGCAGCAGGCGCTGAACCGCGATATCGGCCAGTTGGAGTCGCTGATCGACGAGCTGCTGACCTATGCCCGTCTGGACCGTCCGCAGGTTGCGTTAAACATTGAACCCATCGATCTGCCAAAGTGGCTCGAGGACAAGGTCGATGATATCCGCCTGATCCATCAGGATCGCGACATCCAGCTCGATATCCCGCACGTCGGCGACTTCGGCGGCGTCGATCTGCGCCTGATGGAGCGCGTGCTCGACAACCTGGTCAACAACGCGCTGCGCTATTCCGAACAGCGGCTGCGCGTTGGCCTGTGGTTTGACGGCGACCTCGCCTGCTTGCAGGTCGAGGATGACGGGCCGGGTATCCCGCCGGAAGAGCGCGAACGGGTGTTTGAACCTTTCGTCCGTCTCGATCCCAGCCGCGATCGCGCTACCGGCGGCTGCGGGCTGGGGCTGGCCATCGTCCATTCCATCGCCGTCGCCCACCAGGGACAGGTGTTCGTCGAAGGCAGTTCGCTCGGCGGCGCCAGCTTCCGTTTCTGCTGGCCGGTGAAGCCGACATTCAGTTTAAAAGCCGATCTGGCGTAATGCCGCCAGACCTTCTCATTGGAGCCGAAAAATAATGACATCTGCACATTCCAACACGTCTGCTTACGATCACCTGCGCGCCCTGTTCAGCCGGCTGTCGCGTTTCGGCCACCTGTCCGCCATCGCCGGTTGGGACATGCAAACCATGATGCCGCCGGGCGGCAGCAAGGCGCGCTCCGAAGCGCTGGCCGAGCTGAGCGTGCTGCAGCACCAGATTTTAACGGCACAAAGCACCGGCGCGCTGTTGGATCGCGCGCAGCAAGAGACGCTGGACGAACTCGACCGCGCCAACCTGCGCGAAATGCGCCGCCAATATGAAGACGCCGTGCTGCTGCCGGCCGCGCTGGTCGAAGCCAAATCGCTCGCCGGCGCACGCTGCGAACACGCCTGGCGCGCCCAGCGCCCGGCCAACGACTGGGACGGCTTCGCCGACAACCTGCGCGAAGTGGTAAAGCTCAGCCGGGAAGAAGCGCAGATCCGCGCGCAGGCGGCCGGCACCAGCCGTTACGACGCCCTGCTAAACCTGTATGAACCGGGCATGCGCAGCAGCGATCTCGACCGCATCTTCGGCGATTTGAAAACCTGGCTACCGGATCTGCTGCAGCGCGTGGTGGCCAAACAGGCTAACGAGCCCTGCCAGGCGCCGCAGGGTCCGTTCAATGTAGACACCCAGCGCCAGCTTAGCCTCAGCGTGATGAAGCTGCTCGGTTTCAACTTCGACAACGGCCGCGTCGACGCCAGCGCCCACCCGTTCTGCGGCGGCGTGCCGGAAGATGTGCGCATCACCACGCGTTACAACGAGAAAGAGTTTTTGACCGCGCTGCTCGGCATCGTGCACGAAACCGGCCACGCCCGCTACGAGCAGAACCTGCCGCGCGATCTGCTCGGCCAGCCGGTCGCCCTGGCTCGTTCCACCGCTATCCACGAATCGCAAAGCCTGCTGTTCGAAATGCAGCTGGCGCGCGGCAATGAATTCCTGAAGATCTTGCGTCCGTTGGTCACCGCGCAGTTTGGCGAACAGCCGGCGCTGGAAGAGGCCAACTTTATTCGCCTCAACCAGCGCGTTAAACCGGGCCTGATCCGCGTCGACGCCGACGAGGTGAGCTATCCTGCCCACGTCATCCTGCGCTACGAAATTGAAAAAGCGCTGATCGAAGGCGATATCGAGGTGGAAGACATTCCGGCGCTGTGGAATGAGAAGATGCAGGCTTATCTCGGCCTCGACACCATCGGCAACTACCGCAACGGCTGCATGCAGGATATTCACTGGACCGACGGCGCCTTCGGCTACTTCCCGACGTACACCCTCGGCGCGATGTACGCCGCGCAGCTGTTCCAGAGCGTGCGTCAGGCCCTGCCTTCGCTGAGCGAAGATATCGCCGCCGGCAACCTGCAGCCGCTGTTCCACTGGTTGCAGCACAATATTTGGCGCCACGGCAGCCGTTTCCCGACCGAAACGCTGATCGCCAACGCGACCGGCGAAGCGCTCAATCCACGCTACTTCCGTCAGCATTTGGAAACCCGCTACCTGTAATCTCTCCTGGCGCGGCCCCGGCCGCGCCCTTTTCCCGCCTGCATGACCGGATAATGTTTCATAGCGCGCATTCCTTGCCGACAACGCCTTGGCTACAGAGTGGCGGCTGGCTACTCACCATAAGTATGTTGTAACTAAAATAGCAAAAAACGCCGGGCTTTCCGGCCTCTCATCCCAGCGCATGACGGGCGATCATCGCCGCCAGCTGCGGCCTCAATGGCGCGGGCAGGTCATGCCCCATGCCCGGCATGATATGCAATTTGGCGTTGGCGACCGCACGGGCGATCGCAACCCCACCCGCCTTGCGCACCAGCCGATCGCGATCGCCGTGAATAACCAGCGTCGGCGCGGCTATGCGCCGGCTATAACGACGCAGATCGCCGCTGCCGAGCAACGCGGAAAGTTGCCGCTGCATGCCTTCCGGATCCACGCCCCGCTTCAGCAACCGCGTCACCAGCGTATCCAGCTCCGCCTCCTCCGGCGGATAAAATCGGGTGCCGAGCGCGCGCAGGAAGATTTTCATCCCCTCGTGGCGCTGCTGCAGCGTCAAATCGGCCGCAGGCCGGCGCACCAACAGCCATAGCAGCGAAGGGGCCGGCGGCGGTAACAGCGGTTGATTGGTGCTGGAGAACAAGATGCATAACGAGGCGACGCGCTGCGGGTATTCGGCGGCCAGCACCTGGGCGATCATCCCCCCCATCGAAGCGCCCAGTACGTGAGCCTGCGGAATGCGTAAATGATCGAGCAGATGCGCCGCGTCCGCCGCCATGTCCGCCAGGGTATAAGGCACCGGCGTTTGCCAACCGAGCTGGGCGCGCAACATCAGCAGCCACAACGGCTGCGTACGTTGTGCCTGCGTTTTGCCGGAAAGGCCGACGTCTCGGTTGTCATAGCGGATCACCCGAAATCCCTTGGCCACCAGGGCGCGGCAGAAGTCGTCAGGCCACAGCAAAAGCTGTGCGCCGATACCCATGATGAGCAGCAGCGGCGGGTGCGCCTCATCGCCCCAGTCCTCATAGGCCAGCGGCACCTCGCCCTGTTCGGTCACGCCACAACGAATTGATATCTCGTTCATGTTAAATCCTTTTTGCCGTGCCTGGCGGTCATTATAACAGCAATCCCACTCCCCACCGCCGCCCTGTACATTAGGTTACATGCCGAAACCAATCACTCACGGAAAGGCGGACGCCGTTTGCCTACTATCATTTCAACGGCCCCGCAGTGGGGTTGATACCCAAAAGCCATATTGAGGATTCTGCGATGAAAAAAGTATTAGCTCTGGTTGTTGCCGCTGCAATGGGTCTGTCTTCCGTAGCTTTCGCTGCCGAGGCTGCCACCACCGCACCTGCGGCTAGCGCAACCACCGCCACCGCTGCGCCGGCTAAAGCCCAGGTGAAACACCACGGCAAGAAAGCCCCGGTTCAGAAAGCTCAGGCGGCCAAAAAGCATCACAAAAAAGCCGGTGCGAAAGCCCCGGCCCAAAAAGCCCAGGCGGCTAAAAAACACCACAAGAAAGCCAGCCACAAAAAGGCGTAACAACGTGAGGATCCCCTCACCGTTTCAGGCTTGACGTGTACAACACCCGGTTCGCCGGGTGTTTTTTCATCGGGGGTTCGCATTGATGCTGCGCCGCTACCTGTTCGAGATCGTTCTGACCGCCCTGATCCTTTGCGGACTGATCGCCGTCTTTTTTTACCTGTAGCCTGCCGCATCGCCGGCGGGAAATTATTGAAAAATCAATTATTGCCCATCCACACGGATGCTAAATCAGTCTATAGTTAGCATTCAGTGTGTTTATGGATGATCCGTATTTGTCAGGCAAGAGATCTATGCGCAAATCCGTTTTACTGTTGCTGTGCTCACTCCCGCTCATCGCTGCTCAGGCGGCACGTGCCGACGGCCCGTCCAAGGCCGAGCAAACGCGTCTGTTTTTCGGCAAAGATGAACGCATCAAGGTCACGGATACCACCGCCCAGCCCTGGCAGGCCATCGGCCAGGTCGAAACCGCCAGCGGCAATCTGTGTACCGCCACGCTGATCTCCCCACACCTGGCGTTGACCGCCGGCCACTGTGTGCTGGCGCCGCCGGGGCAACAGGATAAAGCCATCGCCCTGCGCTTCGTGGCGGGTGATAAATCCTGGCGGTATCAAACCGACAATATCGAAACTCTGGTCGACAGCAAGCTGGGCAAAAAGCTGAAGCCGGACGGCGATGGCTGGATCGTGCCGCCCGCCGCCGCCGCTTATGACTTTGCGCTGATCCGTCTGAAAGACAAAAAGCCGCTGCCGATCGCACCGTTGCCGCTGTGGCAAGGCGACAGCAAGGCGCTGACCCAGGCCCTGAAACAGGCCAAGCGGTTGATTACTCAGGCGGGTTACCCGGAGGATCATCTGGATGACCTCTACAGCCACCAAAACTGCAAGGTCACCGGCTGGGCCCAGCAAGGCGTACTGTCGCACCAGTGTGATACCCTGCCCGGCGACAGCGGCTCACCGCTGCTGTTGAAAACCGCCGACGGCTGGCAGTTGATCGCCATCCAAAGCTCGGCGCCGGCGGCGAAAGATCGCTACCGCGCCGATAACCGCGCCCTGGCGGTGCCCGGCATCCGCGAAGCGCTAGACGCCCTAGCGGCGGGCAAATAGCTCTCGTAACGGCGCATCAAGCGCCGTTGCTGTTTCTCTGTTCTCTGAATTTCAACTTGCGCTGCGCCGGCCGTTTGCCGGCCGGCGCGCCCGAACTTAGCCCGAAAGCTGCTCGATAGTTTGCATAATGCGCTTGTCGGAGATCGGGTACGGCGTGCCCAGCTGCTGCGCGAACAGGCTGACGCGCAGCTCTTCGATCATCCAGCGCACCGCTTTCACCTCTTCCTCCTGCTGCCGCTTTGGCGGCAGCTTGTTCAGCCACTGCTGCCACGCCTGCTGCACCTGCTCAACCCGCAGCATCTGCGCGCGATCGCGATGCGGATCGATGGCCAGTTTTTCCAATCGGCGTTCGATCGCCTGCAGGTAGCGCAGCGTGTCCGGCAGGCGTTTCCAGCCGTTGCCGGTGACGAAACCGCGGTAAACCAGGCCGCCAAGCTGGGTTTTGATGTCCGACAACGCCAGCGCCAAGGACATGTCCACCCGGCCTTTCAGCCGTTTGTTGATGTTGAAGACCGCCGTCAGGATCTGCTCAACCTGCCTGGCCACCTCGACGACCGTGTCGTTCAGCTCGGCGCGGATCTGCTCCTGCAGGCGCGCAAAGCCTTCCTCTTGCCAGACCGGGCCGCCGTGTTCGGCGATCAGCTTGTCGATACCGCACGAAATGCAATCGTCAATCAGCTCAAGCACCTTGCCGTACGGGTTGAAGTAGAGCCCCAGCTTGGCCTTGTTCGGCAGCTTTTCATGCAGGTATTTGATCGGCGAAGGAATATTCAGCAACAGCAGGCGGCGCGTGCCCTGCCACATCGCCTGTTGCTGCTCGCTTTCGCTGTCGAACAGGCGGATCGCCACGCTGTCCTTTTCATCCACCAACGCCGGGTAAGCCTTCATCGAATAGCCGCCGCGCTTCTGCTCGTAAAACGCCGGCAGTTGGCCAAAGCTCCAGACATGCAGATTGCTCTGCTCAAGCCCATCGTCGGCCACCGCCGACAGCGTCTCCTGCACCTTCTCTTTCAGCTGCAGGCGCAACGCGGCCAGGTCTTTGCCTTCGCGCAGCGTCTGATTTTTCTCGCCCACCACGCGGAAGGTCATCTTCAGGTGATCGGGTACCTGATCCCACTGCCAGTCATCACGTGACACGGTCACGCCAGTCATGCGCCGCAGCTCGCGCTCCAGCGCGTCCAGCAGCGGCAATTCCAGCGCAGTGACGCGGCCAAGGAACGCCTCGGCGTAGTTCGGCGCCGGCACGAAGTTGCGGCGCACCGGTTTCGGCAACGATTTGATCAGCGCAATCACCAGCTCGCGGCGGATGCCGGGGATCTGCCATTCGAAGCCCTGCTCCTCCACCTGGTTGAGGATCGGCAGCGGAATGTGCACCGTCACGCCGTCGGCGTCGGTGCCCGGTTCAAACTGGTAGCTCAGCCGCAGCTTGAGGTTGCCCTGATGCCAAAAGTTCGGGTAATCGAGCGCGCTGATCTTATTGGCACCGTCCTTGATCAGCATCTCTTTTTCGAAGTTCAGCAGATCCGGCTGCTGTTTGGCCGCGCTCTTCCACCAACTGTCGAAATGACGGCCGGAAACCACGTCGTTGGGGAGACGGCGATCGTAGAAGCCGAACAGCGTTTCGTCATCCACCAGGATGTCGCGGCGGCGTGATTTATGCTCCAGCTCCTCCACTTCGGCGCGCAGCTTTTGGTTGTCGCGGAAGAAGGCGTGGCGCGTCTGCCAGTCGCCCTCCACCAGCGCATGGCGAATAAACAGCTCACGGCACAGCAGCGGATCAATGGAGCCGTAATTGACCTGGCGCGCCGCGACGATCGGCAGGCCGAACAGCGTGACCTTTTCGCTGGCCATCACCGCCCCCTGCGACTTCGACCAGTGCGGTTCGCTGTAGCTGTGTTTCACCAGGTGCTGAGCCAGCGGTTCGATCCATTCCGGTTCGATGCGCGCAGCGATACGCCCCCACAGGCGGCTGGTTTCCACCAGTTCGGCCACCATGGTCCACTTCGGCGGCTTCTTGAACAGGCCGGAGCCGGGGAAGATGGAGAAGCGGGCGTTGCGTGCGCCGGTGTATTCCTGCTTGTCCGCATCCTTCTGACCAATGTGCGACAGCAGGCCGGTCAGCAGCGCGGTGTGCACGCTGCGGTAGTCGGAAGGCGTGCTGTTGATCGGCAGCCCCAGCTCTTTCACCACCTGGCGCAGCTGGGTGTAGATATCCTGCCACTCGCGCACCCGCAGGTAGTTGAGGAAATCGTTGCGGCATAGCCGGCGGAACTGGCTGGAGGAGTTCGCTTTTTGCTGCTCCTGCAGATAATCCCACAGGTTGACGAACGCCAGGAAGTCCGAGTCCTTGTCGGCGAAGCGGCGGTGTTTTTCATCCGAGGCCTGCTGCTTGTCCATCGGGCGCTCACGCGGATCCTGAATCGACAGCGCGGCGGTGATGATCATCACCTCGCGCACGCTGCCGCTCTTCTGCGCTTCCAGCACCATGCGCGCCAGACGCGGGTCGATCGGCAACTGCGCCAGCTGGCGGCCCTGCGGCGTCAGCTGATAGTGGCCGTTGTCGGCGGTGGCGATCGCCCCCAGCTCTTCCAGCAGGCGCACGCCATCCTGAATGTTGCGCTTGTCCGGCGCCTCGACGAACGGAAACGCGGCAATGTCGCCCAGCCCCAGCGAGGTCATCTGCAGAATGACCGAAGCCAGGTTGGTGCGCAGAATTTCCGGATCGGTAAACGCCGGCCGCGACAGGAAATCCTGCTCGGAGTACAGGCGGATGCACACCCCTTCCGATACGCGGCCGCAGCGCCCTTTACGCTGGTTGGCAGAAGCCTGCGACACCGGTTCGATCGGCAGGCGCTGCACCTTGGTGCGGAAGCTGTAGCGGCTGATGCGCGCGGTGCCCGGATCGATGACGTACTTGATGCCCGGCACCGTCAGCGAGGTTTCCGCCACGTTGGTGGCCAGCACGATGCGGCGGCCGTGGTGCGACTGGAACACCCGGTTCTGCTCGCTGTTCGACAGGCGTGCATACAGCGGCAGCACCTCGGTGTGCGGCAGATTGAGGCGGTTCAGGGCGTCGGCGGTATCGCGGATCTCGCGCTCGCCGCTCATGAAGATCAGAATGTCGCCCGGCCCTTCGCGGCCAAGCTCGTCCACCGCATCGAAAATCGCCTGCAGCTGGTCGCGATCGGTATCGTCGCCGTCGTCGACCACCGGGCGGTAGCGCACCTCCACCGGGTAGGTGCGGCCGGAAACCTCGATGATTGGCGCATTGTTGAAATGGCGCGAGAAGCGCTGCGGATCGATGGTCGCCGAGGTGATGATCACCTTGAGATCCGGGCGCTTCGGCAGCAGTTCGCGCAGGTAGCCGAGAATAAAGTCGATGTTGAGGCTGCGCTCGTGCGCTTCATCGATGATCAGCGTGTCGTACTGCATCAGCAGGCGGTCCTGCTGAATTTCCGCCAGCAAGATACCGTCGGTCATCAGCTTGACCAGGGTATTTTCTCCTACCTGATCGTTGAAGCGCACCTTGTAGCCGACGCTGCCGCCGAGCGGGGTTTCCAGCTCGTCGGCGATGCGGTTGGCGACGGTGCGCGCCGCCAGGCGGCGCGGCTGGGTATGGCCGATCAGCCCTTTCACCCCGCGCCCCAGTTCCAGGCAGATCTTCGGCAGCTGGGTGGTTTTCCCCGAGCCGGTCTCCCCGGCGACAATCACCACCTGGTGATCGCGGACGGCGTTTAATATGTCCTGCTTTTTTTGGCTGACCGGCAGGCTTTCCGGATAGGTAATGCGCGGGCAAGACGCGGCGCGCGCCTGCACTTTTTGCCGCGCCGCCGCGATGTCGCTTTCTACTTCGGCGGCCACCGCCAACTGGGCATCGGGATTTTTGATTTTTCGTGCGCCCTGCAGGCGACGACGCAGACGTTGTTGATCGCGGAGCATCAGCTCACCCAGTTGGGCCGGCAGTGCCTCGAGCGGAGATTTCACGTTCGGTGTTCCTTGTTTCTTCGCCGCCAAGGCCAGGCTTGGCAACGGTTTGATGTTTTTTTAGCGATTTTTTTGCTTTAGCCGCACAGCCTATCACAAACGGCTTTCTCCCCCTACTTTCGCGAGTAAAGCCTCGCCATGTCATTCAATAAAATCGAACGAAGATCTCGAAATATTGCGCTATCACTGTTGGAGGAATGTGAATAGCATGTACTCCATGCAAGGGACGCTGAGTCCTGATGTCACTGTCACAACGTAAGGAATTATCGATGAGCAACGTATTGGTTCTGAAATCAAGCATCCTGGCGACCTACTCTCAGTCTAACCAACTGGCCGATTTCTTCGTAGAGCAATGGAGCAACGCCCACAGCGGCGACACCATCACCGTGCGCGATCTGGCCGCACAGCCCATCCCGGTGCTGGACGGTGAACTGGTCGGCGCGCTGCGTCCTTCCGATGCTCCGTTGACCCCGCGTCAACAAGAAGCGCTGGCCCTGTCGGACGAGCTGATCGCCGAGCTGCAGGCCAATGACGTCATCGTGATTGCCGCGCCGATGTACAACTTCAACATCCCGACCCAGCTGAAAAACTATTTCGACCTGGTTGCCCGCGCCGGCGTGACCTTCCGTTACACCGAAAACGGTCCGGAAGGCCTGGTGAAAAACAAACGCGCGGTGATCCTGACCAGCCGCGGCGGCATTCATAAAGGCACCCCAACCGACCTGGTGGAACCTTACCTGCGTCTGTTCCTGGGCTTCATCGGCATTACCGACGTGGAGTTCGTCTTCGCGGAAGGCATCGCCTACGGCCCGGAAGTGGCGACCAAAGCACAGGAAGACGCCAAGGCGGCCCTGTCTCAGGTGGTGTCTGCCTAAGATCCTGCGCAGGGGCGCCGCGCCCCTGCCGGACAAGAAGCAAGTCCTGTCAAACCTGCACTACCCTCATAATAATCATCTATCCGTATCTCTTGGCGCGCCAGACGGCGCGCTTTTTTTATTTCTTCAGCCACTGGCCGTTGATGCCGCGCACATACTCGCCGCTCTGCGCCCGCGTCACCAGCTTCTGCCCGGCCATGCGCGCCACTTCGTCGACGGCGATATGGTTGCCGTCCGCCACTTCCTGATACTTCTCGGCGCGGCCGGCGTTGATGCGCTTCACCAGCGCCAGCGTTTCCGCGTCCTGCTTCACCGGGGCGATATAGCCGCTCAGGGTTTCGCCCACCCGCCCTTGCTGCTTCGCCTCATCCAGCGTCAACGCCATCGCCACGCCGCTGAAAAACCAGGCGGCGCCGGCCAGCCACAAATAACGTTTTTTCATGTCGGCTCCTAGAACAGACCGCTTTGAGTTTTCAGCAGGTTTTCGACGTCCTTATCCACCTTGATATGAATTTCATGCTCGATCTTGACGTTCATATTGATGGTGATCGGATCCTTCGGCGTCGCCACCTCGATGCGCGGCACGCAGCCGCTCAGCAGCGAAACGCACAGCACCGCTGCCAGCGTCGACACACTCATGATTTTCATTGTTGCTCCCCAGGTTGTGAGAGGGCCTGCTCCAGCCACTCCTGTAAATTGTCGCCGAAGCGCAAACTGCGCCACAGCTGAAACACGTTTTCCTGATGCCGATAGTTCAGGATCACCTCGCGCTTGGCGTTCTTCTGCGGGTTGATGCCGTCGATACGCGCGCTCAGCGTCAGTTCGCCCAGGTTGTCGAGATCGACCCGGGCGTGCGAACGGTTGATTTCCATGTAGCGCAGCCAGTCGATCGCCGCGCCGGTCGCCAGGTTGTTGCTGCCGATGGCGTCGGCCATGTCTTTGTCCAGCCGCAGCGTCAGGGTGCCGGCGTTGGCGATCCAGCCGTTTTGCACCAGCCATTTCGGGTGGTTCAGGAACAGCGGCAGCTCACCGTCGACGCGGCCGGACATGGCGAACTGCTTCGGCTTCAGGGCGGTAAACAGCGCGCTGAGATCGACCTTGTCCAGCTTCAGCACCGCGGCGTCATGCTGCGGCAACCGCAGCGCCGACAGGCTGATATGCCCGTTGAGCATGTCCACGCCGACGTTGCTCAACGTCAGCGGCTGCCCTTCGCTATAAGGATAGGTGCCCTGCAGATCGGCGGAAATGTTCTGCATCTCGAACAGGTTGCTGAAAGACTTGATGCGCAGCGACACCGGCTGTTTGGCCCCCAGCAGCCACTGATGCTGCTTGAACCGGTACGACAGGATAAAGTCCAGGCCGCTCATCTCGCCGTCTTTCAGCCACATGCCGCCGTTTTTCACCACCCAGTGGCCGCCGGCTTCGAAGCCCTGCTCGCGGGCGGCGGAAAACGCCGACTGCGCATAAAACTCGCCGTCGCGCAGCGTGAGATTGAGATCCGGCGCGAGCAGCGGCTGGAAGACCTTCAGCGACTGTTTCGGCCACCAGGCTTCACCGCGCAGGCGTTCGCCGTCCCAACGGCCGCGCAGCGCGATCGGCCCGATCTGCTGTGCCTGCAGTTTGCCCTGCAGCTGGAAACTGTCCGGCGAAAGGCCGTTCACCTGCAGCGCCAGCACCGGCGCCGGCAGATGGCCGCCGTCGCTGAAGCTGACCTTATCCGCCGCCAGTTGCAGCTCGCCGTTGAACTGCGGGCTTTGTTCATCACGCCGCCAGCGCAGCGGCCGGTTGAGGCTCAGGCGCGGCGCGGCGACCGTCACCAAACCATACTTCAATTTATCGAAACCGGTGGAGAGCTTGTCGAGCACCAGCTCGCTATCCTGCCAGCGCCCGCTGCCGGCGACGTCCCAGGCGGCCTGCAGCGGCGGCAACCGGCCGTTGCCCCAGTAACGCCACTGCCAGTCGCCCTTGTCCGGCCAGAAATCCTGCGCCTGGCCGTCCAGGTGCAGCTTGAAGCGCCCCCAATAGCTGTCGCTGGCGTTCAGAATCGCCTGCAGGCGGCCGGTGATACCGGCGGCGGTCACCTTCACGCCCGCCAGCGGCAAACGCGCCTCTTCCAGCGTCATTTCCGGCGTCACCTTGCCCCACAGGCGCAACAGCGCCCCTGGCTGCAGCACCAGTGTCGGGTTGAGAATGCTGCCGCCGATCACGCCCGGAATCGACGCGCTGGCGGAGAAGTCGGCCAGATTGGCCTGACCGGTCAATTGGAAGCGCAGATCGCTGTCGGTCAACCCTACCTTGCCCGGCCCGAGGGTGAGCACCGCATTGCCCTTGCCGTTGTGGCCGGCGGTGATCACGTTCAGCCGCGCGCTGATCTCCGTTTCATCCCACCCTTTGCTCCAGTCGTGCAGCGCAACGCTCAGGCCGCCGTTCAACGGCTGCCCGCTGTACGGCCAACGCCACTCGCCCTGCCTGATGCTGACCCGCTGCGGCGCGACTTCCCACGGCAGCACCGCCAGCGGCCGATCGTCGCCTTTTTCGCTTACCGTCAACACGCCCTGCCGCTGTTGCCAGCGCATGTCCAGCAATACCGGTTTTTCCAGATAGGCGGTCTGCATTTCCCCCTGCAGCGCGCCCTGCGTCGGCAGGCTGGCCAGATCCAGCGGAATGGTTATCTTGCCGGCGAGACGCAGCGGTTGCGCGCTGTTGGGCGGGACGACGGTCAGGCTCTGCAACGTCAGCTGCTGTTTTTCATCCAGCTGCGCCTCGGCGCTGAGATTCGGCCCCTGATAATGCAGGCGTTGCCCGTCAGGGCCGGAGGAAAGCTGCAGCTTGCCGGCATAGCGCTGCCAGGGAACCAGCGTCAGGTCATTAATGGTGAGATCCAGCGGCGGCAGCTGTTGCTGCAGCTGATCGAGCGCCAGCGGCGCGCTGTTGGCGTCGCCGGCCGGCAGTTTTGACAAACAGGCGCTATCGACGCTGACCTTATCGCTCGACAGCTGCCAGCGGCCCTGGCGGTAAGCCAACCGCGTCGGCCCGACGTTGGCCAGCAGGCAATCTTGCGCGGTGAAACGCGCCCCCGCCAGCGCCAGGCCGCCCTGGCGCCAGTGCAATTTGCCCTGCAACTCCAGGCGGCTTCCCGCCGGCAACCAATGCGATAACACGCCCGGCAGCCAGCGCGGCAAAGTTTGCCACAACGCCAGCACCAGAATTGCGCAGCCCGCCACCGTCCCTATGAATACTTTTAATCGCCTGGTCATTAAATGATTGCTTCGTTCCTGAGTTAGGCATTGGTTAAGTCTATGCCTGAATTGACAATAATGATGGCATGAATTTGACATAGGGTGAAGCTGAGCGGGGTCGCAGCGGCGATTTGCACCTTTTTGGCGCAAACGTGTGCGGAGTTGTAGATTTTCGTTACATATGCATCACATAAACAGGACAGTTTTCAGACTTTTGTTATTGTCGTTGCCATTGATGATTAATAGTCTTGCAACCATTCTAATAAAAGTTCAGCTGCTAGCTAACTGTGTACTAGAGAAGCCATTCCCCACACCCCCGTGGGGATTTTTTTGCCTTAATGCCGAATCACGGCGTCAATAAAATCGTGCAATATGCGGCTGTCGCTCGCTTTACGCCAGATAGCATAAATATCGCTGCGCATTTCATTCCCGCATTCTATGTATGCAACCTTTCGCTGCCGCGCCAGGCTTTCGGGCACAAACGCATAGCCTAATCCCGCTGTTACGCAGGCAAATATCACGTCGTAGCATTCCACCTCCAGCAGCGCGGCGGGGATGACTTGCTGCTTCTGCAGCCAGGCGTCCACCAGATGGCGATAGTGGCATTGCCGCGAATAAACATAGAGATCGCTTTTTGCCAACAACGCCGGCCGACATGCCCCGCCAATGAAGACCAAACGCTCCTGGAAAGCACGCCGACTCTGCATCTGCGGATGTTCGATCGGCCCATCTGAAAACACCACGTCCAGCGCCCCTTTTTGCAGCTGAAACTCCAGATCCAGCGAATATCCCTGCACCACACTCAGCTGAACGCGGCGATTCTGCGCACGGTAATGGGCCAACTTTTGCGGCAAATGATGACTCAAGGCGATATCCAGCGCGCCAAGCCTCAGTTCGCCCTGCACCGGATCCTGTTCAAGCTGTGATCGCGCCCGCTCTTCGATAGCCAAAAAGCGCTTGGCCTTATGGTAAAGCGCCCGGCCTTCCGGCGTGAGCGACAGCCGATTGCGCTCACGCTCGAACAGCGTGACGCCGCACGCCATTTCCAGCTCTTTTAATTTCTTGGTCACGTTAGAGGGCACGCAAAACAGCCGCTCCGCCGCGGCCGTGAGACTCTCCGACTCCACCACCATGCAAAAGGCGGCTAACTGGGCACGTTTAAACATCTTAAGCCTTCACCAAAAGTGAACAATTCACGAACTTTATTTCACTTTTAGTCAGCCATCAAGTCCGTAAAATCCTCGCTGTCAGCACAATGCTGCCCCTGGAGATATCCAGTTTCATTACCGACCGAGGAAATCAATCATGATTACGCTCAACGTCTTTTTTCAGGTCAATCCGGCCAAGCGGCAAGCGTTTCTGAGCCTGCTCAACACCATGGTGCAGGAATCCAATAAAGAAACCGGCTGCTCTTTTTACCAGCTTTGGCAATGCCAGAGCGATGAGAACAGCTACGCGCTGATCGAAAACTGGGACGATAAGGCGGCGCTTTCAGCACACCAGAAAACGCCTCATTGGATCGCCTTTAACGATGTCGTTAACAGTTATTTGACCCATGATTACGATGAGCATCATTACACGGAAATCGCTCGTTAAAACCGCGTGAACCGGCCCAATGCGGGCCGGTTTCACTCCCCTGTCTGATAGAACAAGCCCCGCGCGGGACAAACTGCTAACCAATTGTCGAATTTACTAAAATCTGTTAAATTGATCACAAAATCACGGTGGAGAAACCACGATGAAATTGGCGATATACAGTACCAAACAGTATGACCGTAAATATCTCGAACTGGTGAATCAGCAGTTTGGCTATGAGCTGGAATTCTTCGACTTTTTACTCAGCAAAAAAACCGCCAAAACGGCCGCCGGTTGCAAGGCGGTGTGTATCTTCGTCAACGACGACGGCAGCCGTGAAGTGCTCGAAGAACTGGCGGCGCTGGGCGTCGAAATTCTCGCCCTGCGCTGCGCCGGTTTCAATAATGTCGATCTGGACGCCGCCAAAGAACTGGGCATCAAGGTAGTGCGCGTGCCGGCCTACTCACCGGAAGCCGTGGCGGAGCACGCGGTAGGCATGATGATGTGCCTGAACCGCCGTATTCACCGCGCCTATCAACGCACCCGCGACGCCAATTTCTCGCTGGAAGGGCTGATCGGCTTTAACATGCACAACCGCACCGCCGGCGTGATCGGCACCGGTAAAATCGGCGTGGCGACGATGCGCATTCTGAAAGGCTTCGGTATGAAGCTGCTGGCTTACGATCCGTTCCCGAGCGAACAGGCGCTGGAACTGGGCGCGGAGTATGTCGACCTGAAAACGCTGTACGCGCAGTCCGACGTGATCACCCTGCACTGCCCGCTGACGCCGGAAAACCACCATCTGCTGAATGCCGACGCCTTCGCGATGATGAAAAACGGCGTGATGGTGATCAACACCAGCCGCGGCGCGCTGATCGACTCCACCGCCGCCATCGACGCGCTGAAGCAGCAGAAAATCGGCGCGCTGGGAATGGACGTTTACGAGAACGAACGCGATCTGTTCTTTGAAGACAAGTCTAACGACGTGATTCAGGACGACGTGTTCCGCCGCCTCTCGGCCTGCCACAACGTGCTGTTTACCGGCCATCAGGCCTTCCTGACCGAAGAGGCGCTGACCAGCATTTCGCAAACCACGCTGCAGAACATCAGCCAGTTGGATCGCGGCGAAGCCTGCCCGAACCAGTTGAACGCCTGAGCGTCACCTCGGGGCGCCCCGGCGCCCTGTTTATTTGAGAGAACGCGATGAGAAAAACCACGGTAGCCGCCCTTGCGGCGCTGGCTTTAGCGGGGTGCAGCATGAAACCACATACGGCCGTCACGCCAGGCGATCTGCTGCATCACAACTTCGTGTTGCAGAGCGTGGATGGCGAAACGGCGAAGCCACCGGAGGGCGGCGGCCTGCTCAATCTGGAGTTCGGCGAGAACCTGCATGTCTCCGGTGCGATGTGCAACCGCTTCTTCGGCCAGGGGCAATTACGCGACGGCGTGCTGACGGTGAAACCGCTGGCCACGACGCGCAGACTGTGCCCTGATGAACAGCGCAACCGCTGGGATCAAGTGATCGGCACCGTGCTGGAAAACGGCGCCGAAGTGACGCTAAGCGCCCAGCAGCTGACGCTCAACGGCAGCGGCCACACGCTTATCTATACCCTGCGCGATTGGGTGTATTGATCCTGCACGCTGGGCCTGGCGCTGCGGGCTTACCCGGCGCAGCTGCCCAGGCCCAGCGTGCGTTCTTCGCACTGCTTGCCGTTCGGCATTTGGCACATGCGCAGCGCTTCACCGTTCAGGTTGTGCGCGATGGTGGTGACGCCGCCGACCGCCGCGCAACCGGCGCTGGTCTGCAACGTATTGATTCTGGCACTGTTGCCCTGCTGTACTGGTTCTTCGTTATTGCTGCTGCAGGCGGCTAAAAGCAGCACGGCGCTGGCAAGCAGCCATTTTGATGTCGTCATTATCCCACTCCTGAACCCGGAACTGCGCTGTGTAAAATCGCCATTGCTGATAACGCGCGTCACTTGGCGGACACGTTTCGCTATCTTTGATGCAAACTTGTTTAATCTAGCTCGATATATAAATAATGAAAATATATTCCAGCCATTATTTGTCGTTTTTTTGCGGCGGCCGGACATTTATTTTGTTTGCAGAATATTTCCGCACCGAAACGCGGTGCCAAACGTGACGGCGCCACCCGCTGCCAGGCTTCGGTCGCACGAAGAAAGTGATAACGTCACCGCTGCCGACCAGGAAGTTTTTCCGGCGATATCGCTATTCATTATCTTCGCGTGCTTTCAGTGAAACGACGCATTTTTTGCTACCGGAGAGGACGATATTTGCGTTTATGCTGGCGGCGCTAAGTAATTAGCATTCCACTATTTTCAGTGAGTGATGGCTGAATTCTTCAACCGGCGCGACTCGCTGTCGCGCCGGCCTTTTTTCACATTAAAATAACACTCAGTGCACCGTGGCTTTCGACAGTAAATTAATCACCAGCACGCCGGCAATAATTAATCCCATGCCGACGATCGCCGGCCAATCCAATTTTTGCTGATAAACAAATACCGCGGCGACCGACACCAGCACAATCCCCATGCCTGACCAAATCGCATACACGATGCCCAGCGGCATACTCTTGACCACCATCGACAGCCCCCAAAATGCCACGCCGTAGCCCAGCACCACCAGCAGCGACGGCCACAGGCGGGTAAAGCCCTCGGAGGCTTTCAACATGGTGGTGGCGATCACTTCCGCGACTATCGCCATCGTCAAATACATAAATGCGCTCATGATTTTCTTCTGTCAGTTTGCCGATGCGCAATTATGACGTGCCGGAAATAAATTGTCTTTAAACGGTGAAAACAATTTATTGCCGCCGGCCCCCAATCGACGAGGAAATAGGCCTTTGACGATTTGTCACCCGCCACACAAACACGATAAAGCCGCGTTCAAACCCTCTGTTAGACTTTTTTCCATTACTGCGAAAGTGCGCTTTCGCGGCTTTGAGAGCAATGAAAAGGTAACGCCGATGATAACTACAGATGGTAATAATGCAGTCGCTTCCGTGGCCTATCGCACCAACGAAGTGATTGCCATCTACCCTATCACGCCGAGTTCCACCATGGCGGAGCAGGCGGATGCCTGGTCCGGCGATGGCCGGCAAAACATCTGGGGCGATATCCCCCGGGTAGTGGAAATGCAGTCGGAAGGCGGCGCGATCGCCACCGTGCACGGCGCGTTGCAAACCGGCGCGCTGTCGACCTCGTTCACGTCATCGCAGGGTCTGCTGCTGATGATCCCGACGCTGTACAAACTGGCCGGCGAGCTGACGCCGTTTGTGCTGCACGTCGCCGCGCGCACCGTAGCCACGCACGCGCTGTCCATCTTCGGTGACCACTCGGACGTGATGGCGGTGCGCCAGACCGGCTGCGCCATGCTGTGCGCCGGCAGCGTGCAGGAGGCGCAGGACTTCGCGCTGATCTCGCAGACCGCCACCCTCAACGCGCGCGTGCCGTTTATCCATTTCTTCGACGGCTTCCGCACCTCGCACGAAATCAACAAGATCGTACCGCTCAGCGACGATACGCTGCGGCAAATGCTGCCGCAGGCGGCGATCGACGCTCACCGCAGCCGGGCGCTGTCGCCGGATCATCCGGTGGTGCGCGGCACTTCCGCCAACCCGGACACCTATTTCCAGTCGCGCGAAGCCACCAACCCGTGGTATGACGCCACCGGCCAGCACGTGATCGACGCCATGGCAGCCTTCGCCGCCCTCACCGGCCGCCACTATCGGCCGTTCGACTATTACGGCCACCCGCAGGCCGAACGCGTGGTGGTGGTGATGGGCTCCGCCGCCGGCACCTGCGAAGAGGTGATCGACACCCTGCTGGCCCGCGGCGAGAAAGTCGGCGTGCTGAAAGTCCGGCTGTTCCGGCCGTTCTCCGCCAAATACCTGCTCGACGCGCTGCCGGACAGCGTGCGCAGCGTCGCGGTGCTCGATCGCACCAAAGAACCGGGCGCGCTGGCCGAGCCGCTGTATCTGGACGTGATGACCGCGCTGGCGGAAGCCTACAGCCGGGGTGAGCGCGCCACGCTGCCGCGGGTGATCGGCGGCCGTTACGGCCTGTCGTCGAAAGAGTTCGGCCCCGACTGCGCGCTGGCGGTGTTCCGCGAGCTGGCCCAGCCGCAGCCGCGCCCGCGCTTTACCGTCGGCATCTTCGATGATGTCACCGGGCTTTCGCTGCCGCTGAGCGACGAAATCCTGCCGCAGCGCGCCTCGCTGGAAGCCCTGTTCTACGGTTTGGGCAGCGACGGCTCGGTCTCGGCCACCAAGAACAACATCAAGATCATCGGCAACGCCACGCCGCTGTATGCCCAGGGCTATTTCGTCTACGACTCCAAAAAGGCCGGCGGCCTGACGGTGTCGCACCTGCGCGTCAGCGAGCAGCCGATCAACTCGGCCTACCTGGTCAGCCGCGCGGACTTCGTCGGCTGCCACCAGCTGCAGTTTATCGATAAGTACCAAATGGTCGAACGCCTGAAGCCCGGCGGCACCTTCCTGCTCAATACCCCTTACGGCGCCGACGAGGTCTGGTCGCGCCTGCCGCAGGAGGTTCAGGCGCTGTTGCACCAACGCCAGGCGCGTTTCTATATCATCAACGCCGCCAAGCTGGCGCGCGAATGCCGGCTCGGCGCGCGCATCAACACCGTGATGCAGATGGCGTTCTTCCACCTGACGCAGATCCTGCCGAGCGACGTGGCGCTGCAACAGCTGCAGGACGCCATCGCCCGCAGCTACAGCAGCAAGGGCCAGGAGATCGTCGAGCGCAACTGGCAGGCGCTGGGCGCCACCCGGGCCGCGCTGACCGAGATCCCGCTGCAGCCGGTCGACGCCAGCAGCCCGATGCGCCCGCCGGTGGTCTCGGACGCTGCGCCGGACTTCGTCAAAACCGTCACCGCCGCGATGCTGGCCGGGCTGGGCGATGCGCTGCCGGTTTCCGCCTTCCCGCCGGACGGCACCTGGCCAGTGGGCACCACCCAATGGGAAAAGCGCAACATTGCCGAAGCGATCCCGGTCTGGCAGCCCGACCTGTGCACCCAGTGCAACCACTGCGTCGCCGCCTGCCCGCACTCCGCCATTCGCGCCAAGGTGGTTCAGCCGGCGGAGATGGAGCACGCCCCCGCCTCCCTGCAATCGCTGGATGTCAAAGCGCGCGATATGCGCGGCCAGAAATACGTGCTGCAGGTAGCGCCGGAGGATTGCACCGGCTGTAACCTGTGCGTCGAGGTCTGCCCGGCGAAAGATCGCCAGAACCCGGAGATCAAGGCCATCAACATGGCTTCGCGCCTCGATAATCTGACGGCGGAAAAAGACAACTACGACTTCTTCCTGCAGCTGCCGGAAATCGATCCGACGCAGCTGGAGCGCATCGACATTCGCACTTCGCAGCTGATCACGCCGCTGTTCGAGTACTCCGGCGCCTGCTCCGGCTGCGGCGAAACGCCGTACATCAAGCTGTTGACCCAGCTCTATGGCGACCGCTTGCTGATCGCCAACGCTACCGGCTGCTCGTCGATCTACGGCGGCAACCTGCCGACCACGCCTTACACCACCAACGCCGAAGGGCGCGGCCCGGCGTGGGCCAACTCGCTGTTCGAAGACAACGCCGAATTCGGCCTGGGCTTCCGTTTAACGGTCGATCAACATCGCGCGCGAGTGCTGCGCCTGCTGAATGCTCTGGCGCCGCAGCTGCCGGAGCGGTTGGTCAATGCCCTGCAGATGGGCGACGTGGCGCCGGAGCCGCGCCGTAAGCAGATCGCCGAACTGCGCACGCTGTTGGCCAATCTAGAAGGCGAAGACGCGCGCCAGCTGGCGGCCGGCGCCGACTACCTGGTGGATAAATCCATCTGGCTGATCGGCGGTGACGGCTGGGCCTACGACATCGGCTTCGGCGGTTTGGATCACGTCCTCAGCCTGACGGAGAACGTCAACGTGCTGGTGCTCGACACCCAGTGCTACTCGAACACCGGCGGCCAGCAGTCGAAGGCCACGCCGCTCGGCGCGGTGACCAAGTTCGGCGAACACGGCAAGCGCAAGGCGCGCAAGGATTTGGGCGTCAGCATGATGATGTACGGCCATGTCTACGTGGCGCAGATCTCGCTGGGGGCGCAGCTCAACCAAACGGTGAAAGCGATTCAGGAGGCCGAGGCCTATCCGGGGCCGTCGCTGATCATCGCCTACAGCCCGTGCGAAGAGCACGGCTACGATCTGGCGCTCAGCCACGATCAGATGAAACAGCTGACCGCCACCGGCTTCTGGCCGCTGTACCGCTTCGATCCGCGCCGCAGCGCCGAGGGCAAGGCCGCATTGGCGCTGGATTCGCGGCCGCCGAACAGCAGCCTGTCGGAAACGCTGCTGAAAGAACAGCGTTTCCGCCGCCTGAACGCGCAGCAACCGGAAGTGGCCAGCGCGCTGTATCAGGCCGCCGAGAAAGAGCTGCAGGAGAAATACGATTTCCTCAGCCTGCTGGCCGGCAAGGCGGAAAAATCCGCCGCAGAGTAACCTCCCTCAGGGCGCGAGCGATTCGCGCCCTGTTCTTTTACCGCCGGCGTCAGCCGCAGCAAAAACCCGCTGGCATTCCTGCGCGCAATCCGTACCATACAGGCCTCGCGTCGGGCGCGTGGCAGCAGGATGATGAATAATGATCAAAAGCGGCCGGTTGAATGGTAAACTCGCGGCTACAACGCCATGCCCCTAGTGCCCCCCATTGAGAATGAGCACGATTTAAATGTCAGAAAAGCAATCCGTTAGCCAAAAAGAGCAGTACAACCTCAACAAATTGCAAAAGCGCCTGCGCCGCAACGTGGGCGAAGCGATCGCCGATTTCAATATGATTGAAGAAGGCGACCGCATCATGGTCTGCCTGTCCGGCGGTAAAGACAGCTACACCATGCTGGAGATCCTGCGCAATCTGCAGCAGAGCGCGCCGGTCAACTTCTCCCTGGTGGCGGTGAACCTCGATCAGAAGCAGCCCGGCTTCCCGGAGCATATTCTGCCCGCCTACCTGGAAAGCCTGGGGGTGGAGTACAAGATCGTCGAAGAGAACACCTACAGCATCGTTAAAGACAAGATCCCGGAAGGCAAAACCACCTGTTCACTGTGCTCGCGCCTGCGCCGCGGCATTTTGTACCGCACCGCCACCGAACTGGGCGCCACCAAGATCGCGCTGGGCCACCACCGCGACGACATTCTGCAGACGCTGTTCCTCAACATGTTCTACGGCGGCAAGATGAAAGGCATGCCGCCCAAGCTGATGAGCGACGACGGCAAGCACGTGGTGATCCGCCCGCTGGCCTACTGCCGCGAGAAAGACATCGAACGCTTCTCGATCGCCAAGGAATTCCCAATCATCCCATGCAACCTGTGCGGCTCGCAGCCTAACCTGCAGCGCCAGGTGATCGGCGATATGCTACGCGACTGGGACAAGCGTTACCCTGGCCGGTTGGAAACCATGTTCAGCGCCATGCAAAACGTGGTGCCTTCGCACCTGAGCGACATCAATCTGTTCGATTTCAAAGGCATTCACCACGGTAGCGCCGTGGTGGACGGCGGCGATTTGGCCTTCGATCGCGAAGACATCCCGATGCAGCCCGTCGGTTGGCAGCCGGAAGACTCGGACGACTCGGTGCCTGCGCCAGAGCGTTTGAACGTGCTGGAAATCAAATAAGCCCCTCTCGCCGCTTGCCCTCTGCAAGCGGCGACATTCCCCTCTCTCGACGATCTCGATCCTGTTCACAGTTTGCGCAAAATTTACTGGGCGGTGCCGTTTTTACCCTATACTGTTTATTTATACAGTCATATGGAGATCGCGCAATGAATATCACCCCCTGCCTGTCCCACGTCTCGCTGGGCTCCAACGATTTCGAGGCCGCCGCCGCCTTTTACGATCGCACGCTGGCCGCCTTGGGTTGTCGACGCGTGCTGGAGCATCCCGGTGCCATCGGTTACGGCCGCGACTACCCGGAATTTTGGCTGCAGGTGCCGATCGACGGCCAGCCGGCCTCGCCCGGCAACGGCACGCACGTCGGTTTTTTCGCCACCAGCAAGCAACAGGTGGATGAATTCCATCGCCAGGCGCTGCTGGCCGGCGCCGCCGATGAAGGCGCGCCCGGTTCGCGGCCGCACTACGGCGAGGCTTACTACGGCTGCTTTGTCCGTGATTTGGATGGGCACAAGATTGAAGCCAGCTTCTGGGATGAAAGCGCGGCCTGAAGAAAAGAGGAAAGCCGAATAAAAAAATGCCGGTGATTAAACCGGCATTGTACGAATCAAATGTGCTATGCAGTAATTCAAAAATAAGAAAGTAAGACAATTATGGAGCGCAACGCCCATCGCTTGACGTTGCATTCACCTGCGAGAGAGATCATGCCCCATTTCCCCCGGCTAAATGTTGATATTGCTCAATGTTAACCGGGTTTTCGTCATTTTTGCCTACAGCCAGCGGCTGCGCTTCAGCCACCAGGCGACGCCAAGCACCAACCCGCCCAGCATCAGGCAAAACGCCGCAAAACCGAGAGGATTGCCGCCGCCCGGAATGCCGCCAAGGTTGACCCCGAACAGCCCGGTCAGGAAGGTGGTAGGCAGAAATACCATCGCCAACAATGACATGGTGTAAGTGCGGCGGTTCATCGCATCGGCCATCACCGTGGTGATTTCGTCGGACAAGATGGCGGTGCGCGCGATGCTGCCGTCCAGATCGTCCAATCCCCGCCCCAGGCGATCGGCGATGTCCTGCATGCGGCGGCGATCGTCGTCGCTCATCCACGGCAGACGGTCGCTGGCCAGCCGCGCGAAGACGTCGCGCTGCGGCGCCATATAGCGGCGCAGCACGATCAGCTGTTTACGGATCAGCGCCAGCTGGCCGCGCTCCGGCACCTGCTGCTCCAGCAAGGCGTCCTCCAGATCGATGATCTTGTCGTGCAGATCCTCGATAAATTCGCTGGTGTGATCGGTCAACGCATCGGAAATTTCCACCAGCCAGCTGCCGCTGTTGGTCGGCCCGGCGCCGCTTTGCAGATCGTTCACCACCTGATCGATGGAATACACCTTGCGGTGTCGGGTAGAGACAATCAGTTTATCGGTGATGTACACGCGAATGGTGACCAGCTGGTCCGGCCGGGAATTGGCGTTGAAGTTGATGCTGCGCAGGGTGATCATGGTGCCTTCGCCCTGGCGGCTGACGCGCGGCCGTGAGCTTTCGCCGGAGAGCGCTTCGCGCACCGAGTCCGGCAGCAGCGGCGTGGTGCTCAGCCATTCGGCGCTGGCCGGGTGCGCGTAATCAAGATGCAGCCAGCACGGCGCGTCGCAGGTGATCGTGTCATCCTGCTCGATCGGCGTGACGCCGCCCTTGCCGTCCAACTGGTAGGCGTAAACCGCATCGGCGATCTGCAGCTCGCTCCCCTCAATCACATCCATTCATTTATCCCCTCAGTCTTGCTTATGTTGCTGAGTCTAGCGTTAACGCCTTGGAGATCAAAGGCCAAGCTGTAACGCCAGTTTTCACGTTGTCCTATAAGCGTGGTCTATACTTCTGCCGCAAGGAACGCAAGACAGCCCGAGAGGAGACTCGCATGTTACAAATCAGCGCCGCAGATATTTTGAAAATCGTCTTACCGACCGTCATTACGCTGTTTATCGCCGTCGTCAAAACCCCTTTTCGCATTCGGCGGGAAAACCGCGATAAGCTGCTGAACCTGCTCGAATCCGTCGAGAAGCGCCAGAGCGCCCCCATACGCCTGTTGCGATTTCGCGACTATCTCGGCAACAGCAGCGCCGGCCTTACTGCGCTGCAACTGCTGCTGGCATTGCCGGACAGCGTAGCGGCGCTGGAACGTTATCGCTTCACCGGTGGCCGCCAGCAAATCTTGCGCGCCACGTCCGCGGGCTTCGTTTTGCGGCCAAGCGCCAATAACGCTTTCAAGCGTTTCCTGCTTTCGTGTCGCTATTTTTTGCTGTATTTGCTGTTCGTCACGCTGCTGGTACTACTCCCCGCGTTGACTCAATGGGGACTGCAACAGTTAGGGGTATTGATTACGCCCCATTCACTCAGCTATCTGCCTAATGCGCGCATCACCGACGGCTGGCAGCTGCTGTTCCCCGGCTTATTATTTATTATCATTATGTTCAGCCTGGCATACCTGACCTTCAGACAGCTGGCACGCGCGGGTAACCTCAGCTCGGAACGCGCCTTTTATCGCTACTACCAACGAGCGCGTGAGGAACAACGATGCCGGGAAGTCCTGAGACAAATGCGCACTGCGCTGCGCCGAGCCTGACGAGAATGCGCTGCCTGCGGTGCATCGCAATGGCCGCCCTGCTGCTGTTCGGCCAATCGGTTCGTGCAGAGCCGGTGTTGGAGCGCCTCGCCACGCCCTATCGCGCGCCGACGGCGGCCGGTTCCCTGCCTTATTTTGTCGCTCACGCCCGCTCCCCCCAGCCGCGTAGCGCACTGGTGGTGATGCACGGCCATCCACGCGACGCCGCCAGGACGTTGCAAGCGGCGATCGACGCCGCGCAGGGAGCAGGAGACAGCAGCTTGCTGGTCGCCCCGCTGTTTCAGGTACCGGTAAAACTCGCCGCCCACTGCCATTCCGCCGGTCTGCCCCAGCCGCAAGACGGCGACGCCCTGTGGCGCTGCGGCTCCTGGGTCGAGGGCGGCTTGGATAATGGCGGGAAGACCGGTTCGTTCAACGCCATGGATAACCTGCTGGCCGATTTGAAACGGCGCTGGCCGTCGCTGCAGTCGATAACCGTGGCCGGTTTTTCCGCCGGCGCCCAGTTCGTGCAGCATTATGTCGGCTTTGCCCAGCCGCCACGCGGAGTGCGTCTGCGCTATGTGGTGGCCGATCCCGGCAGCTGGCTCTATTTTGATCGCCTGCGCCCTCTGCCCACCAGTTGGGGAAACTGCAGCAGTGAAGAAACCTGCCGTTTTCGCTGGCAAACGCTGGACGCCGGCCATTGTCCGCAGGCCAACCGATGGAAATACGGTCTGGAAGCGTTTCCCGCTCACCTGCAGCGCACCGCCGACGCGGCCCGCCGGCGTTACGCCGCCGCCGATATCACCTATCTGGCCGCCGCCGAGGATACCGGCGCCGCGCCGGGCGCCTACTATCGGATACTCGACAAATCCTGCGCCGCCCAGTTGCAGGGCCCCTATCGATTGCAGCGCGCCCTGGCCTACGCCGACTACGATCGGCATTACCTGGCGCCGGAGAAGCCGCATCGGTTAACGATCGTTCCCGGCTGCGGGCACAACGTCGCCTGCGTATTTTCAGCCCCGGCGGCCAGGCAGGCGCTTTTCCCCATTAATGCAGACTAATAATAACGGCAATGAAATAAACCTTTGCCGACAAATCAGGCAATATCGCTGATAAAGCGCTGGCAATGCCGTTATTATTATGACTTAACATATTGCTATCATTTTTAATTCAAAATGATAATAATAAATCAACACAAAGCTGTTTCAGCGCAAATTTTAGGGGCATATACTTTTCTCACTACGAGGAGGTAGTTATGTTACGCGACCATTTAAAAATAAACGCCAGCGATACGCTGGAAAAAATCAGCAATATCCATTTGCAAAACCAGGGCCAGGAAGAGATCAGTGAGTTTGTGGTGAAAAACGCCGCCGGCCTGCAGATTGGCAAGGTCTCCGTCCACGATCGTTTCAGCACCCGACGCTCGTACCCCACCAGTTACCGCATCACTCAAACCGACATGAACGGCCGGGTGGTGGTGGATGCCATGCGGGACTGTCTATAAGCGTAACCATTCTCTGAAATAGCGAAAATACTGTGATGATGGCAACCCTGTTTATTATTAAACGGGGTTTATCGCGTGAAATAATTAATTATCTTCTTAGTTTCATCGTCGAAAAAAAATAAAGCCCCCGCATCAAGCGAGGGCGATAATTAAAGCGACTCAGTGTTTGATGATATACATCGTCTGGCTGTAGGCCACGTCTTCCGGATTGGTGATCGGGTAGCCTTTTACCCACGGCTTAATCAGGCGGCCGTTGGTGTACTGGTAAATCGGCGCGATCGGCGCCTGATCGGCAATGATCTGCTCCATCTTGTTGTAATCGGCGGTCACCGCCGCCGGATTGGTTTCCCGCCCCGCCTGCGCCAGCAGCTTGTCATAGTCCGCGTTCTTGAACTTGGCGATGTTGCCGCTGTGGGTCGAGGTCAGCAGCGACAGGAAGGTCGACGCTTCGTTATAGTCACCTACCCAGGAGGCGCGGATCACGTCGAAATTGCCGGTGTTGCGGCTGTCGATGTAGGTTTTCCATTCCTGGTTCTGCAGCTTGACGTCAATCCCCAGCTTCTTCTTCCACATCGAGGCCACGGCGATGGCGATCTTCTGGTGGCTTTCCGAGGTGTTATACAGCAGCGTCAGCTTCAGCGGGTTGTTCGGGCCGTAACCGGCCGCCTGCAGCAACGCCTTGGCCTGCGCGTCCAACTCCGCCTGCGATTGCTGTTGCAGCAAGCTCACTTCCGGTTTAAACCCGGCTGTCACGTCCGGCGTGAAGTGATAGGCCGGTTTTTCGCCGGTGCCCAGCACTTTTTCGGCAATAATCTTGCGATCGATGGCATAGGACAAGGCCTGGCGCACCCGCACGTCGTTGGTCGGCGCGCGCTGGGTGTTGAACGCGTAGTAATAGGTGCCGAGCTGATCCGGCGTATACACCTGCCCCGGAATGTCTTTCAGCAGCTTCTGATACATGTTTTTCGGGAAGGATTCGGTGATATCGATGTCACCTGCCAGGTAACGCTTGGTAGCGTTGGATTCCTGGTTGATGGGTACGAAGGTCACTTTGGTCAGCACGGTATGCGCATGATCCCAGTAATGATCGTTAGGCGTCAGTACCAGCTTCTCGTTCACCACCCGCTCCTGCAGTTTGAACGCGCCGTTTCCCACCAGATTGCCGACCTTGGTCCAGTCGTTGCCGTATTTTTCCACCACCGCCTTATTCACCGGGAACAGGCTGAAGTTGGCCGTCAGGCTGACGAAGTACGGCACCGGCTTGTCCAGCTGCACTTTGAGCGTGTAGTCGTCCGGCGCCGACACGCCCAAGCGATCGGCCGGCAATTTGCCGCTGATGATCTGCTCGGCGTTCTGGATCCCCGCCAGCTGCGCGAACCAGGCGAACGGCGACAGGTTTTTCGGCTCGACCAGCCGCTGCCAGCTGTAGACGAAATCCTTCGCCGTGACAGGGTCACCGTTTGACCACCGCGCGTCTTTACGCAGATGGAAAATGTAAGTCTGGTTGTCGCTGGTCTGCCAGCGCGTGGCGACGCCAGGGATCACTTTCCCGTTGGCGTCCTGATTGACCAGCCCTTCGAACAGATCGCGCGCCAGCTGGGCCTCCGGCAGGCCAACCGCTTTGATCGGATCGAGCGAGGCCGGTTCGTCTTTAATGTGGCGCACGATTTCCTGTTTGGCCGCCAGCGCGGTGCCCGGGGGAACCTGCGCCGCCATGGCGCTGCTCATACAGGCGCCGATCGCCGCCGCGCAAAGCGCCAAACGAAAACCCCGTTGCATTTTTCTTCCCGTCATTATGATGTTCCCCCGTTAACCATCTGAATTTTTTATCATATAGCACAAGATCCGTCCGGCCTAGCGCTCACGGCCGAGAAGTTGCAAAAAGTGCGATTCAGGCGATAAAAAACCCGTGCGGCGCAGGGCGGCACGGGCGGTGTTTGCAGCAGCGACCGTCAGTCGTACAGGTGGATGCTGTTGATGCGGTAGCTGAACTCTTCGCCTTCTTCTTCATCGAACACGGTGAAAAAGCCTTTCTCGGCCAGCGGACGGGCCGAAATATCGGTTTTTTGCAGCTGGCGCGCGTCGGCGTCGTCGTAGCCGTAATCGAGGTAGAAGGCATCTTTCTGGTAATCGATATGCAGGGTGAACGGATAGTTCGATTCATCCCCGCGCCCGTCGTCGTTTTTCACCACGCCGAACCACTCCCCCTGGCGGATCTGGTTTTCAGCGTCCACGCCGCACAGCAGCGTGATGGTGTCATTTTCATTTTCGCTATAGCTGGCGATGATTCTGGCTACTGGCATGTTAAATCCTCTTGCGGGTGATTGGCTTAGCACTGCCGTTAGTATAACAACAGCGTCAGGCCAGGTGCGGTTTAATTGGCGTTTTCGCCGCCGCCGCGTCACAGATCGCGCAAACGCCGCACAATTGCGATGGGAAAGATGTCTCAAAGCGTAATACACTGAATAAAATGACAATGACTCTCGACCTTTAATCCAGGGACAACACCATGACCGAACATCGACCACGCAGTGAACGTGGCCAGTTGGCCATCGCAGGAGAGAACTACGGCAGCTCGCTGCTGGGTGCGCCGCTGCTCTATTTCCCGGCGGCGAGCAGCGGCTCGCAGACCGGGCTGATCATCGCCGGCACCCACGGCGATGAGAGCGCCGCCATCGTGACCCTGTCCTGCGCGCTGCGCAGCATCGCCCCCGAGCGGCTGCGGCACCACGTGGTGCTGGCGGTCAACCCCGATGGCTGCCAGTTGGGGTTGCGCGCCAATGCCAACGGCGTCGATCTGAACCGCAACTTCCCGGCCGCCAACTGGCGTTCCGGCGACACCGTCTACCGCTGGAACAGCGCGGCGCCGGTGCGCGACGTCAAGCTCTCCACCGGCGGGCGCCCCGGTTCCGAACCGGAAACCCAGGCGCTGTGTCACCTGATCCATCGCCTGAAGCCCCACTGGGTGGTGTCGTTCCATGAGCCGCTGGCCTGCATCGAAGATCCCGCCAGCTCGCGGCTCGGCGTTTGGCTGGCGCACAAGTTCGAACTGCCGCTGGTGACCAGCGTCGGTTATGAAACGCCCGGTTCGTTCGGCAGCTGGTGCGCGGATCTGTCGCTGCCGTGCATCACCGCCGAATTCCCGCCGATCTCCGCCGATGCCGCCAGCGAGCGCTACATCGACGCGATGACCGAGCTGCTGACCTACCCGAATTAATCCTTACGGGGCGATATCGACGATCGCCCCGCATTCGAACGCCAGACCCGGTTCGACGTCCCGCGCCAGCCAGGTCGGGCCGTCCAGATCGACGAAGCGCGCCGCCGGCGCCAGCGGCAAGGCGGCGGATATCGCCCGCGACGTGCACAACATGCAGCCGAGCATGATGTCGAACCCTTGTTCGCGCGCGGCCTGCGCCAGCGCCAACGCCTCGGTCAAGCCGCCGGTTTTGTCCAGTTTGATGTTGACCATCTGATAGCGCTGCGCCAGCCGCGGCAGATCGGCGCGGGTGTGGCAGCTTTCATCGGCGCAGATCGGCAGCGGATGAATAAAGTGCTCCAGCGCGGCGTCGTCACCGGCCGGCAGCGGCTGCTCCAGCATCGCCACGCCGAGATCGGCCAGCAGCTGGCAGCGCGCCGCCAGCCCTTCCGCCTGCCAGGACTCATTGGCGTCGACGATCAGCGTCGCCTGCGGCACCGCGGCGCGGATCGCCACCAGTCGTTCGCTGATATAGTGATCGTCGAGTTTGATCTTCAGCAGCGTGGCACCCTGCCGCTCCAGTTCGCGCGCGGCGAAGGCCATCGCTTCCGGCGTGCCGATGCTGACGGTCTGCGCCATACGGATATGCGCCGGAGCCGCCACGCCGCTGCGCTGCCACAGGCTCTGCCCGTGCAGGCGGCACTCCAGATCCCACAATGCCGAATCCAGCGCGTTGCGGGCGGCGCCCGCCGGCATCTGCGCCAGCAGCTGCTCGCGGGTTATGCCTTGTGCGATCGCCGGCGCCATCTCTGCCAGCTGCGCCATCACCGATTCCTCGCTCTCGCCGTAACGCGGGTACGGCGTGCATTCACCGGTGCCGCGCACGCCCTGCTGTTCGATTTCGACCACCACCACCCGGGCTTCGGTGCGGCTGCCGCGCGCAATCACGAAGGCGGTATGCAGCGGCCAGGCTTCCGGGTAAAAACGCATGTCTCTCATAACGGCTCCTGAGCGAAAACTGCGCATTCAGCCAGGCTGATGCGCCGGTGATGTTTTATAGAACAGCCTAATATATACAACTATTTAGCAAACTTTGATATCCAATCCGCCCCGGTTGTCATAAACTGGCGCCAGGGTGTGAACCTGATGTTAAATGCCGTTGCCGGTGCGCCGTTTCATCAGGTTCATACCCTTTGTATAAACACCTGTAAAAGGAATCTAGCAATGACTCAGACAGTACATTTTCAAGGCAATCCGGTCAGCGTAGCGGGCAAACTGCCACAGCAGGGCGAACAGGCCAAGGCCTTCTCACTGGTTGCCAAAGACCTGTCAGACGTAGCGCTGAGCAGCTTCGCGGGTAAACGCAAAGTCCTGAACATCTTCCCAAGCATCGATACCGGCGTCTGCGCGACGTCGGTGCGTAAATTCAACCAGCTGGCCAGCGGCCTGGATAACACCGTGGTGCTGTGCATCTCCGCCGATCTGCCGTTCGCGCAGTCTCGCTTCTGCGGCGCGGAAGGCCTGAGCAACGTGGTCACCCTGTCCACCCTGCGCGGCGCCGAGTTCAAGCAGGTGTACGGCGTCGAAATCGCCGAAGGCCCGTTGGCGGGCCTGACCGCGCGTGCGGTCGTGGTGCTGGATGGCCAGGACAACGTGCTGTACAGCGAGCTGGTGAACGAAATCACCACCGAGCCGGACTACGACGCGGCGCTGGCTGCGCTGAAATAATAAAGCCGGCGAACGCCGGCTTTGGATACCCATTAAAGGCGCCGCAAGGCGCCTTTCTTATTCTTCGCCCTCGGCGCCGCCTTTGCGGCTGCTCAGGCCATACTCGCGCAGCTTGTTGGCGATGGCGGTATGGGAAACGCCCAGGCGCTTCGCCAGCTTGCGGGTGCTGGGATAGGTGCGATACAGACGCGTCAGCACCGAGCGCTCGAAACGCTTGCTGATGTCGTCCAGCGAGCCGTCCAGCACCTCGTCGCCCAGCGACATCTCCACCTCGAACTCCGGCAACACGATATCCTGCGGCCGCAGTTCGTAGCCTTCGGTTTGCGTCAGCGCGCGGTAGATGGCGTTTTTCAACTGGCGCACGTTGCCCGGCCAGCCGTACTTGCTGAGGAAACCGCCCAAATCGCTCGCCAGCTTGGGCCGCGCCACGCCCTGCTCATCGGCGAAGCGCGCCACGAACAGCTCGGTCAGCGGCATGATGTCCTGCGGACGTTCGCGCAGCGGCGGGATGGTGATGGTCAGCACGTTGAGGCGATAATAGAGATCTTCGCGGAATTCGCCGCGCTGCACCAGCTCGGTGAGGTTTTTCTGGGTGGCGCAGATCACGCGCACGTCGACGTGCACCTCATGCTCTTCGCCGACCCGGCGGAAGGTGCCGTCGTTGAGGAAACGCAGCAGTTTGGTCTGCATACGCGGCGACATTTCGCCGATCTCATCCAGCAGCACCGAGCCGCCGTTGGCCTGCTCGAAGAAGCCCTTCTTGCCTTCCAGCGCGTTGGGATAAGCGCCCGGCGCATGGCCGAACAGCTCGCTCTCCACCACGTCATCCGGCAGTGCGGCGCAGTTCAGCGCCAGGAACGGCTGTTTGCCGCGCGGGCTGCGCAAATGGCAGGCGCGGGCCAGAATATCCTTGCCGGTGCCGGTATCGCCGACGATCAGCAGCGGCGCATCGAGCATCGCCAACTTGCGCGCCTGCTCCAGCACGTGACGCATCTTGGCGCTTACCGCGACGATGTGGTCGAATTCGGTATCGTCGTTCACCGACAGATTTTGCAGCTGGCGGCCCATGCGCGCGGTGGACTTCAGCATCACCACCGCGCCGACCGCGGCCGGCTGCTGCTGTTCGTCTTCCAGATAGATGGGCGTGATGTCCATCAGGAAGTCCTGGCTGCGGATCACCACCCGCTCGGAGTGCGGCGCCGTATGCTCGCTCTCCAGCCAGCGGCTGAAGTTATAGCCGCCGATCAGCGCCCCGGCGGTCTGGTTGCGGATCTTGTCTTCGTTCAGGCTGAACAGCGCCTGCGCCGCCGGGTTGGCCAGCTCGACCTTGCCCTTCATGTCGATCGAGAACACCGGTTCCGGCATCGATTCCAGCAGCGCGCGCAGCGCGCGGTGCTCGCGTTCGGAAGGCATAAAGCTGACGGTGCGCACGTCGGTCACGCCGGCGATGCGGCGGATCTCCGCCATCAGCGCGCGGAAAGTATCGAACTCCAGCTGGGAGAAATTGAGGTAAATGCGGCCGATGGGATCGATCTCGATGCCACGTAAGTCAATGCTGCGCGATACCAAAAGATCGAGTAATTCTCGAGTGAGACCGAGGCGGTCTTCGCAAAATACTTCCAAACGCATCAGTGTTGGCCTTATCTCTGCAGGTGCGGGGATCGTTGACGATGATGATACTCCCTCGCACCGGGCGGTAGAAGCGATCTGTCAGCAAAAGTTGACAGAACTCTGATTTATTGCCGTGGTTGCTGATTTTAAACGCAAGCTAATAACAGCATCGGCGTCATTTTAGACTACAAACAGAGAGTTATCACAACCAGAATTAATTTTGCAGAGATTTATCACGCACTCGCAGGGGGATCGACTGTCGTCAAGTCTCGATTACGTCCGGCGTCGGCGCCGTTGAGAAAGCGGCGCTCCTCAGAGCGCCGTGCGGGATTATTTGGCCTTGCCGTCGCTCTTTTTCAGCGTGTCTTTCAACTGGCCGATCAGCTGGCTGCGGAAATCGCCAAGCTTCGGCTTTTCCCCTTCCAGCCACGGCAGCGGGCGGCACAGTTCCATCGCCTTGATGCCCAGCCGCGCGGTCAGCAAGCCGGCGCCGATGCCCTGCGCCGCGCGCGCCGACAGCCGCGCTGCCAGATCCTGCGACATCCAGTCCATGCCCACTTCGCGCACCAGCTCGGAAGCGCCGGCGAAGGCGATGTTCAACAGCACCAGCCGGAACAGACGAATGCGGCTGAAGTAGCCCAGCTCGATGCCGTACAGCGCGGCGATGCGGTTGATCAAACGGATGTTGCGCCAGGCGATAAACGCCATATCCACCAGCGCCAACGGGCTGACGGCGATCATCAGCGTCGATTCGGCGGCGGAGCGGCTGATTTCGCGCCGCGCCTGGTTGTCGAGCACCGGCTGCACCAGTTTGGCGTACAGCTCCACCACTTCACGATCGTTTTGCGTTTCATGCAGCGAGGCCTGCCAGCGCTGCAGCGCCGGATGCCCCTGATCCAGCCCGGCCTGACGCGCCAGCTTCTCGCAGAATTCGCGCCCCTGGCCCAGCCCGTGACTGTGCAACAGCTCGCGCGCCACGTCGCGCTCTTCCGCGCGCTGGCGCAGCCGATACAAACGCCGCCACTCGGTGACCACCGAACCGACGCTGGCGAACACGATCAGGCCGCCGGCCACGCCGCCGCCCATGGCGATCCAGTCCTGCTGCACCCAGGCGGTATGCACCCACTGCACGCCCTGTGCCACCACGCTGACGCCGAACAGCGCCAGGCCGGCGGTGACCATTTTGCGCCACAGGCTGCGTTTCGGTTTCAGCGCGGCGTTAATGATGCCTTCGGCGCGCCCTTCTTCCTCTTCCTGCTGCAGCTCCGGCGCAGCCGGGAAAAAGCTTTCCGCCTGTTCGGCATCGAACGCGACGCCGGCGCGCAACGCCGGCTCCTGCGGCGGCTGCAGCGGCTCGTCAAAATCGATACGCGGTTTGATCGGCTCGCTCATCGCAATTTGTCTCCCAATAAAAACTCCATCACCGCATCCAGACGGATGTGCGGCAACGGACTGTCCACGCTCATGGCGCGTGGACGAAATTCATCGAAGTGGAACCCCTGGCTCTGCCAGAACGCCGGCCCCGGCAGGCGCGCGGGCACTTCGCCGGGGAACACCGTCAGCGGCGCGCCGTCGCTCAGGCGGTTGCCCTTCAGCGCTGGAATGCGTTGCCCCTGATGATCGACGATGCCGCTCTCGGTCGCCTGCACCGAGGCCAGGCCGACGCAATCCATGCTGATGCCCTCGAACGCCGCATTCTGCCACGCCTCCTGCACCAGCTGTTGCAGCAACGACACCAGATTGGCGTGCTGATCGGCGGTGATATGATCCGCCTTGGTGGCGGCAAACATCAGTTTGTCGATGGTCGGCGAGAACAAGCGGCGAAACAGCGTGCGCTTGCCGTAATGGAAGCTCTGCATCAGTTGGGTCAGCGCCAGACGCATGTCGTTGAACGCCTGTGGGCCGCTGTTGAGCGGCTGCAGGCAGTCGACCAGCACGATTTGCCGATCGAAACGGACGAAATGTTCTTTGTAGAAGTTTTTGACGATCGACTGGCAGTAGTAGTTGAAGCGAGCGCGCAACATGCCGATGTTGGTGTGTTTGTCGGCCTGCGCCAGCTTCGATTCGCCGAACGCGGCCACGTCGGGCCACGGGAAAAACTGCAGCGCCGGCGCGCCGGCCATGTCGCCCGGCAGCACGAAACGCCCCGGCTGAATGAAGTGCAGCCCTTCGCTTTTGCAGCGCAGCAGATAATCGGTGTAGGCCTGGGCGATCGCCGCCAGGCGGTTTTCGTCGGCCGGGGCCAGCGGATCGCAGGCCTTGCACAGCTCAAGCCAAGGCTTGGCCCATTCTGCGCGTTCGCCCTGCAGCAGCCCGGCCATCTGGCGCGACCAGGCCAGGTAGTCCTGCTCGAGCATCGGCAGATCCAGCAACCATTCTCCGGGATAATCGACGATCTCCAGGTACAGCGTGGAGGTGTCTTTAAAGTGGCGCAGCAGCGAGTCGTTGGAGCGGTAGCGCAGCGCCAAACGGATTTCGCTGACGCCGCGCGTCGGCGTCGGCCAGGCCGGCGGCGTGCCGTAAAGCTGCGCCAGCCCTTCGTCATAGGTGAAACGCTGGATGCCGAGATCGCGCTGCGGGATGCGTTTGACGCCCAGCAGGCGCTCTTCGCGCGCCGGTGAAAACAGCGGCATGCGCGCGCCGCTGTGCACATGCAGCAGTTGGTTGACGAAGGCGGTGATAAAGGCGGTTTTGCCGCTGCGGCTCAGGCCGGTCACCGCCAGGCGCAGATGGCGATCCATTCCGCGGTTGACCAGCGAGGTTAACTCATTTTGCAGTCGTTTCATTGCTCTCCTTGACGTAACGCCCGAATGCCTTGTTCAGGCCTTTACGGAACAGCGGTTCCAGCACCAGCGCCAGCACGAAGCGCACCGGTTTGCGGCCGACGGTCTTCAACAGCCAGCCGGCGGCGCCCGCCGGGCCATAGTTCAATAACGCTATGATGATGACTTTAGCCAATGTCTTCAACATTGCCGCCGCTCCTCGTTTAAATCCACCCGTTCTGGCGGTGTTCGCAACATCGATTTTATTCATGACAATGCCCTCCGGCACAAGACGATTAATTTTACATTCAACGGGATAACGGCGGCGAAGATGCCCGGCCTGCGCAGGCCGGGCATCGCAAGAAGGGTTACAGTTTGCGGAAACGGCTCTGTACGCCGAAGGTATCGGACGTTACGTAGCGCTCGACCTGACGCAGCTGCTGCTCGCCGCTGCCCAACTCATATTCCAGCTGATCGAGCAGCTGGCGCGGCGTCTTCTGATGCTCGCCTTCGAAACGGCTGGCCGGCGCTTCGTCCAACACGAACACCAGCGCGATATAGGCCACCAGCGTGAAGAAAAACAGCCCGAAGAACAGCGACAGCACCACCATCACGCGGATCAGGCGCACCGGCACGTCGAAATAGTGGGCCAAACCGGCGCAGACGCCTTTCACCATGCCTTCTTCGGGAACGCGATAAAGCTTTTTACTGCCCAGCGTCATGCTCATCAGGACTGTCTCCAGTTCGGGTGTTCCGCATCAAGGATCTCTTCCAGCGCCTGAATGCGTTCACGCATGCGTTTGGCGTCTTCCGCCAGCTGCGCCAGGCGCTGCATTTCTTGCTGACTCAGCTGGATGCCGGTCTGTTGCCGATTGCTGTAATGCAGCCAAAGCCAAATCGGCGCGACAAACAGCACGAAAATTGTCAGCGGAATGGCAAGTAATAAAGCACTCATTGTTATTCCTTCTTATCGGGTCCTGGATAGGCGGCCACCTCCGACGTGTGGCCGCGGTTCGCCTTACTCTGAGCGGTTCATCTTGGCTTTCAGCGCCGCCAGTTGCTCACTGATGGCGTCGTCGGCTTTCAGCTCGGCAAACTCTTGGTCCAGCGACTTCTTTTTACCGATGCTGATGCTTTCCGCCTCGGCTTCCATGTGGTCGATGCGGCGCTCGAACTGTTCGAAACGCGCCATCGCTTCATCCAGCTTGCCGCTGTCGAGCTGGCGGCGCACGTCACGGGAGGAAGACGCGGCCTGATGACGCAGCGCCAACGCCTGCTGCCGCGCACGGGTTTCGGTCAGCTTGTTTTCCAGCTCGCCGATTTCGCTCTTCATGCGCGCCAGCGTTTCTTCTACGGTCGCCACTTCTTGCGTCAGCGTGGCGATCAGATCGGCCACCTTTTGTTTTTCGATCAGCGCCGCACGGGCCAAATCTTCTTTATCTTTGCGCAGCGCCAGTTCGGCTTTTTCCTGCCAGTCGCCTACCTGGCTTTCGCCCTGCTCGATGCGACGCAGCAGCTGCTTTTTCTCCGCCAGCGCACGCGCCGACGTAGAGCGAACTTCAACCAGCGTGTCTTCCATCTCTTGGATCATCAACCGCACCAGCTTCTGCGGATCTTCCGCCTTGTCCAGCAGGGTGTTGATGTTGGCGTTCACGATGTCGGCAAAACGAGAAAAAATACCCATAATTCACTTCCTCTTGGTTCTGATGGCGTCTGAAGCGCCGCGTTAAGTCGTACAGCTTGCCTGAAGATATAATCAAAACCCGTGCCAACTTTTATATCATTGATAAATAATGGATATTATTTTTTGACTCTCTGCGTGCTTGCTGTAGAGTGATTATTTTCACCAAACATTGGCGAATTTCATCATGAACGAGCAGCCAGAGAATTTGTTGGGCGAGGCAAACGCCTTTGTCGACGTATTGGAGCAAGTCTCCCAGGTGGCAAAGTTGAACAAACCGGTGCTGGTGATCGGCGAGCGCGGTACCGGCAAGGAGCTGATCGCCCACCGCCTGCACTACCTTTCCAACCGCTGGCAAGGGCCGTTCATCTCGCTCAACTGCGCGGCGCTGAATGAAAACCTGCTGGATTCCGAACTGTTCGGCCACGAGGCCGGCGCCTTTACCGGCGCCCAAAAGCGCCATCTGGGGCGCTTCGAGCGCGCCGACGGCGGCACGCTGTTTCTCGATGAGCTGGCGACCGCGCCGATGCTGGTGCAGGAGAAGCTGCTGCGGGTGATCGAATACGGCCAGCTGGAGCGCGTGGGCGGCAGCCAGCCGCTGCGGGTGGATGTGCGCCTGGTGTGCGCCACCAACGACGATCTGCCGGCGCTGGCCGCGGCGGGCAAATTCCGCGCCGATCTGCTGGATCGGCTGGCGTTCGACGTGGTGCAGCTGCCGCCGCTGCGCCAACGGCGGCCCGATATCATGCTGCTGGCCGAGCATTTCGCCATTCAAATGTGCCGCGAACTGGCGCTGCCGCTGTTTCCCGGCTTTACCGAACGCGCCAGGCAAACGTTGCTCGAATATGGCTGGCCGGGCAACGTGCGTGAACTGAAAAACGTGGTCGAGCGTTCGGTCTATCGTCACGGCGACAGCGACAGCCCGCTTGACGAAATCATCATCAACCCGTTTGCGCCGCGTGAGGCGGCGCCGGTCGCGCCCGTTCCTGAAGGCGTCGGCGCGTTACCGGCGCTGCCGCTGGATTTGAAAAACTGGCAGCTGGAGCAGGAGAAGGTATTGATCGAAGCGGCTCTGCAGCAGGGGCGTTTCAATCAGCGCAAGGCGGCGCAGCTGCTGGGGCTCACCTATCATCAGCTGCGCGGCATGCTGAAAAAACATGCGCTGCTGCAAAACGGCGAAGCGGACGAGGAATAACAGGCAAAAAAAAAGCCAGCACCCGAGCTGGCTTAAAAAACACTGGAAGCAATGTGAGCAATGTCGTGCCTTCCACATCAGAGCCGCAAACTGTGGCCTTCCGTGAACTGCCAGGCGATGATAATAGTTATCAGTATCGTCTGTAAAGCACTTTGTTGAGAATTTTTCTCATTTCCACACGAAGATTGCGCAATTACCACTCAGGGAACGGGTCAGCCATGTCCAGCCAGTAGTCCACGCCGGCGGCCATTTCATCGTCGCTCAGCAGGCATTCGTCCAGCAAACGCACGATCGTCGCCTGCTGCAGATGCTGGCCGATAAACACCAGCTCCTGGCGCATGTCGCCGAACGGCTCCACCCATTTTTCCTGAATGTGCGCCCGCGCTTCGGGATCCTGCGGCCAGTTCTTTTGCGGGATGGCGCGCCAAAAGGTGCCCGCCAGGCCGTAGTGGGCGATGCCCCCTGCCTGGCTCCACTGCCCGGCCTGCCGCGGCCGCGTCGCCAGCCAGAAAAAGCCTTTCGAGCGCAGCAGCTTGCCGCCGCCCCAGTCGCCGTTGATCACGCGGTAAAACTTGTCAGGCGCAAACGGCCGCCGCGCCTGATAGACGAAGCTGCTGATGCCGTAGTTTTCCGTTTCCGGTACGTGTTCGCCGCGCAGCTCTTTCAGCCAGCCGGGCGCCTGCTGCGCCTTTTCAAAGCTGAAGCTGCCGGTATTCAGCACCGCCTCCAGCGGCAGCTTACCCAGCGCGATCGGCACAATGCGGGCATCGGGGTTCAGGCTGGCCAACAGCGCCATCACTTCGCCCTGCTGGGCTGGCGTCAACAGATCGGTCTTGCTGACCAGCATCACGTCGCAAAATTCAATTTGCTCAATCAACAGATCCGCCACGCTGCGCAGATCGTCCTCGCCCAGGCTTTGGCCGGCCTCCTGCAGGCTTTGCGCCTGCTGGTACTGCTGGATGAAATTCACCCCGTCGACCACCGTCACCAGAGTATCCAGCCGGGCGAACTGCGACAGGCTTTCCCCTTGTTCATCCTCGAAGGTAAAGGTTTCCGCCACCGGCAGCGGCTCGGAGATGCCGCTCGATTCGATCAACAGATAATCGAAGCGCCCGTCCTGCGCCAGCTCGCGCACCGATACCAGCAGGTCTTCGCGCAGCGTGCAGCAAATGCAGCCGTTGCTCATCTCTACCAGCTTCTCTTCCTGGCGATCGAGATGCACCGCATTTTCCACCAGCGCGGCGTCGATGTTCACTTCGCTCATGTCGTTGACGATCACCGCCACGCGCATGCCCTGCCGGTTGTTCAGGATGTGGTTCAGCACCGTAGTCTTGCCGGCGCCGAGAAAGCCGGAAAGCACGGTCACGGGAAGTTGTTTCATGGGAGCCTCATTAAAATTCATTGCGTAATGCCTGATAGCCGCGCACCAGCTCGACGTTGGTGGCGGCCACTTCTTCCGAAAACTGCAGCGCGCCGCGATCGACCTGGCGATAGCGCGACAGGTCGCTGTCCGGCCCTACGCGCTCGGTCGAGGGGATATAGCGGTTTTCCGGCAGCGTCACGCCGTCCACCACCGCGTTGTAACGCACCACGCAGCCGGACTGGATGTGGCAGTTGAACAGCACGCTGTTGAAACCGATAAACACCCGATCGTCGATGCGACACGGGCCGTGGACAATGGCGCGGTGGGCGATCGAGCTGTAACGGCCAATGATGACCGCCGCCCCGCTCTTGGAGTGGATCACCACGCCGTCCTGAATATTGGAGTGCGAGCCGATGACGATCGGTTCCATGTCGCCGGCGGCGTTCAACTCGTCGGCGCGGATCACCGCATACGGGCCGACGTAGACGAAATCTTCGACGATCACCCGGCCGCAGATAATGGCGGTGGGATCGATGTAGGCCAGCGGCGAGACCTGCGGCAGGTGGCCGCTGGGATTTTTACGCAGCATGATTTTCTCCCCGCCAGCTCAGCTCCGCCACCGCATTGTGGGCATGCAGGCTCTCCTGATGCTCGACGCGCAGCGAGAAGGCGCGGTAATCGCACTGGCTGCGCAGCATGCGATACAGACGCCGCGCCGCATCTTCGCAAAACATCAAGTTCTGCCCGTTGGCCAGCGCGAAGGCCTGCTCGTCGCGGCGTTTCACCAGCGTTTGTACCGGCGTGCCCAGCGCGTGTTCGATGCGGTCGATCAATTTCACCGGTTCGAACGCCCGTTCATTCTCGGGCGTCACGGTGACCCAGGCCCAACTGCGCTGGCTGTGAGGGGTGGCCGGCATTCCCTGCTCCAACAGCCACTCGCTCACCTGCCGTTGGCTGATCCGCTCCGCCGCCTGTTCAAAATCAAACTGAAACTGTTGCTGCGCCAACTGACGGCTGAGCGCCGCCGAACTCGGGCAGGTCGAGGAGTAAGGCACGCCGACGGTCAGCGCCAGCGTCAACCTGTCCGTCAGGGTGGCCTCGATGCGCAGCGGGTAAGCCTTCCAGCCGCGCTGCGGCGACAGCAACGCCGGGCGCGACAGCAGCAACTCGCCGCTGAGCGTCAGGCTGGCGCGATCGCTGTGTTCCGGCTGCGAATCCAGAAAGGCCTGCAGCGTTCGGCCGAGGCGCTGCGGCGTCAGCTCGCCCTGCGTCAATTCGTCCAGCGCCAGATACAGCCGCGACATGTGAATGCCGCGTTCGCCCGCCGCTTCGGCACGCAGGTTGATGCCGGCGTCGACCTTGGCCATCAGTGGCTTGCCGGCCAGCTCCAGCGGCAGCGCGATCCCTTGCATCCCGACCCAATCGAGCCCGACATCACTCATTTCGCCGCGCCATGCCTGAGCGTCCGGCAGCGAACGGCGTGGTGGAAGTGCAACTTCGTTCATACATCCCCTTGCGTTATTGTGACTTTGCCGGGGAACGGTATCATGATTTTGTAATGTTATAACATATCAAATAAGATTTTTTTCACGATCGCGAACGACCTGATTAATCAAGTCGCAGAAAACTCAGTGATTTTGCTCAATGGATTGGGCTGCCGGTCAGAGTGCGATACACTAACGCTATTGCTGATTAACCCATGAGCCTCTATGCGTGGTTTACCCCTTTGGATAGTGTCGTTGTGCTTTACCGGCTCCGCCCTGGCCACAACAACACCGCCCGCGCCCGCCGCGGCGCCGCTGCCGGACATTCGCCAGAGCGGCTTTGTCTATTGCGTCAGCGGCATACTGAATACCTTCAACCCGCAAATGGCCAGCAGCGGCCTGACGGTGGATACCCTGGCCGCCCAGCTGTACGATCGCCTGCTGGATGTCGATCCCTACACCTACCGGCTGATCCCCGAGCTGGCGCAAAGCTGGGAAGTGCTGGACAACGGCGCCACCTACCGCTTCCATCTGCGCAAGGACGTGCCGTTCCAGACCACCGCCTGGTTCACCCCCACCCGCAAGATGAACGCCGACGACGTAGTGTTCAGCTTCGCGCGCGTATTTGACCAAAAACACCCTTATCACGACGTCAACGGCGGCGAATACCCCTATTTCGACAGCCTGCAGTTCGGCGATTCGGTGCAGAGCGTGAGAAAGCTCGACGACTACACGGTGGAGATCCGCCTGCAGTCGCCGGACGCCTCGTTCCTGTGGCACCTGGCGACCCACTACGCGCCGGTGCTGTCCGCCGAATACGCCGACACGCTGACGCGCGAAGGCCATCAGGAGCTGATCGACCGAGAGCCGGTCGGCAGCGGCCCGTTCCTGCTCAACGAATACCGCTCGGGGCAATATATTCGCCTGGCGCGCAACGCCGCCTACTGGAAAGGCCTGCCGCGCATGCCGCAGGTGGTGATCGATCTGGGCGCCGGCGGCACCGGCCGCCTCTCCAAACTGCTGACCGGCGAGTGCGACGTGCTGGCCTATCCGGCGGCGAGCCAGCTGTCTATCCTGCGCGACGATCCGCGCCTGCGCCTGACGCTGCGCCCGGGGATGAACATCGCCTATCTGGCGTTCAACACCCGCAAGCCGCCGCTCGACAACCTCAACGTGCGCCAGGCGATCTCGCTGGCGATCAACAACCAGCGGTTGATGCAATCGATCTATTACGGCACTGCGGAAACCGCCGCCTCGATCCTGCCGCGCGCCTCCTGGGCCTACGACAACGACGCGCACGTCACCGAGTACGATCCGGCCAAATCGCGCGAAATGCTGCGGCAGGCCGGCGTCGGCCAGCTGAACCTAAAGCTGTGGGTGCCGACCGCCTCGCAGTCTTACAACCCGAGCCCGCTGAAGACCGCCGAGCTGATCCAGGCCGATCTCGGCCAGGTGGGCATCAACGTCACCATTGTGCCGGTGGAAGGCCGCTTCCAGGAAGCGCGCCTGATGGAGATGAACCACGATCTGACCCTGACCGGCTGGGCCACCGACAGCAACGACCCGGACAGCTTCTTCCGGCCGTTGCTGAGCTGCGCGGCAATCCGTTCGCAAACCAACTATGCTCACTGGTGTGACCCGGGCTTCGACGAGGTGTTGCAGAACGCGCTGCTGTCGCAGCAGCTGTCTCAGCGCATCGACAACTACCGCAAGGCGCAGAAAATCCTCGAGCAGCAACTGCCGGTGCTGCCGCTGGCCTCTTCTTTGCGTCTGCAGGCCTACCGCTACGACATCAAGGGATTGGTGCTGAGCCCGTTCGGCAACGCCTCGTTCGCCGGGGTGTACCGTGAATCCGCGCCGGAGGTGAACAAGTGATTATCTTTACCCTGCGCCGCATTCTGCTGCTGCTGATCACGCTGTTCTTCCTGACGCTGGTCAGCTTCAGCCTGAGCTATTTCACGCCGCGCGCGCCGCTGAACGGCGCCGCCCTGTTGGACGCCTATCAGTTCTACTTCGTCAGCCTGCTGCACTGGGACTTCGGCGTTTCCAGCATCAACGGCCAGGCGATCAGCGAACAGCTGCGCGAAGTGTTCCCGGCTACCATGGAGCTATGCCTGTTGGCCTTCGCCCTGGCGCTGTTTATCGGCATTCCGCTGGGCATCATCGCCGGCGTGCTGCGCGGCAAGTGGCAGGACACCGCCATCAGCACCTTCGCGCTGCTGGGCTTTTCGATGCCGGTGTTCTGGCTGGCGCTGCTGCTGATGCTGTTCTTCTCGCTGCATCTGGGCTGGCTGCCGGTATCCGGCCGTTTCGACCTGCTTTATCAGGTGAAGCCGATCACCGGTTTCGCGCTGATCGACGCCTGGCTGTCGGACTCGCCGTACCGCGCCGAGATGATCGGCAGCGCCCTGCGCCACATGATCCTGCCGATCGCCGCGCTGGCGGTGGCGCCCACCACCGAAGTGGTGCGCCTGATGCGCATCAGCACCGACGACGTGCTGAGCCAAAACTACATCAAGGCCGCCGCCACCCGCGGCCTGTCGCGCTTCACCATCATTCGCCGCCACGTGTTGCACAACGCGCTGCCGCCGATCGTGCCCAAGCTGGGGCTGCAGTTCTCCACCATGCTCACGCTGGCGATGATCACCGAAGTGGTGTTCAGCTGGCCGGGCCTCGGCCGCTGGCTGATCAACGCCATTCGCCAGCAGGACTATGCGGCGATCTCCGCCGGTGTCATGGTGGTCGGCACGCTGGTGATCACCATTAACGTCCTGGCCGATATTCTGGGTGCGGCAACCAACCCGCTGAAACATAAGGAATGGTATGCCCTTCGATAACGTATACCGCGAGAAAAAAATGCCGAGCCCGCTGCGCTACACCTGGCGGATTTTCTACGGCGACGCGCTGGCGATGATCGGTTTTTACGGGGTGATCGCCCTGCTGCTGCTGTCGCTGTTCGGTAGCCTGCTGGCGCCCTACGCGCTGGATCAGCAATTCCTCGGCTATCAGCTGCTGCCGCCTTCCTGGTCGCGCTACGGCAACGTGTCGTTCTTTCTCGGCACCGACGATCTCGGGCGCGACATCCTCAGCCGCCTGTTGACCGGCACTGCCGCCACCTTCGGCTCGGCGCTGGCGGTGACGCTGGCCGCGGCGTTCTGCGGAGTGATCCTCGGCGTGTTCGCCGGCGTCACTCACGGGCTGCGCTCGGCGGTGCTCAACCACATTCTTGATACCCTGCTGTCCATTCCCTCGCTGCTGCTGGCGATCGTGGTGGTGGCGTTTATCGGCCCCAAACTTGAACACGCCATGCTGGCGGTGTGGCTCGCCTTGCTGCCGCGCATGGTGCGCACCATCTACAGCGCGGTGCACGACGAGCTGGAGAAAGAGTACGTGGTGGCGGCGCGGCTCGACGGCGCTTCCACGCTGCAGATCCTGTGGTACGCCGTCATGCCGAACATCGCCGCGGTGCTGGTGACCGAATTCACCCGCGCGCTGTCGATGGCCATTTTGGACATCGCCGCGCTCGGCTTCCTCGATCTCGGCGCGCAGCTGCCTTCGCCGGAATGGGGAGCGATGCTCGGCGATTCGCTCGAGCTGGTGTACGTCGCCCCCTGGACGGTGATGCTGCCCGGCGCGGCCATCCTCGTCAGCGTGCTGCTGGTTAACCTGTTAGGCGACGGTATGCGCCGCGCAATCAATGCCGGGGTGGAATAATGCCGTTACTCGATATCCGCAATCTGACGATTGAATTTATGACCGCCGAAGGGCCGGTCAAGGCGGTCGATCGCGTCAGCATGACGCTGACCGAGGGCGAGGTGCGCGGCCTGGTGGGTGAATCGGGCTCCGGCAAGAGCCTGATCGCCAAGGCCATCTGCGGCGTAACCAAAGACAACTGGCGCGTCACCGCCGACCGTTTCCGCTTCGACGACATCGATCTGCTGCAGCTGAGCCCGCGCGAGCGGCGCAGGCTGGTGGGCCACAACGTCTCGATGATTTTCCAGGAGCCGCAGTCCTGTCTCGATCCTTCCGAGAGCATCGGCCGCCAGCTGGCGCAGGCGATCCCGGGCTGGACTTATAAAGGCCACTGGTGGCAGCGCTTCAACTGGCGCAAACGCCGCGCCATCGAATTGCTGCACCGCGTCGGCATCAAGGATCACGACGACATCATGGGCAGCTTCCCGTACGAGCTGACCGAAGGCGAGTGTCAGAAAGTTATGATCGCCATCGCGCTGGCCAACCAGCCGCGCCTGCTGATCGCCGATGAGCCGACTAACGCCATGGAGCCGACCACCCAGGCGCAGATTTTCCGCCTGTTGGCGCGCCTCAATCAGAACAACAACACCACCATCCTGCTGATCAGCCATGATTTGCAGATGATGAGTAAATGGGCCGACCGGGTGAACGTGCTGTACTGCGGGCAAACGGTGGAAAGCGCCCAGTGCGAAGAGCTGCTGGCGGCGCCGCACCACCCTTACACCCAGGCGCTGATCCGCGCCATGCCGGACTTCGGCCGCTCGCTGCCGCACAAGAGCCGGTTGAACACGCTGCCGGGCGCCATTCCTTCGCTGGAACACCTGCCGATCGGCTGCCGTCTGGGGCCGCGCTGCCCTTACGCGCAGAAGAAGTGTATCGAAACGCCGCGCCTGCGCCCGGTCAAAAACCACTTCTTCGCCTGCCACTTCCCGCTGAACATGGAGGAGCAATAACATGGAAACGCTGTTGGAAGTGCGCAACCTGAGCAAAACCTACCGCTATCGCACCGGGCTGTTTCGCCGTCAGCACGTCGAGGCGGTGAAATCCGTCAGCTTTACCCTGCGCGAAGGCCAGACGCTGGCGGTGATCGGCGAGAACGGCTCCGGCAAATCCACGTTGGCGAAGATGCTCTCAGGCATGGTGGAACCGACCGCCGGCGAACTGCTGATCGACGATCATCCGCTGGAATTCGGCGATTATCGCTACCGTAGCCAGCGCATTCGCATGATTTTTCAGGATCCGAGCACCTCGCTCAACCCGCGCCAGCGCATCGGCCAGCTGCTGGACGCGCCGCTGCGGCTGAACACCAGTCTGGAACCCGCCGAACGCGAGCAGCGCATCAACCAGACGCTGCGCCAGGTCGGCATGCTGCCGGATCACGCCTACTACTATCCGCACATGCTGGCTTCCGGGCAGAAACAGCGCGTCGCATTGGCGCGTGCGCTGATCCTGCAGCCGAAGGTGATCGTCGCCGATGAGGCGCTGGCCTCGCTGGACATGTCGATGCGCTCGCAAATCATCAACCTGATGCTGGAACTGCAGGAAAAACACGGTATTTCCTATATCTACGTCACTCAGCACCTCGGCATGATGAAGCATATCAGCGACCAGGTGTTGGTGATGCACGAAGGAGAAATCGTCGAACGCGGCAGCACCGCCGAGGTGTTGGCGGCGCCGCTGCACGAATTGACCAAGCGCCTTATCGCCAGCCACTTCGGCGAGGCGCTGACCGCCGACGCCTGGCGGCGCGACGGCGGCCGTTTTTGAGGCCCGTCCTGGCCTGCAATAAACCCGCTGCGGCGGGTTTTTTATTGCCGCACGCGCCTGCCGCTACGCCAGAAAACGCAAATACAAATTACATTCTTGTTATATATCCTTATATTTTATTCCTTTCAGTTATTGATTAGTCCGTAACATTATTTTATCTCGCCAGGGCGATCGGTGAGGATATCCCCTACGTTGAGCCTCTCATACGACAGGATATCGCACTGATGAACAGCCTTCGCCATCGCCGTCTCACGCAGTTTCTGCTCACGCTGGCCGCCGGTTTCTCTGTTTACGGCCACGCGCTGTGCTGCGATGAGCTGCGCTAAATCTGCCTTTCGCCCCGCCTGCGGGCATGTTGACTCTTTGTCCAGCCGCCGCTGCCGCACGCACCGGTGGCTGTTGCTCATGATTAAGGATTGACCCTATGGAACGACTCCGTCGACAACATAATGCCCAGTGGTATCACGAAACCCAAAGCAGCGTGCGGGGCGATGCGCCGCTGGAGCCGCAGGCGGCCACCCTGCGCGATCGTTTTCTGCTGGGGCTGGGCGCCTTCGCCGACGAAGCGCTAAATGCAGCGCTCAGCGCCCGCGCCGGGGTATTCAACGCCTCGCTGGCCGGTTACCACACGCTGTTTCCCGACCAGGTGTCGCTGTCACGATACGTGACATTGTCACCATACGATCGCCTTAGCACCGCGTTGACCGTCGCTCAGGTGACGGGCGTGCAATCGCTTTGTAGCCACTACGCCGCCCGCCTCGCCCCGCTGCACAGCCCGGACGCCTCCCGGGAAAGCAATATCCGTCTTGCTCAAATCACCCAATATGCCCGCCAGCTTGCCAGCCAGCCCACGCTGATTTGCCGCAGGGCGCTGCAACAGCTCGGCGACGTCGGGCTGAGCCCGGCGGATATCGTAACCTTCTCTCAGACGATCGGTTTTGTCAGCTATCAGGCGCGCGTAGTGGCGGGCGTCGCGGCGTTGGCCGGCCGCCCGGCGGTGGTGGTGCCCGGCTTCCCGAACGTCGAAGACGCCGATGGCGTCGATTTCAGTGCCGACGAGTTGAGCTGGACTGCTCGTCTGCCGACAATCGACACGGAAGCCGCCGCCGCCGAACAGCTTGACGTGCTGGATCAGAGCCACCCGCAGGCGCGCGCCGAATCTTATTATTTGCTGTTGGCGCACGATGCCGCCGCGCTGCGCGAGCGTAACGGCGTGTTTAACGGCATCAATGCCGAAGGATACGGGTTATCGGGCCGATTGAAAGCGCTGGCGACGCTGGCGGTCTCGCGCATCAACGGCAGCCGCTACTGCGCGGCTACGGTGGCGCATGAATTGCAGGATGACGGACTGACGCAGGCGCTGTTCGCCGGGCTGCCTCAGGGGTTGGCGCATACCGACGATACGGTCAAACGTGCAGTGATCCACACCGCCGCCGAGCTGACGCGCGCTCCGGAGAAATTCACCCCGCAGAGCGTGCAGCCGTTGTTCAACAGCGGCCTGAATCAGGCGCAGGCGCTGGAAGTGATCCTCACCGCCGCGCTCTACGCCTGGGAAAACCGCCTGCGCCAAACGCTGGGCGATGCAGAGCCGGCACAGCCGGCGCAATGACCTATCACTGAGTTGACGGCTAATTTCGCCGTTAACTCTCTTTGGTCTATTTTGGCTAAAAACTTCAGCAAAAGATGAACTGATAAAGTATAAATCCGAAAAAATAGTACTTATCAGAATTATGATTCGTTTTTTCCTGCCGTTCGCGAAAATAACGACTCGTCAAAATTATGTCTGCAAACAAAGCAATAGAAAGATTGCGCCCTCGCTCAATTATGTAACCGTTCTCATCGCAGAAGCAGTAAAACAAGGTTTTAACCCTGCTAATTAATAGAGAAACACATTAACGCCTCTAACTTTTCAGCAGTGGTGGGCTTGCTGTTTAGTTTCTATGATTAAGCCGATAGCGACGTTGTGATTTCCATTTCAAATATTCACTAAAAATAAACGCTCGCCGTCAACCCCATTATTTTTTGATTTTCCATCACAGCAAAAAAATATTGTGAGGTAACCCCATGTCTGAGCAAGAACTTAAATCCAGCAACAGTATCGTTAACGTGATTGTCGTCATCGATACCGATGCCCTGATAGAAGCATTCGAGAATAACAACCCCAGTCAGGACTCCAGCAACCCAACAGGTATCGGCCATCAATACGCTTATATGGTCGTCACCTCCGAACAGGTGATCGGCGGTTCCGGTACGGCGGACCTGAACTTTAAAGCCAATGTCGGCGACGTCATTCGCTGGACCGGCACCTCAGAATCCGCCAATTTCGACGCCAGTGTGCTGATCTACGGGCTGCCGCAGTTCGGCAGCGGTACCCAGGTCTTTTCCAACCCGACCTTCAAAATGTACACCCGCAGCTCGATGATGCCGGCGCAAAATACCGTGTTCCCCGTCACCTTCACCAACCAAACCTATTGGTTCATCCAGGCGGACATCAGCAATACCGGCACGGAAAATTATTGCATCCAATTTGGCCTTTATTATCGGCCAAACGGCGGCGATCAAAAATTACTGGGTTATTTCTATTGGGATCCGACTATTACCATCAGCAATTAACCTTATTCCATCGACCGTTAGGCACCACATGATTATGGCCCCTCGGGGCCATAATCGTTGCGGAAACATCGGGTAAACTTAAACGTCTCTATTCATTTTGCCGACGCAGCCACTCGCTGGCGGCGTCGAAGAATTTTTGCGCCAACGGCGTGGCGCGCTCCGCCATATCGACCACCACCGCCGCATGACGCGGCATGGCGCCGATGGCCACCGGACGACGCTGCAACGCCGGCATCAGTGGCGATTGCAGTTGGCCGCGCGGGAACAGCCCGCAGCCCAGGCCGACGAAAATCCCCTCCAGCAGTTGGAAGATCGAGGCCGTCTCCAGCCGTGTGTGCAGCGTCAACCCGGCGTCGCGGAAGTGTTGATCGAGATAGCGGCGGAAATAACGCGTCGGCTCGGCCAGGCACAGCGGCAAAGCGGCCACCGCTTCCAGCGGCAACGGCGTGTCGCCCACCAGCTTAGGGAAGTGTTGCGGATGAAATACCAGCTCGACGCCGGTTTCCACCAGCGGTTGCGATTGGAAATGCAGCTCCTTTAAGGTCGACAGCTCGAAAAAGCCGATGCCGATGTCAACGGTATGCGCCGTCAGCGCCTCCAGCAGTTGATCGGCGCTCAGCACCGCCAGCCGGTAATCGAGATGCGGGTAACGCGCGCTGACCGCCTTGAGCATTTCCGCTACCGAGATACTGCACTGCGGCACCACGCCAAGGCGCAGCGTGCCGTGCAAGCCGTGCTTGAGCGACTCCACCTCCAGCTTCAGCCCCTGGTAGACCGAGACGATCTCACGCGCCCACGCCAGCACCCGCTCGCCTTCGGCGGTAAAACCGCCGAAATGGTTGCCGCGGTTAATCAGCGAAACGCCCAGCTCTTTCTCCAGATTTTTCAATCGCATGGATAGGGTCGGCTGGCTGACGAAGCTGGCTTCCGCCGCCCGGCCGAAGTGGCGTTCCCGTTCTAAATTACACAAATAAATCAGTTGTTTAATATCCATAGCGCGGCTCAATGATCGGCATTCGCATCAGTATACCACCGGGCGCCGTCGCCCGCCCGGTGAGTCAGAGCTTCAGCTTCACGTAATCCGCGAGGCGCGAGAACACGCCGCCCTGCGGCACCGCCTGCAGCGCCACCAGCGGCAGGGTTTTCACCACCTGGCCATTGTCGCTGATGCGGATCTCGCCGACGGTCTGCCCTTTGCCAATCGGCGCTTCCAGCCGTGCGGTATTGATTACGTACTGCGCCTTCAGCTTGTCCGCTTCGTTTTTTGGCAGGCTGAGCGACTGGTTCTGCGCGCTGCCGACCGGCAAGCGGTGATCCGCGCCGTACCAGACCGGCTCTTCCCCCAGGCTCTGCCCGGCGCTGAACAGGTGTACCGTGGTAAAGTCGCGCAGCCCCCAGGTCAACAGCTTACGCGCCTGCTCCTCACGCCCCTTAGCGCTTTTGCCGCCCATCACCACGGCGATCAGGCGGCGATCCCCTTCGGTGGCGGAGGCGATGATGTTGAAGCCGGCCGAGGCGGTGTGCCCGGTTTTCAGCCCATCGACGTGCAGCGTCTTATCCCACAGCAGGCCATTGCGGTTCTGCTGCGTGATACCGTTCCAGGTCAGCGACTTCTCGCTGTACATATGATATTCCGCCGGTTCACTCATGATAATGGCACGCGCAATCACCGCCAGATCGCCGGCGGTGGTGAACTGCCCCGGCGCATCCAGCCCGTGTACCGTTTCGAAATGGGTGTTCTGCAGGCCCAGTTGCGCGCTCTTCTCGTTCATCAGCTTGACGAAGTTAGCCTGGCTGCCCGCCACATAATCGGCCATCGCCACGCAGGCGTCGTTGCCGGAATCGATGATAATACCGCGGCTGAGATCGCGCACCGTGACCCTGTCACCTGGCTTCAGGAACATCAGCGAAGACCCCTTGAACACCGGGTTGCCCTGCGCCCAGGCGTCTTTCCCCACGGTGACGACATCGTCGAGGCCAATCTTGTGCTGATCGAGCGCGTGGTCGATCACCAACCCGGTCATGAGTTTGGTCAGGCTGGCCGGGTTGCGCCGTTCATCGGCATTGCCGGCGGCCAACACCTGGCCGGTGGCGTAATCCATCAAAACGTAAGAGGCGGCGTCTATCGCCGGCGGGGTCACGGTAGGAAAATTGGGCGTCGTTTCCGCCGCCTGCGCCGCTAAAGGCAGCAATATGCCGCCGATCACCACTGATACTGAACGCTTCACGCTGTGTTCCTCAGGCCCGCAGGCTGAATAAAATGCCAATATAATCCGCGAGATAGACTGCATGAATTCACTTTCAGACGAAACCATTACTCTTTTGCAGCGGGTGTCTTTATGCAACCATTTGTTTACGGCACCGCCCGCCGGCGATAGATGCGCTCTATGCCGCCATTGCCCCATTCGATTAGACGCCACCCCGCAGCGCCCCTAAACTTGTGACATAAATACGCAAGACGCATAAAAAAGCGTTTACTTTTTAGCTACAACCACCTGCGAAGTGTCACCATGAAATTCAAACCGTCAATCAAGCCTTATACCGGCCCAGCGGGCGGCTGGGGTTCGCTTGAAGCCACCACCCGCTTTGTCCTCGACAGTAAACAAACGCTAAAAAACATGCGCAACCTGATGCGCGTCAACAAGGCACGCGGCTTCGACTGCCCCGGTTGCGCCTGGGGCGACGACAACCACAGCACCTTCAGCTTCTGCGAAAACGGCGCCAAAGCGGTCAGTTGGGAAGCGACGCGCAGCGCCGTCGAGCCAGAGTTCTTCGCCGCCCACAGCGTCAGCAGCCTGCAGCAGCAAAGCGACTATTTCCTCGAGTATCAGGGGCGCCTCACCCATCCGATGCGCTACAACGCCGAAACTGACCACTATGAGCCTATCCATTGGCCGGATGCGCTGGCGCTGATCGCCAAGCACATCAACGGCATGGACAACCCGAACCAGATCGAGCTGTATACTTCGGGCCGCGCCAGCAACGAAGCGTCGTACCTTTATCAGCTGTTCGGCCGCATGCTCGGCACCAGCAATTTCCCCGACTGTTCCAATATGTGCCACGAGGCGAGCGGCGTTGGGCTGAAACAGAGCATCGGCGTCGGCAAAGGCACCATCCGCATCGATGACTTCGAAAAGGCCGATGCCATCTTCGTGTTCGGTCAAAACCCCGGCACCAACCACCCGCGCATGCTGCACAGCCTGAAAAACGCCGCCCGACGCGGCGCGCGCATCGTCAGCTTCAATACCCTGCGCGAACGTGGGCTGGAAAGGTTCGCCGATCCGCAGGATCCGGTACAGATGCTGACGCCAAAATCCTCGCCGATCAGCTCTTCCTATTACCAGCCGAATCTGGGCGGTGATATGGCGGCGGTGCGCGGCATGGTGAAAGCCCTGCTGGAAACCCACCGCCAGCGTCTGGCCGCCGGCGAGCCCGCCCTGTTCGACCTGGCGTTTATCGAACGGCACAGCGTTGGCGTAGAAGCTTACCTGGCGCAGGTAGACGCCACCGAGTGGCAAACCATTACCGCGCAGTCGGGCCTTAGCGAGGCGCAGTTGCGCCAGGCGGCGGCCACCTATCAGGGCGCCGAACGGGTGATCTGCACCTGGGCGATGGGCGTGACGCAGCATAAACACTCCATTGCTACGGTGCGCGAAATCACCAACCTGCAGCTGCTGTTCGGGCAACTGGGCAAACCGGGCGCCGGCCTGTGCCCGGTACGCGGCCACAGCAACGTCCAGGGTAACCGCACCATGGGGATCGACGAGAAGTCGCCCAAAGCGCTGCTCGACAGCCTGGAGCGCCACTTTAACTTTACCGCCAACCGCGCGCTGGGCCACAACACGGTGGAAGCGATCGAAGCGATGCTGCGCGGCGAAGTGAAAGTGCTGATCGCGCTGGGCGGCAACCTGGCCGCCGCGGCGCCGGACACCGAGCGCACCGCCCGCGCCCTGCGCAACTGCGATTTGACGGTGCATATCAGCACCAAGCTTAACCGCAGCCACCTGGTGACCGGCAAAGACGCGCTGATCCTGCCGACGCTCGGCCGCACCGAACTGGATATGCAGGCCAGCGGCTCGCAGTACATTACGGTCGAGGATTCGTTCAGCATGGTGCACGCCTCGGAAGGCATCGGCAAACCGCTGGCGGAGACCCAACGTTCGGAGACGGCGATCGTCTGCGGCATCGCCGACGCGGTGCTGGGCACCCAGCAGTTGGACTGGCTGGAACTGGCCGACGACTACTCGCTGATCCGCGATCATATCGCCGCCACCATTCCCGGCTTTGAGGATTTCAACCGGCGCTGCGACCAGCCCGGCGGTTTCTACCTGGGCAATGCCGCCGCCGAACTGCGCTTCGCCACGCCAAGCGGCAAGGCAGAATTCAGCGCCGCCGCGCTGCCGACCACCCTGTTCCCGCAGCTGGGCGGCGAGCAAGCGCCGTTTACCCTGCAGACGCTGCGCTCACACGATCAGTACAACACCACCATCTATGGTCTGGATGACCGTTATCGCGGCGTTTACGGCCAACGCGAAGTGTTGTTCATCCATCCGGAGGATCTGGCGGCGCTGGGCCTGCAGGATGGCGAACGGGTAGAGATTGAAACCCTGTGGAACGATGGCGTGGTGCGTAAAGTGGACGGGTTCAAGCTGGTGAGTTACGACATTCCGCGTGGCAACCTGGCGGCCTACTACCCGGAAACCAACCCGCTGGTGCCGCTGGCCAGCTTCGGCGACGGTACCGGCACGCCGACTTCGAAGTCGATTCCGGTGGTGATCCGCCGCAGCGAACAGCAACCTTCGCTGCGCATCGCCTGAAAACGCGCGCCCGGTTCACCCCGGGCGCGCCAATATCGCCAGGATGGTCTGCAACTCGTCGGACAGCTGATGCCGTCGCCAGACGAAGTACAGGTCGCTCACCCCCTCCTCACCCATTTCCACCACCTTCAGCCCCGGCGCCGGCAAGATCAGCGGCAGCAACGAACCGGGTACGCAGGCGACGCCACAACCGGCCTGCACGCAGGCCGCCATCGCGGCATAAGACTCCATTTCCAGCGTCATGCGCGGTTTCAGCCCGCGCGAGGCCAGCCAGTGATCGACCTTCAGGCGAAACGAACATTCGCGGCTGAAGGTGTAAAACTCCAGCGGCGCCAGCGTGGCGGCGTCGGGTTCCCCGGCATCGGCCGGCATCAGCAATACCAGCCGTTCGTCGAATGCCTTTTGGCTGGCCAGCAGCGGATGTTCTATCGGGCCGTCGGTGATCGCCAGATCGAGATCGCTGTCGATCAACATGCGTTCCAGCACCAGCGAGTCGCGGCTCAGCACGTTGATGTGCAGATGAGGCTGTAAACGGCGCAGCCGGGCAATGCGCGCCGGCAAATGGCTGACCAGCGAGAAATCCAGCGCCCCGAGGTTCAGCAGCCCATGTTGGTGCTCGCCGGCGAACAGCTGCTTGCTGCGCTCCGCCTGCGCCACAATGTCGCGCGCCTGCTGGTAGAACAGCCGCCCTTTGGGATTGACGTATAGCCGGTTCTTGTCGCGGAAAAACAGCTCGCCGCCCAGCGACTCCTCCAGCTCGCGCAGCCGCAGCGTGACGTTGGAAGGCACGCAGTGCAGCTCGCGCGCGGCGGCGGCGATGGTTTTATGTTCCACCACGGTGCAGAAAAACTTCAGCTGGCTCAGCTTCATCTATCATTCACTTTTAGTTAGTGTTTTAGTTAAAAACAATCACTTTAGATTAGCATCGATTTCACCTACAGTCTGCCGACACCCTGAGGAGGATCTCTGATGCCACTGAATGACCTACTGACGCTGCCCGGCGTGGCGGCCCAACCGGATGCGGTAACCGACGGTTACGTGTTCAACCACACCATGATCCGCGTGAAGGATCTGACCAAGGCGCTGGATTTCTACACCCGCGTGCTGGGCTTTACCCCGGTTTATCTGGAAACGTTCGAAGAAGCCGCCTTCACCATCTGCTACCTGACGCGCAGCCCGCGTGAACAGATCCCGCAGGACGACGACGAGCGCAAACGCTGGGCGCTGAGCCAGCCGGGCATTCTCGAGCTGACCCATAACCACGGCACCGAAAATCAGGCGGATTTCCACTATCACAACGGCAACGGCGAGCCGCGCGGCTTTGGCCACCTGTGCGTCACGGTGCCGGACGTGCGCGCCGCCTGCGAGCGGTTTGAGCGCCTCGGCGTCACCTTCCAGAAACGCCTGCATGAAGGCCGCATGAACTACGTGGCGTTCATTCGCGATCCGGACGATTACTGGATTGAAATCCTGCAGCCGACGCCGCTGCAAGACTGACGGTCACCCGCCCTCCACCCCGGCCCTCGCGCCGGGGTTTTTCATCGATAGCGTTTCGATTGACCAATCTTGCGCAAAATCGCGCGGCAACGCGGGGTTCAGTGACGTTAGGCTTGCTCGCAGCGGGTGATTCGCGTAAAACTGTCAGCCGCAAATCTTGCCACTCACAACCCATTCACTGGACGATATGTTTCAAGATAACCCGCTGCTGGCGCAGCTTAAACAGCAACTTCACTCTCAAACCCCGCGCGTTGAAGGCGTCGTGAAAGGGACTGAGAAAGGCTTTGGCTTTCTTGAAGTAGACGGTCAAAAAAGTTACTTCATTCCGCCGCCGTACATGAAGAAAGTCATGCACGGGGATCGCATTATCGCCACCCTGCACACCGAGAAAGAGCGCGAAATCGCCGAGCCGGAAACCCTGGTCGAGCCGTTCCTGTCGCGCTTTGTCGGCCGCGTGCAAAAGCGCGACGACCGTCTGTCCATCGTGCCCGATCATCCGTTGCTGAAAGAGGCGATTCCGTGCCGCCCGGTGCGTGAGTTGACCCACAACTTCCAGGCCGGCGACTGGGCGGTGGCGGAAATGCGCCGTCATCCGCTGAAAGGCGATCGCGGCTTCAACGCCGATCTGACCCAGTTTATCACCGACGGTGAAGACCATTTCGCCCCGTGGTGGGTGACGCTGGCGCGTCACAACCTGGAAAAAGAGGCGCCGGAGATGCTGGCTCTCAGCGAACCGGCCGCCGCGTCGGCGCGTGAAGATCTGACCGCGCTCGAATTCGTCACCATCGACAGCGCCAGCACCGAAGACATGGACGATGCGCTGTACGTGACCGACAACGGCGACGGTTCGCTGCAGTTGACCATCGCCATCGCCGATCCGACCGCCTACGTCGAGCAAGGCAGCAAGCTGGACGATATCGCCCGCGTGCGCGCCTTCACCAACTACCTGCCGGGCTTCAACATCCCGATGTTGCCGCGCGATCTGTCGGACAACCTGTGCTCGCTGCGCCCTAACGAGCGCCGCCAGGTGCTGGCTTGCCGCGTGACCATCGCCGCCGACGGCGCGCTGGGCGAAGATATTCAGTTCTTCGCCGCCGAGATCGAATCCAAAGCCAAGCTGGTATACGACGAAGTGTCCGACTGGCTGGAAGGCATTGCCGGCTGGCAGCCGCCGAGCGACGCCATCGCACAGCAGGTAGCCCTGCTGAAACGCGTTTGCGACGCGCGCAACGCCTGGCGCCACCAGCATGCGCTGGTGTTTAAAGATCGCCCGGACTACCGCTTCGTGCTGGGTGAAAAAGGCGACGTGCTGGAGATCGTTACCGAACAGCGCCGCAGCGCTAACCGCATCGTTGAAGAGTGCATGATCGCCGCCAACGTCTGTGCCGCCATCGTGCTGCGCGATCGCCTGGGCTTCGGCGTGTACAACGTGCACACCGGTTTCGATCCTGCGCTGGTCGAGCAAGCGGTCACCGTATTGCAGGCCAACGGCGTGGAAGCCGAAGCCGACAAGCTGCTGACCCTCGACGGTTTCTGCGAACTGCGCCGCCACCTGGACGCGCAGCCGACCCAGTTCCTCGACAGCCGCATCCGCCGCTTCCAGACCTTCGCGGAGATCAGCACTACGCCGGGGCCACACTTCGGTCTGGGGCTGGAGGCTTACGCCACCTGGACATCGCCGATCCGTAAATACGGCGATATGGTCAACCATCGCCTGCTGAAGGCGATCATCAACCAGCAGCCGGCGGAAAAACCGCAGGATGACGTGACGGTACAGCTGGCGGAACGCCGCCGCCTGAACCGCATGGCGGAGCGCGACGTCGGCGACTGGTTGTACGCTCGCTTCCTGCAGGACAAGGCCGGTACCGATACCCGCTTCAACGCCGAGATCATCGACGTGACCCGCGGCGGCCTGCGCGTGCGCCTGCTGGACAACGGCGCGGTTGCCTTCATTCCGGCACCGTTTATTCACGCGGTGCGCGACGAGATGCAGTGCAGCCAGGAAACCGGCACCGTGCAGATCAAGGGTGAAGTGGTTTACCGCCAGAGCGACACCTTGCAGGTCACCATCGCCGAAGTGCGCATGGAAACCCGCAGCGTGATCGCCCGCCCGGCGGCTTGAACGCCAACCTGAAACGGTAGCAGCGCCAAACGCCGACGGTGAAAACCGCCGGCGTTTTTTTTCGCCTCATTCCGGCTAGCGCAGCGGCTCGCCGCCGGTTTCGCGCAGCAGCGGCAGCACCGCCAGCGAAGCCAGCGTCGCCAGCATCAAATAGACGGCGGGCGCCAGCAGCGAGCCGCTCAGCGCGATCGACTGCGAGGCGATATACTGGGCAAAACCGCCGAAGATCGCCACTCCGAGGCTGTAGACCAACGCAAACCCCAAAGCGCGAATGCGCTGCGGGAACAGCTCCGAAATCATCAGCATGGTCGGCACCGAACCGAGCGTGGTCAACCCGACCAGCAGCGCGACTATCAGCAACAGCACCGCCGGATGCGGCACCGCGCTCAGCCACCAAAACGCCGGCAGGGCCACGATCAGAATCGCGATCCGCGACCAACGGATCAGCGGCAGGCGGCCGTAACGATCGCACCAGTGCCCGACCAGCAGGCTGCCGCCGAAGGTGACAAGCCCCGCCAGCAGCATCGCGGCATAGCCGTAGGCCTGCGCCATCCCCAAGTATTTCACCGCGTAGGTGCCGAGATAATACATCGAGATGTAAGTGGCGACGGTGGCGCCGATGGTCAGCATCACGCCGAGCACCACCGCCCGCGAGTGCTTGCGCAACTGTGCAGGCGGCTCGTGCACCCGCGGCACCGACGGCCGATCGCTCTCCAGCCCGAGACGCAGCCAGCAACCGAGCGGCGCCAGCGCCACGCCGATAAAGAAAGGAATACGCCATCCCCACTCGGCCATGGCGTTCGGCTCGCCGTAAAGCACCGGCAAGGCCGCGCTGAGCGCCAGCGCGGTGACACCGCCAACCACAGTGGCGATGCCCTGCGTCGCCAACGACCAGCTGGAATAGAAGCCGCGCCGGTTGGGCGGCGCCGACTCCACCAGCAACGACATCGACGCCCCTACTTCGCCGCCCGCCGCCACGCCCTGGATCAGGCGCGCCGCTACCAAGGTGACGGTTCCCCAGTAGCCGGCGCTGGCGTAGGTCGGCGCAAAGCCGATCATCGCCGTGCCCAGGCTCATCAAGGAAATCGTCAGGATCATCGCCGGTTTGCGGCCGCAGCGATCGGCATAGGCGCCAATCAGAATGCCGCCCAGCGGCCGCATGAAGAAGCTGACGCCAAACGTCGCGAACGCCAACAGCAATGCCAAATGCGGATCGCTGGACGGTGGAAAGAACAATATGCTGATGTAAATAACGAAGAAGTTATAAATACCGAAGTCAAAAAACTCCAGCGCATTACCGAAAGAGGCGGCGAATATGATCTTTTTGCCGCTGGCGTTCGGGGCCGATATTATTGCCGTTTGAGTTTCAGCCGTATTTTCACTCATCATTATCTTCCCTGTTATTATTTTTCGCGTTTATTTTAAATACGCTTCCGCCAACGCTACCCAATAATGGCTGCCGGCCGCCAGACAGCCGTCGTTAAAGTCATATCCCGGGTTATGCACCATGCAGCTGCCTTCGCCATCGCCGTTGCCGATGATCAGGTAACAGCCCTGCGGGAGCGCATCGAGCATGAAGGCGAAATCTTCGCTGCCCATCAGCGGCCGGGTGCCGTAGTGCGCGCGGGCGGCGCCGAACTGCTGCTGTGCCACGCGGTGGGCGAAACGGGTCATGCCTTCGTCGTTGACCAGCACCGGCGTGCCGTTAACATGTTCCACCACCGCGTGAGCGCCGAAGCTTGCCGCCTGCGCCTCGATCAGCGCCGGAATGCGCGCCAGCAAGGTTGCGCGCGCCTGGCGATCCAGCGAGCGCACGCTGAGCTTCATCTCCGCGCTGTCCGGGATCACGTTGGCCGCCTCACCGGCCTTGATACTGCCGACGGTGATCACCGCCGCTTCCAGCGGATCGATATTGCGCGAGACGATGCTCTGCAGGGAAACGGTGATATGCGAGGCCACCAGCACCGGATCGATCGTCAGCTGCGGGATGGCGCCGTGGCCGCCACGCCCCTGCACCCGCACGTTGAACTGATCCATCGAGGCCATAAACGGACCATGCTGGAAAAAGAACTCACCGAGGGGCATGCCCGGCATGTTGTGCATGGCGAAGATGGCGTCGCAGGGGAAGCGCTCGAACAGCCCCTGTTCCACCATGCGCGCGCCGCCGTTCAGCATCTCTTCCGCCGGTTGGAAAATCAGGTGCAGCGTGCCGTTGAAGTTGCGCGTATGCGCCAGGTAACGGGCGGCGCCGAGCAGCATGGTGGTATGGCCGTCATGGCCGCAGGCGTGCATGCGGTTGGCCACGCTGCTGCTCCAGGGTTTGCCGGTGTTCTCCTCGATCGGCAAGGCATCCATATCGGCGCGCAGCCCGAGGCTTTTCACGCCGTCGCCCGCCCGCAGCGTGCCCACCACGCCGGTGCCCGCCAATCCGCGGTGCACCTCATAACCCCACGAACTCAAATAATCCGCGACCAGATCGCTGGTGCGAAACTCTTCGAAACCCAATTCGGGGTGCTGATGAATATCGTGCCGAATAGCCGTGAGCTGCGGTAAATACCCTTCGATGATTTTATTTATCATAATTACATTCCTTTCGTGATTTTATTATTTATTTGGTGAATGAATAAACCTGAGGGTGAAAATAAAGGTATAACACGGCATGAATAATTTTATTTCGGCTCGCCTCGATAGATAAAATAATAATCCGCCAGACGCCGTATCCAGATAAAAAACGACAATGATTCGCTGTACGCGCCGCGAAAATGCAGAATGAATAACTGCCCGGGATTCTGTGGGCGGCAGCCTGCGCCAACGCTGTTTCATCACTTTGTTTTTACACTAAAACCCCACCTGCTTCACATTTCTCATCCGACCTGCCGCGGTTCAGCGGCAAAACTTCTACTGTTAAAACGTCATTCCAAATAACAACGTCGATTTTTACCTCTGTACGCCAAGGAGTTGTTTCATGAAAAACATCAGGTCCGGACTTATCTGGCTGCTGGTGGCGTTGGTCGGCGCCTTCGCCTTCGCCATGCTGGCGCTCAGCCGCGGCGAACACGTCAACGCCGTCTGGCTGGTGGTCGCCGCCGTCGCCTGCTACAGCATCGCCTACCGCTTCTATAGCCGGTTCATTGCCGACAAGGTCTTTGAGCTGGACGACCGCCGTCTGACCCCGGCCGAACGCCGCAACGACGGCCTGGACTATGTGCCCACCAACAAATGGGTGCTGTTCGGCCACCACTTCGCCGCCATCGCCGGCGCCGGGCCACTGGTGGGGCCGATTCTGGCCGCGCAGATGGGCTTCCTGCCGGGGACCATCTGGATCCTGGTCGGCGTCATGCTGGCCGGCGCGGTGCAGGATTTCCTGGTGCTGTTCATTTCCACGCGCCGCGACGGGCGTTCGCTGGGGGAAATGGCCAAGCAAGAGTTGGGCGCCTTCGCCGGGGTGATCACCATGCTCGGCGCGCTGGGGGTGATGATCATCATCCTGTCGGCGCTGGCGCTGGTGGTGGTAAAAGCCTTGGCCGACAGCCCGTGGGGGCTGTTCACCATCGCCGCCACCATCCCGATCGCCCTGTTCATGGGCATCTACATGCGTTTTATCCGGCCGGGCAAGATCGCTGAAATTTCGGTGATTGGCTTCGTGCTGATGCTGCTGGCGATCATTTACGGCGGCAACGTGGCGCAAGATCCCTACTGGGGGCCGTTCTTCACGCTGCACGGCACCACCCTGACCTGGGTGCTGGTGATCTACGGCTTCGTCGCTTCGGTGCTGCCGGTGTGGCTGCTGCTGGCGCCGCGCGACTACCTTTCCACCTTTATGAAAATCGGCGTCATCATCGGCCTGGCCATCGGCATCGTCTTCGCCATGCCGGAGATGAAAATGCCGGCGGTTTCGCGCTTCATCGACGGCAGCGGCCCGGTGTTCGCCGGCGCCCTGTTCCCGTTCCTGTTCATCACCATCGCCTGCGGCGCCATTTCCGGCTTCCACGCGCTGGTCTCCAGCGGCACTACGCCCAAGCTGGTGGAACGTGAAAGCCACATCCGCTTTATCGGTTACGGCGCCATGTTGATGGAGTCTTTCGTCGCCATCATGGCGCTGATCTGCGCCTCGGTGCTGGATCCGGGCGTTTACTTCGCCATGAACTCGCCGGCGGCGCTGATCGGCACCACGGTGGAAAATGCTTCGCAGGTCATCAACAGCTGGGGCTTTATCGTCACGCCGGAAACGCTGGCGCTGATCGCCAAAGAGGTGGGTGAGAACTCCATCCTGTCGCGCGCCGGCGGCGCCCCAACCTTCGCCGTGGGCATGGCGCACATCATCAGCGAGGTGTTCAACAGCCGGGCGATGATGGCCTTCTGGTACCACTTCGCCATTCTGTTCGAAGCGCTGTTCATTCTGACCGCCGTCGACGCCGGCACCCGCGCCTGCCGCTTTATGGTGCAGGATCTGGTGGGCGTGGCGGTGCCGCAGTTGGCCAATAACCGTTCGTGGTTCGGCAACCTGGCGGGCACCACGGTGGCGGTGGCCGGCTGGGGCTTCTTCGTGTATCAGGGCGTGGTCGATCCGCTCGGCGGCATCAATACCCTGTGGCCGCTGTTCGGCATCGGCAACCAGATGCTGGCGTCAATGGCGCTGATCCTCGGCACCGTGGTGCTGTTCAAGATGAAAAAACAGCGTTACGCCTGGGTCACCATTCTGCCGACCGCCTGGCTGTTCGTGACCTCCATGACCGCCGGCTGGCAGAAGATCTTCCATGAGAAACCGAGCATCGGCTTCCTGGCGCAGGCGAAGAAATTTTCCACCGGCATCGAGCAAGGCACGATCATTGCGCCGGCCAAATCGCTGAAAGACATGGAAACCATCGTATTCAGCAACCAAATCAACGCCGCGCTGTGCGGGTTCTTTATGCTGGTGGCGGTGACCATGCTGATCGCCGCTTTCTTCGCGATCCGCCGGGCGTTGCGTTCCGAACAGCCGACGACGCATGAGGTCAGCGCCGCGCTGCGGGAGGAGACCGGCCGCGGCTGAGTCTCACCGTTAGGAGAAACGGCCGGCCTCTTGAGCAGTACGCTGCTTAAGGGGTTGGGCCGTTAACGCGCCGCTGGGCAATATTGCGTTTACGGCGGCATCCGCCTCCGCCTCACCGATCAACGGACTGCTGCAGCTGTTTTATTTCTTGCCTGCCTAGGCTATTTCTATTTTTTGCTTTCGCTCAGTTGCGTATGGCACGACTGGCACCCGGCCATGCCGTTCGCCTGACGCTAGACCACAACGTGCAGTAAAGACACGAGATAGGAGGTAGGAGATAGGAGATAGGAGATAGGAGATTTTCAGGGACTACTCGGGAACATACATACCAGAAGCTTCGGTGCAATGGGCATTTACCGAAGTGCAAAGAAACTGAAGTATCACAAGGGTATCATTGCTGATCTTCCATTATCGTTATGTTATATTTCAGATTGTTTTAAAACGTAACATAAGGAAATGATTATGAAAAAGAGACATATGGCATGCTTGCTCTATATATTGATGGGAATTGCAGAATACGCAAACGCTAACTCAACAATTCAAGCACTCGCAAACTGCGATGCATCATTTTTTAAAGAAATACAGAATGATGGGAATTTAAAGTCGCTCATCCCTTCGTTAGATATATCCATGTTAAAAACCACCGGAAAATTATCGTTCCCGACCACATTTACATCCCCGGAAGGCATTGAGGTTAATAGTTTTATTGTTACTTATACCGACTTTGATAAATACAAAGAAATTAGCACATTTGATGTGAAAGGCCAATTCTACTATTGGGGATTTGAGTCCCTTCAATCCTTTAATGAGATTGTGAAAATTCTATCCCAGAAAATCAACCTAGTTAAAATTGGAAATATTTACACCTACAACCCAATGATACGAAACACCGTTGATGGCCAATGGATGGCTAATAACTCAGCCGTTGACGGTGTAGCACCAGAAGAGAACTCAGCAGAAAAATTGTTTATAATAGAAGACAATAAAGAGAAAGGTGTTGTGAGTATCATGTGTACATTACAAGGGGAAATTACTGACAAAGACTTATATCTTACTGGGTTATTGAAAAAATGAAAAAATACAACCAATTGATCATCACACTCTTAGGTTTCGCACTCATATCAGGTTGTAGCAGCGAAAAATCAAAAGACACATCTCCACCACCAGGGTATACCAAATTATTCCAGGGAAGCGACTCGATTACCTACCTGAAGAAAATGGACTCGTGGCATTACCAGGGCAATAGCGACATTATTCAATTTGAGATGATTATTTCATTCTTTAAAGAGGATACGGTAGTTGGTAAAAAGTTTCAATCCTTAAAAGAAAAAATACTTTATGATTGCAATACCGAAAATAAGTACACAAAACTCCCCATTGGCTTCTTCTCTGACAAATATGCAACGGGAAAAGCGATTGTTCCCTACCCACTCAGTTCGAGCAGGTGGCTTATCGCAGAAAATAACAGTCTTGACGCTATTGGATGGCAAAATTATTGCGTGAAATATAAGAAGGCCATCGACGCACAAAGTTGACAATCCACTTTAATAAAAGAGGCTTATTTCGAGCCTCTTTTATGACATATATCAAACACACTAATCCTTCTCCTTGTTGAATATCGGGCTGATGCTGCCGTCGTTGGCATGTTCGGTATCCCGGTTTAGCTGCGCCACATCCTGTTGCTGTTTGTCGGTGTCACGGACTATCAGCGTTCCCTCACTGACCCCGGCTTTTGTCGTACCCTCGGCGTGCCCGCTGTTGTTGGCACCCGACAAGGTGCCGCCGGCAGTTACACATAAAAGCAACTACCCCAGCCAAGGACAGGCAACTACTTACGGATGGTAAGGCTGGTAATCTTCGAATTCCCAAGCAAAAACACGAGAGAGTTTCTGAGCAATCTCCATCCAGTCATCGCCTTCACATTGATCGATGTAATCGGTGATGGTTTTGGTTATCTCATCCAAATCGTATTTACGTACCAGCAACGTGTGACGCATCAGTTCCGGCAGCCAGTGGTGCTTGCAGAGCCATTCAGGGGTGCAGATAAAAACATCAAAATGATTGATTCCCTCCTCCCCTACTGGCCCTATACATAAATGAGCTAAAAATTGAAAACAATCATTCTGCTCAGGTTGATAGCTTGATAAATCAAACCAATCACAGCCAATACTTCTTAGAGATGCCTTCATTATTTTCCACCCAAAATGTTTAAGTGACCGTTACCAATCTTATCCATTTTTCCTGTTTCAATATTCTTTGTATAACTTTCAAAGTTGGCCTGAGTTCCTGTTGGATTTAACGAACCTGGAGTATTTGGCTTTTCTTTTGGCGAACGGTAAATTCTGGTTCCATCGGCACTTACTAACCCTGTACCATCACTCGTTGGTCGTGCCCCTTCCCCAACCCAAATTTTACCCAAGCAATCGGCTTCTTCTTTGCTGCCTGAGCCAATTAGGAGGCGCTGATACCCGCCGTGTTGGTGGCGCCTTGTGCTGCACCTCTGTCTCCCGGCTGCAAGCCGGCGGCGGCGTTTTTCGCCTCAGCAGACGCGATCACTACACTCGAGTTTACCCCGGTCCTCATGACAACTGACGTTTCAGCATCACACACTCTAGATCACCACCGTCACCGATAAGACCACCTGGCGCGAACTCTGCCAGGCCAGCCAACAGCGGCAAGATTTGGGGGCCGACCAGGCGCGAGAGAACGGCGAGCAGGTTATCGCTGGCGACTGGCTAAGTCAGCCCGGGATCACCGAGGCGGAACACCTGGAGGTCTCTGCTGCGCCCAGTGTGATCCGGTTGCGGCGGCGAGAAGTGGGAGGATTTAGAGATTAGAAGCACAACCCCGGTCAAGACCGGGGTTACTGTTTTAATTCAGAAGATCCATTGAAACATTGCCTGTATCAAAGAACTCTTTAAAGATCCTGACAACAAGATCAAAGTCCTTAGTAAGCTGCCGCTTCGGCCAGTAATTACCAAGAATCATGACATTTTCCCCAGAAGAAGAAGTTTGATCCCATATAGACCTTACATCGCTCCCAGACTCATCATATTCAAGCAAAGTCACCAGATAAAAGCCATTCTCTGCCTCAACACTGAGTCTTTCAGGCCCAACTTCTGGAGCATTAATGATCCTAATATTTACACTACCACTACTATTCTTCAAAATATTTAAAAAATCGAGCACATCGGGCCATAAAGGGGACTCATTTCTGGCATATTTCTCACCAGCCAATAGACACGAAAGTTCATAATTCATCATTTTGCCGGCCCTCGGTTCTCTATTTTTTTCATCCCTTGCTGCCAAAAAAGAACGTTACCAGTTGCTTCTTCGTATATCGTCAGTGACTTTAATCCGGCCTTTTCTGCCATAGTTCTTACATCACTCAGACAGTAGTTACATACTTCCTTACCAGCTACACTCATCGCCATTTCACGCCCTTGAGTCATTCCTTTATCAAAGGCTTGCTGAATCACACCTATTTCTGCATGAGCGGTGCCCATATTTCCATTAGGGTAATTTTTATCAGGCCTCTTATCTATCTTGGCCTGTACCACATCGTTGATAAGAGTCGGTTTATTAAAATCGGCTAACTGTGAAGGTCTAATACCTTGGTTAGTATCAGTAAACTTACTACCATCTACGTTCCCTTTCGCCACGACCTTCAGATTCGCATCAACAATCTTACCAAGCTGTTTCGCTGCCGCTGAACCAAGCACAGGAGTCAATGAGGCCGCTACAATCTTCATCCCATCATAGGTTTCGATGTAAGCCTCTGCCGTAGCCTTATCTACGCCAAGCTGCACCATGGCATAGTTCACCATCGCATCTTTCACCTGTTGCTGACTCTGCGCATCAACACTGGTGATATTCAGCAGGTTCACTATCTGGCCGTAAGCATCCGCGTATTGCTGGCTCACCTTCGAGTTATACGGCCCGGTTTCATACTCACCCTTGGCCGCGATAACCTCCAGTCTCGCCGCACCACAGGCCGCACTGGCTGCCGCACCATTTCCGCAGGCCTCTATCACCTTCTTGTCGCTGGCGATATCCTTTTCACGCAGTTCATTAATCGTCTGCTGGGCCTGCTCACGCTCTGCCGGATCTTTGCTGTTCTAGAGTTTCTGCTTCGCTAACTCAAGCTTCGTCTTTTCTTCCACACTCAGATAGTTATTCTCAACTGCATTCTTACCCGCCTGCCCGCCGGTCACGGCTCCCGCAGTATCCCCCGTCGCCAGACCGCCTGCAAGCCCTGCAGCCAACTGACTCAGCGCGCTCAGCTGCTGTTTCTCGCTTTCGCTCAGCTGCTGCGCCGTTTTGCCCGGGAACAGCTGGCCGGCAATGTAGCGCGCCGCCAGTTCACCGCCGCCCGCACCCAGCCCCCCTGCTGCGGCTGACTGGTTATTCAGCTGCGCGGTCACCGCGTCCAGCACTGCATGCGCCATCGCATTGGCGGCCATGTTGTCTTCACCGACCCGCTTCTTGATTTCCGTCGCTAGGTACGGCGAGGCGCCGCTTGCCAGCGCCCCCGCCAGGTTATTGCCTGCCAGCGCCGTCAGCGCCCCCGTCACCGCCTGCGCCGCCTTCTGCAGGTCGCTGCCGGTGCCATATTGCCGCATCGCGTTGTCGTATGCCCGCTGCATCACCGCCGCATCGGTCGTCGGTTTACCGCTCTTCTCAAGCTGCTCCCTGGCCTGCGCCAGCGCCACCGGGTCTTTCTGCGCCTTCAGCCCGGCGATATCTCCCTGCGTGCGGATGACGTCCATCGCCTGGCCGCCAATCTCCCCAATCAACTGCGCCTGCTTGAGCCGGTTTTGCTCCTTCTCCTTGTTGAATATCGGGCTGATGCTGCCGTCGTTGGCATGCTCGGTATCCCGGTTCAGCTGCGCCACATCCTGCTGCTGTTTGTCTTTGTCGCGAACTATCAGCGTACCTTCGCTGACCCCGGCCTTCGTCGTGCCCTCGGCATGCCCGCTGTTGTTGGCGCCCGACAGCATGCCGCCGGCCATGTTGGTCAGCAGGTCTTTGCCCACCGGCCCGCCGGTGCTGAAGCTGCCGCCGCTGTGCGTCGCGCTGTAGTCCGCCTGGTTGTGAATGTCCTTCCAGCCCAGCGTGCCGGTATCGAAGCGGTTCTTCTCTTTGTCCGCTTGGCTTGCAATAACGGCGCCGTCGAGCTGGGTGTGTTCTTTGACCTTGACGTCATACCCGCCCTTGCCGGCAAACAGCCCGGTCTGCTCTTTCACCGAGTCGAAGTTGCTGTGCAGCTTGTCCTTGCTGGCGCTTACGTTGGCTGAGCCGGTCATCGAGCCGAAGGTGAAGCTGCCGCCCGCGCTGGCGTTTTGCTGTTTGGCGTCATAGCGGTCGCTGTCTTGTTGGCTTTGCAGCGTCAGGTCACGGCCCACGTCGACGGTAACCTTTTCTCCGCTGGCCTGCGCGCCGGTCAGCCGGGTGTCGCGGCCGCTGGTCACCTTGAGATTACTGCCGGTATCCAGGGTAGTTTCGGTATGGGTCAGGCCGTTGCCGTTCTCATGCCAGTGCAGGTCCGTTCTCCAGTATCTGCGTCGCCATCGCGTGACGGAACAAATGGCAGCTCCCTTTGTCGATGCCTGACGCTCACGGCACCACCGCATTGGGATGCCGTGAGCCCCGCTACCTTACTTCAATGTCTTTAATAACTCATCCAGTAGTTCAGAAGCATCGTGTTTATATTCTGATTCCCAACGTGTTTGCCAGTCTGCGGGACGGCCTTCACTCTCCCATTCAGACAGAGCAAGTGCATTGATAATTTCTAGTTCAAACCATATTTTCTGATAATTATCTCTATTGTGCTCATTTTCAAATAGCTCATTTAGCTGAGGCAAATCTTCTGCGTAACTGACGAACCTCGCAAAGCTAATGACATCACTTAATGAATGAAGCGCATACTCACAGATATCATTCTTCTCATTTATCGCCATATTTAACCGTGACCACTCTACCAGATTCGTTCGTAACTACGGATACTTTACTCTCAGGATCAAAGTGTACTGTTGTTCCGCCTCGGCTAGGAGTCGATTTTCCATTTTTAATGGTATTCTCAACAACAGAAGGCGTTATTCCTCGATCCTGCATTCTGTCTAAGGCGTGCCCTGAATATTCTCGATTTCTGATCGTACCCGGCTGATTCCTTACAGGTTGATAAGATGGGTTACTTGGCTGATTCATCGGATTGCGCTTACTTCCCATTGGGAGAGTGGCAGATACTTCATCACTGGCCTTGTTAATCAGCCTGGACGCTTCAGCAACATCCCCTTTCTTCAGCGCTGTCTCTGCCGCCTTGATCGCTTTGCCCGCGGCATCACCCGCACCCGGTATAATCCCTATCGCCGCTACCAAGTAATCCAGCGCACTCTGCGCTTCCGCAAAGCTCTTGATATCCCCAACCACCGGCACAAAATCTGCACCTGTCGACAGGATATCTTTCAGTTCTTCCCGGCGCTCAGTATACATCTTCACCGAGCACGCTTCCGCGCTCATTCCGGCACAGTTTTGCTGCTTATAACGTTCGTTCTCTGCGTCGACACGTTCTTCGGCTACCTGCTGAGGTGTCTTACCCTGAGATACAGCGTCAACAAGATCACTCAGCGCGTTATTCTCCACCGCATTCTTCCCAGCCTGCCCGCCGGTCACCGCTCCCGCAGTATCCCCCGTCGCCAGCCCGCCTGCAAGCCCCGCAGCCAGTTGGCTCAGCGCGCTCAGCTGCTGTTTCTCGCTTTCGCTCAGCTGCTGCGCCGTTTTGCCCGGGAACAGCTGGCCGGCAATGTAGCGCGCCGCCAGTTCACCGCCGCCCGCACCCAGCCCCCCTGCTGCGGCTGACTGGTTATTCAGCTGCGCGGTCACCGCGCCCAGCACTGCATGCGCCATCGCATTGGCGGCCATGTTGTCTTCACCGACCCGCTTCTTGATTTCCGTCGCCAGGTACGGCGAGGCGCCGCTTGCCAGCGCCCCCGCCAGGTTATTGCCTGCCAGCGCCGTCAGCGCCCCCGTCACCGCCTGCGCCGCCTTCTGCAGGTCGCTGCCGGTGCCGTATTGCCGCATCGCGTTGTCGTATGCCCGCTGCATCACCGCCGCATCGTTCGTCGGTTTGCCGCTCTTCTCAAGCTGTTCCCTGGCCTGCGCCAGCGCCGCCGGGTCTTTCTGTGCCTTCAGCCCGGCGATATCCCCCTGCGTGCGGATGACGTCCATCGCCTGGCCGCCAATCTCGCCGATAAGCTGCGCCTGTTTGAGCCGGTTTTGCTCCTTCTCCTTGTTGAATATCGGGCTGATGCTGCCGTCGTTGGCATGCTCGGTATCCCGGTTAAGCTGCGCCACATCCTGCTGCTGTTTGCCGGTGTCGCGAACTATCAGCGTACCTTCGCTAACCCCGGCCTTTGTCGTGCCCTCGGCGTGCCCGCTGTGGTTGGCGCCCGACAGCATGCCGCCGGCCGTGTTGGTCAGCAGATCCTTGCCCACCGGCCCGCCGGTGCTGAAGCTGCCGCCGCTGTGCGTTGCGCTGTAGTCCGCCTGGTTGTGGATGTCCGTCCAGCCCAGCGTGCCGGTATCGAGGCGGTTTTTCTCCTTGTCAGCTTGGCTTGCAATCACAGCGCCGTCGAGCTGGGTGTGTTCTTTGACCTTGACGTCATACCCGCCCTTGCCGGCAAACAGCCCGGTCTGCTCTTTTACCGAGTCGAAGTTGCTGTGCAGTTTGTCCTTGCTGGCGCTAAAATTCGCCGAGCCGCTGCCGGCGCCGATCGGCACGCTGATCCCGCCGCTCATCTGGGTCTGCCTGGCATCATAGCGGTCGCTGTCCTGCTGGCTTTCCAGCGTCAGGTCACGGCCCACGTCGACGGTAACCTTTTCTCCGCTGGCCTGCGCGCCGGTCAGCCGGGTGTCGCGGCCGCTGGTCACCTTGAGATTACTGCCCGCATCCAGGGTGGTTTCGGCATGCGTCAGGCCGTTGCCGTTCTCATGCCCCTTGCCGGCATTGACGCCGGCCGAGACGCTGATGCCGTACCCGCCCGAGCCTGCGCCGATGCCGACACCGACGTTGCCGCCTTTGCTGCTGTTCTTGCCGACGGTGCTTTCGCTGTTCTGCGCCGACTGCAGGGTAATGTCCCGCGCCGCATCGAGCGACAGGTCTTTGCCCGCTTTCAGTTGGCTGCCGGTGACGACGATATCGCCACTTTGCGCGTTGTGGTTCTTGCCGCTCGCCGTTATCGACAGGTTTTGCCCGGCGGTGAGCGTGCTGCCCTGCGACTGGTGGCTGTCGGTGCGGGTTTCGCTCTTCGACGACTGGCTGCCGTAGGAGGCGCTGATACCCACCGTATTGGTGGCGCCCTGCGCCGCACCTTCGTCTCCCGGCTGCAAGCCGGCAGCGGCGTTTTTCGCCTCCGCCGAGGCGGTCAGCGCATTATCCCGCTCCCAGGCCTGTGCAGCCTGCACGCCGGACAGTGCCGCCTTGGTGTTTTGCAGCGCGTTCAGGCGCCCATCGCCTTCTTTTCGCGCCTGCTGCGCCGAGCTGACGGCGGTGTTGAGCGCGCCGCCCACGGTGCCCGACAGCGCAACGCTTAGGCCGCTCTGCTTCTGCTCGTAAGTCTCTTTACGCGTGCGCGCATCAACGCCGGGATCGATAGTCACGCTGTCGCCGGTAAGAGCCAGATCTTTGCCCGCCACCAGGTCGGCGCCGCCGATGTGCAGTTGGTTGCCCGCCGTGATGTTGACGCTGCCCTGGCTGCTGCCGACGGTGCTGACGCTTTGGCTTTGGGTCCGGCCTTTCTCGTCGATTTCGTGTTTGCTCGACTGTTTACCAATGGTGAAGCCGATGCCGCCGCTGCCCAGCAGGCCGCTTTTTTTCTTCTCTTCCAGCCGGTAATGCGTGTCGCTCTCGGTGGCCGCGCCGATGTCGACGTTACGGCCTGCCTGCAGGTTCACGTCCTGGTCGGCGGCAATGGCCGAGCCGGTGACCGTCAGATCGTTGCCGGCGCTGACGCTGACGCTGTTGCCGCTGAGCAGGCTGCCTTTCTCGCGTGTGGTGGCGTCATGCGCCACGCTGTGGCTGCTGCTTTTTTTCAGGAAACCTTTTTTCTGTGACCGCTCTTCACTGAGGGCCGACTCGCGTTCAGTGGCGGTATTGAGGGTCACATCCTGCTTCGCCTGCAGGGCGATGGCGCCCTGGTCGCTGTGCAGGGTGCTGCCGGTAACCGTGACGTCGCCTTCACGCCCGATCACGGTCACACCCTCGCGCCCGCTGAAGGTGCTGCCGGTGCTGATTTCGCGCTCGGTTTGCTCTTCGCGATGGCTCTTGGTTTTGCCTTCGCGCTTGTTTTCGCTGTCCTGGTCCTGCGTGCGGGTACGCGCGTCTTTAATGCTCACGTCCCGTGCGCTGACGCCAATACGCCCCTCTTTACTGTCAATCTGCGCGCCTTCGGCCAACAGGCGGTTGCCCGCCACCAGGGTGACGCCCTGGTCTCCGCCGAGTGCGCTTACTGTCAGGCGCTCTTCCTGGCGGTCGTTGCTGACTGATGAAGTACGGCTGTTGGCGTCCAGGTGCGTGGTGTTGGTGGTCGTCTCGGCCCGGATGTTGATATCGCCGCCGGCCTGCACGCGGGTGCTGCCGGCGGCGCTGGCCTGGCTGCCCGTGAACGTGACGTCTCGCCCGGCATTGAGCGAGAGGTTGCCGCCAGCGTTAAGCTGACTCCCCAGAGCCTGCTGCCATTCGCCGCTGACGTGCGCCATCCGGGAGCCTGCCGCTTCCGTGCCGCCGCGGGTGCGGTTACCCATTGAACCGGAGATAACCTCAAGATCGGCGGTATGGCTGCTTTTGGCGGCGGTGATGGTCAGATCGTTACGCGCGCTCAGGCTGAGCGTATCGGTCGCATCCAGTTTCGCTCCGGTGAGCGTGATATCGGTGCCACGCAGGCGAATGTCGCCGGCGCTCATGGTCGCCTGGCGCAGCGCGTCCTGCAGGTTAGTGCTCATGGCCAGACTGTCTGCCTGCACGTCAATGCTGCCTGCCCTGACGTCGCCGCCCTGATGCAGGAACTGCCCGGCGTCAACCGTCAGGGCTTTTTCGGCAAACAGGTTGCCGGCATTGGTGATGCTGTTTGCCGAGAGTTGCAGATCACCGCCACCAATTAGCGCGCCATCGCCGGTCAGGCGCAGCGTAGCCTGTGCCAGATACACCTTCGGCACCCACACCGTTTGCGGGCCGCCTTCCGTTTGCACCGTCTCGCTCACCAGCCAGACGATATCCTGTTGCAGCGCCGCAATCTGCTCCGGCGTCAACGCCACGCCCGGCACCAGATGGAAGTCCTGGGCGACTTTGCTGCCGTTGTTCATCAGTTGCTGGTACTGCTCCATCGCATCCCAGCCCTTGACGGACGGTTTACCGGTCAGCGCCAGCACCTGCTCACGCACCAGACGCTGCTCGTAAAAGCCGTCCCCCAGGCGCTTATGGGCCTGCGCGGGGTCATACCCTACGCGCTCGAGCATGTAGTCGCTGCTGATAAAGTTGTCGCGGCGGGTAAAGCGTTCATCGGTTACCACCAGGAACGGGCTGCCGGTCGCCGTATGTTGACTAAACAAGCCGTTATTGGGGATGGCGGTGGCCACATTGCCCAGATGCTGTAACTGCGTCAGCGCCAGCTCAGACGGCAGCAGTGGGCGCCCCAGCGGCGAGGACGGCGTGGCGCCCGGTCTTGTCATTTGCTCACCCGGCGCCAGCGTCGTATCGCCGTCAGGTCGGGCAGCGCCCTCTACCGTGAAGGCCAGCGGATTGCGCTCAAGCTCGGCGCGTTCGGCATCCACCGCCTTTAACGCCGCATCAAGTTGACTGATTTGCGCCTGATTGACCGTGGTGTTGGTGATGCGGGCTCCGTTGATGGTGACCGTGCCATTGCCGGTGATCAGCCCGTCAACGGTCGCCAGCGCCGTGGTTTCGTCCCGATTGAACGTGGGATACCAGTGATGCGTGTCCTTGTCATAATGGTCAACGATAGCCGCCTGACGCCGCTCGTTAACCGAGTAACCGCGGTTGTCCACGCTGCCGCCGCCGTCCTGCGTCAGATTGCCGTTGGCCGTAATGACGCTGGCGTCATTGAGCAACGTTCCCGTGATGCGCAGCACCATGTTGCCGCCGGCCAGAATACGCGCGCCGATCCCCTCACTCACCAGCTTATCGCGCGTCACCGTGCCGCTCTCGGTACGTTCGCGGAAGTTGTTGTAATCGGTGATGAACGGCGCGCTGTCGATATCGACATGCTTTTCGGGATCCCAGGTCATCACCTGCGTCCAGTCGTGCTCCCAATGGAAGCCGTTTTGATAAGGCGTCGGGATGGTCGCCAGCTGATTGCCCCCACGCGTTTCATAGAACGTCATCGCATAGCTGCCATCGGCATTCGGCTTGAGCGCCAGGTAGTTGACCCACAGGTCGGTCAATTGGCCCTTATTGTCCTTGACCCGTACCTGTGCGCGCTTGCCCGCCGCATCAATGGCCAGCAGTGTGCCGTAGCGGTTGGTTTGCGCCGCCGCGTCATCCTGATAGGTCAGCTGCTGGGTGATCGGTGCCATGGTGCTTTTATCGGGATTGACCTTTGAACCGTAGGAGCGCCAGTAGTAGTTGTAGCGGTGCCATTTGTAGTCGCTCTTCTCGGCGTTACGCTCAATCACCAGCCCTTCGCGCAGGTTGTTCAGGCGACGCGCTTCCACGGTGGCGTCACCGTCCGCTTCGATAAAGCTGGCCCGGTTTTCAATCAGGTCATCGCTGTGCAGGTGCAGACGGTCGGCGCTGTAAATCAGCGCGCCCTCCCGGTTGGTCAGCCGCTCACCGGCCTGCACCGTCAGGCTGTGGGTCGCCGCCATCACCGCAGGCGCACCGTGGTTGTCGATAATGCGCCCGTTCACGGTGATGTCGTCGCCCATCAGCGCCGCGGCGTTGTCCAGGGTATCGACGTTCAGCGTCATGCTGTCCGCCTCAAGACGCCCGGTGTTTTGCAAGGCTCCGGTCGTCAGCTGCAGCGTTTTGCCCACCAGCGCCGCCGGATTGGTGATGCTGGCAGCATGGAGCGCCAGCTTGCCGGGCAGCAACCAATCCGCCAGGTTGGTGAAGGCGCCGCTCAGAGAGAACGTCACCGTACCGTTACTGCTGATCGTTTCGCCGGCCTGATGGATGTAGTCCTGCTGCGCGGACAGCGTCAACGCCTGCAGCCCCAGCAGGGTACCGTTCTGATTATCCAAGGTACGCGCATGCAAGGTAAGTTGCCCGGCGCTCTCCACTCGCCCGCCCTGGTTGAGCAGCGCCAGCGGCGAGTCGGTCCGTGACCGGTCAGTATTGATATTGAGGTTGCCGTTGGCCAGGATCCGCCCCTGGCGGTTGTCCAGCTGCGTTACCCCCGAGAGGGTCATCTGGCCGCTACTCTGCAGGCGGCCTGCGGTATTGTCGATATCACGAGAGGTGATATCGGTGCGCGTGGTGCCCAGTATCAACCCGCCATCGCGATTGTTCAGGCGCTCGGCCTGCACATCCAGTTCCGCCTGGCTGCTGAGCGTGCCCTGACCGCTGTTATCGAGCGTCCCGGCCTTGAGCGCCAGCCCGTAGGTTGACACTAATTGCCCACCCCGGTTGTTGACCTGCGCCCCCTCAAGCGTGAGCGCGTCGCCGCTGTGCACCTTGCCATGCTGATTGTTAAGCCGGTCGAGTCGGTAGGTGCCCGCCCCCTGACTGATGAGCGTACCACCGGTATTATCCAGTTGCTTTGATGCCACCGTGATGCCGCCGCGGCTGCTGAGTACGCCGCGTGTATTATTGATACCGGCGGCCGACACCTCTTGCCCGCCATTGCTGCGCACTGCACCGCCGGTATTTTCCAGCAAACCAAGAATGCGCAGCGCCACGCGTTGCTGGCCGTCTATCGTCCCGCCGGCATTATTCAGCGCCTGCGCATCAAACGTCAGCGCATCGCCGCCCTGTATTTTCCCGCCGCGGTTGTCCAGCCCGCCGTTCAAATTGAGCCGCAGCTGCTTCTGGCTGTAGAGTTGCCCCGCCTGGACGTTATCAAGGCTGCGGGCGGCGATAGTCAGCGCCTGGCCCGCCAGCCATTCGCCGCCGGTGTTATTGATGGCGCCGGCGTGCTCGCCGTCAGCGGCCCCTTGTACGGTCAGTTGCCCCTGCGCCGAGACCTTACCGCTGCGGTTATCGATATCCTGCTTGATGCGCAGCGCCAGGTTTTGCGCCGATTGCATCACGCCCCGGGCGTTATCCAACCAGTCAGCCGTAAGCTGTGTTTCCTGCCGGCTCTGTACGCTGCCCTGCGTATTGTCAAAACCGCCGCTGATGGCCCGCCAGCTCCCCAGGCTGCCCATCCAGCCCTGCGTGTTGACGATATCCTGTGCCTGCAACACCTGAGACGATTGACTGAAAACTCGCCCCTGGCGGTTATCCAGTTTGCCGGTGAACTGCATGTCCAGGCTATCCAGCGCGTTGATGGCGCCCTGAGCATTGAGCAGACTGGCGGCGCGCACCTGCGTGCGGCCATTGCCGGTCAAGGTGCCGTTTTGGTTATCCCAGCCCCCCGCCAGATTCAGAGAAAGCGCCTGGCCGCCCAGCACCACCCCTGCGGCGCGGTTGGTCAACTGGCCTCCCTGCAGAGACAGATCGCCGCCGCTCTGCAGGGAGCCGCCGTCATTATCGAACAGGCTGGCTGCTCCGCCGTTAACGGCAAGGGCCTGCTGCGCGGTCAGTTTGCCGGAACGGTTGAGGATATTGCCTGCGGCGTCAAGCGTCAGGCCTCCGCCGGACTGCAGCCGCCCGCCGGTATTGTCGAGCGACTGCGCGTTGGCGGTGACCTGCCGGCCACCTTGTGCGGTGCCGCCCTGATTGTCCCAATCGCCATCGGTGTTGACGGCGAGTGCGCTGCCGCCTTCAAGCCAGCCGGCGGCGTTGCTCAACCCTTGCTTCGCCGTCAGGTTCGCATCCTGCCTGGCGACCACCTTGCCCTGAGCGTTATCGAGGCGCTGCGCCGTTAGCGTGAGCGACTCGCCGCTGATTTCCCCCTCGCGGTTGCCAAGCACGCCCGACGCAGTGAGAGAGAGTCTCTGCCCGCCCAGCAGCTTGCCGGCCTCGTTGTGGATGTCTCGCGCTGACACCGTGGTTTGCCCATTCCCCTGCACCCTACCGTGATGATTGCTCAGCTCGCCCTCACTGCTCACCGTCAGCATCTCATCGGCGCCCAGCAGCCCCTGCGTGTTGTCCAGCCCCTGACGGGCATGCAGGTTAAGCCGTTGTCGGCCAATCACCTTGCCCTGCTTGTTGTCGAGACGGTCAGACTGCACCGTCAGCACCGTAGCACTGATTTCACCGCCGCGGTTGGTGGCGTTGCCCGAGGTCTTCAGGGTTGATGTATGGCCTGAAAGCAGCTTACCGCCGTCGTTGTTGAGATTGCTCGCCGTTGCCGTGACGGCCGTTTCACCTTGCGCCGTGCCGCCACGGTTGTCCCAGTCGCCGGCGTGCACATTCAGCGCCTTGCCGGCGCCAATCAGGCCGCGTTGGTTATCCAGGCGGCCGGCCGTCATTTCGAGATTTCCCTGGCCGATGACCTGCCCCTGCGCGTTATCCAGCCGTTGTACCGCCAGACGCACGTCATCGCCGCTCAGGGTGCCGGACTGGTTATTCAGATCGCTACCTGCCTCAAGCCTCAGGCCGTTCCCGGCCAGCAGGTTGCCGCCGGCATTATTCACCGCGCCATCAGCATGGAGCGTGAACCCCGCCTGGGTTTTTATCGTGCCGCGCTGGTTATCGAGGCGACCGGCGTCGAGGCGAAGAGCTCCGTTGCTGCCCATCGTGCCACCGCCATTGTCGAGCAGGCCACCCACTCGCCAGTGCTGCGCCGTTTCCCCCAACGCCACCAGGCGACCGCGCTGATTGACCAGCCGGCCGGACGAAAGCCGGAGGCTCTGCGTCTCGATGGTGCCGTCACTGTTATCCAGTGCGCCTGCCAGGGTGAAACGGCTCTCACCGTCACCGGTCTGAGACCAGGTCGCCTGTTGGTTGAACAGGCTGTCAGCATCGACCGCCCAGCGCCCGGCCTTGACCTTGGCCTGCTGCGCATCCACATTTCCCTTCGTGCTCACGGCCAGCTCACCGCTGTCTACGGTGGACTGGCGCAAGGCCACGCCGCCCTCGCGGGCCGCCAGCGCGGTGCGGCCGGCCGCAACCTGCGCGCCGCTGATATCCACCCGCCGCCCGGACGCGTTGACGTTCTTTTTACCGAGCAGACTGCCACTGGCGCGGATATCGCCCTGGCTATCAAGCTGCAGATTGGCATCATGGACCAGCGCGCTTTCGGCATTACTGCCCGCCAGCAGGTGGCCGCTGCTTTGGATGCCGCGCGCGGCGTTCAGGTGCACATTCCCGGCCGCCGCCAGTGTACCGGACTGCGTCAACATTCCCTCGCGACTCTGCACGGCCAGTTGGCCACCGCTGTACACTTTGCCGTGCGTCTCGATGTCGCCTTTTGCCGCCAATTGAATATCGCCGCCGGCCTGGGTGGCCGCATCCGGCGCATCAGAGCGCCAACTGAGCTTGCCTTCGCTGCTCACGGTGAGCGTTTTGCCCGCCCGGACCTGTCCGCCCTGGTTACGCACGCCGACGCCGGCTTCGGTGCCGATCATGCGGATACTGCCGCTGTACATGCCGCCCATCTGCCCCATGTCGATGGCAAGCTCAGGCCTGGCACTGCCGTCGTCCGAAAGCGGCGCGGCGGTTTTGCCGTCCGCGCTCACGCGGTTACGACCGGCCACCACCGACACGCCTTCTTTAGCCCAGACGCCGGCGTTGACCTCCACCGCGCGCGCCAGAATGTCGACGTACTCGGTATCATGACGGGTATCGCCGTTGAGCCCACCGCCCTCGATGCGCACCACGCCGCGCTCGACCTGGTAGCCCGCCACGCTGCCATCGGCGTTCAGTTGCGGTTTGCCGGTGGTCAGCGTCATGCGCCCAGCGTTGATGGTGCCGCAGCCGTTGCAGACAATGCCGGCGGGGTTGGCCACAATCACCTGCGCCTTGCCGCCGGCCACTTCCATAAAACCGCGCAGCTGGCTGGGATTGTTGCTGTTGACTTCGTTGAGGATGACGCGAGCCGGCGCGGAATTGGGATTGAGATTAGGGTTACCCTGGATCATCCCGGCCATCTGGGTCGCGGTCATCACCGCCGAGTTGTTGAGGATGGCGCCTTTGGCGTCGACGTCGAACTGCTGATACTGATTATGTGAGACCCCAGCCTGGTTGGGGGCGGTGATGTTGACCTGCGGCAAGCCGTTCTGGGTAGTGATGACCTCCGGCCGCTGGGAAGGATTGGCACCGCCGTCCGCGACAATGCCGTCTGCCATGACGGGGCCGGCGAACATCAACAGCCCAAGCAGCCACACTGACCGACGCACGGTGACCCACAGACGACTTCCACCCGTTATTCCTGAACCGATGCGCTGCCCCGGCTCGCTGCTGCAGCTGCGGGCCAGTTCGGACACCACCCGCAACTCCCCGTGGGTGCGGCTGAAGATAAGGCGATAGCAATGTTTGTTCATAGGTCACATCCGTGAGAAAAGTCAGTCCGTTCAGATCAGCGCAGCAACGCTGCCGGTATCGCGATGTTCAGATTTCCAGATTTACGCTAAAACCCGCGGTCGCGCCGGAGGTGTGGAACCCCGCAGGCTTGTAGAGCGGAACGCCGGCAAACAGGTCATAGCTGAATCGCCCCCACAGCGCGCCGCGCACGCCGAGCGCGCTGCCCGCCAATTGATGGCCAACCAAGTGGCGGGTGTTTGGGCCGTCCACCCGGCCGTAGTCGGCGGCCAGATACAATTCATGCCCGCGAGAAAACACGTTCCAGGCGATTTCATTGCGCCATAGCAGGCCCTTTTCGCCGGACAGCATCTGTTCGCCATCAAAGCCACGCACCGTGTAACGCCCGGCAATGGCCATCCGCTCCTGCGGCGTCAGCGCGTTCGGGCTCCACTGCCCCCTTACGCTGGTATACACCCGCCAGGGCTGATCGCCCCAGGAGAACGGCTGATTGATACCCAGGTCGCCGAGCAAAATGCCGGTACGTGCGCTGCCTTCATGACGCGACTCTTCCGGGGCAGGCAGGGCATTGAATGCGCCGGTGCCGCGGCGCCAGTTGATATTGGCGTCCAGCGTAGTGGTACCGAAGTAGCTGCGCTGATTCAGCCCCAGCTCCCAGCCGGCGGTCCGACGTTTTTGCGACACAATATCAACGTTGTCCACGGCGTTAGTCGAGTGCTTGCGGTAGCCGCGCAGGTTGAGCGTTAACTTGTGCGACTGGTCGCGGTACAGCAACCGGGAGACGGTCAACTGAATGTTGTCGCTCTTGCCGCTGTAGCGCAGCACCTCATTGGCGTTGGGGATGTTCTGGTGATAGGTGTAGTCGTTGTAATTGGCCGAGAAAGCCCAATATCCCACCGGGAAAAAGTAGTTCAGCGTATGTGAACGGTTGCCGAACGGCCCGTGCTGAAACACATCCTTGCCGATGTTGGCGTAAAACAGGTCATTCTGTGCAAACGGCGCATCGATAGCCAGAGTGGCCGAACCGAGATAACGCCCGGTACTTTTGGAGCCGCTGTCGTCCAGCCCCAGGCTGAGCCGCACCGGGCGACCTTCGTGCCAGTTGACCTGCAGGTCACTGGTTCCGTCCTCGGCACCGGGTACGATTTTAATATCGGCATTGGCGCTGGGCACCCGCCTGAAATTCTCCAGCCCCTGTTCGATATCGCGCAGGCTGAGAATATCGCCGCGTGAGGCCGGAATAGCGTTCCACAGCCGCCCACGCCAGGAGACCGGCTCCTCAAAGCGGATATCACCGATACGCCCCGGCTGCAGCGTCAGCGCCAACACGCCCGTGGTCAAGTCCTGCTCCTGCGCCATCACGCGTGTGGTGACATAGCCCTTGGCCAGTATGACGTTTTGTACCTTGTTGATGGCAAGCACAATGCCCTGGCTGCCCAGACAGCGGCCCCTGGCATCCGCCGCGGCGTTCAACGCCCATTGAAAGCGATCGGCAGACTCGCCGACCAACGTTAGCCGATTGATGATGAAGCAAGGGCGTTCATCGGTTGGGTAATCGGGCAGCACAACGTCGGGACGGGAAAGGCGCGCATCGGCCTGTGGGGCATTTTGCTGTTGCAGGGCGCGTTCGCGCTCCTGCTGGCGCTGCTGTTCGCGGGCATCAATGGACGCCATTCCATCGCTGGTAGACGCCGAAGCGGAAAACAGGGGTACAACGCCGATCAATAATCCCGACAGCCCGCAGCGGATAGAATAAAGTAAAGCACGAGCAGTATCTGAATCTGAGCGCATCCTTGGCTCCTCACCGTTACTTATAGTTATTTATTTGGTCAAAATCATAAGTTAAGTAAATTAATGTAAATAAACTTACTCTGGGGCGAATTATGAGCTTCGGGGGGGAAAAATCAACAGCTTTATGGCACTGCGATTCACAAAACCATAAGGGAGGCGGCGGGCATAAGAAGAATGGCGAAACGGCGGGAGGATGACGCCATGATGCGCCATCCTTTAAAATTAATTGTCGATCGGGAGGAGAATCAGTAAACGAGACGGACAGCTATCAGCCCAGCAAATTGCTGCCGAACGCCCCCTGCCAATCCTGTTCGAATTTCTCGACCGCGGCCTGCACCGCCGGCGCGCTCAGGAACTGCTCCGCCACATCCACCGGCAGCGTGATCGCCTGGCAGCCCGCCAACAGGCATTCCAGCGCCTGGCGCGGCGTCTTGAAGCTGGCGGCCAGCACCTGCGCCGACGGCGCGTGCAGGCTCAGCAGCTGCTGCAGCTCGTGCACCATTTCGATGCCGTCGCCGCCCTGCGCGTCCACCCGATTGACGTAAGGCGCCACGTATTCCGCCCCGGCCAAGGCCGCCAGCAGCCCCTGCCCGGCGCCGTATACCGCCGTGCCCAGCGTTGGGATGGACATCGTTTTAAGCTTCTTGATCGCCGCCAGCCCCTCGGCGGTTGCGGGGATCTTGACCACCAGCCCCGGTACGCGCTGGCTGAGCAGCGCCGCCTCCGCCACCATGCGCTCCGCATCGGCCGCCATCACCTGCGCGAACAGCTTGCCGGTGCCGCCGAGGGCGTCGCGCAGCGCGGGCAGCACTTCCCAGATCGGCTTGCCTTCCTTCGCCACGATGCTTGGATTGGTGGTGACGCCGTGCAGCGGCAGAATGCGCGCCAGGCGTTTTACCGCCGTCACATCGGCGGTATCGAGATAAAGCTCCATCACGGACTCCTGTGTCATGTTCTGTGGGCGGATTCAAACTCTGATCATCATAGGGCAAAAACCCCGCCAACCTTTGACCAAAATCAATCCAACCTTCATTCGAAACACCTTTAATGGCGAAAGATTCAGCAACGCCAAACGGGTGACTCATGTTCTTCAATCTGCAGCGCTACTCGACCCATGACGGCCCCGGTATCCGCAGCGTGGTCTTTTTAAAAGGGTGCCCGCTGAGCTGCCGCTGGTGCCAGAACCCCGAAAGCCGCTCGCGCCACGCGGATCTGCTGTTTGACGAACGCCTGTGCCTGAGCGGCTGTACGCTGTGCGCCGAGCGCTGCCCGCAAGGCCTGCAGCGTGACGAGGGCGCGCTGACGCTGCGGCGCGAAGCCATCAGCGCAGACGACTATGCGGCGCTGGCCGCCGCCTGCCCGACCGGCGCGCTCAGCCTGTGCGGCAGCGCGGTCAACCCCGACGATATCATGGCCGAGGTGATGCGGGATAAGCCTTTCTACCTGCGCAGCGGCGGTGGCGTAACGCTGTCCGGCGGCGAACCCTTTATGCAGCCGGAGGTCGCGGCAGAGCTGCTGCGGCGCGGCCGCGAAGCCGGCATCCACACCGCCGTCGAATCCTGTCTGCACGTTCCGTGGCGTTACATCGCCCCTTCGTTGCCCTGGCTGGATCTGCTGTTGGCCGATCTCAAACACACCGATGAAGCGCGTTTCAAAACCTGGACCGGCGGCTCCGCCCGTCGGGTGATGAACAATTTCCGCCGGCTGGCGGCGCACGGCGTGCCAATGACCGTGCGCGTGCCGCTGATCCCCGATTTCAATGCCGATCGCCACTCTGTCCGCGCGATTGTCGACTTCGCCGCCGACGAGATCGGCGTATCGGAGATCCATTTTCTGCCGTATCACACGCTGGGCATCAACAAGTATCACCTGCTCGGCGAACCTTACCGCGCCGCCCGCACGCCGCTGGACGCGCCCGATCTGCTGGCCTTCGCCGAAGCGTACGCCGGCGCCAAAGGCCTGAGCGCCATTTTGCGAGGATAACGCCATGACTACGTTGGATTTGACCACCCTCAGCGCCCGCATCCAGGCGCATAAGAACGCGCTGATTCACATCGTCAAACCGCCGGTGTGCACCGAACGCGCTCAGCACTATACCGAGGCCTATCAACAGCATCAGGATCGGCCGCTGCCGGTGCGCCGCGCGCTGGCGCTGGCCAACCATCTGGCGAAGCGCAGCATCTGGATCGCCAACGACGAGCTGATCGTCGGCAACCAGGCCAGCGAGCTGCGCGCCGCGCCGATCTTCCCCGAATACACCGTCGGCTGGATAGAAAACGAGATCGACCAGTTGGCCGACCGGCCGGGTGCCGGCTTCTCGGTCAGCGAAGAGAACAAGGCGATTTTGCACCGTCTTTGCCCTTGGTGGCGCGGCCAAACGGTGCAGGATCGCTGCTATGGCATGTTTACCGACGAACAGAAGGCGCTGCTGGCCACCGGCATCATCAAAGCCGAGGGCAACATGACCTCCGGCGACGCCCACCTGGCGGTCAACTTCCCGCTGCTGCTGGAACTAGGCCTCGACGGCCTGCGTGAAAAGGTGAACGCGCGCCGCAGCCGCCTGCGCCTGACCGAGTGGGAAGATCTGCATAAAGCGCAGTTTCTCAACGCCATCGACATCGTGCTGGCGGCGCTGAGCGAACACATCCTGCGTTTCGCTCACCTGGCGCGCGATATGGCGCAGCGCGAAACCCGCGACTGGCGGCGCGCCGAGCTGCTGGCTATCGCAGACAACTGCGATCTGATCGCCCATCGCCCGCCGCACACCTTCTGGCAGGCGCTGCAGCTGTGCTATTTCATCCAGTTGACGTTGCAGATCGAATCCAACGGCCATTCGGTTTCCTTCGGCCGCCTCGACCAATATCTCTATCCCTGGTATCGGCGCGACGTCGAGCTGGAGCAGAACCTGGCGCGGGAAGACGCCATCGAGCTGCTGCACAGCTGCTGGCTGAAGCTGCTGGAGGTCAACAAGATCCGCTCCGGCTCGCACTCCAAGGCCTCCGCCGGTAGCCCGCTGTACCAGAACGTCACCATCGGCGGCCAAAAACTGCTCGACGGCCGGCCGTGCGATGCGGTCAACCCGCTGTCCTACGCCATCCTCGAATCCTGCGGCCGCCTGCGCTCCACCCAACCCAACCTCAGCGTGCGTTACCACGCAGGAATGAGCGCCGATTTCCTCGACGCCTGCGTGCAGGTGATCCGCTGCGGCTTCGGCATGCCGGCGTTCAACAACGACGAAATCGTCATTCCCGAGTTCATCAAGCTGGGGGTTGAACCGCAGGACGCCTACGACTATGCCGCCATCGGCTGCATCGAGACCGCCGTCGGCGGCAAATGGGGCTATCGCTGCACCGGCATGAGCTTCATCAACTTTGCCCGCGTGCTGCTGGCGGCGCTGGAACAGGGCCGCGACGCCACCTCCGGGCAGATTTTCCTGCCGCAGGAACAGGCGCTGTCCAAAGGAAACTTCGCCGATTTCGAGCAGGTGATGGCCGCCTGGGACCGACAAATCCGCTACTACACGCGCAAGTCAATTGAGATCGAATGCGTGGTGGACAGCGTGCTGGAGGAGAACGCCCACGATATTCTCTGTTCCGCGCTGGTGGATGACTGCATCGAACGCGGCAAAAGCATCAAGCAAGGCGGCGCCAAGTACGACTGGGTTTCCGGCCTGCAGGTCGGCATCGCCAACCTCGGCAACAGCCTGGCGGCGGTGCGCAAACTGGTGTTCGAGCAAGGGGCGATCGGCCAGCAGCGGCTGGCGGCGGCGCTGGCCGACGACTTCGCCGGGCTGGATGGCGAACAGCTGCGCCAGCGGCTGCTCAACGCCGCGCCCAAATACGGCAACGACGTGGACGAGGTCGATCGGCTGCTGGTGCGCGCCTACCAAACCTACATCGAGGAACTGAAGCAGTATCGCAACACCCGCTTCGGCCGCGGGCCGATAGGCGGCGGCTACTACGCCGGCACCTCGTCTATCTCGGCCAACGTGCCCTTCGGCGCCGCCACCCTCGCCACCCCGGATGGGCGCAAGGCGCACCAGCCGCTGGCGGAAGGCGCCAGCCCGGCGTCCGGCACCGACCACCTGGGGCCGACCGCGGTGTTCAATTCGCTCGCCAAGTTGCCTACCGAGGCAATCCTAGGCGGCGTGCTGCTCAACCAAAAGCTGAACCCGGCGACGCTGGACAACCCGCGCGATCGGGAAAAGCTGATGCTGATGTTGCGCACCTTCTTCGAGAGCTATCGCGGCTGGCATGTGCAGTACAACATCGTGTCGCGCGAAACGCTGCTGGCGGCGAAGCAACACCCTGACCAATATCGTGATTTAGTGGTTCGCGTAGCTGGCTATTCCGCCTTCTTTACCGCATTATCCCCTGAGGCGCAGGATGATATTATTGCGCGCACAGAACATACTCTTTAAACCTTTGACTCTTAGCGGCCGCACCTTGGCGGCCGCATCATCAGGCCGATATGAATTTACGACAACAGACCATATTGCAGTTGGTTAACGATCGCCGGCGGATCAGCGTCAATGAGCTGGCGCGCGCCTCGGGCGTCTCGGAAGTCACCATCCGGCAGGATCTCAACCTGCTGGAAAAGCGCAGTTATCTGAAGCGGGTACACGGTTCCGCCGTGGCGCTGGAGAGCGACGACGTCGACGCCCGCATGATGTCCAATTTCACCCTCAAACAACGGTTGGCGCAATATGCCGCCGCGCAGGTCAACGACGGCGAAACGATATTTATCGAGAGCGGCAGCGCCAATGCCCTGCTGGCGCGCTACATCGCCGAACGCAAGCGCATTACGCTGATCACCGTCAGCCACTATATCGCCAACCTGCTGAAAGAAACCGACTGCGACGTGATTGTGCTGGGCGGCATGTACCAGAAGAAAAGCGAGACCGTGGTCGGCCCGCTTACGCGGCTGTGCATTCAGCAGGTGCATTTCAACAAGGCGTTTATCGGCATTGACGGCTTTCAGGCCGAAACCGGCTTTACCGGCCGCGACATGATGCGCGCCGACGTGGTCAGCGCGGTACTGGCCAAGGGCGTGGAGAATATCGTGCTGACGGACTCGAGCAAGTTCGGCCAGATCCAGCCCAACCCGCTGGCGCAGCCCGGCCAGATCAGCCGGGTGATCACCGATTCGCGCTTGGCGCTGGAGTATCAGCATCAGCTGAAACGCCAGGGCGTACAGGTGGAGCTGGTCAACGAATAACGCAGGTCACTGCCGCACCGCGCGGGCTACACCGCGCGCCTTCCCCTTGCGCAGCGGGATTTTAAGACTATTTACCTGTTTATCCTTCCCGAGAAACCTATACTCAGTTTCGGCGCCTTTTGGGCCGTAACTTGCTAATTATTCGGCCGTTAACAAAAAATGCCATTTTTTTATATCGATACTGTACGGGAATCAACGGCAGGCCTGATTTATGGTTAACGCCTATACTTATAGGGCACTTCCATATAGCCAATGCTAAGGAGAAGTCATTATGATGATTATCAATAAACGTTTCGCCACCGCCGCGCTGGCACTGACTCTGGCGTTTTCACTCAGCGCCTGTTCCAACATGTCCAAACGCGATCGCAACACCGCTATCGGCGCCGGCGCCGGTGCAGTCGGCGGCGCAGTGCTGACAGACGGCAGCGCGTTGGGCACGTTGGGTGGGGCTGCGGTAGGGGGCATCATCGGTCACCAGGTTGGCAAATAACCTGACCGAGAGACCTCGGCCGACAGGCTGGCAAAAGCGCCTCGGCGCTTTGACGTATTAACCAGAATAACGATGATTTCAGGTCTGTTTTACTTTAAGTCTATGGTTTTTTTGCCGTTAACGGGCTAACCCCCGGCAGCAACAACCTCAAGCCATGCCGCAGTATTGCACCGCGGCATGGCGATTCACCTCAACCGCCCGCCAGTTTGACCTTCATGCCTTTGGCTTCCAGCAGCTGTTTGAGCAGATCGCGTTTATCGCCCTGGATCTCGATAATCCCGTCTTTCACCGAACCGCCGCAACCGCATTTCTTTTTCAGCTCGGCCGCCAGTTTGTCGAGCGCGGCATCATCCAGATCGACGCCGGCGATCAGGCATACCCCCTTCCCCTTGCGGCCGCTGGTCTGACGCTGGATGCGCACGATGCCGTCGCCCTTGGCGCGTTGCGGCTTAACGTCTTCCTGCTTGATGCGGCCGGTGTCCGTGGAATACACCAGCCGGCTGTTATCGTCATTCATCATTGCCTCCTCAGGCCAAAGAGGCGCGGATCGCGCGCAGCGTCGCGGCCGGATCCGCAGATTGGGTGATCGGACGCCCAATCACCATGTAGTCCACGCCGGCGGCCTGCGCCTGAACAGGGGTCATGATACGGCGCTGATCGCCCGCCGCGCTGCCTTCAGGGCGGATCCCCGGCGTAACCAGCAGGAAAGCCTGCCCGCAGGCCGCTTTCAGGCGCTGCGCTTCGTGTGCCGAACACACCACGCCGTCCAGCCCACAGTCGCGAGTCAGACGCGCCAGGCGCTCGGCGTGTTCCGCCGGGCTGGCCTCAATGCCGATGCCGCGCAGGTCTTCCGCTTCCATGCTGGTGAGCACCGTCACGGCGATCAGCAGCGGCGCATCCGCCCCGAATGACGCCAGCGCTTCTTTAGCGGCGGTCATCATGCGCGCGCCGCCGCTGGCGTGGACGTTGACCATCCAAACGCCCAGCTCGGCCGCCGCCGCAACCGCATGCGCGGTGGTATTGGGAATATCGTGGAATTTCAGGTCGAGAAACACGTCGAAACCGCGCCCGTGCAGATCGCGCACCAGCTGCGGCCCAAACAGCGTGAACATTTCTTTACCCACTTTCAGCCGGCAGTCTTGCGGATCGATACGGTCGGCGAACGCCAGCGCAGCGTTCTTATCGGCGTAATCTAACGCCACAACGATTGGAGATGATTTTAAGTCATTGTTATTAGCGTTATTTTCAGACTTCATTTCTTCTACCTTATGTAAAATGGACATAATCAGGTACTCACCCGCGAAACTGACCGCCGCATTCTACATGCCGGGGGCCAGAAATCCCAGCCGCAGCGCGTACCGCCGCTCTGTCATGTTACCTCTCACCTTTGTCATGGCGCGTCAACGAAAGCGCGTCAGCGATAAACCACGCAGCGTAAAACGTCGTAAAGATGCGTAAATTATCAATCAAAAACTTTGAACAACTTACTCAGCATTATCAGATTTTCAAACGGCGCAGATGCTTTATTATTCACCACATCGGAAGCGAATGGCTTCCTTCCTAAATAAACAGACTGGAGTCACCTATGAAAACCATCAAATATTTTGCAGCCGCTGCCGCTATCGCACTGACCTCTTTCGCTACCTTCGCCGCTGAGCCGGTCAACAGCCAACAGGCTGACAGCCTGACCGCCACCGGCATCGTTTCCGCGGGCCATGCGACCACCCTCAGCAGCCTGGAGAAAAAACTGGCCGCTAAAGCCGATGCCCAAGGCGCCGGCAGCTACCGCATCATCTCCGCCGGCGGTAACAACATGCTGAGCGGCACCGCGATCATCTATAAATAATGTTTCCGGTACAGGGCCCGCACGCTCGGGCCCTGCCTCTGTTTCTCGCCTAAAAAACCCGCGTTTGCCTCACCCTTCTTTGTTACAGAAATATTAAATTTTTATTACACACTAGACACCCGATCGCCAGTGGCTTAGCTTGAAGACATCTTCCTGCAGAAAGGCTTTCAAAATGAGCGAGATATCGACACTTACCATCAAAATTCCTCTGGAACTGAAGGAAAAAATCCGCGCCGCCGCCGCTGAAAACGAATTTTCGTTGAGCGTGGAAGTATGCCAGCGCCTGGAAAACAGCTTCAACGCGCCCGCCACCAAGGCAGAAAAGCCGGCCAAAAAGGCGGATGAGCTGCACCACGGCGAGATCGACAATCAAAGCACCGAAGAAGAGGTTGAACAGCCGCTGAGCCAGAAAGAACTGAAGAAACTGCGCCAGCTGTTGAAAACCGGCGCCAAAGGCGGCAAGAAAAAGTAAGCGGCAAACGAAAAAACGGGGCGATAATCGCCCCGTTTTGTTTTGCCCCGCCGCCGCGTTATTGCCCGTCCAGACCGCGGATCGGTTTGACCGATGACCAGGCTCGGCACGACGGGCAATGCCAATAGAGCGAGTGCGCGGTGAAGCCGCATTTGTGGCAGCGGTAACGCGGCTTGGTACGAATTTGCTCGCCGACCATATCGCGCAACAGCAGCAGGCTCTCTTTCGCCCGGCCGTCTTCGGCGTCCGCCAGGTGATAATCCATCAGCCGATAAAACACGCGCATGGTCGGATGGCGCTGCAGCTGGCGGTTGATATAGACCTGGACCACGTCGCGCCCTTCGTGCTGTTCGATGATCTCGGCCAGCATCAGATCGGCGGTGGCGCCGGTGTTCTCTTCCACGCAGCGTTTCAGGAATTCAACCCAGCTGTGCTGTTGTTCCGGCAGATGCGTGTAGCATTCCTGCAGCATCGGCAGCGTTTCACTGACCAACTCTTTATCCTGGCTCAGCACGCGTTGCAGCGACTCTGCCGCTTTGGCGTAGTCGTTTTGCGCCATGTAGATGCGCCCGAACATGATGGATACGCGCGCACACTGTTTATCGGCTGCGTCCGCACGTTTGAGCAGGCTCATCGCCCGATCGAGATCGTCGCTGCCCATCGCCTGCAGCGCCAGTTCGCAATAGAAGTGCGCGATCTCGACGCGCTGTTTCTCTTTACCCAGCTTGACCAGCTTTTCCGCCACGTCGATCGCTTTTTGCCAATCGCTGGTGGCCTGATGGATCACCAGCAGTTGCTGCAGCGCCGATACGCGAAAATCCGCTTCGTCAGTCAACTGGCTGAACATGTCTTCCGCGCGATCGTACAGCCCGGCCGCCATATAGTCGCGGCCCAGCTGCTGTACCGCCAGCAGGCGCTGTTCAAAGGTCAGGGAGGCGCTTTCCATCAAGGCCTGGTGGATGCGGATGGCGCGGTCGACTTCGCCGCGCGAACGGAACAGGTTACCCAGCGTCAGGTGGGCTTCAACGGTGTTGCTGTCCTCTTTCAACATGTCGAGGAACAGATCGACCGCCTTGTCCTGCTGGTTGGAAAGCAGAAAGTTCACCCCTGCCACGTATTCACGCGACAGGCGGTTGGCTTCTTGCTGTTTATCCTGCTGAGCGCTTCTGCGCCCCATGTACCAACCGTACGCGGCAGCCACGGGCAGCAACAGAAACAGCAGTTCTAACATAGAGGATTATTCCTTGCTGACAACGGGCTGAGCCGCCGGTTCAGCGGGCTGCTCAAGCTGCAGCTCCAGCCTTTTGATCTTGCGCTCGGCGCGGCCCAACGCAATGCGCGTGCGCAGGTAAAACAGGCCGCAAATGATCCAGCCGAGAACAAAACCGGCGCCAAACAGCGTGGCCAACAGGGTCGATACGCGATAGTCACCCTGCGCAACCAGATAGTTGAAATTGACCACCTGATCGTTATGCGCACCCAAGGTGACGGAAATCACGAAGATCACCAGAACCAACAAAAAAATCAGCAAATATTTCACATTCTTTCCCGCGATGCCGAGTGAATCGGATGAACGATGCCAAAACGTGGCGTCCCTAACCCTTAAGTTAGCATTTCCCACTGCGGCAGGGAAACCCTGCGGCACGATAAAACCACATATCTGCTGGCATATTCGGCAGTAAACGGCCTTAGCGAACAAATTGATGAGAAAGCTTCTCAAAACGTCGAATTTATAAGGATATGGGGGCGACGGCGCGGATTGCAATGGCGGGAAAATGTAAGCGGTTAATGCGGCGCCGTTCCGACGCCGCGTTTTTGTGACACAGTCACGTCATGACATGATTAACCCGCCGTCCACATTGATGGTTTGGCCGGTGATGTAGTCGGCATCGTCCGAGGCAAGAAAGGCCACGAGACCCGCCACGTCCTCGGGCTGACCGGCGCGCTTGAGCGGAATGCCCGCCACCCACTCGGCCATTAACTCCCCTTTGCCGTAGGTTTTTTCCGGCCCGCTGAGAATTTCTCCCCAAACGCGGTCGTTATATTCCCACATCTCGCTTTCAATGATGCCGGGGCAGAATGCATTGACGGTAATGCAATACGGTGCCAGCTCGAGCGCTAAACTTTGCGTAATGCCGATCACGCCCATTTTGCTGGCGGCGTAATGCGGTGTGTAAATGAATCCGTTGCGCCCCTGACCGGAAGAGGTGTTGATCAGCCGCCCCTGGCGCTGGCCGACCATATATTTTGCCGCTTCCCGGCAGCAGAGCCACACTGCAGTGGTATTTACCGCCAACACTTTCTCAAAATCGCTTTTGGGCATCTGGTCAAAACGATCGATAGTGATCACCCCGGCGTTTTGAATGGAAACGTCGATCGCGCCGAATCGCTCCCAAGCCTGACGATAAAAATCAACCACCTGCGCCTCATCGGTGACGTCGAGGATCACCGGCAGAATCTCCACACCATAACGCTGGCGCAGCGTTTCCGCCGTGGTCAGAATGCGTTCCGCATTCGATGCAATCACCAGATTGGCGCCCAAACGGGCGAAGCGCTCAGCGATGCCGGCCCCAATGCCGCGGCATGCGCCGGTAATCACCACGGTTTTCCCCGTGAAATCACGATTCATGGTTGTTCTCCTGTCATCAATGAGCTCGCCTGCGGCCGCCACAAGGTGCGTTGCACCGCCTGCCGCCAGGCGCTGTAGTTTTCCTGCAGCTGCCGGTGGCGCTGCATATCGGGTTTAAATTCATCATGTTGGGGCAACAATGCCGCCAGTTGCCGATCGGTAGTCCCCCACAGGCTGCGCATCGCCATCAGCGCCGCCCCCAGCGCCGAGAGTTCCGCCGTGTTGCTGCGCCACACCGGGCAACCCAGCAGATCGGCCTGAAACTGCATCAGCCAGTCATTGCGGCTGGGGCCGCCATCGGCCATTAACCCCTGCAATGCAAAACCCGGCTGTTGCCGCAATACGCCGATCACATCGGCGATTTGATAAGCCACCGACTCAAATGCGGCCCGCACCAAATGTTCCCGCCGCGTGCCGCGGCTGAGGCCGCAGATCACGCCGCGCGCCTGCTCATCCCACCAGGGTGCGCCGACCCCGGTCAGTGCCGGCACAAAATAGACGCCACCGCTGTCGGCCACGCAAACAGGCAGTTCACTTAACGGCGTCTCGCCCCCCGCCGACATGGCGGTGATATCCAGCATCCAGGCAATGGCGTCGCCGGTGTGGGGAATATTGCCCTCCAGCGCATACTGCATACGCTCGCCATCGTGCCAGGCGACGGTCGTTGCCAGAGCGCTCGTGTCGCATTGCGCTTCGGCGATCGGCGCCATCACCGATGAACCGGTGCCATAGGTGGCCTTAACCTGCCCCGCCTGGCCGAGCGCATGGCCGTACAGCGCCGCATGCGAATCACCGACCATCGCGCCAATCGGAATGCCGTCGGCAATGCCTTCCAATCCCAACGTCGCGCCGAACACATGGCTGGAGGGAGAGATCGTCGGCAACGCCTGGCGGGGAATGTTGAACAGCGCCAGCATCCGCTCGTCCCAATCGCCGGAGGCAAGGTTCAACAGCTGGGTGCGAGCGGCATTGGAGGTATCGCAGCCGAATGCCTGTCCTCCGCTCAACTGCCACAGCAGCCAGGCATCGATGGTGCCAAGGCAAATTTCTCCGTTCTCCGCCATCCGTTGCCCCCCTTCGCAGCGATCGAGCAACCAGCGCATTTTCGCCGCCGAGAACAGCGGTGAAAGCGGCAGGCCGGTGGCGCGACGCACCACTTCGGCCTGCCGATCGTGCCGCAGCCGTTCACAGAAATCGGCGGCACGCGCGCATTGCCAGGTTAGGGCCGGACCGATCGGCTGGCCGTCGGAACGCCGCCAACCGATGGCGGTTTCACGCTGGTTGCTGATGGCGATACCGGCAATACGGGATGCGCCGGCCAACGCAATCGCTTCCCGCAGCACCGCCAGAGAGGCTGCCAGTAAGGCCTCACCCCGCTGTTCCACCCAACCGGGCTGCGGCGTCTGCAGCGTCAACGGCCTGCTGGCTCTGGCGACGATCGCCCCCTGCGCATTCACCACCACGGCCTTGGCGTTGCTGGTGCCTTCGTCCAACGCGACAATGCAATCCGCTTTAACCATGGCTCACCTCAGCCAGCGGCTGCACCGCTTTTTTCTCCTGCCGCTGCATCAAAATGACCTTGCTCTGCAAACGCTGCTGGAACTGGTCAATCACCACGGCGGTAACGATCACCAGCCCTTTAATCACCATTTGCCAGAACTCGCTGACGCCCATCATCACCAGACCGTCCGCCAGAAAAACGATCACAAAGGCGCCGATGATCGAACCGAATACCCTGCCGCGGCCACCGCTGAGCGCCGTACCGCCCAGCACCGTCGCGCCGATGGCGTCCATCTCGAACATATTGCCGGTCATCGGGTGCGCGGTTTGCAACTGAGAAGCGATGACCAGCCCCACCAGCGCCGCACACAGCCCGGAGAAGGCATAGACGAACATTTTCACTTTGACGATCGGCACCCCCGACAGCCGCGCCGCCGGCTCATTGCCGCCAATCGCATAGATATAACGGCCCAGCGGCGTTTTCTTGGTGAGATAGACCCCCAACAACACGATGGCCAACATCAGCCAAATCGGGTTGTAAATCCCGAGAAAGGTGCCGGATCCCAGGGCCGCGAAACCGGTGTTGCCCAGCGCTTCCATGCCCACCAGATTGGGATAGGTTTTGCCGTCCGCCGTCAGCAATGCCGCCCCACGCGCCACGTACATTGCGCCCAGGGTACAGATGAATGGCGCAACGCCGAGCCGCGTAATCAGCGTGCCGTTGACCAACCCCAACAATACGCCCAACAGCGCCACCGCGCCGATCACTTCGAAAACGTTGAGAAACAGCCGGTTGCCATCCCACAGCGGGATACCGACGGTCAACAGCGCACCGGCGATCATCCCGCACAGGCCCGCCACCGCGCCGACCGACAAATCGATGCCGCCGGTGAGGATCACCAGCGTCATGCCAACCGCCAGCAGCCCGGTAATCGCCACGTGCTGCGTCATGATCAGCAGATTGGAGACGGTCAGAAAATTCGGCACCATGCCGCTGAAGAACAGCACCACCAGCAACAGGGCGATGAAGGTGCGCGCCTGCAGCAAATACATATACAACCGATACTTGGTTTGCATTGCCTTATCCTTATGCGTGTGGGGTTGAGGCGCGGATCAGCGTTTCGCGATCGGCCCGTTCGCGCGGCAGATCGGCCGTCAGTTTCCCGTCCGCCATCACCATCACCCGGTCGGCCAGTGAGACCACCTCATCCAGCTCCGACGAAGAGAACATCACCGCCAGCCCCTGGCGTGCCATCGCGCCAATCAGGTGATAAACGTCCGTTTTGGCGCCGACGTCGATTCCGCGCGTCGGCTCATCGAGAAACACTACCTGCGGCCCGGTCAGCAGCGCCTTGCCCAACACCACTTTCTGCTGATTGCCGCCGCTCAGGCTGGTGATTGGCAGCTCCCGGTCACTCACCTTGATCGCCAGTTTTTCGATCATGCCGTCGACCAACGCACACTCCCCGGCCGCCGCCAACGGCCGCAGCGCGTTGCGCCCCAGGCTGGCCAGGGTCATGTTGGCCTTGATCGACATCATCTGCACCAAACCCTCCGCCTGCCTGTCTTCCGGCACCAGCGCCATGCCCAACGCCATGCGCTGACGAAACCCCAACCGCTCCACGCTTTTGCCGTTGAGCAGAATGCGGCCTGCCGTCTGGCGCATCACGCCGTTGATCACCTTGAACAGTTCGGTGCGGCCGGCGCCCAACAGGCCATAAATGCCGATCACTTCCCCTTTGCGCAGTGAAAAACTGACGTCGTTAAGGCAATAGCCGCCGTTTTCACGCGGCAGCGTCAACTGCTCAACCTTCAGCACTTCATCCCCTTGCTCTGCCGCGCAATAATCAAAGTGCTTGCTCTTTTCCCCGACCATCTTTTCGATGATCCACGGGATGCTGACGTTGCAGACCGGCTCGGCGGCAACAAAACGCCCATCGCGAAACACCGTGATGCGATCGCCAATCTCCATCAGCTCTTCCAGACGGTGAGAAATGTAGATGATGGTGACGCCGCGTTTTTTCAGATCGGCGATCACCCGAAACAGCGTGCGCACTTCAGCCTGGCTCAGCGCCGACGTCGGCTCATCCATGATCAGCACCCGGGTGTCCTTCGCCAAGGCGCGAGCAATTTCCACCAGCTGCTGATGTCCGATGCCGAGACTGCCCAACGGCGTATGCGGATCGATGTCCAACTCCAGCCGCTGCAGCAAGGATTTGGCCAGCTGATATTGATAGTCCACATTGATGCGGCCACGCTGGAAGAACTCGTTGGCCATAAAAATGTTGTCCATCACCGACAGGTTGGGGAACAGGTTCAGCTCCTGGAAAATAATGCTGATCCCGAGCCGCTCCGCCTGCTGCGTGGAAGTTAGCGTCACCGCTTTACCCTCCAGCTCGATGGTGCCGGAGGACGGGGTTTCCACCCCCGCCAGCAGCTTCATCATGGTCGACTTGCCGGCGCCGTTTTCGCCGATCAGCACGTTGACCTGATTGCGAAACACTTGATAACTCACGCTATCCAACGCGGTGACGCCAGGATAGAGACGCGAAACGTTGCGCGTTTGAATAATGACCGGATCGCTCATCACGCCCCCTTAAGGTTGAATGCGTACCGGCGTGATCAACAGCGGCTCGGCAGGCGCCTGCCAGCTGCTGAATACGCCGTACACGGTAATGTGGTCACCCACCTTGGGCGGGGATCCGGCCAGTTCGTCGATCGAAGCCTGATTAATCGCCCTGGCAAAATCGCCGAACAGCGCTTGGTCATTGAAATCGCCGTAGCTCAGCCCGCGATAGCTGTCGCGCAATGCCGTACCGCGATAAACCGGCCCGATCTGCACCTCCACGCTGCTGAGCGGTGCATCGGTCAGCTTGAGCGTTAATTTTCCGCTGCGCGAACGGGTGTTGACCGCCGCGACTTCACCGCTGACCTTAACGTTGAAATAACATGGAAACTCCGGTTGAGCGCGGTACCCCAGCAGACCGCAGGCGCTGTCAAAATCCTTGGCCTGGGCGATCCGGGCAAGCAGCTCGCCCAGCGGCTGCGCCGTTTTGACCGCTTGCGGAGCGATTTGGCCGCGGTAAATTTCCGCCGCCTGCGCCACATGCGAATTCACCGGGGAGCGAAGCTCCGCCAGCTTTTTCTCCGAAACGATACGGCAACCGCTCAACGCCAGGACGACGGTGACGGCCAGCGCAATGCGCATCGACATAACAACACCTCCGATCGCACCCCGCCGCCGGGACGGGGTGGTGAAAGACGCCGCTCAGCGCGGATTACGGTTTGAAGTTGAAGTCACTGACCCGTTGCGCATTGTCTTTGCCGATCAGGATGCCGCGGAACATCACGCGCTCCTTGCCGGTATAGCTGCCGGATTGGAAATAGCCGTCGAGGATTTCAATGCCCTGCGCGGCGATCGCCTGCGCCTGCAACATCACGCTGGCGTAGAGGCTGCCGTTGAGAATGGCGTCGCGTTCATCGTTGCTGCCGTCGATGCCCACCACGGTGACATCCTGCCGGCCGGCGGCCTTCAGCGCCGCCACTGCGCCCAGCGCCACCGGGCCGTTGCCGCAGATCACGCCTTTGATGTCCGGATGCGCCTGCAGAATGCTGTCCATGATGCGTTTCCCTTCCAGCAGATTGCCCTTGGCATCCTGCCGCGCCACGCTGACCATCTCAGGGTATTGGTCGATCACGTTGTGGAACGACTGCGAGCGCGTAACGCAGTTATTGTCCGCCAGGTTGCAGGTCAGCTCGGCGTATTTGCCGGTTTCCCCCATTTTTTCTACAAACTGGTTGGCGACGTCCGAGCCGGCCTGGAAGTTGTTATGGGTGATCTGCGCCAACGCCACGCCATCGACCGGGATCTCGCGGTTGATCAGTACCACCGGAATACCGGCGTTTTTCGCCTGCTGCACGGCGGCGACGCTGGCCTGGGAATCGGCGTTATCCAAAATGATGCCCTGTACTTTGCGGCCGATAACCAGGCTGATCAGCTCCCCCTGGCGCTTAACGTCTTCGCCGTGCGACAACACCAGCGTCTGGTAACCGAGCGACTTGGCCTTGCTCTCGGCCCCCTTGGCCTCTGCGGAGTAATAAGGGTTATCCAGCGAATTGACGAGAATGGCGATCGTGCCCTTTTCCGCCGCCATGGCAGAGGTGCAGGCAAAACCGGTGAGCAGGGTAAGGTAAGTGGCTATTTTTCTCATGATGGTGTTCTCTTATCGTTGTGTTGAACATCGTCTGGTGTTGGCGATCGCTGCGGTTGCCGCTTACCAAATGGTAAAACCGCCGTCGATCATCAGGTCCGCGCCGGTAATCATGTCGCTGCCGTTGCTGGCAAAAAACAGGATCGCCGCCGCAATTTCGTCGGTATAAGCAAAACGCCCCAGCGGGATCAGCTTTTTCATCGCCTCGCCCTTCTCGCCGCGCCAGGCTTTCTCTCCCATAGGCGTCAGCACCACGGTGGGCGATAACGTGTTGACCGTAATGCCGTGCGGCGCCCATTCTTTGGCCATCACCTTGGTCATGCCCAGCAGCCCTGCCTTGGCGGAGGTGTACGCGCAGTGATCGTCAATGGCGATGGAGGCCGCCTGCGACGCGATGTTGATGATTTTCCCGCCGTGGCCGGCGGCTATCGCACGGCGCGCCAGTTCTTGCGAGCACAGGAAGGGCCCGGTGAGGTTGACCGCCAAGTGGCGCTGCCACTCCTCGAGCGTCACTTCCGTCGCCGGCTGCAAATTGACATAGCCGGCGCAGTTGACCAGGATATCGAGCCGGCCAAAGCGCCGCTGAGCCGCATTGAAGGCGGCAGCCACCGAGTCGGATTCGGTCACGTCGCACACCTGGCAGAACACCTGTTCTTCCCCCAACTCCCGCAGCGCCGCCGCGGCCTTGTCCTGTTCGAAGGCCGGATACATCAATACCAGGCGCGCGCCCTTTTCCAGCAGCAGGCGATTGGCAGCCATCGCGATGCCGCCCAGACCGCCGGTGATCACCGCCACTTTCCCTGCCAGCGACATCTGGCTATCGACACCGTAGCGTAAATTAACGTCGTATTCGTTCCGCTCCATCGCATTCCCCCTATGGCGTTAACTGAGCATGCAACCCTGCGGCGTCGATGGCGTATTGCCGCCGCAGCGCCGCCCGGCTGCTGCTGTGGGTAAATTCATAAGCCGGCACGCCCAGCGCGGTAAACGGCCGCGGCAGCTGATGCCGCAGCAACAGCTCACCGATGATGGTGCCCAGGCCACCGCTGAGGGCGTGCTCCTCCATGGTCAGCACCCGGCGGTGCGAACGTATCAACGCCACTACCGCCGCCTCATTGAGTGGCCAGAGCGAAGGCAGCGAGACGATGGTCGGGTTATCGCCCAATTCCAGCACCTTCATCGCCTCGTGCGCCAGCGTCCCCAGGCAAAACACCAGGCTGTCAGATCCTTGATGCAGCACCTCCGGCTCTCCGGGGCGGAAGTGATAGCTCGCGTTCAGCACCGGCAGCTTGTCGCTGTCCATACGGATATAGGCCGGGCCGGGTTGCGCGATGACATAACGGACAATCTCTGCCGCTTGTCGCGCATCCGCCGGCGCATAGACGCTGAGATTGCCCAGCGTGCGGGCGATGGCGATGTCGTTCATGCAATGGTGCGTCGCCCCCAGCGGCCCATAGCCGAATCCGGCATTCAGGCCGAGCATTTTCACGTTGGTTTCCGTGTAGCAAACATCGTTTTTCATCTGCTCGTTAGAACGGGCGAACAGGAAAGGCGCGGCGTTAGCGGTAAAGACCGTGCGGCCGCTGAGCGCCATGCCGGCGGCCATGCCCACCATATTTTGTTCGGCGATGCCGACGTTCACCACACGCTCCGGATAAGCCTGCTCAAAGGGCGCGATTTTCGACGTGGACGTGGAGTCCGCCACCATCACGCTCAGATCTGCCCCCGCCAGCTGCTCTTCGATCAACGCCGTCACCACGGCATCGCGTAAGTCCTGCATGTTCACCCCTCCAGTTCCGCCAGCGCCTGCGCCAGCTGTTGTTCGTCCGGTACCGCGTGATGCCAGGCGGCAACGTTAGCCATAAACGACACGCCGTGCCCCTTTTCGGTATTGGCCAAAATCACCCGCGGCTTGTCTTGGCTCGGGCGTTGGATCGCCGCCACCAGCGCCGCCGGATCGTGCCCGTCGCACTCCAGGGTTTCGAAACCGAAAGCGCGCCATTTTTCCGCCAGCGGCTCCAGCGGCATGATGGCCTCTGTCTTGCCCGCCAGCTGCAGCCGGTTGCGATCGACGATGGCAATCAGGTTATCCAGCTTGAATTTGCTGGCCGCCATCGCCGCCTCCCAGTTGGATCCCTCCGCCAGCTCGCCGTCGCCCAGCAGCACGAAAGCGCGGCGATGTGCGCGCCCGGCCAGTTTGTTGCCCAGCGCCAGCCCCACGGCGATCGGCAGGCCATGCCCCAAACCGCCGGAGTTGATCTCCACCAGCTCCGGCAGCTTCTGCCGCACCGGATGCCCGGCCAGCAAGGTGTCGTCGCCCATGAACTGATCGAGCACCGCCGGATCGAGCAGGCCCATCGCCGCGCAGCTGCAGTAAAAACCGCCGGCGCCGTGCCCTTTAGACAAAATGAACCGATCCTGATCGGGCCGGGCATTGCCGCGATCCATCACCGCCATATACAAGGTGCAGATGATGTCGATTTCCGACAGATCGGCGCCGGTATGGCCCTTGCCTGCCTTATGGTTCATGGTCACCACATATCGGCGCGCCTGGCGCGCCGTGTTTTTAATCGCCTGGAAGTCCATCGTCACCTCTGCTTGAGCACATTGATTATCGTTATCGCCTCTAAAACGATCCGCTAACCTGCCATTGATTTTCGAATGGAAATCATATGCAGCAAAAACGATAATTAATGTGGGCAAGATCAAATTTCAAGCAAAAGCACGCAGCAGGCGGAATCACAATTCATAAAAAGCAATGAATAACAATGAAATAAAAGCATTCAAACAACTTAAAATTCGTTTTAGCCGGTGACTTTCGCTGACACCATAGACTTTCGAATAAAAATCAATAGGGATTGACCGGGTTTATCCATAGCTTTATCAATAATCGCGAGCTAAAATTCAGCGCATCAATAAGGAGTTGCCGTGGCAAACCGCCCGGCGGGAACTGACAGGTGCAGGAGTCTTTCGATTGAAAAGCAAAAGCGAACAGCTGGCGGAAATGCAGCAACGGCGCGAAAAGATCCTCGACATGATCCGCGAAGACGGCTCGGCGACGGTCAAAATGCTGACCGATACCTTCAAGCTGACCGAAGCGACCATTCGCACCGACCTGCGGGTCCTGCAGCAACAAGGTTATGTGCAGCGTTTCCACGGCGGCGCAACCCTGGTCGATGGCAAGCAAAACACCCATGCCATGCTGTTGGAACGCCAGGTCAACCTGACCGCCAAGGATCGCATCGGCAAGCTCGCCGCCGGTTTTATCGAACCGGGCGACACCATCATTCTTGATTCGGGCACCACCACCACGGCTATCGCCAATCACCTGAGCCACATCAAGAAACTGTCCGTTATCACCACCGGCGTCAATATCGCGCTGCAGCTGGGCGGCGAACCGGGCGTGAACATTTTGCTGACCGGCGGCTCGTTCAAATTTCCGACGCTTTCCACTTCGGGGGACAAAGCCGCCGGCTTCTTCGAGAACGTTCTGGCCCAGAAACTGTTCCTCGCAACGGCCTGCATCTCACCCCGCCACGGCCTCAGTTTCCCAAGCGAAACCGACATCAAACTGAAAACGGCGATGATCAACGCAGCCAACACGGTGTATGTGGTTGCCGACTCCAGCAAAATCGATAAGGTGTCGATGTTCGCATTGCCCTGTGACTGGCAGCATATCGACTATTTGATCACCGACGACGGTATCAGCAATACCACCATACAGGCCTTTGAGAAGGTGGGAGTAAAGGTGTTGGTGGCAGGCGCCTGACGGGCGCCTGCGAGAAGAATGCTTATTCCGGCTTGCGCGCCGCGATTTCCTGCTGCTCTTGCGGCGGCGGCGTCAGCGGGCCAAACCAGCGCTGCGCCAGCCAGCAGGTGACCACCACCAACAGCCAACTGATCAGCGTGGCCATCGCCAGATCGCGTGGCCAGTGCATCCCCAGCAGCAAACGGCTGCCCATCACCCCCGTTGCCCACACCATCAGCAGCGCGACGGTTTTATAATGGCGGCGCGGCCACAGCAGCCCTACGCCCAACAGCGCCCAGGTGGCAGCGAACATCGTATGCCCCGACGGGAAAGCGAAACCGGTTTCAAACTGCCAGTGCTTGCGCAGCCAGTTCGGCACCAGGGTCTGATCCTGCAATTGCTCGCGCACCAGCGCGCTGCGCTCTTTGCGATGCAGCGAATAGAAGTATTTGCCGTCCACGCCGTGGTTTTGCTCCAGCCATACCACAAACGGCCGCGGTTCTTGCACCCGATCCTTGATCAGCGACTTGATCCCCTGCCCAATCACCAACGCGGCGGAAAGCAGGATCGCCAGACCGATGGCCGCCTTGAGCCGAAAGCGCAGACACCACAAAAACCAACCGCAAAGGATAGCGCTGGTCAAAATGCCCCACGGCGAGGTCACGGTTTCGGTCACCCAGTACAGCGCTTTCAGCAGCCGATCATTGCCGCCGGGCTGCCAGTGCCAGCCGGATACCCAGACCGCCAGCGGCATCAACAGCAGCAGCAGCGCGCCGCCCGCCGTGCGTTTTGCTATCTCATACATTCCCGTTTTCCTCTGCGTGAATCAGACTGCAGTGTAACAAGAGTGTAATCTTGATAACACGCGAAAAATTAAACAGATAGGCAACCTATCGCAATAATAGGTAGCCGGAAAACGCCATCTGCTGGTTTGCTGAGCACCGCCCGGCAAGAAGTTGTGGCAAAATAGCCGATAATTAACGAAATAGAGATCGGCGCAGCACGTTTTAGTCTTGGTCAATTTACCGAACCGGACTTAGGATGCGCGACAATGATTGAATCGTAGGTTTTTGTGGAGAGTGACATGCAGCTTAAACGGGTGGCAGAGGCTAAACTGCCGACACCTTGGGGCGATTTCCTGATGGTAGGATTCGAAGAACTGGCGACCGGGCATGACCATCTGGCGCTGGTATTCGGTGATATTTCCGGCGAAGCGCCGGTGCTCGCGCGCGTGCATTCCGAATGTCTTACCGGCGATGCCCTGTTCAGCCTGCGCTGCGACTGCGGTTTTCAGCTGGAAGCCGCGCTGGAGCAAATCGCCGAAGAAGGCCGCGGCATTCTGCTTTATCATCGCCAGGAGGGCCGCAATATCGGCCTGTTGAACAAGATCCGCGCCTATGCCCTGCAGGATAAGGGCGCAGACACCGTGGAAGCCAACCACCAGCTCGGCTTCGCCGCCGACGAGCGCGACTTCACCCTGTGCGCCGACATGTTCAAACTGCTGGGCGTCGACGCGGTGCGCTTGCTGACCAACAACCCGAAAAAGGTCGAGATCCTGACCGAAGCCGGCATCAACATCAGCGAGCGCGTGCCGCTGATCGTCGGCCGCAACCCGAAGAACGAACACTATCTGGCGACCAAGGCCGCCAAAATGGGCCATTTGCTCGACCAGAAGTGATCGCCGCCGCGGCGGAAACAATCAGGGCGCCTTGCGGCGCCCTTTTTATTGCTTAATTACAGCATTTTCCTGATCACATAATGCAGGATGCCGTCGTTTTCGTAGTAGGTCAGCTCATTGCCGGTATCGATGCGGCAACGGGTGTCGATCACTTCCTTGCGCCCGTCGGCATAGGTGATGTGCACCGGCACCGTCTGGCCCGGCTGCAGCTGCTGCAGGCCGCCGACGCTGATCTGCTCATCCCCGGTCAGCCCCAGGGTTTTGCGCGTCACCCCTTGCGGGAACTCCAGCGGCAAAATCCCCATGCCGATCAGGTTGGAGCGGTGAATGCGCTCGAAGGATTCGGCGATCACCACCCGCACGCCCAGCAGGCGCGGCCCCTTCGCCGCCCAGTCGCGGCTGGAGCCAGAGCCGTACTCTTTACCGGCGATCACCGCCAGCGGCACCTTTTCCTGCTGATACTGCATGGCGGCGTCGTAGATAGACAGCTGCTGCTGCGACGGGATATGGCGGGTATAGCCCCCTTCCACACCCGGCACCATTTCGTTGCGAATGCGGATATTGGCGAAGGTGCCGCGCATCATCACTTCGTGGTTGCCGCGGCGCGAGCCGTAAGAGTTGAAATCCTGCGGCGCCACGCCGTGCTCGCTCAGGTAACGCCCCGCCGGGCTGTCGCGCTTGATGTTACCCGCCGGCGAGATGTGGTCGGTGGTCACCGAGTCGGCCAGAATCGCCAGAATGCGCGCGTCTTTGATGTCCTGCACCGGATCCGGCGTCACTTTCATGGTGCTGAAGAACGGCGGATGACGAATATAGGTAGAATCCTCCTGCCACTGATAAGTCGCCGAGCCGGTCACCTGGATCGCCTGCCAGTTAGCGTCGCCGTCGAACACTTCGCCATATTCCTTGTGGAACATCTCGGTGCGCACTTCTTCCACCGCCTGAGCGATGTCCTGGCTGCTCGGCCAGATGTCCTTCAAATAGACCGGTTGACCGTCGTTGCCCTCGCCCAGCGGCTCTTTGGTCAGGTCAATCTTCATGCTGCCCGCCAGCGCATAAGCCACCACCAGCGGCGGTGAGGCCAGCCAGTTGGTTTTCACCAGCGGGTGGATGCGCCCTTCGAAGTTGCGGTTGCCCGACAGCACCGCGCCCACGGTCAGATCGCCCTCTTTTATCGCCTGCTCGATCGGATCCGGCAGCGGGCCGGAGTTACCGATGCAGGTGGTACAGCCATAGCCCACCAGATTGAACCCCAGCTCTTCCAGATAGGCGGTAAGTTTGGCGCTATCGAAGTAGTCGGTCACCACTTTGGAACCCGGCGCCAGCGAGGTTTTTACCCAGGGCTTGCTGCGCAGCCCTTTCTTGACGGCATTTTTCGCCAGCAGGCCGGCCGCCATCATCACGCTCGGGTTGGAGGTGTTGGTGCAGGAGGTGATCGCCGCGATCACCACCGCGCCGTCGCGCAGTTCGTGCTGCTGCCCGTCCAGCGTAAAGGTTTTGCTGTCGGCTTTGGCCTTTTGACCGCCGATATCCAGCTCGGTGGCGGCCTTGAACGCCTGCGGCACATTTGGCAGCGCAACGCGATCCTGCGGGCGTTTCGGCCCGGCGAGGCTGGCTTCCACCGTCGACATGTCCAGCGCCAGCGAGCTGGTGAAGACCGGTTCATCACCGGGGTTGCGCCACATGCCCTGCGCCTTGGCGTAAGCTTCCACCAGCGCGATTTGTTCTGCGCTGCGGCCGCTGAGCTTCATATAGCCGAGCGTAACGTCATCTACCGGGAAGAAGCCGCAGGTGGCGCCAAATTCCGGCGACATGTTGGCGATAGTTGCCCGGTCCGCCAGCGGCAGATCGGCCAGGCCATCGCCGTAAAACTCGACGAACTTGCCGACAACGCCGTGCTTGCGCAGCATTTGGGTGACGGTCAGCACCAGGTCGGTGGCGGTAATGCCCTCGCGGAGCTTGCCGGTCAGCTTGAAGCCGACCACGTCGGGGATCAACATCGACACCGGCTGGCCCAGCATAGCCGCTTCCGCTTCGATGCCGCCGACGCCCCAGCCGAGGATGCCGAGGCCGTTGATCATGGTGGTGTGGGAGTCGGTGCCCACCAGCGTATCGGGATAAGCCACGCGGCGGCCGCTTTCGTCGCTGTGCCAGACCGTTTGGCCGAGGTATTCGAGGTTGACCTGGTGACAGATGCCGGTGCCCGGCGGCACCACGCGGAAGCGGTTGAAGGCTTTCTGCCCCCAGCGCAGGAAGGTGTAGCGCTCGTGGTTGCGCTGCATTTCGATACGCACGTTGTCTTCAAAGGCGTTGTCATCGCCAAATTCATCGACGGTGACCGAGTGGTCAATCACCAGATCCACCGGCGACAGCGGGTTCACCTGATCGACGTTGCCCCCCAACCGCCGCACCGCTTCGCGCATCGCGGCCAGATCCACCACCGCCGGAACGCCGGTAAAATCCTGCATCAGCACGCGCGCCGGGCGGTAGGCTATCTCACGGTCGGCATGGCCGGTTTGCAGCCAGGCGACGATGGCCTTGAGGTCGTCAACCTGCACGGTATCGCCATCCACATGGCGCAGCAGGTTCTCCAACAGCACTTTCATTGATTTCGGCAACCGGTCGATATCACCCAGCTGCTTCGCCGCCAGCGGCAGACTGTAATAGTAATATTCGCTATTCAGCGCAACCAGCTTATCCATACTTGTTTCACGAAGATCGGACGACATAGCTCCTCCATTTCTTATTGTGATAAAACAGGGTAATCACTGAGGTCTTGTTTAAAGATACCACAAAGATAAGTTAACGTTTTGATAACAACACGATTTGATCACAACGATAGGCGGGAACAATCAGCGCAAAGGAAGTCCGAACGCCGCCAAGGGGTTAGGCGGTGCGCCAACGAAAACGCTGCAACGAGGCGGCGCTTTGGCGAGGAAGACCTCGCGGCTTTAGCGGGGGTTAGCTACGCCTTAGCAGCACATCCCGAAGGATATGAAAGTCAGATGCCTGATAGAGAGTGTTCCTGGAGGACGGCGACTTTTCAGGATGATCAACAAGCAAGGTGCGGATTTCCGGGCTAAAAAAACCCGGTTTGGCAGGCGCCTCTCCGGGTTTGATTTGATATCGTCAACGATTACTTAATCGGCAGCTTGATGTCCTTGAACATCGCCTCGATCTCTTCGTTGGAACGTAGCGCCACCGCGCTGTCGACCACGTCACGCGTCAGGTGCGGCGCGAATCGCTGAATGAAGTCGTACATGTAGCTGCGCAGGAAGGTGCTGCGGCGGAAGCCGATTTTAGTGGTGCTGTAGGTGAAGATATCACTTGCATCCACCGTCACCAGATCCGGATCCTGCACCGGATCCACCGCCATGCTGGCGATCACCCCCACCCCCAATCCCAGACGCACATAGGTTTTGATCACGTCGGCGTCGGTGGCGGTAAAGACGATGCGCGGCGTCAGGCCGGCGCGGTTGAAAGCGGTATCCAGCTCCGAACGCCCGGTAAAGCCGAAGGTGTAAGTGACGATCGGGTAAGCCGCCAGCTCTTCAATGCTGATGCTGCTTTTGCCCGCCAAAGGATGATCGGGCTTCACCACCACCGCGCGGTTCCAGTGGTAGCACGGCAGCATGATGAGATCGTCGTACAGGTGCAGCGCTTCGGTGGCGATGGCGAAATCGGCGGTGCCTTTGGAGACCGCTTCGGCGATCTGCGTCGGCGAGCCCTGGTGCATGTGCAGCGAGACACGCGGGTAACGCTCGATAAAGCCCTTGATGACGTTGGGCAAGGCGTAGCGAGCCTGGGTATGCGTGGTGGCGACGTACAGCGAGCCTTTGTCCGGGTAAGTATGTTCACCGGCGACGGCTTTGATGGCATCCACCTTGGACAGCACTTCACGCGCGATGCGAATGATTTCCTGGCCGGCCGGGGTGACCTGGGTCAGGTGTTTGCCGCTGCGGGCGAAGATCTGGATGCCCAGCTCATCTTCGAGCATGCGCACCTGCTTACTGATGCCGGGTTGCGAGGTATAGAGCCCTTCTGCCGTCGAGGAGACATTCAGGTTGTGGTTAACCACTTCCACAATGTAACGAAGCTGCTGCAATTTCATATCTTATACCATCCTAGGTTAAACACTGCGGCTTACCCGCAGCCAGGTATATCGGTGTCGCCCCGGTATGCTGAAACTCACAAGCCATAAACACCGTGTTTTACCCTGATGGTGAAGAAAACGCCGTTGTTAATAAGCTTTAATAATAAAAAAACTTTTTATATAACCACTATACCACGTTGCAGCTTCAAGTATAGATCCGCGTCACACTATGATAACGATTATTTTGCATTGTTATCAACGTGAAACGGCGGTGACGGAGGGGTAAAAACAGCAAAGGATAGATCCGTTTCCCCCTTTTCACCAATAAAAAACCAGCCGCCAGGGCTGGTTTTTCATCTTGCGGGCGGGACATTGGCCTTACTTCTTGCCTTCGACCCACTTGCCGTCCACGTAGAACGCGGACCAACCGGTCGCCTTGCCGTCTTTTTCAGAAGAGACGTACTGCTGTTTGGTTTTACGGCTGAAACGCACCAGCGTTTTATTGCCTTCGGCGTCCGCCACCGGCGCATCGGCCAGATAGCGCAGCTTCTCCGGCAGGCGATCCTTGAAGCGAGCCAGCTCTTCCACCAGCGGCGCGCGGGTCTCGCGCGATTTAGGGAAGGTGTTGGCCGCCAGGAACACGCCGGCAGCGCCGTCACGCAGCACGAAATAGGCGTCGGACTTCTCGCACGGTAGCTCCGGCAACGGCACCGGATCTTCCTTCGGCGGCGCGACGTCGCCGTTACGCAGGATCTTGCGGGTGTTTTTGCAGTTCTCGTTGGTGCAGCCCATGTACTTGCCGAAACGCCCCATTTTCAGGTGCATTTCCGAGCCGCACTTGTCGCACTCCACCACCGGGCCGTCGTAGCCTTTCAGACGGAACTCGCCCTCTTCGATCTCGTAACCGTCGCACGCCGGGTTGTTACCGCAGACATGCAGCTTGCGCTGGTTGTCGATCAGATAGCTGTCCATCGCCGTACCGCATTTCTTGCAGCGGCGGCGGGCGCGCAGCGCGTTGGTTTCCGCCTCGTCGCCTTCGAGGATGTTGAGCACTTCCGCTTCCGGCACCAGGTTGATGGTGGTTTTGCAGCGCTCCTTCGGCGGCAGCGCGTAGCCGGAACAGCCGAGGAACACGCCGGTGCTGGCAGTACGGATGCCCATCTTGCGGCCGCAGGTCGGGCAGTCGATGCTGGTCATCACCATCTGGTTAGGCCGCATGCCGCCTTCTTCCGGATCCTTCTCCGCCGTTTCCAGCTGTTCGCTGAAGTCGACGAAGAACTCGTCCAGCACCGCTTTCCACTCGGCCTGGTTGTTGGCGACCTCATCGAGGCCATCTTCCATGCGCGCGGTGAAGTCATAGTTCATCAGCTCGCGGAAGTTTTCTTCCAGGCGATCGGTGACGATCTCGCCCATTTTCTCAGCATAAAAGCGGCGGCTTTCCACCCGCACATAACCGCGATCCTGAATGGTCGAAATGATGGAGGCGTAGGTGGACGGGCGGCCGATGCCGCGTTTTTCCAGCTCTTTCACCAGCGAGGCTTCGCTGTAGCGCGCCGGCGGCTTGGTGAAGTGCTGGCTTGGGATCAGTTTCTGCAGATCCAGTTCGCTGCCGATTTCGACGTATGGCAGGGTGCGATCTTCATCGCCCTTGCGCAGCGCCGGCATGACCTTGGTCCAGCCATCAAAGCGCAGCGTACGGCCCTTGGCGCGCAGCTGATAATCGCCGGCTTTCACCGTCAGTGTGGTGGAATCGTATTGCGCCGGCGTCATCTGGCAGGCAACGAACTGGCGCCAGATCAGCTGATACAGCTTCTGCGCGTCCGCTTCCATGTCTTTCAACTGTTCGGCGAGCACGTTCACGTCCGAAGGACGGATCGCTTCGTGCGCTTCCTGCGAATTCTCTTTGCTGCTGTACTGATTCGGCGCCTTCGGCAGGTATTTGTCGCCGAAGTTGTCGCCGATGTAACCACGCACCATGTTGAGCGCATCCTGGCTCAGGTTGGTGGAATCGGTACGCATATAGGTGATGTGGCCGGCTTCATACAGCCGTTGCGCCATCATCATGGTTTTTTTCACGCCGAAGCTCAGGCGGGTACTGGCGGCCTGTTGCAGCGTGGAGGTAATGAAAGGCGCGCCCGGTTTGCTGCTGGTCGGTTTGTCTTCGCGATCGAGCACCGTGTAGCGGGCTTTTTCCAACAGCTTGACCGCGGCGTGAGTCTGCTCGCGGTTGACCGGTTTGAACGGCTTGTCGTGCGCGTGGGTCACTTCCATCTGCAGCGCGGTTTCACCCTTCGCCAGCAGATCGGCATGCAGCTCCCAATACTCTTCCGGCACGAAGGCCTTGATGTCGCGCTCGCGCTCAACCACCAGGCGCACCGCCACCGACTGCACGCGGCCGGCGGACAGGCCGCGGGCGATTTTCTTCCACAGCAGCGGCGAGACCATATAGCCCACCACGCGGTCCATGAACCGGCGCGCCTGCTGCGCGTTGACGCGGTCAATGTTCAGCTCGCCCGGCTGTTTGAACGCCTGCTGGATCGCGTTTTTGGTGATTTCGTTAAACACCACGCGGCTAAAGCGTTTGTCATCCCCACCGATCACTTCCCGCAGGTGCCAGGCGATGGCTTCCCCTTCGCGGTCAAGGTCGGTTGCGAGATAAATGTGGTCGGCGTTTTCCGCCAGCGATTTTAACTCGGCGACCACTTTTTCTTTACCCGGCAGGATTTCATAATGCGCTTTCCAGCCGTGGTAAGGGTCGACGCCCATGCGATTTACCAGCGCCGCCTTCTCATCTTTTTTAACTTTTTTCTTGGCTTTGTCTTCGGTTGAGTCAGCGCTCTTTTTGCTGGCTGAGCCACTGGTCGGCAAATCACGGATATGACCGACGCTGGACTTCACCACGTAGTCACTTCCTAAATATTTATTAATAGTTTTGGCTTTTGCCGGGGACTCAACTATTACGAGAGCTTTACCCATATTTACCTTTACCTAATTTATTTCTTCTAAAAAGAAGTCTTTTATCTCGCCGTGCCGCGGCAATTCGTGTCTCTTTTTTTATATTGCGGCAGTCTGGCAAGAGATCAACAGATTTTTTTCTTTTGGTTGCCCAACCGCTCAACCTGAACGCAAGTTGTTGATCCTGCCTGCTATTCACCCATGCCCCAGAAGTATGGCTGTGTGAGTTTTATTCATGGCGTAAACAAAACCTTCCACCCGACGCCGCAAAATCCCACACTGTACCTGATAAAAAGCGTCACGCAACCTAATTAGCACGGAAAGACCGATTTCGCCAACCGGCGGCCGCGCATGGCCATCCAGACGGCAAATAAACCTTAGTCGGTTTGCGGATAAAAGCGAACCGGCGTTAGAATATGCGCAGAGCTTTTAGTTTGGAGTCTAATAAATGCGCACAAATACTGCCCCTATCGGCCGCGAGGCCCTGCTGGCGGAAGCAAATAACATCATCCGCCAACACGAAGATTATCTGCACGGCATGATCGCCACCGACGTTGAACAAAAAAACGGCGTTTTAGTTTTCCGCGGCGAATACTTTTTGGATGCCGACGGATTGCCCACCGCCAAAACCACCGCGGTATTTAATATGTTTAAACATTTGGCCCATCTGCTTTCGGAAAAATACCACCTGGTCGATTGAGAAAAGAAAACGGGGGCGCCCGGCCCCCGCTGATTCACGCTATCGCCGCCGTTACAGCAGCGGCTTTTCCCCACGCTGCCACCAGCGCAACAGCAAGCGATCGACGCTTTCCGCCGCGCTGCCGGTAAAGCGATCCATCAGGCGTTTGCGGCGCGAATAGCGCACGGCGATCACTTCGTGGTTATCCAGCTCGGCGATCAGCAAGTCATCGCTGGTGCCGATAGCGTCAATCAGGCCCTTCTCTTTCGCCTGTGAACCGAACCAGTGCTCACCGGTGGCGACGCTGTCGATGTCGAGCGACGGGCGCTGCTCATGCACGAAGCGTTTGAACAGCTCGTGGGTTTCGTTCAGATCTTCGCGGAACTTCTCGCGCCCCTGTTCGGTGTTTTCACCGAACAGCGTCAGCGTGCGCTTGAACTGCCCGGCGGTGTGCAACTCCACGTCGATGTCGTTCTTCTTCAGCAGGCGGTGGAAGTTCGGGATCTGCGCCACCACGCCGATCGAGCCGATGATGGCGAACGGCGCCGCCACGATGCGATCCGCGACGCAGGCCATCATGTAGCCGCCGCTGGCCGCCACTTTATCCACCGCCACCGTCAGGCGAATGCCGCCTTTACGCAGGCGCTCCAGCTGCGAGGCCGCCAAGCCGTAGCCGTGCACCACTCCGCCAGGGCTTTCCAGCCGCAGCAGGACTTCATCCTGCGCCGACGCCACCGCCAACACCGCCGAGATCTCTTCGCGCAGCGAGGTCACCTCGTGCGCGTCCATGCTGCCCTTGAAATCCAGCACATACAGGCACGGCTTGGCCACCTCGACCGCGCCGGACTTGGCGCGCTGCTTTTTCAGCTTATCGTCGGCCTTGGTCTGTTTCTTGAACTGTTTCAGCCAAACCTTTTGCTCGGCGGCATCCATGCGCGCCAGGCGCATGTCACGCTGCATCTCGCGATACTGTTCACCGAGATCGGTCAGCTGCAGCTCCCCTTTCTGGCGGCTCTTGCGTTGCCCCAAACTGACAGCCAGGATGGCCAACGCGGCGATGGCGAGCACCACCGTGGCAACCTTGGCCAGAAACAGGCCATAAACAGATATAAACTCCACAGATTCCGCCTTTATTTACAGGTTGTTAGTATGATTCTTCCCATTTTAGCCAACCGCAGCGGCTGCTGTCGCGGCTAAATGAAAATTCATTGCGCACGGAGCATCACTATGGGGACGATTTGCGGCCGAACCAAGCCGTCGCCGCCGCGCTTTTGTTACAAAAGAATGCCATTTCAGCCTGCTACGCATTGAAAATGCCGGCGGATTAAGGCATATAACACCCATTATTCATCAATATGATGAGACGCATTCGCTGCGCGGCCCGCAGACGGTCGAGCCTTCGCTCCCGCCCCGGCCGCGCGTTTCACTCTTGCTCCCCGATATCTGCGGGAGAACGGCCACCCAGGCGAGGATTTATCGTGCATTACCAACCCAAACAAGATCTGCTCGAACAACGTATCATTCTGGTCACCGGCGCCGGCGACGGCATCGGCCGCGAAGCGGCGCTGACCTACGCGCGCTTCGGTGCCCGGCTGGTGCTGCTGGGGCGCACCGAGAGCAAGCTGCTGGCGGTACAACAAGAGATCGCGGCCCAGGGCGGCGCCCCGGCGTTGGTGGTGACGCTGGACTTGCTGCACGCCACGCCGGAGCAATGCCGGCAGATAGCCGACGATCTGGCGCGCCAGATCCCCCGCCTTGACGGCGTGCTGCACAACGCCGGCCTGCTCGGCGACATCGCGCCGATGGCCGACCTGTCGATGACCATGTGGCAAGAGGTGATGCAGGTTAACGTCAACGCCACCTTTATGCTGACTCAGGCGCTGCTGCCGCTGCTGCTGAAATCCCACGCCGGTTCGCTGGTGTTCACCAGTTCCAGCGTCGGGCGCACCGGCCGCGCAGACTGGGGCGCCTATGCGGTGTCGAAGTTCGCCACCGAGGGCATGATGCAGGTGTTGGCCGACGAGTATAAAAACCGCAATCTGCGGGTGAACTGCATCAATCCGGGCGGCACCCGCACCAAAATGCGCGCATCTGCCTTCCCACACGAAGACAAGAACAAGCTGAAAACCCCGGCCGATATCATGCCGCTGTATCTGTATCTGATGGGCGAAGACAGCCGCCGCAAAACCGGCATGAGCTTCGACGCCCAGCCGAACCGTAAACCCGGCGCGGCCGAATAAGGAGCGTTTTCATGGCGGAAGATCGTCATCAACAGCGCCAGCAGCGCCTGAAAGAACAGGTCGATGCGCGCATCGCGGCGGCGCAGGACACGCGCGGCCTGCTGCTGGTGTTTACCGGCAACGGCAAGGGTAAGACCACCGCCGCCTTCGGCACCGTCACCCGGGCGGTCGGCCACGGCATGCGCGCCGGGGTGATCCAGTTCATCAAGGGCGAATGGCCCAATGGCGAAAAGAATCTGCTGCAGCAACACGGCGTTGAATTTCAGGTGATGGCCACCGGCTTCACCTGGGAGACGCAGAACAAAGCCGGCGATACCGCCGCCTGCCAGGCGGTGTGGCAACACGGCAAACGCATGCTGGCCGACAGCAGCCTGGATCTGGTGCTGCTGGACGAAGTGACCTACATGCTGACCTACGGCTATCTGGAACTGGAAGAGCTGAAGGCCGCGTTGCTGGAGCGCCCTGCGCACCAAACGGTGATCCTGACCGGGCGCGGTTGCCATCGCGATCTGCTGGAACTGGCGGATACGGTCACGGAGATGCGGCCGGTGAAGCACGCGTTTGATGCGGGCGTGAAGGCGCAACAGGGGATCGATTGGTAACAAAAGTTCTGGCCCCGAACGGGGCCAGAATGAGAGATTAGCCGCGTTTGCTCGGCTTGCCCGGTTTACCCGGCTTGCTGCCTGGCGCACTGCGGCGGCCGCTGCCGGCCACCTGCGAATGGCGCTTGACCGCGCGGCGGATCTGGTTGGCCTTCACGCGGCGGCGCTCACGCTCCACCGGCATCTTGCTGACCGTTTCCGGCTTCAATTCCACCAGCTCGCGCAGGTAGTTGATCGCCGGCAGATCCAGCTCGGCCCAGCCGCCGCGCGGCAGGCCTTTCGGCAGATCGATGTCGCCATAACGCACGCGGATCAGGCGGCTCACCTGCACGCCCACCGCTTCCCACAGGCGACGCACTTCACGGTTGCGGCCTTCGGTCAGGGTCACATTGTACCACTGGTTGAGGCCTTCACCGCCCTGGAAGCTGATGGTGCGGAAGGCGGCCGGGCCGTCTTCCAACTGCACACCCTTGCTCAGCTGCTTCACTTTCGCATCGTCGACCTGGCCGAACACGCGTACCGCGTACTCGCGCTCCACTTCACGGCTCGGGTGCATCAGACGGTTGGCCAGTTCGCCATCGGTGGTGAACAGCAGCAGACCGGAGGTGTTGACGTCCAGGCGCCCTACCGCCACCCAGCGCGAACCGCGCAGCTTAGGCAGACGATCGAACACCGTCGGGCGGCCTTCAGGATCGCTGCGGGTACACAGCTCGCCTTCCGGTTTGTAGTAGGCCAGCACCCGGCAGACCACGTCTTCAGACTCTTTGATCGACAGGACATGACCGTCCAGGCGAATTTTCATCGCCGGCGTCACTTCAACGCGATCGCCCAGCTTGGCGACCTTGCCGTCGACGCTGACGCGCCCGGCTTCAATCATGGTTTCGATTTCACGACGCGAGCCATGCCCGGCGCGCGCTAAAACTTTCTGTAACTTTTCGCTCATTGAGCAACCTCTAATGTCGCCTTCACAGGCGTCGGGGGGATAACCGTCGCGGCCAACCGCCACAACGGTAACAATACATTTATCAGGATCGAACCGCGCATTATACAGGCTTTCTAAGGTGTTGAAACCCACTTTATCGGCGGCGACCTCCCTCGGGCGGCGTTTACGGCGCCAAAAAATCCTCCACCGCCCACAGCACCGCGTCGGGCCGTTCCAGAATGCCGAGGTGAGTGCGAGCCTCCCCCAAACGCACCACGGAGAAAAACGGCTGCTCGGCGGCAAATGCCTGCTGGCGCCGCAGATAGTCGTCGCGGCGATCCAGCGAGTAGATGTGGCGACACGGCGGCGGCGCGCTCATTCCCGCCAGACGTTGCAGCGGCGAGCCGAATTGCCGGTAGGCCTGTTCGATGGCCACGCCGGCGGCACGCCAGAGCCGGTAATCTTCTTGTGCCATCTCGACCTCCAGATGGCGTTTGACCCGTTCGTGGCGGATGCCGCCCTGCCAGAAGGCGAACAAGGCGTCGCGCGCCGCCAGCCACTGCTGCGGCTGCTGCATGCGGCTCACCGCCGTAAAGAACGCCGGTTCCGGCTGCGTCATGATCCAATCGAGAAACACCATGCCCCGCACCCGCTGCGGCAACGCTTCGGCCAACGCCACCGCCAGCCAGCTGGCGTGCGCCACCGACAGAGTCACCACGTTGTCCAAACGCAGCGCCGTCAGTAGCTGACGCACATCTTCCAGCAAATCGTCCGCCGCGAGCGACATCTCCGCCGTTTTTGACGACAGGCCGTGGCCGCGCCAGTCGATGCTGATCACCCGATAACGTTCTGCCGCCAGGGCGATGAAGGGATCGAACACGGTTTTCGGCTCGCACCAGCCGGGCAGCAGCACCAGCGTGAGCGGCCCTGAGCCGATATCCTGATAATCGAGAGCGATGTTGGCGCTGTGAAATGTGGTCATATAACCTCCTGCGCGTCTCTCCCCGACCCGTTCGGGGGATGCCGACGATGCTAAGGTGACAGCGCCGCGGAGATTGATCTATTGAAGTTCGTGCGGAAAGTATGAGAGCGCACCTTATGAAAAAATGCGCACTAAATGGAATGCAAATTTAATGGCGCACGCAGGGATAGGCGGCGCTTAACGCCAGCATGATCACCGAAGGCGCAGAGTAATGCAACTGCTCGGGATGCTCGTTCAAATAGCGCATCACCGCATCGGCGGCCGTGCCGATACTCATCCCGGCTTCCGGGCAAATATTGCGGTTGCCCTGCATCGAATAAGTATCGAATACGCCGGCGACGTATCCCATAAACATGCCGCCGTTAAGCGCTTCGGCAACGGTGGCCTCACCGTTTTTATTTTTTACGTAACCGCCGGATTCCGCCAGCAAGGAACTGCCCGAATAAAAACCCGCATTTGCCATCGAGGAAAATAATAAGGCCGCTAAAAAAGAAACCCGTTTAATCATTGGTGCGCATCCTGCCCATTATCAATTCTGAAGTAGCAAGAATAGCTGCTTTCACCCGAAATAGCGTCGCTTCAGCCGATTTTCAGACAATGGGCAAGTCGGCGACGGTTTACATCAGCGGAAAGGCGCCGCGTCGCCCGCCCCTTCACGCACCACTTCCGGCGAGGATTCGGTCAGATCGATAACCGTAGTCGGCTGTTGACCGAGGAAACCGCCGTGGATCACCAGATCGACCACCTTGCCCAGGTGATCGCTGATCTCTTCCGGATCCGATTCGGCAAAATCATTGCCCGGCAGCATCAGGGTGGTGGACATCATCGGTTCGTTCAGCGCCTCCAGCAGCGCCAGCGCGATCGGGTTCGACGGCACGCGCAGGCCGATGGTTTTACGCTTTTCATTCATCAGGCGGCGCGGCACTTCCTTGGTCGCTTTCAGAATGAAGGTGTAGTTACCCGGCGTATTGTTTTTAATCAGGCGAAACGCCGTATTATCGACGTGCGCATAGGTCGACAACTCGGACAAATCGCGGCACATCAGGGTAAAGTTGTGGTTGCCGTCCAGCTGACGGATGCGGCAAATGCGCTCCATCGCCGCCTTCTCTTCCAGCATGCAACCCAGCGCATAGCCGGAATCGGTGGGATAAACGATCACCCCGCCCTTGCGCAACACCTCGACCGCCTGGTTAATCAAACGCGGCTGCGGGTTGTCCGGGTGAATATAAAAAAGCTGACTCATGACTTGCTCCTAAAATGATGCCCGCGCGCGTTGCCACGCGCGTAAAATCAGACCGCCTCGCCAGGCTGCGGCCAATCGCGCCACACCGGCTCGACGCCGCCCGGCAGCCACAGTTTGCGGCCCAGTTCGATCCACGAACAAGGCTGATGAAAATCAGAGCCTTGCGAGGCCAACAGGCGGTAGTCCTGGGCGTATTTCGCCAATTGCGAGCGCTCATGCGGCGCCTGCTGACACTGCGCCACTTCCATGGCGTCGCCGCCGTGTTCGGCGAAATGCGCCAGCAAACGTTTCAACCACTTCGCGGTCAGATCGTAACGGCCGGGATGCGCCATCACCGCCTGGCCGCCCGATTGATGAATCGCATCAATGGCTTGTTCTATTGTACACCACTGCGGCGGCACGTAGCCGGTTTTGCCCTTGGCCAGGTATTTCTTGAACACCTGCGCCATGTTGCCCGCCACGCCAATCTCCACCAGATAACGGGCGAAATGACCGCGGGTCACCGCGCCGTCGCCCGCCAGCCGCTGGGCACCGGCATAGGCGTCGGGAATGCGCGCCTTACCCAGACGCACGCCGATCTCCTGCGCACGCCGATTGCGCCGTTCGGTTTGTTCCGCCAACAGCGCCACCAGCGCCGGGTGCGCGACGTCCATGCCCAATCCAACGATATGGATCTCATGATTTTCCCACAGCGTCGAGATTTCCACCCCGTTGACCAGCCACAGTGGTAACGCCTGCTCCGCAATGGCGGCGGCGGCCTCGGCCAGGCCTGCGGTGGTGTCGTGATCGGTGATCGCCAGCACGCCCACGCGCATCTCGACCGCCCGCTGCACCAGCTGCGTCGGCGTCAGGTAGCCATCGGAGGCGGTTGTGTGGCTGTGGAGGTCGTACAGAGTAAAGGCGGTGGATGGGGGGTTACTGTCTGTCAAAACGGCTATCCGGCAATGGCTTGGTTTTCTATCATACCCGCGATCGGCGGCCGGACGGAAATCTATTCTGCCCCGGCCGCGGACGCCAGGCGGAATGATGAATATAATTCACGCTGACCGCTAAAACATTGTGCAAAAAGAGGGTTGACTTTGCCCTCTCGAACCAGTTAACTAGTACACAAGTTCACGGCAATGGCCGTGTCGGATGAGCGTTAACAGAGAGAGTCTACAAATGAACAACTACATTTCTCTTCACGGTTGGTGGCGTACCTCCCTCTTGCGGGCGGTGTAATCGCGCATAGCTGTCATCTGACAATGCAGATTTCCTGAGCCCGCACCTGATGCGGGCTTTTTTATGGACAGAATTCACTGGAACCACCGATGATGAACATCAAACCACAAATGACATTGCTGAAGGCGCAAGCCAGCTACCGGGGCGACCCCACCACCATTTTCCACCAGCTGTGCGGCGCCCGTCCGGCCACCCTGCTGCTGGAATCGGCGGAAATCAACAGCAAACAGAATCTGCAGAGCCTGCTGGTGATCGACAGCGCGCTGCGCATTACCGCACTGGGCCACACCGTCAGCGTGCAGGCGCTGAGCGCCAACGGCGCGGCGCTGCTGCCGCTGCTGGACGAAGCGCTGCCGCCCGAGGTGCGCAATCAGGCGCGCCCCAACGGCCGCGAGCTGAGCTTCCCGGCGATCGACGCGGTGCAGGACGAAGACGCCCGCCTGCGTTCACTGTCGGTGTTCGACGCGCTGCGCACGCTGCTGACCCTGGTGGACTCCCCGGCGGACGAGCGCGAAGCCGTGATGCTGGGCGGCCTGTTCGCCTACGATTTGGTCGCCGGTTTCGAAGACCTGCCGGCGCTGCGCCAGGATCAGCGCTGCCCGGACTTCTGCTTCTATCTGGCGGAAACCCTGCTGGTGCTGGATCACCAACGAGGCTCGGCCCGTCTGCAGGCCAGCGTCTTCAGTGAGCAGGCGAGTGAAGCGCAGCGTTTGCAGCAACGCCTGGAACAGCTGCAGGCCGAATTGCAACAAACCCCGCAGCCGATCCCGCACCAAACGCTGGAAAACATGCAGCTGAGCTGTAACCAGAGCGACGAAGAGTACGGCGCGGTGGTCAGCGGGCTGCAGGAAGCGATCCGCCAGGGCGAGATTTTCCAGGTGGTGCCGTCGCGCCGCTTCTCCCTGCCGTGCCCGGCGCCGCTGGCAGCCTACCAGACCTTGAAAGACAACAACCCCAGCCCGTACATGTTCTTCATGCAGGATGATGACTTCACCCTGTTCGGCGCTTCGCCGGAGAGCGCGCTGAAATACGACGCGAGCAATCGGCAAATCGAAATCTACCCGATCGCCGGCACCCGCCCGCGCGGCCGGAGTAAGGACGGTTCGCTGGATCTGGATCTCGACAGCCGCATCGAGCTGGAAATGCGCACCGACCACAAAGAGTTGGCCGAGCACCTGATGCTGGTCGATCTGGCGCGCAACGATCTGGCGCGCATCTGCCAGGCCGGCAGCCGCTACGTCGCCGATCTGACCAAGGTGGACCGCTATTCGTTCGTCATGCACTTGGTTTCCCGGGTGGTGGGCACCCTGCGCGCCGATCTCGACGTGCTGCACGCCTACCAGGCTTGCATGAACATGGGCACCCTGAGCGGCGCGCCGAAGGTGCGGGCAATGCAGCTGATCGCCGCCTCCGAAGGCACGCGCCGCGGCAGCTACGGCGGCGCGGTAGGCTACTTCACCGCCACCGGCGATCTGGATACCTGCATCGTCATTCGTTCCGCCTACGTTGAAGACGGCATCGCCACCGTGCAGGCCGGCGCCGGCGTGGTGCTGGATTCCGTCCCGCAGGCGGAAGCCGACGAGACCCGCAACAAAGCCCGTGCCGTGCTGCGTGCCATCGCCACTGCGCACCATGCCAAGGAGGTGTTCTGATGGCCGATATTCTGCTGCTCGACAACGTCGATTCCTTTACCTACAACCTGGTCGATCAGCTGCGCGCCAGCGGCCACCAAGTGGTGATTTACCGTAACCAGATCGCCGCCGAGGTGATCATCGAACGCCTGGAGCACATGACCCAGCCGGTGCTGATGCTGTCGCCCGGCCCCGGCACCCCGTCCGAAGCGGGCTGCCTGCCGGAACTGCTGCAGCGCCTGCGCGGCCGGCTGCCGATCATCGGCATCTGCCTCGGCCACCAGGCGATCGTCGAAGCCTACGGCGGCCAGGTCGGCCAGGCGGGCGAGATCCTGCACGGCAAGGCCTCGGCGATCGTTCACGATGGCGAAGGTATGTTCGCCGGCATGGCCAACCCGCTGCCGGTAGCGCGCTACCACTCGCTGGTCGGCAGCAATATCCCGGCCGATCTCACCGTCAACGCCCTGTTCGGCGAGATGGTGATGGCGGTGCGCGACGATCATCGCCGCGTGTGCGGCTTCCAGTTCCACCCGGAATCGATTCTGACCACCCATGGCGCGCGTCTGCTTGAGCAGACCCTAGCCTGGGCGCTGGCGAAGTAATATAAGGAACACGACGATGCAACCTATTCTTGAGAAACTGTACCGCGCCGAGTCGATGAGCCAGCAGGAAAGCCAACAGCTGTTCAGCGCCATCGTGCGCGGCGAATTGGAGCCGAGCCAACTGGCGGCGGCGTTGATCAGCATGAAAGTCCGCGGCGAGCGCCCGGAAGAGATCGCCGGCGCCGCCAAAGCGCTGCTGGACGACGCTCAGCCGTTCCCGCGCCCTGACTACCCGTTCGCCGATATCGTCGGCACCGGCGGCGACGGCACCAACAGCATCAATATTTCCACCGCCAGCGCCTTCGTCGCGGCGGCGTGCGGCGCGAAGATCGCCAAACACGGCAACCGCAGCGTCTCCAGCCGCTCCGGCTCTTCGGATCTGCTGGCGGCGTTCGGCATCCGCCTGGATCTGCCGACGGAAGAAGCGCGCAAGGCGCTGGACGATCTCGGCGTGTGTTTCCTGTTCGCGCCGCAGTACCACACCGGTTTTCGTCACGCCATGCCGGTACGCCAGCAGCTGAAAACCCGCACGCTGTTCAACGTGCTGGGCCCGCTGATCAACCCGGCGCGTCCGCCGCTGGCGCTGATCGGCGTTTACAGCCCGGAACTGGTGCTGCCGATCGCCGAAACCCTGCGCGTGCTGGGTTATCAGCGTGCGGCGGTGGTTCACGGCGGCGGCATGGACGAGGTAGCGATCCACGCCACGACGCACGTAGCGGAATTGAACAACGGCGAAATCAGCAGCTACCAGCTCACGCCGCAGTCCTTCGGATTGGAAACCTATCCGCTGGAAGCCTTGCTGGGCGGCACGCCGGAAGAAAACCGTGACATTTTGGCGCGGCTGTTACAAGGTAAAGGCGAGCCGGCGCACGCCGCGGCCGTCGCGGCCAACGTCGCGTTGCTTCTGAAGTTATTCGGACATGAAGACCTGCGCCAAAATGCGCGGCAGGCACTGGATATGATCAACAGCGGGCAGGCCTATGAGCGTGTCATCGCACTGGCGGCAAGAGGATAAATGATGCAGGAAACCGTGCTACACAAGATTGTCCGCGACAAAGCGCAATGGATCGCGGCGCGACAACAGCAACAGCCCCTGGCCGGCTTTCAGAACGACATCGTACCGAGCGAACGCAGCTTCTATCACGCGCTGCAGGGCACCCGGACGGCTTTCATTCTCGAATGCAAGAAGGCCTCGCCTTCCAAGGGACTGATTCGCGAGAACTTTGATCCGGTAGAGATCGCCACGGTGTATAAAGATTTCGCCTCGGCGATCTCGGTGCTGACCGACGAGAAATACTTCCAGGGCAGCTTCGATTTCCTGCCGCTGGTCAGTAAAACCGTCAGCCAGCCGGTGTTGTGCAAAGACTTTATCATCGATCCGTATCAGATTTACCTGGCGCGCTACTATCAGGCCGACGCCATCCTGCTGATGCTGTCGGTGTTGACCGACGAGCAGTATCGCCAGCTGGCGGCGGTGGCCCACAGCCTGAATATGGGCGTGCTGACCGAAGTGATCAGCGAAGAAGAGCTGCAGCGCGCGATCGCGCTGGAAGCGCGCGTGGTCGGCATCAACAACCGCGATCTGCGCGATCTGAGCATCGATCTGAACCGCACCCGTCAGCTGGCGCCGCGCGTGCCGCACGGCGTGACGGTGATCAGCGAATCGGGCATCAACAACTACGGGCAGATCCGCGAGCTGAGCCATTACGCCAACGGCTTCCTGATCGGCAGCGCGCTGATGTCGGAACCCGATCTGCGCGCCGCCGTGCGCCGCGTGATCCTGGGCGACAACAAAGTGTGCGGCCTGACCCGTCCGCAGGACGCCGCCGCCGCCTATCAGGCCGGCGCCATCTACGGCGGGCTGATTTTCGTCGGCCGCTCGCCGCGCTATGTGGACATCACCCGCGCTCGCGAAGTGATCTCCGGCGCGCCGCTGAAGTACGTCGGCGTGTTCTGCGACGCCCAGGTCGATACCGTGGCGTTGACCGTTGAGCGCCTCGGTCTGCACGCGGTGCAATTGCACGGCGCGGAAGACCAGGCCTATATCAACGCCCTGCGCGCCCGCTTGCCGGCCGATTGCCGCATCTGGAAAGCGCTGAGCGTGAAAGATCGGGTGCCGGCGCGCGATCTGCAGCATGTCGATCGCTATCTGCTCGACAACGGCGCCGGCGGCACCGGCCAACGCTTCGACTGGTCGGTGTTGCAAGGCGAAGATCTGACTAACGTGATGCTGGCGGGCGGCCTGCGCGCCGACAACTGCGTCGAGGCGGCCAAGCTCGGCTGCGCCGGGCTGGATTTCAACTCCGGCGTGGAAAGCGAACCGGGCATCAAAGATCCCGCGCGCCTGGCCTCGGTCTTCCAGACCCTGCGCGCCTACTGAATACGGCTCAACATTAATAACGGATAATAACGGGAACTCTCATGACGCTGCTTAACCCCTACTTCGGCGAATTTGGTGGCCAATACGTGCCGCAAATTCTGATGCCGGCTCTGAAACAACTGGAAGAAGCCTTTGTCAGCGCCCAGCGCGATCCGGCATTCCAGGCGGAATTTATCGATCTGCTGAAGAACTACGCGGGCCGCCCGACGGCGCTGACGCTGTGTAAAAACCTCACCGCCGGCAGCAACACCAAGCTGTACCTGAAGCGTGAAGACCTGCTGCACGGCGGCGCGCACAAGACCAACCAGGTGCTGGGCCAGGCGTTGCTGGCCAAGCGCATGGGCAAAACCGAGATCATCGCGGAAACCGGCGCCGGCCAACACGGCGTCGCTTCGGCGTTGGCCTGCGCGCTGCTCGGCCTGAAATGCCGCATCTATATGGGCGCCAAAGACGTCGAGCGCCAGTCGCCTAACGTGTTCCGCATGCGGCTGATGGGCGCGGAAGTGATCCCGGTGCACAGCGGCTCCGCCACCCTAAAAGACGCCTGCAACGAAGCGCTGCGCGACTGGTCCGGCAGCTATGAAACCGCGCACTATATGCTCGGCACCGCCGCCGGTCCGCATCCGTACCCTACCATCGTGCGTGAATTCCAGCGCATGATCGGCGAAGAAACCAAAGCGCAGGTGCTGGAGCGCGAAGGCCGCCTGCCGGATGCGGTCATCGCCTGCGTCGGCGGCGGCTCCAACGCCATCGGCATGTTCGCCGATTTTATCGATGACGCCGACGTTGGGCTGATCGGCGTGGAACCTGCCGGCCTGGGCATCGAAACCGGCCAGCACGGCGCGCCGCTGAAGCACGGCCACGTCGGCATCTACTTCGGCATGAAGGCGCCGATGATGCAGACCGCCGAAGGCCAGATTGAAGAATCCTATTCAATTTCCGCCGGGCTGGACTTCCCGTCCGTCGGGCCGCAGCACGCCTACCTGAACAGCACCGGCCGCGCCGAATACGTGTCGATCACCGACGACGAAGCGCTGGAAGCGTTCAAGGCGCTGTCGCGCCATGAAGGCATCATCCCGGCGCTGGAATCCTCGCACGCCCTGGCGCACGCGCTGAAAATGATCCGTGAAACGCCGCAGAAAGAGCAGATCCTGGTGGTCAACCTGTCCGGCCGCGGCGACAAAGACATATTTACCGTTCACGACATTTTGAAAGCACGGGGAGAAATCTGATGGAACGTTATCAGCAACTGTTCACGCGTCTGGAAAGCAGCAAGGAAAGCGCCTTCGTCCCGTTCGTGACGCTGGGCGATCCTAATCCGGCGCTGTCGCTGCAGATTATCGACACCCTAATCGAAGCCGGCGCGGACGCGCTGGAGCTGGGCATCCCCTTCTCCGATCCGCTGGCGGATGGCCCCACCATCCAGAGCGCGACGCTGCGCGCCTTCGCCGCCGGCGTCACGCCGACCCAGTGCTTCGAGATGCTGGCGGCCATCCGCCAGAAGCACCCGACCATTCCCATCGGCCTGCTGATGTACGCCAACCTGGTGTTCCATAAAGGCATCGATGCGTTTTACCAACGCTGCGCCGAAGTGGGCGTGGACTCGGTACTGGTCGCCGACGTGCCGTTTGAAGAGTCTGCGCCGTTCCGCGCCGCCGCCGCGCGCCACGGCATCGCGCCGATCTTCATCTGCCCGCCGAACGCCGATGACGATCTGCTGCGGGAAATCGCGTCGCACGGCCGCGGCTACACCTATCTGCTGTCGCGTGCCGGCGTCACCGGTACCGAAAGCCGGGCGCAGCTGCCGTTGCATCACCTGGTGAACAAGCTGCGCGAGTACCACGCCGCGCCGCCGCTGCAAGGCTTCGGCATCTCCGAACCCGAGCAGGTGAAGGCCGCGCTGCAGGCCGGGGCCGCCGGCGCGATCTCCGGCTCGGCAATCGTCAAAATCATCGAACAGCACCATGCCAACCCGGCGGAGATGCTGACCAAGCTGGCGGCCTTCGTCAGCAATATGAAGCGCGCCACCCGGGCGTGATCCTCTTCAGCGAGCGCCCTGCCGGCGCTCGCTTTAACAGCTTGTTTCACCTCAAAGTTTGTTCCATTTATTTACAGCAAAAATTTGAACAAACCCAGGTCTTGTCTCACAATGAACTTTGTTCGCTATGCATTTCTTCGTTTGATTTGGGGAATGCGCCCGCTGCGGCGAAAAACCGTAGCGAATTTCAACCATAACATTGCATGGAGAGTAATTTATGAAGCTTTTTAAAACCCTTTCGGCCTTGTGCATGGCAGCCGTTGTGGCGGTCGCGGTGAGCGCTTGCGCGCCGACGGCAAAATCTGAGGGAACGGGTGGTTATATTGATGACACGGTGATCACCACCAAAGTGAAATCGGCACTGCTGGCGGATAAAAACATCAAGTCACGCGAAATCAGCGTGGAAACCTTTAAGGGACGCGTGCAGCTGAGCGGCTTCGTGACGTCCAGCGATGACGCCAACCGTGCGGTGCAGGTCACACGCGGCGTGGCCGGCGTGAAATCGGTTGAAAACGTAATGCAGATTAAATAATACCGACACAGGGAGGCGCAACGCCTCCCTGCTTGGAGCCTTCATCAGAAGCGGTACCCCGCCCCGAACATGAACACCCACGGATCCAAACGCGTATCGAAGCTGTGGTGCCCGCCATTCGCATCGTTGAAGCGAGTTTTGGTTTCGATATTCATCCACCACACCGACATGTTCAGCATCCAGTGCTCATCCAGGTTGTAATCCAGGCCGGCCTGCGCCGCCACACCCCAGGAATCTTTCAGATCGAGATTGCTCAACCCGGCGCTTTTGCCGTAGTCGTTGAACTTCTCATCGAAGAAAGTGGTGTAGTTAACGCCGACGCCCAGGTAAGGACGCAGTTTGTCCTGCTTATCGCCGAAGTAGTATTGCGCCATCAGCGTAGGCGGCAACTGGTGAACGGTCGCCAGATCGGTGCCGCCCAGCGTCACCTTGTGGCGGAATGGCGTTGCGGCCAACAACTCAACGCCGATGTTGTCCGTCACCATATAACCGAAGGTCAGACCGAGCTGGGTGTTGTTTTTCGCATCCAGCGAACCCAACCCCAGCACGTTGTCCGAACCCGCATTTGGACGCACCGTCGCGGTGCCCGCGCGGAACAGGAAATCACCGGCCTGATGCGCACTTGCCAACATAGGCGCCATCATCGTCGCCAATACCATCAGAGTTGTCTTTTTCATTATCCATTCCATTTGTGTGGTTAATCGCTCGAGGGGGAATATACCTACTTTCGGGTATTTGTGATCCCATCGAGATCACATCTTATGTGTAAAAATTTAAAATCCTACTAAAAACAAGGTTACCTAACCGCCTAATAAATCAAGGATTGATCTGCATCAAAAAATCGATTTTGTTGCAAATTATCTACATGTTCAAATTTCGGTTGCGGAGAAAATTGCGGCTGAGGTAATTTCATTTTCCGTGTTGGTTTTGGTTGGTGCCGTGAGGAGTCGGCGGGCAATCAAGATGAGCGAAATCCTTAATCCCTGTGTCAGCTGCGGCGCATGCTGCGGTTATTTTCGAGTGTCATTCTATTGGGCCGAAGCCGAAGACGGCGGCGGCACAGTCCCTCTTTCCCTGACGGAGCCTTTGACCCCGTTCCTGCGCTGCATGCAGGGGACCAACAGCAAGTCCCCCCGCTGCAACGCGCTGGACGGCGAGATCGGCAAAGCCGTGTCCTGCTCGATCTACCTCAATCGGCCCAGCCCGTGCAGAGAGTTCGATCAGTCCGGTGAAAACGGCCTGCGCAACGAAGCCTGCGATCGCGCCCGGGAACGTTACGGCCTGCCGCCCTTGCCGGTGCCCCTGCCGCTGTCGCTGCCTGAGACGACGATCGTTGAAGAAATAGGCGTAGTGCAATTCGCGGGGTGCCACAGCGGCGTGGAACAGGGTACAATCACCCACTGATTTATCTCTGTTTTCCCGACGCCAAGGAGTCTGCATGTCTATCACGGCCAACGCTTTGTACCGTGACAGTTTTAACTTTTTACGTAACCAACTGGCCAGCATCCTGATGCTGGCTTTGTTGACGGCGTTTATCTCCGTGCTGCTGAATCAGGCCTTCAGCCCCGATGCCGAACAGTTGGCGACGCTCGCTGCCACCACCAGCGATTTCGCTTCGTCTACCGGTATGGGCATTCAGGAAGTGATCCAGCAGATGACGCCGGAACAGCAGATGGTGTTGCTGAAAGTGTCGGCGGCCGCCACCTTCTCCGCGCTGGTCGGCAACGTGCTGCTGGTCGGCGGGATGTTGACGCTGATTCGTCTGGTGTCGCAAGGGCAACGCACCAGCGCCCTGCGCGCGCTCGGCGCCTCGGCGCCCGACTTGCCGCGCCTGCTGCTGCTGCTGTTTATCTGCACCCTGCTGATCCAGCTTGGCCTGACGCTGTTTGTGGTGCCGGGCGTGCTGATGGCGATCGCCTTCGCACTGGCGCCGGTGATCGCCTCGGTCGACAAGAAAGGCGTGTTCGCTTCGCTCAAGCTGAGCAGCAAACTGGCCTTCGCCAATGCGCGCGTGATCGTGCCGGCGATGATGCTGTGGCTGGCGGCCAAACTGCTGGTGCTGTTTTTGGTGAGCCATCTGTCGGTGCTGACGCCGAACGTCGCCAGCGTGGTGTTGACCGCGTTGAGCAACCTGGTGTCTGCCCTGCTGCTGATCTACCTGTTCCGCCTGTATATGCTGCTGCGCGGCTAACGCCGGCGTCAGCGAAAATCAAGGGGCACGCTTCGGCGCGCCCCTTTTTTGTTTACCCCATCACGGCGGCTTCCGCCTGCTCCTTACTCTGAATCAGCTTCAGCGCCAGATACAGATCCGGCACCAAAATCAGCTCTTTGTCGCGCCCTAAGCGGTTGATGCGGAACCAACGCGTCAGTTCGGTGCGACGCCCCGCCAGCACCAGCCTAACGTTACGCTGTAACAGATCGCGTTTCAGTTCGTCGATGGCCGCCAGCACGCTGATATCGGCATGGGTAAAACTGGCCACCGCGTCCACCACCACCCAACGCGGCTGGAACGGCGTGCCGTCGACCAAATTGAGAATACGGCGTTTGAAGTACGCCACGTTGAAATAGGTCAGCGGCGAATTGAAACGATACATCATGACGCCGGGCACCGCCTTCACCCCATTGTTGTTGCCCATGGAATGGATCATGCCTTCGTCGTTGACGCCCAGCAGCTGTTCCGTCGGCCGGAAGACAGTGCGCAGAAACTGCATCAGCCCCAGTAACACCGCCAGCCCGATGCCGCTGATCACCCCTACCAGCAGCACGCTGAGAAAGGTAAACAGCGCCAGGCGGAACGCCTGCGCGTTGCGGCGGCGCAAGATCCAGATGCCACGGATGTCCAGCAGCGACCAGGCCGCATACATCAGCACCACGCCCAATCCCGCCACCGGAATAAACTGCAGCGGCGCCATCAGGAACAGCAAGACGAAGGCGATGACCGCGGCGGCGATGATCGACACCAGCTGGCTCTTGCCGCCGTTGGCGTCATTCACTGCGGTGCGCGAGTCTGCGCCGCTGATGGCGAAACCTTGCGACAGCGCAGAGACGATATTCACCAGCCCCAGCGCGCGAAACTCGGCGTCGGCGTTCACCTCATAACCGTTTTTGGCGGCAAAGCTGCGGGCGGTGAGCATCATGCTGACAAAACTCACCACCGCCAGGTTAAGCGCCGGGATCACCATGTCGCGCAGCAAGCCGGGCTGGAAGTCCGGCCACTGGACGATCGGCAACACGCCGCTGAAACCGCCCACCGTCACCACGCCATGCTGCTGCAGGCCGCCGGCCCAAGTGACGAACGCCGCCAGCACGATGGCAAACAGCGGCGCCGGCCAGTTAGGCCGCCATTTTTTAAATCCGAGCAGCGTCACCAGCGTCAACAACGACACCGCCATCGTCAGCCAGTCGCTGTGCAGCAGGTTACCGGGCAGCGCGTAGATGCGCTCGATCAGCTGCGCCGGGCGCACCGTGAACCCCAACACCTTGCCGATCTGATCGACCATAATGGTGATCGCCACCCCGTTCAGCAACCCGCTGAGGATCGGCCGCGACAGCAGATCCGCCAGCGCCCCCAGCTTGAACCGGCTGGCCAGCAGGCACCAGCCGCCCATCATGGCGGTCATCATGATGGTCAGTTGCCAATGGCGCTCCATATTACCCGCCGCCAGCGGCGTCACCACCGCGGCGATCACCGCACAGGTGGCGGCGTCGGGCCCGACGATCAGCTGGCGCGACGAGCCGAACAGCGCATAGGCCACCATCGGCAAAATACAGGAATAGAGCCCCACCACCGGGCTGACCCCGGCCAGCTCGGCATAGGCGATGGCCACCGGCAAGGCGACGGCGGCGACGGAAAGGCCGGCGCGAATATCCGGCTTGAGCCAACTGCGTTGATAGCCCAATAAATGCGTCAAACCAGGCGTCAGGGCCTGGAGAGATTTCCACTGCATGCTGTTTTCCGCGGTAAATTATCTGGTTATTATGCTACTTACTATGCGGCCTGTGGCGCGCGCTGGCAATGCGCCCGCGCTTTCTCACGTAAGTTTATGCAAATTCCTGCTTTCGCGGCAGAAATCCGCCGGCCAAACGCCGATAATCGGCAGCGCCCGGCGGTACACAGAGCTCGCCGAATCCGGTATAGTCGGCCGATGAACAGATGATGGATTGATTTATGAAGCAGTTTCTTGATTTCCTCCCGTTAATTGTCTTTTTCGCTTTTTACAAGCTGTACGACATTTACGTCGCTTCCGGCGCGTTGATCGTCGCTACCGCACTGGCGCTGGTGTTCACCTGGGTTAAATACCGCAAGGTCGAGAAGATGACGCTGATCACCTTCCTGATGGTGCTGGTGTTCGGCACCCTGACGCTGGTGTTCCACAACGATTTGTTCATCAAATGGAAGGTCACGGTGATTTACGCGCTGTTCGCGCTGGCGCTGCTGATCAGCCAATGGGTGCTCAAAAAACCGCTGGTTCAGCGCATGCTGGGCAAAGAGTTGACGCTGCCGGACAAAGTGTGGAGCAACCTCAACCTGGCCTGGGCGGTCTTCTTCCTGGCCTGCGGCCTGGCGAACATCTATGTCGCCTTCTGGCTACCGCAAAACGTCTGGGTCAATTTCAAAGTCTTTGGCCTGACGGTGCTGACGCTGGTCTTCACCCTCCTCAGCGGTATCTATATTTACCGGCACATGCCGGAAGAACAGAAAAAATAGTTACAAAATTGTTAATGCCTGCGGCGCTTGCCGCGGGCAGTATGATGTTATTCCCTCCCTTTAAAAGCAGACTGCTATGACACAACAACGACCTTTACCCAGCGGCGAGCTGGTGCTGCGCACGCTGGCGATGCCGGCCGATACCAATGCCAACGGCGATATCTTCGGCGGCTGGCTGATGTCGCAAATGGATATCGGCGGCGCCATCCAGGCAAAAGAGATCGCCGAAGGGCGCGTGGTGACCGTGCGCGTGGACGGCATGACCTTCCTGAAACCGGTGGCGGTAGGCGACGTGGTTTGCTGCTATGCGCACTGCATCCGTACCGGGCGCAGCTCGATCACCATCAATATCGAAGTGTGGGTCAAGAAAGTCTCCTCCGCCCCGATCGGCCAGCGCTACCGGGCGACCGAAGCGGTGTTCACCTATGTGGCGGTCGATGCGGAAGGCAACTCGCGCGCGCTGCCTGAAGGCAAAATGAATTTCCGCGTCGGCTTCGAAGAATAAACTGACGCTACGCCGCAAATGCAAAAAGGGTCGCCGAGGCGACCCTTTCTTTTTGTGTTGACCGAACTCAGTTCAATTCAGTCGTGCCGTTCAGCTTGAAGCGGATAGTGACGGTGCGATCTTTCGCTTCTTTGGCTTCATAGCGCCACTTGCGCATCGCCTGCTTCACTTCACGCTCAAACATGTTGCGCGGCTCGGCCGACAAGATACGCACGTTGCTCACGCGCCCGTCGCTGTCGATATCGAACTGTACCCGCACGTTGCCTTCGATCTGCAAAGCCTGGGCCCGCGGCGGATAGAGCGGATTGGCGCGGCTGATCGGCCTTGGCCCGACCTCGCGCGAGTTGCCCTGCACCGGCGCAGCAGGCGCCTGTTTCACCGGCGCTTTATCGATCGGCTTGGCCGGCGAATCGTTGTTGAACGGCGACGGCTCGCGCGGCTCGACTTTCTTCGGCTCCGGTTTGACCTGTTTTTCGACCTTCGGCTTAGGCTTAGGCTTCGGTTTCGGCTTGACCGGCTCCGGCTTCACGATCGCCTTCGGCGGCGGCTCCACGATAGGTTCCGGCTCTGGCTCCGGCTCAGGTTCGACCTGCGGCGGCTCCGGCTCGGCCGGCGCCGGCGGTGGCGGTTCGGCCATCGCGGCGGTGTTGACCATCATGACGCTGATCGGCGCGTCCTCTGGCTTCGGCAGCTCCACCACTTCTTTTACCGAAGCGTAAAGCAATCCCGCCACCAGGGCGCTGTGCAGGCCTACGGACAAGACGAAAGGCACGGATATACGGCGATTAAGGAACATCTTTTTTAGCGGCATAATGATTCTGTTTCCTCTGGTTCGCCAAGTTTAAATGCAAATAGCAATCATATTCAATAACGAAAGGCAAACTATCGCTTTAATCGTCAGTATGCGCGGCTAAAACCAGCAAACTCATAAGGATATTAACCTGGCCGTTGCTTTTTTATCGCCGGAACACCACGCTTGATTAACGTTTCGCCTGGCGTCAAAAAGTAAAAAACCCGCCGTAGCGGGTTGATTGCGGTGATTAAGCGTTATTCTTCATCGCCATAGTAAAGCACGCCCAGCTTGATCAGCGGCCGCCCTTGCGCCTTGCGGTGCAGGTTGGTGTCGCGCAGCGAATAGACGCAGCCGCAGTATTCCTGCTGATAGAAGCGTTCGCGCTTGCTGATCTCTATCATGCGCGACGAACCGCCCTTCTTGCGCCAGTTGTAATCCCAGTACACCAGGTCAGGATACTTTTCCGCCGCGCGAATGCCGCAGTCGGTGATCTGCTGCATGTTCTTCCAGCGCGAAATGCCGAGCGAGCTGGAGATGGTGTCGTAACCGTGCTCATGCGCATACAGCGCCGTGCGCTCGAAACGCATGTCGAAACACATGGTGCAACGAATGCCGCGCTCCGGCTCATTCTCCATCCCCTTGGCGCGGGCGAACCAATTGTCGGTATCGTAATCGGCATCGATGATCGGCACCCCGTGCTTTTCGGCGAAGCGGATGTTCTCTTCCTTGCGCAACAAATACTCTTTTTGCGGATGAATATTGGGGTTATAGAAGAAAATGGCGTACTCGATCCCGGAGGCTTGGATCGCTTCCATTACCTCGCCGGAACAGGGCGCGCAGCACGAATGCAGCAGCAGTTTGCTTTTGCCCGCCGGCAAATCGAGTTTTTCCCTTACCAGTTCCGTCATGTCCTCACCTCAATGGCATATCAGTTTAAGCGCGCCGCACTATACGAATAAAAAGTAGCGGCTTCAAGGCATAAGCGCCAATCCGCCGGGAAATTCGCCCTACGCCGTTCCCCTGTCGCGCCTTTTGCGCTACCTTGGTAGCACCGTTTTATAGCCATGATTTTAAAGGTGAAACATGCTTTATCTGATCTACGCGCAAGACGTCCCCAACTCGCTGGAAAATCGTCTGGCGGTGCGTCCAGCACACCTGGCGCGCCTGCAGGCGCTGCGCGACGCCGGTCGCCTGGTGGTCGCCGGCCCTAACCCGGCCATCGACAGCAACGATCCCGGCGCCGCCGGCTTTACCGGTTCGACGGTGATCGCCGAATTCGAGTCGCTGGCGCAAGCCCAGGCCTGGGCGCAACAGGATCCCTATATCGCCGCCGGTGTCTATGCCGACGTGACGGTGAAACCGTTCAAGCAGGTGTTCTGATCTCCAGCCCCCCAATACCGGGAACGCCCGTTCGCGCGCCGTTCCCGGATCAATGCGTGCTCTCACCCTAACCCGTCGGTAGAAAAAATGCTCTCCCTTCAGGAGGCGTCGCGTCGCCTGCCTATACTCTCCTGAACCCGCGGCATCGCCGCGAACTCCGGAGATCGACCGATGCGACTCGACGTACACGCTCACCTGTGGAGCACAGAGTATCTGGATCTTTTGCAAGCGCATGGCGTGCACGACGTCGCCGCCTATCGGCAACTGGGCGCCGGCCGCACCGAGCGCGAACTCGACGCGCGCTTCGCCCTGCTGGACAGCGCCGGCATCGACATGCAAATCCTGTCGGCGACGCCGCTGTCGCCGCATCTGGAAGACGAACAGGCGGCCGTTGATGCCGCACGCCGGATCAATGATGAATATGCGGAACTGGTAGCGCGTTATCCCACCCGCTTTCGGGCTATCGCTTCTTTGCCGCTGCCGCATATCGACGCGGCGTTACGCGAGCTTGAAAGGGCCTTTACCCAGCTCAATATGCTGGGCGCCTGCATCACCACCTCGGTGCTCGGGCTGTCTATTGCCAACCCGCTGTTCGAGCCGCTCTATCAGGAACTCAATCGCCGCCAAAGCGTGCTGGCCATTCATCCCGCCGGCCGCGGCGCGCATTCGCCGCTGATCGCCGATTACGCTTTGACCTGGTCGATTGGCGCGCCGATCGAAGATACGGTCGCCGCCATGCACTTTATTCTCCACGGCATCCCCCAACGCTTTCCGGAGATGAAAATCATTGTGCCGCACCTGGGCGGCCTGCTGCCGATGACGCTGGAGCGTCTCGACCAAACCGTCGCGTGGGAAGCGCCGCATACGCCGGAACCGCCAAGCCGCGCCGCCCTGCGCATGTGGTACGACACGGTAGGCCACGATCAGGTGCCCGCATTGCAAGCGGCGGCGGCGACCTTCGGCGCAGAGCGGCTGCTGTTCGGCACCGATTTCCCGTTCCAGCCGGGCGACCTGTTTCAAACCACGGTGGACTACATCCGCCGTGCGGGATTGCCGGAGGCAGACGTGAACGCCATTTTGGATCGCAATGCGGCGGCGGTGTTTGGGCTATAGGATGTGAGGCGGCTCTCCCAGGTTTGGCCGCGCTTACTGCGCGATGCGTTCACCGGCCTGAAAATACTCGCCGATGACTTTCTCCAGCATCGTCGTCGCAGGCTCGCCGTCGGCGGCGAAAGAGCGCAGCAGCTGCACCTCATACGGCGCGACCGGTGGCAACTCTTCGAGTATCCGCATCGCGCCAGAGAGCCGCGCCCGATCGAGCAACGTGACGGCCAGCCCCGCCTCTACGCACGAGGCCACCACGCTGGCCGAGGGACTGCTTAAAATGACCCGCCATGGCCGCCCCGCGGCCGTCAACGCCTCGAGCATCGCTTCGCGATAAGGGCAGTCGGCGGCATGCAACGCCAGCGGCAACGGCCGGTTAGCCTGCAGCGCCAGCGAACGGCCTCCGGCCCACACCGGCGCAGTCACCGCAAGCGGTGTCTGGCACTGTCTCCCCGAGGGTTGAACCACCAGCGCAAGATGCAGCCGATTACGGCCAATTTGTTCCGCCAGCGCCTGGCTGGCGGCGGTAGAGACCTCCAGCTCCACTGCGGGAAAACTGTCGGCAAACCGCGGCAAAATATGGCGTATCACATGAGAAGCGTACTCATCGGGCAATCCCAATTTGATATGGCCGCTCAGCGGCGCGCCCTGCAGCTCCCGCAGAATATCGTCATGGGCGTTCAGCAGCACGAGCGTCGAGGCCAGCAGCCTGTTTCCCAGCGGCGTCAGCGCCACGGACTGATTGTCACGCTCCAGCAGGCGCCCGCCCGCCATCTGTTCCAGGCGCTGGATATGCACGCTCACGGCGGCGGGGCTGCGATTGACAAATGCCGCCGCTGCGCGAAATTGCCCCAAACGCGCAATGGCGTGAAAAGTGCGCAAGAGATCGATATCCAATGTCGGCCGCATGATTTAACTCCGTTAAACGACTAAACAAAAATTATTCGATTTATTAAATTATAGCCACTCACTACCATCGGGCGGAAAAGGAGGTGACCACCATGTCCCTGCCACAATTCCGCCCCTCTTCCCACTGCGGCAAAGCCGCCCTCTGGCTGGCTGCGGCCGAGGTGCTGCTGATCGTGGCCTGGAGCTCCGGTTTCGTCGGCATCCGCTTCGCCGCCGATTACGCGCCGGTGTTGCTGGTGGCGTTCTGGCGCAGCGTGGTGGTCGCGTTCGCGCTGCTGCCGTTTAGCCTGAGCGCCATAAGGCGCGCATCTCCGCTGACGGTAGCTGTTCACGCCGGGATCGGGTTGCTCGCCATGACCGGTTACCTGACCGGCGTCAGCAAAGGCATTGAATATGGCGTGCCGGCCGGGCTGGCCGCGCTCATCGCCGATTTGCTCCCTCTCGGCACGGCGCTGCTGAGCATGCTGTTGCAACGTCGCCTGCCCGATGGCCGCGTCGGGTTCGGGTTAACATTGGGGGTTAGCGGGGTAACGCTGGCGACCGGCAGCGCCATCTCATGGGGAAACGCCCCAATGTGGAGCTACTTGTTGCCGCTGGCGGGGATGCTGTCGCTGGCGCTGGCGACGCTGTGGCAGCAAAGGCTGCCGCAGACGCAGGCAATGAGTTTGCCGGCCGCGCTGGGGATACAAAGCGCGGTTTCAGCACTGGCTTTCGCCGCGATGGCAGGCGCTGAAGGCCCGTTGCTGCCAACCATGACGACGGGTTTTGTGATCGGCGTGCTTTGGACCGCGCTGCTGGCGACGCTGGGCGGCTACGGGCTGTACTGGTTTTGTCTAAGGCTCACCTCTGCGCTGCGCGTGACGAGCCTGCTGCTTCTCAGTCCCTTCGTCACTTTCTGCTGGGCATGGTTAATGTTCGATGAGCCCCTTTCCTGGCCGATGCTGCTGGGCGCGGCGGCCGCAGGAAGCGGTTTGTGGTTGCTAATCCGTCCCGCCGGGGGGATGAGCCGTAAACGGCGCAACGCGCTGAAAAATGACGGGTAAAGCGAACGGCGCCGCCGCTACGCGATGAGTTTTCCCCGCACCACCACCTTGCCCGGCTTGATATCGGGGTCAGCAATGCGCCGGATCGCCAGATTCAACGCTTGCCAGGCGATCTCTTGCAAATCATGCGACACGCAGGGGAAATGAAAACCGTAGATCTCAGCATGTGAAACCTCATCGATGCTGAACAGCGACACGTCCTGCATCAACGGCAGCCGGTGTTCAATGCAGGCCTTGATAATACCCAGGGAGATCTGGTTATTGCAGCCGACGAAAAAGTCCGGCGCGCGGTTATTGGCCAGCCATCGGCTCGTCTCTTGCCAGGCGACATCCATAAAGAAATCGGCATACAGCACTTCAAGCGACGCCACCTTGCCTTGTAATGCCGCTTGCAAGCCAGTGACCCTGTCACGCGCCACGTTGGAGTTTTCCGGCCCGGAGACCACCACCACCCGCTGCGCCTTCTGTTCCAGCAGCCAGCGCCCCGCCTGGAGGCCGCAGTCCAGGTTATCGATATACACCCCGCTGCAGTGGCGATTATCCAGCTCCCGGTCGATCAAAACCACCGGAATATTCAAGGTTTCCAACCGTTTTAGGTAGGAAGGCTGGTACAGATGATCGTTGGAAATGACCGAGAGAATGATCGCATCGACGTTGTAGCCAATCAGTTTGTCGATGATTCTGTCTTCGCTTTCCTGAGACTCATAGGAGTCGAACACCAGGGTGTCATACCCCATTTTTTGCGCTTCAAGCGTCATCAGCCGCGTCAGACCGCCAAAGAACGGGTTGGCCATATCAGGGTTGACGATACCGATGGTTCTGCTGCTTTTCGCCCGCAGGTTGCGCGCTGCGGCATTGACCACATAACCGAGTTCGGCAGCGGTCTCCCGAATGCGACGCAGCGTTTCCGGATGAACCTTGTCCGGCTGTGAAAATGCCCGCGACGCGGTGATTTTACTGACGTTTGCCTGTGCGGCCACGCTAGCCAGCGTCGCTTTCCGTCCTCGACCCACTGCCAAATGCAGCTCCTTAGCTTTGAGTATCATTTTGTACCATTAACAACATCATGACAGAACTTTCATCGTGGCGCTAATGGTTTACGCCCGCCAGGCGGTTAATCCGGGGATCGGTAAAGATATCCAGTTCGTCACGGCTCTCGGAAGAGAACTCGGACACCACCGCCCCCCGCTTTCCAGCCTGAAACCAGTGCCGGGTATTGGGCGCGATGGTGTATTGCTCGCCCGGCCGCAAGAGGATATAGCGATTGCAGGTATACCAAGGCTCCGCGCCCTCTGGCACCCGGCATACCGGTTCGCCGCCGGCGTCATTAAGCGTCAGGTTTTCATCATCGACAAACAGAAACACCTCGCCCCAACGGCAGCGAAACGTCTCTTGCTTACCCGGCGTGCCGGCGAAAGGAGGATGCAAATGTTCCGGGCAAGTCTGCTCTGGAAACAGCACCAACTCTTTCGCACAATAGCGAGGCGAGTTGACATAGGTCAGCAGTTGCAGCCCTGACACGGGATAGTCGGCCAGGCCAAATGTCGCAATTTCAATACGTTGCTGTTCTTCTTCGGTCAGAATAATGTCCGCCTTGCGCAAATATTCCAGCGTAGCGGCCATGGCGGTTTGTCGTTTGTTCATCATTTCCCCTGCAAAGTAACGGTATCGATATCAACACGCTGATATTAAAACCGTCATTGCATCGCCGATTTTGTGATCGTTATCCCCATATTGAATAACAACCCACCAGCAAAATTAACTCTCGTCGAGTAATTCCAACATCGATCACAGTTTACCCCCTCGCTTTGGCCCAATATCGCCGCATTGAAATGATACCGTTACCATAAAAATGATTCACCAGGAGGCAATATGAAAGCATTAGTGTTGGCCAAAGCGGGGGAAATCGCTATCGAGGACGTCCAGCTTGCCGAAACGCTGGGCCCCGATGATGTGCAGATAAAAATTCATTCCGTGGGCATCTGCGGCAGTGATGTGCACTATTACCAACATGGCCGCATTGGCCCGTTCGTGGTTAACGCCCCGATGGTGCTCGGCCATGAAGCCTCCGGCGTGGTACTCGCGACAGGTAAAAACGTCACTCACCTCAGCATCGGCGATCGCGTTTGCATGGAGCCCGGCATTCCCGGTCTCAACTCGGCGCAGACGCGCGCCGGCATTTACAACCTTGACCCGGCCGTTCGCTTCTGGGCGACGCCGCCGGTACACGGTTGCCTGCGCGAAACCGTCATCCACCCTGCCGCCTTCACGTTCAAATTGCCGGACAACGTCAGTTTCGCTGAAGGCGCCATGGTGGAACCCTTAGCCATCGGCATGCAAGCGGCCACCAAAGCCGGGATCAAACCCGGCGATATCGCGCTGGTGATCGGCGCCGGGCCGATCGGCGTGGTCACCGCCCTCGCGGCGCTGGCGGGCGGCTGCTCGGACGTCATTATTTGCGATCTGTTCGACGAAAAACTCGCCGTTGCGGCCAGTTACGAGGGGCTGCACGCCGTCAATATCAAAACCGGCGACCTGGCGGGGAAAGTAGCCGCCCTCACCAGCGGCAATGGCGCCGATGTCGTGTTTGAATGCAGCGGCGCGAAACCGGCTATCGCTACGCTGGCCGAACATGCGGCGCCCGGGGCGACCGCCGTGCTGGTCGGCATGCCGATCGATGCCGCGCCGCTGGATATCGTCGCCGCGCAGGCCAAGGAAATTACCTTCAAGACCATTTTCCGCTACGCCAACATGTACCCGCGCACGCTGCGGCTGTTGAGCAGCGGCAAGCTGCGCGTCCAGCCGTTGATAAGCCAAACCTACAAGTTCTCCGACAGCGTGGCGGCCTTCGAGCGCGCGGCGGCGGGACATGCCTCAGACATCAAAATCATGCTGGAGATGGAGTGATCCTATGGCGCTCTATGCTGGCATAGACTGCGGTACGCAAGGCACGAAAGTCGTGATTGTCGACAGCACACAGGGCGTGATCCTCGGTGAGGGCAATGCCCCTCACCGCCTCATCAGCCAAGCCAATGGCCGGCGCGAACAGGAGGCCGACTGGTGGATTGAGGCGCTAGTCATCGCTTTTCGCCAAGCCGTGACTCACGCCGGCGTTGATGCACGGGAGATTCACGCTCTGGGGGTCTCGGGCCAACAACATGGGTTTGTGCCGCTGGACGCAGATGGCAACGTGCTGCACAGCGTCAAGCTGTGGTGCGATACCGAAACCGCAGAGGAAAACGAACGGCTCCTGCAACAGCTCGGCGGAGCCAACGGCTCGCTGGAAACGCTTGGCCTGAGGATCGCCACCGGCTATACCGCGTCAAAAATCCTTTGGTTCAAGACGCACCATCCGGCGTTGTGGGCACAACTGCATACCGTGTTATTGCCCCATGACTACTTGAACTTCTGGCTGACCGGGGAGCGCGTAGCGGAATATGGCGACGCTTCCGGCACCGGGTTGTTCGATGTGCGCACCCGTCGCTGGAGCAAAACCGCCGTCGATCTCATCGACGACAGCGGCCGCCTGTGGCAAGCCCTGCCGCCGCTCAAAAGCGCGGAGTGCTGCATCGGCACGGTGCGCCCCGCCGCGGCGGAAAAACTCGGCCTCGGCCCGGCAGTGCGGGTCTCGACCGGCGGCGGCGACAACATGATGGCGGCCATCGGTTCCGGCAACATCGAGGCCGGCACCCTCACCCTGAGCCTGGGCACCTCCGGCACGCTGTTCGCCTGGTCCGGCGCCCCCGTCACGGCGGAATCGGACATGATTGCCGGCTTCTGCTCCAGCACCAACGGGTGGCTGCCATTGATTTGCACCATGAACGTCACCTCGGCCACCACCGCGGTACAAACGCTGCTGGACCAAGATCTTGCCGGCTTTAACGCTTTGCTGGCGCAGGCTTCGCCCGGCGCAGGCGGTGTCGAGATGCTGCCGTTCTTCAATGGCGAACGCGTTCCGCCATTGCCCCACGCGCGCGCCAGCCTGCATAACCTCGATAGCGACAACTTTACCCGCGCCAATCTCTGCCTGGCGGTGGTCGAAAGCGCCACGTATGGGTTGCGCTATGGCATCGAGCTATTTCGCCGTCAGGGCATCGAAGCGCGCGAAATCCGCCTCACCGGCGGCGGCGCCCGCAGCGCCGCCTGGCGACAAATCGTCGCGGACGTAATGGGATGCCCGGTGGTCTGTCTGAAAGCCAAAGAGACCGCGGCGCTGGGCGGCGCCATTCAGGCGATGTGGGCGACGATGTTGGCCGACGATCCGCGCCGGAACGCCGCCGCATTGCTGGCCGAACTGTGCCAACGCTTCGTTGCGCTGGATGAGGCCACGCGCACGCCGCCAAACGCCGGCAGGCAGGCGCAATACGAGACGCTTTATCAACGCTACCTGCAACGCTTGCAGCAGAACTACCCGGAGGTGCAACTGTGACGCGAGATCCCCATACGCCAGCGCCCGCCTACCTGCTGGAGGTCAGCGGCGTCAGGAAAGCCTTCGGCCCGGTCGTGGCGCTCAAGAATGCGGAGTTTTGCCTGCGGCGCGGATCCATCCATGCCCTGTGCGGCGGCAACGGCGCGGGTAAATCCACCTTTCTCAGCATTCTGATGGGCTTTATTCAACCCGATGGCGGCGACATTTTTATCAATGGCCAACGCTGCGAATTTCATCATCCTCGGGAAGCCCTCAATGCCGGCATCGCCATCGTGCAGCAGGAATTGAGCGCGATCCCGGATCTGACGGTGGCCGAAAACATTTGGCTGGGCCGCGAGCCGAGACGCCTGGGGTTCGTCGATTTCGCAACGCTCAACCAGCGCACGACCAGCCTGCTCAAAGAACTCGATTTCAAGATCGACGCCCGAGAAAAAATGCGCAACCTGAGCGTCGCCGAACAGCAGCTGGTCGAGATCGCCAAGGCGCTGTCGCATGCCAATGCCGACATCATCATCATGGATGAACCCACTTCGGCGATTGGCGAAGAGGATGCGCAGAAAATCTTTCAGACGCTTCAGCAACTGGCGGCAAAAGGTAAAGGCATTATTTACGTCTCTCACCGTTTGTCAGAGATATTCCAAATCGCGGACAGCTACACCATTTTCCGCGACGGCGCCTATATCCATGAAGGCTATATCGCCGACATTACCCGTGAACAGCTGATCGAACACATTATTGGCGGCGAGTACGACAGCGAGTTCGCCAAATTCAATCAGCCCGGCGAACAGGTCTTGCTGGCGGTCAATAACCTGTGTTGGCGCAGCAAGATAAAAGATATCAGCCTGCAGCTGAAGCACGGTGAGATCCTGGGCATCTATGGGCTGGTGGGATCGGGCCGCAGTGAATTTCTCGATCTTATCTTCGGCATTCAGCATGCCGACAGCGGCACGATTCGCCTGGGCGACAAGACGCTGAACCGCCACTCTCCGCGCGAGGCCATCGACAGCGGTATTGCCTACGTGACAGAAGATCGCAAGGAAACCGGCCTGGTGCTGTGCCGTTCCGTCAGTGAAAACATCAATATCGCCTCTTTTGCCGCCATCAGCCGGATGGGGTTTGTCAGCGAGAAACGGGAGCAGGCGCGAACCCGCGACATGATCCAGCGCTTCAACGTTAAAACCCACGACGGCGAACAGCCGGTGGGCAACCTGAGCGGCGGCAACCAGCAAAAAGTGGTGCTGGGCCGTTGGGCGCTGCTGGATCCGGAGGTTTTGCTGCTCGACGAGCCGACGCGCGGTATCGACGTCGGGGCCAAGAAAGAGATCTATCGATTTATGTCGGAGTTCGCCTTGCAAAACAAAGGAATCATTATGGTTTCCTCCGAGCTTTCGGAAATTATCGGCATGAGCGATCGCATATTGGTGTTTCGTGACGGGCAGTTGGCCGGCGAGCTTTCGGCAGCCGATGCGACCCAGGCAGCACTGATGAAACTTGCGGTTTAACAGAGAGAGAAAAAAAATGAGCAGCGCCCACTCCTTATCACCAGGAATTTCATTTTTCACCCGCAATAAGCGCCGTATGCACAAATACGGCATTATCATCGCCTTTTTCGCCCTGTGCCTGATCGTGGCGCTGATTGGCGAATATCAGGTCGCTCAGGGGGCCTGGAGCAGCAACTATTTTCTCAGCAATGAAAACACCCTGATCGTCCTGCGCCAGGTCTCGATCAACGGCATTCTGGCGATCGGCATGACCTTCGTCATTATCACGGCAGGCGTCGATCTCTCCGTGGGCTCGGTGCTGGCGTTAAGCGGGATCGTCGCCGCTCGCTTCGCCACCAACAACAGCGGATTGGCTATCGGCGACACCGCGACCGCCGTCATGGCGCCGCTGATTGTGGCGCTGGGCATCGGCATCGTCTGCGGCCTGATGAACGGCACCGTGTTAGCCCGTTATCGGCTGCAGCCGTTTATCGTCACCATGGGCATGCTCTCCGCGGCGCGCGGTTTAACCATGCTGACCACCAACGGCAATCCGGTATCGCAATTGAACAGCGATTTCCGCTGGTTAGGCAATGGCTATGTCGGCGGCGTTCCGGTGCCCGTCATCATCTTCATCGTGCTGTTCGCCCTCGCCTGGCTCGTGCTGAATAAAACCCTCTTCGGGCGTTACATCTACGCCGTCGGCGGCAACCCGAAGAGCGCGCGCACCTCGGGGATTAACGTGACCCGCATCAAAATACTGGTGTATACGCTGTGCGGCGCGCTGGCCGGCATCGCCGGCCTGATCCTCACGGCGCGCACCGGTTCGGCGCAGACCAATGCCGGCGCAGGGTATGAGCTGGACGCCATCGCGGCGGTGGTGATCGGCGGCACCAGCATGGCCGGCGGCGTCGGTACGCTGGTCGGCACCTTCTTCGGCGTGCTGATTATCGGGGTGATGAATAACGGCCTCGATCTGCTCGGCGTGCAGTCGTATTACCAACAAATTATCAAAGGCGCATTGATTGTCCTTGCCGTCTTGCTCGACCCCTCGCGTAAGCAACAGCGCGATTAATAACACCAGACCCAACTCTACCAGGAGAAAACCATGAATAAGACCAAGATAGCGTTGTTTGCCTCTGCCCTGATGCTGGGCAGCCTGTCGGCAGCCCAGGCCGCCCCGGTTAAAATCGCGGTATTGATGTACGGCAACAAAGCCGAGTTCGTGCAATTGATGGAAAGGTTCGGGAAGGAACACCCGGCGGTGAAAAGCGGCGAAGCCGTGCTGACCTTCTACGATGGGCGTTATGATGCATCGGTGCAAAACGATCAGGCCGCCACCGCTATCCAGACGCGCGCCGATGCCATTATCGTCAACCCTATGGATTTTGAGGCCAATATCGATATCGTCACCAATGCCAACGAGGCCAAAATCCCGGTGGTGGTCACCAATGCGCGCCTGAACACGGACGCGATGACGTCTGAAGTGGTGTCTAACGACGAGTTGGGGGGATATCTGGAAGCCAAAGCCGTACTGGACAAACTCGACTGCAAGAACCATAAGGTGAACGTGGTGATTATCGAAGGCCCGAAAGGCGGCAGCGGTGAGATCCAGCGCGGCAAGGGCAATGATAAAGCGATAGCCGAGTGCGGCGCCGGCCAGGTCACCGTGCTTGAACGCAAAACGGCCAACTGGTCACGCGCGGAAGCGCAGCCGCTGATGGAAAACTGGCTGCAGAAACATCGGGGCAAAATCAACGGCGTGATTGGCCAAAACGACGAGATGGCGCTGGGCGCTATCGAGGCGATTAAAGGCGCCGGCCTGAATGTGAAGGACTTCGCGATTGCCGGCGTTGACGGCGTTTCCGACGCGATTCATGCGGTGCAGGCCGGTGAAATGGTCTCTATCCTGCAAGATGCCAAAGGCCAGATGCAGGGGTCCATCGACGTCGCGCTGCGCGCCGTGAAAGGTGAAAGCTATCAGCCACAGTCGGATATCTGGAAACAGTACGCCAAGGATCTGAAATGGGAAGGCGGCACGCAGAAGCATTATTACATTCCGTGGACCGTCGTCACCGCAGAGAACGCCCAATCGCTGTTGGACGCCCGTAAATAATCCCCCCGCCCCCTGCCTCCAGGGGGCACCGCTTGGGCGCTTGCCTACAAACAAAAAAAAGCCAGCACGGAGTGGCTGGCTTAAAAGTTCTTCGAGGGAATATCTTGTTCGATAACCATACGCCCTTCACTGCGGGCTTTACTAGCTATCAGTGCGATAGGCATCCTCAGTTAAAATCAACGCCTGCATATCGGTGAACATCGTTTCCCATTCCGCCTGGTCGATATCCATCAAACCAAAATAACGCAGCATAAAGGCGCCTTCTGTGGCGAGAAACGCCAGGCGCGCGCGCTTGCCCTCTTCGGTGGTCAAATCGAGCCCGGCGATGCGGCTGCGATACCATTCGCGCGTGCTCGCCAGATGCTCCGGCGTTTGAATCAGCGTCGCCATCAGCCCGGCGGCCTTGGCGCTGGCGGTCTGATCCGAACTGTGGGTGGCCAGCATATGCGCCCGCACAGCGGTCTGCGGTGAAGGATCGTCGCCGGCGATAGCCGTGAACAGCGTTTCATAGGCACTGCCCCAGCGATCGAACATGGCATCAATCAGGGCGTCTTTGCTGCCAAAGCAATACTGCACCCCGCCCTTGGAGATCCCCATCGCTTTGGCGACGGCGTCGATGGTCAAGCCGGCGGCGCCCTGGGTGGCGACGATTTCTTCGGCGATGTCCAAAACCTTGTCGCGATCGATGCTGCGTTGACGTCCCATTAAGAAACCCCTCTTTTCAATACGAACGTATGGATATATATTATCACCAGTATACCACCCGGCATCGCCGGTGGGTTATCCGAATGGCGGCGCCTCCGCGCGGCCCACTTTAACTGGATTATGACTTATGTACGCCAAGAACCGCTGGTTGATCCTGACAATGGTCGCCAGCGCCCTGTTCCTGATCGTCATCGATATGACGGTGTTATATACCGCCCTGCCGCGCTTAACCCAGGCGCTGGACGCCAGCGCCTCGCAAAAACTCTGGATCGTCAACGCCTATCCGCTGGTGGTGGCCGGCCTGTTGCCCGGCGCCGGCATGCTGAGCGATCGCATCGGCCATAAACGGCTGTTTCTCGCCGGACTGCCGGTGTTTGCCGTCGCGTCACTGTGCGCCGCGTTCTCGCCCACCGCCGAGTGGCTGATCGCCGCCCGGGTGTTCCTCGCCGTTGGCGCGGCGATGATGATGCCCGCCACGCTGTCCATCGTGCGCCACGTCTTTACCGACGAACGCGAACGCGCGCTGGCGATCGGCATCTGGGCCTCGGTGGCCTCCGGCGGCGCGGCCATCGGCCCGGTGGTCGGCGGCCTGCTGCTGGAGTATTTCTGGTGGGGTTCGGTGTTCCTGATCAATGTGCCGGTCGTGCTGCTGGTCTGGCCGCTGGCGTGGAAACTGATCCCGCGCTGCGGTGGCGATAACCCGCGCCCTTCGGACATCGTCGGCTCGGTGCAGATTATGATTGGTCTGGTCGGCGCTATCTATGCGCTGAAGGAGCTGAGCAAGCCGACGCCTGATGTGAGTGCCTTGCTTGTGGCAGCCCTGATCGGCGTGTTGTTCCTGGCCCTGTTCGTGCGTCGTCAGCAGCGCAGCGCCCACCCGATGATCGATTTCTCTCTGTTCCGCAACCGGCTGTTCGCCGGCGGCATCGGCGTGGCGCTGTTGTCGATGGTAGCGCTGATCGGCATCGAACTGGTGCTCAGCCAACGCCTACAGCTGGTGCTCGGCCTCAGCCCGCTGCAGGCGGCGCTGTTTATTTTGCCGATCCCGCTGGCCTCGGCGCTGGCGGGGCCCGTAGCCGGCCTGCTGTTGCCGCGCTACGGCGAACGCAGCATCATCCTCGGCGGTTTTGTCCTGACCACTCTCGGCATCGCCGGTCTTGCCGCGTCATACCAGAGCGGCATGGCATTGCAATTGGTCAGCCTGGCGCTGGTGGGCTTTGGCCTCGGCGGCGTGATCACCGCCGCTTCCACCGCCATCATGCTGAACGCGCCGGAGGAAAAATCCGGCATGGCGGCGTCGATCGAGGACGTCTCCTACGAACTGGGCGGCGTGCTGGGCGTGACGCTGCTCGGCGGGTTGATGACGGCGGTTTACAGCCATAGCCTGGCGCTGCCGGCGGAGCTGCCGGTCAACCCGCTGGCATACGACAGCATCGACGAAGCCCTGCGCCTGGCGGCCGGGATGGCGGCCGATCGCGCGCAGCAGCTGACGCAGCTGGCGCGTCTGGCCTTTGATCGCGCGTTTATTACGGTACTGATCGCCGCCGCGCTGTTAATGGCGCTGGGCGCCGGGGCGGTAAAACTGGCGCTGCGCAAGTAACCGATAAAAGCGGCTTTTTTCGCCGGCGGAACCTGCGTAAACTGATTCGGCAATTTGCTCGACGGATTTGTCGTCATCGGTTTGAACGATGGCAATAATGCCTGTTATCGTGTTTAACCCTGCGATAAATCCGGTTACTGTATCCCCTATGGAAATTGATTCTGTCTACTATCGGAACAGATAATCAGGAGAAGATTATTATGGCAACGGCAAAGAAAGCAGCGAAAACCCATATCGGCCTCGACAGTAAACAATCGGCAAAACTCGCCGAAGCGCTGAACGCGCTGTTGGCGAACTATCAGGTGCTGTATATGAACGTGCGCGGCTATCATTGGAACATTACCGGCCCGCAGTTCTTTGAACTGCACGCGAAGTTCGAAGAGACATATAACGATCTGCTGACCAAGGTGGACGAGCTGGCGGAACGTATTCTGACGCTGGGCTCGCAGCCGCGTCACGCTTTCAGCGACTATCTGAAAACCGCCGACATCAAGGAACACACCAACGTGACCGATGATAAGGGCACGCTGCGCGGCCTGTTGGAAGGGTATTCAATCTTGCTGCAACAGCAGCGTGAACTGCTGACGGTGGCGGCGGACGCCGGTGACGAAGGCACCGCGTCGCTGATGAGCGATTACATCAAAGAGCAGGAAAAACAGGTCTGGATGCTCAACGCCTATCTGGGCAAATAACCCTGGCGCCATAACAAAACAGTCCCTTACGGGACTGTTTTCGTTTTACCACTCGCAGGATACCGCAAACAGCAGCGCGCGCCGATGCTGATCGTCCAGGCGGCGCCGCACCCGGATGATATGGCGATTGCTGCACGACTGGCGCTCCAGCCAGCGATGCCGGCGGCGTTGGCTCTGCCGCAACATGCGCCAGCGGCCCACTTCATTTCTACTGCGTCTCATAATTCCGTCACTCGTTCGTCTAATGCCAACCGCGGGCATTATAGCCCTTTCCGCCCGTGATCCAAGCCGCCGTTATCGGCGGCACAGCGGACGCCGCGCGGGCAAAAGCCGCCCTTTCATTTTCAGCAAGTGCCTTAACTTCATCATATTTATGTAACATAAGCGCCGATAAAAGGTTTCGCCTTGCCCGATCTGTGCGTACACTCATCATTGGTGGTTTGCGAACGGGATTTTTCGCCTTTATGACAACATTTTATACCGTAATCAGTTGGCTCATGGTGTTAGGCTACTGGCTGCTGATCGCCGGCGTGACGATGCGCATTTTGATGAAACGCCGTGCGGTTCCCTCTGCCATGGCCTGGCTGCTGGTTATCTATATTCTGCCGCTGTTCGGCATCGTGGCCTATTTATCGTTCGGCGAGCTGCATCTAGGCAAACGCCGGGCCGAGCGCGCCAAGGCCATGTGGCCGTCGACCGCCCGTTGGCTGAAGGAGCTGAAAGAGAGCCGCCGCATCTTCGCCACCGAATACAGCGAAGTCGCCGAACCGCTGTTCCAGCTGTGCAACCGCCGCCAGGGCATCGACGGCGTCAAGGGCAACCAGCTGCAGCTGCTCACCACCACCGACGACACGCTGAAAGCGCTGATCCGCGACATCGAGCTGGCGCGCCACAACATCGAAATGGTGTTCTATATCTGGCAGCCCGGCGGCCTGGTCGATCAGGTGGCCGAATCGTTGATGGCCGCCGCGCGGCGCGGCGTACACTGCCGCCTGATGCTCGACTCCGCCGGCAGCCTGCAATTTTTCCGCAGCCCCTACCCGGCGATGATGCGCAATGCCGGCATCGAAGTGGTGGAAGCGCTGAAGGTCAACCTGCTGCGCGTGTTCCTGCGCCGCATGGATCTGCGTCAGCACCGCAAGGTGGTGCTGATCGACAACTACATCGCCTATACCGGCAGCATGAACATGGTCGATCCGCGCTACTTCAAGCAGGATGCGGGCGTCGGCCAGTGGATCGACCTGATGGCGCGCATGGAAGGCCCGGTGGCCACCACCATGGGCATCGTCTATGCCTGTGACTGGGAGATTGAAACCGGCAAGCGCATTCTGCCGCCGCCGCCGGACGTCAACATCATGCCGTTCGAACAGGAGAGCGGCCACACCATTCAGGTGATCGCCTCCGGCCCCGGCTTCCCCGAGGAGATGATCCACCAGGCGCTGCTGACCGCGGTCTATTCTGCGCGCGAACAGCTGATCATGACCACGCCGTACTTCGTGCCGAGCGACGATCTGCTGCACGCCATCTGCACCGCCGCCCTGCGCGGCGTCGAGGTCAGCATCATCGTACCGCGCGACAACGATTCGATGATGGTGCGCTGGGCCAGCCGCGCGTTCTTCTCCGAGCTGCTGGAGGCCGGAGTAAAAATCTATCAGTTCGAAGGCGGCCTGCTGCATACCAAGAGCGTGCTGGTGGACGGGCAACTCAGCCTGGTCGGCACCGTCAATCTGGATATGCGCAGCCTGTGGCTGAATTTCGAGATCACGCTGGTGATCGATGATGACGGCTTCGGCAGCGATTTGGCCTGCGTGCAGGAAGATTACATCGCCCGTTCCAAACTGCTGAACGCCAAAGAGTGGCTGAAGCGGCCGTTCTGGCATCGCCTGGTCGAGCGCCTGTTCTACTTTTTCAGCCCGCTGCTGTAAAAGCCGCGACGAGCGTGCTTTAATAGCGCCAAATCATTTGTTATCAGGATTTTTTTATGGATTTGAATAACCGCCTTACCGAAGACGAAACGCTGGAACAGGCCTACGACATCTTCCTCGAATTGGCCGGCGACAATCTGGATCCGGCGGATATTCTGCTGTTCAACCTGCAGTTTGAAGAGCGCGGCGGCGCCGAACTGTACGACCCCTCCGAAGACTGGAGCGAGCACGTGGATTACGATCTGAACCCGGACTTCTTCGCCGAGGTGGTGATCGGTCTGGCGGACAGCGACGGCGAGCCGATCAACGACGTGTTCGCCCGCGTGCTGATCTGCCGCGAGAAAGACCACAAGCTGTGCCACATTCTGTGGAAAGAGTGATTCGCCGATAGCATATCGGATAAAAAAAGCCCCGCTCATTCAGCGGGGCTTTTTGTTGCCGGCTAGCGGCGCATTACAGCGGATCGACCTTCAGGCACGAAACCGCATGGCGGAAACTGCCCTCCAGCAGCGGGCGCGTCTTGGCGCACTCCGGCCCGGCGATCGGGCAGCGGGTGCGGAACACGCAGCCGGTCGGCGGGTTGATCGGCGAAGGCAGCTCCCCTTCCAACAGCTGGATCTGCTTTTCCTTCTCCTTGTCCGGATCCGGGATCGGCACCGCCGACATCAGCGCCTTGGTGTAAGGGTGCTGCGGATTGTGGTACACCTCGTCATAGGTGCCCAGCTCCACCGCATGGCCCAGATACATCACCAGCACGCGATCCGAAATGTGCTTCACCACCGCCAAGTCGTGGGCGATAAAGATCAGTGACAGCCCCATCTCGCGCTGCAGCTGCTGCAGCAGGTTCACCACCTGCGCCTGAATCGACACGTCCAGCGCGGAGACCGGCTCGTCGCATATCACCAGCTTCGGCTCGAGGATCAGCGCGCGCGCGATGCCGATACGCTGGCACTGGCCGCCGGAAAACTCGTGCGGGTAGCGGTTGATCAGGTTAGGCAGCAGGCCGACCTTCAGCATCATCGCCTTGACCTTGTCCTTCACTTCCTGACGCGGCATTTTCGGGTAGTAGGTGCGCAGCGGCTCGGCGATGATCTCGCCGATGGTCATGCGCGGGTTGAGCGAAGCCAGCGGATCCTGGAAGATCATCTGGATATCGCTGCGGGTTTTGCGCCAGTCGGCGTCGCTCATGCCCAGCAGATCTTTGCCCAGCCAGGCGACGCGCCCGCTGGTGGCTTTCACCAGGCCGATGATGGCGCGCGCGAAGGTGGACTTGCCGCAGCCGGACTCGCCGACCACGCCCAGGGTTTCCCCCTCGAACAGCCGCAGCGTGACGCCATCGACCGCTTTCAGGGTTTTCGGCGGCTGCCAGAACCACTGTTTGTCGTCATGAATGTCGAAGTGCACTTTCAAATCGGCCACTTCGAGCAGCACTTTCTTGTCGGTTACCGCTGTCATACCAACGCCTCCACCGGTTTAAAGCAGGCGCGCAGGCGCCCTTCCCCAAATTGCTCCAACGGCGGAGCGCTCGCACACTGTTCCATGGCGTACGGGCAGCGCGGCTGGAACGGGCAGCCTTTCGGCAACCGCAGCAGGTTCGGCGGGTTGCCGGGAATGGTCAGCAGCGCTTCGCCTTCGGCGTCGAGGCGCGGCACCGCGTTCAACAGGCCGATGGAGTACGGATGGCTCGGCTGGTAGAACACCTCGCGCGCGCTGCCGTATTCCATGGTGCGGCCGGCGTACATCACCAGCACCTTGTTGCAGATGCCGGCCACCACGCCCAGGTCGTGGGTGATCATGATGATCGCGGTGTTGAATTCGCGCTTCAGCTCGTTGAGCAGCGTCATGATCTGCGCCTGAACGGTCACGTCCAGCGCGGTGGTCGGTTCGTCGGCGATCAGCAGCTTCGGCCGGCACAGCAGCGCCATGGCGATCATCACGCGCTGGCGCATGCCGCCGGAAAACTCGTGCGGATACATGCGCATGCGCTTGCGCGCTTCCGGCATTTTCACCGCGTCGAGCATGCGTACCGACTCTTCGAAGGCTTCGCTTTTGCTCATTTTCTTATGCAGCATCAGCACTTCCATCAGCTGTTCGCCAACGCGCATATAAGGGTTGAGCGAGGTCATCGGGTCCTGGAAGATCATCGAGATCTCTTCGGCCCGCAGCTTGTTGAGCTGATTTTCCGGCAGGTTGAGAATTTCACGGCCGTTGAATTTGGCCGAACCGCCGATGCGGCCATTGCTGGCCAGCAACCCCATCAGGGCGAACGCGGTCTGCGATTTGCCGGAACCGGATTCACCGACGATGCCCAGCGTTTCGCCGGCGCGCAGGTCGAAGTTCAGATCGTTCACCGCCGTCACGTCGCCGTCCGGGGTGGAGAACGTGACGCGCAGGTCTTTCACGTCCAGCAGCGGCGACGTTTTGACCCCGGCGCCGGTTTGCAGTTGAGGATGTTCAATGGTGCTCATGATTGCACTCCTTAACGATCTTTCGGGTCGAGGGCGTCACGCAGGCCATCGCCGATAAAGTTGAAACAGAACAGAGTGACAACCAGGAAACCCGCCGGGAACAGCAGCAACCACGGTGAAACTTCCATTGAGTTGGCGCCGTCGCTGAGCAATGCGCCCCAGCTGCTGAGCGGCTCCTGCGTGCCCAGCCCCAGGAAGCTGAGGAAGGATTCGAACAGGATCATGCTCGGCACCAGCAGCGAGGCATACACCACCACCACGCCGAGCACGTTCGGCACGATATGCCGCAGCACGATATTGCGCGTGGAGACGCCGCACACCAGCGCCGCTTCGATGAACTCCTTGCGCTTCAGGCCGAGGGTTTGGCCGCGCACGATACGCGCCATATCCAGCCACGACACCATGCCGATCGCCACGAAGATAAGCAGGATGTTCTGGCCGAAAAAGGTCACCAGCAGGATCACGAAGAACATGAACGGGAAGGAGTTGAGGATCTCCAGCAGGCGCATCATCACCGAGTCGACCTTGCCGCCCAGATAGCCGGACATCGCGCCGTACAGGGTGCCGACGATCACTGCCACCAGCGCCGCCGCCACGCCGACCATCAGCGAGATGCGCCCGCCGATCGCCACGCGCACCAGCAGATCGCGCCCGGAGGAGTCGGTGCCGAAATAGTGCCCCGATTCCACGCTTGGCGCGGCGGACATCATCGCCCAATCGGTATCGTCGTAGGCAAATTGCGACAGCATCGGCGCCAGCACCACAAACAGCGTGATCAACACCAGAATGAACAGGCTGCTGACCGCCGCGCGGTTGTGCATAAAGCGCCGGCGCGCGTCTTGCCACAGGCTGCGTCCTTCCACTTCCAGCTTCTCGCTGAAGTGTTCCAGAGCTTCGCTGTTCTTTTTAGTCAACATCATTCGCGTGCTCCAGATTAATAACGGATTTTCGGATCGATGACCGCATACAGCACATCGACGATCGCGTTGAACAGAATGGTCAGTGCGCCCACCAGAATGGTCAGGCTCAATACCAGGGAGTAGTCGCGGTTCAGCGCGCCGTTAACGAACAGCTGGCCGATCCCCGGCAGACCGTAGATGGTTTCGATCACCATCGAACCGGTGATGATGCCGACGAACGCCGGCCCCATGTAGGACAGCACCGGCAGCAGCGCCGGCTTCAGCGCGTGGCGGAAAATGATGCGACGCATCGGCAAGCCTTTGGCGCGCGCGGTGCGGATGAAGTTGGAGTGCAGCACTTCAATCATCGAGCCGCGCGTGATACGGGCGATGCTGGCGATATAGGCAAGCGACAGCGCCACCATCGGCAGGATGATGAATTTAGGCGCGCCGCCGTTCCAGCCGCCGCCCGGCAGCCATTTCAGCGTGATGGCGAAGATCAGCACCAGCAGCGGCGCCACCACGAAACTGGGTATCACCACCCCGGTCATGGCGAACCCCATCACCGTGTAGTCCCATTTGGTGTTCTGATTCAGCGCGGCGACAACGCCGGCGCTCACCCCCAGCACCACCGCCAGCAGAAACGCGGCCAGGCCGAGTTTGGCGGACACCGGGAAAGAGCCGGCGACCAGATCGTTGACCGAATAGTCCTTGTATTTAAAGGACGGGCCGAAGTCTCCCTGCGCAAGCTGCGCCAGATAATGACCGTACTGTTTCCAGATCGGGTCGTTCAAATGATATTTGGCCTCGATATTCGCCATAACTTCTGGCGGCAATGCGCGCTCACCGGTAAATGGACTGCCGGGCGCCAGGCGCATCATGAAGAATGAGATGGTGATAAGGATAAATAGTGTCGGGATCGCTTCCAGCAAGCGACGAAGTATAAATTTAAGCATTGCCCTAACCCTGTGCGACAGCCTGATGACGGCTTATTATTCTCAACATGGGCCGGCGGCCTGCGCCGCCGGCTCTTACCGTATCAATGCTTGATGATGTACAGGTTTTTGTCGTACACGTTATCAAGCGGGTCTTTGCCGGTGTAGCCACCGACGTAAGGTTTCACCAAACGGGCGTTCACGTAGTAATACAGCGGAACGATGGCGGAATCCTTATCCAGCTGAACTTCCGCTTTCTGATACAGATCGGCGCGCTCGTCTTTGGTCTTCGCGGTCAGCACGTTGGCCATCAGCTTGTCGAACTCGGCGCTCTTGTAGTGCGGGGTGTTACTGCTGCTGTCGGACAACATCATGTTCAGGAACGAACTCGGTTCGTTGTAGTCGGCGCACCAGCCGGCGCGCGCCACGTCATAGGTGCCCTGATGGCGGGTATCCAGGAAGGTTTTCCACTCCTGGTTCACCAGCTTCACGTCCACGCCCAGGTTTTTCTTCCAGATGGAGGCGGCGGCGATCGCCAGCTTCTTGTGCAGGTCTGAAGTGTTGTACAGCAGGGAGAAGGTCAGCGGTTTGCCCGGGCCGTAGCCGGCTTCCGCCAGCAGTTTCTTCGCCGCTTCGTTGCGTTTTTCCTGCGTCCAGCCGAACCACTCCGGCGGGGTCAGCTTGGCGCCGTCGGTGTATGGCGGCGTAAAGCTGTAGGCCGGCAGATCGCCCTGGTTTTTCACCTTGTTGACGATGATGTCGCGATCCATGCCCAGCTTCAGCGCTTCACGTACGCGCGCATCGGTGAACGGCGCCTTCTGGTTGTTGATTTCGTAGTAATAGGTGCACAGGTAAGGATCGACATGCACCTCTTTCGGGATCTCTTTTTTCAGCTTCTGGAACAGTTCGATCGGCATGTTGTTGTAAGTCATGTCGATTTCGCCGGTGCGGTAGCGGTTAACGTCGGTCACTTCCGACGAAATAGGCAGGAACGTCACTTTATTGATGATGGTTTTGGCGTTATCCCAATATTCCGGGTTGCGTTCCAGTACGATGCGTTCGTTGACAATCCAGTCTTTCAGTTTGTAGGCGCCGTTGCTGACGTAGTTGGCCGGCAGCGTCCACTTCTCGCCAAACTTCTCCACCGCGTCTTTGTAAACCGGCTTCATGGCGTAGTGCGGGGTCATTTCAACCAGATAAGGCACCGGCTCGCTCAGGGTCACCTGGAAGGTGTGGTCGTCGATGGCCTTCACGCCCAGCGTCGACTTGTCTTTTTTACCGGCGATGATGTCATCGACGTTTTCCACGTGGGCGTATTGCAGGTAGCTGGCGTAAGGCGACGCGGTTTTCGGATCCACCACGCGCTGCCAGCTATAGACGAAATCTTGCGCCGTTACCGGCTTGCCGTTGGACCATTTGGCGTCTTTACGCAGGTGGAAGGTCCAGACTTTGAAATCCTTGTTATCCCAGCTTTCCGCGACGCCCGGCACGATGGAACCGTCCGGGCTGTTGTTCGCCAGGCCTTCCATCAGATCGCGGGTGACGTTGTTTTCCGGCACGCCCTCGATTTTGTGCGGATCCAGCGACTGCACTTCGGAACCGTTGTTTTTGACGATTTCTTGCTTGTCGGCCAGTTGCACGCCTGCAGGAACCTCGGCGGCAAAGGCGGAGGTGGTTGCTGTGATGCCCAGCGCGGCGATGACGCCGGCGGCAATGAGCGTTTTCTTCGTGATGTTGGTCATACTTATCGACTCCAGTTTTTTATTATCACAGGCTCTTCGTGGAGCCTGCGTTGCCCGTAAGCGGACTCTGTTTTCCCGCCGCCGCGGAACGAATGCGGCGGCCGGCCTTCCCTATATTCCTCCGCGAACTAGCGCCAGGAATACCCCTTTTACTGCTTGATAATGTACAGATTTTTAACGTCGGTATAGTCCAGCGGATCTTTGCCGGTGAACCCGCCCACCGTCGGCTTGATCAACCGCGCGCTGACGCGGTAATAAACCGGGACCAACGCGGAGTCTTTGTCCAGCTGCGCTTCCGCCTGCTGATAGAGCGCGGCGCGCGCGGCCTCATCCGGCGCCTTCAGCGTGGCGGCCATGATGGCGTCGAACGCCGGGCTTTTATAGAACACGGTATTGATGCTGCTGTTGGACAGCACCAGGTTCAGGAACGCGCTGGGCTCGTTGTAATCCCCGCACCAGGTGGCGCGCGCCACGTCGTATTGCCCCTGATGGCGGCTCTCCAGCGACGTTTTCCATTCCTGGTTGCGCAGCGTGACCTCGGCGCCCAGGTTCTTCTTCCACATCGACGCAGCGGCGATCGCCTGCTGTTTGTTTTGATCGGAGGTGTTGTACAGCAGCGAGAATTTCAGCGGCTTGGCGTCGCTGTAGCCCGCTTCCGCCAGCAGTTTCCTGGCTTCGGCGTTGCGCTGTTCCTGGCTCCAGCCGGCCCACGCGGGCGGCGTGAAGTTGGCGCCTTCCGTGAAGGTCGGCGTGAAGCTGTAGGCCGGGATCTGCCCCTGGCCCATAATCTTGTTGGCGATGATGTCACGATCCAGCGTCATCTTCACCGCCGTACGCACGCGCGCATCGGTGAACGGCGCCTGCTTGTTATTGAGCTCGTAATAGAAGGTGCACAGATAAGGGTTAACGTGCAGCTGTTCAGGCATTTCGCGCTTCATCTTGACGTACAGGTACGGCGGAATGGCGCTGTTGGTGATATCGATCTCGCCGCTGCGGAAGCGGTTAACGTCGCTGACTTCCGAGGTAATCGGCAGGAAGGTCGCCTGATTGATCACCGTCTGCTTGTTGTTCCAGTAGCTCGGGCTGCGCTCCAGCACGATGCGCTCGTTCACCACCCACTCTTTCAGGCGGTAAGCGCCATTACCGACGTAGTTGGCAGGCAGCGTCCATTTATCGCCGAATTTCTCTACCACCGCCCGTTTGACCGGTTTGAGCGACGTGTGGCTCAGCATGCTGATGAAATACGGCACCGGCTCGCTCAGCGTCACCTGCAGCGTCTGGTCGTCCAGCGCCTTGACGCCGAGGGTCTGCGGGCTCTTCTTACCGGTCAGGATGTCGTCGATATTCTCGACTTTGGTGTATTGCAGGTAGCTGGCGTAGGGCGAGGCGATTTTCGGATCGGCCAGACGCTGCCAGCTGTAGACGAAATCTTGCGCGGTCACCGGGCTGCCGTCGCTCCACACCGCGCCGGGACGCAGGTGGAAAGTCCATTGCTGATAATTCTGGTTTTCCCAGCTCGCCGCCGCCGCCGGCACCACATGCCCGTTGGCGTCGGTGCTCACCAGCCCTTCCAGCAGGTTAAGAATGATATTGCTTTCCGGTACGCCCTCGACCTTATGCGGATCCAATGAAGCCACTTCGCTGCCGTTGTTGATCACAATATTCTGCTGCTGCGCCAACTGAACGCCGGCCGGCACCTGCGCCGCCCAACCGCTATTTACGGCGCCGACGCTCAGCGCGCCGCTAATCAACAAGGTCAAAGAAGTACGCTTCAGGGTTTGCTGCATAATTGAGGCTCCTTTTCACCGACAAGCATCGCTTATCGAAGTTTGTGAAGTGTTTATAAGAATTCTAAATAAACGGATACCAGCAAAAATCATTCCCGTTTTTATGGCGCATTTCAGTTAATTGACCACGGGAAAGTTGCTCGGAAATTAGCAGAAGCCAAATTCCATAGCCAATAAATTTTACGAAAATGTTAAGCAATTCTCTTTTATCGCACGAAGCCCGATCCGTCCTCTGTGTTCAAGACCAAGAAAAACCAATGTTATTGATATGATTTTAAAGGTAAAAAAACCGAATTCATTTCAATTGAAACCGTCAGCACGATCTCATCGCCGCGAAAAGAAACATTCAGTTAACAATCCAATCATTCAAAGAACAAACACCTGTCTACGGGCGGTTAATCACTAATAACACCTGGATGAAAGTGAGACAAGCCCCACAGAATGATGTGATTAATTTAACAACAGCTTTACCGTTGAACGGGGGCAAAATGCGCGAAAAGGGGGGAGGAAAAGTGGTTGAAATAGCGCTCAGCGCTTTTTTTGAGCAGCAACATGAGATTTATGCAACATAAGAGTGCAACGGCATAATTTTTATTCACTCTGTGCACTATAATAATGCGAACCAATAAATAATTTAAACTTTAAAATTAATTTTAGCCACGCCGACGCGAAAGGTACGCGGCTAAACAAAGGGTATTACAACAGGCCGGGGAATATCGCCTTAATGCCGGTAACGATAAACTCGATGCCGAGCGCCATCAGCAGCAGACCCATGATACGGGTGATCACGTTGATGCCGGTCTGCCCCAGCAAACGCACCAACAGCGGCGCGGCGCGGAACAACAGCCAGCAACAAAAGGCGAACAAGGCGATCGCCACCGTAAAGCCGAGCAGGCTTTGCCAGTTGTGATAACGGGAACTCCACACGATGGTGGAACTGATCGCCCCCGGCCCCGCCATCAGCGGCAGCGCTAACGGCACCACGCCGATGCTTTCGCGGATCGCGCTCTCCGATTTCTCCTGTTTGTTTTGCTTGTCTTCCCCCAGCTTGCCGCTGATCATCGACATGGCGATGGTCACCACCAGAATACCGCCGGCGATGCGGAACGAATCGATAGAGATGCCGAACATCCGCAGGATCCCTTCGCCCAGGAAAAGCGACGTCCACAAAATGATGGCGACCGACAGGTTGGCGGTCAGGTTGGTTTTATTGCGCCCCGCTTCCGCCTGGTAGCTGGTCATGCTGATAAACACCGGCAAGATGCCCACCGGGTTGACCAGCGCAAACAGACCGACAAAGAACTTGATAAAGCCGGAAAGATCCAACAGAGATTGGCCCACAGATGCTCCGCATTAATCGCTATAAAAAAGGTGTGCTGCCTATGCGCGCTAATGTAATGGAATTGGCGCGGGTAATCCATCCGGCCCAAGCAGCATTTTTGACTGTCAGCAAGTTATGCAACGAAACAAATGCCCTTTGTTAAAGTGATGTTTGGCCTTTTGATTTTTTATGTTGAAAAAAGAGTCATCGCTCACAGTTATCAAGAATGATTCCCAACACCGGCAAGCTGAAAGGTGTCAGCTTGCACTTTTCATGATTTAGATCACAAATCGACTACCCAACAGTGGGTAAGCTCTTAGTCGTAGTCAGGGAGTAGAACAAAGTCGGCGGCAGCCCAGCCGGTTCCCTTCTCCTCACTGCCTGCCCCTCCGGTTGGCGTAGGGTGAAGCTCTTTAAGCAAATCAGCAGCATGCGAAGAAATAACGCGGGAAAGCCCCGGTATTCAAATCACCGTTTATTCCCGTTATGACTATACTAGTGGCTCGCACGGCTTATTTACTGAAAGAGTTTAACATTATCAGGAGAGCATTATGGCTGTAACGAATGTCGCTGAACTGAACGAGCTTGTCGCACGTGTCAAAAAAGCCCAGCGCGAATATGCCAACTTCACTCAAGAGCAAGTGGATAAAATTTTCCGCGCTGCCGCCCTCGCCGCTGCTGATGCCCGTATCCCGTTGGCCAAAATGGCCGTGGAAGAATCCGGAATGGGTATCGTCGAAGACAAAGTGATCAAAAACCACTTCGCTTCCGAGTACATCTACAACGCCTATAAAGATGAAAAAACCTGTGGCATCCTGTCTGAAGATGACACCTTCGGTACCATCACCATCGCCGAGCCTATCGGCCTGATTTGCGGTATCGTCCCTACCACCAACCCAACTTCTACCGCGATCTTCAAAGCGCTGATCAGCCTGAAAACCCGTAACGGCATCATCTTCTCGCCGCACCCGCGTGCGAAAAATGCCACCAACAAAGCCGCCGATATCGTGCTGCAAGCCGCTATCGCCGCCGGCGCGCCGAAAGACATCATCGGTTGGATCGACCAACCGACCGTCGAGCTGTCCAACCAGCTGATGCACCACCCGGACATCAACCTGATCCTGGCCACCGGTGGCCCGGGCATGGTGAAAGCCGCCTACAGCTCCGGCAAACCGGCCATCGGCGTCGGCGCCGGTAATACGCCGGTGGTGGTAGACGAAACCGCAGACATCAAGCGCGTGGTCGCGTCTATCCTGATGTCCAAAACCTTCGACAGCGGCGTTATCTGCGCTTCCGAACAGTCGGTCATCGTCGTCGACTCTATTTATGATGCGGTACGCGAACGCTTCGCTTCCCACGGCGGCTATCTGCTGCAGGGTAAAGAACTGAAAGCGGTGCAGGACATCATCCTGAAAAACGGCGGTCTGAACGCGGCCATCGTCGGGCAATCCGCACCGAAAATCGCCGAGATGGCAGGCATCAAAGTGCCGGCCAACACCAAAGTGCTGATCGGCGAAGTGAAGCTGGTCGACGAGTCCGAACCTTTCGCCCATGAAAAACTGTCGCCGACGCTGGCGATGTACCGGGCCAAAGACTTCGAAGACGCCGTCGCCAAAGCCGAAAAACTGGTCGCCATGGGCGGTATCGGCCACACTTCCTGCCTGTACACCGACCAGGATAACCAAACGGCTCGCATTGCCTACTTCGGCGATAAAATGAAAACGGCTCGCATCCTGATCAACACCCCGGCTTCTCAGGGCGGTATCGGCGACCTGTATAACTTCAAACTCGCGCCTTCGCTGACGCTGGGTTGCGGCTCCTGGGGTGGTAACTCCATCTCTGAAAACGTCGGACCTAAACACCTGATCAACAAGAAAACTGTAGCGAAGCGAGCAGAAAACATGTTGTGGCATAAACTTCCGAAATCGATCTACTTCCGCCGTGGCTCGCTGCCTATCGCGCTGGAAGAAGTGGCGACCGACGGGGCAAAACGCGCCTTCATCGTGACCGACCGTTTCCTGTTCAACAACGGCTATGCCGACCAGATCACCAAGGTTCTGAAGTCTCACGGCATCGAAACCGAAGTGTTCTTCGAAGTGGAAGCCGACCCGACACTGAGCATCGTGCGTAAAGGCGCCGAGCAGATGAACTCCTTCAAACCGGACGTCATCATCGCGCTGGGCGGCGGTTCGCCGATGGACGCTGCGAAAATCATGTGGGTGCTGTACGAACATCCTGAAACCCACTTCGAGGATCTGGCGCTGCGCTTCATGGACATTCGCAAGCGTATCTACAAGTTCCCGAAAATGGGCGTGAAAGCGAAGATGATCGCTATCACCACCACCTCAGGCACCGGTTCGGAAGTCACGCCATTCGCCGTCGTGACCGACGACACCACCGGGCAGAAATACCCGCTGGCCGACTATGCGCTGACCCCGGACATGGCGATTGTCGACGCCAACCTGGTGATGAACATGCCGAAATCCCTGTGTGCCTTCGGCGGTCTGGATGCGGTCACCCACGCGCTGGAAGCCTACGTCTCGGTGCTGGCGAACGAATACTCCGACGGCCAGGCGCTGCAGGCGCTGAAACTGTTGAAAGAGTATCTGCCGGCCAGCTATAAAGAAGGCGCGAAAAACCCGGTTGCTCGTGAACGCGTGCACAACGCCGCCACCATCGCCGGTATCGCTTTCGCCAACGCCTTCCTTGGGGTTTGTCACTCCATGGCGCACAAGCTGGGTTCGGAGTTCCACATTCCGCACGGCCTGGCCAACGCGATGCTGATTTCCAACGTTATTCGCTACAATGCGAACGACAACCCGACCAAGCAGACGGCCTTCAGCCAGTACGACCGCCCTCAGGCGCGCCGCCGCTACGCTGAAATCGCCGACCACCTCGGCCTGAGCGCCCCGGGCGACCGCACCGCGCAGAAGATTGAGAAACTGCTGGCCTGGCTGGACGAGCTGAAAACCGAGTTGGGCATCCCAACCTCCATCCGCGAAGCGGGTGTGCAGGAGGCGGACTTCCTGGCGAAAGTCGACAAGCTGTCGGAAGACGCGTTCGACGACCAATGCACCGGCGCCAACCCGCGCTATCCGCTGATTGCCGAACTGAAGCAAATCATGCTGGATACCTTCTACGGCCGCGAATTCAGCGAAGCGGTAGAAGAGGAAGCTGCCGCTCCGGCTGCCGCCAAAGCCGCGGTAAAGAAGCCCAAGAAATAACGGTTCCGTGAACCGATAAAAAAACCCGCCACACGGCGGGTTTTTTATTGCGCCCGAGGCGCTGCATTTCGACTCAGGTCACCAAAACGCTTCAGCGGGCTTTGGCGGCGTTTTCTCCCCTACTCCAGGGAGTGAATCGCTTCTTTATAATGCTTGCGGCAGACGGAGACATAGCTCTCGTTACCGCCAATCACCACCTGCTCACCGGCGTGCATCGCCTGGCCGTTTTCATCCAACCGCAACACCATATTGGCTTTGCGCCCGCAGTGGCAGATGGTTTTCAATTCCACCAGCTTATCAGCCCAGGCCAGCAAATATTGGCTGCCGATAAACAGCTCACCGAGAAAATCGGTACGCAGGCCGTAGCACAATACGGGAATGTCCAGTTGGTCCACCACATCGCACAATTGCTCAACCTGGGCCTTGGTCAGGAACTGGCTTTCATCCAGCAGCACGCAATGCACCGGCTGCTGTTGATGCTCCTGCTGAATCATGGCGTACAGCATCGAGTCGTTGTTATAGAGCTGGGCCTGCGAGGATAAACCGATGCGCGAGCTGACTTTGCCTACCCCAAAGCGGTGATCGATCTCCGCAGTGAACACCAGCGTGCGCATACCACGTTCTTGATAGTTATATGAAGACTGTAGCAGCGCGGTGGACTTGCCGGCATTCATCGCAGAGTAATAAAAATAAAGTTGAGCCATGGCCCCGCAACTCCGATGGTATAAGAAATATTCAAATGTTGATTAGGACGGTGAGTGTACCATAACCCGCCCCCCGGCTCAGCCCAAAGCGAGCGAATATTGCGTTCGCCGTAATAATGCGCTTTCAAGCGAAACATATCCTTCTGTCGGCCCGTTCTTTTTACCGCTATTTACAGGATAATGTATGCCTGTCATCACTATTAATTCTTGCTAATGGTTAAGCCGGTCATTTGCCGATTAATGCATAATCCCCCCTTTCACCTCGGCAGGCGCCGCGACCGCGGCGGAGTGCTTGCCTATTATACGTGAGGCCAATACAGGGCATTTAATCACCTTCGTTCTCCCCCGACGTTTCCTGACGCAATCTTTACCCAGATACCCCTATTGTTTACAATGTCTGCCTCGTCATGACGTGATTAAGCCCACAGAACCCATTGTAATATTGATATAAATTACAGCGATAACTTATCGATGAAAGCCTTGTGCCACGCGCATTTTAAAGCATGCCTGCTGAAATTTTGACTTAAGTGCGGTGAGGGTAATAGTTAACAGCCCTTCCTATATTAGTCGGACAGATCCGATTAACGGTTTTTTAAAAGGTAAATTTGAGTATTCAAGTCAATTTGGCTATTGCAGAAAGGAAAATAGCACTCTATTATTATCGAGACGCCCCCCACCAATATAATTTGAGACTAGGACAATGAGCGAAGCATTAAAGATTTTGAACAACATCCGCACTCTGCGCGCCCAGGCAAGAGAATGCACACTGGAAACGCTGGAAGAAATGCTCGAGAAACTGGAAGTTGTTGTGAACGAACGTCGCGAAGAAGACAGCCAGGCTCAAGCAGAAATCGAAGAACGCACCCGTAAACTGCAGCAATACCGCGAAATGCTGATTGCTGACGGTATCGATCCGAATGAACTGCTGCAAACCATGGCTGCCAACAAGGCTGCCGGCAAAGCAAAACGTGCAGCACGTCCTGCTAAATACCAATATAAAGACGAAAACGGCGAACTGAAAACCTGGACCGGCCAAGGCCGTACCCCTGCGGTGATTAAGAAAGCTATCGAAGAGCAAGGTAAATCTCTGGATGATTTCCTGCTGTAATAGCGATTCAGTCCGTATCTGAAAGGCTCCCTGCGGGGGGCCTTTTCATTTTAAAGCTTATAGCCGTGATCCCGCCTCATCCCTTTTCTTTTAGTAAATATCCTAATTCGCATTTTCCTCCTTGCACGAAATCCCAGTGAAAAAAAAGGGCCCTAAGGCCCCTTTATCGCATTTACCCTCGTTCAATTATTGAACCTGGTAGAATGCCTTATACCAATCAACAAAGCGCTTCACACCCTCTTCAACGCTGGTTTCCGGCTTAAAACCAATGTCACGATAAAGCTCTGCGGTATCCGCGCTGGTATCCATCACGTCGCCAGGTTGCATCGGCAGCATATTCTTGCGGGCCGTTACCCCCAAAGCCTGCTCCAATGCCGTGATATATTCCATCAGTTTAACGGGGGAGTTATTGCCGATATTATAAACATGATACGGCGCGGAACTGGTCGCCGGCGATCCCTGTTCAACGGTCCATGACGGATCTGCCTGCGGAATAACCGCCTGCAGCCTCACAATCGCCTCGGTGATATCATCAATGTAAGTAAAGTCACGGTGCATTTCACCGTGGTTATATACATCGATGCTCTCCCCCGCCAATATGGCCTTGGTAAACTTGAACAGCGCCATATCCGGACGCCCCCAGGGACCATATACGGTAAAGAAGCGCAGCCCCGTCGTCGGAAGACCGTATAAATGAGAGTAGCTGTGTGACATCAGCTCATTGGCTTTTTTGGTTGCCGCATACAGTGACACAGGGTGATCGACAGAATCTTCGGTAGCAAACGGCAGCTTGCGATTGAGGCCATAAACAGAGCTGGAGGACGCGTAAAGTAAATGCTCGACCTTATTATGCCGGCAGCCTTCCAGCACGTTCAAATGGCCGATCAGGTTGGCGTCCGCATAAGCCAACGGGTTGACCAGCGAATAACGCACGCCGGCTTGCGCGCCCAAATGAATGACGCGCTGAAACTGATGTTCGGCGAACAATGCCGCCATGCCTTCGCGATCGGCCAAATCCAGCTTGATAAAGCGGAATCCCGGCTTATCCGCCAGTCTGTCCAGACGGGCCGTTTTCAGGCCCACGTCATAATAGTCATTCAGGTTATCGATGCCGACAACCTGATGCCCGGCGGTCAACAAACGCTCTGCAACGTGATAACCAATAAACCCTGCGGCGCCTGTAACCAGGAATTTCATGGTCACTCCTTAAATAACCGGTTTAATCGATGCGCCGCGGCCAATCGCATAGTAGGTAAAGCCACGATTCGCCAAACGCTCCGGATCGTACAGGTTACGTCCATCGAAGATCACCGGCTGTTTCAACGCCCCCTTGATCACGTCGAAGTCCGGCGCGCGGAAATTCTGCCATTCGGTGCAAATCACCAGCGCATCGGCGCCGTGCAACGCAGCCTCTTTGGTGCCCATCAGTTTCAGATCGTCACGCTGGCCATAGATGCGCTGAACTTCGTTCATCGCTTCCGGATCGTAGGCTTGAACGGTGGCGCCGGCAGCCCACAGTTGCTCCATCAGCACGCGGCTGGAGGCTTCACGCATGTCATCGGTATTCGGCTTGAACGCCAGGCCCCACAGTGCGAAGGTTTTGCCCTTCAAATCGCTGCCGAAATAGTCTTTGATAAAGCTGCTCAGCTTGTCTTTCTGTTGGTAGTTGACCTGCTCTACCGCCTGCAACAGCTTCGGTTGGTAACCGATCTGCTCCGCCGTGCGGATCAAGGCCTGCACATCTTTCGGGAAGCAAGAGCCACCGTAGCCACAGCCAGGGTAGATGAAGTGATAGCCGATGCGTGAATCGGAACCGATGCCCTGACGCACTTTCTCGATGTCCGCGCCCAGCATTTCCGCCAGGTTGGACATTTCGTTCATAAAGCTGATTTTGGTCGCCAACATGCAGTTGGCGGCGTATTTGGTCAGCTCCGCGCTGCGGATATCCATCATGATCATACGATCGTGATTGCGGTTAAACGGCTCGTACAGCTCGCGAATAGGTTCGATCACCTCTTTATTATCGGTACCGATCACGATGCGCTCAGGGCGCATGCAGTCAGCCACCGCAGCGCCTTCCTTCAGGAATTCAGGGTTGGACACCACGTCGAACGGCACGTTGCTGCCGCGCTTAGCCAGCGTTTCCGCCATCACCTGACGCACCTTGTCCGCCGTGCCGACCGGCACAGTGGATTTGTCGATCACCACTTTGCGATCGGTCATGTGCTCGGCGATGGTGCGTGCCACCGCGGTGACATATTTCAGATCGGCGGAGCCGTCCTCATCCGGCGGCGTGCCGACGGCGATAAACTGGATATTCCCGTGCGCCACGCCCGCTTTGGCATCGGTGGTGAAATGCAGGCGCCCGGCCTCATAGTTTTGCTGCACCAGCGGCGCCAGGCCCGGCTCAAAAATCGGGATATTCCCTTTTTTCAGGTTTTCGACTTTTCGCTCATCAACATCGATGCACATAACGTCATGGCCAACTTCAGCCAGCACCGCGGCCTGTACCAGCCCCACATAACCAATACCAAAAACTGTTACTTTCATGTGAAAATCCTAGTTTTTCAAATTAAGACGAAAGATAAAATCACTTCTTGTCAGCGGCAACAACCTGTTGCAGCCACTGAGAAAATTCTTTGCCCAGGCTGGCATGACGCATGCTGTACTCTACAAAAGCCTGCATGTAACCCAGTTTATTACCGCAGTCATGGCTCACGCCTTTCAGGTGATACGCTTCCACCGTTTCCTGCTGCATCAGCATTTCGATGCTGTCAGTCAGCTGAATTTCATCGCCGGCGCCTGGAGGCGTTTTCGCCAACAGCGGCCAAATATCGGCGGACAACACGTAACGCCCGACAATCGCCAGGTTGGAAGGCGCTTTATCCGGCGACGGCTTCTCGACCACGCTGACCATCGGCGCGCTTTCGCCCGGTTGCAGATCGACGCCCTTGCAGTCGGCTACGCCGTAGTTTCCGACATCCTTATGCGGCACGGGTTCAACCATGATTTGGCTGACGCCGGTGGTTTCGAAGCGCTGCAGCATTTCGTGCAGGTTGTCTTTTTTCGGATCGGCGCTGTATTCATCGAGGATCACGTCAGGAAGCACCACCGCGACCGGCTCATCGCCCACCATCGGGTAGGCACACATAATTGCGTGCCCCAGGCCTTTGGCATTGCCCTGACGAACCTGCATCACGGTAACGCCTTTCGGGCAGATCGACTGCACTTCATCCAGCAATTGGCGCTTGACGCGTTTTTCCAGCATCGCTTCGAGTTCGAAACTGGTATCAAAATGGTTTTCGATCGAGTTCTTGGAGGAGTGGGTGACCAGCACAATCTCGTTAATCCCCGCCGCAATGCACTCATTGACGACGTATTGGATCAGCGGTTTATCAACCAGAGGCAGCATTTCTTTCGGAATGGCTTTGGTGGCCGGCAACATCCGCGTACCCAAGCCTGCAACCGGGATCACGGCTTTTCTGACTTTGCGATTTACAGCAGGCATTATTTCCTCTCTTAAAGCTAAGACGCTCATTTTATGAGCTTGGCTCGATATAAAAAAACCTTCGGAGTATACCAGCTTATACGCGCCGAGCATTAGCCGGAACACAAATAGAAAACATTTAGGACTATTACCCGTTCGGATAATCGGGAGAATAAATAAACGGTTTAATTACCGATAAGTGAATAGCTTAAGATCTCGCCGATCGCTGCCTGTTATTCAGCGCTGAGCATCAGCCGCAATCGGCCACCGCTGCCCCATACCTGACACTGCCAGGCGGCACAGCGCTGACTGATCTGATTCATGTAGGTAGCTCCCAGCGTCCCCAGCGGCACGCCGTTGTTCAGCTGGATTTGATTGTCACCGGTATTGACGTTGGCATGCAGCCCGGCGGAAACCAGGATCAGGTTTTTATTTTCGGCGTGATAATATCCCAACAACAGAGGGAATTGACCGTCTAATTTCCCCTGCCGCAATAATTGATTAACCTGCTTTAACAATGCCGACATTTGCGGCAGACGATGCTGTTGATTAGCCAGATGATCTTGCAGCAGCCCATTAAATAACGCGCGCAACAGCAAAGCCGCCAATACGCCATTATCGCCGGCGCGCGTGACGTCCAGACAATAGAATGCCAGATCCTTTTCTGACAAGGCGGCGATATCCAGCACCAGGCCGGGATTTTCGCCGGTGGTTAACTGCCGATAGTTGATCCGGCAATGCGCAATGGTCTGCTGTACCGGCGGCTGCAATTGTTTAAGCAGTTTGACGGCTTCGGAAGGATTCTTGCTCAGCGCGTCCCAATCCTGAAACAGTTCAACCTCTTCAATCGCCTGAGAGGTGAACATATTGGGGTATAAGCACGCCAGCACCGCTTCACGCAGGCGGTTGAGATCGGTCAGCGGCTTGAGCAGCACATCCTGCACGCCCAACCGCAGCACCTTGGCGATGTCAGCCATCTTGTCGGTGGCCGAGATCACCAGCACCGGGATCTGTACCCCCTGCAAACGCAGGTGTTCAACGAATTCGATACCGCCCATTTCCGGCATCGCGAGATCGCACAGAATCAGATCCGGCTTGAAGTCATCGACGGCACTCAACGCCTGTAAACCGTTGGTCGCCTCGCCGGTTTCAGCGCCCAGCGAGGCCAAATAACCGACCAGCACCGAACGAAAAACCTGTTCGTCCTCAACGATCAAGATGCGCTTGTGAGTAAGTGGTAATGCCATCAGCCGAGCCTCGTCCCTTTCCATAGTGTAATAGTGGCTCAAAAAGGTCACTTATGCTCGTCTGAAACAGACTGACCGCGCAATGCCAACCGAGAACCGAGAATTATCTATTTTTTATCAACGGCAACAACCGATCCAGTTGTTTTTCCACCGCCAGCAATCCCGCTTCGATCGCTTCATCGGCGCGGTGGAAATCCAGCGTCGAGATTTGCGGGCAAAAAGGTTGAATCAGCACATCCGGTGGATCGCTCGCCATCCGGTTGCGCTTCAGGCGATTTTCCAACATTTGAATCGAGGTGCCCATGACCTCCATCGCCGTGGGCGCCGTCGCCGGTTTGCGCTGCCGCATTCTGCCGATGCGCTCCCGCAGACGCCCGCGCCAGGTGGCCGCTGGCGCATCGTCCGGGCTTTCTTCCTCGATACGTATCGAGAACAGATCCTGCTGCATCAGGTGCGCGTCATGCTGCAGATCGACCGCGATGACGATATCGGCGCCCATGGCGCGGCAAAGCGACACCGGCACCGGATTGACCACCGCGCCATCCACCAGCCAATAGCCGTCGGCCCACACCGGTGCCAACAGGCCAGGCATGCTGCAGGAGGCGCGTATCGCCTGATGAATATCGCCTTCAGTCAGCCACAGCTCACGCCCGGTGCTGAGATTGGTCGTCACGGCGCCGAACTTCAGCGCACATTCGGCGATATCATTGATCTTCAACAACTGTCCGACGGCGTTAAACACCCGCTCGCCGCGCAACAGGCCGCCACGGTGCCAGGAAAAATCCATCAGGCGAATCACGTCCCAATAGCTGAACGATCGCACCCACTGCTCCATCGCCGGCAAACGGTGGCTGGCGAACGCCGCCCCCACCAACGCGCCGACGGAGCAACCGGCCACGATATCAACCTCAATCCCCAGTTTCTTTATCGCATTAATCACGCCGATGTGCGCCCAGCCTTTGGCCGAGCCCGCCCCCAGCGCCAGTCCGATCTTGATTTGCCGCATAGCGCCATCCTCGCGGTGAAAGGTGTTCTCTGCTTTCAGGGTAGATTGTCACTGACGAATATTGTTAGGTAACATATGCGCTAAATTCATTTTCTGCCTCGTGTTCTCAGGAGTTATTTTGCCCGAATCATGCCCATGCGGCAGCGGACAGGCGTATAACGCGTGCTGCGCCCCTTTTATCAGCGGTAATCAGCCGGCGCCCACGCCCGGTCAGCTGATGCGTTCACGCTTCACCGCCTACGTGAGTCATAACGTCGACTATCTGATCGCCACCTGGCACCCCGACTGCGGCGCCGAAGCGTGGCGCAATGCAATCGTCGACAGCTTTAAAAATACCGAATGGTTAGGCCTGACGATCGTGGAAGAGAAAGCCGGTCATGAGCCGGAAGAAGGCTTCGTCGAATTCATCGCCCGCTTTATCGATGGCGAAAGCGGCGAACCGCAGGCGATGCATGAGCGCTCGCGCTTCCTTCGTCGCGATCAACGTTGGTATTATATCGACGGCACCAAACCCCAGCCCGGCAGAAATGCGATGTGTCCCTGTGGCTCAGGGAAAAAATACAAGAAGTGCTGCGGGCGCTAGCCGGCCGGCGCTTCACGTTTACGCCTGCGCAGACAGGCCGTTCAGTATCAGACAGGATCCTCAAACCCATGCCACACCAAAATGTACAACGGAAAGTGTTACGCACCATCTGCCCGGACGCCAAAGGGCTGATCGCCAAGATCACCAACATCTGTTACAAGCACGAACTCAATATCGTGCAGAATAATGAGTTCGTCGATCACCGCACCGGGCGTTTCTTCATGCGCACCGAGCTGGAAGGCATTTTCAACGACAACACGCTGCTGGCCGATCTGGACAGCGCGCTGCCGGAAGGTTCGCTGCGTGAGCTGCACAGCACCGGGCGCCGGCGCATCGTGGTGCTGGTCACCAAAGAGGCCCACTGCCTGGGCGATCTGTTGATGAAAAGCGCCTATGGCGGCCTCGACGTTGAAATCGCCGCCGTGATCGGCAACCACGACACGCTGCAATCGCTGGTGGAGCGTTTCGATATTCCTTTCCATCTGGTGAGCCACGAAGGCCTGACGCGTGAACAGCATGACCGCGAAATGACGGCCAAGATCGATCAATATCAGCCGGATTACGTGGTGCTGGCCAAATATATGCGCGTGCTGACCCCGGCCTTCGTGCAACATTACCCGAATCAGGTGATCAACATTCACCATTCGTTCCTGCCGGCGTTTATCGGCGCGCGCCCTTATCACCAGGCCTATGAGCGCGGGGTAAAAATCATCGGCGCCACCGCCCACTACGTTAACGACAATCTCGACGAAGGCCCGATCATCATGCAGGACGTGATCCACGTCGATCACACCTATTCCACCGAGGATATGATGCGCGCCGGCCGCGACGTGGAGAAAAACGTGCTTAGCCGCGCGCTGTATCAGGTGCTGGCGCAGCGCGTCTTCGTCTACGGCAACCGCACCGTTATTCTTTAATCGCTCAATAAATCGGTGCATTTCGTTCAGGGATGCACCGCCAAGAATAAAAAAACGGCAAACGATTCATTTTCTGCATTTCAATGCTTTACACATCCGCTTCATTTGATATGATGCGCCCCGCTTACCGAGACAGCGCTCTCGCAAGCAAGGCCAGTTAAATAGCCATGTATATGGTGGGGTTCCCGAGCGGCCAAAGGGAGCAGACTGTAAATCTGCCGTCACTGACTTCGAAGGTTCGAATCCTTCCCCCACCACCATCTTCTCTCCGCCAGGAGCGAGGACGCAGTAAAGAAACCGGCCAGGTTTCTTCCGGATAAAACTGGAACGACAATTTGTAAATCCATGAATACCATGGTGGGGTTCCCGAGCGGCCAAAGGGAGCAGACTGTAAATCTGCCGTCACAGACTTCGAAGGTTCGAATCCTTCCCCCACCACCATCTCTTTATAGAAAACCCCAAATAAACTTAAAGCACATCGCACCCACAATGCTCCGCACTGGGGAAGGATGAGAAGCTTCGATAAGGTTCGAGTCTCACGCAGTGAGACAACGCGCTTCAGCGCGGCCCGCAGGGTGAGTCGCGCAGCGACGAATCATCCTTCCCCCACCACCATCTCTTTATAGAAAACCCCAAATAAACTTAAAGCACATCGCCCCCATAATGCTCCGCACTGGGGAAGGATGAGAAGCTTCGACAAGGTTCGAGTCTCACGCAGTGAGACAACGCGCTTCAGCGCGGCCCGCAGGGTGAGTCGCGCAGCGACGAATTATCCTTCCCCCACCACCATCTCTTGCAGAACATTTCCAAATCGACTCATTATCCTCGCACCAATAAAACTCAAGCTATCTTCCCTTATTCACCGCTTTCACCCAGCCGTTTTGTTTGCTCTCATCCAACCGTAACTTGAACTAAGACCGACAATTCGCTATACCACTGGCTTCTTTAGTGCAGTAAGGAACAGGTGGATGCGAAACAATATTTGCGTTTTTTGTGGCGCCAGCGAAGGCGTCAATCCCGCTTATGCCGAGCAGGCTCGTCAACTGGGGCAGCTGCTGGCCGCACAGGGGCGCCGTTTAATCTACGGCGGCGGCAAAAAAGGATTGATGGGGATCGTGGCGGACGCGGTGTTGGCGGCGGGCGGTGAAGCTGTCGGCATTATCCCCGAGCGCCTGGTTGAAGCGGAAACCGCGCATCGCGGCCTGACTGAATTGGAAGTGGTGCCGGATATGCACACGCGCAAAGCCCGTATGGCGGCGCTGGCGGACAGTTTTATCGCCCTGCCCGGCGGCATCGGCACGCTGGAAGAGCTGTTTGAAATCTGGACCTGGGGGCAAATCGGCTATCACAACAAACCGGTCGGCCTGCTCAACGTCAACGGGTTCTACCGCCCGCTGAGCCAGTTCCTCGAGCACGTCGCCGATCAGGGCTTTATGCGCCACGACTACCTCGGCACCCTGCACATCAGTGAATCGGCGCAAACGCTGCTGCAACAGTTTGACGACTATCAACCCAAAAATTACGACCGCTGGGCGAAATAAAGCCGCTGCGCAGCCAGCGGTCCCGCCGCTGTCTGCGTTACATTTCCCGCCAAACTCTGCTACTATCACAGCACATTTTTCTCGTGAAAACGGCACCGCTCATGAAGTTTGTCTCTTTTAATATCAATGGACTGCGCGCGCGTCCGCATCAGCTGGCGGCAATTATCGAACAGCACCAGCCCGACGTGATCGGCCTGCAAGAAACGAAAGTTCACGACGACATGTTCCCGCTGGAAGAAGTCAGCCAGCACGGCTATCACGTGTTCTATCACGGGCAAAAAGGCCATTACGGCGTAGCGCTGCTGACCAAAGCGGAGCCTCTGGCCGTGCGCCGCGGTTTCCCGACCGATGAAGAAGATGCGCAGCGTCGCATCATCATGGCCGATCTGGCTACGCCGCAGGGCACGCTGACGGTGATCAACGGCTACTTCCCGCAAGGTGAAAGCCGCGACCACCCGATCAAATTCCCGGCTAAAACACGCTTTTATCAGGATCTGCAAAACTACCTGGAGCAGCAGCTGTCGGCGGAATCCCCAGTGTTGATTATGGGTGACATGAACATCAGCCCAAGCGATTATGACATTGGCATCGGCGAAGACAGCCGCAAACGCTGGCTGCGCACCGGCAAGTGTTCCTTCCTGCCGGAAGAGCGCGAATGGATGGAGCGCCTGCTGAACTGGGGGCTGGTGGACACCTACCGCCACGCCAACCCGGGGCGCAGCGACGAATTCTCGTGGTTCGACTACCGCTCCAAAGGGTTCGACGACAACCGCGGCCTGCGTATCGATCTGCTGCTGGCCAGCACCCCGCTGGCTTCGCGCTGCATCGCCACCGGCATCGATTACCAAACCCGTGGGATGGAGAAACCTTCCGACCATGCGCCGGTGTGGGCGGAATTCACGCTGTAAACCCATCACCCCGGCGCTCGCCGGGGTTTTACTCTGTGAAGCCAATGAAAATTATCGACGTGGTAGCCGCCATTCTGGAACAGAACGGCCGCATTTTGCTGGCCCAGCGCGGCGCAGGCAGCGATCAGGCCGGTCTGTGGGAGTTTCCCGGCGGCAAGGTTGAAGCCGGCGAAAGCCAGCCAGAGGCGCTGGCGCGCGAGCTGGATGAAGAGTTGGGGATTTGCGCCCGTATCGGCGAGCATGTGGGCAGCAATCAGTGGCAGCAAGGCGAACGCCTCATCCGGCTGCATGCCTGGCGAGTCGCGGCGTTCTCCGGTGAATTGCAGCTGCATTGCCACTCGGCGCTGGTCTGGGTCACGCCGCAACAGGCGCAGGAATACGCCCTGGCGCCCGCCGACGTTCCACTGCTGGCGGACTATATCGCCGCGCAAGGCGATGCGCGCTGAGCGCGGCGATGGGTTACATCGTCACTTCTTCAATCGCACCCAAATCAAGGGGTTGGTGCCGATGGTGTTAGGCTCACGCACGCACTGCAGCACTTCCCCTTCGACTTTGAGCACCGCCCCTTCGGAATAATTCTGGTTCTGGTAGACGCAACAGCGGTTGCAGGGCTGCGCCGGCGGCGGGTTGACGCCGTTTTTGGCCGTGCCCCAAATCTCCGGCGAAACCGGCAACACCACGTCCACATCGCCGCGATTGGCGGCGGCCAGGCCGGAAAACGCCAAGACTGCGGCGACTAAAACCCCACTGAGTCCATGCTTCATTCACTCTTCTCCTGCGCCTTGCCGGCGCTTTTCCTGCGTTTTTTGCCCCCGCTGGAAGGCGGCGGCGGCAACCCACGAAACGCCATGCTCGCCCGGCTCTGCTTGGCCTGATAAATCAGCTCTTGCAGCGTGCCGACCAACGGCTGCATAAAGTCCTGATAGCGGCAGGATTTCTCGCTGATTTGCGTCAGCGTGGCTTCCCAGTTGGCCGTCATATCAGGACGCGCAGCAAGATCCGGCAGCGAGTGAATCAACGCGCGCCCGGTTTCGCTGGAGTGAATATAGCGCCCCTTCTTGTACAGAAACGCCCGTTTGAACAGCAATTCGATGATCCCCGCTCGCGTCGCTTCCGTACCTAAACCATCGGTCGCCCGCAGGATTTTCTTTAACGCTTTATCTTGTACGAACCGCGCGATGCCGGTCATGGCCGACAACAGGCTGGCGTCGGTAAACGGCCGCGGCGGCTGCGTCTGGCGCTCCACCACTTCACCGCGCTCGCACAGCAGCTCATCGTCCTTGGCCACCACCGGCAGCGGCGCGCCTTCGTTTTCCTCGTCGCGCTCCTTGCTGCCCAGCAGCGTACGCCAACCGGCCTCCGCCAGGAAACGCGCCTTGGCGATGAATTTGCCGCCGGCGATATCCAGCTCGATCACGCATTTGCGGAACACCGCATCCGGACAGAATTGCATCAAGTACTGGCGCGCCACCAGCCCATACACATTCCGTTCATCCTGCGTCAGATTCACCTTGCCGGCGCGGGCGGTGGGAATAATGGCGTGGTGCGCATCGACCTTTTTATCGTCCCAGCAGCGGTTGCGGCGATCGCTGTCGATCACCGGCTGCGGATACAACTCAGGCTGGTGCACGCTGATGGCGTTCAGCACCGCGTGGCGGCCGGCGAAATGTTCTTCCGGCAGATAGCGGCAGTCGGAACGCGGATAGGTGATCAATTTGTGGGTTTCGTACAGCCGCTGGCAAACGTCCAGCACCTGTTGCGCGCTGAGGTTATAGCGCCGGGCCGCCTCGATTTGCAGCGTAGAGAGCGAGAACGGCAGCGGCGCGGTATCTGATTCCCGTTTATCATTATAGGACGTGACCAGGGCAGGCTGCCCCTCGATGCGCTTGACCACGTGCTCCGCCAACGGCCGGTGCAGCAAACGCCCCTCTTCATCCTGATAAGGTTCACAGGAGTCGCTGGGTTGCCACAGCGCCACGAAGCGCTCTTCTTTCGGCGTGACGATGTGCGCCTTGACCTCAAAGAAGTCTTTTGGCACGAAGTTTTCGATCTCTTCATCGCGGCGCACCACCAATCCGAGCACCGGGGTCTGCACCCTGCCCACCGACAGCACGCCGTCGTAACCGGCGTTGCGGCCCAGCAGCGTATAGGCGCGGGTCATATTGATGCCGTACAGCCAGTCGGCGCGCGAACGCGCCAGCGCAGACACGCACAACGGAATGAAATCACGGTTGTCGCGCAGACGCTCGACAGCACGCTCCACCGCCTGCGGATTGAGATCGTTGATCAGACAGCGGCGCACGTTCTGGCGCTTCTCCGCCGTCAAATCCAGGTAGTCCAGCACCTCATCCACCAGCAGTTGCCCCTCGCGATCCGGGTCACCGGCGTGAACCACTTCATCGGCTTCGTGCAGCAGCTTTTTAATGGCGTTGAGCTGTTTGCTGACCGAAGGGCGTGGCTGCAAGCGCCATTTTTCGGGGATGATTGGCAGATCCGCCAACGACCAGCGCGCATAGCGGCTGTCATAGGCGTCAGGCTGGGCCTGCTCCAACAGATGGCCGACGCACCAGGTCACCACGTCGTTGTTGCCACAGGCGATATAGCCGTCGCCGCGGCGATGCGGCTTGGGCAAGACGTCGGCAATGGCGCGCGCCAAACTCGGTTTCTCGGCTATGAACAGTCGCATTAATCACCGTTTTTCTGGCTGAACGTCATCAAGAATTCTCTTACTTCTGCATAGTTCCCGCGGAAGACGATCCGCTGGGCTTTCTTTTCCAGCTGATAGCAATACATCGGATCGTAGTACTGCTGCAACAGAGGCGCCAACCACTCGCGGTGCGCGTCGCCCTCGCCGCTGAGGCGCTGCGCCCGCAGCGCCGCCTCCAGCCGCTGCGTCAACTGCTGGAAGCGCTCCAGGCCCAAACGGCGGCGAATGGCGAACAGGCCATGATGCAAATAGTCGTCGTACTGCCGCCAGCCCTCTTCCATGCCATAGGCCTGTTCGAACTGTTCGCGCATACCGTCGATATATTCGGCCTGCAGACGCGCCAGACGAATATCGAACGGATCGTCGATCACCGCCACCGGCGCCTGCTGCATGCCGTTGAACAACGGCAACGGCAGATTGTTGCTGCCGATGATCCGCCCTTCGTCTTCCAGCACCCAACGGCGGCTGCCACCATGCTGTTTTTTCAGCAATAACACAGCCAGACGATTCTCAAAATCTATCTGCGAGCTCTGCCCCGCCAGCGTTCGGCCAAAAGATGAACCGCGATGGCGCGCCGCGCCTTCCAGATCGACGCCGTCGGCCAGTTCGTTGACCAGCAGCGTCTTGCCGCTGCCGGTATTGCCGCCCACCAGGGCCATCGGCAATTGCGCGCTTTGCGTCAGTACACCGAGCAGATAATTGCGCAGCGCCTTATAACCGCCAGTGATACGCGGATAATCCACGCCGGCCTCGTGCAGCCATTGCTGCACCAGCTGCGAGCGCAGCCCGCCGCGGAAGCAGTAAATATAGCCTGCGGGCCGCGCTGCGCAGGCCGCCAGCAAGGCGGCGGTGCGCTGTTCGCGCAGTTTGCCGTTCACCAGGCTGTGGCCGAGCGCGATCGCCGCCTGCTGCCCATGCTGCTTATAGCAGGTGCCGACCGCCTGGCGTTCGCTGTCGATCATCAGCGGTAAATTCACCGCCTGTGCGAAGGCGCCCTGCTGAAATTCGATCGGTGCGCGCACGTCAATCAGCGGCACGTCCTGCAGGAAAATGCGTGGGTAATCGTCGCTGTCCGGCCTTCCTTGCATGTGGGACACTACACGACCTCGATCAGTGGCTGCCCGGTCTGTGCGGCATGCAATTCACCGATAGCGTTGAGGGTGATACCGTGCTGCCCGGCAATCGCCAGCACCTGCGCTTCCGCCTCTGGCAATACCGCCAACAGCAAGCCGCCGGAGGTTTGTGGATCGCACAGCAGCTGGCGCTGCAAATCGCTCATCTCGCCCACCAGATGGCCATAGCTGTCGAAGTTGCGCCCGGTGCCGCCCGGCACGCACCCTTCGGCGATATACGCCTCGACGTCCGGCAGCTTCGGCACCCGATCGAACCAGACCGTCGCCTGCAGACCGGAGCCCTGGCACACCTCGCTCAGGTGGCCCAGCAGGCCAAAACCGGTGATATCGGTCATCGCCGTGACGCCCGCCACCTCGGCAAAATCGGCGCCCGGCTTGTTCAGGCGGCACATCACTTCGGTCGCCAGGCCCTGATGCTCAGTGCGCAGTTTGCTTTGTTTCTCGGCGGTCGTGAGCACGCCGATGCCCAGCGGCTTGGTCAGATAGAGTTTCGCCCCGGCCTGTGCCGCGCTGTTTTTCTTCACCCGCTCGATATTGACCACGCCGGTGACCGCCAGGCCGAAAATAGGTTCCGGCGCATCGATGGAATGGCCGCCGGCCAGCGCGATCCCCGCCTGCTGGCAGGCGAAACGGCCGCCGTCGATCACCTGCTGCGCCACCTCCGGCGGCAGCTTGGCGATCGGCCAGCCGAGAATGGCGATCGCCATGATCGGTTTGCCGCCCATCGCATACACGTCGCTGATGGCGTTGGCTGCCGCAATGCGGCCGAAATCGAACGGATCGTCGACGATCGGCATGAAAAAGTCAGTGGTGCTGATGATGCCGACGCCGTTGCCGATGTCGTACACCGCCGCGTCGTCGCGGGTTTCATTGCCGACCAACAGGCGCGGATCGACAAACTTTTCTCGCTCGCTGTGCAAGATGGTTTCGAGAACTTTCGGTGAGATTTTGCAGCCGCAGCCAGCGCCATGGCTGTACTGGGTTAAACGGATCGCTGGCGATGTCATAGTCCACTCCCTTCGGTAACGGCACTCAAGATAACATAGGGTAGCGCTTGCCGAAGGGATTGATAAGAGCAGGTCGCCTATAAGCGAACGGCCTGCTCAGAAACCATGCGATTTTGCGGGGTTTGGCGCATTTTCGCCGCGCCCCGCGGGAGAAAACTCAGAAATAGCTGACGAAAGGCGTGCTGTCCGGCGGCGTCACCTTGGTGGCGGCCTTCAGCTGCGGCGTGCCCAGATAGAGGAAACCGACGATCTCGTCCTGCTCGCGGCAGCCGAAGGCTTCGCGCACCAGCGCATGCTCGGTCCAGGCGCCGGTGCGCCAGATGCCGTTAAAGCCCTGCGCCAGCGCCGCCATCTGCATCGCCTGCACCGCGCAACCGGCGGAAACCACCTGTTCCCAGCGCGGCACCTTGGTCTCTTCAGTGCAGTGCGCAATGACGGTGATGATCAGCGGCGCGCGGAACGGCGCCTTGGTGGCCTTTTCGATCGCCGCTTCGTCCAGCTGATCCTGTTTCGCCGCCGCCTGCAGCAGCTGGCTGAAGCGCTCCAGACCCTGATTTTCGATCATCACGAAACGCCACGGCTGCAGCGCGCCGTGATCGGGCGCACGCAGGCCCGCGTTGATGATATTTTGGCGCACTTCCCCCGCCGGCGCCGGTTCCGCCAGGCGCGAAGCCGAGCGGCGATTCAATAAAAGATCCAGAGCATCCATCGTAAACTCCTGATAACAATTTTCATTCCGGCCACGTTAACATAGCTAAACGACGAGTTACAGCCTCGGCGATAGCGTCTGTGTGCCACGATTTAAAGCTGACATTTCCCCGGCCGCTCATTAGGATAGCGGAACATTCTCGACTCTTGTTGGAGAGCACATGCGCACATTGTGGCAAATTATTGCCGGCATTTTCCGGTGGACATGGCGTCTGCTGAATTTTATCAGGGAACTGATCCTTAACCTGTTCCTGGTCTTGCTGATCCTGGTTGGGGTTGGCATCTATCTGTCCTTCCAAAGTTCCTCCACCACGACGGCCCCGGCGCGCGGCGCGCTGCTGGTCGATTTAAGCGGCGTGGTGGTCGATCAGCCCTCGGTAAACAACCGGGTGCGGCAATGGGGCCGCGAGCTGTTGGGCGCCTCCAGCAGCCGTCTGCAGGAAAACTCGCTGTTCGACGTGGTCGATAGCATCCGCAAGGCCAAAGACGATAAAAACATTACCGGCATGGTGTTGCAGCTGAATGACTTCGTCGGCGCCGATCAGCCGTCGCTGCGCTATATCGGCAAGGCGCTGCGCGAGTTCCGCGACAGCGGCAAACCGATCTTCGCCATCGGCGACAGCTACAACCAGACGCAATACTTCCTGGCCAGCTACGCCAACAAGGTCTATCTGTCGCCGCAGGGCGCGGTCGATCTGCACGGTTTCGCCACCAACAACCTGTATTACAAGTCGTTGCTGGACATGCTCAAGGTCACCACCAATATCTTCCGCGTCGGCACCTATAAATCGGCGGTCGAACCACTGATCCGCGACGATATGTCTCCGGCGGCGCGCGAAGCGGACAGCCGCTGGATTGGCGGCCTGTGGCAGAACTATCTGGAAACCGTCGCGGCCAACCGCCAGCTGACGCCACAGCAGCTGTTCCCGGGCGCCGCCGGCGTGCTGAGCGGCCTGCAGGCAGCCGGTGGCGACACCGCTCGCTATGCGCTGGACAATAAGCTGGTGGACGAGCTGGCCTCGCGCACCGCGATCGAAAATCAGCTGGTCAAGACCTTCGGCTGGGATAAACAGGCGAACGATTTCAACGCCATCAGCATCTACGACTATCAGCCGAAGCCGGACGCCAATCAGGGCGGCAAGATCGCCGTGGTCTTCGCCAATGGCGCCATCATGGACGGCCCGCAGACGCCGGGTAACGTCGGGGGTGATACCACCGCCGCCGAACTGCGTCAAGCCCGTCTGGATCCGGCCATCAAGGCCGTGGTGTTCCGCGTCAACAGCCCGGGCGGCAGCGTCAGCGCATCCGAAGTGATCCGTTCCGAACTGGCCGCCGTGCGCGCCGCCGGCAAACCGGTGGTGGTTTCGATGGGCGGCATGGCCGCGTCGGGCGGCTACTGGGTTTCGACGCCGGCCGACTACATCATCGCCAGCCCGAGCACCCTGACCGGTTCCATCGGCATTTTCGGCATCATCAACACCTACGAGAAAACCCTGGATACGCTGGGCGTGCACACCGATGGCGTGGCGACCTCGCCGCTGGCCGACATTGCGGTCACCAAGGCGCTGCCGCAGGAGTTCTCGCAGATGATGCAGCTGAACATCGAAAACGGGTATAAGAACTTCCTCGATTTGGTCGCCAAATCGCGCAAGATGACCCCGCAGCAGGTTGACCAAATCGCCCAGGGCCACGTCTGGCTCGGCAGCGACGCCAAGGCCAACGGCCTGGTCGATCAATTGGGCGATTTCGACGACGCGGTGAAAAAAGCCGCCGAGTTGGCGAAGCTGCAGCAGTGGCAGCTCAACTGGTTCGTCGATACCCCAAGCCTGAGCGATATGGTGCTCAGCCAGTTCGGCGTTTCCGTTCACGCCATGCTGCCGGCGGCGATTCAGGCCATGCTGCCCGCTCCGCTGGCCTCGGTCGCCAACGCGGTGAAAGAACAGCCGGGTTTGTTCAATAACCTGAACGATCCGCAAAACCGTTATGCGATCTGTCTCACCTGCGGAGAAGTCCGCTAACAAATAATTCTGCAGCCCGGCCATCGCCGGGCTTTTTTTCTGCCGCCATGCCCCTATAATTCAGCCCATCTTATCTTTGTTAAAATCATGACCATGCAAAAGAAATCCATTTACGTCGCCTACACCGGCGGCACCATCGGCATGCAGCGTTCCGATCACGGCTATATCCCGGTTTCCGGCCACCTGCAGCGCCAGCTGGCGCTGATGCCCGAATTCCATCGCCCGGAAATGCCGGATTTCACCATTCATGAATATGCGCCATTGATTGACTCTTCGGATATGACACCGGAAGACTGGCAGCACATCGCCGACGACATCAAGCAGAACTACGATCGCTACGACGGCTTCGTGATCCTGCACGGCACCGACACCATGGCGTTCACCGCGTCGGCACTCTCCTTCATGCTGGAAAACCTGGCTAAACCGGTGATCGTCACCGGCTCGCAGATTCCGCTGGCGGAGCTGCGCTCCGATGGCCAGACCAACCTGCTCAACGCGCTGTATCTGGCGGCCAACCATCCGGTGAATGAAGTCAGCCTGTTCTTCAACAACAAGCTGTTCCGCGGCAACCGCACCACCAAAGCGCACGCCGACGGCTTCGACGCCTTCGCCTCCCCGAATCTGCCGCCGCTGCTGGAAGCCGGTATTCACATTCGCCGCCAGCAAGGCATCGACAGCCCGCCATGCAACGGCGCGCTGCGGGTGCACGACATTACGCCGCAGCCGATCGGCGTGGTCACTATCTATCCGGGCATTTCCGGCGCGGTGGTGCGCAACTTCCTGCTGCAGCCGGTCAAAGCGCTGATCCTGCGTTCCTACGGCGTCGGCAACGCGCCGCAGAAGGCCGAGCTGATCGACGAGTTGCGCGCGGCCTCAGAACGCGGCATCGTGGTGGTGAACCTGACGCAGTGCATCTCCGGGCGCGTCAATATGGAAGGCTACGCCACCGGCAACGCGCTGGCGCACGCCGGGGTGATCAGCGGTTTCGACATGACGGTGGAAGCCGCCCTGACCAAGCTGCACTACCTGCTGAGCCAGCCGCTGACGCCGGAACAAATCCGCGCCCTGATGCAGCAAGACCTGCGCGGCGAGCTGAGCATCAACGGTTAACCTACTGAACTCTGGAGCGGAGATGAAAACGGCCCTGTTGTTGATCGATCTGCAAAACGATTTCTGCCCCGGCGGCGCGCTGGCGGTCACGGCGGGCGACGCCGTCATCCCGGTGGCCAATCAGGCGATCGCCGCCTGTCTGGCGCGTGGCGAACCGGTGGTAGCCAGCCAGGACTGGCATCCCGCCAATCACCGCAGTTTTGCGGTGAACTCCCATGCGCAGGTCGGCACCCTCGGCGAGCTGGAAGGCCTGCCGCAGGTGTGGTGGCCGGTGCACTGCGTGCAAGGGAGCCACGGCGCCGATTTTCACCCCCAGTTACAGCGGCAACATATCAATGCCGTTTTTCGCAAAGGGCAGGATACGGATATCGACAGCTACAGCGCATTCTTCGATAACGGCCACCGAGCGCAGACCGAACTGCACGGCTGGCTGCAATCGCAGGGCGTCCAGCGGCTGGCAATCATGGGCCTGGCGACCGACTACTGCGTCAAGTTCAGCGTGCTGGATGCGCTGGCCGCCGGCTATCCAACGCAGGTGATCGTCGACGGCTGCCGCGGCGTGAATCTGCAGCCGGACGACAGCGAGCGGGCGCTGCAGGACATGGCGTGCGCCGGTGCGCAACTGGTTACCCTGTCACAATTCCTCGCCAACTAAATCCTCCAGGGCGCCATCAGCGCCCTCTCTGCGCGGTGGCGAAAATTTCGACGCCGCTCACAATATCGCCCTTCTTCTTCCCCAACGGCTTGTGAGCAGCAGGCGCTTTTGCTGTTATGGCTGCGACGCTTTTGGCGTCAATCGGTTATACGCATCCGAGGCCCATTGAGCCCGGCTTTATTGTGACCGCCTCTGGCGGTACGGTCGGCCTTGCCGACCCAAGGAGAAAGACATGAAAATAACCCGAAAACTGCTGCCTTTGCTGGCGGCGGTGCAGTTGGCTATGGCCGGCGCAGGCACGGCCCAGGCGGCTTATCTCTCCGTCGGCTACTTCAACGGCGGCGGCGACGTCACCGCCGGCCCCGGTGGCGACATCGACAAGCTGGACGTCACGCAAATCACCCACCTCAACTATTCGTTCGGACTGATCTACAACGGCGAGAAAGACGAAACCAATGCGGTGTTGAAAGACCCCGCTCGCCGCCACCAGATCTACCTGTCGCCGAAGGTGATGGCCGATCTGCAACGGCTACCGACGCTGCGCAAGCAGAACCCCGAGCTGAAAGTGCTGCTGTCGGTCGGCGGCTGGGGCGCACGGGGTTTCTCCGCCGCCGCGGCAACTGCGGAAAACCGGGCGATATTCATCCGTTCCGCGCTGCAGGTGATCGCCCAGTATCAGCTGGATGGTATCGATCTGGACTGGGAATATCCGGTGAACGGCGCCTGGGGGCTGGTGGAAAGCCAACCGGCGGATCGCGACAACTTCACCCTGCTGCTGAAAGAGCTTCATCAGGCGCTGGGTAAAGGCAAGCTGTTAACCATCGCCGTCGGGGCCAACGTCAAAAGCCCGCAGGAATGGGTTGATGTGAAAAGCATTTCCCCTTACCTCGACTACATCAATCTGATGACCTACGACATGGCTTACGGCACGCAGTACTTCAATGCCAACCTGTACGATTCAAAGCGTTGGCCAACCGTGGCGGCCGCCGATCGCTACAGCGCCGATTTCGTGGTCAAGAATTATCTGGCTGCCGGCCTGAAACCGGCGCAGATGAACCTGGGCATCGGTTTCTACGGCCGGGTTCCGAAACGGGCGACCGAGGCGGGTATCGACTGGGACAAGCCGGACGCCGCCAAACATCCGGTGACGCAACCTTACTTCAGCGCGCGAGAAACCGCCCTGTTCAACGCGCTGGGGCTGGATCTCAGCAAAGACACTTACTTTAAATACCACGATATCGTCAGCAAATTGCTCAACGATCCGCAGCATCGTTTTCGCGAGCACTGGGATGACGACGCCAAAGTGCCTTACCTGACGCTGCAATCCGCCGAAGGCAAGCCGCTGTTCGCAATCTCCTACGAGAATCCGCGTTCGGTGGCCATCAAGGCCGAATACATCAAAAGTCAGGGATTGGGCGGTGCGATGTTCTGGGAATACGGCGCGGATGACAACAATCGGCTGGCGCAGCAGCTGGCGGAATCGCTGGGAATTAAGGGCGAAAAACGGTGAATCGACGGGGCGATGGCGACATCGCCCCGCTTTCATTAGGGAAGCCTTACTGCGGTTTGAGTTTGGCCAACGGCTCGGCAACGAACTGCTGTTTCAGCTCTTGCTTGCTCTTCATCACGATCTGCCCGTCGGTGCCGATGCTCATGTGCTGCGGATCGACGTTGTTCATCGACTGCCACAGCATCACCGCCTGCAGGCTGTTTTCTTTTTGCTCCGGCGTCAGCGCCACGCCGTCCGGCCATTTGCCCAGCTCAACCGCCTGTACCAGGCGCTGGTATATCTCGGGCGTCATCGCCGCAATCAGATCTTTCACGTCCATCAGAGCCCTTCTCGCTTACGGATGAATAATTAGCTGAATCGATTTTGTTGGTTAAATTACCACTTAACCAGCCGTTTGGTCGCCATTTTCGCCATCGGTAAAGCTCAGTGAAGCGGAATTGACGCAGTAGCGATCGCCGGTCGGCTGCGGGCCATCGGGGAAAACGTGCCCCAGGTGCGCGTCGCAATGGCCGCAGCGGATTTCAACACGATGCATATTATGTGAATTATCATCAAGATAACGGATAGCATCGGCGGAAACCGGCTCATAAAAGCTCGGCCAGCCGCAGCCGGAATCGTATTTGGTTTCGGAATAGAACAGCGGCTGGTTACAACACAGGCAATGGTACACGCCCTCGCGCTTGTTGTGCAGCAATTTGCCGCTGAACGGCGCTTCGGTGCCGCGCTGTTGCGTCACATAACGTTGGATTTCATTCAGTTCCGTGACCGGATGACCGGGGGTTGTCTCTTTAGCCATTTGTGCTTATCTCTGAATGTGGATAATGTCAACGAAAACAATGATTAATAATAACAAAAAATTAACACCGCTGCAGGGGTTTTTGGCCTAAACTGTAGCCCATAAAGGCCACGTCACGATGATATGTGATAGCGATCACACATCTTGCGTATGCTGACTTTATACTTGGCGGCTTGTCCCCATATAACGGATGAGGCCGAGCGCAAATGGACTGTGCAATAAGCGTGCAAAACCACCCTTCCGGTTTGACTTGCCGCAAGAATTGACACGATTCCGCTTGACGCTGGGTAAGGTTTTTGTAATTTTACAACCAACCTTTTATTCACTAACAAATAGCTGGTGGAATATATGACTATCAAAGTAGGTATCAACGGTTTTGGCCGTATCGGTCGCATTGTTTTCCGTGCTGCTCAAGAGCGTTCTGACATCGAGATCGTTGCAATCAACGACCTGTTGGACGCAGAGTACATGGCTTACATGCTGAAGTATGACTCTACTCACGGCCGTTTCAACGGTACGGTAGAAGTTAAAGACGGCCACCTGGTTGTTAACGGCAAAACCATCCGTGTTACCGCAGAGAAAGACCCGGCTAACCTGAAGTGGAACGAAGTGGGTGTTGACGTGGTTGCTGAAGCGACCGGTATCTTCCTGACCGACGAAACCGCACGTAAGCACATCACCGCCGGCGCCAAAAAAGTGGTTCTGACTGGCCCATCCAAAGATGCGACCCCAATGTTCGTGCGCGGCGCCAACTTTGATAAATATGCCGGCCAGGACATCGTGTCCAACGCCTCTTGCACCACCAACTGCCTGGCGCCACTGGCTAAAGTCATCAACGACAACTTCGGTATCGTTGAAGGCCTGATGACCACCGTTCACGCGACCACCGCCACTCAGAAAACCGTTGATGGCCCGTCCCACAAAGACTGGCGCGGCGGCCGCGGCGCATCCCAGAACATCATCCCTTCTTCTACCGGCGCAGCGAAAGCGGTTGGCGTTGTTCTGCCAGAGCTGAAAGGCAAACTGACCGGTATGGCGTTCCGCGTACCGACGCCAAACGTATCCGTTGTTGACCTGACCGTGCGTCTGGAAAAAGCGGCTACCTACGAAGAAATCAAGAAAGCCATCAAAGACGCCGCTGAAGGTTCTATGAAAGGCGTTCTGGGCTACGTTGAAGACGACGTGGTTTCCACCGATTTCAACGGCGAAGTGCTGACTTCCGTGTTCGATGCCAAAGCCGGTATCGCACTGAACGACAACTTCGTGAAACTGGTTTCCTGGTACGACAACGAAACCGGTTATTCCAACAAGGTTCTGGATCTGATCGCTCACATCTCCAAGTAATGGCATGATGTTAAGCTGATAATGAGGGCGACATTTTTGTCGCCCTTTTTTTACCCGTCATCTTTCGAGTCACCGCGTTGTTGGCTGCACACACTCATCCCAGTCACTTACTTAAGTAAGCTTCTGGGAGTTCCTGCGCTTGCCGCCTAGCTGTGACCCGAAAGCTATAGGGTTCATGTGTATCTCCGGCAAACAATAGGTCATGAAATGAACGAGAAAATTTTCACCCTGCCCGTTTCCGAACAGATTTCGCCATACATCAGCCAGCGGCAACTCGATGAGCTGGGCGTGGTTGTGGTGTCGCATCCGAAAGTGCGCGCGGCCGTCGCGCTGCAAGGCGCCCATTTGCTGGCCTGGCAGCCCAGCGGTGAGCAGCCGGTGATTTGGCTCAGCAACAATACCCCCTTCGCCAAAGGCAAGGCCATCCGCGGCGGCGTGCCGATCTGCTGGCCGTGGTTCGGCCCGGTGGCGCAACCCTCCCACGGTTTTGCCCGCAACCAGCCCTGGAGCCTGACGGCGCACGATGAAGATGACAACGGCGTCATCCTGACCTTTACGCTGAAGGACAATGAGCAGACCCGCAAACTGTGGCCGCACGCCTTCACGCTGATTGCCCGCTTCAAGCTGGGTGCGGAGTGCGAAATCGAACTGGAATCGCACGGCGATTATCAGGCCACGGCGGCGCTGCACAGTTACTTCCAGGTCGGCGACATCGATCGGGTCAGCGTGGCGGGTCTGGGCGAGCCTTATATCGACAAGGTGGCGGGCGGCGCAGAGGCGCTTCAGGAAGGCGAAGTGACCTTCGTCGGCCAAACCGACCGCGTCTATACCCGCCCGGAGGCCTTCAGCCAGATCCGCGATCCGGCGCTCGCGCGCACCATAGAGGTTCACCACCATCATATGAGCGACGTCATCGCCTGGAACCCCGGCGTGGAGCTCTCCTGCAGCATGGGGGATATGCCGAACGACGGTTACAAGACCATGGTCTGCATCGAGACCGGGCGCGTCAGCAAACCGCTGGTCGCCGCCGGCGAGCAGCCCGCCCGTTTGGGCGTGACCTTCCGCAGCCGTAAGAAGGCTTGAGGCGCCGCGCGCGACAGCGCACTGCAGATGTGCAAAAGGGGCGCCTGCGCCCCTTTTTGATGCACGCCACGCACGATAATCGTGCAATGCGTGATTAGAAGGTGTAGCTCACACCCGTCATCAACAAACCGGTGTAGGATTTATCCACCATCGGGCTGTCTTTCACTTCATCCGACAACTTCACATAGCGGCCGAGGAAGAAGGCGTTCCAGCTTTTATTGATCTGGTAATTGGCGCTCAGCTCAAGGTACGGCGCCCAGCTATCGCCTGGGGTATAGCTGTCCAGGCCGCTGCGGCGCGATTCATTGGCGCTGACGCCGTAGTAATATTTGTTCTGGTTTTTGCTGTTCCACATCACGCCTACGCCCGGGACCAGCGTCAGCGCGTCCAGATCAAACTTGTACAGATAAGCCACATCGCCCACCAGCCCGTTGCTGTAGTTCAACGTGTCGCCGGTGAAGGTGGTGCGGAGGGTGCCCCACTCCGCGTGGTGCGAATAAGCCAGGCCGGCCATCAGCGTGCCGCGGCGTTTGTCGAGACGCTTCATGCGATCGTCATCGCTGTCGCCAGGGCGGTAGCCCCATGGCGTGTAGTAACCCATGATGCTCAGCTGGTTTTCTTGATCTTTCCACAGGTAGTAACCGGCGGTCAGAGTACGGAAGTAGAAGTCGTCACCTTCATAGTCGATGACGGGCACCGGATATACGCGATCCTGATAACCGCGATACGCGTCCGGGCTAACCAGCGCGCCGGCGCCGAGTGACCAGGTTCCCGCCTGAGCACTTTGCGCACAAACCATTGCGGAAGCGATAATTGCTAGCGTTTTGAGTTTTGAAATCTTCACTGGTTCTTTTTCCATAAATTACAGGGTTAATAGCCGCAATAGTTTATGTGAAAATTTAGTTGCGCGCCTAATCTTTACAATAGAAAACGACCAAGATCGAATAACTTATAGCGGAATTATGAATTAATCATGGCGGAACGATGACGTTTCATCCTGCAGGCCGCGCCAGACAAGGCATTTGGCTTCCACTGTAATAACTGAGTCATTGATATGACTTAAAAAAAGCTTTTTCTGCGGCAGGAAATTTTCCGGCAAGCAAACTAAGCTTAAATCAGAAGGTGAATTTATCCTGAGCCCAGTGGCAAACAGCGCAACTCGCGATAATAAGCGCACCAAGTTGGCATACGGGTTGCTGTACTCAGGCGTATTCTCATCTTCCGGGGGCCAGAACACTATCACACGCTCTCTTTAACCTGTGCTAATAACGAAAGGACGGGCATCATGAACATATTTGACCACTATCGCCAGCGCTACGAAGCTGCCAAGGACGAAGAGTTCACACTGCAGGAATTTCTTACCATTTGCCGGCAAGATCGCAGTGCCTATGCCAACGCGGCCGAACGTCTGCTGATGGCTATCGGTGAACCTGTGATGGTCGACACTGCGCTAGAATCACGCCTGTCGCGCCTGTTCTCCAACCGCGTGATCGCACGCTATCCGGCCTTTGAAGAATTCTACGGCATGGAAGAGGCCATCGAACAGATCGTCTCTTACCTGAAACACGCCGCGCAGGGCCTGGAAGAGAAGAAACAGATCCTTTACCTGCTGGGCCCGGTGGGCGGCGGTAAATCCTCGCTGGCGGAGCGTCTTAAGGCGTTGATGCAGCGCGTGCCCATCTACACCCTCAGCGCCAACGGCGAACGCAGCCCGGTCAACGATCATCCGCTGTGCCTGTTCAACCCGCAGGAAGATGCCTCGATCCTGGAAAAAGAGTTCAACATCCCGAGTCGCTATCTCGGCACCATCATGTCGCCGTGGGCGGCGAAGCGCCTGCATGAGTTCGGCGGCGACATCACCAAGTTTAAAGTCGTGAAAGTGCGCCCTTCCATCCTGGAGCAGATCGCCATCGCCAAAACCGAACCGGGCGATGAGAACAACCAGGACATCTCGGCGCTGGTCGGTAAAGTGGACATCCGTAAGCTGGAGAACCATGCGCAGAACGATCCGGACGCCTACGGCTACTCCGGCGCCCTGTGCCGCGCCAACCAGGGGATTATGGAGTTCGTCGAGATGTTCAAAGCGCCGATCAAGGTGCTGCACCCGCTGCTGACGGCGACCCAGGAAGGCAACTACAACGGCACCGAGGGCATCTCCGCCCTGCCGTTCAACGGCATCATTCTGGCGCACTCCAACGAATCCGAGTGGGTGACCTTCCGTAACAACAAGAACAACGAAGCGTTCCTCGACCGCGTGTACATCGTCAAGGTGCCTTACTGCCTGCGCGTGTCGGAAGAGATCAAAATTTACGACAAGCTGCTGGATCACAGCGAGCTGACCCACGCGCCCTGCGCGCCGGGCACCCTGGAGACGCTGGCGCGCTTTAGCGTGCTGTCGCGGTTGAAAGAGCCGGAAAACTCGAGCATTTACTCGAAAATGCGCGTGTATGACGGCGAAAGCCTCAAGGATACCGATCCGAAAGCCAAGTCCTATCAGGAGTACCGCGACTACGCTGGGGTTGACGAAGGCATGAACGGCCTCTCCACCCGTTTCGCCTTTAAAATCCTCTCGCGGGTATTCAACTTCGATCACGCCGAGGTGGCGGCCAACCCGGTACACCTGTTCTATGTGCTGGAGCAGCAGATCGAACGCGAACAGTTCCCGCAGGATTTGGCCGAGAAATACCTGGAGCACCTGAAAGGCTATCTGATCCCGAAATACGCCGAGTTTATCGGCAAAGAGATCCAGACCGCCTATCTGGAATCCTACTCGGAATACGGGCAGAACATTTTTGACCGTTACGTGACCTACGCGGACTTCTGGATCCAGGATCAGGAGTATCGCGATCCCGACACCGGTCAGCTGTTCGACCGCGAGTCGTTGAACGCCGAACTGGAGAAAATCGAGAAGCCGGCCGGCATCAGCAACCCGAAAGATTTCCGTAACGAAATCGTGAACTTCGTGCTGCGCGCCCGCGCCAACAACAACGGCCGTAATCCGAACTGGACCAGCTACGAGAAGCTGCGCACCGTGATCGAGAAGAAAATGTTCTCCAATACCGAAGAGCTGTTGCCGGTCATTTCGTTTAACGCCAAAACATCGACGGACGAGCAGAAGAAACACGACGACTTCGTCGACCGCATGATGGAGAAAGGCTATACCCGCAAGCAGGTGCGCCTGCTGTGTGAATGGTATCTGCGGGTCAGAAAATCCTCATAACGCCTCAGGTAAGCGGCATTATCAGGGCCATGTCCACAGTCATGGACGTTGCAGCGCAGCCCAGGGAGGGGCTGGCATATTGCGCTGTCGCGGCCGGGACATGAAGAGTTGGCAACGTCGTTTGGGGGAAGTATGGCCTATTTCATTGACCGGCGGCTGAACGGCAAAAACAAGAGCATGGTGAACCGCCAGCGCTTCTTGCGCCGTTACAAGTCGCAAATCAAACAGTCGATTGCCGAAGCCATCAACAAGCGTTCGGTCACCGACGTAGACAGCGGGGAGTCTGTCTCCATCCCCACTGACGATATCAACGAACCGATGTTTCATCAGGGGCGCGGCGGCACTCGCCATCGCGTTCACCCGGGCAATGACCACTTCGTGCAGAACGATCGCGTTGAGCGGCCTCAGGGTGGCGCAGGCGGTGGCGGCGGCCAGGGCAACGCCAGCCAGGACGGTGAAGGCCAGGATGAATTCGTCTTCCAGATCTCCAAAGACGAGTACCTCGATCTGCTGTTCGAGGATCTCGCCCTGCCCAACCTGAAAAAGAATCAGTACAAGCAACTGACCGAGTTCAAAACCCATCGCGCCGGCTATACCGCCAACGGCGTGCCGGCCAACATCAGCGTCGTGCGTTCGCTGCAGAACTCGTTGGCGCGACGTACCGCCATGACCGCCGGTAAAAGACGCGCGTTGCACGAGCTGGAAGACGCGCTGACCCAGCTGGAAAACACCGAACCGGTGCAATTGCTGGAAGAGGAGCGGCTGCGCAAGGAAATTGCCGAACTGCGCAAGAAAATCGAAAGCGTACCGTTTATCGATACCTTCGACCTGCGCTACAAAAACTATGAGCGCCGGCCGGAGCCTTCCAGCCAGGCGGTGATGTTCTGCCTGATGGACGTGTCCGGTTCGATGGATCAGGCGACCAAAGACATGGCCAAGCGCTTTTACATTCTGCTTTATCTGTTCCTGAGCCGAACCTACAAGAACGTCGAGGTGGTCTATATTCGCCATCACACCCAGGCGAAAGAGGTGGACGAACAGGAGTTCTTCTATTCGCAGGAAACCGGCGGCACCATCGTCTCCAGCGCGCTGAAGTTGATGAACGACGTGGTCGAAGAGCGTTATGACCCGGCGCAATGGAATATTTACGCCGCGCAAGCGTCGGACGGCGACAACTGGGCCGACGATTCACCGTTGTGCCATGAGCTGTTGGCGAAGAAGATCCTGCCGATGGTGCGTTATTACAGCTACATAGAAATCACTCGCCGCGCTCATCAAACGCTGTGGCGCGAATATGAGGATCTGCAGGCGAGATTCGATAACTTCGCCATGCAGCATATCCGCGAACCAGACGATATCTATCCGGTATTCCGCGAACTGTTTCGCAAACAGACCGTGTGAATAACGTCGCGTGAATGTCACCACAGCCGGAAAACGCCGTTTTCCGGCTGTTTCTTTTTCGCATTATATATTTACATCATCTATGTTTGATTTTTAGGCAATGGCAATATCAATAATAAGTCAGATTCCCCAGAACGGCCGTCTCTATTATTTGTTCTTCTGAGGTTATTCCTAAACATTCGCCTCTGTGCCCACACGGCTTGATAGGAATATTCCCATTCAGTTATCGTTACCCCGTCGCTTAAGTCTCTTCCTAAGCGAAATTTGCCTCATTTTATTTTTCTATGGCTTCTCAGCCCGCTGCGGCGGGCATTTACCTGTCAGCAGGTTAGACATCATGATCGATTACACCCTCTATGGCCTCAACAAGCACGATGTTGATGAATACCATAAGCAAATATGCTGCCTGCTTGGCAAAAACGTGCTGCTGGTGCTGACCGCCAACAAGCCGATAACCAAACAGAACCTGCTAGCCAGCCTTATCCAGGAGATAGAAAAACAGCCCGATGATTATTTTCAGCGGTTGCATCGTGCAGCCATAGAAATGATCGGCGTTAACGGACGCTAAGGCGATATACGTAAGGCAGGCATCTACGCCATTATTGCCGCCGCCGTCGTGTCGATGATGCTGTTGATTATTAATATCGATAGCGATATCAGCGAAGGGATAGCCTGCCGCAGAATGTCATCTTTTAGTCCGAAAACCCTTTCTGCCCTTGCTGTATTTCGCGCCGGCCGCCTCATCAATCAAACCCGCCACCTCATCGGCGTGGAAACCAGCGAGGTCAACGCATTTCCACCGAATGAATCGTCGAATATCCCCTGCGCGACGCCGTCCCAGAATCAGCGTACCAGCACGATAATGGGTTGCGTGCTCATTGCCGACTCCTTCATCTCATAGACTGCGCCGTAGACAGATGAATGGCTCCCCTTAAGGGAGGCGCGTGGCTGCCTTCGGCGCCACGCAGTCCCCATTTTCTATAGTCAGCCTCAGGCGTTCAGCAATGGCAACGACGAGTTAGCGTTCCCGGTTTTCCGGCGTCGCCACGGCCTTATCGAAACGGCTTACGCCGCAAGGGTGGAGAAAAAAACGATTAAAACTAGGATTTTTACCCATGTCGATCTAAAATTTCGCGCAAAAACAAAGAGAAGTAAATTTAGCCCAACGGGAAAAGGAATGAAGTTGTGAAGGAAATGATCTCCATTGTTTTTATGGCATGCCTGCTGGCGCTGCTGTTTTCGTGGCTGTTCGTCTACGGTCTTAACATTCATTAAACCCGCAACGTCCACAATCCCCCTCCCTGGCCGGCTGGCGGCGCATCGTGACAGATGCGCTAAAACCGGCGCCTGAAGGGTTCACGTACCGCCAAACCCACGCCAGCTCACCTTAGCCGTCCGTCCGCCAATACATCATTAATTTTTATGAGTCATAACCCCCATCGCGTTCCCCCCTTCACCGGCTCTTTTACTACTTAGGGGAGTCACCTCCAGAAAGAGGGTTTGCCTGACGCGAAATGTTACCGGTAACTATACTGTTGATTTCTTTTGGTAATAAACGTAAGACCGTTAATAACCCTACGTTCTTTATAGAAATAAATTATGCATTCTTATGGATAAAGGTTTGAATAAACGGCCTTTGGTCATTGATTATCACCCGCCAAGCTCCTAGAATTCGCGCGTAAAAATACAACTGGGATCGGGTTTCATGTCGTCGCTGTGGGTTGCAACGCAATACTGTTATTTTATCGGCCTGTTAGTTTCTATGATTTTCACCTACCTGGTTAGCCGGGACACCGTCAAAATTCGCTGTATCAGCGCACTGACCATCGGGTTAACCTGGCCGTTAAGCCTGCCGGTGGTGTTGCTGTTTTCGCTGTTCTGACGCCCCCAATACCTCGCGTGGGTTTTTAAACAGGCATGCTAATGAAAAGAGGCCGACCACCGGCGCAGTGGATTTTTGGCACGGGATAAAAAAACGCCAGCGCAAGGCTGGCATGAAAATTGGAAGCAATGTGAGCAATGTCGTGCCGGATCGGGGGGCACAGAAGGAGACAACCCTTTTCCCCTCACCGGCGATTCAAATGATAATACGTCTCATTATTGAATGTAAAGTCATTTCCCTGCGTAACTCTTCCCCCCTGGAAAAATATCAGCCGCGCGGCGCACGCCAGCGTTGATACAGCCGCCCTGCGCTCCACACCAGCAGCCAGAGAAAAATATTCAACCCCAACCATAACATCAGCAAGTAGAAGAACGTCTGATAACCGGGTATGCCCCGATCGGCTGAAAACGGGTTAAAGTGGAAAAATTTAACGATCGCAAACGGGTTAAGATTGAAACGGTCAAACACGGCCGCCGTCAACAACGGCGGCAACAACGTATAAAACGCCAGGCTGAACAGCAGCAGGATTTTTGTGCCCGAGGTGTTTTTATAATCTTTCATATCAATGTATTACGTCTTCCATTGTGGTGCGAACACCGCCAGGCGTTCACACGCCAATCGACCCCGCAAGCGCAAAAGAGTTCCAGGCAAACGCGGAAATAAAGCCGATCCGGCGTTTAATTGTCATTTAGCGCTCGGGTGATATATACCCTGTGGATTTTAAATTACGATGTCGCCGCGCCGCCTTCAACCGCAGCGTTCGCATGGCATCATCAGGAGGCATTAATGAAACCGGACGCACTCTCTCTGCCGCCGAACCCGAAAAAGCTCAAGGTCATCTACGGCTGGTATATTTACGTGATCTATAGCCTGCTGGTTTTCAACATTTACATGGCGGTCTACAACGTCTGCGTTCGGCATCCGATCGAGGCCCCGCTGCTGTCGCTGTTTCACAGCCTGTTCCTCGCGCTGATGCTGCAGCAGGTGCTCAAGAAGAACGTCGTTTTCGCCTGGGTCTTGCTCAGCTATTTTATTCTGATGCGCCTGTATTACGCCAATGTGCTGCATGTTGAGTTCACGCTGGTGAGCCGTGGCCTGGTGCTGCTGATTCTGACGCTGCTGCTTACCGGCGGCGTGGCCGTCGGGCAACTGGCCACGCCGCCGCAGCGGCATGACTGGCTGGCGCGGCTGGGCTGGCGGCAATGGGGAGCGCTCACGGCGCTGGCGGCCATCCTGACGCCGCTGATTACCACCGACTATCTGGGATAAACAGGGGGCTATTAGGGGATGTGCGGTTCGGAAATGTCTACGATACGGCAGATTTTAGTGTAGTTACCCGCCTTCTCACAGATCTTGTCCGTGACGAACATGCCAAGGTAGCCCAGCAGCAGCAAGTAGCCGACCATGCACAGAATAAAGATAAGCGTTCTCACCGATAGCGACCAACCTGACAAGAGTATCCCGAATATCATAACCTGAACGCGGCGCTTTAAAAGGATTTCATGCGTACACAGCCCTCATCGGCGCACGTTCTGTAGTAACATTAAGCCACCACGCAACCGCCGGATACGCCGATGCACCATCTGATGTTAGACATTGAAACCCTGGATATAAAACCCAGCGCCGTCATTCTGGTGGTGGCGGCGGTGTTTTTCGATCCCCGAACCGGGGAGCTGGGCGCCGAATTCGAAGCCGCCGTCAGCAGCCAGAAAGACCAGCCGGGCCGTACCATTAGCCTGGATACGGTCGCCTGGTGGGCGAAACAGTCCGATGAGGCCCGCAAACAGGCCTTCAGCGGCACCGAGAGCCTGAAACGCGTGCTGAGCAGCCTCAGCCGCTTTATCCATATGAACAGCACCGACACGGTGAAAGTCTGGGGCAACGGCAAAGAGTTCGACTGCGCGATCCTCGAACACGCCTTCCAGCAATTTGAAATGCCCTGCCCGTGGAAATTCTGGGATACCCAGGACGTGCGCACGGTGATCACGCTGGCGGAACTGCACGGCTTTAACCCGAAAAAAGCCCGCCCGTTCGAAGGTATGCCGCATCGCGCGCTGGATGATGCTCGCCACCAGGCCCGTTATGTGGCCGATACCGTCTCGGCGCTCTATTACCGCCAAGGGGCGCAGCGCTGACCCGCTTTGCCCCTTTTCATTTGCCGCCAGAGTCTCTACTCTAGCCCTCTTTGTCACTTGGACGTGCCTTTCCTGTTATGCAAAAGTTTCTGTTTATGCTTCTCAGCCTGGTGCTGCTCGGCCCATTAGGCATCGATCTTTACCTGCCGACCATTCCCGCCATTGCCGTCGGCCTGGGCAGCAGCGAAGCGCTGATCCAATCCACCATTTCACTGTTTATTCTGGTGCTTGGCCTCGGCCAGGTCATCGCCGGGCCGCTGGTGGATAACTATGGCCGCAAGCCGGTGGCGCTGGCCGGCATTATCCTCTACATGATCGGCGCCGCGATGGCGGCGCTGGCCACCAGCCCGACGATTTTCATCGCTTCGCGTCTGCTGCAAGGGGTGGCGGTTTGCTGCACCGCTGTCGTCGCCTTCAGCGGCGTGCGCGATCGCCTGAATGGCGACGATGCCGCCCGCGCTTTCGGCTTTCTCAACGGCACGCTGAACATCATCCCTGCGCTGGCGCCGCTGCTCGGCGGCCTGCTCGCCGAAGCCTTCGGCTGGCGCGCCCCCTTCTGGTTCCTGGTCGGCTACGCGCTGCTGGTGTTGGTGCTGATCGCGCTGCGCCTGCCGGAAACTCGCCCTGCCGACACCGTGCCGGTCAAAGGGTTGCCGGTGCGCCAATACGCGCGCATCCTCAGCGATCGCCGTTTCCTCTCCTTTGCGGTGGTGAACTCCGGGGCGATGGGCATGGCGCTGACCTACGTTTCTCTGGCGCCGAACGTGCTGATGGGCACCGCCGGCCTGACCCCGCTGCAATTCTCGCTGGTGTTCGGCGCCAACGGTTTCTGGATCATGCTGGTCAGCTTCTTCGCCAACCGCATCATCCACAAGGTCGGCCGCCCGGTTTGTCTGGCGACCGGCGGCATGTTGATGGGGCTGGGCTGCCTGGGCCTGCTGCTGGGCGTCATGCTACTGCCCGCGACGGCGCAAGCGCACTGGCTGGCGTATATGTTGCCGGTCGCCAGCGCCTGCGCCGGGTTGGCATTCGTGATGGGCCCGGCCACCAGCTACGCGCTGGAGCCGTATTCCAATGAGGCCGGCGTCGCGTCCGCGCTGGTCGGTTTCGTGCAGATGGCGGGCGGTGCCGCGCTGGGTCTGGTGGCGATGGCGTTGCCGCTGCAACCGAAGCTGTCGCTGGCGCTGGTGATGCTGGCGGGCTGCCTGCTGGCGCTGCACGCGCGGCGGCTCAGCAAGCAGATTAAAGGGCAGATCAGAAAAGTCGCCTGAGCCGCGGCTCAGGCTTCAATGGCGACCGGCACCCGCGCCGCTAACGCCGACAGCAGCTCATAGCCCAACGTCCCTGCCGCCGTGGCCACCTCGTCCACCGGCAGGCGTTTCCCCCACAGCTCCACTTCGGCGCCCAGCTCGACTTGCGGACAGGGCGTCAGATCCACCGCCAGCATATCCATCGATACCGTTCCCAGGGTGCGCGTCAGCACGCCGTCAACCCATACCGGCGTGCCGGTCGGCGCATGACGCGGATAGCCGTCGGCGTAACCGCAGGCCACCACGCCAATACGCTGCGCGCCGGCGGCGCTGTAACGGCCGCCGTAACCCACGCGATCGCCAGACTTCAGCTGCTGAATGCCGATGATCTCGCTGCTCAGCGTCATCGCCGGCTGTAACCCCGTCGCCGCAACGTCATTCCAGCACCCACTCGGCGAAGCGCCATACAGAATGATCCCAGGGCGTACCCAACTGCCGTGGGTCGAAGAATGCCACAGCGTGGCGGCCGAGTTGGCCAGGCAGCGCGGCAGCGGGATATCGGCAGCGGCCGCCTCGATGGTAGCCATCTGCTGGGTCACGCCTTCCGGGCCGTCGGCGGTGGCGAAATGGCTCATCAGCGTAAGCTCGCCGATGTTGGCAATCGCCTGCGCCCTGCGCCACACCTCGTGCAGCCGCTCGGGTGCGAACCCCAGCCGATTCATGCCGCTGTTCACTTTCAGATAGACATTGAGCGGCGCGCTCAGCGTGGCATCGGCGATCGCCGCCAGCTGCCAGTCGCTGTGCACCGCCGTCGTCAGGCGATAACGATCGAGCAACGCCAAATCCTGCGGCTGGAAGAAACCTTCCAGCAGAAGAATCGGCCCTTGCCAACCCGACTCACGCAGCAGCACCGCTTCGGCCAGATCCAGCATGGCGAAGCCGTCGGTTTGCGCCATGCTGCGCCAAACGTGTTTGATGCCGTGGCCATAGGCGTTGGCCTTGACCACCGCCCAGACTTTGGCGCCGGGGGCGAAACGGCGCACCACCTGCAGGTTATTTTCAATTGCGCCAAGATGCATCGTGGCGGTTATCGGACGGGGCATCGCTTCTCCTTGGGGCAGCGTACAGCGGCCACGCGCGCCTGCGCGTGGCCGGGAAAGTCTATGACAGCGTCGACGATTAACGCGCGGGATGCACGTCGTTCAGCGGAACCGCGTGTTGCTGGCGAAACCCGGCGCTGTAACGCGCCACCGCCAGATCATCGGAAGGGATCGCCGGCGTAATGCCGGACATCAGATCGGACAACAACTGCCCGGAACCGCAGGCCATCGTCCAGCCCAACGTACCATGCCCGGTATTGAGATACAGGTTCTTCAGCGAAGTGCGGCCGACAATGGGCGTACCGTCCGGCGTCATCGGCCGCAGGCCGGTCCAGAACGTCGCGTCTTCCACTCTACCGCCGTTCGGGTAGAGATCGCGCACCACCATCTCCAGCGTTTCGCGCCGTTTTTGCTCCAGCTGCGTATTGAAACCGACGATCTCCGCCATGCCGCCGACGCGGATGCGCTGATCGAAACGGGTGATGGCGATTTTGTACGTCTCGTCCAACACCGTGGAGAACGGCGCCGCCGCTTCATCGGTGATAGGAATGGTCAGCGAATAGCCCTTCAGCGGATAAACCGGGATAGAAACCAGGCCGCGCAGGAGCGCCGTGGAATACGAACCGAACGCCACCACGTAGCTGTCGGCTTTAAACACGTCCTCGCCGCACTGCACGCCGGCGATCTTGTCGCCCTCCACCAGCAGGCGGTCAACGCTGCGGTTGAACAGGAAGGTTACGCCCGCCTGCTGCGCCATTTTCGCCAGCTGCTGCGTAAACAGCTGGCAATCGCCGGTTTCGTCGTTCGGCAGCTGCAGGCCGCCGGTCAGCTTGTGCGCCACCTGCGCCAGCGCTGGCTCGACGCTGCCGAGTTGGCCGGCTTCCAGCAATCTGTAAGGCACACCGGCATCTTCCAATACCGCAATGTCTTTCGCTGCGTTTTCGAACTGTTGTTGGGTGCGGAACAGCTGCAGCGTGCCGCCCTGGCGACCTTCGTACTGGATGCCGGTCTCCTGACGCAGCGCCTTGATACAGTCGCGGCTGTATTCCGCCAGGCGCACCATGCGGCCTTTGTTGGTCATGTAGTGTTCGGTGTTGCAGTTTTTCAACATCTGCCACATCCAGCTCAGCTGGAAGCTGCTGCCGTCGAGGCGGATCGCCAACGGCGCATGGCGCTGGAACATCCACTTGATGGCCTTCAGCGGCACGCCCGGTGCCGCCCAGGGTGCGGCATAACCCGGTGAAATCTGCCCGGCGTTCGCCGCGCTGGTTTCCAGTGCCGGACCTGGCTGACGATCGATCACCGTCACCTCATGCCCCGCCTTCGCCAAATACCAGGCACTGGCTACGCCCACCACTCCACTACCTAAAATTACCACTCGCATCGCTGACTCCAGCCCAAGGCCTCACAAAGCATAATCTTCTGCTCACAGGAAATTAACTCAGTGAAAAAATCCGTCCAACAACTTCGTCATCAAACGTGACAATATTCACAATTAATTTATCGTCGATGAGCCGAGCATTTGCAATAGCCGCTCGTAAATAGCGATAAGATGCGGTTTAGAAGGGATTATAGCGTCAGACCGCTGCTGAATCGATAGCAATGCTATCAATGACAGCAGTCAAAAAAGGCGTAATAAGCAACATTGATTTAACAGAATATAAAAACATCAGCCAACACATAGACAGAATAAAAAACCGATAAAATAAAAAATACCAACATAACAGACAAAATGAATCCCCTCTCCCCGCAGCAGAAAAAACGCGTAAAATTTCGGCAAAAAATTAACCTTGTTTTCACTACTGGATTAAAACAGCCGAGCCCTTAGCCCCGCCCGTTTAGGTTGAACGCGGCAGCACGATATGAACGTTGAAGCCAGAAGCAGATCCTAAAGTTCACATTGTCGCTTTTCTGGAGAACCCCTTATGTTCATCGCCATCTACCGGTTCTCAGTCAAAACCGGGCACGAACACGCCTTTCGCCTTGCCTGGCTTGAGTTGACCCAAGGGATCTATCTGCAGCGCGGCAGCCTCGGCTCGCGCCTGCATCGAGATATGAGCGGGAAGTTTATCGGCTATGCGCAATGGCCAAGCCGAGCTGCATGGGAAAACGCCGGTGATATTCAGTTGGATGAACGCTACCGGCAAGCCCGGGAGCGAATGCGGGCGACCCTGTTGGCGGATGAAACATTATTTGAAATGGCAGTGACGGACGATTACCTGCAAATCAGACCGTTTGACTGAGCACAAGCCCACATAAGCGGGCTTGTGGTGACGGGAGCGAGTGGCATCAATGATGCAGCATCTCGTCCACGACTTCTTTAGTCTGCAGTTGGAATGGGTAATAAGTCGGCCAGTTGTCCATTTCTTTCAGCAACGCTTCCTGCGACGTGTTGCCCATAAAGATATGGAAATGTGCCGATTTGCGCGGGCCGATAATATGATCGCTGAACTGCACGAATTTCGGCGCCAGGCTGCCGGCATCCTGGCATTCGAACAGATAACGCACGCCCTTCTTACCAGAGACATACGTCAGGATCTTATGCCCGGCGTACTTATACTGACAGGCGCTGGATTGGTCGCCGCGATGAAACTCCATGACGCCGTTTTCAATGCCGATGGTATCCACATCGGTAGCATACCCTTTTCGGTAATACGCTTTTACTTCCGCGAAGGTCTTGCTCTTATCCTTTGCCGCTTTCTTCTTGAACACCGGGTCAAGATCCCCATTGAGCAGATAAGGATACACGGATTGCCAGACGCCCTCCCAATCCGCCAGATTGCGATCTTTGACGTCCTTATCGTCGAACACGCCCGCCTCCGCTTTTTTTTCCACCTCCGTCAGCGGCTTGCCATGTGAATGATGCCCGTGGGCAAACGCCTGCCCGCTGATAAACAGTGCGGCCAGCGCCACCGCCAGTTTGCCAAAATGCCTCGCCAAAATGCGCTCCTTGTCCGTTATTGAGAAAAATTAAAAGTTACAATATAACATAACATTTTTCAATCCCTGTCGCGCAGCAGGCAGTGTGTTGCGCGCCCTTGCCGCAAGGCTATACTCGGAGAGGGAGCCAGGTGCTGAGGCGCTTTCTGCCGGGACGGGCGTCAAATTGACCGCCGCTCGCTCCCTTGCGTACCGGCATTTTTATTTCACTGATTTGCAATGGTTAATTATGACTTGAACTATGCTTGATACAGGGTCTGCCGTTTGAGCAAGACCCGTGAATAATGAGGGTGCGCTGATGACTACTTCAACACATGAAAAGGTCAAGGATGACAAACGTCTGAGCGATGGACCGGACTGGACGTTCGAACTGCTGCAGGTGTATTTGGAGCAGATTGACCGCGTCGCCAAGCATTACCGGCTCGACACCTACCCCCATCAGATCGAGGTGATCACCTCCGAGCAGATGATGGACGCCTATTCGAGCGTCGGCATGCCGATCAACTATACCCATTGGTCCTTCGGCAAGAAATTCATCGAAACCGAACAGCGCTACAAACAGGGCCAGCAAGGGCTGGCGTATGAAATCGTCATCAACTCCAATCCCTGCATCGCCTACCTGATGGAGGAGAACACCATCACCATGCAGGCGCTGGTGATGGCGCACGCCTGCTATGGCCACAACTCGTTCTTCAAGAATAACTATCTGTTCCGCAGTTGGACCGACGCCAGCTCCATCGTCGATTATCTGCTGTTCGCCCGCCACTACATCAGCCAGTGCGAAGAACGCTACGGCGTCGATGAAGTGGAGCGGCTGCTGGACTCCTGCCACGCGCTGATGAACTACGGGGTCGACAGGTACAAACGCCCGCAGAAAATCTCACTGGTGGAAGAGAAAGCACGCCAGAAAAGCCGCGAAGAGTATCTGCAAAGCCAGGTGAACACGCTGTGGAAGACCCTGCCACGCGTCGAACGTGAAGAGTCGCCGGAGCAGGCGCGCCGCTATCCGAGCGAGCCGCAGGAAAACATCCTCTATTTTATCGAGAAAAATGCGCCGCTGCTGGAACCCTGGCAGCGTGAGGTGCTGCGCATCGTGCGCAAAGTCAGCCAGTATTTTTATCCGCAAAAACAGACTCAGGTGATGAACGAGGGCTGGGCCACTTTCTGGCACTACACCATCCTCAACCATTTGTACGACGAGGGCCGTGTGACCGAGCGGTTTATGCTGGAGTTTTTGCACAGCCACACCAACGTGGTGTATCAGCCGCCGTACAACAGCCCGTACTATAACGGCATCAACCCTTATGCGCTGGGCTTCGCCATGTTCCAGGACATCAAGCGAATCTGCCAGTCGCCAACCGAAGAAGACCGCTACTGGTTCCCGGACATCGCCGGCAAAGACTGGCTGGACACCTTGCACTTCGCCATGCGCGACTTCAAGGACGAGAGCTTTATCAGCCAGTTCCTGTCGCCCAAAGTGATGCGCGATTTCCGGTTGTTCACCGTGCTGGACGACGATCGCAACAACTATCTGGAAATTGCCGCGATCCACAACGAGGCCGGTTACCGGGCGATCCGCCAGGAGCTGTCGGCGCAATACAACCTGAGCAATCACGAGCCGAACATTCAGATCTGGAACGTGGATCTGCGCGGCGACCGCTCGCTGACGCTGCGCTACATCCCACAGGAACGCGCACCGCTGGATAAGAGCCGCCGCGACGTGTTGAAGCACCTGCATCGCCTGTGGGGCTTCGACGTGATCCTCGAACAGCAAAACGAAGACGGCAGCGTGGAGTTGCTCGATCGCTGCCCGCCGCGGCCGACGCCGCTGTAACCGCCACAACGACGAAGGGCGCCGCATGGCGCCCTTCGTTATTTCATCGACACGCGATTAGCGACGCGCTTCGGTCAGATCGCTCGGCATGGTGCCCTGCATGCTCTGCCAAATCGCCCCGCTGTCTTTACCGTAGTTGCGCACGGTATCCATCACCTGGTCGTACAGCTTCTCATGGCACAGCGTGGACAGCTTGCTGTAGAAGGCCAGCGCCAGCTTGCGCGCTTCCGGGTTGGAGAAGTAGTAACGGCCCACGCGGGTATACAGCCCTTTCAGGCCGTTGAAAATCAGGCCGTAGATCGGGTTGCCGGAAGCGAACGCCAAACCGCGGAAGATCTCGTAATCGAGCAGATTGAAAGCGTCCGCCTGATCTTCCACCTCGGCGGCTTTCGCCAGCACTTCCTGCGCCTGCTCAGGATGATTGCGCACCGCGGCGCGAATAAAGATCGACGCGATATTGGTGCGCACGGACAGCAGGTTATCGATCAGCTGCGGGACGCTTTTGTGATCGAGACGGGCTACGGTCTCAAGGATATTGAGGCCGGACGTTTCCCAGAAATTGTTCACTTTGGTCGGTTTGCCATGCTGAATGGTCAACCAGCCATCGCGGGCCAGACGTTGCAACACTTCACGTAACGTGGTGCGCGTGACGCCAATCAACTCCGAAAGCTCACGCTCCGCGGGCAAAATAGAGCCAGGGGGGAAGCGATTATTCCAAATACTCTCAATAATGTACTCTTCCGCGAAACCGGCAGGACTCTGCGCCTTTATGACCATGTGTTTGACGTTCCGTTGCGACGATAAAATCAGTAAAAGTAATCAGCTCATCATACCAGATCGCGCTGACATGACATAGCGTGAGCGAAAAACAATAAACGAAAGTGTGCATAACGTGGCAAAAAACGAGCAAAAACACCGGCCGGCAGAAATTTGCCGCCGTAAAACAAGCTCCGGTTGCGCCCGCCCCCGCCGCATTGTTAGGGTACGTGCTACGACTGATTTAAGGATGCATAAAGGACAATGGAAACAACCTTGCGCAGCGCCCTGCTCAAAAATTTTCTGGGGCAATCTCCCGACTGGTACAAACTGACCATTCTCATTTTTCTGGCGATCAACCCCCTAGTGTTCTTTTTCGCCAGCCCGTTTATCGCGGGCTGGCTGCTGGTGGTCGAGTTCATCTTTACCCTGGCGATGGCGCTGAAATGCTATCCGCTGCTGCCGGGCGGCCTGCTGGCGCTGGAGGCGGTGGCCATCGGCATGACCAGCCCGGCGCAGGTTTCGCAGGAAATCGAACATAACCTGGAAGTGCTGCTGCTGCTGATCTTTATGGTGGCCGGCATCTACTTTATGAAGCAGCTGCTGCTGTTCGTGTTCACCAAGCTGCTGCTCAATATCCGTTCGAAAACGCTGCTGTCGCTGGCGTTCTGCCTGGCCGCCGCCTTACTTTCCGCCTTCCTCGACGCGCTGACGGTCGTGGCGGTAGTGATCAGCGTGGCCACCGGCTTTTATTCCATCTATCACAACGTGACCTCGAATCGCCCCGATGGCGACATCGGCGATGACAGCGATTTCGCCGGTGAAGAGCGTAAACAGACGCTGGAGCAATTCCGCGCCTTTCTGCGCAGCCTGCTGATGCACGCCGGCGTCGGCACCGCGCTCGGCGGGGTCATGACCATGGTGGGCGAGCCGCAGAACCTGATCATCGCCAAAAACGCGGGCTGGGGCTTTATCGATTTCTTCCTGCGTATGGCGCCGGTCACGCTGCCGGTGTTGGTGTGCGGCCTGCTGGTTTGTTGGCTGGTAGAACGTTTTCGCCTGTTTGGCTACGGCGCGCAGTTGCCGGAGGCGGTGCGCGACGTGCTGAAAGAGTATGACCGCAAGGCCACCGCGGGCCGCAGCAAGCAAGAACGGCTCAAACTGGTGATGCAGGCGCTGATCGGCGTTTGGCTGGTGCTGGCGCTGGCCTTCCACCTGGCGGAAGTGGGGCTGATCGGCCTGTCGGTGATCGTGCTCGCCACCTCCCTGTGCGGCGTGAACGATGAGCACGCCATCGGCAAAGCGTTCCAGGAAGCGCTGCCGTTCACCGCTCTGCTGACGGTGTTTTTCACCGTGGTCGCGGTGATCATCGAACAGCACCTGTTCAGCCCGGTGATCCAGTTCGTGCTGCGCGCCGAGCCCGCCTCTCAGCTTTCGCTGTTCTATCTGTTCAACGGCCTGCTGTCGTCGGTTTCCGACAACGTGTTCGTCGGCACGGTTTACATCAACGAGGCGCGCACCGCGCTGGAAACCGGCGCTATCGGGCTGAAGCAGTTCGAGCTGCTGGCGGTCGCCATCAATACCGGCACCAACCTGCCATCGGTTGCCACCCCTAACGGGCAGGCGGCGTTTCTGTTCCTGCTGACGTCGGCATTGGCGCCGCTGGTGCGTCTGTCGTATGGCCGCATGGTGTGGATGGCCCTGCCTTATACGGTGGTGCTTACGGTGGTTGGCTTGCTGTGCGTCCAGTTCACGCTGGAACCGGCGACCGAGCTGTTGACCCAGTGGCATTGGCTGACGCTGCCGCCCATCGACGCCGTCGGCCACTGAGACGGTGCCGGCAGGGTGAACCGACTATTTTTACGCTGAATCCAGCCCAGGAGGCTGGCAGCGAGGAGGAATTGGTTTACACTGCCGGTTCAATTGCTTACTGCATGGAAGAATCTAGATATGTTGCAATTCTTTAACCGCTGTTCACAAGGACGCGGCGCCTGGCTGCTAATGGCCCTGACAGCGTTGGTGTTGGAACTGGTCGCGCTCTATTTTCAGCACGTTATGCTGCTGCAGCCGTGCGTGATGTGCATTTATGAGCGTTGTGCGCTGTTCGGCATTCTCGGTGCATCTCTGGTGGGCGCCATCGCGCCGAAAACCCCGCTGCGCTACGCGGCGATCTTGCTGTGGATCTACAGCGCCTGGGAAGGCCTCCAGCTGGCGTGGAAGCACACCATGATCCAGTTGCACCCTTCGCCGTTCAATACCTGCGACTTCTTCGTGAGCTTCCCTTCGTGGCTGCCGCTGGACAAATGGCTGCCGGCGGTGTTCCACGCTTCCGGCGACTGCTCCGTGCGCCAATGGCAATTCCTGACGCTGGAAATGCCACAGTGGCTGGTCGGCATCTTCGGCGCCTATCTGCTGGTGGCGCTGATTGTGCTGATCGCACAATTTGTTCGCCCACGTCGCCGCGATCTGTTCGGCCGCTGATCGGCTGACAAACAACAACGGCGCCGAAAGGCGCCGTTTTTTTAGGTATTGCTGTCACATTCCGAGATAAAACCCTCTCAGGTATGTGTAAGGAAGTAAACGAGCACGATCAGCGCTCCAGCCACGGCAAACAGACGGACCATTTTCATTGTTATACTCTCGAACTTGCGGGAGAGCGGCCAAATTACCCAACTTATCGTTTGAAAAGAAGCATCCTGGCGCGGTTAAGCGCGTAATTTACATAACATTAAACTTCTGCGACGCCGGCGGGTAAAAACAGGCTGCGCCAGCGCGGCCCTCCCTACCTTCAGGCATCAATAAATTACCGTTACTTATGAACGACTGCACCTTTGTCACATTCAGAGCACAATATTTTGGTGAAGTTTACCCATAAAATCCTTATAGTATCGGCAAAGTGAGTACTACCGATTTCCCTGGTGTTGTTGTGTGTCTTGCCCCTCATCTTTGCAGGGGCTTTTTTCCCCCTACCTCCTATTACGCAAGCCCCTATCATCCTTGAATCAAATGTTGAAATTTCCCTCTGTCCGGCCTCGAGCGTCAACGCCATTCGCACGCCAATGATTAAAATCGTTAGCTCAATAATGCAAGAGGGCGGCATGTCTGAACACGCCGCCCTCTTGCATGAAGCCCCATTTTGCCCTGCAGGCGCCCGCCTTTATCTGGCCCAGTCCGGCTTGTTGAGGATATGGTCCTGCCAGTCCACCACTTCGCTCTCGCGCACCGCGATATGCCGCACCGTGATGCGCTCGCCGTGCATCGCCGCCTTGGAGCCGCTCAGCAGCGGATGCCAGGGGAACAGCGGCTTGCCTTCGCCGATCAGGCGATAGGCGCAGGTCGGCGGCAACCAATCGAAGGTGGTGAGGTTCTCGCGCGTCAGTTTGATGCAGTCTTCTTCCAGCTCGAAGCGCCGCTCGTAGTTGCGGCATTGGCAGGATTTGATGTTGAGCTGGTTGCAGGCTACGTTGGTAAAATAAATCTCGTCGGTATCTTCGTCGATCAGCTTATTCAAACAGCATTGCCCGCACCCGTCGCACAGCGATTCCCACTCTTGTTCTGACATTTCCGCCAGCGTTTTCTGTTGCCAAAAAGCGAGTTGTGACATGTTAGCGTCCGGTTTCGGTAAATGGATAAGTCACCTGCGCACAGGTTCGAGGGGGGACTATATAGACATTTTAGCCGCAAGATGCAAGCTTTGCCGCCGACGGCGCCGGCGGCGAGAGATCAGATCACGCGGGTACTGAGCATTTTGCCGTTCAGGCTGATTTTCAGCATGTCGCCGGAGGCCATCGGGCCTACGCCCTGCGGTGTGCCGGTCAGGATGATGTCGCCGGCGCGCAGCGTGAAGAAACGGCTCATGTAACTGATAAGCGGCAGGATCGGCGTGATCATGTCACGCGTATTGCCCTGCTGGCGCAGTTGATCGTTGACGGTCAATGACAGCTCGGCGTTTTGCGGATCGCCAAATTCCGCCACCGGGATAAACCCCGACATCGGGCAGGAACCGTCGAAAGCCTTGGCCTTCTCCCACGGCTGACCGGCCTTTTTAAAACCCGCCTGCAGATCGCGCAGCGTCAGATCGAGCGCCACGCCGTAGCCGGCGATCGCCCGCGCAACGCGGTCTTCGTTGGCCTGTTTCAACGGCGTGCCGATCAATACCGCCAGCTCCACCTCATGGTGCACCGCACCGAACTCTTTGGGGATAGCCACCGGCTGACGAATATCGCACAGCGCCGTTTCCGGTTTGATGAACACCACCGGCTCGACGGAAACCGCACTGCCCATTTCCTTGATGTGATCGGCGTAGTTGCTGCCGACACAAACCACCTTGTTCACCGGAAAATCGAGCAGCGAACCCTGCCAGTCTCTATGTTGATACATACCGCTTCTCCCAAACTGTGGAGGCTTGGCGCGCCAAGCCGATTATTGGTGTGCCGGATCAATGCCCGATCGCGTCCGCCATCATACCCACGGCGATGGCGAAATAGTAAGAGCGATTCCAGTGCATGAGGGTGCGGAAATTATCATAGACCAGGAACGTCCGCCCCTGGAGATCATCCGGCGCGATGATCCAACCGCGCTGGACGGCATGCGGCAATGCACTGCCATCCGCACGACGCACCCCGCGCTGTTGCCAGGCGTTGACGCTGCGCGCCTGCGCGTCTTTCAACCCCAGCTCGGATCGCTTGAAACCGGCGGGCAGTTTAACCTCGCGCCCCCAGCCGATACCGGGCTGCCAGCCCTCTTTGGACAAATAACTGGCCGTAGACGCAAAGACGTCATCAATGTTATTCCAGATATCGATGCGCCCGTCACCGTCGCCGTCCGCCGCGTAGCGCAAGAAAGAGCTCGGCATAAACTGGCATTGCCCCATCGCGCCGGCCCAGGAGCCTTTCAGCGGCGTATCGCCGACGTGCCCCTGCTCGACTATCTGCAACGCCGCCATCAGCTCCTGGCTGAAAAAGGCCTCGCGGCGCCCTTCAAACGCCAGCGTCGCCAGCGCGGACACCACGTCTTCCCGCCCCTGAATCTTGCCGTAGGCGCTCTCCATGCCCCACAGCGCAATGATATAGCGCCCCGGCACCCGGTAGCGCTCGCTGGCGCGCGCCCATTGCGCCTGGCGCTGCCGATACAGTTCGCGCCCTTGACGCATCTTGACGGGCGACATCACCCGCCGCAGGTAGTCGTCCAGGGTAATTTTCTGCTCCGGCTGATTGCGATCGGCCTTGATCACCCGATCGACGAAATGGATTTGCGCAAAAGCGCGGTCAAGGGTGCCCTGGCTGATGCCCTGTTCCCGCGCCCGGCGCTTGAGCTGCTCGACATACGCCGGGAACTGCGCCGGATCGCGGCCGCTCGCCGCCAGCGTCGTCTCCTGAGCCGCCTGCGGCGCGCCGGGCATCAGCACACCGCCCAGCGCCAGCCAAGCGGCCAATACGGTTCTTCTCGCCGAACGTGTCATCGCGCCTCCCTTGGCCGTGGCGACTGTTTCAGGCCTTGTCGCCCGCCAGATGCTGATTGAGCAGGTTTTCAACCGGCGGCGGGAACTGCAGGTAATAGCCTTCGTCTTTCAACGCCTGCTTCACCTTTTCGATATCCGCCGAGGCCAATTTCTTGCGCTCATCGAGCGAAAGCATCATGGCGAATTGCGGCACGCCGAAACTTTTCATCAGATCCTCTGGCACACGAGAGAAATCGTCTTTTTTTTCGACATAAAGATAAGTTTGATCGCGTTTCGGGCTTCTATAGATCACACAAAGCATTTTTTTAACTCTATTTAATTGAGGGAGCGTCTTGCCTGGATATAACTCTGACTATAACATGCTTATAGTACATCGGAATATCGCACCCCGAGTGGTATTCCGGGGATTTAAAGTTGCTGAGACTGAGTCAGGATAGATGTCACAATCGCCAATTGAGCTAAAAGGCAGCAGTTTTACCCTATCGGTTGTTCATTTGCATAATTCGCAGCCCGAGGTAATACGTCAGGCGTTACAGGAAAAAGTTGAGCAAGCGCCCGCTTTTCTGAAAAACGCCCCTGTTGTTATCAACGTCGCAACGCTGGAAGGCGATGCGAACTGGAAAGAACTTCAACAGGCTGTCGCGGCAGCAGGTCTGCGCGTTGTGGGTATCAGCGGTTGCAGAGATGAGCGTCAAAAGCGCGCGATAGCCCGCGCCGGGCTGCCGCTGCTGAGCGAAGGCAAAGGCCAGAAAATGGCGGCGCCGGAGCCTGCACCTGCGCCCGTGGTGGCGGATAACGCCCCCGCCAAAACGCGCATCATCAGCACGCCTGTCCGTTCCGGCCAACAGATTTACGCCCGCAACTGCGATCTTATCGTGACCAGCAGCGTCAGCGCCGGCGCCGAACTGATTGCCGACGGCAACATTCATGTCTACGGCATGATGCGCGGTCGCGCACTGGCAGGCGCGTCAGGCGACACGCAATGTCAGATTTTTTGCACCCACCTGGCGGCTGAGCTAGTCTCTATCGCAGGGCAGTACTGGTTGAGCGACCAAATCCCGTCCGATTACGTCGGGCAGGCCGTACGACTCAGCCTGTTGGATAACGCTTTAACCATACAACCTTTAAATTAAGCCCTTTTGACAAGGAATCCATTTCATGGCACGCATTATTGTTGTTACATCGGGTAAAGGGGGCGTTGGCAAGACCACTTCGAGCGCGGCCATCGCTACCGGCCTGGCCCAGAAAGGCAAGAAAACCGTCGTGATCGATTTCGATATCGGCCTGCGTAATCTTGACCTGATCATGGGCTGCGAACGTCGGGTAGTGTATGATTTCGTGAACGTGATTCAGGGCGATGCCACGCTGAATCAGGCGTTAATCAAAGACAAACGCACTGAAAACCTCTATATCCTGCCTGCTTCGCAGACACGCGACAAAGACGCGTTGACCCGCGAAGGCGTTGAAAAAATTCTCAACGATCTCGGCGAGATGGATTTTGACTTCGTGGTGTGCGATTCACCGGCCGGTATCGAAACCGGTGCGCTGATGGCGCTGTATTTCGCCGACGAAGCTATCATCACCACCAACCCGGAAGTATCTTCGGTACGCGACTCCGACCGTATCCTGGGCATCCTCTCCTCCAAGTCACGCCGCGCCGAGAAAGGCGAGTCACCCATCAAGGAACACCTGCTGCTGACCCGTTACAACCCGGGCCGCGTCAGCCGTGGCGACATGCTGAGCATGGAAGACGTGCTGGAAATCCTGCGCATTCCACTGGTGGGTGTAATCCCGGAAGACCAGTCCGTGCTGCGCGCTTCCAACCAGGGTGAGCCTGTCATTCTGGATGCCGAGTCAGACGCCGGTAAGGCGTACGACGATACCGTTTGCCGCTTGTTGGGGGAAGAACGCCCATTCCGCTTCATTGAAGAAGAGAAGAAGGGTTTCCTGAAACGCCTTTTTGGGGGATAAACCATGGCCTTATTAGACTTCTTTCTGTCCCGCAAAAAACAGACAGCCAATATAGCCAAGGAACGGCTGCAGATTATCGTCGCAGAGCGTCGTCGCGGGGACAGTGAGCCCCCGTATCTGCCTGATCTGAAACGCGATATTCTGGCGGTTATTTGCAAATACATTCAGATCGATCCTGAAATGCTGCACGTGCAGTTCGAGCAGAAAGGGGACGATATTTCGGTACTTGAACTTAACGTGACATTACCGGAATCGGAAGAAGCAGCTAAATGATTGCGACGCATTAATTACCCCCTGTATATTTTATGCAGGGGGTAACTGTATGTGCATCCAGTTATTAAGCTTTATCGGCAGCAAAAAAGCGATTTTTCCCTTTGGGACTATTCCCAATTAACTTTGCCGCCGCCTCGTTTAAAGTAAATTCTGGCCAGATTTACATTCAACGCATTATTTCCTGCCTATATTCACCCGAGCAGAGTTTCCCTACCCTGCCCTAGTGATAATCAGCGATTAATAATCTTTCAGGATGTCCTGCAGCGGTGCCATTAATAGATCGCCGCGCCAGCCGCTGATTAATTCAGGGCGACTTTCGCCGTCTTTCAGTTGCCAATGCCAGTTCAGCAATTGGTTAATTTGGCGACGGGATGCCAGCAGTTCGCTGCTCAACCCGCTTTGCTCGCTGACGGTAGCGATCGCCGCCTTGATGTCTTTGAACACCTTCTTGTAGCCCGGCTGATCGATCAGGTTTGCCAACGGCGCCGGCAGCTCGGATTCGTCCAGCGCTTCGGCCTCCGCCACCAGCGCCAGCAGCGTTTTACCGTGATAACGGATCTCCGGCCCGCTCAGGCCCAGCGAATCCAGTTCTCCCAGCGAAGACGGCATATAGCGCGCCACCTGCCACAGGTTTTCCTCACGCACCACGAAGTTCACCGCCAGATCGCGCTCGCGCGCCTGGCGCAGCCGCCATTCTGCCAACTTCTGCAAACAACCGAGCTGACGCGGGCGCAGCTGCCAGGCATTGCTGATTTCGCGATAGGCCAATTCCGGCGCCAGCGCCTCGCTGCGGCGCTGGCACAGCAGCAGGCACTCGTTGTTAGCCGCCGCGGTCCAACCGGCCTCTTCGGTCTCCTGCACCAGCTGTTTGGCCATCGGCAGCAGATAGAACACGTCGGCGGCTGCGTACACGCACTGCCTTTCGGTCAACGGACGCGCCAGCCAGTCGGTGCGCGACTCGCTCTTGTCCAGCTCAACCTTCATATACTCCGCCACCAGCGTCGCGAAACCGCAGGAGAGCGGCCGGCCGGTAAACGCCGCCAGGATCTGGGTATCGACCATTGGCGTCGGCAGCGTTTTAAAGGCGTTGAGAAACACTTCAAGATCTTCACTGCCGGCATGCAGGAACTTCACCACGGCGGTATCGGCCAGCAGGTCGACAAACGGCTGCCATTGCTTGATCGGCAGAGGATCGATAAGGGAGAGTTGTTCACCGTCGTAGAGCTGGATCAGGCCCAGCTGCGGATAGTAGGTGCGCGTTCTGACAAACTCGGTGTCCAGCGCAATCTGGGCATGCTTTCTCGCCTGCTCGCAGACCTGCTGCAATCCGGCATCGGTAGTGATCAACTGATAATTCAAAACATCATTCTCTTGTAGGATTCAAACACAACAACGCCGGCATTCACCGGCGTTGTCGATAGTCAGGCGCAAGAGCGAAACCTAGGCGGCATCGGCCGGTTTCGGCGTTTTTAGCTCATCGCGCAGTTCTCGCCGCAAAATCTTGCCGACGTTCGACTTCGGCAATTCATCGCGGAACTCAACAATTTTAGGCACTTTATACCCGGTCAGGTGCCGACGGCAATGGGTCAACAGCTCTTCCTTGGTCAGCGAGGCGTCTTTCTTCACCACGCAGATCTTCACCGTCTCGCCGGAGACCTCGCTGGGTACCCCGATCGCCGCACATTCCAGCACCTTCGGATGCTGGCTGACCACGTCCTCGATCTCGTTCGGGTAAACGTTGAAACCAGAGACCAGGATCATGTCTTTCTTACGGTCGACGATGCGCACAAACCCCTGCTCGTCCACGGTCACCACATCACCGGTCGCCAACCAGCCATCTTTCAGCACTTCGTCGGTAGCTTCCGGGCGTTGCCAATAGCCTAACATAACTTGCGGGCCTTTGACCCACAGTTCGCCCGGTTCTCCCGGCGGCACATCCTGGCCATTGTCGTCCAACAGCCGAATATCCGTCGACGGCACCGGCAAACCGATGCTGCCGCTGTAGTGTTTCAGATCGTAAGGGTTGCCGGCCACCAGCGGCGCGCACTCCGTCAGGCCATAGCCTTCCAGCAGGTGTTTGCCGGTGGTTTTCTCCCACTTCTCGGCCACCGCTTTTTGCACCGACATGCCGCCGCCGACCGAGAAACGCAGCGTGGAGAAGTCGAGTTTGTGGAACTCTTCGTTGTTCAGCAACGCGTTGAACAAGGTATTCACCCCGCTCATGGCGGTGAACGGGTATTTGCCCAGCTCCTTCACCAGCCCCGGAATATCGCGCGGGTTGGTGATCAGCAAATTGCGCCCGCCCAGATCGATAAACAGCAGGCAGTTCACCGTCAGCGCGAAAATGTGGTACAGCGGCAACGCCGTCACCACCAGTTCCTGCCCTTCACGGAACAGCGGCGAGTAGGCGGCTTTGGCCTGTTCGAGGTTGGCCTGCATGTTGCGGTGCGTCAGCATCGCGCCTTTCGCTACGCCGGTGGTGCCGCCGGTGTATTGCAGGAAGGCCAAATCGGTATTAATGATGTCCGGCTTTATATATTGCAGACGGCGTCCGCGCTGCAGCGCGCTGCGGAATGAAATGGCGTCCGGCAGGTTATATTTAGGCACCAGGCGCTTGATGTACTTGACCACAAAGTTGACCAGCGTGCCTTTGGCGGCCGAAAGCTGATCGCCCATGCGCGTGAGGATCACGTGCTTGACCTGAGTGTTGAACACCACTTTTTCCAACGTATGGGCAAAGTTGGAGACGATGACGATGGCGCTGGCGCCGCTGTCGTTCAACTGGTGTTCCAGCTCGCGCGGGGTATACAGCGGGTTGACGTTAACCACCACCATACCGGCGCGCAGAATGCCGAACAGGGCGATGGGGTATTGCAACAGGTTAGGCATCATCAGCGCGACGCGGTCGCCCTTCTTCAGGCCCAGTTCATTTTGCAGGTAAGCCGCGAAAGCCCGGCTGCGCTCTTCCAGTTTGCGGAAGGTCATCACCTCGCCCATGTTGATAAAGGCGGGCTGATCGGCATAGCGCTGCACGGCATGCTCAAACATTTCGATCAACGACGAATAGCGATCGGCATCAATCTCTGCGGGCACATCTGCCGGATACCGTTTTAACCAGACCTTATCCAAGGTATTACTCCTGAAATCATTACTAATTATCATCGCAGCCTCAAACTCGCAGCCTAACCATAACAATATTTTAACTCAGCAGACCAGTGCAGGTTTTAAACATTATTCAGGTTGCGATGTACGTCACTAATTGTCGGATATTCCTTATCCCAAAAAGCAAAAGGGCGGCCTGAGCCGCCCTGTCAAATGTGTTCACATCAAGCGTATGCTACTCGGTTACGATGGTTTGCACCTGTGCCGGGCCAGGATTGTACCAACCATAGCCTGCGCCCCAACCGGGTCCCCACGGGCCACCGCGCCAGCCCCAGGGGCCCATTGGCGCAGGCGGCATCACCACCTGCTGCACCAGGTGCCAGCGTTTGAAACCGGTCACGTTCATCGTCACGAAGCGATACGGCGTCATACCGATACGCCCCTCTTTCAGGCCGGTAATGGGGCCGACGACGGTCACCAACTGGCCTTTGAAATCAACAGGTTCGAGGAAGCCGTTTACCGTGGCCAGCAAGCGGCCGCGCGACGGTTCACCCAAAATCGGCCGCGCACCGCTGTCGAGCGGCACCGCCGCGATCTCCAGCACCGTGCGCCCTTGCTCGTTGGCGACGTTTACTACGGTGCCGCCGAAGCGGGCTTCCGCGCCGGTAAACAGATTAGGTGCATTTTGTACCGAGGAAAGCTGAGTCACCGGCGAAGGGGTGGAACCTTTGATCGCATCCGGTACGGTGACGCACCCGGACAGAACCAGCGCGCCGCAGGCGACGGCCAGCAGCGACAGCTTTTTACTTGCAGTGCGGATTAACATGGTCGCAATCTCCTGAAATGGCTGTAACTTTGACCGCGTTTCATCGTTCAAGTTGCAGGCTTTCATCGCCCGGCCTCAACAACAGCACAATAGGCCGCGCTTACTCGCGGCCCGGCAGTTTTTTCCAGGTGACTTCATTGCGCAGATAGGTCGGCTCGGCGTTTTCCACCGCCACCGCCAGCCCCTGTTGCCAGGCGTGCAGCGCCAGCGGCAGCATGTCTTGCGCCTGCGGCAACAGCATCTGCCCGTCACGCACGCTCAGCGTAGACCCCTTGACCAGATCGGGATAGGTTTGCCAGCCGGTGCCGACATGGGCCCATTCGCCCTGCAGGCGCTGCGCACGCTCCAGCGCCTGCGCCGGCGACAACACCGCCTCGCCTTCGCTTTCCAACCAGCTACCGTCCGCTTGGCGTTCGAACTGCCCCCAGTAGACTTCGCCCATGCGCGCATCTATCGCCGCCAGCACCCTCTCCGCGCCGCAGACGCGCCAGGCGCCCTGCGCCATGGTTTGCAGCGTGGAAATACCGAGCATCGGCAGATCGGCGCCCAGCGCCAGGCCCTGAGCGATACCAATGCCGATGCGCACCCCGGTAAAGCTGCCGGGGCCGCGGCCAAAGGCCAGCGCATCGAGCTGGTTGAGCGCCAGGCCGGATTCCGCCAGCACCTGCTGCACCATAGGTAAAATACGTTGCGTATGCTCGCGTGGGCACAGCTCAAACAGGGCGTGGATTTCGCCTTGATTCCAGACGGCGACGGAACAGGCTTCCGTCGCGGTATCGATCGCTAAAATTCGCGTGGACATGCCAACCTCTGGCGGGAATAAAACTGGGTTTTTCATACAGGGCGCGCATTGTAGCACAGCCCCGTAAGCCCTTCATCTTTCACGTGGCCGACGTGTCGGCGGCCTGCAGGAAGGCGATCGCCTGCTTCAAATCGCGGGTGCGCGGCGTAGGCGGCAGGCTATTGAGGAACACCTCGCCGTAGGGCCGCATGACCAGACGGTTATCGCAAATCACCAGCACGCCGCGATCGTCGGTGTCGCGGATCAAACGGCCGACGCCCTGTTTCAGGGTGATGACCGCATCCGGCAGCTGCACGTCATTGAACGGATCGCCGCCGCGCAGGCGGCAATCTTCAATGCGCGCCTTCAGCAGCGGATCGTCAGGTGAGGTAAACGGCAGTTTATCGATGATGACGCAGGACAGCGCATCGCCGCGCACGTCCACCCCCTCCCAGAAGCTGCTGGTCGCCACCAGCAGCGCGTTACCGGCGGCGACGAACTGCGCCAGCAGCTGCCCTTTGCTGGTTTCCCCTTGCAACAGCACCGGCAACGTCATCGTGGCGCGGAACTCTTCCGCCAGCTCGCGCATCATCTGGTGCGAGGTGCATAAAAAGAAGCAGCGGCCGTTGTTGGCTTCAATTAATGGCCGCAGCATGCGCGCCAGCTGGCGCGCCCCGCCGCGCTGATTCGGCGACGGCAAAAAGCGCGGCACGCACAGCAGCGCCTGCTTGGCATAGTCGAACGGGCTCGGCAACAGCAGCGTTTTGGCCTTGGTCAGCCCCAGCCGTTCGGTGAAGTGGCCCAACCGATCGTTGACCGACAGCGTGGCCGAGGTAAAGATCCAACTGCCCGGCTTCTCGTCCAGCATTTCGCGGAACCGATCGGCTACCGTCAGCGGCGTCAGCGCCAGCACGAAATGGCGCGAGTTGCATTCATACCAATAGCTGTAGCCAGGCTCCGTCACCGCCTTCAGCCGCTTGAGGCGCGCGCGGTACAGCGTGGCGCGCTCAAAGGCGGCGTCCAGCAGCGCCGAACGCCCCAGCGACAGTTTCATCACGTCATAACACAGCTCCAACGCGTCATCGAGCAGCAACAGAGCGCGCTGCACGTTCGGTTCGCCGAGCACGTCACGCAGATTGCCGCGAAAACCCGGCTCGCCCAGATTCAGACGGAAATCTTGCGTGCTCAGGCTGAGACGGTCGGCGCTTTTTTGCAGTTGAGCGGCGTCGCGCACCTCGGTGCGGTAGGCGATGGTGATGTCCTTCGCCAGATCCAACAGTTGGCGGCTGGTGAGCTGTTGGCCGAAATACTGGCTGGCGATGTCGGGGATTTGGTGCGCTTCGTCGAAAATCATCACCTCGGCTTCCGGGATCAGCTCGGCGAAACCGCCCTCTTTCACCACCATATCCGCCAGGAACAGGTGATGGTTTACCACCACCACATCCGCATCCATCGCGCGGCGGCGTGCCTTGACCACGAAGCAATCCTGATACAGCGGGCAATCGCTGCCCAGGCAGTTGTCATTGGTGCTGGTCACCAATGGCCAGACGAAGCTGTCTTCCGCCACTTCGCTGCAGGTGCTGATGTCGCCCTCTTTGGTCTGCGACGACCACTTGCGCAGCTGCACCAGATCGATCAGCGTCTGCCCCGCCAGCTCGCCGCCAGCCATCGACTGCTGCTCCAACCGCTCGAGACACAGATAATTGGAGCGCCCCTTCAGCAGCGCCAGCTTGCCTTTGTACTTCAACGCCTTGGCGACGGTGGGCAGATCGCGCGCATACAGCTGATCCTGCAACGCTTTCGAACCGGTAGAGATGATCACTTTGCGATCGGCGCGCAGCGCCGGCGCCAGATAAGCGAAGGTTTTGCCGGTGCCGGTGCCGGCTTCCACCACCAGCTCCTGCTTGAAATTGATTGCCTCGGTGACGGCTTGCGCCATCTGCCGCTGCGGCTCACGCGGTTTGAATCCCTTGATAGCCTGCGCCAATGCGCCGTCTGTTGCAAAATCGTCTGTCACGCTGTCTCTCTGCCGGTGTCATTCAGCGGTGATTATGCCAAGCCTGCCGCCCGGCTACCACCCACTTTATCGCCGCGCTTTTTCATTACCGGCTGTGCTACCCTTAGCGGGACTATGATATGGAGATAAGCAAATGAATATCGAAAGAATTGATCCCGATCAGCGCTGGTCCGAAGCCGTGGTGCACAACGAGACCGTTTACTACACCAGCGTGCCGGAGAACCTGGACGACGACGCGACCGCGCAGACCGCCAACGCCCTCGCCGCCATCGACGTGCTGCTGGCGCGCGTAGGTTCGGACAAAAGCCGCATTCTGGACGCCACCATCTTCCTGGCCAACAGCGCCGACTTCGCCGCGATGAACGCTGCCTGGGACGCCTGGGTGGTCGCCGGCAGCGCGCCGGTGCGCTGCACCGTGCAGGCGCAGCTGATGAATCCGAAGTACAAGGTGGAAATCAAAATCATCGCCGCGCTGTAAGCCTGAGCGCAGACGAAAAAAAACCGCAGACGGCAACGCCTGCGGTTTTTTATTGCCCGTTATCAGGACAGTTTAAGGATCACCATCCCCATCAGCAGCAGCGCCAGGCCAATCCAGCCTTTGGCGTTCAACCGCTGGCCGAACATGATCCAGCCTGCGGCGATGGTGGCGGCGATACCGAAACCGCCCCACAGCGCATAAGCGATCGACAGATCGATGCCCTTCACCGCCTGCGCCAGGGCGCTGAACGCGCCGAGCACCGACAGCAGCGACAACAGCCCCAGCCAAATTTTACGGAAGCCGTCCGACATCTTCAGGAAGATGTTGGCGATGATTTCCAGCACGATCGCCAGCCCCAGGAACCCAATGTGGTACAACTCAAACTGTTGCATGGTTGTTACCTCGCGGGCTGACCTGTTTTCGCTCTTTGCGGGTACCGGATTTCACCAGCATGATGCCGGCGATCAGCGTAGCCAGGCCCAGCACCTTCAGCGCCGAGATTGGCTCGTCGAACCACAGCACGCTGAACAGGGTAATGAACAGAATACCGATGCCTTCCCACAGCGCATAGGCCACGCCCAGCGCCACGCGTTTTACCGCTACGGACAGCAACACATAAGACGCGGTGATCATCACGTACATCACGATGTGCCCGATCATGCCGCCATTGACGCTGGCGTATTTCATCGACAAGGTGCCGATGATTTCGGTCATGATGGCCAAACCTAAAAAGATCCAATAAATCATAATTTTTCTCCCAAACGGCGAATAACGCGCGCCAAGGCATATTTATCCCGATTTATCTCGTCAAACGGCGCATTGCGGCGCGCAAGACGCAGAGATCCCTGGGGATAAACTGACCCAAACGCAAAAAAGAATGTTTGCCCGGCTGAACGGTAGAGCGAAGGCGAAAGCCCGCTACCGGCACCGGTTAAGGGAGAAAGACGCTATAGCTCGCTGCACCAGTGATGCTCACTGGCAAGGATCGCAGACAGGAAGAGTTGGCACGTAGAGGTTCTGAGGGTAATTCCGTTAATAGTCATCATAATCGTTCTCTATTATCAGCCGCACACCGTGCGATTTGCCCAATATCCTCATGAAAGTAAAATTTTCGACTGAGATATTTTTACCACAGCCAAAATAAGAAAGCAAACTGCCGTTTTCATAAAAATCGAAAAAAAACGGGTTAAAAATAAGAACGTTAATCACGATAAAAATTAAAAAAGGCTCAACGGAGCGTTGAGCCTTGCGATATTCGCGGGCGCGCAAATAAGCGCCAATCCCAGGCGCGGCGCGGGTTACAACGCGGCCCCGCTGACGGCGCTGCGCGCCAGTTCAGTGATGCGCGCGTAGTCGCCGCTTTCGAGCGCGTCCGCCGGCACCAGCCAGGAACCACCGATGCAAAGTACGCTGTTCAGCGCCAGATAATCGCGGTAGTTGTTCGGCGTAATGCCGCCGGTCGGGCAAAAACGCACCTGCGGGAACGGGCCGCCGATCGCCTGCAGTGCCTTCACGCCGCCGTTGGCTTCCGCCGGGAAGAATTTGAACTCGCGCAGGCCGTGATCCATGCCCTGCATCAGCTCGGAAACGGTGCTGATGCCCGGGATGAGCGGGATTGGCCCCGCCGTCGCCGCCTGCAGCAAGGCTTCGGTCAGCCCCGGGCTGATGGCGAACTGCGCTCCCGCCTCGGTCACCTCCCGCAGCTGCTGCGGATTGATCACCGTACCGGCGCCGATGATGGCCTCCGGCACCTCTTTGGCGATAGCGCGGATCGCCTCCAGCCCGCAGGCGGTGCGCAGCGTCACCTCCAATACCCGCACGCCGCCGGCAACCAGCGCTTTCGCCAGCGGCACCGCCTGCTCCAGCTTGTTGATCACGATAACAGGCACCACCGGCCCTGCCGTCAGGATCTGCTCGGCGCTGGTTTTCCAGTTTTTCATCGTTATTTCTCCATTACTCGCGGTTAACAATGGCACGCCCCTGCCACAGGGCTCCGCGCAAATGCGCGGACGTCCGGCCGTACCGTAAGTGATGTGGCCCACGCGCAGATCGCAGGCAAAAAAAAGCCGGCAGACAGGCTGCCGGCATTGCGCATTACTCGAACTCGTTCCAGGAACGGCCGTCGCGGGTGATCATCGCCACCGAGGCCACCGGCCCCCAGGTGCCCGCCTGATAAGGCTTCGGCGCCTCGTTGTCGGCTTTCCATGCGTCCATGATGGAGTCGACCCACTTCCAGGCCTCTTCCACTTCATCGCGGCGCACAAACAGCGCCTGAATGCCGCGCATGGTCTCCAGCAGCAGGCGCTCGTAGGCGTCCGCCACGTGCTCCTGGTTGAAGGTTTCCGAGAAGCTCAGATCCAGCTTGGTGGTCTGCAGACGGTGCTTGTGATCCAGCCCCGGCACCTTGTTCAGCACCTGAATTTCGATGCCTTCGTCCGGCTGCAGGCGGATGGTCAGCTTGTTCTGCGGCAGCTGTTGGTAAGAGTCGCTGAACAGGTTAAGCGGTGGGTTTTTGAAGTACACCACCACTTCCGAGCATTTGGTCGGCAGACGTTTACCGGTACGCAGGTAGAACGGCACCCCGGCCCACTGCCAGTTGTCGATATCCACGCGGATGGAGACGAAAGTTTCGGTGCTGCTGCTCTTGTTCGCCCCTTCCTCTTCCAGATAACCCGGCACTTTCTTGCCCTGGACGAAACCGGCGGTGTACTGACCGCGCACGGTGGTTTCCCGTACATTGGTCTGATCGATACGGCGCAGCGAACGCAGTACCTTCACCTTCTCGTCGCGGATACGGTCAGTGGTCAGATCCGCCGGCGGCGACATGGCGATCATGGTCAGGATCTGCAGCAGGTGGTTCTGGATCATGTCGCGCATCTGGCCGGCCTGGTCGAAGTAACCCCAACGCCCTTCGATGCCCACCTCTTCCGCCACGGTGATCTGCACCGAATCGATGGTGCGGTTATCCCAGTTGGATGCGAACAGCGAGTTGGCGAAACGCAGCGCCAACAGGTTCAGCACCGTCTCTTTACCGAGATAGTGGTCGATACGGTAAACCTGGGATTCGTTGAAGTACTCCGCCACCTGGTCGTTGATCACGCGGGAAGACGCCAGATCGGTGCCCAGCGGCTTCTCCATCACCACGCGCGCCGGCTCATGGTTCAGTTTGGCTTCGCCCAACCCTTTGCAGATGGCGCCGAAGGTGCTTGGCGGCATGGCGAAGTAGTTGATGGTGGTGCGGTGTTTCTGATCCAGCATTTTACCCAATTTGGTAAAGTTCTTGCTGTCGTTGACGTCCAGATTGCAGAAGTCCAGGCGTGCGCTCAGCGTGGCCCAGAGTTCATCATCCAGTTTTTCCTTCATGAAGGTGCCAAGCGCTTCCTTGACCACTTCGGTATAGGCTTTTTTATCCCACTCCGCGCGGCCGACGCCGATGATCCGCGTTTCCGGGTGGATGTGTCCGGCTTTCTCTAACTGGTACAGGGAAGGCAGCAGCTTACGGCGCGCCAAATCACCTTTCGCGCCGAAAATAACCAGGTCACACGCCTGGGCTGTAGAGGTTACCGCCATGTTCATCTCCTCGTTGCAGGATATTTGTAATTTTCTTACATTACTAATGTACTCTGTTTGACTACGGCCAGCAAACCCAGCGCAGAAGCAGAAAAAAAGACCTCAATATTCCAGTGGAAAGCGCCAATGTGCGCCAGCGCCCCAGTCCCGGGCAAAACTGTAATTTTTCGTCTTTTTTGACGCTCTGTTACCATTATGAAAGTTAGACACAGGTCATATTCTGGTGAAAAAAGCCTGCATACGCCCTGTCGAGACTGCCAACGGTTACCAGCACGTAGTATATTTTCACTAAACCGGCATTGATTTCTCCTTTGTTTGAAATCGTCATACCCTATCGATTCCAGGTTACAGCCGCTCGTTTGGCGTCTGCTTGCACGGCAAACACGGGCGAGATTCGACGCTGTTGCTTGAAAGCCACAGGGATAAAACCATGAGTGACTCTCGTTATATGAATACGCTGGACAAAATCCAGAGCCATCTGGAACTCCTGAGCAAATCTGAAAGGAAAGTCGCCGAGGTGATCCTGGCCTCCCCGCAGACCGCCATTCACTCCAGCATCGCCACGCTGGCGCGCATGGCCGACGTCAGCGAACCCACCGTCAACCGTTTTTGCCGCCGCCTTGATACCAAAGGCTTTCCCGACTTCAAACTGCATCTCGCCCAAAGCCTGGCTAACGGCACGCCCTACGTAAACCGTAATGTCGAGGAAGACGACAGCGTCGATGCCTATACCAGCAAGATCTTCGAATCGGTCATGGCCAGCCTGGATACAGTAAAGGCAAATTTGGATATTGCCGCAATCAATCGTGCGGTTGACCTACTCACCCAGGCAAAAAAGATCTCTTTCTTCGGCCTGGGCGCCTCCGCGGCGGTAGCGCACGATGCGATGAACAAATTTTTCCGCTTCAACATTCCGGTGGTCTACTTCGATGACATCGTCATGCAGCGCATGAGCTGCATGAACTCCGGCGAAGGCGACGTGGTGGTGCTGATCTCACACACCGGCCGCACCAAGAATCTGGTGGAGATGGCCCACCTGGCGCGAGAAAACGACGCCACGGTATTGGCTATCACCTCGCGCGACACCCCGCTCGCCCAGGCAGCGACCCTCGCTCTGCTGCTCGACGTGCCCGAAGACACCGACGTTTACATGCCGATGGTGTCACGGATCGCGCAATTAACGCTCATTGACGTGCTAGCCACCGGATTTACCTTGCGCCGAGGGGCTAAATTCAGAGATAACTTGAAGCGGGTCAAAGAAGCGCTCAAAGAATCGCGCTTTGATAAAGGCGTGGTCATTCCCAACAGTTTTGATTCGTGACCCGACGAAGAAAAAATCGCCGTTCAACAGACATTTGAATGACGGCATCAGAGGCGGTACCCTGTTAACATGCTCATGCGGGTAACCCGGGTGAAATATCAGTGTTGTAAAATTACATTTCACGCCTGGTTTCGTTATCCGACGTTATCGCAACACCAATATTTGCTTCACCAGTCAACGGAGTAATACATGTCCAGACGGCTCAGAAGAACCAAAATCGTTACCACCCTGGGTCCGGCTACTGACCGCGACAATAATCTGGAAAAGATCATTGCCGCCGGCGCCAACGTAGTTCGGCTTAACTTCTCCCACGGCAGCCCGGAAGATCACCAGGCTCGCGCTGACAAAGTGCGCGAAATCGCCGCAAAACTGGGACGTCACGTCGCTATACTCGGCGATCTGCAAGGGCCGAAAATCCGCGTCTCCACCTTCAAGGAAGGCAAAATCTTCCTCAACGTGGGCGATAAATTCCTGCTGGACGCCAACCTGTCAAAAGGCGAAGGCGATAAAGAAAAAGTCGGTATCGACTATAAAGGCCTGCCTGCCGACGTGGTGCCGGGCGATGTCCTGCTGCTCGACGACGGCCGCGTTCAGTTGAAAGTGCTCGAAGTTCAGGGCATGAAAGTGTTTACCGAAGTGACGGTCGGCGGCCCGCTGTCCAACAACAAGGGCATCAATAAGCTCGGCGGTGGCCTGTCGGCCGAAGCGCTGACCGAAAAAGACAAGGCGGACATCGTGACCGCCGCCAAGATTGGCGTCGACTATCTGGCGGTTTCCTTCCCGCGCACCGGTGAAGACCTGAACTATGCCCGCCGCCTGGCGCGCGACGCCGGCTGCAACGCCAAGATCGTGTCCAAGGTTGAGCGCGCCGAAGCGGTCTGCAGCGACGAAGCGATGGACGACATTATTCTGGCCTCCGACGTGGTGATGGTTGCCCGTGGCGATCTCGGCGTCGAAATCGGCGATCCGGAACTGGTCGGCATTCAGAAGAAACTGATCCGCCGCGCCCGTACCCTGAACCGCGCGGTGATCACCGCAACTCAGATGATGGAGTCGATGATCACCAACCCGATGCCGACCCGCGCCGAAGTCATGGACGTGGCCAACGCCGTGCTGGACGGCACCGACGCCGTTATGCTGTCGGCGGAAACCGCCGCCGGCCAATACCCGGCGGAAACCGTGGCGGCGATGGCGCGCGTTTGTCTGGGCGCCGAGAAGATCCCGAGCATCAATGTTTCCAAACACCGCCTGGACGTGCAGTTCGACAACATCGAAGAAGCGATTGCCATGTCTTCGATGTATGCTGCCAACCACCTGAAAGGCGTTACCGCGCTGATCGCCATGACCGAGTCCGGCCGCACCGCGCTGATGATGTCACGCATCAGCTCCGGCCTGCCGATCTTCGCCATGTCGCGTCATGAGCATACGCTGAACCTGACCGCGCTGTATCGCGGCGTGACGCCGGTGTATTTCGACAGCCACAAAGACGGCGTGATCGCCGCCAATGAAGCCGTCAATCGCCTGCGCGACAAGGGCTTCCTGGTCTCCGGCGATCTGGTGATCGTTACCCAGGGCGACGTGATGGAAACCGTCGGCACCACCAATACCAGCCGTATCCTGCGCGTCGAGTAATCCACGCCGCAGACGAAATGCCGGCCGGCTCACGTTGGCCGGCATTTTTTTTGCCCTGACACCGCCATAAAAGACGGAGAACGCCATGCTCCACCAACACACTCCCGCAGCGAGCGGTGATGAGCTCGATCTCGACGGCCACGGCCTGACGCAGCTCGACGAGTCGCCGTTAGCCGGCCACGCGCTGCGCAAGATTAGCCTGTACGACAATCAGCTGACGGCCCTCCCTGTCGCCCTCTTCCGGCACCGAAATCTGCGGGTGCTGAATATCTCCTGCAATCAGCTCGACCGCCTGCCGCCGGAGATTGGCCAGTTGCAACAGCTCGAGATGTTCGACTTTGGCCACAATCGCGCAAACGAACTCCCCGAAGAACTGGGGCAGCTGCATCGGTTGAAATACCTCTATCTGAGCGATAACGGCTTTAGCGATCTGCCGCGCTCGCTGGCGCAGCTGCAGCAGTTGGTTTACCTCAACGCGACCGACAACCATTTAACCGTTTTGCCACAGGCGATACCGAGGCTGGCGGCATTGCAGGAGCTGCGTTTATACAACAACCGCATCGGCAACCTGCCCGCCGAAATCGGGCAACTGCACGCGCTGCGCGAACTGCATATCATGAAAAATGCCCTGACCTCGCTGCCGGCGGAAATGGCTCAGCTCGGTGAGCTGGAGATACTCGACGCGGCTAACAATGCCATCGCCGAGCTGCCGCAGGCCTTCTGCCGGCTGCCGCGGCTGAGCGAGCTGAGCCTGCGTTTCAATCAGCTGACGCGTCTGCCGGATAATATCGGTGAGCTGACGGCGCTGAGAAGTCTGGATCTGCGCGCCAACCGCCTGAGTGACCTGCCGGAAAGCCTCGGCGAACTGAGCCGCCTGCGCAAGCTGGACCTGCGCTGGAATGATTTCACCCGCACGCCTAAAGTCGTCGACATCCTGCGGGCTCGCGGCTGTAGGGTGCATATATGAAGAGACGCCGGCCGGATTGCGGCCCGGCCGGCGTTAGCGGCAGAAAGGATTAACGATACAGATCGTCGCGCGAGTAAGGTTCAATCTCCCCTTCCTTGCGCGTCTTCAGCAGTTTGAGGATCCAGGTATACTGTTCCGGATTCGGGCCCACCAGATTTTCCACTTCTTCATTCATGCGGCGGGCAATGCGCGGATCGTCGGCTTCGGCCAGATCGTCCATCGGCTCGCGAATATAAATATCCAGCATGCTGGTTTTGCCGTCGTACACCGGGAACAAAGGCACGATCGCCGCGCGACACACCTTCATCAGCCGCCCCACCGCCGGCAGCGTCGCCTTATAGGTGGCGAAGAAATCGACGAACTCGCTGTGCTCGGCGCCGTGATCCTGATCGGGCAGATAGTAACCCCAATACCCCTGCCGCACCGAACTGATAAACGGTTTGATGCCGTCGTTGCGCGCGTGCATGCGGCCGCCGAATTTACGCCGCACGGCGTTCCACAGGTAGTCGATCAGCTGATTGCGCTGGTTGTGGAACATCGCCGCCATCGGTTGGCCGCGCGCGGCCATCAGCATCGCCGGCACATCCACCGCCCAGCCGTGAGGCACCAGGAAAATCACGTTGCGCCCTTCCGCCCGGATCTTGTCCAGCACCTCTTCACCGTGCCAACGCACGCGCTTGAGCACTTTCTCGGGCTTGGTGCAGGCCAGCTCAGCCATCAGCACCATCGACTGCGGCGCACAGGCGAACATCTGGTCGATAATGTGCTCGCGGTCGCTTTCCGGCAGCCCCGGCAAGCAATACAGCAGGTTGATGCGGGCACGGCGGCGCGCGCCCTTCGCCAGCTTGCCGGCCAGTTTGCCGACCGCACCCAGCACCGGATCGCGCAGGCGCGCGGGCACCAGCGAAATGCCGGCCATCAGGCCAGTTCCCAACCACACGCCCCAGTAGCGCGGATATAAAAAGGCTTTTTGAAACTGCGGGATGAACTCTACGTTCGATTTCTTCTCGTTTTGCATGCACATGCTCTTAGCTTAGCGATTCGGCTAATCATAATTGCCATCACCGATTTTGCAATTAACAACCGCGAACCGCCCAGATAAAACAGCATCGGCCCGCAATCAGGCCGATGAAATTAGCGGCGCCGAAGCGCCGGAAAAAGGGCGGGCGTTAATCCAACTGCAGTTGAGGAACCACTTCCTTCACCTGCGCCAGATAATCGCTGCGATCTTTGCCGCTCAGCCCTTCGGAACGCGGCAGCTTGGCCGTCAGCGGGTTCACCGCCTGTTGGCCGGTCCACAGTTCAAAGTGCAGGTGCGGCCCGGTGGAGCGGCCGGTGTTGCCGGAGAGCGCAATGCGATCGCCGCGTTTCACCTTCTGGCCCGGTTTCACCAGCAGCTTTTTCAGGTGCATATAACGCGTGGTGTACTGACGACCGTGGCGGATCGCCACATAGTTGCCCGCTGCGCCACTGCGTTTGGCGATCACCACTTCACCGTCGCCGACCGCCAGCACCGGCGTGCCGACCGGCATGGCAAAATCGACGCCTTTGTGCGGCGCCACGCGGCCGGTCACCGGGTTCACGCGGCGCGGGTTGAAGTTGGAGGAGATGCGGAACTGTTTCATGGTCGGGAAACGCATGAAGCCGCGCGCCAGGCCTGAGCCCTGGCGATCGTAGAATTTGCCGTCTTCGGCGCGGATCGCGTAGTAATCCTTGCCGCCGGTGCGCAAACGCACGCCCAGCAGCTGGCTTTGCGATTTCTTGCCGTCGAAATGCTCGCGCGACATCAGCACGGAGAACTGGTCGCCTTTGCGTAGCTTGCGGAAATCGAGCTGCCACTGCAGCGCCTTAATCACCGAGTTGATTTCGTTACGGCTCAGCCCGGCGTCGCCGGCGCTGCTGACAAAGCTGCCGTTGACCCGGCCGCTGATCACGTTGTTGCGCCATTCGCCCTGCTGTGCCTCTTTCGACTCTTTGAAGCTGTTGCCGACGCGGTCATAGGTGCGGGTTTCGCGGCGGGAAACTTCCCAGGTCAACTGCTGCAGATCGCCCGCATCGTTCACGGTCCACGACAGCTGTTGGCCAATCTTCAGATTACGCAGATCGCGGTTTTGCGAGGCCAGCAGCGTGACATCCGACATATCGATGCCATATTGCGTCAGAATGCTGCCGAGGGTGTCGCCGGTGGAAACCACATATTCATGCACGCCATCGTCGCCGGCGTCTTTCTGATCCAGCTCATCCTGCGGGATTTCGTCATCGGGGGTGGGTTGGTCGGCATCAATCGGCTCACTGGCTTCAGGGAGCAATGACCGCATCTGGCTGGATTCTAATTCGACGCTCTTGGCGATGGGATTGTGTTCTGGGTGGTAAACAAAAGGCCGCCAAACAGCGACGGCCAATGTGACGACTGTCAGCGACCCCAGCATGACGCGGTGGGGCCGTGGCAGGTTGTTATACGCCAGAGCGATAGTTCGGACTATCTGCTGCACTCGATATTATCCTCATAAGCTTTACTTCAGGCAGCTCACGTACTGGTTTGACAGCTGAGTCAGGAATTTCCCGTAGCTGTCCTTCCCCAGCGCGATGCCGATGCCCAGCGGGTCCAGCGTTCCGGAACGCACTTTGGTACCCTTGGCGACGGCATTGATTACGGCCGGCCTGAATTGTGGCTCAGCAAAAACGCATACCGCTTTCTGCTCAACCAACTGTGTTCGAATTTGGTGTAGGCGCTGTGCTCCAGGCTGAATTTCGGGATTGACGGTGAAATGGCCCAGCGGACTCAAACCGTAGTGTTTCTCAAAGTAGCCGTAAGCATCATGAAAAACAAAATAACCCTTACCTTGCACAGGCGTAAGCATGTTACCAACATTTTTGTCAGTTTGCGTCAGCAGATTCTCGAACTGGCGCAGGTTTGCGTCTAATTTGTCCTTATTTTGCGGCATAAGTTCCAACAATCTGTCGTGAATCGCGATCGCGGTCACTTTTGCTATCTCCGGCGACAGCCAAACGTGCATATTGTACTCGCCGTGATGATGCCCATGATCGTCATCGGCATGGTTATGCGCTTCGCCTGCATGATCATGATCGTCGTCCTCTTCGCCTTTCATCAGCAGCGGCTTCACCGCCGGCAGTTCGCTGATGGCCAGCTTTCGGGTCGCCGAGATCGGCACCAGCGCCTTGTTCAGGAACGCTTCCATGTCCGGCCCAACCCACAGCACCAGGTCCGCGGAACGCAAGCGCTGGATATCGGAAGGACGCAACGCAAAATCGTGCGGTGAAGCGCCATCCGGCAGCAACACTTCGGTCGGCGTCACGCCGTCGGCGATGGCCGAAGCGATAAAGCCCAACGGACGAATCGAGGTCACCACCGCCGCGGAAGCGCTGCTCAGCGGGCCGGCCATCAACAGTGCGCTGGCCAGCAGCGTGCGCTGCAGCCATTTATTTTTCTTTGCCATCATCAGTAATCCCATCGTTTTCATCAACAAGGCGTGATATTATAACATTCGCTTCGTTCTGCAACCTGTAATCTCGAGATGTCTACACTGATAACGCTAAAAAATATCTCCGTCGCCTTCGGCAGCCGCAAGGTGCTGTCGAACATTTCCCTCAGCCTGCAACCCGGCCGTATTCTCACGCTTCTGGGCCCGAACGGCGCAGGCAAGTCTACGTTGGTGCGCGTGGTGCTGGGATTGGTCAAACCGACCGACGGCACGCTGGAGCGTGAGCCCGATCTGCGCATCGGCTACGTGCCGCAAAAGTTGCACCTCGACGCCACCCTGCCGCTGACCGTCAGCCGCTTTATGCGCCTCAAGCCCGGCGTCAAGAAAGCCGACATTCTGCCGGCGCTCAAGCGCGTGCACGCCGCCCACCTGCTCGACCAGCCGATGCAAAAGCTCTCCGGCGGTGAAAACCAACGCGTGCTGCTGGCGCGAGCGCTGCTGAACAAACCGCAGCTGCTGGTGCTGGACGAACCCACGCAGGGAGTGGACGTCAACGGCCAGCTGGCGCTGTACGATCTGATCGATCAACTGCGTAAAGAGCTCGGCTGCGCCGTGCTGATGGTGTCGCACGATCTGCATCTGGTGATGGCGAAAACCGACGAGGTCTTGTGCCTCAATCAGCACATCTGCTGCTCAGGGGCGCCGGAAGTGGTGTCGATGCATCCCGAATTCATCGCCATGTTCGGCAACCGCGGCGCAGAGCAGCTGGCGGTATATCGCCACCATCACAATCACCGCCACGACCTGCAGGGAAGAATTGTCTTGAAGAAAACCGGGAGCCGCGAAGCATGATCGAACTGTTACTTCCCGGCTGGTTGGCCGGCGTGTTGTTGGCCGGCGCCGCCGGGCCGCTGGGCTCCTTCGTGGTCTGGCGCCGCATGTCCTACTTTGGCGATACCCTGGCGCACGCCTCGCTGCTCGGCGTCGCCTTTGGTCTGCTGCTCGACATCAATCCTTTCTATGCGGTGATCGCCATTACGCTGCTGCTGGCTCTGGCCCTGGTGTGGCTGGAACGCCGCCCGCAGCTTTCGGTGGATACCCTGCTCGGCATTCTGGCCCACAGCGCCCTGTCGCTGGGCCTGGTAGTGGTGGCGCTGATGTCCAACGTACGGGTCGATCTGATGGCCTATCTGTTCGGCGATCTGCTGTCGGTCACGCTGAGCGATATCATGATGATCGCCGGCGGCGTCGCCGTGGTGCTGTTGGTGCTGTGGTGGCAGTGGCGCGATCTGCTGTCGATGACCATCAGCCCGGAGCTGGCGCACGTCGACGGCGTCAATCTGGCGCGGGCGCGCACCGTGCTGATGCTGGTGACCGCGTTGACCATCGGCCTGGCGATGAAATTCGTCGGCGCGCTGATCATCACTTCGCTGCTGATCATTCCTGCAGCCACCGCTCGCCGCTTCGCGCGCACGCCTGAACAGATGGCCGGCGTCGCGGTACTGCTCGGCATGGTGGCCGTCACCGGCGGCCTGACTTTCTCGGCGTGTTACGATACGCCGGCCGGCCCTTCGGTAGTGCTCTGCGCCGCCGTGCTGTTCACGCTGAGCCTGTTCAAAAAACAGCAGGCTTGATTGAAGCCAGAACCAGAATATGACGAGGGCCGCAGATGCGGCCCTTTTGTATGGAGGATGGCAAACTTATGCTTCGCGTTCCAGCCCGAAATGCCGGTAGGCATGCTGGGTCGCCAAACGGCCGCGCGGCGTGCGCTGGATAAAGCCCTGCTGGATCAGGAACGGCTCGATCACGTCCTCGATGGTTTCGCGCTCTTCGCCGATCGCCGCCGCCAGGTTGTCCAGCCCGACCGGGCCGCCGGTAAACTTGTCGATAATCGCTAACAGCAGCTTGCGATCCATATAGTCGAAACCTTCGGCGTCAACGTTGAGCATATCGAGCGCCTGCGCCGCCACCGCGCCGCTGATCACGCCGTTGGCGCGCACCTCGGCAAAGTCGCGCACCCGGCGCAACAGGCGGTTGGCGATACGCGGCGTACCGCGCGCACGGCGGGCCACTTCATGGGCGCCCTCGTCGGACAGCTCCAGCCCCAGGCAGCCTGCGCTGCGCGAGACGATGTGCTGCAGATCCGCCACCTGATAAAACTCCAGCCGCTGGACAATGCCGAAGCGATCGCGCAGCGGCGAGGTCAGCGAGCCAGCGCGGGTGGTAGCGCCCACCAAGGTAAACGGCGGCAGATCGAGCTTAATCGAACGCGCCGCCGGCCCTTCGCCGATCATGATATCCAGCTGATAGTCTTCCATCGCCGGATACAGCACCTCTTCCACCACCGGAGATAAACGGTGGATTTCGTCGATGAACAACACGTCGTGCGGTTCGAGGTTGGTCAGCATCGCCGCCAAATCGCCCGCCTTCTCCAGCACCGGGCCGGAGGTGGTGCGCAGATTCACGCCCATTTCGTTGGCCACGATGTTGGCCAGGGTGGTTTTCCCCAGGCCCGGCGGGCCGAAGATCAGCAGATGGTCGAGCGCGTCGCCGCGCTGCTTGGCCGCCTGGATGAAGATCTCCATCTGCTCGCGCACGTGCGGCTGGCCAACGTATTCGGTCAACAGCTTGGGACGAATGGCGCGATCGAGGACTTCTTCCTCGTTGATCGGTTCGGCGGAGATCAGGCGATCGGCTTCAATCATTATCTACCTCTTAGCGGCCTTACAAAGCCGCGCGCAGCGCGTCGCGGATCAGGGTCTCGCAGTCGGCGCCCGGTTTGGCAATTTTGCTGATCATGCGGCTGGCTTCCTGCGGCTTATAGCCCAGTGCCACCAACGCCGAGACAGCTTCGGCTTCTGCGTCCGCTTCCGGCGCGTTGGCGGCGGCGGACGGCAGGCTGATCTCGCTGCTGCTGTTGAACAGATCGCCGTTCAGCCCTTTGAAACGGTCTTTCATCTCTACCACCAGGCGCTCGGCGGTTTTCTTGCCTACGCCCGGCAGCTTGACCAGCGCGGTGATCTCTTCTCGCTCCACCGCGCTGACAAACTGCTGCGCGGACATGCCCGACAGGATCGCCAACGCCAGTTTCGGCCCGACGCCGTTGACCTTGATCAGCTCGCGGAACAGCGCGCGTTCCTGCTTGTCGTTGAAACCATACAGCAGCTGCGCGTCTTCACGCACCACGAAGTGGGTAAACACGATGGCCTCTTGCCCCAGTTCCGGCAGCTCGTAAAAGCAGGTCATCGGCATGTGTACCTCATAGCCCACGCCGTTCGCCTCCAGTAACACCAGCGGCGGCTGCTTTTCCAGAATATTTCCTCTGAGACGACCTATCATTTACCCTCCTGCAGAATGACCGGGCATGGCGCCCTGCCATGCCGTTGCTGGTAAAGCTTATAACATAAAAAAGGCTGGATGAATATCCAGCCTGAGCAATCATCGCTTTGCGTCAGCGCAAACGCCCGCGCGCCAGGTTCAACCGCCCTTCGCTCATCCGCAGTACGTTCTGGCTGAGGTGGCAGTGGGTAATGGCGATGGCCAGGGCATCGGCGGCGTCCGCCTGCGGGTTGGCCGAAAGTTTGAGCAGCGAGCGCACCATGTGCTGTACCTGCGCCTTTTCGGCCGCGCCGGTGCCGACCACGGTCTGTTTGACCTGCCGCGCCGCATACTCGAACACTTCCAGATTCTGATTCACCGCCGCGACGATCGCGACGCCGCGCGCCTGGCCGAGCTTGAGCGCCGAGTCCGGGTTCTTGGCCATAAACACCTGTTCGACGGCGAAGAAGTCGGGCTGAAACTGGGTGATGATCTCGCTGACGCCGGCGTAAATCAGCTTCAGCCGCGTCGGCATGTCGTCCACCACCGTGCGGATGCAGCCGCTGGCAATATAGCTCAACTGACGCCCCTGCTGGCGGATAAGGCCATAGCCGGTGACGCGTGAGCCGGGATCGATACCGAGTATGATCGCCATATCTACATCCACCTTGCATGCACGGCGCCGCCGAACGGCGGCGCCCGTTTTACCGGATTACAGCGTCGCCGCCACTTCGTCGGAGATTTCACCGTTATGGTAAACTTCCTGCACGTCGTCGCAGTCTTCCAGCATGTCGATCAGGCGCAGCAGCTTAGGCGCGGTTTCCGCGTCCATGTCGGCCTTGGTCGATGGGATCATCGACACTTCCGCCGCTTCGGCTTCGAAGCCCGCCGCGGTCAGCGCGTCTTTCACCGCGCCCAGGCTTTCCCAGGCGGTGAACACATCGATGGCGCCGTCGTCATAGGTCACGATGTCTTCCGCACCGGCTTCCAGCGCCGCTTCCATCACGGTGTCTTCATCCAGGCCCGGTGCGTAGGTGATCACGCCCTTCTTGGTGAACAGGTAAGCCACGGAACCGTCGGTGCCGAGGTTGCCGCCGCATTTGGTGAAGGCGTGGCGCACTTCCGCCACGGTGCGGTTACGGTTGTCGCTCAGGCATTCGATCATCACGGCGGTGCCGCCAGGGCCGTAACCTTCATAGACGATGGTTTCCATATTGGTATCATCATCGCCGCCCACGCCGCGCGCGATTGCACGGTTCATGGTGTCGCGCGTCATGTTGTTCGACAGCGCCTTGTCCATCGCCGCGCGCAGACGCGGGTTGGAATCCGGATCGCCGCCGCCCAGCTTGGCGGCCGTGACCAGCTCACGAATAATCTTGGTGAAAATTTTACCGCGCTTGGCGTCCTGCGCCGCTTTACGGTGCTTTGTGTTGGCCCACTTACTATGACCTGCCATAAAAAATCTCCGAAAAAAACTACTGGACTGAATTGATCACGAACTCTTCAATCGCCTGCTGATTGCTCCACGACTTGGTCAACTTGACGGCCTCGGCCGCCTCAAGCCATTGGTAAGCGTGATGCTCGGTAATCACCGGATCGCGCTCCTCGGGCAACGCCAGGCAGAACCAGTGCTCTTTATTGCGCGTGGTTCCCGGCGCATAGCGATGCCGCAAATGGACAAAGAGTTCAAACTCCACGCAGCGCTGGCAATCGAACAACGGCAGATGCTCTGCTTCGATATCGATGCCGACCTCTTCCATGACTTCACGCCGCGCGGCATGCGGCGGCGACTCATCCTGTTCCAGGCTGCCGGTGACCGACTGCCAGAACTCGGTATCGTCGCGCCGCTGTAACATCAGCACCCGACCACTGGATTTCGCGTAAATCACTACCAGGATAGATTCAGGGCGCTTGTAACTCATCACTCGCTCTCTTGTTCCGCACCGGCTTTCTTTACCACGCTGATCGCCAGCTCCTGCAGCGCAGCCGGGTTGGCGAAGCTCGGCGCGTCGGTCATCAGACAGGCCGCCGCGGTGGTTTTCGGGAAGGCGATGACGTCGCGGATGTTGTCGGTGCCGGTCAACAGCATCACCAGACGATCCAGGCCGAAGGCCAGGCCGGCGTGCGGCGGCGTACCGTACTTCAGCGCGTCCAGCAGGAAGCCGAACTTCTCGCGCTGTTCGTGTTCGTTAATGCCCAGAATGCTGAACACCGTCTGCTGCATTTCGCTACGGTGGATACGCACCGAACCGCCGCCCACTTCGTAACCGTTGATCACCATGTCATAGGCGTTGGCGATGGCGTTGACCGGCGCTGCCGCCAGCTCTTCCGGGCTCATGTCGCGTGGCGAGGTGAACGGGTGGTGCATGGCCGCCAGGCCGCCCTCGTCGTCTTCTTCGAACATCGGGAAGTCAACCACCCACAGCGGTGCCCAGCTGTCGAGTTGGGTCAGCGCCAGATCGCGCCCCAGCTTCAGGCGCAGCGCGCCCATCGCATCGGTGACAATCTTGACGCTGTCGGCGCCGAAGAACAGGATATCGCCGGTCTGCGCATCGGTGCGCGCCAGGATGCCTTCCAGCACGTCTGCGCTGAGGAATTTGGCGATCGGGCTCTGCACGCCTTCCATGCCGGCGGCGCGGTCGTTGACCTTCAGCCACGCCAGGCCTTTGGCGCCGTAGATATTGACGAAAGCGCCGTACTCGTCGATCTGCTTGCGGGTCAGCTGCGCGCCGCCCGGTACGCGGATCGCCGCCACGCGGCCTTTGGCGTCGTTGGCTGGGCCGGAGAAGACTTTAAACTCGACGTCTTTGACCAGGTCGGCCACGTCCACCAGCTCCAGCGGGTTACGCAGGTCCGGCTTGTCGGAGCCAAAGCGACGCATCGCTTCGGCGAAGGTCATGACCGGGAAATCGCCCAGATCCACGCCCTTCACGTCCAGCCACAGTTCGCGCGCCAGTTTCTCCATCACTTCACGCACCTGATCGGCGGTCATGAAAGAGGTTTCGACGTCGATCTGGGTGAATTCAGGCTGACGGTCCGCACGCAGGTCTTCGTCGCGGAAGCATTTGACGATCTGGTAGTAACGATCGAAGCCGGACATCATCAGCAGCTGTTTGAACAGCTGCGGGGACTGCGGCAGCGCGTAGAATTTGCCCTTGTGTACGCGGCTCGGCACCAGGTAATCGCGGGCGCCTTCCGGCGTCGCCTTGGTCAGCATCGGCGTTTCGATATCGAGGAAGCCGTGGCTGTCCATGAAGCGGCGCACGAAGCTGGTGATTTTGGCGCGGGTCTTCAGACGCTCGGCCATTTCCGGGCGGCGCAGATCCAGGTAGCGGTATTTCAGGCGCGCTTCTTCGCTGTTGACCTGATTGGAGTCCAGCGGCAGCGGCTCGGAGCGGTTGATGATCTCCAGCGCGTGGGCGAACACTTCCACTTCGCCGGTAGCCATATCTTTATTGATCTGGCTGTCCGGACGCGCACGCACGGTGCCGACGATCTGGATGCAGAACTCATTGCGCAGGTCGTAGGCCTTATCGAACGCCACTTTCTGGTCCGGATCGAAGAACACCTGCACGATGCCTTCGCGGTCGCGCATATCAATAAAGATCAGGCCGCCGAGATCGCGACGACGATTGACCCAACCACACAGAGTGACTTCCTGGCCCACGTGGGACAGATTCAACTGCCCGCAATATTCAGTACGCATACGCTATCCTTTTACACAGCCGATGCCGCGCCGGGCTACTGCGCCCCTGTCGCGCGGCTGTTATCTGATAAATTCTACTTGTTACCCGGTTTAAAATCCGTCGCATACCAGCCGGTGCCCTTAAGCTGGAAACCGGAGGAAGAAATCAACTTGGTCAACGCGGGCTGCCCACACGCCGGGCAGTCTGCCAGCGGCGCATCGGAAAATTTTTGCAATTTCTCTAACCGATGGTTGCAAGCACCACATGCATATTCATAAATCGGCATAGGTCGTTGGATTAAAGAGTGTTGAAAAAAGGGAGTCATTATAAAGGAAATTCATCCGCCCGATAAGTGCGAACACAGCATTGTTACTGCACTAAATGGCGCGTTTTTGCTCGAATCAACACATCAGTTAACAAATTTCCCATTAACCTGCGACAGTTTTTTCACGTAGCCTGATTCTCCCCCGGTTTTGCGCCGAACGCAGCTCGCCCGGCGCGCCGAACAGTTTTTATCCACTTCGCAACGAGATGAAATCCATGCTGAAACTTGACGCCCAAACCACCGCTCTGGTGCTGATCGATTTGCAAAACGGCATTCTGCCCTACGCCGGCGGCCCGCACAGCGCCGACCAGGTGGTGGCGAACGCCGCCCTGCTGGCCGCTCGTTTTCGTCTGCTGGGCGCGCCGGTGCTGCTGGTGCGCGTCGGCTGGTCAGACTCCTTCGCCGAAGCGCTGAAACAGCCGGTGGACAAGCCGGCTCCCGCGCCCGCCGGCGGCTTGCCGGCCAGTTGGTGGGAATTCCCCGCGCCGCTGGCGGTCTGCGACAGCGATATTCTGGTCACCAAGCGCCAATGGGGCGCCTTCTACGGCACCGATCTGGATTTGCAGCTGCGCCGTCGCGGCATCAAATCCGTGGTATTGGGCGGCATATCCACCAATATCGGCGTGGAATCCACCGCCCGCGCCGCCTGGGAGCATGGCTATGAGCTGGTGATCGCCGAAGATGTCTGCAGCGCGCAGAACGCGGAAATGCACCGTTTCGCGTTCGAACACATCTTCCCGCGTTTGGCGCGGGTGCGCGACACCGGCGAAATTCTTGCCGCGCTCGAGCGGTAACGTTAAGTTGTAGCCTGATAAGCCAAGGACAAGTAAAGGAAGACGACGCCGTGATCTACATCGGACTGCCGCAATGGCAACATGCAGCCTGGAATCGCATCGGGCTGCGTGATTTGGCGGATTACAGCCGCTATTTCAACTGCGTGGAAGGCAACACTACCTTCTACGCGCTGCCGAAGCTGGAAATCGTGCAGCGCTGGCGCGACATGACCGGTGACGATTTTCGCTTCTGCTTCAAATTCCCGTCGGACATCAGCCACAAGGCCGCCCTGCGCAACTGCGCCGCCGAGCTGCAGGCGTTTTACCACTGCCTGAGCCCGGTGCATCAACGCATCGGCCAACTGTGGCTGCAGTTGCCCGCCGCCTTCGGCCCTGACGAGCTGCCGCGCATGTGGCAGTTCTTCGAAAACCTGCCGAAGGAATTCACCTACGGCGTAGAAGTGCGTCATCCGGCATTTTTCGCCAAGGGCGAGGAAGAGCGTGCGCTGAATCAGGGATTGCACCAGCGCGGCATCAATCGGGTGATCCTCGACAGCCGCCCGGTGCATCACGCCGCCCCCAACACCGCCGCCGTGCGCGATGCCCAGCAGAAAAAACCAAAGCTGCCGGTGCACGCTCTGGTCACCGCCGACCAACCGCTGGTACGCTTTATCGGCGGTGACCAATTGGCCGACAACCTGCGCTGGTTCGAGGCCTGGCAGCAAAAACTGCCGCTGTGGCAGCAACAGCATCAGCCCTATCTGTTTATTCATACGCCGGACAACGGCGATTCGCCCCAGCAGGCGCAAAAAATTTGGCAGCAGCTACGCCTGGCGATCCCCGATTTGCCTGCGCCGCCGGACTGGCCAGAACAAGATGCACTGTTTTGACCTATTAATCTGACCAATAACATCAAATATTTCCCCGCGACAGTGAATACAATGACGGCTATGATGCTGGCTGCCAGTTTTGGTTAGGGAACGGAGTTAAAAATGGTAAGCGCGCTTTATGTGGTGCTCGGCGCATTGTTGTTGATCAAACTCTCTTATGACGTAGTCAGATTAAGGATGCAGTACCGCGTAGCCTATGGCGACGGCGGTTTCTACGAATTGCAGACCGCCATCCGCGTGCATGGCAACGCCGTTGAATACATTCCGATTGCTGCCGTCTTGCTGGTGATTATGGAAATGAACGGCGCGGAAATCTGGATGATTCACCTTTGCGGCCTGATGCTGATGGCCGGGCGACTGGTGCATTACTACGGTTTACGCAACCGCGAGGTTCGCTGGCGCCGTTCGGGCATGGCCGCGACCTATATCTCTTTGTTGTTGATGGTTCTGGCAAATATCTTCTATCTGCCCTGGGATCTGATTTTCAGCCTGCACTGATCTCGTTTTATCATCAGGCGGCCGCGCCGCCTGCTTCCGCTCCGCTTTTTTGCGCTTTTCTGTTAGACTACGCAGCTTCGAATTCTGAACTGATTTGCCGCTATGCCAAACCGCGATACCCTTTTTTCCGCCCCCATCGCCAAACTGGGCGACTGGACCTTTGACGAACGCGTCGCCGAAGTGTTCCCCGACATGATCCAACGCTCCGTTCCCGGCTATTCCAACATCATCTCGATGATCGGCATGCTGGCCGAGCGCTTTGTGCAACCCGACAGCCGGGTGTATGACCTGGGCTGCTCGCTGGGTGCGGCGACGCTGTCGATGCGGCGGAATATCAAGGTGCCCGGCTGCAATATCGTCGCCGTCGACAATTCGCCGGCGATGGTGGAACGTTGCCGCCGCCATATCGACGCCTTCCGCGCCGACACGCCGGTCGATGTCATCGAAGCCGACATTCGCGACATCGAGATCGAGAACGCCTCGATGGTGGTACTGAACTTTACGCTGCAGTTCCTCGAACCGGCCGATCGCCTGCGTCTGCTGGAGAAAATCTATCGTGGCCTGCGCCCGGGCGGCGCACTGGTGCTGTCGGAGAAGTTCAGCTTTGAGGACGCTGAAGTCGGCGAGCTGCTGTTCAACATGCACCACGATTTCAAACGCGCCAACGGGTACAGCGAGCTGGAGATCAGCCAAAAACGCAGCATGCTGGAAAACGTGATGCTCACCGACTCGGTGGAAGCGCACAAGGCGCGCCTGCAACAGGCCGGGTTCGAGCATGCCGAAGTGTGGTTCCAATGCTTCAACTTCGGTTCGCTGATCGCCCTGAAAGCGGGGGATGCGCAATGATCGAGTTCGGTGATTTCTATCAACGCATCGCCAAAAGCCCCCTCAGCCATTGGCTGGACACGCTGCCTGCGCAGCTGAGCGCCTGGCAACGCGAATCGCTGCACGGCAAATTCAAACAGTGGTTCAACTCGGTCGAGCATTTGCCGACGCTGACCCCGACCCGTCTCGATCTGCTGCACGGCGTGCGCGCCGAGATGGAGCCGGGCCTGTCGCCGGGCCAGCTTGAAGGCATCGAGAAAATGCTGCGCACCCTGATGCCATGGCGTAAAGGGCCCTTCTCGCTGTATGGCATCGATATCGATACCGAATGGCATTCCGACTGGAAGTGGGATCGCGTGCTGCCGCACATTTCTCCACTGGCCGGCCGCACCATTCTCGACGTCGGCTGCGGCAGCGGTTATCACCTGTGGCGCATGATTGGCGCCGGCGCACACCTCGCCGTCGGCATCGATCCGATGCAGCTGTTCCTGTGTCAGTTCGAAGCGGTGCGCAAGCTATTAGGCGGCGATCAGCGCGCCCACCTGCTGCCGCTCGGCATCGAGCAATTGCCGGAATTGGCGGCATTCGACACCGTGTTCTCGATGGGGGTGCTGTATCACCGCCGCTCGCCGCTCGATCATCTGTATCAGCTGAAAAACCAGCTGGTGGCTGAAGGTGAACTGGTGCTGGAAACGCTGGTGGTGGAAGGCGATCGCCACCAGGTGCTGGTGCCGGGCGATCGTTATGCTCAGATGCGTAACGTGTATTTCATCCCTTCCGCCGAGGCGCTGAAATGCTGGTTGGAGAAGTGCGGCTTCGTCGACGTGAAGATCGCCGATATGTGCGTCACCAGCCTCGAAGAGCAGCGCCGCACCGGCTGGATGACCAGCGAATCACTGGCTGAATTCCTCGATCCGAACGATCGCAGCAAAACGATCGAAGGCTATCCGGCGCCTCTGCGCGCCGTGCTGACCGCCAAAAAGCCCTAGCGCTCGCTAATCGGGCCGGCCTGGGCCGGCCCGACGTTACCCGTTGTTGACATCGACAATCCGCAGCTCATACACCATGGTCGCGTTCGGCGGGATCTGCGGCGCATAGCCCGTTTCACCGTACGCCAACGCCGGCGGCACCACCATCGTCAGCGAACCATGATTTTTCAGATGGCCGATCGCCTCGCGGAACAACGGCGGATAGGCAGAGAGCGGCTGTGACATCACCTTCCCACTGCGATCCATATCCTGAATCACGCTGCCGTCGGTTAAACTTTCCTTCACCACGATGTCCACCCGCGCGTTTTCCTTAATGGCTTCATCACCCGCATAATCGATGCGATACCAGAAACCGGAAGGCGACTTCTGCGTGCCCTTTTTCTTTTTAAACTCGGTGACGAACGCCTCGCCCTTGCTGGTTTGCACCTTCGCAGCCTGGTTCCGGGCGTCGTTCACCGCTTTTTCCGACTCCGCCAGCGCACGGGTCAACTGCGCATCGCTTAGCTGGTAATGGCCGTTGAAGGTATCGATCACGCCCGCCAGCAGCACGGTTTTATCGGGATTGATGCCCCAATTTTTACGCTCCGCAAGCATCGTTTGAATATCGCGCCCCAAAGCGACACCGGCAGCATAGCTCTGTTGCGCCGGCTTTTTCTCGAGCGCCTGCGCATCCGGCAGCCATTTGGCGCGAGAGCGCAGCCCATCCAGCTCCTCACGCAATGCCTGCTGCGTTTGGTTGGCGTCCGCTAGCGCCAATGCGTTTTTTTTCGCCTGCTCCGTCGTTCTCGCCAGTTGCAGCGTTGATTTTTCGCTTTCCGCCACCGCCGTTGCCAGCCGCTGCGCCAATGCCTTCGCCTGCTCGGTTTGCGTCTTGTTTTTTTCCTGTAGCTGCGCCAGCTGTTGCTGAAGTTCGCCCGTCGCCCTGGCGGCTTCGGCCTTTTGCTGTTCCAGCGCCGTTTTCAGGCTTTTCTCTTGCCGCTCGGCCTGTTGGCGTTGTTCATCCAGCTCTTTCTGCCGCAGTGCCAGCTGCTGCTGAAGTTCTCCCGTCGCCTTGGCGGCTTCCGCCTTCTGTTGCGCCAGCTCAGCGGCGGCCGCTTGTTTGTCCTGCTCATAACGCTGGCGCGCTTTATCGTTGGCGGTCTGCGCCGCCGTCAGTTTCTCCTGCCAGGCGTTATCCGCCTGTTCAGGCAACGCCGCCAGCCGTTGTTCCAGCAAGGCGATACGCCGATCGCGCTCCTCGGTTTGTTGTTTTTCCTGCGCTAACGCTGCCTGCGCCTCGGCGATCTGCGCCTGAGCCTTGCGCTCCTGCGGCGTCAGGTTCAGCGCCCGTCGCACGCCGCTGGCGAAGTCGCTCAACGCGCTCAGATCGGGAGCAGCTGTCGGTTTATCGGCAGCCGTCAGGGACGACGCAACCCGCAACGCGGTCAGCTCCTGCTGCAGTGATTGAATAGCGGTTTGCTGTTGCTCCAATCGAGCCTCTTTCTCGCGCAGCGTCTTTTGCAACTGCGCCAGTTGCTTTCGCTGCGAGCTCGTTTCACGCGGTTGAACCGGCCGGGGCGCCGGCTTTTGGGTTTCCCGGGAGGGAGTAACCGCGGCGTCAGCTGCCGGGGCGTCCTGCCGCTGGTAGCGCTCGGCGAACTGCAGTAATGCCGGCACATCGTCATCCGCTGCGGCCATCGCTGGCGCAAACGCCAGCGGTATCATCAGGCTCAGCAACGCCTTTCTCGCACGAGGGGTCATTGGGCGCGCTCTCCGCGCTCAGCCAGGCCGGTCATCATGGCAGAACTGATGTCCGCGCACAGACGGCTGGTGCGATAACGATACAGGGCGTCGACGGTTTCCTGCGTGCCCGTGTTGACCCGCTGGCGCACCCCGGCATACTGCGCGGCGCCGCCCATCAAGGTATCGAATTCGCGTTTGAATTTTTGGTATTTTTCGTTATCCATGCCGCGCATGGCATCCAACTCGCGCTGGCACTGCTGTATACGCTCGGCTTCACGCTGCCGCTTGTCTTGTTCCGCAATGTCTTCTGCACTGGGCGGCTTACTTAATGCAGAAACAGGCCGCTTGGCGGTCTGACAGCCGCTCAGGGTCAAGGTCAGCAAAAGCGCAGCGGTCAAACAGTGTGCCGTTCGGGTCATTATCGTTATCTCCTTGTTAAGTCCGCCGCCAACGCGCTCCGCGGCTGCATCGACGGCTCTCCTCATTAATGCTGTGATGTTCCGACCATAGGCCGGAGATGAACGGGTATGAAAATGCAGACGTGGCGATGAGCGGCAGAGCGCAAATCATTCACCACGAAAATGCATACCAAAAAATCATTTAATATTATGATATTTAAAGGATTTTAACTCACAAACTTATCAGCAGGGCATGATGAGCGCAAGAAGAGATGGGGGGCAGTGCGACAGAGAAACAGCGTGAAACGGGCACTGCGTCTTCGCAAGACATAAAAAAAGCCCCGGCAAAACGCCGGGGCCTGGTACTTGCGCGATCGCCGAGGGCTCAGTGACACGCAAAGGGGTCTTACGGCCCGGAAACCGGTTTTCAAACGCGGTTAGCTGCGTGTTTATGCGCTTTGCGCCAGGGGATCAACCAAGGCCAGCGCGTTTTTCATCGCCTCCACCATTTCGCCATCCACGCAATAATGGCTAAATTCGTCAAACTCGTTATCGGAGCACATGGTGACGCCCGCCTTGCGGTAACGCATGGTCGACGGTACCAGATGGCCGGAAGAGCTGTGCAGTTCATGCAGACCGATGTCGACAAACTTGTGCAGATTGCTGAGGCGCACACCGGCACCCGCCATGATCACCGGGCCGTGACTGGCCTGGCGCAAATCTCGCAGCAGCGGCAGGCCCAGTTCGGCGCTCTGCTGTTGGCCGGAGGTTAGAATGCGCGCTACGCCCAGCTCGGTCAGTTGTTCCAACGCCACCATCGGGTTTTGGCACATGTCGAACGCGCGATGGAACGTCACCGCCATGCCCTCGCACAGCTTCATCACTTCGCGCATGCGCGGCAGATCGATGTGCCCTTCTTCGTCCAGCATGCCGACCACTACGCCGGGGAACCCCATCTCGCGGATCTGGCGGAGATCCTGTTTGATCACCTCGAAATCCACCGCGCCGTAGCAGAAATCGCCACCGCGAGGACGAACGATCGGATGCACCGGGATCGCCACCCGCTCGCGCGCCAGACGCAGCGTGCCATAACTCGGCGTCAATCCCCCCTCGCTCTGGCTGGCGCACAACTCGATACGATCGGCGCCTGCCCGTTCGGCCGTCAGCGCGCAGTCGACGCTAAAGCAACAAACTTCCAGTTTTATCATTGTCACCCCCAGATAACGGCCAACATACGGCGGCAATTGTTCATTTCTTCATTTCTCACGTAGGCTCATGCTTAGGCATAAACCGGCTCAGGGTTGTAACTATGGCATTCAATTTTGATCAATGGGTAGACCGCAGTCACAGTGACAGCGTTAAGTGGGATAAATATCGCGACCGCGACATCATTCCGCTTTGGGTCGCCGACAGCGATTTCACCTCACCGCCGGCGGTGATCGAAGCCTTGCAGCGTCGCGTGGCGCACGGCGTATTCGGCTACACTCACCCATCCCCTGATCTTATTGAGGTTTTTACCCGCCGCATGGTAGAGCGCTACGGCTGGCACATCAAGCCTGAATGGATCATTTTCCTGCCTGGGCTGGTGTGCGGCCTGAACCTGTGCGTGCGAGCCTGCACCGAAGAACACCAGAGCACGCTGGCCCCCTCGCCCATTTATCCGCCGTTCCGCAAAGCGGCCAAATTCGCCGGGCGTAAGCACCTCTCGGTGCCGCTAACGGCGGTAGGCCAACGCTGGGTGTTGGACTTCCCCGCGATGCGTGATCGGCTTAGCGGCAACGAGAAGCTTCTGTTGCTGTGCAACCCGCAGAATCCCGGTGGCACCGTTTATCGCCGGGATGAGCTGTTGCAGCACCATCAGTTCGCTCGCGAGCACGATTTAATCGTCTGTTCCGATGAAATCCACTGCGAGCTGCTGCTTGAACCCGGCGTGCGGCATACCCCTTTCGCTACCCTGAATGACGATGCGGCCCAACGCAGCGTGACGCTGATGTCGCCGTCAAAAACGTTTAATCTTGCCGGGCTGGGCGCTTCACTGGCGATCGTTCCCAACGAAGCGCTGCGACAAAGGCTGAAACGCGCGCGCAGCGGCATCGTGCCGGAGGTCAATCTGCTGGCGCTGGTGGCAGCGCAGGCGGCTTATCAATACGGGCAGCCCTGGCTGGACGAGCAGCTGATTTATCTACGTGCCAATCGCGATCGGCTGATCGAGCGCATCAACGCCATGCCGGGGTTGACGGTTTTGCCAATCGAAGCCACCTACCTGGCGTGGATAGATTGCAGCGCTTTACCGGTGGACAACCCGCATCAGTTCTTCGAACGCGCGGGCGTAGGATTAAGCGCCGGTTTGGATTTCGGCGATCGGCGCTTTGTGCGGCTTAACTTTGGTTGCCGGTGGGCCCTGCTCGATGAAGCGCTCGATCGCATGGCGCGAGCCTGTGCGGCACTGCCCGGCTAACCTTGTTCGCTGGCGACGATATCTCGAATGGAATAAGGATGAAACTTTATCGTCACCGTTCCGTCGGTGATGGCCAGCGTCGGGTTCGGTAGTCGTTCGCCCTCGCCTTTTGGCGAGCTTTGCTTCAGTTTGATCCCCGGCGCCAGCAGCGCTTCATCGGCAAGGTGGCTCAACGCCCGGGCGTGCAGCGTCTGCGGATCGCCACTGAGCACTAATTCGACGTGTTCCCAACCTTCGTGCAGATAGCGTTTCTCCCCGGGATACGGCAGCTCGACGCAGTCTATCTGCCACGGCCCCACGGCCAGCGGCTGCGACAAATCGAACAGACAGATAGGTCGCCCGTTGATCATCGACTCGGACAGCAGTGTCCCACACTGCATCAGCCCCTGGCGCCAGCGTTCGGCAGTGGCATTCTGATGACAGCGCAGAGAGATGTGATCGGCGGTAAACGCGGCCAGATCAAGCCGCAATTTGGCGGCAAATTGATGCAATGCCTGCTCGAAACGCGGCAGGTCAAGCACCAGGTCGTCCAGCTCGGCAATGGCCTGCAAGGGGGTGCTCATAGAAACCTCAAAACAACGGAACGCATGTGAAACGCCGTAATTTACACGGTGGCGACAGCGCTCGCCAGCATTGCGAGGTTTTTCGGCGGCAGTTCAACATGATTTTTGGTTGCGAACAGGGAGAATAAAAGCCGGATTTTTATTAAGGTGACAGCTTATTAAATCAACGGAAAAATAAAAAATAAGATTTTTCGCAAGACATTATACCTTTTCTTTATGACGCTATGATTTAAGTTATTTTGCACAAAATCCTCTGCAGGCCATTGGTCAAGCCGATTGAATCGCTGGGTTTAATCAAAACGACTCACTTATCAATGTCGCACAAATCCGCAATCACAACCCATTGTAAAAAAAGAAAATAAAACGCATTAATTGATTAAAAGCTAAGGATTATCTTAATTTAACCCCAGACAATTGATTCACCAAGACAACTCGGCTACTTTGGAGGAAATTTAAATTCGAGATGATCATTATGTTATTGCTGACGATATCCTTGGTGTTGATAATTATCGCCGTATACGCCATCTACCGTCATTTCAAATCACGCAGCGTCAACACGCTGGATGCCGGTCGCCGCAATAAAAAGCGCTAGCTTCGCAACTCTCCCCTCCGTACATTCTGTTCAGCTCATTCCGCTTTTCACCTTCCGGCAATCAACGCGCCGCACCCAACAACTGTTTCATCGCAGCGGCCGCGCCAACTGCTGACGGACTCCGTCAGATCGGTTACAATTGCAGGCTGTTTTGTGGCGGTCGCCCATCGCGCCCGCCACCGTTGAATCCCACAGGGGCTGGCTTCAGCCCCTCGTTCGTCATTAAGGTAACCCGGTGAATATTCAGGTTCTTCTTTCAGATAAAGTCAGCCAGGCGCTGATCGCCGCTGGCGCGCCAGCCGATTGCGAAGCGCAGGTCCGCCCTTCCGCCAAGGCGCAGTTTGGTGATTACCAGGCCAACGGCGTGATGTCCGTCGCCAAAAAGCTGGGCATGCCGCCCCGACAGCTGGCGGAAAAAGTGGTGCAACTGCTGGATCTCGGCGACGTCGCCGGTAAAGTGGAAATCGCCGGTCCCGGCTTTATCAACATTTTCCTGAACAGCGACTGGGTCGCCCGCCAGGCCGACCAGGTGCTGCACGCACCGAAACTGGGCATTGCGCCGGTTGAGCCGCAAACCATCGTTATCGACTACTCCGCGCCGAACGTGGCGAAAGAGATGCACGTCGGCCATCTGCGCTCCACCATCATCGGCGACGCCGCGGCGCGTACCCAGGAGTTTCTGGGCCATAAAGTGATCCGCGCCAACCACGTCGGCGACTGGGGCACCCAGTTCGGCATGCTGATTGCCTACCTGGAAAAAATGCAGAACGAAAACGCCAGCGATATGGGCCTGTCCGATTTGGAACAGTTCTATCGCGAAGCCAAGAAGCATTACGACGAAGACGCCGAGTTCGCCGAGCGCGCGCGCGCTTACGTCGTCAAGCTGCAGGGCGGCGATCAGTACTGCCTGAAAATGTGGCGCAAGCTGGTCGACATCACCATGGCGCAAAACCAGCTGACTTATAACCGCCTGAACGTCACGCTGACCGAAGACGACGTGATGGGCGAAAGCCTGTATAACGCGATGCTGCCGGGCATCGTCGCCGATCTGAAAGCCAAAGGGCTGGCGGTGGAAAGCGAAGGCGCCACCGTGGTGTTCCTCGACGAATACCAGAACAAGGACGGCGATCCGATGGGCGTCATCATCCAGAAAAAGGATGGCGGCTATCTCTACACCACCACCGATATCGCCTGCGCCAAGTACCGCTACGAAACCCTGGGCGCCAATCGCGTGCTGTATTACATCGACTCCCGTCAGCATCAGCACCTGATGCAGGCCTGGACCATCGTGCGCAAGGCCGGTTACGTGCCGGAGTCCGTCTCGCTGGAACACCACATGTTCGGCATGATGCTGGGCAAAGACGGCAAGCCGTTCAAAACCCGCTCGGGCGGTACGGTGAAGCTCTCCGATCTGCTGGATGAGGCCATCGAACGCGCCGAACAGCTGATCGCCGGCAAAAACCCGGACATGCCGCAAGACGAAATGAAGACCGTGGCTCGCGTGGTCGGCATCGGCGCGGTGAAATACGCCGATCTGTCGAAAAGCCGCACCACCGACTATGTCTTCGACTGGGATAACATGCTGGCCTTCGAAGGCAATACCGCGCCTTATATGCAATACGCCTATACCCGCGTGGCATCGGTATTCAAGCGCGCCGGGATCGACGAAAGCAGCCTGACGCTGCCGCTGACGCTGACCGAAGAGCGTGAAATTGCGCTGGCTACCCGCCTGCTGCAGTTCGAAGAGGTGCTCACCACCGTCGCGCGTGAAGGCACGCCTCACGTCATGTGCAGCTACCTGTACGATCTGGCCGGCCTGTTCTCCGGTTTCTACGAGCACTGCCAGATCCTGAACGCCGACAGCGAAGAAGCGCGTCAGAGCCGCCTGAAGCTGGCGCTGCTGACCTCGAAAACGCTGAAAACCGGTCTGGATACGCTGGGCATCGAAACCGTCGAACGCATGTAAACCGCACCGCGCGGAAAGCAAAAAGGTCGCCTGGGCGACCTTTTTTTGTTCTTGCTTTCGGCTCAGGCGGCGCGGCGCGCAAAGTCGCGCGGGCGGAAGCCCAACCCTACCAGCACGCCAAAGTAGGCCACCACACCGGCCACCACCACCGCAGCCAAACGCAGCAAACGTTCCAGCATATTGCCCTGATCCCAGGCCGGCATCAGCCACATCACGCCAATCAGCACCGCCGACATCACCAGCACGGCGATCACCAGCTTGGTGAGGAACAGCGCCCAACCCGGCTGCGGCTGGAAGATCTTCTGCTTGCGCAGCTGCCAATACAGCAGCGAGGCGTTCAGGCAGGCCGCCAAACCGATCGACAGCGCCAGGCCGGCATGCTTCAGCGGGCCAATAAACGCCAGGTTCATCACCTGCGTCATAATCAGCGTGATGATGGCGATCTTGACCGGCGTTTTAATGTCCTGCCGCGAATAGAAGCCCGGCGCCAGCACTTTAACCACGATCAACCCCATCAGCCCAACCGAGTAAGCCACCAGCGCGCGTTGCGTCATCGCCGCGTCAAAGGCGCTGAACTTGCCGTACTGGAACAGAGAAACGGTCAATGGCTTGGCCAAAATGCCGAGCGCGATGGCGCTCGGCAACGCCAGCAGGAAGCACAGACGCAGCCCCCAATCCATCAGGCGCGAATACTCGTCGTGGTTGCCGCTCGAGAAGCTTTTGGCCAGCGACGGCAGCAGGATGGTGCCCAGCGCCACGCCCAGCACGCCGGAGGGAAACTCCATCAGGCGGTCGGCGTAGTACATCCAGGACACCGAGCCGGACACCAGGAACGAAGCGAAAATGGTGTTGATGATCAGCGAGATTTGGCTGACCGACACCCCGAGGATCGCCGGCCCCATCTGGCGCATCACTCGCCAGACCCCGGCATCGCCCAGCTTGAGGCGCGGCAGCACCAGCATGCCTATCTTGCGCAGATGCGGCAGCTGATAACCCAGCTGCAGCACGCCGCCCACCACCACCGCCCAGGCCAGCGCCAGCACCGGCGGGTTGAAATACGGGGCGGCGAACAGCGCGAAACCGATCATGCTGACGTTAAGCAGCGTTGGCGCAAAAGCCGGGATCGAGAAGCGGTTCCAGGTATTGAGGATCGCCCCCACCAGCGACGCCAGTGAGATCAACAAAATATAGGGGAAGGTGATGCGCAGCAGCGCCGACGTCAGGGCAAACTTGTCGGGCGTATCGGTAAAGCCCGGCGCAGTAATGTAAATAACCCAGGGCGCGGCCAGCATCCCCAGCACCGTCACCACCGCCAGCACCAGCGTCAGCAGCCCGGAGACATAGGCAATAAAAGTGCGCGTCGCCTCTTCACCCTGCTGGCTCTTGTATTCGGCCAGGATCGGCACGAAGGCCTGCGAAAACGCCCCTTCGGCAAAGATACGGCGTAACAGATTCGGGAGTTTGAACGCCACGAAAAAGGCGTCCGTTGCCATGCCGGCCCCGAACACGCGCGCGACGATCGCATCGCGGGCAAAGCCCAACACCCGCGAAAACATCGTCATCGAGCTGACGGCAGCCAAGGATTTGAGTAGGTTCATGTGGTTGTCTGATAGGTACCGTAAATATCAACGCCTGCAACAGCAGGCGTCAGTGAAACAATCGGCTCAGTTTACGCATCCGGAAAAGAATAGCTACCGCCATATGTTACATAGAGTTATCCCGCAGCAAACGCTCGACCACCCGCTGGGCGGCCAGCGCCTGTTCGCCGCCGGTTTCCGGCGCGCTCTGATTGGCGACGGCATCAAGGAAATGCCGCACCGCCCCGTCGAAGCCGCGTTGCACCAGCGTGCTTTGCCAGCCCGGCACCGGCTGCTCCAACTCGCCCTGCGCATCTTCACGCAGCCAGTGGCGCATATCGGTCAACTGATACAGCGCGCCGTCGGTCACCGCCTGCACGCTTTCGCGCTGGCTGCCGCCGCGGCGATGCATACTGGTCGTCACATGCGTGTCGCCGCAGGCGAAGTGATGCTCGGCGTACAGCATTTCACCGGCGGCGTTGGCGCGCAGGCTGCCGCTCAGCAGTTGCTCCCGCCCGCCCGCCAGCCACAGCGCAGTGTCCACCACGTGCAGGTAATCATCCAACAGGGTAAAACGCAGATCGTGCGGGCCGACGCTGTCCGCCCGATGTTTATCCATGCGAATAGAGGCCGGCTGATTCATTCGCTGTTTGAGCTGCCGGTAAAGCGGCGCGAAACGGCGGTTGAACCCCACCATCAGCGTTTTGCCTCGCCGCTCGGCCTGCTCAAGCAGCTGCTCGCCCTGCTCCAGCGTCTCCGCCAGCGGTTTATCGACGTAAACGTGCACGCCGCGGTTCAGCAGCTCGCCTATCACCGAAAAATGGCTGGCGGTGCTGCTGTGAACAAAGACCGCATCGCACTGTTCGGCCAGGCTGTCCAGACGGGAGAAACAGGCCATACGGTAGCTGTCGCACAGCGGCTGGGCTTTTTGCTGATTGGGCGAAAAACCGCCCACCAGCGTCCAATCCGCCGCCTGGCCGAGGATTGGCAGATACGCCTTCTGCGCGATACTGCCCAACCCCACCACGCCTACACGCAATTTAGTCATTCGCATCCCTCGTCAACAGCTGTTGCAACTGCCGTTTCAGCTCCGCCACTTCGCTTTCCAATGCGCTGACTCTGGCGCTCAGTTCGCCGTCGTCCTCAGCGTCGAACGCCGCCGGCGGCGCTTCATCAATCTGGCCGCTGAACAGATGCATGAACCGGCTTTCGCGCTTGCCCGGCTCACGCGCCAGGCGCACCACGAACGGGCCATCTTCGCGCGTGGCCAGTTGCTGCAGCACCTGTTCGACCTCGCTGACATCGCTGAACTCGTGCATCCGATTGGTGCGGGTGCGCAACTCGCCCGGCGTTTGCGCGCCGCGCAACAGCAAGGTGGCGATCACCGCCAGTTCGGCAGGCGAGAGTTTCAGCTGGCCGAACTCGGAGTTGCAAAACCGCTGTTCGTACTTCACCACCCGATTGCCGAACCCGCTGAGGGTGCGCAGGAAATGTTTGCGCAGCAACAGATCGAGCAGTTGCTGCACTTCGCTTTCGCTCAGGTCCATCACCGGTTCGCGGTTGGTTTTTTGGTTGCATGCCAGCGTAATGGCATTCAGCGAAAGCGGGTATTGATCCGGTGTCGTGACCTGTTTTTCCAACAGGCAGCCGATAACCCGAGCCTCTCTGGCGTTCAATTCATATTTCATCGTTTGGCCTCAACGTGGGGGGAGCCACTCTTTATTGGTGTATGCCGTCAAAACGTGGTCTTGCCACTGGCCGTCGATCAGCAGGTAATCCTTGGCGTAACCTTCGCGTTCGAATCCCAGACGCGTCAGCAATGCGCCGCTGCGCTGGTTGTGTGGCATATAGTTGGCCATGATGCGGTGCATGCGCTGTTGGCGCAGCATATAGCGGATGGCGGACTGCAAGGCTTCGAACATCAGCCCTTGCCCCTGCCACTTTTCCCCCAGCGAATAGCCGAGGAAACAGGCATGAAACGAACCGCGCAGCACGTTGCTGAAGTTCGCCACGCCGCGCACTTCCTGCTCTTCTGGATCGAGCAGGATAAAATAGTAGGCGTTGCCCTGCTTTTGCATTTCGGTGATCATGCCCAGACGCGCCTGCCAGCCGGAAGGATAACAGTGGCTTTCGTCGCGCACCGGCTCCCAGGGTTTGAGAAAGGCTCGGTTCTCGGCATAATAATCCGCCAGGCGATAGGCATCCCGTTCATGCACTAAACGGACCACCATCCGGTCGGTTGTAAGACGTACTTTTGGCGATGCAGAGCGATAGCCGAACATCATTTCCCCCGCAGTCAAAACGGTTCGATAAGAAGTATTTATTAGGAAGCCGAGCGGATCATTATCCTGTGCCGATCTTTTGCCATGGTTTTATTTTGCCAATAGCACCGCAGAACTGCACTTCCCTGCATTCAATATAACCGTAGCCCGCCCCCGAGGTAAAATACCGGCCGCTCAGTAAATCGCCGAATACGCGTTTTACGGCGTTTTTCCGCCAATTTTGCTGCTCAGGTAACACCTTGACGATAAAAAAATATTATCTATGCATCCCCTGTCGCCGTACGGGAATTGGGTAGAGAATGGAAGCGTTGTTCCCCCCTCTTTCTTTAATTGCTCATGGTGAAGCATGTCTCTGGTGTCGCAAGCGCGCAGCTTGGGTAAATATTTTCTGTTGCTCGATAATCTGCTGGTGGTTTTAGGCTTCTTTGTCGTTTTTCCGCTTATTTCGATCCGCTTTGTCGATCAATTAGGATGGGCGGCGCTGATCGTCGGCATCGCACTGGGTTTGCGCCAGCTGTTGCAACAAGGGCTCGGCATCTTTGGCGGCGCCATCGCCGATCGCTTCGGCGCCAAGCCGATGATCGTCACCGGCATGTTGCTGCGCGCCGCCGGTTTCGCCACCATGGCGATGGCCGATGAACCCTGGATCCTGTGGTTCTCTTGTGCCCTGTCCGCCCTCGGCGGCACGTTATTCGATCCGCCGCGCACCGCTTTGGTGATCAAACTGACCCGTCCGCACGAGCGCGGCCGTTTTTTCTCGCTGCTGATGATGCAGGACAGCGCCGGAGCGGTGGTCGGCGCGCTGATCGGCAGTTGGCTGCTGCAGTACGATTTCCACTTTGTCTGCTGGGTCGGGGCGGCGATCTTCGTGCTGGCCGCCGGCTGGAACGCCTGGCTACTGCCGGCTTACCGCATCTCTACCGTGCGTATACCGATGAAGGAAGGCATGCTGCGGGTCCTGCGCGATCGCCGTTTCCTCACCTATGTCCTGACGCTGACCGGTTATTACATGTTAGCGGTACAGGTGATGCTGATGATGCCGATCGTGGTCAACGAAATCGCCGGTTCACCGGCGGCGGTGAAATGGATGTATGCGATTGAAGCAGCGCTGTCGCTATCGCTGCTCTATCCGCTGGCGCGTTGGGGAGAAAAACACTTCCGGCTTGAGCAGCGCCTGATGGCGGGTCTGTTGCTGATGACGCTCAGCCTGCTGCCGATCGGTCTCGCCACCAGTTTGCAGGGCGTGTTCACGCTGATCTGTTGCTTCTATCTGGGATCGATCATCGCCGAACCGGCGCGCGAAACGCTGAGCGCTTCGCTGGCCGATCCGCGTGCGCGCGGCAGCTATATGGGCTTTAGCCGCCTGGGCCTGGCGCTGGGCGGCGCGTTGGGTTATACCGGCGGCGGTTGGATGTACGATACCGGGCGGACGATGAACATGCCGGAGCTACCCTGGTTGCTGCTGGGGGCAGTGGGCTTCGCTACGCTGCTGGCGCTGTACTGGCAGTTCAGCCCGCGGCGCAGCGCGTCGATGATGCTGCACCGCGGTTGACGCCATAGAAATCCGGCCGAATCGGCAACAGCTGCTATCCTGTTAGTAAAAACACCCACAGGAGCCCGTCGGCATGAGCGAAGAAGCAAAATTACCGCAACTACTCGAACATATGATACTGAACTTGCGCATGATTTATGCGCGTTCCACCTTGGTGGAAAAGGCACTGGCCCATATCCTCGCCAGCGACGCCGGCCTGAAAAACGATATTATCAAACAGCTGCAGGTCGTCACCGCCACCAACGAACGTGACAGAATCGACCTCGAAGAAGCTCGCAATCACCTGATCGATGTGCTCAACTCAGTACCGGCCAAGAAATAACGCCTCCTAGCCCGCGCTGGCGCGCGGGCAATATCGCAATAACGCACCATCCAACACACGCACGTCAAGACAGCCTCGATAAGCTGTGGTAACTATTGCTGTTAAAACCTGACAACCCGGAGCAAGCATGAAACTGTTCATTTACGATCATTGCCCATTCTGCGTGAAAGCCCGCATGATTTTTGGCCTGAAACGTCTGCCGATTCGCTTGGTCACATTGCTCAACGACGATGAGACGACCCCGTTCAACCTGATCGGCCAAAAAATGGTGCCTATCCTGGTCAAAGACAACGGCGATGCGATGCCGGAAAGCCTGGATATCGTGCGCTATGTCGACAACCTTGACGACAAACCGGTGCTGACCGGCCGCACCAACCCGGCCATTGCCGAGTGGCTGCAGCGGGTCGGCGGTTACAGCGCAAAATTGCTGTTGCCGCGAATTGCGCATGCCGATTTCGAAGAGTTTGCCACCGACAGCGCCCGCCGTTACTTTATCGATAAAAAGCAGGCGTCTATCGGCGATTTTGCCGAGCATCTCGCCAACAGTGCCGATCTGATCGCCCAGTTGGAAGCCGACCTGCAAACGCTGTCGCCGCTGATCGCCTCCGCCGACGCGGTGAACGGCGAACTGTCCGAGGACGATATCCACCTGTTCCCGCTGCTGCGCTCATTGTCGATCGTCGCCGGCGTTGCGCTGCCGGATAACGTGGAAGCCTACCGCAACCGCATGGCGCAGCGCAGCGAGGTGCCGTTGCTGCTGGATATGGAACAATAACGTTCAAGAATGACAAATAAGGATATGGCGTACTGATGTTGAAAATGGTGCTCGCCACCGCTCGCGATCGGGCGCGGCTGAAGGAAATTACCTCCGTTCTGATTCGTTATGGCCTGCAAGACGTTCTGCGTCTGCTGGGCCTGGGGGCTTTGCTGCGCGGCGCCCGCGCTGAATCCGCCCAACAGGACGCACAAACCCTGCCTGAGCGGCTGCGCGAAGCGCTCGAGGCACTGGGCCCTACCTTCGTCAAATTCGGTCAGATCCTGGCCACGCGTTCCGACCTGCTGGATCCGGCCTGGACCGACGAACTGGATCGTCTGCACAGCCAGGCAGCGGTGTTGCCATGGGAAACGCTGGCGCCGCAGATCGTTGCCGACCTGGGCGGCGAACCCGAGCGGCTGTTCGCCGAATTCGATCGTACGCCGCTGGCGGCGGCGTCGATGGCGCAAATCTACCGCGCACGCCTGCACAGCGGCGAACAGGTCGTGGTCAAAGTGCTGCGGCCCGGCCTGGCGAAAACCATCCACGCCGATCTGCGGCTGCTGGCCTCGCTGGCGGAAACCGTGGAGCAGCAGAGCCCCGCGCTGGCGCGCTATCGGCCGCGGCAGATGGTCAGAGCGCTGGCGACGGCGCTCAATCATGAACTGGATTTGACCCACGAAGGGCATAACTGCGACCGCGTCGCCGGGATGTTTGCGCGTCAACCTGACGTCGTCGTGCCGAAAATCTATTGGCAATGGTCTTCCCCGCGCCTGTTAGTGCAGGAATACTTGCCCGGCACCGCGCCGGAAAACCCTCAGCAGCTGGCGGCAGCGGGCTTTGACGGCCCACTGCTGGCGCAACGCGGCGCCCGCGCCTTTATGAGCATGGTACTGGAGCATCGGCTGTATCACGCCGATCCCCACCCCGGCAACGTCATGGCGCTGAGCGGTGACCGCGTCGGCTTTATCGACTTCGGCATGGTGGGCCAGCTGTCCGAGCGGCGACGCAATCAGTTGCTCCTGCTGCTGCAGGCCATCGCCGATCGTCAGTCCGAAGGCATCGTCAACACGCTGATCGCCTGGTCGGACAGCGAACCGCTGGATCTGATGGATCTGGAGCTGGCGGCGCAAAACTTCCTCGACAAACAGGCCGCCGCCACCCTGACCTTGGGCAAGGCCCTGACCGATCTGCTGGTGATGGCGCGTGAACACCAGCTGGCGCTGCCGCCCGATCTGGTGCTGCTGTTCAAGGCGTTAATCACCGCCGACGGCGTGCTGCACCGATTGGATCCGGCCTTTGACATCGTGGCCACGCTCAAACCGATGCTGCAACAAACCGTGCTGCAACGCTATGCACCCGCTGCCGTGCGCCAGCGGTTGTTGGCCCTGGGCGGGGAAGCGCTCGACGCCGGAGAGGAGCTGCCGCAAACCCTGCGGCTATTGGTTCGCCGCCTAAAACGCGGGCGGCTCAATGCCGATATCAACGTCAGTAATCTTGGCCAGTTGAGCAAAGCGCTGGAACGCGCCGCCGTTACCCTGGCTATCGCCATCGTCACCGCCGCTTTTGCCCTGGGGCTGGCGCCTTATCTGATGCATTCGTCGCTGCGGCTGTGGGGCATTCCGCTGTTCCCGCTGTTGGGGGGCGCAGCCTGCCTGGCCGGCGTGGTGCTCTTGGCGCTGCGATTGCGGCGCTGACGCTTTCGGCGTTATCCGATAGGTGTCGCCCGCTTTTGCGCGCACTATCCTCTGCACATCGCCTTCTGCCGTTTTCACGCGCAGGTGGAACGTTTATAATGATTAATCAATTATCTGCAGCACTTTTCGCCAGCAGTCGCAATGAGGCATTAATGAAGAAGATCCTGATGGGCGCAGCCGCCCTGCTGTTCGCCGGCGTATTGGCCGGTTGCAATCAACTGACCCAGTACACTCTGAGCGAGCAGGAAGTGAATGATTACCTGCAAAAACACAACGACTATCAGAAGCAGATCGGCGTGCCCGGCCTGGTGGACGCCAACATCGTGCTGACGCAGCTGCAAAGCCAGATCGGCCGCAGCGAGCCGGGTAAAGTCACCCTTTCCGGCGACGCCAAGGTCAACATCACGTCGATTCTCGGCCCGCAGGCGGCGGATCTGAAACTGACGCTGAAAGCGCAGCCGGTGTACGACCGTGCACAGGGCGCCATTTATCTGAAAGACATGGAACTGACCGATTACAGCGTGCAGCCGGAAAAAATGCAGACGGTGATGAAAGCGCTGACGCCATATCTGAACCAGTCGCTGAAGTCTTATTTCGACCAAAAGCCGGCTTATGTGCTGAATCCTGACAACAGCAAAACCGAAGCGCTGGCGAAAAAACTGGCGAAGGGATTGGAAGTGAAACCGGGTGAGTTGGTGATACCGTTTAGCGACTGACCGCGTCTTGATGCATCAAGCCCGCCGCCAGGCGGGCTTTTTATTGCGGAAAACGATTACTGCGGCGCGCTGTAGGCGATCTCGCCGGTGTTGCAGTTGAGCGTCACGTTGTAGGTTTTATCCACTTTGGTGCCACGCACCGTCAGCGGCACCTGCCATACCTGCTCCTTGCCGGTGATGGCATCCGGGCTGACCCAGGCGATCGGGGTAGCGGTGCCCAGCAGTTTTTTGTCCGCCTCCCAGCGCGTAATGCGATTCTGCAAGAAATCACGCTTGACCTGGGCGGCGATATCCGCCGGCTGCAGACCGGCACACTGCCCCACCTTGGCGGTGCGTTGCTCTTGATCCTGCGCCCACACCGCAGTCGATGCTCCCATCATGGCCAACAAGGCGATAGCCAAACCCGTTTTTTTCATATGTCCTCCCGTTGTGATTAGCGCTATCCGGGCGCCCATCCCTGGCTCACAACAGGGTTTCGGCAAAGAGTTACCGTTTGACGAACTCGATGACAAACAGCGCATCCAGGCCCGGATAGATTTCCTTGATCACCTGCTTCAGTTCGCCGAGCGACATGTTCTCCTGCTGTGCATGGCGTTCGGTCAGCGCATCCAGGCGCACCGGCGTTACCGACAGCACTTCGATAAAGCAGAAAAATACGCCGTCTTCATTGCGGCTTACGCGCAATACCTCGCCCGGTTCGAAGTGCGACTCACTGGCATCCCGAATGGTGATGGTTTTGCGCCCCGCCAGAATGTCTTGCTCAAAGCGGCTGAAGAAAGTTATTTCACGGCTCATTTTAGATCCTTTTTCATCACAACACCGCAACATAAGCCATTATGCCGCTTGCTTTTCTGACGCAGATCCCTCTTTTGAGTTAGAGACCGTTTTTTTCGCTTTCGCTTCCGTCGGTTTTTTGCCGGTTTCCGCCGGTGATGCGCCGCGCAGGATCAGCCCCAGCGCATCCTTATTCTCCGCCAGGAAGAAGCTCAGCCCTTCGCGCTGTTCGTCGTCCAGCTTCAGCGGCGCCTGTTGCAACCACTCTCCGAGGTTATCCGCCAAATCCAGCATTTTGTCGTAGGCGTCGGCTTCTTTCTTGCTCGCGAAAGTCATTTTTTCCTCACCGTTTCTCACCACCACATATTTAACTTCAACCGCCATGCGTGCGTCCTCAAATGCTCAAACAACTGTAAATACATACAGCATAAATGAATGGCGGCGGGAAGGCAAACCGCCGCCCGCCTTCGGCTTATTTCAGCAGCCGCACCTTGCAGCTCTTGCCTTTGATTTTGCCCTGTTGCAGCTGTTGCAGCGCCTTGCGCGCGCTGGCTTTACGGATCGCGACGTAGGCATGCACCGGGAACATGTCGATCTTGCCCACTTCCGCCGCCGTCAGCCCGGCATCGCCGGTCAGCGCGCCGAGGATATCGCCGGGGCGGATCTTCGCCTTGCGGCCGCCGTCGATGCACAGCGTCACCATCTCCGCCTCCAGCGAGCCGTTGGCGGCCCCGCTCAGCTCGGACACCGGCGCCCAATCGACGGTCATCTGCAGGTAGTCTTCAATCGCATGCGCCCGCGCCATTTCCTGCGGCGTGCACAGGCTGATCGCCAGCCCGCTCATGCCGGCACGGCCGGTACGGCCAATACGGTGCACGTGCACTTCGGGATCGAACGCCAGTTCGTAGTTAACCACCAGCTCCAGCTCTTTGATGTCCAGCCCGCGAGCGGCGACGTCGGTCGCCACCAGCACCCGGCAACTGCGGTTGGCGAAGCGCACCAACACCTGGTCGCGATCGCGCTGCTCCAGATCGCCATGCAGCGCCAATGCGCTGATGCCGCGGGCCTCCAGGGCCTCAAACACCGTCTGACAATCGCGTTTGGTATTGCAGAACACCACGCAGGACGCAGGTTGATGATAACGAATGGCCGACACCAGCAGCGCCGGGCGCTGATCGCGCGTGGTCTCATAGAAGCGTTGTTCGATGGCGGTCTGCGCTTCGTCATCGCCCACTTCGACGCTCAGCGGCTGGCGCTGAACGCGTTCGCTGATGCATTCGATACCCGCCGGATAGGTGGCGGAAAACAGCAGCGTCTGACGCTGCGGCGGCGTGTAGCTGATCACATCGTCGATATCGTCGGCGAAGCCCATGTCCAGCATGCGGTCGGCCTCATCCAGCACCAGCACCTTCAGTTCGTCCAGCAGCAGCGTTTTCTTGCGCAGGTGCTCCTGAATGCGCCCCGGCGTCCCCACCACGATGTGCGGCGCGTGCACCAGCGAATCGAGCTGCGGCCCCATCGGTTGGCCACCGCACAGCGTCAGGATTTTGATGTTTTGCGTGAAACGCGCCAGGCGACGCAACTCTTTGCTCACCTGATCGGCCAATTCGCGGGTGGGGCAGAGCACCAGCGCCTGCGTGGCGACCTGAGCGACGACGATATTATTCAGCAGACCAATGCCGAACGCCGCCGTTTTGCCGCTGCCGGTTTTCGCCTTGGCGCGCACGTCCCGCCCTTGCAGAATGGCGGGCAACGCGGCGGCCTGCACCGGCGTCATTTTGGCGTACCCCAGTTCGTTGAGGTTGGCCAACTGTTCGGCTGGCAGCGGCAGGGAAGAAAAAGAAACTGTGCTCACGGCGATAACTCTTATATGACGAATGGAATGGCGGCGCGCCCGCAGGTTGGCGCCGAATCAGCGGCAAATGATAACAGAGATGGGCGGCGTTACGGGCAGCGGGCATAAAAAAACCCGCCGGCGGCGGGTTTCTTGGCGGCTCCGTCGTTAAATGGCGACGACGTTGGCTGCGGCAGGGCCACGTTGGCTGTCCTGGATGGAGAACTCAACCTGCTGGCCTTCAGCCAGGGTCTTGAAACCATCGCTAACGATAGCGGAAAAATGAACGAAAACGTCTTTAGAACCGTCGGCAGGCGTGATGAAGCCGAAACCTTTGCTTTCGTTGAACCATTTAACGTGACCAGTGATCTTGCTCATTTGTGTTTCCTTTACTTGATAAACCTGCCTTGACGGCACGAGACGCGAAAACCATGCTATATGTAGGTCTTCTTTCGTCGTCGGTTATTAACGCATAATCGCCCATGCAGGGCAAATATTTCTGCTTGTTATAAAAACAGCAAGTTAGCAACAAACTTAGCGCAGCGGCTGCGCACGCAATCGTTTTCGTATATACTGCCCGCCGATCATCAATCCGCTTACTTTCACCGATCCAGGTACGAAACTATGTTAACGATTGGAACCGCCCTGCGCCCTTCCGCCACCCGCGTTATGTTGCTCGGCTCCGGGGAGCTGGGCAAAGAAGTCGCCATTGAATGCCAGCGCCTCGGCCTGGAAGTGATCGCCGTCGATCGCTATCCCGACGCCCCCGCCATGCACGTGGCGCACCGCAGCCACGTCATCAATATGCTGGACGGTGACGCGCTGAAAGCCGTTATCGAACAAGAGCGGCCGGACTATATCGTTCCCGAAATCGAAGCGATCGCCACCGCCATGCTGGTCGAGCTTGAACGCCAGGGCCACCGCGTGGTGCCCTGCGCCGAAGCCACGCGCCTGACCATGAACCGTGAAGGCATCCGCCGCCTGGCGGCGGAAGAGCTTGGCCTGCCCACCTCCAGCTACCGCTTTGCCGACAGCAAGGCGACTTTCCGGCAGGCGGTCGAGCACATCGGCTACCCGTGCATCGTCAAACCGGTGATGAGTTCTTCCGGCAAAGGACAAAGCCTGATCCGCACGCCTGAGCAACTGCAAAGCGCCTGGGATTACGCCCAACAGGGCGGCCGCGCCGGCGGCGGCCGGGTGATCGTCGAAGGGCTGGTAAGATTTGATTTTGAAATTACCTTGTTGACCATCAGCGCCGTGGACGGCGTACATTTCTGCGCGCCGATCGGCCATCGTCAGGAGGATGGGGACTATCGCGAATCCTGGCAGCCGCAGCGCATGTCAGCCGCGGCGTTAAGCCGCGCTCAGGCTATCGCGGAGAAGGTGGTGAAGGCCCTGGGCGGTTTCGGCCTGTTCGGCGTGGAGCTGTTCGTCTGTGGTGACGACGTGATCTTCAGCGAGGTGTCTCCGCGGCCGCACGATACCGGCATGGTCACGTTGATCTCACAGGATCTGTCCGAGTTCGCCCTGCACGTTCGCGCATTTCTCGGGTTGCCGATTGGCGCCATCCGCCAGTTCGGCCCTTCCGCTTCGGCGGTGATCCTGCCCCAGCTGACCAGCAGCGATGTGCGCTTCAGCGGCCTGGAAAACGCGCTGCGCGGGCACAGCCAGCTGCGCCTGTTCGGCAAACCGGAGATCGCCGGGCAGCGTCGCCTGGGCGTGGCGCTGGCGACGGCGGACACGACGGAACAGGCGGTGGAGCAAGCGAAACAAGCCGCTGCCGCCGTGGCGGTCAACGGCTGATACTCACGGGGCCGCTTGCGCGGCCCCGATAACGTCAATAGTCTTCGTCTTCTTCAACATCGTCATTCCGCGACGCCTCCGGGGCGGCCTCATGCTGCTCGTCTTCATCATCGTCATCGAACAGTACCGCAACCTGAGCGCCCTGATGCTTCTCGCGAATTTCCTGCGCAACGCGAGCAATGGCTTCACCGCTGCTCATGCCCTGCTCCATCAGTTGATGGATGCGATCCGCCGCTTCCTGCTGCTCCGCGTGACTCAGTAATGGCATACCTGCATGCATGTGTCGTTTTCTCCGGCAAAAGGGAGAAGGAGTATACGCGCTAACGCGGCGGATCCCAACGTCTTGTGGCTCAGGCCGGTTGCGAGCAGCCGTTATCGCTGCGCCACTGCTTCAGCCGATGCAGCCACAGCATGACATGCCACCCCTGTTTCAGACCGCGCGCATTGGCGAACATCGCTCTGTCGATGCCGCGCTGATAGAACTCTTCGGTGATCTGACTCTGGGCAGCCGGATCCGGCTCACGACGAATGCTGTGGCAAATGCCCAGCGCTTCGCGGGTGATTTGCCAATGGAAAGCCGGGCGAATGGCGACAGTGCCGGCATAGCGCCGGTTGAGCCGCTCCAGCATCTCGACGATTTTCATATAGTGGCGTTGATAATCCACGTTCGCCTGACCGGTGCGACGGCGGTTGCTGATCGATTTGTCGTGCACCCGTTGACGGTACAGCGGCGTGCTTAAATATTTGACCCGTTTGGCATTAAACATGACTTCCGTTGTCCAGGGAATATCCTGGTGATGCAATCCCGGCTCGAAATAAAGGCGATGCTGGCGAATAAAGTCGAGGCGATATATTGCCAGCCATACAACGTGAATAAACTTTCGCGATTTCAACGCACGTTCAAACCACTGTACGCCGGTGATAACGTCGGTGGTGCGCAAACGCGCCTCGGGAAAAATCGGCTGCAATTCATCCTGGCTGGTGAAATAGCGTTCGCCATTGCATTGCATCACGTCTAATTGGTGTTGTTCCGCCTGTTCCAGCAGCGTGGAATACATGTCCGGCGCCAGCACATCGTCGGCATCGGGAAACGCCACATATTTGCCTCGGGCAACGGCGAGCCCGGCATTGCGCGCGTTAGAAACACCGGCATTGGCTTGATCGATCACACGAATATGCGGATGCGCCGCCGCGTAACGGTGTGCGATCTCCCCCGAACCGTCGGTGGAACCATCGTTGACGATGATCACCTCCAACCGCTGCTCACGCTGGGCCAGCAGCGAGGCCAGGAAAGGCTCCAATAATTCCCCCGCATTGTGCATCGGGACGATCACGCTCAGCATTAACGACATAGGCAGCTCTTTAATGATAATGTAACAAAATAATAATTTTACTTTTCTAAAAGACGCATAGGGTTCAGCGCACGCTGAAATAGCGTGACGCCTGCAAATTCCCGCAGCGGCTAATGGAACCGAACCTGTTTTTCTTTATTTAAACCAGCGCCAGAAAGCGCTGAGTAATTAACCCATTAATTCCAAAGGGCGGCGACGCTGGCTAAAATCAGGCAAAAACACGCCGCTCCGCATCTAATAACAAGCAGAAATAATAAATTTATGAAATTAACGAATCTTTTTTTATATTTTTCGAGCCTTGCGCCCGCGGCAAATAGGCTTCCAGTGCATTTGACGTTAAATTTTTAACATATCGAAGTATAATCAATGGCGCAAAAAATGCCTTATTTCAGGTTTATTGAACTGCCGTTTATGTGAACTGTGCTGCATGCCGCGCATGGCAAAACATGCATGACGTGACCGTCTATGGCACACTAGCCGCCAGATATCTATCGCCGTCCTCACAGCCAGGTTTATTGACGTTCATGAGCGTAACCGCCCCAAACATAAAATCGTTGCCCTACAGCCGCAGTGCCCTGATGACGCTTTTCGCCCCGCTTTCAGCACAGCCCTGGGCGATGTTGCTGCATTCGGGCTTTGCCGATCACTCGCATAACCGCTTCGATATCCTGGTCGCACAGCCGCGCGTTACGCTCACCACCCAGGGCGCCGGCACGACAATCGAAAGTGACGGCGTCACCATTGAGTCTCAGGAGGATCCGTTCTCCCTGCTGCACCAGCAGCTGGCGGCGCAAGGCTGGCAGCCGGCGTTTAACCCGGAGCTGCCGTTTCAGGGCGGCGCCCTGGGGCTGTTCGGCTACGATCTCGGGCGCCGAGTGGAAACCTTGCCGCAGTTGGCTGAAGCCGACCTCGCTCTGCCGGACATGGCGGTGGGCATTTATGACTGGGCATTGATCGCCGACCACCAATTGCAAACCCTGACGCTGCTCAGCTATGGCGATGTGGAGCAGCGCTGGCGCTGGCTTATTAGCCAAACCGCGCCGACGGAGCGCCCCTTCACGCTGCTGAGCGGCTGGCGTGCCAATATGAGCCGCCGGCAATACGGCGAGAAGTTCCAACGTATTCAACACTACCTGCGCAGCGGCGACTGTTACCAGATTAATCTGGCGCAGCGGTTCTCCGCCGACTATCAGGGGGATGAATGGCAGGCGTTTTGCCGACTGAGCGCCTGCAACCGCGCGCCGTTTTCCGCTTTCCTGCGGCTGCCGCACAACAGCGTGCTGAGCGTCTCTCCCGAGCGCTTCCTGTGGCTGGCGCAGCAGCGCATCCAAACCCGCCCGATCAAGGGTACGCTGCCGCGGCTGGCGGACGCGGAACAGGACGCCGCACAGGCGCGCCGCTTAGCCGATTCGCCCAAGGATCGCGCTGAAAATCTGATGATCGTCGATCTGCTGCGCAACGATATCGGCCGCGTCGCCCAGCCCGGCAGCGTACGGGTGCCGGAACTGTTCGTCGTGGAGCCGTTCCCCGCCGTGCACCACCTGGTGAGCACCATTACCGCCACCCTGCCGGAGCAGGCCTCGGCCACCGAGCTGCTGCGCGCCTGCTTCCCCGGCGGTTCGATCACCGGCGCGCCCAAGGTGCGCGCGATGGAAATCATCGAAGAGCTGGAGCCGCAGCGGCGCAACGCCTATTGCGGCAGCATCGGTTACCTGAGCGCCTGCGGCACCATGGACACCAACATCACCATCCGCACGCTCGTCACCGAAAACGGCCGCATCCACTGCTCCGCCGGCGGCGGCATCGTGGCAGACAGCCAGGAGCAGGCGGAATACCAGGAGACCTTCGACAAGGTTGGCCGTATTCTGCCGCAGCTTGGGGAGTATGCCCCGTCGTGATCCCATCGAACTCACCGGCCTCGCTGCACGCCTTTATCAGCCGTTTTCAACTGCAGCTGCCGCAGGCGGCGCAGATCTCGCACAATGTGCGCCCGGCGGCGGTGCTTATCCCGATCGTCTGCCGCGCCGAGCCGACGCTGCTGTTGACCCGCCGCGCTGACTCGCTGCGCAAACATGCCGGCCAGGTGGCCTTCCCCGGCGGCAAGACCGACGCCGAAGACGGATCGGCGATCGTCACGGCGCTGCGGGAAGCGCAGGAAGAAGTGGCGATACCGCCGCACGCGGTGACCGTCCTCGGCCAAATGGCGCCGCTCGACAGCAGCACCGGATTTCAGGTCACGCCTATCGTCGGCCTGATCCCGCCGGACGTGCAGTTCCGCGCCAACGAGGGCGAAGTGGCGGACGTGTTCGAGATGCCCCTGCGGGAAGCATTGACCCTGTCGCGTTACTACCCGCTGGATATTCACCGCGCCGGCCGCACGCACCGCATTTATCTCTCCTGGTATCACAGCCAGTTTATCTGGGGGCTGACCGCCGCCATCATTCGCCGCCTGGCGCAACAGGTCAGTATTTAGCCCGCATTGCGTGATCTGACTCGCAATCTGGCATGGCCGTCGGCGTCAGCTGCAGGTAAAGCGATCGAAATCACTTCATTTGATCGCTTTTTCAACTACCGTTCCGGTTGAATGGTTTTAAAAAAACTGTAAACCCTCTCTTAAACCTTACGAAATACCTGTAAAATACCACCGTCCGAGATAAACCACTGTAGAAACAGGGATTAAGCCGGCGGCGTTCAGCACGGAAGGCTGGCGCGATTACCGCTAATGGAGCTTGGGCGAAAGCGGATACCCCGCTTAAGGGTTCGCCCCGGGTAATCAGGAAAAAAAGCGACACCACGGATTATTTAATTTCATGCGAAAAAGGCAGCCGAACCCGCACGGCCCTTTTACAATATCGCTGTTCCCTGCGCGGTTTTTAACCGCCGCAGCCATAACAATACGTCTCTTTAAGGAGTTTTAGCGTGATTAGCGTTTTCGACATGTTTAAGATCGGCATCGGCCCGTCCAGCTCTCATACGGTTGGACCGATGAAAGCCGGCAAACAGTTTGTCGACGATCTGGTAAATAAAGGCCTGATGCCTTCTATCACGCGTGTTGCCGTAGACGTTTACGGCTCACTCTCATTGACCGGCAAAGGTCACCATACCGATATCGCCATCATTCTCGGCCTGGCCGGCAACATGCCGGACACCGTCGATATCGATAGCATTCCAGGTTTTATTCGCGATGTAGAACAACGTCAACGCCTGATGCTGGCCAACGGCCTGCATGAAGTCGATTTCCCGCGCGACGGCGGCATGGTCTTCCGCAGCGACAACCTGCCGCTGCATGAAAACGGCATGCAGATCCACGCCTTCGCCGGCGATAAAGAAGTGTACAGCAAGACCTATTACTCTATCGGCGGCGGTTTCATCGTCGACGAGGAGAACTTCGGTAAGGACGCCGAGCAAGAGCTGCAAATGCCCTATCCGTTCAACTCCGCGCGCGAAATGCTCGATCACTGCCGCGAGACCGGGCTGTCGCTGTCCGGCATGGTGATGCAGAACGAACTGGCGCTGCACAGCAAGCAAGAGATCGAGACCTACTTCGGCAACGTCTGGCAAACCATGCGCGCCTGTATCGATCGCGGTCTGAACACCGAAGGCGTACTGCCGGGGCCGCTGCGCGTGCCGCGCCGTGCCTCAGCGCTGCGCCGCATGCTGGTGGCGTCGGACAAACTGTCCAGCGATCCGATGAACGTGATCGACTGGGTCAACATGTTCGCGCTGGCGGTTAACGAAGAAAACGCCGCCGGCGGCCGCGTGGTTACCGCGCCGACCAACGGCGCCTGCGGCATCGTGCCTGCGGTACTGGCTTACTACGATCACTTCATCGAGTCCGTCAGCCCGGACATCTATATCCGCTACTTTATGGCGGCGGGCGCCATCGGCGCGTTGTACAAGATGAACGCCTCCATTTCCGGCGCCGAAGTCGGCTGCCAGGGTGAAGTCGGCGTAGCCTGCTCCATGGCGGCCGCCGGCCTGGCCGAACTGCTGGGCGGCAGCCCTGAACAGGTGTGCGTGGCGGCGGAGATCGGCATGGAACACAACCTGGGTCTGACCTGTGACCCGGTCGCCGGCCAGGTGCAGGTGCCGTGCATCGAGCGCAACGCCATCGCTTCGGTCAAGGCGATCAACGCCGCCCGCATGGCCCTGCGCCGCACCAGCGAGCCGCGCGTTTCGCTGGATAAGGTGATCGAGACCATGTACGAAACCGGCAAAGACATGAACGCCAAGTACCGCGAAACGTCACGCGGCGGCCTGGCAATCAAGGTGCAATGCGACTGACAGATAACCCCGCCGCCCGGCGGGTTTTCTTTATGGGTAATCAATTCATTGAACGTTTTAGTGACAATGTCACCAGAAAAAATCCTGCATTTTTCTCATCGATCCGGCGGTTAGCCTGCAAATTGGCCTTCTGTTTTACCAAACTGAAATAATTTACTGAGTTACCATCAATCTTGTATAACCTCAGGCTAGAATTAGCCGAGCGCAACTTAAGGATCAATCGCCTGACTGTGACTCGGAGCTGGATTACCGAACAAGGATTTACCGGATGTTGATGACCCACCTCGCCGCGTCCCGATATCGTTACTACCGTTGGCTGCTGGCCGGAGCGGTGGGCGCGGCTATTCTGTTGGTATCGCTGTATACCCGTTACTATCAAGAGGTCAAAAGCATCGAGTTGAGCCAACACACGTTGGCCACCCGCACCGTCGGCAAGCTCAACCAGTTGCTGACGCCGGCGCAGCTGCAGGCGGAACGCAGCATGGACATGCTGAACCAGTCCTGCGAGAACGTGTCATCTACCCTGCGCTTTCGCGCCGCGCAAAATCAGGCGCTGCGCGCCATGTTGCTGGTGAAGAACGGCATTATTTACTGCTCCAGCCTGTTTGGCGCCCGTCATTATCAGCTGGCCGCGGTGATGCCCTCCTTCGTCAACAGCGACGCCAGGCTGGCGCTGCGCCCCTCGCTGGCGGTGAGCAAAGGTCTGCCCACGCTGGTGCTGTGGACGCCATCGCCCCGCGATAAAACCAGCGGCGTGCTGCACGTATTCAATATCGAGCTGCTGTCCAACTTTTTACTCGAGCCGCAGGAGCCTTACGTTCAGCGCGTGGTGCTGAACGTGGCCGACAGCAGCCTGGAATACGGCCGCCGCGAAATCCTGAGCCGCGATACCCTGACCAACGATCTGCGCTACACCGCCGGCTCCGCGCTGTATCCGTTCTCGATTTCGCTGTTCGGCCCGCAGATCGGCATGCTGGCGCTTTCCGCCCTGCCGCGCCATATTCCGCTGGCGCTGCTGATCAGCCTGTTGGCCGCCTATGTGGTCTATCTGCTCACCGCCAACCGCATGAGCCTGTCTTATCACATCGGCCATGCCATCACCCATCGCGAGTTCCGCGTCTACTGCCAGCCGATCATCCACAGCGATACCGGGCGCTGCGCCGGCGTCGAGATGCTGCTGCGTTGGAAAAAGAAACGGCAAGGGTGGATCTCGCCCGACGTGTTTATTCCGCTGGCCGAGCAGCATGAGCTGATCATTCCGCTCACCCGCTATCTGATGAGCACCGTGACGGAAAATCTGCAGCTGTTCCCGCCCCGGCCGTCGTTCTACATCAGCATCAACGTCGCCGCCGAGCATTTTAAAACGCTCAATATCATCGACGATATCCGCCAGATCTGGCTGCCGGCGCACCCGATGCCCTCGCTGATGCTGGAGCTGACCGAACGCACCGCGCTGTCGGCAATTCAGTATGACCAGATTCGCACGCTGAAAGACATGGGGATCATGCTGGCCATCGACGATTTCGGCACCGGCCACAGCTCGCTGAGCTACCTGAAGAACCTCAGCCCGGACGTCTTGAAGATCGATCGCGGGTTTACCGCCGCCATCGGCACCGACGCGGTCAACGCCACGGTGACCGACACCATCATTACGCTGGCGCAGCGCCTGAAGCTGAAACTGGTGGCAGAGGGGGTGGAAACGGAGGAACAGGCCGACTATCTGCGCTCACGCGAGGTCAATGCCCTGCAGGGATATTATTTCGCCAAGCCGATGCCGATCCACGTTTTCCCGCTGTGGTTGCAGCAGTACGAATCGCGCGTCAGGAAAGCGGAAGAGGATCCGCCGGAGGCCTGAGCCCCCGGCGGGAGGGTTACGCGTGCGCCGTCTCGTCCAGGACGACGCGGGTAACGCGCACCAGTTCGATACGGTATTCGGACACCTCAACGATATCGAACCGCAGGTGGTTCAGCTCAATGCTATCTCCCGCCACCGGCATCTGCCCGTAGTGGGCCAACAGCAGCCCCGCCAGGGTGGCATAGTCGGCGGTGGGGCTGACCAGGTCATCGCAGGCCAGCGCCTGTTCCAGCGAGTGCAGATCGGTTCCGCCCTTCACCAGCCAGCCGTCGCCTTCCGCCACGATGTCCGGCGTTTCGTCCTCGTCCGGGAATTCACCGGCAATCGCTTCCAGCACGTCCAGCGGCGTCACCAGCCCCTGCACCACGCCGAACTCGTTGGTGACCACCACCAGCCGCCCTTTGGCGCGGCGCAGCACCGCCAGCAGCTTGATGACGTCCATGGTTTCCGGCACCACGATCGGCGGCGTGCGGGCGGCGAACTCGGCGATATCTTCCCCTTGCTCCAGCGCCACCAGCAGATCCTTGGCGCGTACCACGCCCACGATCTCATCCACCGAATCGCGGCACACCGGGAACAGGCTGTGCGGCGTATCCAGCAGCTGTGCGCGCACCTCCTCGCGGGAGCGCTCGCAGTCGACCCAGGAAATGTCGGTGCGCGGCGTCATCACGCTGCGCAATGAACGCGAGGCCAGCGTCAACACGCCGCTGATCATATAGCGCTCTTCCGCCGCAAAGGTTTCATCCCTCGGCAAGGCGACCGCATCGTCCGTCTGCTGCGCACGCTGCTGCCCCATCAGGCGCATGATCGCTTCCGCGGTGCGCTCGCGCATCGGACGGCGCGCTTGATGCTTGATAAAGTTGCGGCGCGCGATCTGGTTGAACAATTCAATCAGGATCGAGAAGCCGATAGCGGCATACAGGTAGCCTTTAGGAATGTGCAAACCGAAGCCTTCGGCGATCAGGCTCAGGCGATCATCAACAGGAAGCTCAGGCACAGCACCACGATGGTCGGGTGCGCGTTGACGAAGTTGGTCAACGGCTTCGACGCCAACAGCATCACCGCCATCGCGATCACCACCGCCGCCATCATCACCGGCAGATCGTTCACCATGCCCACGGCGGTAATCACCGCGTCGAGCGAAAATACCGCGTCGAGGATCACGATTTGCACCACCACCGCCCAGAACTTGGCGTAACCGCGGTTAGCGCCGTCTTGATGCGTCTGCCCTTCCAGCCGTTCATGCAGCTCCATGGTGGCCTTGAACAGCAGGAACACCCCGCCGAACAGCAGGATCAAATCGCGGCCGGAGAAGCTGAAATCGCCGACGCTGAACAGCGGCGTGGTCAGGGTTACCATCCAGGAGATCACCGACAGCAGGCCCAAACGCATCAGCAATGCCAGCGACAGGCCGATAATGCGCGCCTTATCGCGCTGCTTCGGCGGCAGCTTGTCGGCCAAAATGGCGATGAACACCAGGTTGTCGATGCCCAGCACGATTTCCAGCACCACCAGCGTCAGCAACCCCGCCCAAATAGAGGGGTCCATTAAAAATTCCATATCAGACTCCAGAGAAAAGTGGGAATGAGCGCATGCCGCTCAGACGTGACGATGCCGCCGCTGCATGGGTGCAGTCGACAATAGCAAGGTGACGGGATGGGATTGCCGGGAGATGGCCGAAGGGCCGAACAGCATATGCAACGCCAGCGGGTGGCGGGTGAAACCTGGAAAAACAGTAACTTCGGTGACAGTCCATAGGGAGGGCTGAGGCCCTTCACTCCTTAGTGATGAAAGAAGGAATTACTGTATCAGGATTTTTCTGGGGGACAAAGCGGCTTTTTCAACGGCGGTTTAGGGTGACGTCCCCGCCATGTCATCTGCGACAGCTAAGATTTCTCCGAGCATTCAATAGCGGAGCAGCGTCACAAAAAATATTTTTTCACTCACTAAAATAAATGTCGCGTTCGTGAAGTATTGCGCACAGGCATTTGAAACTGCGTGAGAAATGTTAGGCGTGCGTTTCTTTTTTTCTACCATAATGTATCTGAACCGCGGAAGTGACTGCCAAGACGGCGCGGAGAAACGACACAAACCGCGCCTGGAGTTCAACGAGGAGGTAGCGAGTGGCAATAGCTATTATCATCGGCACACACGGGGCTGCAGCGGAACAACTGCTGAAAACGGCGGAGATGCTATTGGGCGAGCAGGACAACGTCGCCTTTATAGACTTCGTTCCCGGTGAGAATGCCGAGACGTTAATCGTCAAGTACAACGAAAAAATCAGTGGGTTGGATACCAGTGGCGGCGTGCTGTTCCTGGTGGATACCTGGGGCGGCAGCCCGTTCAACGCCGCCAGCCGCATTGCGGTCGACAAGGAAAACTATGAGGTCGTCACCGGGGTCAACATTCCGATGCTGGTGGAAACCTTCATGGCGCGGGACGACAACCCCGCCTTCGATGAACTGGTGGCGCTGGCGTTGGAAACCGGCCGCGAAGGCGTGAAAGCGCTGAAAAAACCGCAGGAAGAACCCGCAAAACCCGCAGCACCCGTCGCCAAAGCCGCTGCCCCTCAGGCGCCGCTGGGGCCGAATGACCACATGAAAATCGGCCTGGCGCGCATCGATGACCGCTTGATTCACGGCCAGGTCGCTACCCGCTGGACCAAAGAGACCAACGTCAGCCGCATTATCGTCGTCAGCGATGAAGTCGCCGCCGACCATGTGCGCAAAACCCTGCTGACCCAGGTCGCCCCGCCGGGCGTCACCGCCCACGTGGTGGACGTGGCGAAGGCCATCCGCGTCTGGAACAACCCGAAATACGCCAACGACCGCGTGATGCTGTTGTTTACCAACCCGACCGACGTCTTGCGTCTGGTGGAGGGCGGCGTGGATATTCAATCCGTCAATATCGGCGGCATGGCGTTCCGTCAGGGGAAAACCCAGGTGAACAACGCCGTTTCCGTCGATGAAAAAGATATCGAAGCGTTTAAGAAACTGAACGATCGCGGTATCGAGCTGGAGGTACGCAAGGTCTCGTCCGACAGCCGGCTAAAAATGATGGACCTGATTAACAAACTCAATTAGTGGCGCCAGCCGCTGATTATTTTACTCAGAGCTTTTTTGGTCATAGGAGAAGTGCAATGGAGATCACCACTCTTCAGATTGTGCTGATATTTATCGTTGCCTGTATCGCCGGGATGGGTTCCGTCCTCGACGAGTTTCAGTTCCACCGTCCGCTGGTCGCCTGTACTCTGATCGGCTTCATTCTCGGCGATATGAAAACCGGCATCATTATCGGCGGTACGCTGGAAATGATCGCCCTGGGCTGGATGAACATCGGTGCGGCAGTCGCGCCGGATGCCGCCCTGGCGTCCATCATCTCGACCATTCTGGTCATCGCCGGCGGGCAAAGCGTCGGCGCCGGTATCGCCCTGGCCATTCCGCTGGCGGCGGCCGGCCAGGTGTTGACCATCATCGTGCGCACCCTCACCGTGGCCTTCCAGCACGCGGCGGACAGCGCGGCGGAGCGCGGCAGCCTGCGGGCCATCACCTGGATCCACATCGGCGCCCTGCTGCTGCAGGCGATGCGTATCGCCATCCCGGCGGTCATCGTCGCCATCTCGGTCGGTACCGCCGGGGTACACGCCCTGCTCAACTCGATCCCGGAAGTGGTCACCAGCGGCCTGAACATCGCCGGCGGCATGATCGTGGTGGTCGGTTACGCGATGGTGATTAACATGATGCGCGCCGGCTACCTGATGCCGTTCTTCTACCTGGGTTTCGTGACCGCCGCCTTCACCAACTTCAACCTGGTGGCGCTCGGCGTCATCGGCGTGGTGATGGCCGTGCTGTATATCCAGCTCAGCCCGAAATACAACAAGTCTCAGGTTGTCCAGGCCGGCCCGGCTAACGCGAACGATCTCGATAACGAACTCGACTAGGAATAGGTGAGAGAAATGGTTGATACAACTGCTCAAAAGAAACTCACGCCGGCCGATATTCGCGGCGTATTCCTGCGCTCGAACCTGTTCCAGGGTTCGTGGAACTTCGAACGCATGCAGGCGCTGGGTTTTTGCTTCTCGATGGTACCGGTGATCCGTCGCCTGTATCCGGAAAACAATGACGATCGCAAACAGGCGATCAAGCGCCACCTCGAGTTCTTCAACACCCACCCTTACGTGGCGGCGCCGGTGCTCGGCGTAACCATGGCGATGGAAGAGCAACGCGCGAACGGCGCGCCGATCGACGACGGCGCGATCAACGGCATCAAGGTCGGCCTGATGGGGCCGTTGGCCGGTGTCGGTGACCCGATTTTCTGGGGCACCGTGCGGCCAGTATTCGCCGCGCTCGGCGCGGGCATCGCCATGAGCGGCAGCCTGCTCGGGCCAATCCTGTTCTTCGTGCTGTTCAACCTGGTGCGCCTGCTGACCCGCTACTACGGCGTGGCCTACGGTTACCGTAAAGGGGTGGATATCGTCAACGACATGGGCGGCGGCTTCTTGCAGAAACTGACGGAAGGGGCGTCCATTCTCGGCCTGTTTGTCATGGGGGCGCTGGTCAACAAGTGGACGCACGTGAATATCCCGCTGGTGGTGTCCAAGATCACCGACCAGACCGGGCATACCAACGTGACCACGGTGCAGACCATCCTCGACCAACTGATGCCGGGCCTGGTGCCGTTGCTGCTGACCTTCGCCTGTATGTGGCTGCTGCGCAAGAAAGTCAACGCGCTGTGGATAATCATCGGCTTCTTCGTCATCGGTATCTTTGGCTATTGGATTGGCCTGCTGGGCCTGTAATCGTTCGAAACGGCCGGGGGGCAACCCCCGGCTTTTTTATGTGTGGAGCAAGAGATGTCACTGACCGACGCCGTACTGATGCTGTTTATCACCCTGCTGTTGCTGTACTCGCTGTATGACGAATTCGGCATGGATCTGCTTAAAGGCAAAACGCGCCTCAAGGTGCTGCTCAAACGCCGTCACCGCCTCGACAGCCTGATTTTCGTCGGCCTGATCGCCATTCTGATTTACCGCAATGTCACCGACAATGGTGCGGTATTAACCACCTACCTGCTTATTTCCTTGGCGCTGCTCGCTATCTATGTTTCTTATATTCGCGCTCCAAAGATGGTGTTTAAAGCGCAGGGTTTTTTCTTCGCCAATGTGTTTGTTGAATATAACCGCATTAAAGCCATGAATTTATCGGAGGACGGTATCCTGGCCATCGACCTGGAACAGCGCCGGCTGTTGGTTCAGGTGACACACCTGGACGACCTGGAGAAAATTTATCAATTTTTCGTTGATAATCAATAGATAAATAAATAACCGCTTTGTTACCGCTCAAACCTTGCGCGGCCTGTGGGTAATTAATAGGCTGCGTCACTTTCACTCTGACTATTATTTCCGCAACATTGTTACCCACGTCTACATTATATTCCCGCATGAAATTAGATTAATGAAAACGAGTCTCAATTAAGTGCGAACATCACGCCAGAATAAAGTTGTCGGTGGCGGAAATAATATGGTATGGTTGCGCCGTCATTGGGGAGTAGCCGGTTTCTGGAGAATAAAACGCCAGAAACGCCCGTATCAACATACTCGTTTCGCCGTATGAAACGTGGTGCGGGCAGCCAGGTAAGGTTGGCGAGACCATAGACACGTAACTCCGTCGTTTGGTTGGGGGTGGGTTACGTGTATATGGAGCCACCCGGCCGAGGCTATTTCACATGAACCTTTCAGCAACACTCATTCTCGCTTTCGGCATGTCCATGGATGCTTTCGCCGCTTCGATCGGCAAAGGCGCCAGCCTGCATCAACCCCGTTTCCGCGAAGCGATCCGCACCGGCCTGATCTTCGGCGTGGTCGAAGCGATCACCCCGCTCATCGGTTGGGCCATCGGCCTGTTCGCCAGCCAATACATCATGGAATGGGATCACTGGGTCGCCTTCTCGCTGCTGTTCATTCTCGGCATGCGCATGATTGTCGAAGGGGTGCGCAACAAGCCCGATGAAGAAGAGAAGGTCAAACGCCACGGCTTCTGGATCTTGGTGGCTACCGCTATCGCCACCAGCCTCGACGCCATGGCTATCGGCGTCGGCCTGGCCTTCCTGCAGGTCAATATCGTGCACACCGCCATGGCCATCGGTTGCGCCACCATGATCATGGCGACGCTGGGCATGATGATCGGCCGCTTTATCGGCCCGCTGCTGGGCAAACGCGCCGAGATCCTCGGCGGCGTGGTGCTGATCGGTATCGGCGTCAACATTCTGCTGGAGCATCTTGGCTACCTGGCCTGAGGCGCTCGCGCTACAAAAAAAACCTGCCGCGGCAGGTTTTTTTGTTTCTGGGCTCACTGCGCCTGTTAAGCACGGCGCCGGTACAACGCCAGCACGAAATCCGTTTCGCACTCAAACTCGCCGCCGTGCGCCAGCCGCAGCTGCACCTCCGGCGTAGCACGCCAGGCGAACGGCGTCATCTGCAGCAGGTTAGCAGCCTGTGCGCCCGGCAGGGCCATCGTATAGGCCAATGCCTCTTTACGCTCACACTCGAATCCATCGAACTGTTCGTCCTGTTCGGCATGCAGCTGCGCCTGCTGGTACACCTGCTCTTTCAGCTGGTACAGATGACGCGGGCCCGGCGAAACCGTCACCACCACGCCGCCCGGCTTCACCACTCGCGCCAGCTCCGCCGCCTTGCAGGGCGCATAGATGCGCAACACCGCATCCAGCGCCGCGTCGGCGAACGGCAGGCGATGGCTGGAGGCGACGCAGAACGAGACCGCGGGATAACGCTTGGCAGCGTAGCGGATCGCTACCTTGGCGACGTCCAGCCCATAGACCGCCATATTGCGCGCCTGCGCCAGCCGTGCGGCCACGGCGGCGGTGTAATACCCTTCCCCACAGCCTATATCCAATAACGCGCCTGCATCGGCCGCCAGCGCCAAATCCAGCCACTCTGCCACCTGCTGCTGCAGCGGCTGATAAAAACCGCCGTCGAGAAACGCGCGCCGCGCCTGCATCATTTCCGCGCTGTCTCCCGGCTGCTTCGATCGCTTGTGCTGTACCGGCAGCAGATTGACGTAACCTTCTTTGGCTTGATCGAACTGATGATTGCCGTCGCAACGCCAGCGTTGCGATGAGAAATGCAGCGGTTGATGACACAGAGGGCATTGATAGGACATGAATGGGCTTCCAGAAAGACAGGGCGCGGCTAGTCTAAAGAAGGCGTCGGCTCGATGCAAGGCGCATCCCCGCTCGCTTTCGCCGCCAACAACACCTGGTCAAGCGGGGAAAAAGCTGGCTACACTGTGAGTCTGTTTTCTCACGCAGGTGAAAATAACTTATGAGCGATCGTTCCGCGCTGCTCGATGCGGTGCCCCACATTCAGCACGGCTTCGGCAGCAAACTCGCGCTGCTGCCGGGGCATCTGCTGCCCTACAGCGCCACGCTGCCGGAAAAGAAGCAGGTGCACGGCACCCGTATCGTCGAGGTGCTGCAACCGGCGCAGGCGTGCGGTGAAGCCGACGGCTTCTACACCCGCCAGCCCGGCATTCTGCTCGGCGTGCTGACGGCGGACTGTCTGCCGGTGCTGTTCAGCCGCCGCGACGGCGGCGCCATCGCCGCGGTTCATGCCGGCTGGCGCGGGTTGCTGGACGGCATTCTGGAACAGATGGCAGCGCGCATTCGCCAGGACGGCGACACCGCCGACTGGGTGGTCTCTATCGGCCCCGCCGCCGGCGCATGCTGCTACGAAGTCGACGAAGCGCTGGTGGAGAATTTTAAACAGCGCCTGCCGCTGCCCGCCACGCTGATCAGCCCGCATTACCGGCATCTGGATTTGGCCGCGATTGCCGAACACAAGCTGGCGGCGCTGGGCTTCGCCGCCGTTGACCGCGCCGGCAGTTGCACCATCTGCACGCCGGACGTCGACCCGCAGCGGCCGCAGCGCTTCAAGTACACCAGCTATCGCCGCAACAGCCATCGGCGCGCGCAGGATCCGACGCATCCGGGGATCAAAGGCCGCAACCAGTATGCCGGCATCATCATCGCCGCCGGATGACGGAAACGAAAAAGCCCGCGCGGAGGCGGGCTTTTTGTACAGCTGACGCTGATTAGATAGCAGTAACGTTTACTGCAGATGGGCCTTTCTGGCCATCTTGGATTTCGAACTCAACGTTCTGGCCTTCAGCCAGGGTTTTGAAGCCGTTACCCTGGATTGCAGAGAAGTGTACGAACACGTCTTTGCTGCCGTCAGCCGGGGTGATGAAACCGAAACCTTTAGACTCGTTGAACCACTTAACTTGACCTTTGATCTTTGCCATCTTGAGTATTTCCTTTGGATTGTTTAAACCGCCCGTGGGCGTTACATAGACAAACTAGAGTCGTTACTGCTTGAGGCACTAAGATAAGGATCGGCAGAGAAGCGGTATTCAACGCTAACGTCTTTACTCAGAACTTCTTTACTGAAAATGCCACACATATACAGAACTGTACCTCGTTTTACCCAGATGCGTTATCACATACTCTGTATGCGATGGCAAGCCATTTTTAATCACTGAACGACATGTCGCACATATTTGAAACGGTCGAGCGCCGCATTTGCTTAAATAGCCCAAAAGATGTTGAAGCATCGGCTATTTTCTGCTTGCCAAAATCACTGCGCCAGACCCCGCATTCTGATAGCGTTTTAACAAAACTTTCATCGTTTTGACGCCTCTCCTTCTCGGCACTTTCGCTTTTTTGCCGCTTATAGCGTTAAAAAATTTGAATCTTTATGGAATGTCATATGCAACATTTGAATATCGATGAACGGGGGCCAATTTATTCAATGCTCCTCCGACCCTTTAGCACCGGAAAGCGCATTCATCGTCGGTCTTCAACCCTGCCGCCACAGGGTGAGAACCCCATCGCGTCGGAAGGCGCAAGTGAAGCGGGTACCGCGGGCAACGGTTGCATAAGCATGCAACCTCCAGACGCCTCTCCCGCTGGCCGGTTGTTTCATCCTAAATAATCCGAAAGCCACGAGTCTGAATAACCGGAATAATCTTATGAATAGCGAAAGTGTGGCATGGAATTAAATCTTGAAGATCGGGTGGTTATTTGAATCACCACCCGTGCTTATCGATTCTGCTAATTACCGCCACGCTTTCAAACCGTTGATCTTATTCTTTCCCCGGTACCGCAGGGTGAAGAGAGAACGCTTGCTGCGAGTCCTGCAACGCGATGCGCTCGCCAATCTTCAACGGGTGGAATTGATGCTGATCCAGCCCCGCCTCGCTCAGCGCCAGGTTCAACTGCTGCGGCGGCTCGTCGAGCGATTCGTCCGCCAATTCGAATACCCCCCAATGGATGGGAATGGCGCGCGGCTGATTCAGCTCGCGATACAACGTCACCGACTGCTGCGGATCCATATGCTGCTCCTGCATGAACCAGCGCGGCGCATAGGCGCCAATCGGCAGCGCCGCCACGTCGAACGGCCCCAGCCGTTGACCGATCTCCGCCAGCCGTTCCGAATAGCCGCTGTCGCCGGAAAAATAAAACCGCAGCGCCGGATGGTGGATCACCCAGCCGCACCACAACGAGCGATTGCGATCCCACAGCGTGCGCATGCTCCAATGCCGCGCCGGCGTGGCGTAGACCGTCAGTTCGCCCAGCGACAGGCTCTGCCACCAGTCCAGTTCATGCACCTTCAGCCGATAGCGGCGAAACCAGCGCTTCAATCCGAGCGGCACGATAAACTCGGCCTGTGGAAAGCGCCGCGCCAGCTGCCGCACCGTGCGCCTGTCGAGATGATCATAATGATTATGGGAGATCAGCACCGCATCCACCGCCGGCAGTTGCCCCACCGTCAGCGGCGTCGGCGTTCTGCGCTTCGGGCCGTAGAAGCTCAGCGGCGATGCGCGTTCAGACAACACCGGGTCGATCAGGATATAGCGCCCGCCCAGCCGCAGCAGCATTGACGCATGTCCAAGCCACCAAATGCTGTCATCGCCGCCGCTGAGATCGGCGGGTTGCCACCAACGCTCGGTAAATTGCGCGTAGCCCTGCTGCGGCGGCCTGGGCAGCCCCTGCCGCTTGCGTTCATCCTGCCAACGCTGCAGGTCGCCCTCCTGGCGCTGCGAGGGTTCCGGGTTGCGAAATCCCTCCGGCGTGTGATGCGCCTTGGCCGCGTCGTAATAACGGTTGATTCTCTTCATCCTGCCTTTTCTCCCGACCACTGCGCCCTGCACGGGCATGACTTTCAGTGTAACAAACCCGATGAAGCTCGCACTTTGTCAGCCGTGCGCTGCATCTCGGGACCTTTTGCCGTATGCTGTTGTCTCACTCCGGTGAGACAGCCAGGGCCGCCAAGAGCTCGTTAAGACTCTCTTAAGATCTTTGTGATTGACTTGTAGGGCATACAGAAAAGGAGAAGTTATGAGTCGTTCTACATCCCGCAAATCAGGCATCGGCCTGGGGCGCCGTATTCGCAGCGCGCTGCTGGCGCAGAAGCAATACTGGAAAATGTATTTCGCCATGAAGCTGCGCCGTCTGCGCGTACCTGCCCCGCTGGTGGTGCTGGGCGGTTCGCTGCTCGGATTCTTCATGCTGACCCTGCTGATGCTCAGCGTGGTCGCCATCGACGTGATCAGCACCCTGCTGCTGCTGTGTCGGAAACTGCTGGGGCGGGGGCATAGTGAGGGGCGCGCCTTTATGCCGCGCGGCTAACGAGAAAAGAAGCGGAGGCGCGCAATACGCCTCCGCAGCATACCGATTAACGCTTTGCGCCTTTACGGCGCGTCAGCATAAACCCGCACCACAGCACCGCAATCCACACCGGCATCAGCAACACCGAAATGCGGATCCCTTCGCTGAAATACATAATCACCAGAATCAAGCTGAGGAACGCCAGGCACAGGTAGTTGCCGAACGGGTACCACAGCGCCTTAAAGCTGGGAATGACGCCCTGGCGGTTCTTGGCGGCGCGGAATTTCAGGTGCGCCAGGCAGATCATCACCCAGTTGATCACCAACGTTGAAACCACCAGCGCCATCAGCAGCTCAAACGCCTTGCCGGGCATCAGGTAGTTAATCAGCACGCCGATCGAGGTAATCAACGCCGATAGCGCAATGGACAGCACCGGCACGCCGCGCTTGTTAACCCGCGTCAGCGCCTGCGGCGCATTGCCCTGGCTGGCCAGCCCGAACAACATGCGGCTGTTGGCATAAACGCCGCTGTTGTAGACCGACAGCGCGGCGGTCAGCACCACCACATTGAGCACGGTCGCCACCAGATTGCTGTTCAGCGCATGGAAAATCAGCACGAACGGGCTGCCCCCCTCCACCACTTGCCCCCACGGATAGAGCGACAGCAGCACGGTCAGCGAGCCGATATAGAAGATCAGAATGCGGTACACCACCTGATTGGTGGCTTTGGGAATGCTGCGGCGCGGATCGGCGGCTTCCGCCGCGGTGATGCCGACCATTTCCAGGCCGCCGAACGAGAACATGATCACCGCCATCGCCATCACCAGCCCGGAGAAGCCGTGCGGCATAAAGCCGCCCTGCTGCCACAGGTTGGTGATGCTGGCCTGCGGGCCGCCGTTGCCGCTGACCAACAGCCAGGCGCCGAACACGATCATGCCGACAATCGCCACCACTTTGATGATGGCGAACCAGAATTCGGTTTCGCCGTACAGGCGCACGTTCACCAGGTTAATCAGGTTGATCAGCACGAAAAACAGCGCGGCGGAGGCCCAGGTGGGGATCTCCGGCCACCAGTACTGAATGTAGATGCCGACAGCGGTCAGTTCCGCCATGCCGACCAGAATGAACATCGCCCAATAGTTCCAGCCGGAAAGAAAGCCGGCGAAGTCGCCCCAATATTTATAGGCAAAGTGGCTGAACGATCCGGCGACCGGCTCCTCCACCACCATTTCGCCCAGCTGGCGCATGATTAAAAACGCGATAAAACCACCGATGGCGTAACCCAACAGCACGGCGGGGCCGGCCATTTTAATGGTTTGCGCAATGCCGAGAAATAAACCGGTACCGATGGCGCCCCCGAGGGCAATAAGCTGTATATGTCTGTTTTTTAAGCCGCGTTTTAGCGGAGTATCCTGATGCTGACCGCCCATCTTATCCTCATATGGCGTACACCCTTGCCGCTATCGGCCAAGATTTCACCAATCAATAAATGTATCTGCGGGCGGCTTTTTAACACTTAACCCCGTGAGCATCAAGGAGAAGCGCCCCGAGACGGCGGGCCGGAGCGCGATTTTTTTACCGTGAGAAAGCGGATAAGAGCGGCGTTTAGCCCGGCATTCCGCACAGTTTGGTCAGGTTGCGCGCGCCGATCATCAGCGTGGCGACATAGGATTGGCTACGCGTGACCACTTCCACCGCCACGCGATCGTTTTGATATTTTATCAGGTAGGTCGAGGGCCAGCCCTGACGGCGCTGGCCGAAGCTTTCGGCATGACGATCGATCGCCGCATGGGCAATCACCAGATGAGACAAGTTTTTATCACCTTTGATAATGCGCTTCATAAACAGCCTCCGCCAACGACAGCTCTGTTATTAGAAAAAGGAGAAACTCTTACCAATCACCGGTATTGTTCGACTCAGTTAGCCTGTCGGCTCATCAGGAAGCAGATCATCGCCGCGCGCAGCGGGCTGGCGCTGTCCGCCTGCCATTCACCGCCCTGGGTGCTCATGCGCGCCTGCCATTGCGGGCTGTCGCTTTGGTTATCGGGGTTCAGACTGATTTTGTTGGCGCAAATGATCGGCCAGGCATCGGAGGGATTCTTGCAGTAATCTTTACCTTTCACACCACCGTAGGGATACCACTTGTCCGGGTTCTCTCCGGTCAGCAGCGCGATGCTGCGGTTCACTTCGGCATCGCTTTCTTCGTACCATTTAATCATCGGCTTCATCCATCTTTCGTAAGGTTCGCGCTACATTACGATGTCTGTACGACAGTTTTATGACAGCGCCGCCGGTTTTCACATTATCTCTACTAATGCTTTGCCCCCTTTATCTTTCCTGAGCGCCTGCGTACACTTTTCTCTCTGTTCTGCGCCCAGGAAACGCATGCATGTTGACCGGCCTCAACCATCTGACGCTTGCCGTCAGCGATCTCGATCGCAGCTTCGATTTTTATCGTCATCTATTGGGTTTTACCCCGCACGCCCGCTGGCAAGGCGGCGCCTATCTTTCATTGGGGTCATTGTGGCTATGCCTGTCGCTGGATGAAAGGCGCACGCAACAACACGAGCGCGATTACACCCATTACGCCTTCAGCGTAGCGCCGGAACACATTGAACAGGCCAGCCAGCAGTTGCGCCAGGCCGGCGTCGAAGAGTGGAAAAGCAATCGCAGCGAAGGCGAATCACTTTATTTTCTCGATCCTGATGGGCATCAATTGGAGATCCATGCCGGCGATTTGGCCAGCCGCCTGGCGGCATGCCGGGAAAAACCTTATCAGGGCATGGTGTTTTACTGAGGCGCCCCGGCGGCAGCGCCAGCCGGAGCATCATGCTCAACGTTCGGGGATAAAACCTTTGAAATCCAGCGCGGGGCTGAGATCGTCGTCGTCAGCAGCAGCGCCGTCAGTGCCAGCGCGGTGCGCCATACGCTTCAACAGCGCCGTTTGCTGACGCTGTTGCTCGGCAATCTCTTGCAGCAGGCGAATCTGCTCGTTGGCGCGCACGCTGGCGCGGTTCACCAGGAACCAAACCCACAGCCCGGCCAGCAACGCCACGGCGGCGAGGGCCAGCGACAACAGGCCGTTCTGGCCAAAACCTAAATCGTACATGAAAAACCCTATCTACTGCGACATTCAGGCCGCCATCTTAACACTCGCGGCGGCCGTGCGAACATCCCTGCCGAAAATTGCTTACCAGGGCACGAAGCGGGTCACCGAACAGATGCCCAACGCAAAATTTCCACCATCGTCGCAATAGCTGTCCAGCGCCAGCAGGTAGAAAAACAGGCAGGCAGCGACGGCCGTCATTATCACGAGGATTTTTTTTCGCAACAAATTTAGCAGCCTCATTGTTATCTGGGTAATCTATCGCGCATGTTATCACAGCGAAGTTAAACGAAGTTTAACTTTTCGTTTAGATTTCTGGCTATCGCCCGGTTTTCAGACTGTTACCCTTGCCCTCGCATGCGCGCCGTGGCTAGATGCTCTCTCAGGGACAACGAGGAAATGCGATGAGTAAATTGATTAAGTGGGTACTGGTGTTGGCGGTCATTTACGGCGGCTTTTTGATCTCGGGTTACGGCGTGCTGATCGGCAGCAACAAAAACGTTGGCGGGTTGGGATTGCAGTGCAAATACCTGACGGCGCGTAACGTGGCGATCGCCCAGTACGTGAATGGCGACAACGGTTTCATCGGCGTAGCCGACTGCCCGCTGTTCAAGAAAATCGAAACGGTGGTGGATTAACCGCCACCGCCCGACGCCGTCGCTCTGCGGCGGCCCCGCCTCAGTTGCGGGTAAACTTCATCTCGATCAGCGCAATCGCCTTGTCAATCGCTCGGCGGGTCACCGGATCGGCGCCAGCAGGGTGCGTGGAGAAATCGATGCTTTTGAGCTGACCCGCCATCTTGTCGCGCACTTCGGTCGGCGCAATCACGTCGATAACGTCCAGAATCTGTTTGATGACCAGTTGGCAAGCGACCAGATCGGAAGCCAATTCCTGCTCGTTGCTCAGCATGTCAGACATAATAACTTTCCTTCTTGATTCAAACGCCGCACAGAATAGCATGGCGTCCGCGCCATTGCCCGCTCTCCCCGTCTTTTTCCCCCTTCTGCGCACCGCCGGGCAAAAGCCCGCGGCGGATTAGCCTATACTTGCAGCATGACGGTGGCAAAAACCACCCCCAAGCCACAACCAACAGGAGAAAGTTATGGCGAATCACAATGTGAAATCCTGGGCGACAGTGCGTGAAACTTCGGTGGAGATCGCCGAAGCCATTTTTGAACTGGCAGGGAACGACGAAGTGTTGGCGCAGAAAATCTGGGAAGAAGGCAGCGACGAAGCGCTGGAGAAAGCCTTTGCCAAAACCACCTCCGACCAGCTTTATTGGGGAGAGGAAACCGTCGAGCGGAAAAACGTTTGAGCGCCTGCGCAACAAAAAGCCCGGGTTTCTGACCCAGGCTTTCCCGATTGGCGTTCGCCCCGCTCAGCGGCGTGCAATATCTCTTGCTCTCACGGTTCTTCACCTCCCACACCTTCCGCGTTTTTCATGCTCATCACCGGCATCGCCATAAAAGCGCCGACGCCCACGATTACAACCAGAGTAATAATCACTGTCATTAACATGCGATCACCCCATCAACGTTGAGTTGTTACGGCTGACTCTGTTTTGGCGGTTACTTGCTGCGGCCTTCTTTGCGTCCCCCACCGAGGCGGTGACCGTCTCAGATTAGCCGTTTTTCCTTTCGGCTGACAAGCGGCGGTTACGCGGTTTTTCCGAATAATTGCCACCCGACACCGGCGGCGTTTTTGTCCACGGCGGCAAGTTGTGTATACTTCACCGCTATGTAGGTCTCACACTGACGCACTGATGATACAAGAACACCACCTCTCATTGGTCTGCGCCCTCAGCAAATGGGTCGAAACTCACCTCGGACGAGTGATCCATCTCGAAGAGCTGGCCGAGTACTCCGGCTACTCGCTGTGGCACATGCAGAAGCTGTTCAAAGAAGCGACGGGGATTTCGCTCGGCAAATACATTCGCGAACGCCGTCTGGCCGGCGCGGTCTACCAACTGCGCAGCAGTGAAGCGTCGATCTTCGATATTGCCCTGGACTTTGGCTTCGGTTCACAGTCTCACTTCACGTACATGTTCAGAAAGCGTTTTAATATCACGCCCTATGATTTCCGCCAGGATTTGAGCGTCGATCTGCATATCGATCCGCCGCTGCACGTCATTCACCAAAAATCCGCCTGAAGCCCGCCGCAAACCGGCGGGTTAACGCGCCGCCCATGCCGCCAGTATCGCGATCGCGGCCGGCAGCGCCTGCACCCACAGAATTTTGCGGCTGGCGGTCAGCCCGCCGAACACGCCGGCCGCCAACACGCACCCGAGAAAGAACAGTTGCAGCGCCATATCCCCACGCCAGTAGCTCCATGCCAACCCCACCGCCAGAAAGCCGTTGTACAACCCCTGATTGGCGGCCAGCACCCGGGTGGCGGCGGCGAACTCCGCCGTCGTGCCGAATGCGCGCCTGCCGAGTGGCGTACGCCACAGGAACATTTCCAGCACCAGGATATAAAGATGGAGCGCTGCGATGAGCAGCAGCAAAATATCGGCAAAGAGCTTCATGAGGATCCCGGTCGTTTATTGAAGATGTCATCAATTATAAACTCCGCCTCTCATCTTCCCACCGGCGGAGATAAAAAAACCCGCCGAGGCGGGTTTATGCAGGAGTCATTTTCTGAGGTTAGTTTAATACGGCGACCAACAATGCCGCGACAGAGGCCCAAAACAGCGCCGTGGCAACCACGACATGGGACAGTCTTGCACGATAGAGTACCTGGCTCATAATGACCTCACTGACATCTGACTAACGGGAGACAACCTTACTTCCTGAGGATTATCCTAAACTTCTTCTCGCTGTCATTATATGCGCCAGATCACTTTTCCGCCGATAAACCTTATATTGTCGTAAAGCTGGAGCCGCGATCACATTAATTGCGCCTTATTAGAGCGAAATAAGCCGAATAATCGCGGCGATTATATCCTAACGCTATCAAACATCGCTCCAGGGCAGGCGTGGCGCGGTCATGCGCTCACCAGAATAACCGCTAACCGCCGGGAAGCGCGGCGCCCCTTGTTCCCAATCATGCTGAGCCCGAGTAATTTCAGCCTTGCTATGGCCAACGAAATTCCACCAGATAAGGATCTCTTCGTTTAATGGTGCCCCACCGATTAATAATCCCCGGCTGCCCTTTTGCGCATTTAACCCAATAGAGTTATTCTTCATGCCCAAATAGGCGAACTCATCAGGTGAAAAAGTTTCACCATTAAGTTCAAACGCACCAATAAGGGGCAAAAAGCCGATTTCATAATCATCGCGCAGCGGCAATTCGATCCTCGCCGCTTCCTGCCATTCCAGATCAATGGCGATTAATGGCGAAAGCGTAAACACCGGTGAACGGTAAGCGCCAAATTCCCCAACCAGCAAACGGTGATTCACGCCGTTATTCTGCCATTGCGGCAAGTCAGGATAATGATCGAAGCGTGGCGCCATGTCGGCATGTTCGGCCGGCAACGCGATCCATAATTGTGCGGCATGCAATCGCCGTTGCTCACCCACCGACTGTTCGGTATGCGCAATGCCGCGCCCTGCGGTCATCAGATTAACCTGGCCCGGGCGAATCACCTGCTCACTGCCGAGGCTGTCTCGGTGCAGCACCTCCCCCTCTATCATCCAGGTGAACGTTTGCAGCCCGATGTGCGGATGCGGCCCCACATCCATGCCGGGCGAGGTGCCGTTGAAGACCGTCGGCCCGGCGTGATCGAGAAAACACCAGGCGCCGACGGTGCGCCGCTCCCGGGTTGGTAACGCACGGTTGATCGGGATGCCCCCCACTTCTGCGTTACGCACGGCAATACGTTGTATCTGGCGCACGCCGTCAACGACAGGGCATTCGCGTGCAGGTGAAGAGAGCGTAGGACGTGACTGACTCATCGCAAAGACCTCCTGAATGGCGCAGATTCGCCAAGGGTAACCGCCCAAGCTTAACACAGGACCGCTTCCCCACAGAGCGGCGACGCTCAGGCGCAGTTGCGCGGTTCAGGACGCTTTGATATAGCAGCTCATGATGTCTATATCGTCCTGCGCGTGCCTGAGATCGGAGAAATAGGTCACGCCAAAGAGAATTGATACCACCAGCAGCACGGACACCAACAGGCCGATAATCGCCAGCAGTTTGGTCTCATCATGGAGATTAGGCTCCATTTTATCTCCCCTAGTTAATCGCGTCAGGTCACCCACAGCGTGACCGCCAGCGTAAAGATAATCAGTGAGCAGGACGCCACCGCCAACACGACGATCGCAAATTGCGCATCACCCAAGGTTTCTCGATAGTTTTTATCCGTTGAGGCGTTACGCTGTTGTTTCACTAAATCGGTTTCACTCGTTCAACTGCTGCATTGCTGTTTGATGGGGCAAAACATCCCCTCAGAATAAGGCGCCAACGTTGTCGCCTTGGTCGTTCCGGCTCAACCGGGGGATGACGCTATCAATTTTCCCCATCAGGGTCAACACCGCGGCTGCCGGCAAGCGAGCGGGTACACAGGGGAAATGTAACCGGCATCAAGATCGCAGGGAAATAAGAGACACCTATTGCAGAGGACAAAAAAAAGCCCGGTACACAACCGGGCTATGGCAGACCGACGCGTTATTGCGGGATACGCAACACCTGCCCAGGATAAATCTTGTCCGGGCTCGACAGCATCGGCTTGTTGGCTTCGAAAATCTTGTTGTACTGATTGGCGTTGCCGTACATCTCTTTAGAGATGGCGCTCAGCGTATCGCCCTTCTTCACGGTATAGAAGCGGCTCTCGGCGTCGGGTTGCGTCACCGCCACCTTATCCTCCACGCCGCTGATGCCCGCCACGTTGCCGACAGCCACCAGGATCTTCTCTTTTAACTCCTGGCTGACGGCGTCGCCGGTCACTACGGCTTTACCATCGATCACCTGCACATTGACTTTGTCGGTGTCCGGCAAGCCGCTCTTATTGAGATGCTCCTTGAGTTTGGCGCCTTGATCTTCGGCGGAGGCATTACCGGTGACTGTGTCCCACAGTTTTTCACCCGCTTCTTTGACGAAGTTAAACAAGCCCATATTCACTCCTTTTGATGGTTTCACTAATGCGTTTAAGTAAGGCTAGTTAAGCTTAGCATCGACAAAAGGATATGCCATCCGCTCACGGCGTCAGAAACGGTTAGAGTATTCCGAAAGTGTCGTCAACGGCGTTTCGGTGGCGATTAATCGCGCAATGATGCTGAAAAATCGCGCTTTTTTACCTACACTGTTGCAGACAGAGCAACTCGACGAAGGAGGCGTGCAACGATGTACGCATTGGTGATGTTTGTCTGTTATCTGGATGGTGGCTGCAGTGAAATGGTGGTCGACATATTGCGCGACGAGCCGCAATGCCTGGTCGCGATGAAGGAACAGAACTTGCGACACGCCGGCTGTTATCCCATGGAAGAGTTTATCGACGGCTTCTGGTTGCCAGCCAGCGAATATTCGGATTTTTAACGCCCTCCCCGCGCGACGCTGAGGAATTTCTGATTTCATCGGAAACTGCGTCTTCCTCCGAGGCATAAGGCCGCTGTTTTGCTAAATTGCGGCTCCCGAAGAAGAAAGAGACAGAGAAAGGTCATGCCAGCATCGGCTCACTCCAACGAGCAATATGAAACTCTGCTGCACGACGTCAGCCTGGCGTTAGGCGACGCAGTGTTGCAGTTAATCCAAAACCATAAAAAGGTCTCCGGCGGCAACATTCTTTCACAGCTGGTGAACGAAATAGAGCGTGAGCAGGATCAGCAACGTTTCGCCGCGCTGCGTTCCGCCATTGAGCTGGTCGGGCTGGCGCCCAAAGGCTGAGATCCCGATAAAACGAAGGCCGGGCTTGCGCCCCGCCTGAGGTTAATGACAAGCCTGGTGACATTGCCAGGTTTACCGAAAACAGCATTTAAAATAAGGGAAATCAATTCATTGATTTTCGGTTGCTCACCACAAAGAAGGAAAAACCACGCTTTTTCCGCCTTTGTCAACGAGCTAAGGCGGGGCTTGCGCCCCGCCTGATTACCAATCCCGACACAGGATGAAGGTAAGGGAATTGCAGATTAGAAGCGATACGTCAGGCTGACGGCAACAATATCATCGTTGGCCAGTTTCAGTTTGTTATCGTCGCTCAGCTGGTTGATTTGGTAATCAACGTAGGTGTACATATTTTTGTTGAAGTAGTAAGTCGCCCCCACTTCCACGTACTTCACCAGGTCGGCATCACCGATCCCTTCGATATCCTTGCCTTTGGACTGCACGTAAGCCACGGAAGGACGCAGACCGTTCTCGAATTGATACTGGGCCACAACTTCGAAGTTTTGCGTTTTATTGGCGAAACCGGAAGTGCCGTTGACGCTGATCGGCGTCATGTTGCGGGTTTCGGCATACATCGCAGCCAGGTAAACCTGGTTGGCATCGTATTTCACCGCAGTGGTCCATGCGGTGGCGCTGTCGCCTTTACCGTACTGCAGCGCTTTTTGAGCGCTGGTGCGGTTGGAGTCGGAGAACGCCGCCGCTACGCCGATGCCGGAACCGCCGATGTCCTGATAGTCCAGAGACAGGCCGTAACCGTCGCCGTTTTGCTTGGTCACGCTGCGGCCGTCGCCATCGTTTTTACCCTGGTACTGCACCGCCAGATTCAGGCCGTCCACCAAACCGAAGAAATCACGGTTGCGGTAGGTGGCCAAACCGTTGGAACGGGCGGTCATAAAGTTATCGGTATAGCTGTAGGAGTCGCCGCCGAACTCCGGCAGCATGTCGGTGTAAGCCTCGGCGTCATAGACCACACCATAGTTGCGGCCGTAGTCGAAAGAACCGTAGTTGCCGAATTTCAGCCCCGCGAAGCCCAGACGCGTTTTGGTGCCGGTAGTGCCCTGCGCTTCGTCATGATTGGCCTGGACGTTGTATTCCCACTGGCCGTACCCGGTCAACTGATCATTGATTTGCGTTTCGCCTTTGAAGCCCAGGCGAACATAGGTCATATCACCGTCGTTGGATTTACTGTCGCTGAAATAATGCTTGGCGTTAACACGGCCGTACAGGTCGAGTTTATTGCCATCCTTATTGTAGATTTCAGCCGCGTTGGCGAAGGAGGTGATCGCCCCGAGGGCGACAGCTAAGGCTAATACACTGCGTTTCATCATTTATTTTCCTAGATATTATAATTAGAACCCTGCCCGTCACGCCCATTTATAATTTGGGCTGTGATTTTATCTTTTGGTATTTTATGAGCACCCCTAATACGGGGGTGATGTGACATTAGCATCATGAATCAAAACTTAAAATCAAAAAGTTCATGAAACAACGAGGAGAAAGCATGTTTATTTGTAACCAAACATTACAAAGCAAGCATCACGCAACCAATTGAATATATGAATATTTTGCCACATAAGTTATAACCAAAATGGTGCAACGCACCAATATGGTGCATTTAGGTTTCGTTTTGCGTGCTTTCTGCACGATTCAAAAGTAACAATAAAATTAGCATGGTTATTAAAAACGTTACTTATTTCACATTTTTGTCTTAACATATTCACCAGGCAATTAAGACTTTCAGCTAATCATCTGACACCGCCTTTTATTCATTCACATAAGGGAATCTCTTCAGAACGAATAAAATTCGCCTTACGGCAATTAAAATAGCGAGAAATAGCAGACTAAAATAATGAAGGGAATAACGGCGGCGCGCTGAGGGCGCCGCCGTGGATAAATCAATACAGCGTAGAACGGGAAACTTCGCTCAACAACATACCGGCACGCAGGCCCAACGCCACACCGGGGTTAGGGAACAGTATCCACGCCCCCTCCTGGCCCACGCGATACTCCTCCTGCGGCTGCTCGCACAGCAACATCCCCGGTTTCAGCTCGGTGAAGTTGGCCGTGTCATCGTCCAGGTGCAGCTTGAAATCTTCGCTGTGCTTGATCAACGAGTGCATCACACGGAAAACCCGAATCTCGGCGCCCGCACGCACCGGCGGCGGCCCTTCGCTGACCGCCGCCCGCAGCGCGCGATCGATGGCGGCGAATTGCTGCAGATCGTTACTGCCGAACGGCCGCGCCTTGCCCAACTCGAGCGTACAGCTCGCCGCATTGAGATGTTCGCTGGAGTAGTGGCTAAAGGTACCGCCCGGCGCGCTGTGCACCACCAGCGCATCCAGATCGGCGGCATCCAGCAGCTGCAACATCGGCTCGCTGTACGGGCGTTTCTGGAAGGGCAGAATGCCGAAGCGCGGCAAACGCGATTCACGGATGGCGGTGTGCAAATCGTAGTGGAAACGCGCCGCCTGCTCGCCATCGAAAAAGGCGGCGAGCGCACGCTCCAACTGCTGCGCGCGCACGGTTTCGCCGCTGGCGGCGAAGTTGCGGTAGCGGCCGCCGAACATGCGGTTCATATCGCTGTGCAGATAACGCTTGCCGGCCCGCATCGCCGCCGGGTTACCCAGCACCACCAACAGCCGCACCTTCAGCGGCAACCGGCCAGCCAGCAGATCGCCGACCAGCTGATTGAGCAGTTCAATCGGCGCGGTTTCGTTGCCGTGCACGCCCGCCGACATCACCATCGCCTGGCGGTGAGGCTGCCGCGGCGTGAGCTCCAGCACCCCTTCCCCCTGCCAGCGCCAGCGCAGCTGCGGTGTTTCACCCTGCCATTCGACGGGTTCGTTCCCTTCCAGCGTCAGGGGCAGTAGATCGATCATGCCGCCTCCCTTAGCGTTGGAATGGATAGATGGAGCCGAGGCCGAGGATCGACGTCAGCGCATCCAGCGCCTCGCGCCCTTCGCGCAGCAGCAGCGGATCGGCCAGGTCATCCTGCGTCAGGCGATCGCGGTAATGACGATCCACCCATTCGTTCAGCGTCGCAAACAACCGCTCGTTCATCATCACGCGCGGATTGACCGCTCTCAACTCTTGTTCGTTGAGCGCCACCCGCAACCGCAGGCAGGCCGGGCCGCCGCCGTTGCGCATGCTTTCGCGCAGGTCGAACACGCGGATTTCATCGATCGGGCCGCCGCTGCCGATCATGTCGTTCAGATAACGCCACACGCCGGCGTGCTGACGCGACTCTTCCGGCACCACGATCATCATCCTGCCGTTCGGTTTGGTAAGAATTTGGCTATTGAACAGGTAGGTCGCCACCGCGTCCGCCACCGAAACGCGCTCGGTCGGCACCTCGATCGCCACCAGCTCGCTGTCCAGCGTCGCCATCTTGCGGCGCACTTCATCCAGCGCCTGCTGCTGGCGGTGAAACGCCTGCTGGTGGTGGAAAAGTACGTTTTGGTTGCTGACCGCAATCACGTCGTTATGGAACACGCCCTGATCGATCACCGCCGGGTTTTGCTGCACGAAGACCGTATGCTGCTCGTCCAACTGATGTAGGCGAGCGATCGCCTCACCGGCTTCGCGCGTCTGGCGCGCCGGATAACGCGCCGGCGCCGTTTCGCCGCCGAACTCCTGCCGACCGTAGACGAACACCTGCACGCTGCGCTTGGCGTAGTCGCCGCCCAAACGGTTGTGGTTGGCGGCCCCTTCGTCGCCGAACAACGCCACCTGCGGCAGCGCCTCATGGTGGGCGAAATGCCGATCGTCGCTGAACATCGCCCGCAATACGGCGGTGGTGGTTTCCGCTTCGATGGCGCGGTGGAATTTGTTGTTCAGGTTGGCGGCGGTGAAATGCACCTTGCCGTCGGCGCTGTCCGCCGAAGGCGACACCGTAGCCGCATTGGCGGTCCACATGCACGACGCCGAGCTGAGCGCCGACAGCAGGCGCGGCGACTGACGCATCGCCTGCGCCAGCACCGCCTCATCGCTGCCGCTGAACCCCAGGCGCCGCAGCATCGGCAAGTGCGGCCGCTCCTGCGGCGGCAATACCCCTTGCTGGAAACCGAGATCGGCCAGCGCCTTCATTTTCAGCAAACCTTGTTTCGCCGCCAGCTTCGGGTTAGATACGCTGTTTTGGTGCTGCGTCGAGGCCTCATTGCCGAACGACAGCCCGGCATAGTGGTGCGTCGGCCCCACCAAACCGTCGAAATTGACTTCATATCCTGACATGGCTATCCCCTGGGGATGGCCTGCGGCGGCGCCATCGCGCCGCCGCAGACGATTAACGGAACAACAAGCCCGGCGAGAGCGTCGCCGGCAGCGACAGGCTTTCGCTTTCCAGCGAAGCCATCGGCCAGGCGCAATAGTCCGCCGCATAGAAGGCGCTTGGGCGATGGTTGCCGGAGGCCCCCACGCCACCGAATGGCGCCGCGCTGGACGCCCCGGTCAGCGGCTTGTTCCAGTTGACGATGCCGGCGCGCGCTTCCAGCAGCAAGCGCTCGAACAGCGCGCGCTGCGGCGATACCAGCCCCACCGACAGGCCGTAGCGCGTCCGGTTGGCGAGCTGTAGCGCTTCGTCGAAATCGCGGTAACGCACGATGGTGGTCAAGGGGCCGAAATACTCTTCGTCCGGTACGCCGGCCACGCCGGTCAGATCGACGATGCCCGGGCTGAGCAGCGAACTGCCCGGTTCCAGCAGGCGCATGCTCAGCAGCGATTTGCCGCCCAGCGCCAGCAAGCGCTGCTGCGCGTTCAGCATGTTTTCCGCCGCGGCTGCCGACACCACCCCGCCCATGAACGGCTGCGGTTCGGCATCCCAGCGGCCGACGCGCAGTTCGCCCGCCACCTGGACCAAACGTTCGATAAAGGCGTCGCCTTCCGCCCCCTGCTTCACCAGAATACGGCGTGAACAGGTGCAGCGTTGGCCGGCGGAGATAAACGCCGATTGGATAGCCAGGTTGACCGCCGCATCGCGATCGTCAAAACCGTCGACGATCAGCGCGTTGTTGCCGCCCATCTCCAACGCCAGGATCTTCTCCGGCTGCCCCGCCAATTGGCGATGCAGGTGATAGCCGGTGCCGGCGCTGCCGGTGAACAGCAGGCCGTCGATATCCGCACTGGCCGCCAGCGCTTCGCCGGTCTCGCGGCCGCCTTGCACCAGGTTGATCACCCCGTCCGGCAGGCCGGCCTGCAGCCACAGCTTCAGGGTCTCCTCGGCGGTCAGCGGCGTCAGCTCGCTCGGTTTGAATACCACGCAGTTGCCGGCCAACAGCGCCGGCACGATATGGCCGTTCGGCAGATGGCCGGGGAAGTTATAAGGCCCGAACACCGCCAGCACGCCGTGCGGACGATGGCGCAGCACCGAAGCGCCGTCGGCCATCGCCGTCTGGCTAAAGCCGGTACGCGTCTGATAGGCCTGCAGCGAAATGCCCACCTTGCCGATCATCGCCTGAATTTCGGTCAGCGTTTCCCAGCGCGGTTTGCCGGTCTCGCGGCTGATGGTTTCCGCCAGCGACTGCTTGTGTTCTTCCAGCAAGGCGGCGAAGCGTTTTACCAGCTGTTCGCGCTGCTCGAACGGCGTACGCGCCCAGGCCGGGAACGCGGCGCGCGCGGCTTCGCAGGCGGCGGCGACGTCGTCGGTATCGGCGGCGTTGGCGCGCCACAGCGGCTGGTTGCCGACCGGATCGGCCTTGCCGAACTCGGCACCGCGGCCCTGCCGCCAGACGCCGTTAATCAACAGTGCAGGATGAGACATCATGCTTTCTCCTGTGCAATAAGGGGGAGCACCCGCACCGGGCTGCCCTGTTCGACGCCCAGCGCCGCGGCGGTGGCGGCGTTGATATGCAGGCGGTCGTCATACAGATCGGCATTGACCAACAGTGCGCGGTAGTGCTGATAGTTGTCGTTGGCCACCAGATGCACCGGCGCATCGGCGCGCATCGGCGTGTCATCCAGCACCACTTTCACCAGGCGGCTCTGCTTCACCGCGCGGATGTGGTCGATCTCGGCTTCCAGCGTCGGGCCGCCGTCGAAGATATCGACGTATCCCTGATAGCTCAGGCCTTCCGCCTCCAGCAATCGGCGCGCCGGCAGGGTTTGCGGATGCACTTCGCCGATCACTTTCTGCGCGTCTTCGGCCAGGAAATCGACATACAACGGGTGTTTCGGCATCAGTTCGGCGATAAACGCCTTTTGCCCGGTGCCGCTCAGATAGTCCGCCTTGGCGAACTCGATGGAGAAGAAATGGCGCCCGACGCTCTCCCAGAACGGCGATCGGCCATTTTCATCGGAGAAACCGCGCATCTCGGCGATCAGGCGCCGGGAGAAACGTTCGCGGAACGCGGCAATAAACAGGAAACGCACCTTCGACAGCAGCTTGCCGTTCTCGCCGTGACGATAATCCGGATCGAGGAACAGCGTGCACAGCTCCGAATGGCCGGTATGATCGTTGCTGAGGAACAGCGTCGGCACCGATTTATAGACGTTCAGCTGTTTGGAAGCGTGCACCTGCGTGCCGACGCGGAAGCTGTACCAGGGTTCCGCCAGGCCGACGGCCACTTCGATCGCGCAGACCCCGACCACCTGACGGCGCTCGCTGTCTTCCAACACGAACAGATAACACTGGTCACTTTGCGGAAGTTCGCCTTGCCAGGTTTTTAACGCCCGCTCAATGCGTGCCGACAGGGTATCCTCATTTTGCGGCAGTGAAGTGAGACCGATGCCGGATTTACCGGCCAGCGTCAATAAATCCGCCAGATCGCGACGCTCTATAGGGCGAATAATCATCATAATGCGAACCTCTTCTGAATCAGGCTGCGCCGGTGAAGGCGCAGCCCGCTGATTAGCTGCAAATGCGCGCCACGGCGCGCGCGAATCGCGCCAGCCCCTCTTTCACATCCTGCTCAGGGATGATCAGCGACGGCGTGAAACGCACCACGTCCGGGCCGGCGATCAGCGCGATAACGCCTTCTTCGTTGGCCAGTTGGGTGATCTGCTTCGCTTTGCCGGCATAGTCTTTCGTCAATTGGCAGCCGATCAGCAAACCGCCGCCGCGAATGTCGGCGAAGATCGGGTACTGACGGTTGATGTCGTTCAACCCGTCGATAAACCACTGGTGACGCTGTTTGACGCCCTCCAGCACTTCCGGGGTGTTGATGATGGAGAACACCGTCCCCGCCACCGCCGTCGCCAGCGGGTTGCCGCCGTAGGTGGTGCCGTGGGTGCCGACGCCCAGTGTTTTCGCCAGCGCATCGGTGGTCAGCATGGCGCCGATAGGGAAACCGCCGCCCAGCGCTTTGGCAGTGGTCAGCACGTCCGGCACCACGCCGTACTGCATGTAGGCATACAGGTGGCCGGTGCGGCCGACGCCGGTCTGCACTTCGTCGAAGATCAGCAGCGCATTATGGCGATCGCACAGCTCACGCAGCCCCTGCAGGAAACTGGCTTCCGCCGGCAGCACGCCGCCCTCGCCCTGGATCGGCTCGACGATCACCGCGCAGGTGCGATCGTTGATAAGCTCGGCCGCCGCGGCCAGATCGTTGTACGGCGTATGGGTGATGCCGCCCGGCAGCGGCGCAAAGTCCTGCGAGTATTTTGGCTGGCCGCCGGCGGACACGGTAAACAGCGTGCGGCCGTGGAACGCGTTGTTGAACGCCACAATCTGATCTTTACCGGCGCCGTGCTGGTCGTGCGCATGCTTGCGCGCCAGTTTCAGCGCCGCTTCGTTGGCTTCGGCGCCCGAGTTGCAGAAGAACACCTTGTCGGCGAAGGTGGCGTCGATCAATTTTTTGGCCAGGCGCAGCACCGGTTCGTTGGTATAGCCATTGCCCAGATGCCACAGTTTGCCCGCCTGTTCCACCAGCGCCGCCTTGACCGCCGGGTGCGCATGCCCCAACGCGTTAACCGCGATGCCGCCGGCGAAGTCGATGTAAGACTTACCCTGCTGATCCCACACCTGCGAGCCTTCTCCCCGCACCAGAATAAAATCGGCAGGGGCATAAACCGGGACCATCCAGTCATCGAAAGACTGGCGGGTAACTGCGATTGGCTGTTCCATAGTGACCTCATAATCTCAGCAAAGGCTGAATTTTGACTGTAAGGGCCGCTCAGGCCCGGCTAGGCCGCCACATTGCAAAAAAACCGTTGTTCAAAACCGACTTTCACGGCGGAGAAAATGCTGCCCCTTACCGCTGATTTAGAAACAAATCTGTTACATAAAATCGGTTTTTCACTATTTATGGCGTATATCCGGTCCCTGAGCGGGGAGTAAATGTTAACGAGCAGTTAAAATACATGTCGTTTGATAAAGAGTGTAGAGCAGCTATCGTGCCAAAACGGGATTTTTACCGGATTTTGCTATTTTTGACGTTAAAACAACGGCTTATATTGCATAATTATTCATTTTCTATGCATTGGTAATGCATAAATTAAAAAATAAGGCCTAAAATCATCATTGCGCGCGAAATCCTATTCAATTGCGAAAAACTTCAGGATTTCTGATCGGGCTCGCAAAAATAATTTCGCCCGATTTGCTCGCTATCACACTTTTTGCCCCCAGCGGGTGCAGCGGTGCGCCAGAATGGTGCATCGCGGCAGCGACGCGAGCCCCCACCGGCCAAAAAGGGCCACGCTGGCCGCGGCTCCTGCTTTGTGCGCCAGCGACTACACTGTGATCCTGACCGCCCCTTCTCTTCTGCGCACAAGGAGTCCCCATGCCCAAGAAAACCGTCGATCTCAGCCAGCCGCACGCCCAACACGACATCCGCGCGTTTCTCGACGCGCTGAATGCCGGCGGCGGTAAACCTATGGAACAGATGAAGCCCAAAGAGGCGCGCAGGGTGTTGGAGGACGCGCAACGCAGCGTCGAGGTGCCGCTGCGCGAGGTCGAGATCAGCGAGAAAACCATTCACGTAGAAGGTCAGGATATTCTGCTGCAGCTGGTGCGGCCGGCCAGGGTCAAAGAGGCGCTGCCGGTATTCATGTTCTTCCACGGCGGTGGCTGGGTGCTGGGCGATTTTCCCACCCATGAACGGCTGGTGCGCGATCTGGTGCACAGCTCAGGTGCGGCGGCGGTGTTCGTCAATTATCCCCGCTCACCGGAGGTGCGCTACCCTGAGGCGATCAACCTGGCTTACGCCGCCACCGAATGGGTGGCCGAGTACGGCGAGAAGATCAACGTCGACGGCTCGCGGCTGGCGGTGGTCGGCAACAGCGCCGGCGGCAATATGGCGGCGGTGGTCAGCCTGATGGCCAAACAGAAAGGCATACCGGCGCTGCGTTGCCAGATCCTGCTGTGGCCCGTCACCCGCGCCCAGTTTGATACCGATTCCTATCATCAGTTTGCCGAAGGCCATTTCCTGACCCGCAACATGATGAAGTGGTTTTGGGACAGCTACGCGCCCGATAAGGCGCAGCGCAAAGACATCTACGCCTCGCCGCTCAACGCCACGCCGGACCAGCTGCGGGGGTTGCCGCCGGCGCTGGTGCAAACCGCCGAGCTGGACGTGCTGCGCGATGAGGGCGAAGCCTACGCGCGTCTGCTCGATGCCGCCGGCGTCGAGGTCACCTCCACCCGCTATAACGGGCTGATCCACGACTACGGCCTGTTGAATCCGCTCGCCCACGTCCCGGCGGTGCATTCGGCGATCCACCAGGCCGGGCGCGCGTTGAAGCACTATCTGTCCTGACGCCAGGTGTGCCGTTCAGCCTGCCGCCGCCAGCCCCCGGATAAGCTTGGCTAAGGTTTTGATCGCCTCTTCAAAGCGGTCGTTCCATTCAAAAGAGGCGTTGAGACGGAAGCAGTGGTTGAAATGGTCGCCGGTGGTAAACATGCGCCCCGGCGCGATGCTGATGCCGCGGGAAAGCGCGCGCCGGTATAGCTCCATCGACGACAGCGCCGGATCAAGCTCCAGCCACAGGAAGTAGCCGCCGTCGGGCTGGCTGACCTTCACCGTCGGCGGGAAATGGTGGGCGATCGCCTGACGCATCGCGCTTTGGCGCTGGGCCAGCAGGCGCCGCAGCCGCCGCAGATGGGTATCGTAGCCGCCGTGCAGCAGATAATCCGCCAGCGCCATCTGGGTCGGCACGCTGGTGGAAACGGTGCTCATCAGCTGCAAACGCTGGATCTGCTGCGCATAACGCCCCGCCGCCACCCAGCCGACGCGAAAGCCCGGCGCCAGGCATTTGGAAAACGACGAGCAGTGCAGGATCTGGCCGCCGCTGTCGAGCGCCTTGGCCGGCAGCGGCCGTTCCGCGCTGAAGTACAGTTCGCCGTAGACGTCGTCTTCTATCAGCGAGATCTGCCGTTCGCGCAGCAGCGTCACCAGCCGTTGCTTGTTGGCCTCCGGCAGGGTGGCGCCCTGCGGGTTCTGGAAATGGGTCATCAGCCAGCAGGCTTTGATCGGATACTGGTCCACCGCCTGCTGCAGCGCGTCCAGATCGATGCCGTCCTGCGGATGCGTAGCGATCGCCACCGCCTTTAACCGCAGCCGTTCCAGCGCCTGCAGCGCGCCGTAAAACGCCGGCGATTCGATCGCCACATAGTCGCCCGGTTGGGTCACCGCCTGCAGGCTGAGACTGAGCGACTCCATCGCCCCGGCGGTGATGACGATTTCGTCCGGCGCGACCTGCATGCCGCTCAGCGCATAGCGTTGGGCGATGTGCCGCCGCAGCGCGTCGTTGCCCGGCGGCAGGTTGGCCAGCGAACTGTGCGGCGTGAACTTGCGCGCCACGCTGCTCAGCGCGCGCGCCAGCTTCGGCTGGGCGAACAGCGTGGCGTCGGGAAAGGCCGAACCGAAAGGAACGATATCCGGATCCTTGCAGGCCTGCAGCACGTCGAAAATAAAGGCGTTGATGTCCACCTGCTCGCTCAGCAACAGCTTCTCGCCGCGCGAAGGCTGGGGCAGCGGCTGCGGGCGCGCCGCCACGTAGTAGCCCGACTGCGGGCGGGCGACGATCCACCCCTGGCTCTCCAGCAGTTGGTAAGACTGCACCACCGTCATCAGGCTCAATCCGGCGCGTTTGCCGCTCTCGCGCAGCGAAGGCAGCTTGTCGCCCGCCCGCCACACCCGGTTCTGGATCTGTTCTCTAATCTGCTGCGCAAGCTGCTCGTATCGGGTCATAACCATTAACTGTTATATGAAAAAGTAAAATAACTGTCACTATTATAGTCACTGTACTCCGTGCTTAACTTAACGCCAAGTATTTCACATAAAAATGACAGCTATACTCAAGAGGTTAATTTATGTTCAACCCTAGGAGGCGCCATGCTGGGTCTTGATGCACTGGAACTCGCCAGAATACAGTTCGCCTTCACCGTGTCTTTCCATATCATCTTCCCCGCCATCACCATCGGTTTAGCCAGCTATCTGGCGGTGCTGGAAGGATTATGGTTGAAAACGCACAATGAAGCCTACCGTGAGCTTTACCATTTCTGGTCAAAGATTTTCGCCGTCAACTTCGGCATGGGCGTGGTGTCCGGGCTGGTGATGGCCTATCAGTTCGGCACCAACTGGAGCTTCTTCTCCGAGTTCGCCGGCAGCATTACCGGGCCGCTGCTGACCTATGAAGTGCTGACCGCCTTCTTCCTCGAAGCCGGTTTCCTCGGCGTAATGCTGTTCGGCTGGAACCGCGTCGGCCCCGGCCTGCACTTCTTCGCCACCTGCATGGTGGCGCTCGGCACGCTGATCTCCACCTTCTGGATCCTGGCTTCCAACAGCTGGATGCAGACGCCACAGGGGCATGAAATCATCAACGGCCAGGTGGTACCGGTCGACTGGCTGAAGGTGATCTTCAACCCGTCCTTCCCGTACCGCCTGCTGCACATGTCCACCGCCGCCTTCCTCTCCTCGGCGTTCTTCGTCGGCGCCTCCGCCGCCTGGCATCTGCTGCGCGGCCGCGATACCCCGGCGATGCGCAAAATGCTGTCGATGGCGATGTGGATGGCGCTGATCGTCGCGCCGGTGCAGGCGCTGATCGGCGATGCGCATGGCCTGAATACGCTGAAACACCAGCCGGCGAAGATCGCCGCCATCGAAGGCCATTGGGAAAACCCGCCGGGCGAAGCCACGCCGCTGATCCTGGTCGGCTGGCCGGACATGGAGCGCGAAGAGACCCGCTTCAAGCTGGAAGTACCGTACCTCGGCAGCCTGATCCTGACCCACAGCCTGACCGAACAGGTGCCGGCGCTCAAATCCTTCCCGCCGGAAGATCGCCCCAACTCCACCGTGGTGTTCTGGTCGTTCCGCATCATGGTCGGGCTGGGCATGCTGATGATCCTGGCCGGGGTGTGGAGCCTGTGGCTGCGCTGGCGCGGCGGGCTGTATCAGTCGCGTCCGTTCCTGTACTTCATCCTGTGGATGGGCCCTTCCGGGCTGCTGGCGCTGCTGGCGGGCTGGTTCACCACCGAGATCGGCCGCCAGCCGTGGGTGGTGTACGGCCTGCTGCGCACCAAGGACGCGGTCTCCGCGCACGGCGATCTGCACATGAGCATCAGCCTGCTGGCGTTCATCATCGTCTACTGCTCGGTGTTCGGCGTGGGCTATTCCTACATGATGCGCCTGATCCGCAAAGGGCCGCAGCCGCATGAACACCAAGAAGACAATACCGAGGGCCGGCCGGCGCGTCCGCTGTCCGCGGTCAACGACACTCTGGACGACAGGAGCTGAACATGGGCATCGATCTTCCGCTGATTTGGTTTGTGATCATCGTGTTCAGCACCATGATGTACGTGGTGATGGACGGTTTCGACCTGGGCATCGGCATCCTGTTTCCGTGGGTGAAAGAGAGCGGCGACCGCGATCTGATGATGAACACCGTCGCCCCGGTGTGGGACGGCAATGAGACCTGGCTGGTGCTGGGCGGTGCGGCGCTGTTCGGCGCTTTCCCGCTGGCCTACTCGGTGATCCTCGACGCGCTGGCGATCCCGCTGACGCTGATGCTGATCGGGCTGATTTTCCGCGGCGTGGCCTTCGAGTTTCGCTTCAAGGCGACGCCGGAGAAACGCCATATCTGGGACAAGGCGTTCATCTGGGGCTCAATCTTCGCCACCTTCAGCCAGGGGGTGGTGGTGGGCGCCGTGATCAACGGCTTCCCGGTCGAAGGCCGCACCTACGCCGGCGGCGCACTGGACTGGCTGACGCCGTTCGCGCTGTTCTGCGGGCTGGGACTGGTGGTGACCTACGCCCTGCTAGGCTGCACCTGGCTGGTGATGAAAACCGCCGGTGACCTGCAGGCGCGCATGTATCATCTGGCGACGCCGCTGCTGGCGATCCTGTTGCTGGTGCTGGCCGCGGTCAGTATCTGGACGCCGATCGCGCATCCGGAAATCGCCGCCCGCTGGTTTACGCTGCCGAATTTGTTCTGGCTGCTGCCGGTGCCGGTGCTGGTGCTGCTCAGCGCCTGGGGAATTCAACGCGGGGTGAAACGCGGCGCGCACTACTCGCCGTTCATGCTGACGCTGCTGCTGGTGTTCCTCGGCCTGAGCGGGCTTGGCATCAGCATCTGGCCGCACCTGATCCCGCCGGCCATCAGCCTTTGGGACGCCGCCGCCCCGCCGCAGAGCCTCGGCTTTATGCTGGTGGGCGCGCTGTTCATCATCCCGATCATTCTGGTCTACACCTTCTGGAGCTACTACGTGTTCCGCGGCAAGATCAGCCATGAACACGGCTATCACTGAGAAGGGAGGACGCTATGCAAGATAAAACGGCAACCGCCGCGCCGGCGCCCTGGTGGAAACGCATCGGCTGGCTGGTGATCATCTGGAGCGCCAGCGTGCTGGGGCTGTTCGTGGTCGCCTCGCTGTTCCGCCTGCTGATGACCGCGGCGGGCATGAAGTCGCATTGACGCGGCGCCTTATCTGGCCGCGCTGGTGGGAAAGTAGAAGGAAACCACCAGCGTGACCAGCGGCAAGGCGCCGATCTTCACCAGTTCGAACGTTTGTCCGAGCGCTTCATTTTTGTCCCAGTACGCGTGGGCGGCGAATACGCCCACGCTGACCGCGAATATCCCGCACAATACCTGGCGCGCCAAGCGCAGCCACTCCATTTCGTCGAAGACCAACACCTGTTCCAGATAAACCTGGCTGGCCTCATCGCGCAGATTACGGCTTTCGATGTTCATGGGAAGATCTCCACGACCCGGCCCACCGCTTCAAGCTGTTCACCCTTCTCCCGTACAATGCCAAGAGAAGTACCATCCTGTTTCATCCAGTACTTATCGGCAAGGGTAATCAGTGCAAACGCCATTTTGATTACCTCGGTTTTTTCCATCCCATGACGCCGGGCAATATCGTTCAGATCATCATCAATTTTGTTCGATAACCGAATCGGCAAGCTGCGCATAGTCCACCTCCTGTGGCCGTTGATTCACAGGAGGAAAGTCTACTGGAAGGGCAACTATCGTTCAATTAGTGAACTGCGTAACGCCTCGCACAATCCGCATGCAACGCTAATGCGGTTTGCGCCCCATCGCGCTGAGGAAGCGCTGCTGCAGGCGCAACAGCTCCTCCAACTCCAGCAGGCGGTAGTCGATGCCGAAACGCGGCGCTACCTCGCCGATGATGCGGCTCAGCGCCGGGTAATGGCGGTGGCTGCAGTGCGGGAACAGATGATGCGTCAAATGCAGGTTCGCCCCGCCGAGCCAGTATCCCAGCCAACGCGGCCGGGTCAGCCAGTCGAAGGTGGTGGCGAACACATGGTGATACCAGCCGTGCGGCATCGCGCCCTGCGCCGGCGCCTGGTAAAAATTGGCCTTGGCCCAGTGGGTGCCGATGATCAACATCACGAACAGCAATGAAGAAAGCATCTGGCTCAGCAAATAGACCAGCAGAATTTGCCCGATGCCGATGGCCGGCGGCAGCAGCCAGCACGGGATCGCCAGCGCCAGCAGCAGGTGCGCCGCCTTGCCCGCCAGAAACTCGCACCAGCCGCGCACGCCCTGCTGTGCCATGCGCGCCGCCACCCGGGTGCGTCCCGCCCGATCCAGCCAGTCGAACAGCCAGATGTAGTACGGGAACGTCAGCGCCGCCACCAGCGGCCAATAGTAACGCTGGGCGCGCATAAAGGGCCGCCAGCGCTGGAACGGCGTTTGCCGCAGCACGCCGTTGGCGTCGATGTCGGGGTCGTAATGTTCGATATTGTTATGGGCATGGTGGAACAGCACGTGCCGCACGCGCCAACAGTCGGGATCCAGCCCCAACGGGACGCTCACCAGGGCGTTCAGCCAGCGGTTGGCCCAGGGCCGACGGAAAAACGCGTTATGCGAGGCATCGTGCACCACGTTCACCGTCAGGAACATGCCGATAAAGATAAAACCGAAGTAGCAAGCGAAAAACGCCCAGCCGTTTTGCTGCTGCAGGCTCAGCCCGTAACACAGGCCGCACAGCGCCAGCAGCAGCGCCACCTTTGCCAGCATGCCGCCGTCGGCGAAGCGGTGATCGCCGTTGGCCGCCAGATAATGCTGGGCGGCCTGCATCAGCGCGCGATGCAGGCCGCCGTCGTCGCGCCGATAGGCTAACGGACGCAGCGCTTTCATGGCTGCCCCATAAGGCGCAAGAAGCGCTGTTGCTGCGCCAGCAGTTCGCGATAGCCGATGCAGCGATATGCCATGCCGTGCCGCTGCGCCACTTCCGCCAGCGCGGCGGCCAGCGCCGGATAGTGGCGGTGATTCCAGCCGGGAAACAGGTGGTGGGTCAGGTGATAGTTCAGCCCGCCGGTCAGGTGCTCCAGCCAGCGCGGCTCGGGCTGCCAGTCGCAGGCGGTGGCGAAATTGTGCCGGTACCAACCGTGCGGCATGCTGTCGCCCGCCGGCGCCGGGTAAAACTCGGCCTGCGCCCAGTGGGTGCCCAGCAGCAGGAACACCACCAGCAGCGAGGCAAACATCTGGCTGAGCGCGTAAGCCAACAGCACCCAGCCCCAACCGATGCCGTGCAGGTGGCACAGGATCAGCGGCACCACCAGCACCAACGCCACATGAAGCAATTTGCACAGCACGAACAGCGTCCAACCGCCGCGCCCCGCCAGCACGCGTTTTTCCCGCAGCGGCGTTTTATCGAGCCGATCGGACCAATCGAAAATCCACGCGATGTAGGGCAGCGAGAGCGCGGCGATCAGCGGCCAGTACAGATGCTGATAGCGCATATGCGGCCGCCAGCGCTGGAACGGCGTCTGGCGGAAAAAGCCGTTCTCTTCGGTGTCCAGATCGTAGTGTTCGACGTTGGCGTAAACGTGGTGGTAATCCACGTGCCGCGTGCGCCAATAGTCCGGATCGACGCCCAGCGGCAGCGTCACCAGCCGCCCCACCAGGCGATTGGCCCAGGGCGCGCGCAAGAAGGCGTTATGCGAAGCATCGTGGTTGACGTTGACGTTGAGCAGCATGCCCATGGCCACGAACAGGAAATAGCAGAGGAAAAACGCCCAGGGCTGATGCTGCAGCAGGCTCAGGGCATAAAACCCGACGCACAGCGCCAGCAACAGTGCGGCCTTGGCCAATCGCGCGGCATCGGCATAGCGATGATCGCCCGCCAGGCAGGCGTGCGCCGCGCGCTTGAGATCGCGGTGAAACGCCTGCTCGCCATCGGCGGGAAAACGCAGCGGCGGCAATAAGTCAGCCATGCGGTTCCTCCACGGCGGCCGGCGCGGCCACTCGCCCCCAGCCCAGCGCCACGCACAGGGCATGCAGCGCCACGGCGGCCATGGCGATATGCCAATAGCGCTGCGGCCAGCCAAGATAGCCGATAAACAGCAGCGGCATACCCAGCGCGATCAGCAGCCAGACGGCGCTCGCCCACGGCCGCCCTTCCGTCATGCCACCCAGCGCTACCGAGCCCAACGCCAGCAGCACCAGCAGCGCCATTTGCGGCCAGCTGATGTCGCCGTAGCCGTAACCGTATTGGTAGACGTAACCGACCACCAACGAGAACAGCAGCATGGCGCCGCTGAAGACGCTGAGCGCCGAACGGCGGTCGCGCGGCCGGCCCGGCGCCGGGCGCCATGCCAGGCGCAAATAGCGCAGAAACGGCAGATTGCTCGCCCAGAACGGGTTGGCGGACGGCCGATCGCCGCTGACGCCGTAGCTGAACGGTGTGGTCGGCAACGCCGGGCAGAACGTGCCGAACAGCTTGTCCCAGAAGATAAAGCTGCCGCCGAAGTTCTTATTGGAATACGCCATGTCCTTGACGTGGTGCACCCGGTGGTGCGCCGGCGTGACCAGGATTTTTTCCAGCACGCCCAGCTTCGGCGTCAGCGCATTGTGGTTGAACAGCTGAATGCTGTAGTGAAAAATCGACACCGTGACGAACACCGACAGCGGCACGCCCGCCAGCGCCAGCAGCAAAAAGAACGGGATCGATGTCAACGACGAATACCAGGAGTTGCGCACCCCCAGCGACAGGTTGAAGTGCTCCCCCTGGTGGTGCACCACGTGTACCGCCCACAGCACGCGGAAGCGGTGGTGCAGGCGATGCAGCCAGTAGAAACCGAAGTCCCACGCCAGCAGGGCGAACAGCCACATCAGCAGCGGCGGCCAGGCGTCCAGCAGCCCCAGACTGAAATGCGCGGCCACGTAGCCGTAGCAGGTGATCTCCAGCCCGCGGAACAGCCACAGCATGATATGGCCGGAGTTCAGGTTAAACACCAGATCGTGCCAGTTGACCGGCTCACGGCGCCCCCACTGCAGCGCCACCGCCTCGGCCACCACGATGAACAGCATGAACACTATCGGCAACGCCAGTTCGCTCATCCCATTTCTCCTTTAACCACGCGCCGGCGCAGGGTCTTGATGCGCAGGGCCAACCACCCGGCGCACAGCGCCAGCAGCGCGCCGCCGGCCAGATCGACAAACAAATGGCGGCGCAGCTGCAGAATGGAGAACGCGATCGCCACGCCCCACAGCATCCACAGCGCCGTCCGCACTTTGCGCTCGCCGTCGCTCAACGCCCACACCGCCAGCACCGTCAGCGCCATATGCAACGAAGGCAGGCAGTTTTGCAGCGAATCCACCTGGGTTAACGCCGCCAGCAGCTGCGCGCTGATCCCAACGCCATCGTTCTGCGGATAGGCCATGGTGGTCGGCCACAGCAGGTAAACAGCCCCGGCGCCCAGCGCCGTCAGCTGCATCGCCAGCGTCAGCCATTTGATTCGCTGCAGCGGCGCCAGCAAATAGCCCGCCGGGACGATGAGGAAGAACGACAGGTAAAGCCAAATGGCCGCCGGGCTGAACGGGATCGCCCGATCAAGCGCCGACGGCGGCAACAAAGTTCCCGCCCCCTGCAGGCGATCGGTCAGGCTATACACCACCCCGACCGTCCCCCAGCCGAGTAACATGTGCCCTAGCCTGAACAGCGTATTTTTCATGCTTCCTCCGCCTGGCGCACGATGCGCCGCCGCTTGCGATCGAACTGCGGCAGCACCGCCTGCGCCGTCAACCGCCATTCGAGCCGATCGGTGGCGATGCCCTGGCGAGCGAACAGCGCGATCAGCTGCGCCTGGCAGTGCGCCAACGCCGCCGGGCTGCAATCGGCGATCAGCTCCAGCCGCTGCTCGCCGCGCTGGATCAGGCGGTAATCGCTGGTCAGCGGCAGCGCATTGGCGATCGTCCGGCTGCAGGCATCGGCGAATACCGCCTGCGGTTGCCGCTGTGCATCGGGCAGCATCAGCTGATCGTCGCGCCGCCCTTCGATACGCGCGATCGCGCGCGTCGGCTGCCCGCACGGGCAGGGTTCCTTGCGCAGCACCAGCACATCGTCCAGCCGATAACGCACGATCGGCTGCGTGCTGCGGGTGAAATCAGTGATCAGCGGCGTGAAACGCAGTTCGTCGATCCACTGCGGTTCAATATGCAAAAACTCTTCGTTCAGATGCAGGGTGCCGTGCGCGCAGGTCGCGGCCAGAAACCCCTCGGTAGCCTGATACACTTCGCCGACCGCCGGAAACACCTGCATCAGCAGGCGGCGATCCTGTTCTTCCAATACCTCGGCGACCGAGATCGCTTTTTTGACCGGCAGCTTCACCTGCCCGGCCAGCACCGCCAGCGCCAGGGCGCGCAGCACCTGCGCCGGCGCCACGATGATGCTGGGCGCCTGCCGTTCCAGCGCGGGCAGATGCTCGCTGAACGGCGCCAGCAAATCGTAAAACGCCAGGCTCAGCCAACGGTTGTTTACGCTGTGATAGAGATTATTGTCCGCCCGCAGAAACAGGGCGACGCGCTCGCCGGCCAACAGCCCGTCCGGCAGCATCTTCGCCAGCATGCCACCGGCCCACACCTGCTGTTCGCGCGGGCTGACGACAAACACGCCGCGCTGCCCGGAGGTGCCGGACGACAACCCGACGCTGTAGCGGCCGATCTTTGGCGTGAAATCGCGATCCGCCTCGCTGCGCTGCGCGCAGGCTAGCACCGCCTCCCGGCTCAGCCCGGCGGTATTCATCCGGTCGAACTGCGCCATCATCAGCGCCTTGTCCATCTGCGGCCATTCGGCGAACGGCCGGCGGCTGAAGCGCTGAAAATAGGGGCTCTTGCTCAGCACCCGGCGGGCAAAGCCCGCGAGCTGCCGAGCCTGATGCGCCTCCAGCGCCGCACGATCGCCAAAGCGCAGGCGCCGGGCGCGGAAGTAGTGCCACAGGGTCATGAAAGGGATCACAGGTCCCCCTCGTGGCACAGCAAAATGTTGACCTGGCCGCCCGCCCACAGTTGGTTAAGCCGTTCCAGCGTGCGGGTGTACGCCACCGCGTCGTCCATCACCAGATTGGCCAGGCGCGAAGGCCCGCGCAGCGTCTGGTAGCTCTGCGGCGACCAGGCGGCGTCGCTGGCCAACAGCGTCCAGCCGGCGTCGGTGAGAATAAAGGCACCGATATGGCCGGCCGCATGCCCCGGCAGCGGCACCAGCACGATCTGCCCTTCGCTGCCCGGCAGCGCGTAACCGCGATCGAACGGCGCCAGCAGCGCGGGCAACGCCACCGAGGGAAAAGCTTCCATAAACTGCAGGCGGCTCTCGAAATCCGCCGGGATCAGGCCGGGAATAAAGGCGCGTTTCAGCGCCGCGAAACCGCGCAGCCCACGGGTTTGCTGCCAGCCTTCGCCGCAGCAAATAAAATCGAGGCGGCTGAAATCCTGCAGCCCGGCGATGTGATCCGCGTGAAAGTGCGAGACGATCAGCGCCTGGATGTCGCCTTCGGCGTAACCGGCTTCGCGCAGCTGATGCGCCAACGACTCGGCGGGGTCGAAGTAGACCGGCGTCATGCGGCGGTAAAGGCTGAACACCCCCGACTGCGTGTGCTGCTGAAAATAATGCGCATAGCCGGTATCCCACAGCCAGCGGCGCTCTCCCACCTCCAGCAGATAGGCGCGTGCCGGAAATTTACATACCCGGAACCCGGCGCCGCGCAGCGCCATACAGCCGATATGCGTGCAATAGCCCACTTCAAAAACGGTGACCTTAGCCATGCTGTATGCCTCCTTGCTGCCGCAGCCACTCGCCGGTCAGGCGGATCCCCTCTTCCATCGAGTAACGCGGCCGATAGCCCAGCTCTTCGATCGCGCGGGTCTGGCTCAGGGTCATGTCAAAATGCACCGCCGCCACGCTGTAGCGCGTCAGCAGCGGTTCCTTGCCGCTCAGGCTTGCCCACAGCTCCATGCCGCCGGCCAGCGCCTGCAGCAGCGGATACGGCACGGCCTGCAGCTGGTAACGCAGCCCCAGCTCCCGGCGCAGCAGTGCATCCAGCATCTCCGCCAGCCGCTGTGGTTGATGGTTGGTGATGTTATACACGGCGCCGGACGGCAATCCGCGCTGCCGGCTGGCCAGCTCCATGGCGTGCACCACGTTGGGAGCAAAGGTCAGATCCAGCAGCGCTTGCCCGCCGCCGGGCAGCCGCAGCACGCCGCGATCGCGTTCGAGCTGCTGCAACAGCCGCGGCACGATCACCCGATCGTGCGGGCCAAACAGGCCGCGCGGCCGCAGCATAATATAGGTGGTTTGCGGGTAGATTTTCGCCTGCGCCAACAGCCGCTGCTCGGCGGCGTGCTTGCTGGCGGCATAGTGATTGGCGAAGCGCCGGGCGCGATAACCCTCATCAAGATCGTAATGCGGCTGAAAATCGAAGTAGATTGCCGGCGTGGAGATATGCACGAAGCGCCGCACGCCGCAGCGCCCGGCCGCCTCCGCCAGTTTCTCCGTCGCCGCGGCGTTGATGCGGTGAAATTCCGCTTTGCTGCCCCAGGGGGAAGACTTGGCCGCACAGTGCCACACCCACTCGCAGTCGGTCACCAGCTCCCGGCACTGCTGCGGCGTGGCCTGCGCCAGATCGCGCGAGTAAAATTCGGCGCCCAGTTGACGCAACGCTTCGCCGGCCCGCTCATCGCGGCCGGTGGCGCGCACCTGATGCCCGGCCTCCAGCAACCACTGCGCCGCGTTGCGCCCCAGCCCGCTGGTCGCCCCGGTCACCAGCACCCTCATGGCAGCAACACCATGCCGGCCAGCGCCAGCCCGGCGGCAGTGCCGATCAGCATCACCGGCTGGCCGGGGTTGAAGCGCCCGCTGGTCACGGCGGCATGCAGCGCGGTCGGGATAGAGGCCGCCACCTGGTTGCCATGATGGCGGTAGATGTCCACCAGCGCCTCGCTGGAGACGTGCAGCCGTTTGCGCATATGTTCGAGCGACAAATGGCTGGCCTGGTGCGGCACCACGGTGGCGATCTGCCCCAGGGTCAAGCCGCTGGCGCTCAGCAGCCGGTCGAGGTAGTCCTCAATCAGCGCCGATGCCTGACGGAACAGCGGCTTGCCCTGCATATGAAACAGGAAGTCTTGCTCGCACATCCCGGCACGCGGGTTGCGGCGCGTGCCACCGGCGCGGATCTCGCACAGTTCGCTGCCGGCGGGATGGGTTTCCACCAGGCTGGCGAGGATACCGCCGGTGCCGTCGCCGCGCTCCACGATGGCGCAGGCGGCGCCGTCGCCGAAAATCAGCGACGACTCTTCGTGCTGCCAGTCGATGCCGCGCGAAGCGAGATCCGCCGAGACGATGGCGATACGCCGATACGTCCCGGCGTTCAACAGCCCCGCCGCCACCTGCAGTGCAGAGATAAAGCTGACGCAGCTGCTGTTGATGTCGAAGCCCGGCGTACCCGGCGCCAATCCGGCGATCTTGAGAATATGCGCGGCAGAGCACGGCAGCGCCTGTACCGCTATCGCCGAAGCGGAGATCAGCAGGTCAATCGAAGCGGCCGGAATAGTGCTGCGGGCCAGCGCGTCTTGCAGTGCGGCGGCAGCGAGCTCGGCCTGGCTGGCGTCGTCGGCGGCGTGATAGCGGTAAACGATGCCCGAGCGCTTTTCAACGTAGCCGGCCGGTTTCCCCAGGCGGGCATCGAGCGTAGAGGAGGCCACGCGGTTGGGCGGCAACGCGGCCCCGGTGGCGATGATTTTCAGAGGCAACAGCTCGGGTGAGCGACATTGTGTGGTCATTATTGTTATTGATTAACCTGACTATCCATAAAGCGATTCTCCCGCGCGGCGCGAAGGCCATGCGGATCATCCCCGGTTTTTATGTCCCAAAAGGCCTTTCATCAAGGCGCTATCTCTTGTTATCGGCTACCACGGGCCGACCTCCGTCGGCGCAAGCATAAGCGTAACATGACTGAGATAGTTAGTTTACGACAAGGCGGCGAGAATGGGCAGACGGCAGGGGAATTATCGGAATAGCGCCGCCGCTGGCGATCGGCGGCGGCGGCGGGGTCAGGCTCAGCGGCGGTTGCGCACCAGCTGGTAACGGCGGGTCAGATACTCTACCGGCGCACTCCAGATATGCACCAGGCGGCAGAACGGGAACAGCACGAACAGCGTCATGCCCAGCACCATGTGCAGTTTGAAGATAATCGCCACGCCTTCCAGGTGCGCAGAGGCGCCGGCGTGGAAGGTCACCACCGCCTGCGCCCAGGCCACCAGCTTCATCATTTCGCTGCCGTCCATATGCTGGGCGGAGAACGGAATGGTCAGCAGGCCGAGGCACACTTGCACCACCAGCAACGTCAGGATCATGATGTCGGCGAAGCTGCTGGTGGCGCGCACCCGCGGGTTGGTCAACCGGCGCTTCAGCAACAGCGCGCCGCCGATCAGCGTCATCAGGCCGCAGGCGCCGCCGGCGATCATCGCCAGCTTCTGCTTCACGTCGATCGGCAGGAAGGCCTCATACATCCAGTGCGGCGTCAGCATGCCGAGGAAGTGGCCCGCGAAGATGCCGATAATGCCGATGTGAAACAGGTTGGACGCCAGCCGCATGCCCTTTTTATCCAGCATCTGGCTGGAGCCGGCGCGCCAGCTGTACTGCCCGTAGTCGTAACGCAACCAGCTGCCAATCAGGAATACCGCGCCGGCCAGATAAGGGTAAATATCGAAGAAGAACTGATTCAAAAATTGCATGATTAGCGTCCTTTGGTTCCGGTTAACGCATCCGTCAGATCCAGATACTGTGGCGCCACCGCGCCGGCGAAGCGCCGCTGGTGCGCCGTCTGCTGGGCGGAGGCGCAGCCCTGTTCGCCGAGAAACTTGACCTGCTCCTCTTCCCACACCGCATCCAGCGCCTGCGGCGTATCGTCGCGCGCCTCTTGCGCCACCTGGGTTTCCAGCGTCTGGGCCTGCACCTCGCTGCCGGACAGCAATAGCAGCAGATCGAACAGCACCGCGTACGGGCTTTCTCGCTGTTGCAGGCGCGCGCCCAGCAGCGCCAGGATCGGCGCGATGTCCTGCAGCCCTTCCCGCGCCTGCGCCGCGCTGCGGCTGGCCAGATACTCCAGATACAGCGGCAGGAAATCCGGCAGCTCGCGGCTGTCGATCTCCAGCCCGGCGGCACGGTACTGCGCCATCAGATCGACCATCGCCTGGCCGCGATCGCGCGACTCGCCGTGCACGTGCTCAAACAGCAGCAGCGAGGTGGCGCGGCCGCGATCGAACAGCTCGCAATAGTCGGCCTGCGCGTCCAGCAGCGGGCGGGCGCACAGGCGGCGGATAAACAGAATCAGCTGCGCGCTGTGGTGCAGATCCAGCTCGCTGGCCGGCTCCAGCGCCTCAATCAGCGCTTGCTGATGGTCAAACAGGACCTGCTCCGGGTAATCCAGCAGGCGGGCGATCACTTTCAGGCTGATCATGAGGCGTCCTCCGGCCGCGCGGTTTTCGCGGTCACGTCGATGGCGTCGATGCGGCGGCTGTTGAACAGATTGAACTTGCCGTCGCTGCCGTGGCAGCCGTCGCCGAAGCTGAAACCGCAGCCTTTGCTTTCCGGGAAGGCTTCGCGCGCCAGCTCGCGGTGGCTCGACGGCACCACGAAGCGATCTTCATAGTTGGCGATCGCCAGGTAGCGATACATCTCCTGCGCCTGCGCTTCGCTCAACCCGACCTGCTCCAGCGCGCTGGTGTCCACCACGCCGTCGACGGTTTCCGCCCGCTTGTAGTGGCGCATCGCCAGCATGCGCTTCAGCGCCAGCAGCACCGGTTCGGTATCGCCGGCGGTCAGCAGGTTCGCCAGATACTGCACCGGAATGCGCAGGCTCTCGACGTCCGGCAGCACGCCGCTGTGCGCCAGCTCGCCGGCGTCGGCGGCGGACTGAATCGGCGACAACGGCGGCACGTACCAGACCATCGGCAGCGTGCGGTATTCCGGGTGCAGCGGCAGCGCCAGCTTCCAGTCCATCGCCATTTTGTACACCGGCGACTGCTGGGCGGCTTCAATGACGCCCTGCGGCACGCCGTCCGCCAGCGCCTGAGCAATCACCTTCGGGTCATGCGGATCGAGGAAGATGTCGAGCTGGCTCTGATACAGATCCTTGTCGTTCTCCACCGCCGCCGCCTGCTCGATGCGGTCGGCATCGTACAGCAGCACGCCGAGGTAGCGAATGCGGCCCACGCAGGTCTCCGAACACACCGTCGGCTGCCCGGCTTCGATGCGCGGGTAGCAGAAGATGCACTTCTCGGACTTGCCGCTCTTCCAGTTGAAGTAGATTTTCTTGTACGGACAGCCGGTCAGGCACATGCGCCAGCCGCGGCACTTGTCCTGGTCGATCAGCACGATGCCGTCTTCGCCGCGCTTGTAGATCGCCCCGCTCGGGCAGGTGGCGACGCAGGCCGGGTTGAGGCAGTGCTCGCACAGGCGCGGCAGGTACATCATGAAGGTGTTTTCGAACTGGCCGTACATCGCCTTCTGCAGGTTGTCGAAATTCTTGTCCTGCGAGCGTTTTTCGAATTCCCCGCCGAGGATCTCCTCCCAGTTCGGGCCGCTTTCGATCTTGTTCATGCGCTGGCCGGTGATCAGCGAGCGCGGGCGGGCCACCGGCTGGTGCTTGCCCTGTTTGGCGGTGTGCAGATGCTGGTAGTCGTAATCGAACGGCTCGTAGTAGTCGTCCAGCGCCGGCACGTCCGGGTTGGCGAAGATTTTCGCCAGCACGCCGACGCGGTTGCCCATGCGCGGTTCCAGCTTGCCGTTGATTTTACGGATCCAGCCGCCCTTCCATTTTTCCTGATCTTCCCAGGCGTGCGGATACCCGACGCCGGGCTTGCTTTCCACGTTATTGAACCAGGCGTATTCCATACCTTCACGGCTGGTCCAGACGTTCTTGCAGGTGACCGAACAGGTGTGGCAACCGATGCACTTGTCCAGATTCAGCACCATGCCGACTTGCGAACGAATTTTCATTTGCTGTTCTCCTGCTGACTGCCCTGCGCGTAGTCGTTGCCTTCGTCGTCCAACCAATCAATGCGGTTCATCTTGCGCACCACCACGAACTCGTCGCGGTTGGAGCCGACGGTGCCGTAGTAGTTGAAGCCGTAGGCCAGCTGCGCATAGCCGCCGATCATGTGGGTCGGCTTCGGACAGGCGCGGGTCACCGAGTTGTGGATGCCGCCGCGCTGGCTGGTGATCTCCGAGCCCGGCAGGTTCACGATGCGCTCCTGCGCGTGGTACATCATGGTCATGCCGGCCGGGATACGCTGGCTGACCACCGCGCGCGCCGTCAGCGCGCCGTTGGCGTTGAAGGCCTCGATCCAGTCGTTGTCCGCGATGCCCAGATCTTTGGCGTCGTCTTCGCTCAACCAGACGATCGGGCCGCCGCGCGACAGCGTCAGCATCAACAGGTTGTCGCTGTAGGTGGAGTGAATGCCCCACTTCTGGTGCGGCGTCAGGAAGTTCAGCGCCTTCTCCTTGTTGCCGTTCGGTTTGCTGTTGAGCAACGGCTGCGCGGCGCGGGTGTCGATCGGCGGCCGATATACCAGCAGGCTTTCACCGAAGGCGCGCATCCACTCGTGATCCTGATACAGCTGTTGACGGCCGCTGAGGGTGCGCCACGGGATCAGTTCGTGCACGTTGGTGTAGCAGGCGTTGTAGGAAACGTGTTCGTCTTCCAGACCGGACCAGGTCGGGCTTGAGATGATTTTGCGCGGCTGCGCCTGAATGTCGCGGAAGCGAATTTTCTCGTCTTCCTTGTTCAGCGCCAGATGGCGGTGATCGCGGCCGGTGACGTTGCTCAGGGCCTCCCAGGCTTTTACCGCCACCTGGCCGTTGGTTTCCGGCGCCAGCGACAGGATCACTTCCGCCGCGTCTATCGCGCTCTCGATCTTCGGCCGCCCCGCCGCCGGGCCGTCGGCCTTGATGTAGTTAAGCTGCTTGAGGAAGTCGACCTCGGTTTGGGTGTTCCAGCTGATGCCCTTGCCGCCGTTGCCCAATTTGTCCAGCAGCGGCCCCAGCGAGGTGAAGCGCTCGTAGGTGGCCGGGTAATCGCGCTCCACCGCGATGATGTGCGGCGCGGTTTTGCCGGGGATCAGATCGCATTCGCCTTTCTTCCAGTCCTGCACGCCGTAAGGCTGCGCCAGTTCGGCGGCGGAGTCGTGCTGGATAGGCAGGGTCACCACGTCGGTTTCCTGGCCCAGATGGCCAATGCACACCTCGGAGAAGGCCTTGGCGATGCCCTTGTAGATCTCCCAGTCGCTCTTCGAATCCCAGGCCGGATCGACCGCCGCCGACAGCGGATGAATGAACGGGTGCATGTCGGAGGTGTTCATGTCGTCTTTTTCATACCAGGTGGCGGTCGGCAGCACCACGTCGGAGTACAGGCAGGTGCTCGACATGCGGAAATCGAGCGTCACCACCAGATCCAGCTTGCCTTCGCCGCCCTGCTCGCGCCATTCCACTTCCTGCGGCATCACGCCGCCCTGCTGGCCGAGATCTTTCCCCTGAATGCCGTTTTCGGTGCCCAATAGGTATTTGAGCATGTACTCATGGCCCTTGCCGGAGGAGCCCAACAGGTTGGAGCGCCAGACGAACAGGTTGCGCGGGAAGTTCTGCGGATTGTCCGGCTGCTCGGCGGCGAAGCCCAGCGAGCCGTTTTTCAGGCTGTCGACGGTGAACTCGACCGGCGACTGACCGGCCGCGCGGGCCTGCTCCGCCAGGCGCAGCGGGTTGGTGCCCAGCTGCGGCGCCGACGGCAGCCAGCCCATGCGCTCGGCGCGCACGTTGAAGTCGATCAGGCTGCCGCCGAAGCGCGATTTGTCCGCCAGCGGCGACAGCAGCTCGTCGGTGCCGACGGTTTCATAGCGCCATTGGCTGGAATGGTTGTAGAAGAACGAGGTGCTGTTCATGTGGCGCGGCGGGCGCTGCCAGTCGAGGCCGAACGCCAGCGGCAGCCAGCCGGTTTGCGGCCGCAGTTTTTCCTGGCCGACGTAGTGCGCCCAGCCGCCGCCGCTCTGGCCGACGCAACCGCAGAAGATCAGCATATTGATCAGGCCGCGGTAGGTCATGTCCATGTGGTACCAGTGGTTGACGCCGGCGCCGACGATGATCATCGAACGGCCGTGGGTCTTCTCGGCGTTTTCCGCGAACTCGCGGGCAATGCGGATGATGTTGTGGCGCGACACGCCGGTGATCTGTTCGGCCCAGGCCGGGCTGTAGGCCTTGACCTCGTCATAGTCGGCGGCGCAGTTGGCGTCGCCCAGCCCGCGCTCGAGGCCGTAGTTGGCAAGCGTCAGGTCGTACACGCTGGTCACCAGCGCTTCGCTGCCGTCCGCCAGCTGCAGGCGTTTCACCGGCAGTTTGTGCAGCAGGATCTCGTCCAGCGCCACGCTGTTGAAATGCTCGCTGTCGGCGCCGCCGAAGTACGGGAAGCCCACCTCGGCAACGTCGTCATGCATGCCCAACAGGCTGAGCTGCAGCTCGACTTCCTGTTGCGACTTGCCCTCGCGCTGTTCCAGGTTCCACTTGCCCTTCTCGCCCCAGCGGAAGCCGATGGAGCCCTGCGGCGCCACCAGATCGCCGCTGCGGCTGTCGATAGCGACGGTTTTCCACTCGGGGTTGTTTTCCTGGCCCAGTCCGTCCACCAAATCGGCGGCGCGCAGCAGGCGGCCGGCGGCGTAATGGCCGCCTTCACGCGCTTCCAGCAGCACCAGCATCGGCATGTCGGTATAGCGGCGCACGTAGTCGCGGAAGTAGCCGACTTCGCGATCGAGATGGAACTCTTTCAGCATTACGTGGCCCATCGCCAGCGCCATCGCGCTGTCGGTGCCCTGCTTCGGATTCAGCCAGTGGTCGCACAGCTTGGCGACTTCGGCATAGTCCGGCGTCACCGCCACGGTTTTGGTGCCCTTGTAACGCACTTCGGTAAAGAAGTGGGCGTCCGGGGTGCGCGTCTGCGGCACGTTGGAGCCCCAGGCGATAATGTAGGAGGAGTTGTACCAGTCGGCGGATTCCGGCACGTCGGTCTGCTCGCCCCAGGTCATCGGCGAGGCCGGCGGCAGATCGCAATACCAGTCGTAGAAGCTCAGGCAGGCGCCGCCGATCAGCGACAGGTAGCGGGCGCCGGCGGCGTAGGACACCATCGACATCGCCGGGATCGGCGAGAAGCCGATGATACGGTCCGGGCCGAAGGTTTTGGCGGTATAGACGTTGGCGGCGGCGATCAGTTCATTGACCTCCTGCCAGCTGGAGCGGACGAAACCGCCGCGGCCGCGCGCCACCTTGTAGCTTTTGGCTTTTTCCGCATCGCCGACGATAGAGCCCCAGGCCGCGACCGGATCGCTGTGCTGCGCTTTCGCCTCGCGCCACAGCTTGAGCAGACGCTTGCGCATCAGCGGGTATTTCAGCCGGTTGGCGCTGTACAGGTACCAGGAGTAGCTGGCGCCGCGCGGGCAGCCGCGCGGTTCATGGTTGGGCAGATCGGGACGGGTGCGCGGGTAGTCGGTTTGCTGGGTTTCCCAGGTCACCAGGCCATTCTTCACGTAGATCTTCCAACTGCAGGAACCGGTGCAGTTCACGCCGTGGGTGGAACGCACCACTTTGTCGTGCTGCCAACGGCTGCGGTAGCCGTCTTCCCAGTCGCGGTTGGTGTTCAAGGTCTGGCCGTGATCGCCAGAAAAAGGCTCCGCCAACTGCTTGAAATAGCGGAAACGGTCTAAAAATTTGCTCATCCGGAATGCTCCTGAAGGCTCTTGTCGTTATAAGAAGACATGCTCAATCTGCCGCCAGCCTACTGACGGCCAACCGGCGGCAAATTGATTGCGATCAAGAGAAAGCGGGAGGCGATACACGCGCCGAGTGAGAAATACCACCAAAGTATAGGTGCGATAAACGAGATTAATATGTTGAATTTAAATGAATAAATCAGGAGTGGAAGACAGAGACTGACGGGCGAGAGGCAAGATGGGGTATTTGGGGGTAGGACGCGGGAGAAACCTCCCGCGTAACGCTAACTCGACGCTTTCAGCGTTGGAGCCACAGCGTCGCGGTGCCCACGGCGGGCAACGCCAGCGTGATCTCCGCCCCCCCTTCCCGCTGCCGCCAGCCCGCCGGAAGGCGCAATCGGGTGCTTTCCTCTCGATAGTAAGGGTTGGCTACCAGCAGCAAGGCGCGATCGCCCAGAACAAACATCCGCGCCGGCATTTGAGGGTTGCTTCCCGCCAGCGGCGTCGATTTTCCCGTCAGCAGATAAGGGGTGAAGGCGGCGATTTGCTGCGACACGGCGGCCACACCGCGCCAGGTGGCGTCAAACTCCCGTTGGTCGAAGCGGCCGGTTTTGCGCTTGTAAAACAGATCGGTATAAGAATAAAACAACAGCCCCTTGGCGCCGCCGATCAGCGCCTGCCAGGCCTGATTGCGGATTTCCGCCTCTGACGGCGGATGTGGCTTGCGGCGGGCGTCATAAGCGGCATGATCCATGATTTGCATCACCACCCAGGCCCCGCGCGCCTGGCGGGCGGCCTGCACCGTCAGTTCGGTATAACGCGTGGTGCGCGTCAGATCGCGATCGTTCCCCACCGGGTAAGGGTCGGTCGCCAAAATGTCGCTGCTGTTGAAGTGAGCGTCCAACTCCCCGGTTTTGTTCAACACCTGGAAGGTAGGATGATCGCCGTCAAGCCGCTTTATTTGCAGGTTTTTTTCCTCGATCTTATCGAGATATTCCGGCCCCAGCTCATCGTTGATGTACCAGGCGAGCAGGTTGGGCTGAGAGCGCAAGCGCTGCACGTACCAGGCCGTCATCGCCGCATAATCGCCGCCGCGCACGGCCGGAGCGAAACGGCTGCCGCGGTACTGATCTTTGACGGAGTAAATGACCAGCAGCCCGCGCTGGCGTGCGTTGCGGAAAAAGGCATAAGGGTCTTTCTTCTCCCCATAATCATAATTCAGCACCGTGTTGAATCCCGCCGATGCGATGCGCGCCAAATGCTCATCGGTAGCCACGTTGGCGTAAATACCCAACGGGAAAAGCCGTTGACCGTCGCGCAGGGTAAAGCCTTCGCTGTCGATCGCCACTTTGGCCGCAGGCTGCCCGACGCGAAAAGACAGCTCGCTGTCCGGTGCCGACCGGGATTGCTGCCCGGTGACCTGCTGACGCAGGCGGTATTCGCCCTGGGCCAGGCCGGTCGGCGGTTGGTATTCGATACGGCGCTGCCCTTCAACCTGATAACGGTCGCGGCTACGGTGAACAACCTGCCCCTCGGCATTGAGCAATTCGCTGTCGACCTGCAAACGCTGCGGCTGCGAAGTGACGACCAGCGTGTCAACCTTCCCCTGCGCCGACGCGCCGAGCTGATACAACGCCGGCGTAGGCGCTCGAGCACACGCATAGGCGTCGTCAAACCAGGCGGTACCGGTGCTCCCCTTGCGCAGATAAACGCCAAACGTGATTCGCGCCGCCTGCGGCGGCACGGTATAGCTGGCGTTCACCTGCCGCCAGCCGCTGTCGCCGGTCACCCCAGCCGGATAGCTGCCCTCCAGAAAGCGCCCCTGCGCATCAAAGCTCTGCAGATAAACCCCGGCGCCGCCGTCGCGGCTTTGCCCGCGTACGCCGCGAGTCTTGAGCCAGACGCCAAAATCGATCGTCTGTCCGGGCGCAACCTGCAGCGCCTGGTTGAAGGTGCGGTACTGCGCGGCATCTGCATTGTCATAGCGCAAACTGCCATTGCCGCTGCGCGTATCGCCGTCGGCCTGCGCGCCCTGCGCTCGCCAGCCGCCGAGACCCTGCTCAAAGCCGGGGTTGGCCAACAGATTGGGTTGGCAGCTCTGCGCCAGAGCCGAAGCGCCCCACAAGGCGCAACAGCCCAGAACCACCCTCTGATACATCCCCCTCATGGTCATTTCCTTTTCACCACGGCATTGAACAGATAGGTGGCGAACAGATAGCAGGATTTCTGGTAAGACAGCCCCAAATGCTGACGGTAAATCCGCCATTGCCAGTCAGCGGCGCGGATTTTGTTGCCCGACAGCGAATGGGTAGACAATCGATAACAGGCCAGCGGTTCGGGAATGCAGTAGGCCAGGCCGTTACGCGCCTTCTGCAGCACCGCCAGCCACATCAAATAGTCCTCATGACCCACTTTTTGCTGATACACCTTGCCGATGCGCTTTTGGTTGTAGATGCCGGTGAGATTGCCGATCCAGTTGCTTTTCAACATGTCCTGATAGCCGATAAGCTCTTCCGCGCCACGGGTGTTTTTGATCAATTTCAGGTCGTCTTCGAAGGTGTAGTAATGGGAACACACCACGTCGTAGCGGCGGGTTTGCAAAATGCTCGCCTGGCGCGACAGCTTGTTGGGGAGCCATACGTCATCGCTGTCGCAGAAGGCGATATAGTCGCCGTTCGCCGCCTCAATGCCGATGTTGCGCGTTTCCGCCACGCCCTGATTATGCTCATTGCGTATATAGGTGAGGCGATCGTGGATAAACGGCCGCACCACCTCGGCAGTATCGTCGGTGGACGCATCATCGATCACATACAGGTGATAATCGGTAAATCGCTGGTTCAGCACGCCTAGAATCGACTCTTTGATAGAGTTCGCGGCATTGTAGGCCGGCATGATTACGGATATCTTTTCCATTTTGTCCTCACTCGGTGAGCTGTTGCCACTGGGGATAAATACGTTCGGGAGAAAAACGGCGAGACTTCTCTAACGCGGCGACAGAAAAGCGCTCGCGCAAACCCGGATCGAGCATCAGTTTGATCACCCCTTCGCTGAAGGCGGCGGCGTCGTCATCGGGCACCAGATAGCCGTTGACGCCGTCGTCTATCAACTCGGCCGGGCCGGTCTTGCAGTCGTAGGCCACCAGCGGCAGGCCGAAACTCATGGCTTCGATCAGCACCATCGGCAATCCCTCATAGCGAGAGGTCATCAAATACAGGCTGGCCTGGCGATAATAGTCCGCCACGTCGGCAGTGGCCGGCAGCAGACTCACCTGCCGCGCCAGCCCGGCGTCTTCAATCTGCCGCCGCAGCGCATCGCGCTCCGGGCCGTCGCCAATAATCAGCAGCCGCCAATCCGGCACCTGCGCCGCCACCCCTCGCCACAGCGCGATCAGACGATCGAAGCCCTTCTGATTGCTCAAGCGCCCCACCGCCAGCGCCACCTTTTGCTGCAGCGCCGGCGTTGGCGCCTGTGCGCGGAACGGCGAAACGTTCTCGATCACCCGACATTTCCCAGCCCCCACCCAGCGAGCGATGGCGTCGCTATCTTGCCGCGTCAGGAAAATCACGCGATCGCTCAGCCGGTAAACCAGCAACTTCAGCCACTTAAATACGCGCGGATACTGGTGAAAGCTGACGTGCTCACTCAACAGCAGCCGGCTGCGGGCACAGAACAAACGCAGGAAAGGCGTCATCACCACCGACAGTTTCCCCATGGAAACGGTAATGATCACGTCCGCGCGTTCACGCCGCAGCGCGAACGCCAGCCGCCACGGCCAGAACAGTGAATCGCCACCGCCGCAGCGCAACCGGACGTCGCTCGCCAGCGGAAAGAAGCTCCGCTCGCCAAACAGCGAAAACACCGCGACCTCGTAACCCGGCAAACGCGCCAGCGCATTGGCCAAACCGCTGGCGACCCGTTCAGTACCGCCCTTGCCCGCCATATTTTCGATAACGATGATTATCTTGCGTGGTTGCATGTCATCTCCTGAATCCCTGGCGCACGTTGCGCAGCAGCCGGCCGCCAACCGAGAACAACCCCAACCGCGCCAGACAATCGCCATACCATTTGATCATCTTGAACTTGCCGCTCAGGCTGTGCCGCACGATGCGCGACGAGTAATAATTGAACGCCTGGGCGTTTTCCGAATACAGCGAGGCCAGCAGATGCTTACAGGCGAATCCGCTGATATGGCGATCGCTGGGGCTGAGGAAGGTATTGATAAAGCGGTCGCTGGCCTCCAGATTAAGCTTCGCCGTCATGCGCCCGTAGCGCCCCACGTCGAGAAACACCCCGCCGCCGGCGTCATGCGCCACTTGCGCGCCCAAATTGGTGGCGTTGACCAGAAAACCCCAATCCTGATGTTTGTTGAGAAACTCGGGAAATAAAAAGCGGCGATCGCTTTTTTTACGCATGCTGATGGTGGATGACCGAATATCGCCCATTTCCAGAAAAAGAAAATCTTCGCCGGAAGAACCGGATTTGTAGTGGAAGTTGAAGTCGCGTACCGAATCGCCGCTCACCTCTGCATAGTTGCCGAAGATAATGTCAATATGGCGATCTTCATGCTTCTTCATGCGGCGAATAATATAGTTGGTCGTGAAGTAATCATCGGAGTCGAGGAAAAACACGATCTCCGATTGCGCTAACTTGGTGCCTAAGTTGCGCGATACCGCCGCATTGCTCTTCTGTTTTTTCTCATGCAGCATCACATTGCTATTGGTCGCCGCTATCTGGCGGATAGATTTGATGTCATCCTCGTCAGAGCAATCATCAACCAAAATCACCTGATAGTCGAACCCTTGGCAAGCGTTGAAAATTCGCTTCAGCGTTTTAGGCAGGTAGCGCGAACTATTATAAATAGGGATCACGATAGAGAAATCCATTTCTTAACCCTCCAGCTTAGAATTTATTATTTCTTTTCCACGGCACAGCAACAATAACGACACGTTAAATACCGGGACCAAAAAATAGGTTTCCGTCAAGGTTGTTAACAGGAAAACCACCACCACCCAGCGCATGAATCGACTCAGCCTGCGCATATTGCCCAACAAGTGAAAATAACAAAAAAGCATGACGACAGAGGCGATGCCACCGGCCGAATAAAACATGGCGATGAAGAAGAAATCGACTGGCTTATACGGCTCTATATTCATGCCGAACAGCGGATTGGGTAGCCCCACCGCCTGAAACATCTGCCAGGAGAACCAGATCCGGCCGGTCAGCGCCTGGTTCAAGAGCACGTCCAATGCCGGATTGTTCCCCCAGCGTATAACGCTGGCGAATTGAAAGCCTACAATGACCAACGTCAGCGCGATGCAGACTTTTCTGTTGGGGGCGACACGCAGCAGCGGCGCCAGCCAAAACAGCAGCAGCATCAACAACGCCAGCATAAAACAGGTGCGAGAATAGGAATACATCAGCACCGGGAGAATTAACGCCGATACCGCCAACGAAGCGATATTTTTCATTCCACGCGTTAATTTCGCATGGTCGATCAGGCACAGCAGTGTGGCGAACAAGGCAAAAGAATAATACGCCAGGGTATTCGGGTTATCGAACCCCAGCGTTAATCTGTTGCCATAACGTTCATCAAGGTAAACAAACCCATCAGTGTAAAAGGTATAGGGAATAACCACCAGCAACCCTGCCACCACAAAGGTGATGGCAAACATTTCAGCGCCACGCCCCATTTCGATACGACGAAATAAAATTATCACCGCCGTGCTGAATACCGCACCAAACAGATAATCACCATGCCCGGTGGCAATATTCATAAGAAACAGCAGAACCAAAAAACCCGCAACCGCCTTTTCCGCCAGCGTAGCGATAAAAAATGCATAGCCGACATAGAGCAACATCAGGCCATTCAGCCCCAGCACGGCTTTATTAATCAGCTCGCTGTTGAACGATCCCGAGGTCAGGAAGGTTTTCACGAAAAACATCAGCAGGAAGGTCAATACGATGGATTGATTGATCAAATCCCGCGACTGATTATAACCGGCATTGGCATGCATTTGAAAATTGGAGGCGACTCTTTGCATAAGCGTTTACTCAGTAAAATAACTGCCCCATTCCTGCTCAATGTTTTTCGGCATCAGCTTGCTTAGCCCCGCACCAGGCGTAAACGTCAACTCACCGAAATACACCTTCTCGCCGACCTGGTAGAAATCCACGCGCACATAAGAGAACTGCTGCGCCGTCTGGCGAGCCAAACGTATCATTTCATCCAGCCGCGTAGGGCGCGGCATCGGTTCGTCGGCATTGGGCAAGCTGATGCGGATTTCGGTGCGGTTCCAGTCGATATCAAAAATATCGCGCCGATGGGTGCCGAAACGCTGATAATCCACCTGGATGAACATGCGAATTTCATGATTGTCGTTGAAACAATGAAACTTGATATCGTTCGGCACCTGTTCGCCATCCAGCAACATGCGCTCCACCATGATGCAGGGTTCGATATCCAGATAATGTTTTTCGCGACTCTGCTCATAAAAGTTGCTGCGCATCCACGCGTTGCTGAGATCGTACAACTCTGCGTAGCTAACCTGCCGCTTGTCGAACACCAACCGGTTATAACCGCTGCCGTGGTTGGCCTTCAGCACAAAGGCGTTGGGCAATTGCCTGAACATGTCGTAGCTGAGTTCAGTGCCATGCGCATACAGCTCCACCAGATACTCCTCGCCCCACAGACCGGCGATAAATTCACGTACCTTGAACTTGTCCGACAAGGTGGTGTAGATGCTGCGCGGGTAAATTTTGCGGCGCATGATCTTTTCGCTGAAGCCGGTCGGCTTTGACAGGTGCGGCAGCTTCTTGAAATAGAGCGCGTATTTAACCTGATGGTGCCAGGCATCGGGCAGGCGCTTGGAAATGTTTTTAACCAGGATGTTTAACATGCTCTCTCCTTAATTTGCTGACAAGACGCGGCAGGCAGTAAAAACAGGTCAGCTGCAGTCGGGTAATTTTTCCGCCACGGAATAAACTGTTCAGCACAAAGAACGAAATGAATTCCGCCAGCAGCGTAGACACCGCCGCACCGATCAGGCCGTAGCGCGGGATCAGCAGCAGATTCATCACCACGTTCGCCACAGCCACCAACGGCATCTTGATGGCGATAAAGCGATAGCCGGCGAACAGCACGATGCTGCGGTACGAAACCGTCCCCATGACCGAAAACAGCGAGGTCAGCGTACAAATGGCCAGGATGCTGGCGGCCGGTTGGAAAGCGGCGCCGTACAGCAGCGCAATGGCCGGGTGGGCGAACCACCACAGGCCCAGCAACACCGGCAACGACAGGCCCAGGACCACCAGATAAAGCACCCGGATACGGTACTCCTGCTCCAACGGATCGCGGCAGCTGGCAATGCCCGGCATCAACGAGGTTATCAGCGCCATCGGCACGAAAACCCAGCCTTGGCTAAGGGTGGTGGCGGCGCTGAACCAGCCTACCGCCTGCTCGCCGACCAGATTGCCCAGCATGATTTGATCGATGCGGGTATAGATCACTATTGACAGGCTGGAGATGGCCAACGGCAGCCCCACCTTTAGCAAGTAACGGCCGTAGCGCCTGGCCTGGCGCGGCGTAACCCGCGGCGAGGCCGCAGCTTCCCCACGGAATAACCAGAGGCGCACCAGGTAAGGCACGGCGCTGCTGAGGATGTAGGGTACCGCGAACCACACCAGCGGCAGCGCGGCGCTCACCAGCGCCAGCCGCAGCCCGATCGACAGCAGCAGCGCCAGGTTGTTGATCAGCGTATTGCGTTTCGACTGCAGGCGGGCATCGTAATAAATCTTGTACACGTCCTGAATCGAGAAATAGGCGCTGACAAGCAGCAACAGCGTCATCAGTTGGCTGGCGGGCGTTTGGCTGAAATAGCTCCATATCAGTATCGGCAGCGCCACCACCAGGAACAGCCGGCGGCGCAGGCGTATTGACGCCAGCATCAGGCGAATGCCGCTCGGCTGTCGGCGGGCGACGCGGTTGAAAATGATGCTGTCGGCGCCCAACTGCACCAGTGGCACCACGATGGCGATCGTCGCCAACAGATAGTTGAGCGCGCCAAACTGCGCGGGCCCCAGATAGCGCGCAACGTAAATGGAGACGAAGATGCCGGACAGGCTGAGCGAAACGCGTTCGAGCATCAGCCACAGGGCATTGGTGATAATGGCCTTCACCCGCTTACTCCCCTGCCTGCGGGCGTTCTTCACGATGGCTTGGGTAGGCGAAGTTGTAATAGCTCATGTCGGTTGCCGCCTTCTTCACCATGCCGTTGAGGATCACGCCCTTGATCGTCACCCCATTCTGTTCGAAGCGGCGCATGCTGGTTTCGATCTGCTTGACGGTATTCACCTCAAAGCGCACCACCAGCAGCGAGGTGCCCGCGTGATTGCCGACGATCGCCGCGTCCGTCACCGCCAGAATCGGCGGCGTGTCGATCAGCACCAGATCGTAGTTTTGCCCGGCCCAGCGTAGAAAATCGGCGAAACGGCGGTGCATCAGCAGTTCGGACGGGTTCGGCGGCACCTGGCCGCGCGGCACGAAGTCCAGGTTGGCGATGGCGGTTTTCCGCACCGCCTGTTCCGCCGTCACGTTGCCCACCAGCATGTCGGACAGGCCCTGATGCCCATCATCCGCCAACCAGCGGTGCAGGAAGCCTTTGCGCATATCGGCGTCGATCAACAGCACCCGCTGCCCGGCCTGAGCCACCACCACCGCCAGGTTGGTGCTGGTAAAGCTCTTGCCGCTTTCCGGGCTGGCGCCGGAGACCATCAGAATGTTGTTTTTGGCCTCCATCATGGCGAAATGCAGGCTGGTGCGCAGGCTGCGGATCGCTTCCACCGACAGATCCGTCGGTTCGGCCACCGCCAGGATCGGCAAGCGCCGGCCGCCGGATTTGGGCAGCAAATGGCGCTGCTCGCGGTTGCGCTTGACCTGCCACGGCGACAGCGGCACCGTAGCGTAGACGTTGATGCCCCGCTTCTCCAGGGTATCGATATCATTGATGCCGCGATGGAAAGCCGCGCGCAGCAGCACCACCGAGGCGGCGCCTCCCGCCCCCAGCAGCAGCGCCAACAAGACGATCAGCATCTTCTGCGGCTTAATCGGCCGGATAGCGGTTTCCGCTTCGTCGATGATGCGAACGTTGCCCACCGTGCCGGCCTTGCTGATGCTCAGCTCCTGCTGCTTGTTCATCAGCTGCATGTAAACCTGCTGATCCACCTGCACGTCGCGGGTGAGGCGCAGGATCTCCTGCTGCATTTTCGGTAGCGTCTGCACCTGTTTACCCAGCCGCGCCTTTTCCGCCTCCAGCGTGGCGCGCTTTTCCAGCAGCGCCCGGTAAGCCGGGTGCGCGCGGGTATAGAGTTTGGAGATCTCCGCTTCCTTGAAGGTCAGCTCATTGAGCTGGGCTTCGAGCTGCACCTGAGTATCCAGCACCGATTTGGCTTCCAGCGACAGATCCACCGAGTCGTTTTGCTGGCGGAACTGATTGAGCTGGGTTTCGGCATTGTTCAACGAGGTTTGCGTTTGCGGCAATTGCTCTTGCAGGAACGCCAGCATGCGCTGCGCCTCTTCCGTTTTGCGGTCCACGTTCTGTTGCAGGTAGTTGTCGGTGATGTTCTTCAGCATCGCCTCGGCGCTCTGCGGATCTTCGCTCGGCAGCGTAAAGGCCATGATGCCGCTGTCCTTGCCGCCCGGCACCACGTCCAGGTATTTGCGCAGATCGTCCACCGCTTCTTGACGCGCGACTTTGACCACGGTAAAGCTGGCGCCCGGCGCCGCGTCCAGCGCCGAGACGGTCATGTTCCAACCGCCCTGCGCCACCGGCTGCCCGACTACGCCGCTGAACAGTTTGTCGCCGTCATGGCTCAATTCGTAATGCTGCCCGTCGCGCACCGTCAGCGTCAGCGCTTCGCCCTGCATGTCCGCCGGCGTCGTCAGCGTGGTGATGTTCAGCACCGGCGGCTTTTCACCGCTCAACCGGGCAAGGCCTTTGCCGAACACCGGGAAATAGTCCGGGCTGACGCGCACCGTCAGGCCGAGGGCGTCCACCGTTTTGCCGAGCACGTAGCGTGACTTGGCCAGCGTCACCTCATCCTGCGTCGCCGAGCTTTGCCCCATCGTGCTGTCCAGCGTTTCACGCAGCAGCGAATCGCCGGACAGCTGCTTCTCCACCTGCACCACCGCCGTGGCCTGATATACCGGGGTGGCCAACAGGGCGTAGGCGACGCCCAGCACGCCGGCCAAACCGGTCACGACGGCGATCCGCCAACGGTTATCCCACAGCGGCCCGATCAGCCGCTCCCACTCCAGTTTTTCATCTTGTTCGGCCACCATCACGGACAGCGCATTGTTTTTCATCTTCTGTTCCTTATTCACCCTGCGGAGTTACCAGTTGCGCACGCGCAAGGTAGCCTCGCTGAGATCGTTAAAGCTGCTGATGGTCGGCACCAGCTGGCTGATCAAACGGTTCCAGCGCGCGATCGGCGCCGCAGTGACGTACACGACGTCGTAAGGTTGCAGCTGAAATTCAGCGCCCATCGCCAGCGCGCTGGCGTCGGAGAGATCGAACTGATACAGCGTCGCCAGCCGCTGCGGCGTTTTACCGCCGCTCGGCCGGATCACGAACACCCCGGTCGCATCCGCCACCGTCTGGCTGATCCCTTCGGAAGATCCGAGGGCTTCGGTCAGGGTCATGCCGCTGCGATCCATCTTCAGCGTCGCTTGCTTGCCCACCTCGCCCATCACGAACACTTTCAATTCGTCATTGCGCGGGATGTAGAGGATGTCGCCCGGCTGCAGCAGCGCGTTCTGGCTGATGTCGCCACGCTGCATCAGCGCCTGCAGCGAAATAGCCCGCTCTTTGCCCTGATGGGTCAGCACCACGTTGCGCCAGTCGGCGTTGTCCGTCAGGCCGCCGGCGGCGTTGATCGCGTCCAGAATGGTCAACGGCACGTTGGTGATCGCCTGTTGGCCGGAGGTTTTCACTTCGCCGGTCACGTAGGCCTTCTGCGAACGAAAAGCGGCGATGCTGACGTCCACCTGCGGACTTTCCACGTACTGCGCCAGACGGCCGGCGATCAGGCTGCGCACTTCGGTGACGGTCTTGCCCACCACCGCCACTCGCCCGATATAGGGATAAAAGATCGTGCCATCTGCATGCACCCAGTTGCCGGTATCGCTGGCGCTGCGGTACTGCCCGGCCGGCGTGGTCAACTCGGGGTGATCCCAGACGGTGACGTTCAACACGTCGCCGACGCCGATGCGGTATTGATAGTTCTGCAACCGCTGATCCAGCGCCGGATTCGGCCGGGCGACCGGTTCTACGCGCCGCATTTTCTGCAGCAGCATCGGCGACATGCGGTAAACCTGCACCTGGTCATTCAAATCGAAATCGTCGTCCTGCTGCACGACGATGGCTTTTCCGCTGGTCGGTAAATGTGAGCCGGGGACCACCGTACACCCGCTCAACAACGCGGAGGTGAAGGCCAACGGCATCAAAAGAGGCAAATGAAAATTCATGGAAGTACCGTGATAAGCGGGCTGCTGCCGCAGCCCGTGAGGGGATTAACGGCCGACGGTCGGATTATCGCTGAACACCGTCGCCTGACGCGGTTCGCGCAACATGGCGAAATAACCGCAGAAACAAAACAGAAACGCCACCAGCATCAGGCTTTCCTGCAGCTGCAGCACTTCGCTGCAAATGCCGACGCAGGCCAGCGTCACCGCCAGCATGGTGCTCATCGCCAGCGCCTGGCGCGCATTGAGCCCGCGACGCATCAGAATGTGGTGCAAATGATCGCGGCCCGCTTTGAAGGGGCTTTGGCGGCGCAACAGGCGGCGCACCATCACGGTCACCATGTCCATCAGCGGAATGGCGATCAGCCACAGCGCGGTGACCGGGCGCATTACCGCCTGCGGCCCCTGAGTCGCCAGCAACACCAGCCACAGCACGCTGAAGCCGATCACCATGCTGCCGGCGTCCCCCATAAAGATCTTGTTGCGCGCGCCGAACAGGCTCAGGTTGAACAGCAGATAAGCCGCCAGCGCAGCGATCAGGCCCAGGCACCACAGCGCCAGATCTTCCCGGCCGCCCAATCCGAACACGATGGCCAATGCAACGAAGGTAACGCAGGACAAGGCGCCCAGTTGCCCGTCGATGCCATCCACCATGTTGTAGGCGTTGATCGCTCCCCATACCGCCAGCGGCGTAAGCAGCAACGCGCCATAGCCGAGCATCACTTCCTGATGCCCCCAGACATAGCCCAATGAGGAAAGCTGCATCCCTGCCGCCAGCATCATCGCCAGCGCGATCCCTCCCTGCACCATGACGCGCGGCGCCACAGGCAGATCAAAGCGGTCATCCAGCACGCCCAACACCACCAGCGCCGTAATGCACAGCAGATAGATGGTGCTGTCGGGCAGCCAGGCGGGTTGCCACAGCGTCATCAGCATCAGCGTCAGGTATACGGCGATGCCGCCGACCAGCGGAATATGTCCCAGATGTTGCTTGCGCGCATTGGGCTTATCCACCAATCCCACCGTCAAGGCGGCCCGGCGGGCAATAAGCACCCAGGCGACCGCCAGCACAAATATCACGCTCAGTTGATATAACATCGTTCCTCCAGCGAATAAGCACGCTACCGCCCTTGAGTTACAGCTCCCAATGCGCTATTAACAAAAACAAAATTGATCCGGCCAGGATATAAGTCAGCATGAGTTAATCCTGAAAAATACAGATTTATCCGCTTGTCGGCGGAAATAAGTAAATAACGTCAGCGTGCGGTTAAGTTATCTATCAGAAAACTCATGTTTAATGGTTCTTTCGATTGCCGAATCAAGTTCAACCGGCGCCACGAAATTATTTTGCACATTACTTTTAAATTGCGTTCTGGCGCAGAATTTCTGCACTCTGACGCGGCTGATTGGGAATTTTTTACGACTTATTTTACTCACGACATCCAATGCGGTCGCCCCGCATATGCCCACCACATAAGGAATGCGAATCGTCTTATTTTCTCTGCCCAGCGAGGAGGAAATAACGTCGACCAATTGATTCATCGTAAAGTCCGGTTTATCGACGTAGTTGCTGACCTGATAACTTGACTGCTGGTCCAACGCATGTTCCAGCCGCGCGGCAATATTTTCAACGTAAGCCATCGACTTCATATTATTGCCGCTGCCAATCATCACGAATCGGCCGCTGGCGATCTGGCGGAACAGGTTATACACATTGCCGCGGTTGCCTTCACCGAATACCACCGTCGGGCGGATGATGGTCAATTTGTTTGCGCTATCCGCCTTGCGCCACGCTTCATAAACGTATTCCGCTTCGAGCTTGGACTTGCCGTAATGGTTGAAGGGTTCGAAACGTCCCTCCTCATCGGTTTCCTGCTCGACGAACCCGTAAACGGCCACCGAGGAAGTGAAAATGATTTGGCGGATATTCAAGGCGGAGGCGGTCATGCAGACATGGCGTGCGCCTTCGACATTGACCTGATAATAGAGCGAAATAGGATCGACGTTGTCCTGATGCTCCGCCGCCAGATTAATGATGGCGTCACAGCCCGCCAGCGGTTCTTGCAGGGTCTGGGGCTGCGTCACATCGCCATACTGATAGAGCGCCGGAAAATGCGCGCTGGGTTGCTTGTCAACGATGACCAACGTCAGATCATCGCGCGCACTGAGACGTTTTGCCAGGCGTGTTCCGATAAAACCGGAACCCCCGATAATAGCTACTTTACGCTTATCCATAATTTGTCACTCAGCAGGTTCTCATTATTCCTGTCACCGCGATGGAAACAGGACGCTAATATGCGTTAGGTAATGAGTTCCAGACTGGACAAATCGAACCTGGCTTTCAAATAACAAATAATGAAATAAAAGATTTCATCAAATGTAAAATTATCGCTAAAGATAAAACCTCATTCAGCACTAATTTTTAACATCGTAAGCAACTTGATATTGCAAGGTTTTGTTCGGCAATATGAGATTAATCCGACCTTTACCCGGCGTAGAAGAAGTCTCATATTTTACCGGCAACTTAAGCTGCCCTTGCTTAGGGTCGACACATTCGATGGTCGCCTGCTCCATGCTCTCGCCCTGGTACAGGCAGAGCAGGGTTTGCGGGCTGTTGGTATGGGGATTATTCAGCGTCAGCGTCAACACCACGCGCGTGTTGTTCTGAATATCATTGATCACCGGTGGACGAGTTTGGTTGCCGAGCACATATGAAAAATGTGAAATAACCAGCAAAGAAGCGAATACCGTCAGGTATTTCACTACGCGGCTGGCGGGCATGCTGAAAAAGCGCCGCGCCGTCGTCGATTTTTTTTCACGCGTGGGTTCATGAGCTGACTCTACCGTTGCAACAGGCGCAGCCACCAGCGTCGATTTACGCGGCTTATCTATTTTTTCATCGTTTGTTTCAGACGACTCACTTTCATTTTCAGAAAGTTCCGCTTGAATATCAACGCCAATATTTTCATCGCCATTTAATATATCATCATCAGCGTAGCCCTCATCCTCGGATATAAAGTAAAAAGCCGCTTGATTTTCCACCTTGTAACCCAAACGGGGAATGGTTCTGATAAGCGTATGTTCCGTGTCGCTAATTTTTTGGCGAATAGATTTAATTGTTTGATTTATCGTTGAATCTGAGCAGTAAGTTCCTTTCCAGATATTTTCTATAATTTCCGTTCGTGTAACCAGCTCTGGCGATCTGGCGACAAGCAGCGAAAGAATTTGATACTCCTTCCAACGCAGACGAAATTTCTCCCCGGCAGGAGTCAGAACATCGAGATTCCTAATCTTTATTCTTTTATCAAGATTCACTTTTAATTTCCTTAGCGTGCCTGTCCTGCACACTTTGTATAGAAATATCAAAAAATGTTCAAGAAATTAAATGTAAACTCAACAGGTTGCATTCATCGGATATTGGCCTTTATAAAAATTTTCTGATTTCATTTTTTACATTAGGCCTTATTAAGGATGTTCCGTTTACCCAAATGACTCTTTTTCCCTGCTGGCAACATGGATTTCTTTCATGGCTACCGTAAAATTCAAATGGTCACCTCATTGATTTAAAAAGGAAAAACTAGCGGCGTTGTTAGATTGTTAATCGAATAAAATTGTGAAATTTCATTCTTATCCGTGAATTCATTGTGTTTTTCCACCTAATCTGATTGTCAGATAGACTACAAAAAGCCGGAAAAAACAGAATGAGAGTTATCTGATTTAACCCCGTTACACATTCCACTCAGTGCGTGCAGCATCTATGACAAAACCCTATTACTGATTTTATAACAATCGCACTAATTATGCCTTACCGTCCCGGAAATTTCATTTAATCTGCGGAAAGATATTAACTCCTTAATGTAAGAATACTCTCAATAAAACGAAAAAAACGTACAAATAATATAATCCGTTTTGGCGAAAATATTCCCACATTGAGAGATAGTGCTATAAAAAAAGAAAAAAACGGCAAGCGGAGATGAGAATTTTACCTAAAGACAGAAAATTTCACTGAGGAGGCGAGGAGAGATGACTCGGAATGAGCGAAATATCCCTCCCCTGCCGGGAGGGATTGAGAAAGACGTTTGATACTCAGGCTTTTTTCTTGCGGCCATACACCGCCCAGGTGATCACCACGCACAAGATATAGAACACCAGGAATACTTTCATTGCCCCCGCCGGCGAACCGGTCAACGCCAGCGAGGTGCCGAATGCCTGGGGAATGAAGAAGCCGCCGGCGGCGCCGATCGCCGAGATAAAGCCCAATGCGGCGGCGGAGTCCGTCACCGCTTCACGCTGCGCGCTCTCGTCGCTGCCGCCGGCCGCTTTCACGCGATCGACAGTGATTTTACGGAAAATGACGGCGATCATTTGGAAAGTCGACCCGCTGCCCAGCCCCGCAGTGAGGAACAGCACCATAAAGATGCCGTAGAAGGCGATGAACGAACCGCCCTCACCCGCCGTCGGCAAGGTCAGGAACAGCAGCGCGGCGAATACGGCCATCACCACAAAGTTGATCAGCGTCACCCGCACGCCGCCGAAACGGTCAGACAGCGCGCCGCCGACCGGCCGCGCCAGCGCACCGAGGAACGGCCCGAAGAATGCGTAATGCAGGATCACGATGTCCGGGAATTGCGTCTTCGACAGCATGGCAAAACCGGCGGAGAAACCGATGAAAGAACCGAAGGTTGCGAGATACAGCAAACTCAGCATCCACAAATGCCCACGCTTGAGCACCGGCAGCTGCTGGCGCAACGAGGCCTTGGCCGCCGCCAGATCGTTCATGCCGAACCAAGCCGCCAGGGTGGCGACCAGCAGGAAAGGCACCCAGACCCAGGCGGCGTTTTCCAGCCACAGCTGCCCCCCCTCCGCCTGATTTTGCGCCGTGCCGCCAAACAGGCCGAACAGGCTGAAAGAAATCGCCAGCGGCGCGACCAGCTGCATGACGCTGACGCCCAGATTTCCCAACCCGCCGTTGAGCCCTAACGCGCCGCCCTGACGCGCTTTCGGGAAGAAGAAGCTGATGTTGGCCATGCTGGAGGCAAAGTTGGCGCCGGCGAATCCGCACAGCAGGGAAATGATGACGAACACGCTGTACGGCGTGCTGCTGTCTTGCACCGCGAACCCCAGCCACAAGCACGGCACCAGCAGGAAGCAGGTGCTGATGGCGGTCCAGCGACGGCCGCCAAACAGCGGGATCACGAATGAATACGGCACGCGTAAAATAGCGCCCGACACCGACGGCAGCGCCGTCAGGAGGAACAGCTGGTCGGTGGTGAAGTTGAAGCCCACCTTGTTCAGGTTGACCGCGACGGCGCTGAACAGCATCCAGACGCAGAAGGCCAGCAGCAGGCAGGGAATGGAAATCCACAGGTTGCGGGTGGCGATGCGATGGCCACGCTGCTGCCAAAAGGCGCTGTCTTCAGGACGCCAGTCCTGAATCAGCGCACCGGTTTTCTTTGATGAAGGCGTTGCAAGTTGCGACATAAAAACCTCAGACACGGGGGATCATTCTGCACACCCTAGGGGGCGGCCCCGGCGGCAAAGTTGATGTATATCAACCCGAATGCAAGTAGTTGGCGGCGCAAATAGCGCCTTCATCCCCTTAGGGGTACGCCCCGAATAAAAATTAAATCACTTTAAATCAACGCATTATAAAACATCACGCCGCTACTCTCACCGCTGCGCCGTCCCGCCGGAAACTAATGGGTACTTCATTCGAGGTATGGGGTTATGCTCAGGGATAATCAAAAATACGGCTGAATCGTTACTTGTTTACCCCGTCGCCGCCTTCTCCACCTGAGTTTCAGCGGCGCCAAATGCCAGGAACCCGCGCTTATGAAACGCCTGTTGGCCCCGCTTTCGATCGTGAATCAGGTCGCCCTGCTGATGTTGCTGTCGGGCATTCTGGGCGTGGCCGGCATGGGGATTTCCGCCTGGATGTCGCAAAGCATTCAGGGCAATGCGCACGCCATCAACAAGGCCGGCTCACTGCGTATGCAAAGCTACCGTCTGCTGGCGCAGGTGCCGCTGGATGAACGGCATGAAGCGTTGATTCGCGAACTGGAGCGCGACGAAAACAGCCCCGATCTGCAGCGTTCGGTGGAGCAGGAAGGGTTGACGCAACCTTTCGACGCCTTGCGCGACTACTGGCAACAGACCCTGCAACCACGCCTGCGCAGCGCGCAGCGCCCGGCCGACGCCGCGCCGCAGGTGGCGCACTTCGTGCAGCTGCTGGATAAGCTGGTGTCGGATATCGACAGGCAAACCGAGCGCCGCCTGCTGATGGTGACGCTGGTGCAGGCCGGCTTCATCGCGCTGACCCTGCTGCTGCTGATCGGCACCACCTGCTACCTGCGCCGCCGGTTGCTGCATCCGTGGCGACAGCTGGTGGAAATGGCGCTGGCGGTGGGCCGCGGCGATTTTAGCCGCCGCTTCGCGCAGCGCGGCCATCAGGATGAAATGGCGTCGCTCGGCGGCGCGTTGAACACCATGTCCGACGAACTGTCGGCCACCTACAGCGGGCTGGAGCAGCGCGTGGCCGAGAAGACCGCGGACCTGCAGCAAAAGAATCAGGTGCTGAGCTTCCTTTATCGCGCCAGCCGCCTGCTGCACGCCAGCGAGCCGCTGTGCAGCCGCCTGACGCCGCTGCTCAACCAGCTGCAAACCCTGACGCCGCTGCGCGCCATTCAGGTGCGACTGTATGAAAACGACAGCCGGGAACCGCTGCTGCAGCTGAGCGGCAACCAGCCGCTGCGGCCGGAGCATTGCCATAACCCGGTGTGCAGCGCCTGCCTGAACGACAGCGACCGCCAGCATCCCGACAATCCGTCGCTGAGCTGGAGCCTGAGCGACAAGCTCGGCGACTACGGCGTGATCGTGGCACAGCATGCGCCGCAACAGCCGCTGAACGATGAGCACCGCCAGCTGATCAACACCCTGGTGGAGCAGCTGACCAGCGTGCTGGCCATCGAGCGTCAGGTCGACCATCAGCAGCAGCTGATGCTGATGGAAGAACGGGCGGCGATCGCCCGCGAGCTGCACGACTCCATCGCCCAATCGCTTTCCTGCCTGAAAATGCAAATCGCCTGCCTGCAGATGCAGGGCGAAACGCTCTCTTCCGCCAGCCAGGTGCTGGTGCAGCAGATGCGCGAAGAGCTGAACGGCGCTTATCGCCAGCTGCGCGAGCTGCTGACCACCTTCCGCCTGCAACTGACCGAACCGGGCCTGCTGGCGGCGCTGCAATCGACAGTGGCGGAGTTCAATCCCAAACTGGGCCTGACCATCAGCCTCGATTACCAACTGGGGCCACGCACGGTGCCCGCCTACCAGGCCATTCACCTGCTGCAGATCGCCCGCGAGGCGCTCAGCAACATCCTTAAGCATGCCGCCGCCAGCGAGGTGAGCATTCAGGTCATCAACAAGCGGGGCGAAGTGACCCTGAGCGTATGCGACAACGGACGCGGCCTGCCGGCCGAGACGTCTCGCCCCGACCATTACGGCTTGATCATCATGCGCGATCGCGCCAAGAGCCTGCATGGCCGCTGCGATATTTTACCGCGCAGCGGCGGCGGCACCGAGGTGCGGGTCAGCTTCACGCCGGATAACCACGCCATCGACTAACGGAGACACCATGACGACAGAAACCGCCGCCACAATCTTACTGATAGACGACCACCCGATGCTGCGCAACGGCGTAAAACAGCTGATTGGCATGGACGCCCGCCTGCAGGTCATCGCCGAAGCCAGCAACGGTGAACAAGGGGTCACGCTGGCGGAGCAGCACGATCCGGATCTGATCCTGCTCGACCTGAACATGCCCGGCATCAACGGGCTGGAAACGCTGGATCGCCTGCGCCAGACCGACCTCTCGGGGCGCGTCGTGGTGTTCAGCGTGTCCAACCATGAAGACGACGTCGTCAGCGCGCTCAAACGCGGCGCCGACGGCTATCTGTTGAAAGACATGGAGCCGGAGGATCTGCTGAAGGCGCTGCATCAGGCGGCGGCCGGGCAGATGGTGCTGAGCGAAACGCTGACGCCGATCCTCGCCGCCAGCCTGCGGGAAAACCGCCCCAGCGCCGATCGCGATATTCAGCAATTGACGCCGCGCGAGCGGGATATCCTGAAGCTGATTGCCCAGGGGCTGCCGAACAAGCTGATCGCCCGCCGCCTGACCATCACCGAGAGCACGGTCAAGGTGCACGTCAAACACCTGCTGAAAAAGATGAAGCTAAAATCCCGCGTCGAGGCCGCGGTGTGGGTGCTGCAGGGTAAAAACGGTTAATCGCCGCCGTACAGCGGCCCGGTTTGCGCCGGGATCGGCGGCGGCGTCAGGGTTTTGATCGGCAGCAGACCCGCGTCATCGCCGGCGGTCGCCGTCAGCGGCGGCGCCACTTTCAGCTCTATCCAGTTGGACGTCACGCGCTGCTGCTTTTCGTCCTCCAGCGTGACCGACAGCCGGTAGCTGTTGGCGGCGCCCGGCGCGTCGTCCCACGGCGGCACGATCGCCGTCCAGCCCTGCGGATCGTTGGCGTTGTGCGGCGGCGTCAGGCTCAGCGCCTGCGTATCCCCCTGCCAACTGACGTGAGCGATGCCGTTCAACGCCTTGATTTCCAGCACCAGCGGCACGGTTTCCCCTGCCTGCAGGCTCCACGGCGGCGTGGCCAGGAACACCTGCAGCGTTTTGCGCTGGCGGAATTCCAGCACCGGCACGTTCTTGCGTTCGATGGGATCGTAGCGGCTGCCGCGCAGCGACTTGGCCTGCGCCACATACTCCGGCGAAATCTGCTTCGCCAGCGGTACCCCGAGCCGATAACTCAGCGCCAGTTCGACCTGATCCTGGCTCTGCCCGCCCGCGCCAATCTTATGCAGCGCCTTCATCGTCACCAGCGGCACCGGCGTGTAATTGAGCCCCAGCTGCATCGCGCGCGGATCGTTTTGTTTTTTGCCGCTGCCAAACAGATCGACATTATCGCCCAGATACTGCTCATAGCTGAGCGAACCGCCGATCTGGCGATAAAACGGCAGATAGCCTTGCGTCGTGATGTCGTAACCGCGCGCCGGACGGCTGAAAAACACGCCATCGCCGGGCTGTTGCGCCAGCGCCGACAGCGGGTAGTAATAGTTGGTGGAGAAACGCAGGTAGTCTCCCCAGGCTTCCGCGCCGACGCTGCCGCGATTGCGCTGCCGGGCGAAATCGCTGTCGAGCGCCGTGTTGTAACCCAGCAGCCAGTCGCCGACGATCCAGCGCTGCCCCAGCGCAAAATTGCCGAGCGCCCCCGCGCTTTGCTGCAGCCAGCCGATCTGGCTGTAGGTCAGCAATCCGTCGACGTCGTACAGCGGGCTGAATAACTGCCCGTTGCTGCCGGTAAAATCCCCCTCACCGGTCATCTTCAGCGATAGCCGGGCGGTGCCCAGCGGCGACAACAGCTCCTGCGCCTGTTGCTGCAGCGTGTCGGCCGCCTGGCCGAGCAGGTAATCCTCGGCGCGGCTGCGCATCTGCTGACGGGAAACGTTATTCAGATCTTTTTCGCCAAACTGCTTGGCCATCTCGGCCCACTGCTTCTCGCGCGCGGCATCGTCGGGCGCACCGCCCAGCTCCGGCAAACTCTCGGCCGGATCCGCGGCTTGCCGTTCGGAAGAAATAACGGCGTCCGGCGCCGGCGGGGATTCGGCGCACACGGGCGCCGCGCCGGCCAGCCACACCAGCGGCCCGGCCAGCCAGGCCGCCCGGCGGCGGCGCCAGAGTCGTTTTTTGATTTTGATGAGTCCTGCCTGAATTTCGTCTTTCATGACACCGTTGGCCTCCCTCCCTCCTGGAGCATGCCAACCCACTGCTTTACTGCCGCCTTTCCCGCGGCAGATCTGAAAAACCTTACGTCCCGGCCTGTCGGGGCGCCTCTCCCTTAAAGCCTAACGGCTTGACGAGCAGAAACAATAGGATAAACCCCAATCACCTCTCAGTGACGCCGTCACTTACGCCATTGGCCGCTCCATTCCGGCCGCCAGGTGAATTCACACCCTTTTAGCGCCGATTTTGCCGATAAAAAGCGCAGCAACCCACTGCTGCGCGCCACCGCGCATGGCATTGTATCACTCTGCAATACCTAAAATGGCAATGCGCACGACTGCGCATTCCTCACAACCCACCGCATTTCACTCCGATGAAATACGCATTTTGCCGTTATTTTAAACATCTGTTTCACGACTGACGGAGCCTTGATGTTTCTTTTCTCACTGTGGCACGCGCTGTTTTTTACCGCGCTGCTGTCGGCAGGAATGCTCGCCTTCGCGCTCATCACCCGGCTGGAGCGAACGGCGGCCGTGCGCGCCAGCCCGCCGAGATTGCGCCGCCGCAGCCTGCTGCTGACGGCCCTGGGTTTGGCGTTGGCGGCGCTACCCTTTGACCTGCCGACAGCACATCGGCTGTGGTTACCGCCGGCCGCGGCGCTGCTGATCGCCCTGGCCTGGCTAGACTGGCGCCACCGGTGGCTGCCGGACCGGCTAACCCAGCCGCTGCTGTGGGGCGGGCTGCTGTGCAATCTCGACGCTCGCTGGGCGCCGCTGGACGATGCGGTTATCGGCGCCGCCGCCGGCTACGGGGCGTTGTGGCTGCTCAACGCGCTTTATCGGCAGCTGCGGCGGCGTAACGGCATCGGCCAGGGCGACTTCAAACTGCTTGCGGCGCTGGGCGCCTGGCTCGGTTGGACGATGCTGCCGCTGCTGGTCTGCCTGGCGGCAGTGTTCGGATTAGGCATGGCCTTGGCGCGCGGCCTGCGCAACCGTCGCGCCTGGCGAACGCCGCAACCTTTCGGCATCGCCTTGGCGGCCGCCGGCTGGCTGTTGCTCTTGATGAACGCCGGCCAGAACGCACCAGCGTTGTTCGGTGAGTTCTTCAGCGTCTCGATCAGCCGATTGAGCAATCCGGCCACTTCTGCCGTGCTGGCCGTTGCCGGATTGGCCAGTGGCTGGAAACCATAAAAACTGTTCCGGCGTCACAACCTCACCGGCGGCGAGCCAGGTTGCCGCGCGCTCCACTGAAGCGTTTCCGTTATTGTCCATAATATCTCCTGAGGTGATGTGTCCGCCTCATTGCGGACAACCGCGGTGAAAGACTTAAACAACGCCGCCTTTCAGCGCCAATTTATCAGCGCCATGTGAGCACGTTATGAAATTTCATTTTATTTCACCCTGACAAAACCTCTCACGATTCCAGGTTACAGCAGCAAGCGATTTCACGCACGGGCGGCCTTTGGCGCGATAGAAAGCTCGGCCAGGCGCACGGCGTTGGCGCTACTTGCTGACCCGATCCAGATACAGCATGCTGTTGGCGATATCCAACTGGGCACCTTTGACGTTGTCGCGCAATGCCACCAGCGTTTGCCCCTGCAGCGCCACTACATAGGGCGAGCTGGCCTGCAGTTCCCGTTGCAGCGCGGCATAACGTGCGCGGCGCGCGGCGCTGTTGCCCTCTGCGGCCGCGGCACGCGTTTCCGCGCTGATGGCGGGAATGCCCCACTGGGTGCGCCAGGCCAGGGTTTTCGGCCCACCGGGCACGTTGTAGGCAAAGGCGCTGGCGTTGGTGTTCGGATCCAGGTAGTCGGCGCCCCAGTAGGTGAAGATCGCCTGAAAATCGCGGCCGCGCATCTTGCCCCACAGGTCGCTCTCCACCACCGGATGGATATCCAGCCGCAGCCCGGCCTGCGCGAAGCTGGCCTGCAGCGCCTGTGCGATGTCAGTGTACGGCGGCTGATTGATGACGATAAGATCGAGGCGCGTACCTTCGGCAATACCGGCATCGCGCAGGATCTGTTTGGCTTTGCCCACGTCGAGCGTAAACGGCCGATCGTCGAGCGCCCCATCCAATCCCTGCGGCAAGAAGGCCTGATGCACGCGATATTGCCCTTTCAGCAGTTGCTCGGCGATGCTTTGATAATCCACCAGCCAGCGCGCCGCCCGCCACAGCGCCGGATTGCCCAGCGCCGGGTTGTCTTTGCTGCCGGTGTTGAAACCGAGGTAATAGACCCGGGGCGCATCGGCCTGCTCGATGCGCACGCCAGACGCGTTGCGCAGCGAGTCGAACTGGTCGGCGCCCAGATCGTAGGCCACGTCGGCATCCCCTTTCAGCAACAGCAAACGGCGGGTGCCGGCGTCGCTGACGTTCTTGAACAACACCGTTTTCAGCCGGGCCGGCGACGGCGCATAGTCGTTGCGGCCAAACAGCAGCGCTTCGTGCGGCACATAGTTGCTCACCCGATACGGGCCGCCGCCGGCGGAATGGCCGCGCAGCCAGGCATTGCCGTAATCCCCCTGCTGCGCGTGCTCGTTCAGCAGCTTTTCATCCACGATCGAGGCCACATTCGCCGTCAGCAGCCGCAACGCCAACTCGCTGCCGATGTTGGCGGGCCAACTGAGTTGCACCTGGTTATCCCCCACCTTCTTCAGCTGCTGCTCAACGTTATCCGGCGTCCAGCCAAACTCACCGAGAATAAACGACGGCGCCTTGTTCAGCTTCACCGCGCGAACCAGCGAGAAAATCACGTCTTCGGGCCGCAGGGGATTGCCGGAAGCGAAGCGCTGCTGCGGTTTCAGGGTAAAGATCAGGCTGTGGCCATCGGCGCCCGCTTGCCAACTGGCGGCGGCGTCCGGCGCCAGCGTTTGCGGCGCACCGCGATCCGGCGCCACCAGGCGCTGATAGAGGTTGACCAGATTAGCCGAGCTGACGGTTTCAAAACTCTCCGCCGGATCGAGGCTGATAATGCCCTCCAGCGAACTGACCACCACCAAGGTGTCCTGCGGGGTGGCGGCCTGCGCACCGAACGCGGCCGCCAGCGCGCCATACAATAAGGTTGGGATTAACCGTTTCATCGATACACTCTCCACTATCACGCAATTGCGCTGTTTTTCGAGTGTAGGGGGTAAGAATTAACGGAAGAACGACGATAAATTGCTTTATTTATTACCAGGATGGATATGCCCGCCGCGTTGGCGGGCATAGGGTCAAACGATGATGCGGCCGTGCGCCATCGCCACCGAACGATCGCACATGTGGTCAATCACGTCCGCATCGTGGCTGACCAGCACCATCGTCAGATCGCCCGCCTGTTTCAGCTCGTTGAGCAGGTTGAGGATCTCCGCCTGCACCGACATGTCCAACGCCGAGGTCGGTTCATCCAGCAACAGCAGTTTCGGCCGCAGCAACAATGCGCGCACAATCGCCACACGCTGACGCTGGCCGCCCGACAGCTGATGCGGGTAGCGCTCCAGCAGGCGCGGATCCAACCCCACCTGGCGAAAGCCCGCGCTGATTTTACGTTCGATGTCGCTTTCCTGCAGCAGTTTGAGCGGCTCCGACAGCGTACGCAAAAGCCGGTGCTTGGGGTGTAGCGAAGCATAGGGATCCTGAAACACCATCTGCACCTCGCGCCGCAGTTCGCCGGTAAACGCCTGGCCCGGCTGCAGGCGCCGCCCCAGCAACTCAAAGCCGCCCTGCCAGCTGCCATTCAGCCCGGCCAGCACCCACAGCAACGAGGACTTGCCGCAGCCGGAAGGCCCCACCAGCCCGAAACACTCGCCCGGTTCGATGCGCAGGTTAACCTCATGCACCACGGTGCGCAGTTCGTAGCCCTGGCGATGACTGACGCTCAGGTTCTCCAGTGCGATCACGCTCATTTCAACGTCTCCAACAGCGCGCGATCCAGCACCGGCAGCGGTTTGCCGCGCGTCTCGCGGCTCGGCCGGCACGCCCACAGCGTGCGAGTATAAGGATGCGTGGCCCGAGCCAGCTCTGCTGCCAGCAGCTGATCCAACAGCTCGCCTTTGTACATCACCAGCACCCGCTCGCAGTGGTGCGCCACCTGCTGCAAATCGTGGCTGATCAGGATCAGCCCCATATTGCGTTGCGCCACCAGGTTTTCTATCAGCTGCAGCACCTGATCGCGCATCTGGTGATCCAGCGCCGAAGTCGGTTCGTCGGCAATCAACAGCTGCGGATCGTTGATCAACGCAATGGCCAGCATCACCCGCTGCCCCATGCCGCCGGAGAGCTGATGCGGATAGCGGCGGCACAGCGCAGCCGGATCGGGCAAGCCCACCGCCGCCAGCATCTCCAGCACTTTTTCACGCCGCTCGGCGCGGCTCAGCTTCGCATGCAGCACCAGCGGCTCCTCCACCTGACGGCCGATCGGCTGATTGGGATTCAGCGCATGCTTGGGATCTTGCATCACCATCGCCACCCGGTCGCCGCGCAGCCGGCTCCACTGGCGCTCGCTCAGGCGCGTCAAGTCTTCATCGCCCAGCGTCAGGCGCTGCGCCTGCAGCTGCAACGGCGGCGGCAATAGCCCCATCAGCGCACGCGCGGTCAACGATTTGCCGGAACCGGACTCACCGACCAGCGCCAGCCGCTCCCGCCCCATGCTGAACGAAATATGCTTCACCAACGTCACCGGCTGTGGCCCCGGCACGCCGATCGCCAACCGTTCGACGGTCAATAAGCTGTTATCAGTGCCCATGACGAGGATCCATTTTGTCGCGCAGGCCATCGCCCAGCAGGTTAAACGCCAGGCTGGCGAACAGGATCGCCCCGCCCGGCGCGGCGGCGACCCACCATTGGTCGAAAATCACTTTACTGCCTTCGGCCACCATCGAGCCCCATTCGGCGGTCGGCGGCGCGACGCCCATGCCGAGGAACCCCAGACCGGCGGCGGACAGGATGATGCCGCCCAGGCTGAGCGCTGCGCGCACCACCGCGCTCGGCAGGCATAAAGGCAAAATATGGCCGACCATCAGCCGCAGCCCGTTGATGCCCTGCATGCGCGCCGCCGCCAGGTAATCGCTGCGGCGCAGCGCCAGGGTTTCGGCCCGCGCCTGGCGGGCAAAGGCCGGCCAGCTGGTCAATGCCAGCGCCAGCGCGCCGTTCATCAGCCCCGGCCCCATGACCGCCACGAACGCCAGCGCGATCACCAGGCTCGGCAGCGACAGAAAAATGTCGGTCAGGCGCATCAAAATGCGCTCTACCCAGCCGCCGAGATAACCGGCGCCAATGCCGACGAGCAGGCCGATGGGAATGGTCAACACCAGAATCAGCGACACCAGAATCAGCGTCGGCCGCGCGCCGTAAATCACGCGGGAGAGCAAGTCGCGGCCAAAGCCGTCGGTGCCCAGCCAATGTGCGGCGGAAGGCGGCAGTAACCGCAGCTCGATATGCTGCAGATTGGGATCGAAAGGCGCCAGCCACGGGGCCAGCAGCGCGGTGACGATCAGAATCGCCACCAGCGCCGTGCCCAGCGTCAGCGTGGTCAGGCGCCGGCCACGGCGGTAACCGACGGCCGGCTCGCTTTGCGGTTCGTGTTCAGAGAGATATTGGCTCATCGGGTTCGCGGATCCACTAAATAGGTCAAGGCGTCGGCCAGCGCATTCAACAGCACGAAACAGGTGCCGATCAGCAGCGTGGCACCGAGGATCGCCGGCGTATCGGCGGCAAACAGCGCCGAGGTCAGGTAACGCCCGACGCCGGGCCAGGCGAACACCGTTTCGGTCAATACCGCGCCCTCCAGCAGGCTGGCGTAGGAGAGAGACAGTACGGTGATCAGCGTGCCCAGCACGTTGGGAAACACATGGCGCAGCAGAATGCGCAGGCGCCCGGCCCCCTTGGAACGCGCCAGCGTCACGTATTCCTTGTTGCACTCTTCCAGCATCGCCGCCCGCAGCAACCGAGTAATGCCCGCCATCGACAACAGCGCCAACGCCACTACCGGCAACCACAGGTGGCCGATGGCGTTGTAGAACATGTCGCGATCGCCAGACAGCCAGCTGTCGATCAACACGAAACCGCTACGCGGCTCCATGCTGTACAGGTAGATGTCGTCCAGCCGCCCCGGCCCCGCCGACCAGTGCAGCGTGGCGTAGAACAGCAGCAGCCCGAGCAGGCTCAGCCAGAAAATCGGCACCGAATAACCGATCAGCGACAGCAGACGTGCCGCGTTATCCAGCCAGCTGCCCGGTTTGAGCACCGCCAGAAACGCCAGCGTAATGCCGCCGAGGGCGCCGAGGATAATGGCGCAGGTGGCCAGCTCCACCGTCGCCGGGAAGGTACGCAGCAGATCGCTCAACACCGGCTGGGCGGTTATGCGCGAAATACCCAAATCGCCGTGCGCCAGGTGCACCAGATAACGCCAAAACTGCACCGGCAACGGCTGATCCAATCCCAACTCATGCCGCACCTGTGCGTAGGTGGCTTCGCTGGCATGATCGCCCGCCACCTGCAGCGCCGGATCGATCGGCGCCAGATGCGACAGCATGAAGGTGAACAGCAGCAGGCCAAGCAACGTCAACGCCAGCGACAGCGCGCCGCCGAGCAGCCGCCCGCCCCAGCGCCAATACCGCCGGGCCGTCCCGGCGGAGGCGGACAGTTCAGCGGCCATTACTTGCTGACCTTGCTGTAGAACACCATGTCAGGGTTGATGCCCTGCACATAGCCCTTGAGGTTGTCGCGCACCGCAATCAGGCTGCGCGCCTGCAGGCCGATGACGAACGGCGAGCTTTGCTGCACCTGTTTTTGCAGTTGCTGGTAGTCGGCCACCCGTTTGGCGGTGTCGTTTTCCGCGGTGGCGGCCAGCGTCAGCTTGCTCAGCGCCGGGATCTGCCAGTTGGCGCGCCAGGCCAGCGTCTTGCTGCCGTCTTCCGGGTTGTAGGCGAAGGCTGCGGCGTTGGTGTTAGGGTCGAAATAATCCGGCCCCCAGGAAGTCAGCGTCGCATCGTAGTTAAGCGCTTTCACCTTGGTGGAGACCTGCGAGCTGATGCCCGGCACCAGTTCCACCTTCACGCCGCCCTGGGCAAAACTGGCCTGCAGCGCCTGGGCGATATCCAGGTACGGCGGCTGGTTGTTGACGTCCAGACGGAAACTGACGTTGCTGAGCCCCGCTTTGGCCAGTATTTCTTTGGCTTTCTGTGGATTGAAGCTGTACGGCTGATCCTTGAGCGCACCCAGATAACCGTCCGGCAGGAATGCCTGATGGCTCTGGAACTGCCCTTTCAGCAGATCGTCGGCGATGCCTTGGTAATCGAACAGCCAGCGCGCCGCCTCCCAGAACGCCGGATTGCCGAGCGCCGGCGACGCCTTGGCGTTGAACTGCAGGAAATAAAGCGAGGCGTAAGGAATGGCCAACGGTTTGACGCCCGGCTTGCCCTTCAGGGCCGCCATCTGGTCTGCCCCCAGGTTGCGCGCGATATCGGCATCGCCCTGCTCGATCAGCAAACGGCGCGCGGCCGGATCGGGCACGTTTTTGATCAGGATGGTTTTCAGCGTCGGCGCCCCTTCCGGCGAGCCTGGGTTGGCGTCCAGCACCACAACCTCGTGCGGCACATAGGTGCGGATTTTGTAAGGGCCGCTGCCGGCGGAGTGGCTGTTCAACCATTGGTGCCCCAGATCGTCGCCCTGCTGGTGCGCCAGCGCCTCTTTGGCGTCGACGATCGACGATACCGGCGCCGACAGCAGGCTGAGCACGAAGGCCGGGCTGACGTTTTCACTCCAGCTGATTTTTACCTGGTGGTCATCCACCTTGCTCAGGTGTTGCTCCACGTTCTTCGCGTTCCAACCCAGCTGCGTCAGGATAAACGACGGCTCCAGATTGAGTTTTACCACCCGTGAAAGCGAGAAGATCACGTCTTCCGGCCGCAGCGGATTGCCGCTGGCGAACCTGGCGTCCGGGCGCAGGCTGAAAGTCAGGCTGCGATTGTCGGCGCCGGCCTGCCAGCTGCTGGCCAGGGTTGGCTTGAGATCGATAGGGTTGTGCGGATCGGACTGGATCAGACGCTGATACAGGCTGTTGAACGACTGCACCGTGGTTAACTCAAATCCCTGGGCCGGGTCAAAGCTGACCACGTCATCGATAGACTGCGCGATCACCAGCGTGTTGGCCGGCGTCGCCGCCTGCGCGTTAACGCTGGCCGCCACGGCTAAAAACAGCAAAGAAGGAACGAGCGCTTTCATCTGAAACTCTCCAAGCGGATGGAATTTATAATAATTTCGCGAGTGTATGCGAGCACGATCGGCAGCTGAAGGTACTTAAATCACTATAGATATTCTTTTTATGTATATAGATGGGATTTTGATTATTAGGGGAGCGATGCGGAATGCGCGGCAGGGGTTGCCTGCCGCTTATCGATTAAATCTGGTAGTCAATCACCGCATCCAGCTGCGACGAGAAGACCTTGTCCTTGATTTCGGTCAGCGACAGCGTCGGGTTGCACAGTTGGATAAAGCGCCAGGCATAGTTGCGCTGCAGCTGGCTGCGCTTGAGGCCCAGCCATACCGTATTGGGTTCAAACAGGTGCTCGGCGTTGAGGCTCACCAACCCGCGATCGCGCTCTTTTTCATACGACATGTCCGCCAACACGCCTACGCCCAATCCCAGTTCGACGTAGGTTTTAATTACGTCGGAATCCTGCGCGCTGAGCGCGATGTCCGGCGTCAGGCCCGCCGCTTTGAACGCCGCATCCAGCTTCGCGCGCCCGGTAATGCCCTGGCGGTAAGTGATCAGCGGCAAGGTGCTGAGCATCTCCAGCGTCACCTGCGGCTGGCGCGTCAACTCGTGCCCTTCCGGCACCAAAATGGTGTGATGCCAGCGGTAGTACGGGAACGCCGCCAGCGACTCGTCACTCATCAGCCGTTCGCTGGCGATGCCGATATCGGCTTCGCCGGCGGCCAGCATCGAGACAATCTCTTCGGGGCTGCCCTGATTGAGCACCACCCGCACCCGTGGATAAAGCGCGCGAAACTCTTTGATCACTCCCGGCAGGCTGTAGCGCGCCTGGGTGTGCGTCGTCGCGATATGCAGCTGCCCCGAATCGTTGCTGCTGAAGACGTCCGCCAGGCGACGGATGTTGTTGGCGTCGTTGAGAATGCGTTCCGCCACCACCAGCAGCTCTTTGCCGGGCTCGGTCATGCCCAGCAGCCGTTTGCCGCGGCGAATGAATATTTCAATGCCCAGCTCTTCTTCCAGCTCGCGAATATGCCGGCTGACGCCGGACTGCGAAGTAAATAAGGTATTGGCGACCTCGGTCAGGTTGTAGTTGCAGCGCGCCGATTCGCGAATAATTTTTAATTGTTGAAAGTTCATCCCCGTCTCCCTGTTTCTTGCGGTAGCGTCTGCCATATTGATACGGAGTCCTGCGGGGCTGAACAAATAAGAAATAGCCTTTAGTTATGCAATTTAATACTAAGTGAATTATTTATCGTGACTCTCGGGGTGTGAAGACGGAGGAAAATGATGAATGGCTTTAAAAATAACGAGATAAATAACCATACAAAGAGACAGGCTTAAATGATCATGCAGAATAAAGTTATTAAATAGAGGTATTAGATATATGAAAAAGGGCTCCGCACGCTGAGCCCTTTACTGTCTGCCGCCCCGCCAACGCCTCAGGCCGTGGCCTCGGCCCCGAAAGCGCCGGGGCGGTTCTGCTGCAACCATTGCTGCACGTAACGCACCAGATCGCCGATGCAATCATCCTGCATGCCGTGGTGCTTCAGCTCGTTATCCAGCGCAAACAGGTATTGCGCGTTGGTGCCCAGCGGGCCGCTGGCGCTGGCGATCAATGGCGCGATCACCTGGTGGCTGGTGTCTGCTTCAAACAACGGATGCTGCGGGTTCATCACGAACACCAGCGCCGTGACGGCCTCACCGCCCTCCAGCTGCAGCTCACACCAGGTCGGCACGTAGCAATCGGTGATCATCTCGCGCTTCCACAGCAACTCCAGCTCTTCGCGCAGCGTGCTTTCCGGCAGACGGAAGGCCAATCCGGTGGTCTGGCCGCCCTCTTTCAGCGCCAGCATGCGCCCCGGCTGATGCAGCGTGCCGCGCCCGGCGGTCAAACGCATGCAGAACGCCCGATGCCAGCCCTGCAGTATGGCTGGCCGCACTTCTTCCGATTCGAAAACCGGATTCCACATCAGCGAACCGTAACCGAATACCCATACCGGGCTGTGATCCGGCCGGCGCGATAATGTGCACGCCAACGAGGCTGCGCGCTGTTCAGGCGTCAGCAACAGCGACTCCTCAATAGCGCCAAAGGCGGTTTTGCAATCCGCTTTTTGCAGAAAATCTCGCGTTAACACTGTTACAACCTCCCGGGAATACGATTTCTCGTCCTCCCTCGCCACTACTGAACCTTTGCAATTTTATTTTTTGGTGCGGAATTTTATTAATTCAATAACCGCTCCGATTAATAATGACCATATTCTTTTCCCGCCGCGCAATCAAGTTGCAAAGCGGCGTTAACGTGGAAAAGTATTTGTACTGAGCAGCAATAATATTAATTGCCGAGGTCAGCATAACGTCTGCGCGATTTTTACCGGGCATGAAAGGCGTTACTTTTTGTGCCAGCGCTCATCGTCGCCCTTGCGATAGCTTTGTTTGACCGCTGCCCAGGCCACCTTGTGCGCCGTCTCTTCCCGGCCGGCGTCACCGCGTCGATCTTCAGGATCCCGATATTGTTGCCAGGCGCTGTTGAACGCTTCTTTATAGATCGCCTGCGCATGGGCCGGCAGCACATGCTTCACATTGTCCGGCAAGTCGTTCGTGTCTTGGTATGGCATCACGTCCTCCCGTGCGTATTGCGTGAGCCTTAAGCCTAGCTCACACGCAGTTGCGCCTCAATGAGCAAACAATTCTCATTATCAAACGGCATGGTATACTCACCGCCAAACGAACTATAAGGAGATCCCCGTGACTACCGAAGCCCCTCGCTCACGCGCCCCCTACCTGATCGCCGTCAGCGCCGTACAGGACATTACGCCGCACCTGCGCCGCATCACCTTTACCGCGCCCGATCTGCGCTACTACCCGGCCAACGCCGCCGCTGCGCACATCAAAGTCTTTTTGCCGCTCGCCGACCAAACTCAGCCGGATCTGCCGACGCTGACCGAAAACGGCCCGCGCTGGGCCGCGGACGCCGTGCGCCCGATCGTGCGCACCTATTCCATTCGCGCCGTGCGCCCGGAACAGGCGGAAGTGGACATCGAATTTGCGATTCACGATCACCGAGGCCCAGCGGTCGACTTTGCGCGCCAGGCGAAAATCGGCGATAAAATCGGTATCAGCAACCCGGGCGGCCCCAAACCGATGCTGCCGGCGGCCGATTTCTACTGCCTGGCGGGCGATCCTTCCTCGCTGCCTGCGCTGGCCGCGCTGCTGGAAAACCTGCCGCCGCACAGCGCCGGGCGCGCTTTCGTCCGCGTCGACAGCACCGCTGACATGATTGACCTGAAAAAACCCGCTGATGTTGAAGTCAATTGGATCGTCGGCGGCACGGAGAAAACCGACGAACTGATCGCTCAGTTCCGCGCACAGTCCCTGCCGCAGGGCGAAGCGCACTTCTGGCTCGCCGGTGAAGATCGCCTGGTGGTGGGGTTGCGCCGCTACCTGCGCCGTGAACGCCAATGCGATCGCAATCGTCTTTATGCCGTACCTTACTGGCGTGAGGGGCTAAATGAAGAGGGTTACCACAATAAACGGCATGAAATCATGGATAATATTGATGACTGACGGTCTCATTTTCCTTGATTAACCAAGCGGTAAATGAGTAAACACGACTTTTCTCAAATCTAACGTTAAAAATTGGCGTTACTGCGTAAAAGTAAGTAAATAAAACCGCACCCCGTGCGGTTTTTTTGCTACCCTGATCACATAAAGCAAGCAATTGCTTTCTCAGATAAAAACAACATCACACCGGCGCCGCGGGTGTATCCTAATATAAAATACCTACTGGAAACGCAGAGTTGCCGTGCCACGGCGACCGGCGCCGACGGGCTACGCTGTTTGAGAAGGAGTGTCACCCTCATGAAGTCGCAACACGATCCTGGCCGATCCACCAAATCTCGCCACACCGAATACTCGCTGATCTTCCCCATCGCCGCGCTGGTGGTGTTGAACCTGTGGAGCAGCACCGCTAACTTTCCGCTGATCGTCGGCATCAATATTCTCGCGCTGGTGGGGATCCTCAGCAGCGCCTTCAGCGTGGTGCGCCACGCCGACGTGCTGGCTCACCGATTGGGCGAACCCTACGGCTCGCTGATCCTCAGCCTGTCGGTGGTGATCCTCGAGGTCAGCCTGATCTCGGCGCTGATGGCCACCGGCGACGCCGCGCCGGCGCTGATGCGCGACACGCTGTACTCCATCATCATGATCGTTTCCGCTGGCCTGGTCGGCTTCGCGCTGCTGCTCGGCGGGCGCAAATTCGCCACCCAGTACGTCAATCTGGGCGGCATCAAACAGTACCTGATGGCGATTTTCCCGCTGGCGGTGATTGTGCTGGTATTCCCGAGCGCGCTGCCGGGCGGCAACTTCAGCACCGGGCAAGCGCTGTTGGTAGCGCTGATCTCCGCCGCCATGTATGGCGTGTTCCTGGTGATCCAGACCAAAACCCACCAGAGCCTGTTCGTGTACGAGCATGAAGACGACGACGGCGACCCGCATCACGGCAAGCCTTCTTCCCACAGCAGCGCCTGGCATGCCGCCTGGCTCATCGTGCACCTGATCGCGGTTATCGCCGTCACCAAGTTCAACGCCAATCCGCTGGAAGGTCTGTTGACCAAAATGAACGCGCCGGCGCAGTTCACCGGTTTCCTGGTGGCGCTGCTGATCCTGTCGCCTGAAGGGCTGGGCGCGCTGCGCGCCGTGTTGAACAATCAGGTGCAACGCGCCATGAACCTGTTCTTCGGCTCGGTGCTGGCGACCATCTCCCTGACCGTGCCGGCGGTCACCATCATCGCCACCCTGACCGGGCAGACGCTGATCTTCGGCCTGCAAACGCCGCATATCGTGGTGATGCTGACGGTGTTGCTGCTGTGCCAGCTGTCGTTCTCGACCGGCCGCACCAACGTGCTGAACGGCACCGCCCACCTGGCGCTGTTCGCCGCCTACATGATGACTATCTTCGCCTGATCAAAAAGGGGCGCACACCGTGCGCCCCCACCTTCGTTTATACCGAGAAGAATATCGCCGCGGCGATCCCCCCGAACAAAATCCACTTGATGATGTAGTAACCGGTGCGATTCCAGGCCTTTAGGCGTTTCCCCACCCGGCGTATCGCATAGATGTATTTGAACATCTTGTTGACGCCGCCGGTGCGATCGCCCTCTTCATTCGGCGCGGTGGCGGCGCTCATCAGATTGCGCCCCAGCCAGTGGTTCACCGCCTGCGCCCAGCGGTAGCGCATCGGCCGTTCGATGTCGCAGAACAGGATCAGACGGTTCTGCCCGCTCTGGTTTTCCGCGTAGTGCAGATAGGTTTCATCGAACATCACGCCTTCCCCGTCGCGCCAGCTGTAGCGCTCGCCGTCCACCTCAATGAAGCAGCGGTCATCATTGGGGGTAATCAGCCCCAGGTGATAACGCAGCGAACCGGCGTAAGGGTCGCGGTGGCGCGGCAAACGGCTGCCGTCCGGCAGTTCGGCGAACATCGCCGCCTTGACCGAAGGCAGGTTGCGCAGCAGTTCCGTGGTCTGCGGGCACAGGGTCATGGCGGAGGGATGGCTGTCTTCATACCATTTCAGATAAAAGCGCTTCCAACCGGTCTTGAAAAAAGAGTTGAAACCGGCGTCGTTGAATTGATCGGACGCCTTGATCTGCTGGATCTCCATCAGCTTCTGTCCTTCGTCGCGGATGGTTTCCCAGTTATCTCTCAACACCGCCAGCTCAGGAAACTGCTCCGGCTTCAGGTACGGCGTGGTCGGCACGCGGGAAAACAGATACATGAAGACGTTCAATGGTGCGGTAAAGGTGGAATGGTCAGACAGCTGCCGCCACACGTTGTAGCGCACCCGTCCGCGGTAATGCACATAGACGACGCATAAAATAAGCAAAATCAGAACGATGTATTTCATGTTTGAATCGCATCAAGGAACCTACACGCTATGCGCCGCGCGGCGCACACCCCAGATAATGTCCTTTTGGCGGCACAGGCAAATTGCGCGCCAATCTGGCACTCACTAATCATTGACGCTAACTCAACGAAAATCTATACAAAAAACCACAATAATTTACACAAAGGTTAAACGAAATGATAAATGAGGGGCGATAAAAAAGGCCGCCGAAGCGGCCTTTCCATTAGCGGATAGGTTAACTGTAAGCGTTGAGCGTGCGCTGGCACAAAGCGGAACGCACGCAGTCCTGTTTTTCAAAGCGGATAACGCCGATCATCTCGTCCTCTTCGAAGCGCTCCAGGGCATCGCTGAGGCCGGATTTCACGCCGCGCGGCAAGTCGCACTGGGTCACGTCGCCGTTAACGATAACCGTCACGTTTTCTCCCAGGCGGGTCAGGAACATTTTCATTTGGCTGGCGGTCACGTTCTGGGCTTCATCCAGGATAACGACCGCATTTTCGAAGGTGCGCCCGCGCATATAAGCGAACGGCGCAATCTCTACCTTGCCGATTTCCGGGCGCAGGCAGTACTGCATAAAGGAAGATCCTAAACGACGTACCAGAATGTCATACACCGGGCGGAAATAAGGCGCGAACTTCTCGGAGATATCCCCCGGCAAGAAACCGAGGTCTTCATCCGCCTGCAAAACAGGACGGGTAACGATAATCCGATCCACCTCTTTATGAATCAGCGCCTCCGCCGCCTTGGCGGCGCTGATGAATGTTTTGCCACAGCCGGCTTCGCCGGTGGCGAAGATCAGCTGCTTATTCTCTATGGCTGATAAGTAATGACCCTGAGCTTCGGTTCTAGCCTCGATGGGTGAGCTATCGCGCTTGTCTCGCGCCATGCCGATAGACTCGACTCCCCCCATTTGCACCAGCGAGGTCACAGACTCTTCTTCCAGCTGGCGATGACTACGAGCGTCACGACGAATAACGCGTTTCGCTTCACGACGTGCTTTGATCACTGCTTTCTGTCTACCCATAGTGGCACCTTACAGTTTGTTTCACCTACCGCAACGGCCTGGCCGCGCGATTATGTTTCACACACGTATTAGGTTTTGGCCTCCTCCGAGCCAATAAGAGCCAAGGGACAAGGTGAATTGACGGCAACGCTTAAGCGCCGTGTCTTCACGGGACAACGCGGACTGCATCAATAAACGTGGAGTAAAAAGTGATGAGATTCGGTAGCGATAAGAGTGCGGAGTTGCCGGTAAAAGAGAGTCGGAGAGATAACCCTCGTTACAACGAGAAATCAGGGGAGATGTGTTATTTTTTCTTTCCAGCCCAACCAAGGACTTTACCATTAGCGATCCCCGCAGTGATATTTACAGCTTCAAGCTGTGCACCGTGTGAAAACTACCGCCAGATGATTACAGTATAATGACATTCAATCTCGTCGCGTTACTAAAATGTAAAAAAATTTAATATCTTTTGTTTTCAGTTAGCACTAAAACACTATATCACGCTCTACACGTCATTCCAGAAAAATTTTTACCCCCAAAATATCAATGAATTGCAATTAAAAACCGCAAATGACACTTTGGTTTCTCGATTAAATTTTGCGCAATCCAAAGCCGGTGAGCCGTGCCGATTTTTTTAACCCGCAGGCAAAGCATCGAATTGAACTTCGTCGCGCAATGTCCCGCGCAATAGGCAATACAAAGTAAAACGAGGCGGAAGATCGCGCCTCGTCATTGCGCACTCAGGCCTTGAGCAAGCCGCTGGCCAGATAGTCGCCGCCCTCTTTCACGCCCGGCAATACGAAGAAATACCCGCCGCCGATCGGCTTGATGTATTCCTCCAGCGCTTCGCCGTTGAGCCTTTTTTGCACCGTCAGGAATCCTTTTTCCAGATCGGCCTGGTAGCAGACGAACAGCAGCCCCATTTCCAGCTGCCCGGCATTCGAGACGCCAAGGGAATAGCTGTAGCCGCGCCGCAGCATCAGGTTGCTTTGGCTTTCCGGCGTGCGGGGGTTCGCCAACCGAATGTGCGCGTCCATCGGTATCACCTTGCCGTCGGGATCGTTCGCGTAGTTCGGCTCGTCATGTTCATGCTTCATACCGAGCGGCGCGCCGCTGTGCTTTTCGCGGCCAAAGATGGTTTCCTGCTCCTGCAGCGGCGTGCGATCCCAAAACTCCACGCGGAAGCGAATAATGCGCGCCGCCTGGTAGCTGCCGCCCGCCGTCCACGCCGGCTCGCCGGCGCCGTCGCCAACCCACACCACCTTATCCATCAGCGGTGTGTCGTCGGTTTTCGGGTTGGCGGTGCCGTCTTTGAAGCCCAGCAGGTTAATCGGCGTTTCTTTGCCTTTGCTGCGCGCCGCATGCGCCGAGATGAACCCTTCCCGCTTCCAGCGCACGCTGAGCAGATCCGGCGAATGCTTGATGATATCGCGCAGCGCGTGGAGAGCGGTTTCATTGGTGTTGGCGCAGATCTGCAGCAGCAGGTCGCCGTGGCACAGCGCGGCGTCCAGCGCATCGTTGGGGAAGCGCGTCATCTTCTGCAACCGCAGCGGTTTTTGCGCCTGCAGGCCAAAGCGTTCGTCAAACAGCGATGCGCCGACCGAAACGGTGATGGTCAGGTTGTCCGGGTAAATCTCCGGCCCCATGATGCCCGAATCGAGCGGCGGCAGCTTGGCATCCACTTCCGGCGCCTTGCCGCCGTGGGCCAGGAACGCGATGCGATCGGTCAGCAGCCGGAACAGACGCTCCAGATCCGCTTTGCTGGTCGCCAGCACGTCGAACGCTACCAGCATCATCGCCGCCTGTTGCGGCGTCAGCACCCCAGCCTGATGGCGACCATAAAACGGCTGTTTCTGCCAACGCTCATCCTGCGGCGTCGCCAACGGCTCCGCCGCGTTGCCCGCCGCCTGCGCCAGGCGGCTGCCGCCCAGCGCCAGTGCGCCCAGCCCCAGCCCTTGCAGCAAACGGCGCCGCGAAGGCGAGGCCGCCCCCTGCGATTGCGGATGCGGCCCGTTGTTCAGGCCTGCCTTATTGCTCATAATCCTATGCCTCAGTCCAGGCCCAACACGCCGCGCAGTTGAGAAAGGTCTTCCGCCAGCGTGGTGATCGGCCCTTTCAACGCGTTGCGATCGGCTTCGCTCAGCTTCTCGTAGGACTCATAGCCCTCTTTGGTTTTGTACTTCGCCAAAATGGTGTCGACGGTTTTGAAGTTGGCGTCAATCTTGTCCAGCAGCGGCTTGTTGGCCTTGACCAGCAGCGGACGCAGCAGGTTGACGATCTTCTGCGCGCCGTCGACGTTGGCCTGGAAATCCCACAGGTCGGTGCGGCTATAGCGGTCTTCTTCACCGCTGATCTTGCTGGCCGCCACTTCTTCGATCAGCCCGGCTGCGCCGCCCACCACCTTGCTCGGCGGGAAGGTCAGTTCACCCACGCGTTTTTGCAGCTCAACGGTGTCCTGATACAGCCGATCGGCGTATTTATCCATGTCTTTGGTCGAGTTGTCGGCAAACAGCGCCTTCTCCAGACGGTGGAAACCGGTGAAGTTAGGGTCCGCCGATTTCTTCTCGTAGTCGTCTTCACGGGCGTCGATGCTGCCGTCCAGATCGGAGAACAGCTCGGCGATCGGCTCGATGCGCTCATAGTGCTGACGGGTCGGCGCATACAGCTTGCGCGCTTGCTCCACGTTGCCGGCCTTCACCGCGTCGGTGAACAGCTTGGTCTGTTTCACCAGCCCGTCGACTTCTTTGGTGACGTAGACTTTGTATTCGGCGATCGGGCCAACCAGATCCAGCGCGCTCGGCTTGCCGTCGGTGGCGCCGTTGGCCGCCGCAGTGACGGTCAGTTTGCCTTTTGGATTGCTCAGCAGCCCGCAGGTCATGTCATATTCGCCCGCTTCCAGCGTGGCGGTCATTTTCTGGGTGAAGCCCGGCGCGATGTTCTCGCGCTCTTCCACCACCATCACCCCTTTCAGGATTTCCCATTCGACGTTTTTCTGGCTGGTGTTATGCACCACAAACTGCGTCTTGCCGGCCGGCACCGTCAGCTGCATCGGTTCGCACTGCTTGTCGTTGACCGTGACTTTGACCTGCGGCACGTCCGCCGCCAGCGCATCGATGCTCAGCACAAACGCCGGGATAGCCAGTAATGCTGCGTGCAACGCCTTGCGGCGAAATAACGGAGTAGACATACGAGATTCCCTATTAAACATTAATGATTGATTTTACGTTGCGCCGGAGCCGCTGCCGGCTCCGCGCGCTGCGGCAGGAAAAAGAAAATCAGCGCCGGGATCAGATACAGGAAGTAGACCGCCACTTCGCTGACCGTCGGCGCTTCCTGATAACCGAGAATGCCTTCCAGCAGGGTGCCGAACAGCGAATGGGTCGACAGGGTGCTGCTGAAATCGAAGGCGATGTCCTGAAAGTGGTTCCACAGGCCGGCCTCATGGAAGGCGCGGATCGCCCCCGCGGCCAGCCCGGCGGCGACGAACAGAATGAACAGGCTGGTCCATTTGAAGAATTTGGCCAGGTGCAGCTTCACCCCGCCCCAGTAAATCATCATGCCCAGCACGATGGCGGCCGCCAGGCCGAGCACCGCGCCGATCGGCGCCGCGGCGCCCACGTCTTGCTGGAACGCCGCCAGCAGGAAGAACACCGACTCCAGCCCTTCGCGCGCCACGGCGAAGAACACCATCGCCACCAGCGCCCAACCCTGCCCTTTGCCGGCGCTGAGCGCCTGATCGATCGCCCCTTCCAGATGCACCTTGACCGACTTGGACACTTTGCGCATCCAGAACACCATATAGGTGAGGATCAGTACCGCCACCACCGCGACGATGCCTTCGAACAGCTCCTGCTGCTTCTGCGGGAACTCGCCGGTGGTTTCATTGATGAAGATGCCGAGCGCCAGACACAGCGCCGCGGCGACAATCACGCCGACCCACACCGCGCCCAGCCATTGGCTGCGCTGCGTGCGTTTCAGGTAGCTGGCGATCAGGCTGACGATCAGCGCGGCCTCCAGCCCTTCACGGAACATGATAAGAAAGGGAACGAACATAAATAATCACCCCTGAAAAGACCGCGGCGGCAGAGAAAGCTGGCTCGACATGCGCTGCGCAACTCTGTAAAGAAACGTAAAATGCAACGAGAGTGATTATCATTCTGCCAAGAAGAAATACAAGAGGCGCCAGCGTGATTTTTTCTAATCAAATGTCACCAGGTGTTGGATGACGGCGATCGGCAGGCGAAAAAAAGGGCGCGTTACGCGCCCCTTGCTGACTGACATCGAACGGCGTTATACCGTTTTATACTCGGCTTCCGCCTGATCGAAACGCTCGGTCATGGTGGCGGAAGGCTGGCGGCCCATCAGGCTCACCACCACGATGGCGAGGCTGCCCAGGATGAAGCCCGGGATGATTTCATACAGACCCAGCCATTCGTACTGTTTCCAGACGATCACCGTCACCGCGCCGACCAGCATGCCGGCCAGCGCGCCGTTGCGGGTCATGCGCGACCACAGCACCGAGATCAGCACGACCGGGCCGAAGGCGGCGCCGAAACCTGCCCAGGCGTAGCTCACCAGGCCCAGCACGCGGTTCTCCGGGTTGGCCGCCAGCGCGATGGCGATCAACGCCACCACCAGCACCATCACGCGGCCGACCCACACCAGCTCACGCTGGCTGGCGCCTTTGCGCAGGAACGCCTTATACAGGTCTTCGGTGATCGCGCTGGAGCACACCAGCAGCTGGCAGCTCAGCGTACTCATGACCGCCGCCAGGATCGCCGACAGCAGCACGCCCGCCACCCATGGGTTGAACAGCAGCATCGCCAGCTCGATGAACACGCGTTCGCCGTTCTGCGACACGTTGCCGGCTTGATCCGGGTTATTGGCGAAGTAAGCGATGCCGAAGAAACCGACGGCGATGGTGCCGGCGAGGCACAGGATCATCCAGGTCATGCTGATGCGGCGCGCGCTGCGGATGGTGCGGTGAGAATCCGCCGCCATGAAACGTGCCAGGATGTGCGGCTGGCCGAAGTAGCCCAGGCCCCAACCCAGCAGCGACAGGATGGCGACGAAGTTCAGCCCCTTCAGCATGTCGAGGTTGGCCGGGTTCTGCGCCTGGATCACCAGCATCGAGGTATCGATGCCGCCGACGGCGAAGATCACGATCACCGGCGTCAGGATCAGCGCGAAAATCATCAGGCTGGCCTGCACGGTGTCAGTCCAGCTCACCGCCAGGAAACCGCCGATAAAGGTATACAGGATGGTCGCCGCGGCGCCGGCCCACAGGGCGGTTTCGTAGCTCATGCCGAAGGTGCTTTCGAACAGGCGCGCGCCGGCCACGATGCCGGAGGCGCAGTAAATGGTGAAGAACACCAGGATGACGATGGCCGAGATCACCCGCAGCAGCTTGCTGTTGTCTTCAAAGCGGCTGGTGAAATAGTCCGGCAGCGTCAGGGCGTTGTTGTTGGCTTCGGTATGCACGCGCAGCCTTCCTGCCACCAGCTTCCAGTTCAGGTAAGCGCCGATGGTCAGGCCGATGGCGATCCAGCTTTCGGAGATGCCGGAGAGGAAGATGGCGCCCGGCAGGCCCATCAGCAGCCAGCCGCTCATGTCGGAAGCGCCGGCGGACAGCGCGGTCACCACGCTGCCCAAACTGCGGCCGCCGAGAATATAGTCATCAAAGTTGTTGGTTGCCCGGTAGGCAAGCAGGCCGATCAGCACCATCCCGAAAATGTACACCAGGAAGGTCACCAGCATAGGTGTGCTCATTGTCATTTAATTCTCCACTTTCATTATTATTCGCGTTTCGCTCCGGCCAAGCCGGCGCCGGTAAACCCACGCGCAATGCATTTCACTGGCCGCCGCGCCGGAACGTGGCGCAGCCTGCGAGCAAGTGCAGGTAAAATAGTTTCTGCCCGTAATTGTTGACCGTCGGTTATCCTAGATGAGCCTTTCATCAACCAACAAGATATTTAACAACAAAGTTACACAAAGTTTACCCTGCGTCACATTTACCGGGCTCAAAGGTTGCACTCACGACAAGCAAAATGAGTTGCACCCGGTCATTACCCTTATATACCGCAAGGTAAAACGCCTGCGGCCGCATAAACCCCGCCGCGTTCGCTCAATAACGCAACATTCATGCCAACTGCGGATGTTAAAAAATCGATGAAACTCACACTTCGCTCATCAGCCTGATTTAACAAGGTTGCACAAAGTTGCAACATGCAGGATATTGTCTGCATTCTTAACCCCACACATCTCACGAACCTATCCCAACAGGCTTTCCGGCCTGCTGTTTGTCTAGCCTGATGGGATAGGTTCTAAACACAGGAGTTGGATTGGCATGGGCACTACCACAATGGGCGTGAAACTCGACGAGGCAACACGCGACCGGATCAAGAGCGCTGCGCAGCGCATCGATCGCACGCCGCACTGGCTCATCAAGCAGGCCATCTTTAATTACCTCGAGCGTCTCGAGAGCGGTACCGATATTCCTGAAATTCCAGCGCTGGCCGCTGTGGGCCAGCCTGAAGCGGACGACATTATGCCGCAAGCGCAGGAAGAGTCACACCAGCCATTCCTCGATTTCGCCGAACAAATTCTGCCGCAGTCGGTCACCCGCGCCGCCATCACCGCCGCCTATCGTCGCCCGGAGACCGAAGCGGTGCCGATGTTGCTCGAACAGGCGCGATTACCCGCCGATCTTGCACAGGCCACTCACAAAATGGCCTATGGCATCGCCGAGAAGTTGCGTAACCAAAAAAGTGCAAACGGCCGCGCCGGCATGGTGCAAGGCCTGCTGCAAGAGTTCTCCCTCTCCTCGCAGGAAGGTGTGGCGCTGATGTGCCTGGCGGAAGCGCTGCTGCGCATTCCGGACAAACCGACCCGCGATGCCCTGATCCGCGACAAGATCAGCAACGGCAACTGGCACTCGCACCTCGGGCGCAGCCCGTCGCTGTTCGTCAACGCCGCTACCTGGGGCCTGCTGTTCACCGGCAAGCTGGTGTCCACGCATAACGAAGCCAATCTGTCCCGTTCGCTGAACCGCATTATCGGCAAGAGCGGCGAACCGCTGATCCGCAAAGGCGTGGACATGGCGATGCGCCTGATGGGCGAACAGTTCGTGACCGGCGAAACCATCGCCGAAGCGCTGGCCAACGCGCGCAAGCTCGAAGATAAAGGCTTCCGCTACTCCTACGACATGCTGGGCGAAGCCGCCCTGACCGAGGCCGACGCCCAGGCCTACCTGGTTTCCTACCAGCAGGCGATCCACGCCATCGGCAAAGCCTCCAACGGCCGCGGCATCTATGAAGGCCCCGGCATCTCCATCAAGCTGTCCGCCCTGCACCCGCGCTACAGCCGCGCGCAGTACGAACGCGTCATGGAAGAACTCTACCCGCGCCTGCTGTCGCTGACCCTGCAGGCACGCCAGTACGATATCGGCATCAACATCGACGCCGAAGAGGCCGACCGCCTGGAGATCTCGCTCGATCTGCTGGAGAAGCTGTGCTTCGAACCGCAGCTGGCCGGCTGGAACGGCATCGGCTTCGTGATTCAGGCCTACCAAAAACGCTGTCCGTTCGCCATCGATGCGGTGATCGACATGGCGCAACGCAGCCGCCGTCGCCTGATGATCCGTCTGGTGAAGGGCGCCTACTGGGACAGCGAAATCAAACGCGCCCAGATGGACGGCCTGGAAGGCTACCCGGTCTACACCCGCAAGGTCTATACCGACGTTTCCTACCTGGCCTGCGCCCGCAAGCTGCTGTCGGTGCCGAACCTGATTTATCCGCAGTTCGCCACCCACAACGCCCATACCCTGAGCGCCATCTATCACCTGGCCGGCAACAACTACTACCCTGGCCAGTATGAGTTCCAGTGCCTGCACGGCATGGGTGAACCGCTGTACGAACAGGTGGTGGGTAAAGTGGCCGACGGCAAACTGAACCGCCCTTGCCGCATCTATGCGCCGGTCGGCACCCATGAAACGCTGCTGGCTTACCTGGTGCGCCGCCTGCTGGAAAACGGCGCCAACACCTCGTTCGTCAACCGCATCGCCGACGCCACCCTGCCGCTCGACGAGCTGGTGGCCGATCCGGTCAGCGCCGTGGAAGCGCTGGCGGCCAGCGAAGGCCAGATTGGCCTGCCGCACCCGCGCATTCCGCTGCCGCGCGAGCTGTACGGCGAGAAGCGCACCAACTCCAGCGGCCTGGATCTGTCCAACGAACAGCGTCTGGCTTCGCTCTCCAGCGCCCTGCTCACCAGCGCCAGCCATCCGTGGCGCGCGGAGCCTATCATCGACGCCGAATTGGATCAGGGCGTGGAACAGCCGGTGATCAACCCGGCCGAGCCGGGCGATGTGGTCGGCTACGTGCGTGAAGCCACCGAAGGCGAAGTTAGCCGCGCGCTCGACGCCGCCGCGGCCGCCGGCCCAATCTGGTTCGCTACGCCGCCGACGGAGCGCGCCGCGATCCTCGAACGCGCCGCCGAACTGATGGAAAGCCAGCTGCAAAGCCTGCTGGGCATTCTGGTGCGCGAAGCCGGTAAAACCTTCAACAACGCCATCGCCGAAGTGCGTGAAGCGGTCGATTTCCTGCACTACTACGCCGGCCAGGTACGCGACGATTTCGCCAACGACAGCCACCGTCCGCTGGGCCCGGTGGTCTGCATCAGCCCCTGGAACTTCCCGCTGGCGATCTTCACCGGCCAAATCGCCGCCGCGCTGGCGGCCGGCAACAGCGTGCTGGCCAAACCGGCCGAGCAAACGCCGCTGGTGGCCGCGCAGGCGGTGCGTATTCTGCTGGAAGCCGGCATTCCGCAAGGCGTGCTGCAGCTGCTGCCAGGCCAGGGTGAAACCGTCGGCTCAACGCTGGTCAACGACGCCCGCGTACGCGGCGTGATGTTTACCGGCTCCACCGACGTCGCCGGTATTCTGCAGCGCAGCATCGCCGGTCGTCTGGATCCGCAGGGCCGCCCGACGCCGCTGATCGCCGAAACCGGCGGCCTGAATGCCATGATCGTCGACTCTTCCGCCCTGACCGAGCAGGTGGTGACCGACGTGGTGGCCTCCGCCTTCGACAGCGCCGGCCAGGCCAGCGCTGCTCCGCGCTGCGTATCCTGTGCATTCAGGAAGACGTGGCCGAGCACACGCTGCAAATGCTGCGCGGCGCGATGGCCGAATGCCGCATGGGCAATCCGGAGCGCCTGTCCACCGACGTGGGCCCAGTGATCGACGCCGACGCCAAAACCGGCATCGAACGCCACATTCAGGCGATGCGCGCCAAAGGCCGCAAGGTATACCAGGCCGCCAAAGGCAGCGCGCAGGATGAGAAAGAGTGGGCGCGCGGCACCTTCATCAAGCCGACGCTGATCGAACTCGACAGCTTCGACGAACTGCAAAAAGAGATCTTCGGCCCGGTGCTGCACGTGGTGCGCTTCCAGCGCAACAATCTGGACGCGCTGGTCGATCAGATCAACGCCGCCGGTTATGGCCTGACGCTGGGCATTCACACCCGTATCGATGAAACCATCGCCCGGGTGACCGAACGCGCCAAGGTCGGCAACCTGTACGTCAACCGTAACATGGTTGGCGCGGTGGTCGGGGTGCAGCCGTTCGGCGGCGAAGGTCTGTCGGGCACCGGCCCGAAAGCCGGCGGCCCGCTGTACCTGTACCGTCTGCTGGCCAACCGCCCGGACGACGCGCTGCAACGTACGCTGCACCGTCAGGACGAAGAGCGCCCGATGGAAGCCACCGCGCGGCCGCAGCTGCTGGGCGCGCTGCAATCGCTGGAGAAATGGGCGGTCACCAGCCAACAAGGCGAACTGGCGGCACTGGCGCAGCGCTATGCGGAACTGGGCCAGGGCGGCACCGTACGCCCGCTGCCGGGCCCGACCGGCGAGCGCAATACCTATGCCCTGCTGCCGCGTGAACGCGTGCTGTGCCTGGCGGATAACGAAGCCGACGCGCTGATCCAGTTGGCCGCCGTGCTGGCGGTCGGCAGCAGCGCGCTGTGGCCGGAAGCGGAACTGCAGCGCAATCTGTTCCGCCGCCTGCCGAACGATGTGCAGGCGCGCATCGCCTTCAGCAAAGACTGGCAGCAGGACAAGGTCGAGTTCGACGCCGCCATCTACCACGGCGATGCCGACCAGCTGCGCACCCTGTGCGAGCAGATCGCGCAGCGCGGCGGCGCCATCGTCTCGGTGCAAGGCTTCGCCCACGGTGAAACCAACATCCTGTTAGAGCGCCTGCTGATCGAACGTTCGTTGAGCGTCAACACCGCCGCCGCCGGCGGTAACGCCAGCCTGATGACCATCGGTTAACGCATCTCAAGGCGGCCATACATTGCCGCCTGATTGGCTCACCGCTACGCAAACCCTGCACTCGTGCAGGGTTTTTTATTGCCCGCAGCCCGGCCAGACGTTAGCGTCTTGTTATCCTTGCATGAGGATGTGTCGCCTCATGGGCGATAACAATAGGGGGAGCTTAGAACGGATTAGTTTGCTTGAAAGCCGCAGCAGACCGCTACGATTCGCATTGACTCTCTGGTTCGGCAACATCCGGGATACGGCAGCCGCAGCGCGAAACGAATTGTTGAAAGCGGAGTAAATGCGGGCGGGGGAAGCTCCCCCGCCGCCTTATTGATTCCGGAACTTGTCGAGGAATTGCTGAGTGCGCTGGTGCTGCGGGTTGGCGAACAGCGCTTTGGCCGGGCCCTGTTCGACGATGCGGCCGTGATCCATAAAGATAACCCGGTCGGCCACGTCGCGGGCGAAACTCATCTCATGGGTGACGATCACCATGGTGCGTTTCTCTTCCGCCAGTGAGCGCATGGTATTGAGCACTTCCCCTACCAGCTCGGGATCGAGCGCCGACGTCGGCTCATCGAACAAAATCACCTCCGGCTGCATCGCCAGCGCGCGCGCAATAGCCACTCGCTGCTGTTGCCCGCCGGACAGCCGCCGCGGATAAGCATGCTCCTTGCCGCTCAGCCCCACCTTGGCCAGCAACGCGCGGGCGCGCTGTTCCGCGCTGGCTTTCGCCTCGCCCTTGACGACCACCGGCCCTTCGATGATGTTTTCCAGCACCGAACGATGCGGGAACAGGTTGAAGCTCTGGAACACGAAACCGACCTGCTGACGCAGCGCGCGCACCTGATTTTTCTGTTTGCTCAACGGCTTGCTGCCGTCGATCAGGATGTCGCCGACGCGAATGGTGCCGGAATCCGGCTCCTCCAGCAGGTTGATGCAGCGCAACAAGGTGGTTTTCCCTGAGCCGCTAGGGCCGATGATCGCCACCACTTCACCGGCGTCCACCGCCAGATCGATCCCATGCAGCACCGTCTGACCCTTGAACTGCTTGGTCAATTGCTTAACTTCAATGGCACTCATGCGCTACTCCTGATCCTGGCGATTAACGTGGGCTTCCAGGCGGTTTTGCAGTGCGGAAAGCAGGGTCGCCATCACCCAGTAAATCAGCGATGCCGCCAGGTACATGGTGAACACTTCCAGCGTGCGCGAGGTGATCAGCTGCGCCTGGCGGAACAGCTCCGGCACCTGAATGGTGGCGGCCAGCGAGGTGTCTTTCACCAGGCCGATGAAGCTGTTGCCCAGCGGCGGCAAGGCGGTGCGCGCCGCCTGCGGCAGGATCACCCGGCGCAGGGTTTGCCAACGGGTCATGCCGATGCTGGCGGCGGCTTCCCACTGCCCTTTGTCGATCGACGAAATCGCCGCGCGCAGCGTTTCCGAGGTGTAGGCGGCGGTATTGAGCGACAGGCCAATCAGCGCCGCCGGGAAAGGATCGAACTCGATGCCGAACTGCGGCAGACCGTAATAGATCATAAACAGCTGGGCGATCAACGGCGTGCCGCGGAACAGCGACACGTAAATGCGCGACAGCCACGCCAGCGGCCAAAGCGGCGAAAGGCGCATCAGCGCCAGCAGAAAACCAAGCAACAGGCCGAACGCCATACCGCCCAGGCTAAGCTGAAGCGTCAGTATTGCGCCCTTTAATAAAAATGGCGCTGAATCCAGCGCCAGTTGAATACTTTCGTGCATTATTTAGTTACGTCCGCGCCAAACCATTTCTCGGAGATCTTCGCCAGCGTGCCATCTTTTTGCATCTCGGCGATCGCCTGGTCAATCGCGGCCAGCAGCTCCGGGTTGTTCTTGCGCAGCGCCACGCCGGACTCCTGGCGGGAGAACGCCGGGCCGGCTACCGCCAGCGTATCGCCGGTTTTCTTCACCAGATCCAGCGCCGCCAGGCGATCCACCAGAATGGCGTTGATGCGGCCGACGCGCAAATCCTGATACTTGGTCGGGTCGTCGTCGTAGGTACGCACGTCCACACCCTGCACGTTCGCGCGCAGCCATTGCTCATAGTTGGTACCCAGGCCAACACCGACCTTCTTGCCCTTCAGGTCTTCCGGCTTGGTGATGGTGCCTTCGTTGCCTTTTTTCACCAGCGCCTGAATACCGGAAACGGTGTAAGGGGTGGAGAAATCATATTTCTTCTTGCGCTCATCAGAGATGGTCACCTGGTTGATCACCACATCGATGCGTTTTGATTCCAGCGAAGCCAGCATGCCGTCCCACTTGGTCGGGTTCAGCTTGGCCTTCACGCCCAAATGTTCCGCCAGCGCGTTGGCGAAATCCACTTCGAAACCGGTCAATTTGCCGTCTTCACCCTGGAAGCTGAACGGCGGATAGGTGCCTTCCAGACCGACGATCAGCGTGCCGCGCTGTTTCACCTGCTGCAGCAGATTGTCGGCGGCGTAGGCTTGAGTCGCCAAACCGGCGGCCAACGCGACGCCCACCACGCCCAACAGCCATTGACGACGAACTTTCGCAAACATCATAAACACCCCTGTGTGTTATTTATCTTTTTTGATATCAGCACTTTAACAGTGCGACCGCCCGCATAAAGGAATATAACCTTATAAATATAGTTCAAAATGGAATAACAAGCGGTATTTACACCTGCGGATGGTAGGCGAACAGCGCCGGCGCACCGCCGGTGTGGACGAACAGGATAGGCCCTTCGTCGCGGAAACGCCGCTGGGCGATGCCGTCGATCAAACCGGCCATCGCTTTGCCGGTGTATACCGGATCCAGCAACACGCCTTCTTGCTGCGCCAGCAGCTGCACCGCCGCCATGCCCTCTTCGTTCGGCATGCCGTACTGCGGCGCGAAGTAATCGTCCCACAGCGCGATCGGCGCCAGTTCGTCGATATTCAGCGAACAGGCCAGGGCTTTCTGGATCTGCTCCACCTTCGGCAGCTGATCGATCACGGTGCGCGAGACCGTCACGCCGATCAACTCGGTTTCGGGCAGCAGCTGTTGCAGCCCCACCGCCAGCCCGGCATGGGTGCCGGCGCTGCCGGACGCCACCACCACCGAACTGAACGCCACGTTGCTGCGTTGGCTCTGTTCGGCGATTTCCAATGCGCACTGCACATATCCCAACGCGCCCAGGGCATTGGAGCCGCCCACCGGCACCACGTAAGGCCGGAAGCCCTGCGCCTCGAGGCGCGTCGCCAGTTCCGCCAACTGCTGCTGCGGATCGTGCAGCGCTTCGCACATCACCACCTCGGCGTTGAACAGGCCGAGCAACAGGCGGTTGCCGTTGGTCAGGTAGTTTTCCGCACGGGTATCGATGGGATTTTCCAGCAGCGCGACGCAGTGCAGGCCCAGTTTCGCCGCCACCGCCGCCGTCTGGCGCACGTGGTTGGATTGAATGGCGCCGGCGGTGACCAGCGTATCAGCGCCTTGACGCAGCGCATCTGCGGCCAAAAACTCCAGCTTTCTCAGCTTGTTGCCGCCCATCGCCATAGGGGTGACATCGTCACGTTTGAGGTAAATTTCACGGCCGAGGTAATCGGAGAGACGGGACAGTTTTTCGAGCGGTGTGGCGGTGCCAACCAGATCCAGACGCGGAAATTGCGCCAGTTGTTGTTGCAGGTTCACTACTTCCCCCCAGGGAATCGAATATCGACATCTGATAACCGATAGATTTAGCAGATGTGAACTGAATAATCATCCTTTATCACGGGGGGAGCCGCAGATCCCGGCCAGCGGCCGGGGAAAGTCTCAGTAGCTGCGCTGCCAGGCGAGATACTGATCGTATTTGCGCAGCGCAATGCGGTAGTTGTTGTGCGCCGCGCTAGGCAGATCGTCAATGATGCGCTGATGGCTGGCACAGTTGGCGAATTTGTCCGCCGGGTAATTGCGCGCCACCAGCATTTCATCCAGCCGGCGCAGCCGCACCACGTACTCGCGAATGGTGCTGTGGCTCATCTCGGTCTGTTCGAACAGATATTGCTTGAACGCCATGATGTCGAAATAGCTCGGGTGGCTGTTGCAGGAAATCTCGCTGCAAAAGCGGCACAGTGCGGTCAGCTCATGCTGCACGTTTTGCCAGACCGCATCGTCGATCGGCTGATCCATGCGCGCGATGGCTTCTTTATTGATGATTTTGCCGCGAAACACCAGCGCCATGCGGTCCAACAGCTTACCGCACTGGGAGCAATGCGTCTGGCTGTGCTTGTAATCTTTCAGGTAACGGCTAAGCGGCCGTTTCTTCAACAGTATTCCTGGCATAAGGGGCAGTCCGATTGTCGCATGAGTCATCGAGTTGAGGGGCGGCGGGCCGCCGTCAGGTATCGTTCGCCAGCCGCGCGCGCAGGCGCTTGATCGCCTGACTGTGCAGTTGGCTGACGCGGGATTCCCCGACGTCCAGCACGGCGCCGATCTCCTTGAGATTCAACTCTTCTTGGTAATACAGCGTCAGCACCATTTTTTCGCGCTCCGGCAACGCCTCGATGGCGTCGATCACTCGCTGGCGCAGGCTGCCTTCCAACAGGTGATGCAGCGGGTTGGCCTCTTCATGCCCTTCCAGCATCGGTTCCGCGTTCTCGCCATGCTCCTCGCGCCATTCGTCGTAGGAGAAAAGCTGGCTGTTATTGGTGTCCAACAGAATTTGACGGTACTCATCCAGCGAGATATTCAGCGTCTGCGCCACTTCCGTCTCGCTCGCCGGGCGGCCGTAACGCTGTTCCAGCAGCCGCATCACCTGCGCGACCTCGCGCGCATGGCGCCGCACGCTGCGCGGCACCCAGTCGCGGCTGCGCAGCTCGTCGAGCATCGCGCCGCGAATGCGCTGCACCGCATAGGTGGTAAAGGCGGTTCCCTGTAGGGCGTCATAACGCTCAACGGCGTTCAGTAGCCCGATTCCCCCGGCCTGCAGCAGGTCGTCAAGCTCCACGCTGGCGGGCAACCTGACCTGCAGGCGCAACGCCTCGTGGCGCACTAACGGGACGTAGCGCAGCCAGAGAGAATTTTTGTCCATCACGCCTTCGGCGGTATACAGATCGCTCACTATGTCTTAAACCTGCGGATAAGAGAGTCAGCGCTATTATGCGTAGGGGGCGGAATGCCAATCGGCTGAACAGTCGCACAAAACGGGCTTTATTTGCGCCATGTAATAACCGTGCGGTGCGCGAGCATAAAAAAACCCCGCCGAGGCGGGGTTTCTTTGCGACAGTTAATCGGGAGAGACGATTAACGCAGCAGGGACAGAACGTTCTGAGTAGACTGGTTAGCCTGTGCCAGAACAGAGGTGCCAGCCTGTTGCAGGATGTTGGCGCGGCTCATGTTGGACACTTCGGTCGCGTAGTCGGCATCCTGAATACGGGACTGAGAAGCGGACAGGTTGTTAACGGTGCTGTTCAGGTTGTTGATAACAGAATCGAAACGGTTCTGTACCGCACCCAGGGAAGAACGCAGGGAGTCAACCTGAGACAGCGCTTTGTCCAGGGTCGCCAGCGGGTCGGCAGTTTTTGGCTCGGTGGACTGCTCAGCGCCCTTGGTCACTTTACCGGTAGCGTCTACGCTCGCCTTGAAATATTTGGCATTGGCACCGGTACCTTCCTGGATCACGTAAGATTTACCGTTGTCGTAAGAGTGCAGGTTAGCCGCATCTGGGCCGCTTGCAGCAACTTCTTCCTTCACAGTTGTTGTCGCGCTGGTATCGGTCAGACCAGTGGTTTCAGCAGCAGCAATTGCAGTGATGTCACCAGAGGTTTTGTCGATGGTTGCTTTATAGTTCTTACCATCGGTACCAACAGCATAGATATCACCGGTAGCATTGTCCTTCAGGAAGCTGGCTGGCGCAGCACCATTTGCTTGTTTGTTCGTGGTGTTGGTGATGGTGAGATCTTTGCCTGTTTGTACGTTAGTCGCTTTTGCACCAACTTTAGTCGTATCAATGCCATCAGCCACGCTGAACTTTTCCAGACCCAGCGTTTTAGCGTTGATGTCTTTCAGTTCGATATCGATGGTTTCGCCGTCGTTCGCGCCAACCTGGATGGTCAGTTTCTGATCAGAGCTCAGCACTTTCACGCCGTTGAAATCGGTCTGCTCGGAGATGCGGTTGATTTCAGACAGACGCTGAGAGATCTCGTCCTGGATGGACTGCAGGTCGCTGGCAGAGTTGGAACCGTTCTGAGACTGTACGGTCAGACGACGGATGTTCTGCAGGTTGTCGTTAACTTCGTTCAGTGCGCCTTCAGTGGTCTGCGCCAGGGAGATACCGTCGTTGGCGTTGCGAGAAGCCTGAGTCAGGCCTTTGATGTTTGCAGTGAAACGGTTGGAGATAGCCTGACCCGCAGCATCGTCTTTCGCGCTGTTGATACGCAGACCGGAAGACAGACGCTCAATCGCAGTGCCCAGAGAAGACTGAGATTTGTTCAGGTTGTTCTGCGCCATCAGCGACAGGCTGTTAGTGTTGATTACTTGTGCCATTGTTTGCTTTCCTTACGAGTCAGTTGCGTTCTTCGCAACACAGTTAAAAGGTTCGGGCTTGTTTGCCCACGGCGTCAACCACCGTCCCCTCAGGTATCGGCCCTCCCCTAACAACCTTTAGCAATTTTTTAAAATTTTTTGCGCCGCCGGCAATGGCAGAAATAACGCGGTTTTTCCCTCTTCTATTGCGCCATCGTTTTTTTGTTTTTTTCAGTAAACTTTTTCACCGCTGGGCCGATAACGCGTAAAGCGAATAAAGTCATTATCAAGGAGAAGCACGAATGGCATCGATCAGTTCATTAGGCATCGGCTCAGGACTCGACCTTAACGGTTTGCTGGACAAGCTGACCAAAGCGGAACAACAGCGTCTGACGCCGTACACCACCCAGCAGACCAGCTATAACGCCCAGTTGACCGCTTACGGTACGCTGAAAAGCTCGCTGGAGAAGTTTGACAATCTGAGCAAAGACCTGGCCAAGCCAGAGTTCTTCAACAACACTACCGCCACCAAGCACGATCAGTTTACCGTGACCACCACCGACAAATCGGTGCCGGGCAACTACTCGATCGAGGTGTTGAAGCTCGCGCAGCCGCAAACGCTGACCACTCAGACGCCGATTGCCGACCAGCAGGCCAAACTGGGCACGCCGGGCAGCAGCGATCGTTCCATCTCTATTACGGCAGGCAATCCGCCGAAAGAGACCAAGATCCCGCTCGGTGACGATCAGACCTCACTGGTCGAGATGCGCGACGCCATCAATAAATCGAAATCCGGCGTCACCGCCAGCATCATGCGCGTCGGCGACAATGACTATCAACTGGCATTAAGCTCCACCACGCCAGGCGAAAAAAACACCATTTCGGTGCAGGTCAATAACGACGACAAGCTCGGCGCCATCCTCAACTACGATCCTAAAAATCCGCCTAAAGATGGCAGCGCCGCGATGAAGCAAACCGTGCCCGGCCAGGATGCGGAAATCGTCGTCAACGGCACGAAAATCAAGCGCAGCACCAACTCGATCGCCGATGCTCTGCAGGGCGTAACGCTCGATCTGAAAACCACCACCAAGCCCGGCGAACCGCAAAACCTGGTGATCGGCATCGACAAGAGCGGCAGCGCCGACAAGATTAAAGAGTGGGTAGATAACTACAACTCGCTGCTGGACACCTTCAATTCGCTGACCAAATACACGCCGGTTAAAAGCGGTGAAGCGCAGAATGCCAAAAACGGCGCGCTGCTGGGCGACAACACCCTGCGCGGCATCCAGTCCTCGATCAAGAGCGCCCTCAGTTCGGCACAGGACAACCCGGAGTTGAAAGGCCTGGGCAACCTCGGCATCACCACCAACGTCAAAACCGGTAAGCTGGAAATCGACAGCACCAAGCTGAACAAAGCCATCGACGAAAAACCGGATCAGGTTGCCAACTTCTTCGCCGGCAACGGTAAAGACACCGGCATGGCCACCGAAATCCACAACGAGATCCAGAACTACGTCAAATCCGGCGGCATCATCGAGAACTCGACCAAGAGCATCAACACCAACCTCGATCGCCTGAACATTCAGATCACCACGGTCACGGCCAGCATTCAGAACACCATCGACCGCTATAAGCAGCAGTTCGTTCAGTTGGATACCATGATGTCCAAATTGAGCAGCACGGGTAACTATTTACAACAGCAATTCTCGACAAAGTGATCCCTTAACCAGGTAACAGGTAAAAGAAACAACATGTATAACAGAAGCGGCACTCAGGCCTATGCACAGGTCAGTCTGGAAAGCGGCGCCATGAGCGCCAGCCCGCACCAGTTAATCGTGATGTTGTTCGACGGGGCGCTCAGCGCCCTGCTTCGCGCACGCATCCTGATGAACCAGGGCGATATCGCCGGCAAAGGCATGGCGCTGTCCAAAGCCATCAACATCATCGACAACGGCCTGAAAGGCGGCCTGGACCCTCAACAGGGCGGCGAAATCGCCGAAAACCTGGCGGCGTTGTACGACTATATGAAGCGGCGCCTGATGCAGGCCAACCTGAACAACGACGAAGCGGCGATCGCCGAAGTGGTCAAACTGCTGGAAAACATCGCCGATGCCTGGCGCCAGATCGGCCCCAACTACCAACCTTCGCAGGACGCCGTGTAATGGAACGTCAACAGCAGCTGTTAGCCGCTTATCAACAAATTTACAGCCTGAGCAGCCAGATGATCGCGCTGGCGCAAACCGGGCGCTGGGAGGAGCTCGTCGAGCTCGAATTCGCTTACGTAACGGCGGTGGAAAAAACCGCCGCCTTTACCGGGCAAGCCGGCCCTTCCATGGCGTTGCAGGAGATGCTGCGCAATAAGCTGCAACAGATCCTCGACAACGAAACCGAGCTCAAACGTCTGTTACAGCAGCGCATGGATGAGCTGAAAATGCTGATCGAACAGTCCACGCGCCAGAACGTGGTCAACAATACCTACGGCCAGTTTCATGACCGTGCGCTGTTGCTGGGGGAGCCACAGGTCCGATAAGATCGACAATACTGACGAAAATGGATTAAATAGCACTATGCGCTATTACTCTCGGGTTACGTTAGGATATTAATCTATGGCATTTGAATTATTCAGTTTATGGGTAATTGGTAAAATGCGCGCTTCGAGCCTGGCTCTCACTTTAATGGATAAACATTATCCCGACACGGACGTTTTCTGTTCAGCAGGAAATTGATTTTTGATAGATAAAACACGCCGCTGTGTTTCACGGCCCATGGAAAAATGTTGCTCCAACGCGGATCAAAGCGTAAAGATATTCTCAGATAATGGCTGCGAAATGAATATCGATGGAACGTACAATTAATCTCTGTCCAGGAATTGGCGCCTCAGCGCACATCATTCAGCATACTGAATTATTATTCCCTTCAGTCTATTTTGAGCAACCACATCTGTATCTGATACAACAGGGCCATAAGCGCGTACGCTGGCAACAACGCGAGGTGGTGGCTCATGCCGGCGAGCTGTTGATAATCGACGGGGGGCAAACGGTGGATATTATTAACGGCCCATCCGAAGAAGGCGTTTTCAGTTGCCAGTTGCTGACCTGCGACCCACTGCTGCTCACCGTTCAGCCTCCGGCCGAGGACGCGCCGGCGCCGATGCCGTTTGATGCCGTCCTGGCGCTGCGCAGCCTGCCCTGCGCCCTGAAGCACAGTTTCGAGACCACCAGCCTGGCGCTGGCGCTCCGGCAGCGCTTTCCCGCCATCATCGTGCGGCACAAGATGCTGGAAATTCTGCTGTGGCTGGCCCAGTTCGGCATTCGCTTCATCCACAACGAAGCCAAAGACCTGACGCAGCGCGTGCGCCGCTGCCTGGCGACCGACCCGCACAGCATTTGGACGGCGGCGAAAGTGGCGGAAAGCCTGTCGATGAGCGAAGTGATGTTGCGCCGCAAACTGTCGATGGAAAATACCGCGTTGCGCAACCTGATGATCGACGTGCGCATGAGTAGCGCACTGGCCCTGCTGCAGTCGACCGACTGGCCGATTTCCGCCATCGCGCAACATGTCGGCTATGAAAGCGCGTCACGTTTCGCCGAACGTTTTCGCAAACGCTTCGGTTTCGCCCCGACCGCCATTCGCGGTCACCAAAGGATTATGGAGCCGGCCTTTGAACAGCATTACGGTTCCAGCTAATCAATGGCGGAAAACACTGCAATTTAGCTCAGATAGACGATGGCATCTCAAGGATGTGAGCGTACCGAGCAACTTATCTTGACGTATCCGCCAGCGACCGCTGGCGCCTTTTCCTGGTTGCTCTCTTCCTGCCGCTGGCTAATTATCCCGCACACCCCACTGCTCAGTTCCTCACCAAAGCATTAAGTATTTTCCTATTTTGACCGACACCTAAAACTTGCTTGCTATACTGCTTTTCTATCTGACTGTCTAAAGCGAGAACGTAAAAATGCGGCAAAGGAACAACGTTAAAGCCAAGCTTAAGCAAGCTGGTGAAAAGCTGGTGTTTGCCTGCTGTCTCTTGTTGCTGCTTTATTACGCATTGCAATGGTCGTTGCTCCTCGGTGATTTTTGATTAATTTTATTTACTTATTTTATTGCTAAATTAATTGCACCAGTGGCCTGCTTCCTGCTGTTATAGCAAATCCCGAGGGCCAACCGTCACTATATCAAACGCAAAATCCGCGCGACTTAGTTAGCTCATTTATTATAAGAATGGAATATACTTGCAGCCTCATTCTATAACCCCATGAATCTACGACACTTGCAGCTAGACCGTCCCATTTTCTTATTGTATGATAGCGCGCGGAAATGCGCTGGCTTTTATAACTACTTTAATCTGAAGCCAGGCGATGCCATATAGGATAAGTAACTTAGGGAATATAATGTGAATATATTAAGTTTTGTTTGGCTAGCTCTTGCTTTCGCCACTTTTTTCCTACACCACAGAACCATTTTCGCCCTGTTGATTATCGCGTCCATCTTTCAGTCAAGCGCTATTATCAATACAGGGAGTAATAGCCTACCCATATTCTACTTTATCGAGCTAGTTTTAATAACCCGGTTTGCTTTTACTTCGAAAAACAGCACACCTGTCTTTAACTTAAAACACCGAGTATTTCTGCAATCTCTGGTGATAATTATTCTTTTTTGGTTCTTCACCTATGCGTTTACCCATCTATTTGAAGGGATAAGAGTTTATTCACCGGCTTATAGCTTTGAAAATAACTACGCCAAAAAAGGTATCTCGCTTGTGTGGGGCAATAACAACATCAAGCAACTGATTCTAATCACGCTGAACCTGATAACGCTGTATGTCATTTACGTCAAGCGGCGTGAAATCACGCCTGAATACGCTCTGAAAACCATCATTTTTACGACGTTGGTTTTCTCCGCTTACTGCCTGATTTGGCTCCTTGCCAGGCCGCTGGCGAATGCGATTCAGATTTTGATGTATAACAGCATGCATAACGCCAATGCCATTTTTGAATCCAGACTGAGCGGTACCTTCGGTGAACCGTCATTCGCCGGTATCTTTATCGGCGCAACGATCGTGCCTCTTTTGGTTGCCAAAGGGTTGCGACTGAAGTTAGTGGCCCTATTGATGATGCTGCTCTTGGTTAAAAACGGCTCTACATCAGGCTATTTTACCCTGCTTACGTCGCTGTGCGGCACATTCATTTTCAGTCCGCGTTTTAGCCTGATACAGAAAGCTCTATTTTCTCTGTCTTTGGTCATCGCATCAAAGCTCACATTTATCTTTTTCCTAGATAAAATAACCGATTACGCGGACAAAAAAGCGCAAACGATCTCTCACCTCGTGCGTTCCGCCTCCAACTACAATGCCCTTGAAATTATGTATAATACCTTTGGCTTGGGCGTCGGTATCGGTAGCGCAAGAATATCTTCTCTGCCTCTGTCCCTACTTGCTAACTTCGGAATATTGGGGACGATACTGTTAGTCGGTTTTATCGTATCCAAGCTTATTCGTTCGCAATATCACGTCGCCGGCAACGAAGCCAATTCCATGCTTAAATTTATGCTTTTCTCCGCATTTTTGGGCTCCTGCGCCGCCAACCCTGATTACTCTTACGGGTTCATTTGGGTTCTTATTTTCAGTTGCCTGTTAACAGGGAAAACACAGCCGTCACTGCCACGATCAGCGCAACAGCGCACGCTCTGACATCGGCAAGCGTCCCTTGGACCGCTGCCACCACATACACCCTCAGGCCGACGCGAACCGCGTCAGCCTGCCCGGCAGCTCCGCCACCAGTTTGTCCACCGCCAGCCGCACTTTGAGCGGTTGGTAAGGCATATAGGGCCACACTGCATTCACCGGAAAACTGAGGCTGGACTCACCGCGCATGATCTCCACCAGCGTCCCGGCCATCAGCCGATCGCGTACCAGCCACTCCGGCAGCCAGGCAATACCGGCGCCGGCGGAAACGGCATCGACGATCCCCTGCATGTCATCCATCATCATCTTGGCCGGTGGCCTGAACGGCCGCAGCTCGCCGTTTTCACCGCGAAGTTGCCAGGGCAACACGGCGCCGGCGTGCAGATACCCCACCGCCTGATGCCGGCTTAACGCCTCCACCGAATTCGGTGCGCCGCAGCGCTGCACGTAGTCGGGCGAAGCGCACAGCAGCATGCCGTGTTCACCCAGGCGTCGGGCAACCAGACTGCCGCTGTCCGCCAGTTCGCCGATGCGAACCGCCAGATCGAACCCCTCGTCGATCAGATCGATCCTGCGGTCGCTGAACGAAATTTCCAACGACAGTAACGGATGCTCATTCGCCAGCGCCGTCATCAAGGGCGCAATGCACAGATGGCCGAACAACACCGGCATCGAGATCCTAAGCCGGCCGCTGACCTGCATCTTGCCGCTGTCCAGCTGGTTTTCCGCCGCCTGAACGTTCGCCAACGCCTGCCGACAGTGCTCATAGTACAGCGCCCCTTCATCCGTCAGGCTCAGGCTGCGGGTGGTGCGCATAAACAACATCACGCCAAGCCGCGCCTCGAGCCGCGACACGATTTTGCTGACCGCGGAGCGCGTCAGATGCAGTTTTTCTGCGGCGGCAGCAAAGCTGCCGCCTTCCGCCACGGCGACAAAGGCCGGCAGCGCGCTGAGATCGCTTTTCATCTTAATGCTTCCAAATTGGAATCAATGAGGTGAAAACCTATCACCACTGGTGAAGATCGAGCAATGATAACCTGCAGTCATTCCGGAATGCCCGGTGAAACCGCCAATTACCGTCTGAGGACAACAGCATGAAAAAAATACTGGTGCTCAAATCCAGCATTATGGGAAACGACTCGCAGACCAACAACCTGATTGACCGCTATCTGGCGGAACGTCGGGCCAAAGGATATGAAGATCAGATCGTCGAACACGATCTGACGGCGTTGGATCTGCCGGTATTGGACGGCGAGCTGTTCAGTGCGCTGCGCGGCGCAGATAACATCAGCCCATGCGCCAAAGCGGCGGTGGCGCTTTCCGATCGGTTGATCGCCGAACTGAAAGGGAGCGATCTGCTGCTGATCGGCGCGCCGATGTACAACCTCAACGTCCCGACCCAGCTGAAAAACTGGTTCGATCTGGTGGCCCGCGCCCGGCTGACGTTCAACTATACCGCCGCCTACCCGGTCGGGCTGGTGGAAGGCGTCAATGCAGTGGTGTTCAGTTCACGCGGCGGCGTACACGCCGGCCAGCCGACCGACGCCGTGACGCCCTACCTGCGCTCGGTACTGGGGCTGATGGGGATCGGCGAGGTGCAGTTTATCTATGCCGAAGGGCTGGATATGAAACCGCACGGCCTCACTCAGGGGCTGGCGAATGCCCACCAGCGGATCGTGGCCTTGGTGGGCTGAAGCAAACGCACGGTAGCATTGATTTGTTATAACATAACAAATATGATGACCACGTCGACGCCACCTCGATGAGGTGTCGACGCTCCTACATCACATAAAGTTTTATCGCACTTTGAGCCAGCTATTCCGATAGCTGGTTTTTTTTGCCTGCGATAATGAAATGCTACCGGAGCCGCGGGTTCAATCGTGGCGGGCAGCGCGTTTCATTTCTCGCTCGCCGGGCGACTGCGTTTTGACGGACAGCGGCGCAACAAACGCTTTCCATTCCTTGCCTGCTTCCTGATGAGCCGCGTTTTTTTGGGCCGATGAATAGTCATCGTTTTGCCCGGCGCATCCAGACAGCGCCATGATGCCCACAGCAAGATACAGCGATTTGCACATCATCCTATCCTGATAAATAACCGTCGCTATAGGGTAACAGCGCCGGCCCCAATGTCACTGCAAAATGACCGGCACGTTCATCACACCGGCATATTCATGATGTCCTGGTAGGCCGCGACCAGCTTGTTGCGCACCTGCACGCCCAGCTGCAGCGAGACCGATGATTTCTGCAGATCGACCATCACATCATTCAGGCTGATGCCCGGCACGCCCAGTTCGAAATCCTGCGCCTGCTTGCGCGCCGTTTGCTGGGTCTCGCTGATCTTGCCGAGCGCCGCAGTCAGTTCGCTGGCGAAGCTGACGCCCTGCGGCGCCGTATTCTGCCCCATCTTGCCGGCCTGAACCGCCATGGTCTGCATCTGCTGCAGCACCCCTTCAATGCCCTGAATCGCCATCTGGTCCTCAATCATCTCGTCACGCCGGGTGACGTTTCACCCTGCACTTCTCCAATGATGCACACCCTAGCACAGCGTTTTCAGACCTAAAGCGGCTAATTAACTGCAAAAAACCCGGCTTATCGGGCAATCGGAATCGTCTGATAAGGCGAATAATGGCCTGCCCAGAAATGGGAGCGCCGCTATTTAGAAGATATGTGTATCAGGGAGTCTGTTTTGTCACACAACGCTAACCATACCGTTCATCAGCCTGGCAGGGAGCTGCTCAGCGGCCCATACGGGATCGTGAGCGCCATTGAAGGACGAGACCTAAAATGAGTGCTTCGATAACCGCCGGCGAAAGCCGCGACAACGGCCTGCAGGCCATCTGGAATCGTCTGCGCGCCAACCCGAAAATTCCGTTGCTGGTCGCCGCCTCCGCCGCGATCGCCATCGTTGTCGCGCTGCTGTTGTGGGTGAAAAGCCCTGACTACCGCGTGCTGTACAGCAATCTGAACGACCGCGACGGTGGCGCCATCGTCACCCAGCTGACGCAGATGAATATCCCTTACCGCTTCGCCGAGAATGGCGCAGCGCTGCTGATCCCGGCGGAAAAGGTGCATGAAACCCGCCTGCGCCTCGCGCAGCAAGGGCTGCCGAAGGGCGGCGCCGTCGGCTTCGAACTGCTGGATCAGGAAAAATTCGGCATCAGCCAATTCAGCGAACAGATCAACTATCAGCGCGCCCTTGAGGGCGAGCTGTCGCGCACTATCGAATCGCTGGGGCCGGTGCAAAACGCCCGCGTTCACCTGGCGCTGCCTAAACCTTCGCTGTTCGTGCGCGAACAGAAATCCCCTTCCGCGTCGGTGACGCTGACCCTGCAACCCGGCCGTGCGTTGGACGACGGCCAGATCAACGCCATCGTTTATATGGTGTCGAGCAGCGTCGCCGGCCTGCCGCCGGGCAACGTGACCGTGGTCGATCAGGCCGGGCGCCTGCTGACGCAGTCCGACGGCACCGGGCGCGATCTCAACGCCTCGCAGCTGAAATACGCCAACGAAGTGGAAAACGGCTTCCAGCGCCGCATCGAAGCGATCCTCGCCCCGGTGGTCGGCAGCGCCAACGTGCGTGCGCAGGTCACGGCGCAGATCGACTTCGCCACTCGCGAACAAACCGATGAACAGTACCAGCCAAACCAGCAGCCGGACAAAGCCGCTATCCGCTCTCAGCAAACCAGCCTGAGCGAGCAGATCGGCGGGCCACAGGTGGGCGGCGTGCCGGGCGCGCTGTCCAATCAGCCGAGCGCGCCGGCCACCGCGCCGATTGAGACCGCCAAGCCGGCCACCGCCGCAGGCAACAATACCAACGCGACCGCACAAAACGCCGCGACCACCCGCAGCGCGGCGGCCAACGGCGTGCCGCAAAATACCCGTCGCGACGCGACCACCAACTACGAGCTCGACCGCACCATTCGTCACACCCAGCAAAAAGCCGGCACCGTGCAGCGTCTGTCGGTCGCCGTGGTGGTCAACTATCTGGGCACCGATAAAGACGGCAAACCGCAGCCGATGAGCAAAGAGCAGCTGGCGCAGATCGAAGCGCTGGTGCGTGAAGCGATGGGCTACTCCAGCAGCCGTGGCGACACCCTGAACGTCGTCAACACGCCGTTTACCGACACTCAGGTGACCGGTGGCGAACTGCCGTTCTGGCAAAGCCAGTCGTTTATCGATCGCCTGATCGACGCGGGCCGCTATCTGCTGGTGCTGCTGGTGGCCTGGCTGCTGTGGCGCAAACTGGTGCGGCCGCAGCTGCAACAGCGCCAGGCGGCGCAACAGGCCGCCGTCGCCGCCGCCAACGCCCCTGCCGCCAAAGCGGTCGACAGCAGCAAACCGAGCAACGAGGAGCTGGCGCAGCGTCGTAAATCGCAGCAGCGCGTCAGCGCAGAAGTCCAGAGCCAGCGGATCCGCGATCTGGCTGACAAAGACCCACGCGTGGTCGCTCTGGTAATCCGCCAATGGATGAGTAACGAGATATGAGCCTGACCGGAACCGACAAAAGCGCCATCCTGCTGATGACGCTGGGTGAAGATCGCGCGGCGGAGGTGTTCAAACACCTCTCCTCACGCGAAGTACAGCTGCTGAGCGGCACCATGGCCGGCATGAGCCAGGTTTCACACAAACAGCTCGGCGAAATACTGACCGAGTTCGAAGACGACGCCGAGCAATACGCGGCGCTGAGCGTCAACGCCAGCGACTACCTGCGTTCGGTGCTGGTCAAGGCGCTGGGCGAAGAGCGTGCCGCCAGCCTGCTGGAAGACATTCTCGAATCGCGCGAGACCACCACCGGCATGGAAACGCTCAACTTTATGGAGCCGCAGAGCGCCGCCGATCTGATCCGCGACGAACACCCGCAGATCATCGCCACTATCCTGGTGCACCTCAAACGCGGCCAGGCGGCGGATATCCTGGCCCTGTTCGACGAACGCCTGCGCAACGACGTGATGCTGCGTATCGCCACCTTCGGCGGCGTGCAGCCGGCGGCGCTGGCGGAGCTGACCGAAGTGCTGAACAACCTGCTCGACGGCCAGAACCTCAAACGCAGCAAAATGGGCGGGGTGCGCACCGCCGCCGAGATCATCAACCTGATGAAAACCCAGCAGGAAGAGGCGGTCATCGACGCGATGCGCGAATACGACGGCGAGCTGGCGCAGAAGATCATCGACGAGATGTTCCTGTTCGAAAACCTGGTGGAAGTCGACGATCGCAGTATCCAACGCCTGCTGCAGGAAGTGGAAGGCGAGTCGCTGCTGATCGCGTTGAAAGGCGCCGAGCAGCCGCTGCGCGAGAAGTTCCTCAAGAACATGTCGCAACGCGCCGCCGACATCCTGCGCGACGATCTGGCCAACCGTGGGCCGGTGCGCATGTCGCAGGTGGAGAACGAGCAGAAAGCCATCCTGCTGGTGGTGAGACGCCTGGCGGAAAGCGGCGAAATGATCATCGGCGGCGGCGAGGACACCTATGTCTGATCGCATTAACACCCTGCCCTGGCAGCCCTGGTCGCTCAACGATCTGGGCGAACAGAAACCGGCGATCGAACTGCCGCAGTTGCCGGATCTCGAACTTGACGATCCGTCACCGGACGCACAGGCCGAATTGCAGCAGCAGTTGGCGACGCTGCGCCTGCAGGCGGAGCAACAGGGCCAGCAGTTGGGCTATGCCGACGGCCAGCAAAAAGGCTATGAGGCCGGTTTTCAGTCCGGACTGGAGGAAGGCCGCCAGCAAGGGCTGCTGGAAGCGCAACAGCAGCAACAGCCGCTGACCGCCCACTGGCAGCAGCTGGTCACCGAATTCCAGCACACGCTGGACGCGCTCGACAGCGTGATCGCTTCGCGGCTGATGCAGCTGGCGCTGACCGCCGCCAAGCAGGTGCTGGGCCAGCCGCCGGTGTGCGACGGCACCGCCCTGCTGGCGCAGATCCAACAGCTGATCCAGCAGGAACCGATGTTCAACGGCAAGCCGCAGCTGCGGGTACACCCAGACGACTACTCGCGCGTCGAGCAGCAGTTGGGGGTCACCCTCAGCCTGCACGGCTGGCGCCTGCTGGCGGACGGCGAGCTGCACCCGGGCGGCTGCAAGGTCAGCGCCGAGGAAGGCGATCTCGACGCCAGCCTGGCGACGCGCTGGCATGAATTGTGCCGCCTGGCGGCACCGGGAGAAGTCTGATGACCGCGCGTCTCGGCCGCTGGCTGAGCTCTCTGGATACGCTGGAAAAACGCATCGCGCGCGCGCCGATGGTGCGCCGCTACGGTCGCCTGACCCGCGCCACCGGATTGGTGTTGGAAGCCACCGGCCTGCAGCTGCCGCTCGGCGCGACCTGCCTCATCGAACGGCACGACGCCGGTGAGGTGCAGGAAGTGGAAAGCGAAGTGGTCGGCTTCAACGGCCAGCGGCTGTTCCTGATGCCGCTGGAAGAGGTGGAAGGCATCGTGCCGGGCGCGCGGGTTTACGCCCGCATCGCGCCGGAAGGCCAAAGCGCCGGCAAACAGCTGCCGCTCGGCCCGGCCCTGTTGGGGCGGGTGCTGGACGGCAGCGCCAAACCGCTCGACGGCCTGCCTTCACCGGAAACCGGTTACCGCGCGCCGCTGATCACCGCGCCGTTCAACCCCTTGCAGCGCACGCCGATCGAGCAGGTGCTGGACGTGGGGGTGCGCACCATCAACGGCCTGCTGACCGTCGGCCGCGGCCAGCGCATGGGCCTGTTCGCCGGCTCCGGCGTCGGCAAGAGCGTGCTGCTCGGCATGATGGCCCGTTATACCCAGGCGGATGTGATCGTCGTTGGCCTGATCGGCGAACGTGGCCGCGAGGTCAAAGACTTTATCGAGAACATTCTCGGCGCCGAAGGCCGGGCGCGCTCGGTGGTGATCGCCGCGCCGGCGGACGTCTCGCCGCTGCTGCGCATGCAGGGGGCGGCCTACGCCACCCGCATCGCCGAGGATTTCCGCGATCGCGGGCAGCATGTGTTGCTGATCATGGACTCCCTCACCCGCTACGCCATGGCGCAGCGTGAGATCGCCCTGGCCATCGGCGAGCCGCCGGCGACCAAAGGCTACCCGCCTTCGGTCTTCGCCAAACTGCCTGCGCTGGTGGAACGCGCGGGCAACGGCATCAGCGGCGGCGGTTCCATCACCGCCTTCTACACCGTGTTGACCGAAGGGGACGATCAGCAAGACCCGATCGCCGACTCGGCGCGCGCCATCCTCGATGGTCACGTGGTGCTGTCCCGGCGCCTGGCGGAAGCCGGCCACTACCCGGCGATCGACATCGAAGCGTCAATCAGCCGCGCCATGACGTCGCTGATCGACGAAGAGCATTACCGCCGGGTGCGCACCTTCAAACAGACGCTGGCCAGCTATCAGCGCAACCGCGATCTGATCAGCGTCGGCGCCTACGCGGCGGGCAGCGATCCGTTGCTGGACAAAGCGATGACGCTGTATCCGCAGATGGAAGCCTACCTGCAACAGGGCATCTTTGAACGCAGCGGCTACGATGAAGCCTGTCAACAGCTGCAGCAGTTGATTGTTTAACGTCACCAGAGGCGCACAGCGATGAAATCACAGTCACCCCTGATTACCCTGCGCGACCTGGCGCAGGATGCGGTGGAACAGGCCGCGCAACAGCTGGGCCAGGTACGGCAGGCGCAGCAGGCGGCGGAGCAACAGCTATCGATGCTGCTCAACTATCAGGACGAATACCGCCAGAAGCTGAATCATACGCTCTGCGACGGCATGGACAGCTCACGCTGGCAAAACTACCAGCAGTTTATCGGCACGCTGGAACAGGCCATCGACCAGCACCGCCAGCAGCTGCTGCAGTGGGGGCAGAAAGTGGATCATGCGGTGAAGCAATGGCAAGACAAACAACAGCGGTTGAACGCTTTCGAGACCCTGCATACCCGCGCCATAACGGCGGAGCAGCAGCAGGAGAACAAACGGGATCAAAAACTGATGGATGAGTTCGCTCAACGCAGTGCACAAAGGAATATCAACCCATGAATCTGAACGCCCTGCCCGGCCTGGCCTTACCCGGCGACGCCGGCGGCCTGGCCGAACTGACCTCGGCGCTGGATGAGAGCCAGCTGTCGTCCGCTTTCGCCCAGCTGCTCGGCGCCCGTTTCGCGCCCGCCGCCAACGGCAAACAGCCGCCGGTCGCGCTGAGCGCGGACGAAGAACGCGCCCCGGCCCTGAGCCGCAACCAGCTCAATCAACTGCTGGCTACCTTCGGCGAGCGCGGCGGCCTGCTGCCGGGCCAGACCGTCTCAGCCGACGCGCTTTCGCCTGAGGGCGCCGAGGGCGAAGCGCCCGCCGCCGGCGACAAACCGGCGCAGCCGCCGATCGCCGCCGCCAAAGAGCTGGATGCCGCTACGCTGCAGGCGCTGTACGCCATGCTACCGGCCGCGATCGTCGCCCAGACTCAGCCAACCGAAGGCCAACGCTCGCTGCCGGTGGATAGCGCTGACGAAGCAACTGCGCTGCAGCCCGGCAACGGCCTGCTGAACATCGCGGCGGCCGGTGATAAAACCGCCACACATTCATCGGCATCCCCTGCTCCGTCGCCGACGGGCGCGAAAACGCCTGCCGCCGACGGCGACAATGCCACGGCGGCGCTCCCGCAACCGACCAACGGCGAACGCGCAAGCACCGCACAACCGCTACAGGCGGGCGATACGCCACAGCCGCCGCTCAATCACGCCGTCGCCCTGGCCGCCGCCAGCCCGACGCAAACCGCCGCCCCGGCCAGCGCACTGGTGACCGCGCCGCCTGCGCCGCAGCTCAACGCGCAGCTGGGCAGCCCGGAGTGGCAGCAGGCGTTGAGCCAACAGGTGCTGATGTTCCACCGCAACGGCCAGCAAAGCGCCGAGCTGCGCCTGCACCCGCAGGAACTGGGCGCCCTGCAGATCACGCTGAAGCTGGACGATCAGCAGGCGCAACTGCACATCGCCTCCGCTCACGGCCAAGTGCGTGCGGCGGTGGAAGCGGCGATGCCGCAGCTGCGGCACGCGCTGGCGGAGAGCGGTATCAACCTGGGGCAAAGCAGCGTGGGCGGCGAGTCCACGCCGCAATGGCAGCAGCAGGCGCAACAGCAGGCTTCCAACGGCCAGGGGCGTGCCAGCTATGCGGAACATCATGGCGGTGACGCTGCGGCCGCCGAGGGCGTCAGCGCACCGGTGGCGCTGCAGCGCATGGCCAGTGCGGTCAACGGCGTCGATATTTTCGCCTGAGCCTCCGCAAACGCCCAAGCTGGCACCCATTTGCGCGTCTATTCAGGCTATTGCACACCGCAATAGACGCGATAATACCTTTACATGTCATGCGTGCGGCTTTGCCGCGCGCTATGCCCGCCGCCTCGCCGGCCGCGGGTGGAACAACAGGAATTAGATTTGGCTATGTCTCAGAACACCCTTCCCGCAGCACCGAAACGCCCCCTTCTGGTCATCCTGCTGGTGTTGATCAGCGTCGTCGCCTGTGGCGCCGCGGGCTACAGCTGGTGGCTGCTGCAACAGCATAAAAACGGCGCCGAACCGGCCGCCGCCAAACAGCAACCGCCGGCCGCGCCGGTGTTCATGCCGCTCGACACCTTTACCGTCAACCTGGTGACGCCGGACAACAACCCGGATCGCGTGCTGTACATCGGCCTCACACTGCGTCTGCCGGACGAAAGTACCCGCCGTCAGCTGAACGATTTTTTGCCGGAAGTGCGCAGCCGTCTGCTGATGCTGCTCTCCCGCCAGGAAGCGAGCCAGCTGGCCAATGAACAAGGGAAGCAACGGTTGGTGGCGCAGATTAAGGACGTGCTCAGCCCGCCGCTGGTTAAGGGACAACCGAAGCAGGTGGTCAGCGACGTGCTGTTCACCGCCTTCATACTGCGGTAATCACTATGGGCGACAGCATTCTTTCACAGGCAGAGATCGACGCCTTGCTCAACGGCGACAGCGCGGGTGATGAACCCGAAGCGATAGTCGGCAAAGAGAGCGAGGTCAAGCCTTACGATCCGACCACCCAGCGCCGCGTGGTGCGCGAGCGTCTGCACGCGCTGGAAATCATCAACGAACGTTTTGCCCGGCAGTTCCGCATGGGATTGTTCAACCTGCTGCGCCGCAGCCCGGACATTACCGTCGGCCCGATCAAAATCCAGCCGTATCACGAGTTCGCCCGCAACCTGCCGGTGCCGACCAACCTGAACCTGGTGCATCTGAACCCGCTGCGCGGCACCGCCCTGTTCGTGTTCGCGCCGAGCCTGGTGTTCATCGCCGTCGATAACCTGTTCGGCGGCGACGGCCGCTTCCCGACCAAGGTCGAAGGCCGCGAGTTCACCCCGACCGAACAGCGGGTGATCAAGCGCATGCTGCGCCTGGCGCTGGACGCCTACGGTGACGCCTGGAGCGCCATCTACAAGATCGACGTAGAGTACGTGCGCGCCGAAATGCAGGTGAAGTTTACCAACATCACCACTTCGCCGAACGACATCGTGGTCACCACGCCGTTCCAGGTGGAGATCGGCGCGCTGACCGGCGAGTTCAACATCTGTATTCCGTTCGCGATGATTGAGCCGCTGCGCGAGCTGTTGACCAACCCGCCGCTGGAAAACTCGCGGCAGGAAGACAGCCATTGGCGCGAAACCCTGGTGAAGCAGGTGCAACACTCCGAACTGGAGCTTATCGCCAACTTCGTCGATATCCCGATGCGGCTGTCGAAAGTCCTGAAGCTGCAGCCGGGCGATGTATTACCGATAGACAAGCCGGAACGCCTGATTGCCCATGTGGACGGCGTACCGGTGCTGACCAGCCAATACGGCACGTTGAACGGGCAATATGCCCTACGTGTTGAACATTTGATTAACCCTATTTTGAATGCTCTGAGTGAGGAACAGCCCAATGAGTGATCCTAAACAACCGTCTGGCGAAGGAAAGGAATCCGTAGACGATCTGTGGGCTGATGCGTTTAACGAGCAGCAGTCGACAGAGAAATCCGGCGCGAGCACCGAAGGGGTGTTCAAGTCGCTGGAAGCTCAGGATGCGCTCGGCAGCCTGCAGGATATCGACCTGATCCTGGATATTCCGGTCAAGCTGACCGTGGAACTGGGGCGCACCAAGATGACCATCAAAGAGCTGCTGCGCCTGTCGCAAGGCTCGGTGGTGGCGCTGGACGGCCTGGCCGGCGAGCCGCTGGACATCCTGATCAACGGTTACCTGATCGCACAAGGTGAAGTGGTGGTGGTGGCCGACAAGTTCGGCGTGCGCATCACCGACATCATCACCCCGTCCGAACGCATGCGTCGACTGAGCCGCTGATGACCGTCGCGGCGCCCGTTACCGTCCAAAGCAGCCAACCACCCGCCGCGCCGGCCTTGCCGGCCGGTTCGGTGTTGATGCAGGTCAGCAGTGCGCTCGGCGGCATTCTGCTGCTGATCCTGTTGGCCGGTTGGCTGTTCCGCCGGCTGGGCTTCGCCCCGCAGGCGCGCAACAACAAGCTGCTCAACCTGCGCGCCAGTTGCCAGGTTGGGCAGCGCGAGCGCGTGGTGGTGGTGGAAGTCGACGATACCTTGCTGGTATTGGGCGTCACCGCCCAGCAGATCACCCCGCTGCACACCCTGCCCGCCCCGCCGAAAGACGAAGGCGCGGCCGACGCGGCGACGCCGGCGGACTTCCGCCAACTGATGCAAAAAGTTCTGAAACGCCCGGAAAAATCGGCATGACCTCGACTCTTCATACCCTCGTCCGCCGTCCGGCGGTTTGGCTCCCTGCCGCCCTGCTGTTCATCAGCCCGGCGGCTTTGGCGCAACTGCCGGGGCTGATCAGCCAGCCGCTGGCCAACGGCGGCCAAAGCTGGTCGCTGCCGGTGCAGACGCTGGTGCTGTTGACCTCGCTGACCTTCCTGCCCGCCATGCTGCTGATGATGACCAGCTTCACCCGCATCATCATCGTGCTCGGGCTGCTGCGCAACGCGCTGGGCACGCCGTCGGCGCCGCCGAACCAAGTGATGCTGGGGCTGGCGCTGTTCCTGACCTTCTTCATCATGTCGCCGGTGTTCGATAAGGTCTATCAGGGCGCCTACCTGCCGTTCAGCCAGGACAAGATCGGGCTGGAGGTCGCGCTGGATAAAGGCGCGCAGCCGCTGCGCGAATTCATGCTGCGCCAAACGCGCGAAACCGATCTGGCGCTGTACGCCAGGCTGGCCAATCAGCCGCCGCTGGCCGGCCCGGAAGCGGTGCCGATGCGCATCCTGCTGCCCGCCTACGTCACCAGCGAACTGAAAACCGCCTTCCAGATCGGCTTTACGGTGTTCATTCCGTTCCTGATTATCGATCTGGTGGTCGCCAGCGTGCTGATGGCGCTGGGGATGATGATGGTGCCGCCGGCCACCATCTCGCTACCGTTCAAGCTGATGCTGTTCGTGCTGGTCGATGGCTGGCAGCTGCTGCTCGGCTCGCTGGCGCAGAGTTTCTATTCGTAACCCCCGACCGGAGAACGCGAGATGACACCTGAATCGGTTATGGCGCTCGGCACCGAAGCGATGAAAGTGGCGCTGGCGCTGGCCGCCCCGCTGCTGCTGGCGGCGCTGATCAGCGGCCTGGTGGTCAGCCTGCTGCAGGCCGCCACCCAAATCAACGAAATGACGCTGTCGTTCATCCCCAAAATTCTGGCGGTGGTGGCCACCATCATCATCGCCGGCCCCTGGATGTTGAACCTGCTGCTGGACTACATGCGCACCCTGTTCAGCAACCTGCCCACCCTGATCGGCTAACCGTGCTCACCTTCGACAGCGCCCAGCTCACCGTCTGGCTCAGCCACTATTTTTGGCCGCTGCTGCGCATTCTGGCGCTGATCAGCACCGCGCCGGTATTCAGCGAAAAGCAAATCAGCAAAAAGGTCAAAATCGGCCTTGGCGGGCTGATCGTCATCCTGATCGCGCCGACGCTGCCCGCCAGCAATATCCCGATCTTCTCCGCCGCCGGCCTGTGGCTGGCGATTCAACAGATTCTGATCGGCGTGGCGCTGGGATTGACCATGCAGTTCGCCTTCGCGGCGGTGCGCCTGGCGGGCGAAGTGATCGGCATGCAGATGGGCCTGTCGTTCGCCACCTTCTTCGATCCCAGCGGCGGCCCGAACATGCCGGTGCTGGCGCGCCTGCTCAACCTGCTGGCGATGCTGCTGTTCCTCAGCTTCGACGGCCATCTGTGGCTGATTTCGCTGCTGGCGGACAGCTTCCACACCCTGCCTGTCCAAACGCAGCCGCTGAACGGCAACGGCTTCCTGGTGCTGACCCAGGTCGGCTCGCTAATCTTCATCAACGGCATGATGCTGGCGCTGCCGCTGATCTGCCTGCTGTTGACGCTGAACATGGCGCTCGGTTTGCTCAACCGCATGACGCCGCAGCTGTCGGTCTTCGTGATCGGCTTCCCGGTAACCATGACCTTCGGCATCATGACGCTGGGCATGATGATGCCGATGCTGGCACCGTTCTGCGAGCATCTGTTCGGTGAAATCTTCGACCGGCTGGCGGCGGTGATCGGCGGCATGACCTTCTAAGTCCCTGCGCCGCCCCTTCCTCTCCCCCTTTTCCCCTGAGACAAAATGGCAATAAAAACGCTTTCCTGGGACAAAAGCCTGAGAAACGTCTTTTATCCGGATTAAGGTTCAAATGTCTCCGGCGGCTTGAATAAATAAAACCCCGACCTAGAATAGACCCGGTAACAAAAAAAATATCGCCTGCACCCCCTTATTTTCCGCGGCGATAAAATACGTTTGTCTCGAGTAAAAAATAAGAATAATGCAGTCACGCATTGTTAAATGCGCGACGGATAACTGACACCCAGAATAAATGCGTCCGGCGCCCGCCGGCTGCAGGGCGCAGCATCGACCTTTGCTAACCACAGGAGCGAGATCATGATTAAAGCGAAAAGCAACCGCAAAGCACGCCGGTTATTCGGTTTGACCCACTGGAAAAGCAACAAGTTTAGAGTTTCTTTTACCGAGACGGCCGACGGCGGAAAATGGAAAGTGGTGAAGAAAAAGAAATAATACCGTACGGTTTTTAGCAAAACACTCCGGGTTGCGCCCGTATCCGGCCTCTGCTGCGCCATTCGACGCTGCACCGGGACGGCAACCCGGCTCCTGCCGTAACCGGCATTGATCACCCGTCGGCAAGCCATGTCGACATCCTGTGCATTTCATTGTCAGGAATGAAATAATGCAGCACGTCGCCCTCGCTGCCGCGCTAAATTTAGAGATAATGCATTAATAATTTTATTTACTCACACCTCTTATTTATCCGCTGACAAGAAAAAACGATTTCGCCCCTTATTCCACCAGCGTTATATTGAGAACGACCTTGCAGACAGCACGCTGCAAACCTCACCAAAATATAATCGGTGTAAATATGAAGATACAATTTCAGCTGAGTGATTTATTTATCTCCTGCATTGCCCTCTTGATCATGAGCACCATTTTAAACACGTTGGGCTTTTCATGGGGTTTGTTTGTTCTGCCGCCTGGCGTCGATAGGTTTGTCATCATCCTGTTTACTTTGTTCGGGTCATTAAAACTGGCCGAGTATATCTGCAAACCCATACGGTGGCTGCTCAATGCAAGCCCCAAGCCTCAAATCAAAAACAACACCCCTAAAAATAACGCGAAGTCGCGTTAACAGGAGATCGACCTATGTTGAGAGAACTGACCAGAGAAGAAATGCAACGGATGGGCGGCGCCGGCGACGGCAATAACAGCGGCGACCGAGATCGCGACTATAGCCGAAGCTCCTACGGCGCGCAGGCGAACGGCTTCCAGCCTAACTGGGCGGCGAAAGGCTATGGGCTATTTCAGGATCCTTGTACCGGCGCTATGGTTACCGGTGCCATTGCCATGGCCGGCGCACTGGCCAGCCGTAACGGCAGTGCGATTGGCACTGCGGCGGCCTCAGCCTTTGTCAACATAGGCAGTCAATGCACTAAAGGGTCCGGCAACGATCGCGGCGTGCCTTTCCGCTGACGCTTAAGGTGAATGGGAACACGCAGACAAAAAAAGGCGCGTCGCTCAGTCAGTAGTGGGAGAACAAGCGACACGCCAAACGAGTGCGCCCGGTTTCAAGAAGCCTCCCTCCCCGCGGGGCGGAGAGGGTATTTTCTAAGCGCACTAAAGGGAAACCCGTCGCGGTCAGGCAACGGGGTATTGCTCTTAACGATTCATCTGGAACAGCGACATGCCCTGCATATCGCTGAAGGTTTTATACGACGCCTGCAGCGCCGCCTGTTGCATAAAGTAAGACGATATAGACTCGGCCAGATCGGCATCCGTCAACGCGCTCATCTGGACCTGGTTGGTCATGTCGCGCTCTTTGCCGATGCTGTCCAACTGATCCATTTCCTGCAGCTGGCTGCCCAGCTCGGCGCGCACGCTCAGCACGTTGTTGTAAGAGTTGTCCAGGCCGCGGTTGGCTTTCGCCAGCGCATCGTTCACCTGCTGCTTGGTGGCCTCATCGGCGCCCTGCAGCGGGGTTTTCAGCGCGTTCAGCGCGATATCGATACTCTCGAACACGTTGCTGACCGGCGCACTGCCGTCCGGCTCAGGCTTCGGGTTGCTGGTCAACGACATGAACACCGAGTTGCCGGTATGGCCGATGGTCATGGTGCGGTTGGCGTCTACTTTCTGCTGAACCGTCTTGTCGCCGCCCTGATAGCTGACGGTGCCGCCGTTATCGACGAACGGCGCCTTGTCGTTCACATATCCGCCGAACATATAGCGGCCGTTGCCGTCGGTGCTGTTGGCCTGGTTCAGCAGCTGATCTTTCAGCCCCTGCAGCTGGGTGGCCAGCGACTGACGGTCGTTATCGCTTTCCGTGCCGCCGGCGCTGACGATCAGCGCCTTCATGTCCGCGATGGTGGACGTTGCGCCGGCCAAGACCGTTTCTTCCATCGACACGCTTTGGCGAGCGAAAGTGCGCGCCAGCGTGTATTGGCTGTTTTCCGCCTGCGACTGCGACAACATCACCGCGCGCGACGCCGCCAGCGGATCGTCGGACGGGTTGATCACCCGCTTGCCCGAGGAAAGCTGCTCGGCGGCCTTCATGAACAGCGACTGGTTGCCCGTGATGCCGTTCATGTTCTGTTGGTACATCATGCTGGTGCTCATGCGCATGCTGTGGGTTCCTTACTCTGGGCGACCGGCGCCGTTATCGGCGCCGGTTAACAATAAAATCAACGAATATTCAGCAGCGCGTCGAACAGCGAGCTGGCGGTCTGAATCACCTGCGCGTTGGCCATGTAGTACTGTTGGAAACGCAGCAGCTCACCGTACTCTTCGTCAAGGTTGACGCCGGACATCGACTGCTGTTGCGCGCCCAGCTGCGTCACGATCTTGGCCTGCGACGTGGCGATGGCCTTGGCGGCAGCGGTCTGGTTACCGACGCCGCTGACGATGCCGGCGTAAGCGCCGCTCAGGGTCGCCTTACCGTCCACCAGGTTTTTGGTTTGCAGATCCAGCAGCTTCTTGGCGTTTTCGTTATCACCGCGGCCGCTGTCGTCTTTACCGGCGGCGGCGATCTTGGACGAATCGGTGATGGCCACTTTCAGATTGCCCGCCACGTCGCTGACCGGCTTCACGGTGAAGCTGTCTTTGGCCTGCGCATTGCCGTCAATGCTCACTTCCAGCCCGTCGAAGTTCAGCGTCGGTTTGCCGTCGGCGCTGGTGCCCGGCGTGGCGTTGACTTTCACGTTGTCCGGCAGGCGGCTGACCTGCCAGTTGCTGCCGTCGAACTCGACGCGATAATCGTTGGCCTTCACCTTGCCGGTGTCGGTGTAAGCGACCGACAGCGACGCGTCGCCGGTGTTGCGGGTGTTATCCACCACCCGGCCGCCGCTGAAGCTGAAGAAGTCGCCGCCCGCGTCGCCGTTCAGGTCGAAACCGGCGCGATGCTGCTGGTTGAAGCTGTCCGCCATCGCCAGCGCCAACTGGCCCAGCTGATTGCGCACGCCGTCCAGCGTCTCGCTGCGGAATTTCAGCACGCCGCTCAGCGTGCCGCTGGTGATCTGGCCTTCCGGCACTTCGCTGGCGCCGTTGCCGCGGTTATAACCGATGGTCAGACGGGAAGGATCGCTGCTGGAAGGCACGGCTTCCACCTGATAGGTGTTGCTGCCTTGTACCAGGGTCAAACCGTTGGCGAAGGAGACGGTATAGGCGTCGCCGTCCTGCTGCGTGACCTGTACGCCCACCAGCTGGTTCAACTCGGTAACCAGCTGATCGCGCTGATCCAGCAACGCATTCGGCTCGCCGCCGGCGCTGCCGCGCAAACGGGTGATCTCGTCGTTCAGCTTGGCGATCTGTTGGCTGTAGCTGTTGATCTGCTGCGCCGTATCGCTGATCTGCTGATTGACGCCGCTGTCCATGTCGCGCAGGAATTTGTCGGTGTTGTTGAACTGGTTCACCAGGCCGTTGGCCTTGCCCAGCACCGTCTGGCGCGCGGCGTCGTCACCGGCGTTGCTCACCAGATTCTGCAGGTTGGTGAAGAAATCCTGCATGTTGGTCGATAGCGGGTTGGTTTTGCTCGCCAGCAGGTTGTCGATCTGCGAAATCTTCTCGTAATAGGCGTTTTGCGCCCCGAATGAACTCTGTGCGCCGCGCAGCTGGTTGGTGATGAACTGGTTGTACTCGCGGTTGACGCTGGTGACGGTGACGCCGTTGCCGATAAAGCCGCTCATGGTGGCCATGCCGCCGTTCTGCGCCAGGATCGCGGTCTGGCGGTTGTAGCCCGCCACGTTGTAGTTGGAAATGTTGTTGCTGACGGTACTGAGCGCCACCTGAGCCGCATTCAGCCCGCTCATCGCGGTATTGATTAAGCTATTGGACATCGGAATTCCTTATGCTGCGGCGCCGGTGGCCCACAGGGTTCAAATTGAGCTGCTGAGCCTGTTCGCTCAGCCTGTCTCGGTTATCGGCAAAAATGAGAAGAACTTGAGGAAAAAAAGCGGCAACGCGGTCAGCCTCCGGCCAGCCTTCGTTACCGCCTATCCCCTCAATAATTGGCGCCGCAGCAAGGCGACAAGCATGACGGGGATTTAGAACAACTCTTTCAGATCGTGGGTATAGGCTTTGACCGCCTGTTCCCCTGCGTTCTTCATCTGCTGAATCACGCTGACCAGTTTGCTGGCGTACTGCGGATCGGTGGCGTAGCCGGCGCGTTGCAGCGCATGCGCCGCCTGCTCCGGGCTGCGCGCAGCGGCCACGTCGGCGTAGCGCGGGTTGTTGGTCAGCAGTTTGACGTAATCGGCGATCGCCTCGACGTACGAGCCGTAGACGCGGAACTTCGCCTTCACCTTCTTCGCCGCGCCCTGTTCGAACTCGGTGGTGGTGATCTCCGTCACCGGCCCGTTCCAGCTGCCGCCGGCCTTGATGCCGAACAGGTTGTAGCTCGGCGTGCCGTCTGAGGTCGGGATCTCGCGCTGCCCCCAGCCGGACTCCAGCGCCGCCTGCGCGACGATCAGCTGATGCGGAATACCGCTCTGCTGGCTGGCCACCTTCGCCGGTATCGACAGGCGAGCGACGAAGTTGCCGTTGTTGAGCGACAGCGGCGCGGCGGCAGGCGGGGCTTTCGGCATCGCGCGGCGCACCATCTGTTCCAGCGCCTGGTTCGGCAGCGTTTGCAGCACCTCGTTGTCCAACGCCATCGGTGACAGGCCCGCCGTTTCACTCGGCACCGCGTTGGCATTGCTCATCTGCTTGACCATCATGTCGGCCAGCCCCAGCCCTTTTTGCGACATCTGCTGGGCGATTTGCTGGTCGTACATCGAGGTATAGAGCCGCGTTTGATCGCTGCTCAATACCCCATCCTGCGGCAAGGCGGAACGCATGCTTTTCAGCATCATCTGCACGAACATGCCTTCCACCTGCTGGGCCACCTGCTTGAGGTTGCCCTGCGGGTCGGCCGCCGCGTCGCGCTTGAGGCCGTTCAGCGCCTGGGCGTCATAGGCCGCGCCCGACATCGCCATCAGATCGCCGGCCATCAGATGATTTCCAGCTTGGCGCGCAGGCAGCCGGCGCTCTGCATCGCCTGCAGGATCGACATCAGGTCGATCGGCGTGGCACCCAGCGCGTTCAGCGCGCGGATCACGTTGTTCAGGTTGGCGCTGGCGTTCACCTTCTGCAGCGATCCGCCCTGTTGTTGCACCGAGATCTGGGTGTTTGGCGTCACCACCGTCTGGCCGCCGCCGAACGGCGTCGTCGGTTGGCTGACGGTGTTCTGCCGATCGACCACCACCGACAGGTTGCCCTGGGCGACGGCGCAAGAGTCGAGGATCACATCGCGGTTCATCACCACCGAACCGGTGCGCGAGTTGATGATCACTTTGGCGTCCATCGCGCCGACGTTGACGGTAATGTTTTGAATCTCCGCCAGGAAGCGCACCTGAGAGCTGTTGCCCTGCGGCACCAGCACCTGGATCGTGCGGGCGTCGAGCGGCGTCGCGGTGCCGCCGCCGCGTTGGCGGTTGATGGCGTCGCTGATCTGCTGCGCCAGCGTGAAATCTTCGTCGTTCAGCTGCAGGTTGAGAACGCCGCCGCTGCCGAAGGTGGTCGGCAGCTCACGCTCGATGGTGGCGCCGTTGCTGATGCGCCCGCCCGCCAGTTGGTTGACCTGCACGCTGCTGCCGCCGGCCGCCGCGCCCGCGCCGCCGACCAGCACGTTACCCTGCGCCAGCGCATAAACCTGGTTATCCACGCCTTTGAGCGGCGTCATCAGCAGGGTGCCGCCACGCAGGCTCTTGGCGTTGCCCATCGAAGAAACCACCACGTCGATGTTCTGCCCGGCGCGCGAGAACGGCGGCAGTTTGGCGGTCACCATCACCGCCGCCACGTTTTTCAGCTGCATGTTGGTGCCCGGCGGCACGGTGATGCCCAGCTGCGACAGCATGTTGCTCAGGCTTTGGGTGGTGAACGGCGTCTGCATGGTCTGGTCGCCGGAGCCGTCCAGCCCCACCACCAGGCCGTAGCCGATCAGGGCGTTGTCTCGCACGCCCTGCACCGTCACCAGATCGCGGATGCGCTCCGCCGCCGCCGGCAAGCACACCAGCCCGACGCACAGCGCGATAAACCATTTTTTCAGCATCAGTCAATCCTTAGAACGGTGAAACATTTAAGAAGAAGCGCTGCAGCCAGCCCATGGTCTGCGCTTCGTTGATATAGCCATTGCCGACGTATTCGATACGCGCGTCCGCCACCTGCGTCGAGGTCACCGAGTTGTTGCCGCTGATGGTGCGCGGGTTGACGACGCCGGAGAAGCGGATGAATTCCGTGCCCTGGTTGATGGCGATCTGCTTTTCCCCCACCACGTGCAGGTTGCCGTTGGCCAGAACCTGGTTGACCGTCACCGTAATGGTGCCGTTGAAGGTGTTGTTGGCGTTGGCGCCGCCCTTGCCGCCGAAGGTGCTGTCGCCGGAAATGTCCATATCGGCGCGCGCATTGCCCAACAGGCCGTCGAGGTAACGCGGCGAGGTGGCGACGCCGAACTTGCTGGCGCCGTTGCGGCTGGCGTTGGCGGAGGAGCTTTTGCTGGCGCTGACGTTTTCCTGCAGCACGATGGTCAGGGTGTCGCCGACGTTGCGCGGACGGCGGTCTTCGAACAGCGGCTGGTAGCCGTAGTTCATCGGCTGCACCGTCTGGAAGATCGAGCCGTTCGGCATCGGCGCGCTGGCCGGCGCCGGTTGCGCCGTGGTCGCGCCGTCCACCAGCGGTTTGTGCGGGATATAGGCGCAGCCGCTCAGCGTCAGCATCACCATGCCCGCCAGCCAGCGTTGTCCCTGCCGCGGCAGGATTGCCATCGAATATGTGGTTACCACGGGTATCGCCTTTGTTTCACGAAAGAGAATGACGGGCGCGGCAAGCCGGACCCGTCAATGACAGATTACAGTTGCGTCAGCTTTTGCAGCATCTGATCGGAGGTCGATACCGCTTTGCTATTGATCTCGTACGCGCGCTGAGTCTGGATCATGTTGACCAGCTCTTCCGCCACGTTGACGTTGGAGGTTTCCACGTAACCCTGATACAGCAAACCGGCGCCGTTCAGCCCCGGGGTGCTCTCGTTCGGCGCACCCGAGCTTTCGGTTTCCTGGTACAGATTCTCGCCCACGCTCTCCAGACCGCTGTCGTTGACGAACGTGGTCAGCGTCAGTTGGCCCACCTGCTGGGCGGCGGTTTGCCCCTGCTGGGTGACGCTGACGATGCCGTCGCGGCCGACGGTGATGGACAGCGCGTTAGCCGGAATGGTGATCGCCGGCTGCACCTGGAAACCGCTGGAGGTCACCAGTTGGCCGTTCTGATCGATCTGGAACGACCCGTCGCGGGTATAGGCCTGGGTGCCGTCCGGCAGCATCACCTGGAAGAAACCCTGCCCCTTGATGGCGACGTCTTTACTGTTGTTGGTCTGCGACAGGTTGCCCTGGCTGTGCAGACGCTCGGTCGCCACCGGACGCACGCCGGTGCCGATCTGCAGGCCGGAAGGCAGCGTGGTCTGCTCGGAGGACTGCGCCCCCGGCTGACGCATGGTCTGGTACAGCAGATCTTCAAATACCGCACGCTGGCGTTTGAAGCCGTTGGTGCTGACGTTCGCCAGGTTGTTGGCGATCACGTCCATGTTGGTCTGCTGCGCGTCCAGACCGGTTTTGGCAATCCATAAGGATGGAATCATCGGTTATTTCCTTGCTGCTTAACTCAATGAGAGCAGTGAGTTGGCACGCTGTTCGTTTTCATCCACGCTGTGGATGACCTTCATTTGCATTTCAAAACGGCGGGCGTTGGCGATCATGTCGACCATGGTCTCCATCGGCTTGACGTTGCTGCCCTCCAGCACGCCCGGCATCACCCGCACCTGCGGATCGTTTTGCAACTGATTGCCGCGCTGCTGTTGGGTTTCCGGCGTCAGGCGGAACAGCCCGTCGTCACCGCGCATCACTTCGCGCGCATCGGCCTTCACCAGCTTCAGGCGGCCGATCTGCGCGATGGTGTTCGGCGGATCGCCGGCGTTCAGCGCCGAAATGGTGCCGTCGGCCGCGATGGTGATCTCCGCCGACGGCGGCACCTCGATCGGGCCGCCGTCGCCCATCACCGGCAGCCCCTGCACCGTCAACTGCCCGGTGGAGGAGATCTGAATGTTGCCGTTGCGGGTATAGGCTTCACCGCCGCCCGGCAGGCTCACCGCCAGGAAACCGTCCTGCTGCAGCGCCACGTCCAGCGGGCGCGCGGTGTAGTTAAGCGCCCCCTGGCTCATGTCGGCGCCCGGCGTCGACGCGGTCACCAAGGTGCGCGTCGCCAGGCTCGGCCCGTCGACCGGCACCGCGCGCAATGCGGCGAGCTGGGCGCGAAAGCCCGGCGTCGACGCGTTGGCCAGGTTGTTGGCGGTAATGGACTGCTGCTCCAGCGTTTGGCGCGCCGCGCCCATCGCGGTATAAATCGCGTGATCCATGACTCGGCCCTATTAGCGCAGGCTAACCAGCGTCTGCAGGATGGAGTCCTGCGTCTTGATGGTCTGGGCGTTGGACTGGTAGTTACGCTGCGCGACGATCATGTTCACCAGCTCCTGGCTCAGATCGACGTTGGAAGATTCCAGCGCGCCGCTGGTCAGCTTACCGAAGCCGCCACCGCCCGACAGACCGACGCGCGGCTGACCGGACGCGCCGGTTTCCTGCCAAACGTTATCGCCCTGCGACGCCAGCCCTTCCGGGTTGGAGAAGTTGGCCATGACGATCTGGCCCAGCACCTGGGTCTGCTGGTTGGAGTAGATGCCCACGACGGTGCCGTCGTTGTTGATTTGGAAGTTGGTGTATTCACCGGCGGCATAGCCGTCCTGCGCCACTTTGCTCACCGAGTCGCTGCCCACGTTCTGCTGCATGCTGCCGGCGAAGCTCAGGGTGAAGTTTTGCGCCGGTGCGCCGTCTTTGGCAGTCATCGGGATCACCATGCTGAACTCGCCCGGCGCGCCGTTGGTGCTGGTGGTTTTCACCAGGTTGCCGCTGGTGCTGAACTCCATGGTGCCGGCGTTCACTGGCGCGGCGCTGCCATCCTGGGTATAGACCTGCCACTTGTTGTCGTCGGTCTTGACGAAGTAGGCGTTGATGTTGTGCGCGTTGCCCAGCGAGTCGTAAGCGGTGATGGTGTTAACGTAGTTGTAGCTGTCCTGTTTGGTCGGATCGAAGGTCTTGTTCTCCGGCACCTTATGGGTGGACTTCAGGTTGGTCACCATCTCGCCGGAAGTGGACGCCTTGGCATTCATCATGCCTTCAGGAATGCTCAGCGGCACCGGGTTGGCGCCCTGCTGGATGGTCGGCGGGGAACCGGCCGCCGGATAACCGGTCAGCTGCAGGCCCTGCATGTTGGTCAGGTTACGGTTCTCGTCCAGCTTGAACTGGCCGTTGCGGGTATAGAAGATGCCGCCGTCTTTATCCTGCATGCGGAAGAAGCCGTTGCCGTTGATGGCGATATCCAGCGCACGGCTGGTGCCGGTGGTGGTGCCGCCCTTGAAGTTCTGGGTGATGCCGGACACCTTGACGCCCAGCCCAACCTGCGAACCGGCGAACATGTCGGCGAAGGAGACGCTGCCGGATTTGAAGCCCGCGGTCGCGGAGTTGGCGATGTTGTTACCGATCACGTCCAGATTGGTTGCTGCCGCGTTCAAGCCGCTGACTGCCTGAGAAAAGGCCATGTTATTCTCCGAATAGTGGTCAGGCTATCGTCCGATTGAGCCTGATGCTTAGGGTTATAAGATCTGTCGCACGTCTTCCAGGGTGGCGTTGCCGGCCAGGCCGAGATCCAATTTGGCGCCGTTGCCGTCGCGGATCACGCCGTTGACCAGCCCGAAGTGCAGGCTGCGCGCCACCAGCTGCTCGCCGTTGCCTTTGGCGTTAACCGCCACTTTGTAGGCGCCGTCAGGCGCGGTGGTGCCGTCATCCAGCGAACCGTCCCAGGTGAAGGCGTGTACGCCGGCGGTCAGGCCGCCGATTTCGATGGTGCGCACCACCTGCCCGCTGGCGTTGGTGATGGTGGCGGTCACCTGATCGGCGGCGCGCTCCAGTTCCACGCCGAACGGCGTGGTGCTGACCTTGCCGTCCTTGCTGCCGACCAGAATGTTGTTGCCCGGCACCATTACGCCGTGACCGATCAGCGCAGTCGCCTGCAGCGACTGATTGCTGTTGATCTGGCCGGAGATCGACCCCAGCGTGGTGTTGAGTTTTTCGATACCCTGAACGGTGTTGATCTGCGCCAGCTGCGAAGTCAGTTCGTTGTTCTGCATCGGATTGGTCGGATCCTGGTTTTTCAACTGTGCCACCAGCAGCGTCAGGAAGCTGTTGTGCAGATCCTGGCTGTTGGTATTTTTGCTGTTGTTACCGATGACGGTGTTGTCCAACGACTCGTTGGTGGTTGCGGCGATAGCCATGGGAACCTCCGGTTACTGACCCAGCGTCAGGGTTTTCATCATCATCGACTTGGTGGTGTTGAGCACCTCGACGTTGGCCTGGTAGCTGCGGGAAGCGGAGATGGTGTTGACCATTTCCCCCACCACGTCGACGTTCGGCATGCGCACGTAGCCCTTGGCGTCCGCCAGCGGGTTGCCCGGCTGATACACCAGACGTTCGGGCGCCGGATCGTCCACCACCTGGGCGACGCGCACGCCGCCGGTCGGCTGCCCGGGCGCCGCCGCGACCTGGAACACCACCTGCTTGGCGCGGTAAGGCTCGCCGTCCGGGCCGGTCACGCTGTCGGCGTTGGCCATGTTGCTGGCGCTGACGTTCATGCGCTGGGATTGCGCCGATAGCGCCGAGCCGGAGATATCAAAAATGTTCAGTAAAGACATGCGCCTTATCCTTGTTGCAGCACGGACATCATCCCTTTGATCTGCCCGTTGAGCAGCGTCAGATCGGTCTGATATTTCAGGCTGTTATCGGCAAAGTTGGTGCGTTCGCGATCCATGTCCACCGTGTTGCCGTCCATCGATGGCTGGTCCGGCACCCGGTACAACAGATCGAGCTGCGGCGGCTGCAGGGTCTGCGCCGGGATGTGGCGCGCCGCCGTCAGGTTCAGCGACATGCCGTTACCGTTGACGCGCCCTTGTTCCAGCACTTTGTTCAATTGGCTGGCGAAATCGATATCCCGCGCCTGATAACCCGGTGTGTCTGCGTTGGCGATATTGGCGGCCAGAATTTCCTGCCGCTGGGCGCGCAAGTTCAGCGCCTCTTGGCCAAAGCGCAGAGCCGCGTCCAGTTTGTCGAGCATGCTCCCTCCGCGAGGTTAGAATTTGGAGTCGACAGCATAAACGCCCGCTGCGCCACCCTATCGCGGGAATAAACGCAAAATGGGGCGCTATTTATCTGCTTAGCCTGCGCGCGCTGCGGGTACACTTACGCGTATCCCGATGAGGCTTGAGAAGATGACGATGAAAGGTAAAATGCTGCTGCTTATCGGTCTGCTGTGCAGTCTGAACGCGCGCGCCGACGATCTGGCGACGCAAATCGAAAGCTTCATCCAAGGCAAGTTCAGCGGCGAACCGGTGCAGGTGAAAGTGCGGGTGCGCACGCAGCCGGCCCAGTGGCCCGCCTGCGAACTGCCGCAGCTGTCGCTGCCGCCCAACGCGCGGATCGGCGGCAACGTCAGCATTTCGGCGCGCTGTGGCCAGGAGCGGCGTTTTATCCAGACGCAGGTGCAGGTGTTCGGCCGCTATCTGGTTTCGGCGCGCGGCATCAGCGCCGGCAGCCGGTTGACCGCGGCGGATCTGACGTTGAAAGAAGGCCGGCTCGATACCCTGCCGCCGCGCGCGCTGACCGAAGCGGGCAAAGCGTTGGGCGCCGTCAGCCTGCGCAACATCAGCCCCGGCCAACCGCTGACCCTCGCCATGCTGCGCCGGGCCTGGATTATCAAGGCGGGGCAATCGGTACAGGTCAACGCGCAGGGCGAAGGATTCAACATCAGCGGTGCGGGCAAGGCGATGAACAACGCCGCCGCCGAAGACAGCGTGCGGGTGCGCATGGCGTCCGGGCAGATCGTCAGCGGCGTGGTCGGGGACGACGGCGCGATCCGCATTACGTTATAAAAAAGTAAAGGTTCCGCAAACCTTGCCGATAAGACAAATCAAGCAGCATTTTATCGGCCAGCAGGGCCGCAACACTTTCATTGCAGCGTCGTCGCCCCCGAGCGGTCACGGCGTAAACGGAGATGGACCATGAGTATCGATCGCACCCAGCGGTTACAGCCGGTTTCCACTGTGCAACCGCGTGAAACCCCGGCCGACAACCCGCTCCAACCGCGTAAGACCGCCGTGGCCGAAACGGCCGTCAGCGGCACGCAGGTCAAGCTGAGCGAGGCGCAGGCGCGCCTGATGCAGCCGGGCACCCAGGATATCGATATGGGCCGGGTCGAGGCCATCAAGCAGGCGATCCGCAGCGGCGAACTGAAGATGGACGCCGGCAAAATCGCCGACGCGCTGCTGCAAGACGCGCAGAGCGACATTCAATGGATCGCCGGGCGCGACTGACGGCGCGGCGGCGAGTAGCGGTAAAGGATAAGTCATCACTATGGAAAAACTGGCACAACTGCTGGATAAACTGTTGGAAACGCTGCAGGCGCTCAATGGCGTGCTGGAGGAAGAGCACGACTTGCTGTGTTCCGGCCAGTTGCCCGGCGTGGCACTGCAGCGCGTCACCGATGCCAAAAGCCAGCTGCTGGCGACGGTCGCCTACCTCGAGCAACAGCGCCTGGGGCAGGAAAAAGCCTGCGGGCAACGCGCGCCCTACGCCAGCCATGCGCCCCTGGCAGATCGCTGGCAACGCGTTCAACTGCTGAGCCAAACGCTGCGCGAAAAGAATCAGCACAATGGCCTGCTGCTCAATCAGCAGATCGACCATAACGCTCAGGCGCTGGCGATCCTGAGCAAGAACAATAAATCGCTGTATGGCCCGGACGGCCAGTCGCACGCCGGCAGCCTGCTCGGCAGAAAAATCGGCGTCTGACCTGACTCATTTCGCCCGGTGAACGCACCGCCGGGCGCGGGTTTCCCCGGTTATGCGCAGCCTCTCGCAATTTCTTCTTACCGCTTTCTGAATTCCCTTAACGCTATGCGCCAGGCTGCGCAGAACGGATATTTTCCTGTTCCCCATCACTCCCTATTTCGTCATCTTAGCTCGGTCGTTAAACATCTTGATCTGTACCCATCAAGGGTATATTTTCACACGGAGAGTGAATGACCGACATTTATCTCACAAAAGCCTTCCAGACATTTGCCGGCGACGAACGCATCAGTGACGCCACGATAGTGAAAGCGGCGCGAGAGATGCAAAATCAGTTGTACGACGCCAATCTCGGTGGTTGCGTTTACAAAAAACGCATCGCCCGGATGGGGAGTGGAAAACGGCGCGGGTATCGGGTCTTAATCGCAACGGCAGATGAAGGCAGGATCTTTTTCATGTATGGCTTTGCCAAAAACGAAAGAGACAACATCAATCAGGATGAGTTAATTTCCTGGCGGCATTTGGCGGCGCTGTATCTGGATTATTCACCATTCAGACTGTATCAGCTGGTCAACTGCGGGGAATTAATAAGGTTACAACTATGAGCAAGATGCTGAAATCGATCCACCAGGAAGTTCAGGGCCTGCACCGCGCCGGTTTCGTCGACGACGTGACCATGCGCACCTTCGACATGCTGTGCCTGCGGCCGGTAAAACAGTTCGGGCCGGCCGAGATCCGCGCATTGCGCGAACGCGAAAACGTCAGTCAGCCGGTGTTTGCGCTGTATCTCAACGTCAGCAAAAAGGCGGTGCAGAAATGGGAGCGCGGCGAAGCGCAACCGAACTCCGCCGCGATGAAGCTGTTGACGCTGGTGGAACGCAACGGCCTGCAAATTCTGGCCTGATCCTACTGATAATTGACGATCACCTGATTGCCAATCACTCGCAGCGGCGGGTTCAGCCCGCCTTGCGACTGCACGTAATAGACAAAGCGCAATTCCGCATTGGCCGGTTCGCCCTGCAAACCGTTGCTGCTGCCGCTGCCGCCGCCGAGCGGAATGCAACGGTTTACCGTGCAGAGCTGGGCCTGCAGCCCGGCCGGCTCCGGCCCCAGCAAACGGTAGCGCCAGCTGACGCGGGTGATGCGCGCATTGGCGTCCGGCAGCGCGTTCGGCGGCCGCAAACCGGCGGACTCATCGCGCATGCCGCCCTGTTCCAACGTCACGCCCGCCCCTTCGGCCACCCAAGAGCCGGACACCGCGCCGGCAGTCAACGGGGCCAGCAAACACAGCACGAACAGACAGCGTTTCATCAGGCGGCTCCGATGGTCGAGGTCATGCGAATCTGGCGATCGTCGTTGATCTCGAGGTTGGACAGCACCACGAGCTGCGGCAGGCTGCGACGCAGGAAGCGCGCCAGTAAAGGCCGCAGCGCATGGTTAACCAACAGCACCGGCGGCGCGCTGAGCATCTCTTGCCGCTGCAGCGCCTGGCGCGCCTGTTCCAGCAGGCGATCGGCCAGCCCCGGCTCCAGCCCGCCGCCGCCCTGCAACGCCTGCAGCAACAGACGCTCCAGTTGGGTATCCAGACCGATGACCTGAATCTCGCCGTTGCCCGGGAACCACTGCTGCGTGATCGCCCGGCCCAGCGCCACTCGCACCACGGTGGTCAGTTCATAAGGATCGCTCTGCGCCGGAGCGTGCTCCGCCAACGTTTCGACAATGGTGCGCATATCGCGGATGGAGACGCGCTCGGCCAGCAGGTTTTGCAGCACCTTGTGCAGCGTGGTCAGTGATACCACGCCCGGCACGAAGTCTTCGGTCAGCTTCGGCATCTCCTGCGACACGCGATCCAGTAACTGTTGGGTTTCCTGGCGGCCAAACAGCTCGCTGGCGAACTGGCCGATCAGGTGATTAAGGTGTGTCGCCACCACGGTGCTGGCTTCCACCACGGTAAAGCCCTGGATCTGCGCCTGCTCACGCAATGCGCTGTCGATCCACACCGCCTCGAGCCCAAAGGCCGGATCGACGGTTTTGTCTCCCGCCAGCTCGCCCACGGCATTGCCGGGGTTGATCGCCAGCCAGCGGCCCGGCTGCGCTTCACCGCTGCCGATTTCGACGCCTTTCATCAGGATGCGGTAGCTGGCAGGCGGCAGTTCCAGGTTGTCGCGAATGTGTACCACCGGCGGCAGATAACCCATGTCCTGCGCGAATTTCTTGCGGATCCCGCGGATACGCCCCAGCAACTCGCCGTTTTGTTGAAAATCGACCATCGGAATCAACCGGTAGCCCACCTCCATCCCCAGCGGATCTTCCAACTGTACGTCAGCCCAGCTGGCTTCGGCGGCCTGCGGGTTGTCCGGCATCACTGGCTCTTCAACCGCTCTCGGCGCCTGTTGTTCACGGCCGCGCAGCCACCAGGCCAAGCCCAGCAAAGCGGCGGTAAACAGCAGGAACACCAGGTTCGGCATGCCCGGCACCAGGCCCAACAGCCCGAGCACCCCGGCGCTCAACAGCATCACGCGCGGATTGTTGAACAGCTGGCCCACCATCTGCTCGCCGACGTCCTGATCGGTCGCGACGCGGGTGACGATAACGCCGGCGGCGGTGGAGATCACCAGCGCCGGGATCTGCGCCACCAGGCCGTCGCCGATGGTCAGCAGCGTATAACTTTCCGCCGCCGCCCCCAGCTCCATGCCGTGTTGCACCACGCCGACCAACAGGCCGCCGACCACGTTCAGCACCATGATCATCAGGCCGGCGATGGCGTCGCCGCGCACGAATTTACTGGCGCCGTCCATCGAGCCGTAGAAATCGGCCTCCTGGGTGACTTCGGCGCGGCGTTTCTTCGCTTCGTCCTCGCCGATCAACCCGGCGTTCAGGTCTGCGTCGATCGCCATCTGCTTACCCGGCATGCCGTCCAGCACGAAGCGCGCGCCCACTTCGGCGATACGCCCCGCCCCCTTGGTGATCACCATGAAGTTGATCAACACCAGGATGATGAACACCACGATACCGATGGCGAAGTTGCCGCCCACCAGGAAGTGGCCGAAGGCCTCCACCACACGGCCAGCGGCGGCGGAACCGGTGTGCCCTTCCAGCAGGATGATGCGCGTCGACGCGACGTTGAGCGACAAACGCAGCAGCGTGGAGAACAGCAGAATGGTCGGGAAGGCGGCGAATTCGAGCGTGCGCTGGGTGAACATCGCCACCAGCAGCACCATGATCGACAGCGCGATGTTGAAGGTAAACAGCAGGTCGAGGATAAACGCCGGCAACGGCAGCACCATCATCGACAGGATCAGCAGGATCAACACCGGGCCGGCCAACACCTGCCACTGCGTATCTTTAAAATTGCCCGGCAAACGAAGCAGGGAGGCCAAATTAGCCATCAGAGTCACTCTCTTTTGCAAAATCCAGTGCTTCCGGCACCGGTAAACGTTCAGGTTTTTTCGGGATCAGGCCGCCCTCGCGCCGCCAGCGGCGCAGTTGGTACACCCAGGCCAGCACTTCGGCGACCGCGGCATACAGGGTGGCCGGAATATGTTGCCCAATCTCGCTGTGTCGATATAGCGCACGCGCCAGCGGCGGCGCTTCCAGCATCGGGATGCGGTGTTCCGCGCCGAGCTCGCGGATGCGCAAGGCGATTTCACCGGCGCCCTTGGCCAGTACTTTCGGCGCACTCATTTTTTTATCGTTGTACTGCAACGCGACGGCGTAGTGCGTCGGGTTGGTGACGATCACGTCCGCCTTGGGCACATCGACCATCATGCGGCGCCGGGCGATCGCCCGCTGCTGCTGACGAATGCGCCCCTTGACGTGCGGATCCCCTTCCTGATCCTTGAATTCGTCGCGAATATCCTGCTTGGTCATCTTCAGCTTTTTGAAGTGGCTCCACAGCTGGTAGAACACGTCGAACGCCACCATCGGCGTCAATCCCAGCACCACCAGAAAACCGCAGAACAGAATCATCTGCAGCGCATTGCCCAGCGCGTCGAGCGGCTGCTGGGTCATCAGATGCAGCATCGCCGCCCAGTTGTGCCACAGATAAAGACCGGTCACCCAGCCGACCAGCGTCGCTTTCAGGATCCCTTTCAGCAGCTCGGCCAGCACCTGGCTGGAAAAGATGCGCTTCAACCCGGACAACGGGTTCAGCCGTTTCAAGTCGAACTTGATCGACTTGCCGCTGAACAGGATGCCCCCCAACAGCATCGGCGCGGCGAGCGCCACCAGCACCAGCCCCGCCATGATTGGCAACAGCGCCAGCACCGCCTGGCGCAGCAACATGCCCAGCTGGCGCAGCATCTGTTTATCGTTGCTGACCATGCCGTGGTCGAAGTTCAAGCCCTGCGTGAGCATCGCCGCCAGCTGTTGCGCCATGTTGCTGCCGGACATCAGGATGATCGCCAGGCCCGAGAGCAGCATCAGTACCGAGGTCAGTTCGCGGGAACGCGGGATCTGGCCGTCTTCACGCGCCTTCTCCAGCCTATGGGGCGTGGGGGCCTCGCTTTTTTCCAGATCGCTGTCTTCAGCCACGAAACGCCGTTCCTGTGTCGGGAGGGTAAAGAATGGCGGTCAGCATGCCAAAAAATTGGCGATGTCATTGACGGAACAACGGGGGAAAAGGCGGGTTATTTAGGGGATGAGACGAAAACTGCGCGGAATGTTGTCGGGGCGCGCCGCTGCGCGCCCCGATAAGCCTCAGAAACCGAGGCTGTCGAGCAGATCATCGACCTGCGCCTGGTTGGCGATCACGCCGACGCCGTTCTGGTCGAGCTGCGGGCCGTTCAGCAGGCTGTCGTTTGGCCGTTTTTCCTTCACCGGCTGCTCCGGCATGTTTTCCATCAGCACCATCAGCAGCTGCTTTTCGATCTCCTGCACCACGTCCATCATGCGCTTGATCACCTGACCGGTCAGATCCTGGAAGTCCTGCGCCATCATGATCTCCAGCAGCTGGGCGTTGGTGAAGGCCGTATGGCTCGGCACCTGATCCAGATACTGGCGCGTGTCGTTGACCAGAGAACGCGCGTCGTCCAGTTCGATAGGATTGGCGAACCACTCGTCCCAGCGCCCCTTCAACGCGTTCGCGCCGGATTCCAGCTCCGCCTGGCGCGGTTGCGCCGCCTCCACGCAGTTCAACGCCCGTTCCGCCGCCTGCGCCGTCATGGTTACGACATAGTCAAGACGGTCGCGCGCATCCGGGATCGCCTCTGCCGCCTGGGCGATCGCCTGATCGAGCCCCAGTTCGCGCATGCTGTCGCGCAGCATTCGGGTCAGTTGGCCGATGCGGGAAATGATCTCTCCCGCGGTCGCTGCATCGCTGGCAGGCATTGGAATGTCTCTCATCGCCCTCTCCTTACATGCCCAATTTTTCAAAAATCTTGTTGAGCTTTTCTTCCAGCGTCGCCGCCGTAAATGGTTTCACTACATAACCGCTGGCGCCGGCCTGCGCCGCCGCGATGATATTTTCTTTCTTGGCTTCCGCCGTCACCATCAATACCGGCATCGCGGCCAGCGCGCTATCGGCGCGGATGGTTTGCAGCAGCTCCAGCCCGTCCATGTTCGGCATGTTCCAGTCGGACACCACGAAGTCGAAACCGCCGGCGCGCAGCTTGTTCAGCGCATCCGCGCCGTCTTCAGCTTCTTCGACGTTGTTGAAGCCCAGCTCTTTGAGCAGATTTCTGACGATGCGACGCATGGTGGAAAAGTCGTCCACAACCAGAAATCTGAGGTTCTTGTCTGCCATTGTTACTCCTGAAATAGTTAACCGTTTAATGATGCAAAACCGCAGGCCGCCGCGCGGCGAACCTGGGTCATATCGCCGCCGAGTAGACCCTGCGGACTAAAATCAAATGCGCAATGCCTGGCCGCCGGCGATCTGCGCCAACATGCGCTGGCTCATCCTGTCCAGCTCGACCACTTCGCTGACGCCGCCGCCGGCGATCGCCTCGCGCGGCATGCCGAACACCACACAGCTCGCCTCGTTTTGCGCCAGGGTATAGGCCCCGGCGCGGTGCATCTCCAGCATCCCCGCCGCCCCGTCGTTGCCCATGCCGGTGAGGATCACGCCCACCGCATTGCGGCCGGCATATTGCGCCACCGAGCGGAACAGCACGTCGACCGACGGACGATGGCGGTTAACCGCCGGGCCGTCATGCAGCTTCACCTGATAGTTGGCGCCGCTGCGCGCCAGTTCCAGGTGGCGATCCCCCGGCGCGATGTAGGCATGGCCCGGCAGCACGCGCTCGCCGTCCTCCGCTTCTTTCACCGTGATCTGGCACAGCTTGTTCAGCCGCTCGGCGAACGAACGGGTGAAACCGGGCGGCATGTGCTGGGTGATCAGCAGCGCCGGACTGGTGGCAGGCAGCGGCTGCAGCACCTGGCGGATCGCTTCGGTGCCGCCGGTGGAAGCGCCGATGGCGATCAGTTTTTCACTGCTCAGCAGCGGCGCGTGGCTGAGGATCGCCGGCGCCGGGCTGTTGGAACGCTGCGGCAGGCGCGCCCTGGCGGCGGTGCGGATCTTCTCGGCAATCAGCTCGCTGTAAGCCAACATGCCTTCGCGAATGCCGAGCTGCGGTTTGGTCACGAAGTCCACCGCGCCCAGCTCCAGCGCGCGCAGCGTGATTTCCGAGCCTTTGCCGGTCAGCGAAGAGACCATCACCACCGGCATCGGCCGCAGGCGCATCAGCTTCTCGAGGAAATCCAGCCCGTCCATGCGCGGCATCTCGACGTCCAGCGTCAGCACCTGGGGATTAAATTTTTTGATCAGATCGCGCGCCACCAGCGGATCCGGCGCGGTCGCCACCATCTCCATGTCGGCGTGGCCGTTCACGATTTCCGTCATCAGCTGGCGCATCAATGCCGAATCGTCTACGCATAACACTCTGATTTTACTCATTACCTCTCCTTGGTCAGCCCATACACGGTCTGCCCACGCAAGTAGAAATCCCGGCTGATCTGGCTGAAATTCTCGGAGTGGCCGGCAAACATCAGCCCCCCCGGCTTAAGCAAGGGAACGAAGCGGCGCAGGATGCGCTCCTGCGTCGCCTTATCGAAATAGATCATGACGTTGCGGCAAAAAATGGCGTCGAACTGCCCCGGCAGCGCCCACTCCGGCGCCAGCAGATTCAGCGGCTGAAAGTTCACCCGCGCCGCCAGCTCCGGCCGCACGCGCACCAGCCCCTGATGCGGCCCGGTGCCGCGCAGGAAATAGCGCTGCATTTGGGGCGGCGTCAGGGTGCGCAGATCTTCCTGGCGGTAAACGCCCGCTTCCGCTTTTTCCAGCACCTGCGTATCGATGTCGCTGGCCCAGACCTGGCAACTGCCGGCCCGCTGGCCCAATGCATCGCTCAGCGTGATGGCGATCGAATACGGCTCTTCGCCGGTCGAGGCCGCGGTGCTCCAGACGCTGTAGCCGTTCGGCCGCGAGCGCGCGTGTTCCGCCAGGATCGGGAAGTGATGCGCCTCGCGGAAAAAGGCCGTCAGGTTGGTGGTCAGCGCGTTGATAAACGCCTGCCACTCCGCGCTGTTCGGATCGCTTTCCAGCAGCGCCAGGTAGTCGCCGAAATCGTGCAATCCCAACAGCCGCAGCCGGCGCACCAGACGGTTGTAAACCATCTCGCGCTTATGCTCCGCCAGCACGATGCCGGCGCGTTGATAAATCAACTGGCTGATACGGCGAAAATGCACGTCCGACAGCGGCAGGCGCTGCACCATTTGCGTCAACATCGACGCAGTATCCCGGTTAGAAGTTGACGGCACCTGTTTCATGCCACCTCACCGGGGAAACACGTGCTGCTTATGCGGTTTAACAATCTTGGGCTTCCTTTACCACGGGTGAAACTGCGTTGTTGCTGTTACCTGGCGCGACGAAGTTATCGTCCGCCAGACGGAATACCGCGACCGCGTCAGCCAGGGTAATGGCCTGCTCTTCCAGCGCGGTGGCGGCAGAAGCGGACTCTTCCACCAGCGCGGCGTTCTGCTGGGTGACCTGATCCATCTGGGTCACCGCCTGCGTCACCTGCTCGATGCCGCGGCTCTGTTCATCCGAAGCCGACGCGATCTCGCCCATGATGTCGGTCACGCGGGTCACCGAACGCACGATGTCCTGCATGGTGGCGCCGGAGTTTTCCACCAGCACCGAGCCGTGTTTGACGCGGCTGACCGATTCATCGATCAGCACCTTGATCTCTTTCGCCGCCTGCGCGCTGCGGCTCGCCAGGTTGCGCACTTCGCCGGCGACCACGGCGAAACCGCGCCCCTGTTCACCGGCGCGCGCCGCTTCCACCGCCGCATTGAGCGCCAGAATGTTGGTCTGGAAGGCGATGCCGTCAATCACGCTGGTGATGGCGCCGATTTTCTGCGAACTGTTGGCGATATCGTGCATGGTGGTCACCACGTCGCCGGCCAGTTCGCCGCCCTTGGCCGCGGTGGCCGAGGCATCGCGCGCCAGTTGAGAAGCCTGCCGCGCATTATCGGCGTTCTGTTTCACCGTGGCGGTCAGCTGTTCCATGCTGGCGGCGGTTTCTTCCAGCGACGCGGCCTGCTGCTCGGTGCGGGAAGAGAGATCGTTGTTGCCTTCGGCGATCTCCTGCAGGCCGATCAGAATCGACTCCGCCCCGTCGCGCACCGCGCCGACGGTGCCGATCAGCGACTGCTGCGTGCGTTGCAGGCTGGCGAACAGCATGCTGATTTCATTGCGGCCATACACCTGAATCGGCGTCGCCAAATCGCCGGCGGCGATGCGTTCAAAGTGGCTGCGGATCTGGTTCAGCGGCTGTACCAGCATGGTGCGTAACCACCACATGGCGCTGCCGGTCACCACGATCAGCATCAAGACCGCCCCCGCCAGCATCAGGCCCGCCAGCGTGAAGGAGAACTGGTTGGCGTCTCTGGCTTCGCTGATGTCGCCGTTGACCAACTGCAGGTACTGCACGAAGTCGGCTTCGAACAGGTCCTGGGTTTTCTGCGTCGGCTGATCCATAAACGCCTGCAGCTCCCCTTTCTCCAGGAAGCCGATCAGCTCGCGCAGCGCGCCGCGCAGCCGCTCGTAGCTGGCCTTGGTGGTTGCCGTCTGCTGACTCTGTTGCTCACTGCTGCGCTCAACCGCCATGAACTGATTGAAATAAAGATCGGCCTTCTGCAGCGAACTGCGAGCGCTGCTCATCAATTCGTTCACCTGCTCCTGCGGCAGTTTCAGCGCCGCACGGGTGCCGGCGCGGTTCAGCGTATTGCGCGCCTGCAACAGCGACACCCAGCTCAGGCTGAGCGAATCGCGCTGCTGGCTGCCGAGGGTGATGATGTCGAGGTTGTGGTTATCGGAGCGAAACGCGGAATACGACAGGCCGCTGCTGGCCAGCTGCAGAACGCAGAAGGTCATCAACAACAGGAACAAGCTGGTAGAGATACGGATTCGGTTAAACACTGTGAACCTCCTTGCAGCCGGCCGGCGACCGGCCTACGTAGGGGAAAGGGCCGCTGCGAGAGAGGCCCGATACCGGTCAGAACGTTTCCCAGTTATCCTGCAGATCGCTGGCGTTCATTTTCTTATGATTGATTACCGGTGTTACCGTCGCCCTGCTGGTGACAGGCGCTTTAAACTCTTCCTGGCCTTCCGCCCTCAGGCGGAATACCGCCACCGACTGGGTCAGCATGCTGGCCTGTTCTTCCAGCGCCGCCGCCGCCGAGGCGGATTCTTCCACCAACGAGGCGTTCTGCTGGGTCACGCGGTCCATTTCCGCTACCGCCTGGCCAACCTGATCGATCCCGCGGCTCTGTTCGTCCGACGCCGAGGCGATTTCGCCCATGATGTCGGTCACGCGGGTAACGGCGTTGACGATGTCGCCCATGGTTTCACCGGCGCTTTCCACCAGCACGGAACCCATATCGACGCGGCTGACCGAGTCTTCGATCAGGCCTTTGATCTCTTTGGCCGCCTGCGCGCTGCGCTGCGCCAGGTTGCGCACTTCACCGGCCACCACCGCGAAGCCGCGGCCCTGCTCGCCGGCGCGCGCCGCTTCCACCGCGGCGTTCAACGCCAGGATGTTGGTCTGGAAGGCGATGCCGTCGATCACGCCGGTGATATCGGCGATTTTCTGCGAGCTGCCGGCGATGTCGTGCATGGTCTGCACCACGTTGGCCACCACCTTGCCGCCCTTCTGCGCGGTTTCGGAGGCGCTCAGCGCCAGCTGTGAAGCCTGACGGGCATTTTCGGCGTTCTGTTTCACCGTCGCGGTCAGCTGTTCCATGCTGGCGGCGGTCTCTTCCAGCGAAGCGGCCTGCTGCTCGGTGCGGGAGGAGAGATCGTTGTTGCCTGCGGCGATTTCAGACGCGCCGCTGTAGATGGCGTCCGCGCCCTGACGTACGCCGCTGACGGTTTCGATCAGTTCGCTTTGCATGTGTTTCAGGCTGGCCGCCAGCACGCCCATTTCGTTGCGGCTGGTGACCACGATCTGCTGAGTCAGGTCGCCGGCGGCGATCTGTTTGATGTGGTCAATCATGCGGTTCAGCGGGCGCACCAGGATATGATGGATGCCGGTCCAAACGAGCACGATCACGGCCAACACGACCAGCAACACGATCACCAGCGTCCAAATGGCCGAGGAGAACGACTTGTTGCTGTCTTCTACCGCGCCTTGGTACAGCTTGTCGTTTTGTGCCAGGTAGGTGTTGTAGATCTGCTCGAAGCCGTCCTGATAGCTTTGTGTCGGTTGATCGAAGAAGGCATTGATTTTGCCTTCGCCCAACAGCTGAATCAGTTCGGTCAAAGCACCGTGCAAGATGTCATACTGTTGCTTGAGTTTTTCCGCGGACTGCACGTCCTGACGCGGATCGAGAGGAATTTTTTCATAGGCGGCGTAATGCTGTTCCGCGACCGTCAGCATGCTCTTCGCCGAAGTCAACAGATCGGTAACGGTGGCACCGCTGCCGATTTTGTTGGTATCCATCATGTAACGAATACCCGCTCGGTTCAGGGTATTACGAGTCTGCAGCAGGTTGACCCAGCTTTCGTTCAATTCAGACTGCTGCTGACGAATCGTCTGCAGTACGGCAAAGTTCTCTTTATCATTCTTGAGCGAGGAGAAAAAGAGTCCGCCCGAAATCAACTGCAAGGCGCCAAACAGCACCAACACCAGCAACAGGCTGGTGACCACCTTCATACGATTTAACATGATTTCCCTTGTTGAAGCCCGCGCAGACAGGCTCTGATGACGTTGAATGTGAGAGTTATCGGCGCCGTGCGGCAAAACTTTATGCGGGAAAGTAACTATTTTTAGTGGGGGTTCCGGGCGCGGTCTGCGGCGCCGCGACAGGTCAGGAAGAGTGATGGATGAAGGGGGCAGCGCCCTGCCCCCTGGCGTCATGAATCAGACGCTTTTCGCCACGCTGTCGACCAGCGACATCTCTTCGCTGCTCAGCAGCTTTTCGATATCCACCAAGATCAACATGCGCTCGCCCAGCGAACCGAGACCGGTGAGGTATTCGGTCGCCAGCGTCACCGCGAACTCCGGCGCCGGGCGGATCTGCTCGGCGATCAGCGACAGCACGTCGGAAACGCCGTCGACCACGATGCCCACCACGCGCTGGCCAAAGTTCAGCACGATCACCACGGTGTTTTCATCGTAAGACACGCTTTGCTGCGAGAATTTCACCCGCAGATCGATGATCGGGACAATCACGCCGCGCAGGTTGGTGACGCCCTTGATGAACGCCGGCGTGTTGGCGATGCGGGTCACCTGATCGTAGCCGCGAATTTCCTGCACCTTGAGGATATCGATGCCGTACTCCTCATTGCCCAGGGTGAAAATCAGAAACTCTTGCCCTACCGTTTCGCCAGCCAATTTGCTGACGGCTGCCAATCCTGCCATATCATTCACCTTTTAAATCAATAAACTCATTATTATGCGGCGGCGTCCGTCAGACGCTTTTCACGGTTCAAGGTTTGCAACGCCGAGACATCGACGATCAAGGCCACGCTGCCGTCGCCCAAAATGGTCGCGGCGGAGATGCCCGGCACTTTGCGGTAGTTGCTTTCCAGATTCTTCACCACCACCTGATGCTGGCCGATCAGTTGATCCACCAGCAACGCATAGCGGCGGCCGGCGCTTTGCAGGATAACGACGATGCCCTGCGTGGCGTCGGTTTTGGCGCCGTCCACTTCAAATACCCGATACAGCTCCACCAGCGGCAGATATTCGCCGCGCACCTGCAGCACGCGTTCGCCCCCGGCCAGCGGGTGCAAGTCTTCCGCCTGCGGCTGCAGCGATTCCATCACCGCGTTCAGCGGCAGGATAAAGACTTCGTCGTTCACCTTGACCGACATACCGTCGAGGATCGCCAGCGTCAGCGGCAGCAGGATGCGGATGGTGGTGCCTTTGCCGGCCTGCGAACGGATCTCGACGTGGCCGCCCATCTCCTGAATATTCCGTTTCACCACGTCCATGCCGACGCCGCGGCCGGAAACGTCGGTCACCTGCTCGGCAGTGGAGAAGCCCGGCGCGAAGATCAGCATGCCGACTTCTTCGTCGCTCATGCTGTCGCTCACCGCCAGCCCTTGCGACGCGGCCTTGGCGAGAATTTTTTCGCGGTTCAGGCCGGCGCCGTCGTCGATAACCTCAATACAGATGTTGCCGCCCTGATGTTCGGCCGACAGCACCAGATTGCCCACCGCCGATTTGCCGGCGGCGACGCGGGTGGCCGGTTCTTCGATACCGTGATCGAGGCTGTTGCGCACCAGGTGCGTCAACGGATCGATGATGCGTTCGATCAGGCTCTTGTCCAGTTCGGTGGAACTGCCCTGCAGCGTCAGCTCCACCTGCTTGTTCAGCTTGCCGGCCAGATCGCGCACCAGGCGCGGGTAGCGGCTGAAGACGTATTCCATCGGCATCATGCGGATCGACATCACCGACTCCTGCAGATCGCGCGCGTTACGCTCCAGCTGGCTCATGCTGTTCAGCAGATCGCCGTGGTTGACCGGATCGAGCGTGCCGGAGCGCTGCGCCAGCATCGACTGGGTGATCACCAGCTCGCCCACCAGGTTGATCAGCTGATCCACCTTTTCCACCGCCACGCGAATGCTGGTGGACTCGCTCGCCTTGGCGCGCGCTTTCGGCGCTTCCGCCGGAGCGGCGGCCGGTTTGGCGGCAGGCGGCGCGGCGTTCGCGACCGGCACAGGTGCAGGTTCCGGCGCGGCGACCGCTGCCGGTAAGCTCGCTTCTGCAACGGCCGGTTCGCTCTGCGTCGGCGTCGAGAAGCTGATTTGTTCCGGCTCCAGCACGAAGCACAGCACGGCGCTGATGTCGTCTTCGCTGGCGGAGGTGAGCAACGTCACGTCCAGACTGTGTTCCGTCTGATGAGGGTCTTTAACCTCACCGAGGTTGCCCAGCTCTTCCAACATCAAGGGGATTTCACTGGCTTTCAGCCCGTTCAGGCTGATGCGCATGCCGCCTTCGATCGCCGCCGGCGCGGCCGCCGGCTTCACGACAGGCTGCTGAACGGCCGGTTGAGCCGCAGGCGCCGCCTGCTGCTGTTGCGCTTCCAACGCCAGCTGGCGCAGCGCCTGGCAAATGTATTCAAAGCTTTCGGCGTCAGGCTGTTGCGAGGTTTTATAGGCGTCCAGTTGCTCCTGCATAATGTCTTTGGTTTCCAGAAACAGGTTGATAATCTCGGTGCTCAGGCTCATTTCCTGGCGTCTTGCACCGTCCAGCAGGTTCTCCAGCAGGTGGGTGGTTTCCTGCAGCACCGAAAAGCCAAAGGTCGCCGCGCCGCCCTTGATCGAGTGCGCCGCGCGGAAGATGGCGTTCAACGGCTCGATATCGGGGGCCAGCGGATCCAGCTCCAGCAGATGTTGCTCCATGTCGGCCAGCAACTCGTCCGCCTCATCAAAGAAGGTCTGATAAAAATCGCTAATGTCCATGCTCACGGGGTCACCTCTGGCTGTGAGTCGCGGTTAGTCGGTGCGGGTGCGGCCGCCGGTTGTTCCGGCGCCTGATCGGCCGGGGCTATCGCCGGGGATACCTGCGCTGGGACGCTCGGCGCTGGCGTTGACGCCGCCGGCTCCAGGGCTGCCGCCGAGGGCTCCGGCGTTTGGCTGGCCGGCGCAGTCGCCGACGGCGCCAGCTGTTTCAGGCTGTCCGGCTGGGCGATATCCATCGCGTTGCTTTCGGCATTTTCATGTTCGATGCCTTCTTGCGTTTGCTTATTCAGCACCAGCACGGTGATGCGACGGTTAATCGCGTCATCGGCGCCGTGCTGTTTCAGGCTCATGGTGGCCGCCATGCCCACCACCCGCAGCACCTTGCCTTCCGCCAGACCGCCGGCGATCAGCTCGCGTCGGGAGGCGTTGGCGCGATCGGCCGACAGCTCCCAGTTGCTGTAGCCGCGCTCGCCGCTGGCGTAAGGGATATCATCGGTGTGGCCGGACAGGCTGATCTTGTTCGGCAAATCGTTGAGGATCGGCGCTATCGCCCGCAGAATATCGCGCATGTAGCTCTCGACCTGCGCGCTGCCGGTTTTGAACATCGGCCGGTTTTGGCTATCGATAATCTGGATGCGCAGCCCTTCGTCCATCATGTTGATTAGCAGATGCGGGCGCAGCGCCTTCAGGCGCGGATCGGACTCAATCAACTCATCCAGCTTTTCGCGCAGCTTGTTCAGGCGCAGCTCTTCGGCGCGCTTATCCGGCGAATCGACCTGCTTTCTCACCAGGCCGTGCTGCTGCGTAGGATCGTCGCCGCCGCCCGGGATCGGGCTGCTTTCGGAGCTGCTCTTGTCGCCGCTGGTCAGGGCCACCTTGAGCGGCGTGCGGAAATATTCGGCGATTTGCGTCAGCTCCTGCGGGCTGGCGATCGCCAGCAGCCACATCACCAGGAAGAACGCCATCATCGCCGTCATAAAGTCGGCATAGGCGATCTTCCAGGAGCCGCCGTGATGGGCGGCATGATGTGACTTGCGCTTTCTGACCAGAACGACCGGATGATTCTGTTTCATGCTTCTTCTTCTTCCGTCGCCTGCTGCGCCGGCGCTTTCACGCGGCGCACGTGTTCTTCCAGCTCAACGAAAGAAGGACGTTCGGTGGTATACAGCGTTTTGCGGCCAAACTCGACGGCGATCTGCGGCGCGTAGCCGTTCAGGCTCGACAGCAGCGTGACCTTGATGCACTGCATCATCTTGACGTTTTCGGCGCTCTTCTGGCGCAGCAATGTGGCCAGCGGCGAGATGAAGCCGTAGGCCAGCAGAATGCCGAGGAAAGTACCGACCATGGCGTTGGCGATCAGCGCGCCCAGTTCCGCGGCCGGCCGATCGGCCGAAGCCAGGGCGTGCACCACCCCCATCACCGCCGCGACGATACCGAACGCAGGCAAGGAGTCGCCCACCATCGCCAGGCTGCCGGCGGGCACTTCACTTTCCTGCTCGTAGGTTTCGATCTCTTCGTCCATCAGCGCTTCGATCTCGAACGCATTCATATTGCCGCTCACCATCAGCCGTAAATAGTCGGTAATGAACTCCACCAGGGTGTTATCGGCAAGGATGCGCGGATAATTAGAAAAAATTTCACTTTCTTGCGGATTATCGATATCGAACTCGAGCGACAGCATGCCCTGCTGGCGCGATTTGGCCAGCAGGCGGAACAGCAGCGCCATCAGATCCATGTACAGATCTTTGTTGTATTTGGAACGGCGCATCAGCCGCGGCAGCGCGCGCAGCGTGGCTTTGATTGCCTTGCCGTTGTTGCCGACGATGAAAGCGCCGACCCCCGCCCCGCCGATAATCAGAAATTCCGCCGGCTGATACAACGCACCGAGGTGACCGCCCACGATCAGGTAGCCGCCAAACACCGCACCCAATACCACCAGATAACCCAAAATAACTAGCACACGCATTCCTTAAATTAACAATGTGGATGGAAGGTGGGGCAAACGCGCCCTGGCGCACAGACCAGGCTGCGTGTCTGGGGGCGGCATGCCGCCCCTGCGTATCACACGTCGGTATTCATTGCCGAGAGCCGGCAATGTGGCGGCTCAAATGGCGCGTTTGACCTGCTCGTCCAGCAGTTGAGGAATAATATCGGCCAGTTGCGGCGAAAGTTTACGTCTTTTTACGGCGCGGGATGGGGGTTGGCATAAACTGCAGATGAAACCGTTCAGCGGCTGGTGCGCGTGGGTAATAAATGCGCCGCCGCAGCAGCTGCAGGCAGAGAGCTGCAGCATGCCGCTGTCGACGAAACGCACCAGCGTCCAGGCACGGGTCAGCGCCAGCAACGGCGCCTCGCCGGCCTGCTGAGGACACTGCTCCAGGTAGAGGCGATAGGCTTTGATCACCGCCTCCACTCCGCTGCACTGCCCGCTTTTCATCAGAAACAGGTAGGCGTTGTAAAACATCGACGAGTGAATATTTTGTTCCCAGGTCATAAACCAGTCGGTTGAGAACGGTAACATTCCTTTTGGCGGCGGGCTGCCGCGTAACTCCTTGTAAAGTTTAATCAAGCGCCCGCGGCTGAGCTGGGTTTCGCTCTCCAGCATCTGCAATCGGGCTCCCAGCGAAATCAGCTCCATGGCGAGCTGAATGTCCTTGGCTTCTTGAACGATACTTTTCTCAACCATCATCAGGCTCTTTTCTTCGTCGGGCTAGCGTCTTTACTCGATAGCTCTTGCAGTAAATGGCTTGATAGCAAAATGCCGGTATGGATTTGTTGCAGATCGTCGACGCGCGACTCTTTGGTCAGGCGTTCGATGGTCTGGCTTTCGTTAAAGCGGAAGTGGCAAACCAGCTGGTTGGTCTCGGCCAGTTTCACCATTTGCGGCAAAGTCAGCTGCGCCAGCGCATCGGCCATGGCTTCATCAATACCAAGACGGAACATCGCGGACGCTTTTTCATCGTTGATCAAACGCTGTGCTAAAAGTAAATATGACAGATTGATGTCATAAATATGCTTAAGTAATTCAGACGTACCCATATTCCCCATCCCGACAGACTATGTTTAAAAACATACGCTGGGTGATAAATTTTATCGCCCGTGACCTGGGTTGTTTCCCAAAGCTGGCAAATTAATCTCTCAAAAACGACTGCTATAATTTTCAACAATCGCTAAATTTGACCACTGTTCAGTATTTGCTACGAGCGTAAACCAACGTGTATGGATGTACAGCATTCTGCTTCGATAGTGTTTAGTCACCATGAAACTATTTTTACAAATTTAATAAGATTATTCCTAAAGCAGCGCAACTCTACCCCCGAACCATTAGCACACACAATGTAAGTGAGAGGCAATTTTAAATACAATGTGACATAGATCACAAAAATAAAAAATAATTAAGCCAAATACACCCAAATACGCTCACTTATTGACCGCCATTTTGTTCACAAAACAGCCACAGGTAAAAAAACGTCTTAAAAACAATGTTTATCCGCCAAAAAATTATCTTTTTTAGATCAATTCGAACAAAAGCATCACCAAACCAAAATAACAGAACAAAAATCTGTATATAGGCAACAAACTCAGTATAAATAACCATTTGAGTTACTAAAAAATATCCAAGCTGAAAAATAACACGTGTAAACTATAAGGCTATTGGCTATCGGATTTGACTTAAGCCCTCAGCCTGAAGCTGTTCTAATTTTCCACATCAGGTGATTATGGCTTATCAATGATTCGCTGGCGTAGTGAACAAGCGAACAGACGTAACGATATGTTTCCGTATTAGCGCAATGCAAGAATGCTTTTTCTACATTAGAGTTCCCCAAAACGATATATCGGCAGCAATCCATAAAACTTTAATGCCTTTATTTCTTTTTCTGTCGCCGTGATAATTCTCTCTCCCCCAGAGATTATTTACATGGCTTACGTTTTCATCACGTCATTGTCATAAAATAAAACGCAGTTTTGTTTTACTCTTCATATTTCCCCATCGAGAAAAACGGCTTTTCAGCGCAAGTGACGACGACAAACACCGCCCAATGCCGCAGCGGCACCACGGACGGTGAAAAAATCACCGCAAAAGATGGCCTGGCGCGGCGCCGCGAGCTTGTGCACGGCAAGAACGACGACGCGTCGGCCGTCAACCGCCCTGAGACTTTCCCTATTTATCCGTTTATCAGCAGGATGAGATTGCTGACGGCGCACTGGCATATTATGATTTATCAAAGCGCCGCTACGTGCGGCGTGACATCATTACCCGGTGCAATTTATCTACTTGAAATGATTTTTGTCAGGTCGTACATCGCTGCCTCGACGGCGTCGCCGTGAGCCGCCGATGTGTTATTCACCCGGCTTTAACTATTAACAGGCTATATTTTAATCATGACCGATACGCTCGAATATCTGCTGACATTCCGTAAATGCTCCTCTTTGGACAGCCTGGAGAAGGTGTACGACAAACTGAACTACTCCATTGAAAATGATAAAGAAATGAGCAACATGTACCGCGCCGCCGACCACCGTCGCGCCGAGCTGGTTGCCGGTAAATTGTTCGATCTGGGCAAGGTGCCGAAAACGCTGTGGGCGCAGGTGCTTTAATTCAGTGAAATTACGTGCGGCAACGGTTTTATCTTTTATTGCTATATAACCGGGGTAAATTCGGCTTTTATTGCCGCGCGTGATGCGAAACACATTTATTCCCCCCGCCAGGCTCTACCCTTTATCCAACGCAGTACCTCCGCCAAGGCCGCCGATGCGGCAGCCTAAAATGCGATGGATACAACAAGGAGTGGGATATGGGGTATCAAAACGTTCTGGTCACCGTCGCCGTTGCCCCTGACAGCCACCGCCTGGTGGAAAAAGCCGTCTCCATCGTCCGCCCTTACGGCGGCAGCATCACCTTGTTAAGCACCCTCGCCAACCCGGAAATGTACAATAATTTCGCCGGGCCGATGCTGGGGGATTTGCGCTCGTTGATGGAGGAGGAAACCCGGCTGTTTATGGAGGAACTGCGTCAACGCGCCGGTTACCCGATCGCCGATGCGCTGATCGTGCACGGCGAGCTGGGTGACAGCCTGGAATACGCCAGCCGCCGTCAGCCGTTCGACCTGCTGATCTGCGGCAATCATCGCGACGGCATGATGAATAAGGTCTCCTGTTCCGCCGCCCGCTTTATCAATATCAGCCATATCGACGTGCTGATCGTTCCGCTCTAAGGCTAAGCACATTCGGTAACGTTGCCTTGCCGCCCCTGGACTAGGCTTAACGCATCTTGTTTGTCGCAACGCAAAGGAGCTTTCGATGTCCCCTTCTTCTCAACAGAACCGCCGCTTCCTGCTGGCCTCGCGTCCGCACGGTGAACCGACGGCGGCCAACTTCCGTCTCGATACCGTCCCCGCACCGCAGCCCGGCGCCGGACAGCTGGTGCTGCGCACCGTTTATCTGTCGCTGGATCCTTATATGCGCGGGCGCATGAGCGATGCCCCCTCCTACGCGCCGCCGGTGGAGATCGGTCAGGTGATGGTGGGCGGCACGGTATCGCGCGTAGCGGCTTCACAGCATCCCGATTTCAACGTCGGCGATTGGGTGTTGGGTTATGACGGCTGGCAGGATTACGCCCTGTCTGACGGCAGCGGCCTGCGCAACCTCGGCCCGCACCTGCCGCATCCTTCCCGCCTGCTGGGCGTGCTGGGCATGCCGGGATTTACCGCTTACATGGGGCTGCTCGACATCGGCCAACCGCAGGCGGGAGAAACGCTGGTGGTTGCCGCCGCCAGCGGGGCGGTCGGTTCGGTGGTCGGCCAAATCGGTAAGCTGAAAGGCTGCCGCGTCGTCGGCGTCGCCGGCGGGGCGGAAAAATGCCGCTATGTGGTGGAAGAGTTGGGTTTCGACGCCTGCATCGATCACCGCGCCCCTGACTTTGCCGAACAGCTGGCGGCCGCCTGCCCTAAAGGCATCGACATCTATTACGAAAACGTCGGCGGGGCGGTGTTCGACGCCGTACTGCCGCTGTTGAACACCAAAGCGCGCATTCCGGTGTGCGGCATCATCGCCCATTACAATGCCACCGGGTTGCCTGCGGGGCCGGACCGCTTGCCGCTGCTGGAGGGGCTGATCCTGCGCAAACGCATCCGTATGCAGGGCTTTATCATCTTCGACGACTACGGCTCACGCTTTGACGAGTTCTTGCAACAAATGAGCAGTTGGGTCGAACAGGGAAAAATCAAGTTCCGCGAGGACATCGTCGACGGGCTGGAGCAGGCGCCGCAGGCGTTTATCGGTCTGCTGCAGGGCAAGAACTTCGGCAAGTTGGTGATCCGCGTCGCCGACGAGTAACCGGTAACAGGGCGTGGTACACCACGCCCTGCTTTTAATGCACGGCACCGTCGCCGAATCGCACATCCTCCTCTACCGTCCTCTACCGTCAGCGTCACCTGCACGACAGTGCGCACCGCTTCCACCCTCGCCGCCAGCGCCCTGCTCGGCTTGCCCTGATGCGCCGCCGCCGGCAAACGCGCAACGCGTACGCATTCTCCCGCTGCCTGACGAATTGGCTATCACGTCTTTCCCCATTGAGCCGATCGCCGGCCGGCAGGCAAAGCGCGCCCCGGCCTTAATCTGGCTCTGCGGCCTGATAAGCCAAATCGCCTTCGCTCCCTGTCCACATTAATAATTGCTGCATTATCAACCGTTCAACCCCTCGACCAACGGCCTGCAGAGGGGGCTTCCCACGCCCACCAAATAGGAATCATCCGAATTAACATTCGGAAAATTTATATATTTGATCATCTTTAAGTGGCAAATGGTAAGGATAAAAAACAGTCAGTGACTTTTTTTACGTAAAAAAAGAGTTGTTTTATAAGCACGTTGACTTAAGTGTTACAGATTTATTTTTTGGTATTACCAATTATCCAATAATTTGAGATAAAAAATGATCTGCTCGCATGTATATGTTTTAGATGATTAAAACCAAGATCGTGAGCAAGTTAACGAATTGAGCATTGATCCACAAGGCTATTTTGCAAATGCAGAGCTCTATTGTAGACTGCACAAATCGTGCCTTTGTGTAAACTTTGTTAAATCTTTCGTCAGTTCCTGTCTCCATTCGTGACAGATACGCCATCGGGATCGCGCGTCAATTCTCGTGCGGTAGCTATGCCTAAAGCGGGGAATAGTATGGATCGCCTTATCATTGCGCACACGCCTTTGCCCTCCCATCAGCTGTTGTTCAAAAGCCTTTCCGGTGAGGAAAAACTGGCCGGATTGTTCGAGTTCGACGTCGAGCTGCTCAGCCCCGACAATCGGCTCGATCTGAAAGCGCTGCTGGGACAAAAAATCACGTTGGAGCTGCGGGGCAATCCGCTGGCGCCGCGCTATCTCAACGGCAATATCACGCGTATGACCCTCTCCGGACGGGAAGCCGGCGGCAACCGTTACTATATCTACCGCGCCGTGCTGCGCCCCACGCTGTGGTATCTGACGCAAAACCGCGATTTTCGCATCTACCAGGAAAAGACCGTTCCCGACATCCTGGCCCAGGTGCTGGGGCAGTATCAGGTGAAAATCGATAATCGCCTGAGTTACGACTACCGCATCTGGGGGTACTGCGTGCAGTACCAGGAGAGCGATTTCGATTTCATCAGTCGCCTGATGGAGCACGAAGGCATCTATTACTATTTCACGCACCAGCAAGACGGCCATACGCTGGTGCTGGCTGACGCGCCGTCGGCGCATCAGGAACTCGCCGGCTACGCCAGCATTCCCTATCAGCTCGCGGAAGGCGGCCTGGTGGAAAACAAAGACAGCATCAACAGCTGGAGCGTTTCGGACGCCATCACGCCCAGCCTGTATAGCCTGGATGACTACGATTTTCGCAAGCCGCGCGCGCGGTTGCTGGAGGCGCGGCAGAATCCCGCCTCGTTCGCTCAGGACAAAGCCGAGGTGTTCGACTGGCCCGGGCGTTATACCGATCACGCCCACGGCCAGTTTTACGTCAAGGTTCGCCAGCAGGAGTTCGAAGCGCAGCACGAGCAGATGAGCGGCGAAGGCAGTTCGCAGGGCATTGCGCCCGGCTACCGTTTTCAACTGATCCAGGCGCCGCGTATGGAGGACAACCGCGCCTACCTGGTGGTCAGCGCGCATTACTTCATGCAGGAAAACAGCTACGCAAGCAATGATAACGACGTCGGCGAGCAGCGTACCGAATTTCAGGTCGTTCCGGCGGACATCAATTGGCGCCCGGCGCGCATCACGCCCTGGCCGAAAACCCACGGCCCGCAAACTGCCGAAGTGGTGGGGCCGGAAGGCGAAAGCATCTGGACCGATAAATATGGCCGGGTGAAACTCAAATTCCGTTGGGATCGCCACGGCAGCGGCAATGAAACCAGTTCCTGCTGGGTGCGCGTCTCCAGCGCCTGGGCCGGCTGGAAATACGGCGGGATCCAGATCCCGCGCGTGGGCGAAGAAGTGGTGGTCGACTTTATCAACGGCGATCCGGATCGCCCTATCATCACCGGCCGCGTTTACAACGAAGACAGCATGCCGCCGTGGGATCTGCCCGGCGACGCCACCAAAATGGGCTTTATGAGCCGCAGCAAAGGCGGCGGCGCCGACAACGCCAGCTTCCTGTTCCTGGAAGACTCGCCCGGCAACGAATCTTTCGACATGCACGCCGAACGCAACATGAACATGACGGTGGAAAACGACAAGAACGTCAATATTGACGGCAGCCGCACCACCACCATCGGCCGCAAGCAGGACGACACCGTCACCGGCGACGCCACGTTCCTGTACAAAGCGAAACGCACCACCACCGTCGATGGGCTGGAAACCGCCAACCTGAACGCCCACCAGACGGTGAACATCAAAGGCGGCCGCGACCTGACGATTATCGACGGCGGCGATAAAATCGACATCACCGGCAATCAGTCCTTCAAGCTTGACGGCGCACAGACGCAAAACATTACGCAGACCCAACACGTCACGGTGAAGGGCAATCAGACCCTCGACATTACCGAAGGGCAACAAACCAGCACCATCAAGCAAGGGCAAACGGTCAACATCACCTCCGGCGGGCAGCACACCACCATCACCGCCGGCGGGCAGGAATTGACGGTTAAAGGCGGCGGCCAAACCGCTACCGTCACCGGGAATGTCACCGAGACCTACAAAAACGATCAGAGCACGACGATCACCGGTACGCTGACCATCAAAGCGAAAACGATCAACATCACCAGCGCAGACGGCGTGTCGGTGCAGACACCGAGCTGGAAAGATAACTGCCACGGTTGGAAATGGGTGGCGACCGGGGCCAACTTCGCCTTCTACGGCTCCAATCTTGCGTTGACAGGAGCCAGCCTGAAACACACGATGCTGGATATCTCGCACAATCCGCTGGCGATCAGCAAAACCAATTTCAAGCTCAGTAACGATCCAATGACGTTCACTCAGCTTGGCGCGCTGGTGACCAACGGCGCCTTACGGTTGAGCACCAAGGCGCTGGCGATCTTTTTATAAAGGGACTCCCATGTCGAAGGCCAAAAATGTTCTCACCGTTATCGGGTTGATTTTATTGGCTCCTATCCTCAGCCTGGTGGGTTTTTTCAAATTCATCACGGTCGATATCTGGGGTTATTTCAAACATATCGGTTCTTCCCTCAGCGTGATGGAGAACGGTATTTCCGCCTCCGGGCAAATCGTCAGCATTCGCCAGACCAACCTGTGGGACGGGAATCGGCCGGTCTGCGAAGTCGAAGTCAAATACATCGCCCAAGACGGAAAAAACCATACGGCCGTGGCGAAAGGCCCGATCAGCGTCGTGGATCTGCCGCGTTATCAGCCGGGCCATTTCACCGCGATCAAGTACGACCCCAAGAACCCCAAAAAAGCGGTGATCGAAGAGCTTTCCCGGCTTTAAGCGAAAAGGCTCCTTTCAATCACGCTATCCGATTGCAACGCTCTGCCAACGGCTTATCGTTCATCGGTTCGCTAACTCACCTTGCATAAGGAAGTGTCACGATGGGCGCGTTCATTGCCTTTTCGACGCAGGACAGCCTCTGGGGACAAATCCTGTTTACCTTCTTTGGCATCCTGGTTGGCTGCGTCTTGCTCGCCGCGATCGGCAAAATCTTTTTGTCGGCCAGCCGAGCGGCCGCGTTGCCTGCGCGGTTGCTGATCTTTGTCGCGCTGATGCTGGCGCTGCTGAAATACAACCAGCAGGTGATGTCTGCGGTGAATGCCCCCGCAGAATTGATCGGGTTCCTGATTTTGCCCGGCTTTTTGATGGGTTACCTGGGTGCGGCGCCCACCGGCAGACTGGCGCTGGCGATAGAGCTGCCCTGTTTTGCGGCGCTCGCCGCGCTGCTGATTCTGGGCACCGCCGACGTCGAATTTTTTGCCCCCTATCACCTGGAGAGCGCCGGCCAATTTATCGCCAAGGCGATCGCTGCGGCATTGTCCGTCGCCGCCGTGCTGTTGGCTCGCGGAATAAACGGGAAGGACGGCGCACTGTCCTCTTGATCATCCCTTTCGAAGCGGGGCCCTCCCCGCATTAACGATCGGCGCTGAACGCCGCATCGTTTTCTTCATCTGTTGTGACATAGCCTGATATCTATTAAACCGAAAAACGGATTGTTTTTGAGCAGCAGCCTGGCTGCCAGCTGATATCCACAGGAAGCTTTACACACACAATGAAAGTCGTAAAACCTCTGCGCCTCAGCGCGCTTCATCGCCCCTTCTCTTGGCAAGGGCAAAACCATCTGGGCGTTTCCGTTTTGGCCTTGGCCGATATGGGGGCTTCCCCGCGCCTGCGCCCCGAACCGGAGCTGTGGCAGTTGGCCGCCGAAGAACTCACGCTGAGCGGCGGCGTGCTCGATTTGGCTATCCCCAAAGCCTGCGCGGAGTTTCTCGCCACCGGTAACGCCTACACCCACCATCAACAAGACAAAACCGCTTGCGCCGTAAAGATCCAGCTGGATTCGCTGGAAAAAACGCTGGTGGTTTTCGGCGATCGCCATTGGATCAACGATCGTCCCTCCACTCCCCTCCCTTTTGCAGAAATGCGTCTGGACTGGCGCCGGGCTTACGGCGGCACCCAGTTCGCCGATAATCCGCACGGCATCGGCGCCACTCCAGAAACATTTCCGCAGGGCCGCATCCATCGCCTACCCAATATTGAACCGCTGCAGGGGCGCCTCGCGTCTCCTCGGCAAAGCGCGCAACCGGCAAGCTTTGACGCGTTGGATCTCACCTGGCCGCGCCGCTTCTCCCGCATCGGTAAAAACTACGACGCCGACTGGTTGAAAAACGGCTTTCCCGGCTTCGCCAACGATATCGACTGGCGCCTGTTCAACATGGCGGAAAGCGATCAGCAGTTTCCTCAACGCGACAGCTTGCCGCCCCGCGCCGCCTATCGAATTTGGAACATGCACCCTTCAGAACCGGTGCAGCAAGGTCATTTGCCGCCGTGGCGCACACGCTGTTTCATCAACCGGCTGCGCGGCGACGAAACGCATTTCGAAGAAATCGCGATGCGCCACACCACCGTCTGGTTCTTCCCGCATCTGGAACAGATGCTGCTGATTTATCAGGGCAGCACACGCATCAATGAAGACGATGCCGCCGACGTAATGCAGCTGATGCCGGCTTTGGAAATCGAAGGCGAGCCCCGCTCCACCGCGCATTATCGGCAGGTGTTGACCCAGCGGCTGGATAAGGAACGGGGGGCTCTGCACGCGTTTCGTGAGCAAGAGTTGTTGCCGGAAGCGTGCATCGGCGCCTGGCTGGATACGGAAACGCCGACGCAGCAAAGCCCGATGGCGGAAAATATCGCCGCCTACGAGCACCGGCAGCGCGAAGAGCACCGCCAGCGCCTGCTGCGTGAAGGCCAGGACATCGATGAACTGTTCCCGCTGCCGTCGCAAGACGCGCCGCCGAAGCTGGACGAGCTTGCCGAATTCGTCGAGCGTCTGGAAAGCCAGGCCGAGGCGCAGTATCAGGACATGCTCAAGCTGGCGCAAGCCGAGGGTATCGATCCGCGCAATCCCGGTGGGGATCACGTGCCGCCATCCGGTGCGGAAAGCTACCAGCAGCAGCGCGATCTGCTGTTCCAGGAGGCGCGCCGGCATCCCGATGCGTTCAGCGAAAAACAGCTGGGGGAAAGCGAGCGTGCGCTGCACCAAATGTATTTAATGTCGGCACAGGCGCAAAGCCCTGCGCTGCGTTTAAGCGGCGATCTGGCGCAAATCATTCGCCAACGCGTCACCGCCGCCATGCTGCGTGATAAGGATCTCAGCGGTCTTGATCTCACCGGCGCCGATCTGTCCGGCATGGATCTCTGCCAGGCTAACTTGCGCGGCGCTTTGCTGGAAAACGCCAATCTGCGCCAAACCCAACTGGTGGGTTGTGACCTTCGCGAGGCGATGCTGGCGCGCGCCGATCTCAGCGGTGCCGTCTTGCAGCAGGCCGATCTGAGCCACGCCTCTTTGGCCCTGGCGAAATGCGAAGCGACGGATTTCGGCGGCGCGCAGCTGCACGAAACCAACATTCAGCAAACGTTGTTTCAACGCTGCGATTTCACGATGGCCTCATTACGCGATTTGCTGGGATACGAAACCTTGCTCGGGCAGTGTGATTTCAGCCGCGCCACGCTGGCCAACATTACGCTGATGGAGCTGCAACTGGAGCAGCTGACATTCAGCCACGCCCGGCTCGAAAAAGTCAGCTTCGTCAAATGCCGCTTGCAGGCGGTGAACTTCGATCGGGCGCGGCTGGAAAGCTGCGCCTGGGTTGATACCGAGACGCAAAGCCTCAGCTTCCGCGCCGCACGCCTCACGGCCTGCGCCTTCGCGGCAAAGACGCTGCTGCCGCAGGCGGATTTCAGCGACGCGACGCTAAACCAGTGCAATTTACGCCAGATGCCGTTGCAGCGGGCCAATTTCAGCCGTGCACGTCTCAATAATTGCGACCTGTCGGAAAGCAGGTTGAACGACGCCGATTTCCGTCAGGCCAACGGCAGCGGCAGCCTGTTCATTCGCAGCGATCTGTCTCGTGCCAACCTGCGCGACGCCAATTTCATTGCGGCGATCCTGCAAAAATGCGTGCTGTCAGGCGCCGACCTGCAGGGCGCCAATCTGTTCCGGGCCGACCTGTCGCAGTCGCAAGTGGATCAGGCGACCCGGCTCGAGGGCGCCTATACCGCCAGGGTGAAAACATTGCCTCGCCACAACGGGAAGGAAGTATGACCTCAAAGCCAGAGCAAATACGCCAGCGCGTGAAACGCGGCGAGCTGATTGCCGGTGAGGATTTGCACGGCCTGTCATTCGCCGGTATGGATTTGGCCGGCGGCATGTTCAACGAACTGAACCTGAACGGCGTGAACTTCTCCGATTGCGATCTGCGCGACAGCGTCTTCAGCAATTGCCGGCTCGAACAGGCGCAATTTGCACGGGCGAACCTGAAGCAAACGGCCTTCAACCAGTGCGCCATGTCGGGCGGCCGCTTCAGCGAGAGCCATATCGAACTGACGATGTTCAACGATTGCCGGCTTGAACAGGGCGACTTCAGCCGGCTGGCGCTCAACCAAAGCCACTGGATGTCATGCCAATTGGCCGGCGCGAATTTTTCCGCCACTCAGCACGATCGCACCACCTTTTACGAAAGCCCGCTCGACGGCGCTGCGTTGAATCAGGCGCGGTTATCTCTTGTCACGTTCTTCCGATTAAATCTCCGTGACACAAGGTTTGAAGGGGCAGATTTCGACCGCGTCACGTTTTTCGAATGTGACCACCGCGGCAAAAGTTACGCCGGGCAGCGCCTGATCGCCTGCCAGTTTACCGATAACCAACTGGACGACATCGATTTCAGCCAGGCGACGCTGCGTCAAAGCAACTTCAAGGGCGCTTCGCTGCGGCGCGCCAACCTGGCGGGCGTGCAGGCGCAGCAGTCACTGTGGCTGGAAGCCAACCTGACCCACGCGCAGTGCCGCGGCGGGCAGTTCGATCAGGCGATCTTCAGCGAAGCGACGTTGGACGCCGCCAACTTCAACCAGGCGCGCCTGTATCAATGCGTATTCCAGCACAGCCGCGCGGCGCGCTGTGATTTCAGCGACAGCGACCTGACCTACGCCGACTTTTGTTATGCCGACATCGGCGCCGCCGATTTCCGCCGCGCGCGCTTTATGCGCACCCGCATGCACCGCGCCCATCAGCAGCAAACGCGCTGGGGCGATCGCAGCGGAATTCTCGAGCGCGACGAAGAGCTGTACGCCGCCGAAATCTGGAGCGCACAGCGCCAGAGCCGAATCTGAATGCATTGACCACTTCACGAGGGGATCACCATGAGCGTTGCCAACACAACCCGCGCCGTCAACATCGCACCGCCCCAGCAGGCCGCCGGCCAGGTCGTCAACCTGTTGCCGGACGGCAGTCTGGTGGTGGAGTGCGAAGGCCGCGGCTGGCATTGCCGCCGGGCGGCGAGCTGCCTGCTGACGCCGGCCCTCGGCGATAACGTGCTGGTCGCCGGCTGCGGCCACCAGCTGTGGGCGATCGCCGTCCTTGAGCGCGCGGAACCGCAAAGCGCGGCGCGGCTGAGCGTTGCAGGCGATCTGCACATTGAAACGCCGAGCGGCTCGCTGTCGCTGCACGGCGCGCAGGCGCTGAAACTGAGCGGCGACGCCATGACGCTGCAGGCGAACAGCGGCGACTGCCAGGTCGACAAGATGAAATACAGCGGCGAAGAGCTGTCGGCCTTCGTCAGCATCAGCCGCCTGGTCGGCAAACGCTGCGAGTCGCTGTGGCATTCGGTCAGCCAGATCAGCCATTCGCTGTTCCGCAAAGTGCGCCAGACCGAGCACGTGCGCGCCGGGCAGCTGGATTACCAGGCGGAAGATTACGCCCGCATTCATGCCCGCAACACGCTCATTACTTCAAAAGACATCACCAAGCTGGATTCGGAACAAATCCACGTCGGATAACCTGCGGAGGCCTTTTATGTTTGCCAACAGCCAAATGATCGGCGTGGACCTGGCGTTTCCCGACGTCTGTCTGACGCCAAGCCCGGCGCCGGTACCCGTGCCCTACCCGGATATCGCCCTGGCACCGACCGCCATCCCGAACGCGTTCAACATTCTGTTCGTCGGCACCCCGGCGCACAACATGGCGACGGTGACGCCGCTGACCAACGGCGACAACCCCGGCGTGGCCACCGGCGTCGCCTCCGGGACGGTGATGGGGCCGTCCCGCCACCTGACCGGCGCCTTTACCGTGCTGCTCAAAGGCACCCCGGCCACCCGGCTGACCAGCCTCAGCCTGCAAAATTCCACCAACGCGCTCGGCATGCGCATCGTGCCGAGCCAATTAAAAGTGTTGCTGCTTGCGCCCTGATGACGGCGCCCTATTACACAGCCATTAAACAAGAAGAGGACATTGTGAAAACACGGATTACCCTGACGCTGCTGACCGCCCTGACGCTTGCCGGTTGTTCCACGCCGCCGCCACCGCCGCCGGCGCTCAATAACGACGCCATCGTCAGCAGTGAGGTCAACGGCGTCACGCTAAAGCACCGCGCCGCGGTGAGCGCGCCGAAACAGTTCAAGCCGATCGGTGAGGAGTACCGCAGCCTGTACGCCGCCAGCATCATGAGCAGCCCGAATTATACCGGCACCGCCGTCGGCAGCCTGGACAACGCCGCCGCGTTCTACGCGCTGGGCGAAGTGGAAAACAACTGGCTGGCGATCTCCGCCATCCGGGGCGGCGACCTGGTGGGTTACATCCAGGCCAACGCCGGCGTACCGGAAGCGCGCTACAAATCGACGCTGCGCAAAGATCTGCCGCGCCGCGCGCGCGCCGCCAAACAGGACTGCGTCAAAGTCGGCGGCGACAGCAAGGCGTGTAAAAACGCCGGCTCAGCCACCTGGATCCTCCAGTAGTCAGCACGCCTGCGGGCGACGAGATTCCCATGATGACGACCCCTATCGCTTCCCGCTGGTGCGGGATGCTGTTTTTGCTGCTGGGCGCGTTGGCGCTCGGCGGCTGCATGTCTTCCGCCAAAAGCGTGCCGTCGCGTTACAGCCTGGTGTTCGATGCCGATCGCCAGGTCAACGCCGCCGCCGGCGCGCAACCGGCGCCGATAAAAATTCGCGTGCTGCTGCTGCGTTCGGATGCGGAATTCATGGATGCCGACTTCTTCAGTCTGCAAAACGACGCCAAAAGCGTGCTCGGCAACAGCCTGCTGGACAGCGATCAGTTCTTCCTGACGCCGGGCCAGACCGGCAAAAAACTCGGTGGGCAAAGCGCGTTGGATGCGCGCTACATCGGCGTGATCGCCGAATATCAAAATCTGGACGGCAAAACCTGGCGCCTTTCACTGCCGCTGCCGGAACCCACCGAAACCAATTTCTACAAGGTATGGCAATTCTCGCCGGATGAGCTGGAAGCGCATATCGTCGCGGGCGTGAGTGGCCTGCGCCCCGTAAAAAAGGTCGACTGACCTACCGCTGCGCTGAAGCGAAGTAACTATAGGTGTGATGATGAAAGATGCTCATAAGGTTGTCTGGACGGAGGGGATGTTTTTGCGCCCCCACCATTTCCAGCAGGCGGAAAACTATCTCGAAGGCTATATGCGCAACTGGGGCCAGGCCCACAGCGGCTGTTTCTGGGGTTTCCTCACCCTGGATCTGGACCAAACGCTGCTGCGCCAGGGCAAGATTGCCCTCAACGCCGCCAGCGGCATCATGCCGGACGGCACGCCGTTTCGCTTCGCCGGCGCCCAGCAGGCGCCCGCGCCGCTGACCATCGCCGAAAACAAGACCGGCGAAAACGTGGTGCTGGCCCTGCCGACCTACCGCGCGGGGCGTGAAGACGTGATCTTTCAGGAAAGCCCGGAGGCGCTGGCGCGCTATCTGGCTTACGAGAACGAAGTCGACGATCTCAACGCCGTCTCGGTGGGCAGCGCGGCGCTGCAGTTTGGCCGCCTGCGCCTGCGGCTGATGCTGGAGAGCGAGCTCAACGCCGAATGGACGGCGCTCGGCGTGACCCGCGTGCTGGAAAAACGCGGCGACAACAGCCTGCGCCTCGATACCGCGCAGATCCCACCGATGCTGAACTGCCAGGGCAACCCGGTACTGAAAACCTTCATCAACGATCTGCAGGGCCTGCTGCAACAGCGCAGCCAGCAGATGAGCCAGCGCCTGCTGCAGCCGGGCCGCGGCGGCAGTTCCGAAATGGTCGATTTCATGCTGCTGCAGCTGATCAACCGCCACCTCGGCCAGGTGAGCCACGCCTACCACCTCGACCATCTGCACCCGGAGCGCCTGTTCGCCGATTGGCTGCAGTTCGCCACCGAGCTCGCCAGCTTCTCGGCGCAGCGTACCCCGGAAGGCCGTCTGCCGGTGTATGACCACGACAACCTGGCGCTGTGCTTCGGCAAGCTGATGCTGTTGCTGCGCCAGGGGCTGTCGGTGGTGCTGGAAGACAACGCCATTCAGCTGACGCTGGTCGAACGCTCCCACGGGCTGAACGTCGCCACCGTGCAGGACGCCAAAATGATGCGCGACTTCGGCTTCGTGCTGGCGGTGCGCGCCGACGTGGCCGCCGAGGTGTTGCTGACCCATTTCCCGGCGCAGATGAAGATCGCCCCGGTCACGCGCATCCGCGATTTGGTGCAGCTGCAGCTGCCGGGCATCGGTTTGCGCACCATGCCCGCCGCGCCGCGCCAGATCCCCTATCACGCAGGCTACACCTACTTCGAGCTGGAAAAAGGCGGCGACCTGTGGAAACAGATGGAAAAATCCAGCGCCTTCGCCCTGCACCTGGCGGGCGAATTCCCGGGGCTGGACATGGAATTTTGGGCGATTCGCAGCCATACGGACCGGTAACCTATGACTCAGGAAAATAGCATGGCGCCGGCGGCCAACCCGCTGGTGGACGCCGCCAACCCGCTGCTGAACGCCATTTCGCAGATCCGCCAGTCGGCCACGCACGCCAACCCGGCGCAGCTGCGCCAACAGCTGATCGACGAAATGCGCCGCTTCGAGATCCGCGGCCAACGCGCCAACCTGCCGTACGAGGTGATCATCGGCGCGCGTTATTGCCTGTGTACCGCGCTGGATGAAGCGGCGGCGCTGACCCCGTGGGGCAGCAACAGCGTGTGGTCCGGCAGCGGGCTGCTGGTGACCTTCCATAACGAAACCTGGGGCGGCGAGAAATTCTTCCAGCTGCTGGCCAAGCTGTCGCAAAGCCCGCGCGAGCACATCAACCTGCTGGAGCTGATCAATTATTGCCTGCTGCTGGGCTTTGAAGGCCGCTACCGGGTGATGGAAAACGGCCGCTCGCAGCTGGAAACCATGAAGCAGCGCCTGCTGCAGCTGATCCGGTCGGTGCGCGGCGGCTATGCCCCGCCGCTGTCGCCCCATGCGCTGGATCTGCCGGTACAGCAGAAACTGTGGCGCCCGCTGGTGCCGCTGTGGGCCTGCGTGGCGCTGACCGGCTTCCTGGCTTCGCTGCTGTTCATCGCCCTCAACTGGCGGCTGGGCGACAACACCAGCCCGGTGCTGGCGGCGATTTACCAAACCAATCTGCCGCAGGTGGCGATCGGTAACCCGGCGCCGGCCGCACCGCCGACGCTGAGCCTGAAAAGCTTCCTGCGCAAAGAGATCGCCGAAGGGCTGGTGGTGGTGCGCGACGAAGCGCAGCAAAGCGTGGTAATCCTCAAAGGCGACGGGCTGTTCGACTCCGCCGCCACCACGGTGCGCGCCAACTATATTCCGGTTATCGACCGCATCGCCGCCGCCATGAACGGCGTCAGCGGCAAAATCCTGGTCACCGGCTACAGCGACAACGTGCCGATCCGCAGCGCCCGTTTCGCCTCCAACTGGGAGCTGTCGCTGGCGCGCGCCGAAGCGGTCAGCGCCCGGTTGCAAAAGCACCTCGCCAACCCGCAGCGTGTCAAGGCCGAGGGCCGCGGCGAAAGCAACCCCGTCGCGCCGAACGATAACAAAGTGAACCGCGCGTTGAACCGCCGGGTAGAAATTACGCTGTTGGTCGCCCCGGAAAATACCCAGGCGGAAATCAACGGCTTGCCGCAAGGAACCGGAAAGTAATGCTCAGTACGTTATTCTCCATCATCACCAGCCGCCTGCTGTGGGGCTTTGTCGGCATTACCGCGCTGGCGTTCATCATCTGGATGATCGGCCCGCTGGTGGCCATCGGCGACTATCGCCCGCTGGAGCCGGAACTCAACCGCCAGATCGCCATCGGCGTTATCTACCTGATCTGGTTCCTGTGCCGACTGATCCCGCGCCTCTACAGCGCCTGGTTCAACAGCCGCCTGCTGAGCAACCTGCGCGCCGCCGAAGCGGTGCCGGCGGAAGACGGCAAGCCCGAGGTCAAACAAGACGATCAGTTGGCGCAGCGCTTCGACGAAGCGGCGCAGCTGCTGAAAAAGGCGCGCTTCACACCGGGCCAGGGCGACGGCAAACACCGCTGGATGACCCACTTTAGCCGCCAGTACCTGTACCAGCTGCCGTGGTATGTGATCATCGGCGCGCCCGGCGCCGGCAAGACCACCGCGCTGGTCAACTCCGGCCTGCACTTCCCGCTGGCGGATCGCTTCGGCAAATCCGCGCTGCGCGGCGTGGGCGGCACCCGCAACTGCGACTGGTGGTTTACCAACGACGCCGTGCTGCTCGACACCGCCGGCCGCTACACCACGCAGGAAAGCCAGCGCGAAGAAGACGCCGGCGAGTGGCAAAGCTTCGTCGCGCTGCTGAAAAAATACCGCACCCGTCAGCCGATCAACGGCGTGATGGTGACCATCAGCGTCGCCGATCTGCTGAGCGACAGCGCCGAAGCGCGCGCCGCCCAGGCCAGCGCGCTGCGCAAACGCCTGATCGAACTGCACGAACAGCTGGGCATTCATTTCCCGGTCTATGTGCTGGTCACCAAAACCGACCTGCTCAACGGCTTTATGGCTTACTTCGGCAGCTTCGACAAAGCACAGCGCGACCAGATCTGGGGGTTCACCTTCCCTTACGAGCGCTCGCGGCAGCCGGACTTCAACCTGAATGCCGCTTTCGAACAGCAATACGCCCTGCTGCAACAGCGGCTGGACGCGGCGCTGCCTGATACGCTGCTGATGGAGCACGACGCGCGCCAGCGCGCCGAAAGCTACCTGTTCCCGCAGGAGTTCGCCGCGCTGCGCCCGCTGCTCGGCCAGTATCTGGAACAGGTGTTCGCCACCTCCAGTTTTGAAACCCGCTTTACCCCGCGCGGCATCTATTTCACCAGCGGCACCCAGGAAGGCCTGCCGTTCGACCGGGTGATGGGCGAACTGAACCGCTATCTGCAGCTGCCGACGGCAAACTCAGGGGCGCAGGCCAACGCGGCCTGGGACAGCGTGGGCCAGGAAGCGCCAATCCCGGCGGCCAAGGGCCAAAGCTTCTTCCTGAAAGAGACGTTGGAATCGGTGGTTTTCCAGGAATCCGGGCTGGCGGGCAGCAACCGCTGGTGGGAATACCGCAACCGCGCCCTGCACTGGGTGGGTTACATCGCGCTGGCGGTGATCCTGGCGGTGCTGGCGATGCTCTGGTTCACCAGCTACGGCAACAACAAGGCCTATCTGGCGGAAGTGGCCGCCAAGGTGCCCGGCGTCGAGCGCCAGGGGCAAAACCTGACGCAGTTGGGCAACGGCGACATGTTCTCGCTGCTGCCGTTCCTCAACAGCCTGCTGCACCTGCCGGACAGCCAAAACTTTTCGCTGGACGATCCGCCGTTCACCTACCGCATGGGGCTGTTCCGCGGCGATCAGGTGAGCGACGCCGGCAATGCGCTGTACCAAAAAGCGCTGAAAGAGCTGCTGCTGCCGCAGGTGGCGCAACAGATCGCCACCACGCTGCGCAACGACAACCACGGCGATGCGGACTTCAGCTACGAAGCGCTGAAGGCCTACCAGATGCTGTATCTGCCGAAGCAGTACGACGGCAAATTCCTGCGCGCCTGGGTGATGCTCAACCTGCAGCGCAACCTGCCGCAGGGCAGCACCCAGAAACAGCTGCAGCAGATCGAATGGCATTTGGGCCAGCTGCTGGATGCGCAGATCCAGGCCTCGCCTTACGCCAAAGACGACCCGCTGGTGGCGCAGGCGCAGGCCGCCATCAACCGGGCGCCGCTGTCGCAGCGCGTCTACGGCCGCCTCAAGCGCCTGCTGCTGAAGCAGACCGACATCAAGCCGGTCAGCCTGGTCGATTTGGCCGGCCCGCAGACCGAGCTGGCGTTCAGCCGCAAAAGCGGCAAACCGGTGACCGACGGCGTGCCGGGCCTGTTTACCTCGCAGGGGTATTGGAAAGCGTTCAACGACAACATCGATCCGGTGACCGACACCCTGCGCAAGGAAGACGTCTGGGTGTTGAACAGCCAGACGCCGGAGCAGAAGAGCGCTGATTTGACCAAAACCATCCGCCAGCTGTACATGCAGGACTTCATCAGCGCCTGGGATGAGCTGCTGGGGGATATCCAACTGGCCAACATCGGCAACCTGACCCAGCGCATCAGCAGCGCGCGCCTGTTGTCCGGCAACCCGTCGCCGATGCGTAACCTGCTGGTCAACGTCAGCAAAAACGTCACCCTGCGCGACGAGAAAAGCGACGCCGACTCCCGCTCGCTGCTGGCCAAAACCGAAGACAGACTGAATCAAAACGCCAACCGCACGCTGGAAGCGCTGTTCACCAACCGGCCGGCCAACGCCGACGGCGACGTATCCGCCCAGCCGGAACAGCTGGTGATGGCGCACTTCGCGCCGCTGTTGGAGCTGGCGCAAAGCCAGGGCGAAGGCAATAAGGCGATCCCTTTCGACAGCGTGCTCAAGCAGGTCGATGAGCTGTACAGCTATCTGACGGCGGTTCAGGGCGCGGCCAACAGCGGCATGTCGGCGCCACCGAGCGACATCATCCCGCGTCTGCAGGCCGAATCCGGCCGCTTGCCGGTGCCGTTCAAACAGATGCTGCTGTCGCTGGCGATCGGCGCCAGCAGCGACACCCAGCGCAAAGAGATGGAGAACGTGAAAAAGCGCATCAGCTTCGAGGTCGGCAGTTTCTGCCGCCAGGCGATCGCCGGCCGTTATCCGCTGGTGGCACGGGCGCGCCAGGAAGTGACGCCGGACGATCTGGCGCGCATGTTCGCGCCGAACAGCGGGCTGATGGACAGCTTCTTCCGCGACAACCTGCAGGGCAAGGTCGACACCACCCGCGCCAACTGGCGCTTTACCCCCGGCGTGGACGGCAAGACGCTGCCCGGCGGCGAGGGCATCCTGCGGTCGTTCCAACAGGCGCAGCGCATCCGCGACGCCTTTTTCGCCAACGGCACCGCGACGCCCTCGTACCGCGTGACCGTGCGGCCGGTGCGGATGGATAACAACATTCTCAACCTGACGCTGGATATAGACGGGCAGCTGTTCAAATACAGCCACGGCCCGCAGGTGCCGCTGGTGGTCAGCTGGCCGGGCACCCGCAATACCAACCAGGTGCATCTGCAGCTGGCGCTGGCCAACGGCACCACCGCCAGCCTGGTGACCAGCGGGCCGTGGGCGCTGAACCGCCTGGTGGATATGGCGCAGTCTTCGGGCACCGGCGGCCTCGGCCGCCAGGCGACCTTCAATCTTGACGGCCACCGCGTCACGCTGGAGTTCACGCCCAACAGCATTCGCAATCCGTTCCAACTGCCGGCCTTCTCGTGCCCGTAGCCCCGAAAGGACATGACCATGAGCACTGATTCAAGCGCCCCGACGAGCATCGGCTGGTACGGCAAACTCCCTTCCGCCGGCGACTTCCTGCAACGCCGCCTGCCCGATCCGGTGGTCAACAACTGGGCCCACTGGTTCCATAACGGGCTGGTGAATTTGCAGCGCGATGCGCAGGGGCCGAACGGCCACCCGTTCAGCAACGCACCGGTGTGGAACTTCGTGATCCCCGCCACGCTCGGCAGCCCGTACGTGCAGATGGGTTGCCTGTTGCCGGCGCGCGATCGCGTCGGGCGACGCTACCCGATCTGCGCGCTGCGCCTGTTCAGCCAACAGGATTGGCGGCCGCAACAGCTGAACATGGCGGCGAGCTGGTACCAACAGCTCGGTTATACCCTGCTGAACGGCGTGCGCAACGGTTTCTCCGCCGAGCAGATCGACCGCACGTTGCAGGCGATCCCGGCGCTGCCCAGCCCGCCGGCGGAAGCGGATTCCGAGATATTGTCGATTATCGGTTTCCAGCATCCGGACGTGCCGGGCCTCGGCTGGCAACAGGCCGCCGACTGTTTCGACCCGGCGCAGTACACCAGTTTCTGGTGGACCAATCAGGCCGACGGACACCCGCTCTACACCCACGTGCACAGCGGCAACCTCACCGTGCAGCTGTTTTCACTGCTGTTCGAGCCCAACGGCTGGGCGCGCCCCGGCCGCGGCGGCCAGTACCCGCAAATGTTTGATTAACATCGCTCGTTGAAGGAAATTTTATGGCTATCGACACCGATACCCTGCTGGCACCGGTCGACGCGGACAATCCCTGCGGCGACAACCTGGAATACGACGCCGACTTTCTGGCGATGGAACAAGCCGCCACCGGCAAGGCCGAACAACAGTTCGGCAGCACCATCATCCCGGAAGAAGCGCCGGATTGGGTGCAGGTCGAACGCCTAGCGACCTCGCTGCTGGCGCGCACCAAAGACCTGCGCGTCATGCTGTATCTCACCCGCGCCTGGACCCAGTTGCGCGGGTTGCCGGGCTACGCCGACGGGCTGACGCTGATCCACCAGTCGATGGCCCGTTACTGGGACGCCCTGCAGCCGCCGCTGGAGTTCGACGGCGAGGCCGACCCGTTGTTTCGCATCAACGCGCTGGCCGACCTTGGCGACAAAGCCGCGCTGGCCGCCAGCGTGCGCGCCGCGCCGCTGCTGAAAAGCACCGCCGGTGAAATCTCGCTGCGCGATGCCGGCGCCCTGCTCGACGGCAGCAAGCAGGAGTGCCCCAACTTTCCCGGCGGCCGCGCACGGCTGCAGGATGAACTGGCGCAACAGGATCGCCCCGAAGGCGCCCTGGTGGCGCGCATCGCCAACACCCTGAGCGCCATTCGCGGTGAAGTGACCCGCCATCTGGGAGAAAGCGCACTGCCGGAAATGAGCGCGCTCACCAAGGTCTTTTCGCTGGTGGCGCTCGCCGGCCAGAGCGAGGCCCCGGCCGCCGCCGAACCCGACGCCCCGCCGGAAGCCGCCGCCGTGCAGCCACCCGCCGCCGTGCAGAGCGCCACCGCCCCGCTCAACTGGCGCAGCGCGCAGATCCAGTCGCGCGACGACGCCCAGCTGATGCTGGACAAGGTGAAAAACTATTTTCGTCTTCATGAGCCGAGCCACCCGGCGCCGCTGATGATCGATCGGGTCCAGCGGTTGATTACGCTGGACTTTATGCAAATCGTCCGCGATTTGGCGCCCGATGGGCTTAACCAACTGGAGACCATTCTCGGTCGCCCCGACAACGAGGAGAACAGCTAGCCACCGACCTTTGTTCTCTTGACGCATCCGATACCGTCTGCCCCTGCGCAGACCCGAATCAGAACCTGACTCTCCCAGCCGGACGAGGCGCGTTCCCAATCGCCATTAGATGGAGTAAATCATGTCAAACTCGAAATCCCGCAGCGGGCAGAAATTCATCGCCCGCAACCGCGCGCCGCGCGTACAGATTGAATACGATGTCGAAATTTATGGCGCAGAGCGCAAAATCCAGCTGCCGTTCGTGATGGGCGTGATGGCGGATCTGGTGGGGAAAGCGGTCGATCCGCAAGCCAGCGTGGAAGAGCGCAAGTTCATGGAGATCGACGTCGACAACTTCGACGAGCGCATGAAATCGCTGAAGCCGCGCGTCGCTTATCAGGTCGACAACACCCTGACCGGCGAAGGCAAGCTGAACATCGATCTGACCTTCGAAAGCATGGAAGACTTCTCCCCCGCCGCCATCGCCCGCAAGGTCGACGCGCTGGACAATCTGCTGGACGCCCGCACCCAGCTTTCCAACCTGCTGTCCTACATGGACGGCAAGAACGGTGCCGAAGAGCTGATCTCCAAGATCCTGCAAAATCCGGCGCTGCTGCAATCCCTGACCGACGCGCCGAAGCCGGCGGTTAACGACGAAAACAACGAGCGTGAGGATTAATCGATGAGCAACTCGCCTCAGCAACAAAATGCGTTGCAGACCACCGAGACTTTTTCCAGCGATGAATTCAGCGCGCTGCTGAACAAAGAGTTCCGGCCGAAGACCGATCAGGCCAAAGAAGCGGTCGAGAACGCGGTGAAAACCCTGGCGCAGCAGGCGCTGGAAAACACCGTCACCGTTTCTTCCGACGCCTACCGCACCATCCAGGCGCTGATCGCGGAAATCGACGAAAAGCTGTCGCAGCAGATCAACCAGATCATTCACCACGACGACTTCCAGAAGCTGGAAGGCGCCTGGCACGGCCTGCATTATCTGGTCAACAACTCCGAAACCGACGAGATGCTGAAGATCCGCTTCATGAGCATTTCCAAGCAGGAGCTGGGCCGCACGCTGAAGCGTTATAAAGGCGTGGGCTGGGACCAGAGCCCGATCTTCAAGAAAGTCTACGAAGAAGAGTATGGCCAGTTCGGCGGCGAACCGTTCGGCTGCCTGGTGGGCGACTACTACTTCGATCACAGCCCGCAGGACGTGGAGCTGCTGGGCGAAATGGCCAAGATCGGCGCCGCCTCGCACTGCCCGTTCATCGCCGGCACCGCGCCAAGCGTGATGCAGATGGAGTCCTGGCAGGAGCTCTCCAACCCGCGCGATCTGACCAAGATTTTCCAGAACACCGAGTACGCCGCCTGGCGCAGCCTGCGCGAGTCGGAAGACGCGCGCTACCTGGGCCTGGTGATGCCGCGCTTCCTGGCGCGCCTGCCGTACGGCATCCGCACCAACCCGGTGGACGAGTTTGACTTCGAAGAAGACACCGACGGCGCGACCCACGGCAACTACACCTGGACCAACGCCGCCTACGCCATGGCCGCCAACATCAACCGTTCGTTCAAAGAGTTCGGCTGGTGCACCGCCATTCGCGGGGTGGAATCCGGCGGCGCGGTGGAAAACCTGCCGTGCCACACCTTCCCGAGCGACGACGGCGGCGTGGACATGAAGTGCCCGACTGAGATCGCCATCAGCGATCGCCGCGAAGCCGAGCTGGCCAAAAACGGCTTTATGCCGCTGGTGCACCGCAAAAACTCCGACTTCGCCGCCTTTATCGGCGCGCAGTCGCTGCAGAAGCCGGCGGAATACTACGATGCCGACGCCTCCGCCAACGCCCAGCTTTCCGCGCGCCTGCCGTACCTGTTCGCCTGCTGCCGCTTCGCGCATTACCTGAAGTGCATCGTGCGCGACAAAATTGGCTCCTTCCGCGAGCGCGACGACATGGAACGCTGGCTGAACGACTGGATCATGAACTACGTGGACGGCGATCCGGCCAACTCCTCGCAGGAAACCAAGTCGCGCAAACCGCTGGCCGCGGCGGAAGTGCAGGTGGAAGAGATCGAAGACAACCCGGGCTATTACAGCGCCAAGTTCTTCCTGCGCCCGCACTACCAGCTGGAAGGCCTGACCGTCTCCCTGCGCCTGGTGTCGAAGCTGCCTTCGCTGAAGCAAAACGACGCGTCCTGATGGGCTGAAGTCAGGCCGCGATAGTGCGGCCTGGCTGATACATCAACCTCATCACAGGGAAAGAAAGATGAAGACAAAACGGTTTTATCTGGCATCGCTGTTGGCAGTCGTCTGTTCGCTCTCCGCCGCGCCGCCAGCTTTCGCAGAGCAGACAACGAGACAGCATTTGACGTCCGATGATGTCAATCTGCCAGGCAGCGACTTTTTCCGTTTCTATCGCAGTGCAGATAAACAGGAAAAAGAGAAAGCGCGGATTTATTTGCTGGGCGTGCTGGACGCGACGGAAGGAAAAAGCTGGTGCCAATACAGCCAGCTACAAACCGTCACTCTGCAGGAGTTTGTGTTCGAATTCTTTAATAAACTTCCCGCTGCGCGCCTGCACGAAAGGGCAGCCTCCCTGATTGAAGAGGCTCTGGCGACTCGCTTCCCCTGCAAAGGAGGCAAAGCATGAAACCATTATATCGTCAGCTAAAAAGCAGCCATTACTCCTCTGATTACTCTAGCCCGGGATATTTGGCAGCAGAAGCCGTTTACGCCGAGATTGGTTATGAGCTTGATACGCTTCTAAAGCAAAACCCTGGTTATGCCAATACCTGTGCCGTCCGCATGAGCCTGGCGCTGTTGAAAGCTGGCATCAGCTTCAAAGGCCGCCTGCCAATCAAAAAAGGCGCCTATAAGGGTAAAACTATTGAACCTGGAGCCAAACTGCTGGCCGATCAGTTACATCGCTCCAGTAGTTTTGGCAAAGCCAAAATTTTCTTTAATGCTCCAGATGCAGAGAAGGGTATCGGCAATAAAAAAGGCGTCGTGTTCTTCAATAAAATAACCAACTATGATGGCGGACACATTGATCTGATCGAACCAGAAAACTCGCTATTGACCTGCCATTCCCATTGCTATTTTAACTGCAAAGAAGTCTGGTTTTGGGAATTAAGCTAGTGTTCCATCGGCTTGTCAGTAAATGCATGAGGTTTGGTTTAACTGCATGCTTGCAGATCGAAAAAAACCAGAACATACATTGAACCCAGACAACGCGAAATAATTAAGCATTGAGCCATTAGCACTTAATAGTGGCTCGGTAACCCGTACCGATAGTTTTCGGTATTTAATAAGGTGCATGGCACAAGGATATAAATTGGTAATGCATTACCACACTTGCAATTCCTGCTGCTATTACCTGAGTTTTTCAACGTAACGTTAATACTACTGTTAACCCTTAATAAAGAGTGAAGAAACTATGGCTATTGATATGTTCCTGAAAGTTGAAGGTGCCAGCGGCGAATCTAAAGATTCGAATCACAAAGGCTGGACCGACATTACTTCTTTCTCCTGGGGCGCTTCTCAACCGGGCAATATGGGCGTTGGCGGCGGCGGTGGCGCCGGTAAAGTGTGCTTCAACGATCTGCACGTTAACGCGCTGGTCGACAAGTCAACCCCGGCGCTGCTGAAGCATTGCTCCAGCGGTAAGCACCTGACCAAGGTTGAGTTGTCTGTCTGCAAGGCGGGCGGTACTCAGGTTGAGTACGTTAAAATCACCCTGGACGACGTGCTGGTCACCGCCGTGCAGTACACCGGCGCAGGCGGCGAAGACACCGTGGGCGTCACCTACTCCTTCCAGGCGGCGAAAGTGAAACAGCAATACTGGGAGCAGAGCGACAAAGGCGGCAAAGGCGCCGAAAGCAGCGCAGGTTGGAACATCAAGGAAAACCGCGAAGCTTAATTTGTATGCCCCCCGGTTACGGCCGGGGGTCTAATATAGGGAAATAACAATGAATAATAACCGCCCCATTTTTTCAGCCGCATGGGCTGCAAGCACTAAAATATATAACGCGCAATATTCAGCTCAGAATGTTGCCGAGATTATCGGTGGGCGTGTAGCCATGAATATTGCGCCTAATGGAAAGTGGGAAAACACCTGCGCTGTACGCATGAGCTACATCTTGAATAAATCTGGCTTTCCCATTCCTTATGTAAAAGATCAGACCGTATCAGGTGCCGATCGTCAATGGTATTTTTTTAGAGTTAAAGATCTTATCGCTTATTTGACAAAGATCTGGGGCAAACCCGACCTTCGAGTCAAGTTCCCTCCTCCAGGTGGTGGTGAATTAGCAGGAAAGAAGGGGATCATATTGTTTGAAATTGCAGGTTGGAGCGATGCCGGAGGGCATGCTACGCTCTGGAATGGGAACGGCGATTGTTATGATCATTGTTATTTCAATGAACCAGAAGCTCGCTATACAACAAATTACGCTAACTTTTGGGTATTAAGATGAAAAAAATCCTTATCTCCTTTTTTTGTCTATATGCCACTTGTGCTATAGCACAGAAAAATCAAGAAGAACCTATTGAAAAGTGGCCACCGCAGGCAGCATACAGAAACTATTTGCAAAACTATAAAGATATCGCTCTAACCTACTGCATTTCAGTCGCTTATAAGACATCACCAGAAGCCAGCAAAGATGCAATTGCCTCATCGAATGGAATCGATGCGTGGTCATACTATGCAATTCGTGATGAAGAATCCCCTATCATTGCGCTGACAAAGCAGTACTTGCAAAAGAATTACAATGCTAAGGATGGGAAAAGCCGCTTAGACTTAATGAAGTGCATGGATATGTACCATAGTAAAGATCTTGACAAACTTGCGAAAGACTATGTACAGCGCCCTAATGATAATTGGGTGAAAGACAATCCGGATAGAATAAATGAAAATCCTCCTCGGAAATAATCAGTGAAAAGAATCTTACTGACTGTGGCCATCGCCGCAACGTTGAACGCTAATGCAGCGACAAAAATTGACTACTCCCCTGCCGAGTACCTCAAAAACTACGCGCTTAGCGTTTGTATCGCCGAGGGGTACTCAGCAAAAGAAGTCAAAAACGATGCCGCCGCCGCTGCTCGGGGTTACACGGAATTCGGCGATTATTCTCTGGAAGCGCATACCGCTGTCAGGGCGCTGGCAAAAGAATTTCTGGCAAAGCCCTATGACAGCATGTCTGGGGAGCCGATGACGATGGCAAAGTGCATCGACCTTGTACACAGCCAAGCGTTGCAAGCCATCATCAAGAAATACCAAGGGAAAGACGACAACTGATATCAGAGTTGCTCAAACGACGGCTCATATCAAAGGTTATCTCGGATGAGAAGATACACGTACTTTTTAATGTCTCTGCTGCTCGGAAGCCATGTAGTCCTTGCTGAAAACTCGCTTAATGCTTTATCGCAAGAGGCACTATATAAAAATTGGTTAACCAGCCGCTGCATTGGGAAATCCACTGACTCAGAAAGAACCAAACAAGACGCCTTCCGTTCCGCTTCCGCCTATTTAGAATTGAGTAAACTGCCGATGGATGCATTTGAACAAGGTGAAAAACTGGCTGAACAGTACGCAAATAAAAATAGCCAAGGCTCAGTTCAAGGGACTTACCATACTTTAGATTGTCTTTCACTGCAGAGCGCCAGTGAAGCTAACGTCATCTTTTCTCGCTACTCTAATCAGTAAATTAGTTATAAGAGGGTAGTTACCTTGGGATAATCAAGAAATCTAATTTCAATTCTCTAATCAACAAGCCTTCAATTAATAACAAAAGCATTTCGTAAAATTAAGACCACAACAAGCCTTAGTGAACGAGTTAAGAAACAACTTAACGGCTTGCCAAAATACCCGCCAATTTTGGCAAGCCACAGATCGAATCATTAATTATTGCACTACCTCCTAATCAGCAGGAATGCCTTATGCGATTTTCCATTGTAAAAAATAAAAGCGGCCAGGTTCCGCCGCAGAGCAGTTGCGATTTTCTGCCGCCGGGCGGCACCATCGGCCGCAGCGTGGACAACAACCTGGTGCTGCCGGACGAAGAGCGCGCCATTTCCCGTCTGCAGGCGATCGTGCATATTTCCGCTGACGGCGAATGCCGCATCACTAACCGCGGCAACGTTACCCGCGTGCTGCTGAACGACATTCCGCTGGAACGTGGCCGCCAGGTTGAACTGCAGGACGGCGACGTGCTCGGCATCGACGATTACCAGATTGAAGTCAGCGCGCTGCAACAGCACGCCGCGCCACAGGCTCAACCGGTGGCCAAGGCCGCCGCCGTTGCCGCTGCTGCGGCCCCTGCAGCCGCCGCCAAAGAAAAATCCGCCGCGCCAATCCCCAACGAAATCTGGGACAGCCTGGTGGAAGAATTCACGCCGAATGCGCCGGCCGCCGCCACAGCCACACCGCCGCCGGTCGCCAATCCAGGCAACCACCCGCTGCTGGACACTCCCGCTCGCGAGCTGAACCCGGCCGATCCGCTGGCTCAGCTGGCGGGCGATGTCGATCTGCGCCAGCTGCAGCAGCAGCAAACCGATCCGGCGGCGCTGTTCAACACCGACACCACCTTTGAGCGCGAACACATCCTGGCCGATACCACCCCCAGCGCGCTGCTGGCGGAGCAGGCTGCGCCGCCGCGCCCGGCGGCTCCCACCCAAAAAACGCAGCAACCGGAGCAAGAGCTGGATCCGCTGGCGCTGTTTGGCGGTTCATCCGCACCCGCTTCGCCAGAAGCGTTGAACAGCAACGATCCGCTGGGGCTGCTGATGGGCGGCGCCGTGCCGCTGGCCCAGCCGGAGGAACCGGTACAGCCGCCCGCGCCGCCGATCGCCGCACAACCGCAAGCGCCGCGCCCACAGCCGACGCCACCGCCCGTGCAAATCCCCGAGCCGCAGCCCCAACCCGCGCCGCAGTTCAGCCAGCAGGAACCACCCGTGCAGCCGCCGCGCCCGCGCCAGGGCAACCGCCTGGGCATCGATCCGGTCGCCTACCAGTCCGCCCAGCGGCAACATGCCGCCGCGCCGAATGGCGACACATTGGAAGGGCCGTTGCTGGCGGCGCTGTTGCAAGGCATCGGCCTCGACGATCTGCAGCCACAGCCGCACTTCGACGAACAACAGATCCGCCAGGCTGGTCGCCTGCTGAGCCTGTTCTCGCAAGGCACCGTCGCCCTGCTCTCATCCCGCTCGATCCTCAAGCGCGGCGTGAAGGCCGAGATGACCATGATCCTCGACGAGGCCAACAACCCGTTCAAGCTGCTGCCTTCGGGCAAAACGGTGCTGATGCAGATGTTCGGCAGCCAGATGCCGGGCTTTATGCCGCCGGAACAGGCGGTGCGCGACGCGCTGATCGACCTGCAGGCGCACCAGCTGGGGATGATCGCCGGTATTCGCGCCATCATCGCCGCCATGCTGCAGTCGTTCAACCCGGAGCGTCTCGAAGAGGAAGCGCGCAAGGAAGGCGTGGCGCCGCGTCTGTCGCTGCCCGCCAACCGCAAGGCTGCGCTGTGGGACTACTTCGTGAAGAACTATCAGCAAACCTCCGGCGAGATCGAGGACGATTTCCACACCCTGTTCGGCGAAGCCTTCCTGCACGCCTATGACGTTGAAGTGAATCAATACAAAGACTCACAGACCAAACCGGACGCGTAATGAATATCACCATAGCCTCTACCTCCAACCAGGGCGGCCGCGCCTCCAACCAGGATCAGACCGGCGAGGTGCTCGGCAACCGCGCCGCCTGCTTCGTGGTGTGCGACGGCATCGCCGGCTTTCCGGGCGGCGATATCGCCGCCAAACTGGCGCGCGACACCATTTTGCAAAACTTCGACGGCGAAAAGCACCTGAACGCCCAGAGCATTCGCCAGCACATCACGCGCGCCAACGCCGCCATCCACCAGCAGCAGCGGCAGTCGGACGAATACAGCAAGATGGGCACCACGCTGGTCAGCCTGTTTATCGATCGCGATTATCAGCTGGCCTACTGGGCGCACGCCGGCGACAGTCGCCTGTATCTGTTCCGCCGCGGCTACCTGCATGCCGTTACCACCGACCACAGCCTGATCCAACAGATGCAGGACGCCGGTTATCAGACCAACGGCATCAACAGCAACCTGCTGTATTTCGCGCTGGGGCTCAATGAAGAGCGCGACGCCACCTACAGCGACGTGCTGCAGCTGGAAGACGGCGACGTTTTCCTGCTGTGCACCGACGGCTTCTGGCACAGCTTCAGCCAGGCCGAACTGGAACAGTCGCTGCACATGGTCAACTCCCCCAGCGAGTGGATCGCCCTGATGCAGCAGGCATGGAAGAAAAACAATAACAGCGATAACTACAGCGCTATCGCCGTCTGGATTGGCTCACCGCAGGAAACCACCCTGCTGCATTCGCTGGCGGATGCGGAGCGGTTTCTGAGCCGCGACTGAGCAGCGCACATTCACAGCAAGGTTCACTATGAAATATTGGATGCCGGGGCTCGTCGCCCTGATGGCGGTGCCGACCGCGCAGGCGATGAACTATCGCCTGGTTTACTCCCCCAGCCAGAAGCTGGAAGTGTTTATCGATGACGTCAAAAACAGCAATCCGGCAAGCTGGTGCGGCAAAAGCATCCCGCTGCGCATCGTCTCGGCGCAAAGCCAGGATCCGGCGGTGCTGAACGACTTCCTGCCGCGCGTCGGCAATCTGCTGGAAAAGCAGTGCCCGAAAACCGGCCACCTGCCCTGGACGCTGACCGACAAGCGCGGTGAGAAGCTGGCCAGCGGCGAGGCCGCCAAAGCGCGCGGCTGGAAACCGGTGGTCAAACAGGAGGCCGTCGAGCAGCCGCAGACCCCGCCGCAGCCGGCGATCCCTGCGGCAGTAGCCGTGACCTCTCCGCAAGCGGACACCGCGCCGGCTCAGCGTTTCAGCCTGCCGCAGGGCTGCCACTTCCGCACCTTCTGGCGTGACGAAGCCAACGGCGGCGCGCTGTTCATTCCCGCCGGCGACGCGCTGCGCTGCGGCGAGGACGGCTGGCTGCAGGGCAGCGGCGCGGTCACGCTGCAACAGGGCGGCCAAACCCTCTCGCCGACGCTGTGGTTCCTGCAAGGCTATCCGCTGGCGCAGATCAACGGCGGCGATCGCGCGCTGACCGTCGTCAGCGCCAACGCCCAGCGGCTGGTTCTGGGCGGCAACCCGCAGGCACCGGGCAGCTTCCTGCTGCTGAGCTTCGAACCGAAGCTGCACGCGTGGGCGTTCAACGGCGAAGCGATCGTTGAAATGCCGCGCGTCGACGCCGCAGACGAGAACAAGATCAAACAGCGCCTGCAGCAGGCGCAAACCGCCTGGCAACCGCTGCTGAGCGCCCCCGCTCCGCTGACCTTCAAGCTGGTGGAAAAGCTGGCCGCAGACCGGGTCGATCCCGCTAGCGGCAGCTACCTGTCGGTTAACGGCGCCACTCACTGATTATAAGGAAAGCCTGTGAAATCATTAGCAAGCATGCTGCAAGGTCAGTCGATCGGCGCGGCCATCACCGCCGTCGAAAACGATATCAAGGCGAAACCGGCGGATGCCGACCTGCGCGCCGCGCTGGTGCAACTGCTGTGCCTGAGCGGCAACTGGACGCGCGCCAACGCGCAGCTGAAATCCTGGCAGGCGTTGAAACCGATCGCTCAACCGACCACGCTGCTGCTGATGCAGTCGGTCAACGCCGAGCTGCAACGCCAGGCGGTGTTTGCCGGCACGGCCGCGCCGGCGCTGCTGCGGCAGGATCAGCCCTGGCTGAAACTGATGGTGCAGGCGCTGCATCAGGATGCGCAAGGGGCGGCCGAACAGGCCCAGGCGTTGCGCGATGAAGCGCTGGAGGCCGCCCCGGCCGGCGCCGGGCGGTTAACGCTGGCCGAAGGCGACCAAGAACGGCAACTGCGTTTCGACTGGCTGACCGACGGTGACGGCCGCCTCGGCCCGGTATGCGAGCTGGCGCTGAACGGCGTTTACTACTGGCTGCCGTTCGCCGACATCGCCGCGATCCAGTTCCAGGCGCCGCAGAGCGCCATCGATCTGGTGTGGAGCCATGCGCTGGTGCGCCTGACCGACGGCCGCGAACAGGTGTGCCAACTGCCCGCCCGCTACCCGCTGGCCGAAGACAGCGACGACGCGCTGCTGCTGGGCAAACGCACCGAATGGCAACCGCTGGGCGACGGCACCCACTATGCGGGGCTGGGCTTGAAGACCTGGCTCAGCGAAAGCGACGAATTCCCGCTGCACAGCCTGCGGCAGCTGAGCTTCGACGCGAGCGCCTGAACATGAACGATAAGCGCCCACCCCACTACGACGGCGGCGATCTGCACCGCCAGGGCTATCGCTATCGTCAGGACAGCGAACGCCTGACGTCGCGCGACAAAATGCAGCCGGTGCTGCTCGACATGCTGACCGACGACGAGCCGCAGAAAAAACAGGAGGCGCAGGTGCGCAACCTGGTGTCGCACAGCGAACTGCGCCGCCGGGTGCTGCGCGATCTGCAGTGGCTGTTCAACTGCGTCAACAGCGAATCCAATCTGGATCTCGGCGATTTTCCGCAGGTGCGGCGCTCCACCCTGAATTACGGCATCGCCTCACTGGCGGGCAAGCGCATGTCGGACATCGAATGGCTCGACATTCAGCGCGCGCTGACCGAGTCCATTCTCCATTTCGAGCCGCGCATTTTGCCCGAAGGGTTGCAAGTGCGCTGCATCTCGGACACCGGCTCGCTGGAGCTGCACAACGTGTTGTCGATCGAAATCAAGGGCCGCCTGTGGTGCGTGCCCTATCCGCTGGAGTTTCTGTTCCGTACCGACGTGGATCTGGAAAACGGCCACTTCGATCTGAAAGACATAGGGTAAGGCGATGGACAGTAAACTTTTAGACTATTACAACCGCGAGCTGGCCTATCTGCGCGAGATGGGCGCCGAGTTCGCCGAACAGTACCCGAAGGTCGCGGGCCGTCTCGGCATGCGCGGCATCGACGTGGCGGATCCTTATATCGAGCGCCTGATGGAGGGCTTCGCCTTCCTCACCTCGCGCGTGCAGCTGAAAATGGACGCCGAGTTTCCGCGCTTTTCTCAGCGCTTGCTGGAGATCATCTACCCCAACTACCTGTCGCCGACGCCGTCGATGGCGATCGCCGAACTGCAGCCGGACAGCAGCAAAGGTGACATCAGCAACGGCTTCGTGGTGCCGCGCGGCACCATGATGGACAGCCAGACGCTGAAGAAAAGCGGCATCACCTGCAGCTACGCCACCGCCCATGACGTCACGCTGCAGCCGGTGCGCATCGCCGCCGTCGAGCTGGGCGGCATTCCGGCCGATATTCCGCTGGCCTCGCTGGGGCTGCAGCACAGCGGCTGCGTCAGCGCGCTACGCATTCGTCTCGAGTGCTACGAAAGCGTGACGCTCAACAACCTGCAGCTGGATCAGCTGATGTTTTACCTGGCCGGGCCGGACATGCAGGCGCAGCAGCTGCTGGAACTGCTGATGCAGCACAGCGTCGGGCTTGTCTGCCAAACGGTGGAGCCGCAGCCGCAGCGGCGGGCGCTGGCGCTGGACGGGCTGCGGCAGGAGGGCTTCGCCGCCGAACAGGCGCTGCTGCCCAACGACCTGCGCAACTTCGAAGGCTACCGGCTGCTGCAGGAGTACTTCGCCTTCCCGGCGCGCTTCCAGTTCTTCAGCGTCAACGGCCTGCGCCCGCTGCTGCAGAGCGTGCGCGAAGGGAAAAAGGCGCTGCGCCAGTTCGAAATCGTGGTGCTGCTGGATCGGCACGACGCCGCGCTGGAACGGGTGGTCGACGCCGCCCATTTGGCGCTGCACTGCACGCCGGTGATCAACCTGTTTCCGAAGGTCGCCGAACGCATCGCGATCAACGAAAAAAACCACGAATACCATCTGGTGGTCGACAATATCCGGCCGCTGGATTACGAAGTGTTCTCGGTGCAGCGGCTCGGCGGCAGCGCCAGCGAAAAACGCTACGAGCAGGAGTTTCGGCCGTTTTACAGCACCCTGAGCGCGGACGACGGCAACTATGGCGCCTACTTCTCGCTGCGGCGCGAACAGCGCACGCTGTCGGAGCACGCCCGCCGCTACGGCACCCGCACCGGCTATGCCGGTTCGGAAGTGTTCGTGTCGCTGGTGGACGAGCGGCAATCGCCGTGGCACAGCGATCTGAAATACCTCACCGCCGACGTGCTGTGCACCAGCCGCGACCTGCCGTTGATGTTGCTGCAACAGGATCAGGGCAACTTCGTGATGCCCGATTCGATCCCGATCAAGCAGGTCTCGCTGCGCAAAGGCCCCACCCCGCCGCGCCCGGCGCTGGCCGAAGGCATGATCACCTGGCGGCTGATCAGCCAGCTGCAGCTGAACTACCTCAGCATGATGGACGGCGATCCGGAACAGGGCGCCGCCAGCCTGCGCCAGTTGCTGGGGCTGTACGGCAACCTGAGCGAGCCGGCGATCGCCAAACAGATCCAGGGCGTGCGCCATTGCAACCTGCGGCCGGTTTATCGGCGAGTGCCGGAGCCGGGCCCCATCGTGTTCGCGCGCGGCATCGCCATCGATCTGACGGTCGATGAGCAGGCGTTCTCCGGCAACAGCCCTTATCTGCTCGGCAGCGTGCTGGAGCGCCTGTTCTCACGCCTGGTGGCGATGAACACCTTCACCGAGATGACGCTCTCCAGCCAGCAGCGCGGCGAAATCGCCCACTGGCAGGCGCGCATGGGCAAAAGGACGCTGATATGAGCGCGGAGATGATTGACACCGAACTGGCGCCGCCGCAGATCAACGCGCTGTATCGCCTGCCGGACGACTTCTGGCCGCGGCTGCGCAGCGCGCCTTACAAGCACGATCTGTTTCAGCTGCTGCGCCGCATCGACGCCCAGGGCGGCCAGCCTTACCTGCTGGGGCGCGCGCCGCTGCCGCGCCACGAGATGCTGCGCCTGGGCCAGGAGCCGTCGCTGTCGTTCGCGCCCTCCACGCTGGCGCAGGTGGCGCCGCGCGCCAACAGCCCGCTGCACGACGTCTCGATCTTCAGCTTCGGCCTGTTCGGCCCCAACGGGCCGCTGCCGCTGCACCTGACCGAATACGTGCGCGAACGGGTGTACCACCACCAGGACACCACCCTGCTGGCGTTCACCAACCTGTTCCATCACCGGCTGACGCTGCTGTTTTACCGCGCCTGGGCCGACGCGCAGCCGACGGTGTCGCTGGATCGTCCGGACAACCGGCGCTTCGACGAGTACCTGTCGAGCCTGATCGGCATCGGCCAGCCGGCGCAGCAGGAACGCGACAGCATCAACGCCCACGCCAAACATTTTATGGCCGGTCATCTGATTCGCCACAGCCGCGATCCGGAAGGCCTGAGCAAGATTTTGCAGCAGTATTTCAAGGTGCCAGTGCGCATCGTCGAAAACGTGCCGCACTGGCTGCGGGTGGAACCGCGCGAACAAGCTCGGCTCAAGGCCGGGCGTGGTGCGCCGCGGCTCGGCGAGTCGGCCTTTCTCGGCATCGCGGTGCGCGATATTCAGCACAAATTCCGCATCGAGCTGGGGCCGATGCCGCAGCAAGACTATGACCGCTTCCTGCCCGGCGCCGACCTGTGCCGGCAGCTGCGCGACTGGGTGCGCCAATATCTGGGCATCGAGTTCGTCTGGGAAGTGCGCCTGATCCTGGCGAAGGAACAGGCGCACGGCATCCAGCTCGGCGGCGCGCAGCGACTGGGCCTGAGCAGCTGGCTGGCCGACGATCGGCGGCAACGCGATCTCGACGATCTGATCTTCAGCCCTGAACCGCTGGAAAATCCGTTCTGACCCTATTTCGGCCGGCGCCCTGCGGCGCCAGGCCACTCTGAGACCTGAGGAAAACCATGTCTGAAATCAGCCGCTCGGTATTATTTGGCAAACTGGATAGCCTGTTATTCACCTCTCTGGAAAGTGCGACGGCGTTTTGCAAGCTGCGCGGTAACCCCTACGTCGAACTGGCGCACTGGCTGCATCAGCTGATGCAATCGCCGGACGGCGATCTGCAGCAGATCGTCCGCCACTTCGCGCTGGACGAGGCGCAGCTGGCGCGCGATATCGTCGAGGCGCTCGATCGCCTGCCCCGCGGCGCCAGCGCCATTTCCGATCTGTCCGAGCACATCGACAGCGCGGTGGAACGCGCCTGGGTCTATGGCTCATTGAAATTCGGCGCGGCGCGCATCCGCGGCGGCCACCTGCTGCTCGGCATCCTGAAAACCTACAGCCTGCGCCATCTGCTGAAGGCCATTTCCCCGCAGTTCGAGCGCATCAACGCCGATCTGTTGATGGAGCAGTTCGCCGCCATCACCGCTCACTCGGCGGAAAACGCCCAGGATGCGCCGGCGGAAAGCGGCGTCGAGAACGTATCCGGCGCGGCGCGCAGCGGTGAAAGCGTGCTGGCGCAGTATGCCCAGGATCTGACCGCCAGAGCGCGCAACGGCGAGATCGATCCGGTGGCCGGGCGCGATGAGGAGATCCGGCAAATCATCGATATCCTGATGCGCCGCCGCCAGAACAACCCGCTGCTGACCGGCGAGGCCGGCGTCGGGAAAACCGCGGTGGTGGAAGGCCTGGCGCTGCGCATCGTGGCCGGCGACGTGCCGCCGCAGCTGCGCGACGTGAAACTGTGCCTGCTGGACATCGGCATGCTGCAGGCCGGCGCCGGTGTCAAAGGCGAGTTTGAAAAACGGCTGCAGGCGGTGATCGACGAAGTGCAGTCCAGCCCGACGCCGATCATCCTGTTTATCGACGAAATTCACACCCTGATCGGCGCCGGCGGCGCCCAGGGCACCGGCGACGCCGCCAACCTGCTGAAACCGGCGCTGGCGCGCGGCCAGCTGCGCACCCTCGGCGCCACCACCTGGTCGGAATACAAGAAATACATCGAGAAGGATCCGGCGCTCACCCGCCGTTTCCAGGTGGTCCAGGTACACGAGCCGAGCGAAGACAAAGCGCTGCTGATGCTGCGCAGCACCGTCAGCCCGCTGGAGCAACACCACCGCGTGCTGCTGCTGGATGAAGCGGTGGACGCCGCGGTGCGGCTTTCGCATCGCTATATTCCTGCCCGCCAGTTGCCGGACAAGGCGGTGGCGCTGCTGGATACCGCCTGCGCGCGCGTGGCGGTCAGCCAACATGCCGAGCCTGCTCAGGTCGAAGACTGCCGCCACCGCATCGATGCGCTGCAGATAGAGTTGGATATCGCCCGCCGCGAGGCCAAGGTCGGCATCGGCGATCCCCTGCGCACGCAGGAGATTGAAGCCCAGCTGACCGCGCTGCGCCAGGAATTGGAACAGCTGACCGAGCGCTGGCAGCAGGAGCTGGCGCTGATCCAAGAGATCATCACACTGCGCGCTCAGCTACACCAACAGGAAGCGGAACCTGCCGACGAAGAGACGCAGGCTGGCCCTGACGCCGACGCGCTGCGCGCCCAGTTGGGCGAACTGCAGCAGCAGTTGAGCGCGCTGCAGGGCGAAGCGCCGCTGATCTTCGCCGCCGTCGACGCCAACATCGTGGCGGCGGTAGTGGCCGACTGGACCGGCATCCCGCTGGGCCGCATGGTGAAAAACGAGATTGAGGCGGTGCTGCAACTCTCCGACACCCTGAACCAGCGCGTGATCGGCCAACGCCATGCGCTGGATCTGATCGCCCGCCGGGTGCGCACTTCGCGGGCGCGGCTGGACGATCCGAACAAGCCGGTCGGGGTGTTCCTGCTGGCCGGGCCGTCCGGCGTCGGCAAGACCGAAACCGCGCTGGCGCTGGCGGAAACCCTGTACGGCGGCGAGCAGAACGTCATCACCATCAACATGAGCGAATTCCAGGAGTCGCACACCGTTTCGACGCTGAAAGGCGCGCCCCCGGGCTATGTCGGCTACGGCGAAGGCGGCGTGCTGACCGAGGCGGTACGCCGCCGCCCTTACAGCGTGGTGCTGCTGGACGAAATCGAGAAGGCGCACCCGGACGTGCATGAAATCTTCTTCCAGGTGTTCGACAAGGGCTGGATGGAGGACGGCGAAGGCCGCCATATCGATTTCCGCAACACCATCATCATCCTGACCTCCAACGTCGGCACCGATCTGATCGCCGGACTGTGCAGCGATCCGGAGCTGCTGCCGGAGCCGGATGCGCTGAGCGGCGCACTGCGCCAGCCGCTGCTGTCGGTGTTCCCGGCCGCCTTGCTCGGCCGCCTGCTGGTGGTGCCGTATTACCCGCTGACCGACGCTACGCTGGGCAACATCGTGCGCCTGCAGCTGGGCCGCATCCAGCGTCGCCTGGCGGAGAATCACGACATCGTCTGCACCTTCGACGACGCGGTCATCGAGCAGATCGTCAGCCGCTGCACCGAGGTGGAGTCCGGCGGCCGCATGGTCGACGCCATCCTGACCAACACCCTGCTGCCGCAGATCAGCCACACCCTGCTGACCGGCAGCGCCAACGACCAGCGCTATCGCCAGCTGCATATCGCGCTGCAGAACAACGAATTCATTTGTCAATTTCAGGCATAACGCCACGGCCGCCGAGGCGGCGGCCCTTTGAACACAGAGAGTCATCACTATGTCGGGAACCGGGATAACCAAACCGAATTCGAACAGCCTGCCGAGCGGCTATCGATTCAACGAATTCGAGATCCAGGAAGCGATCGGCGAAGGCGGCTTCGGTATAGTCTACCGCGCCTACGATCACCAACTGGAACGCACCATCGCCATCAAGGAGTACATGCCGACCTCGCTGGCGAAACGCAACGACGATCTCAGCATCGGGCTGCGCGGCGAGCGCTTCGGCAAAACCTTCCAGGCCGGGCTGAACAGCTTTATTCAGGAGGCGCGCCTGCTGGCGCGCTTCTCGCACCCCGGCCTGCTGCACGTGCTGCGCTTCTGGGAAGAGAACGGCACCGCCTACATGGGCACCCAGTTTTACAGCGGTACCACGCTGAAGAACCTGCAGGCGCAGCAGCCGGAGAAAATCGACGAGGCGTGGATCCGGCGGCTGCTGCCGCCGCTGTTCAGCGCCATCAACACCATCCATCAGGAAGGCTACCTGCACCGCGACATCTCACTGGATAACATCCAAATCCAGGAGAGCCAGCTGCCGGTACTGCTGGACTTCGGGTCGGCGCGCAAAGAGATCGGCAACCTGTCGGACGAAACGGAGATCATGCTGAAACCGGGTTTCGCGCCGATCGAGCAGTACACCGAGAACAGCGACGGCGAACAGGGGCCCTGGACCGATATTTATGCACTGGGCGCCGTGCTGCACACGCTGATCGTCGGTTCGCCGCCGCCGGTCAGCGTGGTGCGCAGCATCGAAGACAGCTATCAGCCGCTGGCCGAGCGCCGTCCCGCCGGCTACTCGCCGGAGCTGCTGCGCACCGTCGACCGCGCGCTGGCGCTGAAACCGGAAGACCGCCCGCAGACCATCGATGAAATGGCCGAGCTGTTGCATCTGCCGATCGCCGATGAAAATGAAATCATCAGCACCCCGGCCGCCGCGCCGGAGAACCTGCTGGTGGCCGCCAACCCGGCTGCGGCCGCCGCGGCCGCCGGCGCCGTTACCGCGCGCAGCACCCAATTCTCGCGGCCGATGATGGCCGGCGCCGGCGTCGCGGCGCTGCTGGCGATCGGCGCCGTCGCCTGGCTGAGCGGCGGCGAGGATGATACCCCGGCCGTAGCGCAAAACACCGAGACGTCACCGGCGCAGAAAACCCTGACGGAGCAGCCGAGCGCGCCGCAAATCGCGCCATCTGCGCCGGTGGAACCGCAAAAGGCGGCGCCGCCACCGCAGCCGGTGGCACTGGTGTACTTCAAACTGCAGCCGGGCGAGCAGGTCAGCCTCGACGGCAAGCCGCAGCAGGTGACGCCGGGCGAAAACGGCTTCGCCAGCCTGAATCTGGCGCCGGGTCGTTATCAGCTGGAGATCCGCCACAACGATCGGCTCCGCCAGCAGCAACTCAGCATCGACAACGCCGGCACCTGGCTGGTCAATCCGGCCACCGCCGGTTAATCCCGTTCTGCCCCCCGCCGCCGCGGGGGTTCCCTTTTTCATGAGACTGACGCACCACTGCCCACCATCATTGGCCGCGCGGCAAGGCCGCTGCAACGTCGGGGTATGCAGGGCACGACGTCAATCACAGAGGATGTTCTCATGTTGGATCGCATTATTGCGCACACGCCGCTGGGCCAGGAGCAGCTGCTGTTCCGCTCGCTGGACGGTATCGAGGCGCTTTCCACCCCTTTCGACTTCTCTATTGAATTGCTGAGCACCGACGCGCGGCTCGATCGCAAAGCGCTGCTCGGCCAACCGCTGACGCTGGAGATCCCGACTCAGGGCTTTCTCAGCGCCCCGCGCTACCTGAATGGCAAGATCACCGCCATCGCCGTCAGCAGCGAAGAGATCGGCGGCACGCGCTACGCGGTGTATAACCTGCACGTACAGCCGGATCTGTGGCCGATGACCAAGGATCGCAACTTCCGCATCTTCCAGGAACAAACGGTGCCGCAGATCGTCAAGACTCTGCTGGCGGAGCACAACGTGCAGTTGGAAGATCAGCTGACCGGCGACTATCGCCTGTGGGGCTACTGCGTGCAGTACAACGAAAGCAGCTTCAACTTCATCAGCCGCCTGATGGAGTTGGAGGGCATCTATTACTATTTCAAACACGAGATGGGCAAACACACGCTGGTGCTCGGGGATGCGCCCCACCACCACCAGCCCTATCCCGGCTACGAGATGATCCCCTACCACCTGACGCCGTCCGGCGGCAGCACCAGCGAGGAAGGCATAAGCCAGTGGACGTTGTCCGATCGCGTCACGCCGGGCATCTACAGCCTGGACGACTACGATTTCCGCAAGCCGAACGCCTGGCTGTTCCAGGCGCGGCAAAACCCGGTCTCGCCGACGCCGGGGCAGATCGACGTCTACGACTGGCCGGGCCGCTACACCGAGCATCAGCAGGGGGAGTTCTACGCCCGCGTGCGCCAGGAAGCCTGGCAGGCCGAGCATCAGCAGATCCGGGGCACCGCCACCGCGATGGGCATCGCTCCCGGCAGCACCTTTACGCTGTATAACGCCCCGCACGCCGACGACAACCGCGAGTACCTGACGCTGCAGGCCAACTACCATCTGAAAGAGAACCGCTACGCCAGCGGCGACGATCAGAGCAGCGAACACCGTATCGACTTCACCGTGCTGCCGGCGGACGTGCCCTGGCACCCGCCGCAGCAGGCCACCTGGCCGAAAACCCACGGGCCGCAGACCGCCCGGGTGGTCGGCCCGGCCGGCGAATCAATTTGGACCGACAAATACGGCCGCATCAAGGTGAAATTCCACTGGGACCGCTTCGGGCCGAAGGACGACGGCAGCTCCTGCTGGGTGCGCGTCTCCAGCGCCTGGGCCGGCCAGGGCTACGGCGGCGTGCAGATCCCGCGCGTCAACGACGAAGTGGTGGTGGACTTTATCAACGGCGATCCGGATCGGCCGATCGTCACCGGACGCGTTTATAACGAAGCCAGCATGCCGCCGTGGGCGCTGCCGGCCGCCGCCACCCAAATGGGCTTTATGAGCCGTTCCAAAGATGGCACCGCCGACAACGCCAACGCCCTGCGTTTCGAAGACAAGGCCGGCGCCGAACAGGTGTGGATCCAGGCGGAACGCAACATGGACACCCAGGTCAAAAACGATGAGAGCCACAGCATCGCTAACGACCACACCCACCTGGTGGGTGGCAACCAGATCAAACGGGTGGTGCTCAATCAGGCCAGCGGCGTCAAAGGCGAGGCCTCGGCGCTGACCGGCAAAACGCGCAGCGACGCCGTGGTCAACGCCTTTACCCTCGGCTCCGGCGAATCGCTGCGGCTGGAGTGCGGCGAAAGCGTGATCGAGCTGCTGGCGAACGGCCAAATCAACATCACCGGCACCAGCTTCAATATCACGGTGAAAGAAGACGGGGAGATCAATACCGGCGGCCAGCTGGATCTCAACCAGCCCGGCGGCGCCGCACGCACCGCCGCGCCGGGCGGCGGCCATCAGGCGGCGATCCAGAGCGCCGTCGATCAGCTGTTCCCTAAAGAGTAGCCAAGTGGTACGTCGGGAAAGCCGGTTAACGCCGGCTTTCGGGCGGCGGCGCCGGCAAAACCGGCTGCCGCTGTAACCCCTTTTGGCAAGGAGGTGAATGCGCTGGCGGCAAGGTCACCGACGTTTAGCCAAAACAACGGGCTGAAGCTGTCCCGTTCATCGCTTCAGCCTTCCTTATCATCAACGCCCCCTCACCACTTCTTCACCGTCTGGTAAATATCGAGGTCGAAATAGCCGTCGGCTTCGCAGTCGTTGAGATAGTGCTCATAGCTTACCCCCTCAACCGGCTGATAGCCGCTGGCCGGCAACAGCTTCTGGTAGAACTCGCCCCACACCCGCTCGAAGTCGCCATCGCTGATGCGCACGTGGTAGACCGCGTACTGCCCGGCGGGCAGCGTCTGCACGGTAACGCCCTCGCTCTCCGCCGGCAGCGCGAAATCGTCCGCCACGCTCATCACCACGTCGGCGCGCAGCTTTTCCGGCGCCACTTCCGCCGGATCGTCCCAATACAGCACCAGCCATTTGCCGAACGGCACGCCGTGGCGCTGCCGCCATGCCAGCAGTTGCTGCGAGCCCTGTGGGATCGTCTGCGGATACGGCCCCACGACTCTCACCCCCACCACCTTCTCCGCCGCCTTATCGATAATCCTCACGCTCATCGCCCTTCCCCCCCACATTGTCTCAGGCGCCGATTTCGGTACGTACGTCCAGCAGCTCGGGGAAAAAGGTCAGATCCAACGCCTTTTTCAGGAAGCTGACGCCGCTGGAACCGCCGGTGCCCGACTTAAAGCCAATGATCCGCTCCACCGTTTTCATATGGCGGAAGCGCCACAGATGGAAGCTCTCTTCGATATCCACCAGCTTCTCCGCCATTTCATAAGCTTCCCAGTAGGTTTGCGGGTTGTCGTAGATCACTTTGAACGCCGGCAGCAGATCCGGGTTGCGCTGGTAGGGCTGCGTCCAGTCGCGCTCGAGGCACTCCTGCGGGATCGGCAGGCCGTGGCGCGCCAGGTACAGCAAGTATTCGTCGTACAGGCTTGGCGCTTCGAGGATCGCCTTCAACGCGGCGTGTTTTTCCGCGTCGCTGCTGAACACCGCCAGCATCGCCGCATTCTTGTTGCCGAGCAGGAACTCGATCGAGCGATATTGGTGCGACTGGAAGCCCGACGAGCTGCCCAGCACGTCGCGAAACTCGACGTACTCCGACGGCGTCAGCGTTTCCAGCACCGCCCACTGTTCGAACAACAGCCGCTGGATCTGTTTGACGCGCGCCAGGATTTTGAAGCAGTGGCTGAGTTTGTCCTGCTGCACCAGCCGCAGCGCCGCCTGCAGCTCATGCAGCATCAACTTCATCCACAGCTCGGAGGTTTGGTGCTGTATCACGAACAGCATTTCATCATGATGCGGCGGGTTGGAGAGCGGGTGCTGGCAGTCCAGCAGTTGGTCCAGGCACAGGTAGTCGCCGTAGCTCATGCGTTTGGAAAAATCGGTGACAATCGCGCTTTCTAATTCCCGTTTGTTCATCTGTGATCTCCGTTGCGCCCAGCGCCCCATCGGCCTGGAACGTGCCGCAAAGAGAAAACAATAGTACAGAACCCGCCGCCCCGAAGGGCGATAAACGAGAGGTGCTTCGCAGATCTCACTCATCTGCGCCGCCCCTCTCGCCCCGCTTTACCCTATCAGCCCAAACAGGTCGTTGAGCGACTCGCTCATGGTCGGATGGGTGAACAGCTGATCGCGCAGCCGGGTATAGGGCAGCCCGGCGTCCATCGCCGTTTTGACGATGTTGATCATCTCGTGGGCATCGCGGCACAGCAGCGCCACGCCGAGGATCTGGCCGGTCTGCGCATCGACCACCGCCTTCAGCAGGCCGCGCGTGTCGCCCAGCACGCGGGCGCGCGGGATCGCCGCCGCCGGCAGCGTGGCGACCTTAATGTCGCGCCCCTGCTGCCGGGCCTGATCTTCGCTGAGGCCGATGCGCGAGAAGCTGGGGGTGATGAACACCGAGTAAGGCACTGCGCCGCGATCGGCCGTGCTGCGTTTACCCGCGCCGAACAGGCTGTCGCGCACAATGCGGAAATCGTCCAGCGAGATATAGGTAAACTGCGGCCCGCCGTTGACGTCCCCCAGCGCCCAAATATGCGGCACGCTACTGCGCAGCTGCGCGTCCACCCGCACGGCGCCGCGCTCATCCGTCTCAACGCCAGCGCGCACCAACTGCAAACCTGCGGTGTTCGGCGCGCGCCCGGCCGCCACCAGCAGCGCATCGAACGACTGCACGCCGCCCTGATGCACCACCTCAACTCCCCCTTCCACATCGCGCACCTGCTTCACGCCGGCGTTAAACGTGAAGCTGACCCCGGCGTCGCTCAGGATTTGCTGTATCGCCTGCGCCATATCGCGGTCTTCCCGGCCGAGCAACGCATCCGCCTCTTCGAATACCGTCACGGCGCTGCCGAACTGCGCGAACATCGAAGCGAACTCCAGCCCGATATAACCGCCGCCAATAATGCCCAACCGCGCGGGCCGCTGCGTCAACTGCAGCAGGCCGGTGCTGTCGTAACTCCGCTGCGAGCGCTCCAACCCGTCGATCGCCGGCCGGCGGCTGACGGCCCCGGTGTTGATGAAGATGCGCTCGCCGCTCAGCACCTGCGTTCCCGCCGCGCCCTGCACGCTGATGCGATGCGGATCGATAAACTCCGCCCGTCCGTCGATCACCGTAACCTGTTCAAGCCCCGCCAGGTTTTGATAATTTTTCTCCCGCAGCAGGCCGGTCACCTGCCGCTTGCGCGCCATCGCCTGGCTGAACGCCTGTTCGCCCGGCCCGTGAAGCTCGGCATCGTGCACCAGCGTTTTGGTCGGGATGCAGCCGATGTTGATGCAGGTGCCGCCATACATCTGCGCCGACGCCTCCACCATCGCCACGCGCCATCCCTGCCCGGCCAGAAAGGCCGCCAGCGTTTTGCCGGCCTTGCCAAAACCGATGATAATCGCCTGATAATCGTACATTGTGTCGCCTCGTCTCGTGATGTTCATCGCCGGTCAATCAGCGTATTGCGGCCTCAACTAGCCGCTCCAGCGGCCTCAGCGCCGCGATCTGTCGTTCGTCGGCCCCGGCGCTCCGCTTCAGACTTTCCGCCGGGTGGTAGCTGACCTGCGTTTTGCCCCGTTCGTCTTGCGCAATCAGCACCCTGAACGGCAGATCCAGCGCCAACGCCGGCCGCGCCAGCATCAGCGGCGTGCCCGCCAGCGGGTTGCCCAGCACCAGCACCGTGGTGGGCGGCATCGCCAGATGATGCTCACGCGCCGCTTTCGCGTGATCGAACTCGGCGAACAGCGTCACGCCCTTCTGCTCGGCCGTGCTGATAATGCGCTGACGCGTTTGCTGATAAGCGTAGGCGCTCTCTACCGTTCGGATTTCTTGCCCCATCGTCCCCTCCGCCACGGCAGAACAGGCCAGCATCATCAGGCTGCCGGCCACGGCCCGGTTCATGACGCTCATGCGACCTTCCCTCGCCACTGTTTCTCGAGCAAACTGCGCGCCGAATCCGCCATGATCATCACCGCGCCCGCCAACATCAGGGTGTCCTTCAGCACCAGGCGCCCGGCGCCGGAGAGATAAGGGAAACCGTGATGCGCATCGCCCAGCGCGGGCACCCAGGCCTCCGGGGTGGTGATCAAAAAGGTCAGCGTCACCAGCGGCGTGCAAAAGGAGAGTATGCCGCCCAATAGCCCCAGCCATTTGGAGAACGGGTTGGCCAGCACCAGCAGCGCGATCGCCACCTCCACCACGCCCAGGCCGTTGGAGAAGCCATAGGTATTGTTGGCCTGCTGCCAGGCGCGGGCGGCGAGGTTCAGTTCGCCTTCGTGCGTCAGATGCGCCTGATAGTCCTGCGGCATGTCATAGAAAAACGACATCAGCGGGCTGTTGGCGACGAACGGCGTGATGCTGTCCGCTTCGTAAGGGATGAATTTGAGCAGGCCAATCCATAAGAAAACGATGGCGATGCTGAGGCGAATCAGCGTTAATCCCAGCTTGTCGCCCTTGCTCAGAAAGAATAGTATTTTCATTACCGGCTCCATGTCATTGATAACTCATGCATCGCAGCGGCGCCCTCCGCATCGCTGCACTATCGAACCGATCTTAGTGCTTCGCATTACGCCGGCCCATTGCCGAAACAATCAGCTTCTTAGCCAGGAGTCTCAAAATGGATCCGCTCAGCCAACTGTTGATGCTTAACGACATGCGCGGTTATGTGGCGCGCGATTGCCATTTCAGCGGCGAGTGGCGCTCGCCGCATGCCGCCGGGGAGTGGAGTCAGATCCGCTGGCACATGGTGCTAGCGGGCAGCTGTCGGCTGGAGATCCCCGGCGGCCGGCCGGTACCGCTGGAGCAAGGCAGCCTGCTGTTCTTGCCGCACAACTCCGCCCACCGCCTGCTGCCGGAGAGGGCCGACAGCGCCACGCACCTGCTGTGCGGCGTGCAAATCTTGCCGCACAGCGCGTCGCCGCTGCTGGCGAGCCTGCCGGAATGTTTGCTGTTCAACAGCCGCCAACAAGGGCGGCTGGCGCTGCTGCAGGCGACCGGCCAGCTGCTGAGCGATGAGTTCAGCCAACAGGGCCAGGGGCACAACGCCATTGTCAGCCAGACCATGGCGCTGCTGTTCGCGCTGGCGATCCGCGCCTGGCTGGCCCAGCCAAATCAGAGCGGCAATCTGGTCGCCGCGTTGCTGCATCCGCAGTTGGGCAACGTGGTTGAACAGATGCTGCGCCGCCCGCAACATCCCTGGACGCTGGTTGAACTGAGCAAACAGGCCCATATGTCGCGCGCCAACTTCGCCCGCGTCTTTCGTCAGGTCACGCAGCAAACGCCGCTGCAGGCCCTTACCGCCATCCGCATGCAGCTGGCGGCCCGGCTGCTGGCGCGCCAGGCGTTGCCGCTGAGCCGTATCGCCGAACAGGTCGGCTATTCGTCGGAGGTGGCGCTGCACAAAGCCTTCACCCGCCACTTCGGCCTGACGCCGGGAAAATTCCGCCAGCAGGCCGCCGAGACACCGCCGGACGCTTGCCCGATCCCGGCGTAACCTCCCACCCCGCCTTACTGTTTAGTAAACAACTCGGCCGCCGCCTGACAACTCTCACAAATGCGCGATCCCATGCGGGTTTCGCCCCGGTTGCGGCTTGCCTGCGCCTGTCTTCCCTTATAGATTGCAGGCTAACGGCAGGCAGCAAGGTATCGGCAAATGGCAAATATTCGAGACGTCGCGCGGTTGGCCGGCGTGTCCATCAGCAGCGTGTCGAACCTGCTGAATAACCGCAGCCACCAGATGAGCGCGCAGACCCGTGAGCGCATCGAACAAGCGATGGCGACCCTGGGATACCGGCCGGCCCGAACGGCGGCGGCACCCGCGCCGCAGGCGAAGATCATCGGTCTGCTGCTGCCGTCGATCGTCAACCCGAGCTTTTCAGCGCTGGCGCATGCGGTCGACGGTGCGGCGCGGGCTCACCGTTACCGCGTCTTGCTCGGCAACGCCTACCGCCAGGAACAGGAAGAGGCCGCGTTTATCGACGATATGTTCCTGCACGGCGTGCGCGGCATCATCGTGGCGGCGAGCGACATTCGCCAGACCCATTTTGTCCGGGCGGCCGAGAGAGGCATGAAGATCGTCAGCTACGACAGCCCGTTCGCCGAGCCGATGGCCACCGATGCCCGGCTGTTCGACAGCGTGTCGATGGACAATATCGCCGCCGGGCGCCTGGCCGCGCAGCACCTGCTCGAACGCGGCTGCCGACACATTGTGTTCGCCACCGAAGCGACGCTGACCGTCGGGCGCAGCCACAAGATCGACGGTTTTCTAAGTGCGCTGGGGCACAGCCTGAGCGAACGCCAACGGGTGATCGAAGGCAAAGCCAACAGCGCCTACGGCGACACGGAAATGTTCGAATTAGGGCTGACGCTGGCGCCGCGCGTGCTCGCGCTGACGCCGCGCCCGGACGGCATCGTGGCGATTAACGATGCGCTGGGCATCGGGCTGATGGTGGGGCTGCGCGCCGCCGGCGTCCAGGTGCCCGCAGACATCTCGGTGATCGGCATCGACAATATCGCGCTGGCCGGCCTGGCCGAACCGGGACTGACGTCCGTCAGGCCGCCGCTGGCGGAGATGGCGCAGCTGATGGTCGAGCGCCTGATCGGCCGTATCAACGATGATGCGCAACCGCCCGGCGAGTTTCTCTTCCCGCCGACGGTCATCAGCCGGCGCTCGGTCAAAGCCGCCGGCTAAATGAAATAACAGCGTCTTCCCCAGGCGATGCGCCGCGGCATCGTCCGGATCGGTGTCAGCCAAAACAAAGGAACAGGCCGTCGGGCTTAAGGGATGCCCGCGCCTCAATGAATCAGCGTCGTGCCGTTATTTAACGTTCAGCTCAGGGTAATGAGCCGGGCCTCTATTATTCCGATTAACCACATTGGAAATATCAAAATGAAAATAAGCAAGCCGCAGGATATTGAACGCAGCGCTATCAGGAAATTGACGCTGCATATTGTCCCCCTCATGATTTTATTGTATTTCCTGGCGTTTCTCGATCGCAATAACATGGCCTACGCCGCCAAAGCGCTGGAAGATAACCTGGGCCTGACCGCCTCGGCCTTCGGCTTCGCCTCCGGGATTTTCTTTATCGGCTATTTCCTGTTTGAAATACCCAGCAACGCCGGCACCATTAAATTCGGCCCGCGCATCTGGTTCGCCAGAATATTAATTTCCTGGGGCATCTTCGCGACCCTGCTCGGCTTTGTACGCACGCCGCTGGAGCTGTATATCTGCCGTTTTATGCTGGGCGTGTGCGAAGCCGGATTCTTTCCCTCGGTGGTGTATTACTTTACGGTGTTCTTCCCGGAAAAATACCGCACCAAAATTCTCGGCATGTTCATCATCGTCCAGCCGCTGTCCAACGCCGTCGGCTCGCCGATTTCCGGCTTTATTCTCAATATTCAGCATGACTGGTTCGGGTTCGCCCCCTGGCAGCTGCTGTTTATCCTCGAAGGGTTGCCGCCGATCGTCATCGGCCTGCTGATCCCGTTCCTCATCAAGAACTCGCCCAAGGACGTTGGTTATCTGAACGTGGAGGAAAAGGCCTGGCTGATGAGCAACGCCGGCCGCTCCAAATCCGGCTCTAAAATCACGCTGGGCGACTTCCTGAAAGGGATGAAGAACAAGAAATACCTGCTCTACGCACTGCTCAACTTCGGCATGGTGTGCGGCATTTACGGCTTCGGCACCTGGCTGCCGTCGATCATTACCGCCCTCTCCGGCGGCGATATCTTCCGCGTCAGCCTGCTGGCGCTCATTCCCTACGGCCTGGCCGCGCTGCTGGTGTACCCGTGGAGCCTGTGGGCCAGCAAAACCAAAAAGCTCGGCGTATTCGCCGGCCTCAGCATGGTGGTCGCTGCTATCGGCCTGATGGGGGCGGTGACGTTTTTTAAATACGATCCGCTCGTCGCGCTGTCGTTCCTGTGCATCGCCGCTATCGGCATCTACACCGCCGTACCGCCGTTTTTATCTATGCCCGCCAATATTTCCACCGGCGCGGCCGCGGCCGCCGGGCTGGCGGTGGTCAGCTGCATCGGCAATATCGGCGGCTTCGTCGCGCCTTATGCGGTGGGCGTGCTGAACGATCTGACCGGCAGCAGCGCGCCGGGGCTGTTTTTCCTGGCCTCGTGCCTGCTGGCCACCGGGTTGATCTGCATTTTCTACTGCGCGAAACAGCGTGAAGGCGTCATCAATACTTAACGAACCAATAAGGAGTCAATCATGGGCGATCTTGCGGGCAAAAAGGTGTTTATCACCGGGGCGGAACAGGGCATCGGCCGCGCCACCGCAGAGCGGCTGATCAAGGCCGGTTGCGACATCTATTTTCACTATCACAGCGACGAAAGCGGCCCCAAAGCGCTGGTGGCGCTGGCCCATTCATTGGGGCAAAAGGCCGCTTACGGCTACGCCGATCTCATCGATAGCGACGAAACGCTGCGCTGCGTCTCGGCCGGCGCCGAGTTTCTCGGCGGCATCGATATTCTGGTCAATAACGTCGGCGGCATCGTCGGGCGAAAATGGCTGGGCGAGATCGACCGCGCCTTCTGGCAAACCGTGATCGACGTGAACATGACCACCATGCTGAACGTGACACAAAGCGCGCTGCCGTTCCTGAAGGCGGCAAACGGCGCCAGCATCGTCAACCTGGCGTCGCAGGCCGGCCGCGCCGGCGGGCACTCTGGCTCGCTGGTCTATTCCGCCACCAAGGGCGCGGTGCTCACCTGGACGCGCTCGCTGGCGGCAGAGCTGGGCGAATACGGCATCCGGGTGAACGCGGTGGCGCCCGGCCTGATCCTCGGCACCCGCTTCCATAATCGCCACACCACCCAGGCATCGGCGGAGGAAACCGTTCGCGCCATCCCGCTGGGCCGTGCAGGCACGCCGGACGACGTGGCGCGCGCCATCGCCTTCCTGGCGGCAGAGTACGACGGCTTCATCTCCGGCGCCACCCTCGACATCAACGGCGGCATCTACCGCATGTAATTCAGCCGCGGGCGGCACGGCTGCCGCCCCCTATTCAGGTATCGCCTTATGATTAAATCCTCCATCACCCACCCGCCGCTGCTCGCCGCGCTGGCGCAATGCGGGCATAAAACCCAGGTACTGATCGCCGACGGCAACTACGCCTGCGTGACGCACGCGCCGAAAGACGCCACCGTGGTCTATCTGAACCTGGCGCCCGGCACGCTCGCCGCCCCGCCGATCCTGGAAAAGCTGCTGGCCTGCATCAACGTGGAAAGCGCCGCGCTGATGGCCTGCCCGCCGGACTTCACCAACACCATCGAAGCCGAATATCGGCAGCTGCTGCCGGCACAGTGCCCGGTCGAACATCTGCCGCGCGAGGCGTTTTACGCCGCGGTCAAATCGGATCGGACGCTGCTGGTGATCGCCTCCGGCGAGCAGCGCCGCTTCGCCAACCTGCTGCTGACGGTGGCGCCGGTGGTGTGAAAAATGGACATGTCGATAGGATAAAAAGAGGGGGCTCCCCCCTCTTGCGGTTACAGATCCACAATCAGTTTTTCCAGTTCTCCTGCAAGAGCCGCATCGATATAGCTGGTAGCCCAGCCAAACAGATAAGCGAATGCAAAAATGCCCACCGTCGACGACACCAGCGTCGGCGCGAAAAACGCGGCGATAGCGGAGAGCGTGTAGCCTGCCCCGATGGACAACCCGAGCGCCTCAAGCTGATTACGGAACGCTTTCCAGCTGCCGGTAGAGAAACCCTCGATCGCGGCGTTTGTCAGGTCCGCCCCTTTAATCGCCCAATCCACGCCGGTAAACGCCTTGCCCAATACCCGCGCATTGCGGGCATACTGTTCCGCATCGATCTTTTTCAACCAGGCGACAATCGCCGCTTTATCCTGCGCCTTGAGCTTTTTGTTCAAGCCCTTCGTCAATTGCTCGTAGGTTTTTTCCGCATCCTGCACATTGCGGATATATCTGCCTTGAATTCCTGCCTCCAAATCCTTGGCGAGCTTGGCGTATTTCGCGCCGAGCTTTTCCGCAATGTCTTTATTGATGCCGGCGGCCAGGCTGACGCCATCCTTGATCGCTTTTAATTCCGCATTTTGATATTCGACGAACTCCTTAACGATATTTTTTACCGTACCTGGAGATTTCACCGGCTTACCGTTGGCATATTTCACCTCCATGCCATTCAGGTTATCCCCTCTCACCACGGCGATAAACGCGGGCCGGTTCTTATTGGCCTTATAGTAGAGACTGTAGGTCGCCATTCCGGCTTGCTTTTCCACCTTCAAATGATGAAAGCCGAAATAACTCCCGGTCGTGCGGGTCGTCGAGAACTCACCGCTTTTGCCGTTACCATGCCAGCCGTTGACGGGCCGATCGCGGTGTGAGTCTGTCACGAAACTGCCTAACGAAGAGGCGCCGATCTGCCCGGCGTTCAGGCCATTACTACCACCTTTACCGGGGGTTGAGGTTTTGCGCGCATGGCCGGTTTCGATATCCCCGATCGCCACCATTCCGCCCTTGGCGTTGACTCCCATCACCAGTCCACCCAGGCCAATGTGCTTAGCCTGATCGGCCGTCAGACCTGTGGCAGAAAGGCTCAGCGTGCCGGACGGGCTGACGCTTTCAATACGCAATTGTGCATCCGGGTTGATTCTGCGCGCCGCCTTGATCACCGCCGCCAGCTTCATGCGCAACGCCGGATCGTTTTGGATCGCCGCTATCTGTTGCTGTTCCGGGCTGTTGCCAACACTGGCGCCGCCGCGATCGCCGGAATGGCCCTTATCACCGCCCCCAGGTTCTGGGCCCGTACCACGTTCAGAACTCCAGTTAGTTCCATCCCCTTTACCGCCATAATTAAATCCAGGCATATGCTTAATCCTTATTTCTTTATTATCAACATACCGAGAAATACGCACGACGTAATTCTCGGCAAACCAATTTTTAACTGCCCGTCCGTTATAGAAATTCACAGCAACAAGAACAATGCATGGTGGCTGTGTGGCAGATCAAACAAAGAGAAACGGCGTTAACGACAGAAATATGACGACCGAAAAACTTGATAGTCATAAATAGAAGGCTCTTACAGGAGGGGGGATATGCTACGGTTTCCGATCCCGATTCAGATAACAGCCGCACACGAAGTTGGCCCAAAAGTACCGAATGTGGTCACCTGCCCTACTCTTGCACGATGAGCGGATGGCAAATAATGGCTCCCGAACTTATCGTTAACAGGAGAGTACAAATGAAAGCTTTGGTTCATGCCACCTTGCTGGCCGCCATGATGGGCGCCGCTTCCTTCAATGCATTGGCTCAGGAGACCGAGAACGTGAATAGTAAAACCATCAGGGCCATGTCGGGCGCCCCCGCCACCACTAACCTGTCCGCCGCCAAAACGGCGCTGATCGTGGTGGATATCCAGAATGAATATTATGCAGGCAATAACTTCCGCGGCAAGATGGTTATCCCGGATGGCCAGAAGGTGTTGGATAACAGTAACAAGCTGGTTGAGTTCGCCCGCAAAAACGGCATGCCGGTCTATTTCGTGCGGCATCTGGGGCCGGCCAACGGCCCGCTGTTTGCCGAAGGCTCGGTCTACGCCGAATTCCATCAGGCGCTGCAACCCGCTAAAGGGGATGTAGTGATCACCAAAGCGACGCCGAGCGCGTTCGTCGGCACCGTTCTGGATGCGCAACTGAAGAAGCAGGGCATCAAAACGCTGATTGTGGCCGGTTTGATGACGCACATGTGCATCTCTTCTACCGCACGCGACGCGGTGCCGCTCGGCTATGATGTGCTGATCCCGCAAGACGCGACGGCGACGCGCGATCTGGACGACGGCGCGGGCGGCGTGGTCGATCATCGCGTGTTGCAGCGGGCGGCGCTGGCCGCGGTGGCGGACGTGTTTGCGGAAATCAAAACTACCGAGGGCATCCTGGCGCTGCCGGTGACCAAATAAGGTTCAGCACGCCGCTCCCCGGCGGCGCACACTGCAAGAGGCGTTATCGCGGATGAAAATAGGCATTGTGGTTTTCGACGGCATCATTCCCTTTCACCTTTCGGTGCCCTTTGCGGTGTTTGAAAAAGTGCTGGCGCCTTCAGGCGCGCCGCTGTGCGAACTGACCCTGTGCGCCGCCGAGCCTGGCGAGCTGAAAACCAATGCCGGTTTTTCCATTGTGGTCAACCTTGGGCTCGGCGCGCTGAGCGGCATGGACATGGTGATCGTACCCAGTTGGGACGCTCCGGCCCGCCAGCCGGAACCCGCGCTGCTGGATGCGCTGCGCCATGCCCATGCCGCCGGCGCCACCGTCGTCGGCCTTTGCATGGGCGCATTCGTGCTGGCGGCGGCGGGCCTGCTGAATCATCGCCGGGCCACTACCCACTGGCGCTGGCTGCCGGACTTTCAGCAACGTTATCCGGCGGTGCTCGTCGAAAATGACGTGCTGTATCTCGATGAAGGGGATGTCGTGACGTCGGCCGGCACCGCCGCCGGCATCGATTGCTGCCTGCACCTGGTGAGAAAACGCTGGGGCGCGGACATGGCGGCGCAGGCGGCGCGCCAGTTGGTGGTGCCCCCTCACCGGCAAGGCGGACAATCGCAGTATGTCGCGCTGCCGGTGCAAAATACCCGCCAGGGGGATAACTTTTCCTTGGCGCTGGCCTGGGCGATGGAAAACCTGCATCAGACGCTGTCGTTGGATAGTCTCGCGCAGAAAGCCTGCATGAGCCGCCGCAGCTTTACCCGCCGGTTTCAGCAAACCACCGGCACCCGCTTTTCGCTTTGGCTGCTGAATCAGCGCCTCATCGCCGCACAGCGTTTGCTGGAAAAGAGCGACTGCTCGGTGGAAACCATCGCGGAAAAGGTCGGCTTTCCCTCTACCACCTCATTGCGGCGTCACTTTCTTAAGCAACTGAACACCTCGCCCTCGCGCTACCGGCGTGAGTTTCGCGGCGACAGCCGCACCACCGGAATATCCGCCAGCCGGGTGGTGTAGGCCGGCGACAGCATTTCGCGCTTCATTTGCCACGGCTTGACGATCCCCTGCCCGGCGAACCACACGCGCCCGCGCCCCTCCTGATTCAGGCGATCGAGGGTCGCCATCAGCCGCTCGCTGTTGCGACGCGGCGGGCAGTCGTCGAACAGATCGATCTGCGCCATGGCGGCGGCGCTGAAATCCCCCAGCACCACGCCGCCCTTCAGATAACGCCGCCCTTCCTGCCAGATGCTTTCCAGCGCGCGCACCGCCATGGCGATGATGTCGCGGCTGTCGTTGCTCGGCGTTTGCAGCCGGGCGGTGCCCATATTGCTGTAATACCCCTCGCCCGCCGAATGCGGGCTGGTTTTGATAAACACCGACACGTTGCGGCAATAGCGCTTTTCCTGCCGCAGCTTTTCGGCGGCGCGTTCGGCGTAGCTGCAGATGGCCTCGCGCATGTGCGGGTAATGCGTCAGCCGCTGGCCGAACGAGCGGGAGCAGATGATCTGCTCTTTGGCGGCCGCCTCATCTTCCCACCGCAGGCACGATTCGCCGCGCAGCTCGCGTATCGTGCGCTCCAGCACCACACTGAAGGTTTTACGCGCCAGTCGGGTATCGCAGTCCGCCAACTGCAGCGCGGTGTGAATACCCATCGCCTGCAGCTGGCGAGTCAGGCGGCGCCCCACGCCCCATACCTCTTCCACCGGGATCAGCGCCAGCAGCTTGCGCTGGCGCGCCGGATCGGATAAATCCACCACGCCGCCGGTGCCACGCCATTTCTTGGCGGCGAAGTTGGCCAGTTTGGCCAGCGTTTTGCTCGGCGCAATGCCGACCCCGACCGTTAAATGCAGCTCGCGCCGGATGCGATCGCGCACCCGCCGGCCGAACTGCTCCAGCGCTTCGCAGTGCGCCACGCCGTCCAGCCGCAGAAAGGCTTCGTCCAGCGAGTAGATCTCCACCGCCGGCGCCATCTCTTCCAGCGTATCCATCACCCGGCGGGACATATCGGCGTACAGCGCGTAGTTGGAGGAGAACACCGCGACGTTACGGCGGCGCATCTCCTCTTTAATTTTGAAATAAGGCGCGCCCATCGGCACGCCCAGCGCCTTCGCCTCGGCGCTGCGGGCGATCACGCAGCCGTCGTTGTTGGACAGCACGATCACCGGCCGCCCGCGCAGATCGGGCCGAAAGATGGTCTCGCAGGAAGCGTAGAAGCTGTTGACGTCTACCAGGGCGAACATGGTTACTGACCTTTCATCGTCAGAAGACAGGCCGGCGTCATCGTCAGTGGGTTGTTATTCATAATGGCACCAAATTACTGTTCGTGCATACAGTATTTGTATTTTTCTGGTGACGATCAAGTAGAAACCACCCCATCGCTGCTATCCGTTTGATGCGCTTTGGCTTTTAACTCAGCCTCCGTTTACCTGGAGCCGAGTTTTTCATTAACGGCGAACTTCACGCAGATCGAAACGAATCGGAATGGTCACGCTGAATTCCGCCTGCCCCGCTGCGATCTCGTTGCCGGGCGCGGGCAGTGGAGAAGCGCGCTGCGGTAACTGAAGCGCCTCCCGGTCGAGCGAAGCAACCCCACTCGATCGCAATAGCTTCACACCCAGCACGTTCCCCTGCCGATCCAACGTCACGGCAACCTGAACAATGCCCTGGCGCTGCTGGCGTACCGCCAGGGCCGGGTAGCGTTTGAAACGGCTCAAATGCGCCAACAGCAGGCCGCTCCAGACCGAGGCATCCTGGCTCGGCTGCGACGCCACGCTGGTTTGCGGCGCGGCAACACGCTTTCCATCCAGAGACGGCGGCGCGCTGGTGCTTGATGCTATTGAGCTTGCAGACGCTATTTTTTCCTGTTCCTTTTGCCTTGGACGCGGCAGTTCCGTCTTCGGTCTGATGGGGTCGTTCCGTTGCCCTTTGGCCTTGCTCTGCTGCTCCGTCGCACGCGGCGCATGAATCAGCGGAGGCATCGCCGCCTCCGGTTCCCGGTTGGCCTGCCGTTGCGCCACCGCCTGCACCTGGCGCACGCCGGTTGGCATCGGCTCTGCGTTGGGGATCGATTCCGCCTGCTCGGCAACCATCATCAACACCATCGGTTGCGCCGCGGGCAGCAACGGTGGCACCAGGTGATAACCAAGGCCAAACAACAACGCACCATGCAGACCCAACGCCAACACATTGGCGGTAGCCCAGCGCAATCGCCCGCCTGTAGGCGGTAAAGATAAATCGGCAGGTAATACGTTGTGATTCAACATGGAAAACGATACTCAGGTTAAGCGTGAAACAGACCAACGTACGCAGCGGTCAACGGCGGTCGGGGTATGTCAGAAAGGTCGTTTAGGCACGCGGCACCGGGCAGGGAACGAGAAAGAACAGACCAAACGAAAAGGAAATACCCTAATGGCAGAGTAAAAAACTTTATGACACGGTAATGAAGTATTTTGACAGCATATTTACCCTAACCGGCAGCGCACCGGGCAGAGCCGCAATGACGCGCTCGGGGTCAGCCAGCGGGAACGCGCCGGAGAGCCGCAGGCCGGCGACCTCCGGCCGGCAGCGAATAACGCCCTGACGATAACGCCCCAGCTCCATCAGGAAGTCGTCCAGCCGCATGTTGTCGGCCAACAGCATGCCTTGCCGCCAACCGGGCTCTTGCGTCACGCGGTACGGATCGCCAATGCCTTGCCGGCTTAATCTGCCGCCCTGACCGGCGTTGAGCACCGCGTTCCGATGCGCCGGCGAAAGGATCGTGACCCGGCCAAGATAAACGGCGATATCACTGTAGGTTTCCCACAGGCGAACGCTGAAGCGAGCAGCCTGCGCCACGATCTCGCCCTGCGGCAGCCTCACCGTCAACGCGCCGCTTTCCGGCGGCAGATTCACCATCATTTCACCTTCCAGCAATGCGGCCTGCTGAAGGCTGACGTTAACCGCCGTTTGCGTGTTCAGCATCAACTGCGCGCCATCCGCCAACGCGACGGTTTGCTGCTCCCCCACCGCCGTGCGGTAATCCGCCAGCCAGGGGCGCCATGGCAGCGCGCCAGAACCGATGCCAACCGACCCTACCACGCCGATGGCCGCCAGGCTTCTCAGCAACCGGCGGCGTTGCGGGTTTGGCAACTGCGACAGACTACGCTGCGCCGCCGCCCCGTTAAGCAGAGAAAAACGGGATGAAAACGCGGCGATATGCCGCCAGGCGCGTTCATTTTCCGGTTTCGCCTGATACCAACGCCGCCAGTTTTCCCTATCCGCGTCGCTTGCCTCTTCCGACATCAGCTGGGTTAACCAGGCGGCGGCCTCACGCGCGCTCTGCCGATCGATATCCGATTCCATCATGGGTTCCGCACCTGCCGTTACGCCGCCAATGCAAAGAAACAGTGCAAATTGGCGCGCTGCAGATATTGTTTTACCGAACTGGTCGACACCCGCAAACGTTCAGCGATGTCGCAATAACGCATGCCCTGCAGGTGCGCCAACAGGAAAGCCTCGCGAACGTGCGCCGGCAATCCGTCCAACGCCTGATCCAACTGTTCGAGCATTTCGAGGGTTTGTTGACGGACCTCCGGCGAGGGCGCCTCGATCGCCGGCAGCTCGCTCAAGGCCTGCAGATAGCTCTCTTCGATTGTTTTACGTCGGTAATAATTCGCCACCAGCCGGCGCGCCACGGTCGCCAGGAAGGGGCGTGGTTGCCGAATGGCAAGCAACTGCGGACTCAGTAAAATACTGATGAACGTATCCTGCGCCAGGTCTTCGGCGTGATGCGCGCACCCGACCTTCTGTCTCAGCCAATGGCATAGCCAACTGTGGTGCTCAAGGTAAAGCTGTTGAGCAAACCCGTTGGCTGCCGTGGCCTCTTTCCTTGCCATTCGGTGACACCAATTGATAATGAGATTGAAAATGATAATTATTATTATTTTAAAATTGTAACTTCTGTGTCAAGCGATTGCTGATGATTTATAAACGGCGAAAAAGTAGGGAAATACGGGAGAGAAAACGTGAAAAGGGGCCAAAATGGCCCCTGTCAGCAGGATATTCAGAAACGTTGGCTAACGCTAAACTTGATGTTGCGCCCTACGCCGGACACCGATTCGCCCAGGTAAGGGTAATAATCGCGGTTGAACAGGTTGTCCACCGCGACGCGAGCTTCGAAGCCCTGCAAACCGCTAGGCTGCCACGAGGCGAACAGGCCGTGCAATGCATAACCCGACGTTTTCGGCAGCGCCCAGACAACGGCCATTGGATCGCCGTCGGCCGGTGAACGATCCTGTTTACGCACAAAATCGCCGGTCCAGCCGAAGGCCATGTCCCACTGCGGCACTTTCATGCCCAGCATCGCGTGTGCCGTAACGGGTGGAATTTCGGCAATCCAGGTTTCGTTGCCCCACGGATCGCGCGGTGAAGCGTCGCGTTTGCCGCGAATCGAGGAGAACGACAGGCTGCCGAACAGGCTTTCGCTGTCATAAAACGATTCGAGCTCCACGCCCTCAATGGTATAGCCCGGCAAGTTGCGATAGTTCGACAACGGTTGCCCACATTGGCCCCCATGCCGTGCGGCGTCGCACACTACGCCGCGACGATAGAAAATCTCGTCCTTGCCGCGATTGCGGAACAGCGTAGTGCGGATCTGCAGGCTGTCTCGCGCCATCAACACATCGTTGAAGTCCAGCACCGCGCCAAGGCGCACGCCCGTCATGCGTTCCACCTGCAGGCCACGGCTGGTGCCGGGCACGCTGGAAGTGGCGTATTGCACTTCGTACTGTTCGTCGATCACCGGGGCGCGCCAGGTGCGGCTAACGTCGGCAAACAGGGACAGATTCGACGTCGCTTTCCACATCACGCCCAAATGCGGCGACCAGCCGGTATAGGTCACGCTGCTGTAATCATGGCCCACGAGCGGATCGCTGTCGTTATAGCGCGGTGCCCGGTTCGGTTGCCCGGTATTGGTCACATGATCGTAACGCACGCCCGGCGTCACGGTCAGGCTGCCGAAGCTGACCGCATCCTGCAGATAAACGCTGCGGGTTTCCTGTTCGCCCGCCGGCATGTAATACGGCTGGAAATAGCCGTAGTTGTAACTGGCGTTTTTCACCTGCGAGGGGTAATACATCAGGGTATCGCGCTGATGTTTATGCCAACGCGCGCCGAGCAACAGCTTGTGTTCCAGCGGCCCGCTGGCGAAACGGCTTTCATTGCTGACGTCAAACTGCCGATCGGTATAGTTCACCCAGCTTTCATTGCCCAACGTACCGAGATAGCTGAACTTTGACGCGGAATCCGGCCGCTTGTCATGCTGTTCTGTCTTCGAATAGGCATAAGACAGCGTCAGATTCAGCAACGGCTGCGCTTCCGGCGCCAGATTCCATTTCACCGAGTAATTGGTGTCCGTCTGGTCGCGATACACCAGAATGCGGCGCCACGCTTCTTCCCGGCCATATTTATCGATATCCGCCTGGCTGGGCGCGGCGATATCGTCCCGCTTGGCGGCAAAAGGCTGCCAGCCATCGGAATCGGAGCGCATCGCCGATAGCGTCAGCGTTTGCGCCTCGCTCAGATAAATATTGGTTTTTAACAGGTAGGAAGCCTGATCGTTGGCGGAATAGGCAAAGCGCGTGCCGTCCGGCCGCTTCAGGTTGCCGCCGTCACGCTTGCTCATGTAGATCAAACCGTCGGCGAATCCTTCCGGCGTACGGCCGTACAACGCGCCGCTGTAAATGCCCTGGCGATCGTTGGTGTGGTAGCTGTATTTCAGCAAGCCGCCAAAATCTTCGCCCGGCAGCAGCATATCCCCGGCATCTTTGGTCTCCAGCGTAATGGTTCCGCCAAAGCCGCCATTGCCGTTCAACAGATTGTGCGGCCCCTTATCGACCTCAACCTTTTTCAGCAATTCGGGTTCAATAAATACCGAACCCTGCCGATATTTCTCAAATCCCTTCGGCGCCCCGTCCAGCACCACCTTCACATCTTCCATGTCGCCCATGCCCCAGATATTCAGGCTTTGGCCACCCGGGCGCGGCGATCCCGCCATCCCTACGCCGGGCAAGCGATCAAGCAAACTGGCGATGTTATCGGCCTGTACGCGTTCGATGTCTTCTTTATCCAGTACCGAACGGCCGGCGGCGACGCTGTCGGACAAACCGCCGACCACCGACAGTTCCGGTATCGTCAAAGGCTGAACCGGCCCGGCGTCGACCAACCGATATCCCTGTGCGGTTTGCTGAGCGCGCAATCCGCTGCCCGCCAACAGCGTATTGAACGCGTCGGTGAGGCGGTAATGTCCCTGCAGGCCCGCGGTGCTTTTTCCACGCGTCTGTTCGGGCGTGAAAATCACTATCACGCCGGCCTTAGCGGCCGCCGTCTGCAAGGCGGGCGCCAGATCACCGGCGGGAATGGCGAAGGAAAGGATAGCGGGCTGTTCGACCGCCGAGGGTGGTGCCGACGCATCGGGCGCCGCCATCGCGGAGGTGAGCATGCCCGATAGTGCGCATCCTATCCCGATAGCGACGCGTTTCCCGGTAATGCGTTTGGCTGATGTGAACGTACGCCCTGCGCCGTTCTTGTTTTTTATGGCCATGAAGGATTCCCCTGAGTGTATTGAACTGGAAACTCAGTAGAGAGGTCACGCCAACGAAAAGATCGGGCAGAAAAAAATGAAAAAAAGGGCCGAAGTCACCGCGCCGCGTAGACGATAAAGGTCACCACGCCGAAGATCTCCAGCTGCGCCTCATCGTCGAACACGATCGGCGCGTAGGCGGGATTCATCGGCAACAGCCGCACGTCGGGGTGGCGTTGCAGCTTTTTGACGGTGAATTCCCCGTCCACCGCGGCGATCACGATATTGCCGTGCTCCGGCGTCAGGGCGCTGTCGACGATCAGCAGATCGCCATCCTGGATATTGCCGTCGATCATCGACTCGCCGCTGGCGCGCACGAAATAGGTGGCGTTGGGGTGCCGTACCAGCAGCTTGCCGATATCCAGCCTGCTCTCGACATAGTCCTGCGCCGGGGAAGGAAAGCCGCAGGCCACGCGATCGGCAAACAGCGGTAACGTCAGGGGTTCACCTGGTGAAAAAGCATACAACCTTGAATTGCTCAGCATAATCATAACCAAACTGTATATTTATACAGTTAAGCATAAACAAAACGCGAACGCGTGCAACCCCCAATCCCCCTGCGGATCACGCTTTCCCGCGTAATATAATAATTTTCTGAGTGATTTTTCCTGCAGCTTTTGGCGTTCTTCGCGTGTGTTTACACACATGATACCCACCAAAACTGTGGATAATGCGGCACTCAGACCGTTGGCGTATCGATGGGCAGGATGAGTGAGGGATTGTCATTGCGAACGGCGCCGACGGCGGGCGATACCGGTTGCCAGACGAAATCCTCTGCCTGCAGGCTGTACACGTCAGCCTGCATTTGACCAGAGGGCGGGACTAAGCGGGTGTCGCGCGCGGCCGTCGGTCTCTGCTGCGTACAGCGCCGCAAAGAACAGCGGCAGGCCTTGCCTCACGGGAGGAACGGCGGACGGCCTTACAAAATGACGCCAATAAAATTGCGACTGGCAATGGCATCAATGGGACGGCCAGAGACGAAAGTCAGTACGTTATGCCAGGAGCTTGGGATAACCCGACAAACGCTGTACCGCCACATTTCCCCTGATGGTCCACTGCGAGCTGACGGTATAAAGCTGCTCAACCGGGGATAATTTTAGCGGACGGAAAAATCTGGGGTTCCGGCGTAGAACCCCGAATAAGGAATAATCCTTAATTCATTTCAGGATTATTAATTCCATCTAAAACCTCTCGGCAATATTCTTTTTTATAGGCTTCATCATTACTTAATGACTTAACCAAAAAATCAGCATTTTTCCAACCATTATCCCAATGCGTATCGAATCCTGACTGTTCATACTTTAATGTTCTAGTTAATGAGTCTTTTATTTGTTTTTTATATTTATCAATTTTCTCATTGGTTGCCCCACAAACATCATGTGCAACACGAGCATTTGAGCCAGAAAAACCTATTGCTGAAATTGCCATCGCTTCATTTGATTTGTCGAAATCATTCGCATATGCCACAGCATTAGATAAAGCGAATATGACAAGAGCAGGTATGGTTTTTTTGTATGAAATCATCTTTCACCTCTACTCATTGATTGTTCATGGGGTCAGTTTGGATATCGAAAATTATTGTACATTAAGGCTGCTTTTTAATCAGTCTCAACTTCTTTATAGAAGGCCTGAATGCGACAAACTTGGGAAGTACTGTAGCCTGTCGCGTCTGCTGTTTCTCGGATGCTCAGTTTCTTAATCTGTCGGTAGTGCCTGATCCATCCTGCACGCTCCATCTCGCCGCTGGCGCGCACGAAGTAAGTGGCGTTGGGGTGCCGTACCAGCAGCTTGCCGATGTCCAGCCTGCTCTCGACATAGTCCTGCGCCGGGGAAGGAAAGCCGCAGGCCACGCGATCGGCAAACAGCGGTAACGTCAGGGGTTCACCTGGTGAAAAAGCATACAACCTTGAATTGCTCAGCATAATCATAACCAAACTGTATATTTATACAGTAAAGCATAAACAAAACGCGAACGCGTGCAACCTCCAATCCCCCTGCAGATCGCGCTTTGCCGCGTAATATAATAATTTTCTGAGCGATTTTTTTTTACGCCTGCTAAGCGTTTCACCGCCCCTTGCACACACGTTATCCACTAAAACTGTGGATAACCTGCAGGGGGCGCCGGCAGACGTCATTCCCTGCGCGAGCGGGATCAGAATCCTGTATAATCCCCACACCTGCTAATAAGAATTCATCCCCGTCGGCGCCTCGTCACCGACGGTCACGAGAACGTTATGAACAAGCACCTGCTCCTCGCAGAAACCGACGATATCAAACAGGAATGCCTGTCGCGCCACGCGGTCTGGCAGCGCAACGATCTGGCCCAGGCGCAACAGGATTGGCTGGCGGAAGAAGTGCCGGTCGCCCTGGTGTACAACGGCATTTCCCACGTGGTGATGATGGCGACGCCGAAAGATCTGGCGGCCTTCGCCATCGGTTTTTCGCTGTCCGAAGGCATCATCGCCTCCCCCGACGATATCTACGACATCCGCCAACAGCCGGCCTGCAACGGCATTGAAGTGCATGTGGAACTCTCGAGCCGCCGTTTTATGCAGCTGAAAGAGAAGCGCCGCAGCCTGGCCGGCCGCACCGGCTGCGGCGTGTGCGGGGTGGAGCAACTGCAGGAGGTCGCCCAGCCCATCGCGCCGCTGCCCTTCACGCAACGCTTCGATTTGGCCCTGCTCGACCGGGCGTTGGCGCAGCTGCAGGAGGTGCAAACGGTGGGGAAACTGACCGGCTGCACCCACGCGGCGGCCTGGATCCAGCCAGATGGCGCGCTCAGCGGCGGGTGTGAAGACGTCGGCCGCCACGTGGCGCTCGACAAGCTGCTGGGCTACCGCAGCCAACAGGCGTGGCTGCAAGGGGCGGCGCTGGTGTCGAGCCGCGCCAGCTATGAAATGGTGCAAAAATCCGCCATGTGCGGCGTCGAGATCCTGTTCGCCGTTTCCGCCGCCACCCGCCTGGCGGTGGAAGTGGCCGAGCGCAGCAACCTGACGCTGGTGGGCTTCAGCAAGCCAGGGCGCGCCACCGTCTATACGCACCCGCAGCGGCTCTGGCAATCGACGACGGTGGCCTAACGCCGCCGGATAAGAATCGACTATTCTCAATAGCAGGACACCAGGAAGCACCCACGTCATGATAATTCGCCCGAACCAGAACTGGTTTTTTCGCCTGTTCGCCTGGCACGGTTCCGTGCTGTCAAAGATCACCTTTCGCCTGTCGCTGAACGTGCTGATGTCGATAGTGGCGGTGATCAGCTATCAATGGTACGAACAGCTCGGCGTGCATTTGACCATCGCGCCGTTCAGCCTGCTGGGCATCGCCATCGCCATTTTTCTCGGCTTTCGCAATAACGCCGGCTACAGCCGCTTTGTCGAAGCGCGCAACCTGTGGGGCTCGCTGCTGATTACCGAGCGATCCCTGCTGCGCCAGATAAAAAGCCTGCTGCCGGACGAACCGGCGGTGCACCAGAAGGTCGCCAAGCTGCTGATCGCCTTCAGCTGGAGCCTGAAGCATCAGCTGCGCGCCACCGATCCGACCGCCGATCTGTACCACAACCTCAGCAGCAAAGAGCTGGCGGAGGTGATCGCCAGCCCGATGCCGACCAACCGCATCCTGCTGATGCTGGGCCAGGAGATCGGCAAGCTGCGCCGACGGGGGCTGCTGAGCGACATCACCTTCGAGCTGCTCGACAACAAGCTGAGCGAGCTGTCCCACGCCCTCGGCGGCTGTGAACGGCTCGCCAGCACGCCGGTGCCGTTCGCCTATACCCTGATCCTGCAGCGCACCGTTTACCTGTTCTGCAGCCTGTTGCCTTTTGCCCTGGTGACCGATCTGCATTACATGACACCGTTTGTTTCGGTGTTCATTTCCTATACCTTCTTATCCTGGGACTCACTGGCCGAAGAGCTGGAAGATCCGTTCGGCGTGTCGGCCAACCATCTGCCGTTAAACGCCATCTGCAACACCATCGAGCGCAACCTACTGGAAATGAACGACCAAAGCCCGCTGCCGCCGCCGATGAAACCCGACGAGCACTTTAATTTGATCTGATCGATTTCACCCGAACACACTGGAGCCGAATGCAATGAATGCAAATAACAATCCGCCGCAAGCCGTATTCACGCCGGTAACGCGCCATGCCATCTTCATCGTCGCCACTCTGTCGCCCGTTCCCGCCCATCTGGCGGCGGTGCGCGCCTGGTGCGGCGACATCGCCGCCGTGGTGCGTTCGGTCGGCAAACGCGCGCCGGCGGGCAACCTCACCTGCGTTTGCGGCTTCGGCTCCGAAGCCTGGGATACGCTGTTTGGCGCCCCGCGCCCTCGCCAGCTGCATCCGTTCAGCCCGATCGGCAGCGGGGAACGCGTCGCCGTCGCCACGCCCGGCGATATCCTGCTGCATATCCGCGCCGATGAAATGGATCTGTGTTTCGAACTGGCCTCGCAGCTGGTCGGCAAGCTCGGCGATGCCGTGACGGTGGTCGAAGAGGTGCACGGCTTCCGTTACTTCGATCAGCGCGCCATGATCGGCTTCGTCGACGGCACGGAGAACCCGGAGGGGCACGAAGCCTTCGACTACACGGTGATCGGCGACGAAGACGCGGCGTTCAGCGGCGGCAGCTATGTGCTGGTGCAAAAATACCTGCACGATATGCAGGGCTGGAACTCGCTCAGCGTGGAAACGCAGGAGAAGATCATCGGCCGCCATAAGCAGTCCAACATCGAACTGGATGAAGCGGTCAAACCGTCGTCATCGCACAGTTCGCTGACCACCATCACCGACGAGCAAGGCAACGAGGTGAAAATTCTGCGCGACAACATGCCGTTCGGCCGCCCCGGCCTGCGCGAATTCGGCACCTACTTTATCGGCTATGCGCGCTCCCCGCAGCCGATCGAGCAGATGCTGGAAAACATGTTTATCGGCCGCCCGGCCGGCAACTACGATCGGCTGCTCGATTTCAGCCACGCGGTGACCGGCACCCTGTTCTTCGTGCCGTCCGCCCCGCTGCTGGAAGCGCTGGCCGATCGCAGCGGCGCCGAACTGCACTGATTTTGCCTGGGCGCAGGGCCGCAGCGATCAACCTTTGGTTATCCTGCAGCCCTGCGCATCGATCACCGGCTCCCCATCCTCTTTGCTGAAAGCCCCGCGCTGCGGATCCGGCAGAATATCCAACACCGCCTCCGACGGCCGGCACAGGCGCGTGCCGAGCGGTGTCACCACAATGGGCCGATTGATCAAAATCGGCTGTTGCAGCATGAAGTCAATCAGTTGCTCATCGTTCCAGCCGGTCTCATCCAGTTTCAGCTCGGCGTAAGGCTCGACGTTTTTACGCAGCAGCGCGCGCGGCGTCATCCCCATTTCGGCCAGCAGCGCAATCAACCGTTCACGGCTGGGCGGTGTTTCCAGATACAAAATCACCTCCGGCTCAACGCCGCTGTTGCGGATCAGCGCCAACGTATTGCGCGACGTGCCGCAAGCCGGGTTGTGATAAATCTTGATACTGCTCATGACGGTTTCTCCTATCAGGATCAAACGGACAGCCGCAGCGCCAGCGCGGCCAGGGTGACGAACAGGATCGGCAGCGTCATCACCAGCCCCACGCGAAAATAATAGCCCCAGGTAATGACGATGTTCTTCCTTGCCAACACATGCAGCCACAGCAACGTGGCCAGGCTGCCGATCGGGGTGATTTTGGGGCCGAGATCGCTGCCGATGACGTTGGCGTAAATCATCGCCTGCTTGATGACGCCTTCCGCGCCGCTGCCGTCGATTGACAACGCCCCCACCAGCACCGTCGGCATATTATTCATGACGGAAGAGAGAAACGCGCTCAGGAAGCCGGTGCCGAGCGTCGCCGCCCACAGCCCCTGCCGCGCCAGCGCGTCCAACACGCCGGAAAGCAGCTCGGTCAAGCCGGCATTGCGCAGCCCGTAGACCACCAGATACATGCCCAGCGAGAAAATCACGATCTGCCAGGGTGCCCCGCGCAGCACTTTGCCGGTGTCGATCGCGCGCCCACGTTTCGCCACCGCCAGCAGAACCAGCGCGCCGCAGGCAGCGACCAAACTCACCGGCACGCCGAGCGGCTCCAGAGCGAAGAAGCCAATCAGCAACAGCGCCAATACCGCCCAGCCGGCTCGGAAAGTCGCACGATCGCGAATCGCTTCTTGGGGTATCGGTAAACGCGTCAACGCGTAGCGCCGCGGAATATCCTTGCGAAAGAACAGATGCAACATCACCAGGGTCGCCGCCACTGCGGCAAGGTTGACCGGCACCATCACCGCCGCATACTCCGTAAAGCCCAGCCGGAAGAAATCCGCCGAAACGATATTCACCAGATTGGACACCACCAGCGGCAGGCTGGCGGCATCGGCGATAAAGCCCGCCGCCATCACGAAAGCCAGTACCGCCGCAGGGCGAAAGCCGAGCGCCGACAGCATGGCGATCACGATTGGCGTAAGGATTAACGCAGCGCCGTCGTTCGCAAACAGCGCCGCCACCACGGCCCCCAGCAGCAGCATGTAGGTAAACAGCCATCGGCCTTTGCCGTTGCCCCAGCGCGCGACGTGCAGAGCAGTCCAGGCAAAGAAGCCGCTCTCATCCAGCAGCAGGCTGATGATGATGACGGCGATAAAGGTCGCGGTCGCATTCCAGACTATCTGCCACACCACGGGAATATCGCCGACGTGCACCACGCCGCTCAGTAATGCCAATCCCGCGCCGAACGCCGCGCTCCAGCCAATGCCCAGCCCTCTCGGTTGCCAGATAACCAAGGCCAACGTCAGAATAAAGATCGCTCCTGCCACTATCATCGCCGTCTCACCGCCTCTTCACATCTACATATTCGATTTTTCGTATGTGTTTGCGCAAATTTTTTACCGTTACGGGCAGCCTTTCGCTGCGCGTTGCCCCAACTCCATCATCTGTTCTGCCCGACACTGATAAGCCTGCTCAATAATCCCCGCCGCCCAAGCCGGCATATGCGGCGACAGGCGATAATATATCCACTTGCCATCGCGCCGATCGAGCAACAGCCCGCTTTCACGCAGCATCGCCAAATGCCTTGAGATTTTGGGTTGCGGCAGCGCCAATGCGCCCGACAACTCGCACACGCACAGCTCGCCGGCGTGGCGCAGCAACAGCACCAGCGTCAGACGCGTCTCGTCCGACAGGTTTTTAAACAGCTTCAGCGGCGTCAATGACGTCATGTCGCACTCCCGTTAACCTTATCGTCTCCACAAATCGCTCATGAAGATACCATTTTCATATTCGGAAAAACAAATATAAAACACAAAACGTTGTCCCCCTCGCCGAGGCATATACTTATCTTTATGCTGTTCTTGCAGGAAGGAGGCACCATGCCGCTCACATTCAAACGTTCGGAAAGGCTCTCCATCGGCACCGAAATAGAGCTGCAGCTGGTCGATGACAAGCACTACGATCTTACGGATCGGGCCGACCGGGTGGTCAGCGCGGTCGGCGACCGCCGGCGCGTCAAACATGAGCTCACCAAATCGATGGTGGAGCTGAACAGCTCGGTGCACCGCGATCTCGATGAGCTGCACGCCGAGCTGCGCGCCCTGACCCATACCGTCCGGCGCAGCGCGCAGCGCCTGGGCTGTGACGTCTGCGGCGGCGGCCGCCATCTGAGCAACGACTGGCGCAAGCAGGTCATCAGCGACAACGCGCGCTACAGGCAGCTGGCCAGCCGCTTTGGCTATCTTTCCAAGCTGGCCTGCGTGTTCGGCCAACACATCCACCTCGGCGTCAACGACGGGGACGAAGCGATGTACCTGTGCCATGCGCTGACGCCCTACTTTCCGCAGCTGATCGCGCTCAGCGCATCGTCACCGCTGTACCAGGGCGTCGATACGCGCTTTGCCAGCTCCCGTTTCAGCGCGCAGAATTCCTTCCCCAACTACGGATGCCTGGAACACATCTACAGCTGGCGCGAATTCAACGCCTACTACGAACGGCTGAACGCCGCCGGCGTGATTGAAAGCATCAAGGATATTTACTGGGATGCGCGGCCCAAACCGGAGCTGGGCACGGTGGAAATCCGCATCTGCGATACGCCGCTGCGCCTCACGCATGCCGTGCTGCTGGTCGGTTACTGCCGTCTGCTGGCTGATTTTCTGTTGCAACACCGCACGCCGATCGCGCCGGAATACGATGCCTTCACCAATTACAACAAGATCAACGCCTATCGCAGCGGTTTCGCCGCCGAATACGTCGATCCCACGACGCTGCGTCGCAGCAGCCTGACCGCCCATATCCTGCACACTCTCGACGCGCTGAGCGGTTTCGCCGAGCGACGGGAGGATCGGGCCGTGCTACAGGCGGTCGAGCGCCATGTCCGCCAGGGCATCAGCGATTCGGAGCATATCCGCCAGATGTTGCACAACGGCCTGCCGCAGGCTCAGGTGATCAAGCGCCTGTGCGATGAGCTGTTGCAACCGGCAAGTTAAGTTTCGGCTATCGATTCCATACGCCAAAGCCGCTGTTCATTATGTGCTCTTTCGCTACAATCGTGAGCACTGACATTCACCGTATCGAGGACACCATGTACAACTTCTCCCGCTATCAGGCAAAAGAACTGGCGCTGGCTTACATGAGCGGCAAAAAACACGATCTGTCGCCGCAGGAATTTTTGCAGCAGCTGAAAAGCAGCGAGCGATCGTTTGAGCACCTGCTGAAACACGGCAGTGAAATGCCGCGTGACGTGCTGGTTAAAAGCTTCTGAACGGCCGGCTGCCGGCCACTTTCCGTCTACGCCGCCGGTGGCGAGCCTGACAAGCCCGCGCATTCCCGGCCATTCACTGCCCTCCTCACCCTGCCTCAATTCGTCCTCACAGGCGAAAATCCGATAAATTCGTATTCAAAGGCGAATTATTGACATATTCGTATCCAGGTGCGAATTTATAGTCATCCTTCTATAAACATCGGAACATGTCATGCCGACGCCAATCAGCGTAATCAGCGGCGATCTGGTCGATTCCCGCCGATCAGACACCGTCAACTACCTCAATGAGCTGCACAGCCTGCTCGATCGGCTGCGGCGCGACGGGCGGTTGCATCAGGTGGAAATCTTTCGCGGCGACGCCTTCCAGGCGCAGGCCGCCCCGGAGGACGGGCTGCTGCTGGCGGTGTATATTCGCCTCGCGCTGCGGGCAACGGGCGCCGCGCACTGGGATGCGCGCGTCGCCGTCGGGCTGGGCAGCCAACGGCCCGACGCCGCCGGCTATGGCAGCGCCTTTATCAACTCCGGCAGCGCGTTGGACGCCATGGCGAAAAATTGCCGGCTGGCTCTGAAAACCGACAACGATCGGACAAACGCCATTGTCAGCGATCTGCTGCCGATGTTAGATCATGTGATTGGCCGCCTGTCGCAGACCGAAGCGCGCATCGTCCAGGCGAGAATGTTCGCCGACAGCGGCGCTGCCGTGGCGGATCAGCTGCAAAAAGCCGCCTCCACGGTCTCCGCCGCGCTGAAACGCGCGGCCTACGAGGAAATCATGCGGTTTATTCACGCCATTAACAGGATCGTCTGACTATGGATCTGACCTATGCGCCTTTGCTGGCCTGGCTGTTGCTCGTCCATCTGCTGGCGGATTTTCCGCTGCAACCGCTGAGTTGGGTGGAAGATAAAATCCAGCATCGCGCGCGTTCACGTTTTCTGGTGTTGCACGCGTTGCTGCACGGGGTGCTGGCCGCCTGGGTGGTGGCCGGTTTCGGCCTGCTGCACGGCGGGCTTTCTTCACTTCAGGTGCTGGCCAGCCTGCTGATCATCGCCGTCAGCCACTACCTGATCGATTTACTGAAGGTCACCGCGATGAACCGCCTGAGCCCGGCCCGCAGTTTCCTGCTCGATCAGGGATTGCATCTGGCGGTAATCGCCTTGCTGTGGCTGGGGCTGACGCCGAATGCCGGTGAACTGCTCGCCGCGCTGGGGCGGCAACTGGGGCGTTGGCAAACCGGCCTGGTGCTGGTGGCCTACAGCCTGATTTATCTGCCGATGAGCCTGCTGATCGGGCAACTGCTGGCGCACTGGACGCCGCAAATGCCGCCTTCGGCCAAGGCCGACAACGACTCGCTGCTGCGCGCGGGCAAACAGATTGGCTATCTGGAGAGAACGCTGATCCTGACCTTTGTGCTGCTGGGGCAAATCCCGGCGATCGGCTTTTTGCTGGCGGCTAAATCTATCTTCCGTTTCGGCGATCTGCGCCAGAGCGACGATAAGATGCGCACCGAGTATGTGCTGCTCGGCACGCTGTTTTCCTTCACGCTGACCATCATGCTCGGCCTGCTGGTCAACAAACTGCTGTAGCGGAGCGGGGGCGAAGAATTTCGCCCCCGAAGTGAGTGCCGAAGCGGCTTACAGCCACTCGCCGAAGCGGCGGATGTAGAAACGCTTCATCAACTGCGCGACCACGCAGTAGCTGACCAGCGTAGCGGCCAACCACGGGAAGTATTCCCACGGCAGCGGCTGCAGGCCAACCAGGGCGCCGAGCGGCGAGAACGGAATGTAGATCCCGAGCGCCATCACCAACCCGGTGGTCAGCAACACCGGCAGCGCCGCGGTGCTCTGAATGAACGGGATCTTCTGGGTGCGCAGCATATGCACCACCAGCGTTTGCGACAGCAGCCCCTCAATGAACCAGCCGGACTGGAACAGCGCCTGGTGTTCCACGCTGTTGGCGGCGAACACGTACCACATCAGCGCATACGTCGTGATATCGAAGATTGACGAGGTCGGCCCAATCCACAGCATAAAGCGCCCGATGTTTTTGGAGTCCCACTTGCGCGGCTTGCGCAGGAACTCTTTGTCCATCTTGTCCCACGGCAGCGACAGCTGGGAAATATCGTACATCAGGTTTTGAATCAACAGGTGGATCGCCAACATCGGCAGGAACGGAATGAAGGCGCTGGCCACCAGCACCGAGAACACGTTGCCGAAGTTGGAGCTGGCGGTCATGTTCAGGTACTTGATGATATTGCCGAAGGTCTCGCGCCCTTTGATCACCCCCTCTTCCAGCACCATCAGGTTCTTTTCCAACAGGATGATGTCCGCCGACTCCTTGGCGATGTCGGTGCCGGTGTCGACCGAAATGCCGACGTCGGCATCGCGCAGCGCCGGCGCATCGTTGATGCCGTCACCGAGGAAGCCGACGGTATGGCCGTTGGCCTGCAGCATTTTCAGCACCCGCGATTTTTGCAGCGGTGTCAGCTTGGTGAAGACCGTGCGCTGCTCCACTTCGCGCGCCAGCGTTTCATCATCCATCTGTTCAATCTGCAGCCCGGAGAGCGGTTCACCCGGCTCCAGCCCGACGTCGCGGCAAATCTTGCAGGTGATCACCGGGTTGTCGCCGGTCAGCACCTTCACCGTCACGCCGTTTTCCTGCAGTGCGGCGATCGCCTGCTGCGCGCTCTCCTTCGGCGGATCGAGGAAGGTCAGCAACCCTTGCACCACCATGTCGCGCTCGTCGGCCACGCTCAGCGGGTCGGCCGGGCGTTGCGCATCCAGCTCGCGCGTCGCCAGCACCAGCACGCGGAAACCGTCTTCGTTATACTCGCGGGCCAGCGCCTGCAGCGCCGCACGGCGCGCGTCGTCCAGTTCCAGCGTCTTGTCGCCTTCACGCACGTGAGTGGCGATCTCCAGCATCTCCTCTACCGCGCCCTTACAGATCAGCTGCTGCTTGCCATTTTCGTCCGCCACCACGATCGACAAGCGGCGGCGCACGAAATCGAACGGCAGCTCATCCACCTTGCTGAAACGCCCCAGGGCTTCGATCCCCGGTTTGCCGCGCCCGAAGCGGATCACCGCCTGATCCATCAGGTTCTTCATGCCGCTCTGATGGAAGCTGTTCAGCCAGGCCAGGTGCAGCACCTCGTTATCCCTGGCGCCGTTGACGTCGATATGGTGCTCGAGAATGATGCGGTCCTGGGTCAGCGTGCCGGTCTTGTCGGTGCAGAGCACGTCCATGGCGCCGAAGTTCTGAATGGCGTTCAGGCGCTTCACCACCACCTTGCGGCGCGACATGGCGATCGCCCCTTTTGCCAGGTTGGAGCTGACGATCATCGGCAGCATTTCCGGCGTCAGGCCGACCGCCACCGCCAGTGCGAACAGCGCCGCCTCGCTCCAGTCGCCTTTGGTGAAACCGTTGATCAGCAACACCACCGGCACCATCACCAGCATGAAGCGAATCAGCAGCCAGCTGACGCTGTTCACCCCGCGATCGAACGCGGTTTGCGCCCGCGAACCGACGATCGACTTGGCCAACGAGCCGAAGTAGGTGCGCCCGCCGGTCGCTACCACCACCGCCGTGGCGGTGCCGCTGGCGACGTTGGTGCCCATCAGGCAGACGTTGGAGAGCTCAAGCAGCGCGTTCTCGCTGGACACTTCCCCTTCGCTCGACTTCTGCGCCACGCTGCCCATGGCATCGTATTTTTCGATAGGGATCGCTTCGCCGGTCAAAATCGCCTGGCTGATGAACAGATCGCGCGAGGCGATAAGGCGCACGTCGGCCGGCACCATGTCGCCGGCGGAGAGCTGAATGATATCCCCCGGCACCAGTTCGCGGATCGGCACTTCCAGCGTCAGCGGATGCGCGCTGTAGCTGCTGCGGCGCAGCACCGTGGCGGTGGTGCGCACCATCGACTTCAGCGCTTCCGCCGCTTTGTTGGTGCGGTATTCCTGCCAGAAACGCAGCAGCCCGCTCAGCGTGACCATGATGAGAATGATAATGACGCCGGTGAGTTCAGTTTCTTCACCGCTCTGGCGCGGCAGCCAATAATCGGTAAAGAAACTGATCGCAGCCAGCACCATCAGCACGAAGATAAACGGGTTGTTGAAAGCCTTGATCAGCTGGATCAAGGCATGCGGCGCCTTGTCGTGGGCAACCTGATTGGCGCCGAACTGCTCCAGCCGCTCATCGGCGTCGTCCTGAGTCAAACCGTTGCGGTTGCACTTCAGGTTCGCCAGCGTTTGGGCGATGCTGTTGGTCGCTTCTTCCGCAATGGCGTAGGTCACCGCGTCTTTATCACGGCGACGCGTTCTTTCATTAATCTGAGTCATAACGCTATTCTCTTATTTTCGTTCTGCGCACAGGGATATCCCGCCCGATAAACAGGTGACTCTGCGCAGAGTGGAATTTTTTAATTAGCGTGACTGAATAGCGTGATTACCCTGTCAGCCACGCAAGAATCATTTCCCTTCCGGGGTCATCGTCCATAACGCCTCCTTAATGCCCGCGTTATTCAGGCCTACCTGAATAAACACGAACATATAATCAAGTTAATAAATATTTATATCATTACTCAGACCGGTAATTCAGACGCAACGCGCCAGCGAACGGCGCTCACGCTTTTTTCCAGGCTGACGCGGCAGACAATACCCTCAATTTCTTTTTGTGCGGCCGGCGTGGCGGTAATTTCCGCGCACACTTCCAATTGCCCCGGGCTGGAAATATCGGCGCTGCGCAAAGATTGCAGCCGCAAGGCGACGCCGTTCAGCGCCTGCAGAATGAGGGTACGCACCAGAATTTCATCCTGCTCGCCACAGGTCACCTGAATGCGATAGCACAGTTCCAGATCGGTCGCCTGCTGGTGCGGCTGCAGATTGATGCGCTGGGCGGCCTCGCGCAGCAGGATATTGGCGCACAGGATCACCAACGTGGCGACCACCGCATCCCAATGCTGGCCCAGGCCGCACAGGACGCCGATCCCCGCCGAACACCACAGCGTGGCGGCGGTGTTGAGGCCGCGAATGTTCAGCCCTTCACGCATGATAACGCCGGCGCCGAGGAAGCCGATACCGGATACGATCTGCGCAGCCACGCGGCCGGCGCTGGCCGGATCGGTGGACATGGAGCTGAGAATAAAGACCGCCGCGCCGGTCGCCACCAACGCATTGGTGCGCAGGCCGGCCATGCGTTGGCGCCACTGGCGCTCGGCGCCAATTACCGCGCCCAGGCACATCGCCAGCAATAAATTTAAAACGAAAGGAGTCATAGCCATGACTGTCCCCTTAATTAACCTCAGGAGATAAAATCATGTGCTGTTTAGCACACGCAAAATCGCGCCGAAAATAAATCAGCGAATCAGCGTACTGTGCCTGGAGGGAAAAGGCTGTGGCTGCAGAATACCATAATAACGTCCAACTCAATTCACCTGAAACCATCAGGCCTCAGGAAACGTTTTATATTCGGGTGTGCACAGCTCAGGAATAACTGGAGAGGGGTGCTGCCCGCCAATAACGGCAAGCAACAAATCAGAAGAGAATTGGTCAGCTTGCCTTATTTGTTTTATTACAACTACAACTGTCCAATTGGGTTTCTCCACTGAAATTTTGGCTGAGTATAGTGACGTCGGGTAATGAAGTAAAGGCTAATTTATTAAACGAAAAATAAACTGAAATACCGCGATGATATTTCGATGTCACAAATCGGCAGCGACAGCGTTGGGCGGCAGTGCGCTTATCGGTAAACTGCTCCCCTTCATCTTTCAAGGATGCCCCCGATGAAACATCGGCTTTCCCCGCTCGCGCTCGCGCTGCTCGTCAGCTATCCCGCCGATGCCCTGCTGCTGCAGCAAGGCGACGCGCAGTTTGAACTCGATCCCGCCACGCTGCGCATTGCCGCCGGCGCTGTGCCGGTCAATCTGGCGCAGCCCGCGCAACAGGTGGAAGATCTCACCGCGTCGCCACAACGCGCCAGCTGGCGCTGGCCGCAGAGCGCGGTCAAGGTTAGCGCCCGTCTGGAAGGCGGCGATCTGCGCCTGAGCTTCAGCAGCGACCGGCCACAGCTTCTGAACTGGTATCGCCTGCCGCCACAAACAGAAACGCTGCTGTTGCCGATCGGCGAAGGCAGCCGCATTCCGCTCGACAACGCCGTCTGGCGCCATTACCTGACGGCGGAAATGACGCCGCTGGATACCAACTGGGATCTGAAGCTGCCGCTGTGGGGCCAGCAGCACCAGGGCAAGGTCTACAGCTGGCTGATGTTGACACCGTTCAGCAACCGGGTCACCTTCGCCTCGGCGCAGGAAAAGCTGGAGATGCGCGCCGGGCATCAGTTCAACCGCTTCAATCAGCAACAGGCATTCGAGGTGCTGCTGCACGTCGGTGACACGCCGCTGTCCGGCGCCCGCCGCTATCGCGACTATTTGCAACAGAACGGCCAGTTCAGCAGCCTGCGCGAGAAGATAAAGCAGGCGCCCGAAGGCGAAAAGCTGATCGGCGCCACCCATGTCTACCTGTGGGGGGACAAACTGCTGGCGGCGGAAGATGTCAAAGATTGGCCGGGGTTGCTGCACTACCTCGCCTCTCCCGCCGCCGAAGCGCTGCGGCAGCGGATGGATGCCGAGAGCAGAAAGCTCCTGCTGCAGCTGGCGGGCAAAACGCCGGAGGGCTGGCAGCAACAGCCCCTGATCGACGGCATTAACCAGGCGTTGACGGCGCAAATTCCGCTGGGCGCCACGCCGGATGACGCCGACTTTCTGCAGGCGCAGCAGCGCCAGGCCGCTGCGGTTCAGGAGCGGGCGCAACAGGAACTGGGGCGCTGGCTAACCCCGGCAGACCGTTGGGGGCAAGGGCTGGCCGAACCGGTGATCGACGCGCTGCGCCAGGCCGGCTTGCCACGCCTGTGGTTAGGCACCGATAACTGGACCGCCGCCTTCCTGCACCCGCAGGCGGTAACCGCCACCAAAGCGGCCGGCTATCTGATCGCCAGCTACGACTCCTACGATACCGCCATTGCGCGCGGCGTGAACGACAGCTGGCTCACCGCGCAACTGCCGACGGCGCTGCGGGAAAGTTGCGCCATCGTGCGCGCCGACGGCAGCAAGAAACCCGGCTTCGGCAAACAGGGTTACTACCTCAACCCGGGCTGCGTCCTGCCCTATTCTCAACGGCGCATGCGCGAGCTGGTGCAACTGGCCGGGTTGAACAGCCTGTTCCTCGACGTGGACGGCACCGGCATGGTCTCCGACGACTATCAGCCCGGCCACCCGACCGGCGCGGCGCAGATGGCCGAGGCGCGCAACGCCCGGCTGGCCTGGTTCAGCGCCACCCTTAAGCTGCCGCTCGGCTCGGAGGACGGCAATGCGGTGACCGCCCGCAGCCTGATGTTCGCCCACGGCATGGAAACCTGGGGATTCGGCTGGGGCGACAAGCAGATGAATCAGGATAAATCCTCGCCCTATTATCTCGGCGCCTGGTGGCCCAACGCCCAACCGGCGTTTTTCTTCCGCCCCGCCAAGGTGAAGCAGCCCTACCGCACCGTCGAATTCGATCCGCGCTATCGCCTGCCGCTGTACCAGGCCGTTTTCCACGATGCGATCGTCAGCAGCCACCACTGGAATTACGACAATCTGAAGTTCAGCGACGTTCAGACCACCCGCAGTCTGCTCAGCCAGCTGTACAACACCGCGCCGATGTTCCATCTGAGCCGCGCCACCCTGGCGGCCCGCCTGCCGGCGATCAAACGCGCCGACGCCGCCTTCCGGCCGTTGCATCAGGCCCTCTGGGACAAAGCGCTGACCGACTTCCGCTGGCTCGATCGGGACGGCTGGGTGCAGCAGACGAGCTTCAGCGACGGGTCGACGCTGACCGCCAACTTCAGCGCGCGGCCGTTCGCCGGCGTAGCGGCCCACAGCCTGCGCGCCAAACTGGCCGACGGCCGCACGTTCGACGTTGCGCCTTAGCAAGGTCGCCGGCGATGAGCTACGCTAGGCTATATTTCCGACGACCCGCAAGGAGTGGCTGATGACGCCTCTGATCCACACTCTGCTCGACGAGATTTGGCAAAGCCTGGGGCAACGCCCCGCGCCCTGCGACCGGTTAACCGTAAGCGGTACCGGCGCATTGCCCTCGGCTTTTCCCGTGACCGAATTGGCTACCGCCGCCTGGAGCGCCGCCGGTTTGGCCTGCGCCGAGTTGCTTCGCCGCGAGGCAGCCGATGCGCCGCAGGTCTGGATCGATCAACGCCTGGCCTCGCTCTGGTTCGGCTGGACGCTGCGCCCGCTGGGTTGGACGCTGCCTGCCGCCTGGGACGCCCTGGCCGGCGACTACGCGACGGCGGACGGCTGGATACGCCTGCACACCAATGCACCGCACCATCGGCGGGCGGTGGAACAGGTGCTGGGCCCGGCACCGGACAAAGGCGCGCTGGCGGAACGCGTGCTGGGCTGGAAAAAAAGCGAGCTGGAGGAAGCGGTGATCGAAGCCGGCGGCTGCGCGGCCCAAATGCGCTCGGCGGCCGCGTGGCGACAACATATTCAGGGCAAGAGCGTGGCGCTCGAACCGCTGATCCACGCCTCGCTGCAGCCGGAAGCGCCGCTGCCGGGCTGGACGTTGCCCGTCGCCCGGCCGCTGCACGGCGTGCGAGTGCTGGATCTGACGCGTATTCTCGCCGGGCCGATCGCCACCCGTTTTCTCGCCGGTTTGGGCGCCGACGTGCTGCGCATCGATCCCTACGGTTGGGATGAGCCCGGCGTCGAGCACGAGGTAATGCTGGGCAAACGCAGCGCGCGCCTCAACCTGACCAATGCGCACGATCGCCACACGTTTGAACATCTGCTGAGGAACGCAGACGTGATCGTGCACGGCTACCGTGCCGGTGCGCTGGAGAAGTTGGGCTATGGCGCGGAGGAAAGGCGCGCGCTGGCGCCGGGTCTGATAGACGTCTGCCTGAATGCCTACGGCTGGAGCGGACCGTGGCGCACCCGGCGCGGTTTCGACAGCCTGGTGCAGATGAGCTGCGGGCTGGCGGAGGCGGGCATGGTTTGGCGCAGCGCCAGTTTGCCGGTACCGCTGCCGGTACAGGCGCTGGACCACGCCACCGGCTATTTGATGGCGGCGGCGGTGCTGACCGGTATGGGGCAACGCCTGAGCCGCGGCACCGGCTACCACGCGCGGCTGTCGCTGGCGCGCACGGCGCAACTGCTGCTGGCGCATCCCTGTTCGGCAGATTATCGGCCGGAGCCGCTGACGCCGGCCGGAACCGCCGACGAGAACCCGGAAACGGAACTGACTTACTGGGGCGCCGCGCAACGCCTGCGCGCCCCGTTAAGCCTGCAGGGTACGGCGCTGCAATGGGCGTTGCCGGCGACCACGCTCGGCACCTCACAGCCGGAGTGGCTGCGCCGTTAAACCGCCGCCAACTGTTGCTGCAGCCACTGCAGCAAGCGTGTGACCGCCGGCGTCAGCCCGGCGGTCTGCGGCCACACCAGATAAACGTCGTCCTCGCTCAGGCGACAGGGCGCAGCCAGCGCCACCAGCCGCCCCTCGTCGATCGCATCCTGCACCAGCAGCTTTTTCGCCAGCGCGATGCCGAACCCCTGCTCCGCGGCGCGAATCAACAACCCGGCATCGTTGAACACCGCCTGTTGCCGCCCGCACCGCGAGCGCCCTTGCGCATTGAACCAGTCGCGCCACGGGCTGACGTCGTGCTCCAGCAAGGGGATGTCGCCGCCGTTCTCGAATGCCGTTCCCCACTGCCGCGCCATATCCGGCGAGGCGACCGGCAGCACGTCGCCCGACGCGATGCGCTGCGCCTGCAGCCCCGCCCACTGGCCGCTGCCGATGCGGATCGCCGCATCGAACCCGCGCTGCGACAGATCCTGCAACGCCAGCGAGGCATCGATATCCAGCGCAATATCGGCGCAGGCTGCATGAAATGCCGGCAACCGCGGCAACAGCCAGTAATGGGCAAAAGACGGCAGCACGCTGATGCGCAGCGTCTGGCTCGCCGCCGAGCGCCGGGCGCGGGCGACGCCCTGCTGCAGCGCCTGCAGCGCCGGCTCTACCGCCGCCAGCAACTCTTTCCCGGCGGCATTCAGGCGCACACCGCGCCCGCGCCGTTCAAACAGCGGGTAGCCCACCGCCTGCTCCAGCAGCTGAATTTGCTGACTGACCGCGCCATGCGTCAAATGCACCTGCTGCGCCGTGGCGCGCAAATTCTCCAACCTGGCGGCGATAGCAAAGGTCGGCAAGACATGCAGCGGGAGACGTTCATTCATCATTGGTTAACCAGACTAGCCAAAAAGGCTATTTTTCATCGATTTTGGCCCGCAGGCAAATGTTCTATGTTTACCCCATCATCCCTGACGCTTTCGGAGCCGCCATGCACCCACGTTTACAACAGGATCTTGCACAGTTTCCGCAGATCCTCGACCACACCCGCCAGTTGGCGGAAGATTTTCTGGCCGGGCTGCAGCAACGCTCGGTCTGCCCACCGCTCGCGCAACAGCAGCTGCAACCCGGTGACGATCGGCTAGCGGAAAACGGCGAAGGCGCCCTGGCGGCGCTGGATGACTTTTGGCAACGTTATCAGGCGGGCATTTCCGCCAGCGCCGGCCCGCGTTATTTTGGCTTCGTCACCGGCGGGGGCACGCCGGCGGCGGTCGCGGCAGACTGGCTGGTTAGCGTGACAGACCAAAATAGCCAACTCAGCCATGATACGATCGCCGCGGCGATCGAGCTGGCCGCGGTGACGCAGTTGAAATCCCTGCTGGGCCTGCCGGAAGCGTTCAGCGGCAGCCTGGTCAGCGGCGCCACCATGGCCAATTTCGCCGGGCTGGCCATTGGCCGGCAGTGGCTGGGGCAACAGCACGGCGTGAATATCGCCCAACAGGGCCTGGCGGCGCTCGGCCCCGTCCAGGTGCTGGCGGCCAACCCGCATTCCAGCAGCGTGAAGGCGCTCAGCATGCTCGGCATCGGCCGCGACGCGCTGACGACCGTCGCCAGCCTGCCGGACTCAGAAGCCATGGATATGGCGGCGCTGGAGCGACAGCTCGCCGCCGGCGCAGGCCGTCCCACGCTGGTGCTGGCCAGCGCCGGCACGGTCAACACCGTCGCTTTCGACGATCTGCCGCGTCTGCTGGCGCTGCGGGAGCGCTACCCGTTCTGGCTGCATGTCGATGCGGCATTCGGCGGCGTGGCGGCCTGCTCGCCGCTATACGCCCCAAGGCTCGAGGGCTGGCAGCATGCCGATTCCATCACCGTCGATGCGCACAAATGGCTGAACGTGCCTTATGACAGCGCGATCCAATTTACCCGCCACCTGGATCTGCAGATGCAGGTATTTCAGAACCATTCGGCTTACCTGGAAGCGCCGACGCCGCGGCCGGACAACTATCTGCATCTGACGCCGGAAAATTCGCGCCGCTTCCGCGCCCTGCCGCTTTGGCTGACGCTGAAAGCCTATGGCCGCAGCGGCATACGGGATATCGTCGAGCGCAATGTCCGATTGGCGCAGGCGCTGGGCGCGGCGTTAGCGGCCGACGACGGCTTCCATCTGCTGGCGCCGGTGAATTTGAACGTGGTGTGCTTCGCGCTCAGTCACCCGCAGGGCGACAGCGAAGCGGCGCGCGATCGCTTTCTCGATCGCCTTAACCGGCACGGCGTGGTGCGTTGCACCCCAACGAGCTATCACCATCAGCCGGGGATCCGCGCCGCGCTGGTCAACTGGATGACAGAGGAACAGGACATCAGACTGGCGCTGGACTCGCTGCGCCATTGCCTGGCGGAAGCGGCCTAATGCACGCGGCGCATTACTCGCGTCGGAAGGCCTGCAATTGCCGTGCTTGCCGCCCGTCATCGCCGATGTTATCCGGCGATAGCCAGGCGGCAAACGCCGCGCGCCGCGCCGGCCATTCCCCGTCGACGATCGACAGCCAGTCGGTGTCGCGCGTGCGTCCTTTGACGACGACGGCCTGGCGGAACGTGCCTTCATAGCGGAACCCCAGGCGCTCGGCGGCCTGACGTGAAGGCAGATTGAGGCTATCGCATTTCCATTCGCAACGCCGGTAACCAAGATCGTCGAACAGGTGCCGCAGCATCAGGAAGATCGCCTCGCTGCCCAGCGCACTGCGCTTCATCAGCGGCGACCAGTTGATGGTGCCCAGTTCGGCCACGCCGTTGGCGGGATCGATGCGCAAAAAAGCGCAGGTTCCTACCGCGCGCCCGTTCGCCCGATCGATCACCACCATCGTGTTTCTGTCTGCGCTGGACGCCTGCGCCTGGAGATAACGCTGGAAATCTGCGCGCGACTGCGGGCGTTCCCAAAACAGATAGGTCCAGTCGCGATCGTCCTCGGCGGTTTGATAAGCCTGATAAAGCGCATCCCCCCAGCGCTCGAGGTTAAGCGGTTCCAGGCGGCAAAACCGCCCTTGCAGTGGCGTGTGGCCGGGCATGCCTGCCGGCTGCCAATGAGGGAGGGCTTCACCTATCGGCTGCCCATACTGATTCCGTCTCACCGCGGCATCCTGTTTTTTGAAAGGTGGAGAGGCAAGTTAAAACCAACGCGGGCCAGAGACAACTCCGACCTGCCATTCCTCCCCGGGGATCGGGCAGCAGGATGATAGTTTAGAAAAATCACTCAATCACCGTTAAACATTCACGAAAACTATTTCATGTGAAATAAATATCCAGATAACTCATTGTAAAACGGTGATTTATAGCAACAATTAAGCTACACATTCCAGCCAGAATGTTAACTTCTGTTTGTTGTTATGATAAAAAAAGGCGTGCTTATCATTTGCGCGAAAAGCAAAAAACACCACAAGATAATGATTTTTATATGTAAAAATCCAAAGCACTCAGTGCGAGCGTTTTTTCACCGCTCAAGAAACACGCTAAAAGACCTCAAAAAAACGACACATGAATTTTTTTTAAGACTTTTCCTAGCAAACTAAAATTTTGTTTCGTGACATGATGAACAGATTCACGGCAAGCAATGCAGACAGGCTCGGGCGCCAAGCGCAAATCAGGCTCAACATGCCGAAGCTGGACGAACAGCAGATCGCCCTGACTTAAGCCAAACTTATAGATTCATGCAATTAATAAGTTTAGTATGAAAATATCATTGAGTGACGTCGTGTTTATTGATAGAACACTCGCTACACTGAATTATTGCTCCATTTTGCCTTTCGGCTTTTTAGGCTTTTTCTCATATTACCGCAGTAAAACGGATTTAAGTGGGGGTGCGATATGCCAACGATCATCATGGATTCATGTAGCTATACCAGATTGGGATTAACCGACTATCTGACTTCGCATGGCGTGAAGAAACGCCATATTAATGCCATCGAGGACATTGACAGCCTGCACGAAAAATGCAGCAAGTTGAATCCCAGCCTGGTGTTTATTAACGAGGACTGCTTCATCCACGAAGCGAACGCCACCGAGCGAATAAAACGGGTGATTTCACTGCACCCGGATACGTTATTCTTCATCTTCATGGCCATTACCAACGTACATTTCGACGATTATTTATATGTTCGCAAGAACGTCATCATATCGTCAAAATCCATCAAACCAGAGACTATGAATCAGCTACTTAGTCACTATCTCGAGAGAACGTCCCTACGGGCGGAGAAATCCTCTCTGGATCAAACGCCGGTAACGCTGAGCCAGACCGAATCGAACATGTTACGCATGTGGATGTCCGGTCAAGGCACCATCCAGATATCAGACCAGATGCAAATAAAGGCCAAAACGGTCTCTTCCCACAAAGGAAACATCAAGCGGAAAATAAAGACGCACAACAAGCAGATCATTTACCACGTTGTTCGTTTGACCGATACCTTGACCAGTGGAATATTTGTCAATAGCCGTTAAACCACAGAGAACGCCCCCACTCTGTTTTGCCAGCCGTTAAATACCTGGTGATAATGTCATCTGGATATCAGATGCTGGCGCCCTTAAAAGAATACCTGCTGCGTTATCCCCCGCTAGCGCAACGGGTATTTTTTTGTCATCGATAAAAAGAATCTTACCGCTATGAAATAATCTCAAAACGGACAATTTCATTAGCAAATTAATGAGATTAGCCGACGTTACTGCCCATGCTCGCGACAGGGCTCCACAAACGTGCCGTCACGACTGTCGATTTCATTAAAAAACCATACGCCCGCCGGGTAGTCGTCAAGAGAAACCAGATACATGGTGCCTTCGTTGAACACCTCTACGGCCAAAATGATGCCTTCACGCCGCGGGCCGCCGTCTGTTTTTACCGTCACTCGATCGTTAACCTGCATACCATTCCCCATTATTTGCGATTGCCGTCAGTGTATTACAAAACCGAGGGCGATGGACACCGCCCTAACCCTGCCGGCCTCTGCTATCAGCGTAGCAGCCGCCTGGATTTTCACTTTCTTAACGGTTTGGCCGCAGAATCTTAAGCCGGTCTCGCGTAGCCTGTCTTCAGGCGTTTCCCCCCCAGAGAAGCGCTCGCAAATGAAGAAGTAACAAGGAACTTTTGCCCGCAGACTTGCGGGCTTTTTTTTGATCTCCTTGTGGGCACAAGGCATCGAAAGCAAATATCATCACTTTAAAATCAATCAATTACATCAAAACAACAAATCAGCGAAACGAATCAAAGCGAATCGAGCGCAATCAGGGTCAACCTAATTTTGGCAAAATGTGGACACCACCATCTTGGTGATATTCCAGCGGGTTGAATCGCACGGCATCGAGTAGGTAGTCAGGTGCAAAGTGCGCATAGGTCATAGTTTGTTCAATCGTGGCATGTCCTAAAATCTTCTGTAAGGCCAGAATATTGCCGCCGTTCATCATAAAGTGGGAACCAAATGTGTGCCTAAAAACGTGCGTCGCCTGCCCGTTTGGCAAGTCGGGGATCAACTTTTTCAGTAACTGCCGCACCCGCGTGTAGCTCAACTTAGGAAACACTCGGCGCCCAATGATGGAACCTTTGATGTCTTTGAACAACTCCGGGGAGATAGGGACTGTTCTGTCCTTCCCGTTTTTTGTGTCCACGTATGTAACACGATTTTTTATGATGTGTTCATCAAGCAGGCTTTCGACCTCGCCGAAGCGTGCACCGGTTGCAAGAGCAAGCCGAACAGCGCGGAGATCATTCGGGTGCGTTTCATCCAAAAGTTGAGCGATCTGGGCGTTGGTCAAGAACGCCATTTGAGAGCGTTTTGTTTTCGCGCGCTTCAGCCCTTTCATAGGGTTGTCCCCCTGAAACTTGCCAGCTGCTGCCAACGCAGTAAACACACCACTCACGCGGATTTGCATGTTGTTAATGGTTCGTGGGCTAATCCCTTCCGTGAGCCTGGCCGCCCGATAATCAGAGAAAAGTTCATGCGTAATCTGATCAGCTCGCGGGTGTTTCATATACGCATCGAAAGCAATCAATGCCAGGTAGGTACAGCGGCCAGCCTTCAGGGTTTGTCCGTAGTGCGCCCACCAGAGATCAATCAGCTCTGAAAATGGCCGCCGATCTTTGGGTTTATCCATCCAACCCTTGTTGTGCTGGGTTGCGATAACCCACCGTTCAAACTGCTGCGCTTCGTTTTTGGTCGGGAACTTTTTACGAACGCGAGGGCCGTCACGTCCCTGCGGTCGAACGTCAACCATCCACTCACCGGTATCAGTAGGCTTTATGCTCATAGTTCCCCCTCAAGCCAAAAACACTTTTCGGCGCAAATGCCACCCTTTCCCCAACTTATCCAAATTTTATAGACGGTTAGCCAACCTTCCGGCCGCTTTGGTGGTTGGATGTGCTGTTTTGCCCATCAGGGGAGAGAGCCGGAGAGATCTGCCCCACTTCGGGCATCGTCTTACCAGTCATAAGCCACATAGTGTATTTCTCAAATTGTGGATGCTTGATGATTTTATCTAGCACCCCGAGCCCCACTTCACGCTGACCTGTCTCATAGTTGCGAATCGCGCCCAGGCTAACCCCTGTTAGCTGCGCTAACTCCGGCTGCGTTAATTTCTCCGCATTACGAACGGCTTTAAGTTTTTCGCCATACCCGCTTGACATCATCCTCTCCTGAAGATTATTCTCACCTTCACATCCTCAATTGAGGATGATTAAAGTGAATCGAAATATATTTAGGTTGATCTGCCGAGGATAACGCATGAAAGGCCAAGCTCAAAGAAAGGTAAATGAAGTTAATCAAGCGAGATCACAGCTTTATGGCGGACGTTTGGCTGGACGCTCCACAGCTGAAAATCGTGCCACCGAAATGGCTCTGGAATACATCACCAAAAACGGCATCAAGCCACGCATGACCCTGAAGGAGTTTGCTGAGTTCTTCAAAATGCCACTGGAGCAGGTGCAAAGTGATGCCCGCCGTAATTACCTGCCATTAATGCCGCGCACTACCCCAGGCCGCCGCGAACTGCTGCAGGTGAACATGGTTGCTTACTACGCGCATAGTTTGGCGGCCAGCGGTAATTACATTGCAAATGCAACGGCATTCCAATGAACGCCCCATTCTACGCCGCTGCTAACCGCGTGCTCCGCATGTATGAGCTACGCCAACAGCAGATAACTCGCAGGGCGCCACACTCACAGACTGAAATCGAGTGGGCCGCCGATCTGCTGTTGGGCCTGGCTGGGGCGGCTGCATTTTCTGCCAGCAAGGAAGCCGTTTCGCTACGCGATGCCGCCGAATACTGGAAGCGCTACGGCAAACAACCCGACTTTTTCCCCGAAACAATCGAGGCTTAACCCATGACGATCACAGCACAGTGCCCATCACTGGCCGCCATGCTGACACAAGGCCAGCAAATTACCCACCGCCGCCACACTCGCGGCTGGCTTGAACTGCCAGACGGTCGCCACTTCCAACCTAAGGCCACCGATGTGCAGTTCATACCCGGCATGCGTAAGCCGTTTATGTCGCGCCCCCGTCCGCGCTGGTTCGCCCGCCTGATGGGGATCTTCGCCTGAGGGTGAAAGCCCTCTCTAAACCCATAGTTTATAGAGGGTTTTTAACGGGTGACCGTGTGCGGCAGAGGCAGGCGGTTGCTAATCATGGCAACAACTGAGGGTAACAATATGGGATTTCTGGGATTTGGTAAGAAAGTCGCCGCGGCGAAAGTTGAGCTGAAGAAGGTGGAGAACCGCGATCTGATGGAAGCCATCGTCGGCGGCTGTCTGCTGGTTGCTGCAGCTGACGGCACGATCGAGAAAGAAGAAACCGCCAAGCTGGATCAGCTGCTGCGTTCTAACCCGCGCCTGGGTCACTACGGCAACGAGATCACCGCGCTGATCACCCGCTTTACTGAACAGCTGGAAGCCGGTTTCCGCGTTGGCCGCATGAACATTCTGCGCGAAATCGAAGACATCAAAAACACCCCGACCGAAGCCGAAGAGGTCTTCGTCAACATGCTGACGATTGCCGAGGCCGACGGCGAGATCGAACCGGAAGAACAGAAAGTTCTTGAAGACGTTGGCCGCCGTCTGGGCCTGCGCGTGGAAGATTACCTGTAATGCGCGCGCTGCTCGGCAACCTGCGCCTGATTGGTGTGCTGATCCTGGCATTCACGGTTGTGGCCGTGGACTTCACCAGTTATGTGCTTTCGGTCGTTGGCGATCTGTTCTTTGTCGGCGCGCTGGTTGCACTGGCATGGCCAGCGCTGAACAACAAGGCAGCATCCGAATAAACCGCCTTTGCGCCGGGATAGGCTCCGGCACCCAACACAAAGCGCACGTTTCGGGGCGTCACCATGTGCGCTTTTTGATGGGTCAGAGTATGCGAGGTGACTATGGGCGGCATGACAACAGAGCAAGTGCAATCAGTTGGCAAGTTCCTGACAACCGCTAAGCAGCTTCTTGCCTCAGCAAAATGCGTCAACCCGACAGCCGTTTTTTATGACGGGTTGATGGATAGCCAGAAAAAAGCCGTATGCACCCTGGGCAATATTGATAGCCGGGTGAAGCTTTCCGCCAAACATATATCAATGAGGTTTGAGGAAATGAGCAAAGAAGAACGGCGCGCGGTTTACCGCGGCATTAAAGAATTGCAACGCCTGGGGCGACGAGTGCCGACGCTTTCAAATATCGGTGACTGCGACTAACCACACCTGAACAGTAATTAATCCAACTGAACAAAATGCGGGCGCATTTATATGTGCCGGGGTTTCTTCATCCTGAAAAAAGGTAATGCCATGACAGACAAAACCGTAAATCAACCGACTTTTATCGGCCTCGATCTGGCCGCGGGAATTATCGGCAATGAACGCCGCTCTGAGCGTCTCGCCTTGCTGAAACAGCTGGATCGCCGTCTCGACGAGCTGGAGCTGCACGGCGACCAGCGCGAGCAAATCCTGATCCGCCTGCGCCATTGGGTTGCATCCCGTAAGGCGCCGACAGACACCACAGCACAAGACGTCACGCCATGCTGATCCCTTTAGCTATCGCCGCCACTGCATTCACCGGAATTGTGTGGGTTTGCCTGCTGGCCTGGATTACTTACCGCTGGTGCAAATTCTGCCGCGCCTTTAATCGCGTGGCATCCGTTCCACATGAATTGCGTAATTACGATTAATTGAATCGGAGAAATACCATGACACCACAACAGCAAGCACAGCAATGTTTGAATAGAAATTGTCTGGTTTTGGATACAGAAACCACGGGCCTTGATGATAAAGCAGAGATCATCGAGATAGCCGTAATTGACGCCACCGGCAAAGTGCTGCTGAACACGCTGGTAAAGCCATCAAAACCTATTCCGGCAGAAGCTACCGCAATCCATGGAATCACTGATGAAATGGTAAAGGATGCCCCAACATGGCCGGAGGTCAGCCCTCAGCTGTGCAGCTTAATCAGTGGAAAAACTATTGCGATTTACAATGCTGAATATGATATCCGTCTGCTTGAGCAAACGGATCGCATCTGGAAAGTAACGCCGAAAATTAGCGTAATGCCACAGATCGTATGTGCCATGCATGAGTACGCCGAGTTTTACGGCCAGAAAAGCGAGCGCGGCGGGTACAAATGGCAGAAGTTAACATCCGCCGCAGAACAGCAAGGCGTCATTATTGAAGGAACGCCGCATCGCGCCCTTTCAGACTGCCTGACCACTCTCGGCGTGATTAAGGCAATGGCGGCCGGAAGTGATCGCCTCGCATCGCACGGAATTACGGCACAGAAAGCTGTCGATATCCTTAACAGGTTATTGCAGGTAGACCACGCCGCGATTGCAGCACTGGTCAATAACCGTGTCTTTTGCTCTGATAAATTGGCTAAAGAAACATCGGTTGGCTTTTATGATGGCTACTACCTCATAGGCATGGTGGGCATCATCAATGCTTTGGTTGCGCCCGACACCATCGGGGCAATTTATGCCGACATGGTGCTGATCGGATTCGAGATTGTCGATTCCAGCGTCGAAGGCGGTGACCTATGAACCGCCCAGCCCTGAAATGGCTCGGCAGCAAAGCCCGCATTATCGACACACTGCGCCAGCACCTGCCGGAAGGTAGGCGCTTGGTTGAGCCGTTCGTCGGCTCCGGCGCTGTTTTCCTCAATACCGACTATGAAAGTTATCTGCTGTGCGATATCAACAGCGATCTGATCAACTTCCACAACGTCGCCAAAAACCATCCTGAGGTGCTGATCCGCGAAGCGCGCCATCTGTTCAACGCACACCCGGATCAGGAGGGCTATTACGGCGTGCGCGCTGACTTCAATCTGCGCTGTGACAGCAATTTCATCTACCGTGCGGCGCAGTTCCTTTACCTGAACCGCCACACTTTCAACGGCGTTTGCCGCTACAACCTGAGCGGCGAGTTTAATTCGCCGTTCGGTCATCGAAAAGCGCCCTACTTCCCAGAAGACGAGATCAGAGCCTTCGCAGAAAAGGCGCAGGCCAAGAAAGCCATTTTCCTGTGCTGCAGCTTCCCCGAGGCAATCAGGATGGCCAACGCCGGCGACGTGATTTATTGCGATCCGCCGTACATCCCAGCCAGCGCCACCGCCAGCTTTACCAGCTATCACACTGACGGCTTTACCAACGAGCAGCAGCGCAAGCTGGCGCGCATGCTCCGTATCGCCGCCAAACTGGGCCGCCACGTCGTGGCCTCGAACAGCGAGACGGACGCAGCAAAAGCACTGTACGCCGATTTCGCTATCACCTCGATCACTGCCCGCCGCTCTGTCAGCGCCAAAGCTGCCAGCCGCGCAGACGTTGGCGAGATAATCGCAACTATGAAGGCATCCGCATGAGCACCAAAACCACACAACCGAAGCCAACCCTGGCAATACCGAAAACCGTGCCGAAATCTGTCTTTGACGTGATTTACACAGAGTGCGAAGGATTTGTTGAATGCGGCGCTGATCCTCAAACAATATGGGATGCCTGTCGCGCTGCAATACTCGCTCAAACTGGAGGTGGCGATTACCAGTTTGTGCCAGTAGAGCCAACCGAAGACATGATCGCCGCCGCCATGAACTGCGACGATGTCACGTTCAACGCCGACGAAAGTTTCTGCGTGAACTTCGGCAACATCTATGCCGCGATGCTGGCAGCAGCGCCAGGTAAAAGGGAATGACAAGCAACGCACGCGGACGGCACCAACCTTCCTCGCCGCTACCCTATCCGGGCAGCGGCACGATTGCTTTTGAATACGCGTATTCCTGGAACGCCAAGCGCGACGCCATTGTCACCGAGCGCGCCGACGAACCGGCATCGATACAGTTATTCGGTGCAACCAATCACGCCGGCGAACCGGTGCGCGTTCCCCTGTTCGATATTGCCGGTCAGTCCCGCGTTGCCGACCCCGCGCCGCGTCGCCTACGCCGGCGACTGGCTGCTCTTCCCCAGTATGTCCGACGCTATTACACCCAGCGCCTGAACAGCCTCGAGCAGGGCAAGGGAATGAAGGCCGCTAACGGCTGGCTGGTCAATACATTTGAGCGCCACGTCCTGCCGCGCATCGATGCAGTTAATGAACAGTACCAGATCGGCCAGGTGCCGCCGGCGCTAATACCTTTCCGCGATGACTTTTTCCGTATCCCTTACAGTGGGAAAAAAGACCTTAAGCGCCTGGCGCATAGGCTGGCCGACTGCATGACAGGTGAGTTTGTCCGCCTTTGCGATTACTGGGCCGCCGCCGCTAACGATCTGGCCTTCGCCGTGATCTATGCCTATGGCCGCATCGGCTACTTAACTCAGCATCTGAATATGTTCGCTCCGGGCTGGCAGCAATATTGCAGCGGGCAGTTGAGCGCGGAAGATGCAACGCGCGCCGTCGCGCGCCTCGAATCACCGGCATGGTGGTTGCGCCGTTTGCGCCGCCTCCATGACCAGTGGCGCGAGCACCTCATGATCGCCGCGGGCTACGTCAGCGATAAGGCGACACCCTACTGCAGCGATCCGTGCCTGAAAGAATGGCATGCCCAGAAGAAAGCCAACCGCGAGTTTTTGAAGTCGCGGGAACTCGAAGACGTGGACACCGGCGAGCGTGTTTCGCTCATCGACAAGGTAGACGGCAGCGTCGCCAATCCGGCGGTTAAGCGCGCGGAGTTAATGAACCGTATGCGCGGCTTTGAAGATTTGGCGAAGGCCCGCGATCTGGCTGGCGAGTTTTACACCCTGACAGCACCGTCGAAGTATCACGCGATGCAAAGCAAGACCGGGCGCCGCAATAACAAATACCGCGGCGCCAGCCCGCGCGAAACCCAGCGCTATCTTTGCAAGGTCTGGTCAAAGGTACGGGCATCGTGGAAGCGTGCCGGCATTCGCGTGTTCGGCTTCCGCGTCACCGAGCCGCACCACGATGAAACCCCGCACTGGCATTTGTTGCTGTTCATCAAGCCTGAGCACATCGAGCAGGCACGCGACATCTTCCGGCGCTATGCGCTGCAGGTTGATGGCGATGAGCCAGGCGCCGCCGAATACCGTTTCAGCGTTAAGCCAATCGATGAGCAATTCGGCTCCGCCACGGGCTACATCGCGAAATACATCTCGAAAAATATTGACGGGTACGCCATGGACGGTGAACTGGATCACGACACCGGCGAACCGCTGAAAGATATCGCCAAGCGCGTGAACGCCTGGGCTTCGCGCTGGCGCATCCGTCAGTTTCAGCAGATTGGCGGTGCCCCGGTCACGGTATACCGCGAGTTGCGCCGCATGCCCGGGCGCGATCTGTTCCTTTATCCGCAAATTTCCCCTGCGCACATTGCTGCGGATGGCAATGACTGGGTGGGATATACCGAAGCCCAGGGCGGCCCTTTGGTCGAGCGCCACAATCTTCGCGTGCGCCTTGCTTATGAAACCACCGAGAACGGCAACGATTACGGCGACGACATCAGCAAAATCATCGGTGTTTATTCTCCGCTATCGGGCATTCAGGCGACGGTTTATACACGCCTAATCACTTACAAGATTGTGCCAGCTGGCGCCGATCCGGTTTTGGTCGTTGACCTTCAGGCGGCAGCGCCGCCCCTCGGAGTTCTGTCAATAACTGTACGCGGAACGCAGCAGGAGGAAGACAGACAGGGCAGTAATTCCGGCCTTTTGCCCCCTGATATAGATGCAAATGGCTGTGCCAGCTGGCCGCCTGGGGGCGATTTTGAGGGGATGACGCGCCGGGAACGGCGGGCCTTCAACGAATACCTGATAGCAGAAGCGAAAAAAACGCGAAGCAAGCAGCCCGCGCAGCACCAACGTGTCGAAAAATCGGCGCAGCATCTCGAGCGGCTAACCGATTTCGCGGCTTCGATCGGCCTGGAACTGACCGAGCTGGAAGCGAAAAAGCTGGCCGGCGGTGATGAGTTGTCACTGAACGGCAAGCGCTGGCGGGCTGGCGACGATGGAACCATCCGCAAGGCGCCGGCCAGCTACGCGGAAAAACGCAGCGCCATCATGAGCCGAGTGTTTGAGCTGAAAAAGCATCGAGCACAGTCATAACTAGGATTTGCTAACAACAAGATGAGGCCGCATTTTCACGGAACTAAGCTTATATAACCTGTTCTAACGTGGAGTAGCACACCAAGAAAACGACCGAAAACATTATGAATTCTGCCGTTTTCTGCTTATAGTGTGCGCGATTTTATGTCATAACTATAAAAACAAGGTTTCTGCTACTTACAGCGTGGAATGCTTCGGAGGCTCTCATGACTATTCAAAAGCCAATGAGTCGGATATATGAAAAGATAAGCAATGCGGGTTTTAACCGGGCTTATATAAACTCACTGTTACCAGAATGGTGGGATGACAGTTTGGCTGAAACTCCAGCTGGCAAGCAGTACGCAAGCTTGCATCTTGCTCGTATCTTTAGTCTGGCCCCAGAAAGCCTCAAAGATGATTCAGGATCTGTTAGTTTCTGCTTTGATGGGCACCACCGCTTCAAGCATCGCGTAGATCTAGCTGAAGATGACCTGACGATTGCAACTGCAATCGCCTATTCAGCAGCCAGAATTGCATCAAGCAATTTCGGCATAGATTACGATCCAGATGTTGATTTGGACTGGACCTCTGTAAGAAAAAAATTGCTTAAAACTTCCCCATACGTGACGCTACCGTCCCTGGTTAGGTTTTGTCATATGTCAGGGATTCCCGTCGTTTACATCAAGAATTTTCCGCAGAAGGCCTGCAAAATGGCAGGTATGGCGCTGATGTGCTCAGGGCGACCAGTCATTATCCTAACTCAAGCTAAAAAATACGGATTCATGCTTTTTGACCTCGCTCACGAACTAGGTCACATAGCCAAAGGCCATTTGAAAGCCAGCGCCGATGGCGTGTTTGTTGATAGGAAAATTGATTCTGGAGCTACTGCCGATCAGGAAGGCGAAGCAAATAGCTATGCCTTCGGTCTTCTGGCAGGAAAAGAAGCGTTAAGGATTGTGCCCAAAGGAAGGTATTTAAACGCTGAAGGTCTTGCTAGGGCTGCGAAATCATATGGTGAAGAACATTCCATAGATCCAACGCATGTCGTTTTGAACTATGGATTTGGCTTAAAGCATTGGGGGGTCGCAACCAACGCCCTTAAGCACCTTTGCAAAGGTAATCCTGCGGATCAGGAAATTGTTCAGAGCCTACTTATGGAAGATTTAGATATTGATTCCATTAGCGATGATGACTTGGAGTTACTGACTGCACTCTGCGGGGCTTAAGTAGTGATCGTTTTATCAGACAATGATGTCATATTGAAACTTGCGCAGTGTGATTTACTTAGGTATTTACCAGAAATACTTAGTGAAAATGAACATAATATTTATGTTAGTCCCTCTGCACGATTTAAATTGCTATCACCTAAAAAACCTGAGAAAGCATTACGGTTATGCGGTAATGAAACGGTGTATCAAAAAGTATCAGATTTTCTTGATCGAGTTCAGGAAATACCTGAGGTAACAAATGAACAGTTGTTTCAGGAACTTGGAAAGGTTCCGAACATCGATATCGGTGAGCAGTTACTCTTGGCTTCCTGTATGGAAAATCCGGGTTCTCTATTCATGACTGGAGATAAGAGGTGTTTACAGGCAGTCATGGAAAACCAAAATATCATTGCTGCAGTGCATTCACGCCTGATTAATAGTGTTGTAACTTTCGAAAGCGCCTTGCTTTTATCGGTAAGAATGTTGGGGTTCGATGCAGTTTATAAACAGCTTCAAGATAATCCCAAACCCGATTCAATGTTAAAATTAGCAATGCGCTCAACTCACCATGATGATGTTTGTGGATGCCTTCTTTCATTCACAAGGCATGTTTATGACTATCTAGCCTTTAAAGAAAGGCTCCCAGTTCGAGCGGCATACAGATGAACTTTTCCGAAGGCATTGCTTATATCCCCGCCTTTGCCGCTGTGCGAACCACCATACTGGCCGCGCTGCTGGCTACCCATGAGAAATGAAAAACCCGCCGATTGGCGGGTTTCTTTTTATCCTGGCTGGCCCTGCAGCAAGTCGAGGGCGATCTGTTTATCTTCCGGTCGCAGCAAACTGAGCAGCGATTTGACCAGGCCGCGCCCGCTTCGCGCGCTGGGGCTGAGGGTGTGAGAAAACGTCATATTCATCACGAAAGTGTGACCGCATTCCACATCGGTGCACTGACAGTAAAGATCGGCAAACTGGGCCGTTTTCCGGTTGGTTTTGCTGATGATCGCCGGCGCGTTGCACTCGGTGCAGATGACTTTCAGATTGCGTGACATAGAACCCCCGAAACAGCTGTTTGTTATATTTTAGCCGTTTCAGGGGGTGGCGTCAGTAGTTAAAGCCGCGAGATAAGGCTGGCGTCGGCCTTGGTTGCGGTGTGCAGGAAAACAACCTCGCGCAAGGTGCCATAGCATGCGCCGACCTCACCTCCGGCAAAACCACCGCCGACATAAATCGGGGCCGATTGCGCAGATAAATCGGCCAGTTTACCGGTGGTCGAAACCGCCGAATTCACCAGCTTGCCGCTCTCATAACCATCAACCTTGCCGTGAACGACATCGAACAAGCCGGCGGACGGGATATAGTCATCATAAGGCATGCGCGCTGCCCCCACCGGGCCACCTGTCGGATTGCCGTTTTTCCAATCGCTGTCGCGCGTACCATAGCGCCAGGCCTCGGTAATGGCTTGCTGATTCTGGATCATGGTTCGCGCGTAAGCCAACGGCAGGTTATTCAGGCTTTGTCCAACGGTCAGCCCCAGGACATCGGCGCGATTCTTGTCAGACAATTTAGCTCCGATGAGATAGGCGTCACCTCGCTGGACGGTCACGTTTTCTGAAACCAGATAGCCACCGCCTGAAGAGGTGATTTGCACCACTGCCGCCGGCGCCGCCCCGCTGTCATCATAAAGAACCGCGGCGCCGGACTTCTGCATCTGCGCGGTAAAATCGCTACCGCGCAGCGCAAAGAGTTTTTCAATCTGGTTGCTCGCATTTTTCTTCACGCCAAACGCCGGATTTATCCAGGTTACGATCCGGTCGAGCAATCCGTTATCAACAATAAATCTGAAGCGAGCCAGGCAACCGGCTTCGTCCGGAATGATGCCGCCGCCGGCAGTCACCCTTGCCTTATGTGCCGAGAACAAACTTTCCGGCGTCCAGATAGTGAAAGGAACCGGATCGCGGTAACCATAATAATTTTTACCTGAGTTGATGCCGTGCATTATAAATCCTCCAAGGGGATGCGCTGTAAAATCCCCCAGTTGTAGAGCGGATAGAAATTTACCCCGTCCGGCTTATACCAGCGAGATGTCAGCGTTGAAGAGTCTCGATAAGGCACCATCGGATAAATATGACCGTTTGGCGCCGGAGTGGTGTTGGTGAAACCAATGAGCAAGGCGTCATCTGTGGACGGAACGGCATCCAACTCGATTGAAACCGTGTTGCCCTCCTGCGTGACCTGCAAAATGTTGGCGCTGGCCAGCTGCAGGGAAAAGCTGTCATTCGGGCAATCGCCGAACGTGGCGACATCGCGCACCAACCCGCCCCGCGGCGTGTGCCACTGGGTGATCAATGTCGTGCCTTGCAGTGAGATGGATTTGACGTGTGTCGGCAACCAGGGCGAGGTCTGCGCGGGGTCGTAATGCCAAAATAACGCCTGTTCCATGTATTCGCCCTGGATCACTTTGCCCCAGTTATTTATGTGCGATAACGAGCCGTCAGAAAGCTGCCAGTTAAGCGGCCATTCCGACGCATTCATCAAGGCGGTTTCAGGGTTAGCCTTGACGTAATCCCACTGGTCTGTGGCAGAGATCGAGAAGTTAAATAAAATCTCAGGATCGGTTACGTTGCCTTCTTCGTCGACTTCGCCGCGCTCTGTGCTGATCCTGCTGCCGCATTGGTCGATAACAAACAGCGGCCCGGTGGTTTGATGGGTGATCGCCGTGTAATCAGCGGTCACATTCGCAAAGTGCTGCGTCATGCGGCTGGCATAGGCGCCGGGTGCGGTATTGGTGCCGTTCCCGTTGTCCGTTTGTCCATGCGCGAATAAAACGAAATCGACACTGCAAGGCTTGCCGATACCCGCGGCGATGTCAGCCCCGCGTTGCACCAGGCGCAGGCCGTTGGTGTAAGGGACTGTACCTTTCCAGATTTGAGCGAAGGATTTACCGCCGCTGGCGCTGTTTGCGGAATAGAAAATTGACGGCGCCAGCCCTGCCGCGTCGCAGTCATAAATCAGGCGATTGGTCAGTGGGATCACCTGCCCCTGCCGATAGTTCGGGTTGACCATGTCGGCCAACTTATCCAGATTATCGTCGCTGATAATGGTGTCAGCATCCCCGGAAAATTCCGGCTTGCCGCCGTTAACGGTAATGGCTCGACCACGCAACGCCGGATCGCGATTCACCTTGTTATAGCTGCCAGGATTGGGAATGTTGCCGGCATCGGATGCAATCATCAGCGATTGGCCCATAAACGCAATAATGCGAAATGCGGAGGCCTCGATCGGCATCTCCCGGCCGCCACGATGGAAAACCACACCGGTGCCGCTTGTAGCCTCACCGCCAGGAAGGTAACGCAACAATGCACCGGTATCAGTGATTTTCTCTGTGCCAAGTACGGGGCGATCTTCCCAGATTTTACGATCTCCCCACATCAACACATAGGTGCCGGCATCGGGTTTCACGCTCGGCCCGCTGCCACCACTCAGCGCCAATAACAGATCCTGAATCGGGCCAGTGATGCCCGGAACGTGGAAGCCGCCGTTATCGTCAGCGCCAAACAATCCCTTACGGTTTTTACTGAGCGCCAGCCATTGCCAGCCTGAGATCCCTTTGCTGACACTCGACGATAGCAGGCCGTCAAGCCTATTCTGGATAGCCTCATCAATGCCGCACAGCCATAGGCCGCCATTGTCATCAGTGAGCCGCAATGCCTTTTTGTCTGCAGACAGAAAAACCTCATGATAATCGGGATACTGATTGCCCTCACTGCTCGGCATTGTGGCCGTTAAATATTCTTGTAGCGGGCGCGGCAGTCCGGCAAACCAGGCGCCGAAGTCAGCGTCCAGCACAAAACCGTTTTCCCCATCCATAGAACGCGCAGCAAAATGCCCGTCAGAATAAAATGTTTCTTGTGTCGCGATATGCAGCATGCGCTTTAAATCCAGTACGGATATGCTTTGCGACTCGAAAGCCTCACCGCGCTGGACAGTTAACAGAATCAGGTCGTTATCCTGAAGCGCGCCAGCCATGCCCAAGTCGGAAACGCGCGTTGTTTGCGTCAACTCGTCAGCCATTATTATTCCCCTGCAGGTGTTGAAAAATCGAAGTTGAGGCGAAGATGCGCCGGAACTTCAGGATCGGCGGCGACGCGTTCAGCAAACATTTTCTGAACGGGAATGGATTCATCCTGCCGATAGGTTTCGCGCGCCTTGATCGGGTCACCAAGGCCGGCGGTATTTTGTGGAATAATGCCGGCCAGCCCGGCCGGGAATCGATGCGCGGTAAGCACGTCCTGGGCGCTGATGTTTTTGACGTTTGAGAATTCGTCTTTGGCGCTGATATCGCCCACCGGGATAAACTTCACCCCTTCTTTATCGCCGCCGGGGATGTTGATAAACATATTGCGGAAGTTGCCCAGCCCCTTGGTGCCTTCAATTTTCTTTTTGATCTCGGCTTCCACTTCTTCCGAAAGGTTCGGATCGGTGGTGTAGAGAATGCCGCCCATGTGCGCGCCGTTGTTGTAATAGCGGCGCCTGAAGATGGTTGCCTCACTGTTCAGCAGCGCGCTATTGATGCCGCCGATATAGTCGGGCAGTCCGTAAATTTGCTGTTGCGGATCGTATTGCCGGAAAAAGATGATGTCGTCGGGGGCGTAAACCAGCGGCTCACCCTTTTGCAAGATGACGAATTCACCGCTGCGGCGGATGCGCATATACATCGACGGAAGCGGCTGCAAGCGCACCACCTGGCCCCAGCCGTTGCGCACCTTCAGTAACGGCAGGTCGCCGAACAGCAGATAATCGAACGCCATTGCGCCGATCTGTTCGCGCGTCAGTCCGCCGCCGGTATAGCTCGACGCAATCATATTTTTGCGCGCATAAAGGATGCCGTCGTGCTGCGCGTTAGCGTTCGGCAGGCGCGCCAGCGCCAGGCGGCTGATCGGTGGCGTCCAGTGGTCGTAATCGTTGTCATACCAGACATCCTGGTAATCCGTGCCGCTGGTCAGCACCAGTTCGGGCGGCCCGATGAATATCGTGCTGCGATCGCCGGGAATGGGTAACCCTGCCGAGAAGGCTTTCGCCGGCTGGGCCGGTTTCTGGGCTGGTTTTTTGTTCTTTCTGCTCATGCGGCCGCCTGTGAAAATGCCCAGGTAGATTTACGCCGGGTGTCAAAGTTGAGGGGTTCGTTAATCGCTGCGTGGGATATGGCGAAGAAAACATCGGCGTGGCCGGTTTCGGCACTGCGCTCTGCCACAAACGTGATCGCGTTGCCGCTGCCGGTCACGGTCTTGCGAATAGCCAGGAAACTGCCGGCGATACCACGCTTTTCGGCATCCCATTCGATGCGGTCGCCTTCCACCAGGTCGACCATTTTCAGCACCAGGCGGGTTTTCGTTTCGAGGCTGTAATGAATGTCGCGCACTTCACGCGGGGCGAAGGACTGCACGCGCTCATAGACGCCGCGCCCGATGCCGGTCACATCGATCCCGATGTAGGTCATCCGGTAACGCTGCATGATTTTTTTGATCTGCTCGGCCTGGTACTTGAAGCTGTAACCCTGCCAGTGGTGGGTTTCCAGCACGCGAAAGCGCTCGCCGTCATACAGCGGCGGCGCGATAACCACAAAGGTGGACGTGTCGCCGCTGCGCGCCGGGTCAAAGCCGCCCCACACTTCACGCTCGCCAAAGGGGCGTTTCGCTTTGGGATCGAAGTCCTGCCAGGTTGCCGGGTCAACCTCGCAGCGCGATAGCTGGTCGAACTTGAAGACGCTATCGCCGCTGTCCACAAAAATGCACATGTACAGCAGGTTGAAGGCATCGACGCTGTGCTCGCCGCGCACCCGATCGACGGTGACGTATTTATCCAGACCGCCCGCGCAGGCATCGACCAGCGTCACGACGTAGCGCCATTGACCATCAGGGCACAGGCGCCCGCCGTCGCGCAGTTCGTCGAAGTCGGGGAACTTCAGCGCCTGGCGTTTTTTGTCGCTGCCTTTCCACTCGTCGCCCGTCCAGAACGGGTAACCGTCATGGGTTTTCGCACTCGGCGTTGAGAAGAACGTCCGGCGCCATTTGTCGTGCGTGGCTATCGCGCTGGTGACATCCTTGAACACCTGGAATTTCGGCACCCAAAAATATTCATCGCAATAAAAATGCCCCGTCTCGCCCTGCGCGGTGTTCTTGTTGGTCGACAGGAAAATCAGGTTGGCGCCGTTGCTGAGCGTGATCGGGTTGCCGGTCAGCGTGACGCCGAACATTTCACGGGCAAACTTGACGATGTAGCGCCGGAAGATTTCAGCCTGGCGCCGCGATGCAGAAACAAAAATCTGGTTATCGCCGGTCAGCGCAGCGTCTTCCAGGGCTTCCCATGAAAAATACCAGGTCGCGCCGATCTGGCGGGATTTGAGCAAATTGCGAATTGAGTGATCTTTGTTGGCCCGCAGCGTTTTTTGGTAGGTAAACAGACCCGTCTCGGCGAACTCGTCGAAACGCTCTTTCGTCATCGTGCTGACGTCATTCTTTTGCCGCCGGCCCTTGCGCTGCGCTGGCGCGTCTTCGCCTGCCGCCATAAACCCGACTGCCCCGCCGTCACCTGGCGCCGCAGCTGCTTGCGCGGCCGCCAATTTTTCCGCGTGCTTGTTTCGCTGGGCAATTAACTTGACGTGATGCTCTATCAGCCGGTCAAGTTCCTGCATCTCCAGATCGTTTTTTTTATCGCGGTGCGTCAGTGTCCTGATCCGGCGCTGAATGCAATCCTCGACGGTTTCCTCAACTAATAATTGGTTCCAGCCGTATCTCTCCGCCCAATGATAAACAATGCGGGCAGATGTTAATTTCAATTCGGCGGCGATCTCTTTCGGCGTCCAGCTTTTTAAATAAAGCGAACGCGCCACCTTTTTAATCGAGTCGGGGTATATAGCCATAGTTGCATTATGCCGGGCAAATTATGGCGCAGTGATAATTAATAATCGGCTGAATTCGGCTAACGGGTATATCCGAAATTATCAGAATAAAACCATTCGCAGCATGAAAAAATATTCGCAATACTCAAAATCACTTTATTAGAGCGCAAATATTTAACCGGAATTTACTCCATGAGCGGCAAATCATCGCAATTAATGACTGACTGGATTTGCATTGCAACCGAAGGCGAAACCGTCGACGGTCGCGAGATCCCAGCGTCATGGCTAATCGAAATGGCCGAAACCTACGATACGGCATTGTATACCGCATTGATCTGGCCTGAGCATGAACGCTACTGGGGGAATTCCGGCGAAGTGCTGGAACTGAAAGCGGAAGCCAACGACGCCGGGCTGACAAAACTGTATGCCCGACTGTGTCCTACCGATGACCTGATTTACTCGAACCGCCGCAATCAATTGCTGTTTGCGTCAATCGAGCCGGTCGAGAACTTCCGCGGTTCAGGCAAAACCTACCTGAAAGGGCTGGGCGTGACGAACACCCCGGCCAGTATTGGCACTGACCGTATGCGGTTCGCTGCTGAACAAAACAACGCAATCTACGGTGCTCCGGTGCCGTTTGTAATCGATATGGTCACAAAACGGCCGGGAGATAAAGATATGTCTGACGAAAAGAAACCGCTTTGGCAAAGTATTTTTGGTGCAAAACCACAAGAGCCGGCAACCCCTCCGCCTGCTGCGCAGCAAGACAATAAAGAATTCACCGAAGCGATGAAAGGCATGGCACAAGCCGTGGTGGATCTGGAACAAAAATATAATGCTCTGAGCGGTGACAAAGAAAAGATCGCCCAATTGGAAAAGACCGTCGGCGATATCAAAGAGCAGATCACCGAAATCACTCAGCTGTTTAATACCGAAAAGGCCAAGGAACAGGTTAAGGAATTGTTTACCGCCCTGCCTGATCTGCTGCCGAAATTTAAAAAGCTGGATGAAACGTTCAGCAAAGTGCCAGACCCTAACCCAGGCGAGAAAGAGAAAACCACCGCCTCAATGATTTGCTAATCGCTTATCGCATCAACTCATAAAGCTGCCGACGGCGGCGGGAAGAAGGAAATAGATTATGTCGCAACAAGTCTCCGTGTTGAGCGATAGCGCCCGCAAGGCGATGGACGCTTATTTCAGCACGCTGTTTAAAAACCTTGGTCAGCCGGAAAACTCCGACCGCACCAAGTATTACGCGGTTACGCCGCCGATGGAAACCGCCATCCGCAAAACGCTTCAGGAGTCGCTCGACTTCCTGCAGTTCATCACCATGAAGGACGTGGATCAGATGAGCGGCCAAGTGGTTGATGTGGGCGCGTCGCGTCTGCATACCGGCCGCTCCGCAACCGGTCGATTCCATCGCAACATTGGCGTAAGCGGCAACGTTTACACTCTGGCGAAAACCGACTCTGCGGTCGATCTGGACTGGGAAACCCTGTCGAACTGGGCGAACAGCGGCGACGTCAACGAGTTCATGACGCTGGTGAACGCGTTCACCATGCAGGCGTTTGCCCTCGACATCCTGCGTATTGGCTTCAACGGCACCAGCGTAGCCGCGACCACCGATCCGGATGCTAACCCGCTGGGCCAGGACGTTAACAAAGGCTGGCACCAGCTTGCCAAAGAGTTCAACGGCGGTTCTCAGATCATCACTGACCCGGTCACCATCGGGCCGAGCGGAGATTACAAATCACTGGACGCCGCCGCGGCCGACATCATCAACACCAAGATCCCGCAGGAATTCCGCAATGACCCACGCCTTACGATCATGGTTGGTGCTGACCTGGTGGCTGCTGAGCAATTCCGCCTGTATGGCAAGGCCGACAAGCCGACCGAGAAAATCGCCGCGCAGCTGCTGGCCGATTCTGTCGCCGGTCGCCGCTCTGCCATCCCGCCGTTTATGCCTGGCAAGCGCTTAGCGGTCACCATTCCGGCCAACCTGCAGGTGCTGACCCAACGCAACACCCGTCAGCGCAAGGTTGAGTTTGTGGAAGACCGCGCGCAGTACGAAAACAAATACCTGCGCAACGAAGGTTACGCGCTGGGCTATCGCGAGTTGTACGGCGCGATCGATGAGTCAGCCGTCACCATCGTGGGCGAAGAAGCCGTCACGCCGCCGGCTGGGGGCTAACGATGAGCATGTCGCCCGGTCTGCGGCATAACGCCCGGATTGCCGCACAGCAAACGCTAAGCCAGGGGCAGGCGCTGAGCGCCAATCCTGACAGCTTGCACATCCAGTTGCGCGAGCTGCAGCTTGATGTCGAGCGCCTGCGCCAGCTGCCGACAATCCGCGACCGGGTAGACATGAAGCGCCGCAAGCTGCTGCCTAAATGGGCGCCGACCGTCGAGCGCTATCTGAGCAGCGGCGAGCATTACACCAACATGGTGTTTTCGTACTGCGTGATCTGGCTGTTCGACATCGGCGAGTTTGATCAGGCGCTGGACTGGGCCGACATCGCCATCGAGCAGCACCAGCCCACGCCGGACAACGTCAAACGCACATTTTCGGCCTTTGTCGCCGACACCGTGCTGGCCTGGGCAGAAAGTGAAGCCGAAGCCGGTCACAGCGTTGAGCCGTATTTCTCGCGCACCTTTGTGAATGTGCGCGAGAAATGGCGACTGCATGAAGAAATTAACGCGAAGTGGTTCAAGTTCGCCGCCCTGCTGCTGCTGCGTGACAGCAACGGCCGGCCGCTGCCGTCAGCGGTCGAGGACGTCAACATCCTGCAGGCCGCCGAAGAACTGCTGGCGCAAGCGCATGCCTATCACGCCCCCGTGGGGGTGAAGACGTTGCGTGAAAAAATTGAGATGCGCATTCGTGCGCTGAACAAACGACTGCCGCACGGCGGAGCGGACGCAGCGGAGGGTGACGCCGATTTGGCTAATCACGCCGTGGATGCTGGTCAGTCCGCTTCTTTAACAGGGGGTGCGCTGTGAGTTCTCTCAGCTTCAGCGGCAAGAGCCTGGACTATCAGGACGAAACCATCGCACAGGAGCCGGGCAGTTTCTGGCCGGATCTGAACCTGGGCGAGTTCCAGCTGCAACGGAAAGTGCCGCCGCAGCTGCAGGGGGATACCGCTATTCAAGCGCTGCTCACTGCGATCGGTGACATCAACCGCCGCCTGAGCAATTTCGAGGCGACAAAGCGGGCCGAAGGGTTCGCCGCCGCGAAGGATCTCCCTGGCGCCCGCGCCGGCAGTGAGAACCAGACGACAGCGCAATATAAAAAAGCGGTCTATGCGCTGGCAAAGGCCGATCTGATCGGCGAAGTGACCAGCGTCAGCCGCGTAAGCAAAGCCACCGCGCCGGAAGGAACCGGAAGCGATGCCGCCGAATCCTTTACCCGTAGCGGGTTGCTGGCCGAGGCCAGCCAGGCGGTGCGCGCGATCCTGGGGCTGGGGCGCGCGACGGTTTCCTTGTCATGAGCCAGTTATCAGAGTTGACGGCGTTCATGGCCGCGCACCTGCCGCCACGGGTGCAGACCTTCGCCAGCTGGATGGACAACCAGAAGCTGACACCGGCGCTGAAAAACCTCGGTAAAGGCCAGCGGCGGATCGGGATAACCACCTATGACGGCGTGCTGGAGTGGGACAAGTATCCGTACCGCGAGTTGGATCCGGCCGTGCTGTTCGCCCTGGTGCTGTCCTGGTTGATGGAAGGCGCCAACGAGGCCCGCGGCGATCTGAACCTGAGCGACCCGGATGTCGACATCGAACTGTACGACGAAGAGTCGGCCCTGGTCACGATCACCATCCCATTGGTCGATGAGATTGTCCTGTTGCCCAACAAGGACGGCGAGATCCCCCTGGGCGGGCAAGCGTGGGGCGTGGTCGATGCGGTTTACGACCACGCGCAAGAGGCGGTGATTTTCGGAGCGGACGCCACCGGCGCGCCGGTGAAAGATGGCGACGATCGTTGATGGCGAGCTGAATAGAAACCAGCTGCGCGCGCTAAAGCAGGCGCTGAAAGACAACGAGATGCCCAGAGCAAAGCGCCAGCGTCTGCTATGGCGCATCGCCAAACGCGGGATCATCACGGCATCAAAACGCAATGCCCGCAAACAACAGGCGCCTGATGGCACGCCCTGGGCGCCGCGCAAACGCGGGCGGCGCAAGATGTTGCGCCAGCTGCCGAAGCTGCTGAAGGTGCGGGAAATGCCGGAGATCGAAGCGGTGCGCATCTACCTGCAGGGCGGCAATTATCGCAGTGGTTCGAAGCGTATGCCGGCAGGGACGATCGGCGCCATTCACCACGAAGGCGCGCAGATAACCGCCAGGGCGAGCAGCTACCAGGGCCAGCCGAGCCAGGAAGGCAAACCGGCAACCCGGCGGCAGGCCAAGCGCCTGCGCGACCTGGGTTACAAGGTGTGGTGGAACGGGAAGTACGTCAAGCCGGCAGTGAGTTACATCACCGCAGAGCTGTCGATGAAAAAAGCCGGCTTTCTGATTAAGAAACTGGCGCGCAAACCGAGCAAGCAAACGTGGACGATTGACCTACCCGCCCGCGCCTTCCTCGGCGTAAGTGACGATGAATTTAACGTGATCCTGGCCCGCCAGCTGCAAGGCATCGGGTTCGGCTGGGAAGTCAAAGCACAGGATATCAAGGGGAAACTATGACCTGGCCGAGTGTAGATATTAACCAGCTGAACCAGTACCAGGGCACGCCGACCGAAATCGAGCGGGTTGTCCTGTTCGTCGGCATCGGCGCCACCAATGCCGGCACGCTGCAACCGCTGAACAGCAACACCAATCTGGACACCGTGCTGGGCCCTGCCGACAGCGTGCTGAAAAGCAACATCGCGGCCGCCCGCCGGAACGCCGGCAATAACTGGTTTGCCTATGTCGCCATCCTGGCCGCAGATGCCAAAACCGCCGACTGGGTGGCCGCCGTCAAAAGCGCCCAGCAAACCGCCTCAGTGGAGGGGTTTGTCCTGTGCATGGACATTGCCGACAAGGCGGATATCAACGCGGCGATCACCCTGCGCGCCGATCTCATTGCGCAAAACAGCCGCTGGCTGTGGGCGATTTTGTCCGTGGGCGGCCCCGGCGAGGCCGAGACGTGGGCGCAATACGGCACCCGCCTGGCGGCCCTGCAAAAAGACATCGCCGGCCCCAGCGTGCAACTTGTGCCGCGCCTGTGGGGGAATGAGCCGGGCGTCCTGGCCGGCCGCCTGTGCAACCGTTCGGTAACCATCGCCGACAGCCCAGCCCGCGTTCGCACGGGCGCGCTTATCGATCTGGGGCGCGACGAGTTGCCAACAGACAGCGCCGACGTACCGCTGGATCTGTCTGTGCTGCAGGCGCTGAACGCCAACCGCTACAGCGTGCCAATGTGGTATGTCGACTACGCGGGCCTGTACTGGTCGGACGGCCGCACGCTGGAAGTTGACGGCGGCGATTACTCAGTGATCGAGTACCTGCGCACGGTAGATAAAGCGGCGCGACGGGTTCGCCTGCTGGCCATCCCGAAAATCGCCGATCGGTCGCTTAACTCGTCGGACAGCAGCATCGCCGCACATGAAACCTATTTCAGCAAGCCGATGCGAGAAATGGCGATTTCATCCCAGATTAACGGGGTGACGTTCCCCGGCGAGGTGAAACCGCCAAAAGACGGCGACGTAACGATCACCTGGCTGAACAGCACCAAGGTGCAAATTTTCATGACCGCGCGGCCGTATGCCAGCCCGAAAGAAATTTCGATCGGCATCCTGCTCGACACCAGCCTGACGGAGTAACGACCCATGAGTAAACGTATTTCAGGCATGAGCTTTGATTTCGATATGGAAGGCGCCGCCATCCATGCCGAAAGCATCTCGCTGAATATCACCGACAACACCGCCGTAACCAAAACCCGCGGCGTGCCGGACGGTTACACCGACGGCGATGTCGAGGCGGACGGCGAGATCGAGCTGGACAGCAAAAACCTGATCGTTGCCCAGAACGCCGCACGCAGTGCCGGCAGCTGGCGCGGCATTCCGCCGAAAGATTTCCTGTTCTACGCCAAGGCCGGCGACGAGGAAATGAAGGTCGAGGCGTTCGGCTGCAAGATCATGATCTCCGATCTGCTGAACATCGACCCGACCAGCGCGGACAAAAGTAAGCACAAAATCAAGTACATCGTCACGTCGCCGAACTTTGTGCACATCAACGGCATTCCGTATCTGTCCGCGGACGATACGCGCGATCTGTTGGGCTAAGGGGACGGCATGCAAGACCACGAAAAGAAAATCCTGACCCTGGCAGCCATCGGCGCCGTTATCGCACTGGGTCAGGTGTTGAACAGCAAAGACCCGATCACCCCGCGGCTGATGATTGGCCGCATCATCCTGGGATCTGCTGTCTCGATGGTGGCCGGCGTCGCGTTGGTGCAGTTCCCTGACCTGTCCCCGGTGGCTATCAATGGCATCGGGTGCGCCCTGGGGATTGCCGGTTATCAATTCGTTGAGCGCTGGCTACGCCGCCGCGGCAACAAGTGGGTACAAGGGGAAAACAATGACGTTAAGTGAAAAGCAGCAGCTGTTTACCAAGCTGATCGCCCAGCTGATTTTATGGGCCGATGAGAAAGGCTATCGCCTGACGTTCGGTGAAGCGTACCGCACGCCAGAACAAGCCGCACTCAACGCCAAAAAAGGCAGCGGTATCCGCAACAGCCTGCACACCAAGCGCCTGGCCGTCGACCTGAATCTGTTCATCAACGGCCAGTACCAGACCAACAGCGCGGCATACCTGCCCCTGGGGGAATACTGGGAGAGCATCGGCGGCAGCTGGGGCGGGCGTTTCCGCGACCGGCCGGACGGCAATCACTTCAGTCTTGAGCATGAAGGCGTGCGCTGATGAGCCAGGCGAAACCGTTCATTCTGCTGGCGCTGCTGGCCGTCATATTTTGGGCGGGCTGGTTCACTGCCGGGCTGTACAGCGACAGCCAGCAGCTGATCATTGAGCGGGCCGCCACCGCCGGCGCCGAGAAATCGCGCCGGTATACCGAGCAGATGGCGGGCGAGTCGGCCAGGCTGCTGGAAAGCAAATTAGCGGAGCTAAGCGCAAATGAAACGCACACCGAACGGGTCATTCGCACCGAAGTGGTTAAGCCGGTTTTCAGCAACGTGTGCGCTACTGCTGAGTATGTCCGGCTGTTCAATGCCGCCACCGACCGCGCCGAGCGTACCCTATCAGGCCAATTTGTTGGCCCGCTGCCCGGAAACGCTGCCGAGGCTAAGCGGTAACACCGGCGAAGCGTTCGCCGCGGCGCTGGAAGAGTACCGCAAGATTTACCCACCGTGCGCGGCCAGACATAACCAGCTGGCCGCTGAAATAGAGCAGAGAGAAAAAGGATCACCCCATGAGCGATAAAGTAAAAATCGAGATTAAGGTCAACGGTCTGGATCTGGTATTCGAGCCGAATGTCATCGCCTTCAACAAATTTATTAACGAGATGTCGACCGACAACAAAGTCGCGCCGGCGTCCAACTTCCTGCGCCGCATCGTTCACCCTGACAGCAAAGACGCGCTGGACAAGATCCTCGCCCTGCCAGGCGGCGCGGTAAAACTGGCCGGCAAGGTCAACGAGATTTACTCGCCAGAGCTGGAATTTGAAGTAAAAAACTAGCGCGCCGCGCGCAGGCGATCGACGACAACCAGCTGGAACAGCTGCTAACCCTGCGCCGGCGATACCTGCCGGGCGAGCCTGACGATGACGAATCGCTCGCCCGCGCACTGTGGCTAGACAATCGATATTGGCAAAACATGGCGATCGCGGTGAATAACGGCATCGCCAAGGCGTTCAAGGGTGCGTGATGAAACAGCTGGAAGTGATGCTATCGCTGGTCGACAAGTTCTCGCGCCCTCTCAAGATGGCCGGCGGCGAGTTGACAAATTTCGCCGGCAAATCACGCGCAGCCTTCGGGCAGATGGTCGCCGGCGGCGCTACCTTGTGGGGCGTCGCGCAATCGATCATGGGCATTCTCGGCCCTGCTGACGAACTGCAGCGCGCGCTCGCCGAGGTGAAATCCATCGGCGTGGCCGACACCGCACTGAAGAACCTCAGTAACACCGCGATCCTGTTCAGTATGAAATACGGCGAATCCGCTGCCGGGTTCGTGGCGTCGGCCGCCTCTATCGCGGGCGCTATCGATGGCCTGGCAGATAAAGAGTTGCGCACCTTCACCACCGCGGGATCGATCCTGGCAAAAGGCACCCGTGCCGACGCTGACACCATCACCAACTATATCGGCACCATGTACGGCGTTTTCCAGAAAACGGCCGACGCAATGGGCCGTTCCAGCTGGGTGGAGGTGATGACCGGGCAGACGGCCGAAGCAGTGAAGATTTTTAAATCGGACGGTAAACAAATGTCCGATGCGTTCACCTCGATCGGTGCTAACGCCACCGCCGCCGGGATCGGCATGGCGGAACAATTCGCCGTACTCGGCCAGCTACAGGCCACCATGAGCGGCAGCGAAGCCGGGACAAAATACAAAGCCTTCCTGCAGGGCGTCGGCAATGCCCAAAAGGTGTTGGGGCTTAACTTCGTCAAGCAAGATGGTTCGATGAAAGGCATCGCCGACATCATGGGACTGATCCAGCAAAAATACGGCGATATCAAGAAAGTTGCCGACTCGGACATGATTAAAAAGGCATTTGGCTCCGATGAGGCGGTTTCCCTGATTAAGCTGCTGGCGCAGAACGTCGACGGCCTGAAAAACAACATCGACCAAATCGGCAAAATCAAGGGCATGGACAACGCCAAAAAGATGGCTGCTGACATGACCAACCAGTTTGACCGGCTGCTGCAGGTCTGGAAAGGCATGCGCATCGCCGTGGGCGGCGCGCTGCTGCCTGTCATCAATCCGCTGCTCGAACGTATGTCGGACATGGGAACCCAAGTCGCCGATTGGCTGCTGAAATTTAAGAATATCGCGCGCTGGATAGGCTACGTCTCTATCGCGCTCACGTCGCTGGTTGCCGTCTTTGCCCTGGCAAACATCGCCGTCGCCGCCGGAAAATTCCTGTGGTTGGGCTTCATGATCATTCTCAAGCTGCTGCGCCCGGTGCTGTTGATGCTGCGCCTGGCCTTCTTCCTGACCGGCCTCGCCGCCAACTTCATGGGCCTGCCGATCACGCTGGTGATCGGACTGATTGCGCTGCTGGTCGCGGCTGTCTGGGCCGTCGTCGCCTATTGGGATGAACTGAAAGCCGCCATCATGGACACCGCCGCATTTCAGTGGTTGATGGGGATCGTGATGGTGGTCGGCGCCATTTTCCGCGTCACCTGGGCGATGATTAAGGCGGGCTGGCAGGACGTGGTCAACTTCTTCACGGGCCTGTCGCCCGTGCAGGCGTTCACCGATTTTAAAAACACCATCACCGACGTATTCAAGGGGCTATGGGACTACCTGAAAAACAGCTTCGCGCAGACCTACAACTGGATCGTGGAAAAACTGAACATGATCCCCGGCGTCGACATCGAGATGAAAAGCGTGGCGCCAGAAGCAACCCCAGCCGGAAGCCAACCCGGCAGCGCTCCGCTGCTGACCGGCGCGAATACCGTTTCAACCGGGCGCGGCGGCATCATGGGCCAGGTGAGCCAGTCAACCAACAACAACAGCAGCGCCAGAACCCAGACGATCGGCACCGTGCAATATAACGTGATGCAACCGTTAACCCCGCAGCAGCTGCAAGAAAACATGGAGCTATACGGGCATGGCTGACGAAAAACTGTATATCGACCTGCTGATCACCGACCGCGATTTTACGCTGAATGCCGGCTTTGAGCCGGTGCTGTGCGACAACCTGGTCAGTATCGGCCAGGACATCAAACACGCGATCATGGAAAGCGGCCTCGCCACGTTGCTGGTCGCCGAGCGCAGCCCGACGCTGCGCGCTGACATCCTCTTGCAAATTACGTTGCTGGTCGAGGATGACGTGAGGCTGGTTCCCAGTACCATCTTTGTGGCTGAGGAAACCCGCGGCCGCCTGCTGATCACCGCCGACACCTATGATTTTGGCCCGCTCAACACCGGGGTGACCTATGACCAATAAACCAACCGTTGATTTTGAGGCCGCACTGCGCGCCGGTGGCATGCCGACCACGGAAGCCGAAGTCAAAGCCGAGTTTCAGAAGGTGGTCGACGCCGAGGGCTTGATCACCAACACCTCGAAAATGTCGCCTTTCTGGCGCCTGATAACGGCTATCGTGACCAAGCCTGTGATCTGGCTGAAAGACATCCTCGTTAACGTCGTGATGGCGAATATGTATCTCGCCACCGCTTCAGGGGCTTATCTGGACTTGTTCGCCTGGGCGGTCAACCTGTCGCGTAAAGACCCAACCTTCACCCAGGGCGCGATCACTTTCTTCAAGGCTGACCCGACGCTGCTGATCACCATCCCCGCCGGCACCGTGATCCAAACGGAGCGCATCGACGATAAGGTTTATCGCGTGATGACCGTTGCGGAGGTGGTGATCCCCGCGGGAACGGCCAGCCAGGCAATTGCAGTAAAAGCCGAACAAAGCGGCACCGCCTACAATCTCGCGCCGGGCTACTTCCGCATACTGCCGACGGACATTCCCGGCATTGCGCGCGTTGAGAACCTCGACGACTGGCTGACGCAGCCCGGCGCCGATCGCGAGTCAGACGACGAGCTGCGCGACCGCTGCCGAAATCAATACAACCTCGTCGGCTCATACCATATCGACGCGGTCTATCGCAGCATGATCGCCAGCGTCGCCGGGTTGAGCACCGATCGCGTGTACTTCGAGCACGACGCCCCGCGCGGGCCGGGCACCGCTAACGCCTATTTGCTGCTTGATACCGGCATTCCGGCGGACTCGTTCATCGCTGCCGTTAACGATCACATCATGGTGCAGGGCTACCACGGGCACGGCGATGACATGCGCTGTTTTGCCATGCCGGAGACGCAGCACGATTTAACGATCACCGCGTACATGTTCGCCACGCTGAACCTGAGCGATGAAGAACAGGCGGACTTGAAACAGGACATTGAAAACTTTGTCCGCTGTGCCTTCCGCGATAACGCCACCTACACGGTAACCAAAACCTGGCCGCACAGCCGCTTTAGCTTCTCGCGCCTGGCTGAAGAGTTGCACCTGCAGTTTTCGGCGCTGGAATCGGTCACCTTCTCACTGGATGACATCATCAGCGGATTATCGATCCCGCGCCTGGCCTCGTTAAATGTGGTGCTGACCAATGGATAAACCGCTGATCACCCTGCCCAGTTGGATGAACAAAGGCGAGCCGAAGAAACTGGCGGCCGCCTGCGTCAACTTCTGGGAGAAGGTCAAAGGCTGGATCTCGTTTCCACTGGCCCAGGGCGACCCGGAAACCTGCACGGTTCAGATCCTGAACCTGCTGGCGTACCAGCGCGATATCGATCGCTTTGAGGGTGAGCCGCTTTGGTTGTACCGCCTGCGAGTCAAACACGCGTTTGTTAACGCGCAGGACAGCGGCAGCTTTATCGGCTTCAAACGCATTTTTGAACGCCTGAAAATCGGCGATATGCAGCAGCTTGAGCGCCAGCCGGGCGTCGATTGGGACGTCATCATTATTCGCGTCAACGACAACCAGCTGGCCGCTAACGCCACGTTGATGAATGAGATCATCAGGAAATACGGCCGCACCTGCCGCCGGTATCGGTTCGAGGTGCTTAACGTCGCACCGCTGGGCATGCGTGCCGGTTGGTTCGATAACGATCACCAGCTGATCGCCGCGCGGCCAGGCAAAGACGCCGCAATTATCACCGAAAGCCGGCTGTATATCATGACCGAAGCCGGCGAGATTTTGACAGTTTAACCAGGCGGCACAGTTGGATTTGTCTGTTATGGCCAACGTATCGAGCACAGACAATCACAGCGATGCTGCAGCACACTGAAAGGGGCCGAGATGTCAGCCATTATCACCAGAAAATACGAGCAGTGGGCGGCAAGCCAGGCGGCCAATAATCTGCCGGCACGCCCGGATACGTTCGTTTTTGCCTATATCCCAGGGCAAGACCCTGAAGCCGAGATCAGCCGCGACGAGCCATTACCGGCGCCGACCAACATCGTGAACACCGCACCGGTCATGCAATACGGCATGCTCAACACTGACGCGGTGGTTTTCTCTGTGGTGCTGGACACCTCCGTCGGCGATTTTGATTACAACTGGATCGGGCTGGTTGACCAGGCCAGCAACACGCTATGCATGATTGTGCACACCCGCACCCAGCGAAAAATCGCAACCAGCGGCCAGGAACAGGGAAACACCCTAACCCGCACGCTGGCGATGGAATTCAACGGCGCCGCCGGCACCACGCAGATCAGCGTGACCCCACAGACGTGGCAAATCGATTTTTCAGCGCGGATATTCGGCCAGGATGAACAACTCCGCCTGGCTAATTGGGACGTCTACGGCGAAGGCGCCTTCTTCGGCGATGCCTTCCTTGTCGTTCGCAGTGGCGACACGTTCGCCGCGACAGCGGGAAGCGGCTACGTTGGCGGTATTCGGGCTGAGCTTGAGACTGACACCCCCATCGACGTTACCAAATGGACAACCACGGTCTGGGCCGATGTAAGTTGGCAAGGTGCCACAACCAGCCGCTGGTCGGCGCATATCGCGCTGACCGCCGCCGACACCCTGGCCGACTACAACGACGCCCAGGGATTCAGGCATTACGTCACGGCGATCGCGCGTATCGGTGCTGACGGCACGGTTACTGACCTGCGAAAAAAAGGCTCTCAGGGCGAGCAGGAAGCCAGCAGGCTGTTTCTGCGTAAAGACGCCAATTTGTCAGATATGACCAACCCCGCCGCCGGGCGCGATAATCTGGGACTGGGGGAACTGGCAACAAAAGACGTGCTTTACGCGCACGACGTCGGCGCCTACACCCAGGGCGAAGCCGATCAGAAGTTTTTCCCGCGGGCAGGCGGAACAATCAACGGCCCGATCAATGTCCTGGGTGACGTTGGCACACAAGGTGGCGTAGTTGTTTTCCGTAACCAGGACGGCATTCAGACCGGTTTGCTCGCTGCATATGATGACGGCTCTTTGTCAGTCATACGCAGTGATACAGGGCGTGGATTCGGCATTGACGCTACCGGAAATTTTTACACGACGGACAACATACCGATTTATGAGTATGGCGCCCGCGTATATAGCCCACACAACACCCCCACCGAAGGGGCTATGGGGCAAATCTGGTGGTGGCGAGACAAGGTAACAGGTCTGATCAGGCAAGGTGGCTACATTGAAGATTCGAAAAGCGAAAAGTTCTTAACAATCAACTTTGCGATCAATTTTCCGAATGCTGCAACGGGGTTTTCTTTTACACCTTCCGCAGTACCGGACACCAGTAACATGAATATTTCTGTTGCCTCATTTACAAACAGCAATATGACAATTTACCACGGCATACAGGAATATAAATTCTTCTGGGAGGCTGTTGGATACTGATGAAAAACTACGTTTACAGCGCAAAGAATAATGCGTTCTATCCGCTAGCAATGAAGGCGATATATCAAACTGCAGGCAGTTGGCCACGCGATGGTAAACCGATCGACGATAGCGTTTATCTAGAGTTCGCCGCATGTGCGCCACCCGTTGGCATGGCTCGCATTGCAGGCAAAAGCGGGTTGCCAACGTGGGCGCCAACTCCGACGGAAGATTAAAAATGTGGAAATATGTGCAGTTAGGTTTTCCAGATGATTTCGCACCGATCAGTTGTTCCTTACTGACCGTCAACCCGTGGACGTATGGCGCCGGCCAGGTGACACCATCCGGTAATTACCTCAGCCCGGAGAACGCCGTCAAGTTTTTGGCCGGTAAGTTAAAAGCCGCCGGCGGCACGCCTGGCGCCGTTGGCTTCCTGATCACTGCGACACAAAGCGACCGTTTTCTGGATGACCTGGCCGGGTTTGCGGCCTTGCTGCCGATACCTGATTTGCAAAAGACTGCCCGTAAAGCCGTGGCGCAGGCTGAGCTTGCGGTCAGTAAAATGCAGCTGCCGGGGCTGCAGGGCATTGGCTTGCCTGACGCCGCGCCGCTTTCGCTGAGCACGACCCGCACCGCGCAGAATGCCCAGCGCATCCAGGCCGCCGCCGAATCTGCCGCCGCCGGCCTGTCATTTGACGATATCAACAGCGCGCTGCAAAGCCTTGAAGACGCCGCCAGTCAGGCACAGCAGGCAGCAGAACAAGCGCTAACTGAACTGAAAGGACGCCGGGTTAACGCCTGGATGTTCACCGATGAGGGGCATCCGTCCAACATCGCTAACAACATGCTGAACGGTATCCCTGAACCTGACGCGATTTTCACCCTCGGCGCGCTGTTTGTGGGTAATGTCGGCGAGTTATTACGGATGGTAAAACCATGACGATCATCATGCTGGCGCTCGATGGCGAGGGAATCCCGCTCAAGGACATCAAGGTTTCCCCGAAAATGACCATCGAAACCAAGGACAAATCGGGGCAATCATCCAGCACCACGCAATCAGAAAACGGCATCAAGGCCAAAGAGCTGAGCGTGTCCGGCCTGGTCGACTTCAAGGATAAAGCCCTGCTGTCGCGCATTTTCGCGCTGGCTGAAGCCAAGGACAGCGGCGGCGCCGGGCGACGCTATCGCATCGCCAGCCCGGTGGCGCAGGCGATCAACATGAAACAAGGCATGTTTACCGGCACGATTGAAGCCACCGAGCAGACCGACAAATTAGCCTGGCAGGTCAGCTTTACGCTGACAGAACAACTCAGCACCGCCGAGAAGGCCAAAGGTCGCAAGGCTGCTAACGCCCCAGCCAGCACCACGAAAACGCAAACGGCCGCCGGCACCGCCGCCGCACCGTCAGACGACACGGACGAGCAGGAAAAGGAACTGACCGGATTTGAAAAAATCTTGAAACGTGTTGATGACCAGTTGGGGGCGCTATGAAACCCGTCGTTACGCTAAAAATCGGCGCCGTCGATGCCACCGTGTCGGCCTACGAGGTGGTCACCGACCTGAACGATACCGGCCGCGGTTTTGTCACGGCAAAAATCGAGGGCGACGCCACCGGCGCGATCGTCCGTCTCGATCTGGGGTACAACGATAATTCGTATCGCTGGTTTACCGGGTATGTTGAGCGCGATCAGGTATCCGATAACGGATTCCGCCGGCTGTTCGTGCGGGAAATGACGGGGATATTTGAAAAGCGTTGGCCTCTTTCAATGCAGCACCCAACGCTACGTCAGGTCACGCAGGCGCTAAATCAGGCGAGCGGGATAGAATTTGTCTTACCGGTCGCGGATTATGTCGACACACCGATCCCGCATTTTGTCCATAGCGGCACCGGGTGGCAGTTGCTGAACACCCTGGGCCGCGCCTTTGGGATCGATGATTACATTTGGCAGCAGTTGCCAGACGGTTCGGTCTGGCTGGGCCGCTGGCAAGATTCGCGCTTTGCCGGTTTGCCAGTCGACATCCCGGCCGAGTTTGCATCGAGCACCGGCGCGGGTAACTCGTTGACCGTGCCGCTTATCCCTTCTGTTCGCCCCGGCGTCCTGGTCAACGGCCAGCGTATCACCCGCGTCGCGATCAAAGACGGCGACATGACGCTAACCTGGACACCGCTTGACGCCAGCGGCCAGCCTAAAATCAAGCCAGCATTCCAGCGCCAGCTTGAACAGTTGAACCCTGAGATCGCCGCCGGGCTGCACTTGCCGAAGCTGGCGCGCGTGGAAAACTACAGCGAGTCGGCCGCGCTGGGCGACATTGCCGACCCATTCCGGCCAAAGTATGCCGTCGGGGTGCAGCTGCTTGACGAGAACGGCCAGGACAGCAAAGGCACCCCAACCTATCCTGCAGTACAGCTACCGGTGACGATGGGCGGCGACGAAAGCGGCTTCATGCAATACCCACCGCCTGGCACGCTGGTAGAGCTGGCATTCCAGGACGGCAGGCAAGACAAGCCCTTCATTCGCCAGGTGTTGCCCAGCAATGCCAGCCTGCCCGCCATCGCGCCGGGCGAGCAGCTGCAGCAGCAGCGCGCCGAGGTATTCCAGCGCGTAACAGCGCCAGGTGACTGGCATCGCGAAACTGACCAGGCAATCAGGGAAGTCTCAGCGTCACGCACCGTAGAGGCCGACAAAGAAACGCGTAAGGTTATCGATCGCGAGATCACCGTCCAGGCCGACGACAGCAAGACCGTGCTAGGCACGGCGAGAACCACCGCCGGCGCCGTGACGCATATCGCCCGCGGCGACTACACCGTCGGCACCAGCGCGAACCTGAAGACAGCAGCCAAGGCCGCCGACGAGAAGATAGCCCAAAGTAAAAGCGTTGATATCGGTGGCGCGCTGACCGAACGCATCGCCGGTTTGCGTCAGAGCATTTCCACCGCGCTGCAGCTGCAGGCCGGCAAAACCACGATCGGCGACGGCACCACAAACCTGTTGACGTTGTTAATGGAAACCCTCGACCTGATTGACACCCTGGCACAGCGCACCGCAGAGCACACCCACAGCAACACCGGCACCCCAACCAACGCCAGCGAGATAGCGCAAGCATCCTCGACCGCCACCGCCCTGAAAGGGAAATACGGTCACCTCATCGGCTAACCCAGCCACCGCCAAAACCAGACCCGCATTTAAACGCAGCCAGCGCCCCACCACGGGGCGCTGATGCTTTTGAGCGTCCGCACCGGATGAATCTGAGAACGCAGCACGACGCCACGCAGAGCGCACGGAAACCCACGGCACGGAGCCGCAGCGCCACGGAAACGGCGCTACACCGCACCCGCCTGCCCGTTTCGTGTTGAGAAATTTTTGCAAAGGATCTTTTCCGCAATTGCCATTGCCAGCCCGCGCCACGCCTGGGGCTTTGCGCGCAGATCGCCGTTGCACGCATTGCAATGATTTTCAACGATTTGCAAAAGCAGAGGCGCGAGAAGCCAACCGGAGAAAAGTTAACTCAATGAATAAAAAGGATCTGTTTTGCTTTCCGTGAGGATCTAAGCGGCAAAGCACAAAAGAGGCGCAAGGTAGATAAACACGGTAAAGCCATACACGGCGCGGCTTTGCGGGTGATGTTGGCAGAGGTTGAAGTTTTGCAAAGTTGCAGAAAAAGGATCTTGCCGGAGCTTTGGAAAATGCCCGCTGGACAGCGGGCGAAGAAATCAAAGTTTGCCAGTATCGATTTTAAAATCGACAACCTCTTTTGCCTTCCAGTCGAAGGTACAAAAATAAGTCATCGTCGATTTAGCGTTGAAACCATTGGTAAATTTAACTTTATCGCCTATGTAAGTGATCTGGTTCTTCGACGCATCATTCCGCATATGTGAAAACATTGGCGTCATGATCCCATCCGTCCATTCGAAATCATATTTCGATGATTTTTCCACCAACTCACGACAAGGGATCGCGGCGTCTACCATGTATTTGTCAAATAAGCATTGAGCGTCGGCCGCTGTACACTCTTTCACTTCGGCCGTTTTTTCTGGCTTTGTTTTGTCCTTATCGTCACCACGGCCGAAGATGAAATAGAGAACGCCGACTAAAATCACCAACCCCAAGCACCCCTGCCTGGTTTCTTTACCGAGGTTTCTCGCGGGTTCCTTTACGCCACAATGAGGGCAAACCTTCGCTTTGTCTGATACCTCTTTTTTACACTCTTTGCATGTAGTCATTGCCATGTGAAAAAAACTCCATTTATCCCAAGGGTATTATTATCGCGGACAAATATTAGCGGGACTCATGCACGGGAAGGAAGCGCAAAGGCGCTATATTTTTTTCTGGTTGTTTTAGGTGTGGTCAATATGTGGGATTGAATAATAAAAAACACAATTAATTCAATTACTAATACAACTAAAAAATGTTTAACAAGGAACTTTTGCCCGCAGACTTGCGGGCTTTTTTTCGCACCGCCGAATTTCAGACACAAAAAAACCCGCCGCAGCGGGTTTTTTTCAATCAGCGCCAGGCGCCAATTAGATAGCGGTAACGTTAGCCGCAGATGGACCTTTCGCACCGTTCTCGATAGAGAACTGTACGTTCTGGCCTTCAGCCAGGGTCTTGAAGCCTTGATCCTGGATAGCAGAGAAGTGTACGAATACGTCTTTGCTGCCGTCTGCTGGGGTGATGAAACCAAAACCTTTAGCTTCGTTGAACCACTTCACTTGACCTTTGATCATGTTAGACATGTCTAATTCCTTCAATAATAAATGTAAGCCGCCATGGGCGAGGTAGCCGGTCATCAGTTACTTATGGAGGCACTGGAAAGGAAATTCGTCAGAGAAGGGCTATCCGGGATAACGCTTTAAATTTGAACTACTTTACTCAAAATGTCGTGCATAAATAGGTCTGTACCACAGGCCGACATCATTAACTCATGAGCGAGCGGCAATAGCAACCTTTTTCGCCGCGATGGGGCGCTAATCTCGGCTAAACGCACAGGATTTGACCCCGTCTGCCGATGGAATCGCCGCCTGGCTCGCCCGTAACGCCCAAGGCAAATGATAGTAATTCTCGTTCTGCTGTTTTATAGTTGCCTGACGAAATCATTCAGGGAGAGTCACCATGCCGAGATGGCTTACATTGCCGGCCGCCAGTGCCATTCTGCTGGCCTTTGCCGCTTGCAGCGCCCCGTTGGGCGCGCTGGAGCTGAATTATCATCCGCCTGAACCCAGCATCACCCCCGCCCCCAAAACTGCGCCGGAGCCGGGGCCGGCCCCCAAAGCGGAAAAACCGCCGATTGCCTGGGCAGAGGCGAGAGATAAAAGCGGTTTTCGCGTCGATATCGAGTGCGATCATCCAGGCTGCAGCAAACCACGCGCCAAACCTTATCCCGCGTATGAAGGCCCGGTGAAGAAAACCGATCGCCGCCGCCAGTCCGATCCTTATTCCACCAATCAGGATCCCGATTACAACATTCAGTTGGGCTATGAGTGGTAGCGGCGCTTTCGGAGTAATACCTATATCAGCCGCCTTTGCCGCTGCATAGAATAGCGTCAGTTCACCACTCCTCCTGGTGTTGAACACAACAAGCTGTGTTGCAAATCTTTATGCGCCTCCCTATAGGCGCTTTTTTTTGCCTCGCCCTCACAGCGTCTTCCCGATTACAGATTGCTCTCATTGCCCCGCAGAGTGATCAATGTCACAAATACGCCTCCTTGCCATTCTTATTCGGAGGTAACGTTCATGGCCACAGGATCCCTTGCCCTCCTGGCCGTCTTGGCCGGCATTGCGGGCTTCGCCCTCTATAAACATTTAAAATCTCAGAAAAAAAGCACACTCATCCGCCCGTACGATCGGTAACCGACAACGCGCTTTCACCGCGAAGGCCCGGCACAACGCACGCCGCGCCTTCGCGGGCTGTCATGCTTTCATCACAAAATTGTCACACTATGGCCATATGATAATTCGCGTTTATCCGCTCTGGCTTAACACCAAGGATTTCGCCCATGACCATAATTAAAGCTGCAAACCATCAGGAAGCAGAAAAACTCATCCGCGCCGGCACCGCCAAGAAAATCGAACTGGCCTACGATATCGGCAGCGACGACTTCTTCCAGCTTGCCAGCCTGTGGTGCGATAAAGGCGCCAAGATCTCCAAAGGAAAAGACCACTTCATCGTCTCGTTGAAAGGGTTCCGCATCCCTCCTAACGATTGATGCCCTGCCGCCCATCGCGGCGGCTTCGCCCCTTCCTCGCAAAACCGCTCTATTCGACCACGCGCGCCTCATTCGATTTCGCTAAGCTAACAGCAGACTTTATTGCGGACGTTTCGCCCGATAGCCACATCCGCCACGATGAGGAGAGTGACCATGTCAACAAATGCAGCGCTGCCCGGCACGATGAAAGCGATTGAAATCAGCCAGCCGGGCGCCCCCGAGGTTCTGGTCGTCGCTGAACGCCCGGTGCCGGTTCCGCAAGCGGGCCAACTTCTGGTGAAAATCGCCGCCGCCGGCGTTAACCGCCCCGACGTGCTGCAGCGCCAGGGGAACTATGCGCCGCCGCCCGGCGCCTCGGATATCCCCGGCCTGGAAATTGCCGGCGAAGTGGTGGCCACTGGGGAAGGCGTGACCCGCTTCGCGCCCGGCGATCGGGTTTGCGCCCTCATCGCCGGCGGCGGCTATGCCGAATACTGCACCGTGCATGAAAGCAATGCGCTGCCCGTTCCGGCGGGCCTGAGCTTGACCGAGGCCGCCGCGCTGCCGGAAACCTTCTTTACCGTCTGGGTCAACGTGTTCCAGCGCGGCCACCTCAAAGCCGGCGAGACCGTGTTGATCCATGGCGGCACCTCCGGCATCGGCACTGTCGCCACCATGCTGGCGAAGGCCTTCTGCGCTCAGGTGATCACCACCGTCGGCTCCGAAGAGAAACGTCAGGCCAGCCTGGCGCTGGGCGCCGACGTGGCGATTAATTACCGCAGCGAAGACTTTGTCGCACGCACCAAAGACGCCACCAACGGTAAAGGCGCCGACGTGATCGTCGACCTGATCGCCGGCGATTATGTAGCCAAAAACTATCAGGCCGCGGCGATGGAAGGCCGCATCGTGCAAATCGGCACGCAAAACGGCGTGGTGAAAGAGCTCAATCTGATGCCGCTGCTGTTGAAACGCCTGACCCATACCGGTTCGACGCTGCGTTCGCGCAGCGTGGCGGACAAAGCGCAGATCGCCGCCGAGCTGCGCGAGAAGGTGTGGCCGCTGCTGGAGCGCGGCGTGCTGAAGCCGCAAATTTTTAAAACCTTCCCGCTTGAGCAGGCCGCCGCCGCGCATGCGCTGATGGAGTCCAGCGAGCACATCGGCAAGATCATGCTGACGTTCTGACCTCATTCCCCGCGGCCGGTGCTGCGGGGAAACCGATGCCACGCTCAGGGGATGATGCCGCGACGGCGGAACTCATCGAACAGCGAGAAAAACATGGCTTCTGTTTCGACAAACTGATGGAAACCGAAGCGCCGCGCCTTGCTGCCGTCCGCGAACATGTCATAGTCCCAGGAAAAGACGAAATCGGCGAAGCGCCAGCCGGCCACCGCGCGATAGTCCGGTTCAGCCAATTGGTGCCGCTGCACCAGCTCGCGCCACAGCGGCGCTTTGTCCGCCATCATGCTCTCCAGCGGCATCGGCAGCGGCGGCGCACATTCCAGCCCAAAGTAAGCGGCGATTTTCGGCCACATCTCGCTCCAGCGAAACAGATCGCCGTTGTTGATATTAAACGCCTGATTGGCCGCCGCCGGCTCGGTCGCCGCCCACAGCGTGGCGCGCGCCAACAGCCCGGCGTCGGTCATTTCCAGCAGGCTGTGGTAAGCGCCCGGTTTACCGGGGAAGCGCAGCGGCAACCCGAGCGCTTTGCTGATCGACGCGTAAACCGCGATGCTTAACGCCAGATTCATCGGATTGCCGAGGGAGAAGCCCCCCACCACGCTCGGGCGAATGGCGCTCCAGCGCCAGCGCTTGCCGGCCTGCCGCTGCGCCAGATACTGTTGCTGCGCCACGTTAAACTCCGGCGGCATATGCCCGGCGTCGCTTTCGCGCGCCGGCGTTTTAAACGGCCCCAAATGCGCGCCATACACCTTATAGCCCTGCATCAGACTGATGTGCTCCAACGCCGGTGCGGCCGGCTCCAGCCCCTCGACAACGTGTTGCAACATCTGCAGGTTCGGCGCCACCAGTCCCGCCCAGTCCGGCGCATCCTGATAGGCGGCATAGAAAACGTGACTCATCGCGCTCAGCGGCCGCAGCGCGTCGCGCGTCGCCGCCGCATCCAGCAGATCAACCTGCAGGTGGCGCACCCCCGGCGCCGGTTGCCCACCCCGGCGCGAGACGCCCACCACTTGCCCGCCCTGGCCGGTCAGCTCCTCAATCAATCGGCGCCCAATCACGCCATTGGCGCCGATCACCAATGCCTGTCGCTTTGCATTCATCTTGCCACTCCTCAGGTTGTCGATGCCCTGAGTGTTATTGATTAGCGATGCTTGCGGTAGAGCAGTATTAGCACTAACACTTATAAGAAAAATCTATAGGGAAGATCGACATGGATAAACTGAGCGCAATGAAAACCTTTATGCGGGTGGCGGAACTGGGCAGCCTGTCGGCCGCCGCTCGCGATCTGCGTTTGACGCAGCCGGCGGTCAGTCAGCAAATCGCTGCCCTGGAGCAGCGACTGGGAGCCCAGCTGCTGTTTCGCAGCACCCGGGCGGTCACCCTGACCGATGCCGGCAGCGGTTATTATCAGCGCCTCAAACCGATTCTGGCGGCGGTCGACGAAGCGGAAGAGGCGTTGCACGGCCAGCGCCACCAGTTGCAGGGCAATCTGCGCATTCACGCCCCGACCGGGTTCGGGCAGTTGCACGTCACACCGCTGGCCATCGCTTTCCAGCAGCGCCATCCGAACCTCGCCATCGAGCTGCTGCTGGACGATCGCCTCGCCGACGTGATCGGCGAAGGCATCGACGTGGCGTTGCGTTTCGGTGAACTGCATGCGCCCGGCATGGTGGCGAAACGTTTGGGCGAGCTGCAGCGCCTGCTGGTGGCGTCACCGGCCTATCTGGCCAGGCATGGCACGCCGCGTTCCCCGGCGGAGTTGGCGAAACATGCACACATTCGTTACAGCGGCCTGAACGACGGCGATACGCTCACCCTGTTCGGCCCGCACGGCCCCGAGACGGTTGCTCTGCGGCCCACGTTCCGCGCCAACAATACGCTATCCCTGCTGGCCGCCATTGAGGCTGGGGCCGGCATCGGCGGCGCTCAACGGCCTTTAATCGCCGAACAGCTGGCGACGGGGGCATTGGTGCCCGTTTTGCCGGAATACCGCTACCCGCCCATGGCGCTGCACGCGGTCTATCCCGCCTTGCGTTTTATTCCGGAGAAAGTGCGCGCCTGGGTGGTGCATCTGCAGCAGGCGTTGACGACGATCGAGGGGATCAGCGGAGTGAATGCCCCCGGCCAGACACCGGGAGCCTAATCATTATTTGAACAGTTTACCGACCATGTCGCCCAGCTCGTTGCTGTCTTGCTGCACTTCACCGTTTGGCGAGGCGGCATCGGTGACCGTTGGCAAGAACTGTGCAATGGTGCTGGACGCCTGAGCCGGATCGATACCCAGCTTTTCAGCCAGTTGGTTGATGGCGTCGCTACCCAACGCCTGCTGTACGTGATCGCCGGTAATCGGCTGATTTTCGCCATTGCCGAGCCAGGAACCGACGATATCGCCGAACTGCCCCTGACGGAATTTGTCCAAAATGGCCTGCAGGCCGCCTTGTTGCTCGACCCACTGCATAATGGCGATGTAGTCGATGCCTTTGCCGTTGGCGCCGCCGCCCAGAATGTTACCCAATACGCTATCGAACAGACCCATGATATTCCCCTTTCAGCGAGTGCGGACTGCGCCGCGCCGCCGGATTGATTTCACGAAAAAGGGCCGCCGCGGCGACCCTGTTGAGCAATGGCTGCTTAGCCTTTGATCTTCCTGTAGACAAAAAGCACCACCAGGGCGCCGATTACTGCCACCACAAAGCTGCCCAGGTTAAAACCGTCAACGCGGCCCATACCGAAGAAGGTGCTGATATAGCCGCCGACTACGGCGCCCACGACCCCCAATATAACGGTCACAATAAAGCCGCCGCCGTCTTTGCCCGGCATAATCCACTTGGCCAGGATACCGGCGATTAAACCAAAAATGATCCAGGAAATGATGCCCATCTTTACTCTCCCTATTACCTTTTGCCTAACAGAAATCCTATTACCAGGCCCACGACGGCGCCGGCGCCTATCCCCGCCCAAGGGTTATCCTTGATGCAGGCACATGATTGCTCGAGCGCTGCCTTTACGCCGCTGCGCACTTCGCAGGCGGTGGTTTTCACGTAGTCGCTCGGTTGCTCAACACCGTTTAGATCGTCATTTTCATATGACATGTCAAATCCTTACAGACCAACCCTCTGAGAATCTCGTCACATGTTTCGCGCCAGGCGCCGTCCGCTCCGCGATCTTGCTCTGGGCAACCTGCCCGCTGCCGCTCAATGCAGAGGCGTACGGCGACAAACGCATAACTTCACACTATGACTATAGTAAAAAATCAGCGGTTTACCCATTTCCGTCCGTCTGAATTTCACCGTACAAAAAACGATCTGATTTCATCCTGCTGTCATCTCGCGAGGCTAAACTTTAAACAAATCCTCCTGGAGGAAACGCCGATGTTCAATGCCCCTTTTGTCCTGATTCTCGCGCTACTGTACGCACTGGCCGCCGTTTGGGACGGTTCCGCTGCGTTATTGTTTCATTAAGGTTACATAGCAGTTGTCACTTTTGCGATGCGCTTAATTGTGTCTTTATTTTTCAATTTCGCCAGTCGTTTGAAATAGCGTAAAATATCTGCCATTCCCTCGGTAAAAATCCTATCTCTCCCCGTTTTTCGCCTGCGCTTAACTAAAGCGTAAAAAAGCATTAATGGAAAATCCTATTTAGCTCAGAATGTTCTACCATTCGCCCTATGAAAATTTGGGTTAAGGTCCCATTGGAAAAACAAGGAATCACAGGAAAAATGCTTTCTAACCAACGCTTTGAGCGCGAATTCTTGCGCCCTCGTTATTGGTTGCTGTGGATAGGGCTGGGAATACTCTATCTCTTGGTATTACTGCCCTACCCGCTCATTTATCGACTCGGACACGGCCTTGGCAGAATAGCCATGCGCCTGATGAAACGCCGGGTAAAAATAGCGCGCCGCAATTTAGAGCTCTGCTTCCCCGCAATGCCCGCCGCCGAGCGCGAGGCGCTGATCGTCAAAAATTTTGAGTCCGTCGGTATGGGCCTGTTCGAAGTCGGCATGGCCTGGTTCTGGCCCGACTGGCGCATCGCCCGCTGGTTCCAGGTGAGCGGCATGGAAAACATGCGGCTGGCGCGTCAGGGCGGCAAAGGCGTTCTGCTGATCGGTCTGCATTTTCTGACGCTGGAACTGGGCGCGCGCATTTTCGGCATGCAAAACCCCGGCATCGGCGTGCATCGCCCGCACAACAACAGGCTGATGGAGTGGGTACAAACCCGCGGCCGGCTGCGCTCGAATAAATTCATGCTCGATCGTAAAGATATCAAAGGCATGATCCGCAACCTGAAACAGGGCGAAATCCTGTGGTACGCGCCGGATCACGATTATGGGCCGCAAAGCAGCGTGTTCGCGCCGCTCTTCGCCGTGGAAAACGCCGCCACGACCACCGGAACCTTTATCCTGGCGCGCATGGGACGGCCGTCGATCGTGCCTTTCGTGCCGCGCCGCCTGCCAGATGCTCAGGGCTATGAGTTGATCGTGCAGCCGCCGTTGACGGACTTCCCGCTGGATGATGAAACGCGCGCGGCGGCCAAGATGAACCGCGTGGTGGAAGAACAGGTGCTGCTGGCCCCCGATCAGTACATGTGGCTGCACCGCCGCTTTAAAACCCGCCCAGCCGGCGAGCCGTCGCTGTATTGACCGCCCTTGCGCCTTCGCCCGTCATGCCGGCGGCGAAGGCGCACTCACCTCGCACAAGCATTCTGCGCCAGGGGAACTACACTAATAAGTCACCGACGGCAATTATTGCCGCCAGCAACCATTTCTTCCTGCCCGAGGGCCGGTCGTTGCCTGTCGAGCCACAACCGAGGTCAATGTCATGCTGGTACAACCCTATCTGTTTTTCAGCGGTAACTGTGAGCAAGCGATTAACTTCTACGAACAGCAGTTGAATGCCAAAATTGAAATGGTCATGCGCTATAAAGACATGCCCGAAGAAGCCCGGCAAGACGGGCCGCAGGACGTCAATCCGGAGGCGATCATGCATGCGCGCCTGCTGATCGGCGACGGCGTACTGATGGCCTCCGACGGCTGCCCGCAAGATGACGGCGGCGGCGCTTCTCATAAAGGCTTCTCGCTGTCGCTGAACCCCAGCGATGCGGAGCAAGGACGCAAACTGTTCGACAATCTGGCGCAGGGCGGCCAGGTGACGATGCCTTACCAAGCCACCTTCTGGGCCAAAGGCTTTGGCATGCTGACCGACAAATTCGGCGTCAACTGGATGATCAACGTCGAATAACCCGTCATGGCGCCGCTAGCCATAGCGGTGCCAGTCATACGCCGCCTTGGCGAACAGCACGAACAGCAGCGCCAACAGCGCCAATCCCAACCGCCAATAGGGCGACCGGCGCCGCCGCCAGGCGAAGTACATCATCACCGCCAGCGTCCCCAGCGTAAGGGGGTAATACACCGCCAGCGTCAGTAAAGTGATTATGATGTAATCCGACATGGCTCTTTCACTCCGCAGTGTTCACCCCGCCGCTGATACGGGGTGCAAACGCCCTTTCTCGCTATCGCCACGTTAGGGGCTAGAGGTCTGGCGCATTTATGCATAAAATATAAGATTGCTCTTAACTCAAATTGAATAGTAATCAAACAACAAGGGTGACATGACTCAGCAGCAACCCATACAGGATGCCGTGCCGGCGCGCAGCGTTAAAAGCTCCCCATTATTATTTCAGGCCGGCGTGTTTGTCATCATCGTTGCCGCCACGCTGATCCTCTTTAACAGCTGGCAAATCTGGAACGCGCATCAGCGCGATCTGCGCAGCGCCGAGCATGAATCCGCCAACCTCGCCCGCTCGCTGGCGCAGCATGCCGACGATACTTTCATGCAGGTGGACGGCAACCTGCTCGATCTGAACGAACGTCTCCAGACCGACGGGCTGGGCCCAGCGCAGCTGACGCGGCTGCAGCGCGTCATGCAGACGCAGGTCGGCAACCTGCCGCAGCTGCACGGGCTGTTTCTCTACGATGCGCGCGGCCGCTGGCTGGCGACCTCCTCGGGCAAATTCATCAAGAACGCCAACAACGCCGATCGCGATTACTTCAAATACCATCAAAACCGCGACGGCGGCGGCCTGTACATCGGCAAGGTGATCCGCAGCCGCACCACCGGCGATCTGATCATTCCCGTTTCGCGGCGTTTCAACAACCCGGACGGCAGCTTTGGCGGCGTGGTGCTGGCGACGCTGTACGTCGATTATTTCCGCCAGTTTTACGACAGCTTCGCCCTCAATACCGACGCCTCACTGAACCTGCTGCTGGCGGACGGCACTATCCTTTACCGCCGCCCTTACTCGGCGGCGTCGATCGGTAAAAACATCGCCAAGGGCGTGCTGTTCAGCGAAATTTTGCCGCATTCGGAATTCGGCAACGCCACCATCACCTCGCTGTACGACAAAGTGGAGCGCATCTACGGCTATTCGCGGGTCAACCGCTTTCCGCTGGTGATCGCCGCCGGGTTGTCGAAACGCGACGCGCTGGCGGACTGGCGCACCGACGCCGGTCTGTTCGCCGCCGGTGGCCTCTCGCTGCTGATGATCCTGTTGGCGATGGGCATGGTGCTACTGCGGCAAATCAAGCACAGCATGCAAACCGAAGCCGAGCTGATGCGCACCCGCGATCAGTTGACCAGCATCAACCAGATGCTCGAAGAGCTGGCGCTGCTGGACGGCCTGACCGGGCTGGCCAACCGCCGCCAGTTTGATATCGCGCTGAAGAACGAGCTGGCGCGGGCTTCGCGCAACTACCGCAGCGTGGCGCTGCTGATGCTGGATATCGACTATTTCAAACAGTACAACGACAGCTACGGCCACGTCGCCGGTGACCAGTGCCTGCAGCAGATCGGCCAAACGCTCAAAGGGTTGGCCTGCCGCAGCAACGACGTCCTGGCGCGTTACGGCGGCGAAGAGATGGGGATTATCCTGCCGGATACCGACGTGCAAGGCGCACTGATTTTCGCCGAGCGCGTTATCAACGCGGTGCGCGATCTGAAAATTCCGCATCAGGGCAACCCGCACGGCATCGTTACCATCAGCATCGGCATCTGCGCCAAAGTGCCGCATATGTATAACGATACGCCGATCAGCTTTATCAATGAGGCGGACAGTGCGTTGTATCAGGCCAAGAAAAAAGGCAAAAACTGCATTTACGGCGCTTAACCAATAATCGGGTCACCAAGATTTGGCGGCCCGATTTATTCGCCAGAAAAATGAAGTAGTTCCCTCGCGAAACATTATTTCACCGGTTGACCCTGCACGCTGAATAAAATAACGGAAATAATAAGCAGTATATTCATTTTCATTACAATTCAATAAGATAAAACACGCCATCCAGCAGGCAATTTGTGCCTTTTTTGATTATTCGTGCCTATACCTCGCCTCGTTTATACCCCGTTTACTTTTCATTGGCATTGCCGGTGATACCCTTATCAGGATTATTCTATCTATCAGGAAGCCATCGCACGCTTCGGCGCATTGCGCCCTGCTGATACAGCCATAATAGAACCCACAAATTTCACGTTGCCATTGGGCGGCCTGCTGACGCCGCTCCAGCCAGCCACTGCGCAAGCCAGTGCAGCCAATCACGCGGCAACCTGAGAGGCAGGAATAAAGCGATATAGATTTGCAAGGAGATCTCATGCCTACTGGCGATATTATGCACGAACAGGCCGTCCTGACGCTGTCGTTGCGACAATGGGCGGCAGCGGAAGCATCCAGCGCGGTCAGCGAACTGGAACAGGGCAAGGTGCTGTTTCTGCCCGAACTGGCCTTCACCCTGTCTGAACAGGAAATGCCGCTGCTGGATCCGACATTGGTCGACCCGAAGCGCAAAAACATCAGCTACCAACCGCTGTCCGGCAAGCTGAGCGGCGTCGCCGTCACGGAACGCCGGCAGCAGGTTCAGCAATTGCTGGAACGCTATTACCAATCCTGCCGCCAGCTGATCGCCGGGCTGTTGCCCGAATATCAGGAGGCGCTGCACCACCCGACCGGCAGCCTGCGTTTACATCCGGTTTCCGCTTGGCGGGCGGCCAGTTCCTGGCGCAAAGACGACAGCCGGCTGCACGTTGACGCCTTCCCGTCGCGCCCGAACTACGGCGAACGCATTCTGCGCATTTTCACCAACATCAACCCGCACGGCGAGCATCGCCAATGGCGGGTCGGCGAGCCGTTCCCTGAGCTGGCGGCACGCTTTATGCCGCGTCTCGCTCGCTACTCCGCCTTCGGCAGTTGGCTGCAGCACCAGGTGCGCATCACCAAAACCCGCCGCAGCCATTATGACCACCTGATGCTGCAGTTGCATGACGCCATGAAGGCCGACGGCGATTATCAGCAACGGGGGCCGCAGCTGGCGCTGACGTTCCCGCCGGGCAGCAGCTGGATTTGCTTCTCTGATCAAACGCCGCATGCCGCGATGGGCGGCCAGTTTATGCTGGAACAGACCTTCCTGCTGCCGGTGAATAAGATGCAGGATCCGCAGCGTTCACCGCTGAAAGTGCTTGAACAGCTGCGCGGTCAGCCGCTGATCTGAATGATTTGCCGCCGCCGGGGGTGCCGGCGGCGGCAAACGCGCATCACGCTTCGAAGTCCCCCTGTTGGCGCGCCACCAGCGTCAGAATGCTGTACAGCGCCACCGGCTGCTGTTGCTGATTCAATACCTGCACATCCCACACCACCACGCCGTGCGGGCGATCTTCGGCGGTTTTCTGCGGCTTGCGGATTTTCTTTTTGCAGGTCAACCGCACCTGAATGGTATCGCCGATCTTCACCGGCTCGATAAAGCGCAGATTTTCCATGCCGTAGTTGGCGATCACCGGCCCGACGGCGGCGTCGACAAACAGCCCGGCCGCGGCGGATACCACAAAGTAACCGTGCGCCACCCGCTCGCCGAACAGCGAGTCGGCGGCGCCGATCTTGTCCATGTGCGCGTAGAAATGGTCGCCGCTCAGGCAGGCGAAGTTGACGATATCCGCTTCGGTCACGGTGCGGCGCGCGGTCAACAGGCTGTCGCCCAGCTGCAGCTGCTCGAAGTATTTCCGGAACGGATGCACCGGATGCTCGGCGACCGGCGCGCCGCGCACCCATTCGCCGCCGATGGCCGCCAGCATCGCCGGGCTGCCCTGGATCGCCGTGCGCTGCATATAGTGTTTCACCGCGCGCAGCCCGCCCAGCTCTTCACCGCCGCCGGCGCGCCCCGGGCCGCCGTGTACCAGCATCGGCAGCGGCGAACCGTGGCCGGTGGACTCCGCCGCCGCCCGCTCATCCAAAATCAACATGCGGCCGTGGGCGCAGGCCGCCGCGCGAATGAAGCGCGTGGCCAATGCCGGATCGGCGGTCACCAGCGAGCCCGCCAGGCTGCCCTGCCCCAGCAACGCCAACGCGATCGCCTGTTCGGTATCCGCATACGGCATCAGCGTCGCCACCGGGCCGAAGGCCTCGGTGCCGTGCACCGCCTGATGGGTGAACGGATCGGCGCAATACAGCAGGGTCGGCGGATAAAACGCCCCGCCGCGCGCGCCGTCGCCCAGCACCTCCAGCTTATCCAGCGCCGCGCCACAGAGCGGTTCGCAGCCGTTGCGCAGCAGGAACTCCACCTTGCTTTGCACATCATCACGCTGCTCGTGGCTAACCAACGCCCCCATGCGCACCTGCTCCAGCTGCGGGTCTCCCACCGTCACCCCCGCCAGGCGCTGCAGCAAGGCCTGACGCACCGCCACCACCTGCGCCGCCGGCACGATGATGCGGCGGATCGCGGTGCATTTCTGCCCCGCCTTGGCGGTCATTTCACGGCACACTTCTTTGATGAACAGCGCAAACTCGGGCATTTCCGGCGTCACGTCTTCCGCCAGCACGCAGCAGTTGAGCGAATCCGCCTCCATGGTGAACGCGATCGATTTTTCCAACAGGCGCGGGTGTGCCCGCAGCCGCTGCCCGGTCTGCGCCGAACCGGTGAAAGTCACCGCATCCTGGTAATCCAGGTGCGCAAACATGTCGCCGACGCCGCCGCAAACCAGCTGCAGCGCCCCTTCCGGCACCAGGCCGCTATCGACGATCAGCCTGACCATCGCCTGCGTCAGCTGCGCGGTGGCGGTGGCCGGCTTGATGATGGCCGGCATGCCCGCCAGCCAGGTCGGCGCCAGTTTCTCCAGCATGCCCCAGCACGGGAAGTTGAAGGCGTTGATGTGCAGCGCCACGCCGGGGCGTGAAGTGAGCACGTGGCGGGCGGCGAACTGCGCCTGTTTCGACAATGGGATCAGCTCGTCTTCCGGCCACAGGGTATCGTCCGGCAGATCGCGGCCGGCCATGCCGGCATAGGCGAACAGCGTGGCGATGCCGCCCTCGATATCGACCCAGCCGTCGCTGCGCGTCGCCCCGGTTTGATAGGAAATCTGATACAGCGCCTCTTTATGCGCCAGCAGGTGTTTGGCTACCGCTTTCAGCATCTGGGCGCGCTGCTGGAACGTCATGTGCGCCAGCGCCGGGCCGCCGCGGCTGCGGGCATAGTCCAGGCTCGCCGCCAACGGCAGGCCGTCAGAGCAGACCTGGTACAGCGCTTCGCCGGTCACCGCGTGGCGGATTTCGCGCGCCTCTCCCTGCCCGTACACCCAGGCGCCAGAAAGATAACTGTGTAACTGCTGCATGTGCCCTCCGAAATTCATAAATTCTCACCATACAGCTTAATTACGTATCATATAAATGCCAGTCGAGGCCAAATCAAATTTTAACAAAAAGAGAACAAAAGGCGTTTTCAGACCGCTTAACCTGCCATAAACAAGTAATTAATCACTTTATTAATCAAACAAAATCAAATAAATAACAAAACCAATTGTGAGTGGCCTCGCAAAACCACATGAATTACGTTTGATTTTTTTGTTATCAGTTTGTAGCCTTATGGTTAGTTAAAGTGATTCACATTTTTATGTTTAATGTGAAAAACACGAATCATCAAGAGGCAAGCATGACAACTGACGCACAGTATCAGCAGCATTTCGACGACAAGATCGCGGCGGATATCGCCATTGAGGCCAAAGACTGGATGCCGGACGCCTACCGTCAGAACCTGATTCGGCAGATTGGCCAACACGCCCACTCGGAAGTCATCGGCATGCTGCCGGAAGCCAACTGGCTGACGCGCGCCCCCACGCTGCGCCGCAAAGCGGTGCTGCTGGCCAAAGTGCAAGATGAGGCCGGCCACGGTCTGTACCTCTACAGCGCCGCCGAAACCCTCGGCTGTTCGCGCCAGGACATCTACCAAAAGATGCTCGACGGCAAGATGAAGTACTCCTCTATCTTCAATTACCCCACGCTCAACTGGGCGGATATCGGCGTGATCGGCTGGCTGGTCGACGGCGCCGCCATCGTCAACCAGGTGGCGCTGTGCCGCGCGTCCTACGGCCCCTATGCGCGGGCGATGGTGAAGATCTGCAAAGAGGAAAGCTTCCATCAGCGCCAGGGCTACGAGGCGGTAATGGCGATGGCCAACGGCAGCGACACGCAGCGCGCCATGCTGCAGGACGCCATCGATCGCTTCTGGTGGCCGGTGCTGATGATGTTCGGCCCGAGCGACGCCGACTCCCCCCACAGCGCCCAGAGCATGGCGTGGAAGATCAAACGCCACAGCAACGATGAGCTGCGGCAGAAATTCGTCGACAACACCGTACCGCAGCTTGAAGCGCTGGACATGACGGCGCCGGATCCGGAGCTGCGCTGGGACGCCGCCGCGGGCCACTATCGTTTCGGCGAAATCGACTGGAGCGAGCTGCATGAGGTGATCAAAGGGCGCGGCCAATGCAACCACGAACGCCTGCAGGCCAAACGCCGCGCCTGGGAAGACGGTGCCTGGGTGCGCGACGGCGCCATGGCCCACGCCGCGAAAAACGCCGCCTCCGCCGCATAGCCAACATAAGGAACCGAGATCATGAGCCACGTTGAATGGCCGCTGTATGAAGTGTTTATCCGCAGCAAACAAGGGCTGGCGCATCGCCACGTCGGCAGCCTGCACGCCGCCGACGACCAAATGGCGCTGGAAAACGCCCGCGACGCCTATACGCGCCGCAACGAAGGCTGCTCGATCTGGGTGGTGCAATCGCGCCATCTGATCGCCTCGCAGCCGGAAGATCGCGGCGCGTTCTTCGATCCGTCCGAAGACAAGATCTACCGTCATCCGACGTTTTACACCATTCCCGACGGCATCAAGAACATGTAGAGGCGACCATGACGGTTAACGATCCGCGCATCAGCTATTTGCTCCGCCAGGGCGACACGCCACTGATCCTCGCCCAGCGCCTGTGCGCCTGGTGCGGCCACGCGCCCGAGCTGGAAATCGATCTGGCGTTGGCCAACATCGGGCTCGATCTACTCGGCCAGGCGCGCAACTTTCTGAGCTACGCCGCGGAACTGGCCGGCCCGCCCTGCAGCGAAGACAGCCTGGCCTTCGGGCGCGACGAGCGCCAGTTTCATAACCTGTTGTTGGCGGAGCAGCCGAACGGCGGTTTCAACGACACGCTGGTGCGTCAGTTCCTGCTCGATGCCTACCACGTACAGCTGCACCAGGCGCTGAGCCGCAGCCGCGATGCGCAGATCGCCGCCATCGCCGCCAAGTCGTTGAAGGAGGCCGATTATCACCTGCGCTTCAGCCACGGCTGGATGATCCGCCTGGGCGACGGCAACGACGTCAGCCACCGCAAGATCCAGCAATCGCTGGATAACCTGTGGCGCTTCACCGCCGAGCTGTTCCACGCCGACGCGCTGGAGCTGGAACTGGCGGAACAAGGCATCGCCGTCGATCCCCGCGAACTGCAGGCCCCCTGGCAGGCGCAGGTGGAAGAAACGCTGCGCCAGGCGACGCTGGCGCTGCCTGCCGAGCAGGCGTTCCGACACGGCGGCAAGCAAGGCCGGCACAGCGAACACCTCGGCCCGCTGCTGGCGGAAATGCAGTTCCTGCAGCGCGCTTACCCAAACGGGCAATGGTAGGAGGCCACGATGAACGTCACCCGTTTGCAACCCGCCGAAATCCCGCAGATTTGGCACTGCCTGCAGCAGATCAGCGATCCCGAACTGCCGGTGCTGTCGATCACCGATTTGGGCATGGTGCGCGACGTGGCGCGCGACGGCGCTGGCTGGCGCGTGACCTTCACTCCAACCTATTCCGGCTGCCCGGCCACCGAATTTCTGCTCAACGCCATCGAGCAGCGGCTGGCGGCCGCCGGCTTCAGCCCGGTGCAGGTGGACATTCGCCTCAGCCCGGCCTGGACCACCGACTGGATGAACGCCGACGCCCGCGAACGGCTGCGGCAATACGGCGTAGCGCCACCGCAGGGGCACACCTGCGATCGGCCGCACGCCCACGGCCCGGTAGCCTGCCCGCGCTGCGGCAGCACCCACAGCGAGAAGATCAGCGAGTTCGGCTCCACCGCCTGTAAAGCGCTGTACCGCTGCTGCGACTGCCGGGAACCGTTCGATTATTTCAAATGCATATAGGAGCGCTGACACCATGACGGTCTTTCATCGCCTGAACGTCGCCGCCATCGAGCGCGAAACGCCGGACGCCGTAGCCATCACCCTGCGGGTGCCCGAAGAGCTGCAAAACCAATACCGCTATACCCCCGGCCAGCACCTGACGCTCAAGGCGTTGGTCAACGGCGAAGAGTTGCGGCGTTGCTATTCCATCTGCAGTTCACCGCAGGAAGGCCTGCTGAAGATCGGCGTGAAGGCGATTGATCAGGGGCGCTTCTCCGGCTTCGTCAACCGCATGCTGAAAGTCGGCGACGCGCTGGAGGTGATGGTGCCGCAGGGGCGCTTCGGCTACCAGCCGCAGGCAGAGCGCCACGGCAACTACCTGGCGATCGCCGCCGGCTCCGGCATCACGCCGATGCTGTCGATCATCAAGGCGACGCTGCTGCTCGAACCGGGCAGCAGCTTCACCCTGATCTACGGCAACCGCAACAGCCGTTCGATGATGTTCAAAGAGGCGCTGTCGGACCTGAAAAACCGCTACCCGCAGCGTTTTCAGCCGCTGTACCTGTTCAGCCAGGAAAGTCTCGACAGCCCGCTGCTCAGCGGCCGTATCGACCGCGAACGCCTGACGGCGATCGGCGGCGCGCTGCTGGATTTCCGCGACTATGACCACGCCTTTATCTGCGGGCCGGAATCGATGATGGACGACGCGCAAACCGTGCTGGAACAGGCCGGCGTACCGGCCAATCACATCCACAGCGAGCGCTTCAACACCAGCGGCTTGGCCGCCCGCCCGCGCCACAGCGGCGATCGCAACGCCACCCGGGTGGCGATCCTGCTCGACGGCCGCCGGTTGGATATCGAGATCGGCGAACAGGACGACAGCATTCTCGACGCCGCGCTGCGCCAGGGCGCCGACCTGCCCTACGCCTGCAAAGGCGGCGTCTGCGCCACCTGCAAATGCCGTCTGAAGGCCGGCCAGGTGGAGATGGGCGTCAACTATAGCCTGGAGCCGGATCAGCTGGCTGCGGGCTACGTATTGAGCTGCCAGTCGTGGCCGAAAGGCGACGGCGTGGTATTGGACTTCGACGTCTAGGAGCCGCGATGGACACCCCCTTTATTTTGCATCAGCAGCAGCACCGCGTGGTCACTCTGACGCTGCATCGCCCGGAGGCGCGCAACGCCCTGAGCACGCCGTGCCTGGAACAGCTGGTTGCACGGCTGGAGCAGGCCGACGCCGACAGCGGCGTGGGCGCCGTGGTGATCGCCGGTGCGGCGCGCTTCTTCGCCGCCGGCGCCGATCTGCGCGAACTGCAACAGCAGGATCTGCCGGCCGCGCTGGCGGATCGCCGTCCACAGCTGTGGCAGCGTCTGGCGCAGTTCAGCAAGCCGCTGCTGGCGGCGGTGAACGGTTATGCCCTGGGCGCCGGCTGTGAGCTGGCGCTGGCCTGCGACATCGTCATCGGCGGCGAAAGCGCCCGCTTCGGCCTGCCGGAGATCACCCTCGGCCTGATGCCGGGCGCCGGGGGCACCCAGCGCCTGATCCGCTGCGTCGGCAAGTCGCGCGCCAGCCAGATGGTGCTGACCGGCGAGCCCATCGACGCCCGCACCGCGCTGCAGGCCGGTCTTATCAGCGAAGTGTGCGTCGATGCCCTGACGCTGGAACGCACGCAGCAGATTGCCGAACGCATCAGCCGTCAGGCGCCGCTGGCGCTGCGCGCCGCCAAACAGGCGCTGAAACAGGCCGAGGAAACCGGCCTCAGCCAGGGGCTGGCGATGGAGCGTCAGCAGTTCGTCACCCTGGCCGCCACCGACGATCGCCGCGAAGGCATCGCCGCCTTTTTCGAAAAACGTACGCCAAACTATCAGGGGCGCTGATTTATGGATAACGCATTGATTCTCAGCCATCTCGACGCCGGCGTGTTGACGCTGACCCTCAACCGGCCGGATCGGCTCAACAGCTTTAACGACGAGATGCATCGCCAGCTGAGCGAAGCGCTGACGCAAGCCGAGCGCGACGACAGCGTGCGCTGCCTGCTGATCGCCGGCGCCGGGCGCGGTTTCTGCGCCGGGCAGGATCTCAACGATCGCAACGTCAGCGCCGATCAACAGGCGCCGGATCTCGGCCTGTCGGTCGAACGTTTCTACAACCCCCTGATCCGTCGCCTGACCGCCCTGCCGAAGCCGGTGGTGTGCGCGGTCAACGGCGTGGCGGCCGGCGCCGGCGCCGCGCTGGCCCTGGCGTGCGATATCGTCATCGCCGCCGACAATGCCAGCTTCATTCAGTCGTTCTGCCGTCTGGGGCTGGTGCCTGACTCCGGCGGCAGCTGGTTCCTGCCGCGGCTGGCCGGCCACGCCCGCGCGATGGGCATGGCCATGCTGGGTGACAAAATCAGCGCCCAACAGGCGCTGGCGTGGGGCATGATCTGGCAGGTGGTGCCGGCGGATGAATTGGCCGACCGCACGCAAACGCTGGCGCGCCATCTGGCCACCCAGCCGACCTACGGCCTGGGGCTGATCAAGAAAGCCCTCTACAGCTCGGCCACCAACAGCCTCGATCAGCAGCTCGATCTGGAGCGCGATCTGCAACGCCTGGGCGGCCGCAGCGACGACTATCGCGAAGGCGTCAGCGCGTTCTTTGCCAAACGCACGCCCAACTTCAGCGGGAAATAGCCATGAACGCGCCCCTTCTTAACGGCCAGGTGGCGGTGATCGGCGCCGGCACCATGGGCATCGGCATCGCCCAGGTGGCCGCCGCCGCCGGCCACCCGGTGCGGCTGTTCGATATCGCGCCCGCCGCCGCCCAGCGCGCGATCGACGATCTCGCTCGCCGCCTGCGCCAGCGGGTAGACGGCGGCAAGGCCGACGCTGCGCCCACCGAAGCGCTGCTGGCGCGCCTCGAACGCGCCGACTCGCTCGAGCAGCTGGCCGACTGCACGCTGGTGATTGAAGCGGTGGCGGAAAATTTGGCGATTAAGCAGAGCCTGTTCCGCGATCTGGAGGCGATCTGCTCGCCCACGGCGCTGTTCGCCAGCAATACCTCTTCGCTGTCAATCACCGCCATCGCCGGGGCACTGCAACACCCGCAGCGCATGGCCGGGCTGCACTTCTTCAACCCAGCGCCGCTGATGAAACTGGTGGAGATCGTCAGCGGTCTGGAGACCGGTACCGATACCCTCGCCGCGCTGCAGGCCCTGGCGCAGCGCTGGGGTAAGCAAAGCGTCGTGTGCCGCTCGACGCCCGGATTTATCGTCAACCGCGTGGCGCGGCCGTTCTATGCCGAAACCCTGCGCGCGCTGGAGGAACGGGTGGCCGACGCCGCCACGCTGGACGCGGTATTGCGCGACGCCGGCGGTTTCGCCATGGGCCCGCTGCAGTTGACCGATCTGATCGGCCAGGACGTCAATTACGCCGTGACCGAATCGGTGTATCAGGCCTTCTATCAGGATCCGCGCTTCACGCCCTCACTGGTGCAACAGGAGCTGGTGGCGGCCGGGCGCCTCGGCCGCAAGTCCGGCCGCGGTTTCTACCGCTACGACGCACCGCGATCCGCCGCCGCGATCGCCTTTGCGCCTCCGGCGCAGGCCGCATTGCCGCAACGCGTTACGCTGCACGGCGACTGGTCTTCGCTGGCCGATTTGGCGCAGCTGTTAAGCGAAAATGCGGGGGCGATCAAACAACCCGGCCAGACCAGCCCACACGTCACGATCGACGACGTTACACTGATGTTAACCAATGGTAAAACCGCCGGCCAACTGGCCGACGAACGGGGAACGCCCGTGGTGCTGTTCGATCTCTGTGCCGACTATGCGCACGCCTCCGCCATAGCCATCAGCTGCGCGGCGCAAAACGATGCGCAACACAATGCCAACGCGATTCGCCTGCTGCAGTCCCTCGGCAAGCAGGTCATTCCGTTGCCGGATTACCCTGGCCTGCTGACGATGCGCACCCTGGCCATGCTGGCCAACGAAGCGCTCGACGTGGTGAACAAAGGCGTCGCCAGCGCCGAAGATACCGATCTGGCGATGCTGCGCGGCGTCAACTATCCGCGCGGCCCGCTGGCCTGGGGCGCCGCGCTCGGCTGGCGCCACATTCTGGCGACGCTGGAAAACCTGCAACGCTATTACGGCGAAGCGCGCTATCGCCCAATGCCGCTGCTGCGCCGCTACGCTTCCCCCGCCTCTTTCCCAGGAGCCGAACGATGAACGCCAATACGCCGCGCGCGCTGGCTCAGCGCTGCGCCGAACAGATGTTCCAGCAAGATACCTGCGCTCAGGCGATGGGAATGCACATCGACGCCGTCGACGCCGGATACGCTCAGGTCAGCATGACCGTCGGCCCGCAGATGCTCAACGGCCACCAGACCTGCCACGGTGGCCAGCTGTTCAGCCTGGCGGACACCGCCTTCGCCTACGCCTGCAACAGCCAGGGGTTGGCGGCGGTGGCCTCCGGCTGCAGCATCGACTTCGTCCGCCCGGCGCTGGCCGGCGACCGCCTCACCGCCAGCGCGGCGGTGCGCCATCAGGGCAAAGCCACCGGGCTGTATGACGTCGAGATCGTTAACCAACGGGGCAAAACCGTCGCCTGGTTCCGCGGCCGCGCGCACCGCCTCGGCCACAGCATTTTAGGAGATCAGGCATGAATCAGGCATTTATCTGCGACGGCGTGCGCACCCCGATCGGTCGCTATGGCGGCGCGCTGGCCCAGGTGCGCGCCGACGACCTGGCCGCCCTGCCGCTGCGCGTGCTGTTGGAACGCCATCCGCAGGTAGATTGGGCGCAGTTGGACGACGTGATCCTCGGCTGCGCCAACCAGGCCGGGGAAGACAACCGCAACCTGGCGCGCATGGCGCTGCTGCTGGCCGGATTGCCGGTCGGCGTTTCCGGCACCACGGTGAACCGCCTGTGCGGTTCAGGCCTGGATGCGCTGGCGATGGCGGCGCGCAGCATCAAGGCCGGCGACGCCGGGCTGCTGCTGGCGGGCGGCGCGGAATCGATGACCCGTGCGCCGCTGGTGATGGGCAAGGCCGACAGCGCCTTCAGCCGCCAGGCGCAGCTGTACGACACCACCCTCGGCTGGCGCTTCGTCAATCCGCGGATGCAGGCCGAGTTTGGCACCGATTCGATGCCGGAGACCGCCGAAAACGTCGCGGCGCAGTTCAACATCAGCCGCGCCGATCAGGACGCCTTTGCGCTGCGCAGCCAGCGGCGCGCCGCCCGGGCGCAGGCGCTGGGCCACCTGGCGCAGGAGATAGCCCCCGTCAACCTCAGCGGCAAAAAAGGCGCGGTGACGCTGTTTAGCCAGGATGAACACCCGCGCCCCGACACCACCCTCGAGCAGCTGCAGGCGCTGAAAACCCCGTTCCGTCAGCCCGGCAGCGTCACCGCCGGCAACGCCTCGGGCCTGAACGACGGTGCGGCGGCGCTGATCGTCGCCTCCGAAGCGATGGCGGCGCGCCAGGGGCTGACGCCGCGCGCGCGCATCGTTGCCACCGCCACCTGCGGCGTGGAGCCGCGGCTGATGGGCATCGGCCCGCTGCCCGCCACCCGCAAGGTGCTGGAAATCGCCGGGCTGAGCCTGGCGCAGATGGACGTTATCGAACTGAACGAAGCGTTCGCCGCCCAGGCGCTGGCGGTGATGCGCCAGCTTGGCCTGCCGGACGATGCCCCGCAGGTCAACCCCAACGGCGGCGCGATCGCTCTGGGACATCCGCTGGGCATGAGCGGCGCGCGCTTGGCGCTGTCCGCCCTGTTTGAACTGGAACGGCGAGCCGGCCGCTACGCGCTTTGCACCATGTGCATCGGCGTCGGCCAGGGCATCGCCATGATCATTGAGCGTGTCTGACCCCTGAGGCTAACCATGACAATAAATCCACAGCCCCTCGAAACGATCGAATTCGCCTCGCGCGATGAGATTGAAGCGTTGCAGTTGGCGCGTCTGAAGTGGACGCTGCACCACGCCTACGACAATGTGCCGATGTACAAGCGCAAATTCGACCAGGCCGGCGTGCACCCCGACGATCTTAAGCAGCTGAGCGATCTGGCGCGCTTCCCCTACACCACCAAGCAGGATCTGCGCGACAACTACCCGTTCGACACCTTCGCGGTGCCGATGGAACAGGTGGTGCGCATCCACGCCTCCTCGGGCACCACCGGCCGGCCGACGGTGGTGGGTTACACCCAGCGCGACATCGATAACTGGGCCGATATCGTCGCCCGCTGCCTGCGCGCCGGCGGCGCCACCGCCAAAGACAAGGTGCACGTCGCCTACGGTTACGGCCTGTTCACCGGCGGCCTGGGCGCGCACTACGGCGCGGAGCGGCTCGGCGCGACGGTGATCCCGATGTCCGGCGGCCAGACGGAACGCCAGGCGCAGCTGATCCTCGATTTCAAACCCGACATCATCATGGTGACGCCGTCCTATTGCCTGACGCTGATCGACGAGCTGGAACGCAAGATGGGCGGCGACGCGCGCGGCTGCTCGCTGCGGCTCGGCGTGTTCGGCGCCGAACCCTGGACCGAAGCCCTGCGCCACGAAATCGAAACCCGCATGGGCATCAAGGCGCTGGATATTTACGGCCTGTCGGAAGTGATGGGGCCGGGCGTGGCGATGGAGTGCCTGGAAAGCGGCGGCGGCCCGACCATTTGGGAAGACCACTTCCTGCCGGAGATCATCTGCCCGGAAACCGGCGTCGCCCTGCCGGACGGCGAGCACGGCGAACTGGTGTTCACCACCCTGACCAAAGAGGCGCTGCCGGTGATCCGCTACCGCACCCGCGATCTCACCCGGCTGCTGCCGGGCGACGCGCGCCAGATGCGCCGCATGGGCAAGATCACCGGCCGCTCCGACGACATGCTGATCATCCGCGGCGTCAACGTCTTCCCGTCGCAGGTGGAAGAGCAGATCATGCAGTTCGAGCAGCTGTCGCCGCACTACCAGCTGCAGGTCAGCCGCAGCGGGCACCTGGACACGCTGGCGGTGCGCGTCGAACTGAAAGAATCGGCGCTCAGCCTCAGCCACCAGCAGCGTTGCGACATCTGCCACCAGTTGCGCCACCACATCAAATCGATCGTGGGCGTCAGCACCGACGTCAGCATCGCCAACTGCGGCGATATTCCGCGCTCGGAAGGCAAAGCGCAGCGCGTGGTCGATTTGCGGCCACGCTGAGGCGCACGGCGTCACGGATGACGCCGCCTTAAATTATGGTAATGTTATGGCTCATCGAAGGCTAACCCATGGAAAAATATGGAACATAAACTGGATGAGTTCATTCGCCATGCCGTCGACGCGCAGCCGATCAGCGGCACCTCGCTGATCATTTCGCTGTACGGCGACGCGCTCAGCCACCGCGGCGGCGAAGTGTGGCTCGGCAGCCTGAGCGCGCTGCTGGAGGCCTTCGGCTTCGGCGATCGCTTCGTGCGCACCTCGGTGTTCCGCCTGCAAAAAGAAGGGTGGCTGGCGGTGGAGAAAATAGGCCGCCGCAGCTTCTACCGCGTGACCGAGCAAGGGATGCGCCAGTTCCGCCACGCCGAATCGAAAATCTATTTGCGCGAGCAGCCTGCCTGGGACGGCAAGTGGGAGCTTTTGCTGCTGGAAAGCGCCGAAAAAAACGCGCGTGCGCGGCTGAAAAAAGAGCTGGGCTGGCTCGGGTTCGGGCAAATCGCCAGCAACCTGATGGCCGCTCCCACCCATGCGCAAACCGACGTGACGGCGCTGCTCGGCGAGCTGAACGCCAGCGAGCAGGTGATTTACTTCCGCGCCGATTATCCCTACAACCGCTCCGAGCAAACCCTGCAGAAATTGGTGGCCGACTGCTGGTCGCTAAGCGAGGTGGCGGCCGGCTATCACGAGTTTATCGTCTCCTTCCGGCCGCTGATGGCGCTGCTGCGCGAAGTCGATCCGGCGGCGCTGACGCCGCTGCGCTGTTTCCAGATTAAGCTATTATTGATTCACTTCTTCCGTCGCGTGGTGTTGAAAGATCCGCTGCTGCCGGACGCGCTGCTGCCCGCGCAGTGGGAGGGCCAGATCGCCCGCAACCTGTGCATCAATCTTTATCAGCAGGTCGACCGCGCCGCGACGGAGTACGTCAGCGCGCTGGCGGAAACCACCATCGGCGCCCTGCCCGCGCCGGCCGCCGGCTACTATCGGCGCTTCGGCGGCCTGCCGCGCGACCCTACATATTAAGGAACTCACGCTATGCCTGTATATCAGATTGACGGCCTGACGCCGGTCGTTGACCCCAGCAGTTACGTGCACCCGACGGCGGTGCTGATCGGCGACGTGATCGTCGGCAAACACGTGTACATCGGCCCGAACGCCAGCCTGCGCGGCGATTTTGGCCGCCTGGTGATCTGCGACGGCGCCAACATTCAGGACAACTGCGTGATGCACGGCTTCCCGCAGCAGGACACGGTGGTGGAAGAAGACGGCCATATCGGCCACGGCGCCATCCTGCACGGCTGCCGCATTCGCCGCAATGCGATGGTGGGCATGAACGCGGTGGTGATGGACGGCGCGGAGATCGGCGAGAACACCATCGTTGGCGCGATGGCGTTCGTCAAAGCCGCGGCGACTCTCGAAGCCAACAAGCTGGTGGTCGGCAGCCCGGCGCGCGTGCTGCGCGATCTGACCGAGCAAGAACTGGCCTGGAAGATCGCCGGCACCCGCGAATATCAGGATCTGGTTCAGCGCTGCAAATCCTCGCTGCGCGAAGTGGCGCCGCTGACCGAAATCGAACCGGGCCGCCAGCGCCTGAGCTTCGGCGACCACCTGATCCCGAAAAGCCAGCTGTAATCCCCGGGGCTGAGGCGCGCCTCAGCCCCTCTCCCGCATTACTCCACCTCCGGCGCCTTGAACGGCGACGACGCCGCTGCGCGGCGGCTTTGGAAGCGGTAGGCCGCCACCAGCAGCAAGGTGAACGGAATACCGAACCACAGCGTCATGCGGAAGAATTCGGTAAACGCGGTCGAGATCATCAGCGCCGCCATCAGCCCGGCGCCCAGCAAGGTGGTATAGGGGAACCCCCACATGCGGAATTTCAGGTGGGTCTGCCGATGCCGGCGGCGGAAGAACAGATGGGTGACGAAAATCATCAGCCAGGTAAAGCAGGCGCCATACACCGAAATGGACATCATGGCGGCGAACGAGGTTTCCGGCGCCACCAGGCTCAGCACGATAGACACCACGATGCCGATGCACGACATCGCCAGCGCATTGACCGGAATGCCGCGCCGGCTGACGCGCCCCAATGCCGCCGGCGCCTGCCCGGCGCGCGACAGCGAGAACATCATGCGGGTGGTGATATACAGCTGGCTGTTCATCGCCGACAGCGCCGCCACCAGCACGATAAAGTTGAAAATACCGGCGGCGGCGGGCAGATGGATGACGTTCATCGCCATCAGGAACGGGCTTTCACCGGTGCCGGACTGGCGCCAGGGCACGATGGCCAGCATCAGAGCGATCGACAGCATGTAGAAGATGAACAGCCGCACGAGGGTGCCCTTGAACGCCGCCTTCACCGCAATCACCGGATTTTTCGCCTCGCCGGCGGCCACCGCGATCATTTCAATGCTCAGGTAGCTGAAGATAGACACGATCGTTGCGAACCACATGCCCTTGACGCCAAACGGCATGAAGCCGCCGGCGGTCAGATTGCGCAGGCCGTAAGCCGGGTTGCCCGAGAACGCCAGCATGCCGATGCCGATCAGAATGAACGCCACGATCGCCGTCACTTTGACGGTGGACAGCGCGTATTCCACCTGGCCGAACGACTTCACGCCGATCACATTGACGACGATCACCGCCGCCGAGAACAGCAGCACCCACGGCCAGGTCGGCGTCGCCGGGAACCAGAACTGCATGTACATGCCGATGGCGGTAACTTCGGTGCCCACCGCCAGCACCACGCAAGACCAGTAGGAATAACGCACCAGAAAACCGAACAGCGGGCCGAGATAGAATTCGGCGTAGTCGCCGAACGAGCCGGGCGTCGGGTGTTCGGAGGTCATTTCCGCCAGGCTGCCCATCAACAGCAGCGCAATAACGCCGCCGATCAGGTAGCTCAGCAATACCGCCGGCCCCGCCATCTGAATGGCGTAGGCACTGCCGAGAAACAGCCCGGTGCCGATGGCGCCGCCGATCGCCAGCATCGACATCTGCCCGGCGGTAAGATGCTTGTTCAACCCGCCCTGACGGCGGGCGATATGCTCAAAATCATTCATCTGTGGCATGGCTGGGTTCCCGGGCGACGTTAGACGGTACGGGTGACGTCGAGAATGGCGGCGGTCACGTAGTCAATATTGCCGGGGTTGAGCCCCGGCAGGCACATGCGGCCGGGCGAAACCAGATAGATGGCGTAGCGCTGCCGCAGGGTCTGCAGCTGAGCTTCGTTCAGGCCGGTATAGCTGAACATGCCGCGCTGATCGCGTATACGCTGGTGATCCAGCGAAGAGCCGCCCCGCGCCAGGCCGGCGGCCAGCTGCTCACGCATCTGCTTGATGCGCACGCGCATTTCCGCCAGCTCATTGCGCCAAAGCTCACCGAGTTCGGCGTCGCCGAGCAGGGTCTCCACGATCTGGCTACCGTGCGTCGGCGGGCAGGAGTAGCTGCGGCGGATCAGCGTTTTTAACGCACCTTTGACGTTGGCGGCGTTTTCCGCATCGGCGCAGCGCACCGACAGCGCGCCCAGCCGCTGGCCGTACAGCGCCACGTTTTTGGAAAACGAGTTGCAGACCAAAAACGGCAGATCGGTTTTCAGCGCTTCGCGCAACGCAAAGCAATCCTCCTCCAGCCCGTCGCCGAAGCCCTGATAGGCGATATCGAACAGCGGCAGCAGCTTACGCCGCTGCAGCACGGCGAGCGTGGCGCGCCACTGCTCCGCCGTCAGATCGGTGCCGGTCGGGTTATGGCAGCAAGGATGTAACAGGACTACGCTGCCGGGCGGCAGGCTGTCCAGCGCGTCGAGCATGGCGGCGAAACGCAGGCCTCCCGCCGCTTCGTCAAAGTAGGGATAGGTATTCACCTGCAGCCCGGCTCCTTCAAATATCGCCCAGTGATTGGCCCAGGTGGGAGCGGATACCCAAATGTCACCGCGCGCCAGAAAGTGGCGCAAAAAATCCGCCGCCAACTTTAGCGCACCGGAGCCGCCGACGGTCTGCACCGTGGCGATCTCGGCCGCCTGTTGCTCGCCGAACAGCAGCGCCTGCACCTGGCGAGCGAACTGCGGCGAACCTTCGATCGGCGGATAGCCGTGCGGGCGACGCAGCGCCAGCAACCGCTGCTCGGCGGCCTCCACCGCCTGCATCAGCGGAATATTCCCCTGCCGGTCGTAATAGAGCCCAATGCCTAAATTCACTTTTTTCGGATTGGGGTCCTGCAAATAGGCTTCCATCAGCGACATAATAGGATCGGCTGCAGAAGGTGCAATCTGTTTAAACATGACGCATCCTTAACTCGTTATTGAATTAATATGAAGACGGACTTAATGAGAAATTAAATCAGGCGATGGCGCTGACGGTAATTTCTATTTTCATTCCCGGCACCACCAATTTATCGACAATAACCGTGGAGCGATTGGGATAAGGATAATTAAAGTATTTCCGGTAAATATCATCGAGCAATTTAACGTCGTTAACGTCGGTGAGATAAACCATTACCTGCAGCACCTTATCGCTGTGGCTGCCTGCCGCCTTCAGCGTCTGGGCCAGATTGTCGAAGGTTAACGCAATCTGTTGCTCAGGCGCGCCGGTTTCGATGCTGCCGTCCGCCCGCACCGGGCCGTGGGCGGTAAACAGCATGCCGCCGCCCCGGGTAGCCCAGGAAAAAGGCTGGCCGATCTCCGGCAGCCCGGTCGCTACGATCTCGCGCATGTCAGTGGTTCCCGTAGTGGTCAAGTTGGCGAAGCAGCGCGCCGTCGGCGGCGAACAACGCATCCAGAATGGTGAAATGATTGGCGCCGGGCACCGCGACCAGATCGGCCGGCAGCCCGCCTTGGCGCAGCGCCGCGTGATAGTGCTGCGACTGGCCGATCAGTTCCGGCAGCTCATCAGCGCCGTAATACAACGTGAGCGGCTTACTGCGCGCCGGCAGCCGGCGCGCCGGGCTGAGCGTTTCAATCTGCCGCGCGGTCAGCTGCAGCGCCCGGTTGACATAGCTCTCTTGCAGCGGCGCCAGTTCGAACAGGCCGCTGACGGGAAAGACCGCATCCACCAACGCATGCCGCTGCCAAAACGCCGCCAGATGCCCGCCGGCGGAATGGCCGCACAAATGCACCGGATGGGCATAGTGCGGCGGCAGACGGCGCTGAATGGCATCAAGCGCCGCCCCCACCTGGCGGCAAATAGCGTCAAGATTAACCGCCGGCGCCAGCGCATATTCCACCAGCACCACGTCAAAGCCCAACGCCAACGGCCCGGCGGCGATAAAGGCGAAATCTGCCTTATCGCAGCATTGCCAATAGCCGCCGTGAATAAAAATTAACGTGCCCTGGTGCTGCTTTGCAGAATAAAGCCAATCAAACGTCTCGCGTTCGCTTTCGCCATACGCAATATTCTTTTCATGCTTCGCCTGATGATAAATAGCCGCGCTGCGAGTTTGAAATGAAGTCAAAATAGCGTCTTCATTATCCACCCTGGCGCCGTTGTCATAGCTCCCCGCAAGTTGTTTCATATATTAAACTTCGTTTATTATTTAAAATATGAATTAACTATTAGCACCGGCAACATTATTGTCAAGATGGGCGCATCAGCAATGCGCGCCCGGTAAAATAAAATGAGACAGGCGGCGAAAAAGTTTAACCCATGAAACTTTTCGCGCTTATTTTCCCCGCCCGTCCGGCTGAATTTGCGGCAATGCGCTGAGCCGTTCAAACGCATAATCCCAAAAGGCGCGCACCTTGAGCGGCATGCGCTGCGCCTGCTGCGCCACCAGCTGTACCGGCATCGGCAACGGTTCATGGTCCGCCAGCAGCCGCACCAGCGTGCCGGCGGCCAGATCGTCCGCCACCTGATACGAGAGCAGCCGGGCGATGCCCTTGCCGGCGCGCACCGCCAGCAGCTGCGCCTCCACATCGTTGAGCAACAGCCGGGGAGCCAAGCGCACGCGCTCGCCGTTTTCCTGCGGGCCGAAGCGCCATTCGCGCAGCGACGGCCGCTGGGTGCCAACGATGGTGGCGTGCTCCGCCAGCTGCGCCGGTGAGCGCGGCTCGCCGCAGCGCGCCAGGTAAGCCGGGCTGGCGACCGTCACCCGGCTGACCTGCCCCAGCCGCCGCGCCACGCGCGAAGAGTCCTGCAGATGACCGATGCGCACCGCGATATCCAATCCTTCGTCGATCAGATCGAGATTGCGATCGTTCAACACCATTTCGATCTGCATCTGCGGATAGTCATCGAGAAACGCCATCACCACTGGCGCCACGTAGCGGCGGCCGAACTGCACCGGCGAGGTGACGCGCAGCAAGCCGCTCAGCTGCGCTTCGGCGGTATCCTGCACCACCGCCTGATAATCCTGCAGCAGCTGTTGCGCGCGCTCCAGCAACCGCACGCCCGCTTCGGTAGGCGCCAGCCGCCGGGTGGTGCGCTCCACCAGCCGGGTGCCGAAACGCTGTTCCAGCGCGGCGATCGCCCGGGTGATCGCCGGCGCCGAGCGCCGCAGTTTGCGCCCGGCCGCCGCCAGGCTGCCCTGCTGCACCACCGCCACGAAGATGGCCAACTCGTCTAACCGATCCATAGACTCTTCCGAAAAATGAAATTATCAATTTCCACATTGCCGGATTCCGCTCATTCGCCGCAAGAGTATGCTGAAAAAAAAACAGTGAGGAGAAACGCCATGTCCACCATCACCCTCTACGGCACCCCGCTTTCCGGCCACGTTCACCGCGTGGCGTTGCTGCTGCGCATGCTGGCGCTGCCCTATGAATGGGTAGAAGCCTCGGCGGAGGTACGCCAGAGCGCGGCCTTTCGCCGGCTCAACCCGTTCGGCCAGATCCCGGTCTTGCAGGACGGCGATCTGACGCTGGCCGACAGCAACGCCATTCTGGTCTATCTGGTGAAGCGCTATGCACCGAACAGCCACTGGCTGCCGGAACAGCCGGCGGCGGCGGCGCGAGTGCAGGCCTGGCTTTCCAAAGCCGCCGGTGAAGTGCGCTACGGCCCGGCCTCCTGCCGATTGATCGCCCAGTTCGCCGTGCCGGAGGATTATCAGGCAGCGCGGGCAATCAGCGATCGTTTTCTGCCGCAGATGGAGCAGCACCTGAGCGAGCGCGGCTATCTGGCCGGCGAACAGGCGACCATCGCCGATCTGGCCTGCTACAGCTATGTGGCGGTCGCGGCCGAAGGCGGCATTTCGCTGGCGCCTTACCCCGCCATACGCCGCTGGGTGGCGAGCATCGCGGCGCTTCCCGGCTTCTTCGCCATGCCGGCCCTGCCGGAACCGGCGGCGAGCTGACGCCATGATCCCGCAACGGTTCCACCCCGATGAGCTGCGCGCGCAAACGCTGGCCGGTTTCGATCGCGTGGGCGGCGGCATCTACCCCGCGATGCCGGATCAGCACCGCGCGTTTTTCGCCGCGTTGCCCTACCTGTTCGTCGCCACGCTGGACGAACAGGGCTGGCCCATCGCCACCCTGTTCAGCGGCCCGTCCGGGTTTTTACGCACGCCGGACGACACGCACCTGCGCATCAGCGCGCCGCGCCGCAGCGACGATCCCGCCCAGGCGCTGTTGCTGCCCGGCAAACCGGTCGGCGCGCTCGGGCTCGACTTCAGCAACCGGCGACGCAACCGCGCCAACGGCACCGTCGGCCGCACCGACAAAAACCGGGTGGAGATCGTCGTTCACCAAAGCTTCGGCAACTGCCCGAAGTACATTCAGCGCCGCGAACTCTACCCGGTGGAGAGCCGGCCACAGCCGGTTGAGCATTTAGCTTCGCTCGATGCGGCGGCGCAGGCGCTGATCCGCACCGCGGACACCAGCTTCGTCGCCAGCGGCGCGCACCTGGAACTGGCGCAGGGCGGCGTCGATATTTCCCATCGCGGCGGCCGCCCCGGCTTTATCCATCTGGCAGGCGACACGCTGTGGATACCGGACTTTCGCGGCAACCGTTATATGAATACGTTGGGCAACCTGCTGGCCGAACCGCGGGCGGCGCTGCTGTTCATCGATTTTGAGCGCGGCGACGTGCTGCATCTGCAGGGAAAAACGCAGATCCTCTGGCAGGCGGAAGGACATCCCGGCGTTGAAGGGGCGGAACGCTATTGGCGGTTTGACGTTCACCGCGCCTGGCGTTTTGCCGCGGCGCTGCCGTGGCGGGGACGCGATCTGGAATATTCGCCGGCGACGCTGGCGACCGGGGTGTGGCGCCGCTGAAATGAAAAGCCCCGCTGCGGCGGGGCTGAATCGGAAGATTACAGGCTGTGTTCGGCCGCCGATGCGGCCTGATAAAGCTGACGAAAATAACGCAACCGCGCAAAGAACAGGCGGCTTTGCTGTTCCGACATATTGCCGGCCACCTGCCCGGCGTCAATCTGCCGCCCTTGCCATTCCATCAGGGCGATGCTCGACGCCAAAAAATCCATTTCGCTGCCGTAGGCCGCGAGATGTCTGTCCACTGATTTCATCATTCGCACACTCCTTTTAATCACATCGAAAAGGGTCATATGCCTGCTCTTTCAGTATCGGCCCGGCGGCGGATATTTTTTGTACAGAAGATGCGCATAAAGAAAACGCTCATCTTGTCGCCGTGGCGGCAAACGGCGGCGGCAAAGTTTGCTAGGGTAAAGGGTAGCCGTATGGGATAGACCATTCTGTTGAACTCAGCAAAGGAAGAGAACAATGAGCACCAGCATCAGCGCTACCCTCAAGGATCCCACGCTGTTCCGCGAGGCCAATTACATCGACGGGCAATGGTTGCCGGCCCAAGCAGGCCATTCGATCGCTATTCATAACCCCGCCAACGGCGAGCTGGTCGGCCACGTGCCGGCCTTCGGCGCCGAAGAAACCGCGCGCGCCATCGCCGCCGCCAAAAAAGCACTGCCCGCCTGGCGTGCGCTGACCGCCAAAGAGCGCGCCGGCAAGCTGCGGCGGCTGTTTGAACTGATGATGGAAAATCAGGACGATCTGGCTCGCATCATGACGGCGGAACAGGGCAAACCGCTGGCCGAAAGCCGCGGTGAAATCGCCTACGCCGCCTCCTTTATCGAATGGTTCGCCGAGGAAGGCAAGCGGGTCTACGGTGACACCATTCCGCAGCCGCAGGCCGGTCGCCGCATTATCGTGCAGAAAGAGCCGATCGGCGTGTTCGCCGCCATCACCCCGTGGAACTTTCCGGCGGCGATGATCACCCGCAAAGCCGGCCCCGGCTGGGCCGCCGGCTGTACCGGGGTGATCCGCCCCGCCAGCCAGACGCCGTTCTCGGCGCTGGCGATCGCCGTGCTGGCGGAGCGCGCCGGGCTGCCCGCCGGGGTGTGCAACGTGATCACCGGCCCCAGCAAGGGCATCGGCGGCGAACTCACCGCCAACCCGGATGTGCGTAAACTCTCCTTCACCGGCAGCACCGAAGTCGGCGCGCAGCTGCTGGCCCAGTGCGCGCCCACCATCAAGAAAACCAGCATGGAGCTGGGCGGCAACGCGCCGTTTATCGTGTTCGACGACGCCGATCTGGACGCCGCCGTGGCCGGCGCGGTCGCCTCGAAATACCGCAACGCCGGCCAGACCTGCGTCTGCACCAACCGTTTTCTGGTGCAGGACGGCGTATACGACGCCTTCGCCGCCAAACTGAAAGCCGCCGTCGCCAAGCTGAAAGTCGGCAACGGGCTGGATGAGGGCGTCACCATCGGCCCGCTGATTAACCCGGACGCAGTGGAGAAAGTGCGCGAGCATATCGCCGACGCCGTCGAACACGGCGCATCGGTGCTGCTGGGCGGCAAGCCTGACGCGCTGGGCGGCAATTTCTTCACCCCGACCATCCTGACCGACGTGCCGCGCACGGCGAAAATCTTCCGCGAGGAGACGTTCGGCCCGGTGGCGCCCCTGATCCGCTTCAGCCACGAGGCCGACGCCGTCGAACTGGCCAACGACACGCCGTTCGGCCTGGCCGCTTACTTCTACAGCCGCGACATCGGCCGAGTGATGCGCGTGGCCGAAGCGCTGGAGTACGGCATCGTCGGCATCAACGAAGGGCTGATCTCCACCGAGGTGGCGCCGTTCGGCGGCATGAAGCACTCAGGTTTGGGGCGCGAAGGCTCAAAATACGGCATCGAAGACTATCTCGAAATCAAATACCTGTGCCTTGGCGGTTTGGGCGCCTGATACGATGGGCTCCCGCGCCTGCGGGGGCTCTGTCTGGCGGTTTTGGAGAGTCTTTGCTACCTTTAGGCCTCTTTTCAGCGGTTAAAAGGCACTGCCTCCGTAACAGTGAGATCAACGATGACCACCTTCTCCCCCGCCATTCCGATCCTGCGCATTTTTGCGGTCGACAAGGCCAAAGAGTTTTATCTGGACTTTCTCGGTTTCACGCTGGCGTGGGAGCATCGTTTCAGAGAGGATCTGCCGCTGTACATGCAGGTGACCCGCGCCGGATTGACGCTGCACCTGAGCGAACACCATGGCGACAGCACGCCCGGCGCCGCCCTTTTCATCCCGGTGCACGATATCGACGCGCTGCACCGGGAGCTCACGGCCAAAAACTACCGCTATGCCCGGCCGGGAGTGGAGGTTGTCGACTGGGGCAAGGAGCTGAATCTCACCGATCCGTTCGGCAACCGCCTGCGGTTTTGCGAGCAGAGCCACGAGGCCTGAGCGGCCTTATTGGCGGTACTCCGCCTCGCTGACCGGCTCCAGCCAGGTCACCGGGCTGCCGTCCACCGCTTCGGCGATGGCGATATGGCTCATGGCGGTGTCCGGCGTCGCACCGTGCCAGTGTTTGACGCCTGCCGGGATCCAGACGATATCGCCGGGGTGCATGTCCTGCGTGGTCTCGCCCCACATTTGGATCCACCCGCGCCCCTGGGTGACGATCAGCGTCTGGCCGAGCGGATGCGTATGCCAGGCCGTGCGGGCGCCGGGTTCGAAGGTGACGGTCGCGCCGCCCACCCTGGCCGGCGCGTCACCGGCGAACGGCGCGTCAATGCGTACCTGCCCGGTAAAATAATCCGCCGAACCGCGCTGTGATGGGATCGAACCGCTGCGTTGTATTTTCATCTGTCGTGTCCTCCGCGCCGGCTCTCACCGCCGGCGCTGATCGTCATGAGTGAGTGATGCCAAGATAGCGCCATGCTTTTCCGGCGACTAGCGGGTAAAATGCGCAAGGAGCTATGAGCTAAATTCATAAATCTGCGCGACAGTGCGCTCACCTTCCTCTTCGGTGCCGATATGTTGAAAGAAAACTTTAACGATCTGATCGCTTTCCTGATGGTGGCCAGGGAGCGCAGCTTCACCAAAGCGGCGGCGCAGCTTGGGGTTTCCCAATCGGCGCTCAGCCACGCTATTCGCGGGCTGGAAGAACGCCTGGCGCTGCGCTTGCTCACCCGCACCACCCGCAGCGTCGCCCCCACCGAGGCCGGTGAACGGCTGCTCAACAGCATCGGCCCGCGCTTTGCGGAGATTGAAAGCGAGCTGAACGCGCTGGGTGAAATGCGCGATCGGCCCGCCGGCAACATCCGCATCACCGCCGGCGAACACGCGGTGGATGCGGTGCTGTGGCCGGTGTTGCGCACTTTTCTCGTCGATTACCCGGATATCAACGTGGAAATCACCGTCGACAACAGCCTGACCGACATCGTCGCCGGGCGATTCGACGCCGGCATTCGGCTGGGGGAACAGGTGGCGAAGGATATGGTGGCGGTGCGCATAGGGCCGGACATGCGCATGGTGCCCGTCGCCTCCCCCGCCTATTTCGCCCGTTACGGCCGCCCCGCCACGCCGCAAGCGCTGCAAAACCATCGCTGCATCAACATGCGCCTGCCCACCCTCGGCGGGCTGTACGCCTGGGAATTTGCCCGCGATGGCCGGGAGATCAAAGTGCGGGTGGAGGGGCAACTGACCTTCAACAGCCTGCGCCAGCGGATCGACGCCGCGCAGCTCGGCCTCGGCATCGCCTTTGTGCCGGAAGATACCGTCGCCGAGCCGCTGGCCGACGGCCGGCTGCAGATGGCGCTGGACGACTGGTGCCCGCCGTTTCCCGGCTATTACCTCTATTATCCGAGCCGCAGGCAGCACACCACCGCCTTTGCGCTGCTGATTGAGGCGCTGCGGCGCGGGGCTTAACGCCCGACGTTTTTCTGCAGATGCGCCGGGTAGCGATCGCCGATCACGTCGATAGCGGAAAGCGCGCGCTCAATCTCGCCCAGCTCGTCCGCCGCCAACGCGACCGCCGCCGCCGCGAGGTTTTCTTGCAGACGATGGCGCTTGGTGGTTCCCGGGATCGGCACGATCCACGGCTGCTGCGCCAGCAGCCAGGCCAGAGCGATCTGCGCCGGCGTCGCGCCCTTGCGCTGCGCTATCTGCCCCAGCACATCCACCAGCGCCTGGTTGGCTCGGCGCGCCTCGGCGCTGAAACGTGGCACCTGGTTGCGAAAATCGCCGCTGTCGAAGGTGGTGTCCTCGGTGATGGCGCCGGTGAGAAAGCCCTTGCCGAGCGGGCTGAACGGCACCAGACCGATGCCCAGTTCCGCCAGCGTCGGCAAGATTTCACGCTCCGGCTCACGCCACCACAGCGAATATTCGCTTTGCAGCGCCGTGACCGGCTGCACTGCGTGGGCACGCCGAATGGTTTGCGCTCCGGCTTCCGACAGGCCGAAGTACTTCACTTTCCCTTCGCGAATCAGTTGCTGCACCGTCCCGGCCACCTCCTCGATAGGCACCTCGGGATCGACGCGATGTTGATACAGCAGATCGATGGCCTCTACCCGCAGGCGCTTCAGCGAACCGTCCACCGCCCGGCGAATATGCTCCGGACGGCTGTTCAACACCTGTTGCCCCGCCGGCTGCGACAGATCGAAACCAAACTTGGTGGCGATAACAACCCGATCGCGCACCGGCGCCAGCGCTTCGCCCAACAATTCCTCGTTCGTGAAAGGACCATAAATCTCGGCGGTATCGAAGAACGTCACGCCTTCGTCGACCGCGGCACGGATCAGCTCGATCGCCTGTCGTTTGTCGGTGGCCGGGCCATAGCCAAAACTCAGCCCCATGCAGCCCAACCCCAACGCCGAGACTTCCAGCCCTTCGCGCCCCAATTTGCGTGTTTGCATCTTCACTCTCCCGCTGATTGATACCGGCGCCGCCTGACGCGGCGCCGCTCCGGTGTGATGACTGTAAAACACGGTTGGCACCATGACTATGGGGCGAAATACGCTTGGGCTTATGAGCCAGGCTCATGAATCAAACGTCATCGTTGAGCGCTTGGCCGATCGCCTCCTCACACAGCAGGATGTTATGGTGATGACAAGCCAGCGGGATGACCCTCAGCCGCTCACAGACCGCGCCTAGCCCATTATCCGCCACCGCCAGCAGCGGCGCCGTGACCGCCTCCGGCAACTGCGGGTTCCTCTCCGTCGCCTTAAACAGCGTCACCTTGGTGGTCTGCAGCCTGCGGCTCAGACTCCCCTCAGACAGCCGCCGTTCCGCCTGCCCCGCGGCCATGGCGCGTGTAGCCGCCTCGCCTTCGATGCCCAGCACCGGCAGCAGCTGATCCAAGGGCAACTCCGCCGTAGCCTGCCGGTAGAAGCTGTCCAGCAGATACAGTTGCACGTTACGGCAGCCACGCGCCTCCAGGCGGGCGGCAATCTCCAACGCGATAATGCCCCCCAGCGACCAACCGAGAATGCGCACCGGCCCGGCGCCTTGCAGCAGACCGGCGGCGATCATCTCGTTCAGATACCGTTCGGCCAGATCGCCGAGCGAGTCGATGGCGGGTTGATGGTAAAGGTTATGGTTATCGACGCCATAGCAGTTGAATCGCCCCTGCAGCGGCTGGGCGAAAGCGTGGAATGCCTCCGCCCCTACCAGCGCCGGATGGATCATCCATACGACGGGCGCGCCCTCTGCCCAGCGGTTAAGCGGCAAGACCAGGCGGCGTTCGTTGGCGGCCAACAGGTTTTTCAGCGTGCGACTTTGCAACAGCTGCACCACCGGCACCGGCGCGGCCATCAATTCGCCCATGCCGACACACAGGGAAATGGCCTTGATCGAGGTGCCGCCCAGCAGGAAGAAATCGTCCGTCATGCCGACCTGTCCGCACTGCAGCGCCGCCTGCCACAGTGCACACAGCTGCTGTTCCAGCTCGTTCGCGGGAGCGACATAAACCTGCGGTTCGCTCGCCGCAGGCGCAGGCAACGCCTTGCGATCCAGCTTGCCGCTGGAGTTGTGCGGCAACGCTTCCAGCCGCATCAGCGCCGCAGGCAGCATGTACAACGGCAATTGCCCGCTCATAAAGGCCAACAGCGCCGATTCATCCAGCGGCGCCTCGCTGACGTAATACAGCGCCAGGCGCTGCCGATGCGCCTCCGACAGCACGACGGCGCAACAGGATTTGATCGCGCCGAACGCCAGCGCACATTGCTCGACCTCGCCCAGTTCAACGCGGTAGCCGTTGATTTTCACCTGAAAATCCATACGGCCGAGGAATTCCAGGTTGCCGTCCGGCAAATAGCGGCCGGCGTCGCCAGTGCGATAAAGCCGCTCCCCCAGCTCCGGATGGTAGATGAATTTCTCTTCGGTCAGCGACGGATTGCGGTAATAACCGCGCGCCACGCCGATCCCACCGATGTATTGCTCCCCCGGCAAGCAGGGCGGCAGCACGCGCAGATGACGATCCAGCACGTAAAAACGCTGATGGGCCATCGCCTGACCGTAAGGCACGCTGGGCGCCAGGATCGGCGTCTCCGGGATGTCGTACAGGATCGACCAAATGGAGCTCTCGGTCGCGCCCCCGGCGCTGACGACTCGGCACCCCGGCCGCCATTGACGAATGCGCGCCGGCAGTTGGCGGGAGATCACCTCGCCCACCAGCACCACGTTGCGCAGCTGCGGCCACTGCGCCTGCGACGCGGCGGATTCCAACTGCTCTACCAACAGCGTCATCACCGAAGGCGCAGAGTTCCAGAAGGTCACGCCCTGAGTCATCAACAGCCGATGCCAGGCCTCAGGCTGATAGCGTTCGGTTTCGGACGGCATCACGATAGCGCCGCCCACCGACAGCAGGCCGAAAATATCGAACACCGAAATGTCGAAACTCAGCGCGCTGAGCGCCAACCCGCGATCGTCCGCGCCGAGTTCCAGCTGGCGCAAGGTATCGATGATGCTGTTCACCGCGCCGCGATGTTCTATCGCCACCCCTTTCGGCGCGCCGGTAGAGCCGGAGGTGAAAATGACATAGGCCAGCGCGGAAGGCGCCGGCAAGACAGGCTCTCCCGGCGCCGCCGGCGGTAACGCCGTGACGGCCCCCTGCGGATCGATGGTCAACAGCCTGGCCTCGCCGCTGGTCGCCCACTCCCGGCTGCTGAGGATAATTCGGGTCTGCGACTGCGCGACGATATCCAGGCGGCGGCGTTCCGGCCAGGCGCCGTCCAGCGGCAAATAAGCCTTGCCGGCCATCAGAATCGCCAGCACCGCAATGATTTGCGCCCGCCCTTTGTCCACCATCACCGCGATGGTATCGGCGCGCATGTCCGCGTGCTGACGCAGCTGCAGCGACAGCGTCAGCGCGCGCCGATACAGCTCACCGTAGCTCAGTTCGCCCCATTCATCGACGATCGCCAGCCGTTGCGGATGGCGCTCGGTCTGACGGATGAAATCATGATGGATGGCACGCTCAAAATCGTAGGCCGACGGACAGGATTGATGGAAGGCGCGTTGCCGCGCCATTTCACTCTCCGAGACCAGCGCCAACTGGCTGACGCGCTGCTCCCCGTGATTGACGATCTGCGTGAGGATGGTCAGATAATACTCGCCCAACAGCGCCAGCGTGGCCGGTGAGAACAATGCGGTGGCATAGTTGAAGATCGCCCTGCCGCCCTGCGGCGCCGGCTGTATGCTCAGCGTCAAATCGAATTTGGCCGCCTGGTAGTGCGCCAGCAGATCCTGCGGCGCCAGCCAGGCCGGCGCATCCCCCACTTCCTCCAGCGCGAACAGCGCCTGGAACAGCGGATGGCGCGACAGATCGCGCGGCACCTGCAGCAGCTCGATCAGCTGATCCAACGGCAAATTCTGATGCCGTTGCGCCTGCAGCACGCCGTCAAAGACCCGGTTTACATAGTCGTTCAGCGACGCCGCATCGTCGATCTGCGAACGCAGCGGCAGCGTGTTGACGAAGAACCCGATCGCCGAGCGGGTCTCCGCCACCGGCCGGTTGGCGACCGGCGTGCCGACCAGAATATCTTGCTGGCCGCTGAAGTAACCGAGCAGCAGGTTAAAGGCCGCGAGATACAGCGCAAACGGCGTGACGCCTTGGCGCCGGGCGAACTGCGTCGCCTGCATCGTCAGGGCCTCCGGCAGCGCGATGACGTGGTTGGCGCCGCGATGATCGAAGCGGGCCGGCCGCACGAAATCGAGCGGCATTTCCAGCGTCTGCCATCCATCCAGCGCTTGTCGCCAATATGCCTTCGCCTCATCCGCCTGAGCGGATTCCAGCCAGCGCCGCTGCCAGACGGCATAGTCGCCATAGTGCAACGGCAACGCCGCCAGCCCGGCCTCTTGCCCTTGCCGCTGCGCCTGATACAGCACGTCCAGCTCCTGCAACAGCACCGGCTGCGACCAGCCGTCAAACGCCAGGTGATGCACCAGAATCAGGCTGTAAGTCACCCACCCGCCATCCGGCTGCGCCACCCGGTAAACGGCTGCCCTGATCGGCAATTCCGCCCCCAGCGCGAACGGCCGGTCGATATCCTGCCGCAGCCTGTCCGGCCAGTGCGCCGCCGCCAGCGTCACGCGCTCCAGCGAAAGCGTCAGTTCACAGGCGCGGGCGACGGCGCTTTGGGATGGCATCTGGACAATCAGGCTGTGCAAGACCTGATGCCGGGCGACCACCGCCTGCAAACTGCGCTCGTAAGCCGCCAGGCACACCTCGTCGCCGAGACGGAACAGCATCGGCACGTGGTAGAGATTGCCGCCGCCGTTCAAATTCTCGATAAACCACAGCTGCAGCTGTGAAGAAGAGAGCGGATACTCGCGCTGCCGCAGCGGCGGGATCGACACCGGCGCGGCGCCCTGCTCCTGTTGCGGCAACGCGCGGCACAGCGAGCGGATCGTCGGGAAGCGCCCCAGCTCGCTCAGCGTGACCTCGCGCGCCAGCCGCCGGCCGATCTGATAGCAGGCCTGGATAGCCAGAAGAGAGTTGCCCCCCAGCGAGAAGAAATTGTCCTCCACGCCGATATCCTGCCGCTGCAGCAGATCGCGCCACACCGCCAGACAAGCGTTCTCCCATTCGCTCTGCGCCGCGACAAACTCACGCGCCGCCCTTTCCGGCTGCGGCAACGCCTGTCGCGCTATCTTGCCGTTTTCGGTCAGCGGCAGCTGCGCCAACTGCATCAGCGCCTGCGGCACCATGTAAGGAGGCAGTTGGCGGCTCAAATGCTGAGCTAGCGCCTGAGGGGCGATCGCCTCATCGGCAACGTAATACGCGGCCAGGCAGGGCTGCGGTTGCGTGACGAGCACGCAGCAACAGGCGGTCACGCCCGGATAGGCGAGCGCGGCATGTTCTATCTCCCCCAGTTCGATGCGATAGCCGTTCAGTTTGATCTGCTGATCTAGGCGCCCCATAAACTCCACGTTGCCATCCTCCAGCCATCGGCCCGCATCACCGGTGCGATACACCCGCTCCTGCAGCTCGTCATGCCAGAAGAAACTCTCGGCGGTGCGTTGCGGATCGCCGTAATACCCGCGCGCCAGGCCTTCCCCCGCCAGATAGATTTCGCCTCGGACACCCGGCGCGGCGGGCCGCCGCCCGGCATCCAGGATATAGCAACGCTGGTGCGGCAACGGTTTGCCGTAAGGAATGCTGACCGACCGAATTTTCTGACCGCGCGGCACTTCGTACAGCATGGTGAAGATCGCCGCCTCCGTAGCGCCGCCGGCGCTGCAAAAACGGCCGTGCGGCGCCCAGGCCAGGCAGCGTTCCGGCAGCGAGGTGGCGATCCAGTCGCCCCCCACCATCACCGCCCGCAGCGCCGGTGCCGGCCCAGCCGTCAACCCCGCCCCGTTCACATAATCCAGCAACAGCTCCATCAGCGCCGGTGCGCTCAGCCATTGCGTCACCCGATGGGTCATCATCAGCTGATACCAGGCCTGCGGATTGGTCCGATCCCGCTCGGCTGGCATCACGACCGCGCCGCCGGCGCTCAACGGGCTGAAAATGTCGAAGATCGCCAGATCGAAGCTCAACGCGCTGAGGGCCAGGCTGCGATCCCGCTCGTTGAGGCCGAAATACCGCCGCACGCCTTCCAGCATATTCACCGCGCTGCGATGTTCGATCGCCACGCCTTTCGGGGTACCGGTCGATCCCGAGGTGAAAATGATATAGGCCAGGCTGTCGGGCCCGGCATCCAGCGCCGGCAGGCGCTGTTCCGGCAGCGGCAGCTGCGCCGCCAGCCCTGCGGCATTCAGTTCGATCAGATTGATCTCGGCGCAGGCCCAGGGCGCATCGCTGAGCAGCGTATTGATGCCGGCCTGCGCCATCACGTTCAGCCGCCGCTGCGGCGGCCATGCCGCCTCCATCGGCAAAAACGCCTTGCCGCACATCAGCGCCGCCAGCAGGGCTACCGGCTGCCGGCGCCCCTTGTCGGCGATGACGGCGATGGCGTCACCGGTCATCCGCCCTTGCACGCGCAGCTGAGTGGCAAGCGTCAGCGCCGCCGCGTGCAGCTCACCGTAAGTCATTTCGCCCTGCTCGTCGACAACCGCCACGGCCTGCGGATTGCGCCGCGCATGCTGCACGAAGTCCTGTTGCAGGCTGCGTTCAAACGCATAGCCGAAGGCGGGCGACGCCGGCAGCGCCTGGCTCTGCGGTTGCAGACGGATATTTTCCAGCGGCCAGTCGTCGTGGTGCGCCATCTGCTGCAACACGGCGAGATAGTAGCCGGCCAACCGATCCATCGACGCTTTGCTGAACAGCGCCGAAGCGAAGTTGAAGCGCGCGCGCATCTGCTCCCCCTGCGGCGTTAGCGTGAGCGTGAGATCAAACTTGGCGGTGCGTTCATAAGCGCTCAGGTCGACCACCGACAGCCAGTCCGGGCGCGCCAGTGCGCCTCCTTCGCTCTCCAACGCGAACATGACCTGGAACAGCGGATGGCGCGAAAAATCGCGCGGCAGCGCCAGGTCGTCCACCAGCGCTTCCAGCGACAGCGTCTGATGCTGCTGCGCCTGCAGCGTCGTGGCCGCGACCTGCCGCACAAACTCGACGACGCGATGGCGCGGGTCGATCTGCCGGCGCAAAGGCAGCGTATTGACGAAGAACCCGATCAGATTCTCCAGTTCAGGGCGGCTGCGGTTGGCCAACGGCGTGCCGACCATGACATCGTTCTGGCCGCTGTAGCGGGACAACAGCAACATGAACCCCGCCAGCATCACCGCATGCAGCGTCACCCCCTCTCTGCGCGCCAGCGCATCCAGCGCCTTCACCAGCGCCGCCGGCAACGGCACTTCGCTGTTGTCTCCGCGCTCGTCGAAGACCGCCGGCCGCAAAAAGTCCAACGGCAGCGAGAGTTGCTGGCAGCCCGCCAGCGCTTGCCGCCAAAAGGCCAATTCTTCCGCCCGGCGCTGCACATTTTCCGGCGCTTGTTGCCAGCACGCATAGTCGAGGTATTGCAACGCAGGCTCTGTCGCCTCACGCCACGTTCCCCGATAGCGCGCGTCCAGCTCCTGCAGCAGCACCTCAAGCGACCAGCCGTCAAAGACGATGTGATGGAACACCAACAGGCAAACGGTCGTTTCCCGCTCCGCCGCATCGCGGTAACGGTAGCGCGTGGCGCGCAGCGGCAGCTCGCTCGTCAAATCCATCGGCTGGCTGCAGGCTTGCGTCAGCGCGGCGTCAAATTCATCGGCGCTCAGCGTTAGCACAGGCACCGGCAACGCGGTGTCGCTGACCCACTGGCTGGCTTCGCCCCGATCATTCTGGCGAATTAGGCTGCGCAAGATCTGGTGGCGCTCGACGATCGCCTGCAGGCACTCCGCAAAACGTTCGTCATCGATATCCGGCGACAGCCGTAGCAGCACCGGCGACAGATAATGCGTGGCGTTCACCGACAGTTGCTGAACAAACCACAGCCGCGACTGCTGAAGCGACAGCGGCGCCTCCCGCAGCCCGCCGGAGAGGATCGGCAGCTCGTCCGGCGGCGCCTGACGCTGGGCAGCGATGTGCTCGCTCAGCGCGGCCACCGTCGGGTGCTGATTCAACGTTAGCACCGAGATCTTCGCCCCCGGCAGTTTATTCACTTCGTGGCACAGCCGGATCGCCATCATGGAGTTGCCGCCGAGGCGGAAGAAGTTGTCATCCACGCCGACATCGCCCCCCAGCAGCCGATTGAACAGTGCCGACAGGCGAATCTCCAGCGGCGAACACGGCCGGCGAAACGCCGTTTGCGGCTCGATCGGCAAAGGTTCCGGCAATGCCCGGTAATCGACCTTGCGGCTCACCGTCAGCGGCAGCGCCGCCAGCGCCCGCATCGCCGAGGGCAACATGTAGTGCGGCAGCTGCGCCGCCAGCCGTTGCAAGATGTCGCCGGCCTCCGGCTCCGCGCCAGGTTGCGGCACATACCAGGCCGCCAGCTGATCCGCCGTGCCGGGACGCAGGCTCACCACCGCCTCGGCCACCTCAGGCAGCGCGCGCAGCTGCATTTCTATCTCGCCCAATTCGATGCGATAGCCGTTGATCTTGATTTGCTGATCGTGCCGTCCGAGGTACTCCAGACTGCCGTCGGCCAAGCGCCGCACTCTGTCGCCGGTGCGGTACAGGCGCCGGTACGGCTCACGCAGTTCAAAAGGATTGGCGGTGAACGCGGCCTCCGTCAACGTCGGCAGGTTCAGGTATCCGCGCGCCAGACCGACGCCGGCCAGGCACAGCTCGCCTTCCGCCCCCAGCGGCAGCAAGTTATCGTGCTCGTCAACCACATAGCAACGCATGTTGGCGATGGCGTGGCCGATATTGCGTGCGCCGTTGCGGCGATAAATATTCAGGCTGGCGCTGACCGAAGCTTCGGTCGGGCCATACATGTTGGCGACCTGCATGCCGCGGGCCAGGTAATGGTCGAGCGCTTCCTGCGCGCTCGCCTCGCCGCCGGTCGCGAGATAGCGCACCGAAGCCGGCAATTCAGGGAAGGCGCCAAGCAGCGCCGGCGGCAGGAAGCAGGCCTCGATGCACCAGGCCGCCATCTGTTCGCACAACAACGCCGGATCTCGTCGCTGCGCTTCGCTCGCGATGAACAGCCGGTGGCCGTTGCCCAGGGCCATGAACACCTCAAAGACGTGCGCATCAAAGGCCAGCGACGCGAACTGCAGGCAGTTGAGCGCATCCGGCTCATTGCGCAACAAACGCTGCGTATGGCCAAGCACCATGTTGGCCGCACCCCGGTGTTCGCACAGCGTGCCCTTTGGCCGCCCGCTGGTGCCGGAGGTGTAAATCACGTAGGCCAACTGCCGGGCGTCCACACGCGGCAAGCTCGCGGCGTCCGCGTCGGCGAGCGGTTCATCCGCCGACAGGCAAAGATCGCCCGGCGCCAATCGCTGCGCCGCGGCCTGCAACGCGCTTTCGGTCAGGACGATCGGGCTGTTCACCTCTTGCAGGATATAATCCAGCCGCTGCGCCGGCGCGGCGGGATCCAGCGGCACATAGGCACCGCCCGCCTTCATGATGGCCAGCATCGCCACCACCGCCTCCGCGCTGCGCTGCAGATACAGCGGGATCAGCGTCTCCGGCGGCATGGCCACGCCGCGCAGCCGTTGATACTCCGCCCGCAGCCGCAGCGCCAGACGATCGCTGCGCTGCGCCAGCTGGCGGTAGCTGAGCGATCCTTTGGCGTCGGTCACGGCGATGCGTTCCGGGTGACGGCGCGCCTGGCGGGCCAGGCCGTCGAGCAGCGTCGCTTCCGCGTCGGCCGTTGCAGGCCCGCTCTCCCAGGCGTCGCGGCAGCGCAAAACCTGTTGCGCCGTCAGCTGCGGCCAAGCGGCAATCGGCGCATCCGGTTCGGTTAATGCGCGCTGCAATAGCCAGAGATACTGCTCCGCCATCTCCGCCATCTGGGTCGCGTCGAACAGATCGGGGCGGTAGCGCAGGCGAAACTCAAAGGCCTGCTCGGTGGGCTGATACTCCAGCAGCAGTTCCGAACCGGCCAGATCGACATTGAACCGGTGATTGACGCCAATGCGACACCCCTCGAGCGCCAGCGGCGCATCTTTCAGGTAAGCCTGGGTAAAGTTGACGTTCAGCTGACGCACCGGACTGAGGCTCAGCATGTCATAAACCGGTAATTGGCTGTGCCGCAGCTTGCCAGCCACCTTGAGCGCTTTGCTGTAGGCCAGCGTCGCTCGGTACAGCTGATTGAACGTGGCTCCCGGGGCGAGGGTCAAGGGAAACACCGCAGTGTTGACCTGTGCGCCGAAGAACAGCGCCTCGCCGCCCTCCGGCGCGATGGGATAACCGATATGCACCGTTTCCTGCGCAGATTGTCGGGCGATCAGCAGCGCCCACAGCGTTTTGAAGATCAGGAAAGGATTGGCATACCTGACGCCGGATTTCAGCGCTTGCCACTCAGCGAACGGCAACGCAAAGCGCACTTCGCCGGCGCCGGGCGCTTCGGCCGCTGCGCCGGGGAGATAAGGCAACGCCACGCGCGGGGCGCATTCGGCCAGCATGTCGCCCCAGAATGACGCGGAACCGAACTCGTGTTTCAACGCCGCGATATCCGCCTCATAGCGCCGGTACAATGTGCTGATGTCCGTTTCATCCGCCTGCGGCGGCGTCACCGCCGTGCCGCGATTGTAATAGGCGGAAACGGCGCTGTAGAACTCCTGTCCGGACAGGCCGTCGATCAGGATGTGATGAACGACAATGATCAGGTTATAGCGCTGCGGAGCCAGCTCAATCAGGTAGAAGCGGCACAGCGGCCCTTCCCGGAGATCGAACGGCGTGTTGATTAACTTACCGACATCGCAATCGGCATCGAGCGTTTCCAGCGCAATTTTTTTCGCCGACCTTACCCAGCGTAATTGCGAGGCGCTGTCATCCAGAACGTGGTGAAACAGAATATAGTCACGGCAAACCCCGTCGATCGCCGCGCGCAGTCGGCCGACGTCCAATTCTCCCTCAATCGTCTGATCCAGCACCAGGTTGTACTCGCAGGAGTGTGGATTGAGCATGTACTCATTCCAAAATGTGTGGGTATAGGGTGAAGCGATGAGCGCGTCCATAAATCAATTCCCTTTTAATATATTCCGTAAATATATAAATAGATATTTATGCATGACATAAATACCGTAAGCGTTATACGATTGAGCTGTTAACTGAAAACCTAAAAAACATAAGAGGGAATATTATTTTATTTTTATAAAAAATAAAGCCACAAAAATACAAATAAATAAATATGATAAAAATCAATCAGATGAAATAGATTTTTATTTTCCACTAATGAATTAACCACATTGCATTCATTAATAAAATAAATGAGATAAACAAATTAAAAAAACGAATAAGATTATGTTTAAGATAAGCCAGGGTGATTTAAAAACGCCCAGCACATCGCTATTGAATAGAGAATTTTCTTAATTGAAAACACGCCTCTTTCGGCTGCGCTATTCCAAAGCATACGATATCGGAATATCCTATACTCTTTGCAGGATGCAGTTTCCTTCCCCTTGAATGCCGGTACAGGGAGTCAAAAATGGCTATTTTCGCCCCCTTGCGGGCAACTCTTTCAGCATTATTGGCAGAATTATCTGATGAATAAAAAACGTCCCGCCTTGACCCCGGCAACCCTGTTATTGCTACAGCCGATCTATATCGGCTCGGCCCTGGCGGCGGAGCAAAAAGACAGCGACACCCTGGTGGTGATGGCGCAACCCACCGGATTGACGGAGCTGGGGTCGCCGGTCTCCGTCAGCGTGATCGACGGCGAAGACCTGCGCAACGCCGCGCCGCAGATTAACCTGTCGGAAAACCTCGGCAGCGTGCCGGGCCTGCAGATCCAAAACCGGCAAAATTATGCGCAGGATCTGCAGCTGTCGATACGCGGGTTCGGTAGCCGCTCGATGTTCGGCGTGCGCGGGGTGCGCATGTACGTCGACGGCATTCCCGCCACCATGCCCGACGGCCAAGGGCAAACCTCCAATATCGACATCAATTCCGTCGAACGCATCGAGGTGCTGCGCGGCCCCTATTCCGCGCTGTACGGCAACGCCTCGGGCGGGGTCATCAATGTTGACACCATTACCGGCACCCAGCCGCCGACGCTGGAGGCCGGCGGCTATTTCGGCAGTGACAACACCTGGCGCTACGGGGTGAAAGCGACCGGCGCCACCGGCGACGGCACCCAGGCCGGCGACGTCAACTACGCCATCTCCGGCACCCGCTTTACTACCCAGGGCTACCGCGATCACAGCGCCGCGCGGAAAAACCTCGGCAACGGCAAGCTCGGCGTGCGGCTGGACGACGTCAGCACCCTGACGCTGATGTTCAACAGCGTCTCAATCGATGCCGGCGATCCGGGCGGCCTGACCGAGGCGGAATGGAAGGAAAACCCGCGCCAGGCGCCGCGCGCGGATCAATACAACACCCGCAAATCGCTCGACCAGACCCAGGCCGGCTTGCGCTATCAGCGCCAGATGAGTGAACGCGACGAACTGACCCTGACCGCCTACCACGGCGAGCGCCACACCACGCAGTACCAATCGATCCCGATGGGGCCGCAGCTCAACCCCACCCACGCCGGCGGGGTGATCGTGCTGGAAAGAAAATATCAGGGCATTGACACTCGCTGGAAGCATGAGGATACTCTCGCATCGTTACCGGTAACACTGATCGGCGGTCTGGATTATGAAACCATGACCGAACGCCGGCAGGGGTTCGAAAACTTTATTCTGCGAGACGGCACAGTGGACTACGGCGAGAAAGGCGACCAGCGGCGCAACGAGAAGAACCGCATCTGGAACCTGGATCCTTACCTGCAAACCTCCTGGCAACTGACGCCGCACTGGACGCTGGATGCCGGCCTGCGCTACAGCACGGTCAGCTTCGACTCGACCGACTATTACATCACGCCGCTCAACGGCGACGACAGCGGCAGCAAGCGTTACCACCAGTGGCTGCCGATGGGCTCGCTCAACTACAAGATCAATCCGGCGTGGAACCTTTATCTCTCCGCCGGCCGCGGCTTTGAAACCCCCACCATCAACGAGCTCTCATACCGCCCCGACGGCCAGGCGGGCCTCAACATCGGCCTGCAGCCGTCTACCAGCGACACCGTCGAGCTGGGCAGCAAGCTGCGCCTCGGCAACGGCCTGGTGAGCGCCGCCCTGTTCCAGACCGAGACCGACAACGAACTGGTGGTGGCGGAAAGCAGCGGCGGGCGCACCAGCTATGCCAACGCCGGCAAAACCCGGCGGCGCGGCCTCGAACTGGCGCTGGATCAGGAGTTTGCGCTGGACTGGCGCCTGAATATGGCCTGGACGCTGCTGGACGCCACCTACCGCAGCGATATGTGCGGTAAATCCGGCTGTACCCCCGCCGGCAATCGCCTGCCGGGCATCGCACGCAATATGGGCTACGCCTCGCTGGCCTGGGCGCCGCCGGAAGGCTGGCACGCCGGCGCGGAGCTGCGCTACATGAGCGACATTCAGGCTAACGACGCCAACAGCGCGCAGGCGCCCTCTTACACCGTGGCCGGCGTAAACGCCGGTTATCGCTTTACCTGGAACCGCTGGGCGCTGGACGTCTTCAGCCGGGTAGACAATGTGTTCGATCGCCGTTACGTCGGTTCGGTGATCGTCAACGAAGGCAACGGCCGCTATTTCGAGCCGGCGCCGGGTCGCAACTGGGGTGGCGGCGCCACCTTGTCTTACCGCTTTGAATAAGGCAAAGCACCTTAAGGTTAAAAAACGGGATGGGTTTTACGTCACCCTAGCGGCTTCCCGCTGAAATATTAGGGATAAACCGCGTGTTTTTTCCGATTTGGCTTAATCTCTAAATCGGGGACTTTCATTTTTGGTAAGGGTATTGCTATGCAAAATAAAGCGTCACTATCGCCGCTTATCGTCATAACGGCGCTATTTGCCGCGCTGAGCGGGCTTTATCTGCTCGGCGGCGGCATTTGGCTGGCCAAGTTGGGCGGTTCGCTGTATTACATCATCGCCGGGCTGGTGCTGCTGGCGACCTCCTGGCTGCTGTTCCGCCGCCGCGCCACCGCGCTGCTGCTGTACGCGGTATTCCTGCTGGGCACCACTATTTGGGCCCTGTGGGAAGTCGGCCCGGACTTCTGGGCGCTGACGCCGCGCCTGGACGTCACCTTCTTCTTCGGCCTGTGGCTGGTGCTGCCGTTTATCTACCGTAAGCTGGTCGCCAACGGCAAGTTCGCCTACGGTGCGCTGAGCGTGGCGCTGGCAATCACCGTCATCGCGCTGGCCTATGCCGTATTCAACGATCCGCAAGAGATCAACGGCACTCTCGACGCCGCGCAGGTGCAGCCGAAAGACGCCAACGGCGCCGACTGGCCGGCCTATGGCCGCACCCAGGAAGGCACCCGTTACTCGCCGCTGAGCCAGATCAACGACAAAAACGTTGGCCAGCTGCAAGAGATTTGGCGTTTCCAGACCGGCGATCTGAAGACCGCCAACGATCCGGGTGAGATCACCAACGAAGTCACGCCGATCAAGATCCGCGATACCCTTTACATGTGTACGCCGCACCAGAAGCTGTTCGCGCTGGATGCCGCCACCGGTAAAGAAAAGTGGAAATTTGATCCGCAGCTGAAGTACAACCCGACCTTCCAGCACATCACCTGCCGCGGCGTGTCTTACCACGAAACCGCTGCAGCCGCGGGCGCCGCCGGCGATGCCGCACCGGCGATGTGCGCGCGCCGCATCATTCTGCCGGTCAACGACGGCCGCCTGTTCGCGCTGGACGCCGACACCGGCAAACCGTGCCCGGACTTCGCCAACAACGGCGAGTTGAACCTGCAGAGCAACATGCCGTATGCGACGCCGGGCCACTACGAGCCGACTTCGCCGCCGGTGATCACCGATAAAGTGATCGTCATCGCCGGCGCCGTGACCGACAACTACTCCAACCGCGAGCCTTCCGGCGTCATTCGCGGCTTCGACGTCAACAGCGGCAAGCTGCTGTGGGCCTTCGATCCGGGCGCGAAAGATCCGAACGCCATCCCGGCGGACGAGCATCACTTCGTGCCGAACTCGCCGAACTCCTGGGCGCCGGCCGCCTATGACGCCAAGCTGGATATCGTCTATCTGCCGATGGGCGTTTCCACGCCGGACATCTGGGGCGGCGATCGCACCCCGGAAATGGAGCGCTACGCCAGCGGCCTGCTGGCGCTGAACGCCTCCACCGGCAAGCTGGCCTGGTTCTATCAGACGGTACACCACGACCTGTGGGATATGGACGTGCCGGCGCAGCCGACCCTGGCGGACATTACCGACAAGAGCGGTAAAAAAGTGCCGGTCATCTACGTGCCGACCAAAACCGGCAACATCTTCGTGCTGAACCGCACCAACGGCGAGTTGGTGGTGCCGGCGCCGGAGAAACCGGTACCGCAGGGCCCGGCCAAAGGCGACCGCCTGTCGCCGACCCAGCCGTTCTCCGAGCTGACCTTCCGTCCTGAGAAGAAACTGACCGGTGCGGACATGTGGGGCGCGACCATCTATGACCAGCTGGTCTGCCGCGTGATGTTCCACAGCCTGCGTTACGAAGGCACCTTCACCCCGCCGTCCGAGCAGGGCACGCTGGTGTTCCCGGGTAACCTCGGCATGTTCGAGTGGGGCGGCCTGGCCGTCGATACCGATCGCGAAATCGCCATCGCCAACCCGATCGCGCTGCCGTTCGTGTCCAAGCTGATCCCACGCGGCCCAGGCAACCCGATTGAGCCGCCGGAAGGCGACAAGGGCGGCAGCGGCACCGAGTCCGGCGTGCAGCCGCAGTATGGCGTACCGTTCGGCGTGACCCTGAACCCGTTCCTGTCACCGTTTGGTCTGCCGTGCAAACAGCCGGCCTGGGGTTACATTTCCGCCGTGGATCTGAAAACCAACGACATCGTGTGGAAAAAACGCATCGGCACCGTGCGCGACAGCTCACCGCTGCCGCTGCCGTTCAAAATGGGCATGCCGATGCTGGGCGGCCCGGTGACCACCGCCGGTAACGTGTTCTTCATCGGCGCCACCGCAGACAACTACCTGCGCGCCTTCAGCGTGACCAACGGTGAAAAACTGTGGGAAGCACGCTTGCCGGCCGGCGGCCAGGCGACGCCGATGACCTATGAGGTCAACGGCAAGCAGTACGTGCTGATCTTCGCCGGCGGCCACGGTTCCTTCGGCACCAAGCTGGGTGACTATCTGGTCGCTTACGCCCTGCCCGACCAGAAGTAACCGCTGCAGTTAATACCGCGCAAAGCACGCCGCAAGGCGTGCTTTTTCTTTTCCCGCCCCGCCGACTGCCCCTCGTAATACCCTTAATTTTTTCACTCTCATTATTGATAATGGTTATCATTCGCAATATTATGAGTGCGTGGCCCCGGCAGCGGCCCGAAATCCTTCTCTAGCTTAATGGGCAATACAACGATCGGCCGCCTGCGGGCGGCTTTATTCGGAGGCGCATGGTCGACCATACTCGGAAGCATCGAAAGAAAATTCTGCAAGCGGCGGTGAAGACGCGGCGCGCCGCTCTGCCGCTCGCGGCGAACTCCCCCGCCACTGCGCATTTTATTGGTTTGCCCCATCAGACGGAGGCCGTGCTGGTGCACCTGATCGGCCATGATGACGCACAAGAGGAGCATGAATGAACCTGCAGCCCTTTACCGCCATGCTGATGTTCGCCTACGTGCTGTTGATGGTGCCGCTGCTCTACATCATCGACAGCCGGCTGAGCGCCAGCAAACTGGTGCGCAAAGCCACACAAAACGTCATCATCATCGTGTTGACGCTACTGTTCTTCAGCGCGATGACGCTGCTGTATTGACGCCGCAGCGGTTCCGGCGCCAAGCCGCGCACCTGAACCGCCCCCCTCTCCTCGCGACCGCTCTACGGTTTTCAGGCCCCCTTGCCGCAGCCAGTGGTATAAATCGACGTTGCGTTTGAACCCCAGTTTTCTCATCGCTGCCTGTTTGTGGTTACTGACGGTCTTCACGCTCAACGCCAAATAACGCGCTATCGCCGTCGGCGGCATTTCCCAGGCCAGATAGCGCATCACATCCTGTTCGCGGCGGGTAATGCGCTGCCGCTCGCACCAATAACAGCGGCGCGCTTCGCTATCAGACGTCTGCAACGCCAGCGCCTGTTCCACCCGGCTCAGCACGAGGCCGATCGTATCGTTGCGAAAGATCACACCCGATTCGCTGATGCAGCGCGGCTTGTCGCGCCAACGGGTGTCATCCGGCGCACGCAGAGAAAAATTAATCTGTTTACCGCCCTCTGCGGCACACAGGCAGAATCGCGCCTGCCAATCCCTTTCCACGGACTGGAACACCATATCCGCCTGCGCCGCCGCGGCGGGATCCAGCAATCGAACCGGAATCGCCCTGCGGGCAAAATAAGACAGCAGCACCCGCTGCAGCCCTTCAATAAAAAAGCGGTCGTTATCGATGAACGCCAGGGACAGACTATTTCCCATCGGTACCTTCTCCATGAAATCTCCCTTTTCGCACCCAGATGCACGTCATCCTTTCCGCTTATCAGCGCTAACAAGACCGATGACGGCCTTGCGGTGATACGCGGCCTTAAGCGCGACCAAGCGGCTACGGCAGCGCCAGAATGGCGACCGACTGCCCAGAGTAATCACCGGCTTTGACCGTTCCGGTCACGCCGAGCGTTGAAGTGACCGGCAACGTGATGCCGCTCGTGTCGGCAGTGAACGGATACCCCTGATTGCCCAACACGCCATTGATGCGCAGCGTGCTGTAGACGCCCGAGTTGTTGCCCAGATCCAAACGGCCGCTGCTGCCGGTGCGGATATACATGACGATATTCATCTTCTGCGAACACACCACCCGCAGACTGCCGCGCGCGGTATTACCCGCCAGTTCAGTGTCCTGCAGCACGCCATGGTTCAAATCGAGCTGCTGCTCATCAATGCCGCACACCCCGACCGGCGGCGGCGCGATGCCGCAGACGCTGCTGGGCATCAGGCGCGCATTGCTCCCCGTTACCGCGGAACCGGAGCGCGTGTTGTAAAACAACCCGACGCACTCCTGAGTGATCGACTCCCCCACGTGCGAAGTGCTCCCCTGTATCGGCAACGGATAGATGCTTTGATAAAAACGGCTGAGTTCGCCCATCGTCGCCAATTGAGTAATTTGCGGATAACGCGTCGAGCCGACAACGTAGGCAGACGGTGACACCGAAGATGTGCCCCCGGTGTTGGTGCTGGTATGCCGGTGGTTAATGCCGATAGCGCAATTTGCCTGCTGATAGCAGGGATTGGGCGACAGGTCGTCCATATCCCAGCTTTCAAGCACGAACTTATAGCTAGCGTTGGAGGGAGAGCCGGTGCTTTGGGTGACGTACGAATAGATTTGTGCCGAGCACAGCCCCGGCGCCAGGCCAAGCAGTAGAGACATCCATCTGAAGTGAGCACGCTGCATCGCGTCAGGTCCTTATTCTGTTTTACCGAATACCGGGCCGGCCCGGCGTTTATTGATAGTCCAGGTTGAAAGTCGCAATGGCGTTGAACGCGCCGCGACCGATGGTCTTCTTCGCCAGCGCCTCCGGTTCGCCCCGCACATAAGCCTGCACGGCGATCACCGTACTGCCGTTCTGCAACGGGTATTTGCCGCCGGCGCTGTTGAGCGGCAATGGCCGCCCTTGCGCGGTTTCCATGCCGATGGCGATCCCGCTGGCCTCGCTGCTCGCCGCCAGCGCCAACAACCCCGGCAACTGCGGGTTTTCCTCGCCCTTGAAGGTGATCGACACCGTTTTTCCCAGACTCAGATCGCATTCGGACAGCCGCAGCTCGAACGGTTGGCTCAACGTGCGCTGATTCAGGTACAGGTATTTGTCGACCACAGTGCCGAAATCCAGTTGGATATCTTCGTCGCCCGGCTGAATGACACAGGGCTCCGCCACCAGCGCGCCGTGCATATACAGATTGTCCGCCGCTCGCACCATGCCGCTCACGCCCAGTGAAAACAGCAACAGCCCCGCCGTCGCCCAGCGGCGTCTTGGCGTCATTTTCATACGTGTTCCCTCCTTCACTGGTAGTCAGCCTGCAGGGTCGCCGTGGCGTCGAACGCCCCTTCCGTCAAGGTTTCCCCCGCCTTGCCGACCGGCACCGCTTCCAGCACCGGCGGCTTGAGCGGATCGATGGGCAGCGAACTGCCCACTTTGAATGGCGCGGCATTTTGGTAAATGCGAATGCCCAGATAACGGTGGTTGGTTTGCACCGCCGCCTCATCGAAAGAGGTCGCCGTGCCGTTCAGGCGCAACATCATGTCCCACTTGCCGATCCCCGGCTCGCAGGTAATGCGATAGCCGATGGTTTGCCGGTAATTCACGCCGTCGACCTTATTGATACCGACGCGATCGCCGAAATCCACATCGATCACGCCATCATCGTTGATGGTGCAGGGCGGCGGCTCGATCAGCGTGCCGCGGAACTGCATATCGACCGTTTTTTCCGCCCAGGCGAAGTGGCACACCACGCCGGCGCACAGCAGCACGCTCGCCGTTAAACGCTGTTTCATGCTCTAGCTCCTGCGTTACTGATAGTCCACTTTCATCGTCGCGCCGGCGGTGAATTCGCCCGCCGTCAGTTTGGCAGTGGCCGATTTCACCGGCACCGCCTCAAGCGTCGGCGTGACGGGATAGGTAAAACTCAACCACTGATTGATCGGCCAGCGGCCGCCCCCGTGAAGCAGCGCGATGCCCAGTCCGTCCTGGCTGGTGCGCAACAATTGACCGTCGAAACCGGCCGCCGCCCCCTGAACCTGCAGTTTGAGAGCGTTGCTGCTCTGCCCGTTGCACGTCAGCGTATAGTTCACCGGCCGCCGATAGTTGCTGCCGTCGATCCGGGTGGTCATCACTTCATCGCCGAAATTCACCTCGATAGGCTGCCCACCGTTGATAACGCAGGGAGGGGAAAGCACGGTGACCCGCACGTTCACCAGGGTGTTCGCCTCAGCCGACAGTTGAACCAGCGCCAACAGCCCCGCCAGCCAGAGCGCCGTTCGGCTTCGTTTCATCATCTGCGCCATCTCGCCGCCTCAGTCATAACTCAGCCTAAAATCCACCGCCGCCCGATAAGCGCCGGCCATCAACGGCGCCGCGGTTCGCTCCGGCGCGACGGTGTAGCTCAAGGTATTCTGCCCAGGCGTCAGCATCAGCGGCTCACCGCGGCTGCCCAGGCGAACATCGTGGCCGCGGCCGTCCAGCAGGCGCAGCCCCAGACCAGACACGCCCTGCGCTTTCACCAACTGTGGGTTGTCCATATCCGCCGGCGCGCCGAAGCTGACCGTCACCGCCGGTTGGTTCGGCGCCCAGGTCAGTGCGCCGGTGCGCGCATCGCGCTGGCTGGTCGAGGCGCGCAGACAATCTTGCAGACGCAGCTCGAACGCCACCGGCAGCCCGCGATCGCCGGCCTGCCGCAAGCGTGCGGTGCCGGTTTCCCCCAGCCAAATATCCTGCCGCGCGCTGGTCATCTCCAACCGACAGGCACTCTCCGTCAGCGCGCCGCGCACCTGCAACACGCCGTTGGCGCCTTCCACCTGCCAGTTGTCGGCCGCGACGGCTTTCGGCAATAGCAGCGGCAACATCAGCGCCAGGCCGCCCATCGCGGCGTAATAGCGCCATTCGCAGCGCTGCGGCAGGCTGTCCTTTTTCAGTTTTCGTTTCATCCTTTGCACCTGAGTCACTCTCCCGTCGATAACGGCCTGAACAGAGGGTTATGAAGCCGGTTTCTTTTCCGGCACCACTTTGCAACTGCCGCCGCTGCAGCTGAAACTGAGCTGCGGCCGGCCGCCGTAGTCGTTGATATAGGTCAGCACCGGGCTGCCGCCCAGGGCCGCCGCGCTCACGGTCAGCCGCGCATTGCTCTTGGGCGCGATCATGAAGGGCTCGAAACCCTGCGCGCCTTCGCCGTGCTTTTTGCTCCCGGCATCGACAATGGTGATGTAATAAGGGGTCGGGTTATTGACCTGATAGCCGTCTCCCTGCCGCGTCAGTGTCAGTTGCTCTTGCCACGGCGTCGCCATGTCGGCGCGGCTCGGCACGATCGCCGTCGGCCGGTAAAACAGCTTGATGCGCGTTTGCAGCGCGATCTGCAGCGTGTTCGGTTTGTCGCTCTTCGGCGGGATCTCGCGCAAATTGAAGTAGTACAGGCTCTCGCGATCCTGCGGCAGCTGTTTGGCCGCCGGCAGCGCCTGAATCTTTATCTGGCTCGGTTTGCCCGGCTCGATGCGCTGCACCGGCGGCAGCACCACCAGCGGGCTCTGAATCTTGTTGCCCTGTTCGTCCTCCAGCCAACCCTGCGCCAGATACGGCAGCTGTTTGTTCTGGTTGCTGAGGTTCAGGCTGACCGAGCTCTGGCCGCCGTCAAAGATCACCCGGGTGCGATCGAGCGCGATCGCCGCCGATGCCTGCTGCGACATCGCTGTGCTCAACAGGGCGATCGCCGCCGCGGTCTTCAGGGAAATGTTCTGCATGTTGTCGATTACTCCAGATTCAGAATGATGAATTTATTCAGCCGGGGCGAGCGGCCGGCAAGGCAGCAACAATGTGCGCATCAGCATGTCGGCCGGCAGCGAAGACGGCAGCTGTATTTGGCACTGTGCGGCACCATTCCAGTGGACCGTCATGGTTTCACCGGCGTTGATGCCGCTCAGGTAGACGCTGCCGCCGTCGTTGACGATGCCGGTTTCCTGTTTGCGGGCGTTCAACACCGTAGCGCCGAACGGCGGCGTACTGCCGTCCGCCAGTTTGACGATCGCCATTGCCTTCTCACCGGCGATCACATCGAACTTGCGGTAGCCAATCGCCCCTTCCGTCAGGGTGGCCTGCACCACCGATCGGGTGGCCTCGGCGTTGTCTCCCAGCTTGTTCAGATCGATGCTGGCCTTGTTGCGGTAATAGCTGTTGACGTCCGCCACCACCGCCTTGCCGAAGCGGTTGGTGCTCACGGTGCTGCCGTAGCCGCGCACCGGTACCCCGGCTACGCCGTTGGTGTCCAGCAACAGGCGCGTACCGCCCATAACGGTAGAGCGATGCAGCGCGCCGCCTTCCTGCGTGACGGTCATCCCTCCCTGCGCGGACAGGCCAACGGCGCTGTAGCGCCCGGCCTGATAGCTGGCGTTGGCGCTCAGACGCGCCACGTCGCCCTCGTGGTTGTAGTAGCCGTTCAAATTGGCGCCGCTACGCGCGCTGCCGGCGCTCACCTGATAGTTGTTGTGTTCGTCGACGCGGTTGTAGTACCCCACGCGATGAGTGTTGTCGTTGCGATTCACCGTGGTGTTGTAGCTGAGAGTGGCACCATTGCCCCACGGCATTGACAGCGACAGATACATGCCGTCGTCGTTGGTCTCGTTGTAACGGTTGCGATAAGCCGACAACGACAGGCTCAGGTTTTTGAAGTCGCCGATGTCGAAATAGCGCGACGCCGTCAGGCTGTAACGGTCATTGGCCGGGCGATCCCAATAAGTCTGATGGTTGTAGTTGAGGTAGGTGCTCAACCCCCAGTCGCGGAACTGCTTGTTAAAGGTGATGGTGTACATCTCCTTGTTGTTGCCGACCCGATTACCGTAATAACGCGCGTCGAGGTATTCGCTCATGCTCATGTAGTCTTCTTGCGAGAAACGGTAGCCGGCGAAGGTGACCTGGCTGTCCAACTCATCGAAGGTTTTCGAATAGCTCACCCGGTAAGAACCGCCGCTCAGCGTTTTTTCCTGCTGCGGCAGGCGCGCCCGCGATTGGGTGGCGTCGAACGACAGCGCGCCGAACATCATCAGATCGCGCCCCACGCCCAGCGAAAGGGCGTTATAATCGCCGCCCGCCAACGCGCCGCCATACAACGACCAGCCGTTGCTGATGCCCCATGAGAATTCGCCGGTGCCAAACAGCGGCCCGCGAGCGTGGTGTTGCCAGTCGGACGGCTTGCCCGCCGCCAGTTTGAAACGCCACGAGCCCGGGCGGGTCAGATACGGAATGCTGGCGGTGTTCATCTTGAACGCCTGTACGCTGCCGTCCTGTTCTTCCACCCGCACATCCAACTCGCCGGAGATGGCGTCATTGATGTCCTGAATACGGAACGGCCCCGCCGCCACCTGGGTTTCATAAATGACCCGCCCCTGCTGACTGATGGTCACCTTGGCGTTGGTTTTGGCCACGCCGACCACCTCTGGCGCATAGCCGCGCAGGTTGGGCGGCAGCATATTGTCGTCGGAGACCAGACTCGCGCCTGAAAAACGGAAGCTCTCGAAAATGCCCGAATCCAAATAGTCTTCACCCAGCGTCAGGCGCGAACGCAGCGCGGGGATGGCGCGGTAGGCGTAATAGCGGCTCCACTCCAACTTCTTATCGGTAGGCTGCCCGACACCGGTTTGATGGTTAAGCTGCCCCTGCCAGTCGGCGCGCAGACGCCAGGCGCCGAGATTGGCGCCGGCGGTACCGTTGCCGCTGACGCTATACTCGCGAGTGCCCTCCTTTTGCTGATGCCGGCTTTGAGCATTGAGGTTATAGTCGAACAACAATCCCGGAATGCCCTCATCCCAGCGCGACGGCGGATCCCAGTCTTCCGAGCTGTACTCCATATAAGCCTGCGGCACGCTCAGATAGAGCGCAGCCGTCGCAAGATCGCCGCGCGACGCCATGCCCTTCAGGCTGGATTCGTCCAGACACTCACCCTGATGCCACCAGCTGAGCGATCGCATCATCTCTTGCTTCAGCCCCAATTGTTCGACCAACGCTTTGGTGATGCAGGCCCGGCTGCCGTCCGGATCGCTGTCCGGCGGATAAAACGATATTTTTTGCTCCGGCAGTTCGTTTTTATTGATATGAACCACCATGCTGTAACTCCCCGGCATAATGTAGCCGCTGCGGGAAAATTGGCTTAGGTCGATATTTTTCCGATCGTTAACATCCAGAATGTCGGTATTAAATTGAATACCGTCTTCAGCGTAAACACGCGTTGATGAACTTCCCAGTGCCAGCGTGATACATAACCCCAAAACCTGAAATCGAAATAGCTTCCCAGCAGGTGATAACATCATATCCCTAACCTTTATCGTATATTTCCGTCGTTGCGGCCCACCGTAAGCCGTAATAAAAACTTCAGTAATAATCCAGCTTGAAGCGCACCGCAGAAAAATAGCTTCCGGCATGCAGCGGTTGCTTATTGGCAACCAGCTTGATGGAATAGTTGAGCGACATGCTTCCTGGTGAAATATCGCCACGCGGCAAAGGCACACCGGGCGCCGCGATATTCCCTTGGCCATCGGATATTTGCAGCGCCACACCCTTCGCGTCTCCGCGCACGCCGAATAACTCGCCATCGGCATCGCCGTCAAAAACAACCTGGAATTGCTTCCAGTTCGGCAAATTGGGCTTTGGCCGTTCAAACGTGCAGTTGATTAATTCGATGGTGAATGGGCGCGTATTGCCCTGTCCATCGCGCGCAATATTTCCCAGCGGCAACACATCCATATCGATAGTCTGATCGCGACTGCCGGCGGCAATGGCGCAAGCGGTATCGATAATGGCTCCTTGCATATTCACTCGCCCCCATCCCTGAACCTTGGGAGCAGCCTGAGTGGCCGGAATAACTAGCATGGTCATCAATATGCAAGGAGACACTAAATGGTAAATAAACCGGTTCATTGAATACCCCTGACAAATACCCTTCATCCTGGGAAAATGCATGCGGGATATCCCGCATGCATAAAAGACGTCACGCTAATGGCGATGAGACTTATTGGTAAGCCAGTTTGAAATCGGCTACGGCGGTGAAATCACCTGGAACCACGGTGGCGGAAGCGCCGTCACCCTGCAGGTAAGCGGCGAAGCGCAGCGTGTTGTTGCCGTCGTTCAACGTCTGAGGAGCCGTTGCGGTGCCCAGTTTGATCGGATTGCTCGCCATGTCGGTAATGGCGATGCTGGCGCCGCTGGCGGTACCGATGATGCCCAGCAGATCAGGATTCGCGGCAGAAGCCTTGCCGTCAAAAGTGGTGGTGACGGTTTTCAGCGTGGAGGTGTCGCACTGTTCCAGTTTAATATCGAACTGACGCGGCGCTGATTTGCCGCCATTTTTCAGCGCGACATTGGAAATCTGCCCCATTTCCACAGTTTGATCGACCGATTCAGGCGCAATGGAGCAAGGAGCATCAATAATAGAACCGGTAAAAGTCACTTTGCCATGACCCTGATCGGCGGCATTCGCCAGAGAAGACACGCCAAACGCCAGAACAGTTGCCAGCATGATTTTGTTCAGTTTCATAATTCACTTATTCCTTTAATATTGTGTAAAAAGCGCAGGATTGCTCCCGTTCCTTTAACAGCCATTTATACATTCCAGAATGAATAACGGTATTACTCTTCGCCAAAAAGAAAGACGTCGCAATTGTGAAATCGCGACTATCAATTCATTACCACCCAATTAGGGTTATAAACGAATAGCTAAACAGGCAAAAGAAAAACACGCTTAAATAAAGATCGTCTAAAGACTTACCCTTCAGAGACATTTAAAATAAGTTCCGTCTTACCCGCTCATTTTGGCCTGGTTATTCTTACAAAAACACTCACACCTTGGAAAGCCATTTTAATCAAAACCAATAAATACAAAATATAAGCCCAAAAACCACGAGGCGAATATATTTTTGCGAGACAACAGATCGTAAAAGCAATAACACCAGTCAATTGTATCGAAAAACATATTTTCCACGACATTAACGATCGCCATTTTGCTATTTGCGTTATAATGCGCCGACAAAGAGAAGGAAGACTTAACGATCCGAACAGGTGAAAACCAGGCTCGGAAGTACACCATGGAGCAAAACAATGAAATACAGCCAATTCACACAGCCGGCCGGGCCCCCGGCAACGGCATTCTCCATCCTGCCCCTTGCGCGCCGCCGGGTTATAGCGGCGAAAATATCAGGTTCAGACGGCCGTCCGGGAATAGCTCAGGAGCGTCTTGTCGGCAACCGGCACTATTCTCTGACCCATCTTTTACCGCTATATCAAAACTCACCTGAAGTTTAAGGGAGGCTTACATGGCAAAACGCATCTCAAAACAACAAGAATTGCAGAACCTGCAGCAACATTTACTCACGACGCTACACAACCTGTGCCCTTCAGCCATGGAAACGCCGCCGCCGCCGCCCGGCGAATGGCCCACCACACGCCAATTGGCCGAGTCCAACGACTTGACGATTTATCAGGCGCGCAATTTGCTGCTGAGCCTGGCGGGCAAGGGAAAAGTGCTGGTCACCCAAGGCCCTGTCAATAACTCACTGCGCTGGTATCCTTCGACTCACCACTCCTGACGACGCCATTTTCTTGCCGGCGGCCGTTCAATCGGCGCCGGCAGTTTCCCGATAATACACGGTCAACCTTTCCTCTCTCGCCTCATCCGCGGATATTTCCACAGCCAGCGCCCGCTGACCATGCGCCAATAGAACAAGGCGCCGCGCACCGCCCAATCAAGGAACATCCCCAACCAGACGCCCACCACGCCCATGCCCAGTTCAATGCCCAGCGCGTAGCCCGCCACCACGCGGCAACCCCACATGCCCAGCATCGTCACCCACATGGCAAAGCGGGCATCGCGCGCGCCTTTCAGCCCGGCAGGCAACACCCAGGAAGCGGCCCAGATCGGCATAAAGGCGGCGTTGAGCCAAATCAGGGTTTTCACCACCGATTTCACGTCATCCTGCGAGGTATAAAACGCGGCGAATACCCCGGCCAGCGGCGCCGTGCCCCAGGCGATGGCGGTTAGCCCAAGGGTAGACAGCCAGAAAATATGGCGCAGCTGCCGCTCCGACTGGCCGATCTCGCCTTTGCCGAGCCGCCGGCCGACGATGATGGTCGAGGCCGATCCCAACGCGTTGCCCGGCAAGTTGATCAACGAAGCGATGGAGAAGGCGATGAAGTTACCGGCGATCACGTTGGTGCCCATGCCGGCGACGAACATCTGCGTCAACAGCTTGCCGCCGTTGAACAACACCGATTCAACGCTGGCGGGAATGCCGATCCCCAGCACTTCCCACAGGATGCTCATCTTCAGCGGCGTGAAATAGCTTTTCAGCGTGATGTGCAGCGCCGGGTTAAAACCGATCGCCAGCACATAGAGAATGGCGATGGCGCCGATATAGCGGGAAATCGTCAGCCCCAGCCCCGCGCCGACGAAGCCCAGCCCGTGCCAACCCAGCATGCCGTAAATCAGAATGCTGCTGATGATGATATTGAGGATATTCATGCCGCCATTGATCAGCAGCGGGATCTTGGTGTTGCCCGCGCCGCGCAGGGCGCCGCTGCCGATCAGCGCAATCGCCGCCGCCGGGTAGCTCCACACCGTGGTCTGCAGGTAAGAGAGCGCCAGCGCTTTCACTTCCGGCGAGGCCGCGCCGGCGATCACATCGATGATCGGTTCGCCCGCCAGATGAATGCCCGCCGCCAACAGCAGCGCCACGCCGGTCATCAAGACCAGCGACTGACGCGCCGCCGCCCGCGCCCGCCTGCGATCCCGCTTGCCGAGGCTGAAGGCCACCACCACGGTGGTGCCGAGATCCACCGCGGCAAAAAAGGCGATGATCACCATGTTGAAGCTGTCCGCCAGCCCCACTCCGGCCATCGCCTCTTTGCCGAGCCAGCTCACCAGAAAGGTGCTCAGCACCCCCATCAGCAGCACGCAGGCGTTCTCCAGGAAGATCGGCACCGCCAGCGGCGTGATCTCGCGCCAGAACAGCACGCGGTAGCTTTTCCGTTTGGCGTACCAGGGCGTATTTTCCACGCGCTGACGCAGGGCGGCATACAGGTTCAAGGTGGGCTCGGTGGATAAAAGTGAAACATCATTTCAAATGATGATCGATAAATCGTTATCCTGCAAAGAATTTTTGGGCACCCGTGACGAGCGCCCGACAGGCTTGCCGCAACGCTACTCCATGTAGTCTTCCTGATCGGCCTGCGCCGCCGCGATAAAGCTCGCGGTGCTGCGGCTGAGCGTGGCGCATTTATCCGTCAGCAGCTGATTATCCTGTTGCAGAGCCAGATAGCGCGCCTGGGTGAGCGCCGGCAGCTGCCGATACCCTGCCGCATGCGTGTCCCAGCCGCGGTGCTGCGCCGTACGCATCGCGGTGCGCTGCAATTTCACATCGTCCGGCACTTCGCTGCGCCCGCACGCCACGCGCAGGAAATGCCCGCCGGCCAGCATCAGAGCGATGTGATCCAACTGCGCCTGCAGCGGCGGCGCCGGTTTATGCGCCGTCTGCTGACAACCCGCAAGCAGCAGCAACGCCACCGCGCCGCAAAGAGAAGTGCGAAACAGAGTAGACATGGGCGCTCCCGGAAACCTGTGGGTGATGCAATGATCTTAGGTGAGCGGATGCCGGGCGGCAAGGCAGGCTACACGCTTAGCGCCGGCCGCTGCTGACCTTGGTGGCGCGGGCGGGGTTGCCGGCGACGAACTCCAGCGTGGGGGAATAGTAAAACGGCAGCCAGGCGTTATAGCCGCTCTCCCACTCCCATTTGACCGGGCAGGGCCACAGCATGTCTTCATGCAGGATGTAATAGATCCACCGCCCGGGCGGACGGCGCGGTTTGCGCGTTTTCATAGCGGGTTCGACGGCCTGATGGAATGCGATAGGGTGAACTGCTGCATTTTACCGCGATTTGGGTCGCGGGGACAGCCTGCGTTGCCGTGCGCAATGCCCGCCGAACCTCGCCCGCTGATTCGGCGTAAAGCCCGCCGTTTTACTGATCCAGAACATCTTTCGCATTCACCTTGCTGATATATTGATTGAAAATCATTCCTATTCAGGAGGAAAGGTCATGGTTAAGTCACTGAATGCGGCATTCACGCGCCTTTTTGATCGTCCGGACGCCGGCAAGTTGGCGCTCAGACTGACCTTCGGCGGGCTGATGCTGTTTCACGGCGTGGCGAAAATTCAGCATGGCGTCGGCTGGATCGCCGATGCGTTACAACAACAGGGGCTGCCTGCCTTCATCGCCTATGGCGTGTATGTTGGGGAGATCCTGGCGCCGATACTGATCGTTTTGGGGCTGTTCACCCGCCCCGCCGCGCTGGTTTACGCCCTCACGCTGGTGGTGGCGTTTCTGATGGTGGGCACCGGCAAGGTGTTTACCGTCACCGACGTCGGCGCCTGGGGAATTGAAAACGAACTGGTGTTCTTTATGGGTGGGGTCGTCATCCTGCTGCTGGGCAGCGGGAAATACGCGATCGCGCGCAATGAAGCCTATCGGTAAGCGGCACTATAGAGGAGGTTCCTGATTCGAACCTCCTTTTTGCATGCCTAAGGTTTGGCAAGCAGCGTGTTCGCCATGAAAGACAGTAAGGCGGTCGATTGAGGGTAGGCTGCACGGTTCTCGGTAACCTCGCGATCAAACCGCCAGTTCATGATGTAAACCACAGGCGCATTGGGATATTGGTTAATAAAATCCCAATACAGTTGAATTTGCGCATGCAGTTGCTGGTCGTTCATTCCTAACGATGCCGTGGAAGGCGGTACCAACACCCACTTTTGTCCGGCTGCGCTTATCGGCGCCAGGCGGTTGTAGGTACTCCACATATCCGCCACCGACCAGTTGTAGTTATCCACCCCAACCCAATCGGGCGTGCTTTTTACGTTGGCCGGACACGCGGTCGCAGGCGCGCCCTGCTGTATTTCACGGATCCATTCGGCGTTGTTGGCATGCCGGTAGGACAAGATGGTGTAGATGGGGATCGCGACGCCATACTGCTGCATGGCCTGCCGCAGGGTGCAAACATAGCTTGAATATTGGTAAGCGTCGTATTTCCCCGCGGTCTGTAACGCGGGAACGTCGAATGGCTCATCGATAAAATAAATGGCGCCGGGCTTATGTTTGGCTTCGACGATCTTTTTCACCGCCGTCCAAATGGCGTTCCAGGAACCCGCGGCCTGACAACTGCCGTTCGAGTCTGCGCCAGGGCAGATATCGATAAACGGCGATCCCGAGACCGCACCCGAACCAGCCTGAATGTTCACGGCGCAGGTGCCACCGGCGCAAACGGGCAGATTGAGGCTTGCCAACGTGTGCACCACGTTCAGATTGGTCATACTGAAGCCGGTGCCGGTAATCGCCTTAAGCGCCTCTGTGGCGCTGAAAGACGGCGTGGCAGTTTCATAAAAGTCCAGCCAGTCATAGCCGTAATACTTGATATTGGCGTTGGGGCCCGCCGCCAGAGCGTTGGCGCCGATCAGGCACCAGCACAGCAGTGCAAAACGTTTCAGCATACTCTTCTCCTTCAAACCCTCGTCGATGTTAGCCAAAGGTGGGCGGCAAACGGCGCCGACCACCGGAAACACCATCGTGACACCGGCTATCGACGATGGCCCGCCGTCTGTGTTGTGCCGCTGCAGAACGAACGCTGAGTCAGGTCGTCGCGTCGGTTTTCTTACCGAACGGCGAGGAGATGCGGGTAAAAAAGGATCGTAGAAGAGCCAGGCGGAGACCGGCGGGAATCAAGCCTCATAATATAAACCGCCGGCTATCGGCCATTAACTCTCGGCCAGGCGGTACACCGGGACCTTGCGCGTCGTGCCGGTCAGGGTGTCGAAGATCTCGGTTTCCGCCGTCACTATCGCCATGCCGGTTTTTCTTAGCCTGCGCACCTCGGCGGCAATGCGCTGGATGCCGAACCAGAACAATCCATCCAGCGCCGTTACCGGCAGCCCCTGCTCCAGCGCCAGCTTGAGCCGCTCACGCGGCGCTTTGAGCGCCTTGGCGATTTCCCGGTAAGGCAGCGCGTCCACGCCCGACGCCGAGGTTCGATGAATACGGGTCGACAGGCTGTACTGAAAGGCCTCCGGCACGTCGCTCAAATCGCTTTTCAGGCTGTAGACACAGCCGAAACGCTTGCCGTTGAACACCACATTTTTTTGACTTATCGACAACTCATCGCGCAGGCCGGCGATCAGCTGCGGCGCCCGCACCAGCAATAAGCGAAACGGCAATTCGAAACTGGTCACATAGTCCACGTTGAGCAGCGCAATGCGCAGACGCTCTTCCGCCCCGGCCTGCGTCTCGCGGCACTCGTTCAGCACCTCACGCCACTGGTGCGCAAGCCGCGGGGCCTCATCCAGCGGCGCGAAATGGTATTTCTCGATGTGATAGTCGATTTTCTCGTTCATGTCCGTTGGCCCCCGCGTCAGTCATCTTTGCCAACAGCAAATTACCTTACCCACGGGCAACAGTACAACACCGCATGACTCACCTGGCGCGGTAAAAAACCGGCGTTAACTCCGGCAGGTACCCAAAGTTCAAGATTAATCGTGCAACAGCAGCGATATCTCTTCGGCGGCCGAGCGCAATAAAGGCAAGTGGTGCTGATACAAACGCTCTGCGGAAACCTGGCTGGCATGCACACCGACGTTCAACGCCGCGGCGATACGGCCGTCCGGCGTGGTGAGCGGCACCGCCAGTGAACGCAGGCCAATCTCCAGTTCCTGATCGTTGATGGCATATCCCTGCTGACGCACGCGCGCCAGCTCTTCCCGCAATGCGCTAACGCTCACCAGGGTATGGCTGGTGTAACGCAGTTGCGTCAGCCGCGCCAAATAGTCATTCAACGGCTCATTGGCGAGCCCGCTCAGCAGAACCCGCCCCATCGACGTCGTGCTGGCAGGTAAGCGACTGCCGACGTGCAAATCGATGGTCATGATCCGCGAAGTCGATGCGCGGGCGATATAAAGAATGTCATCACCGTCCAATATGGCCATGGAACAGGACTCATTGAGCGTCTGGCTGAGTTGCCTCAACACCGGTTGCGCGGCGTTGGCCAACGGCGAAGCCGCCAGCCAGTTATGGCCCAGCGACAAGACGCGCGGGCGCAGCTCATAATTCTTGCCGTCTTCCGCGTACACAAAGCCCAGCTTACTCAGGGTATAAAGGCAGCGGCGCACCGCCGCGCGCGGAATGCCGGTACGCTGGCTAATCTGCGATACCGACATCAGCCGCCGCTGCGGCGTAAAAGCCTGCAGGACTTCCAATCCTCGCGCCAAAGAGGCCATAAAGTCGGGATCCCCCTTCCAGGGATCGGTGCTGCTGCGCGTAATTTCCTGTCCTTTTTCCATTCTCGTTACCCCGCTGTCTGCCTGAAATTTCGGTGTGCCGACGATCACAGCCTGCGAACCTTTGTTAAACAATAGCCGATAATCGCACACTTTTTCGATAATCGGTATTGTTTGCCTGAAAGGGACGATCTACTTTTCCCATTGACGATAGACACTCCCCCCGGCGGGCATCGAACAAAAGGAACAACAGATGATCGATAAAAGTGTGGCCACCCTGGAAGATGCCGTGTCCATCATTCCGGACGGCGCGAGCATCATGATTGGCGGCTTTGGCCCCGCGGGACAGCCGCTGGAACTGATCGATGCGCTGATTGGACGCGGTGCCCGCGAGCTGACGGTAATCAGCAATAACGCCGGCAACGGCGACAGCGGCCTCGCGGCGCTGCTCAAGACCGGCTGTGTGCGAAAGATGATTTGCTCCTTCCCGCGCCAGGCCGATTCGTGGGTCTTTGACGATCTTTATCGCCGCGGCGCGATCGAACTGGAACTGGTGCCGCAGGGCAACCTCGCGGCCCGCATGCAGGCCGCCGGCAGCGGGTTGGGCGGCATTTTCACCCCAACCGCCTTTGGCACGCCGCTGGCGCAAGGCAAAGAAACGCGTGAAATCGACGGGCGTCATTACGTGTTTGAAACGCCCTTAAAGGCGGATTTCGCCTTGATAAAGGCCCATCGGGGTGACCGCTGGGGCAATCTGGTTTACCGCAAAGCGGCGCGTAATTTTGGCCCGGTGATGGCGATGGCCGCCGCCACGACGATAGCGCAGGTCGCTGAATTGGTGCCGTTGGGCGCACTGGATCCGGAAAACGTGATAACGCCGGGCATCTTCGTCCAGCGCCTGGTGGCGGTGGCGCGCCCCGCGACCTTTTCCCTCTCTGCCTGAGGAGTAGAACATGCAAAAATTAACCCGCGACCAATTAGCCCAACGGGTGGCGCGCGATATTCCGGAAGGCGCCTACGTCAACCTCGGAATCGGGCTGCCGACCCGCATCGCTAACTACCTGCCCGCCGACAAAGAAGTGATTCTGCACAGCGAAAACGGCCTGCTCGGCATGGGGCCGTCACCCGCGCCGGGCGAAGAAGATCCGGAACTCATCAACGCCGGCAAAGAGCTGGTGACCTTGCTGCCCGGCGGCAGTTATTTCCATCACGCCGACTCTTTTACCATGATGCGCGGCGGCCATCTCGATATCTGCGTGATGGGGGCGTATCAGGTTTCGGCTGCCGGCGATCTGGCCAACTGGAGCACCGGCGCCGAAGACGCGATCCCGGCGGTGGGCGGCGCCATGGATCTGGCCATCGGCGCGCGCAAAGTCTATGTGATGATGGACTACCTGACCAAGACCGGCGAATGCAAGCTGGTGGAACAGTGCAGCTACCCGTTGACCGGGTTGGCCTGCGTCAGCCGCATCTATTCGGATATGGCAATCATTGATATCACCCCGGACGGCCCGCAGGTGCTGGAGCTGTGTCCGGGGCTCACCTTTGACGCGCTGCAAGCGTTAACCCCGATACGTTTACTGCAATCTGACCTGATCCCCGCTTGAGGAAATCGCCATGCAACAGGCTTTAATCTGCGATGCCGTTCGTACGCCCTTTGGCCGTTACGGCGGCGCATTATCCGCGCTGCGCGCCGACGATTTGGCCGCTCTGCCCCTGAAGGCGCTGCTTGCCAGACTGCCACAGCTGGATCCCCAGGCCATTGATGACGTTATTCTGGGGTGCGCCAACCAGGCCGGTGAAGACAACCGCAACGTGGCGCGAATGGCGCTGCTGCTGGCCGGATTGCCGCACTCCGTGCCGGGCACCACCCTCAATCGCCTGTGCGGTTCGGGATTGGACGCGGTAGGGATGGCGTCGCGCGCCATTAAATGCGGCGAAGCGGAGGTCATCATCGCGGGCGGCGTGGAAAGCATGTCGCGCGCGCCCTTTGTCACCGGCAAAGCGGACAGCGCCTTCAGCCGATCGCTGAAAATGGAAGATACGACGATGGGATGGCGCTTTATCAACCCGCAAATGCGCGCTCAGTTCGGTGTCGAAACCATGCCTGAAACCGCCGAAAATGTGGCTCGTGAATTCGCCGTCAGCCGCGCCGATCAAGACGCCTTTGCATTGCGCAGCCAACAACGCACCGCCCGCGCTCAGGAGCTGGGCCTGTTTGATGAGGAACTGATCGCCGTCAGCATTCCGCAACGCAAAGGCGAACCGCTCAGCATGGTTCGCGACGAACATCCCCGCAGCACCTCTTTGGCCGCGCTGTCCGCACTGAAGGGCGTCGTACACGCCGAGGGGAGCGTCACCGCCGGCAACGCCTCGGGCATCAACGACGGGGCCAGCGCCCTGCTCATTGCCAGCGAACGCGCGGCGGTGCAGTATGGACTCGCCCCGCTGGCGCGGGTGGTCGCCATGTCCGCCTGCGGCGTAGAGCCGCGCATCATGGGTTACGGGCCGGTTCCCGCGGTCCGCAAGGTACTGGCGCAAACCGGTTTGAGCCTGGCGCAAATGGACGTCATCGAGTTGAATGAAGCCTTTGCCGCCCAGGCGCTGGCCGTGACGCGCGCCCTGGGGTTACCGGATGATGCGGAACAGGTCAACCCTAACGGCGGCGCCATCGCGCTGGGCCATCCTCTGGGCGCATCCGGCGGCAGGCTGGCCATGACCGCCGCTTATCAGCTGCGTCGCACCGGCGGGCGCTTTGCCCTGTGCACCATGTGCGTAGGTGTTGGGCAGGGCGTCGCCTTGATTCTGGAACGGATATAACCAATGTCACTCTATAGCGCAATGTTTATGACGTCGCCATTAACGCCCTGCTTCAGCGATACGGCCCTGCTACAGGGCATGCTCGATTTCGAAGCCGGCCTGGCGCAAGCCCTGGCATCTGCAGGGATTATCGATGACGAGTCGGCTCGAATCATACGCAGCCACTGCCGGGCGGAAAAACTCGACGCCGCCGCACTGGCGCAGTCCGCCGGATTGGCGGGCAACTTAGCGATTCCGCTCGTCAAACAGTTGACGGCGCTGGTGGCTCAACGCTCGCCGGATGCGGCACGTTTCGTTCACTGGGGGGCAACCAGTCAGGATGCGATTGACAGCGGGCTGGTGCTGCAACTGCGCAGCGCGCTCAGCCAAACCGACACGCTGCTCAATCAGCTGATTGCGGCGCTGACGGCGCAATGTCGGCGCCATAGCGCAACGTTAATGGTCGGCCGCACCTGGCTGCAACACGCGTTACCCACGACGCTGGGGCTGAAGTTGGCCGGCACGCTGGACGCCTTGCTGCGCTTTCGGGTTCGTCTGGCTGAAATGCGGCCACGCGTGCTGGCGCTGCAATTCGGCGGTGCCGCCGGCACGCTCGCCTCGTTCGGCGAGCAGGGAGAACGCGTCGAGCAGGCGCTGGCGGAAGCGCTGGCGCTGCCGCGCAGCGCCACGCCGTGGCATACCCAACGCGACCGGTTGCTGGAACTGGCCGGCTGGTATGCCGGACTCACGGGCACGCTCGGCAAGCTGGCGCGTGACATGTCGCTGTTGATGCAAACCGAGGTCGCTGAAATCAGCGAACCTTCAGCCCCGGGTCGCGGCGGCTCCTCCACCATGCCGCATAAGCGCAATCCGGTACTCTGCGCCGCCATCCTCAGCGCGGCTAACCGCTTGCCTGCGCTGATGGCGGGATTGTATGCCGGCCAGGTGCAAGAGCACGAACGCGCGCTGGGAGGCTGGCAGGCCGAGTGGCAAAGCCTGCCGCAGCTCCTGGTGCTGAGCGGAGCGGCAATGGCGCAAAGCCTTGACCTCGTTAACGGCCTGGAGGTGCATGAAGCGGCGATGCGGCGCAATCTGGCGCTGACGCAGGGGCAGATCATGGCTGAATCGGTTTCCCTGGCCTTAGCCCCGCTTCTCGGCAGCCAGCAGGCGCACCAGCATATCGCGCAATGTTGCCGCCAGGCTCAGGCAACGCAGCAATCCCTGTTAACCCTGCTGTGCGCCGATGCGGAAGTCTCTTCCCGACTCAGCCGGGAAGCTCTGGAGACGTTGCTCGATCCGGCCAATGCCACAGGCAGCGCACAGCGTTTCATTCAACAAGTTCTGGCATCGGCCGAAAAGGAGCAATGATGTTGAATTATGTCCTGGAAGGGCCCGAAAACGCCCCGGTCGTTCTGTTCAGCAACTCGCTGGGGACGTCATTGGCAATGTGGCAACCGCAGCGCGACGCGCTCATCTCCCACTATCGCATTCTGCGCTACGACGTTGCCGGCCACGGCGCATCGCCGCCCGGTGAACAACCCGGATCGCTGGCGCTACTGGGCAGACAGGTGCTGTCATTGTTGGACGCTCTGGCGATTGAGCACGTCCATTTTTGCGGTATCTCCATGGGGGGGTTAACGGGATTGTGGCTGGCGCGTTTTCATCCCGAGCGCTTGCTGACGTTGACCATCGCCAATAGCGCAGCAAAAATTGGAACGGCGGCGAATTGGCGACAACGCGCCGCGCAAGTGCGTCAGTCGGGGATGGCCGCCGTCAGCGATGGCGCAGCATCACGCTGGTTTACGCCGGCATTTTGCCAATCTGCCCCCGCCAGGGTGCAAGCATTATTGCAACAGCTGACCGCCTGCGATCCCAACAGCTATGCCGCTTGCTGCGAAGCATTGGCGAACGCCGATTTACGCGCCGAGCTGGAAGGGATCCTCGTGCCGACGCTGATTATCGCCGGACATGACGACGCGGTAACCACCGTCGATGATGCCAAAGCGTTAGTGGCGGGCATTCCCGGCGCTCAATGCGTCATCTTGCCCGCCTCTCACCTTTCCAGCGTCGAGGCCTGGCGGGCATTCAATCGCACTTTCCGGGCCTTTTTGGATGAACAGCTCACGCAGCGGCAACGTTATCAGCAAGGCCTGACGGTGCGCAGAGCGGTGTTGGGCGATGAGCATGTCGATAATACCCTCGCGGCGCTGTCGCCGCTCAACGAGGAGTTTCAGCATTTCATCACTCGCTACGCCTGGGGGGAAATATGGACGCGTCCGGGCCTGTCGCGCCATACCCGCAGCCTGATCACCATCGCGATGCTGATCGCCTTGAATCGCGAAGCTGAGCTGAAAATGCATATCCGGGCCGCCTTCAATAACGGCGTCACGCGTGAAGAGATCAAAGAAGTTCTGATGCATGCGGCGCTTTACTGCGGCCTACCCGCCTCGAACGCCGCTTTTCATCTGGCGCAGTCCGTCTTTGCCGAACACGACGCCGGGCGGCGATCGGACGACTAGAAGACGCGGTTATACCGGCACATCCAGCACCCTTTGGCGCAGCGCAGCAATCAGGCGCTGCTGCTCAGGGGACGAGAGTGCCTCTTGCCGGGTAATGATGCCCAGTGGCTCGGCCATGCCCTGGGTAGGCAACGGCAGCGCACGCAGGTGATTGCTGAACAAGTCGTCACGCACCGCGCCGTAAGGCACCAGCCAAACATAGCCATACTGTAGCGTCAGGCAGCGCGCCAGCGTGACCGACAAGGTCTCGACGCACCCTTCCGGCACCGCCAGCCCATGGCTGACAATGAGCGCCTCCGCATTCTGACGCGGCACGGTACCTCGCGGGGAGAGCACCAATGGCCAGCTCAACGCCTCCGCCAGCGAGACATCCGAATGCAACAGCGGATGATGAGGAGCAACCACCAGCCGCAGCGTTTCATGATACAGCAGCTCGAAATTGAGCCCCTCCATGCGAGAGGGGTCTGACATACGCCCTATCCCTAAGGTTAATTGCCCGGATCTCACCGCCATCATCAGCGCATCGTTGGCCAGCGTCGAAACCTGCATGCGCCAGCCGGGGGATTGCTGCTGCAACCCCACCACGACCGGCGCGACCAAACTCACCAGCGTGGTGGGCAGCGCGCCGATATGCAGCGGCGCCGGCAGCGCCTCGCTGTCCGATGCGACCGTACGCCCCAACACATTCAGCGCATCCAAAACGCGCCCCGCATCCTGCAGGAAACGCGCCCCGGCGGCGGTCAGCTCTGCCCCCTGCCGGCTGCGCGAAAACAGGCGCTCGCCGGCCAGGCTTTCCAGTTCATTGAGCGTTTTGGAGAGGGCGGGCTGTGTGATGCCCAATTGCTGTGCGGCGCGCACCAGCGTCCCCTGCTGCGCGGTAGCGACAAAGGCGTGCAGATGACGCAGGCGGATGCGTTGGCTAAAGCGAGAAGTCATGTTCATGATTTATAGTATTAACTTGCCGCCGACGCGGCAAGCTCATTCACAGGGCGAACGGAGGTCAAATATCAAAAAAAACGGTCTCGTTCTCGCCCTGTAACCAGATATCGAAATGGTATACCGTCTGATCACCGCGCTGCCGCCTTTGCGCCAATAACGTGCCGCGCCGTTTCTCCCATTCAATGAGGTTCAACACCGGATCTTCAGCGTTCGCCGCCTGCTCGTCGGCGAAGTAAAGACGCGTGTTCAACCCGATGTTGATGCCGCGGGCCACGATCCATAGATTGAGGTGAGGCGCCATCAGCCGGCCGTCGCGCCCCATCACTCTGCCCGGTTTGATCGTCTCAAATTGCCACAGGCCGCTGGTGAAATCCGAACAGGTTCGCCCCCAGCCGCGAAAAGCGGGGTCGTCGGGTTTATCTCGTTGGCCGTCGGCGGGATGCTGATATCGCCCGGCGGCGTTGGCCTGCCAGACTTCAACCAGCGCGTCTCGCACCGGCGTGCCGGTACCGTCATAAACATGCCCTTCCACCACGATGCGTTCCCCGCGCGTTTCCGGTTGCGTCAACACATGGGTGAAATTACGCTCAAAAATGTCAAAACCGGCGGCATGCGGCGCCAAACCGATGTGCACATAAGGGCCGGCGGTTTGCGAGGCCGTTTCAGACAAATACTTTTTCATCACGCGGCTCCCTGTGTACGGTTCTCAAACCACGTGGCCCGATGGCCGCGCAGCACCAGATCGAAGCGGTAGGCCAGGCTGTCCAGCGGCACGGCGGCGTGCATATCCAGCTCGGCAATCAGCGTGCGCATCGCATCGTCGCTGCCTACCGACTGCAAGATGGGGCAACGAACGAGCAACGGATCGCCTTCGAAATACATCTGCGTGATCAACCGCTGCGCGAACGCCTCGCCGGAGAGTGAGAAGTGAATATGCGCCGGACGCCAGTCGCTGACCTGATTGCGCCAGGGGTACGGGCCCGGCTTGATGGTGCGAAAACAGTAATACCCGTTGTCGTCGGTCAGCATCCTGCCGCAGCCGCCAAAATTGGGATCGATAGGCGCCAGATACTGATCCTTCTTGTGACGATAGCGCCCTCCCGCATTAGCCTGCCATACCTCGACCAAGGCGTTGCGCACCGGCGCCCCGAAGGCATCGCGCACATATCCATGCACGATGATCCGCTCGCCGATCGGTAAGCCGTCTTTGGCGTAGTTCAGAATCAGATCGTGATCAATCGGGCCGATATCCGTTGGCGTGAACACGGGTGCGGTCAGTTCAGACAACGAGTTTTGCAATGAAATTAATGCATTGCGCGGCGATCGCAGCACGCTGGTTTTATACAGCGGCGCCAGCGCAGGCGGGTGATGGCTGTAATCGCGATGCACCAGTTCTCGCGCCATCCAATCACTTTTCATCCCGGTATCCTTATTATTTGAGGGTACATGTCGACAGAGTGTAGGAAGCGCAATATGTAAAAGTAAAGTGAGAAAACCGATCGCTTTATATAACCAAAAGTCATGGAATGTTCTGAATTGACGAAACATTTCATTTGGTCCATAACAGGTTTCAATTCCCGTCGGTGGTCCGCCTCGCTACTGAATGGTCGCTTTCAGGTCATCCATGACCGCTTAACTGGAGGCAATGATGAAACGTTCTATCGCGACGGTCTCGGTATCGGGCTCGCTGCCGGAAAAACTGCGGGCTATCGCCGCCGCAGGCTTTGATGGCGTCGAAATTTTCGATAACGATCTGGTCTATTACCCCGGTTCACCGGCGCAAATTCGTGATCTGTGCGCCGAACTGGGCCTGGAAATTTTGCTGTTCCAGCCGTTTCGGGACTTCGAAGGCGGCCCGCGCGAAAGCCTGGCGCAGAACCTTTCACGCGCAGCCCGCAAGTTCGACGTCATGCAGCAATTGGGCTGCTCGCGCATGCTGCTCTGCAGTAATGTCTCGCCCGACAGCAGCGAAGACATGGCCACGCAAGTGAGCGATTTGCGCGCGTTGGCGGAGTTGGCCGCCGAGTATGATATTACTGTCGGTTATGAAGCGCTGGCATGGGGACGTCACGTGAACCTGTGGCGCGACGCCTGGGCGCGGGTTAAGGCCGTAGACCATCCGGCGCTGGGGATCATTCTCGATAGTTTTCATATCCTGTCGCGCGGCGATAATCTTGACGGCCTTGATGAAGTCCCCCCCGAAAAAATTGTGTTTGTACAACTGGCGGACGCCCCGCTGCTGAAGATGGACGTGCTCGCCTGGAGCCGCCATTTCCGCTGTTTCCCCGGCCAAGGGGAGCTGAACCTGGCTCAGTTCATGACTCAACTTTCCGCGCATGGCTATCGCGGCGCCTGGTCGCTGGAGATATTTAACGATGGTTTCCGCGCCTCGCCGGTGCTTCCCACGGCTCAGGACGGTTTCCGATCGTTGTTGTGGCTGGAGGAACAAACCTATGACTGGTTGGCCAAACAGCCTCTGCTGCCCAACGCCATGGCCTCGCTCATAGAACACTCATTATTTCATTCAGAAGCGCATCCCCCCTTGCTGGCGCTGGAGTTTATCGAATTTGCCGTCTCGCACAGCGATGGGCTGGCGATGGGCCAATGGCTGACGCAGTTGGGATTGGTTCACGCCGGCGAACACCGCTCCAAAAGCGTCGCCCTCTATCGCAACGGCAAAGTGAATGTCATTCTGAATGCCCAGCCGGAAAGTCAGGCCAGCGGCTATTATCACTTGCACGGCATTTCTCTTTGCGCCGTGGCGTGGCGGGTTCGCGGCGTAGCGCGTTTACTGCAACGGGCGCAAGACTACGGTTACGCCCTCTGGCAAGGAGAAACCGGCCCCAACGAGCGGCAAATTCCCGCCCTGTGCGCACCGGACGGCAGCCTGATTTATCTGGTCGAGGCGGACGAAGATCCCAAGAACGATATTTATCACACCGATTTTCATCTGACTCATCGCAGCGCGCCGCCGCCTGCACTGCAGAGCATCGATCACCTCGCGATAGCGCTGACGGACGAATCTTGCGGCAACTGGATCATGTTCCTGCGCAGCGTGCCGGGTTTTGTGCAGGACAACGAGTGGGAACTGCCCGATCCGTTGGGTTTGGTGCGCAGCCGCGTGTTGCGCAGCCCCAACGACGCCATCCGGCTGCCGCTGAATATGTCGGTGAGCCGGGAAACCCAAATCGCCCAGGCATTAACCACCTATCAGGGCGCGGGATTACAGCATGTCGCCTTTGGCTGTAATGATTTGTTCAGCGTCGTGAAAGCGGCTCAGCAGCGTGGATTAAAAACGCTGCGCATCCCCGATAACTACTATCAAGACCTCAGAGCGCGTTTCGATCTTGATCCCGTTTTCCTTTCGCAGCTGCAAGCGTTCAATGTGCTCTACGATCGAGACGAGCAAGGTGGAGAATTACTGCACGTCTATACCGTCGCCTACGAGAAAGGGCGCTTCTTCTTCGAGTTATTGGAACGTCGGGGCGGCTACCGCGGCTTCGGGGCCGCCAACGCCCCGGTTCGGCTCACCGCCATGCGTTAACCATGCGGGCCATCAAGGCCCGCTCATTCTTTCATCTTACTGAAAAGATTAATGATCACGCTCACACTCTCAACCGCTTCCGGCTCAGCCATTCCCACGGCAATCCCTTTTCATAACATAAGGTTAACATTCCACCCTCACTTCCCTCTCACCTCATCGTCCGATAAACGCACATTATTTCGATAATCGACATTTATTGCCCCACCAACGGCTGCTTATAGTGATGACACTCAACTACTGCACCGGGAGCCCCCCATGTCGGGAAACAACGCAATCAATGTTCGGGCGCTGATCGACAGCCGCCCCTTAGGGAAATGGCAAAAGATGGTCGTGCTGCTCGGCTTTTGCATCATTGCTCTGGATGGATTCGATATCGTTATCATGGGATTTATTGCGCCAGAGCTTAAGGCCGATTGGCAAATCACTAATCGCGAGCTGGGGCTGGTGATCAGCGCGGCGCTGATTGGCCTGTCGCTGGGCGCGATGCTTTCCGGGCCATTGTCAGACAGGTTCGGCCGCAAAGTGGTCATCATCAACAGCGTATTCTTTTTTGGCGTTTGGACGCTGGTGACGGCGTTTTCTCAAAATATGGAGCAGATGATGTTATTTCGCCTGCTCACCGGCTTGGGGCTGGGCGCCGCCATGCCGAATGTCGGCACCCTGGTGGCGGAATTCGCGCCTGCCCGGCGCCGCGCTTTCTTGATTACCGTGGTCTTCTGCGGCTTCACCTTTGGCGCCGCCTTGGGCGGATTCGCCGCCTCCTGGCTGATGCCACGCTTCGGCTGGCATTCCGTGCTGCTGCTCGGCGGGATCTTGCCCCTGCTGTTCGCGCCCGTGCTGATGGCGGCGTTACCCGAATCGGTGTGTTTCCTGGTGGAGAAACGGGCGAAAAACGACGGAATTCAGCGGATTTTGGCGAAACTGGCGCCCGACCTCGATCTTCGGCACAGCACCATCATATTGCCCCCGCCAAACCAGACCTGCGCGCACCCCATCAAATTAGTGGTGAGCTCGCAGTACCGTTTCGGCAGTTTAATGCTGTGGGGATCGTATTTTTCCGCGCTGTTTCTGTTCTATACGTTGGGCAGCTGGCTGCCGTTGCTGATTAAAGACGGCGGCTTCAACGTCACGCAAGCGGCGATCATCACCGCCCTGTTTCAGGCGGGCGGCACGCTGGGCTCACTGTTTTCCGGCTGGCTGATGGACAGGTCCGAACCGCATCGCGCTTTGGCGTCCATTTATGGGATGGGGGCGCTGTTCACCCTGCTTATGGGGCCGGCGATGGGCTACCCCGTCCTGATGGGAGGCTGCGCGATGGCGATCGGATTCTGCATCGGAGGAGCCAACACCGGCATGAACGCCCTGTCGGCCAGTTTTTATCCCACCGAAGCCCGGGCTACCGGCTCCAGCTGGATGCACGGCATCGGTCGTTTGGGCGCCATATTGAGCGCGCTTGCCGGCGCTGAAATGCTGGCGCTCGGTTGGAGCTTAAGCACCATTTTCACCGTGCTGGCGCTGCCGGCGCTATTGACGGTGGCGATGATCGTCGCCAAAGGGCGCCATCAAGTTCGCCAAGCGGCAGGGCATGGGTATACGGCTTACCTTGACGCACGTTCAAATGACATGCGCTGAACGCGCGGAGTAGCCCCCGTTTGAACAGCGACGACAGGATAGCGGGAATGACATTCCCCCCCTTCCTTTCTTCGGTACAGACGCCTTCCGGCTGCAAACACGCGGCGCCTGAGCCGGAAGGCGCACCGCCACCTCATTCCCCTTTTTAACCGCCTCAGAGAAAAATCGCTAAGGAGCTCATATGCAAAAAGCACACAGGACGCGGGACGGGAAGAAGTACCTCCTGTGGTTTCTTGCCGGATTGATGTTCATTATCGGCCTGGCAATCTGCCTTCTCGGCGCCAGGTTGGCCTTCGTCGGCGGAACGTTTTATTTCGTGGCGATGGGTCTGGCGATGATTATCGCCGCCGTACTGATTGCCCGGCGCCGTCGCAGCGGCATTATCCTGTACGCGATCGCCTTCGTCGCCTCCCTGTTTTGGGCCGTCGCCGATGCCAGCTGGCATTACTGGCCGCTGTTCTCGCGCCTTTTCACCCTCGGCGTTTTAGCGTTTCTTTGCGCTATCGCCTGGCCATTGATGCCCGGTCATTCGGCCAAAAAAGGCCCGGCTTTCGGCTTAGCGGCGATCCTGGCCATCGGGCTGGGGGTCAGCTTCGGGTGGATGTTCAGATCCCAACCGCTGGTCAGCGCGACGAAAACCATCCCCGTATTTCCAGTAGCCGCCGGCGAGCAACAAAAGAATTGGGAGCACTGGGGAAATACCCCGCACGGCGATCGCTTCGCCGCACTTGATCAAATAAACAAGCAGAACGTTTCCCGCTTGCAGGTGGCCTGGACTGCCCATACCGGCGATCTTCCCGTGAGCAAAGGTTCGGGCGCGGAAGATCAGAATACGCCTTTGCAGGTCGGCGACACGCTTTATGTCTGCACCCCGTACAGTAAAGTACTGGCTTTAGATGTGGATAGCGGGAAAGAAAAATGGCGTTTCGATCCGCAGGCCGCCTCGCCGAACTGGCAGCGCTGCCGGGGCCTGGGTTACTACGAGGATCACGCCGCTCCTGCAGCAACAGGCTCGAGTCGCCCACCCGCGATCTGTTCGCGTCGTTTGTTCCTGCCCACGATTGACGCCAGACTCATCGCCCTTGATGCCGACACGGGGAAATTGTGCGACGCCTTTGGCGATCGCGGTACCGTCGATCTCGGCAGCGGCATGGGCGAAATCAAACCGGGCTATTATCAACAAACCTCCACGCCGCTGGTGGCCGGAGAAATCGTCGTCGTGGGGGGACGCGTAGCGGACAACTTTTCCACCGATGAGCCTCCCGGCGTTGTTCGAGCTTATGATGTTCACTCCGGCAACCTCGTGTGGGCCTGGGATCCGGGCAACCCTGAACTGAGCGGCCTGCCGCCGGAGGGGCAAACCTATACTCGCGGCACGCCGAATGTCTGGTCAGCCATGTCCTATGACAAGCGGTTGAACCTCATCTATTTACCCACAGGCAACGCGACGCCAGACTTTTTCGGCGGCACTCGCAGCGCGCTGGACGATAAATACAGCTCCGCCGTCGTCGCCATAGACGCCGCTACCGGCAAAGTTCGCTGGCACTATCAGACGACCCACCACGATTTGTGGGACTTCGATCTGCCCTCACAGCCACTGTTGTTCGATTTGCCCGACGGCAAAGGCGGCATTACGCCGGTTCTGGTGCAAACCAGCAAGCAAGGCATGATTTTCATGCTCAACCGCGTGACCGGCGAGCCCGTCGCGCAAGTTGAAGAACGCCCGGTGCCAACGGGAGCTATCAAGGGTGAACGCTATTCCCCCACCCAGCCGTACTCAGTGGGGATGCCGATGATTGGCAATGAACAACTGAAAGAGTCGGATATGTGGGGCGCAACGCCGATTGACCTGCTGTTATGCCGCATTCAGTTTAAAGAAATGCGCTATCAAGGCATTTTCACCCCGCCGGGTGAAGACCGCGCCCTGCAATACCCAGGCTCCCTGGGAGGAATGAACTGGGGCAGCGTCGCCGTGGATCCCCACAATAATCTGATGTTCGTTAACGACATGCGTCTGGGATTGGCGCATTATCTGGTGCCGAGGGATAAGGTGCCAACCAACGCCAGCGGTATTGAAATGGGGATAGTCCCGATGGAGGGCACCCCGTTCGGGGCCCTGCGAGAACGGTTCCTCTCCCCGCTGGGGATCCCCTGCCAGAAACCGCCGTTCGGCACGATGTCCGCCGTGGACCTGACTACCGGCAAATTGGTGTGGCAGGTCCCTGTCGGGACAGTCGAGGATACCGGGCCGCTCGGCATCAGCATGCATATGCCGATCCCTATCGGCATGCCAACGCTGGGCGCGCCGCTGTCGACGCAGTCGGGTCTTCTGTTTTTCGCCGGCACGCAAGACTTCTATTTACGCGCCTTTGACACCGCCAACGGTAAAGAGATTTGGAAATCGCGCTTGCCGGTCGGGAGCCAATCCGGCCCGATGACTTACCTTTCGCCGAAAACCGGCAAACAGTACATTGTCATCAATGCGGGGGGCGCACGCCAATCACCGATGCGCGGCGACTACATTATCGCCTATGCGCTACCGGACAAGTAATCCCGCACGAGAAATATCAAGGCGCATCGGGTTTACAGAGTGAGTCAATCCCATCGGCAACGGGCGGCGTCAAACCCGCCCTATCGTTCACAACATGACAAACGGTAAGACGAAAAGACGGTTTGATAACGCCGGCAAAGGGTCGGGACAGGGAAATAAGAACGACAGCCGATAAGAACGGTGGTTTTACTGTGATGGGGATCGTTGAAAGATTTATTCGTAAGTGATTGAATAGTGGCGGAGAGAGGGGGATTTGAACCCCCGGTAGAGTTGCCCCTACTCCAGTTTTCGAGACTGGTCCGTTCAGCCGCTCCGGCATCTCTCCTGACAACGCTTGCTATCATGCCCGCTTTTGCGGCATTTTTACAGCATTAGCATACCGCTGAACGTTCAAGTGATGAGTTTACGAGCAACCTGATGATTAAATGGCCGTGGAAAGCGACTCAACCCTCTCAATCCCAGGCAGACATCGAGGCCCAGTGGCAGGACGCGCTGGCGATCCCGCTGCTCTCGCCGCTGAATGAGCAGGAGCGGCAGCGGCTGGTGGCCGTCGCCGGGCAAATCTTGCAGCAAAAGCGCATCGTGCCGCTGCAGGGGCTGCAGCTCACCTCACAAATGCAGGCGCGCATCGCCCTGCTGTTCGCCCTGCCGGTGCTGGAGCTCGGCGCGGAGTGCCTCGACGGCTTCAACGAAATCCTGCTCTACCCCACCCCGTTCGTGGTGGAAGACGAATGGCAGGACGAAATCGGCCTGGTGCACTCGGGGCCGGTGGTGCAGTCCGGCCAGAGCTGGGAACAGGGGCCGATCGTGCTCAATTGGCAAGACGTGCAGGACTCTTTCGATCTCTCCGGTTTCAATCTGGTGATCCACGAAGCGGTGCACAAGCTGGATATGCGCAACGGCGGCGTCGCCACCGGCGTGCCGCCGATCCCGCTGCGCGAAGTGGCCGCCTGGGAGCACGATCTGCACGCCGCAATGGAAAGCCTGCAGGACGAGATCGACATGGTCGGCGAAGAGGCCGCCAGCATGGACGCCTACGCCGCCACCGATGCAGCCGAGTGCTTCGCCGTGCTGTCGGAGTATTTTTTCAGCGCCCCCGAGCTGCTGGCAGAACGCTTTCCGGCGCTGTATCAGCACTTTTGCCGCTTCTACCGCCAGGATCCGCTGGCGCGCCTGCTGCGCGGCCAGGCGGAAAACGACGCGCAATGGGCTGACTGACGGGCATATTGCTCAGATACCGAGCAGTCGCACCACTCAAGGCAATTTAGCGTTGACACACCCGGGGCCGCTGGATATGATGCGCCCCGTTCACACGATTCCTCTGTAGTTCAGTCGGTAGAACGGCGGACTGTTAATCCGTATGTCACTGGTTCGAGTCCAGTCAGAGGAGCCATATTTAAAGAAGCCCGCTTAAGGAAACTTAAGCGGGCTTTTTGCTGTTGGGCGTTTACAGCCCGCGTTTTTCCATCAGCAGCGCCAGATCGACCAAGCGGTTGGAGAAGCCCCACTCGTTGTCATACCAGGCGAGCACCTTCACCAGGTTGCCGCCGATGACCAGCGTAGACAAACCATCGATAATAGATGAGCGCGCGTCGCCCCGATAGTCGCTCGACACCAGCGGTTCATCGCTGTAGCCCAAAATTCCTTTCAGCGGGCCGGACGCCGCCGCCGCGCGGAAAGCGGCGTTGATTTCCTCCACCGTCGCCGGGCGTTTCAGCGTCACCGTCAGATCGACGATCGAAACGACCGGCACCGGCACCCGCAGCGAGTAACCGGTCAGGCGGCCGTCGAGATCCGGGATCACCTTGCCGAGTGCCTTGGCCGCGCCGCTGGAGTAAGGCACGATCGACTCTGCCGCCGCCCGCGCGCCGCGCAGATCTTTTTCCGGCTGATCGTGCAGCGCCTGGCTGTTGGTATAGGCGTGGGTGGTGTTCATCAGTCCGTATTCGATGCCGAACGCCTGATGCAGCACCTGCGCGGCGGGTGCCAGCCCGTTGGTGGTGCAGCTGCCGTTGCTGACCACTTTATGCAGCGCCGGATCGTAGAGCTGGTCGTTAACCCCCATGACGATGGTGATGTCGTCGTTCTTGGCCGGCGCCGAGATAATCACCCGCTTGGCGCCGCCGTGCGTGATGTGCACTTCCGCCTTGGCTTTATCGGTAAAGAAGCCCGTTGCTTCGATCACCACGTCCACGCCCACGCTGCTCCAGGGGATCTCGGCGGGATCGCGCTGCGAAAATACCTGAATCGGCCGGCCGTCCAGCAGCAGCTGGTTGTCACCGGCTTCCACCCTGGCCGCCAGCGTGCCGGAAAGCGTGTCGTATTTCAGCAGGTGCGCCAGCGTCTTGCTGTCCGTCAGATCGTTGATCGCCACCACGTCAAAATCGCTGCGCCCCAGCGCCGCGCGCAGCACGTTGCGCCCGATCCTGCCGAAGCCGTTAATGCCTACTTTCACCATGATGATCTCCTCGTTTTGGGCTTTGCCTCAAATCTAGCCCTGCCACGAGGCGGCGTAAATGACGTTTACCGATCAATTTGCGCCAAATTGCGCGCGTGGAAGCGTTCGCGGTATTCGCTCGGGGTCAGCTGCAGTTTGCGCTCAAACACCCGCCGCAGGTTAAGGCCGTTGCCGAAGCCGGTGGCCAGCGCGATCTGTTCGATGCCCTCCGCACTCTGCTCAAGGCGCTGCCTGGCGGTATGCAACCGCCCTTCTTCGACGAATTTGGCGGGAGAAATGCCCGTCTCGCGGGTGAACACCCGGGTAAAGTTGCGCGGGCTCATCGCCACGCGTTCGGCCAACCGATCGACGCTGAGATCGTCGGCGAGGTTTTCCAGGATCCAGGACTGCAGGTCGCGGATCGGGCCCGGCGATTTGGCCTGGTTGAGCGGGTAGCGGCTGAACTGCGCCTGCCCGCCGGGGCGGCGCAGAAACATCACCAGATCCTGCGCCACTTCACGCGCCTGCACGAAGCCGTAGTCGTCCTCCACCAGCGCCAACGTCAGGTCGAAGCCGGAGCTGACGCCGCCGGAGGTCCAGATCGGCCCGTCCTGCACGTAGATCGGGCCGTTCTCGACCTGCACCCGCGGAAAGCGCGCCTGCAGCGTTTCCGCCAGCCGCCAGTGGGTAGTCGCCCGCCGCCCGTCCAGCAACCCGGCCTCGGCCAGCAGCAGAGCCCCGCCGCAAACGGAAGCGATACGGCGCGCCTGCGGGGCCGCGCGGCGCAGCCAATCCGCCACCAGGGCCCCCTCTTCTTCCGTCGCCCCCTTGCCGGCAACAATGACGGTATCGCGCGGCAGGGCCGGATCGAGATCCGCCAGGCGGTGGTCGGCCAACAGGCTCAGCCCGGACAGGCCGTGTACCACCCGATGGGATTGCGTGGTGGCGACCGCGATCTGATACAGCGGCGCCTCGGCAGGACTCAGACGGTTAGCCTGCATCAGGATATCGGCGATGCCCGCCGCTTCGAACAGCATGCCCCCTTCAGGGACGATAATCAGGAATGTATGCATGGCGATAATAGGAAGAACAAGCAAAACAGGTCAGACAGCCACTGTATAAGAAAAGCCTCGCCGGTTCACCCTGCGGGCATAAAAAAGCCCGTCGGCAAGCGCCGACGGGCCAACAAAGCACTGTCCTCAAGCCTGCGGCAGGCTCACCCCGCCGGCGCGCGCCAATTGCGCCAGCAGCGCCGTTTGAAACGCCTCGTCGTATACCGCCGCGTGAGGTTCGAAGCGCTGTTGATGGTGCCAATAGCCGCCGGACGCCAGAGCCTGCGGCTCATCGCTGCTCACCAGCCACGCCTGCGTCACATGCCCCAGCGCCAGATCGTCTGGCGCATCCGCGCCGCCCATTTTGGTCGGCACCCAGCCGGGATCGACCGCGCTGCTGATCACGTCAGGCCACAGGCGCGCCACGGCGGCGGCCAGCGCGGTGACGAACAGTTTGCTGTCCGAATAGGAGCCGGCTGCGCCGCCGAGCCAGTCCACGCCGCTCAGTTCCGCCACGCCGTCAAAGTGCATGCTGCTGCTCAGATAGACGATACGCTTGGGGCGTTCGATCAGGGCCGTCAGCAGGTAGGGCGCAACGACGTTCACCGGCATCACCTGCGGCCCGGTAAACATACCGGCGTTGTGGATCACCGCGTCCGGGCGGCCGAGGCGGTTGACCTGCTCGGCAAGCTGCCGGATCTGCTGCACATCGGACAGATCGCCGATCGTCGCCTGTGCGCCGCGATCCAGCAGATCGCGCACCGCGTCCAAACGGCCGGGCTCACGCGCATGCAGAATTACCTGATGCCCTTCGTCCAACAGCGTTTGCGCGGCGGCGCGGCCCAGCCCGTCTACCGAACCGGTAATGAAAATGCGTGACATGCCACTCCTCCGTTTAGCGCCAGCCGAGCGCCGGCGCGACATGGGTTAAAATCGATTCGATGACGTGGGCGTTGTAATCCACGCCCAGCTGGTTAGGCACGGTCAGCAGCAGCGTATCCGCTTCGGCGATGGCCTCGTCCTGCGCCAGCTGCTTGATCAGCTCGTCCGGCTCGGCGGCATAGCTGCGGCCGAAGATCGCCCGGGTCTGCGCGTCGATATACCCCAGTTGATCGCCCTCCTTGCCGCCGCCGCCGAAGTAGTTGCGATCCCGCTGATCCACCAGCGCGAAGATGCTGCGGCTGACGGAAACCCGCGGCTCGCGCGCATGGCCCGCCTCTTGCCAGGCGGCGCGGTAGGCGCGGATCTGCTTGGCCTGCTGGATATGGAAGGGTTCGCCGGTTTCGTCGTTCTTGAGCGTCGAGCTTTGCAGGTTCATGCCCAGCTTCGCCGCCCAGACGGCGGTGGCGTTCGAACCGGCGCCCCACCAGATGCGGTCGCGCAGCCCGGCGGAAAACGGCTCCGGCCGCAGCAGCCCGGGCGGATTCGGGAACATCGGCTGTGGATTGGGCTCGGCGAACCCTTCACCGCGCAGCGCTTCCAGGAACACTTCGGTGTGGCGGCGAGCCATGTCCGCGTCGCTCTCGCCGTCGGCCGGGGCATAGCCGAAATAGCGCCAGCCGTCGATCACCTGCTCCGGCGAGCCGCGGCTGATGCCGAGCTGCAGCCGCCCGCCGGCGATCAGATCCGCCGCGCCGGCGTCTTCCACCATGTACAGCGGATTTTCATAACGCATGTCGATCACGCCGGTGCCGATCTCGATGCGTTGGGTTTTGGCGCCGATGGCGGCCAGCAGCGGGAACGGCGACCCCAGCTGGCGTGCGAAGTGGTGTACGCGAAAATAGGCGCCGTCCGCCCCCAGATCTTCGGCGGCGACCGCCAGATCGATGGACTGCAGCAGCGCATCCGCCGCGGAACGGGTGCCGGACTGGGCGGAAGGCGACCAGTGGCCAAACGAGAGAAAACCAATCTTTTTCATCGGGAATCGTCCTCAAAGGCAAATCATCGGCCTACAGTGACAAAAACCGCGCGCCCTGCGCCAGCAAAATCGCCCCCGATCGCACTAAACGAACCGATTGCCGCCGCGCCGCCCGGCGATTGTAATCAAAAAACAAATGTCGTATAACAAGCAGCTCCGAGGGGTGTCCTGTTACGGGCTGAGATGGCGCAAGCCGAACCCTTTGAACCTGATCTGGGTCATGCCAGCGAAGGGACGGTTAGGCAACAACGCTCTCACCCGTTGCCTGTTCATACCCCAGCGTGCCCGGATCTCCACTGACTCAAGGAGGTCCCATGTCCATCACCACCCTGTTCGAAAGCGGTCTTTACGGCCGGCTGCGCCAACATGCCGGCAGCCACTGGCAAGACTACGTCGATCACCCGTTTCTGCAGCAGCTGGCCGCCGGCACCTTGCCCGAACGCGCGTTTCGCCGCTACCTGACCCAGGACTATCTGTTCCTGCTGCACTTCGCCCGCGCCTACGCGCTGCTGGTCAGCAAGCTGCGCACCCTGCCGGAGATGCGCGCCGCCACCGCGTCGCTCAACGGCATCGTCGCCGAACTGCCGCTGCACGTGGCCTACTGCGCCGAATGGGGGCTGAGCGAAGCGCAGATCGCCGCCCAGCCGGAAGCGGCGGAAACCATGAACTATACCCGCTACGTACTGGATATCGGCCATGCCGGCGACGCCCTCGACCTGCTGGCCGGCCTGCTGCCCTGCGTGGCCGGCTATGCCGAAATCGGCCTGCGGCTGCTGCACGATCCCGCCACCCAAATGGAGGGCAATCCTTACGCCTCCTGGATCCGCAACTACGGCGACGAGGGCTATCTGGCCGGCGTGCGCGCCGCCATCGAGCTGCTGGAAACCGTCGGCCACCAGCGCGGCGCACCAGGCCGCTTCACCGAGCTGGCGCAGATTTTCACCACCGCCACCCAGCTGGAATCGGCATTTTGGCAAATGGGGCTGAACGCCTCATGACCTCCCCGCGTCTCCCGCCCGGCATCCAGGTGCGGGATCTCACTCTGCGCTTCGGTCAACAGACGATCTTTGAGCGGCTGAGTTTCGACATCGCCGGCGGCAGCTTCGTTGCCCTGCTCGGCGCCAGCGGCGCCGGCAAAACCAGCCTGCTGAAGATCATCGCCGGCCTGGCGCAGGCCACCTCGGGCACGGTGACCGGCAGCGACGGCCTGCCGATCGCCGGGCGCATCGCCTACATGGGGCAAAAAGACCTGCTCTACCCGTGGCTGACCGTCGAAGAGAACGTCGCCCTCGGCGCGCGGCTGCGCGGCGAAACGCCGGATCGGGCGTGGGCGGCGCACCTGCTGGAGCGCGTGGGCCTGGCCGCTCATGGCCGCAGCCTGCCCGCCGCGCTGTCCGGCGGCATGCGCCAGCGCGCCGCCATCGCCCGCACGCTCTATGAACGCCAGCCGATCGTGCTGATGGATGAACCCTTTTCGGCGCTGGACGCCATCACCCGCGCCGAGATCCAGAGCCTGGCCGCCGAACTGCTGGCGCAAAACACCGTGCTGCTGATCACCCACGACCCGATGGAAGCCTGCCGCCTGAGCCACCGGCTGCTGGTGCTGTCGCCCTGGCCGCTGGGCCTCGATGATAGCCACCGCATCAGCGGGCAACCGCCGCGTGCGCCGGATGACGCCGACCTGCTGAGAAGCCAGGCCGAGCTGCTGCAACAGCTGGTGAGGGCCGCGCAATGAATATCGCCAAAGAGCGCGGCCTCACCCGCCTGCAGCGCGGGCTGACGGTGTTCGTCGGCCTGCTGCTGCTGTGGTGGCTGGCGGCGCAAAGCGGCATTCCGGCCTTTCTGCTGCCCACGCCGGGCGCGGTGGCGCAGGCGCTGTGGGACGGGCGCGGCTATCTCGCCTGGCACACGCTGGTCACCGCTTCGGAGATCGTCAGCGGGCTGGCGCTGGGCGTGCTGCTCGGCGCGGCGCTGGCGCTGTGCATGATCTTCTCGCCGCGCCTGCAGCGCTGGCTGATGCCGCTGGTGCTCACCAGCCAGGCGATACCGGTGTTCGCCCTGGCGCCACTGCTGGTGCTGTGGTTCGGCTTCGGCATGAGCGCCAAGGTGGCGATGGCGGTGCTGGTGATCTTCTTCCCGGTGGTGTCGGCCTTTTTCGACGGGCTGCGCCGGGTCAACAACGACTATCTCGATCTGGCGCGCACGATGCGCGCTTCGCGCTGGGCGCAGCTGCGGCACGTGCGGCTGATGGCGGCGCTGCCGGCCTTCGGCTCCGGCCTGCGCATGGCCGCCGCCGTCGCGCCGATCGGCGCCATCATCGGCGAATGGGTCGGCTCGGCCGAAGGGCTGGGCTACGTGATGCTGAACGCCAACGCGCGCATGCAGACCGACGTCTGCTTCGCCGCGCTGTTTATTTTGGTGCTGATGACCGTGCTGCTGTGGGCCGCGGTGGATGCGCTGCTGCGGCGCCTGATCGCCTGGGCGCCGGAAAACGACTGATGATTGCAACCATAACCAGGGATAAAGGAACGACCATGATCAAACAAACCCTCTGCGGGCTGCTGCTCGGCGCCGCCATCACCGGCCAGGCCGGCGCGGCCGAAAAGCTGACGCTGGTGCTCGACTGGTACATCAACCCCGATCACGCGCCGATTATGGTGGCCGAGCAGATCGGCGCCTTCAAGGCCGAAGGGCTGGACGTCAAGATCGTGCCGCCGTCCGATCCGGCGCTGCCGCCGCGGCTGGTGGCCGCCAAACAGGCCGACCTCGCCATCACCTACCAACCTCAGCTGCATTTCTTCGCCGATCAGGGCCTGCCGCTGATGCGCGTCGGCACGCTGATCAACACGCCGCTGAATACGGTGATCGCGCTGGATAAAAGCATCACGTCGCCGGCGGATCTCAAGGGCAAGACGGTGGGTTACTCGGTCAGCGGCATCGAACAGGCGACGCTGGCCACCATGGTCGAACACGAACACCTCAAGCCGCAGGACATCAAGCTCATCAACGTCAACTTCCAGCTGACCAGCGCCCTGCTGGCGGGCCAGGTCGATGCGGTGATCGGCGGCTACCGCAACATCGAAGCGCTGGAGCTGAAGCTGCAGGGCAAGACGCCGGTGGTGTTCAACGTCGAAGATTACGGCGTGCCGGCCTACGACGAGCTGATCATCGTCGCCCACCGCGATGCGGTGAACGAGCCGAAAATCCGCAAGTTCCTCGCCGCGCTGAAGCAAGGCAGCGACTACCTGCACGCGCACCCGCAGGACACCTGGCTGGCGTTCGCCAAGGCGCACCCGGAGCTGAATACCGAGCTGAACAAACAGGCGTGGCAAGCCAGCCTGCCGCTGTTCGCGCGCGATCCGGCCAAGCTGGATCGCGCCCGCTACCAGGCTTACGAACAGTTCCTGTTCGACAACAAGCTGATCAAGAAAATCACCCCGGTGGAACAGTACGCGGTGGAGTTGAACTGATCACGCCGAGGCGGCCGGCGGCGCCACCGTCACCTCACCCTGGCCGCTGCGCTGCAAGGCCGCCTTCACCAGCCCGTTGGCCTTGCAGCGCTCGATAAAATCGTTCACGTAGGCGGCGCCCTGCGTTTTTTGCCGCGGCACCGCCAGCGCCTGGCGGATAGCGGTGAAATGCCCGTCCAGCACTCGGTAGCCAGGATGGGCGGCCGCAGCGGCCAGCAGCGGTTGGCGCACGCCGGCCGCCGCCTCCAGCCCCCGGTCGAAAAACAGCGCGATCGCCTCGGCGGAGGTTGCCGCCCGCACCAGCTGCGCCTGCTGCAGCGTGCGCGATAAAAACAGATCGTACGCCGCCCCCTGGCCGACCGCGATGCGCACCTCCGGCCTGTCGAGCTGCGCCACCTCAAAGTAAGGCGCGTCGTTCGCCACCAGATAGGTTCCCTCGATGATCACGTAGGGCTCGCTGAAGGCGATCTGCGCCGCGCGCACCGGCTCGATGGCCATAAACGCCAGGTTCCAGGCGCCGCTGTCCAGGTCGGCGAACACCTTGCCCGCCGCGTCATAGGTGACCAGTTCGAGCGCCACGCCCAGTTCCTGGGCCAGCGCGGCGGCCAGCTCCACCGAAGCGCCTTGCGGTTTGCCACCGGCCCCGGCCTGTGCCAGCACCGGATTGCCGTAGTTGATCGCCGCGCGCAACACGCCTTGCGGGGCCAGATCGTCGAGTACCGCGGCGGGAATCGTCTGCATACTTCCTCCTGAATGGCTGATGGGCGCACCGTCGTGGCGCTCATTAAGCGTAGAGCGAAACCTCCGACCAGCAAGCTTTCGCCGCCGAGGCCGCCGTCGGCGTGATTAACGTCACACTATTGTCATAAAAATGTACAATAGCCGCCGCTCGTCGGCCGTAGCGGGAGATCGCGCGTTGTTCCGCCGCCGGCAATAGGCTATACCCTTCACTTTTCGCGCCGCGGCACGCTCGGCGGCGCAGACCAGGGCAGCAACGGTTTTATTTCAATCAGACAGGGTTTGGCGGATGGTTTTAGCAGTCGTTTCGTTTGTTCTCTTTTTGGCGTCGATTTTGATTTATCGCACCCGGGCCGCCGCCAACCGCTGGTGGTTCGCCATTCTGCTGACGCTGCTCGGCAGCTATCTGGTGCTGAACGTCATCCTGATCGCCAGCAACTACTTCACCGGCGACGGCATCACCGACGCGGTGATCTACACCGTCACCAGCAGCCTCAAAGGCGCGGGCATCAGCAAATACGTGCTGCCGTTCATCGGCCTGCTGGCGGCGTTGGGGCTTATCTTCGCGGTGCTGGCTCGCAGCCTGCTGCGCCGCAAGGCCAAAGGCAGCAGCGTGGCCTACAGCATCGTCGCCGTGCTGCTGGCGCTGTTTTCGGTCGACACCACCCCGGCGTTTCAGGACATCTCGCTGCTGGTCAAGAGCCAGATCGTCGGCGATACCGCCGATTTCACCACCTACTACAAGGCGCCGAAAAAGACCGTGCAGGGCAAGCGGCCGAACCTGGTGTACATCTATGCCGAGAGCCTGGAGCGCACCTACTTCGACGCCGAGCTGTTCCCCGGCCTGGCCGACGAGCTGAACGCCCTGCGCACGGACAGCATCGATTTCAGCAACACCCAGCAGCTGCCGGGCACCGGCTATACCATCGCCGGCATGGTCGCCTCGCAGTGCGGCATTCCGCTGTTCGCGCCCTTCGACGGCAACGCCTCCAGCGCGGTCTCCACCTTCTACCCGGAGAACGTCTGCCTGGGCGACGTGCTGAAGGCCGCCGGCTACAGCAACTATTTCTATCAGGGCGCCGAGCTGGCGTTTGCCGGTAAAGACACCTTCCTGAAATCCCACGGCTTCGACCACGTTTATGGCTTCAAAGAGCTGCGCGAACAGGTCGCCGATCCGAGCTACAAAAACGACTGGGGCTGGTACGACGACAGCGTGCTGGACGTGGTGTACGGCAAATTCGTCGAGCTGTCCAAACAGCGCCAACCCTTCTCGCTATTTACCCTGACCGTCGATACCCATCACCCGGACGGCTTTATCTCCGCCGGCTGCAGCAAGAAAAGTTACGCCTGGCAGAACAAGGAAAACCGCTCGCTGAGCGCGGTGGCCTGCAGCCAGCAACACATCGCCGCGCTGATCGACAAGATCAAACGCTCGCCCTATTTCAGCAACACCGTGATCGTGGTGTCCTCCGATCATCTGGCGATGAACAACACCGCCTACGATATCCTGACCAAACAGAAGCGCCGCAACCTGTTCTTCATCATCGACGGCACCCGGCCGCTGGCGGAACAGCGCAACGAGAAGCGCAGCACGCTGGACAACGGCGCCACGGTGCTGGACGTGATGGGCGGCGACAACTACATCGGCCTCGGCCGCAGCAGCCTGTCGGCGCCGTCGCTGTCTACGGTGTTCCTGAATATCGAAGAGAAAATCAACGGCTGGAAACCGGCGGTGATCAATCAGTGGGGCCTGCCAAACCGCATCAGCGACTACAGCGTGGATACGCGCCAGCGCAGCTTCAGCTTCTCCGGCGTCACCTACAAGGTGCCGTTCATTCTGCGGGTGGGCGATAACCGCATCGAACCGATGTTCAACGTCTACCTTTCCACCCCGCTGCGCAAGCAGCTGGCCGGGCTGGGCGCGGGGGAGAAATTCGTCTGGGTCGATAAATGCTACGAGATCGGCCGGGTCTGGGCGCCGAAACTGGCGTTGAGCACCGACATCTGCGTGGCCTCCGGCACCCTGGCCTCGCCGCCGCAGATCGTGCAGGCCAGCGGCGATCGCTTCCGCGGCAAGGTGAGCTTTACCGCCCCGGCGGCGGACAGCGTCGCCGATTACCAAAACGCCGTCGCTCGCCTGCAGGTGGACGACGCGGCGATGAAGTACCGGGCGGACAGCATCGAGTTCATGCTGCCCGGCCTGCCGGAGCAGGTGAAAGCCATCACCGGCGTTTCCGGCGTCGAGGAGTGGGGCCGCTGGTCCGACGCCAACCTGGCGCCGGCGGTCGACATCGATTACGTCGATCCGCTGCCGAAGCGCTTCGATCTGGTGCTGCGCGCCCGCGCCTACGGCAATAACGTCGGCGAACCGATTTCGGTGCGCGTCGGCGACGAAGAGCGTTTCGTGTCGCTCGGCGAACAGGACAGCACCGTCACCCTGCGCTTCGACAACCCGCGCGGCGCGCAGAAGATCAGCATTACCCCGCCGGCGCCGACCGAGCCGAAAGAGAGCGCCAGCGGCGGCTTTACGCCGAAAAAGCTGGGCATCGGCCTGGTGTCGCTGAAAGTCGAGGCGGCCTCCCCCTCCTCCTGATCCCCACGCCTTCACGGGCGCGGTATTTTCTTTGCCGCGCCCGTCATTTCGACCAAGCTTTTACGCCTTTCTTCGGCTAACCTGTGACGGTAAAACGCCGCAACCCCGCTACAGAGCCGGGACATCCAAGGAGAAAGTATGAGCTATGCCCCACCTCGCAGCGGCCTCAGCGCCGATCAGGCACTCGATCAACTGGAAGCCCTATATGACGCCGCGGTAGACGCGCTGCGTCAGGCGGTCAGCGACTTTATCAGCCACGGCACCCTGCCGGATGCGCAGGCGCGCGCCGCCGGGCTGTTCGTGTATCCCGAGCTGCGCGTCAGCTGGGACGGGCAGCAATCCGGCCCGAACAAAACCCGCGCCTTCGGCCGCTTTACCCATCCCGGCAGCTACAGCACCACCGTGACCCGGCCGCAGCTGTTCCGCCATTATCTGGCCGAACAGCTGGCGATGCTGGAGCACGATTATGCCGCCCATATCGAAGTGGCGCCGTCGCAGCAGGAGATCCCGTTCCCTTACGTGATCGACGGCTCCAGCCTGGCGCTCGATCGCTCGATGAGCGCCGGCATCGCGCAGCATTTCCCCACCACCGAGCTGGCGCAGATCGGTGACGAGACCGCCGACGGCCTGTACCACGCCACCGACAGCCATTTCCCGCTGTCGCATTTCGATGCGCTGCGCGCGGATTTCTCGCTGGCGCGGCTGCGGCACTACACCGGCACGCCGGTGGAACACTTCCAGCCGTTCGTGCTGTTCACCAACTACACCCGCTATGTGGATGAGTTCGTGCGCTGGGCCTGCGCCCAGATCGCCGATCCGGCCAGCCCCTACATCGCCCTCTCCAGCGCCGGCGGCACCTACATCACGCCGGAAACCCGTGCCCCAGAGCAGGCAGTGTCCGATCTGGCGTGGAAAAACCACCAGATGCCGGCCTATCACCTGATCTCGCGCACCGGCCAGGGCATTACGCTGATCAACATCGGCGTCGGCCCGTCCAACGCCAAGACCATCTGCGATCACCTGGCGGTGTTGCGCCCGAGCGCCTGGCTGATGATCGGCCACTGCGGCGGCCTGCGCGAAAGCCAGAAGATCGGCGATTACGTGCTGGCCCACGCCTATCTGCGCGACGATCACGTGCTGGATGTGGTGCTGCCGCCGGATATTCCGATCCCGAGCATCGCCGAGGTGCAGCGCGCCCTGTACGACGCCACCAAGATGGTCAGCGGCATGCCCGGCGAAGAGGTCAAACAGCGTTTGCGCACCGGCACCGTGGTCACCACCGACGATCGCAACTGGGAGCTGCGCTATTCCGCTTCGGCACGGCGCTTCAACCTCAGCCGCGCGGTGGCGGTCGACATGGAGAGCGCCACCATCGCCGCCCAGGGTTACCGCTTCCGGGTGCCGTACGGCACGCTGCTGTGCGTCTCCGACAAACCGCTGCACGGCGAAATAAAACTGCCGGGCCAGGCCAACCGCTTCTACGAAGGGGCGATCTCCGAGCACCTGCAGATCGGCATCTGCGCCATCGATCTGTTGCGCGCCGAGGGCGATCGCCTGCATTCGCGCAAGCTGCGCACCTTCAACGAGCCGCCGTTCCGGTAACGGTTCTCAGGCCCGCTGCGGCGGGCCATTTTTTCCTTAACGCACCAACGCCAGCGCGCGCTTCTCCTGGCTGCGGCCGCCGGCGATCGACAGCAGCAGGTCTTTGACCAGCAGCGCCGGGGCGGACAGCGCCTGTTGGCCCGACATGCACAGCGACAGCGGCACCGACATCGTCGGCGCATTGATGCGCGCCATCCAGGCTTTGGCCGGGCCGATCATCGCGCGCGCCACCGATTCCGGCAGCACGGTCGCCCCCAGCCCGCCGGCGATCGCGGCGCTCAGCGCGCCCGAGGATTCGATCTCCCCCACCACGTTGACAGCCAGCTTGCGCAGCGCCATCGCCTCTTCCAGCTGATTGCGCACCGCATCGCCCTCGCGCGGCAGGAACAGGTTTAGCCGCGCCACGTCCAGCAGCTCGACGCTGTTGCCGGGATGCGGCACCGCGCGCGTCGCCACCAGATAAAGATCTTCTCGCATCAGTGCGATGGCGTGCAGCCCGGCGGGCATTTTGGCGCCGTAGACCATCGCCATGTCCAGCGTCTGGTTAGCCACCTGCCCGGCCAGCGCCGCGCCGCCGTTTTCATGCAGGCTGAGCAGGATACCCGGCTGCTGATCGCGCAGGCTCTGCAGCAGCGGCAACGCCAGCTGCGCCGCGGTGCTGCCCGACGCCAGCCCGAGAGACACCTGGCCGCTCATCGCCTGCCCGGCGCTGTTGACCGCGCTCTGCGCCTGCTCGCACTGGCGCAGAATGGTTTGCGCGTGGGCATACAGAATGTTGCCGGCCTCGGTCGGCTGCACGCCGCGCTTGGTGCGGATCAGCAGCTGTTGCTTCAGCTCCCCCTCCAGCGTCGCCAGCTGCTGGCTGAGCGCCGGCTGGGCGATGTGCAACACCTCCGCCGCCTGGGTCAGGCTGCCGATATCGACGATTTTCACGAAGTACTTCAGACGTCTGAAATTCATAGTGCCTCCAGCGAGCCGCTAAATTGAGAATGCCGAAATCCGGTTAGGCAACCACAGCAAGATCCAGGCCAGAGTCGGTAAACGGCCACGGAAGCGGGATATACGGCGGTCAACGGCCGTTCGCCGGGCGACGCGCGCCACCGCGCAGGGCAGCCGTTGCACCATCGGCAGGCAAATGCGCCAAACAACGGGCAATCCGGCGGCGCTGCGCGCGGGATAAGCGATAAAAGCGAGAAAAAGCAGCAGGTTGGGCAATCTTGCAGCAAACGAGCGCGTCGGGCGTTTTCACGCTTTACAAGCCGCAACCGCCCCGCTATTATTCGCCCCGTTCACACGATTCCTCTGTAGTTCAGTCGGTAGAACGGCGGACTGTTAATCCGTATGTCACTGGTTCGAGTCCAGTCAGAGGAGCCATATTTAGAGAAGCCCGCTCAGGGAAACCCGAGCGGGCTTTTTGCTTTCTGCCGCCGTCAAAAGATGCGTTTCGCCACCAGATAGGCGCCCGCCACCAGCAACAGGGCGCCGACCAGCGCCGGCAGATTGTCGCGCAGCGCCGCCGGGCCGGCGCGGTAGACGTCCACCAGCAGCCCCATGCACAGCTGGCTGGCGACCAGGATCGAGATGGTGGCCGCCGCGCCCAGTTTTTGGTAACCCAGGATGCCGGCGAACACGAACAGCGATCCCAACAGCCCCGGCAGCAGCATCCACCACCTGGCGGCGCCGGTCACTTCCGCCAGCGCGCCGAGGCCGTTTTTGGCCAGCAACAACCCCACCAGCAGCAGCAAACCGACGCTGGAGTTGATCACCAGCGTGATAAGGATGGTCGAGACGCTTTCGGTAATGCGCACCATCAGCAGATTCTGCACCACCAGCCCCATTCCCGCCGCGATCAGCAGCAACAGCATATTCATCGCCCTGTCTCCCCGGTTCAGCACGCCGGCGGCGCCGTTCGCTCGTCGAGCGTCAGCTGCAGGAAAGTCAGATCCAGCCATTGGCCAAATTTGGCGCCCACCTGTTCCATGCGCCCCACCTCGCGGAACCCCAGCGCCAGATGCAGTTGAATGGAGGCCTGATTGCCGGATTCGATACCGGCCACCATCACGTGCTTGCCGATCTCCCGCGCCCGTGCGATCAGGGCGATCAACAGCGCTTTGCCAATCCCTTCACCGCGATGCGCCTGATGGACATACACCGAGTGTTCTACGGTATGGCGATAGCCGTCCCAGGCGCGCCAGTCGCCGAACGACGCGTAGCCGATCGCCTCGTCCGCGCCGTTCACCGCCACCAGCACCGGGTAGCCCGCCGCCTGCCGTTCGCCGATCCAGGCCGCGCGGTTGGCCGCATCCACGGTTTGTTCATTCCAGATGGCGGTGCTGTTCAACACCGCGTCGTTATAGATGGCGGCAATCGCCGCGCTATCGTTGAGCGTCGCATTTCGTATAATCATGGTTTACCCCGGCCAATTGTCCACTATAATACTACGATATGAATATTAAATTAGACAATCTAAATCAGCTGATCGGCGCACGCATTCGCCTTGAGCGCGAGGCGCGCCACTGGTCGCTGTCCGATCTGGCCGAGCAGGCAGGCGTCTCACGGGCGATGGTTCATAAGATCGAGCGCGGCGAGAGCAGCCCGACGGCGATGCTGCTGGCCAGGCTGGCGGGGGCGTTCGGCCTCAGCATGTCCAAGCTCATCGCCCGGGCGGAAACGCAGGAAGGCCGGCTGCTGCGCCGGGAAGATCAGCCGGTCTGGGTCGATCCGGAGAGCGGCTACGTGCGGCGCCACGTGTCGCCGCGCACCGATCTGCCGCTCGATCTGGTGCGTATCGAACTGCCGGCCGGCGCGACGATCCCGATGCCGGCTTCGGTGTATGCCTTTAAGCGCCAGCTGATCTGGGTTTTATCCGGCGAGTTGGTCTTTGTGGAAGGTGACGCGCGCCATGACATGGCCGAGGGAGACTGCCTGGAGCTCGGCCCACCGGCGGACTGCCGCTTTGAAAACCAGAGCGATCAACCGTGCGTGTATATGGTGGCGGTGCTGAGCCCCGCCTGATGCCCCGCCCGCGCTAGCCCTGCGTCGGCCGGTTATAGCCGGCGCGGAAAAACTTCTCCGCCAGCCGGCTGTCGCCGCCGGAAAAAAACTCGCTCATCGGCTCGCTGCCGAGGCCATAGGCGCGGCTCAGCTGCCCGGCCTCGAACGCCGCCCGGTTTTCGTCGCCGCAGCGCTGCGCCAAATGGTGCGCATAGCCGAGCACAAAGCCGCGCTTGTAGTCGGAGCAAAAGCGCGACAGCTCCGTCTCCGGCTTCAGACTCTCCGCCTTTAACCCCGCCAACAGCCCTTTGCCAAAATGGTCTCCCACGGTTTCCTCCTCATTACGCTATCGCTATATAATAAAATATACAGCGAATGAGCGAGCGAGAACATACTCCCTAAGTTTTACTCGCCGCATAAAAAAGGCCCGCCAAGCGGGCCTCGGCAAGAACGGGCGATCACAGCGTGAAATTCAGCCCTTCGCTGACGGTTTTGCCCAGCGGCAGGCGGCCCGACGGCGCCTCTTTTTCCTGCAGGAAATCCGGCAGGCGGGCTTTGTCACCCGGTTTGCCGATCGCCACCATGGCGTGCACCGCATAGTCGTCCGGCAGCTGCAGCGCCGCTTTGATCTTGTCGTGGTGAATGCCGCTCATGCAGTGGGTCAGCCAGCCTTTCAGGTGCGCCTGATGCGCCAGGCTGGCCCAGGCCGCGCCGGTATCGAACGCGTGGGTCGGGTTGTCCACCAGCCGTTCGCCGTTCAGGCTGGTGGTTTTGGAGACGATCACCACCAGCGCCGAGGCATGCTGCGCCCAGCCGCGGTTGAAGTCGATCAGGAATTCCAGGTAGTTCTCCCAGCTGTCGGAACCGTGCTTGCTATAGGCAAAGCGCCACGGCTGAATGTTGTAGGCCGAAGGCGACCAGCGCGCCGCTTCAAAAAAGCTCAGCAGCGTTTGATCGTCGATGGCGTCGTTGGCCATCGCGCGCGGCGACCAGCGTTCGATAAATTGCGCATCAATCGGATAATCGGAAGTTCTTGGCTGGCTCATGATAGGTTCTCGCAGTGAAGTAAAAACAAAAGTTCGCTGATATTCCCACAGCTTAGGGCGATAAAACTTTTATTTCGTGCCATTGCCCTGCGGCAGCTCCTGCTGCAGCCAGGCGAGAAACGCCCTGACCGGCGGATGCCGTTCGCGCCCCGGCGCGCACAGCACGCTGTACGCGGCGCCCGGTACGCGCACCTCCGGCCGGTACGCCACCAGCAGACCGTTGTCCACCATATCGGACACCATCACCGAGCTCGCGAGCACTATCCCCTGCCCGGCCACCGCCGCCTGCAGGGCGTAATGCTCCTCGTGATAGCTGCGCATCGCCGCATGGCGCTGCCACCAGTCCACGCCGGCGGCCCGGCACCAGTCGCGCCAGCCGCTGTCGTACAGCGCCGAATCCCCCCATTTGACGGTGATCAGCACCGGGTTTTCCGGTTCGGCGGCGGCCAGCCCCGGCGCCGCGTAGACGCCAAAGCTTTCCTCCAGCCGCGCCGTCTGATGCAGCGCGGGATACTGCGCGCGGCTGTAGCGCACCGCCACGTCCACGCTGGCGTCCTGCTGCAGATCGATCACCTCGGCGCAGGCCTCCAGGCGCACCAGATAGTGCGGGTAGGCCTGGTAGAAACGCCCCAGGCGTGGCACCAGCCACAGCGCCGCGAAAGAGTGCGTGACCGAGACGCACAGCGATCCTGTGCTGGGCTGCGGCCGCAGGCCTTCGAGCGTAGCGGCGACGTCCAGCAGCGCGCCGTGCACCCCGGCAAACAGCGTTTCGCCTTTCGGCGTCAGCCGCACGCCGCGCGGCACCCGCTCGAACAGCGCAAACCCCAACTGTTGCTCCAGCGCTTTGATCTGGTGCGAAATCGCCGTCGGCGTCACCGCCAGCTCGGCCGCCGCCAGCTTGAAGCTGCGCAGGCGAGCGGCAGATTCAAAGGTGCGTAATGCGTTGACGGGCAGCGTGGCGAACATGGCGAAACCTCTAGAGATGAGTTGAGCTCATCCTGGCAGAAAAGCCGTCATTTGTCGCCTGCCACTACTTGTTTCTAGAGTAGAGCTGAATTCACTTCATACCGAGGAACATGACATGAGTACAACTCATCAATCCAAACGTTTGGTGGTGCTGGTCGGCAGCCCGCGCCGCGACGGCAACAGCGCCACGCTGGCGCAGGCGATCATGGCGGGCGCCGCCGAAGCCGGCACGTCCGCCAGCCTGCATTTTCTCGATGATTACCTGAGCAGTTTTCTGAGCGATGAGCGCCATACGCCGCCGCCGGCCGATCGCTACGCCGAACTGTTTCTGGAGCACTTCCTGCCGTCCGACGGCGCGGTATTCTGCACGCCGATTTACTGGTACGGCATGTCGGCGCAAACCAAGGCCTTTTTCGATCGCTCGTTCAGCTTCTATTCCAACGCCTACCCTCAGGCGGAACAGGTGCACCAACGCATGAGCGGCAAACGCATCGGGCTGGCGGTAGCGTCGGAAGAGACCTACCCCGGCGCGGCGTTGGGCATCGTACATCAGATCCAGGAGTTCAGCCGCTACACCCATTCCGCATTCGTTGGGCTGGTGCACGGCGCCGGCAATCAGCGCGGCGAGATCGCCCGCGATCCACGCAATCCGCTGCAGGCCGCCCGCGAGCTGGGGCGCGAGTTTTTCACTCGCCCCTATTCGGATTATCAGATGGACAGCCCGCGCAGCACGCAGGTGTGGGAGGAGTAAGCGCGGCGCCCGGAGGCAATTGCAAGCATAACGTTAGCATCTGTCGCAATCTGTTGCGGGCCATTGGCCCGCCGTTGCCGCGCTTGTATGATACGACGCGGCGCCAGACGGTGGCCGCCGATCTCAAGCGGAAGCGAACTGCAATGTCTAAACAGTGGAAAATAGCGGCGGCCAACGCCGGTTTACGTCTCTATACCCGCATCGCGGGCAATTTCCGGCCCGCAGCGAGCTTCGATCCGCAGCAATCCTTTGAACGCATCGTGATTTTCTCCACCAGCGCCCTCGGCGATCTGATGTTCAATACGCCCGCCATCCGCGCACTGTGCGAACGCTATCCCGGCGCGCAAATCACGCTGGTCTCCAGCCATAAAAACCGGCAGCTGGTCGAAGGCAGCCCCTGCTTTCATGACGTGATTTACTGGGACCACAAGGCCAAAGACATGTTGGGCGTTATCCGGCGCCTGCGAAGAAACCGGCCTCAGCTGGCGGTCATCCTGCACTCGAAGGCGCCTTACGATGTGCTGGTCGCCATCGCCGCCGGTTGCCAATACCTGTTCAAAGACGTTTACGGCAACAAACCGAGCGGCATGGAGCGCTGGCTGACCGGCGTCAGCCACAGCACCGGCGGCCATTTGATTCAGCGCAAGCTGGATATGATGGGGCAATTGGGCTGCCGCACCGATAACCCGGCGATGTTCATTCCCGTCGCTTTCCCTGCGCGCGCCAAACCGGCGGGCAAGATCCTGATCGGCTTTCAGATGGGCGCTTCCGAAACGCTGCGCCGCTGGCCGGTCGACCACTTTGTTCAGTTGGCGCAACGGCTGCTGGCGCACTCTCCCGACTGTCAGATCGAGTTGATTGGCAGCAAGGCGGAGCACAGCCTCGAGCGGGAGTTTATGGCGGGTTTGAGCGAGGCGCAGCAACAGCGGGTAGTAAGCCATATCGGCGCGACCACGCTACCGCAACTGCTGGCGACGATCGCCAATCTGCAGGTACTGGTGACCGGCGATACCGGCCCGCTCCACCTCGCCGTGGCGTTGAAAACCGCCACCGTCAGCCTGTTCGTCACCGCTAACCCGCGGCATACCGGCCCCTATCAGGACAGCGAACGGCATCAGGTGATGCACGTGCCGGTTGACAGCGCCGCGCTGAGTGCCGCTGAGCGACGCCAACCGCTCAGCATCATCGCGGCGGAACAGGTGCTGGAGAAGACGCTGGCGGCGCTGCCGTCCGCACAGTCCCGATCCGTTTAGGCTGCGACAGCAGCAACGCCAGCGGCAGCCAAAACAGGTACCAAAACTCCGCCGGATTGGCGATCACAAACATGCCCTGCGAACTGTAGAACACCAGCATAAACAGAAACAGGCCCGCCTCCCAGCGCCGCCCTGCGCGCCAGTGTGCGATGGCGAGCCGCGCGCCGTATCCCAGCAGCGCCAGCAGCAACAGGAAACCCACGCAGCCGCCCTTCAGCAACGCGCCGAGGTACAGGCTGTGCGTGGTGTGGTTCAACTCGCCGGTGTAATTGAGAAAGTTAAGCTGCTTGTCAAAGCCGTAGCCGAAGAACGGCGCCTGTTCTATCAGCGCCAGGCTGTGGCGCCAGATGCTGATGCGAACAAAGCTCTGTTGATACAGCTCGCCAAAGCGCGTCAGCAACATTTCGCCGATCGCACTGTAAACGACGGCGAGAACCACAGCCAGCGCGCCGGGCAACAGAAACCACAGCCACCGTCCCGGCCGGTGTCGATAAGGCATCGCCACCACCACCGCGAGCGCCAGCGCGATCAGCGGGCCGCGGCTTTGCGTCAGCACCATGAACGCCAGCAGCGGCGGGATAAAGCACAGCGCCGCTTTTTGCCCGGTATCGCGGAAAATCATCAGGCTCAACAAAATGGCGATGGCGGCGTAACCGGCCAGATCGATCACGTTGCTCGGCCCCGGATTGCGGGCGGTGGTTTCCCGCAGATGATAAATCGACGGGGCGTCGACCAGCGTCAGATACAAGCACAGCGCCGTCATGCCGGCCAGCATCGCCCACTGCAGTTGATGACGCCGCTCACCGTCGAGCAGCGTCACCAGCCAGGCGAGATAGAGCAGGATATAAGCGCTGTGGGTCAGGGCCGACGGCATGTCGCCCGGCGTCTCGCCCCACAACGCGCTGAGGGAATAATAAAGCAAAAATATCAGCGCCAGCCCGCCGCCCCTGCGCGCCTGACGATTGTCCCACAGCTGCCGCCGCAGCGGCGGCCAGGTGAACACGGCGGCCAGCCACAGCAGCGCCGCCAGATGAAACAGGTTATTGACGCGGGTCTGCCCGCAAAAGATCGCGCTGAAAAACGCGAAGGCTAAAAACAGCGCGCTACCAAAGCGATAACACCGCTCAGGCTTGCTGAAAGTAAACATTGCCGTCCACCTTCTCGAAGATATCGCTGCCGATAGCGCTGTGCAGGGAGAGGTTTTTAATCGCGATCTGCTGCTTTTTCATGATCGCGCCGGCGTGTCGAAAAGCGGGGATCACCAGCGACGCCACCTTGTCCGCCAGGAACGTCGGCAAGCGATCCTGCTCGGTTTCGTAAAAGCGCGGCTGGTGGAAGTTGTTCATGTCCAGTCCGGCGATAAACAGCTGCTTGAAGCCGAGATAGGCGATGATTTGCAGCGCCCAATAGGCCACGGTGCCGGCATCGAAAATGCCACAGCGGATATCCTGGCTGAAGCCGAGCGTGCGGTTCGCGATGCAAAACTCCACCCCGTTTTCCCGGCAGTAGTGATCCCACAGCGCGTCGCTGTCGATCCGGGGACGGTAAATCTTGCAGGCCGCGTCTTCGACAATCGCCAATCGGCAGCCGATCGCCGCCTGTCCAAAACGATCGAGAATGCGCGCCACGCCGTGCACGGTGGTGAACAGCGTCAGCGCCGGCCGTTGAATGACATCGCGCACGATCTCCGGGCGGTTATCGATAAACCCCATGTCCACGATGACGTAGAAGTGAAAATCCACCTGCCGATGCAGGCAATAGGCGCCGTTGACCCCGATCGCGGGCATGGCGGGAATATTTTCGAAACGCAGCGCCTTCACCGACGGGCCGGTAGCCGTCAACAACGCCGGCCCCCGGCAACTGTTGCGCAGTTCGCTCAGCGGGACGATCGGCACCGGCCGGTGCTTGTACCATAAGGCGGCGATTTCACCGCCCTCGCCGCGCGCAATCTTCACGTAGGGCCAGAGGTTTTCGTTATGCCGATAAGGGCGCGCGTGGGAATAGCGGTAGATCTGCTTAAAAAAAGAGCCCATGGTGGCGATGTCCTGTCCAGAGTGCGTGACGATACCTACAGAGGCATCTTTCTGTATGCTCAGAATTTAAAAACGTGTCAGCACTGGCCAGGCCGCACAGCGAGTATCTAAATATTCGTTTAGTGAGGCAATTTTTGTAATTTGAATTATTAGTCAGCGTAGCGGCAAGAAATGTGTCGAAGTGTTATTTGAATGAGGAACTGTTGCCGTGCGTAAAAATACCGTGAATGGCGGCAGCGCCGCCGCTTGGCATTGATGGGGTTTTGTTATAACGTATCACAACTTCAGCCAAAGGAAGACGACGATGAAAATCCAGCTGTCGCTGCTGTTTCTCTGCCTGCTGGCCGGCAAGGCCGCGGCGTTTCAGTCGAAAGTGCCCGAACCGCGCCCGGAACAGGCGCGCGCGGCGGAACAAAACATCGAAAATCTGTTTTACGGCTTTCACGCCATGGACGCCCAGCCGGTGAACATCGGCAGCTGCGCGGCGGTGCCGGTGGCGGGATGCCAATGCGCGTTCTGCACCCAGCTGCGGCAGGCCGGGCGCTGAAGCCCCTTATTCAACCCAGCTCATACTGCACGATCAGCTGCCCCTTCTTCATCTTTACGCCGGTGATCGCGATCGCGCCCACCTCGCCCAGCGCGGCGACATGGGTGCCGCCGCAGCCGTAGGCGGGCAGTTCGCCGAAACCGACCTGGCGCATCCCATCCACCGCCTGTTGCCGGCGTGGCAGATCGGCGGCTATCAAGCGCGCCAGCTCCACCTGCAAAAAGTCCGCTTCTATCGTCTGCGCATCCGGCCCTGGCGCGAACGTGATGCGCCCCTCCCCCGGCCAATGATGCGCCTTGACCGGCCGCCACCCGCGGGTTTCGCCCAGCCAGCCGATCAGATGCCCGCCGGAGTGCCAGCGGGCGTGCAGGCGGCGCAGCGCCTCATCGATTTGCAGCGTAACCGGCCCGATCGGCAGCGGCGCGGCGGTAAAGTGCACCACGCTATCCCCCTGCTGCTGCACCCGCAGCACGGCGACGCCGCCTAACGTCCCCACGTCGGACGGCTGGCCGCCGCCCTGCGGGTGGAACAGCGTGGCGTCCAGCTCTACGGCGTAGGCGCCCGCCTCGGCCGGCGTACAGCTCAACACCTGCGCCTGGCCCTGTACATCGTCGCTGTAGTAATAACGTCGTTCGGTCATCATTTTTCTCCTCGGTTCGAAGAGCCATTATATTCATGTCATAATCGATGGATAATCCGCCGCCATCACAATGGACCTTTGCGTCATGAGCACAAATCTTTCTTACGCGCTGTTGCCTGAAATGGCCGTTTTCGTTCAGGTGGTAGAGAGCGGCAGCTTTTCCGCCGCCGCCCGCAAGCTGGATACTTCGCCTTCCGCCGTCAGCCGCAGCGTGGCAAGGCTCGAACAGGCGCTGGCGCTGCAGCTGCTGCACCGCACCACCCGCAAACTGCGGCTGAGCGAAAGCGGTGAAGAGGCGTATGCGCACTGCCGCACCCTGTTGGCGGCCGCCGACGCGGTTATGGCGATCGGCGGGCGCGGCGCCGCGGAGCCCGAAGGATTGGTCAGCGTCAGCGTGCCCAAGGCGGTGGGGCGCTTCGTGCTGCATCCGCACATGCCGGAGTTCCTGCGCCGCTACCCGAAGGTGGACGTGCGGCTGCGGCTGGAAGATCGCTACATGGATCTGATCGACGATCGGGTCGATCTGGCGCTGCGCATTACCGATCGCCCATCGCCCGGGTTGATCGGCCGCCAGTTGATGAGAATAGACCATCTGCTGTGCGCCACGCCGCACTACCTGGCGCAGCACGGCACGCCGCAGCACCCGCACGATCTGGCGGCACACAGCTGCATCTATCTGGGCGAAACGCCGAGCGACGCGCAATGGAAGTTCCGCCGCAGCGGCAAAACGGTGACGGTCAACGTGCGCGGCCGCTACGCCGCCAACCACACCGGCGTGCGGCTGGACGCGGTGAAACGGCATATCGGCATCGGCAGCCTGCCGTATTTTACCGCCCGCCAGGCGCTCGACGACGGCGAGATCGTGCAGGTATTGCCAGAGTGGGATTTCCTCAGCAGCTATCACGGCGGCCTGTGGTTGCTTTACGCGCCTAACCAGTATCTACCGCCCAAACTGCGGGTGTTTATCGACTATCTCGTCGCCTGCCTGGCGCAGGAGCCGCAGCTAAAGCGCCTTGCGTAGCGTGATGTTGATGCGGTGCGGCCCCACCAGCGAGTGGTAGCCTTCCTTGACCGGCAGGATGCCGTGAAAACAGAGCCGCGATGGGCCGCCCCACACCACCACGTCACCGTGCGCCAGCGGGATGCGCCGCGCCCGGTCGCTGCGTTGCAGGCCGCCGAACTGAAATACCGCCGGCAGCCCGAGCGACACCGAAACGATGGGTGCGCCGAAGTCGTGCTCGTCTTTATCCTGATGCAGCGACAGCTTGCTGCCCGGATCGTAGCGGTTCATCAGACAGGAATCCGGCACGAAGGGGCCGAAGCCCGCCTGCTGCGCGGCTTCGTCCGCCAGCGCCATCAGGATCGGCGGAATGGCCGGCCAGCGTTTGCCGCTGCGCGCGTCGCGTTCCGAATAGCGGTAACCGCGGCTGTCGCTGGTCCAGCCGTTGCCGCACCAGCTCATCGCCACCGACATCACGTGCCCGCCGGGCGTGGTCAAATGCCGCCACGGCACCTGGGCGACGACGCCCTGCACCGCCGCCAGCAATTCAGGCCCGTGATCGCGCACGAAGCCGTGCATCACCACCGCGCCGGGGGCGATCTCTTCGCGCCACGGCGGCGGCAGCGCGTCTTCAAAAAGATCGATTGTCATCGCCAAAACCTGTATGAATACACAGTAATCATTGTAACCCGCCGCCGCCGATTGTCCAGCGCCCGGCAACGCCATTGTCGTTGGCGGCAAATTTCTCTACAGTAGCCGCCATAAAATCAATCACTCACCAGGAATGCGTGTGATTAAGGGCATCACTCTCTCGGTCGTCGCCTCCATCTTGTTCGGCGCGATGTATTACTTCACCTCTACCCTCACCCCGCTGAACGGCGAGCAGGTCTACGGCTGGCGCACGCTGCTAACGCTGCCGTTCCTGACGCTGTTCATGGCGCTGTCCGGCGATTGGCGCAAAGTGGGCGACACGCTGGGCTGGATCGGCCAACGGCCGCAGCGTCTGCTGGGCCTGCTGCTCACCTCGGCGCTGCTGGGGGTACAGCTGTGGTTATTCCTGTGGGCGCCGCTGCACGGCAAGGCGCTCGACGTATCGCTCGGCTATTTTCTGCTGCCGCTGACCATGGTGCTGGCGGGCCGTTTGATCTACCGCGATCGGCTGTCGCTGCTGCAAAAGCTGGCGGTGGCGTGCGCCATGGTGGGGGTGGGCAATGAGCTGTATCAGGCGGGCGGCGTCTCGTGGCCAACGCTGGTGGTGGCGCTGGGCTATCCGCTCTACTTTATTTTGCGGCGGCGTTTAGGCACCGACAATCTCGGCGGGCTGTGGTGCGAGCTGGCGCTGATGCTGCCGGCGGCGGCCTGGTTCGCCTTCGGCGACGGCGGCGCGGCGGCGTTGCCGACCAATGCCGAGCTGTATTGGCGCATTCCGCTGCTCGGCGTCATCAGCGCCGTGGCGCTGGTGTGTTACATCCTCGCCAGCCGTCTGCTGCCTTTCAGCCTGTTCGGCCTGCTGAGCTATGTGGAACCGGTGCTGCTGGTGATCGTCGCGCTGCTGCTCGGCGAGAGCATCGGCCAAAGCGAATGGCCAACCTATCTGGCGATCTGGCTGGCGGTGCTGCTGCTGGCGGCGGAAGGTGCGCAGCACCTGCTGCGCCGCCAGCGGGTCTGACTCAGGCGGCCAGCGTGGCGCCGCCGTCGATCACGATGTCCTGCATGGTGATGTGGCTGGCCAAATCGGAGGCCAGGAACAACACCGCGTTGGCGATCTCATCCGGGCGGGCGATTTTGCCCAGCGGGATCCCCAGCTTGAACATCTCGGGGAAGCCGGCGATGGTGCGTTGCTGCGCGTCGTCGGTCTGCCACATGCCGCGCTGCATCGGCGTGTCGGTCGAGCCCGGCGACACCAGATTGCAGCGCACGCCGAACGGCGCCATCTCCAACCCCACACAGTGGTTCAGGCTGGTCAGCGCCGCCTTGGAGGCGCAGTAGGCCGCCATCTGCGCGCGCGGCACGTGCGCGGCGTTGGAGCCGATGCTGACGATCGCCCCGCTGCGCTGCGCCTTGAAGTGCGGCAGCACGGCGCGGAACAGGTAAAACGCTCCCGAGGCGTTGACGTTGATGCACTGATGCCAGTCATCCACGCTCAGATCTTCGGTATTGCCCATGCGCAGAATGCCGGCGGCGTTGACCAACACGTCCAGTTTGGGGTTCTCCGCCAGCTGTTGGCGGCACACCGCCTCCACCTGCTCCGGCCGGCTGATGTCCAGCGTCACGCAAGGGTAAGGCAGATCCGGGTTGGCGAACTCGCGGTCAAATCCCACCACCTCGGCGCCCTGCGTCAAAAAATGCCGGGCGATCTGCTCGCCGATGCCGCGCGCCGCGCCGGTCACCCACACGCGTTTGCCGGTGAAATCCATTTGAATGCTCATGCGCACACCGCCATCCGGGCACGCTGCCGGGTCATGTTGTTGTTCATCGTTGTCTCCTGCGAAAGCGTATGACGCGGCGCGCACTGCGCCGCAAAGAGGCCTACAGCGCGCCGCTGTTCAGGCCGAAAGCGTTGAGCATGGTGCCCAGTTTGGCGGCGGTTTCCATCCACTCGGACTGCGGTGTCGAAGCGGCGACGATGCCCGCGCCGGCGAACAGCCTCACCCGGTTGCCGCGCAGCAGGCCGCTGCGGATGACGATCGCCCACTCGCCGTCGCCGTTGGCGTCACACCAGCCGACGATGCCGCTGAACAGGCCGCGATCGTGCGGTTCCAGATCGGCGATCAGTTGGCGGGCGCTCTCGGTCGGGAAGCCGCAAAGCGCCGGCGTCGGATGCAGCAGGCAGGCCAGCTGCATCACGTTGAGATTCGGGTTCAGCAGCTCGCCGCGAATGCGGGTGGACAGGTGCCACATGGTGCCGGTGCTGAGCAGCGACGGGCCGCTGGGCACGCTCAGGCTGGCGCACAATGGCGCCAGGTGGCGGCGAATGTCGTCGATCACCAGCTTGTGTTCGTATTTGTCTTTGGTCGAGCGCATCAGGCGCTCGCTGCCGAGGCGATCCTGCTGCGGATCGTCCTGACGGCGCGCCGAGCCCGCCAGCGGATTGGTGTGGATCTCGCCGCCCTGCTTGCGGATCAGCAGTTCCGGGCTGGCGCCGATCAGCACGCCGCCATCGGCCAGCGGCAAGGAAAAGTGGTAACCGGTCGGGTTCTGCACCATCAGGTTATTGAGGATCTGGTGGCCCGCCACCGGCTGCTCCAGCTCGATGTCGAGGATGCGCGACAGCACCGCCTTGTCCAGCTTGCCCTGTTTAAAGCGGCTGACCGCTTCCGCCACCGCGTGCTTGAAGCGCGGCTCGTCCGGAATGCTGGTGCAGGCGGCCAGGCGATGCGGCTGTTGCAGCATCGGGCGCGCGGCGCGGGTAAAGCTGTCGTTGGCGACAAACTGGCAGTTTTCAGGCACGTACAGGCTGGAAGGCCGGCGCGTATCGAACGGAATGGCGCCCACCACCACCGGCGTCTCCTGGCCGGCGGCTTTGGCGCGCGCCAACGCCTGGCGGATATGCTGCGCCAGCGCGCTGCCTTCCTGCTCACCGCCGAACGCCGGCGTCTCGATACGCTCGAACACGCCATCGGCGGAGAGGGAACGGAATTCGGACCGGTACAAAAAGGTCGATTGTTCGGCGTACACAAACCCGGGGAAGGTTTGGTTTTCTGTCGTCAGTGTCGCCACAAGACCACTCCTTTGTTGCGCCTTACCAATGATAATGTTTATGCGAATAATTATCATTAGCTATAAAAGGAGGATAAATTACACCGGATCCCCACCGTGGGTCAATCTCCGATGAATGAATCTTTCCGCCCGCTGCGGCAAATCCGCGTTACGGCAAAGTAAGAAATAACACACTGTTATTATTGTGTTTTAGCAGAAAATAAAAGTCGTGACATCGTCACCTTCACGCCAAAAACGCCCGTTAAACCGGCGGCCGGCGGGGCAATTTGGCGTCAGCGTCTTAAGCAGCGCTAATACAAACGTCTGCCGCTGCATATCCACGGCGACCATGCGCGCATCGAGAAAATCGAAGTAACAGCGCACCTGCGGATAAAGCGCCTTGAACAGGCTTTCTTTGGCGGAAAACGTCAGCGTCAGCAGTTCATTGAACGGCAACGCCTCGCGCAGTAACGCCTCGCGCTCCGCCGGGGAAACGATCGCCCCCCACAGCTCCTCCGCCCGCACGTCGGAGAGCAGCGTCTCCACATCCAGCCCCACGCCGCCCAGCCCGCTCTCGCGGTGCACGGCGCACAGCGCGGTATCCGAATTATGGCTCAGCGCCCCGGCGATGCCCGGTGGCCACTGCGGCGCGCGATCTTCGCCGCGCGCCAGGGTGAAGTCGGCAAAACCGAGCGGCGCCAACAGTTGCCGCGCCAGAACACGCCCGGCCAGATACTCCGCGCGGCGCTTCGGCACCGCACGTGCCAGATGATCCGGCAGCGCAAAGCCCGCCTCGGGAAAACGCTCGTCACGATACTCCGCCAGCGCAAAATGGCAGCGCGCCACCTGGCCCGGATAGCCGTCCGGCGTGAAAAATTCGATATTGCGGATAAAAGTGGGCAACGGCGGTATCCATGATAAACAGGCAGGCTGATGATGTTAGCCCCCGAAACGGCCTGCAACAATGACCCTGGGCAAAATAAATGGCGTTAAGGCCTGCGTGGCGGCGCGTTAGCCGGGATGGGGAGAGGCCTCTCCCCCGCGCGCGGGAGAGAGGCTGGGCATTACAAGATGCCTTTCATGGTCTTTTCGAAATCGCTCCAGGCGCAGAAGCCGTCTTTGTCGATCGGGCAGCCTTTCAGCGCCAGCGTTACCCGCTGCGGCGGGGTTTGCAGCGTCAGCGGCGTCGCCTTGCGCAGCTGTTCGGTGGACTGATAGACGTACTCGATCTTCAGCAGTTCACGGTCGTTCTGCGCGTCGCGCCAGCGCTGGAACACCAGTTTGCCGCCGATCGGCGTTTTCTCGTATTGCTGCGGCAGCTGATACGGCTGGAACTGCATGGCCGACAGCAGCGAGGCAATATTGGAGTCGTGGCCGACCAGCACCGTCAGCTTCGGCGCGTCCGGTTTGCGCTCGCCGAGCAGCGCGTTGTTGATGTAGGTCAGCAGCGGCTTGGCGACGTTCTGCGCCACCACCGGCGAGGTGAACAGCGAGTCCTGATAGCCGTCTTTCAGCTGCGCCAGCTGCTGCCACTGGTGCGGGGTGGCGATTTTGCCCCAGGCCACCTCTTTCATCGGGAAACCTTCGTAATACTGCAGCATAAAGGCGTCCACCAGCGAGTTGCCCACCCGCAGCGGGCCGGAGACGCCCGGCTCTTTGCCCGGCACCGCGCTCATCACGCTGGCTTCTTTGGTCAGGTCACAGTGTTTGTCGGTCTTGCAGGCGGCGGAATCCTTGTAGTCGATGATCTTCGCCAGCTGTTGGTAAGAGGCGTCCAGCTTCAGCGAGCCCAGCGCGGCGTTCATCGCCGCCAGCGCCTGCTGGTTGAAGGCCTCGCTGGTGTCGGTGATGATCGGGTTGAAGGTCGGATCCATCTCGCCCATCTTGTCCTGATGGTGCACGCTGACGTCGCAGCCGGGGAACGCGCCGTTGCTGAAGAACTGCGCGGTGGCGACCGTGCGCTGCAGGCTGTTGGCGTAGACGTACACGCTGCCGGCGGTCGGGCAACCCTCTTTCGGCAACAGGCCGGTCTGCTTCAGCCAGGCGTTGAAGTAGTGCCCCATATACACTTCCAGCACCCCGCCCTTGGTGGTCAGCTGGCCGCCCGGCGTTTCCCAGGCCGGCCAGGCCTTCGGCGTAGACTGCGCCAGCACGCTGCCGTTGTTGGCCAGCGGCGCGCGCAGGTTATGGCGGCTCATGACCAGCACCTGTTCCAGCTGATAACCGCCGGCTTCCGCCAGCGCGTTCCCGGTGAATAACAAAGGCAGGCACAGCAATAAGGTTTTTTTTCTCATCCGCAGAGGCTCCCGGAAAATGATTATTTTTAAGGTGTTAGCGTTTGCCTGAGTATGATGGCGGGGTTAGTGTGACAAGTGTGTGACAGGGTTCACGGGAAAGGATCGTAACCGCGGCCACCGGACGGTGGCCGCGTGGCTTCAACTCAGTACCACAGGCTCATGATCGGCCAGCCGATCAGCAGCAGCGCGGCGATGTACACCACGCCGAGAATGCCGCCCAGGCGCCAGTAGTCTTTCGACTTCACGTAGCCACAGCCGTAGATGATCACCCCCGGGCCGGTGGCGTACGGCGTCAGCACGCCCATGATACCGATCGACAGCACCAGCAACATCGACAGCTGCTCCATCGGCACGCCCGGCAGCCCTTTGCCGACCGCCAGGATCACCGGCAGCATGGTGGCGGTGTGCGCCGAGAGGCTGGCGAACAGGTAGTGGGCGAAGTAGAACACCAGCACCAGCGCCACCACCGTCATGTTCGGCGAGAAGCCGTCCAGGTGGGTGCTCATGGTCTGGGCGAACCAGTCGATAAAGCCGGAACGCGTCAGGCCGTTGGCCATCACCACCAGCGTCGCCAGGTTAACCAGCGTGTTCCAGGCGCTGGAATATTTGGTGATCTCTTTCCACGACACCACGTGCAGCGCCAGCATCAGCGACACCGCCAGCAGACACACCGCGGTGGCGTCCAGCATTTTGCCGCCGAACACCCACAGGCACAGGCTAAGCAGCACCAGGCCGATCAGGGTGTATTCCTTGCGCGTCAGCTTGCCCATTTCCCCCAGCGCGGTATCCGCCCAGGCGGCCACTTCGCTGCTGTGGGTCACGCCCGGTTTGTACAGGTAGTAGGAGATCAGCGGCGCGATGATCAGCAGCAGCAGGCCGACCGGCAGGAACGCCAGGAACCACTGCATCCAGCTGATGTGCACCCCGGCGATCTTGCCGACGAACTCGATGCCCAGCACGTTCGGCGCGGCGCCGGTGACGAACATCGAGGAGCTGATGCTGGTACCGACCACCATCATCCACATCAGGTAACCGCCGATACGGCGCGAGGAGGGATCGTTGGGGAAGGAGTCGAACAGCGGCGGCAGGTTTTTCACCACCGGGAATACCGTGCCGCCGGTGCGCGCGGTGTTGGACGGTGTGAACGGCGCCAGCAGGATATCGATGATCACCACCGCATAGCCCAGCGTCAGCGTGCGCTTGCCCATGAACTTCACCAGGAACAGCGCGATGCGCCGCCCCAGCCCGGTGGCCTCGTAGCCCAGCGCGAAGATAAAGGCGCCGAACACCAGCCAGACGGTGGTGCTGGAGAAACCCGCCAGCCCCCATTTCAGCGCCTCTTTACCGGCTTTGAAGCCCGGCTCCGCCAGCTCCTGCGCGCCAAACAGCACCCAGTTGGCGCTGAGCACACTGACGGTCACCGCGATAAAGCTGATGGCGGTGGCCGGGATCGGCTCCAGAATCATGCCGACGATCATCGCCACGAAGATGGCGAAGTAGTGCCAGGCCTGCGGCGGCATGCCGTCGGGAACCGGTATCAATAACAGGATCGCGAGCACCGCCAGCGGCGCTATCGCTTTCCAGATCTTTTCCTGGGTTTGGGACATAGGGACTCTCCTGAAGGCTTGGTTATTATTCTTGGGCACCCAGCTGCGCCAGCAGCCAGGTCACTATCAACAGGTCGGCGCTGCCGCCGGGGCTGAGGTTGCGGGCGATGCAGTCGGCATCGAAGCGCCGCAGGCGCGCCAGACCCGCCTCCCCCGCCGAGCCGCCCTGCGCCAGCAGCAATGCCGCCCGGCGCCGCAGCCAGCGCAGCCCGTGCAGGCCGCCGCGCGAGGCGACGTTGGTGTCGTCGTTGTGGGCCATCAGCCACAGCAGGCTGTCCAGCAGCGCCCGCTGTTCGTCGCCATCGGCGGCCAGCCGTTGCCAATACAGCGGCAGCGCGCCGTCAATGACCAGCCGGAAACCGGCCTCCGCCTCGCCGCGTGCGCCGCTCAACCCGTGCGCGGCGAACAGCCGCTGGCCGGCGGTCTGCCCTGCGTTGTTGCACCGCAGCTCGCGATCCACCAGCCCCCGGCACATCGCCGCCACCTCGGCGCACAGCGCTTCGGCGCCGATGGCGCGGCCCTGCTGCTGCAGGCGGCCGAAGGCGGTGCACAGCAACCCGAGCGAGAACACGCTGCCCTTGTGGGTGTTAATGCCGCCGGTGGCGCGGAACATCTGGTTTTCGCAGGCCAGGCCGAGCGGCCGCAGCCGCGCCAGCTGCTGCTCTGCCGGCAAAGCGACGTCCTCGCGCCCGCGTTCGATAAAGCGCGGCAGCCACACGCCGATGGCGCGGGCGCTGCGATAGAAGTGCCCGAGATCCATGTCGCGGTGGGCGCCAGTGTTATGGCGATCCACCAGCCCCGGCTTGGGCGTGAGATTGACTTCCACCAGCAGCGCGCGGAAAGCGGCGCGGGCGAAATCGCAGGCCGGTTCGGCACGGTGGGCGGGCAGGTTAATCGGCAGAGATCGCATCGTTGAACATCCTTTCCATTTCATGCAGCAGCTGCTCGCTGCTGTGCCGCCGCTGGCGGGCGCAGATCTTGGCCGGTTGGCCGCACAGCAGGCAGCGCCGTTCCGGCAGGCCGATGTCGCGGCGCGACAAAATGCGCCCCTGCGTATCCAGCACGTCGATATCCCACAGCCGGCCGATCGGGCGGCTCACCTCCAGCTGCATGGCGCAGTCCTTCACCCGCTGGGCATCGGCGCGCAGCGCGACAAACCCTTCGCAGCCGGTGGAGAGCGCCAGCGCCTCGGCCTGCGGGCTGGGCCAACCCTGTTCGGCGCACAGTCGCAGCAGCGCCGCCCACCCCAGATTGAAGATGCCGCGCGTCAGCGCGCTGTCCTTCACCGGGCCGGGCACCACCAGCGTCAGCACCAGCAGCGTGCACTCGTGCTGCGCCAGCCACGCCTGCTGGCGCGCCTGACGGCATTCGCGGCTGGTGAGCAGCTCCGGCAGGCTGACCGCGCGTTCGGCAGCCAGTTGGGGATCGACGGCGGCCATCGCTTACTCCGCCACCTGATGCACCACGTCGATCACCGAGCCGTCGCGGTAGCGCACCACCGCCACCACCTTGTCGGTAAAGGCGATCGGCTGCGGTTCGCCGGTCAGCTGCAGCGCACGGGCGCGCAGCCAGTCGATGCTCACCACCTCGAGGCCGGCCTCCCGCAGACGCTGCGCCAGCTCCGGCCGCGCCGGATTGACGGCGATGCCGTGGTCGGTCACCAGAATGTCGATGCTGGAGCCCGGCGTGACGCAGGTAGTCACCTGCTCCACCAGCGTCGGGATGCGCCCGCGCACCAACGGCGCAACGATGATCGCCAGCCGCGCGGCGGCGGCGGTGTCGCAGTGGCCGCCGGACGCGCCGCGCAGCACGCCGTCGGAGCCGGTCAGCACGTTAACGTTGAAGCCGGTGTCGATTTCCAGCGCGCTCAGCACCACCACGTCGAGCCGATCGACCGACGCGCCCTTGGAGCTGAAGTTGGCGTACTGGTTGGCGCTGATTTCGATATGGCGCGGGTTGCGCGCCAGCGAGGTCGCCGCCGCCCGATCGAAGCTCTGCACGTCCAGCAGTTTGCCGATCAGCCCTTTCTCGTGCAGATCCACCATGGTCGAGGTGATGCCGCCGAGGGCGAACGCGGCGCGAATGCCGCGGGCGCGCATCTTGTCCTCCAGGAACCGGGTCACCGCCAGCGAGGCGCCGCCGGTGCCGGTTTGCAGCGAAAAGCCTTCGGTGAAGTAGCCGGAACCGGCGATCACCTCGGCGGCGCGGCGGGCGATCAGCAGCTCGCGCGGGTTCGAGGTCATGCGCGTGGCGTCGGCGCCGATCTTGTCGGCGTCGCCCACCCGCTCCAGCTGCACGATCAGATCCACCCGATCCTGCGCCAGGCTGGCGGGATGATGCGGATACGGCACCAGCTGCTCGGTCAGCAGCACCACGGTGCCCGCCGCCTCGGCGTCCACCCGCGCATAGCCGAGCGAGCCGCAGCAGGCTTCACCGCTGTAACCGTTGGCGTTGCCGAACTCATCGCAGGCCGGCACGCCAAGGAAGGCCACGTCTATCTTCAGCTCGCCGGATTCGATCAGGTTGACCCGGCCGCCGTGCGAGTGAATTTGCACCGGCTCCGCCAGCAGGCCGCGCGAAACCGCGTCCGCCAGCGGGCCGCGCAGCCCGGAGGTGTAAATGCGGCTCACCACGCCGTGGCGGATATGCTCAACCAGCGGCGCATGGCAGTCGGTCAGCGAGCTGGACGCCAGCGTCAGGTTGCGGAACCCCATCGCCGCCAGCGTCTCCATCACCTGATTGAGCGCCAGATCGCCGCCGCGAAACGCATGGTGGAAGGAGATGGTCATGCCGTCCTGCAGCCCGCTGCGGCGCACCGCTTCCTGCAAGGAGTCGCACAGCTTGAGATCGCGCGGTTTGCGCGCCTGCAGGTTGGCTTTGGAGACGTCCTGATAGCCCGGCAGATCCGCCGGGTTGGCGAAGGTCATCAATCGTTGTTGGCGGTTCATCATGCTTCCTCCCCGTGCTGCGCCGGTTCTTCCCGTAAGCCGGACAGCGCGGCGCGCTCCAGCACCAGCCGGGCGCGTTCAATCACCGGGCTGTCGACCATTTTTCCGTTGAGCGACACCACGCCGCGCCCTTCCCGCTCCGCCGCTTCGGCGGCGTCCACCACCCGCTGCGCGTGCGCCACCTCTTTGGCGGTCGGCGCGTACAGGTTGTGCAGCAGCTCAATCTGGCGCGGGTTGATCAGCGATTTGCCGTCGAAGCCGAGCTGTTTGATCAGCGCCGCTTCCTGCAGGAAGCCGGCCTCGTTATTGGCGTCGGAATAGACGGTGTCGAACGCCTGAATGCCGGCGGCGCGCGCCGCCTGCAGCAGCGAACAACGAGCGAACAGCAGCTCGATGCCCTCCGGCGAGCGTTCGGTGCGCAGGTTGCGCACGTAGTCCTCCGCCCCCAGCGCGATGCCGATAAGCCGCGGCGAAGCGTGCGCGATCGCTACCGCGTTGGTGATGCCCTGCGCCGATTCGATCGCCGCCAGCAGCCCGGTGCTGCCGACCGGCCGGCCGCAGGCCGCTTCGATGGCGGCGATCTCGCGTTCCATGTCGACAACGTCCTGCGCGCTGTCGGTCTTCGGCAGGCGCACGATGTCCGCGCCACCGCGCACCACCGCCTGCAAGTCCGCCAGGCCGTAGGCTGAGTCGAGCGCATTGACGCGCACGATGGTTTCCACCTCCTGGTACAGCGGGTGCTGCAGCGCGTGGTACACCAGCCGGCGCGCCGCGTCTTTTTCACGCAGGATCACCGAGTCTTCCAGATCGAACATCAGCGCATCGGCCTGGTAGATAAAGGCGTTGCTGACCATCGCCGCGTTGGCGCCGGGGACGAACAGCATGCTGCGGCGCAGCCGGGTTTTATTCAGCGTTTTCATCTTTCGCCTCCCACGGCAGTTGGCCACCCTCGCAGGCGCGCATCAGCGCGGTTTCCAGCCGGGCGCGCAGCACGCAGTCCAGCGCGCCTTTGTCATCGACGATCACCTGCACCGGCTCCACCTCATAACGCTGCAGCACCTCCAGCAGGGTGTGGCGGATCGCCGCGCCGAACTGTTTTTCCACGCTGCTGGCGATCAACAGATCGTGCTGCGGCCCCTCGGCGGGCGCGATGCGCACCATGACATCGCTGGATTCCAGCGTGCCGGCCATTGCTTCTCGGATAATTTTCATCATTCACCTGATTGTGCGGACTCAAAAGGATGCGGGGCCGCCTTGGCCCGGCGCTGCGTTTGCAGATCCTGCAGGTAGTACAGGGTGTCCGGCGGCACCAGCGGCGCGGCGGCGTGGAAGTCCCCCGCCGCCAGCAGCTTGCGCACCCAGGAGGCGGAGATCGCCGTGCCCTGATATTGCAAACGCTCGATTTCCACCAGCGCGATCGGCGGGCTGGGCAGCGCCGGCGTTTCCAGCCAGTAGCGCATGTCGCGGTTGTATTTCGCGGTCACCGCGCAGAACGGCTCGTTGCCGACAAAGCGGTGGGTAATGCCCAGCGCGGGCGCCAGATACTGGCGGAAGATCTTCAGATCGATTTCGGTGTAACAGTCGTCGGCCACGCCCTGATCCTTGATGAAGTAACAGGGGAAGGTGGCGCGCGAGATCACGTACTGCGAGCCTTCGTGTACCGTGAGGTTGGGGATATCGGCGGTGCCGGCCAGCACCAGCCGGCGGCGGTCTTCATAGCTGAAGCGCGAGGTGTTTTCCTTCACTAAAAACAGGTGCAGCCAGTCGCAGCGTTTGGCCGCCTGACGCACCAGATACTGATGCCCGCGGGTGAAGGGATTGGCGTTCATCACGATGCTGCCGATGGTGTCGCCCGGCCGGCGCTGGCTCGCCAGCTGGGCGGCGTAGCGCTTCAGGCGGCACGGGCTGTTTTCCATCAGCACCACGATGCCCGGCACGGTGGCGATCGGGTAGAAACCGCACTGGCGGAACAGCGGCTCGTTCTGCACCTTGGTGTAGATAAACAGCTGAGTGTGGTGGCGCTCGTAGGCCAGGTTCACCAGCTCGGTCGCCAGCGCCAGCGCCAACCCTTCGCCGCGCATCAGCGGGCTGATGGCGACGCATTTGATAATATTGTCGGCGATGCCGCCGCAGGCGACCAATTTGTCGTGCTGGGTAACGGTAATAAATATTTCAACCGTGGTGTCGATATTCAGATCGTTACTGCGCAAGAAGGCGCTTATTTCCGAAATCGCTTTATGATCCGATCGCTTTACCCGATTAAATACGGCATCGCCTAACATAACACGCTCTCTGGGTTAACTGGCAAACAACAAATTAAATACAAAAAGGCATTTTAATTAACATCAACAAGGGTAATTAAAACCTTAAAAACCATGAAGATAAACGCCGTCTCGCGTTCGATAAATCAATGGTAAACAGAAAAAAAACGCCGATTATTGACCTATTTCACAAACCGATTCCGGTTAATAAGTTATTTAATGTTCTTTATTTGCTTAATTAATCTTATGGTGTTTATTATTGAGATAATCTTTATTTAGCGCCGCAATTTACTTACATTCATTTAGCATCTTGATTGCAATAGTAGGTTTCATTATGGAATGGCTGAACATCCTGATCGTTGAAGACGAAACGCCGCTGGCGGAAATGCACGCGGAGTTTATCCGCCAGAACGGCGGCTGCCGCCAGATTTGGCTGGCCGGCACCCTGGCGCAGGCGCGCGCCATGACCGAACGCTTCAAGCCGGACCTGATCCTGCTGGACAACTTTCTGCCCGACGGCCAGGGCATCACCCTGCTGCGCGAACTGACGTTGAGCGGGTATCGCGGCGGCATCGTGTTCATCACTGCCGCCAGCGACATGGCCACCGTGGCCGAGGCGTTGCGTTACGGCGTGTTCGACTACCTGATCAAACCGCTGGCCTATGACCGGCTGAGCCAGACCCTGCAGCGCTTCAGCCAGCGCCGCGAAGCGCTGAAGGACAAAGCGCGCCTCAACCAGCGCCGCATCGACGAGATGTTCAACACCTACGCCCGCGGCGAACAGCAGGCGGCGCTGCCCGCCGGCATCGACGAGCTGACGCTGGGCAAGGTCCGCGCGCTGTTTGCCGAACCCGCCGCGCGCCACACCGCTGAAAGCGTTGCGCAAAAAATGGGGCTCAGCCGCACCACCGCGCGCCGTTATCTGGAGTTTTGCACCGCCGCGCAGCAGCTGCGCGCCGAGATCATTTACGGCAAGGTCGGCCGCCCGCAGCGGATCTACCGCGCCGGCGAACCGCATTAACGGTTATTTGATCGCCCTTGCAAGGTTGCGTGTAACCGCTTTACTTTTTATGCGCCGGTCAGCATCTTGGTGAACATCACCTAGCCGACTGGACGATCGCCGATGCCCGCTGCGCCCCTTGTTTCCCTGACCGAGATCCTCGCCCGCCGTGACTGGCAAAACCCGGCCTGCACCCACTCCCGCCGGCTGGACGCCCACCCGCCGTTCGCCAGCTGGCGCACGGTGGAAGACGCGCGCGACGATGCCCCCAGCGCCAGCCGCAGGTCGCTGAACGGCGAGTGGCGCTTCAGCTATTTCCCGCGCCCAGAGGCGGCGCCGGAAGGCTGGCTGCAGCAGGACCTGCCGGACGCCGCCCCGCTGGCGGTGCCGGGCAACTGGCAGCTCGCCGGCTACGATGCGCCGATCTATACCAACGTGCGCTACCCGTTCCCGGTCGATCCGCCGCGCGTGCCGGAAGACAACCCAACCGGCTGCTACTCGCGCACCTTCAGCGTCGATCCGGCCTGGCTGGCCGCCGGCCAGACGCGCGTCATCTTCGACGGCGTCAACTCGGCGTTCTATTTGTGGTGCAACGGCCACTGGGTCGGCTATTCGCAGGACAGCCGCCTGCCGGCGGAGTTCGATCTCAGCCCGTGGCTACAGGCGGGAGAAAACCGGCTGGCGGTGATGGTGCTGCGCTGGTGCGACGGCAGCTATCTCGAAGATCAGGACATGTGGCGCATGAGCGGCATCTTCCGCGACGTCAGCCTGCTGCACAAACCCGCCGCGCACCTGAGCGATGTGCGCATCACCACGCCGCTGCATGACCGCTTTACCCGCGGCGAACTGGTGGTGACGGCACGCGCCAGCCGGCCCGGCCCGCTGCAGGTGCAGGTTCAGCTGTGGCGCGATGGCGCGCGGGTGGCCGAACGCACCCAGCCGCTCGGCAGCGAGATCGTGGACGAGCGCGGCGCCTATGACGATCGCGTCACGCTGCGCCTGCCGGTAGAACGCCCGGCGCTGTGGAGCGCCGAAACGCCCGCGCTGTATCGCGCCACCGTCGCCCTGCTCTCACCCGAGGGGGAGGTCATCGAGGTGGAGGCCTATGACGTCGGCTTCCGCCAGGTAGAAATCAGCGGCGGGTTGCTGAAGCTCAACGGGCAGCCGCTGCTGATCCGCGGCGTTAACCGCCACGAGCATCATCCGCGCCACGGCCAGGTGATGGACGAGGCGACGATGCGCCACGACATCCTGCTGATGAAGCAGCACAACTTCAACGCGGTGCGCTGCTCGCACTATCCCAACCACCCGCTGTGGTATCGGCTGTGCGACCGCTACGGGCTGTACGTGGTAGACGAAGCCAATATAGAGACCCACGGCATGCAGCCGATGAACCGCCTGGCTGACGATCCGCTGTGGCTGCCGGCGATGAGCGAGCGCGTCACCCGCATGGTGCAGCGCGACCGCAACCACCCCTGCATCATTATCTGGTCGCTGGGCAACGAGTCCGGCCACGGCGTGAACCACGACGCGTTGTACCGCTGGGTGAAAAGCCAGGATCCGACCCGCCCGGTGCAATATGAAGGCGGCGGCGCCGACACCGCCGCTACCGACATCATCTGCCCGATGTATGCGCGGGTGGATCAGGATCAGCCGTTCCCGGCGGTGCCCAAATGGGCGCTCGGCAAGTGGATCGGCCTGCCGGAGGAACAGCGGCCGCTGATCCTGTGCGAATACGCCCATGCGATGGGCAACAGCTTCGGCGGCTTTGAGCGTTACTGGCGCGCGTTCCACCACTATCCGCGCCTGCAGGGCGGCTTTGTCTGGGACTGGGTCGATCAGGCGCTGATCAGGCGCGACGCCCAGGGCGAAGAGTACTGGGCCTACGGCGGCGACTTCGGCGATACCCCCAACGATCGCCAGTTCTGCCTGAACGGGCTGGTGTTCGCGGATCGCACCCCGCACCCGGCGCTGTTCGAAGCGCAGCGGGCGCAGCAGCTGTTCCGCTTCGCCTTCGACGCCGCCTCGCTGACGCTGACCGTCACCAGCGATTACCTGTTCCGCCACACCGACAACGAGCAGCTGAACTGGCGGCTGGAGCTGGACGGCGTGGAGCGCGCCAGCGGCAGCTTCAATCTGGCGCTGGCGCCGCAGGGCAGCGCTCGCTTCACCCTGCTCGACCGCCTGCCGATGCTGCATCAGCCCGGCGAACTGTGGCTGAACGTGGAGGTGGTGCAGCCGCAGGCCACCGACTGGTCCGAAGCGCACCACCGCTGCGCCTGGGATCAGTGGCGGGTGCCGCGCGCGCTGCATCCCGCCCCGCAGCCGGCGCAGGGCGTGCCGCCCACGCTGATTGAGGACGATCAGGGGCTGACCCTCACCCACGGCGACCAGCGCTGGCGCTTCGAGCGCAGCAGCGGCCACCTGACGCAGTGGTGGCAGAATGAGCAGCCGCAGCTGCTGACGCCGCTGCGCGACGGTTTTGCGCGCGCGCCGATCGATAACGACATCGGCGTCAGCGAGGCGGACCATATCGATCCCAACGCCTGGGTCGAACGCTGGAAGCTGTCGGGCCTGTACCGGCTGGAGGAACGCTGCACGCGGCTGCAGGCCGATGCGCTGCAAAACGGCGTGCAGGTGGTGAGCGAACACCAGTTCGGCGTGGACGGGCAGATTTTGCTGATTAGCCGCAAGCAGTGGCTATTCGACGCGCTGGGCGCGGTGTGCGTGAGCGTGGAAGTCGAGGTGGCCGATACTCTGCCGCCGCCGGCGCGCATCGGCCTGCACTGCCAACTGGCAACGGTGCAACCGCAGGCGGAATGGCTGGGCCTGGGCCCGCACGAGAACTACCCGGATCGCCGCCTCGCCGCGCAGCACGGGCGCTGGCGCCTGCCGCTGGCAGATCTGCACACGCCCTATATTTTCCCCGGCGAGAACGGCCTGCGCTGCGACACCCGCAGCCTGCGCTACGGCGGCTGGCGCATCGACGGCCGCTTCCACTTCTCGCTCAGCCGCTTCGGCCTGCAACAGCTGATGGCCTGCAGCCACCAGCATTTGCTGCAACCGGAAGCAGGCACCTGGCTGCATCTGGACGGCTTCCACATGGGGGTGGGCGGCGACGATTCCTGGAGCCCGAGCGTGCATCGGGATTACCTGCTCACCGCCGGCATTTACCGTTATCAGCTGCGCCTGCAGCGGGCGCCAGAGAGCTAAATCTGCCAAAAAACTCAACGGGTTGCGCATTCTGTAAGCAAACAGTCACAGAATGTGTAATCCGCCTTTGACATGCCGACGGCACCTCGCTATTATTCGCCCCGTTCACACGATTCCTCTGTAGTTCAGTCGGTAGAACGGCGGACTGTTAATCCGTATGTCACTGGTTCGAGTCCAGTCAGAGGAGCCATATTTAGAGAAGCCCGCTCAGGGAAACCTGAGCGGGCTTTTTGCTGTTGGGCGGTCATCGTCGATGATCCCCTGCACTCTCCCTACCCGAAACCGTTCAGCCATCCGTTGAACGGGTAAGTTGCTCCCATTGTTCAATTTCCTTACCTAACGCCTCGAGCTTTTGCCGCACCAAACTTAATGCGTCACTGCCTAACAACAGATGCGTGGGTGGGGTCTGGCTCTCGATCAATACCAGCATGGCGTGAGCCGCCTTCACGGGATCGCCGAGTTGCTTACCGCTTTTTTCCTGACGCGCCTGACGAACAGGTTCAAATAACGCGTCATAGTCCGGGAGACAGCGAGGGCTGCGTACCATTGAACGCCCGGCCCAGTCCGTTCGAAACGAGCCCGGCGCCACGGCGGTCACGTGTAGGTTGAACGGGGCAAGCTCTTTACTTAAGGTTTCTGATATCCCTTCCAGTGCAAATTTGCTGCCGCAGTAATAGCTGATACCGGGCAAGGTAATGAAACTGCCCATTGAGGTAATATTGATAATGTGGCCGCGACGGCGCTGGCGCATGCCCGGTAGCACGGCTTTGATCATTGCCACCGCGCCAAACACATTGACGTCAAACTGGCGGCGCAGCTCTGCAAGCGGGGATTCTTCCAGAATGCCTTCATGGCCGTAACCGGCATTGTTCACCAGCACATCTATCGGGCCGACGGCGGACTCTATCTCTCCAACCACCTCATCAATACGTTCATCGTCCGTGACATCAAGCAGATAGCCAAAAGCGTGCTGCGTATCGAGCGCGGCGAAAGCCTGCAGTGCTTCGCTGTTGCGCACCGTTCCTACAACCCGATGCCCTACGGCGAGGGCTTCCCGCGCCAGCGCCTGGCCAAAGCCACTGCTGACGCCGGTGATTAAAATCGTTTTTGCAGATGCCATAAAAAGAACTCCCATGAACCATGAAGATTGCATGGTATTCTCTGCTCTGCCGCATTTTTAGGCCGTATTTTCTCTTTTTCTTGCCTGATTTTATGAGGTGGTGGGATGTCCGACATGATCACCCTGATGAATAGACTTGCGGTGCAAGAGGGATACAACCTCACTGCCCTGCCTGATGTGCGAATTTTGCGCTCCGATCGCCCGCTTGCCAGAACGCCGGTGCTTTACGATCCGGGGATCGTGATCGTCTGCCAGGGCAGCAAACGCGGCTATTTCGGTCAACAGACCTATTTATATGATGAGCAGCACTACCTGGCGGTTTCGGTGCCGGTGCCGTTTGTGATGGAAACCGACGCGTCAGCAGCACATCCGCTGCTGGCGATTTATATGCATCTGGATTTTCAGCTTGTCGCGGAACTGATGCTGCAGATTGAACAGCATGGCGCCCCGCATCCTCCCGTCGCGCCGCAAAGCATGATGTCGAGCCCCATGGACGGCGCGGTAAAAATGGCCGTACTTCGCTTACTTGAAGTCCTGGCTAACCCGCTTGAGGCGGCAATCCTCGGCCCGGCGCGGGTGCGTGAACTCTACTTCCGCGTGCTGACAGGCGCACAGGGCAACGCAATGCGTGCCGCGCTGGCCTTGCAGGGCCAGTTTGGCAAAATCGGTAAAGCGTTGCAGCACATCCATGCCGCTTACGCGGAGCCGTTAACGCTGACGCAGCTGGCGATGAGGGCCGGCATGAGCGTGCCGACCTTTCATAGCCATTTCAAGGCGATAACGCAGATGCCGCCGATGCAGTATGTGAAATCGGTACGCCTGCACCAGGCACGGATGCTGATGGTGCGCCAACAAATCACCGCCGCCGCCGCGAGTTACGCCGTTGGCTATGAAAGCCCCTCGCAATTTAACCGCGAATTCAAGCGTCTGTTTGGCCTGCCACCGGCAGAGGAGATAAAACGCATGCAGCGTCACTTCGCCATTCCGCCCGCGCAGCCTGCCTCGGTATTTGTTTCGTCGCACTGAGGCTTATTTGGTATGGCGAAACTTTAGTTCGTTATGCGCGAAAAGCGGAATTTTGTCTATGTATGAAGAGAGAAGGAGATAGCAGAGGAAATAAGCCCAGAGCGTGGCGGCGAACTAAATCATAGAGTGGTCATGAATACGAAAATTCGCCTGAAGAAGTGGGGCTACTTGAACTAATTGTCGGATATGGTTAAGTGATATCCCGGCTATCAACCGGGAGTTGATTTATGCTTTCGCACCTACATTATCAACGTTCGTAAATTGTCCCGTTCGGGCGCATGTACATACCATCACTCAGATAAACGTCTTCGCCATCCTCAACACATAGGTCAGAATAAATATCGACCATGCCAGTATTCGTCGAAATCCCATGAGCATCGAAGAGCTCAAAGAAGCGAGTGACCCATTCCTCGTTGACCTCATCTTGTATAGTTTTGCCGTGATCTATAGTAATGGAAAACATGGAGATGCAATTATTCTGAAAGCGGTCTACTTTATGCTCAGGTTGAAGATGATTTTCTTGGGCTAACGTCTCGGCGACCGAAAAAAGGAGCTTCTGGTTTACTGGCAGCTTGTACCCGATAGTCAAACCATCCCCTATGCGAATTCTCTCTTCGGGCCTCGTTGGTGTTTGCACTTCAAAAGAACTACCATCATCATTTTGAGCTAAAAAGCGGACGAAAACCGTGTCTCCACGGACTAACATCCAATCCTTTCCATGTTTTGGTTTCATTGCTTTAACTATCTGCGGTTGTAATGCTGACATGCTCATGGTGTTAGATACCGAAAAGAAAAATATGGAAGAGATTATACCGACTAGAATGTTTTTTTATAGCTCCGCTACTCTTGGCGAGCATCACAGAAAATGACGCTTCAAGCCAACGTCCGCTTTAGCACTAAGCGGACAAGCTACCTGAGCTGAAGGTCCGCTGCGAGCGAGGAGAGGAGAGGAGAGGACATTAGTATGCCATAGTTGAAATTGATTTTTTAACAAAAATCATTATCATAGTCCAGCCATATACTCAGTTTTTGCAATATTATAGAGAATATTTTGTGCAGGGTTTGGGCTGGGCCAAAGCTTGATGCGGATAAAAAATGTATTATCAGGAAAAATCATGACTGAAGAAGAACGCCTTGTAAATTTATATAAACTTGTAACAAACTACAATTTGAGTGAGCACCAAAAATCATTACCATCATCTGAAGATAACTCTCTACAATGGTTTAAAAGTTTTAAGTTTCTTCATCCGGCATCTTGGGCTGCATCTCCCCAAAAAATCCCATATATTGCTGCCACCACACTTATAGATTCGTACTCATGCTTACCTCGCCGACCTGATATGGCATTTTCATATCTTTGGACAGCCATCAACAACAGCTACAACGATTTATTACTCAAACAAAACACTAGTGGTGATAGGCTGACAGATACCAAGGGGATTGATAATTCATTAGCACTTATCTCCAGTTTTCTTAACTCAAAAGTTGATAATAAAGCAATACTTCCAGAAGAACATGAGAGCAAAACAATTAATGAAATTATGGTGGAATTCGTAAAACGTTTGCCAGATAAGAACTTAAACTTCTTAGGGTCTTATATTTTAAAAGGCATGGCTATATCAATAAAAAACAGCGAGGATACTCTACCCAGCATTAGAAAAATACATATATCATCTTCTTATCAAACTTTCGAAAAAAGATTTAAAACGATCCACAACCATCTATATTGGAATTATGGAAAGAAATACTCAAGCATTTGTACCATTTCTGAATCAACAGATAAAACTAGTGTAGACTTTGGTATTAAAGATGAGGAAAAATCACGAATGATAACTCGTGCAGTGAGAAAAGAACTTCAGCGAATTTTAGTAAATAATCCAGAACTCGATCAGTTCGATGTCGCCGGAAACAGCACTCCGAAGAAAGCGGCGTTTACGAATGATATTGATAAATTAGAGTTTTTAATATTCGGTTTGTTGTACGCATCTAGGAATAATAATATTCATGGTAATGTCGCATCACGCTTAAACAGTATCTTTGCAAATTCAAAAACCATTACCGCTGCAACGTGGAACTTTTTATTTGGATACTTCTATCTTTCGCTACTTTTGCTAGCCCTAAAGCACATTGAACTTGATGACTTAGACATCCATTTATACAACGTTAAACTACTTAAAGTCACCAACAAAGATTCTCCAGTAGTGAGTTAAACATAACAATATAATTAAATTGCTTCTTTCTCAATAATTTCGTGCGGACTTAAAGACGTCCGCTCCTAGCACAGGGCTGCTGTTGCAGTCCTGACAACCTTAGACTTCTATTGATTCAGAGATATCTAACGCATCATCCACTTCAATGCCCAGATAACGGACTGTGCTTTCCAGTTTCTTATGGCCCAACAACAGTTGGATCACCCTGAGATTCTTGGTCTTCTTGTATATCAGGTAAGGTTTTGTTCTTCTCATGGAATGTGTGCTGTAAAGTGAATCTTCGAGGCCAAGCTTTGCTATCCACCCATGAAAAATTCGGTTGTATTGCCGAGTTGATATGTGTTGGCACGTACCGACCCGAGACTGGAATAAGTAGTCTTTACTGTGCAGATTGCCCAGTTTTATGAGTGCTGCAACGGCCTCTCTAGTCCCTTTGGTTATCTTAAATTGGACTGGGATCCCGGTTTTCTGTTGTAACACCGTTGCCCTGCTCGAAACAGTACTTCCATATGCAACATCTGATACCTTGAGTTTTACCAGATCACATCCCCGAAGTTTACTGTCTAAAGCCATGTTGAACAGGGCTAGACCTCGGGTTTTGCCTTCTAGTTCAAGTCTGATTCGAATCCCCCAAATATGAGATATCTGAAGCGTTTTTTTTTCCGATGATACGTTCTTTGTTCCACGGTGACATTTTCATACTCAAACCTCCTGCAATGTGGGAGATTTAAGTATGATTGTCACTGATGAACGAGGTATAGTCATTCGCCCCCTGAGAATTACACTTTGACGAGTTCAGGGTATGCACTTACTGGTTACGAATATTGTGCCAGAATCATGTGATTTAATTATTTCCGCTTTGCTTCCGAGCCAGTAGGTGCTCAACGTTCGCTAACGAATACTCTGGGCATGCAGAAAAACTGCTATACCATCGTCTCCCTAAGACAGCCAGATATAGGTCCCGAAACGCAAGAATGTTTCGTGAGAGTTAGGCGAATAGACGCTAAGCAATCCTTGTTCGTTAGCCGCAAGATATTGCCAGTCCCCCTCATCCATCATGAGTTCTTTGAAATCAACACCATCATGGCTTAGATAAATCATCTGCCGGTTATAGCTGGACGGGAACAGGCTGATTTCTGACAAGTGGAAGCAGTCGGCGACGTGTAGCTCGCTGTCGTGTCGTTTCCATTCATAGCCTTTATCTGAAGTCAGCAGATAACGGGAATAAAAGCACATTAGCGAATCATTCATCCGGGTTACCACAATATCGTTATAGAACTCCTTCTCACCATTCCAGGTGCAATTTCGCCAGCTTTTACCCGGTACATGATATTCAATAATAGATTCTGTGTCAGGGCGCTTCTTCACCGATAAATAATGCCAGTCATATTTGCTAAATGACAGTAAACAATTGATACCCGGCAGTGAAAAAAGACGTTGTATTTCAATCCCTTCGCTAAAACTCGGCGTATCTTCGTAACGACGCCATTTCGCATTGAGACTGTTGGTACAAAAAACAACCGGCTTATCGTAAGTCGATGTTTTCGTCGAATCGAAGAAAAAACCTTCTTCTTTATATTGATACTCTTTACGCTCCGTAAACCGCCATAACCAAAGGTCATTAAAATGAAAAAGATCTTCAGTCACTCTAAAATCCCAGGTATTCGGCACATCCGGAAACTGGCTTTGCTGCCAGGTCAGGGCATCAGTGGAATAATAGAATCCAGAATCGGAGTTGGAGAAAATCACCCAGATACCTTCCACAATGATGATTTTATTTATATAACGTATTTTCTCTACTGGATCCGGGTTAACCGTCTGCCAGCTCAGTCGATCCTCACTACGATAAAAACATTCATCATTATCAACGATTAGCCAAATTTGACCATCCGTCTTGATATGACGAATATTCTCTGGGTCGCAGGGAGGATTTTCGATATCCTGCCACTCGATCCGAAAGCAGTGTTCTTTGCCACCTTTCATCACCGTAACAGATTGCTTATCGAGTTTTTCCTGTTCTTTCTGCCGTAGCCACTCGATATGTTTCTGTTCTTTGATGCGAATGACTGAGCGATCAAACTCACCGCCGGCAAACAATTCAAGCTGTTCGGCAGCATCGGAACATGCGTTTGAAAAGGCCGTGAGTGAATCGTCAATTTGCGCCTGATATTTACTGATTTGATCATACCAGTCTTCATTTTCTGCAGAGTTATCAATCTCATAATCGGAATAACTGATTTGATTGTCATATTCAAACGTCGGCCCCCCCCAGCGAGAGGTGATACCATTGGCCTTATTCAAGGCTGAGGAATTTGACGAAAGGAACTCACGGGCCTTTTTACGTAAATCATTTACGTCAGAGAGACACGATTTTCTTCCCAGTGCAAAGGCAGAACCACCGACAGCGCCCCCCATTTTTCCCAAGAAGCTATCATCATCAAACGACCCAAGGAAGAAGCTGTAATCACCGAATTTCATCGTCACTTTCAGCATGTCATAGCTCAGCATAGTGCACGCAAGACTGGCGGTACTAAGCTGCTTTATCTCCTCCGAGAATTGATTTTTAAATCGCAACTCGCGATAGCGGAAAATATTAATCCATCCCTGCGTCAGTGAAGTCAGTTTCGCTGCGCTGGTGAGCAGTTTCGCTTCGTTATTTTCCTGAAGCAGCACCTGCATGTGAGGAAAAACGTCTTTAAACTGCGCCGGTTTCAGCGTGCTGAGTACGCGCATCACCTGTGGATTTTCAATCTTTTTGCCACAAAGCATCAGTAAGAAGAATACGTCAAAAAGCCAGGTGTAGCGCGCATTATCATCGGCTAGCAGTTCCAACATCGCCTGCTGATATTCCTGATATTTATAAGGACTATCGGCCAGACTCGTGATATCGCCCACTACGGCAGAACAACCAGCATATTCCCCAAGAAGCGCCAGAAACTCATGCCCCTGCCTAGTCAGCGAGGCAGTATTTTCAATACTCAGTGCGAGTAAAAGCAGATACAGAGATTTTTTCTCTTCGCTGTCTGTAGTGTCCAGAAAGCTGTGCTGATGAATATCCGGCAAAGCTGAAACCAGCGTCAACGTCTCTGCTGATTCATCCTGCGTATCCTCAAGTGCAGTGGCATTTAATCCATTAATATCCCGATAGATATCAATAGTTACCAGACTACCGCCAATCACTTCGCTAATCAGATCGCGGATGCTATAGATGGTTGATAATCCTGAGAATGCTTCACCAAACAGTCTGGATATCAGCTTCTCACGTGCTTCATCGCTGTTACACAACGCGTCATCATCAATTAGGGAAACGATCTTTTCATATTGTTCAGAAAGAAAATAGAGAGCGTTGAAGCCGATACCAGATATATTGATTTGAATAAAATGTGAGTCAATTTCATGTTCATCCACCGAAAGCTCGATGAGCGAACGGTATCGATCGATACTGATAATATCTATCTGGTCGATAAGCTCAATAATGAAATCAAGCAGGCGCACTTCTTCATCGCAGTTAACGCCTAATTTCTCGAGCGTCACGATCAGATAATTGATATCTGCCGTCACCAGTTCAGCATCCTGATGTCTGCGCATAAAATCATAGGCCAGGCTTAACACCAGAATATTATCTGGGTAGGATTTATAGCGACGTTTATTCGCTTCGATATCTAACGACCAGTTATTAAATCGGGTATTGTTTTCCACATGAACGAGTCGGCGGTTGATTTTATCAATTGCCTGCTCGAGAAAATCTCGCGTTTCAATTATATATTCATTCATGGTTCCCAAATTATTGCGAATGATGGCAATGCTCTGGGAATTGATCAGGTTTTGCTGCTGGAGTTGCATCAGATAATGCCAGGCTAACTTTTGCATCTGGATAGTATCTGATTGATTTAGCAGATCATTCTCATTATTTTTTCCGCTTAAAGCCCCCCGGAACCGTTTGAAAAAACCACTACTCGCCTGGTCTTGTAACCGATTCTGGCTACTGGAAATCAACTTTGAGGCATCCAATGCCAACTGTTGTGTAAGCGCCGCGTTCGCTTTGTGCTGCCTGACCAAATCATTGACAACTTTCTGTTCAGCCACTTCCAAAGGTTGATGGAAAATCTGTTGTTGCTGCTCGGCAGTCATTTCTCAGTTCCTTACAGATTATTAATTATATTTTTTAAGCGAAGACTTTGCGCTTCCATGGTTTTTATCTGGCTGGAAAAATTTTTTTCAGATAAATAAAGGCCCTTATGGAAGTCGGCGTAATAGATTTGTGATTGATGCAGATAGCTCAGCGCATCACGCATTACTAGTCCATTACTCACTACCAGTTCTGTATTGACGAGGGTAAGTTCGAAGTTTTTCTCGATGTGATTATCCAAAGCGATATTCATACCAAGGGTCGTGATCAAGCCGCCAATGAGGCTTCCTACCAGCATGCCAACCGGCCCGCCAGGCGCTCCCACTACCGCACCAATAGATGCACCAGCCACACCAGCCCCTGTCTGGAAGAGACCTTTACCTGTACGAGACTCTAGTTCCTGTACTGTAATTTTCCCGGCAGCAAACAGCACCACATTTTGTACAACATCCACAGCACAAACCGCGGCCCCCGCGATACCACCATTGGCGAGACTACGTTTAAAAACAGTACCTGCAAACAAACCGGGCAAGGAGCGTGCGGCGATGCTGACGCTCGCAGTGGCAACCCCGGCTTTCAGTGCGCTATCCCCGGCAGCAATGACGGTGTTTTGCAGGATCTGGACGGTGGCTTGTTCAACCGTGATTTCACCATTTTTAACCTGTCGCACATATTGGAATGTATTAATGCTACCCGCAATGACAGTGGTGATCACAGCCGCAGAACCCGCAGCGCGCACACTTTGTTGGATGGTCGCTTTGTTAAGATATCCGGCCTGCATTTTATCATGCAGATCTTTACCCGATTGTGTCCCCGCCCCGACGGTTTCCGCCTCACGTTTGCTAAGCGGCGCCGATTTAACCCCTTCAGCCTTAATGGAGGCGGCAGTTTTATCACGCACTTTTTCTGCCGAATCCGATACAACCGGGCGCTTTTGTTGGTTTTTAAGTATGGTACGTTGGGCTGAATCCTTGATCCCATCAATTTGATCGGCCGGGCCGATAAATACATCGCTGTGCTGATATTGATGAACACCATCTTTGGTGGAACGGAAGGCTTTTTGTGTCTCTTCGGCATTGCGGAAATATTTAAGCTGCGCCCCTACTAATTGCTCATCGCTCTTCATAACTAAAATGTCATGAACCTGATGATTTTTCCCCAACGGGGTATTCTTAAACTGATCCGTAAAAGCGCGTACATCTTTATCTTTTAGAATGGCATCAAGGTTGAAGGATTCTGCATGCCAGGTTTCCGCAGCAAAACCGCCTTTTATCGCATTGTTTTGCGCTGTGGAAGAGATGGTTGACATAATATTGTTAGCCTGGTTTATTTCACCAACCATTCGTCCAATTTTTTCGGCAGCCTGCATTGGCCAGATTGGACAGAGGCTAATCGACTGCGTTACAGCTTTTTTGCGATCGTGCATCATGGTGCATCCTTAGACGTTATCCTGGAAAACATTATCGGTTACAAGGTCATTTTCTTGAGTAAGTTGGGCAATATACTGAGAAAGCTGTCCGACAAACGCATTAGCTTCAGTCACGGGCGATAGAATTCGTACGTTAGGCAACCAGAATCGTAGCGTAGAAAAGAGTTGTTCCCGATGTGCAATTAGCGTTGTGACAATTAATCTGCCATCCTGTGATTTGCTGATAATTTTTTGCTGTGGCAATATATTTCGTCGCTCAAAGTAGCAAGCAATATCGGGAAAGACTTCAACCATAACTTCCATTTTATTTATGCTAAACCAGGCGTCGTCCTCGCTATCAAGATAGTCATGAATATCGCTGTCTGGAGTGAACGTTGTTTTTTTGATATCCAGCCATTCAATCGCACTCACTCGAAAGGCTTTAACCATTAATTCAGCATCCGTTGCTGCCAGATACCATACTCCTTTTAAATTCATTAAACGGTACGGATAGAGAGTTCTGGATTTTCCTTTATAGTGAATAACGCAAACCAAATTTTCTTTTATGGCTTTGTCCAGGCTGGAAAAAGTGCTTTTTTGAAACTCAGAGCTCAATGCTTCTGGAGGAATTGGCAATATTTTAATGCGGTTATATTCAATTGCCGTGAGTATATTTCGTAACGAACCCTCCCCTGACAGCGGCAGTAATTCCCTCAGGCCCGTTTTTTCACTCAGACTATCTAACGTAGGAAGTTTGTCTTCTGCCTCATTTTGCATGCTGATACGATAGATCCCATCTTTAGAGCACGTGACAAACTCGCCCAGGCGATTTAGATCACGATAAATGGTTCTCTCCGTAACTTTAAAGCGACCAGCCAACTCACGACGCGAAACCGCACCTTCCTTAAACAGCTGCAATAAAATCAGCGCAATACGATTTGCCAAACGCTCATGCCGTGAAAAATTATCCATAATCAAATCTCGGTCAGAATTTGGACTTCATAGTACTCCAACAAACTGACAGGATGTGTCAGTCACCTCATAACTAACGACTATAAATCAAAATTATTTGTTAATCACGGAGTAGAAGGTTTAAAACTGAATCGCTCGGTCAGGTTGTTGAATGAGGAACGGCAGATTTGGCACAAGGCTGCTGCTGTAGTCATGTGATGGACGTCCTTCTCTCAACGCAAGTCCTGGCATACTTATGCCGAGTGTTCTTTTTTCCGAGGAACTACACCATGAACTCGATAAAAGTCATTAGTATCGACACCACATACTCCATTAATAGACTAGGTTAACAGCATCATTAGGGTAGTGGGTATTTTATGTGCAACCAGCTCCACTAGCAACGCGTGAGGACTAACCCTTTGGTCAACCATGATCCTGTTTATAGTGCAGGCATCGAGGTGTGAAATGTCCGCTATGGCACAAAGCAGACCGTCAGATTGCCGACTCCAACAATCCCCAAAATCAAAAAGCCCGCCCCGTCCCCCAAGCAGGCCCTTGTCCCTCCGCAATGTCTCAGCCTCTATCCCGCTCCGCAACCCACGCCATCAACGCCCCCAACAACGCCAGATCGACCAGCAACGCCAGCGCGAAACAGCTCCCTCTGGCGCCCGGTGCAGCGTAGGTTTGAATCAGCAAAGCGGCAACCCCCACGGCCACGATGGTCACCACCGTCGTCAGCCGGCACGCCACGGCGAACGCCGTTTTCTCCCCCACCGCCGTGCGGTAGGCTACGCCCTGCCCCAGGCCGCCGAGGGCGATGCCCGCCAGCAGAACCGGCCAGTCGTGGCCACCGAACAGCATCAGCAGCGTCAATAGCCATCCCGCCGCCGCCAGCAAAAAGCCGTAGCGGAGCATAGCCAGCGCAGGCCGGTTCCGCAGCGGCTGCCAGCGGGCCAGCGCGGCGCCGCCGAGAAACGCCAGCGCCAATGCCGTCAGCAGCATCAGCGTTGCGCCGATGCCCAGCAGGCTTTCGGTCTTCAGCAGCAAGGCGCCCGCGGCCACCGGCACGCTGAGCGCCAAGGCGCTCGCCGCCGTTCCCGTGTGTTCCATGGCGCCTAAGGCGCCGTTGTTGATATAGAGGCTCATCGTTCACTCCCGACATGATGGAAATGATGAAATAAATTCACTTCCCTGTTCACATGTCAGTAGCCTATCTCTTGTATAATCGGTCAGACAAACTCATAGTTTTCAGCCTTAGATGAGAATAACTCAGCCATGAGAAAAACCCGTTTGCCGCCGCTGGGCGCGCTGCGCGCCTTCCACGCCGTGGCCGGCTGCCGCAGCTTCAAACTGGCCGCCGAGGCGCTGGGCGTCAGCGCGACGGCGGTCAGCCATCAGATCAAGCTGCTGGAATCGGTGTTGGAGTGCCGGGTGTGCGAGCGCAGCGCGCAGGGCGTCAGCCTGACCGAGACCGGCGAGATCCTGTATGCCGGCACCCAGCGCGCCTTTGCCGCGCTGGAGCAGTCCGTTGCCCAAATCACCCGCGCCCAGCAGCCGCCGGCGCTGACCGTCACCACCACCTCCAATTTTCTCACCCACTGGCTGGTGCCGCGCCTGGCGGATTTCAAGGCGGAGTTTCCCGCCATCGATCTTCGCCTGCACACCAGCGTCGAGCGGGTGGATCTCAACCAGCGCACCGTGGACGTCGCCATTCGCTACCGTGAAACGCCGGAAAGCGATCTGCACTGCACCCTGCTGCATGAGGACCGCTTTATCGTGGTGGCCAGCCCGGCGCTGGCGCTGGAGCGCAGCGAGGATTTGCAGCGGGTAACGCTGTTTCACGTGGCGCATCGGCAGGTGCCCGCCGACTCGCCGACCTGGGAAAACTGGCGGCGGCGCTACGGGCCGGAAGGGTTGAACGTGGAAGCCGGGCTGACCTTCAGCGATGAGACGCATGCGCTGCAGGCGGCGGTGGCCGGCCAGGGAGTGGTGATCGCCAGCCGGCTGCTGGCGCGCGATTTATTGCAGCGCGGCGTGCTGGCCGCGCCGTTCGAGACGGCGTTACCCGGCGCCAACTATTATCTGGTGGCCACCGAAGAAACCGCGCAGCGCCCCGATATCATTGCGCTGCGTGAGTGGCTGCTGCGGCAAATGGCGACGGGCTAACGGCTCTCGGGGGCGATTTCCCCCAGGCGGATCGCCACGCTGATCGCCTGCGCGGTGGTGGCGGCGCCAAGGCGCTGGCGAATGCGCCGCAGGTGGTTTTCCACCGTGCGTTCAGACAGGCCGAGCATCGCGGCGATATCCGCCTGCCGCCGGCCGATGGCGGTCCAGCTCAGCACCTCGCGCTCGCGCGCCGACAGCCGGCTCTCTCCCTCGCCGGCCGCCGGTGCGAACAGCCGCCGCGCCGCCTGAAAGGCCGCCGTGCCCACCAGCGACAGCGCCAGCCGCGCCGGCGGCGAGGCGTCGATGCGATCGCCCCCCAGGCTGACGGCACCCTCCAAACCGGCCGGGCCGAACACCGGGATCTGCACGCCGTGCAGGCCGGCGCCGCGCGGCGTGCGTACAATCCGGTAGCGCTCGCCCTGCTGCGCCCGGTTCTTGGTCCAGAAAAACGGCTCGCTGACCCGCAGCATATGCCGGGTCACCGGGCAGTGCCGCACGTAGGTCAGCGCATCGACGGCCTCGCCGTCGCCGAACCAGTCGCCCTCGACCCAATAGATATGCTCGATCCCCGCCTCCGCCGCGGCGGAAGCGGAAAACAGCACAAAGCGATCGAAGCCGAACGGCGCGGCGAAGGCGCGAACCCGCCCCTGAATGGCGGACAAGGTTCGCTCGTGGTCCATCGCCAGCGCCGTCTGGAAAGCGCGCTGCGCGATCTCGTCGCTCATCGCACGGCGACGTCGGCCAGCAGCGTCTCCGCCGCCAGCTTGCCGAGGTTGTTGGAAGCCAGCGGGCTGTCGCCGGTCAGCAGGCGCCGATCTTTATGCACCTTGCCGGTAATGTCGGCGTTAACGATCTTAACGCCCCGCTCGCGCAGGCGTTCGCCCACCAGCCAGGGCATCGGGCCGGGGATGTAGCCAATGTCGATGTTGGCGCCGGTATCGAGCGAGTCCGGGAACACGCACATTTCATAACCGCGATAGAGGAAATCCTCTTTGCTCTCGTCGATGCCCGCCGCCAGCAAACCGGCCGGCCCGTGGCACAGCGAAATCACGTAGCGATCGTTGTCGTGCGCCCAGTGCAGGGTCTTTTTCACCTCTTCGCTGAACGGGATATCATTCAGCACGCCGTGGCCGCCGGGGATGAAAACGCCGAGGTAGTTGCCGCCATCCAGATCCTTCACCACCTCCGTCAGCTTTTTCGGCTGCTTGAGCTGGCTGCGGTACTTCTCGTAGGTGGCCTTGACCGCGTCGTCTTCCTGCGGGAACGCCCACATCTCCAGCTTCACCGGATCGCCGGACGGCGTGGCGATGTCGATCTCGAAACCGGCCAGATCCAGGTGATGCATCGGCAACAGCATCTCGACCGGGTGATTGCCGGTGGAGAAGAACTTGCCGTTTTGCATCAGCAGGTAGCGCTCCTGCGAGGCGATCATCAGCACCTTCCACTTGCCGCCGCGATAGGCGTTCGGGTAGCTGGCGCCCGCGAAGTCGGTTTTGGACGAGGTGTACTGGCTGAGGGAGTAAGGTGATGGGAAGAACGCGTTGTCTTCCGCCACATCCGGGGTGGGATTACGATCGTTGGACACTGAATCAGTCATGATTATCTCCATATTCACCGTTGCGTTGCCCTTTCAGCTTAAATAACCGCCGGCGGGGCCGCAATGAGGGATATCCCTCAAGCAATCCTTGCAGCCGAAACTCAGGCGAGATTGCGTAGAGCGATAATAAAGGTTTCTTCGCTGGCGCCCTGGTGTTCATAGCGGCATTTTCTGACCGGCACCCGGAAATAGCGCTCCAGGATATCTTCCCGCAGCACAGCGCTTTTAACGCCAAACAGCGACTGCCGTTTTGCCATCAGTAAACACTTGTCGGAGATGCGTTCGGCGTAATTGAGGAAATGCGTATTCAGCACGATCGTCATCTGCCGCTCTTTGGCGAGGCGCCACAGCATCTCGATCATTTTGGCCTGATTGTAAAAATCCAGATTCGATTCCGGTTCGTCGAGGATCATGACGTCGGGATCTGCCACCAGCGCCTTGGCGAAATAACACATCTGCAGTTCACCGCCGCTGATCTGGTTGATATTTTTCTGCGCCAGCGGCGCGATCTCCAGCGCGTGCAACACCGCCTGCGCCCTGGTGAAATCTTGCCGACGCGGCCCGGCGAACCATCCCGCATGGCGGGCGCAGCCGAAAGTGACAAAATCGAGTACGCCATAGGAAAAATGTGGTGTTTTCGCCTGCGGCACGTAGGCCAGGCGCGCCTCTCGATTATCGACGCGGCCGATCTCGCACCTGCCGGCGCTGGGCCGACACAGGCCCGCAATATTTCTCAGCAGCGTCGTTTTGCCGGCGCCGTTCGGGCCCAGCACGCTGAGGATCTCGCCGCGCTTAAGCTCGAAGCTGACGTTGTCGAAAATGGGCTCCCGCCCCTTGAAACCAAAGGCTAGCCGGCTAGCGGTGATCATATCGATTCCCCAGAATAAAAAGCGTGGCGAAAAGCGGCGCGCCGATCAGCGCGGTCAGGATGCCGATTGGAATTTCTGCGTAGGTGGCGCCTCTGGCGATATTGTCTATCACCAGCAAAAACAACGCGCCGCTCAGCGCCGAGACCGGGATCAGTCGGCCGTGGTTATATCCCAGCACGCTTCGCACCAAATGGGGGATAACCAAGCCAACCCACCCCACCACGCCGGCCAAACTCACCGAGGCGGAAACCAGCAGAGAGGCGGCGATCAGCAATAGGATCTTCAGCCGGGGCGGATTCAGGCCGGCAATGCGCGCCTCGTCGTCCCCCAGCGAGAGAATGTTCATGTTCCACCTGAGCCGGTAGATAGTCAGGTAACACGCCGCAAACAGCGGGATCAGCCAATAGACCTGCGCTTTCGCCACCGAAGCGAAGCTGCCCATCAGCCAGAAGACAATGGCAGGCAAGGTATCCTGCGGATCGGCGACATATTTGATGGCCGAGACAAACGCGATAAACACCGATGCAGTAATCATGCCGGACAGGATCGTCGTCAGCGCATCCTGCCGGCGTTTCAGGCGGCAGATGCCAAGCACCAGCAACAAACTCACCACGCCGAAAAGAAACGACAGCAGGGAACTCAGGGCAAAAGGCAAACTCAATAAAATGCCCAGCGCAGCGCCAAAGGCGGAGGCGGAAGACGTGCCCAGCACGTCCGGGCTGGCTAACGCGTTTTTCAGCACCGCCTGAAAGGTCGCGCCGGCGACTGCCAACCCGCCGCCCACCAGCATCACCGCCACCACCCGCGGCGCACGCAGGTTAAAAATCACCGAATAGTGGGCCTGGTTTTCCCCCGGCATGTTCCCCTGCCATAAAATCAGCAGCACGTCATGGGCCGACAAGGCGTAACGGCCGGCAAACAGTGATGCGACGGCAACCACACACAAGGCTAAAAACAGCCCTACCATGATCGCCATATATTTTCCTCTGCCCGGCATCCCCAAGCTCCTCCAACCCACTAACGCAATTCAACCGTGGTGCTAGCGCTGTGCCAGCACCTCATCCAACAAACGGTCCGGGATCGCATAGGAGAACATCGTCTGATAATAGCGGCGCGTCTCCTCCCGCAGCGTCTTGTCGCTAATGTCTTCAGGGGCATAGCGGTTGATCATAAACAGCGGCAGCAGTGACGTTTCCGCCGACAGGCCCCCCCAGTTATGAATGCCCATCGGCGTCGAGAAAACCTTGCCGTTTTTTACCGCCCTGAGCGTCTCCCAGGCCTGGCCGGGGATCCCCCCGTGCAGCAGCGCTTTAGCGCTGCCGAAAACCACGAAAATCACATCCGGGTCCCAGGCCATGATCTGCTCCATCGAAACGTTGATGTACCTGCCGGCATCCCCTTTCACCGGCAAATCCCCGGCGACGTTGTCCATGCCGGCCATTTTCAGGTAGGTGTCGCCGTAGGTATGCGGGCCGCTCACCTTCAGCTGCCTGCCGTCGCTTTCTTCGAGATACAACGCCCTGACGTGCTGCGCGCGGATGGCTGCGGCATAGGGGCGGATCTGCTTCAGGGTCTTTTCCCAGGCATCTTTGAATTTGTGCGTGCGCGGCAGGCCGAGCGTGTCGGCGAAGGTATTTTCCCAATACATCTGGGTGACCATCGGTTGGTACTTTGTCTTCCCGCCGGCATCCAGATCGACGGTCATCACGCCCGCCCTTTCCAGCCGATCGTCCTGGCTTTTGCCGTAGTAATAAATAATGTCGGGCCGTAGATTCATTAACGACTCCATGTTGACCCGGTAGTCCTTATTGATGAAGGCGGAGGTGATCCTGCCGATGTCAGGCTTCATGTCCTTCAACACATGCATATCGGCATGCATGAACGCCCAGGGCCCCACGCCGACGACGTGCCGGTAGGCCGCCTCGTTCGCCAGGATCACGCCGAAGGGGCAGTTGCCGGTGATGACGATCCGCTGATAGTGGCCAGGCAACTTTTGCACCGCTGCGCTCTGCGGCCGTTCGGCCGCCGCCGGCTGACTGCCGCTGGCGCAAGGCGCCGTCGGCAAGGCGAATATTGCCAGCAGCGCGGTGGCGATAAATTTCACTGTGACGCACATGGTGCCTCCTGTGCGCACGCTCGGCGGCGTGCGGCGATGGGCTGCGTTAGGCCGACGCGGCGATGCCGGCGGCCATGATGGTTATCCCGGCCACAAAGACGATTGCCGTGGTGGCGACCGCGCCGCCGCCGACCAACGCGGCGGTTTTTCCTGTGGAAAGGTCTTTTCGTTGCAGGAAAGAGAGCTGCGACAGGGGAATGATTTTTCCGCTGTCGGCGACCAGGTCTTTCGGTTCAACCTTCGCTACCGTCAACTCGCCGCCGCTGCCGTCCTTCAGACCATATTTCAACCGGTCGCCGACATAGACCGGCGGCTGCAGCAGGTAATATTGGCTATTGAGCCCCGTCTCTTTTTGTTGCAACGCCACGTCGTGGTAGGTCGTGCAGCCGGCAAGGGAAAACGCCGCCATGCCGATAACCAACGGTACTAATGGGATAAATCGCATGGGAAACCTCGTGCTTCTATTTACTGGTTTTTAACGTAACGGCGGACTTGAAGCGCATATAGCTCACGACCAGAGAAAGGAACGAGAATGCCGCCCCCGCCATTAAACTGATGTTCGTCGCTTGCGCACCCCGCATGTTGAAGAAAATCGCCACCAACGCCGAACCGACGATTTGCCCAATCAGCCGGGAACTGCCCAACAGGCCGCTGGCGATGCTGCTGTTTTCATGGGAGACCGACGTCATGATCAACAGGTTGTTCGGTGATTGAAACAGGCCGAAACCGATGCCGCACAGCGCCACGCGCCATACGATCGCCCCATTCGACGGATCGCTCGGCAGATTGGCCATCAGCAGCATGCCTGCCAGCAGACAGGCAAGGCCCGAGAGGGCAACAAGATTGGGATCGTACTTCTTGGCCAAATCGCCGGAAATTAGCGAAGACGCCATGGTGGCCAGCGGCCAGGCGGTCAGCAACAGACCGATTTCCACCACGTTTCTTTGCAGAACGTTGTGAAAATAAAAAGGCAGCGAAACATAGGCCAAAAGCTGGGTGCTGTAGGACAGCATCGACATCAGCAAAGACAATGACAGCGTCGGGTTATGCAGCATCGCGATCGGGATCAGCGCGGCGTCGGCCTTTCTTTTTTGATTGATGTACAGCAACCCGGCCAGCCCGGCGAATACCGCAAAGCTCAGCGCCGCCGCCGGCAGATGGTGAGTGGTCATGCTCATGGTGCTGAGCGAGAAAGCGATAAACAGCACAAACACCAACAGGGCGCCCCCGCTGTCGAACCCAACGCTGCGCCGCTCGCGGGAACCCAGGAATATCACGCTCAGCAGCAGCGACAGGCAGGCGATGGGAACATTAATGGTAAACAGCCAGTTCCAGCTCGTTTGAGAAAGTATCGCCGAGGCGATGGATGGCCCGGCGGCGGCGGAAACCGACACCACCATCACGTTTATGCCCAGGCCGCGCCCAAGCAGCCTTGCCGGGTATATCTCCTTGATCAGCGCCGCATTGACGCTGAGCACCGCCGCCGCACCGAAGCCCTGTATCACCCGGAATGCCGTCAGCATCTCCAGCGTCGTGGACAGCGCGCAGCCCAAGGATGAAAAAGCGAACAGCACCACCCCGGCTATAAAGATCTTTTTATTGCCTACCGCGCGGCCCAGCGCCGCGAAGGGCATCAAAGAGGCAACGACGGCAAACTGGTAGGCATTAATAATCATGATGGAGGCCGATTCGGAGACGCCGAAATCTTTGGCGATCACCGGCAGTGCCACGTTGGCGATGGTACTGTCGAGCATGGCGATAACCGTGCTTAACGAGACCGCGAGAACGGCGAATATATTTAATGTCTCTTTTTCCTGGTGTTTAAAAGTCATGTTAACGCTCCAAAAACGTGAGTGGCTTCATGCCGGCGGCAAAGACCCCGTTTTTTATCCGTTTTAGTAATTACGTTATAACATATCAATTAAAGAGGAGAATAAATCTCATTTGAAATATTAGATTAAATAGTGTGTCAAAATAAGAATTAACAAATGCAAAACAAATGAATAGCAATACGAACATTCAATAAACAAAATAAATGCAGTATAAAAAGCCAGTGAATTTAAGGAATGACATTAAAAGTAACAGCCGCTAACAGACAACCCCGCCGACGCACGGAATTGTTATGTTATAACAAAAACACCCTTTCCTTTTATGCTGGTTACCCTTATGGCTAAGACGGACCTTTTGAACACCCGGTTATCTCGCCGCAGAATGATGTTGGCAGGGTTGGCGGCCCTGGCGCTGAACGGCGCCGTTTCCCCGCTGGCTCACGCCCACGGCCTGCCACGCCCCAAAAAGCAGAACGGCCCTCACGGGGCGCGAAAAAGATTCCTGGTGATGTTGGATCCCGGTCATGGCGGCATCGACTCTGGTGCCATTGGCCACACCGGTTCGCTGGAAAAACATGTCGTTCTGGAGATCGCCAGAAATGTGCGTGCACAGCTCGATCGACACGGCATCGATGCCCGCCTGACGCGCGACAGCGACGTTTTTATTCCGCTTTACGATCGGGTGGAGATCGCGCACCGGCATGGCGCGGATCTTTTCATGTCCATCCACGCCGACGGCTTTACCTGCCCCAGCGCCTGCGGCGCGTCGGTCTTTGCGCTTTCCAATAGAGGCGCCAGCAGCGCGATGGCGAAATACTTATCGAACAGTGAAAACGCGGCGGACGATCTCGCCGGCCCTAACGTCATCAAGAAAGACCGCTATTTGCAGAAGATACTGTTTGATTTGGAGCAGACGGAAACGATCAAAGAAAGCCTGGCGCTGGGCTCGCACCTGATTCAACATATTGCGCCCATCCATCATCTGCATGCCAAAAATACCGAACAGGCGGCCTTCGTGGTCTTAAAGTCCCCGTATATTCCTTCCGTCTTGGTGGAAACCTCTTTCATCACCAACCCTGAGGAAGAAAGGCTGCTCGGCACCCCCGCCTTCAGAAATAAAATTGCCACGGCGATCGCTCAGGGGATCGTCAGCTACTTTAAACGCGAAACGCACGCTTAAGCTTCGCCGGGGCGGCAAGCTCACGGGCTTGCCGCGCACAGGGACGGTGCCATCATGATAAAACGCAATCCTCGTAATTTTTCGGCGGGCATGCTTTTCCCCCTGCTGGCCTTGTTGCCGTGCGGCGCCTCCGCCGTGTCGTTGACGGGATCGCAGCAAAACAGCCTGAATTTCTACGGCACGATTATCGCCAGACGCTACAGCGGCCAAAACGAACGCGACGACGGCGACCGCAGCTACCTCTATTTCGGCCTGATAGGCAAAAAAAAGATCGCGCCGCGCTGGCAGGCCTACGCCCACTGGGAATATACCGTCAGCTTCGCCGACGCGACGCGCAACAGCACCCGGCTCGCCTATATCGGCGTGCAAAACGCCGCCCTGGGCAGCCTCGATATCGGCCGCAACTGGGGCGTGCTTTATGATGTGACCGCCCTGACCGATCGCTCTCCGCTGTTTAGAGAGATGGCCTACAACTATATCGACAACTTTATGCGCGGCCGGGCGCATAACCTGCTCACCTACCGCCAAACTTTCAGCCTGTTTCAGCGGCGCGCCGCCCTCGCGCTGCAATACCAGTTCAAAGACGGCGACGAACGGCAAGCGCCGGGCAAACAAAACGGCAACGGATTCGGTGCCTCGTTCCGTTATGCGCTGACGCCGACGCTCAGCCTCATCGCCGCCGCCTCGGCGTCTCAAACCACGCAGCGGCAACAACGCGCCGCCGGCTATCGCCGGCGCATCGATACGCTGGCCGAAGGGGTTCTCTATGCGTCGAAAAAAATCTATCTTGCGGCCGTGTTCACCCAAAGCGACAACGCCATCAGCCCGCAACAAACCGCTAACCGCGGTTCGGCGTCAAGTTATGAAGCGCTCGCCAAATATCGGCTGACGGACCACATCCAACCCAACATCGGCTATACCCGTTTGATACAGACCCGGGCAGGCCGGAACATGGACTTATTGAACTATGAGGAGCTGGGGGTCACCTGGTTGCTCAACAGCAATATGCAGGTGTTTATTAACTATGAATTCAATAACCTTTCGCAGCACACGCCCGGCGTCGATGCGTCGGACAAGCTCGATATGGGCATCAGCTATCATTGGTGATCCGCTCTCCCGCAGCCAATAAAAAGCCCCGCCCGGTGAAGGGCGAGGCTCGCGACGCGTTGAGTCTTTAGCTGTTCACGAACGCCAGCAGATCGGCGTTGACCTGATCGGCATGGGTGGTCGGGATGCCGTGCGGCGCGCCCTTATAGGTATTGAGCGTGCCGTTCTGCACCAGCTTGGCCGACAGCACGCCGGAGTCCTGATAAGGCACCACTTGATCGTCGTCGCCGTGGATCACCAGCATCGGAATGGCAATCTTCTTGAGATCTTCGGTGAAATCGGTCTGCGAGAAGGCGACGATGCCGTCGTAGTGTGCCTTGGCGCCACCCATCATGCCCTGGCGCCACCAGTTCCAGATAATCGCCTCCGACGGTTTGGCGCCCGGGCGGTTATAACCGTAGAACGGGCCGGCGGGCACGTCGTAATAGAACTGCGCCCGGTTGGCGGCCAGCTGCGCCTGGAAATCATCGAACACCGCTTTGGGGGTGCCCTGCGGATTGGCGTCGGTTTTTACCATCAGCGGCGGCACCGCACTGATCAACACCGCTTTGGACACCTTGTCCTCGCCGTGGCGCACGATATAGCGCACCACCTCACCGCCGCCCGTCGAGTGGCCCACGTGCATCGCACCCTGTACGCCGAGGTGTTTTACCACCGCGGCGACGTCATCGGCGTAGTGGTCCATGTCGTGCCCTTCCCACACCTGGCTGGAGCGGCCGTGGCCGCGGCGATCGTGCGCGACGACCCGGAACCCTTTGTTCACGAAGAACAGCATCTGGGCATCCCAGTCATCGCTGGACAGCGGCCAGCCGTGGTGAAAATAGATAACCTTGCCGTTTTTGGGGCCCCAATCCTTGTAGAAAATCTCGACGCCATCGCTGGTCGTTACGTAACCCATGTCGTTTCTCCCATTTACACTTTGGTTAAAAAAGAAGGTTTATACTGCGCGCGGCGCCGGGATCTCTGGCTCCCTCATCCCGGTTGGCCGACGATCTTGCGTTGATCGTTTAACGAGTATAGGTTTAAAGTTCACTTTAAGGTCAAACACGATTCGGCAAACCGCATTCCCGCTTTCACTCGGCATCAGGAGAATTCAAGTGCAGGGAGATGACATCCTCATGACGATGGAGCAACGGCTTGCCGCCCAACGTCATGCCTTCCTGCGCGACAGCGCACCGACGATCGCTCAGCGCAAGGCCGCCCTGCGCCGCCTGCGGAGCGCCATTTTGGCCCAGCGCGGCGCGCTGACGGCGGCCGTCAGCGCAGACTTCGGCCACCGTTCGCCTTACGAAACCGACATCCTGGAGATTCTGGTCACCGTTCAGGCGATCGATTACCTGCTGCGCAATCTGAAACGCTTTATGCAGCCGGAGCGCCGCCACGTCGCCCTGCCGTACCAGGCCGGGCGCGCCTACGTGCAGTATCAACCCAAGGGCGTGATTGGCGTCATGGCGCCGTGGAACTATCCCTTCTCGTTGACCTTCATCCCGCTGGCCACCGCCCTGGCCGCCGGCAACCGCGTGATGTTGAAACCTTCGGAGCTCACGCCGCACACCAGCCAGCTTATCGAAACGATGCTGGCGGCGCTGTTTCCCGCCGATGAGGTCGCCGTGGTGACCGGCGGGCCGGACGTCGGGGCCGGGTTCAGTGAGCTGGCGTTCGATCACCTGGTGTTCACCGGCAGCACGGCGATCGGCCGTAAGGTCATGCAGGCGGCCGGTAAAAATCTGGTGCCCTTGACGCTCGAGCTGGGTGGCAAAAGCCCCGCAGTGGTGGCGCCCGGCGCGGTTAACGCCAGAACCGTTAACAGCCTGGCGTTCGGCAAGCTGTCGAACGCGGGCCAAACCTGCATCGCACCCGATTACCTGCTGATCCATCAGGACGATGTGGAAAACTTCATCGCGCTCTACGACGCGGCGGTCAAAGCGTTTTACCCCGACGGGCCGACGAGCCATGACTACGGCGCCATCATCAACGACAGGCACTACCACCGTTTGCAGGATCTGCTCACCGACGCCCAGGCGCGGGGCGCGCGGATCGTTCCGGTGGGCCACCGCCCGGACTCGGCGGTGGAACGGCCGAAAACCCTCGCCCCCACGCTGATCGTCGGCGCCCCCGACGACAGCCGGATCATGCAAGAGGAGATCTTCGGGCCGCTGCTGCCGGTGCGCACCTACACCGCCTTTGATGAAACGATCGACGTTATCAACGCCGGGCCGCGCCCGCTGGCGCTGTACTACTTTGGCCCAGGCGGCACGCTGCAGGACAGGCTGCTGGCACGCACCACCTCCGGCAACGTCAGCGTCAACGCCACCCTGCTGCACTTTGCCCAGGACGATCTGCCGTTCGGCGGCATCGGCCCCAGCGGCATGGGGGCCTGTCACGGCATCGAAGGATTCCGGGCGCTGAGCCATGCCAAGGGCGTCTTTATCCAAAGCCGCTGGCGCTTCACCGATCTGCTGCGCGCGCCGTTCGGCAGGCTGGCAGACGCGGTGCTCAAGGTGATGCTGCGGCGCCGATAGAGCGCCGCGCTGACTATCAATAACACAGCCATGAATCGCCGCAAGCTATCACAGTATTCAATCATTCCTATTTTATCTCTCCGCCGCCGCTGACTAAGCTTAGCCATGAGTCGCCCTTTGCCCGTTAGCGGCCGGGGCGATGTGATTCCATTGAGTTCAGTTATTTAGCGCAACACCCGACGCAGGCCTTACCCGCATGCCTTGTTAACCGCTCCACGCCCGGCGGCTGGAGCACCCTTACGGAAGCAGAGAGCGCATTATGACAACTGAAAGCAAATGCCCGTTTTCGGGCGGCAAGCAGCCCGCACCGCAGAACGGCCCCACCAATCAGGATTGGTGGCCCAATCAGCTCAGCCTGAAACCGCTGCATCAGCACTCCCCCCTGTCCGATCCGATGGATAAAGACTTCAACTACGCCGACGCCTTCAACAGTCTCGATCTGGCGGCGGTCAAACAGGATCTGCACGCCCTGATGACCGACTCGCAGGAATGGTGGCCGGCGGACTTCGGCCACTACGGCGGCCTGTTCATCCGCATGGCCTGGCACAGCGCCGGCACCTACCGCATCGGTGACGGCCGCGGCGGCGCGGGCGAAGGCCAGCAGCGCTTCGCCCCGCTCAACAGCTGGCCGGACAACGTCAGCCTCGACAAGGCGCGCCGCCTGCTGTGGCCGATCAAACAGAAATACGGCCGCAACATCTCCTGGGCCGACCTGATTATCCTGACCGGCAACGTGGCGCTGGAATCGATGGGCTTCAAAACCTTCGGCTACGCAGGCGGCCGTGCCGACACCTGGGAGCCGGACGACGTCTACTGGGGCTCGGAGAAGATCTGGCTGGAGCTGAGCGGCGGGCCAAACAGCCGCTACTCGGGCGACCGCGACCTGGAGAACCCGCTGGCGGCGGTGCAGATGGGCCTGATCTACGTCAACCCGGAAGGCCCGGACGGCAACCCCGATCCGGTGGCCGCCGCGCGCGACATCCGTGAAACCTTCGCCCGCATGGCGATGAACGACGAAGAAACCGTGGCGCTGATCGCCGGCGGCCACACCTTCGGCAAGACCCACGGCGCCGGCCCGGCGTCTCACGTCGGCGCCGATCCGGAAGCGGCCGGGCTGGAGTCGCAGGGCCTCGGCTGGCACAGCACCTTCGGCACCGGCGTCGGCAAAGACGCCATCACCAGCGGCCTGGAAGTCACCTGGACCACCACCCCAACCCAGTGGAACCACGATTTCTTCCGCCACCTGTTCGAATACGAATGGGAACTGAGCCAAAGCCCGGCCGGCGCGCACCAGTGGGTGGCGAAAGACATCGGTGAAACCATTCCCGACGCCTTCGATCCGAACAAGAAACGCCGCCCGACCATGCTGACCACCGACCTTTCGCTGCGCTTCGATCCGGCCTACGAGAAGATTTCGCGCCGCTTCTATGAGCATCCGGAAGAGTTGGCCGACGCCTTCGCCCGCGCCTGGTTCAAGCTGACCCACCGCGATATGGGGCCGCGCCCTCGCTACCTCGGCCCGGAAGTGCCGCAGGAAGAGCTGATTTGGCAGGATCCGATCCCGGCGGTCGATCATCCGCTGATCGACGAGCAGGACATCGCCGCGCTGAAAAACGCCGTGCTGGCTTCCGGTCTGCCGGTATCGGCACTGGTCTCCACCGCCTGGGCTTCCGCTTCGAGCTTCCGCGGTTCCGACAAACGCGGCGGCGCCAACGGTGCGCGCATTCGCCTGGCGCCGCAAAAAGACTGGGCGGTCAACCAACCTGCGCAGCTCGCCGCGACGCTGGCCAAGCTGGAGAGTATCCAACGCGCCTTCAATGATGCGCAGGCCGGCGGCAAGCGCGTCTCGCTGGCGGATCTGATCGTACTGGCCGGCGCCGCAGGCGTGGAACAGGCGGCGAAGAACGCCGGTTTGGCCCTGACGGTGCCGTTCGCGCCGGGCCGCATGGACGCTTCGCAGGAGCAGACCGACGTGGACTCCTTCGAGGCGATGGAGCCGCTCGCCGACGGATTCCGCAACTTCCTGAAGGGCAAATACCGCGTGCCGGCCGAGACGCTGCTGGTCGACAAGGCGCAGCTGCTGACCCTGACCGCGCCGGAAATGACGGTGCTGGTCGGCGGGCTGCGGGTACTCGGTGCCAACGTCGGCGGCACGCCGCACGGCGTATTCACCCAGCGGCCGCAGGCGCTGACCAACGACTTCTTCGTCAACCTGCTCGACATGGGCACCACCTGGCACCCGGTGAGTGAGGACGGCCTGTTCGAAGGGCGCGATCGCCGCAGCGGCGCGGTCAAATGGACCGGCACCCGCGTCGATCTGGTGTTCGGTTCACACGCGCAGCTGCGCGCGCTGGCCGAAGTCTACGGCAGCGCCGACGCGCAGGAGAAGTTCGCCCACGACTTCGTCGCCGCCTGGAACAAAGTGATGAACCTCGATCGTTTCGATCTGGCGTAAACTCCCCGCAACGGCCTGCTTCGGCAGGCCGTTTTTCCTCCCGAGATCAACACCGCCTCCGCTCAACGCCGGCCTTAGCACGCGCCGTTATATTTTATTTCCCGCTTATTCGCATTTACTCAACAAGTCATATAAAAATTTGATGGGCGGCAATTCTTTTAATGCTGTATTTATATTTAGACGGCAATGAAGACCGTAAACTCAGCTGGCTAATGCGATATATCCCATCCAGGAGAACACCGTTATGGATTATCCTCGATTCGCCTCAGCGCGCGGCGAGGCGGGCCTTATGACCCTCGCCGTTCCTTAGCAACAGCGGGCTTAGCCGGCAAAGGCACCTCATCGTTTTTATGCCAATAAAAAGAGAGGTTCTGCACCTTCGCGATATTCGCTTAGGCGCCAGAATTTCGCCCTTATTTAATGTTTCACGACGCGCATTGCGTTTTTAGCTTTTATTTTTTAACCGACGGGAAAGGTCATAGGGAATCACACTTTACTCAGGAAAATAACCGCTACCTGGAGGTCATCATGCAACATATTATCGGTATTTCTTCTCGTCGGCTGAGGATATCGGCCCTTGCGCTGCTGCTCCCGGCAATGTCCTGGGCGGCCGATACGGCGTCTCTCGCCGTAGGGCCGCAATATGACACCACCCATGTTTACGTCGAACGCGGCAAGATGGATGCCTTTGTCGACAGCATTCTGAAAACATTCGGCGGTACCAGCACCGAACGCGTGCTGGTCAACGTCACGCCCACGCCGAGCGAAACTTACTCCCAGCTGATACTGACGCCGGCCGGCAGCTTCTCGGTGTTCGATTTCAAAACGCCGATCCCGCACCCGTTCGGCACCGAGCGCAACGGTTTTCTGGTCAGGGATATGGACGCCGCCATCCGCCAAGCCAGGGCCGCCGGCGCCGATGTGCAGGTTGCGTCTTTCGACGATCCGATCGGCCGCGACGCGGTGATCCAGTGGCCCGGCGGCGTTAACATGCAGCTCTATTGGCACACCAAGGCGCCTAATTACAAGCCTCTGCTGAGCGTGCCGGAAAACCGCCTGTATCTCTCCGCCTACCGCGTCGACGATTTCCTGAAAAGCTACCAGGCGTTCTCGCACGGCAAGGTCGTGAGCGACGAACTGGTCAGCGACACGGCGATCGGCCGCAGCGACAACGGCAAGATCCGCCAGATCGAATTGGACTCCCGCTTCGGCAAAACGCGCATTTTCGTCACCGACGGGCATCTGCCTTATCCGTTCGGCCATGAGCGCACCGGCTATGGCGTCGACGATCTGCCGGCCACGCTGGCCAAAGCGACGGCCAGCGGCGCGCAGGTGCTGTGGCGTTCGACGGCGGCGGAGCGCCGCGCCTCGGCGCTGGTGCGTTTCCCCGGCGGCTACATCGCCGAAATTCACCAGGCAGCTAAATAAACCCAAGGCGCGCTGCGGCGCGCTTTTTTCTTCGGATATCTATGATGAAACGCACGCTCCCCGCACTGTTGCTGTTCTCCACGCTCCCTGCCCTGGCGGCGGAGCCCGCCGCGTCCCCCTGGAAAAACATCCCGTTGGGCGATGCGGCCACCCTGTCTTTCGACGGTTCACTGCGCGAGCGCTATGAATGGACGGATCAACGGGATCTGAGCGGCGGACGCGACGATACCTTCATGCAGCGCCTGCTGATTGGCGCACGCCTCGACTATGGCGACAACTTTGGCGCCTATGTTCAGTTGGGATCGTCACTGGCCACGCCGCGCGATCGCGGGCGCAAGCCGACCGACGAAGATCATGCCTATCTCGGTCAGGGCTATGTGGACTTAAAACTGCCCACCGCCTACGGCCTCGGCACCCTGCGGGTCGGCCGCCAGGAGATTGCGCTGGGTTCGCTACACCTGATGGGCACCCGCGACGGCCCCAACGTGCGCCGTTCTTTCGACGCCGTCCGCGCCAGCTGGGCCAAGGATAAAAACCGCCTCGACGCCTTTATCGGCCATCCCGTCACCCTTAAAACCGGCAGTTTCGACGACGATACCGACAACAGCCAAAAGGTGTGGGGGCTGTACGGCACCACGCCGCTGGCCGCGCTGGCTTCCGCGCTCGATCTCTACACCTTCGGCTTTGAGGATAACGATGCCCACTACGCGCAGCTCAGCGGGCAAGAGCGGCGCTATACCGTCGGCGCACGCATTTTCGGCGCGGCGCAGGGATTCGACTGGGACAATGAGGCCGCCTGGCAGTTCGGCAGCGCAGAACAGCGTGACATCCGCGCCTGGTCGGCGTCGGCGCACGCCGGGTATACGGTGAGCGACTGGCGCTGGCAACCGCGCTTCGGCGGCAAGATTGGCATCGCCAGCGGCGATAAAAACGGTCACGATGGGCAGCTCAATACTTTTAACGCCATGTACCCCAAGCTGCCCTACCTGACCGAGAACGGGCTGGTGGCGCCGGCTAACCTGATCGCCATCCACCCTTCGGTCACGATTACGCCGTGGCAAACCCTGTCCATCGATTTCAGCTGGGACGCGCTATGGCGGCAACGCCGCGAGGATGCCTTCTACCTCGGGCCGATGCGCCCGGTGAAAGGCAGCGAGCAAGGCTCGCGCTTTATCGGCAACCAGTATCAGGTCGAAACCACCTGGACGCCGCGCAGCGATCTCCAGTTCAAGGTAGCCTATGTCTACTTCGACGTCGGCCACAGCCTGCAGCAGCATGCCGGGCTGAAAAACATGAACTTCGTGCTGGCGCAGGGCACCTACTGCTTTTAAGTATCAGGCAAGTTAATCGGTGTACGCGAGTGTCCTTAATAATCCCGTACTCAATTAATGACGATCGCCAGCGTGTAGCCGCCTATATGCATTGCAGCGATGGCGGCTACTCGCCGCTATTCACAGATGAAAATTAATGAAAAGCAAAAAGATAAATCAGTTACGTAAACTCCACGAGCCAATTACAGAGTAATATTAAATAAAGATTTAATTCCACCTGGTTATTTAAGTGCGCCTTTTACACATATCTTATGTAAAAGATTCATATAAGAATAACTCATTAATAAAATAATTATGCCTATACTGCTTTCAGCCAACCATTGCGCGCCATTAATTCCTCACCGTGATTAATGATAAGGACATATCCCGCTTGAATGCAATATTCAAGCCAGATCAAGGAGGCAAACTAATGATAACCCACTAATTACCCCTATTTTCAAACCTGTGTACGAGCATATAGAGCGTTAGGTGCAATATTGTCAACGTCCAAAGGAGTTTGATATGTCATTAGCTACCGATAAAATCTCAGATTATTTAACCGATTATGAAAGAGTCGATCGCGAGGGAAGCAGCAAACCGTCATACGCCACAGAGGAGGTTTCAGATCTGTTGCTGAGGAGCCATTATTCCGCCAATGGCAAAGGCGTGACCGACCATGCGGCAGCATTAACCTACTCTTTCCCCGTGTATACCGACAGCGATAAGCCAGGATCCGCACAGCTTACCGCCGCCCAACAGGCCCAAACCAAGCTTTCATTGCAGTCCTGGTCGGACGTGGCCAATATCACCTTCACCGAGGTCAAAGGCACCGATGCCAAAAGCGCTGATATAAAGTTTGGTTTTTATAAGGCGGCCAGCGGGGGCAATTACACCTCCTATGAAAGTACGCAAAACGACCTTAAAAGCACCATCTGGATCAGCGGCAACAAAGGCTACGACGCTTCGAATCCGCAGACCAATAACTATGCCAGGGATACGCTCACCCATGAAATAGGGCATGCGCTCGGGCTCTCCCATCCCGGAAACTATGATGCCTCCAACGCGACTTACCCCACCTACACCAACTCGGCGAAGTATTATGAAGACGATCATCAATATTCTTTAATGAGCTATTTTAGCGAGCAATACACCAGCGCTGACTATAAAGGCGTTTGGCCATCGGGGCCGCAGCTGGATGATATTACCGCCATACAGAAACTGTACGGCGCGAATACCACCACGCGCACCGGCGATACCACCTATGGTTTCAACTCGAATACGGACAGAGACTTTTTGAGCGTTAAGACGTCCACGGACAAAATCGTGGCGGCTATCTGGGATGCCGGCGGCAATGACACGCTGGATTTTTCAGGCTACAACCAAGATCAACGAATCAACATTAACGAAGGCTCATTCTCAGATGTGGGCGGCTTGAAGGCGAATATCGCCATCGCCTACGGCGCGCAGATTGAAAATATCATCGGCGGCAGCGGCGCCGACATTTTAGTGGGCAACGCACTGAACAATACGCTAAAAGGCGGTGCAGGCAACGACATCATTTACGGTGCCGGCGGCGCCGATCAGCTCTGGGGCAATGCAGGCGCGGACACCTTTGTCTTCCGCGCAGTCGGCGACAGCCAAGCCGCCGCACCGGACTGGATCCGTGATTTCCAGACGGCGGTGGATAAAATCGATCTCTCGTGGATCAACCAGACGGCTAAGGCAGAAGGGAGCGAGTTGCACTTCGTGAATAGTTTAAGCGGCTCGTTGTATGAAGCGGCGCTGAATTATGACGCGCAGCAGAATGTCACCGATCTGGCCATCAATCTCTCCGGCAATCAATTGCCTGATTTCCTGGTTAAAATCGTTGGGCAGGTCGACGCCTCCGCCGATATTCTCGTCTAGCCAAGACAAACCCGCAGTCCGGCGCGAACGCCGGACTGTTCATCTCTTTTCAGGCCTGCCGCTGGCGTTTTATGCGCGGTTCCCACATCCATCGCCAAAGCAGTAAATGGGTGTGGGGAGCAACGGAACAACAAACACACTTAAGCAGTCAATTTAAATGACCATTGGTCTATAAATTAATAAGTTATCACGTCATCGCCAGAAATCATCCGTTCTACTTTCTTGTCTCATCCACCACACAACAAACGATTGTCATTATCATTTGATATTTATTCTTGATGCTCACAAACTACTGTTCATACATACAGATTTCGTACTTTTTTAACCATCTTCGCCTTAAATGCGCAGCGTCGTTAACTGTCTTTAAGGCGTTACCATGCGCCATTTCCATGGCAGGAACTTATTAATAAACTGAGGAATTATCATGGCTGAACAAAAGAAAAATGCCCAGGTACAGAGTGGCGTCAACGACGACATCACCGAACTTAAATCACTCACCACCCTTCGCAAACGGGTCATCAGCGACGATGAAATCGTCTCAAAATCTGCCAACGGCTTTCGACTGGCTAACGGCAACACCGGCGTGATGTTGCGTAACGATGGCAAAGATTTTTATGCCCTGACCACACCAAACGGGCAGGCCCAGGACGGGCAGTGGAACACGCTGCGCCCCTTCTCGTTCAATCTGGTTTCCGGTCGGGTGGCTCTGCGCAACGGCGTAGATATCTCCGGCGGGGCGATGGTGTCGCATAATGCCGGCATCTCCACCGCGACCACCGGTCCAGCCCCACTTATTAATGGGCAGGTCTATGATGCGGCTGCCGTACATACCGACTTCACCAGCGGTAACGTCACTACGGCCATGTTGATGGGGTCACGCGTGGTCGCCGGCAAAGAGGATTATGGCCTGCTCTCTTACCGCGACTGGCAGGGAAACTGGAATGAACTCCGGGTCAAACCCAATGCCGAGCTGTCTGTTGGGCAACTGACCAAACGCAACGCTCACGGATGGTTCACTGCAAGCCCGCCTGAGAATGTCGATAAATCGCAGGAATCCCTCACCAACGGGCTTTATTTACCTAATCCAGGTAACAAACACGTAAAAATTTATCATCACGACCATGTGAAGTACAACGAGCTGGTCATTAACGTGAGTGACGGTAATAAAAATAGCTGGTTCGTTTTCAAAGAAGACGGCTATGCCGTCACCGGCGGCGGGTGGAACATCAGCTCTGACGTCCGTATGAAAACGGAAATAACCCCAATCGACGGCGCCCTGGACAAGCTGGCCAACATCGGCGGCTACACCTACCTCAAACAGGGCGTGCCGGAAGCCGGCGTGATTGCACAGGAAGTGGAAGAAATTCTCCCCCAATCCGTTGCCCAGACCGAGCTGAAACTCAATGACGGCAGCGTACTGAAAGATGCCCGCAGCATCAATATCAACGGCGTAGTGGCGTTGCTGGTTGAGGCGCTTAAGGAAGAACGCTCACTGCGCGAAGCAGAACGAGAGGCTTTTGAAAGACGACTGGCAGCCTTGGAAAAAGGCATTGAGCGCGCCTGATTAACAATATTGGGGGGGTTAGCACTGAATGCCTCTCAGCGCCTTTACAGGTGAGTACCACGCGTACAACACGATGACGGAAAGGAACTCAATTATGAATGGATTTAATTACGGTGATGGTAAAGGAAGGGAGCGTCAAGGCGGTGTAAATGCAAAAGCTGCTTCCCGGTTCGATAATGTCTGCGTTATTCGCAGCTCGGCATCGCGTTGATTACATCGTTCTATTTGAAGAGGGATCGGATTATGACACGATATGAAGATACAACGCAGTATGAACGCGATGTAATGACTTCAATGGGATACAACTGGAATGGACATGGGTGGCAACGAGGGTTTGACTTATCAGATAGCAATATGGTTGTAGAAGCATGGGTTGGCGAGGGTTTACCTGATAGACAGAAGGAATTGAGTAATATTACCCATATCTGGGATCAAAAAATTTCCGATATTAATAAACCGATAAGTGCTTTTGATCCTGAAGATGATGATATCACGCCATTCAGTAATGAAGCAAAAGAGAGTTACCGTGAGGATTCAGATGCAGCCATTCAGTTTGCAGCTAATAAAGCAAATGAAATTGACAACCAAATTAAAGAAATTCAAAAGGATATTGACGCATTAAGCAAGAAAGCTGAAAGTAGTCAACTGACTGAGTTCGAGAAAGCAAACCTAAAAGTAATTATTAGCAAGTTAAAGGTAAGTAAAGAGCGCCTTACCATACTTCGAAATGAAGCTAATAAACGAAAAGTACATCAGGAATATTTAAAGCTGAATAATGAAGACTGGTTCTTCTCTAGAGAAAAGCCCACCTCCTGGGTTAGGGAGCAGCAATCATTAAACAGAAAGGAAATGGGTAAAAAACTGGAAGAAGAGAAGAGAATACAATCAGAAATTGACACAGCCAAACAAAATATTGAACATTTAGAAAGTGAACAGCGTGAGAAGGAAGAGGAGGTCTGCAAAGCTGAGGAAGCCCGTAAGGCAGAGGAAGCCCGTAAGGCAGAGGAAGCCCGTCGAGCCGAAGAGGCCCGCAAAGCTGAAGAAGCCCGCAAAGCCGAAGAGGCCCGCAAAGCTGAGGCTGTACGGAAAGCGCTGTTCGCCAAAGCCGGCGTACTGGACGCCCCGGTCTATACACCCGGCATGATAAAAGCGGCCAATGCCGCGATGGCCACGGCCGGGGTCATGGTGCTCAACCGCGCGGGCGGTATGGTACAATTATCGACATGGATCAACAGCGTGATGACCAGCGCCAGTGAGCTGGCCGGCTGGGTATCCGGTGGAGTGTGGCGCGGCGCCGTCGAAGTTTCCCGGGTTGCCACGCTCAGTGCGGTAGCTCCGGCAGTCGGCGCCTTCGTTGTCGGATTCTGGCCGGGGAAAGCCGGTGAAAGTCAGAGCGATATTGATAAATTGCTGGGTCGTGATTTGACACAGATGTTTACCGTTCCGGCCAGCCTGGTTGCCGCAGGGAAAACACCGATTCAGCCGGAAATGACCACGGTCGATTTGCCGGTGCGCGGGTTTATTCGCCGGGGGAATAACGGTCAGCAAGAGGTAATACTGGTCAAAACAGGAACGGGCGGCGTCTCCGCTACCGTGCCGGTGTATCGGCCGGTTCGCGATGAAAAAACCGGTCTGGACCGGATCACCTTGCCGGCGGTGGCCGGTGCGCCGGGGCGAACCATTTTGATAAACCCGGGCGCTGCCCCGTCGGGGCCGTGGCATACCGGCAATCCTGCGCCTGCAGCGCCGGTAACGCCGGTGCATACCGGTACGGAGATAAAGCAGGCCGACAGTATCGTCACGACGACGTTCCCTGCAGATGACATGCCACTGCAGGATTTTATCTACTGGCAGCCTGATGCAACGGGGACCGGCGTTGAGCCTGTCTATGTCATGCTAAGTCGGCCTTATGGCGAAACCAACGCTAAAGGGCAATACAGTGGTCGCGACTACAACACGGACAAGGCCGGTGGCCCGATTCAGAATCTGGACTGGAAAACCGCCACCATTGACCGTGCCGGCGTGGACAAGGTGAAGCTGCATACCCAGCGGTTTGCTGAATCTGATGCCAACAAGGTAATGATCAACCGCCTGGATAAAATCCTGAGGGGCGAAATGCAGCCCACCGATACCGACAAGCGTTTTTACACCCATGAAATCAGGGAGTTGGAACGATATAGGAATCTTGGGATTAAGGATGGCATAATCCCCGATAACCAAGGTGAGGTATGGAATAATACGCATACTGCCACCCTAGAAGACTATAAAATAAATGAACGAAATGAACCTTTGTATACTCCTGAAGCAATTAATGCAGCAGAAGAGCAAGCTAAGAGGGAAGAACTATGATTGATTTTAAGTCTATGATTGAAAAAGAAAGTGTATACGATGTAGTGTCTTTCTTCGCTGGTTCGACAAAAGGGATCGGTTATCCGCAGTTGGATAATTTCTTTGTTCGTTACCGATTTGATGTTGTTGGAAATGGAGAACTATTGAAAGTTTTTGAAGAGATGCGCAGTAATGGGATTGTCGAATGGGGAGAAAAAATGCTTGTTAAAAAAGGTCCAAACTGGAAAGAACCCGCATTCGTAACCGAGAAAAAATACGGTATTGAGTAATTACCAGTGCCTTCCATAAGTGCGTTTTAAGCAGCGTCCAACAAACGAGAGTTTGTTGGACGTTTTCGTTGATGGCTAATTCCACGCCAGATTGGTTTTCAGTCCAGCCCTGGGGCAGAAAACAACGGTTTTGGCTCCGTTGCTCCCCCCAAATCGCGCAGACGAGCTCACACCGCTTCCAGCTCCGCCGCCAGGGTGGCGACCAGCTCCGCCGCCGGCATCGGCCGCGCCAGGCCCACGCCCTGCCCGGCCCACAGCGACATAAACTCTCCGCGCCCGGCCTTGGCCGCCGCCTGGCGGATATCGCCGGTGAGCGCGTTCTGCACCGGATAAGGCAGGATCTGCGCCTCTTCCGCGCGCATCTGCCGCATGAAATCATTGACGATACCGCGCGCCGGGCGGCCGCTGAAGGCGCGCGTCAGGCGCGTGCTGTCATCGCCGGCGTTGCTCAGCGCCGCCCGCCAGGCTTCGGCGATGCCCGACTCCGGGCTGCACAGGAACGCGGTGCCCAGCTGCGCCGCCTGCGCGCCCAGCAATTGCGCAGCCGCGATGCCGCGCCCGTTCATGATACCGCCCGCGGCGATCACCGGGATCTTCACCGCCGCCACCACCTGCGGCAGCAGGGCCATCAGGCCGACGCAGGATTGCTCGATGTCGCCGAGGAAGGTCGGGCGGTGGCCGCCCGCCTCCGCGCCCGAGACGCAAACGAAGTCGGCGCCCGCCTCTTCCCAGGCGCGGGCTTCCGCCACCGTGGTGGCGGTGCCGATCACCCGCGACCCGGCTTTCTTGAACTGCGTGACCGTGGCGCGCGGCAGCACGCCGAAGGTGAAGCTGGCCACCGGCGGCGCCGCCTCCAGCAAGGCCGCGATCTGGTCACGGTTGTTTTCGGCGAATTGGGTGGGGATCGGCGGCTCGCTCAGCCCCAGCGCTTCGCGGAACGGCCGCAGCAGGTGCTGGGCGCGCTTAAGCTCGGCAAGATCCGGGTGCTGCTCATCGAGCAGAAACAGATTGATGTTGAACGGCGCGGCGGTCTGCGCGCGGATCTGCTGCACGCGTTCGAGGATCACCGCCGGTGAAAACAGCGCCGCCGCGCACGAGCCCAGCGCCCCGGCGTTGCTCACCGCCACCGCCAACGCCGGCGGCGACGCGCCGTTCATCGGCCCCTGAACGATCGGATAGCGCAGCCCAAGCTCGCGGGCAAAAGCAGAAGGTGCCGTCATCAATGTGTCTCCCTGTGCTGACTACATTCGTCTTACGGCGGCCGCGCCGCCGAACCGACCAAAAGCATAGCACCTTCTCACCGCCTGGCCGCGCAGTTAATGCTTCACCTGATGCCGGTCGAGCGACAGGAAGTGATGCACCACCGGTTTCTCCGGCCCGATGTGGAAGCGCAGCGCCTCCTGCTGCAGATCGGCGTCGGCGTGCGACACCCGCTGGTGCTGCCGCAGGTGCTCTGCCCAGGACTCCACCAAGAACCACTCCATGATGCATTCCGGATCGCCGGTGTGCTCGGTAATGCCCCAGGCGTAAGCGCCGTCGCGGCGACGCGCCCGCTCCAGCATCAGCAGCGTGCGCAAGAACTGCGGCCGATCCTGCTCGCGGATGCGGTACTCCACCTGAATCATCACCGGGCCGCGATCGTTCTCAACCGGCGTGTTGACCAACGGCTCCGGCCAATGGTTCGACGGCTGCAGATCGGCTTCGCCGGTCGGCAGACGCAGGCGGTGGAACAGCAGCCCCGCCGCCAACAGGCCGACGCCGCCGACCAGCAGCGTGGCGGCCACGCCCAGCTCCTGCGCCACCAGCCCCCACAACAGGCTGCCTGCCGCCATCGCGCCGTTGAACACCATCAGGTAGATGGCCAGGCCGCGGCCGCGCACCCAGTTGGGCAGAACGCCCTGCGCCGCGCCGTTGAGCGTGGTCAGCGCAATAATCCAGCCGGCGCCCAGCACCAACAGCAGCACCACCGCCAGCCACTGCGGCGGCGCCAGTGACAGGGCCGCCATCACCACGGCGGTCAGCACCGCCGCCAGCAACACCAGCCCGTCGGCATTCAGCCGCTGGCGCAGGCGCGGCAGCGCGATCGCCCCGAGGATCGCCCCGGCGCCTACCGCCCCCAGCAGAACGCCGTAAAAACCGGCGCTGCCGCCCAGCATGCGGCGCGCCACCAGCGGCAGCAGCGCCCAGACCGAGCTGGAGAAGGCGAAGAACACCGCCGCCCGCAGCAGCACCACGTGCAGCTCACGGCTGGAACGGGCATAGCGCAGCCCGGCGCGGAAAGCGCCGAAGAAATGTTCCGACAGGCCGCTGTCCTCGGCCTTCGGCCGCTTCCACCACAGCAGCGCCGCGATCACCAGCACATAGCTCATCACGTCCGCGCCGTAGGCCGCGCCAGCGCCGAAGCTGGCCAGCAGCAGGCCGCCGGCCGCCGGGCCGATGGAGCGGGCGATGTTGATGCCCAGCGAATTCAGCGCCACGGCGTTTTTCAGCTCGGTGCGCGGCACCAGCTCCGGCACGATCGCCTGCCAGGTCGGCCCCATCAGTGCCGCGCCGATGCCGCCGACGAAGGTCAGCGCCAGCAGGTATTCCACCGTCAGCGCGCCGGTCTGCGACAGCAGCAACAGGCTGCCGCTGACGCAGGCCAGCAGAATTTGCACGAAGATCAGAAAGCGCCGCCGATCGAGGATGTCCGACAGTACCCCGGCCGGGATCGCCAGCAGGAACACCGGCAGCGTGGCGGCGGTCTGCATCAGCGCCACCGCCGAAGGGTTGCTCGACAGATCGGTAATCAGCCACGAGCTGGCGACGTCGCGCATAAAGCTGCCGACGTTGCCTAGCACCGTGGCGCCCCACAGCACCGCAAATAAGGGGATTTTCAGCGGCGCGAAGCCGCCCGCCGCCGCCTTGTTGTCCGTCTGTTCAGCCATCCGTTCGCTCCTTCAAATCGTTAAATGCCACCAGCAACAGCGCGCCGGCCAGCCCGAGGTGTTCAAAAAATCCGTTCATCATCTGGCCGCGTTCCGCCCCGTCGAACTGCCAGAACGGATTGGCCATCAGCGTCGCCATCAGGGTAAAACCGGCCAGCGCCAACGCGCCGAGCCAGCGGTAAAAGCCGCTCAGGATCAGCACCGACGCCGCCAGTTCCAGCAGCGTCACCAGCACGGCGAACAGCGCCGCCGGCTGCAGACCGAAATGGGTCATCTCGGCGATGGCGCCTTCGACGTTCAGCGCCTTGACCAATCCGCCCTGAATGTAGGCGGCGCAAATGGCGAGCAGCAGCAGCCAGCGCACCGCGGGCGCATGCAGCCGCTGCGCGCAGCGGGCGGCGATAGCAGTCAGGTTCATCGCGCCCCCTTAGAACGGCGAATTCTGGATAAAGGCCAGCAGATCGGCGTTGAAGCGATCGGGATCGACCTGCGCCAAGCCGTGAGCGCCGCCGGCGTAAACGTTCAGCTCCGCCTGTTGCATAAGCTTAGCGGCTTTCAGCGCCGAGGCGCCGATCGGCACGATCCGATCGGCGTCGCCATGTACCAGCAGCGTCGGCCTGTCGATCGCCAGCAGATCGGCGGTGAAGTCCACTTCGGAGAACGCGCTCACGCCGTCGTACTGCCCTTTCATGCCGCCCTGCATGCCCATCAGCCAGAAGTGGTCGATCAGCCCCGCATTGCTCTCCACCTCGTCGCAGTGGAGACCGTAGAACGGCACCGCCAGATCTTTGAAGAACTGCGAGCGGTTGCCCGCCACGCCGCTGCGAATGCCGTCGAAGGCCGCCATCGGTGCGCCTTCCGGGTTGACCGGCGTTTGCAGCATCAGCGGCGGCACGGCGCCCACCAGCACCACCTTCGCCACCCGATCGCTGCCGTGGCGGCCGATGTAGCGCGCCACTTCGCCGCCGCCGATGGCGTGGCCGACCAGGATCAGATCGCGCAGATCCAGCGTTTCGATCAGCAGAGCCAGATCGTCGGCGTATTGGTTGATGTCGTTGCCGTGCCAGGTCTGATCCGAACGGCCGTGGCCGCGGCGATCGTGGGCGATCACCCGGAATCCGCTCTGGCCGAAAAACAGCAGCTGGTTGTCCCAGGCATCGGCGGACAGCGGCCAACCGTGGGAGAACAGGATCGGCTGGCCGCGGCCCCAATCCTTATAGAAAATGCGCGCGCCATCGGGCGCGGTGAGGATGCTCATGACGTGTTCCCCGCTCGGTATTGAATTGGATTTTGTACCGGGTAACAGTACGGCAGGCGCAAAGGCAGTGATAACGGAATAATTTTCGCATGATCGCGAGTTTTTTTGCTGAAGAGGCCGGCGTCGCCGCCGGCGCAAAACGTCAGATGTTTTCCAGATCGATGCCGCGCGTTTTCGGGCCGAACAGCCCGATCACCAGCATCACGATCAGCATGCTGGCGACGATAAACGCGATCACCCCCAGCGAGCCGCCGTACTGCAGGATAATGCCGATGATGATGCTGCTGAACACCGTCGACAGCCGGCTGAAGGAGTAGCAGAAACCGACGGCGCGGGCGCGGATGTGGGTCGGGAAGATCTCGGATTGATACGAGTGGTAGCTGTAGGTCAGCCAGGCGTTGGACCAGGTGATGAAGAAACCGCACAGGATCAGCCACAGCGGGTTGTTCTGCAGCGCGAACAGCGAGCCGAAGACCACCGTCACCAGGCAAGACAACACGATCTGCCACTTATTCTCCATCTTGTCAGCGTAGAAGCTGCACAGCAGCGAGCCCAGCGGGTAGGCCAGCGTGATGAAGAAAGCGTACAGCAGGCTGTGGGTGACCGATGCGCCCTTGCCCGACAGCAGCGCCGGCAACCAGTTGCCGAAGCCGAAGAAGCCGATGGCCTGAAAGAAGTTCATCACCACCAGCATCAGCGTGCGATCGCGATACTGCGGCGCCCAGATGTCGCGAAAGCGGCCGCGCAGCGGTGCCCCCTCGGCATCGTCCACCGGGCGCGACGGAAAGTCCGTAGCCGTCACGCCGCAGCGCCGTTCCATATCCCGCATCACCTGCCGGGCCTGCGCATAGCGCCGCTGCTGCACCAGCCAGCGCGGCGACTCCGGCAGCCCTTTGCGCACCAGCCAGATCACCAGTGAGGCCAGCGCGCCGGCGATCACTACGTAGCGCCAGCCGCTCAGGCCCCAAATCGTCTGCGGCACCAGCCACCAGGACATCAGCGCCACCGCCGGCACCGACAGGAACTGCACGAAGAACGCGAAGGCGAAAGCCCGAGTGCGCAGATGCGCGGGCACCCATTCCGTCAGGTAGGTATCGATGGTCACCAGCTCGATGCCGAGCCCGACGCCCACCAGAAAGCGCAGAAAGATCACCCACTCCGCCTGCTGTTGAAACGCCAGCAGCAGCGAGAAGGCGCCATACCAGATCAGGGCGAACATAAAGGTGGCGCGGCGGCCGAAGCGATCGGCGTACGGGCTCAGCAGGCTGGCGCCGACGAACAGGCCAAGAAAGGTGGCGGAGGCGAAGGCCGCCTGGTCCGATACGCCGAAGACGCCCTGCGCGCCGGTGTGGAAAATGCCGTCGGCGATAAGGCCGGTGCTGATATAACCGGTCTGGAAAAGATCGTAGAGTTCGAAAAAGCCGCCCAGCGACAGCAGAATAATAAAGCGCCACAGGCCGGCCGACGCGGGCAAGGCGTCGATTCTGGCCGCCAAATCCCGCGCATGGATCGGCGACGCCGCTACAGAGTCACTCACCATTAACCTCGCATTAACATTTTTGATGACTTTCTATGCTAGCGAAGCGGCGTCGGAGTTAAATTTTTAATTAGCAGACTATGAAAAAAAGTTAAGCATAAAACGCTGCAGCAGCCTGTTTTATAGCAGGAAAATGCAACGCGGGATGCCGCAGCGGCATCCCGAATCGGTGGCTTAACGGCTGGGGTGCTGCTGCAGCCGTTCGCTGCGGTAGAAGCTCAGCAGGCACCAGCCGAGGGCGATCAGTGCCAGCGGCGCGGCGACGAAGCCGATGTTGCCCATGCCCAGATGCAGGCTTACCTGGTTGCCCAGCAGCGCGCCGCTGCCGATGCCGAAGTTGTACAGGCCGGAGAAGATCGCCATCGCCACGTCGGTGGCGTCCGGCGCCAGGCTCAGCACTTTGGCCTGCATCGACAGGCCGATGGCCATGATCGCCATGCCCCAGAAGATGCACAGCACCGTCAGGTGGCTTTCACTGCCGGCGGCCGGCAACAGCAGCAGCAGGCTCAAGGCCAGCAGCGTGATGGCGCCGATAAAGAAGCCGGAAGGAAAACGCTCGCTGTAGCGGCTGAACAGCAGGCTGCCGACGATGCCGGCGGCGCCGAACAGCAGCAGCATCAGCGTGGTGAAGTTCTCCGACAGCCCGGCCACGGTCTGGATAAACGGCTCGATGTAGCTGTAGGCGGTGAAGTGCGCCGTCACCACGATGACGGTCAGCATGTACAGCGCCAGCAGCGCCGGGCGTTTGAACAGCAGCGGCACGCTGGCCAGCGAACCGGAGTGCTCGCTTTTCAGCACCGGCAGCAGGCGCCACAGCAGCACCAGCGCCAGGGTGGCGCACACCGCGATGCCGATAAAGGTCATGCGCCAGCCGAGCAGCTGCCCCACCACCCGCCCGAGCGGCAGCCCGAGCACCATCGCCAGCGCGGTGCCGCCCGCCAGCAGGCTCAACGCCTGGGCTTTCTTGCCCGGCGGCGCCACGCGGATCGCCAGCGAAGCGGTGATCGACCAGAACACCGAGTGCGCCAGCGCCACGCCGGCGCGCGAGATGACCAGCGTGGTGAAGTTCCAGGCCACGGCGGTCAGCACGTGGCTGGCGATAAACAGCATGAACACGCCGATCAGCAGCTTGCGGCGCTCGATTTTGCTGGTCAGCAGCATGCACGCTAACGAGGCGGCGGCGACGATCCAGGCGTAGATGGTGATGATCAGGCCGACCTGTTCGGTTTGCATCGAGAAGCTGGCGGCAATGTCGCTCAACAGCCCGACCGGAATAAATTCGGTGGTGTTGAAGATAAAGGCCGAGACGGCGAGGATAACCACGCGCAACCAGGCGGTTGAGCGCGAAACGGGAGCGTGTTCCATGGTAAACAAAATCCGGACAGGTGCGGGCAAGTAGCGATATTTTAACCAACCGGCCCGCTAAATGCGATACGCGTCACACTTTAATTGTGTGGTTTTTTTCGCCGCATTTCGACACATTCGCAGACACACGGTTGCACAAATGCTGTGCTAATCTCTTGAAGCGTACCAATTTTTCCTGCCGCTCTTCCCCTCCGGCCGCCGCAGACGACGCGCCGCGCCGAAGAACCGCGCGCAGTGTCCATTTGGCGTTTTCTGAGGCGAGGTCATTATGTCCGCAATTTATGATTGGTCCGTGCTCGCATTGCGCAATGTTTACGATCGCCGCATTCAGGGCAAGCCGGTGCTCGACAGCGCCGCGCTGTTCCCCGACGCCGACCGTTTCACCGCCCAATGGCGGCAGATCCGCGAAGAGGCGCTGACCGTCGCCCACGATCTGCACAATATTCCCCGTTTTCACGAGATCATGATCCAACAGGAGTCGATCTCCGCTAACGACGCGCGCGACTGGCGCATGTTCATCATGAAGGCCTACGGCCAGCCGATCGCCCGCAACCTGGCGCGCTGCCCGACGCTGGCGGCGCTGATCTCCTCGTCGCCGGACGTGCTGTCCGCCTCGCTCTCTTTCCTGGCGCCCGGCAAGCAGGTGCCGCCCCACCGCGGACCGTTTCGCGGCATTCTGCGCGGCTATCTGGTGCTGGACATGCCCAAACGCGCCGACGGCGCGCCGGCGGCGGTGCTGAAAGTGGACGGCCGCGAATACCGGCTGCACGAGGGGGAGTTCATGCTGTGGGACGACACCTTCGAACACGAAGTGTGGAACGACAGCCCGCAGGTGCGCACCGTGCTGCTGCTGGACATCCGCCGCCGCGACATGCCCGGCGGGCTGCGGCTGCTCTCCAGCGCCATCATCGCCCTGGTGCGGCTGAACGTGCGCTGGATGCAGAAACAGTTCTGACTGCGGCGCTCAGGCGCTTAACCGTCCTGAGAGGTCGGGCATTGCTGCGCCAGCCACTGCTCGGTGGTGGTGGTGGCTATGCCCTGGCGCGCATTGAAGGTTTTCGCCTTATCCCAGGCCACGCCGTCGGGCCGGGCGAAAGCCAGCCGGTATTTGGCGCCGACGTCACGCGGATGGTTCCGCACCTCCTCCTGCAGCCGCTCTTTGTCCAACAGGACTCTGTTGACCTCTACGCCCCAGTGCGCCTGCATGACATCGGCAAGCTCGCGGTAGGTCAGCGTGTCCCCGGCGATATAGACCACCTGGTTGCGAAACGCGGGCCGATGGAAAAAAATCGCGGCCGTCAGCCGGCCAATGTCCTCGGGGGTGGTCAGCGTCACCGCGTAGCCCCAGTCGCCCAGCGCGCGCACCGTTTTGGTTGCCGCATCCACCACGCCAAAACCCGAGTCAAACAGGTAGCTGGTGAAAATACCCGTGGAAACAATCACCCACTCCGTCGCCTTCTGCGCACGCAGCAGATGGCGCACTTCGAGCTGTTCATCCCACACCTGTTGCCCGCTGCCTGTGCCGACAACATCGTAGTCCACGCCGAACTGCCACGGGAAGTAACGCACCACGCCCGCCTGCAAAACGGCCCAGGTGATCTTTATCTGCGTGCCCGCCCCGCCGACAAAGCCGCTGCAGTTGATCACCGCGTCAAAGCAACGCAGCAGCGCGCTCAGCTCATCCACGCTGTTTTGCTGCAGATCGCCTTCCACTACAGCGATACCGAGCCGCGCCAGCGCATCCCGCCGCGCCCGATGCGGGCCGGTGACGGCGCGAGCGGCCTCCGGCCGGAGGAGCACGCTGATTTTTAAAGCGTGGTGTAACCGGGCCTGCCGGCTCATCGCGCGCAATACCGGCAGCCCCAGTTCACCGGCGCCGAGTATGAGCACGGTATTGATGGATGGATTTGTGGATTTCATTCTTGCCTCCTGTCTTGACACTGCGTCATCCTGACAGCTGACAAAAACGGGTTCAATTAGGTACACGCGTGATACTGGAGATGAATATGACGAGCGATCGGGAAGCGCTGTTGCAATTTTCGCAGGCGTTCTGTGAAGAATTGAGCGACGACGATGAAGGGTTGAAGCGTGAGGTCCTCGCGCATGCGGGCAACCGTTGGTCGCTGGGGGTATTGCATATCCTGGGCACCCACGGGCCGCTGCGCCACGGCGAAATAGGCCGCCAATTAGCGGGCGTGACGCAGAGAATGCTGACGCGGACGCTGCGCCATCTCGAGCGGGACGGGTTGATATCGCGCTGCGATTATCAGGAAAAGCTGCCCCGCGTGGTTTACACCATCACCGACGCGGGGGAAGAGATGCTGCTCAACATGCTGCCGCTCTGGTCGTGGATTATCGCCTCCGCCGATGCCTTCAGGGCGGCCCGCTCGCACTACGATGATCAAGAACGTCACGCCACCGAGAGATGATTGCGGGCCTCCCTGCCCAAAGGGCGGCGCTCAGCCGCCGCCCAGATAGGCCTTTCTCACCTCCGGATCGTTCAACAGCTCCTGGCCGCTGCCGGTGAGGCGGATCTGGCCGTTGACCATCACATAGCCGCGATCGGACAGCTTCAGCGCGTGGTTGGCGTTCTGCTCCACCAGAAACAGCGTCATGCCGCTGCGGGTCAGCTCGCGCAGCACGCCGAAGATCTGCCGCACCACGATCGGCGCCAGCCCCAGGCTCGGCTCGTCCAACAGCAGCAGCTTCGGCCGGCTCATCAGCGCGCGGGCGATCGCCAGCATCTGCTGCTCGCCGCCGGACAGGGTCATCGCTCGCTGGTTGCGCCGTTCCTTGAGGCGCGGAAACAGCTCGAACATGCGCTGCAGATCCTCCGCCAGATAGCGGTTGCCGACGGTGATGGTGCCCATCAGCAGGTTCTCCTCCACGCTCATGTCCGGAAAGATGCGCCGCCCTTCCGGCGCTTGCGCGATGCCGCCGGCCGCCACGTAGTGCGTGGAGCGGCGGCTGATGTCCTCGCCGCCAAACAGGATCTGCCCACCGGCGATGCGCGGCTGGCCGAAGATAGACATCAACAGCGTGGATTTGCCCGCGCCGTTGGCGCCGATCAGCGCCACCGTCTCCCCGGCGTTGACCTGCAGCGACACCTTGCGCAGCGCCTGGATCGGCCCGTAAAACACGTCCACTTCGCGAAATTCCAGCATCGCTTCGCTCATCCCGCCAGCTCCTCTTCGTCCGCGCCCAGGTAGGCGGCGATCACCGCCTCGTTGTGCTGGATCTCCTGCGGCGTGCCGCGGGCGATCACGTCGCCGTGATCGAGCACGATCACCCGATCGGAGATCTCCATCACCATGCCCATGTCATGCTCGATCAGCAGCACCGTGATGCCGTGATGCTGGCGCAGGAAACGGATGATGCGGCTCAGCGTGGCCGTTTCCACCGGGTTCAGCCCGGCGGCCGGTTCGTCGAGACAGATCATCTCCGGCGCAGTGCACATGGCGCGCGCGATCTCCAGCCGCCGCTGCTGGCCGTAGGACATCTCCCCAGCCAGCCGGTTGGCGCAGTCCACCAGATCCACCACCTCCAGCCAGTAGAAGGCGTGATCCAGCGCGGCGCTCTCCGCCCGGCGGTAGCCCGGCGTATTCAGCACCCCGGCGATCAGGTTGCGGTTGCTCTGCATGTGCTGCGCCACCAGCAGGTTCTCCACCACCGACATTTCGCGGAACAGGCGGATATTCTGGAAAGTGCGCGCCAGCCCGGCGCGGTTGACCAGGTGGGTGCCGCCGAACATCTTGTAATAGAGACGCGAGCCAAGCCGCTTCGGGCGTATCCAGTCGCCGGCGCGGAACTTCTGCCCCAGCACCTGGATCACGTCGGTCGGCCGCTTGTGGGTATTGAGCAGGATCGCGCCGCCGCTGGCGCGGTAAAAGCCGGTCAGGCAGTTGAATACCGTGGTCTTGCCGGCGCCGTTGGGGCCAATCAGGGCGGTGATGGAGCCGCGCTCCACCTCCAGATTGACGTCGTTCAGCGCCTTGATGCCGCCAAAGCGCATCATCAGGTGCTCCACCCGCAAAATGGCGTCGCTCATGGCGCCACCCCCTTGCGCTCGGCGAAGCTGGCGCGGCTGATGCGCACCAGCCCGCGCGGCCGCCAGATCATCATCGCCACCATCAGCACGCCGAACAGCAGCACCCGGTATTCGGCGAAGCTGCGCAGCAGCTCCGGCGCCACCGTCAGCACGAAGGCCGCCAGCACCACGCCGAGGGTGGAGCCCATGCCGCCCAGCACCACGATCGCCAGGATCAGCGCCGACTCGAAGAAGGTGAACGAGGTCGGGTTGACGAAGCCCTGATAGGTGGCGAAAAACACCCCCGCCAGCCCGGCGGTGGAGGCGCCCAGCATAAAGGCCGACAGCTTCACCAGCACGTGATTGAGCCCGAGAGAGCGGCAGGCGATCTCATCCTCGCGCAGCGCCTCCCAGGCGCGGCCGATCGGCATGCGCGTCAGCCGGTGCTTGATGTACAGCACCAGCAGCACCACCAAAAACAGCACCGCGTAGATGAAAATGAACTTGAGGTTGGGGTTGTAATCGATGCCGAGAAACTCGTGGATCGGCACCCCGCCGTCTTTGGCGCGCCGGCCGAACTCCAGGCCGAACACCGTCGGCGCCGGCACCGAGACGCCGTTCGGCCCGCCGGTGAGCGACATCCAGTTGTTCAGCACCAGCCGGATGATCTCCCCAAACCCCAGCGTGACGATCGCCAGGTAGTCGCCGTGCATGCGCAGCACCGGAAAGCCCAGCAGCGCGCCGGCCAGCGCCGCCATCAGCGCCCCCAGCGGCAGCATCGCCCAGAAGCCCAGCCCGAGGTACTGATAGCCCAGCGCCAGCCCGTAGGCGCCGATGGCGTAAAACGCCACGTATCCCAGATCGAGCAGCCCCGCCAGCCCGACCACGATATTCAGCCCCAGGCCGAGCAGCACGTAGATCAGGCCGAGGATCGCCACCGTCAGCAGGTATTTGGTGGCGACGAACGGGAACAGCAGCGCGATCGCCGCCATCAGCGGCAGGAGCCAGCGCAGGTTGGATTTATAGCCCAGCGGCCGCACGTAAACGCCGTCGTTGCCGCCGTCGAAGCGCGCCAGCACCCTGCGCCCCGGCGCGGTTTGCAGGAACAGGCTCAGCAGCAGCCGCCCGGCCATCACCGCGACGATAATCCACACCAGCCGGTGCGGTTCGAAGTTAAAGCTGTAGCCGTTCAGCACGATGCCGACGATCGGCCCGAACACGATCAGGGCGATCAGCCCGGCCAAGACGGCGTCCAGCAGGCTGCGTTTAACGTCCAGCCCGCCGTGGATCACGGATTGCGACATGGCGTTCTCCTTAAACCTTGGCGATCAGCGGCCGGCCAAGCAGGCCCTGCGGACGGAAGATCAGGATCGCCACCAGCAACCCGAAGGAGAACACGTCCTTGTAATCCGAGTTCACCATGCCGGCGAACTGCGCCTCCGCCACCCCGAGCAGCAATCCGCCCAGCATGGCACCCGGTAGCGAGCCGATGCCGCCCAGCACCGCGGCGGTGAAGGCCTTGATGCCGATGATAAAGCCGACGTAAAAATCGAAGGTGCCGTAGTTCATGGTGATCAGCACCCCGGCCAGCCCGGCCATGGCGGCGCCGATCACAAACACCAGCGAGATCACCCGATCGGTATTGATGCCGAGAATCGAAGCCATTTTGCGATCCTGCTGGGTGGCGCGGCAGATGCGCCCCAGACGGGTGCGCTGAATGATGTAAGTGAGGATCGCCATGCCGAGCAGCGACGCCACCAGAATAAACACTTTGGTGTAGGTGATTTGCACCACGCCGCCGTCGAACTCCAGGCGGAACACGCCGCTCAGCAGCGTTGGGATGCCCTGCTGGCGCGGCCCTTGGCTTATCTGCGCGTAGTTTTGCAGGATTAACGACATGCCGATGGCGGAGATCAGCGGCGCCAGGCGGGTGGAGTTGCGCAGCGGCTTGTAGGCGATGCGCTCGATCACCCAGCCGTACACCCCGGTGATGACGATGGTGAACACCAGCGTGCCGAGGATCAGCAGCGGGAACGAGTGCAGCCCGAAGAACGACAGCAACGCCAAACCGATGGCGCACAGGTAGGCGGAGATCATGTACACCTCGCCGTGGGCGAAGTTGATCATGCCGATGATGCCGTAAACCATGGTGTAGCCGATGGCGATCAGGCCATACACCGCACCGAGGGTCAGGCCGTTGATCAGCTGTTGCAGAAAGAATACATCCATAATGAGCAGTCTCGCCTGGTAAGGCCGCCAACGCAGTCCGACGCGGCCCAAAGGTCATCGCGGAACGGGCTCGCCAGAGCGGCGAGCCCGTCGGTCATAGGGTTACAACTTCAAGGTTCGGCCGTTTACAGCTGGTGATATTTGCCCTTGTCATCCCATTGGTAGACCACGTAGTCCGAGACCTTCAGGTCGCCCTTCTGGTCCCAGGCCTTCTTGCCCATCACGGTATCCACATCGTGCGACTTCAGCCATTCGGCGGCCTTGGCGCTGTCTTTGCCGCCGGTGGCGTTGAAGGCGGCGGCGATCGCCTGGATCGAGGCGTAGGAGTAGAGGGTGTACCCTTCCGGCTCAAAGCCGCTGGCGCGGAACTTGGCGATCACCGCTTTGCCTTCCGGGATCTGACGCGGATCGTTGCCGAAGGTCATCAGCACGCCGTTGGTGTACTGCGGCCCGCCGGCGGCGGTCACCAGTTCTTCGGTCACCACGCAGTCGCCGGAGAAGAACTTGGCGGTCACGCCCTGCTCGCGCATCTGGCGCACCAGCGGCCCAGCTTCCGGATGGCAGCCGCCGAAGTAGACCACGTCCGGCTTGACCGAGGCGATCTTGGTCACCAGCGCGTTGAAGTCTTTCTCGCCGCGCGACAGCCCCTCATACAGCACTTCCTTAACCCCGCGCTTGTTCATCGCCGCCTTCGCCGCGTCCGCCAGCCCCTGGCCATAGGTGTCTTTATCGTGGATCACCGCGATGCGCTTGGCCTTCAGGGTGTCCAGCATGTAGTTGGTGGCGATCACGCCCTGCTGATCGTCGCGCCCGCACATGCGGAACATGGTCTTCATGCCGCGCTCGGTGATCTGCGGGTTGGTAGAGCCGGGGGTGATGGCGATGATGCCGGCCTCGTCATACACCTCGGAGGCGGGCATGGTGGAAGAGGAGCAGAAGTGGCCGACCACCGCCGAGACCTTTTCCTGATCCACCAGCCGGTTGGCGACCGCGACCGCCTGTTTCGGTTCGCAGGCGTCATCCCCCTGCACCAGCTTGATTTTTTCCCCTTTGATGCCGCCGGCGGCGTTGATGTCCGCCGCCGCCTGCGAAGCCCCGCGCCAATACTGATCGCCATAGGTGGCGTTCGGCCCAGAGAACGGCCCGGCGACGCCGATGACGATATCGGCCTGCGCGGAAAACGCCGTACCTAAACAACCGATGAGCAAAGCAGCGAGCGGACTTTTTATCAATTTCGATGACATTGTTATCTTCCTCAGCACTGTTGTAGCGAAACGCCCGGGGGCGCGGATCAGTCACTTTATGTGTAGACGGGGAAAATAATTTTCTTGAGAGCGCAGTCGCATTCCCCAAAAATGGGTAAGCAAAAATCCAGCCATTGTGACGACGAATACATATTATTTGCTTATTCATCCTACATATCAGTTGCGGCGCGGCGTTTGACGGGGTTAACGGGGGATAAGCCGTACGGCTAAGAGGGAAGGTGCAGGATAGCGAGAGTGACCCTGCACCATCGCCGTGCAACGGCTTGTGCAAACGACGTCAAAACGATTTGGGATGCAAAAATCAGCGCATAGCGATGGAAAATGCCGAAAAACAGCGCAAGATGCTCATTCCCTCAGCAAACGCGCTTTTTTTGCAGTTTAGCGCTTTGACAAACCCCAGGCGCCCCGCTATTATTCGCCCCGTTCCAACAATTCCTCTGTAGTTCAGTCGGTAGAACGGCGGACTGTTAATCCGTATGTCACTGGTTCGAGTCCAGTCAGAGGAGCCATATTTAGAAAAGCCCGCTCAGGGAGACCCGAGCGGGCTTTTTGCTTTAACGCTAAATGCGTCGACAGGCAACGTTACTCTTTGGCTATCGGCGCGGCATTTTCATCAATTTTTACCTTACCCTGAATATCAGCAATCTTCCTCTCCAGATCCGCCACCTGCGCTTTGCTGTGCAGCAAGGTATAGGTCAGATCAAACTGCGCACTGGCGCCAGGCTGCAATTGCTTAACGCGTTTTTGTTCGCGCTCGATGGTGACCGGGTAGGCATAGCTGGTGCCCGGCTCAATCCCCGTCACATATCCCTGTTTTAACGTATCGGTATTCTTCCACAGCGTCAGGACGGGCAATTGGCGGGTATCGAACTGAATCGCCACCCCTTTGTCGCCCGCGTGATTGACCAGCGCCGCCAGTGTCTGATGATTCGGATCCGATAATGGCTTGATGTTAAAGACCATTTCATCGAACCCTTTGGTGGGGCCGGCATAGGTTCCCCAGGTCTTCAACCCGGCTTTGGCATAGTCGTTAAACGGGCTGATGCTGGCCATCGGCGCCAGGAAGCGGGCGCCATTTTCCAGAATCGGCGCGCCGAAATTGCTGTGGTAGATAATCTGGTAGTCGTGGGGATAATCCGCCCGGTTGGTTAACACATCATGCAGGCTGAAACTGTTGCTGCCGGGTACGTAGCGCAGTTCGGTCAGGGTTTGCAGATCGGCTTTTTTGAATGTGCTCTCTTTGATCAGGCCGCGAATACGAATTTCATACGGCGCCGTATCCGCTACCTCAACCTCAACCAGTGAGGCCGGCGTATTGCCCGCTTTACCGTGCAAGGTGTAAATTTGCCCTCCTTCGGTCACCGGATGACCGGTCCACTCATAGCCGCAGCGCACCATCATCTCATTGAAACCTTCCAGCCAGCCGAGCCCATTGCGGCTTTCCAGGTTGATAAAGGCGGGGTTGACCACCTCTTTGACCGGAGAATCCCACCCCATTTTCGCGCCAAATCCTTCCGCCCGCAGGAGGTTCATGCCGCGCGTGGGACTCAGCGTAATGGTCAGGCCATCCTCGCTGCGGATAATCACGACTTTGCTGCCTTCCTGCTTGCCGCCGTGCAACACTTTCTGCTCAATGCTGAACGTTTTATCCTTAACCTTCAGCGCCTCACTCGAAATCTTCCAGTTTCCTTTCTCCAGGCCATCTTCAGCGCTGGTCAGCACCCAACTCTGCGCCGCCGCCTGCCCTGAAATCAGAGCCGAAAACACCGCCATAACCCACGTTTTCTTCATTTCCCTTCCCCTTTAGCTGAATCGATTTTTTATTCACGAGAAAAATCTACTGTTAAGCAGGTTAAAGAAATGTGATGAACTTCACCGGGTGAATATTTGAATAAATAGTGCGATAGAAATACGAATTTGTTCGCAGTTTTAATGAAACACGTTGAGTTATTGCACATTAAATGAGCGATTAGTCAACATAAGTCGTATCGTTTCAGCTTTGAGCAGGGGAGGATTTATCGCGAAGGTACGGCGGGTGGCTTGTTAACGCTATCTGGCTCAAACGGCAGCGCCCATACAGCCAGCACGCCTTGAGCCTCTTTGCTTTCACGGCTGCCTCCTGATATCGGAGGCGCCATATTGCGAACAGCCCGCTCAGGGAAACCCAAGCGGGATTTTTGCCGTTAGCGCTTACAGCACAAATTCGTAGTGAGAGCCGTCCGGCAGTTCAACATCCAGGCGCAGCTTGCCGCCGGCCGCCTCAACATAGCGTTTTAGCGAAGACAGTTTCAGATCGCGGCCCGGTTTTTCCATCACGGCAACGGTCGGTTGCCGGATACCCAGCGCCTGCGCCATTTCAACCTGCGTTTTCTGCACCTTCTCGCGCAGCTCGGCAAGGTGGATGTTCAGCATGATGTCAGCCGCCAGCGCTTGCGCTTTGGCCACGACCTCGGGCTTTTCATCCGCAATAAGCTGTTCCAGCGTTCTGCCCATCGCGTCACTCCTTCTCGTTTAATGTGTTCAGCCAGTTCGTGAATTCCCGATCGGCAGCCTGAATCATCTGATCGTAAAAACGTTTTTCATTACCGGCTTTATTGCCCGCGCAAAGTACAATGCCGATACGGTACGGATCGAAGGCGAAGAACGCCCGCAACGGTTCGCCACGGCTCTGAATGCGCAGCTCTTTCATATTGCTGTAACGCGAACCTTTAACCGTATCGGCATAGGGTCTGGGCAGCCCCGGCCCCTTTTCCCGCAGGATCATCAATGCGGCAAGCACGCCAGCCCGATCGGCATCGTGGAGTGAGCTAAACCAGTTATCAAACGCATCCGTTGTTTTAATTTCCCACACGGGACCTCCCTGCAAATATAGATCAACAACTATATAGATGTAAAGCTATAGCAGAGAGGCGTCAGAATGGCATGCAAAAGCATTCGTGGTTACTGCAAGGCTGAACGTACATCCGGACATTTTGCAAACGCAGTGCGAGACATTCACCTTTTTACGAGCGGTAACGGACAATCGGTCAGAGGCACGGGGCGTTTCCCCGCCGCCCCTTTATGAACCCTGTCACAAAATGCGCATAACGTTTTCGGCGCTCTGCGCCGCGGGCGGTGAGCGATAAGTTTGTTAACGCCACGTTACATCAGGTTAGGCAACATTGTTAACGGCGATTGATGCGCCAAACGCATTGCGCCATGCGTTTATTGCGCTTATTTAGTTTATTTTCCTGAGCGAGTCTTCAGCAACAGGCGCGGCGTCAGGCGCCCATAACAAACTGGAGATAAAGATGCATTCCTCTACCTCACCCATGACCACCCGGGCCAAAGCCGGCGCGATCCTGCGCGTCACCTCCGGCAACTTTCTGGAACAGTTCGACTTCTTTCTGTTCGGCTTTTACGCCACCTACATCGCACACACCTTTTTCCCGGCCAGCAGCGAGTTCGCCTCGCTGATGATGACCTTCGCGGTATTCGGCGCAGGTTTTCTGATGCGCCCCATTGGCGCCATCGTGCTGGGCGCTTACATCGATAAAGTCGGCCGCCGCAAAGGGCTGATCGTCACCCTGTCGATCATGGCCGCGGGCACCTTCCTGATCGTATTGATCCCCTCTTACCAGAGCATCGGGCTTTGGGCGCCGCTGCTGGTGCTGTGCGGGCGCCTGTTGCAAGGCTTCTCGGCGGGCGCGGAGCTGGGCGGCGTGTCCGTCTATCTGGCCGAAATCGCCACGCCGGGCCGTAAGGGCTTCTACACCAGCTGGCAGTCCGGCAGCCAGCAGGTGGCGATCATGGTGGCGGCGGCGATGGGCTTCGCGCTCAATGCGGCGCTGGAAGAAAGCGCCATTCGCGAATGGGGCTGGCGCCTGCCTTTCCTGTTCGGCTGCCTGATTGTTCCCTTCATCTTCTTGCTGCGCCGCAAGCTGGAAGAGACGCAGGAATTTACCGCCCGCCGCCACCACCTGGCGATGCGCGACGTGTTTAAAACCCTGCTGAAAAACTGGCCGGTGGTGATGGCCGGCATGCTGATGGTCGCCATGACCACCACCGCGTTTTACCTGATCACCGTGTATGCGCCGACCTTCGGCAAAAAGGTGCTGTTGCTCAGCGCCTCCGACAGCTTGCTGGTCACTTTACTGGTCGCGATTTCCAACTTCATCTGGCTGCCCATCGGCGGTGCGCTGTCGGATCGCTTCGGCCGCAAGCCGGTGCTGGTCGCCATGACGCTGCTGACGCTGGCCACCGCCTACCCGGCGCTGAGCCTGCTCGCCGCCGCCCCCAGCTTCAGCATGATGCTGGCCGTGCTGCTGTGGCTGTCCTTCATTTACGGCCTCTACAACGGCGCCATGATCCCGGCCTTGACCGAGATCATGCCAACGGAAGTGCGGGTGGCCGGGTTCTCGCTGGCCTACAGCCTGGCAACGGCGGTGTTCGGCGGCTTTACGCCGGTGATCTCCACCGCGTTGATCGAATACACCGGCGATAAGGCTTCACCGGGCTACTGGATGAGCTTCGCCGCGCTGTGCGCCTTGCTGGCGACGCTGTATCTGTATCGCCGCATCGCCATGCCGCTGCAAACCGCACGCTAACGCGCCATCGCCATAAGGAATCATGCCATGCAAAAACTCACTCGTTCGATCCTCGCCGCGCTGGTGTGCGCCTCCTTCAGCACCGCGGCGCTGGCCAAAGACGTGACCGTGATGATCTCCGGCGGCTTCAAGGCCGCGCTGGAGAAACTGGCCCCGGAATATGAAGCCCAAAGCGGCGACAAAATCATTCTGGTGTCCGGCCCTTCCATGGGGAAAACGCCGCAGGCGATCCCCGCGCGGCTGGCGCGCGGAGAGCAAGCCGATGTGGTGATCATGGTGGGCGACGCGCTGACCCAACTGGACAAAGGCGGCTGGATCCAGCCGGGTTCGCGCGTGGAGCTGGCCGATTCGCCGATCGGCATGGTGGTGAAACAGGGCGCGCCCAAGCCGGCGATAAAAACGGATGCCGAGCTGCGCAATGCCTTGCTGCAAGCCGACTCTTTCGCCTATTCCGACAGCGCCAGCGGCCGCTACGTCAGCGGCCAACTGTTCAAAAAGCTGGGCATCGAGGAACAGGTGAAAGGAAAAGCGCATAGGATTGAGCGCATTCCGGTGGCCTCTGAAGTGGCGCAGGGGAAATACGCGTTGGGCTTCCAGCAGGTCAGCGAATTGCTGCCCGTGGCGGGCGTCACCTTTATCGGCGAACTGCCGGAAAACGTGCAGTACATCACCCGCTTCGCCGGCGCGGTAACCGCCAAGGCGGAACATCGCCGCGAAGGCAAAGCGCTGCTGGAGTTCCTCGCCTCCTCTCAGGCACAGCCGACCATTCGCGCGACCGGCATGCGAAGCGTGCCGGCGCAGCAGCCGGTCAGGCAGAGTGATACCGTTCAGTAATCAGCTTTTCCAGCTCGGCGGCGACGAAAGACTGCATGCGGCCGCCGCGCCGGATCAGACCCACGGTGCGTTTCACCACCGGCTCGACCAGCGGCACCGACGTCAACACCGAATGCTCTGAAGCGGGCATCGACATGGCGGGCACGGCGGCAATGCCGATGCCCGCCTCAACCATGCCCAGCATGGTCGTCACATGGCGAGTTTCGCACACGCTGGGGCGCTCCGGCACGAGGTGTTCCAGGCGCTGATCGAGCAGATTGCGATTGCCGGAGGTTTTATCCAGCGACACGTAATCCTGCTGATAAAATTCCCGCCAGGTGAGGCTCTTTTTAGCGGCGAGCGGATGGTCGCGCCGGCAAGCGGCCACGTAAACGTCCCCCACCAACGGCACAAATTCAAGGTTAGGCTGCAGCCGCCCGGCAAAGCAGATGCCGAAGTCAGCCTGGCCGCCGGTGACCGCCTCAATCACATTGCCCGCGCTACCGTCGATCAGCTTGACGCGCACGCGCGGATAGCGAAGCCGGAAACGGCGTATCACGTCGGGCATGAAATAGTAGGCCGCCGACGGCACCGTGGCGACGGTGACCAGCCCGGTACGCTCCTGGCTGACCTTATCGATATCGGCCAACACCGCTTCGACATTCATCAGCAGCTGATCCGAACGCTCGGCAAACGCCTGCCCGTACAGCGTCAGCGTCACGCGCCGGGTGGTGCGATCGAACAGTTTGCTGCCCAGCGCGTTTTCCAGCTTCTCAATCCTGCGGCTCAAGGCCGACTGCGACAGGCAGATGGATTCTGCTGCCAGCCGAAAATTGCCGTACTCCACCAGCGCGCGGAAGGCATAAAGATCGTTGAGATCAAAATTCACGGGCATAGCGGCCGACTCTCCTTGCTGAACGCAAAACATCGATGATAACCGCTTATAGCGCCACGGCAACCGGCCTGGCAATTGAGCCACCCAAGCCCTTATCGCCCCAGCAGCACCATTCCCCAAATAATGATAGTCATCACCACCGCCACCAGCTGCGCAGCGCCGCCCAGATCTTTAGCGCGTTTGGATAACGGATGTAATTCCAGCGAAATGCGATCGACCACGGTTTCAATCGCCGTATTAAGCAGCTCAACCACCAATAGCAGAAAACTGCAGGCGATTAATAACAGCCGTTCTATATTTGTAATATCTAAACCAAATGTAACAACCAGTAAAATGGCGTTAATAACCAATAATTGGCGAAACGCATCTTCGGTAAGCACGGCGTCAATAAATCCGGCCCAGGAATTCCTTATGCTGTAGGTTAATCGGCTTATTCCTTTTTTCTTTTCCACAGGCATGCAATCAGCTCTCGTCAATACTGCCACAATCACTCGCGAATAAATCACGCGGCGTGAATTTATCTCGAGTTTATTAATTAAAGGCCTTAACCGTTCTCTTCCCGGAGGCGATGCATGCACTCACGCGCCGTCACCCTGCCCCTGAAACGGCACCGCCCGAAAATGCCCCGGCGCGGTTATTATTCTGAGAACGTGAAAAGGCGATGCGTTATCAGCCGGTTAAAGCGTTTTCTCGTATAAGCGGTAGCGCTTATAGGGAACCGCGCCGATGCGTTCTAAAATCGTCCGCATGCCGGTATTGGTTTCCAGGATCCACGACATTTCCAGCGCGTCGATATTGCGCTTGGCGAAAGGCTCGCGCAGCGCCTCAATCAGCAGCAGCGCAATAATCGGCCCGATGCGGCTGAATTGATATTCCTGGCGCACGCCCATCAACGGCACGCGCGCGGTGCGCACGCCGCTGACTTTCAGCCGCCACAAGAGCTTCGCCCAGCCGAACGGCAATAACCGCCCCTGCAGATCGGCAATCGCTTCGTTGATGTTCGGCAGACCGACGATAAAGGCGCAGGGGGCGCCATCCACCTCGGCGATATGGATCATATCGTCGGGCACCAGGAACTTCAGCTGATCCCCCATGGTGGCGAACTCGTGCTCGGTGAACGGGACAAACCCCCAGTTATGCTGCCATCCGGAGTTGAACACCTCGCGCAGCACCTGCATCTCCTCGCGAAAGCGCTTGCGGTTGAGGCGGCGAACGGTCACCTTTTTGCGCACCTGATCCATCATCCGGGTTAACGACGGCGAAAAATGCAGGTCGGTTCTTTTCATCCAATAGGCAAGCAAATCAATCCCTTCGCTGTAGCCCTGCTGCGCTATTTGCGCCGCATAGTAGGGCTTCGCGTGCGTCATCAGGGCGGAAGGCGGCGTATCGAATCCTTCGACCAACAGGCCGCTTTCCTGATTGATATTGAGGCTGAACGGCCCGGTGATTTTGCGCGCGCCTTTCGACCTCAGCCACTCCTCCGCCACCGTGAATAAAGTGCTGAAAACGGCGGGATCGTCAACGGCGTCAATCATGCCGAAGTGGCCGGTATCCTCGCCATGCAACTCCCGGTGCAGAGCATCGATTTGCGCCGTGATGCGCCCAACGACTTTGCCCTGTTTTTTGGCCACCCATGCCTGCCATTCAATATGGTCGGTGCCGGGATTCTTCTTTGACAGGTGCTCTTCGCGCTCTACATGCAGCGGCTCAATCCAGTTCGGATCATCGCGAAACAGTTGCGAGGGGAAAGCAATAAATTCTTTAAGTTCGCGTTTACTCAGAACTTTCTCAACACGGATCATAAATAGCCTTACGTTTTAATAAAATAATTAAATAAGCGCGCGACAACGCCTTTAGCATTTTTTATGCTGTTCTCATTTATTGGATTGTGTATTACCTCCGGTTCAATGATAAGAAAAACCGAATATTACCCCCTGTGAATCAGCGCATTATTGCGCCCGACATTCACCCTGTGATGTCCGTAATTGATAAAAAAGGAAACAGAAAGCGGCGCAGCCAGGCTACGCTAATGGTGCTATTTTATTATTTCGTGCTGTTACGGCAAAAGAAACTCGCCGCTTTTAGTGTACCGACTTTAATCAGGAGGTGTGCCGCCATCTTTACCACTTAATGCTCTTTTTAAGATTAGCCTTAAATGAATCGTTCACTTTTGGATTTCTTGCGGCATACTGTTTAGGAAGTGTTTAAGTTCCAAGATAGCCATGCATGAGGTCATAACCTATGAGCCGACAGATATTTCCTGCCCGAAAGAGACAGGCTAAAGAACGGCGCCGCCCGGATATTACAATAGTCTCACGTATATCGCCAGGATGCCGCTCAAGGCTGATAACACGGGCTACTCACGCTCTGCCCGGTTAATAACCGGCGTGCCCTCAAGCACGGCAATATACGCTGTTCGCGGAATGAAGATGGTTGAATAACAAACTTATTCAAAACCTATTCATAGTAAAACATCAATTACCTCGCCAAGAGCGATTTCTCTCTTTTGGTGATTTTTAATCTATGGCTAAGTTTGTCTATGTCTGAAACAAGTTCCGTTCATTCTCTTCCCATGCGCTATGCGGACTTCCCCACCTTAGTGGACGCGTTGGATTACGCGGCGCTGGGTAATACGGGAATGAATTTTTACGACCGTCGCAATCAACTCGTGACCGTTCTCGAATATCGCACGCTGCAGCAAAAAGCGATCTCGGGCGCGCGGCGTTTATTGTCCCTGAAACTCAAGAAAGGCGATCGCGTGGCGCTGATCGCCGAAACCAGCGCGGGATTCGTCGAAGCCTTTTTCGCTTGCCAATACGCCGGCCTGGTGGCGGTGCCGCTGGCGATCCCGATGGGCGTGGGCCAGCGCGACTCTTACACCGCCAAGCTGAAAGGGCTGATCGCCAGCTGCAACCCCGCGGCGATCGTCAGCAGCGAAGAGTGGACGCCGCTGATCGCGTCGGCCACGGAAAACACCTCGGCGCTGCACATCCTCAGCGACGCGGATTTTAACGCCTTGCCGGAGCCGGAGATCGCCTTGCCGGCGCCTTCGCCCGACGACATCGCCTATCTCCAATATACCTCGGGCAGCACCCGCTTTCCGCGCGGCGTGATCATTACCCAGCGGGCGGCGATGGCGAACCTGAACGCGATCAGCCGCGACGGGATCAAGCTGCGCGCGGGCGACCGCTGCGTTTCGTGGCTGCCCTTCTATCACGATATGGGCCTGGTCGGTTTCCTGCTGACGCCGGTGGCGACCCAGCTGTCCGTCGATTATCTGCGCACGCAAGATTTCGCCATGCGCCCGATGCAGTGGCTGAAACTGATCGCCAAAAATCGCGGCACGGTGTCCGTCGCCCCGCCGTTCGGCTACGATCTGTGCCTGCGCCGCAGCAACGCCAAAGAGCTGGCCGATCTGGATCTTTCCAGCTGGCGGGTCGCGGGCGTGGGCGCCGAGCCGATCCCGGCCGAGCTGCTTGGCCAGTTCGGCGAACACTTCAGCAGCATCAACTTCGACAGCAAAGCCTTCATGCCGTGCTACGGCCTGGCCGAGAACACCCTGGCGGTGAGCTTTTCCGACCCTTGCTCCGGCCCGCAAACCAACGCGGTCGACCGCGATATTTTGGAGTACGAGGGTAAAGCGGTCGCGCCCGGCAAGAAAACCCGCGCCGTCTCAACCTTCGTCAACTGCGGCCGAGCGCTGCCCGGCCACCGCATCGAGATCCGCAGCGAAACCGGGCAACCGCTGCCGGAACGCCAGGTCGGCCATATCACGATCTCCGGCCCCAGCCTGATGAACGGCTATTTCTGCGACGACGAGTCCCAGCAGCAAATTCAGGTGACCGGCTGGATGGATACCGGCGATCTGGGCTACCTGCTGGACGGCTATCTGTACGTCACCGGCCGCAAGAAGGATTTGATCATCATTCGCGGCCGCAATATCTGGCCGCAGGATATCGAGTACGTCGCGGAATCCGAACCGGAAATCCGTTCCGGCGATGCGATCGCCTTCGTAACCGAAGAGCACGACGAAGCGGCCAGGATCATTTTGCAAATCCAGTGCCGAGTCAGCTCGGAAGAACGCCGGGAACAAATCGTGCGTTCGCTGAGCGCGCGCATTCAAAGCGAGTTCGGCATCGCGGTGGACATCGAGCTGCTGCCGCCGCACAGCATTCCCCGCACGTCGTCGGGCAAACCCGCGCGTGCGGAGGCCAAAAAACGCTGGCTGAGCGCCTCGCTCTACCCGCACATGCCGCAGCTGGCCGGTTTCGCGCAATGAGCGGCACGGTGGCAGTGACGGGCGCGACCGGTTTTATCGGCCGGCACATCGTCCAGGAACTGCTGGCGCAAGGGTTTAACGTGCGCGCCCTGACGCGGCGCGCGGGAAAAGCCGCCGCCGACAACCTGCAGTGGATCCCCGGCGCGCTGGAGGATCGGCCCTCGCTCACCGAGCTGGTGCGCGGCGCGGAGTGCGTCGTGCACTGTGCGGGCCAGGTGCGCGGGCACGCGGAAGCGGTGTTCACCCGCTGCAACGTCACCGGCAGCCTGAACCTGATGCAGGCGGCCAAACAGAACGGCCGCTGCCGTCGCTTCTTGTTCATGTCGTCGCTGGCGGCCCGCCATCCGGCGCTGTCCTGGTACGCCCATTCAAAACAGGCCGCCGAGCAGCAACTCATCGCCGCCACCGGCGAGATCGCGCTCGGGATTTTCCGCCCAACGGCGGTTTACGGGCCCGGCGATAAAGAGCTGAAACCGCTGTTCAACGGCCTGCTGCGCGGCGTGCTGCCCCGGCTGGGCGCGCCTGACGCCAGGCTCTCTTTTCTGCACGTGAGCGATTTGGCCAAGGCGGTCAGCCAATGGGTACAGGCCGAACCCGCACAGCCGAATATTTACGAACTGTGCGACGGCGTGGCCGAGGGCTATAACTGGCTGCGCCTGCGGGACATCGGCGCCGCCGTGCGGCACGGGCCGGTGCGCCTGGTGGGCATTCCGCTGCCGCTGCTGAAAGCCCTGGCGGATATCAGCGTGGTGTGGAACCGCCTGGTAAAACAGGAGCCGATGCTGACGCGCAGCAAAATACGCGAATTAACCCATCACGACTGGTCCGCCAGTAATCACGCGCTGTCGCAACAGATTAATTGGTTTCCACAGGTAAGTTTGGAGCGCGCGCTGCGCGAAGGGCTGTTTTAATTATTCCAAATAGAGGTGTGTCAACGTTCTTATGCTAAATCGCGATGCTGTAATGGATTATATCCTGACGTGTTTGCAAGGTATCGTCGAAGGCGGAGTGGAAATAAAACCTGATAGCGATCTCGTCAATGATCTTGGTCTGGAATCCATCAGAGTCCTGGATCTGCTGATGATGCTGGAAGATGAATTGGATATCTCCATTCCTATCAATATATTGCTTGATGTCAGAACGCCTGAGCAACTGCTTGACGCGCTGCGCCCTTACCTGGAGAAAAACCATGGGACTGTATGATAAGTTTGCGCGGCTTGCCAATGACCGTGAACAATTTCAAACGTCCGGTCTGAATCCGTTCGGCACCTGCATCGACGAAGTCTATTCCGCCACCCTGGGCCGCATCGGCGATCAAAAGATTGTCCTCGCCGGCACCAATAATTACCTTGGCCTGACGTTCGATGCGCAGGCGATCGCCGCCGGCCAGGCGGCCCTGGCCGCGCTCGGCACCGGCACCACCGGCTCGCGCATGGCGAACGGCAGCTACGGATCGCACCTGACGCTGGAACGGGAGCTGGCGGAATTCTTCGATCGCCCGAGCGCCATCGTATTCTCCACCGGCTACACCGCCAACCTGGGCGTCATCAGCACGCTGGCGGGGCCGGGCGCCGTGGTATTGATCGACGCGGACAGCCACGCAAGCATTTACGACGCCTGCGCCCTCGGCGGCGCGGAGATTATTCGCTTCCGCCACAATGACGCCGCCGATCTGGAGCGCCGCATGGTGCGCCTGGGCGAGCGTGCGCGCGAGGCGATCATTATCGTGGAAGGCATCTACAGCATGCTGGGCGACGTCGCCCCGCTGGTGGAAATCGTCGACATCAAGCGGCGGCTCGGCGGGTATCTGCTGGTCGACGAAGCGCACTCCTTCGGCGTGATGGGCGAGCACGGCCGCGGCCTGGCCGAAGCGCTGGGCGTCGAGCAAGACGTGGATATCATCCTGGGCACCTTCAGCAAAAGCCTGGCTTCGATCGGCGGTTTCGCCGTTGGCGGCAAGGGGATGGACGTGCTGCGCTACAGCAGCCGGCCGTATATCTTTACCGCGTCGCCGTCGCCGTCGAGCATCGCGTCGGTGCGCACGGCGCTGCAAAAAATCGCGCGCCATCCCGAACTGCGGGAAAAGCTGTGGAGCAACGCGCACCGCCTGTACCACGGCCTCGCCGAACTGGGGTATACCCTGGGGCCGCGCATCAGCCCGGTGGTGCCGGTGATGATCGGTTCGAAGGAAGAAGGGCTGCGTTTCTGGCGCGAGCTGATCGCCCACGGTGTGTATGTAAACCTGGTGCTGCCACCGGCCGCGCCGGCGGGCGTCACCCTGCTGCGCTGCAGCGTCAATGCCGCGCACAGCGATGAAGAGATCGACACCATCGTGCGCGCCTTTGCGGCGCTGAAAAAATAAAGCCTTCCCTCTCGGCCGCGGCGGCGGTGCCGAAAATGGCATCGCCGCCCTGCCGAACCGATGCGCGCCTCAGTGCGCAGCCGTTGATACTTCATCAGCGGAATAGCGATAACCCTGCGCCGCCATAAATTCCGCGATGGCTTTTTCCGCCGCCGAAAGCACCTCCTCGATCGGCCGATCGGCATCGAGATCCACGATGTCGGCGCCTTCGAACGTCAATAACGGCGTGACGGCGATCTTCTTCTCCAGCGCCGCTTTGCGGTGATCGGGTTTGCGCGCGCAGGCCACCGCCAGACTGACATTCAGCTTGAGCACCAGATCCGGTTTTTGCCCCGCCATCCATTGGAACGCCGCCCGCTCGCGCGCCGCCAGCCAACGGACGAAACGGCTCCCTTCAACGTCGACGGGAAAAACCGTGCCGTCGTAAGCGCCGGGGATCTGCGCCTGCGGAAAACGGTCGGTCAACACGATGAACCCTTGCCGCCGATACGCCAGCATGCGGCGAAACCGCAGCAGCCGCCGCCCCACGAAAGCGATGATCACCGCCGACGGCAGCAGGCCAATGCGGGATTTTTTCGTTTTGACTTTTTTGGTATTGCTCTCGATAGCCTTGCCCACCGAGCGCCCGAGCAGCGGCAACTTCGCCGCCGCGCGGCCGACGTTGCCCGCCTGTTTGCCCAGATGCACCTGCACCGCCGGGCCATAATGTTTCATATACGCGATCAGATGTTCACAAACGGTGGACTTACCCGATCCGTCGCTGCCGATAACCGCAATCAGCGGCGGAAATTTTGCACTCATAATAAGACTCTCTTTCAATACACCAGAAACGGCGTGCCATATTTGAAGCGAACTACCGCTTATCATTGCCATGGTGGCCGCGTGGAAAAAATTTTCCGTAACGCGACGCCAAAAAAGCACAAAACATTAAGCGAAAATTGAAAAGCCCTGCTCTTTTTTCGCCGTTAGCCCGGCCGGAAATTAACATAAAAAGCGAAACAGGCCCACACACCAACAATTAGCACAAAATAACAAGAACGAACGCTATAAATATCAATTCAAATAACGAACAGGAATAGCAATCTCATTATTTTATCGCGGCAAAGCACAATAAATATCTTGAACCCAAGGCGTATTGGAATACAATAGTTTTTTTCGCATTGGATCAATTATTGTGAGTCAGCAGATAAGACCTTCATCTGATCGCTCGCCCGTGCGCGTAATAGCGATAACCGGCTGTGACGGCTCGGGAAAATCCACGTTAGCCGCCCGCCTGGTCAACGCCTTATCGGCACAAGAACCTGCCGAACTGCTTTATCTCGGCCAGTCTTCCGGGCGCATCGGCGAATGGATCAGTTCGCTGCCGATTATTGGCGCCCCTTTCGGGCGTTATTTATTGAAGAAGTCGCAGCGCGTGCATGAGCGCCCTTCCACGCCGCCGGATAATGCCACGGCGCTGGTGATTTTTTTACTTTCCTATTGGCGCGTTTATAAATTCCGTCGCATGCTGAAGAAAAGCCGCAGCGGCGCATTGCTGATCACCGATCGTTATCCGCAGGCCGAAGTGGCGGGGTTTCGTTTCGATGGCCCACAGCTGGCGAAAACCGCCGGCGGCAATCGCTGGATCCGCTGGCTGAGAAAGCGCGAACAAAACCTCTACCAATGGATGGCGTCTTATCAGCCCTTATTATTAATTCGGCTGGATATTGACGAACAAACGGCCTATTCACGCAAACCCGATCACTCGCTGGCGGCGTTGCGCGAAAAGATCGCCGTCATCCCGCACCTGACGTTTAACGGCGCTAACATATTGGATTTAGACGGCCGCGAGCCGGCCAACCGTATTTTCGACGAGTCTCTGCGCGCCGTTAAAATATCGCTGAGGGCCGCCAATGCCTAGCCGCCAAATAACCTTTTCGTACCGAAACAGATGAAAAAAAATAAACTCACCGCCGAACAGAATACCTCTTCCGCCTGCATCACCGGGCTGATTGCCGTGGTGGGCAGCGACGGCACCGGCAAGTCCACGCTGACCGCCGATCTGGTCAAGAACCTGCAGCAACATCGCCCCACGGAGCGGCGCTATTTGGGGCTGATCTCCGGCGAAGACGGCGACAAAATCAAGAAATTGCCGTTCATCGGCGTGTGGCTGGAACGGCGCCTGGCGGCCAAATCCGATAAAACCCAGCGCATGAGCAACAGGCCGCCGGCGCTGTGGGCGGCGCTGATCATGTACGGCTTTTCGCTGTGGCGCGCCTCCAACCTGCGCAAGGTGCGGCGGCTGGCGCAGAGCGGCGTGCTGGTGATCAGCGATCGCTACCCGCAGGCGGAAATTTCAGGTTTTTACTACGACGGGCCCGGCATCGGCGTGGAACGCGCAAAAGGCTGGCTATTGAGCCGCCTGGCGGCGCGCGAACGCCGTTTATATCAACGCATGGCCGTCTATCGGCCGGCGCTGATCATTCGCCTCGATATCGACGTCGATACGGCGTTTTCTCGCAAGCCCGATCACAGCTATGAAGAGCTGAAAGACAAGATTTCCGCCATGGTGCGCCTGCAGTACAACGGCGCGCGCATCATCGAGCTGGACGCCAGAGCCCCTTACGACGAGGTGCTGAGCAACGCGCTCAACGCCATTTCCGCCGTGGTGAACCCCGCGAAGTGCCCACAGAGCGACATCGGGCAACCCGGCGAAAACGCCGGCGAAGAAACTCAGGTTTATTAAACGCATACAGGGCAAGCGCATGACAGCGGAACACAAGATGCAGCAAAACAACGATAACGGCTGGTTTGGGTTATGAAACGGTGGTTTTCCGATGGCGCATTTCGCTCCATTTTACGTAATGCCGCCTACTTAGGCTCCGGCAGCGTGGCCAGCGCGCTGCTCGGCCTGCTGGCGCTCTCCTGCGCCGGTAAAGGCATGTCGCCTGAAATGTTCGGCGTGCTGGTGGTGATCCAGGCCTATACCAAAGCGGTCAGCGATTTCATCAAATTCCAGACCTGGCAGTTTGTGGTGCAATTCGGCACCCCGGCGCTGGAGCATCAAAACACCGGGCGCTTCCGCGACGTCGTCGCCTTCTCCTTCGGGCTGGATATCGCCAGCGGCGTCATCGCCGTGCTGGGCGGCATGATCATGCTGCCGTTCTTGTCTCACGCCCTGGGGCTGGACAGCGAAAGTTTCTGGCTCGCCATGCTGTACTGCACCCTGATCCCGTCGATGACCTCGTCCACGCCGACCGGCGTGCTGCGCGCCTTCAACCGCTTCGATCTCATCGCCATCCAGCAGGCGATCAAGCCGTTCCTGCAGGCGGTGGGCAGCGTCATCTCCTATTATTTCGATCTGGGATTCCCCGGCTTTATCGTCACCTGGTACGCCTCTAACCTGATCGGCGGCACGCTGTTCTGGTGGTTCACCGCACGCGAGCTGCGCCGCCGCGATATCCACGGCGCGCTGAGGCCACGGCTGTTCAACGTCGCGCGCCGCATCGAGGGCGCCTGGAACTTCGTCTGGACCACCAACATCGCCCACACCATCTGGGCCGCACGCAACTCCTGCACCACCGTGCTGGTGGGCGTGGTGCTCGGGCCAGCCGCCGCCGGGCTGTTCAAGATCGCCATGACCTTCTTCGATGCGACGGGCACCCCGGCCAAGCTGCTGGAGAAAAGCTTCTATCCGGAGATCATGCGCCTGGATCCGCGCACCAAGACCCCGTGGCTGCTGGGCCTGCGCTCCTCGCTGCTGGCCGGCGGCATCGGCCTGGCCGTCGCGGTGTTGATGCTGCTGGTGGGTAAACCGCTCATTTCCGCGGTGTTCGGGCAGCAATACCTGGAAGCCTATGACCTGATTCAAATCATGCTGGGCGCGATCATCGTCTCCATGATGGGCTTCCCGCAGGAATCCTTACTGTTTATGGCAGGCAAGCAGCGCGCTTTCCTGATCGCGCAGGCGACGGCCTCGGCGGCCTACATTGCGCTGCTGGTGTCGATGGCGTATGCCTTCGGCGTGCAGGGTGCCGCCTTCGCTTATTTACTGGGGCAATGTTTAGACGTTCTGTTATCCCTGATACCGACGATCGGCGCCTACCGCAATCGCTTTATGTTGGGGCTGAATGCGCCCAAAGAGAGTAATCAATGACCGCTAACGATAATTGGAAGAAGTTCTCCGCCGAAACCACCCAGGCGCTGTTTGTCGCGGTGGAAGAAGACGACCTGGTTGAGGCGAATATCAGCCTGCCACAGCAGATTGATTTGCAGTGTTCCCCCGAGAGCATCCGGGACAACTACGCGCTGTGCCTGCAGTTTTGGGAAGACGGCTTTTCCCGCCGCGAGCTGCTGCAACTGGTGAACGGTTTCCTGCAAGATCCGCAGTTGGCGGCGCCCACCCGCATGCGCTACAAATATATCCGCGCCCGCTACAAGCACCTGCGCTTCGCCCAGCAGCTGTACGGCGCGCCCCACCGCGCCAACCGCCTGTTCCACACCACCACCGTGGTGCTCGGCCATTTTCAGGACGCGTTTCGCAACGGCAACCAGAAGAACCTGACGCTGTACGGCAACCTGCTGCGGCTGCTGCTCAGCAAGCCGGTGTGGTCATATGTGCGCTATGCGCTGCGCCACACCCGGCTGGAAAGCGCACAGGGCTTTATCACCTACCGCCAGGAGCAAATGCGCCAGCTGCAGACGCTGATCGCCAGCCCGGCGCTGACCGGGCACCAGTTCCACAACGTGCGCAAAATCGTCAGCCGCCAGGTGTCGTTTTACGACACGCTGAGATCGATCGATCCCGACAACCGCGAAGCCCGGCAGATCTCGCGCTTCCTGGCGGCGATTAACGGCCTGATGGGCGACCGGCACGACGTGATGGTGGCGGACAAGCTGGCCGGCGGCGATATCTACGATCGGCCGGCGATCCTGGATATCGACATTCGCCAGCGCCTGGAGCTGCTGCTGGCGCGCTTTCCGCTGTCGTTTTCCCCGCCGGCCGTCGCGGCGGGCAGATAAGCGCGTTGCAAGGAGCCATGATGACGTTGCGTCGCTTGCTGATCTTCACGCTGCTGCTGTCGCCGCTGGCGGCATCCGCGCATAACTTCGTGCAGGGCCGGCCGGTGGCGCCGATCGCCATCGCCGATCGCGGCGAACTGCTGCTGCGCAACGGCGATTTCAGCTACCGGCCGTGGAACAGCGCAAAACTGGCGGGCAAAGTGCGGGTGATCCAATACATCGCCGGGCGCACCTCCGCCAAGAAGAAGAACTCGCTGCTGATCAACGCCGTCAAGGACGCGAACCTGCCGGGCGATCGCTTCCAGCCGACCACCATCGTCAACACCGACGACGCGATCCCGGGCTCCGGCTTTTTCGTGCGCGGCAAGATCGAGAAAAACAAGCGGAATTACCCCTGGGCGCAGTTCATCGTCGACAGCGACGGGCTGGGGCGCATGGCCTGGCGGCTGCCAGAGGAGAGCTCCACCATCGTGGTGCTGGACCAGGCCGGGCGCGTGCAGTGGGCGAAGGACGGCGCACTCACCCCGCAGGAAGTTGACCAGGTGATTGCCCTGCTGCGCGCGCTGATCGCGCGGGAGACGCCATGAAGCGCACGCCGCCGGGAGCCGATGACGCATGTCTTTGATTGAACGCTACATCACGGTTGAGATCCGCCGCCTGGTGATGATGATCGCCGGGTTTCTGATCTTTATGTTCGCCAGCTACTCCGCCCAGCGCTACCTGACCGACGCCGCCAACGGCACGCTGGCGCTGCGGGTGGTGGCCGACGTGGTGTTCTATAAGTCGCTGATCGCGCTGGAGATGATATTGCCCGTCGCGCTGTATGTCTCGGTGGCGGTGGCGCTGAGCCAGCTGTACAGCGATGCGGAAATCACCGCCATGCTGGCCGCCGGCGCCAGCCCGCTGCGGCTGTACAAGGCGGTGCTGATACTGGCCGTGCCGCTGGCGATAGCGGTCACGCTGCTGTCGCTGTATGGCAGGCCCTGGGCGTACGCCAATATTTATCAGCTGCAGCAAGAGTCGCAGTCGGTGCTGGACGTGAGCCACCTGCAGGCCGACAAATTCAACGTTAGCGGCAACGGCCGCATGATCCTCGCCAATCACGTCGACAAAACGGCCAACCACCTGACGGATGCCCTGATTTATGTGCGCGGCGGCCATCACACCAACCTGTACCGCGCGCAGTCGGTGGAGGTGCTCGACGCCTCCCCCGCCAGCCCCGCCGTGCGGCTGAAAACCGGCACCGCCTATGTGCTGGATCGCCAGGGCACCGACGACAACGGGCAGAACTACGACAACTTCGACATCGCGCTCAAACCGTTCGTACCCAGCGCCGAGAGCCGGCACAAATCGGCCTCGCCGGTGGAGCTGGCGCGCTCCGCCGATCCGGGTGACGCCGCCGAACTACAATGGCGCGAAAGCCGCGGGCTGACCACCGTGCTGATGGTGCTGTTGGCGATCCCCTTTAGCCGCATCAAGCCGCGACAAGGGCGCTACGCCGCGCTGCTGCCCCTGACGGTGCTGTTTACCGCGATTTTCTATGGCGGCAACATTTGCCGCACGCTGGTGGCCAACGGCTCTCTGCCGACGATCCCCGGCGTTTGGCTGGTGCCGCTGGCGATGGCTGCCGGCATCGCCCTGCTGCTGGCGCGCGACTTATCCCTGCTGCGGAAACCCTCCCGATGACTATTTTTAGCCGTTACCTGATCCGCAACGTGTTCATCGGCTTCGCCGCCGCGGCCGGGCTGCTCATCCCGCTGTTCACCACCTTTACGCTGATCAACGAGCTGGAGGACGTGACCCCGGGCGGCTACCGCTGGCAGCAGGCGCTGCTGGTGACCGTGCTGACCCTGCCGCGCAGCCTGGTCGATCTGGGGCCGTTTATCGCGCTGCTCGGCGGCATCGTCGGGCTGGGGCAGCTGTCGAAAACCCTGGAGCTGACCGCGATCCGCTCCGCCGGGATGTCGATATTCCGCATCGCGCTGGTGATGCTCGCCGCCGGGCTGCTGATGAACCTGTCGCTCGGCGCCCTCGATGAATGGGCGGCCTCGCCGCTGCAGCAACGCGCGCTGCAGATGAAGAACAACGCCCTAGCGCAGTCGAACAATAACGACGTCACCGTTAACCCGCTGTGGGCGCGGCGCGGCAACGAGTTTGTGACGGTCAAAACCGTCGATGAGAACGACCAGCCCCACGGCATTGAGATCTTCCGTTATCAGGCCAACCGCGCGCTCGAATCTTATATCTACGCCGACAGCGCCAGCACCGCCGCCGACGGCAGCTGGCTGCTGCACAACGTGATGCTGAAAAGCTGGCAAGGCAGAAAAGAGACGATTGAGCGGCAAAGCAGCCTGCCGTGGCGCTCGCTGTTCGCGGTGCCGAGCCTGAAAGAGCTGACCCTGCCGGCGGGCAGCTTCTCGCTGCAACAGCTGGAGCGCTATATCGATTACCTGCAGGGCTCGGGGCAGCCGAGCACCGAATACCGCCTGGCGCTGTGGAAAAAACTCGGCCAGCCCCTGCTGGTGCTGGCGATGATTTTGCTGGCCATCCCGTTTACCTTTACCGCCCCGCGCGCCCCCGGCATGGGCAGCCGGTTAGCGCTCGGCGTCATCATCGGGCTGCTGACCTACATCGCTTACCAGATCGTTCTCAACCTGGGGTTGCTGTTCGCCCTCAACGCGCCCTTCACCGCCCTCGCCCCGCCGCTTTTACTTCTGGCGCTGGCGTTAGTGCTGGTTTATCGGTTTGATCGGCGGGGTTAAAAACCCGCAGCAGCCTTTGGAAAACAAGAACTTTCCGGTTAACCTTTGGCCGGCTTTACAAATTGGCCTGAGCCGTTATCATCCCTTATCTGGTGTCCTATGCGCCGTTAGCTATCGCTGACTGCCGTTCGATAACATGCCCCTCAGGGCTCCATCGAGTGCAAGGAGTGCGAGCGCCCGCCTGAACAGGCCAAGACGCAGCAAGCAAAGGAAGAGACACACTATGTTTTCCCGTTTGAAACTGCTGTATATCGCCGATGATATTATTTCACCTGATGAATTCCCCCGTATAGTCAGCCCTTCCAGCGCCTGTCACAGCCTTTCATACATGCCGGACAATGACATTCTGTCGCTTTTTTCTGGTTTTCGCGGTGGCGAACGGATCCGCCGTGAAGTCGGCGTTACGCAAAACGGAATAAGCTCTAACCTGCGCGCAAGAGTGCAGAGCGACCTGATGAGCGGCGTTGTCGTAGCGGTTGAAACCCGGCCCGGCGTGTTGGCGACGATGGGGCCATTTTACGCCGACATCGACGGCTACCTGATACCGCAGGGAAGACAAGAGCCCAACTACCCGGTGGACAAGATAGTGAAGCGGTACGAAGAGGCCGTGAAGTCTTATGGCGGCCGCCGGGCGCGCCCGTCCGTCTTCCCCGCACAAGTCACGCGGGCCAAACCGGCCCTTGGCCCGGATATCCCGGCGCAAGGTGGAAGAGCCTCACAGTCGGTCGTGTCTGGCCCCTTGACCAAAGCGCAACGCTGGCAGGAGCGAAAATACCTCATTGGCCGCGGGCAACGGAGTATCTACCCGGACGCCCGAATCGCCTCGGAACGCCTGGCGGCAAACAATGTCGCCGTCGAGAAGGCAAAGCTGGCGGAGAATATCTACAAGACCACGAATCCGCTAAAGGATACACCCGGCGTTCCCGAGGGCTGGAAAGATATCAGTAACGATAATGCGGCCCTGAGTAAAATTGGGCTAAACAGAAATATGCTCTTCGACAGAGATGAATCGCCGGATTTTTTGGCAAGGGTATATCAACCTGACAACAGTATTTTTGGTAAAGAGATGAATCCGACGGTCGTGTTCAGAGGATCAAGAGCGCCAGAGTTCCCGGAGGGAATCGGCAGCGCCGCCAAAAAGGCCCTTAAGGGCGATTTGTCAGGAATTAAAAATGTGAATGACTGGATAAATAATGGTGCTCAGGGGATGGGGGCGAACTCAGATTATTATAAGCAGGCGGTTAAAATAGGATTACAAGTAAAGAACTCCTCCGGCGTCGATATTTCTGGTCATTCATTGGGCGGGGGAATGGCCTCAGCAGCATCAATGACCAGTGGAAAACCCGCCTGGACGTTTAATGCAGTCGGGCTCAACAGCGGAACAATTAGAAAATACGGAGGGGAGGCTCTTGGTTCAGCCAAGAACATACAGGCCTATCGAGTGGAAGGAGAACTGTTAACCACGTTACAGGAGGTTAATAACGAAAGTGATTATGAGCTTATAAAAAATGCCCTGCCCGATGCTTTGCAAAAACCCTGGGGCACAGCATTGCCTTTCACCTTGAAAGAGTGGTCATCACTGGCGATACCTGATGCCGCCGGCATACCACACACTCTTGCCGGTGGGACAGGAACCTTGCTCGATAAACACGGTATAGACCAGACAATAAAGTTGATTGAAGACCAGAAAGACGATGATATCGCCACTATCAGGGGGAGAATATGAGCAAGTTGATAATGGCCATGGCGTTACTGTTTACTGTTTTCATGATGCAAGGATGCAAAAAAAATATGGAATATGAGCCGCAGGATTTTTTTGAAGGCCGTCAACTGGAAGTCGCACAGCTGATTTATGATGGCGATGAAGTGAAACTGAAAGAAAAGCTTCCTTCAATAAACAAGCAAGAACTGAATCGACCAGTGAAAGCAGACATGACCCTGCTGTTTTGGTCGGTGCTAAACGCGATCTATGATAAAAATACGCCGGAAAGGCTGAAAATAATAACCGACCTGGTAAAAAGTGGCGCAGACCCGCTGCAACCCAGACCAGAGGGCGGGAGCAGCCCAGCGGAATTCGTCATGAAAGCCGACAAGGGGATTTGGGTCAAAGCCATGCTCGACGGCGGTTTACCGCCAAACGCAAAAGATAAGGTATTCAATGAGCCCATTATATTCCAAACAATCAAAGCCAAAAACCCTGAAACATTAAAGGTGATGCTGGATTATGGCGCGGATATAAACATCAGAGACTCCTTGCAACAAACCTTATTAATGGATGCTTTTTTTAGCTCAGCCTTTGAGCATATGACCTTACTGCTCAATCGGGGTGCGAATCCTAACCCGGTAAATATAAACAATCTTTCGCTGTTAACAGCAGTGAATCGGCAAATAAAAGACAGCCAAGATGGCTCAGAATACAATGTACAGTGTAAGAAAATACTCGAGCTCATGCTTTTGAAAGGAGCAAAGGAAACACAGTAATTTCATCAACGCAGATCTGACAGCTGCCGATTTTTTATACCTGGGCTGTCAGATTGCATCTGGTTTTCGATAAACACGCTATAGACCACACAATAAAACTGATTGAAGAGACGAGGATGTCACCATTCTCAGGGGAAAACATGAGCAAATCGATAATGACAATAGCGCTGCTGTTTACTGTCCTCATGGTGCAAGGATGCAACAAAAGCATGGAATATGAGCCACAGGATTTTTTTGAAGGCCTGCAGCTGGACATCGCACAGCTGATTTATGATGGCGATGAGGTGAAACTGAAAGAGAAGCTTCCTTCTATAAGCAAGGAAGAACTAAATCGACCGGTTAAGGCGGACATGACCCTGCTGTTTTGGTCGGTGCTAAACGCAATCTACGATAAAAATACGCCGAAAAGACTGAGGATTATTACTGACTTGGTTAAAGCAGGTGCAGACCCATTGCAACCCAGACCGGAAGGGGGAAGCAGTCCAGCTGAGTTTGTCCTGCAGGGCGATAAAGACGTCTGGATAAAAGCAATGTTGGATGGCGGGTTACCACCGAATTCTAGAGATAAAGTTCATAACGAGCCAATTATATTCGAAGCATTAGACGCGAAAAACCCTGAAACATTAAAGGTGATGCTGAATTATGGCGCAGACATAAATACAAGAGACTCATTGGGAAACACCTTGTTAATAAGCTCATTGGATTCTCATTCGTTTGATCATACGATTCTTTTGTTAGAGAGAGGTGCGGATAGTAAAATCAAAGGGAAGTTTGGTTGGACTATGGGCAATCAGCTTCAGCGCTTTATAGATAGAGGCGTAGGAGATGCCGAGGATAAAGAGAAAATTGACAAGATAAAAGAGTTATTAATTAAAAAGGGTGGTGACTGGCCTCCACTACCTGTAGAGAATTGATACTCCCCTACCCTACGGCATGGATAGGTCGACGTCGAAGACATGAAATATGCCGCTCAGGGGCGGAGGAATGGCAACCGCCCCTGCTTGCCCAGCCGACGTTAACGCAATTCCTTCGCTATGGCACTAAACATCAGCGATGCCTCCAGTGGTTGCGCGCTGAAGGACGGCTCCGCTTGCGGCCAGGTAGACCACTGGACGATCACCAGATTCTCTGCCTGATTAACCATAATCATCTGGCCGAAGATCCCCAGCGCCCACAGGGAATGCTTCAGGGATGCCTGCGGAGTAGGCTCAACGTTGGTCGCATTCACCGGCACTTCGTTGTTCCACCACTGGAAGCCGTAAATCCCGTCAGGATGGGCCGCCGACACCGAGCCAGCCGCCCGCGTCCAGTTGGACGACTGGGCTACCCAATCTTCCGGCAAGATCTGTTTGCCGTCCGGCAACCTCCCGTTATGCAGGATGAACTCGCCGAAGCGCCCTCAGTCTTCCAGCGTGGCGTTGAACCCGTGCGCACCCACGTCATGCTGGCCTTTGGCGTAGGCATGCCACACGCCGTCGCTCGCCATGCCGTAGGGCTGCCAGATGCTTTGCTGCAGATAGGCCGCCAGCGGCATGCCGGTGGCGCGCTCCAGCACGTCGCCCAGCAGCCACGCGCCGCCGGAGGAGTAAGACCAGTTCTGCCCGGCCGGATGCGCACGCTGCAAACCGGCCACCAGCTTGCGCACGCAGGCGTAGGTACCGGGCCTGGCTTCACACTCGGTCAGCTGCGCGAAGTCCGATTTCGGGTTGGTGTAATCCTCATTCCACGCCACGCCGGAGGTGTGGGTGATCAGCTGCCTGAGGGTCACGCCGTCCCACGCGGTGCCTTTCAGATCGGGTTCGTATTGCGTGATGAGATCGTCGAGCGAGTGGATCTTGCCCTGTTTAATCGCCACGCCCACCAGCGTGGCGACCACCGATTTGCCTACCGAGCGCGACGTCCACAGGGTGGCGTCGGTATTGCCCTGCCCCAGGTATTTCCAGGCGATTTTGCCGTCCTTCAATACCAGCATGCCGCTGACGTTCTGGCGCTGCAGGTAATCCTGCAGGCTGTAGGTTTTGCCATTCACCCGATAACTGGCGTCGGTTAACGGTTTAGCGGCAGTAAGCAGCGGCGTGGCATTGCCGTGGTGAAACACATCCCCCGCATAGTTGCGGTAGTCGTTACGAAAACCGACCACCCGATCGCTCTGGCTCCAGGTGAGCATCTTGTGCGTGTCCGGCAATTGCGCATCGAAAGGTGCGGGACAGGCGCTGAGTTCGGTGCCCGCACAGGCGGCCAGCGCGGCGGGCGCCAACAGGCCGCTGCAGAGACTGAGGACAACGCCCGCCAGCAGGCTGCGGTTAAACACTTTGCTTTTCATATTTTTTCTCGCTTAGCTCAGGAAGGCGTTCAGCTTAAAAAAACGCGGCCTATAATAAAAAACGCCTGATGGGGGAAAATCCCCCGAAAAATCGACGGGGGAACCGCGTGCCGAGCCTGATTTATTCCTTTGCCCAACTGGAAGCCTTCACCGCCGTGGCCGAGCATGGCAGCCTGGCGAAAGCCGCGCTCAAGCTGGGCAAAGACCGCACGACGCTGCGCGATTTGATTGATTTTCTCGAGGATGGCTTGGGCTATGCGCTGTTCCTGCGCGAGGGGCGCGGCCTGCACCTGACGCCAGAAGGCGAACAGCTGCAACGCCAGGCGCACCTGCTGATGCGCCAGGTAAAAGCGTTTGAGGCATTTGCCAAAGACGTGCCGAAGAGCGCGGCGCAGGAAATCTCGCTGGTCTACGATCCCTTTACACCCCGCGCGCTGTTGCAAGCGCTGATTGCCGCCATGGCCCAACGCAACACGCGGCTGAGTCTGATTAACGCCTCACGCGACGAAGCGGAAAGGCTGCTGGCAAGCGGCCAGGCCGATCTGGGGATCTGTCAGGCGCGCCACCGCAGCGTGGGCGACGCCATGGAGTGGCGCGCCTTAGGGGCGATAGAGATGGATTTTTACGCGTCTAAAGCGCTTTTCCCCGGCGCGGAACAACCGCTTTCGCTGCTGGAGCTCTCGCTCACGCCGCAGGTGATCATGCATCCGGACTCTGACGAACCGGTGGCGCGCCGCCTGCAAATTTCCGGGCATACCATTTTCACCAACGAGCTGGAAATGCTGCGCGCCCTGCTTGAACAAGGCTGCGGCTGGGGATTCTTGCCGACGCATATGCATGCCGAACAGTGGAAAAACGTCAACACGCTGCGCACCCAAGTAGGCAGCCAGGGGATCAGCCAAACCATGGTGACCATCTGGAAACCGGGCAATGACCGGCGGGCGTTGATTGATGAGACGTTGGGGTTGTTGCCGGGATTGTGGCGGGGAGCTGAGGGGTGAAAAGTCGCTGTTAGATTAGCGGTGTTGTTATCGGTGGTCGATCGTGGGAAGCATCGCCTGCGTTGTTGGTCCGTTTGCTCTTAAGCGGGGATTGTTGTTTCCCTCAATGCGCCCCTCACCGCCTTTAATTCAGCGCTACTAGTGCTAGTTTATTGCTTTGATAGGCGGCATTTGAGGGGCGAATTTGAGCGAGAGCAGACATTTTCCTTTGTTGTGGTCAGCTAAAACTGTATCTCGCCCTGAGGCAGGACATCAAACCTCATACCATTGTTGCTATAAATCTTCCATTACAAAGAAAATTATTGGATAATCGCTTTTATTGATATGACTGTTTGATTTTTGGTAGTTAATAGCTAAAAACAGAAAGAAATGAACGATGACAAAAGAGAATTTATATAAATTACTATATGATATTTGGAGCGAATCTAATCGCGTTTATTTTTCTGGCCTAGGGGTTATTATATGTAATAACCCTGACGGTCTTCCCATCACGAGCCTTAGAAATGTAGCCCCCATACAGAATGATTCCACACTGGGATTATTAGCAAGAATTTCCAATAAAAATAGCGAATATCACGATGGTTTTCACATCTTAAATGAAGCAGGAAATGTTACTTATATCGCACAATATTTCTCACCACCAATCATAGAGAACATCAGCTTTGACAGGTCAAGATTCATCGGGGGACGTTTTGTTGCTGCTCTTTATGGTTCTTGTATCAATGAGATTAAACTTACAGGGATTGTAAGCGAAGGGGATCGTCTTTCTATATTTGAGGCTGGCAAGGAAGTTTATTATGAGGAGTTGCAATGATAAACCTTCTCCCAATAGGGAAAATAATATCAATAATTGCCGTTATCTATGCGACTGCCTGCTGTTTGATTTTATGGGGCGTATATGATGAAAACACAACTTTAGTGACAGCCCTATCAGTTGCATCTGGAGGTTCGTTTCTTCTTAATACTATTTTAATATCAATTTTTTTCTTTGGGTGGCGAAAGCTATGGCAATGGTTCCCTAAACTAAATGACCTACTATTCCCTGATTTGAACGGAACCTGGGATATGGTTATTCATTGGGAATGGAAAGATAAAAAAGGCATATCCCACGCACAAGCAACTATAAGGCAAAATTTTCTTAGAATTGGAATGGATGTCGAAGCTGACGACTCCGATTCTCAGACGTTGGTGGCTAAACCCAAAAAGGATACCGAAACGGGGCGAGCAGCACTCTACTACGTTTTTTTAACAACCCCCAAGCATAAAGCAGGTTTTGCTGCGCAAGATCCTTACAGAGGCACAGCGATTCTCAAGCTAAACCTTAATGGTAAAGAAGTGCTAAATGGAAACTACTTCACAAGTCGTAAAACAGTAGGTCATTACGAGCTGACACGCATTGACTGATCGCTAGCCAACGGTTGACGTCCCCTGACTGGGAACCAATATCCTTAGAAAGTTATCATAGATAATGATCGAAGTCTAAACACTGCTTTTGTATAAACTGATTGATTAGTCATCGAAATTCTTTCCTTATAAACTTGAAGAGAGATAAATATACAAGACCAGGAAATGAAAGTGTGAACTTATTTGCTTTAGCCAAAACCACACTGCTTAACTGATAAATAGTAACAATCATATCAAACATTAATCAGGCACGAGTATTTAAAATACTCGTGGCCATGGTTAGATTATTAGTCCGGCACCACTACTCTGTTTTTCTATTTCACAGCACACCCAGACTACAGATTAGAGTTCACAACAATGTCCGCTCTTGGCCGAACTAACTGTGCAGAAGGCTCACTGTGAGCAAACAGCGGACGTTTGCAGTTGTTAACATGAACTAATACTTTGTTGGTTTGCTGTATCCTGATTGATGTTTGCATTTATTTTCTTGATTGCAGACCAATACATATCTTCGAAGTTATGGCCTATTACTTCAATTGTAATAACTTTGACACTGAATGCTTCAAGCAACCCTTTCTTCTCATCACTAATATAATGGGTGTAAAAATAGATTTTGTTATTTATTGTTGCTTCAGATAAAAATCGGGCTCGTTTATTTAGCAACCACCAGATGTCAGTCTCGCTGTAGTCTAATGAAAAACCGAGAATGTGGATATTGCTTGAGAAAAATAGATCAACCCAGGACGTATGACAAAATGAAGCATCCTTTAGTTTGTCTAACATGGGTTTAACAGTAACATCATCACCACTTATCTTATGTGAGTACGTACCTTTAACATATGCATCGATTTTGCTCACTGAACCACAATAATGATCTAATCCAAGCATGATGGATTTAGGGTTATCTATTTCACCGTGTATATTCCAGAGAAATTTTGTATCGTTCTCTGACTCGTACATCCTCTTTCTTCTCAGACTATAGATGTCTTCTGAACTGAGCTTTATCGGCGAAATGTTAAGTGCCTTTTCGAAAGCGTAATCATAGTTGGTAGTAAGATAATGCTCAATGGGTAATGATGCTAACTCTTCAAGAACCTCATTTGGTCCTTGCTCTCGCAGCCCGTTAGCTATAACATTTTTTATTTCAAGCTCATCTTTTTTTTCGCTTCTATCTGGCACGTGTTTATCCAGAAATATTCGTTCATACACCATAGTGTTTGGCAGCTGCCCGCTTTCGAATTTGTTGATACCTTTTATATTATCCAGCAAATCATCCCAGGTAACGTGATTTTCAGAAAGTCTATTTATTCCATTACCAAAAAAAAGAGTGTTTTTCATATTTACCATCTTATTTTAGCCAGTTAACTATGTTATTAAATTCTATATTTTAAAAAATCATGATCCACAATCATTATTTTTCATTAGTAGCGTGAAGAGATCAAGTGCTCGTTCGTAATTAATTTTATGTTTCCCGTGTGGTGTCGCCTCGATGAACATCCGCATCTCTTGGGGAGAGAACGAAAAATCATTAGGCAGTTTAAGCACCCTTTTTACTATTCCGTCCGCTGAATTACACTGGTCACAAATTAGTGTTTCAGGAAACCGAGACACGCCTAAACACCTGTAATCAGTAGAATGGTCATGGTGTTTGTGTAATGCTGCAACCCAATCCATAAAAGCGGCCGGTGTATTCGGGAATCTGAGGGTCCATCTCATGATCTGAAATTTGCTGCGTCCACACCCCGGGCAGATCCAGTTGTCTCCCGTTGTTTTCCATAGTCTATGATAATGGAGTCCAGTGTGGTTCCGATAATCTTCGAATGTAGGCGTTTTGTTCTTCATTATTTCACTGGCTCTCCACTTTTACAGCACTTCTGCGGTTAGGTTGTCATTCAGGATGGCTGGAACATTGTTGTAATCTGTAACACATGTGAACACAGATATGACTACTCTAGAGCTGTCCTAAATCATCATCCAATGTGGCTATACGTTGGATTATATCGTACAAAACGGACCTCTCCATCACCCGGTGAAAACCACAAGAACATAAATAGCGGGTCTTTCCGGACGAGGATTTGTCAGAGGTCAATAATTCGCTTCACACTAGCCAGGGGAAATTTTCATACTGAAAGCACATAGGATACCGCAAAGGCTTTTCTGCAGGTTTCACTGCGAAAAGAATAATCACCCATCAAAATTATTGCACCTATATTAGGCATGCTTACAAAGGCAGCCCCCCTTTCATTTTTCCACCATACCTACTTAAGAAGTATGGAATTAATAATTATCACAATCGCAGATAGATGGCTATAGATCCGTTTCATTCACTGTGCAACTGACTTATTTCAATTGATTAATACAGTGTGCATGTTAGCAACGTCCGCTCCTGGCAGATACTAGCCTTCTCCCATAAAACACGCCTTAAAAAATTTTCCTGCAACAAAATTCAATCATGCGGAATAATTAAATAAAAAACTAATCAACAAACTTTATTATTGAATGCCTTTACATTTTGTCATTCCCACCCCCACTCCAAACACCCTACCCTCCCCCCCTAGCACCGCCCTCGCCCTTTCCCTACAATAAGGGATCTGTTGAGGCATAACGCAAGGAAAGACGGTGTCGAAAGCCAATCCCAATGCCACTATCGTGGATATCGCCCGCCGCGCCAGGGTGACCAATATCACCGTTTCCCGCGCCTTCAATAAACCCGAGCTGGTCAAGCCGGAAACCCGCGAGCGCATTCACGCCATCGCCAAAGAGCTGAACTATGTGCCCAACGCCTTCGCGCAGGGGCTGAAAAGCAGCAGCAGCCAGATTATCGGCATCGTCACCAGCAGCATGTACAACCCGTTCTATTCCGGCCTGATCAAGACCGTGTCGCGCATTGCGCGTCAGCAGGGCTACCAGATCATGCTGTTCGACACCGACGGCAGCGAAGAGGCGGAAATGCGCGCCATTCAGGCGCTGTTCGGCTACAAGGCGCGCGGCATTCTGCTGTCGGCGGTGCGCGACGACAAGCGCTACCGCCCCGCCTATCTCGAGCTGGCCGAGGTGTACGGCGTGCCGCTGATCCTGATCGACCGCGACCTTTACGATCAGCAACTGAGCGGCGTGTTCCTCGATAACCGCGAGATCGGCGTGCTGGCCGGGCGCTATCTGGCGGAGCAGCCGGAGAAGAAGCTGCTGATTATCGGCGGCCCGGCAGATTCGGAAATTACGCTCACGCGCACCGCCGGCATCGTCGCGGCCTTGCAGGGCAGCGGCCGTGAGATTCATATCATCAACGGCGACTATGATTTCACCTCGCAGGAAAGCGAGGTGCGCGCCTATCTGGCGCAGCTGGAGAACCGCCCGGATTACATCATCGGCCTGAACGGCATCATCACGCTGGGCGCCATCGCCATCTGCCACGAGATGGGGCTTTATGAGCAGGTGAAGTTCTTTTCGATAGACGAACCGCCGCGCGCCGGCGCTTACGGCCTGCATATTCCGGGGGTGTATCACGATACGCAGAAACTGGGGGAGATCGCCGCGGAGCTGCTGTTCAGCGCCATTAACAGCCCGCGCGGCGAGCTGCCGGTGCGCAGAGAGTTCTTCACCGGCTCGCTGTTGAATCGCTGACGGGCGCTATTGCCCGTAGTAGGCGTGTTTGCCGTGCTTGCGCAGGAAATGTTTGTCCAATAGTTCCGGCTGCATCGGGGCGATGGCCGGCGCCAGCTGGCGCGTCGCCATCGCCATGATCGCCACCTCTTCCAGCACCACCGCATTGTGCACCGCATCCGCCGCGTCCTTGCCCCAGGCGAACGGGCCGTGGGAGTAGACCAGCACCCCCGGCACCTGCTGCGGATCGCGCCCCGCCTGATTGAAGGTCTCGATAATCACCTTGCCGGTTTCCCCCTCGTAATCCCCGGCGATCTCCGCCTCGCTCATCGGCCGGGTACAGGGAATGTCGCCGTAAAAGTAGTCGGCGTGGGTGGTGCCCAGCGCCGGGATCGGCTGCCCGGCCTGCGCCCAGATGGTGGCGTTGCGGCTGTGGGTGTGCACCACGCCGCCGATATCGGCGAAGGCGCGGTACAGCGCCAGGTGAGTGGCGGTGTCGGATGAGGGTTTGCGGTGCCCTTCGCGCACCTTGCCCTCCAGATCCACCACCACCAAATCCTCCAGCGTCATCGCCTCGTAGGCGATGCCCGAAGGCTTGATCACCACCAGCCCGCTCTGGCGGTCGATCGCCGAGACGTTGCCCCAGGTAAAGGTCACCAGCCCGTATGCCGGCAGGCTGAGGTTGGCGGCCAGCACCTGCCGCTTGAGTTCGTTCAGCATGCGATGCCTCCATCATTCATCTGTTGTTCGATCCAGGCCTTGGCCTGGGCAATGCGTTGCTTGTCCTGCCCGTCTTCGCGCGCCCACATCTCCAGCAGGTAGGGGCCGCGATAGCCGAGCGCGTTGAGCACGGCAAAGGCGTGGGCGAAATCCACGCAGCCCTCGCCGAACGGCACGTCGCGAAACTGCCCGGCGCTGCTCGGCCCCACCGCGACGGTGTCTTTGAGGTGCACGGCGGTGATGCTGCCGATGCCCAGCGCCAGCTCGGCGGCGACGTCGTTGCCCCAGGCGCTGAGGTTGCCGAGATCGGGATACACCGTGAACCACGGGCTGTTGACGTGGCGGGCGATGTCGCGCCATTTGCTGATGCTGTTGATGAACGGCGTGTCCATCACCTCCACCGACAGCATCACCTGCGCCCTGGCGGCCTGCGCCGCCGCCCACTGCATGCCTTCGATAAAGCGTTCGCGGCTGTGGCGATCGGCGGGTTCGTAATAGACGTCGTAGCCCGCCAGCTGGATGTTGCGGATGCCGAGATCCGTCGCCAGTTCCAGCGCCTTGCTCATCAGCACCCGCGCCCGTTCGCGGGTGGCGGCGTCGGCGCTGCCGAACGGATCGCGCCGGTGCGCCGACAGGCACAGGCTCGGTACCGTCACCCCGCTGTCGAGCCGCGCTTGGATAAACGCCAGCCGCTGGCGGCGATCCCAGTCCAGCCGCTGCTGGCGCGCCGGCTGCTCGTCGATCGACATCTCCACAAATTCAAAGCCCAGCTCGGCGGCGGTGGCCAGCCGCTGCGGCCAGCTCAGATCGGCGGGCAGCGCTTTTTCATACAGCCCCAGACAGGCGGCGTTAGTCGTTTGCATCAGTCACCTCACTCAAAGCCTGAGCGACCGCCAGATAGCGCGCCTGCTGGGCGCGCAGGCGCCGATGGGCGGCGGTCGCGGGATAATAACAGCGCAGCTTGGGCGGCGCGGCGGCGATCGCCTCGGCGAACCCGGCGTACTCCCCGGCGCCGACGGCGGCGCACAGGGCGGCGGCGCGGCAGCCGCTCTGGCGCGTTTCCACCACCTCAAGCGGCAGGTTGCCGGCGTCGGCGTACATCTGCATCCAGACCTCGGACTGCGTCGGCCCGCCGGTCATGCGCACCCGCTCGATGCGCGGGTTCAGCTGCACCATGCGCTCCTGATGGATCAGGTGCGAGAACACGATGCCCTGGTAGATCGCCTGCACCACGTCCGCCATCTCGTGGTGGGCGCTCAGGCCGATCAGCCCGCCCGGCGTGTTGCCGCCGAGGTTGGAGCCGTACAGATAAGGCAGGAACAGCAGCCCGCTGGGCTGCTCGCGGCGCTCGGCCACCCAGGCATTGAACTGGGCGTAGCGCTGCCGATCGTCGGCGCAGAACTGGCGCAGGAACCAGGCCAAATTGCCTGCCGAGGTCGGGCTGCCTTCGTGCACGAAATAGCGGCCGTCGATGCAGTAGCGCCCCCAGGCGTAGGGGTAATCGGCGCGAATGATGCGCTCGGTTACGCAGGTGGCGATCGACCAGGTGCCCGCCACCGCGCTGAGCGTGCGATCGTCGGCCACGCCGGAGCTGAGCGCCGCGCCCACCACGTCGAACAGGCCGCCGTACACTGCGGTGCCTGCCCGCAGGCCGCATTGCGCCGCCGCCGCGGCCGTCACCCGCCCGGCCAGCTGCGCCGAGCCGATCACCGGCGCGGTTTTCTCCTGCGCCTCTTCGATGCCGAAGGCCGCCATCAGCGCCGGATCGTAAGCGCCGCTGTGCTGGTTAAACAGGTTGCTGCCGGAGATGTTGGTCACCTCGGCCGCCGCCTCGCCGGTGAGGCGAAAGCGCAGGTAGTCGTGCGCCATCAGGATGCGATCGACGGCGGCGTACTGCGCCGGTTGCTCATGCTTCAGCCAGCGCAGCAGCAGCGCCGGGTGGCTGGGCCACAGCGGCTGCAGGCTGCGCGGGTAGGTCTGCGCGTCCACGCCGGCGCGGCGCAGCTCAGCCGCCGTGGCCGCCGCCCGGTTGTCCGAAGAGAGGATGCCGTTGCCAACCGGCTTGCCGTGGCGGTCGATGGCGTACAGCCCTTTGCCGTGCGCCGAAAAGCTGACGCCGCGCACCTGCCCGGCATCCAGCCCCGCCGCGTGCAGCGTCTGGCGGATCGCCGCGCAAACGTCATCCCACAGCGCGTCCATATTGCGTTCGCTGAAGCCCGGCTGGGCGGCAATCGCCGCGCCGTCGCGCTCGGCGACTGCCAGCTCTTCGCCGCTTGCCCGGTACAGCCCGGCCTTGATCACCGTGCCGCCGACGTCTATGCCAAGAAAGACTGCCATCGCGCCCCCTATTTGCGCCGCACGGAGCTGAGGTAGATGGCGGCCAGAATGATGCCGCCCTTCACCACGTTCTGGATATACGGCGACACGTTCATCAGATTGAGGCCGTTGTTGAGCACCCCGAGCATCATCGCCCCCACCAGCGTGCCGACGATGGCGCCGCGCCCGCCGGAGATCGCCGCCCCGCCCAGCACCACCGCGGCGATGGCGTCCAGCTCGAAGCCTTCGCCGGCGTTGGGCTGCCCGCTCATCAGGCGCGAGGTCAGCACCAGCCCGGCCAGCGCGGCGGTCAGGCCGCTGATCACGTACACCAGCATCTTGTAGCGCGGCACGCGGATGCCGCTCAGCCGCGCCGCCTCTTCGTTGCCGCCCATCGCATAGACGTAGCGGCCGAACGGCAGTTGGTTGAGCATCAGCCAGGCCAGCACGTACACGCCGAGCATGATCAGGATCGGCACCTGGATGCCCAGCACCGTGCCGCGGCCGAAGAAGGAGAAGACGTCGGGCAGGCCGGAGATCGGGTAACCGCCGGTATAGAGCAGCGCCAGGCCGCGGGCGATGCCCATCGACGCCAGGGTGACGATGATCGGCGGCATGCGCAGATAGGCGATGCAGGCGCCGTTGGCCAGGCCGAACAGCGCGCCGACCGCCAGCGCCGCCACCATCGCCAGCGGGATCGGCACCGCCGCCAGCATCAGCCCGGCGGCGACCGAACCGGCCAGCGCCATCACCGGCCCCACCGAGAGATCGATGCCGCCGGTCAGGATGGCGCAGGTCATGCCCACCGCGATGATGGCATTGATAGACACCTGGCGCGCCACGTTGGTCAGGTTGTTGACGCTGAGGAAGCTGTCGTTCAGCAGGCTCATCAATACGAACAGGACAGCGAAGCCGATAAACGGCAAGACCGCCGGGTGATGCAGCAGTTTTTCCCAGCGCTTGCCGAGGCTGGGGCCGGCGGCGCGGCGCGCCACGGCGGGTTGTTCAATTCCGATCATAAGGCACTCCCGGTCGCGTGAAGCATAATGTGGTTGGATTCGATGTCGTCGCCGGTCAGCTCGGCGACGATGTGGCCGCCGCGAAACACCAGCACGCGGTCGCACACGCCGATGATCTCCGGCAGTTCGGAGGAAATCATGATGATGGAGATGCCCTGCTGGGTCAGTTGCTGCATCAGTTGGTAGATCTCGGCCTTGGCGCCCACGTCGATGCCGCGCGTCGGTTCGTCGAAGATCAGGATGTTGCAGTCGTTGTTGAGCCAGCGGGCGATCACCACCTTCTGCTGGTTGCCGCCGCTCAGGGTGCTGACGGCGGTCTCGGCGTCCGGGGTTTTCACCCCCACGGCGCGGATCAGCCGCTGCACCACGTCGCGATCCTGGCGGGCGCTGACGAAGATCTTGCCGCGCCGGTGGTGCCGGTTGAGGGTGATGTTCTGCGCCACCGAGAACGGCAGCACCAGGCCCTCGGTTTTGCGGCTCTCCGGCAGCAGGCCGATGCCCTGCGCCAGCGCCTGCGCCGGGGAGCGCAGCGCCGCCGGTTGGCCGCCGAGGCTAACGCGTTTGCGGTGGCAGCGGCTGGCGCCGATCAGCGCCGAGACGGTCTCGGTGCGCCCGGAGCCCACCAGCCCGGCGAAGCCGAGGATCTCGCCCTTGTGCAGGTGGAAGCGGTCGGTCGCGCCGTGCTTCTCGCGCTGGATCTCCGCCTCCAGCAGCACCGTCGCGGTATCGACCGGGTGCTGTTTCACCGGGAAGGCGTTCTCGATTTTGCGCCCGACCATCAGCCGCACCAGCTCTTCCACGTTGGTGTCGCCGGTGGCCAGCGTTTCGATGTAGGCGCCGTCGCGCAGCACGGTGATGCGATCGCAGATGGTGAAGATCTCGTCCAGGTGGTGCGAGATAAACACCATGCCGACGCCCAGCAGCCGCAGATCGTTCATCACGCTGAACAGGTGCTCGGCCTCGCCCGGCGTCAACGTGGCGGTCGGTTCGTCCAGCACCAGCACCCGCGCCTCCAGCGACAGCGCTTTGGCGATCTCAACGAACTGCTGCTGCGCCACGCTCAGTTGCTCCACCGGGCAATCGAGATCGATAGCCACCGTCAGCCGCTTGAAGATCGCCTCGGCCTTGCGCCGCATCGCCCGCCGATCCAGCAGGCCCCAGCGGTTCCTGATCTCCCGGTTGAGGAAGATGTTGTCGATGGCGCTCATGTAGGGAATCAACGAGAATTCCTGAAAAATAATGCCGACGCCGGCCTCGATCGCCTGGCGATAGTTGTTAAAGCGGCGCTGCTCGCCGTCGATAAAAATATCGCCCTCGTCCGGCTGATAGATGCCGCACATGATTTTCACCAGCGTCGATTTGCCGGCGCCGTTTTCGCCCAGCAGGGCGTGCACTTCGCCGCGTTGAATGGCCAGATCGATGCCGTCCAGCGCCTTCACGCCGGGAAAGCTCTTCTTTATTCGCTTCAGTTCCAGTAAAGGTGTCACCGCATTGCCCTCCGCGCCGAACGCCCCGCCGCAGCGGGGCGAACCTGGCCGCTGTTACCAGCTAAAGCCGGCCGCATTGCTGCGGTCGATCAGCTTCACTTTGACCGGCACGGTTTTCGGCACCGTGGCGCCCCAGTAGCGGGCCAGCGCAATGCCGAGCGCGATGCGCAGCTGGTCGCGCGGGAACTGCGCCGAGGTGGCGATAAACGGCGAGTTCGGCTTGAGGATCTCTTTGATGGCTTCCGGCTGGCCGTCTACACTTACCAGCTTGACCTTGGCGCCGTTGCTTTCGATCGCCGCCAGGGCGCCGAGCGCGCCGACGTCGTTGACGCTGAAGATGCCCGCCAGATCCGGCGCCGACTGCAGCATGTTTTCGGTCACGGTCAGCGCGGTGTCACGTTCCTGCTTGCCGTTTTGCTTGGTGACGATCTTGATGTCGGGGTATTTCTTCATCGCCGCTTCAAAGCCGCGCACGCGCTCCAGGATCGGCACCACCGGGATGCCGTCGAGGATCGCCACCTTGCCTTTGCCGCCCAGCGCTTTCGCCAGGTACTCGCCCGCCTGGAAGCCGGCGTCGTAGTTCTCCGAGCCGACGAACGAGTCCAGCGGCCCTTCCGCCTGCGCGTCGATCGCCACCACCACCGCGCCGGCCTTATGGGCGGAGATCACCGCCGACTGCACCCCCACCGAATCGGTCGGGTTGATCAGCAGAATGTCTACCTTCTTCTGCAGCATGTCTTCCACGTCGCCGATCTGCTTGGCGACGTCATGGCGCGCATCGGCCACGTACACCTTGGCGCCGATATCCGCCGCCGCCTGATCCAGCGCCTGTTTCATGGTGACGAAGTAGTCGTTGTTCATCTCCTGGAACGACATACCGATAGTGATTTGCTTGGCCAGTGCCCCATGGCTGGCCGCCAACATTCCACCGGCGACGATAAAAGGCAGGGTCTTTTTGAATAATGAAAACATAGCCAATTCTCCTGTAGGGAAGCTTCTTGTTGTGGTTATCAGAGCAACAGCATGTCTTTACGTTTGGCCGACCGGCCGGCCCCCCATTGCGAGCGGGCCGGCGGTCGTGACTGCAACAGCGGTACAGCGGGAGGGTCAGGGAACCAGGATCACCTTGATGGAGTCGGTCGAGTCCGCCAGGGCGAAGGCTTTGTCCCAGTCGTTCAATGCATAGCTGTGGGTAACCACGCCATTGGAGGTCACCAGCCCGCGCTCGAACAGATCGATGGCGATTTCGTAGCTGTAGGGCGCCAGGTGCGCGCCGCGAATGTCCAGCTCTTTGCGATCGCCGATGATCGACCAATCGACGGTGGTTTCCTTGCCGAACACGCTGAACTCCACGAAGCGGCCCAGCTTGCGGATCATCTGCAGCCCCTGGGTGACGCCGATCGGCGCGCCGGTGGCCTCGATGTAGACGTCGCAGCCGTAGCCGCCGGTCAGCGATTTGACGATCTGGTCGGCGTCTTCCTTCAGCGGGTTGATCACCACGTCGGCGCCGAACTCCTTCGCCAGCGCCAGCCGCTCGTCGATGGCGTCGATCACGATCAGTTTCTTCGGCGTCTTCAGGCGCGCCACCTGCACCATGCACAGCCCGAGCGGCCCGGCGCCGGCCAGCACCACCACGTCGTCCAGCTGGATGTCGCCGCGCGCCACGGTGTGGATGGCGCAGGCCATCGGTTCAATCAATACCGCGTCTTCATGGCTCAGGCTTTCCGGGATCTTGTGCACGATGGCGTTCTCGGAAAAGCGCATGTACTCCGCCATGCCGCCCTCCGCCACGTCTTTTTGGAAACCGTAAATGTTATGCGTCTCACACATCCAGTAACTGCCGGATTTGCAGTAGCGGCACTCCCAGCACGGCACGATCTGCTCGGCGATCACCCGCTCGCCGAGCTGGTATTTGCCTTCCGCGCCCTCGCCCAGCGCGGCGATGCGGCCGTAGAACTCGTGCCCCGGCACCACCGGCGGTTTGACCCACGGGTTTTCCCCCCAAAACATCTGCGCGCCGTTCTTGCACTTGCAGTCGCCGGCGCAGATGCCGCAGCCTTCCACCTTGATCACCAGCTCGCGCGCCTTCGGCAACGGCGTGGGCACCTGTTCGAAACGATAGTCCTGCGGGCCGTGGCAAACGACCGCGCGCATTTTTTCCGGCAACTGGCTCATCTCTTCCTCCAATACACTTGTTAAACGCTTGAATTTTCTTAATGTTGACGTTGTCATTTTTATCCAACAAAAAACAACAAACGTTATAAAGTGATAAATTTCAATTGATTAATCATCAAAAACCCACGAAAACCAAAAATGACAACGTGAACATAGAGAAACATATAACCAAAGCTGCAAAAATAATTATTTGAGCGAAATCACATATCGTTAACATTGCGGCTAAAAATGCTACAAATGCGGATCGCGATCCCATTTACGGGATCGTCGATCCGGGGGGATCCGCTAAATCAGCAGACGCACGCGATCGTAGATCTGGCGATCTTCCGGCCGCGACGATCGCGCCTGCTGGCGCAGGGTGCGCACCAGCGTGTCGATAAACGCATGGGCGGCGGCGCTCAGAATGCTGTTGCGCCGAGTGACGATATTCAGCTGCACCGGCCGGCAGCTCTCCCGCAGCGCCAGCGGCTGCAGGCGAGAGGCGAACTGCGGCAGCGCGGCAATCGGCTGCGGACAGCAGGTACACATTTCGGCGAACTCCACCAGCGCCTGCAGCATGCCGAACGAATGCGCCTGGATAATGCGCTGGCGCGGCAGGCGCACGCCGTGGCGGAGAAACACCTCGTCGAACAGCGCATCGAAACTTTCCGGGGTATAGCTCATCACCCAATCCTGTTCCAGCAGCTGATGCAGCGAGGTGCTGTGCGCCAGCGGGTGGCCGCGCCGCACCATGTACGCCGTTTCGTACTCCAGCAGCGGCTCGCAGTGGAACTCCTGCGGCGCCGACGACGCCGGCAGCGGCGTGATGGCGAAATCCATCGTGCCCTCGCGCAGCTGCGACTGGGCGTTGGCCATCAGGCTTTCCGACAGTTCCAGCCGCACCGCCGGCATCTTGCTGCGAAACGCCATCACCGCCGACGGCAGCACCGTCAGCATCAGCCAGGGGGTGAACGCCGCCTTGACCAGATCCGCCGTGCGCCCGCGCAGCGCCGCCATTTCGCCCTGCGCCTGCTCCAGCTGGTTCAGCACCAGCCGGGCGTGCGCCAGCAAGGTTTTGCCGTAGGGGGTAAAGCCCAGCCCGGTCGGGGTGCGGATCAGCAGCGGCAGCGCCTGTTCCTGCTCCAGTTCGCGCAGCGCGCGGGTCACCGCCGCCTGCGACAGCCCCAGATGCCGCGCCGCCGCGCGAATGCTGCCGCTGTCGGCGCTGGCCACCAGCGCCTGCAGTTGGTGCAGTTTCATGTCACCTCCTGACAATAATAGGTTGTCAGCATAACCGAACGGCGGCTACCCGGCAAAAACGGAGTTTGCTAGTCTCGATGCCTACCCCTCTGCCCCATTCCCCGCCCGTTGGCCGGGACCCTTTGCCGGAGACCGTGATGAGCCCTTCACTCGTACTGCCTGAGATCGCCGCCGTTCATGATGAGATGGTCGCGCTTCGCCGCCACATTCACGCCCACCCGGAGCTGGGATTTAAGGAGTTCGCGACGTCGGATCTGGTGGCGCAGCGTCTGGAGGAGTGGGGTTACCGCGTCACGCGCGGCGTAGGACAAACTGGCGTTGTCGCCACATTGCAGCGCGGGCCGGGAAAATCGCTCGGCATCCGCGCAGACATGGACGCCCTGCCGATCGCCGAAACCACCGGCTTGCCGCACGCCAGCACCCATGCCGGGGTGATGCACGCCTGCGGCCACGACGGGCATACCGCCATGCTGCTGGCGGCGGCGCGCTGTCTGGCGCGGCAGCCCAACTTCAGCGGCACGCTGCACCTGATCTTTCAGCCAGCGGAAGAAGGCGGCGGCGGCGCCAGAGTGATGATTGAAGACGGCCTGTTTGAGCGCTTCCCCTGCGACGCGGTGTTCGCCATGCACAACGTGCCCGGCTTCCCCACCGGCCACCTGGGCTTCGCCAGCGGCCCCTTGATGTGCTCGGCCGATACGGTGCACATCACCCTGCACGGCCACGGCGGCCACGGCGCGGTGCCGCAAAGCACCGTCGATCCGGTGGTGGCCTGCGCGGCCATCGTCATGAGCCTGCAAACCATCGTGGCGCGCAATATCGATCCGCAGGAAACGGCGATCGTCACCGTGGGAGCGATGCAGGCCGGCCAGGCCGCCAACGTAATCCCGGCGACCGCCACCCTGACGCTCAGCGTGCGCGCGCTGACGGCGGTGGTGCGCGCGCGGCTGGAACAGCGCATCACCGAGCTGGTCACGGCGCAGGCCGCCAGCTTCGGCGCCCGCGCGGAGATCGACTACCGGCACGGCTATCCGGTGCTGGTGAACCACCCGGCAGAAACCGAACTGGCGCGCGCGGTGGCGCTGGACTGGGCCGGAGAGAGCCAGGTTATCCCCACGCTGCGGCCGTTTACCGCCAGCGAAGATTTCGCCTTTATGCTGGAGAAGTGCCCAGGCAGCTACATCTCGATCGGCAACGGCCCCGCCACGCCGGGCAATTCCCTGCACAACCCCGGCTATGACTTCAATGACGACAACCTGTCGGTAGGCGCCACCTACTGGGTCAAATTGGTCGAGCGCTTTTTGGCTCGCCCCACTGTTTAATCGCCAACGCTGAGGAAATGACATGAAAACCATCAAAGGGCTGTTGTTGCTGCTGCCGCTGGCCGCGAGCTTTCCCGCGCTGAGCGGCGAATTCAGCGGCAAGGTGATCAAGCTGGGCATCGATCCCACCTTTCCGCCGCTGGAATATAAAAACCCGCAGGGCAAGCTGACCGGCTTCGGCGTCGATATCGCCCAGGCGCTGTGCGACCAGATGCAGGCCAAATGCGTGTGGGTGGAAAGCAGCTGGGACGGCATGATCCCCGGCCTGCAGGCGAAGAAATTTGATGCCATCGCCTCGTCGATGACCATCACACCGCAGCGCCAGCAGCAGATCGCCTTCTCCAGCAAAGTCTCCAACGCCCCGGCGCGGCTGGTGGCGCATAAGGGCAGCAACCTGCAGCCTACCGCCGCCTCGCTGAAGGGCAAATCGGTCGGCGTGCAGCAAGGTTCCAGCCAGGAGGCCTACGCCAACGCGCTGTGGCGCCCGGCCGGCGTTAACGTGGTCGCCTACCAAAGCCAGCAGGAGGTGAACGAAGATCTGGCCAACGGCCGGCTGGATGCGTCGCTGCTGGCCAGCGTCAGCGCCAGCGAGTTCTTCAAAACGCCCGGCGGCAAAGATTTCGCCTTTATCGGCGCCGAACTGAACGACAGCAAATACTTCGGCGTCGGCGACGGCATCGGAGTGCGCAAAGAGGATACCGCGCTGCTGAACGCCTTCAACACCGCGCTGCAGGCGATCCGCGCCAACGGCACTTACAAGAAAATCAACGACAAGTATTTCGACTTCGACATGTACGGTGCAGAGCAGTAACAAGCGTTCCCCGGCGGTCACCTGCAGATCCTGCGGGATGGGGAGGCGCCTTCGGCCGCCGGGGAGCGCCCCAACGGAAACGGCAGTGTCGGCAAGAACGGAAAATCAGGCGGGATAAGGATGCGGGCCAGGCAGAACGCCCGGCCCGCTAAAGCGGGTTACTTCACTTCGCCCATCGCTTTCAGCTTTTTGGACAGCTCGCGGCGTTCTTTGGACAGATCGGCATTTTTGATGATGTAGTCATCAACGCGATCTTCGTAGTCGCTGCGCATGTTGGCGATGATGCCCTGAATGTCTTCGATGCTCATGCCGGGCTTGATGTACTCACTCAGGTTGTCTAGCAGCAGCACGCGCTTCTGGTTATCACGAATTTTCTTTTCGTTGTCGACGATCTCGCGTTGCAGTTTGTTTTTGCGGCGGAACATACGCACAAACTCCAGCACGTCCTGGAAACTCGGCTTATTTGCATTATCCATCTTTATACCCTTGCTTTAGTAATACACAGATTCATTTGCTTACGGCCACATGGCACCAAGATACAGGTTTGTGGCGGTCCGGCACAACAGTGATTGCCTTATCTTACCCACTTTGCCCCGGCGGCCAAAACCCAAAGCGCCGCCTTCATGATCTGACCCCTTATTCGCGCCCGGCGGCGGTGCAGACCAGGAGCAGATCCCCCAGCTCTTCCAACTGCTGCGCCAGCTCCATGCTGAGCCAGACATAGCCGTAAATCGGCGCTTCGCCGTGCTGGCCGAGGCTCACCTCCTGCATCAGCGTTTTCAGCTCGCCGGCGATCTCCGCCAGCTGCCCCGCCGCCGCCTGCCGCTGCGCCTGCGGCCCTTCGCGCATCAGCACGGCCAGCGATTCCAGCGAGCTCAGCGTCAGCAGCTGGGTGCTGCGCAGCGTGCGGGCGTTCAACATGATGAAGTGCGTTTCACGCGAGGCCCAGTAGGCGTCGGCCATCAGCTCCAGCGTGCACACCAGATTGCGGCTGAGGGTTTGCACCGCCTCGAACACCGCTTTGGGGATGCGGGTTTCCTTACTGGCGGGCACGATCAGGCTGCGCAGCTTCACCACCTGATTCAACAGATCCTTGAGCTGCGGCTCCAGCCGCGGCCGCTCAATGACGTTCGGTGAAAAATAGGCGCCATAGAGGCGGGCGGCGGTTTGCAGGCAGTCCGCCATTTGCATGCGCCACAGAATATAGGCGCGCTGTGGGTAGATGCTGGTGAACAGCAGCGCCAGCAGCGAGCCGAAGATCACGTCGCCGCTGCGCCACAGCGCGGTGTGCATGTCGCCGGCGCCCGCGCCGCACACCACCGCCAGCGTGATCCCCACCAGCAGCGCCATATACGGCCGCTTGCCGAGCGTCAGGTAACCGCAAACGAACATCACCACGCCGCACCAGGCCAGCATCAGCGGCAGCGAATAGAGTTCCAGATACAGGGCAATCAGGCCGGAAGCGGCGCCGAACACGGTGCCGGCAATGCGTTGCAGCGCCCGCTGCAGCACGTTACCCCAAAATGAGATCGGCCCCATCACCACCACCAGGGTGATCAGCGGCCAGGTGCCTTCGGGCACCGCCAGCAAGCGGATCAGCAGAAAGGTCAGGATAAACGCCAACCCAATGCGCACGCCGTGAACGATGCGATAGTGCCGATAGGTCAGTAATTCAAGGGAAGAGATTTTTCGATCGAGGCGCACGATGCCTCCGATAAAGACCAGCCAGGCCGCTATTTTAGCGGAGGAAACCCGGCAAGGAAAAGGCGAATGAGGCGTCCCCCATTCGCAGTCAGGCTCAGGCGGCGTACTTGTCGACCAACGCGCGCAGAGCGGCGGCGGTTTCGACATCCATCACGCCGTCATACTTCTGCTGGCGGAAGTGCAGCTGGAACGCGCGCACCAGCTGACGATAGCCTTCTGCGGTATTGGCCGCCGAGGTATCGTAGCCGTATTGGGCGAACAGTTTCAGCAGCTCGGCCTGCGCCGGCAGCCCCTGGCGGCAGTATTCCTGCTGGCGCTGCTGCTTGGTCGCCTCGTCATACCAGGCGCCGACGCCGGCCTGATACAGCTGCTGCCACGGGAACTGCGGGCCCGGATCGCTCTTGCGGCCCGGCGCGATGTCGGAGTGCGCCACCACGTTCACCGGCGAGATGTCCGGGTAACGCTGCAGGATATTCTGCGCCAGCTGGGTGACCGCCTCGATCTGCTGCGGGTTGAACGGCGGGAAGGTGATGTTTCCACCGTCGCCGCTCGCTAGGTTGACGATCTCGATGCCGATCGAGGTGTCGTTGATATTGCTGCGGGTGCCCCACTGGCTGGCGCCGGCATGCCAGGCTCGCTCGTTCTCATCCACCAGGTTGAAAATGCGCACGCCGCTGAAGCCGGCGGCCTGATAGGTGGCTTCGGTCGGATCCGGCACCAGATAGTGTGCGCTGACCGATTTTCCGGTCAACGACTTCACCGAGTCGGCGAAGTTTTGCGCCGTGTAGTGCAGCACCAGAAAGCGCACGCGGTGGCCGAAGCTGGCGACCGATCGGTAGCTATTGTAATCAATCTTGTACATCGTAAAGTCCCTCTCTCGCTTGATTTCACTGAGCGGCCCCTCATCATGACAGGCCGCCCCGCACAGGTGAACCTTTGGCTCACCCTTTTTGTTTTAGCTAATTGCTAAATTATGCGCAAGCGTTTTTTAGCAAAACCGTTATTTACCTTTTTGCTAAAGAGTGCGATCATGGCACGATGGAAACTAAAGAAATCAGGCGCAACAATCTGCGCGAATTGATGGCCCGCTACGCCCGGCAAGGCGTCAACCAGAATGAATTCGCCACGCTGGTTGAGTCTTCCGCGCCGACGCTGAGCCAAATCATCGGGGAAAAATCCTCCCGCAATCTTGGCGACAATCTGGCCAGGCGGATCGAGGCCCGGCTGAATTTGCCCAAGGGCTGGTTCGACGTGTTTCACGAAAAGCAGCTGGTACGCCCGTTTGACAACGTGGCAGCGGAGTCGGACTTCCAGCCCGCCCGTTTGAAACCGGTGGTATGGGAAGATACCGAACAAGACAAGGAAGAGTTTGTGGAGATCCCGCTGCTGGATATCGATTTTTCCGCCGGCGACGGCTGCTACGAAATCGTCGATCGCGAGGAGTTTTCGCTGATCTTCCGCCGTTACTATCTGCACAAGATGGGGGTGGCGGTCAACGCCGCGCGCATTATCCGCATCTCCGGCTCCAGCATGGAACCGCGTCTGCAGGACGGCGACGTGGTCGGCATCAACACCGACGATACGCGCATCCGCGAAGGCAAGACCTACGCCATCCGCCACGGCAATTTGCTGCGGGTGAAGGTGCTGATCGAGCAGCCGGACGGCGGCGTCGTCATCCGCTCCCTCAACCGGGAAGAGTACCAGGACGAGCATCTCAGCTATCAGCAGCGCAAGGAGCAACTGGTGGTGCTCGGCCGCGTCTTCTGGTCCTCTTCGTCCTGGTAGCGGAGCAACCTCGGGCGCCCGTTGCGCCCGGCGGTTATTTGAAGTCCACCACCATCTGCTGCTGGATAGACAGCCCGCGGGTCGACTGCACGCAGCCGGCGATATAGTCGGTAAAGCGCGGCGGCTTCGGCATGCCCAGCTTGAGGATCTTTTCGTTGCTGAAACGCACGTTGAGCATGGCGAACGATCCGTACAGGCGCATCGCCTTGAGCATCAGCCGCTCGTTGCACGGGCCGAAAATGTCTTTCAGCTGGCGGCGCATTTTCACCAGCGCGTCATAGGTCACCTGCGCATACTCATCGCCCACCGGCGCCTTTTCCAGCGCCGCCGCCATGGCGCGGTCGATTTCGGCAAAGCTGACGCTGCTCTCCTCACCGGCGGAGATGTGATAAACGTCGTTCTCCAACGTTTCGCTGTTCATCAGCATCACCAGCGCATCCGCGCAGTAGTCCGCCGGGATCACATCGATATTGTCCTGCAGCGAGCACATGAATTTGCGCAGCATCAGCGCCATGCCGAACACCCAGAAAATGCTGCTGGAAGGCTGGCAGCCCAGGCGGGTGTGCCCCACCACGATCGACGGACGAGCGATGGTCAGCGGCAGTTGCGGGCAGCGCTGGCGCATCAGCTGTTCGATGGTGGATTTGGAACGGGTGTATTCCACCAGATGCTCGGCGTCTTCCTCAAACTCGCCGCTCTCCGCCACCAGCGAACCCGGCTCCGGCGAACAGGACATGGCGGTACCGACGTGCAGGAAACGTTTTAATCCCGGCACCTGCGCCATTCTTTCGGCAAAGGCCAGAGTGCCTTCTACGTTTACCTTCCAAATGAGCGGGTTATTACCAAATGAAGCAACGGCCGCGCAGTTAATAACGTGCGTGACTTTGTTAATACGTGCGTCAGTTAAAAAGTCGGCCGGCTCGGAAAGGTCGCCCAACAATATATTTTCTATCGTAATTTTAGACAGCAGGTTCGCGTCGATATTAAACTTTTCCATATTCGCACGAATACGGGCCAGCCCTTGTTGCGCATCATCGGCACGCACCAACAAAAGATAATTAACAGACTGATTTTCAATCAATAACTTCTCGAGAACCGCACCACCCAAAAAGCCGGTAGCGCCGGTCAACAGTAGCGTTTTCATAATTGTCATCCACATTGGTATTGAATGTGGGAGATTGTATCTGCGGGTATTTAAACAAATATTAAATAGAATTACGGCGCCAGAAATCACTTCTCTTAATATTATCTTAAGGAATCTTTTGATACATCCAACGTGGATTTAGTAACAAAAGAATCTCATCTATTTTATGATTAATCTCTGCCGTTTAAATACCATTGATGTAGCGCCTGATTTAATTTAGCGGTCAATGTTATTTCTCTTATCGTCCGTGGAGGACTTATGACCTATAACCAAAAAATCTGGTTGGGGGTTTTGCTGCTGTGCGCCCTGTTTTGGGGGGCGGTGATAAGCGGCGCCTGTTCGCTGTATAACCGGGCGGGTCGCTTCCAGGCTCACCACACGGAGAGCGAGCTCGCCGCTCGCCACAGCCAGCCCCCTTGCACGCAACCCAGCTCACAGGCATCAAGCGCCCCCCGGAATGGGTAGGGACAAGACCCGCTAACGATCCTATTATGCCCTAAGGTTAACAGGGAGATAACGATGGCTCGAAAGCTGGATAGCTTACCGCAGGCACAACGCGAAAAAATAGAAACCGATTTGCTGGCCATCAGCGTGATCTACAATGAGCGCTACGGCATCGCCTCGACCCAGGCGGAAACGGAACGACAGATCCCCGACCACCTGCTCCCCTACTTTCATCAACGGCTGGATTACTATCGCCGTGCGTAATTGCGCGCATTTCGCTAACCGTCACTTGGCATCGCTCCCTACGCCGTTACAATAGGAGCATATTATATCCGCCACTGAAGAGACGCGATTTTGAGCAGCAAGGCAACGGCCACATTTTATATTCACGATTACGAAACAACTAAATCAATACATTGATTATATTGCATTTTTATTTGAATAAATTTCTTGTGGTACGCAATTTTGTACGCATCTTTTTGTCCAACTCACCTCACGAAACCGCTTATTGCTTGACGTACACGAGTTCATCGAACAATACTACTGTACATATATACATGTACTTTCAGAGGTGCGAATGTTCGTAGAGCTGATTTTTGACCAACGTAATGTTAAAGGCTTGCCTGACGCGGCAGAGATAATCAAAGCAGAACTGACAAGGCGGGTACATCGGGTATTCCCTGATGCAGAGGTGAAAGTAAAGCCGATGCAAACGAACGGACTCATTAGCGACGCTAACAAAAGCGACAGGGAGAAGTTAAATCGGCTTCTTGAAGATATGTTTGAAGAGTCAGAACAATGGCTGATGAGTGACATCTATGGGTAGCATTACCCTTGCCGGGCGGCAGATTTTCGTTCTCAACGAGAACGACAGATACCCAGAGCCGCAGCAAAATAGCCCTCCGATGTTCGCGATACGTGAAGACGAGGAGCAGCAGCACTGGCTATATGTGTGGCACAAGGGGCGCTGGCCGCTCGTGTCAGATGTACCGTTTGAAACCCAGGGCAAAGCCGTTGACGCGGCCATAGCTTTTAATTTTGATGTGCTTTACAAGTGATAGGCGCTGCCCCTGCCGATGTTCAACCGTCCGAACAATACGAGGCCAGCAACGGGGCAGCAGATTTTAGATAGGGTCAACGTTCACATTTTCAAGGGCGGCAGTTTCCTCGAGTGCTTCCGGTGCTTCTTCAGCCTCGCTCACAGGCATTTCCAGGCGAAGATCGATCCAGCGTCCTTCCGGGATATCCATCGGTTCACCAGCCACAATAGCGGCTGTGTCGATGTCAAAGCGGCGCTTGCTGACCTTCACATAGATTGTGCCATCCTTGCCGGTGTTAGCTGAGACAAAGCATAGGCGGTTGCCGTTCACGTCCTGCGGCACTTCGATATTCCAGCCCTCCTCCGCAAAACCTAATGCGCCAGTAACTTTGTAAACGCCGACTGAAACGCGCTCAGCTGATACCCCAACAGCCTCGCCATTCACGGCTACGTGTCCGGACAACATGAAACCGTCTAGATAGTCATCCGCCATTTTTTCAGGCTCACCGCAAAGTCTTGCGATCGGGGAAGCCTTTTTGATGAACCCGTTAGCATCAACGGTCGTATTGCTTGAAGTCCACAATGACGACCAAACAACTTTTGATGGGGCTGCTATTGTAGAATTACCAACCCACGCTTGGTTTGTCACTGACACGGCAAAATAAGTGCTCGACGGCCCACCATCAACGGGTAAAACCATTACGCCGCCAGCCGCGCCGCCAGGCCTGTTAGCTGTCGCAGTGGTATACCGACGAATGCATGACTTGTTATCTGTAGAAAAAATATCAGCTGTATGAATCGGGGCTGATGCAAAACCTGCTGCGATAACGGCTTTGCTATTTTCGGCTGCACTCTGCTCGCTGACTTTTGCCGCTGCTGCTGATGCTGCTGATTTGTCGGCGGACAAAGCTGCCTCTGCACGCAGGCGATCGACGGTTTGCACAATCTCAGGCGTAATGTCATCTTCACCAGGGCGGCGCAGGAAATCATTGAGCGTGCCGGGCAGTGAATCAACATAAACATCTATCGTTCCTACTCGCTCCGGCTGTGCACCATAAACCGACACAATGACTTCATAGGCTCCTGGCTCAACATTTAGCAAATACCGACCCGTATCATCGGTGACAGATTGCGACTTCGCTAAATTCAACACCGTGGAAGAAGTTTTCATCGATCGCATAGTAATCGTTACGCCAGAACGAGAATCGCCGTAAGGTCCCTTTAGTACGCCGCTGATTAATACCATTATTTATTTCTCCATAGGTTTAGGAATATACCACTCAGGCTCGCTATCACCTGAAATGCTAATCGCTGTGCCAATTATCTTTAAATAATCTTCCTTGCTTATTTGGTATGTATCACTTGGAACATCACCGAGTTCGTCAATGAATAGCGCTCTCGTCGATGGCTGATAGAAGAATTTCATTTAATATCCCTCCGCTGAAAAATTAAAATAGGGATACCACCCCGTAACAGGTGTTGTGATTGAAACTGTTATTGCATCTCTTGAGGCACCGCCCCCGTTCTTATCCCGTGTGCATGCAATAAATGCCGGTGTTCCCGCTGCTTGTTGGTCGCCGCGCGGAGATACCAGAGTTGCAACACATGACACGACGGCATTTGGAAAAGCTGCGGGCAGGCTAAACGAATAGAAATGCGTGTACCAGGTAACGCCGCCTATGTTCTGCGAGTTATATGCGCCAACCGGTTGTTGCGCACCGATAATGCCTTCCTGCTTTACAATACTTCCGCCGATCGACGTTAATATGGCATCGCCAATTCTTGTTATTTTAACACCGAGATTATTACAGGCATCCAGTTGAGTTTTAGCACCCGTCCCGCCCTGACTCAGACTCAAGGGCGTTTTAAGTCCTTTGATGGATGTAATATCACTATTGTCACCATTTGCTGCCTTGTTATCTAGCGCGGTTTTATCTGCTTTTTTATCAACTTCTGTTTTATCCGCCTTCAAATTCAATTCAGATATGAAGCTGTTCCATGCAGGGCCGGTAAACGTGCTGCCGTCAGGTAACGTCACAGTAATGTTTCCGGTGCCGCTGAATACCTGCTGCCAGTTATCTTTATCGAGGTTCAGCCCGCGCAGGGCTTTCGCCGTTTCGGCGGCCAACTGAGCGGTGATGGTGTTCATCGCGTCGCGCGGTACGGCATACCATGCTGCGCCCGCCTGCGTTGGGCCGTCATAGGTTTTAATCAGCGTCGCCTGTGTGGCACTATCAACAGTTTTCACCGGTAACGTATAGGTGACGCCGCCGACAACGCTCACGATGAAATCACCGGCTTTCAGCTCGGTATTGAACGCCGTCCCCGTACCTTTCACTACGGCGGAGTTGTTCGTTAGGGTAAGAGTGCCTGCGGGCATGATGCTCTCCTAAATCGTTGCATAAAAAAACCGGCTCAGTGGCCGGTTGTTAGAAATAATGGTCTGCGTTAATCACCATGAGCGGCATCTGTGACGAGTACCATCGGTTTGACGTATTCCACTGGGTCTGTATTTTTCTCCCTGATTCAGAGCGCCAGAATTGGACGGCGCTGCCGTTAAACCGATAGCCGCAGCTGTAATAGTTATAAACCCCGCCGCTACCTTGAGAGTCACCACGCATAAACGCATTAACGGCAAGGGGGATCATTGGCCTGGCTATCCCTGTATCGATTAAATCTTCGGGGTTCCTGCCGACATTAACCGAACGACCATCCCAAACTAACGGCTCTGTATCGCTGGTGAATGTGTTATTACCGGCAGCGTTCTTTATCACCATTCCGTAGCCGCTTGGCGTCGGTGGGTAATAACCGCTGTTCATAATGACCACTTTCACATTGGCTGTGGTTAACACTGCTTCACCGGAACCATTATCACGCGATACCGTTAATTCGTTATATTGCACAGCATGGTAAATAGAAACGCCGGGGTCATCGCACCGCACAAAGACAACCTTGGTGTTATCGTTTTGAACGACTGGCAATGTCCATTTGCCGTTAATCGTCACTTCCCCTTTCCACGCAACAAAGCCCAGCCTGGACGAACTGTTAATGCTCATCCAGTCCACCGAGTTTTGAATCATTATTCCATACGTGCCGGAAACTGATTGCGGCGGTTGAACCTGGTATATGCTGAACTCGGTAAAGAACGCCTGCTGATTTGCATTGGTAAAATCAACAATTATCCTCCCCCCATCGGTTCGCCATCCAGTAACCCCGCCGTAAGACGGGGGATTTGTCTGGCTGCCGAATATATACCCGGTCTGACCAACCAGAAAAACCGGGTTCCCAGCGACGTAATCAGGCGGAGTATAAATCTTTTGTTTATTGCCATCCGCCCAGGGTTCTTTATCGTTGGCTAACAGTGAAATGCTATTAACCGCCGCCAGCTCTTTGCCATTCATCCACAGGCCATACGCCACGTTACAACCTCCCCATTCTCACCCGCAGATTACCGCCAGCGTCATAAACATTAATCTGGTCGCCGCGTATCTCCATGCGCCCATTACCGTCGCCGCCGTTAATCTGGATTTGCCCGGCCCCTGCACCGCTTTTATCCATCCTCCACCCGCTGGTCGCACTGAAATTATCAGACTGAATAAAGCCGCTGATTTTGGCGTTTGTGATTGCCGCATCCGCAATTTTCGCCGACGTGATAGAGGCGTTCTGAATGAAAGCGTCGCTGATAAACACCTGGCCGTTGACTACAGCGAACGGCGAGTATTGGGTGTCTCCGCTGCCGCTCATCAGCACGAACTGATTGGCGTTGAAACCGATACGGGTGATGACGGGTTTGCCGGTTTCCGCCAGCACGGCGATTGACATGCCCGCGTTGTAGAACACGCCGTTAACCCGCACACCTGATTTCAACGTGTGGATTGCCGTTGCGCCGTCGGCATCAACCGTGGCCGTCAGCTTGTCCTCCAGTACAGCTGTCACGTCGTCAATCTGCGCCTGCACCTGCGTAGACAGTTCGGCCAGGGCGTGATCGACTTCTGCTATTGTGGTTTTCACCACCAGAATATCAGCCCGTACCGTGCCGTACTGCGCCCACTGGTGCTCAACCGTCGCGTTGTTGGCCAGCGCATTCTGAATGATGGCCTCAATGTTTGTGTCAATGTCGCCAGTGAGGCGGTCACCGTCCTTATCCGTCAGGAAGCCATCGCCGATGCTCTCCAGGTAGTCACCGGCGTTTGCGTTGGATTGCCCCTTAATCCAGCCAGTCCAGTCGCCCTGGTTGCCGGTGCGGTCTTGCAGACGCGCGCGGAACCAGAACTCCTGCCCCGCTTTCAACCCGGTCATAGTGTGCGTGTGCAGCGGGTACGGGATATCGGCCAGCAACATCGCGTTATTCCCAGCGGCGTTGTCCGCATACTGGATTTCGGTTTTCAGCGTGTCTTCGGCCCCGTCTGGGAATCCCCAATCGAGCTGGATACCCCACAACAAAGGCGAAGCCTTGAAGCCGACCGGCACCGGAGGCTTGCCTTCTTTCCCCTTCAGGTAGGTTTCCGGGGCATTCGCCCAGATACTGGAAATCTCTGCCGCGTTTATGGCGCGCACACGGGCCTGATATCGGCCAGCGTAGATACCAGGCACTTCGAAGCCCTGCGTTGATGTTCTTGCCGCTGGTATCCAATTTCCGTTATCTCTCCGCCATTCAGCCTCGTAGGCAATAGCGCTCTCAGCCGATTCCCAAGTTACACGCAGGGTGGTTACCGCGATATTCTGGTTGATAGTTGAGAAGCTGCTGATCGCCACATTCTTCGGCGGAGGTTGCACGCCCGGAGGAATAACCGTGATCGGGCGATCCTCGATGCGAGCGCCGGTATCGATACGCGCATATTTGTTCGGGTCATGCTCTATGGCTGTAATATCAAACGACACGCCATCTTCATTTTCTGTAACACCGGTAACACGGAATAGCTGAATCGCCAGATCGGAGGCATCAACAGCCCAGACGCATTCCGCCACAGGCACTTCGCTGTATTCAGTAGTGACCGTAACAATACGCCCATTTACCGATTGAATCGTGCGAGCTTGCGACTTACCCGATGGTAGGTTAACGATCAGGCGCTCACCCACTGCCGCCGATGACTCACGATCAAGGGTAATATTGCGGCCAGAAACGGCACTGATGCGGCCACCCAATGGCCTACCCGCCAGCGTTTCATCTGCCACACCGATGATATAACCAGGCAGCGGAATGTTACCGTCCATACCTACGGTAAAATTAATCACCCGATCTTTATCATTGGTCAACAGCAACCAGCGACCACGGCGGATAGCTTCGGTTTCGCGGGTGCAACCGATCGCCGTAATGTCAGCCTGCTTGATGTTGTAGCGGCGGATAAGTGCATTTTCAAACACCGGCGCCACTGCGTCCTGATAGCCGTTTGCCGGGTCAGCCCAGCTGACCATTGCCATGCTGTAGTGCGTTTTCTCGCTGGCGCTGGAGTCTCGAAACTCCCCATCCTTCACGTTGGCGCGGGTGTAGGTGTAATCCAGATCGCGAGGCATATCAGCCAGCGCGTTCATGCTGTTCTTTGCCCAATAAGTCATGCCACGAAAGATGTTGGCGAAGTCGCGCAGAACCGTCCAGGCTTCTTCCTGTGACTGGATATAGGCATCACACAAGAAACGCGGCTCCAGCCCATCACCGCCCCGCCCATCCGGCACCAGCTGATCGCAATACTGAGCAATGGCGTACAAGTCGAATTTCGTCATTACCAGATTTTCGGCTTTGATACGCTCGCCGATGCTGTATCGGTCGTTAATCAGAAGATCGTAGAAAACCCACGCTGGATTATTTGTCCAGGCCCACTTGAACGAGCCGTCCCATGTGCCGGTATAAGAGCGAGTGACCGGGTCGTAAGTGGTCGGTACACGAACGATGCCCATTTTTGGCTCGCACGATACCGCTGGGATATTCTGGAACTGCTTTGCGTCAAACTGCACAAACAGCAATGCGGTTTCTGGATAACGCAACTTCACATCAATCAGTTCGGTAATCGACTCCGTAACCATTTTATCGGCGATGCGGTTACTGGTGCTGTTCGGTGTGAGACGCCGCACACGTACCTGCCAGCCGGTCGTCGCTTTTGGCAGGTCAATCCGATGACTGCGCTCATATTTCGTTGTTGTCTTACCGTCGATAGCGGTCTTCAACATTTCCTGATACGCGCCGCCATCCGTCGCCACGTCGATCGCATATTCGATCCGGTAGCCAACCACATCACCGTTATCCAACTGCTGCTGCAGCTGTTGCCATGAGAAGCGCAAACGAAAAGCTGACAGCTGGGTATTCGTCAACGAGCGAACCCACGGGGTCTGACTGGTTAACTCTGTGCCGACAGTGATCTCGTTCTCAACATCAGGCATACCTTGAATGTATTCCTGATCAGGTGTGCCTGGACGGAATTCCCACTTCACGCCGGGAAAGTTTTGAGTACCATCAGCGGCAATAATTGGCGTGCCATCAAGAAAAATGTTTGTGCCGTCCAGTCCTCCCTCCCATTCCCCCTCACCCAGCGCCAAAAGGATTTTTGCGTAAGAGGTGGATTGTAGGGAATCGGGCGATTCGGTAGGCGTTGTGGTGTTGCTACTTCCACCTTTTCGACCTTTTATCGTTACATTTCTCATATTGCACCAATGAAAAAAAAGCCGCGATAAGCGGCGTAGTGAATACACTGATCAAATATCAGGGTTTACTGATGAAATTAAGGTACTATCTTGTAATGACTCAGCCCGCCATGTAGAAGCATGAGCGTTTCAAATCAGAGGGATGGCTGATTAACTCTGTGAGCGGAGACTAAATTGGAAAGACAAATACAAAACATGACTCGTCAGATTGAAGAATTAAAAAGAGAAAACAACAAGATAAAAACTGCCGCTAACTTCCTATTACATAGCATTGTAGAGTTGCTTGACGAGCAAAGTGGAGAGGGGAAGTTTAGCGAAGCATTAAGAGAAAAAATCAATTCCGAACTGGATAAAATAACAATGGGAGGAAAACCAACAATTAAATATGCCATAAATGAATTAATGCAGCCACCTGTTAAAGTTATCTTTTCTCAAGATAAGGCAGAGCCTTTCTTAAAATAAGAAAATGCCATTGCCTTATAATTAAAAAGGCAATGGCCTTATTAATTATTGACAATGAGATGACTATATTTACTGACAGATTATTGCTGATCCTCCGCGTAGATACCAGCTGAAATGATTGCTCCACCGATACGGCGCTTGCCGTAGCCAATTGGAACGGGATTTCCTTGGGCAATGGTATTAACTGGCCCGCCGAATGCGTAGCTGGGTTTATTGTCCGGGTCTTCCCTTCGGGCTAATCCGTTTTGCATAGGTGAGAGCATTTGGACAACACCGCCCAGCATCATGGCTCCGCCCATCATCATTACGTTTGTTCCCCATGGTTGCCCATAACCAAACTGCGCGATAGCCCCTACAGCAACTAATACGGCTCCCAATATTGTCTGGAAAACACCAGCTTTTTTACTGCCTATAATCACGGGTGCTATTCGGATATCTTCACTTCCTATGAACTTAATTTCATCAAGGCCGATATTCCGTTTACCATTAAACACGGCAAACGTTAACCCTCTGTCTCTTGCACTTTGTAAAAATCTCTCAAAGCCAGGAATGGTTACAGATAATGCTTTTATCGCCTCTCTTGGTGTATCAATTACCAGCCTATGTACACGCCCAAATTTAGAGCCAAGCAAACCGTACAGCCTTACAGTTCTATACTTATTTTCACTATGCATAGTTAGCCCCGCAATATAATAACCCGCGTTCTGCGGGCTATCATTTTTTACAAACACCCCTTAGCATCTCTTTCCCAAAGATTATTAAACCCTCTGGAAACCGCATATACATTCACATTTGAACCGCCAGCACCATCTGGCTCGATTGTAGCCATAGATAATGCACCTAAACCTTGGGTGGTTATTCTAAACCCAGTTTCAGTTTCTATTACACTGGCTGTTGAGTTTATATCCTGCCATTTGGGTGCCAAGCATTTCGTGTATTTTTGTGGACTCTTTTTACTATGGGATGAGAAGATAGGTTTTTGATCTTCTAATTGTCCAGTTGTACAACCAGAAAAAATAGCTGTGGCAGCAATGGCTAAAATGATTTTCCGCATTTTGAAATCCCTTCTTATGTAGGATTCAAGATGATAGCAGATTAGCGTCGTACCGCAGAGTGATGATCGTCCGCGCCAGCCAGTAACCGCCATACGGCACGCGCTGGCTCATGTGTCCGTACATGTGGTGGATCATTACGCCATCCCCCAGGTAAACCGCAGCGTGATTCGGTTCATCAGCGCGCACCTGCATAATGATTACGTCGCCGACCTGTATTTCACCGGATGCCGGTACAAACCCGGCTTCGGCGTAATGTTTCATGTAGAGGTTTTCACCCCGTTCCCACCAGCCATCATCCCGTTCAAAATTGGGGAGAGATATATTACGCTCCAGTGCATACCAGTCCCGCACTATTGCGTAACAGTCCCAGAACCCATGCACGAACGGGCGGCCCAGCAGCGGTTTTATACCCTCTGTAGGCATCACCTGCCGAATGTCTCCCTCCGGCCAACTGGCTATAATCCACGGCAGCTGTGACAGGTCACATTGTGCAAGATCAAGGTGACTCGGTTGCGTCGTTGCATCCGGGTGGCTATGAACGATAGCGACAATATCGCCGCTATCCTCTGCCTCGGCATAGTCCTCCGGCGCCAGGCTGAATTGTTCCGTTGGTTCAGGAGCCAAATTACGGCAAGGCACATAACGCTGTCGCCTGCCGTTCTGCACCACCAGCCCGCAGCACTCCCGTGGATACTCCGCTTCTGCGTGCGCCATGATCGCACTGATAATGTGCTTTCGCATGATCACCTCTTCAGCAAGGCGGAGCCAGGGAACCCGCCGAACGGCAGCGGATTACCTTTCCCCCAACGCGGCTCACACCCAGTAGAGAGCAGGCCAGAGCATTCATCCTTAGACGGGTCATCGGTCGGGTTGCCGTCAGCATCAAAATACTTGTTGCCGGTATACCCGCACGACGCACCGCGATACTGACCACGCATGCACCAGGTGCAGAGGCCGTGGATTTGCCGCGTCGGGATCATTAGCCCTTCAAGGTCAGCGGGTGAAGACAGCGCAAACTGAATTTCTTTGTTGTTGCCGTTCAGCTTGTGATCGATATACCAAACGTCGATATCTTCCTGAGAAGGATCGGCCTCCGGGTTGCCCTCGGGAAAATTACGGGCATCAAGATAATGCGCGTAGGTGTCCCGGATCGTCACCTTTGCCTTGGCCATGTTCTGGTAGTACAGGCAAAGTGAGGCGATCGTGCCGTCGATGTTACTGACGGTCAGTGTAGGGCTTGGCGCTGAACCATCGCTGGTTACCTCAAGCCCTTCAATCTTCACAGGCCACGGCTTGTATTCCTGCCCCTGCCACCAAATAGACTTGGCCAGCAGCTTACCGGGGTCATCTCCGGCGGCTTCCAGTTCATCTTCAGAATGGGGGATTGTATGGCTGTGGAAATACAGCTCTGGCCCGTTAAATTTTGTGCCGTCCACGACGAACAGGCGTACTTTACTCCCAGGCTCCAGGCGCTGGTGATCGGTGATAATTGACATATTCTGTCCTATGGGTGGTAGGCGCGGGTAAACGTAACGGAAAGGGAATAGTAAGCGCCGCTGGCCTGCACGCTGAATTTACCAGCCTGATAGAGGCCAAGCTCAAACATCGGGTTTTTCCATTTAAAGGAACGGTATCCTTTATGTTCGCGAAGAAACTGAACGATGGGCTTTATCTCATCCCAGACGCCGAGAAACACAAGCGGCCAGCTTTCCTTCTCAGCGTTGATACCGTCGCCGGTGCTCTGCGCATACCCGTCTCCGAATTGTGTCGTTCTCACCACCGGCTCTATTTCACCGGTGGTGCCAATCCGCGCCGGGAAATTGAACGTTTCTAATTTCATCGGCTCCCCTTGATTGCACGATTAAGCGTTCCGCCCTGGCTCAGACTCTTGTTCAGCAACAAACGGAAGCGCTGATCGACATAGTTCGCGATATCATTACCCGCAGACTCAAATCCGCTCGTTGCCTGTACCTGGCTGGAGCCGTCAGAGTTCAGCGTAATATCAACGTTGATCAGGGTTTGATTACTCATAACGCCATTAGCCCGCACACCCAGCGAACCGTCCGCTCCCCGTTTGAGCGGCATGATCGCCTCCGGGCCAGCCTCGCCCATCAGGCCAGCGCCCTTGGCGAACGCAAACATGGTGGGATTGCTGACTATCTGCCCGCTATATGCACTCAGTGACGGCGACGAATAAACGCCGCCTTTGGCGTTGGCGAACATTGGAACAGCACCTGGATTATTACCACCACCAGCGCCACCGCCAAAGCTCATGAACGAAGACAAAATGGTTTTTGTCAGCAAAGCCTGTGCGGCCATTTCTATCAGGTTTTGCACTATCGATTGCGTCAACGATGAGAACAGCCCCACCATGCTGTCTTTAAAGCTCTGCGTACCCGTGAGCAATCCAGTCAACATATTGGTAGAGCGTTCCCGCGTTGTGTCCACCAAACCAATTTGTAACTTATTGATCTGGCTTTGCCCCGCATAAAGACTCATTGCCTGCTTATATTGAGCTTCGGTTGATTCTTGCGTTGCCGCCTGCATCAGCTGCTCATAACGTTGCTTGTCAATATAGCCTTGCTGGTAGTACGCCTGATATTGTGCCTGCTGCTGTACAAGTTGGTTGTTCAACTGGACGGAGGGATCTACGTCACCGGCAATATCTTGCCGTGGTAAAGAAATGGCATCAGCCTCTGCTTTCAGGCGTTGGCGAGCCATTTCTTGCTGCAACGTGTCGCGAGCAACAAGATAATCACGCTCAGTCAGTAGCCTGGCATCATACAATGCCTTCAGTTCGCGACTAGTTTCCTGTTCCTTGCGTACTGCAGCCTGTCCTGGAGCGTACTGTTCTGCCAGTTCCAACCGCTGACGCTGATAATTTTCCGCATTTAATGCCATGACACGTTGCACGTCGGCTTGACTGGCGCCAGCAGCCTTAGCAGTAGCCACCAATTTTGCCTGCGAATTTCGTTCTTCGAGATCGATCTTCGCAAGGCTGGTTGCATGAGCGACTTCAATTTCCCGGCGCAGCTGCTGATATTGTTTCAGCGCCTGCTGACCCTTTTTATCAACCTTGCCAGGGTCTTCGCCACCCCACGGACTAAGCGGCTTATCACTCAGGTTTTCCGTTTGTGAGGTAATGGTATTGATATCGCTGGCAAGCTGATTAGCGGTGTTGGCTACGCCGGTCTGAACGAGGAAACGGGCCTTGCCGACATTTTCAAGATTATCGCGAGTTTTCTGGATGCCTTGATTAACGGAGTCCAGATCGTTCTCTGCACGGGTTCTCGCAGCCTGCATTTCTTTCTTATTGCCAAACAGATCACCAACCCACCCCTGTTGATTGGTTTGCTCAATCTGTTTGTTCATATACTTCAGCTGATTTTGCAGCTTACTTTGCTCTTCCAGCTGGCTTTCAAGCTGATCGCCAAGGTCCAGCTCTTTGACTGCAAGCTGCTTGTCAGATAACTGCATCAACGCGGAGGTGGTTTCTATAACCGCGTCCTTCAGATTTATCGCTGAGTCTCTGGCATCCTTCGCCTGCTGATGAAAATATAGCAGTGCCGATCCAGCCAGCATGGCCGCGCCAAATGGACCACCTACCAACGCTAACGCTCCACGTGCAGCCCCCACAGCGACTGATGCAGCTCGAGCAGAGAATGACAGACGTTTGTTAGCTGCATCCAATTGGGCTTTAGCCACAGTAGCTGAGCGTGTTGCCTCAGTCTCCTCCCGAATCAAACGATTGTAGTCAGCGGTATAGCTGACGTTCAGTCCGTACTGCTTAGCCGCTTTTTCCATCGCACGAACGCGACCAAACTCCGCATCATTTTGTTTTAACGTGGCGTTGGCAGCATCAATAGTTTTCTGCGCGATACTTGCTTGTGCCAATGTGGCGGACTTAACTGCCGCCTGCTGTTCTCGCCAGGCACCTATACTTTCACGAATTCCAGCCGTAAGTTTTGTGGACATAATGGGGATCAGCGTATACATCGCTACGCTGGCCACCATATTGAAGTTGTCCGCCAGCCCGTTGATCGCCTCAGTCACATTCTGAACACCACTGCGCAGCGGCCCGACGCTCGCTTGCCCAACCTTGATGATCAATCCTTCAAAGGCACTGGTCAGCCCCATCAGGTCGCCGTTCAGGTTGTTGACGCGAGTTGCCGCCTGTTCATGCGCAGTCTGTGTGCCGGTCAGTGATTTGGTCAGGTCATCCAGCTTGCTGCGGTTACTCACAAGGATTGAGGCGGCGTTGATGTTCTCGAGGCCGAACAACTTTACCGCCTGCGCTGTAGAGAGGTTTTTCTTCGACAGGTTTTCCAGCGCGGTGCTTAGTCCCACAACGGAAGGTTTGAGCGTTTTATCAGTGCCTTTTTCAAGGTTAAGGATAACGTTACGCAACCCGGTTCCTGCCTCACCCCCTTTAATTTCACGCTCTGCCAACACCTGGATTGCTGCGTTCAGCTGCTCAAAGCCGATACCGGCCTGTGCCGCTGCCACGCCGCCATTCTTTATTGCGGCGGCCGTATCAGCAATCTCCGATGAACCGTACTTGGCACCGGCGGCCAAAACGTTAATGTAGCGCTCTGCCTGGTTAGCACTGGCGCCAAATTGGTTCAGCGAGAGGGCCAACGTCTTCGTCGCATCCGGCAACGTTGTCCCCGCCGCCTGCGCCAAAATAAGCGCGCTGTGGGTCGCAGTGGTCAGTCCGTCAGCCGTTTTCAGCAGTTCCGGCTTGGCGCTGGCCATAAGTTTCAGCGCTTCCGCCGCCTGACTGGCGCTGTACTCGGTAGTTCGCCCCATTTGCTGGGCTGCATCGTCCAATTGCTTCAGCTGAGCACCTGTAGCACCGGTGATAGCGGAGAGGTCAGACAGCGCCTGACCATACTGCCGGGTTGTCGCGATAATACTCCCCAGCGAGAAGCCTAACCCTGCAACGCCAGCCAAACCCGCCAGCGTCCCTTTAAGGCTGCTGACCGTTTGGCCGACACGCTGATAAGCCTCATCGGTCTTTTTCGCATCCTGCTGGGCTTGACGGTTAAACCTTCCAGATTGATCGCCAGCGGTGCGGTAAGCAGCCACCAGCTTGTTTCTAAAATTGGCGTCATTCAGGTACAACCCGACCGCCAACGATGCCACATCAGCCATTTCCAAGCACTCGCATAACGTCAGCACACTGCGCATCTATCAAACTTTGCACAGGCTGAACGGGTTGATGAACAGAAACATCCTCAGCAGCATCGGCAGTAATTCCCTGCAGCTTGAAGTATGCCCGCCAGTAATTCAGGATTTGCGCCGGCAACGCGGCTATTTTGCGTGGATCAGACTCACCCCAACGGTCTGCCAACTGGAAAATCAGCATCAGCCAGGGTGAGTCAGTCAGTTTTTTTCCGCTTCTTCCAGCGTACCGACAGCGTGACGTTTGACGGTGCTGATCGCTTCGACCAGTGTAGGATTGTCATGAGACTTCAACAGCTCATCCACACTGGGCAATGCATTTGCAGGAATACGTTTGCCGTCTGGCGTCATAAAGCAGGACAGCAGCAACTCAACATTGAGGCGCGCGGCCTTATTCATATCACCGGCCTCGATGGCATCTTTCATGCCATCCTCATTATCCTGCAGTTCTGAGGCCTTCAGGCGGCGGATAAAGGTTTTAGTGCCAAACATTGGCACTTCTGTCACGTGGTCGTCAGATTTCAAAAGAGCGGCTTTGAGCGCCTTCAGGTCATATTTCTCGGACATTGATATTCCTTATTTAACAGTTACGGTTGCGGTAGCGCTGTTGATGGTGTCTGACCGCTCGGCAGACAACACCACGCGATAAGTGCCTGCATCTGCCGCCACAACTGAGTTTTTGGTATAGGTGGCAGAAGTTGCACCGCTGATATCAGTGCCGTTTTTCTGCCATTGGTATTTAACGGGCTTGCCGTTACTGGAGGTAGCCGCAACAGTCAGGGACAGATTGCCCCCGACTGCCAGATCAGCGCTCTTCGGCTGGGTAGTCACGCTGATCACACCTTTGGGGCTACAGCTCCCCAGGTGTTGCTGTTCTGCTTGCCTTGCACTGTGATCTGAATGACTTCACTCGCCGGAGCGGTGATTTCGTTCATCTTCCAGCCTGATAGCGAGAGGATCGAGGTCGAGGTACGGCCGTTTGGCAGCTCAACATAAAACTGAACGGTTTCACGGTTGTCCGCTGCGGTCAGGAACGCCGCAAAATCGGTATTGGATGGATCGTCGATAAACCCGATCGACTTCTCCGCGCCTTCCGGCAGGTCGGAGATAAATTGCTTGGTGGTGTCGATAAGGGTCGTGCAATCGACAAAACTGCCGGTCTGCCCCATCTCGCCCACAGCCTTACAGTTAACCAGCGCCTTCATGGCCGTTGGTGCTGCGCCGACAGCGCCCCACTTAACAACCGTGCCAGCCGGAAGCATGGCGTACTCTGGCGACGTTTTATCAGCCATAATTTCCCTCACTTAATGATTGTGGCAGCGGTCGCTACCGGTTTTCGATGCCATAGCGGACGTTAGCCGCCAGGATGCGTAATACGCGGGTTTTGTTGTAATCCAGTGCCGGACGAATGAATGGTGAGGCAACCTGCTTAACCGTGCCGAATTCCTGCGCCAGCGCCTTCATATGGTGCACCTTGCTTGGGCCTACACGTAGAGTTACCTGCGACCGTCCACGTGTGGTTGAACGAATAGATATGCTGTCGCGCATGTGTGGGCCGCTGGCGGTATCGTCATAACCCGCATGCTGCTGCATATCTTCCAATACAGGCTCCAAAGCGGCTCTGCCTGCATCACGCAGAATTTTTGTAGATACGTCACGCCCCAGGGCTTCCAACTGGCGGGCCAATTCGTCCATACCCGTTACACCTATGCTGATCATGTGGCGTCCTCCGGGTAACAGATGACGTAATCACGCACCAGCCGGTACTGAACGCTGTTGTTGGTGAGAGTGGTTGCTCCCTGTTGCATCGTGCCGCGTGTTACCGTCTGCACGGGCCAGCGCCCAATATGCCCGTGCTGAATGCTCTCCCAGGCGGCGCAGATAACCTTATCCAGTTCAATCAGGCGCGCGTAATCATCAATGACATACAGCGCGACCTGAAAACGCCCTTGAACCAGTGCCGTGCTGGCTAGCCCGGTATCAACTTTAGGGTTGCTGATCTTCTGATACGTCACGCCTTCCTGTTCCGGGTCAGGCAGCAACAGCGGGTACGCTGGCAGGCTCGTTAGTGCCTCCAGTGCCGCTTTGATTTCATACTCGATCATGACGAATATCAGCCTCCGCCGTAATTAACAGCCGGTCTCGCTGCGAACGATCTGGCGCACGAACGGTAAAAGTTCGCTGCTGAAAAACCACCTGCCAATCAACGGTAATTTCATCCCGTGGCCGCAATGTGAACAGCATGGTTTCCACTACCTGCCCCTGTTCACCCGTGCGAATTTTTCGGTTGGAGATCGGCTCCGCATCCGCCCAGACCTCAGCGACAAATTCAAAGGATTTGACCGGTGCGCCGGTCTGCTCATCACGAACCGTAACGGGGCGAAGAAGCTTGATGCGAAACTCCAGCGAACCTGCGCGTAATGATTTCATAAGCCGTAAATCCGATAGGGTTGGAGTAAAGACTCAACAGCCAGCGGCAATTTTGATGCCGACATGCCAACAATCGCGGCCTCGCGGTTCGCGTACCAATGCCCGATACAAAGCAGCATTGCCGTGCGCACATCATCATCCAGCAGCAGGTGATCTTCGTCGGTATCGTATCCGGGGTCGGATTCGCTGGCGTAAAGGGTGCGGCGTGTATACATCTCAACATGCTTTTTCGCCGCACCGATGTAGACGCCGATTAGGGTGTCATCCGCACTGAAATCAGGTTCCAGGCGGCAATGCTCTTTCACCAATTCCAGTTCTAACATGGCTCACCTTACTTTTTGGATTTCTTGGCCGCTTCTGGCTGCTCTGGCTGCTCTGGCTGCTCTGGCTGCTCTGGCTGCTCTGGCTGCTCTGGCTGCTCTGGCTGCTCTGGCTGCTCTGGCTGCTCTGGCTGCTCTGGCTGCTCTGGCTGCTCTGGCTGCTCTGCAGGATTGTCATCACTCACCTGCTCGGCATAGCCTTTTTTGATCAGCTCGCGCCCGTGAAGCTCCTGTGTTTCGAACAACTCGCCGTCATTCACCACCCGGCTACCGAACAAGATCGGTACAAGTGCTTTAACTTTCATGGGTATCTCCTTTAAAGCGGCCCGAAGGCCGCTATGCGGTGAGGATAATTAGCCGCCGGTTGGTGGGGTTGGCACAGTGAAGGCACCGGTAACAAACGCTTCAGGTCGTTTGACCGCCAGCGCCACACGCTCTTCACAACGAATCGAGATCATGTTCTTCTCGAAGTCGTCGGCGTTCTCGGTACTGATCACCACGTTTGCCTCTTCACGGTCAAAGAGCTGTGCACCCGCGCTGAAAGCACCGGTCAGGAATTTACCCAGGAACGCCGCTGACTCCGTCGCGACAACAGGCAAGCCCCAGAGAGTCGGGCCGGTTAGCGCGGCTGGATTGGCGAGGATATAGCGGCCCAGCGAGTCCTTGAGCAGCTCAATCTTGGCCCAGTCGGTGAAGTGCAGCACATGGCCCGTTGATGGGAAGCGTGCCAGTTGTGCCTGCAACATTGCCAGGCGCAGATCGTCAATGCCGTTTTGCATCGCGACTTCAAACGCCGCCTTATACTTCGACGCCTGTGGCATGATGCCTTCCAGGTGTGCGCCGGTGCCGTCACCGAACAGAATCTCCTGCTCTTCGACATACTTCAGGCCGTAACGCATCTCTGCATCAATGGTCGATTGCAGCTGTGCGAAATCGTCCAGAATCTGCTTGGAGGCTTTGAACATATGGGCCAACGTGCGAACCGGTGTGATCTTTTCAGCGAATTGGATATCGCTGTACGGCTTCGTGGTATTTTCAGGAACAGCGGCGGCCTTGTTGGTGAAGCCGGTTTGTTGCACCCAATAAATCGTGCTGGAGCCGGTGGTGCCTGGTGCGATCAGGTCGCGAATAAACAGGCGTTGTTTCGGCGCGGTATCAATACCCGGCAGACGTTGCGGGGCCACAATCTGCCCAGGAACATCGGTAGAGATCAGCGTCGCGTTAACCGGAATGCTCAGCCGCTGAGAGGCCTGAATGCCGGAGGCAAAGTCTTTCAGCGCTTCTGCCGAAATCACCTGCTGCCCGACCGATTGAACCACTTCAGCCGCGCGGTTCAATGGCATTTGCGCCACATGTTGCTCCAGCTCACCCAACCCAGCCTTCAGCGTTTTTTCTGCCGCCTTCAGGGCGTTCAGTTCGGTCGCCATTTTATCAACGCTGTCCTTGGTCGCTGCGGACAGCTCGCCTGATTTTTTCGCCTCTTTCAGGGCGTCCTCGGCCTTGGCGTTAAATTTGCTGGTTGCATCTTCGATAGATGCAGTAACTTTTTTCAGAATCTCATTAACTTCAGACATAATTTCTCCAAATAATTAGCACGCCGCGCACAGCCCGCTCAACGCGGCGTTCAGCTTGGCAAGGATTTCAGGGGATGGTTCGGTAGCGCTCGGCGTACCCGTTGGTTCGGTAACAGCGCTCGGCGTGCTACCTGTTAAGGCTTTCAACAGTTTTCGGCGTTCTGACCGAGGGGTATTAGCCTTGGCCAGTATGGAATCCAGCTTGCGCAATGCTGCCGCCGGTGAGTCTTCGTCACTACTGACCGCATCGGATGACAACAGGCTATCGGCCAGCCCTTTCTCGATGGCATCACTACCGCCGATGTAGCTTTCGCCGTCCATCAACTGCTTGACGGTGTCGCTATCGAGTCCGGAGCGGGCGGAGTAAATATCCGCCATTGCGTTATCGAAAGGTTCGAGGTATTCCACCATCGCGGCAAAGTCATGACGATTACCGATCGCCACCACCCAGCAGTTATGGATCATCAGGAAAGCACCGCGGCCAATTTGAATCTCATCACCGGCCATCGCAATGATTGAGGCTGCGCTTGCAGCCAGCCCCAACACTTTTACGGTTACTTTGCCCTGGTACTCTCGCAGCAGGTTGTAAATCGCCAGCCCCTCAAACATGTCCCCGCCCGGCGAGTTAATGTTTACGGTAACGTCAGCGCCATTCATTGAACGCAACGCACCGGCGATCCGTTTCGCTGTAACGCCTTCGCCCCAGTAATCCTGGCCGATGACGTCGAACACCGAGATAGAGTTGTCGTTAGAGACAGCGGCCTTTAGACCGCCATTCCATCTTTCGAGAGCCGAAGGCAGCGGCTCACAGGTAACGCCCGCGCAGGGACGCCCCGCCGGTGCGACCGGAAGTCGTTTTTTTGTCATGGGGGATTGCTCCTACGCCGCTTTTCTCAGCGGTGACTGGTCTTCAGGAATATCGGGGAAAAGATAATTATGCAGCCGGGTGATATTGGCAGCCTGAGCGCCGAGGTTATTTTGTTTCAAGTCCTCAAGCGGGGTCAGGTTAAGCTGCACGGTATAGATTTCACCGCCAGGAATCGGCGGCAGGTTTTCAAGTCGGCGAACGTCGTTGCGACTCATCCAGCCATTCTGCAGAGCGGTGGTGTAGTACGCCGCGCGGCCAACACTGTCGGCACGCAACAAACCTTCCACCGAGAACTCAGCAAAGTAATCTTCATCGCTATCGAGCAGGCAACGTGAGATTTCTTGCTCGATGTTCACCAGCAGTGGGCGTAACGTGTTGGTCAGGAAAATCAGGTTCATCCCTTCAACACTCGATGCCCAGCTACTCTGCTTCGTCACATGCCCCACCATGAAAGGCGGCACCCGGAACCAGCGGCAGATTTCCTCAATGCTAAAGGCTCGGCTCTCCAGCATCTGCGCGTCTTCAGGATTCATCGTGACATTCTGGTACGATAAATCCCCCTCCAGCACCATCATTTTACCGGCGTTTTTTGAACCGGCGAATGCAGCTAAGTATTGGCGCAGACGCTCTCGCTGCTCTTTATTCAGCGCAACTTTCGAACTGATGTATCCTGACGTTTGCAGACCGTTTTCAAAGATTTTTGCCGCCGACTCATCAACAGCCATCGCCGCCCCAAACACGTCACGGCCCGAACTCAGCGGCATCATGCCGCAGACACCATCCAGACCAAAGCCGCGAATGTGCATCATCCGGTCTACGGGTATCACGCGCTTTTTGCCGTCCTCGGTGTAGGTGTACTGCAACTGCCCGGTATCCAGACGTTTAACCACCATGTTTTGAGGCAACAGCGGATTAAGCGCCACCAGCTTTCTACCAATCATTTTTTTCTCAATGAAGGCATTTCCTCGCAAACAGATGCTGGCCACCACCATCAACATGAATCGGGACGGCGTCATTTCGAGGTTCGGACGGCGGCACAACACCTGGTATGCCGGGTGATCCTGCGCCAGCTTACGAGAACCATCCGCCTCACGACGATAGACTTTCATCGGTAAAGTGGAAACCGATTCGCTGAGTAACCGAATGCACGCCCATACAGCGGAGAGCTGCATAGCCTTGTCAGCAGTGACCACCTTGCCGCTGCTGCTGGTGCCGAACCATTCTTGCCAGAATGTCCCGGTAGTGAGACTGATAGGAACACCCAGCCAATTTAAAAGGGCGCTTTTAACGCGCCCAGGTTGCTTGTTTTTGCCCATCAGATACCTACCATGATCGGATCATCGAAAAAGCCATCAATATCGCCGTCATCCTCAACAACGCCGTCAGCAGCACCGACGGCCATCGCCAGCCCTACTACGCCATCTATGCGGCCATTACTGCGCCGTTTGCTGAATACCCGGTTACCGCTTTTATCTTCTTCAATAACCGCGTTGGCCGCATTCCAGCGCAGACAAGGATTAAACAGGATGGTGATTTCTTTCTCGGTGATGAGTTGTTCGAGCAGCTCGATTGAATGCGGCATCCACAAGCCCGACTCCGCCGATTTGCCGAAGCCTTGCCCATGAGGAACCAACGGTACGGTCACCCCTTCATCCAGCAATTCAGGCTCGAGATAATCCATGTGATAACGGTCGAAAGCGATCGACCGAATATCAAAGAGTGCCGCCAGCTCGGCGATTCGTTTAGAAACGAAGCCGTAATCGATAGCGCTGCCCTTTGGCGCATGCAGGTACTTTTCACGTACCCAGGAATCATACGGAACGCGGTCATTTCTGGCCCTGTCGTGCAGCGTGTCGCGCGGCGTCCAGAACTCCACCAGCGCCGTCTTAATGCGCGGGAAATACAGCCCCAGCGCTGTCAGGTCGCGCTTGCCGGACAAGTCCAGACCGCCAAAACACTCTTCCCCTTTCAGGCTTTCGATATCGAATGTTTTTTCACATGCCATCCAGATATCGCCACCGATCCACGGATTTTCAGCATCCACCCATTCACAGAAATTAAGGCGTCTGACCAGGCTTTCTTTTGACGGCATGCCTCGCGCATCTTCCACCTGCTCGCGTAAATATTCAGGTTGGAACGTATGCCCCATTGATGGGTTGGCTTTTGCCCAGCAGGACTCATCCTTGAAAGGATCGTCACCCTCATCCAGAGAGCAGATGAACGCAAAGAAGGCATCGTTAACTTTCTGACCGGCGGCGAGTTGTTTGCCGTACTGGTGGTACTCGTAACAAACGCTGGTTTTATCGTGACCGCTGTTTGTGATCATGAAGATGAGCGCTTGCCTGCGGCCTTTTGTCCCGGCGCGCATCATCTCAACCACTTTGTTGTCTTTGTGCTCATGCACCTCATCAATGAGGCAACAGTGCGGACGCGGCCCTGATTGCCCATCATCAGAGCTGATCGGGCGGAAAAAAGAACCCGTTTGCAAAAATGCCAGGTTCCATTCTTTACCGGCCCCGCCGGAGGGATCGATACGTTGGGCCAGCGCCGGGGACTGGTTCACCATCGCCACCGCATCACGAAACAAGATCATCGCCTGGTCTTTTTTCGTGGCGGCTGCATAAACCTCAGCACGCGGCTCTTTGTCTGCAACCAGACAGTAGAGGCCAATCCCTGCGGATAATGGCGACTTGCCGGAGCCTTTGCCGGATTCGATGTATGCCGTTCTGAATCGACGCGTGCCGTTTGCTTTTTTCCAGCCAAACAGTGAGCCAACAACAAATGCCTGCCATCCAAGAAGGACGAAAGGCGCACCTTCATGTTCACCGCCGTTCAACTTCAGCACTTTGGCAAAGAAGTCAACCACGCGGCCAACAGCATCAACATCCCAATACAGCCCCCGGCTTTCACCTTCGGCTAAATCATTAAGGTGACGTTTGCAGGCGTTTCGGATATCAGGCCCGGCAATAATTCGCCCTTCGGTAACGTCCAGCGCATATTGCGTGGCTGGATCAGGTGCCGAAAAATTCGGCGAGCGGGTCTTCTTCTTTCTCTCCACCATTTACTTTCACCTTTGACCTGGCGGCAGGCGTCAGACCAAACTCCACCAAATAACTTTTGAAGCGGCGATCGGCGTCTGCCAGCATGGCAACCGCAGGGTTAGCCTTAATCAAAAAGCCCCCCTCCGTTTGAACTGTATAAGTTCGGCCCTCGTCGGCGATCGTGTTGCGCAGTTGCAATATGTCGGCGTAAATATCGCAGAGCCGCTCAAGCGCAAAAGTATCGGCAACGGTCAGAACGCCCATGCCGTCCAGCAGCACAGTCATTTTTCCCCAAGCCGTTTTCCCCCAGTCCGTCAGGTGCGAAGGTGGGCTGGGAATTTCTCTCGCCGGTTGCGGCTCTTTATCATTAAGTTTACGTTTGCCCGGATTGCCGGTGACCACCTTGAGGTGGGACGGTTTCGGGCGTCGTCCTGCCATCGGAACCTCCCAGAAAAAACTTTTCATTTCGCGGTTGTGCGCACAAATGACAAGCGGCGGTCTTTAAGGGCGAGAGGGGGGAACTCTTACCTCGCCCCTCCCCACCGCGTTCAAACGCCGCTGTCAGCGGTTCCAGTGCGACGCAGGGTCAAGCGGCAGGCCGTCGGGCGAGCACCCTATTACCTTGCCAGTCTTCTCCATACGTTGCTTTGTGGAGTCGTGGTGTGGCTTACATAAGCCTTGCCAGTTCTTTCGGCTCCAGAACAGGTGCTGAGCCTTCTTCATTTCCTCGGGCGTCTTCGCTTCTTTCATGCGGTGCGGCACGATGTGATCCACCACCGTTGCTGGCTCAAAACGCCCCATCTGCTGACACATGGCACACAGAGGATTCTCCCGAAGGAACACAAGCCTTTCGGCTTGCCACTTGCTGCCGTAGGGTTTCTTGATGCTCATACGGAACTTCCTGCTAGTTAGTTGGATACAACCCCGACGATGTAGCAAACCACCATGTGGGTATTCAGAGCGTTTATTCTGTCAAAGGCACTCGATGAATGCCTTTTGCAGAATTTTATAAATTAGGCCAACTGCAAAACGCCGTGCTCTTTCGACTCCGAGTAAGCGATCAGGCCGCTGTACTCCGGCACGTGCTTACCATCATCCGCCTCGAACGCATCAATAAGTCCATGCGTAATGGTGTATGACGGCTGACCGTCTTCAGCTGCAAACCGGGCCAGCTCTTTGATTTGCTCTTGAGTCAGCACAATCTTGCTGACCTCCATCTCTTCCATGCGGCGGCGCTTCTCTTCGAGATAGCGCTTGCGGCGCTCGTAAAACTGCTTGCTCATTGCTCTCTCCCGGCGCTCTGCGCCCACTTGATTAACGCCTCCATGCGTGAGGCGCACACCTTCATTTCGCCTTGTTTGGCGTGCAGCGCTGTCACTGCATCACCGAACGTCGTGCCGGTGAACGGCGCGTCATCGCACTGTTGCAGCAGCACCGCTGGCGGCAGGACGTAAATCATCTGCGTGCTCTGCGGCTTTGGCCTGTCCGCGCAGGATGTTGAGAGCAGCACTAGGCAGAGGCTTGTTGCTACAGCCGCTCGCGTCCAGAGCCTCGCGCAACGCTTTGTTTTCTGCATCAGCCTTTCCCCTCAGTTTCCGCTCTTTTTCCAACTGGGCGGTGCTCGCTTGCCTGTCAGCGTCGGAAGCCTGTTTCATCGCCACCAGCGCCGCGTCTTTGGTATCCAGCTTTTCTACCAGCGCGCCGTTGTCCCTTTTGGATTTATCCAGGTCATCGCGCAGAGAAAGCGTGTAGAACACCAGCACAGCGGCCAGCAGCGCCACCAGCAGAGGCCACGCCTTGATCATTACATCCCACCACCAGCGCCAGCTCATAACAGCACCTTGCAAGCACGCTCGAAGCGTTCGCGTCTGTCCTGCAGGCCGTTAGTCCCGCCGTTAATACGCCGCGTGGTCAACTCGACATCACCAGCGTTGCGACCACAGTCGTTAGCTTTCCAGTACCAGCCAGCCGAACGCATGCCGTTCAGGTCTTCTTCCAACAGCTCAGGATGACCAACCAGGTCAAGCTTCAGCGCCGGGCCGCAAGCCATGTAATTTTTCAGGCCGGTCGTTTGCATAGGCCCGCGTCCGCGATACTTCCAGCCGTCGCCGCTGGCGCTGTTACCCATTCGTCCGCCGTAGACCAGATTGGCAATAGCTTCCTGCTTGGCTGGCTGCTGGGCTGTACGCCCCAACATCCGGCACTGATAGTCAGTCAGCCGCTTGGCTTTCGATTTAGGGCCGAATGTAGCGATCAAGCCATCAACGCTGTAGTTGAATGATTCGACCTTGGCCGTGAAGCCGTTCGACTCATGGCCGATTTGAGCGATAAACATCGCCTGCTCTAACGGCTTGTTGATGCCGAATTCTGCAAAAGTTACGAGCAGATGCGGATACCAGCGCGCAGCTAACCCGGCGCTGATACCTGCCGCCCGTTGAAAGTCGTTTTGTGTCATAGGTCTATCTCAAGAAAGGTTTAGCCAGGTGCATGACATTCCCGCGTGCCGCCAGCACCGTGACGCAAAACGCGATATTGATGAATGTCTCCGACCAATCTGCACAAACGTACTCACCGGTCAGGATGCGGATTGGTACGGACGCCGCCGCGATAATGAGGAAATAAGCCGCCCATGCGGCTAATGGCCGATGAGTGCCACCAGCCCTGCGAAATGTCATCAGACGCAACGCGATAGCAGTGCAGGCCACCGCATTCACAATCAAGATAATTTCACTGGCCATCACCACTACCTCCCCGCAGCCGCTTAAACCACTGCCCCGGATTTTCCGACTGCTTGCTGATGTACATGAAGATGCGAACCGCCACAGCAGCAGCAACTACAGCACCCAGCGGCCTTTCTGCGTGAATAGCGTCCGGGGTCAGGTAGTTGATGGCGTCAGTGACGAACCCAGCCGCCAACGTGCCAATCATGAATGATGCCAGGAACGACGCCAGACGATGCCAGATTGAAAGATCAGCTGCCGACAAGACATAAATCACAGCACCAGCGAAAGCCCCGATGATTACGCCCGTATCTGCTCCAGCCACCAGCCCAGCAATAGTGATACCGCCAATCATGTAAGTCCCTGCGGCGGTACTGGTTACCGGTTCGGACATGAGTTATCTCCTGTGTTAGCTCAGCCGATGCCGGGCGTTAGATGCAAAAAGCCCCAGCAAATGCCAGGGCCGTTCAGTTTTCCGGGAATATCTCCCGTTGTGTTTGTTCGAACCGTTCAGACTCCAGCTCTACACCCAGGCCGATACGGCCCAGCTTGATAGCTGCCTTGATGGTTGAGCCAGAACCCATGAAGAAGTCGGCCACCACGTCACCGGGGCGGCTACTGGCGCTGATGATGTGCTCCATCATTTCGGCAGGCTTTTCACAGGGGTGCTTGCCAGGGTAGAAGGCCACCGGCGGATAGTGCCAAACGTCAGTGTAGGGAACTGCTGCCGTTACCGTGAATGGGCGGCGGAGCGATCGGTATTCCTGGCACAATTCCAAATATTCGCGCTTCAGCGTCCGGTATTCTCGCACCAGCTCATGATGGGGCCGATTCAATCCACCAGCCTGCTGCCGCTCTTTTGCGATGCGGTCAAATAACGCCTGGAGTGCCTGATACTGCTTTTCGCTTGGCAATTGCCATTGGCTCTCTGAGAACCAGTGGCTGCACATCTGCGTTTTTGTTGCCGCGTTGATTTCCTTCGCTGACACGCCGAGGGATTGCCGGGCCGTTCTGAAATAATCAATCAGCGGCTTAAAGACGTTTTGCTTCAACTCTCCACACTTCGCGGCGAAGCCGTTTGCCTTCGGTTGTAGAGGCCCGGCATAGTGACCGGCGAAAATGATCCGCTCAGTCGATGGGAAGAAAGCGCGCAAGTCTTCTTTGTGATGTCGCTTCCAAACACCAGTGGGTTTAGCCCACACGATATGGCTCAGTACGTCGAAACGTTGACGCACCAGCAGCTCAGTATCGGACGCCAACCGGCTACCGCAGAACATGTAAAGGCTACCGTTCGGTTTCAGCACCCGCCAGAATTCCACCAGCAACGCATCCAGCCAGGCGAGATACTCGGCCTCGCTCTTCCACTGGTTATCCCAATCGCAAGATTTAACCCGGAAGTAAGGCGGGTCGGTTGCTATCAGGTCTATGGAGTTGTCCGGCAGGGTTTTGATAAACGCTGTTGTGTCAGCGTTGATAAGACGTGTTTCTGAAATCATAAGCGCCCTTAGTTGATACGCTCGTCCTGCTGTTAGCAGCACGGGCAAAGGTTCGCTTGTGACCATTGACATGAGCACCTGGCGGACGGGGTGTTACCTCACCCTCTCCGCCGCCCACTTCACAAACATTAAGGCGAAGCCCCATCACCCCGCTGCCGACACAACCCCTCAGTTGGGACACCGGTTAATGTTGGATGAGGCTTCGCTTTAATTTTTCGAGCAAGTTCCCGGTAGTTCGCTACCAAAGAAAAAGCCCCAGCAACATTGCCGGGGCTACATAGTCGTTATTGTCGTTGCATTCAGTGCTGATGGCCGGTCTTAAAGCCCATCAAGTACTGCTCTTGAGCCAGATCTTCTGTGATTTTAACTGGAACTGCGGATGAACACGAAGTTCTCCAGCGAGCATACTCGAAAATGATTCGGTTAAACTTCCAGTTGATGCAAAACATCATGTTAATTATTTCACCCAGCTCTTCACGAGCATCCTCATAAAGCGCTTCTTCTTTCTCATGTTCAGCGAGAATTTTATCTAGCTCTTCACGGGCCTCAGGATTGTCCTGGCAACGTATTGTGAAATTCATCATGAAGATCGGTAATTTTACCGACAGGGCATCCTCAAACGCATTCTGCGCAACTTCCTTCATGCGGATGCTAGCATCAGGTCGCTCAATGAAACTGATTACACGGTTAAGCATGAAATGCCGACGGATGAAAACCGCTCTTGCATACATAAATGCTTGAACAATGATCGCGAGTACAATTACGATTGGTACGATAGTTTCCATATCATCCACCTGCTGTAGTTGTGTTGTTGACCACTTCTTGAGGGACTTCTTTTTTCAAAGCTTCTCGTTCTTTTTCAATCTTTAGCTTGCCGAGAACCCGCTCGTTGTCCAGCGCCGTCATTTTGTAAGCAAATCTCAAGATCAGAAACAACGGTATAGAACCCATCAGCAGAAGATAGCCCGTCGATGCAACGATAGGGTTTTTTTCATAAAACTCTAAGTTAGCAGCAAAAAATACCTTTGCTACCTCGCCGCCCCAACTTGCTGCGTTCTCGTTTGCCATGCCAGTGAGTCTCTCAACCAAAAGTATTGATATAAGTCTGATACCCTCAACGAGTGAACTCACAATGCTTCACGCACGAAACAAAGTCATCGCCAAACCGTTGTAGTAGGCACCAAACAAATCAGTCATGGGTGCAGTAATCCAAACCAGCACATCTGCGCGCCACCTGCAACCCTGTTTTTTTTCTACATTATTTTTAACACGGAACGTGATTTTTATCCACAGACTGAACGGCGTTAAAGCGGAAGATAGCAACCAATAAAGGTATATAGTTAGCTTTGCAATCAAGTTACCCACAAAAAACCTGTATCAACCTTAGGTAAAACTTAACGCCGCTGTGGATAACCAGATTTAAACCAAAAGTTTATCTACAAAATTTACGAATCCCTCTATTTTCGCAAAAAATGCTTTTAGGATTATTTTCCTATAAAAAAACCCGCTCAGTGGCGGGTCATTTTGTTGCATCGCTTGATGGTACAGCTTCGCGAAAGCATATATGTATTATGCAGTTTCTTTGGCTATTTTCAAGCTATTTTTGCACTTTTCTTCATTTTCGATGCAGATAGCCGCACGAACGGCGACGAACACCGCAGAATTGAATATTTCAATGCACCAGCGCACCCGGTCGTCAGCCTGATCGCGTGTCAGCCAGGGCGCGTAATGATTTTGCATATAACGCCCCAGCACCGAGACCGTATTGTTCCGGCCCGTGTAGAACAGCTTGCCGATGATGTAGACCGGGTTATCGTGCTTCATCGACGCCAGCACCGCTTTTTCCATGAAGTCGCATTCCTCGCCAGCGTCAGCAGCCACCAGCATCGACTCAAGCGAGCGGTGCGGCCAAAGAATTGTGGTCGCCTTCTTCAACTGCTCCTCACCGCGATACCCAAGTTTGCGCAGGTCGCCCAGCACCTTCACAATTCGCGCCGCGCTTTCGTCGTCCCACTGCTCAGGCACGATTTGCCCCCATACACCGCTGCCGCCGCTGCACTTCAACTTCCCATCGGTGTTACCGCCGTACATATCGCCCCAGGCGTTCAGCAGCGAAGTGATCCACAGTGTTTGCAACCGGGTCAGGCGCTGGTACTTACCCAGGTATTTCTTGCGAGGAACACCGGCAACAGTCGCCCATGCGTTGTGTTTGATTTCTCGTTTCTGTTTTGGGGTCATCATGCTGCCTTCTCCTGCTTCAATGCTTTGCGTTTGGCTTTATACGTGTCGCGGATGTGCTCATAGTCACTGCGGCCCAGCTTGCCGACTTTCGGCGGTGGCCCAATTAACCGGTCAAAACGTGCCTGCCCGATTTTTGCTATCAGGTTAGGGCGGTACTCGCTCAGGTTCGCGGATTTGAAGTTGTTGCAGACCGAGCACTGCTTGTGGCAGTTATCTTCATCAAAGCGCAGCTCCGGATGACTCCCGACGGTGCGGTAATGCCCGGCGTGATATTGGCCGGTGTGGTAGCGCCCACAGCTGATGCATGGCTCGTCGGCGTCGCGCTCGCGGATGTAGGCGTTAAATTCGGTCTGCGCCTGGTTGATGAAGTAGCGCAGCGGCTTAACGGCCAGTTTGCGGATTTTCAGCTTGTCCTTACGTTCCCTTTCCTCAAGACGCTTACGCGCGTCACGCTGGTATGCGATAGCGCAGAGCGGGCCACAGACCTTTTGCAGGTACTTCACCGGCGTGAACGTTTCACCGCATTGGGCGCACTTTTTCGCCTTGTACTGCTTCGGCTTAGTTGGTTTTTTCATTGTTTTCCTCGCGGTGGAATACCCACTCGTAGACCTCTGAGCCGTTAAGCAGCAGATCGTTAAAGTCGCCGGATTTCGGCCAGCGCACTGAGACTTGTTGCAGATCGTTCTTTGCCAGCAGATTGGCGCGGGCGCATTCAAACGCCGCAGCGTGGCCGGATGCGTTCTTGTCTGCGTCAGCAAAGATGATCAGGCGTTGCACTCCACGTGGTACGCGGAACTTCTTCATGAAGGTGGTGTTCAGCGTCGCCCAGGTGTTGCATTGCGTGATTTGATGGCAGGACAGCGCGGTTTCGATTCCCTCAGCGATGCCCAGCGTGGTGGACGGCGGGAACATGCGGATAGCGACCGAGCTGGCGTGCTCCAGATAGCTGTCCTCTTGCAGCTTCATCATTTTTTTCGGCGCGCCAGCTACCGTGGCTTTTTTGTCCCCGTCGAGCAGGGTGCGGTGCAGGTAGCACAGTTCGCCTTTGTCGTCCGTTGCCAGCGCATAGATCGATTGGTATTCGCCACCCGCTGCGCGTTGCCGGTCGCAGTAGCGGACGTTGTCTTGTGGCAGACTGGTGATGCCGCGCAGCTTCAGGTAACGGTCTGCGCCGGTGCCTTTCAGACTGGTCAGCGATGCAAACTTGCAGCTCACGCGCTGGCGTTGCGAGGCTATGCCAGATGAAGGGCCACCAGCTTGATAACCCTCCTCCGGCGAGTAGACGCGGCCAATCAGCTTATCGACCTCTGCCGCCAGCGTTTTAAAGTCCTTGCCGGTTGCCCCGGTCAGCAGCGACCAACCGTCACCCGCGCCACATGCGCAGATGTAAGAGCCGGTGCCGTTCTTGTCGTCGCAACGATATTTGCCCTTGCGGCCACACAGCGGGCATTCACCCTTAAAATGTTTTTTCCCAGTTACCGGAGGGAGGCCGTAAAACTCGAATATTTTCGGCCAATGGCCGATAGCTGCCTGTTTGGTATTCATGCGGCTTTCCCTTCGTTTTGCTTAGATTTTGCGTAGGCGATCTGCGTTGATTTGATGAAGTTGCTCACCACTGGCGTGATGGCCATTGGTGTTCTGTGCAGCCCGTTGGGCCATACGTCGAATTTTTTGCGGTAGACATGCGAGCACCAGCCGTCACTTACCGGTTTGCCTTGGGCGGCGCGGGTGCGTTGGTAATAGAGAATTTGACTCCACCAGGCTTGTTTCACTTCTTTTGTGACAACCTCCTTGGCTTGCTTCACTTTTTTCAAGCCGCGTGACTTATCGGTTTCTACGTCCTCACCGGCGATAGGCTTGAAGCCACATTTCGGGCAGATGTAGACGCCGACCGGCTTCACGTAATGGCATTGGGTGCATTCTTTCGGCAGGCGCTCCGGCTGGTCAGTCTTAACCACGCGCGCGGGTGCTTTCTCCATCCCGTCAGAACTGGCGGGCAGGTAGTCGTATTCGATATCGTCGGGATAGCCGAGCTTATGCACAGTTCCGGTGTGATCGAAGATGAGGCAGTGATCTTTACCAGGCGCCGGTCGCAGGCCACGGCCAAGAATCTGAATCCAACGCATTTCCGATTTGGTCGGACGCGCGAAGATGATGCAGCGGACATCGCTATCAAAACCGGCCACCAGCACGCCGACGTTGATGATGATCTTCGTGATGCCCTGCTCGAAGCGGCGGATCGTCATCTGGCGGTCTTCGTGTGGCGTCGCCGCCGTCATCACTTCAACGGTCACGCCCGCCTTGCTGAATTCAACGGTCACGTAATTTGCGTGGGCCACGTTGACGCAAAAACAGATGGTCGGGCGATCTTCCCCGTTCTCCAGCCAGTTCTTAACGATATCGCCCACCAGCGTCGGGTCGCTCATTACCTCTGCAGATTGCGTTTCGTTGTAGTCGCGGCCATAGCCCGCCTGCTCTGACGTTTTAACGTCGCTTAGGTCTGGGTGCGATGGGGCGTAAAATTCGTATTTGCTCAGGTCACCGATAGCGATCAGCTCTTTCATCGTCGTCGGCTTAATCAGCTTTTGGTAATAAGTACCAATCCACGCGGCGAACGGGCTACCAGACAGGCCGACAACCTTCACATCAGTATTGGTCATCAGGTATTCGATGAATTCCAGAATTTTTTTTCGCTTCAGGTGTGCTTCGTCGATGATCAGCAGATCGATGTTGTCGGGGAAGTCACGGCGGATCAGTGTATCGGCTGATGCGATTTGAATAAGGCGGCTCGGGTCATAGGCCGGATGGTCGCGCCAGATGTAGCCGATTTCCTCGGCTGGCAACCCGTACTCAATAAAACGCGTTGCGGTCTGGTCGAGCAGGACGGTATACGGGGCCACAAACATTATGCGCATGTTGCGGCTGATGAACCCGCTGGCGATCAGCGCCGCGATTGCGGTTTTGCCGAAGCCGACCGGGGCGTACATCATGAACGAGGCGTATTGCTTCCACGCCGCGCGCAGCATGTTCAGTGCAACTATCTGTTTTTCGCGTGGCTGGATTGTAAGCGTCATCGTTATCTCCTCGTTTAATCGTCTAGCCGTCTAAATGTCCGTTTGGCGTTTTTAACCACTCGATCCCTTAAAGATCTTCTCTCTGGTAAAGCCCGTTCCTTCCCCCACACCCCAACCCGATCACCCCCCTTTCCCCCCTCTTACCCTTCCCCTCTCCCCCGTTTAAAAAAACACCGGCTAAAAAATTCATGCCGCTACCCTGTTTTGCCCCACCAGCGGTGGCGCGGTTGTCATGCCCTGGCCAGCCCGCGAATACCGCTCGACGTACAGTCGCAGGCGCGTGTTAGCCGCTTTGCGGCCTGCGTTCTCCTGCCGGTAAGAAACCTCCTCGGCGTCAAACGCTGTGCGGTAAGCCTCCTCGTAGGCGTGCGCAATCTTCCCGCGCTGTCCGTGCGGTAACTTACCGAGCTGGTCTTGAATCCATGCGGCATCCTCGCGGCAATACACCGCAGGCATGGCGGTTCGAACAAACGATGCAGGCTGCATACGCTTACCCTCCGGTTGTGAAATACAGCAGTCCCTACGGCATAGGAGCGCGCCACTTCGCTGTGTGGATTGGGGTTACTTCCGCCGGGCAGAACACGCTATAGAGCAACAGGATGTGCTCCTGGAACGTCGCGATCAGGCGGTAGGTATTGGCGTCCAGCGCTTTACGCTCAGCGGCGTCTATCTCGCCGTCTTCGGTAAATTTGCGGACAAGTTCGGAGTGCTTGCCGATGTACTCAATCGCTTCCATTAGCTTGGCGTTGATGTCGTCTCGATCGACGTCTTCAACTTCTGGCAGACGCACATTCACGCTGCGAGACTGGCGGGATACAGCGTCGGCAAAATGGGTATTGCCACCAGCCTGCTGTAAAACCATAAGCCAGCCGATCGGGAAAATTTGGTTGCTGTTTGGGCGAAGACGGTTAAACAACGCGTCTTCCGTAACCCCCAGCCACTGTGCAGCCTCAGCATAGCCACCAGGCAGACCAGTGATGATTTTGCGGGCGACACTGACCACCCATTCAGGCTGTTTTTCTGCCTGCCAGTCCGGCGCTTTTTGCTGTGACACAGTTGTACTCCTCGGGCTGTGGTTACTTTAAATTTTTGGCTGACTGATAATTCTCTTCTCAGCCACCAGCGATGTGTTCCACCGAAGCTTTCGCGCTAGGGAATGGCCGTAACTCCTCAGCTTCAACCTTCCCATCGGGAAGAGTGGTTACGAAAATTCTCCGATTCGTTCGGATTGCTTTGCTGATCGCTGTCTGATGAACGCCGATAGCATCTGCTGCTTTTGCCTGTCCGTTCTCTTTGACGTAATCAGCAAGAGATTTCTTTTCCATTGTGAGTCCCTTGTGATTGCTAATGCTGGCAATAATACCTCAAGTATTTAAACAGTCAATACCTGTGGTATTTCATTTTTTAATAACATAGGTATTAGAATCTGGGGATGGAAAAGAAAAAGGTTTTGACGACGGAACAGCTCGAAGATGCTAAGCGTCTGAAAGCTTTGTACGAGTCCAAGAAGAAAGAACTGGGTTTAACCCAACAGCATATAGCTGATGCTCTTGATATTACTCAAGGTGCTGTAGGTCATTACCTCAATGGGCGTAATGCGCTAAACCTGTCTGTGGCGGCATCCTTTGCAAAAATCTTGCAAGTGTCAATCGCCGATTTCAGTCCCACATTAGAGGGTGAGGCGCAGCGGATGTTAGCGCATGAGACCTCAAACGTTAAATTTGCTGGGCCTTATAAAAAAGGCAGGGAGTATCCGCTGATCAGTTGGGTTCAAGCGGGAGCTTGGGCAGAAGCAATGGAGCCATATACTATCGATGAGATAGATGAATGGTTCGAGTCTGATGCAAAAGTTTTCGGTAAAGCGTTCTGGCTGCGTGTCGATGGTGATTCTATGACCGCGCCTACAGGAATCAGTATTCCTGAGGGGACATTAGTCCTAATAGATACAGGTCGTGATGCCGTCAACGGTAGCCTTGTTATAGCCAAGATGGTTGACGCCAATGAAGCCACATTCAAAAAACTCATCATCGACGGCGGGCAAAAATACCTTAAAGGTCTGAACCCTGCATGGCCGATGAAAGAGATCAACGGCAATTGCAAGATTATCGGCGTCGCGATTCAGACCATGATGCGGTTAGTCTAAAAGAAGGTCGCTAAAGCGGCCTTTTATCACCCTTCCACGTTTCCTATCGCTTAAATTTCATCAACCTATCCAACTTTCCTTCGCAGCGGTCATAAAAAATTTCCAACTAAATCACCTTTTAAATCAACGAAATAATATCTTTCATATTATTTTGAATACCTGGAGTATTGATTTATTTTAATACCGCAAGTATTGTTACCCCATCAACCCGGAACGCCACCAGCAAAACACCGCCGCAAACGTTACGGGAACGGCAGGAAGCCAACAGGCAACACGCCAAGGGGTGAGCGATGCAATCACTCCCCGGCCCCGAAGAGGGATCGACCGGTAACGTTCTTTAGGGAAAGAGTGGATTTACCCTGCCGCTGCCAGTTTGGGGCGGTAGGCATAAAACCACTGAGGATTAGCGATGAACACTACTCACGATATGGGCAACAACGAAACAGTAAAGACCGGCGTTTTCCCCAACGGAGACGGCACGTTTACCGCGATGACGTTCACCAAGAGCCGGGATGGTTTCAAAACCGAAGCAGGCGCGCAACGCTGGTTTGTTCGTCAGATGGCCGACTAACAGCAGAGGGTTACACGATGATTTACGAGGTAGTCGAGAACGGGCCAGACTCCACAGATTACGTCGTCGCCACTTTTCGAGATACGCCGCGTAAGGATTACGACTCGTTTTACCGTTCAGCGGAAGACCGAGCTAATACAGTGGCTGCAAACCTGACAGAAAATAATGCTTATCTCGGCTACGGGTACACCGTCCGCCGGGTAGCTGATTAACACCCACCGCGCCCTACGGGGCGCAATAGCAGGGCTACCCATGCGCAAAATTATTTTGACTAACCGCATTCGCCGCCGAGCACGCCGGGAATTGCGCTCACAGCGTCGCCGAGCATTTAAAGCTTATGGCCATTGCAATAAAGCCAGCCTGCTGAATAGCTACGCCCGCTGGTACTTCTGAAATAAATAGCCCCGGCTGCAGACGCCAATCTTTGCCGGGGCATGACCAGTAGAACGGAGATTCAACATGATCAACCGCAATTTTAACACAGTCGTTGTCGATACCATGCGCGTGGCTCCTACCGTGCAAGCTGTTCGCCTCACCTTCTTTGCCCGCCTGCGCAAAATCCTCTGCCAGAAAGGCCACCCGCTCTAAATCTTTGCTGTGTGTAGTCTTTGGCGGCCAGACCGAACTTCAACCAATAAGGGGTGAAGATAATGTTCATAGGCTGGTCGCCCTGTTTCATAGAGAGAAGAATTCAGGCATCCATTTAATCGTGGAGGGCGTCACCCGGCCCGAGTTCTTCTCTGTATGTGACGAGGAGAAATAGTATGTCTGAAAGCAAATGCACTCCCTTTAGCCAGCAGCTGGCTTATATCAACAAAGGCACCTTAGACCAGGAGCTTACCGAAGCGCTGGCCGAGGTTATTAAAATGGTTCGCGAAACCGGCAAGAAAGGCGCTGTTACTTTGACGCTGAATTGCCAGATGTTGAACAGCCGCGACGAAAACACGATGAAAATCACCCCGAACGTCAAGAAATCCATTCCTGAACTGGATCGGGCTGACACCATTATGTTCTCAACCGCCGATGGCGATTTAATGCGTGATGATCCATCTCAAGTGCAAATGGATTTGAAAGTCATTGATACAGCCCCCGCCGCAGCGCCTATTAAGCTGCAAGCCCACGGCTAATTAATTTAGCCAGCAACGTTAATATTAATTAAGGAAAATAGCATGCAAGAACTTGCAAGCCTCGCTAATGGCTCTGTACGCGAAATTCAGGAATTGGCACTGACCGCGTTCACGCCGAAAACTGATATCCCGGTAGCAGTGGTTCCTGACAACCATGAAGTAAAAACGCTCGAGCATTTTCAGCTTCAACCTTCGCTGATTCGTCAGGCAGTACGTCTTATTTCGGTGTCCTCGCTGATCGCCTACGTTCAAAAGTTCGCTGATCCGCGTACTGCAATCTTCGCCGACAAATCTGAAACCCGCATTGAGGCCGTGCTGGATTACCACTCTGCGGCAAACTCACCAGAGTGGGCAAAGCATCGCGCTGTGTACGACTGCCCCTATTCCGATGAATGGCAGGAGTGGGCATCCCGTGACAAGCGTCCCATGAATCAGACCGATTTTGCAGAGTTCCTGGAAAACCACATCCAAGATATCGCGCCGGTCAGTGATAACTATAAAGGCCCATCCGGTACAGAACTGCTCGAAATGGTGCTGGCTTTCCAAGAGACGCGTAAAGCTGAGTTCAAGTCTGTGCGTCGCCTGCAGGACGGTACGTTCCAGATGTCCTACAGCGATGAAAAGGATGGCTCTGGTAATACTTCCCTGCCTGAAAAAATCAGTCTGGCTATCGCACCATTCCACAACGGCGCGCCTTACCAGGTTGAGGCCCGTATCCGCTACCGCCTGAAAGACGGCGGCTTAGCTCTTTGGTACGAACTTATCGAACCGAAAAAAATCGTTGAGCACGCTTTTACTGAGATCGTCGTAGACCTGGAAAACCAGCTCGAAAACATCCCGGTTTATGAAGGCTCAATTAAATAAAGTGCAGTCTTATGCGCCACCGTGTGTGGCGCATAGTGAAGCATTTTCACCCCCTCAATATGGAAGATAATTATGGCAACTTTAAGTCAGCGTTATTCTGCAAAAGAAAGCATCGGTTCAGATATCACTACCCGCAAAACGTTTCTGGTTCCACTCAGTGAAATTTATGCCGAAGATGGCTATAACGTTCGCGAATTAAATCAGGCGCACGTTGAAGAGTTTAGGGATGCGTTTATTGCGGGGGAATATATACCACCGCTGGCAGTTGAAGTGACTGAGCAAGGCGTGAAGGTTATCGACGGTCACCACCGCTTCCACGGTGCGCTGTTGGCAAGTGAAGCCGGGCATGAGGTGGCGCGTCTTGAGTGTAAGGATTTTGTGGGTACTGAGGCCGATAAAATCGCCTTCATGGTCACCAGTTCGCAAGGTCTGGCACTTACCCCTATCGAACGTGGCGCGGCCTACCAACGGCTGGTAAATCAAGGGTGGACTAACGCGGAGATCGCAAAGAAAGTTAAGCGCTCCGAGTCCGATATCCTCCAGCACCTGCAATTGCAGGAATGCAGCCCCTACATCAAGAGCCTGGTGCGCGCTGGTTCCATTAACTATGCCCTGGCTATTCAAATTAACCGCGAGCATGGCGTATATGCCGACCGTGAAGCCGCGCGCTTAATGAAAAAGGCCGAAGAGTCCGGCAAGAAAAAAATCACTAAGAGCGTCGCCCAGCCACAATTCAACGCTACCCGCGCCCGCCGACTCTGTGAACTGCTCTATGATGCTGCGCCAATGGTTCGTGAAGAGGGTGACGTCCTACTGCTCCTTCCTGGAACCCGAGAAGAAATCAACACCATTCTCAACGAATACCGCCAGCAACATCCCCAGGTTGCGAGTGGTGAAGATCAATGAGCATCAACCTGAACAATGCGCCTTTGTGGATTACTGCGAAGGCGCTGGAGAAATTAAAACAGTTCCACGCCGGTCGATTATTCCCCAAAAGAACCTATGGCAAAAAATATCTTACCTTTCGTGTAAATAAACGCTGGCGCTTACTTTCAAAAGACGACGGCCATAACTGGCTGTTACTTACCCACAATGATTACAACTGCGTAATCGACAAATAGTATATTCATGGGTTTCAAAGTCTGGTAATGATTTAAATACCCAATGGCGCAACCACTGGACATCCCCCCATCTTTCCTATACTGTCCACAGAGTATTTTTATAGGTGAGACATTATGATACTGGATTATTTAAAAGATCATTTAGATCTAGTTGTTGCTACGATTTCCTGTGTTGCTGCTATAGCTTCAGCCCTGGCAGCCTTCGCAAGTAGGAACACTGCAGAAAAAGCATTACAATTTCAAAGCAGGATGGGTCTTTACGAGACTTTAAAATCCTGTGCGGAAAGAGCCAATGGGTATGCTAAAGGTAAAAATGGTGCTGATTGGGATTTTAATGATGCTGCTAACATTGTTAGGAGTATGAATCTTGCAATGAAGACCATCCATGAGCACACCCAACATGACAACGAAAGGGAAATTAATGAATTTAAGCGATTCTTTCTAAACCAATTGAACATGGAGCTATTTAAGGAAGTAAATTACGGAGTTGGCCCTGATGCATTATTTCATAATGCTGTAGAGTCTAGCGTAGATTCAGAGATTTATAACCAATGGATTGATGTGATTAACTTCTTTAATCTAATGATTGCTACAGATGCTGACCTTGCAGATTGAAGCAAGATAATTTTTCCATGCACACTTCGAAAGCTTCATTGTCATATAACAACCCTCGCTCAAAGGTATTTTTACGAAGTGGGATATTGAAGCCGAAAGCCATGACGAGCGAGGTAAGCTAGCTGCATGATCATCTGCGCGAATATCTCTATAAGCGGCTGATACACTATCGTGATAGTAAGGAAAATTATATCTAGCAGAGGATGGAAAGTAATGGCGAAGGTGATTTTTAGTAACACCGGAATTGAAGAAGAACATCAGATTGACTTTGAGGTTCGTGCGGGACAAGCAATAACGCTTATTCGTGATGGTGTGAGTAAAAAATACATTGTCGATATTGTCTCTGGGCCTATTTATGAAAGCAAATGTCATCCCACCCTTATTAGAGTCAGAGAAACGTAAAGTTCACTCATGATTATACGACCGCCTACGGGCGGTTTTTTATTACCTGGAGAATAGTTGATGAACCACCTAATGCTTGACCTTGAAACGTTGGGTAAGAAGCCCAGCGCCCCTATCTTGACTATCGGCGCTGTGCTTTTTAACCCGCACAGCGGCGAGCTTGGCGAGCAGTTCTACACCGCCGTAGACCTGCAAAGCGTTATGGCCGGTAAGGCGACACCTGACGCCGATACGATTATTTGGTGGATGAAGCAAAGCAGCGAAGCTCGCGCGGCTATCTGTGTTGACGGTGCGCCCTCATTGCTGTCTGCGTTATATGACCTGAATAAGTTTATCCGGGCCAATGTCGCCAATCCTCGTAGCCTGCGCGTGTGGGGGAACGGAGCTGTATTCGATAACGTGATCCTGCGTGAGTCTTACCAGCGTGAATGCGTTCCGTTGCCGTGGGAGTGGTACAACGACAGGGACGTGCGCACTATCGTTGAGCTTGGCCGCGTAGTTGGCTTTGATCCCAAGCGTGATATGCCGTTTGACGGCGAGCGCCACAACGCATTAGCCGATGCTATCCATCAGGCGAAGTATGTTTCCGCAATTTATCAGCGCCTATTCTCAGCAGCAGAATAATCCACCAGCATTCCCGAGGTAACTATGCAAGATATCAACCTGATCCCTGAAAAGGAGGTCATGGCGAAGCTTGGCATTTCGTCACGATCGACCATGTACACCTACCAGAACAAACACTGTTTCCCTAAGCCTGTTCGCACTCACCCAAAAGCATATTTAGAGAGTGCGGTTAATCAGTGGATATTGAATGGCGGCATCAACCAGAAAGTTTCTTAACATGCCAGAAAAGCTTATCGGCATGTATCTCATACCCTTCCTTTTGCCCTTCTATCCAGTCGTGTTTGTTGTAGACGGCCATCACCCCACCCAGCTCATGCCCCAGCATTCTTTCCGTAATGTGTGGGGCTACCCCTTCCTCTGAAAGGCGTGTCACCAACGTCCGCCGGAAATCGTGCGCACGCCAATACCCTATATCCAAACCTTCCCGAATGCGTTTTATGTAACGATTGGCCGCAGAGATCGTTAGAGGTTCCGTGATCAGATTCCCTGGGAAAAGAACCTTGTCATACGTCAGCATTGCCTTTTCCAGCAACGGCTCAATTTGCTTGAAGATCGGACGCCGGATTTCCTTTCCTGTTTTGCTGTGCTCTTTTGGTACAGTCCAGAGCATTTCCCTCAGATCAAACTCATGCCGTTCAGATAACCTCAACTCGGACAGCCGCGCTCCCCAGAGCATGAGCATTTGGTGCAAAAGCTTATTTGAAGTGGACGCCCTGCTGCGCTCTATGGCGATCCAAATTTCTGCCAGCTCAAAGTAAGTTAGAATTCTATCCCCGGTTTCAGAACGGCTCCCTACGTCACGAGGCTCAACCTTCATTACTGAGCAATCGGGTATAAAATGCCGACGGATACACCACCCCATCGCTGATCTCAACTGGACAAGTAGTTGCCGCGCCCGCCTGCTGTTTTCCCTTTCCTCTTGAGTAAACAAATCAACCCATTGCTTAATGGTAATCTCTGCTACTGGACGCCCTTCAAAAGCATCACTTAAACGTTTAATGACAGTCGATTTATACAGCTCTCTACTGTTCTCACGAAGCGAGACATCAACGTAGTTTTCCTTCCAATAATTCAAACAGTCCTTCACCGTTGCCGTGTTGCCGATATCTCCGCTTTTATCAAAATATTGGCGCGGGTCTATCCCTCGGTCATAGAGGGTGCGCAACTCTGATGTGATTGCACGAGCCTCTTTCAAAGCGACGGCAGGATACCTGCCAATCCCTAAACGTTGGGCTTTGCCATGCCACCGGTATCGAAACTGAAAGTTGATCACCCCTTTGGGCGAAATGCGGGCGCTAAGCCCATCGGCATCGGACACTTCAGGACTTCCCGAATATGGTTTACCATGTAGTGAGCGCAGTTTTGTATCGCTGAGAGCCATAATAATTTTTTGTACGCAGTTGATTTAAGGTTATGTACCAAACCCGTACACAATAGCACATGGACGAAGGCAAACAAGTGAATACAGTCTTATGCAAGAATGGACAAACAAGGCAGTTAACGCGCTAAAAAATACTTTTAAATCGGTACGTTAAACAACATACGCGGACAAACCCCGACAGTGAAAGACAACGATAGACAGAACACCTTTTACATTCACGATTACGAAACCTTCGGCAAAAGCCCGTCGCTGGACCGCCCGGCGCAGTTTGCCGGCGTGCGCACCGATATGGATTTCAACATTATCGAAGAGCCGCTGGTCATCTACTGCGCCCCGGCCGACGACTACCTGCCGGAACCCGAGGCGGTGATGATCACCGGCATCACGCCGCAGGTGGCGCGCGCCAAAGGCGTTAACGAAGCCGAATTCACCCGCCAAATCCACCAGGCCTTCAGCGTGGCCGGCACCTGCATTCTCGGTTACAACAACATCCGTTTCGATGACGAAGTGAGCCGCAATATCTTCTATCGCAACTTCTACGATCCCTATGCCTACAGCTGGCAAAACGGCAACTCGCGCTGGGATCTGCTGGATGTGATGCGCGCCTGCTACGCCCTGCGCCCGGACGGCATCGTCTGGCCGGAAAACGAAGACGGCTTCCCCAGCTTCCGCCTGGAGCATCTCACGCGCGCCAACGGCGTCGAGCACACGCAGGCTCACGACGCAATGTCGGACGTTTACGCCACCATCGCCATGGCCAAGCTGGTCAAGCAGGCGCAGCCGCGGCTGTTCGATTTCCTGTTGCAGCACCGCAACAAGCACAAGCTGAACGCCCTGATCGACGTCGCCGAAATGACGCCGCTGGTGCACGTCTCCGGCATGTTTGGCGCGGCGCGCGGCAACACCAGCTGGGTGTCGCCGTTGGCCTGGCATCCGGACAACAAAAATGCGGTGATCATGTGCGATCTCGCCGGCGACATGACGCCGTTGCTGACGCTGAGCGCCGAGCAGCTGCGTGAACGGCTGTACACCCGCCGCGACGACCTGGCGCCGGATCAGGCGCCGGTGCCGATCAAGCTGGTGCACATCAACAAATGCCCGGTGCTGGCGCCGGCCAAAACCCTGCTGCCGGAGAACGCCGAGCGGCTGGGCATCGATCGCCAGGCCTGCCTGCAAAACCTGCAGCTGCTGAAACAGCACCCGGAAGTGCGTGAGAAAGTGGTGGCGCTGTTCGCCGAAGCCGAGCCGTTCAAAGGCTCCGACGACGTCGACGCCCGGCTGTATGACGGCTTCTTCAGCGACGCCGACAAGGCGGCGATGAGGATTATCCAGCAGACCAAGCCGCAGAACCTGCCGGCGCTGGATCTGGCCTTCAGCGACGGCCGCATGAAAGAGCTGCTGTTCCGCTTCCGCGCGCGCAACTACCCGAATACGCTGGACGATGCCGAACAGCGCCGCTGGCTGCAGCACCGCCAGGAAGCGCTGAGCGCGGAGCGCGTGCAGAGTTACCTGCTGCAGCTCGAATCGCTGTATAACCTGCACGAAGGCGACAAAGAGAAAACCGCCCTGTTGAAAGCGCTGTTCGATTACGGCAAAGAGTTGGTGGGGTAAACCCGCAGCAAGCAAAAAAGGAAAAGGCCGCGAATGCGGCCTTTTTTGTGGCTGAGGAGACGGCTCGCGCTTAGGCGGCGTCTTCGCTCGCTTGCGGCACCGGCAGACGGAAGCTGCGGGTGACGAAGGCCAGGTAGATCAGACCGATGGCCGCCCAGACCAGGCCCAGCGTCATCGAGCTGGCTTCCAGGTTGATCCACAACGCGCCGACGGTCAATGCGCCCAGCACCGGCAGGATCAGGTAGTTGAACGTGTCTTTCACGGTGCGGTTCATCTTGTCACGAATATAGAACTGCGAAATCACCGACAGGTTGACGAAGGTGAAGGCCACCAGCGCACCGAAGTTGATCAGCGCGGTCGCGGTCACCAGGTCAAACGACACGGCGGACAGCGCGATGGCGCCAACCAGCAGCACGTTCAGCGCCGGGGTACGCCACTTCGGATGTACATAGCCGAAGAAACGAGTCGGGAACACGCCGTCGCGGCCCATCACGTACATCAGACGCGATACGCCCGCGTGCGCCGCCATGCCTGACGCCAATACCGTCACGCAGGAGAACACCAGGATCACCGACTGGAAGAATTTGCCCGCCACGTACAGCATGATTTCAGGCTGCGACGCGTCAGGATCCTTGAAGCGCGAGATGTCCGGGAAGTACAGCTGCACGAAGTAAGACACCACGATAAAGATGATGCCGCCGATCAGCGCCGTCAGGAAGATGGCTTTCGGGATCACTTTTTCCGCGTCTTTGGTCTCTTCAGACAGCGAGCTGATGCCGTCGAAGCCCAGGAACGAGAAGCACAGGATGGTCGCGCCGGTAATCATCGGCACCACGTGAGCGTTATCGGACCAGAATGGGCGGCTGCTGACCAGCGTACCGGCGCCTTCGCCGTGGTAAACGCCGTTGATCACCAGGCCGAGGAACACGATCATGATCGCCACCTGCACCACCACGATAATGGAGTTCAGGTTAGCCACCAGCTTGATGCCGCGCAGGTTGAAAATCGTCATCAAGCCGACCAGCACCGCCACGAAAATCCAGGACGGAACGCCCGGGAAGATCGCTTCCAGGTAAATCTTGGCCAGCAAAATGTTGATCATCGGCATGAACAGGTAGTCCAGCAGCGATGACCAGCCCACCATAAAGCCGACGTGCGGGCTGATGGCTTTCTGGGCGTAAGTGTAGGCGGAACCGGCGGAAGGGAACTTCTTCACCAGCTTGCCGTAGCTCAGGGCGGTAAACAGGATCGCCAGCAGAGCGAAGGCGTACGCGGTCGCGACGTGACCATCGGTCAGGCCGGATACGATGCCGAAGGTATCGAAGATGGTCATTGGCTGCAGATAAGCCAGGCCCATCATCACTACCGGAACCAAAGTCAGGGTTTTACGCAGCTGAGTGCGCTGAGCCGGAGCGGCGTTGAGGGTGTTATCGGACATTGTTCAGCCCCCCCTTACCTTGAGCCTTGCGGATGGCGGACACGCCAAGACTTAAGGTTGCGGGGAAACTTCGCAACGAGCGACTTAATTCTAAAAGAAGGGGATTGTAAGCTGGATAACGGGTCGAGGTAACCTCGGCTGCTCCATAGTCGCTGCGGCCACAGCGGAAACCGGCGGGCACCGGTGCTAAAGTGAAAAATTGCCCCATCTTTCTAATCCTCATGAGTCACGACCATAAAGTTTTGTTTGATCGTGCACGAAACTATTTATCTATCCGGATCGGTGTCCGGCCTCGCTTGGTGTATGAAACGCTACGTTGGTAAAACTTAATGCAAAAAAAATAACCGACGCGTTAAAACGTCGGCTATCTGCATTTGAGATATTTTGCACCAGAATGCCTCCGGATGACAAGATCCGGAAGCCCTCAAATACAAATTCTTTTTGTCGATCGAACGGAAAACCGGCCCGGCAGGCGAATTAATCCACTACCGGCAGGCCGGTCGGCCGCACATACCTCTTACTTTATACGCCCATTCAGGCATTTTTCAACATCCAGTCAATCTCGGTTTCCGTCACTCGCCGCTCGAACTGCAGCAGTTCGTCGGTCTTGCAGGCGTGATAAACCTGGGTGAAACGCTCGCCCAGATAGTGGGTCAGCGCGTGCTGATGCTCAAACTCGTACAGCGCGTCGCTCTGGCGGATCGGCAGCGGCAGCCCCTCCTGCTCCAGCCCGTTGCCGGTCACCGGCTCAGGCAGCGGCAGCGCGTTGTCCAGCCCGTACAGCATGCCGGCCAGGATCGCCGCCATCACCAGATATGGATTGGCGTCGGCGCCGGCCACGCGATACTCCACCCGATGGTTCTCCGGTTCGCCGCAGGGAATGCGCAGCGCCACGGTGCGGTTGTTGTGGCCCCAGGCGGCCTGGATCGGCACATACATCCCAGGCTGGAAACGCCGGTAGGCGTTGACGTTCGGCGCCAGCAGCGCCATCGACGCCGGCATCAGGGTGATCATCCCGGCCAGCGCCTGTTTCAGCAGTGGCGAATCCTCGCCTTCGTCGTCGGCGAACAGGTTGTTGCCCGCGCCGTCCTGCATGCTGACATGCACGTGCATGCCGCTGCCGGCATGATCCTCGTAGGGCTTGGCCATAAAGGTGGCGTGCATGTCGTGGTTCTCGGCCACCAGCCGCACCAGCCGTTTCAGCGCCAGCGCGTGGTCGCAGGCCAGCAAAATATCGTCGGTATGACGCAGGTTGACCTCGAACTGCCCCGGCGACGCCTCCGCCACCGCGCCGTCCGCCGGCAGCCCCTGCAGCTTCGCCAGCGCGTCAATGTCGTTCAGCACCTCGGCGAAATGGTTCAGGTTATCGACGGAGTACACCTGGCTTTGGGTGTTGCGCTCCTGGGTGCCGGGCGCGCACGGCGGCTGCAGATCGCCCTCCGCGTCGCGCTGCCGATCGATGAGATAAAACTCCAGCTCTACCGCTGCCACCGGGAACAAGCCGCGCTGTCGCAGCGCCTGCCACACGCGGTTCAACACATTGCGGGGTTCAACGTCAAAGGGAGTGCCATCTTCATCCAGCATGGTCAGCAGCACCTGGCCGATATGCTGCGGATCGGCGGCCGACGGCGTCAGCGAGCCGGGTACCGGCAGGCAAATGCGGTCCGGCTCGCCGAGGTCTTGCCCAAGGCCGGTCTCCTCCACCACGTTGCCGAGGATGTCCATGGCGAACACCGACGCGGGGAAGTAGCTGCCTTTTTCCAGTTTTTTCAACCCTGAGACGGGTATGCGTTTGCCGCGGAAGGAACCATTGAGATCGGTGAGAAGGATATCGACATACTGCGTGGCGGGATGGCGTTCCAAATAATGAGCAACCTCATTTTGGAACGCGCTACTTCGCCTCTCTTCATGATGCTGTGCAAAATGTTCAACTGCTGCGCTATTGGTTTGCATACGTCACCCGCCATTATGCTCTTAAGGCGCGTTGGCGCCCGTCCGCCGTTCGATTCAACACATGATTGGATTTCTCGCCAGGCTGCGCCGCTGCCGGGCGCTCAAAATAACATCCACACCATGAAACATAGTCTTAACAGAATAGGTTTGCAAATGTTACAATCCTGTTTGATTATTCGCCGCCGGCTGCTAAATTGATAAAATATTGACCGAAAAGGCCTTGCCGCCATTTTTACGTCAACTATTTCGTCCAACGCACCGAGAGTGAACATGGGCAATATATTTTCCAAACCTGCCCTAACTACCGATATCATGCAGCATCGTTATCGCCCAGACAGGCGCCCGATAGCGATATTCATGTCTGCCTGTCGCCCCTACCAGAAGGAAGTACCGCTATGAGCGAAGCCAGCTTGGCACCGGGCAAACGCCTGTCGCAGATCCGTCAGCAATTGGGTTTGTCGCAGCGCCGGGTCGCCGAACTGTCCGGGTTAACCCACAGTGCGATCAGCACCATCGAACAGGACAAGGTCAGCCCGGCCATCAGCACGCTGCAAAAGCTGCTGAAGGTGTATGGCCTGTCGCTGTCTGAATTCTTTGCCGAACCGGAAGCCGTCGACGAGCCGCGCGTGGTGATCGACGCCGAGGATCTGATTGAGATCGGCAGCCAGGGGGTGTCGATGAAGCTGGTGCACAACGGCAGCCCGACGCGTAACCTGGCGATGATGCTGGAAACCTACCAGCCCGGCACCACCACCGGTGAAAAGATCAAGCACCAGGGCGAAGAGATCGGCACCCTGCTGGAGGGCGAGATCGTGCTGACCATCAACGGCCAGAGCTACTGCCTGACCGCCGGCCAGAGTTACGCCATCAACACCGGCATTCCGCACAGCTTCAGCAATACCTCGGCGCGCATCTGCCGCATCGTCAGCGCACACACCCCCACCACCTTCTGAGCGCTTCTCGCACCGGCGCAGCCTGACGCGGGTTGCGCCCCTACCCGCCAACGCGTTTTCCACCGCCGTTATGCCATTTTGTTGGTTGCCAACGGCGTAATCTGTGTTACAACAGAGCATAACAGCCATCTAAACATCTAAACGGCCTTAATACCCTATGTCAACCGCAACGCCTTCACGCCTCGAGATGCGCAATATCTCGATCGCCTTCGCCGGCTTCAATGCGCTGCAGGACGTGGACTTCACGCTGCAGGGCGGTTCAATCCATGCGCTGGTCGGCGCCAACGGCGCGGGCAAGTCGACGCTGATGGCGATCCTCTCCGGCGCCCACGATCATTATCGCGGCGAGATCCTGATCGACGGCCAGGCGGTGGCGATCCACTCCCCGCTGCAGGCGCGCCGCCACGGCATTCACGTGGTGCAGCAAGAGGTCGACGTCGCGCTGATCCCCACGCTGTCGGTGGCGGAAAACATCATGCTGGACTGGCTGAACGAACCGGGCCATTGGCTGAACTGGGCGGAACTGCACCGCCGCGCCGCGCAGCTGCTGCAGCAATGGGCGTTGCCGCTCAACCCGCGCAGGCGGCTGGCGGACTGCACGCTGGCGGAAAAACAGCAGGTGCTGCTGGCGCGCGCGCTGTCGCACCGCTGCCGTTTTCTGGTGCTCGACGAACCGACCGCCCCGCTCGATCGCGCCGAGAGCGAGCGCCTGTTTAACGTGGTGCGCCGCCTGCAATCCGAAGGTATCGGCATCGTATTTATTTCCCACCGCATCCACGAACTGAGCGACATTTGCGATCGGCTGACGGTGCTGCGCGACGGCCGGCGCGTCAGCGAGGACGCCATGCGCGGGCTGAGCGGCGAACAGATCGTCGAGAAGATGCTCGGTCATCGGCTGGACGATATTTTCCCACCGCCGCGCCCGCCGCACGCCGAGCGAACGCTGCTGCAGGTGCAAGGCTTGCGCGATCGCCACAAGCTGCGCGACGTTTCGCTGCGGCTGCATGAGGGCGAAATTCTCGGCATCGCCGGGCTGGCGGGAGCCGGCAAAACCGAGCTGTGCAAAGCGCTGTTCGGCGCCAGCGCCGTGCAGCTTGAGCGCGGCGAACTGCGCGGGCAGCCCTGGGCGCCGCGTGCGCCGCATCTCTCGGTCGAACAGGGGCTGGCGCTGGTGCCGGAGGAACGCCGCAAAGAAGGCATTTTCATCGATGAGGCGATCCCGATGAACCTGAGCGTCAGCGCCGACGACAGCTTCTCGCGCTGGAGCCTGTTCAGCCGGCGACAAGAGCTGCGCTGGGCGCGCGAGATCATGCAACGCCTGAACATTCGCGCCTCCGGCCCGCAACAGCGGCTGGCGCGCCTGTCCGGCGGCAATCAACAAAAAGTGGCGATCGGCAAATGGCTGCGCGGCGACGCCGAGGTGCTGATCTTCGATGAACCGACCAAGGGCGTGGACATCAAGGCCAAGCAGGAGCTGTTTGGCCTGATCGACGGCCTGGCGCGCGCCGGCAAGGGCGTGGTTTACGCCTCCGGCGAGTTCGCCGAACTGGTTGGCCTGTGCGATCGCATCTGCGTGCTGTGGGACGGCCGCATCGTGGCGGAGTTGAACGCCGCCGACATCGACGAAGAAACCTTATTGCTCTATTCCACCGGAGGAACCCCTGCGTGAGTAAAGAATTAGCCCTGCGGCCTGCGCTGCCCTGGCGCCAACAGCTGTTCGATTTCCTCTACAAATGGGGCATGCTGCTGACCGTGGCGGCGCTGATCGCCCTGTTCGGCCTGGCGTCGGACAACTTCCTCGATGCCAACAACATCATCAATATCCTGCGTTCGATCGCCATCGTGACGGTGATCGCCATCGGCGTCTCTATCTCGCTGTCGGTCGGCGGTTTCGATCTGTCGGTCGGCTCGACCGCCTCGCTGGCCAACGCGCTGGTGATTTCGCTGTTCGTCTGGCACGGGTTCGGCACCACCGGCGCCATCGTGGTAACGCTGCTGCTGTGCACGCTGGTCGGCCTGTTCAACGCCCTACTGATCGTGGTGTTCAGAATTCCCGATATGCTGGCGACGCTGGCCAGCCTGTTCGTGATCCAGGGCGTGGCGATGACCTACAGCTACGGCGGATCCATCACCCAAAACATGGTGCTGCCGAATGGCGACATGGCGGAAGGCCTGATCCCGGAGGTGTTTTCCGCCCTCGGCCAGGTGCCGGTGATCGTGCTGATCATGCTGGCGGTCACCGTGGCGGTGCAGCTGTTCCTGTCGTTGACCAAGCATGGCCGCCGCATGTATGCCATCGGCGGCAACCCCGAGGCGGCGCGCCTTTCGGGCATCCGCACCGTGCGTTACAGGGTTGCCGCTTATGTCATTTCCTCTTGGCTGGCGGCGCTTGGCGGCATCTTGCTGGCGTCACGTATCGGCTCTTCGCAGGTCAACGCCGGCGGCGGCTATCTGATGGACGCGGTGGCGGCGGCCTATATCGGCTTCTCGCTGGCCGGGGCCGGCAAACCTAATGCGCTCGGCACTCTGATCGGCGCGGTGATCCTCGGCGTGCTGCAAAACGGGCTGGTGATGCTGTCGGTGCCCTACTACGCCATGGACATTATCAAAGGCCTGGTGCTGGCGCTGGCGCTGGCCATCACCTACATCCAAAAACGCTGATCCTCCCCGGCGCACGCCCGCTGCGCCGCTTTTCCCTTTAATTCATCCGGTTAACCTTTCCCGCCAGCAAAACCAGCATACAAATGATATGGATTATCATTAGCGTTTACATTCAGAAAAAAATCCTTACAATAGCCTCACGCAACGTTGACGAAGCTAAGCATTTCTCAGCGAAAGACGAACAATTTCATTAGAAATTCAATTGGTTAATTACTTTCACTTCAATCCAGGAAAGGTTTACCTCATGGAAACGCCACGTTACAGCAAGCTCGCCGCTCTGGTGATCGCCTCACTCAGCGCCACCGCCGCGCTGGCCGCGCCGCAGGACGACACCCAGGACACCATGGTCGTCACCGCCTCCGGCTTCCAGCAAAAAATTCAGGACTCCGCCGCTTCCATCTCGGTGATCCCGCGCCAGCAGATCGAAGACAAGGCCTATCGCGACGTGACCGACGCGCTGAAAGACGTGCCGGGCGTGGTGATCACCGGCGGCGCCAGCAGCAGTGACATCAGCATCCGCGGCATGTCCTCCAAGTACACCCTGATCCTGGTGGACGGCAAACGCGTCGACACCCGCGGCACCCGTCCGAACAGCGACAACGCCGGCATCGAACAGGGCTGGCTGCCGCCGATGGAAGCCATCGAGCGCATCGAAGTGGTGCGCGGGCCGATGTCTTCGCTGTACGGTTCTGACGCCATGGGCGGCGTGATCAACGTCATCACTCGCAAGACCTCCCGCACCGAGTGGAAAGGCTCGCTGCACGGCGACGCCACCATTCAGGAAAACCGCGATTCCGGCGATCTGTTCCAGACCAACGCCTACGCCTCCGGCCCGCTGGTTGAAGGGCTGCTCGGCCTGCGGGTCAACGGCCTGCTGTCGCGCCGCGCGGAAGATAAAATCGTCAACGGTTACAACGAACAGCGCATGCGCAGCGGCACCGCGGTGTTCACCCTGACGCCGGACGAGAAAAACGAATTCGACTTCGAAATCGGCCGTTCGCTGCAGGATCGCAACAGCACGCCGGGCAAATCGGTGGTGGCGGAGCGCTGCAGCAAAGGCAAATGCTCGCCGACGTCCCGCAGCGAAAGCCTGTATACGCGCACCAACTACTCGCTGACCCACAACGGCTATTATGACTTCGGCAACTCCACCAGCTACGTGCAGCGCGAAGAAACCGGTAACCCGGGCCGTAACATGAAGGCCTACAACACCATCTTCAACACCCAGAACCAGTTCGAGCTGGGTTCCCATATGCTGAACCTCGGCGGCCAATACCGCTATGAAAAACTGGGCGACGGCGGCAACCAGCTTGAATCGGCTCAAGGTCTCAGCAAGCTGACGCGCTGGAGCTGGGCATTGTTCGCTGAAGACGAATGGGCGCTGACCAACGACTTCAGCCTGACCAGCGGCATCCGCATGGATCAGGATGAAAACTTCGGCAGCCACTGGACCCCGCGCATGTACGGCGTCTGGCACCTGACCGAACAGTGGACGCTGAAAGGCGGCGTCTCCGCCGGTTACAAATCGCCGGATCTGCGCCAATCCTCCCCTAACTGGGGGCAGGTCACCGGCGGCGGCGTGCGTAAAGGCATCATCGTCGGTAACCCGGATTTGCAGCCAGAGAAGAGCCTGAGCGAAGAAATCGGCCTGATGTGGGATAGTCTGAAAGGCATTAACGCCGGCGTGACGGTCTTCAACACCGACTTTAAAGACAAAATCACCGAAGTGCGCCGCTGCGAAGACACGCCGGATTGCACCATCGGCGGCACGTCCTACGACTTTATCAGCGATCGCGTCAACGTCGACAAAGCCAATATGCGCGGCGTAGAAGCCACCTTCGGCTGGCAGATCAACAAAGACTGGAAGTGGAACACCAACTACACCTACACCGCTTCCGAACAGAAGAGCGGCGAGTTCCAGGGCAAGGCGCTCAACCAGATGCCGAAGCACATGCTGAACACCGTGCTGGACTGGCGCGCCACGCAGGACCTCAGCCTGTGGTCGCGCGTCAACTTCCGCAGCCGCACCTCTGACTACCTGAGCCGCACCTCGATGGCCAAGAGCACGCCGTCCTACACCTTCGTCGATGCGGGCCTGAGCTACCAGGCGGCGAAAAACCTGCAGCTGACCGGCGGGGTCTACAACATCCTCGACAAGACCGTGGATTACGACCACTACAACACCACGCTGGACGGCCGCCGTTACACCGTCGGCATGACCTATAACTTCTGATGCCCCCGGGCGCGCGCTGCGCGCCCTTTTCATTCCATCACCGTGAGGAAGCCCCATGAGATTACGCCGCTCCCCCCTGATGATCGCCCTGCTGGCAGCGATGGCGCTGGCGGGTTGCCACAGTAAAACCGCTACGCCGGTAGCCGCAACCCCGGCCACCGTCAACGTCCAGCACCTGAACGGCAGCACCGAGGTGAAAAAGCACCCACAGCGCATCGTGGTGCTGGATTACGCCTCGCTGGAAACGCTGCAGCTGCTGGGCGTCGAGCCGCTGGCGCTGCCCGGCAACCGCAAGAACTTGCCGGATAGCCTGAAGCGCTATCAGGACGACAAATACCTCAATGCCGGCACCCTGTTCAAGCCGGATATGGCCGTGCTGCGCGCCGCCAAGCCGGATCTGATCCTGATCGCCGGCCGGGCGTCCAAAGCCTATGATGAGCTGAACGCGCTGGCGCCGACGCTGAACATGTCCGTCGATCCGCAGGATCAGCTGGGCAGCCTGAAACAGCGCACGCTGCAGCTGGGCGAGCTGTTCGATAAGCAGCAACAGGCACAGGCGGCGGTCGATAAGCTGGATGCGCAGATCGCGGCGGTCAAACCGCAGGCCGCTCAGGCCGGGCGCGGGCTGGTGGTGCTGTTCTCCGGCGGCAAGATCAGCGCCTACGCCCCCAAGAGCCGTTTCAGCTTCGTCTATGACGCCCTCGGCTTCTCGTCTGCGCTGCAGTCCGACGAAAAAGACGTGCGCGGCAACAAGCTGACGCCTGAGCAGGTGGCCAAACTGAATCCGGACTGGCTGTTCGTCATCGACAGAGACGCCGCGACCGGGCGGCCGAACGCGGTGGCGCCGCAGAAGATCCTCACCGGCACCGCGCTGAAGAAAACCACGGCGGTGAAAAAAGGCCAGGTGGTTTACCTGCCGGCGGCCGAGGTGTATCTGTCCGGCGGCATCGTCACCGCCCAGCACGTCGTCGAACGCGTGAGCGAGGCGCTGAACCACGCAGCACGATAAAGAAAGCCCGGCGATGCCGGGCTTTTTCTTGGATTAAATCGTCGGCTGGTTCACCAGACCGTCTATCAGCACCTGCGGCGTGCCCTGCGAACAGCGCTCGATACGCCCGCGCACGCCGTAGACCCGCGCCAGGCTCTGCGGCGTAATCACCTGATCCGGCGCGCCGTCGGCGATCAGATCGCCATCCTGCAGCATCAGCACGTGGTCGCCGTGGCGCAGCGCGATGTTGATGTCGTGCACCACCACCACCGTCACGATGTTGCGCTTGCGGGTTTCGCGGCGCACCAAATCCATCACGTGGAATTGATAGTTGAGATCGAGCGCGCTCAGCGGTTCATCCAGCAGCAGCAGCGAGGGCTGACGGATCAGCGACTGCGCCAACCCCACCAGCTGTTTCTGGCCGCCGGACAGCTGATCGAGATAGCTCAGCGCCAGGTGGGCGATACCCAATTGCTCCAGCAAAGCCATCACTTCCGCTTCGCTGCCGGCGTTGCTGCGGCCGCCCGAGGCGCGCTGCGCCACGATGATCGACTCCAGCACGTGCAGATGCACCCCGGCGGGCAGCGACTGCGGCAAATACACCACTTTCTCCGCCCGACGGGCGAACGGCATCTGCATCAGATCGCCGTCGTCCAGCCACAGCTTGCCCTGCGCCGGGTTCAGCCCGGCCAGCGAGCGCAGCAGCGTCGATTTGCCGCTGCCGTTCGGCCCCAGCAGCACGGTGATTTGCCCGCGCGGCAGCATCGGCACCGAGAGATCGTCGATCACCTGGCGCTTCGGGTAGCCCGCCGAGAAGTGTTCTATTCGCAGGCCCTGGCTCATACGTTCCCCCGGTGGCGCAAAATAATGCTCAGGAAGAACGGCACCCCGACCAGCGACGTGACGATGCCCACCGGAATGATCACCCCGGGCACCAAATTTTTCGACGCCACCGAGGCCATCGACAGCACCAGCGCGCCAATCAGCGCGCTGGCCGGCAGATAGAAACGGTGATCTTCGCCGAAGATCATGCGGGCGATGTGCGGCGCCACCAGGCCGATAAAGCCGATCGGCCCGACGAACGCCACCGCCAGCGCCGAAAGGATGCTGATGCGCAGCAGCGTGGTCAGCCGCAGACGGCGCACGTCGATGCCGAAGCTCACCGCCCGGTCTTCACCCAGGCGCAGCGCGGTCAGTTTCCACGAGCTCATCATCGACAGCGGCAGCAGCACGGCGAACACGCCGAACAGAATGCCCAGCTTGTCCCACGAGGCGCGCGCCAGGCTGCCCATGGTCCAGAACACCAGCCCCTGCAGCGTGTCCTCGCTGGCGATGAACTGCATCATCGACACCAGCGCGTTGAAGGTAAACACCAGCGCGATGCCGAACAGCACCACGCCGGAGGTGGCGACCCGCGTCCAGCGCGTGATGCCGTCGAGCATCAGCGCGGCGAACAGCGCGAAGATAAAGGCGTTGGCGGAGATGAACCACTGATCGGGAATGCCCGGAATGCCGATGCCGAGCACGATCGCCAGCGCGGCGCCAAAGGCCGCGGCGGAAGACACGCCGAGGGTAAAGGGGCTGGCCAGCGGGTTATTCAGGATGGTCTGCATTTCCGCCCCGGCCAGGCCGAGCGCAAACCCCACCACCACCGCCATCAGCGCGTAAGGCAAGCGGATGTCCCAGACGATCACCCGCGTGCCGGCATCGGCCGCCGCGGGGTCAAGCAGCGTTTGCCATAAAGACGACAGCGACAGCCCGGACGGCCCCATGGTGAAATCCAGCAGCAGCGACCCCAGGATCGCCAGTGCCAACACGCCCATCATCAACAGGCGATGGCGAAGAATATGCTGATAACGCCCCATCACGCCGGCGTTGGGTTGCCCCTTGGCGTCAGTCATGGGATCGGTGGATACGCTCATTCGTTAAGATACCTGTTACAACCATCATGACAGCGGCGCGAAAGCGTCCGCCGTAAACCGGAAAGCGCGCGGCGACAGCCTGCGCGCAGCCGTCAACAATAAAGCAAACGATAATACTTATCAATCATATCAATAGGTGAAAACGGCGTTATCGGAATGTAATAAATTGTTTTTCCACGCCATTCTTCAATCCATCGCGTTTACCCCCGCTGCGGCCAGCAGGTTCATTATTCTGAAAGTTATTCCTGATCCGACCAGACTCTGACAAATAACGAAAAAACCACATAGAATCCAAAATCACAGCACCGAGCGTGCAAAAAACTTCAGGCCGCCGCAAGAGCGGCCTTATTGACGAGGCTGTAATGAGAAGTCCATCTCCGGCGGTAACGCCCAAACGCCCGGCGCTGCTGAACTGGCTGTTGCACAGCCCGCTGCACGCCGATGACGAGCCGTTTAAACGCAAGCTGCGGCTCACGCTGACGCCCTCTCCTCTCACTCCCTGGCTGAATGCCGTGGGGCCGGCGGCGCTGTTGGTGGGGTACGCCTGGCTGAACCAGCGGCTGGTCGGTATCGTTCTGCTGCTCCTGTTGCTGCTGCTGACCGCCGGGCGCGCCTGGCTGGCGCAGAGGCGCCAACCCGCCTGGCCGGACGCCATGCTGGTGACGGTGTTGCTGTGGATGCTGCTGGTCGGCGCCAGCGCCGCGCTGGCGATGCTGTCGGGCCGCTTTGTGCTGATCCTGTTCGCCGGTCTGACGATCACCGCTCTGGCCTGCTGGCTGATGCAGCGCCATGCCGCCGCGCCGCGTTTCGCGCTGCTTGAGGTGATCGCGCTGACGCTGCCCTACCTGCTGGCGGCGCCGCTGTCGCGCGTGCAAAACCTGTTCGTCCTGGCGGATCTCACGCCGCTGTGGCTGGTGCTGGCCCATGGCATGATCGCGCGCTACCACCGCCAGCGGGTACAGCACGTCACGCTGGCGTGGGAGAAGCAGCAGGCGTCCCACCGCGATCGCCTGACCGGCTTCCTCAACCGCGCGGGCGGTGAGGCGGTGATGCGCAACATCTGCCGCCCTGGTACGACACAGCCAATCTCTCACCTGTTCATTCTTGAATTCGGCCCGCTGGCGGCGCTTTACCAAAGCCACGGCGTGCAGATCGGCGACGACGTGCTGCGCACCGTCGGCGAGCGCCTCAAGACGCTGATCCGCCCCAGCGACTACGTCTGCCGCTACACCGGCGGCCTGTTTTTAATACTGGTGCACGATCTGCCGTACGGCGCGGAAAGCGAGTTCCTGGCGCGCATTGTGCCGCCGCTGGAAGCGCCCTACGATTTTGGCACGTTCGGCGAGGTGAACATGCAACTCAACGCCGGCATTTTGGCGCTGACGCAGGATTATGCGACGGTGGAAGATTTGATGAGTTCGGCGCAGCAGGCACTGGCGGAAGCCAAAGGCGGGAAAAAGTAAAACCACACGCGGCGGGAGCTCCCGCCGCGTGTCACTCACCGAAGATTACTTCACGTCCATCTTCGGGAATTCCATTTCGCTGTACTTCACGACGCGGGTGCCGCGCGACAGCTTGTAACCGAACCAAATCAGCAGGAACAGCGGAATGCCGATGTAGGTGGCGGTCACGCCGTACCAGTCAATCTTGTCTTGCAGGAAGGCCTGGTAGTTCTGGCCCAGGGTAATGATCAGGCACAGCACGAAGGCGAAGATCGGCCCCAGCGGGAAGAACCCGGAACGGTATGGCAAGTCGTTCAGATCGCGCCCCTGCAGCATGTAACCACGACGGAAACGGTAGTGGCTGATGGCGATGCCCAACCAGGCGATGAAACCGGTCATGCCCGAGGTATTCAGCAGCCACAGGTAAACCGACTGGTTGCCGAACATCGAGGTCAGGAAGCACAGCCCGGCCACCACGCAGGTCGCATACAGCGCGTTGCGCGGCACGCCGCCTTTCGACAGCTTGGCGAAGATGCGCGGCGCCTTGCCTTCCGACGCCAGGGTGTACAGCATGCGGGTAGAGGCGTACATGCCCGAGTTACCGGCGGACAGCACCGCCGTCAGGATCACCGCGTTCATCACCGCCGCCGCCGACAGCAGGCCGGCATGCTGGAACACCAGGGTGAACGGGCTGACGCTGATGTCTTTCACGTCATTGCGCAGCAGGCTCGGATCGGTGTACGGAATGATCAGGCTGATGATCAGAATGGCGAAGATATAGAACAGCAGAATACGCCAGAACACCTGACGCACCGCGCGCGGGATGTTTTTACCCGGGTTCTCCGATTCGCCGGCCGCGATGCCGATGAGCTCGGTGCCCTGGAACGAGAAGCCGACGATCATCGCCACGCCAATCATCGCCGAGAAGCCGCCGGCGAACGGCGCGTCCCCTATCGTCCAGTTCTGCCAGCCGGCGTGCTCGCCGCCTTTCAGAATGCCGACGATCATCAGCACGCCGACGGCGATGAAGATAATCACGGTGCTGACCTTGATCAGCGCGAACCAGTATTCCGCCTCGCCGAACCCTTTCACCGAAATGTAGTTCAGCAGGAACATCAGGCCGAGGAACAGCGCGCTCCAGATCCAGCCGGGGGTGTCCGGGAACCAGTAGCTCATCACCAATTGCGAAGCCACCAGGTCAACGGCGATGGTCACCGCCCAGTTGTACCAGTAGTTCCAGCCCAGCGCGAAGCCGAAGCCTTCTTCCACGTATTTGGCGCCGTAGGTGGAGAATGAACCGGAAACCGGCATAAAGGCCGCCAGTTCGCCCAGGCTGGTCATCAGGAAGTACACCATCAAACCGATCAGAGCGTAAGACAACAGCGCCCCGCCGGGGCCTGCCTGAGAAACCGTGGCGCCCGAGGCGACAAACAGGCCGGTGCCGATGGAGCCGCCGATGGCGATCATGGTCAAATGCCGGGCTTTCAGCTCGCGGCGCAATCCGGGTGCTTGCTGCCCCGATGTTTTTATATCCTGCTGAGCCATTCGTACCCTATCTGCTCTTTGAAAAAATGAGGGCGGATTGTAACAAATACCCGCCGGTGAACTAGCAACATTGCACTGATATAAGATAGCTTCATAATTCAGAGGCAATTATTAGCCGCGGCCCTTATGGCCTTACTTACTCTCATTAATGTGAGCGCGCGCAGGTTTTTATGCTTTCTTCGGCCTGCGCGGCAGCAGAGGGCGTGACGCGCTGTCGATTACAGCGCGCAATAGCTGAGAAAACGCTGCAAGGCGTTGGAAATGTGCTTTTGCCGATGGCGGATCAGGTACAGGGTGCGCCGCAGCGGCGGCAGCGGCACCGGCAGTTCCACCAGCGCGCCGCTGGCCAGCTGTTCCGCCACCACCCGCCGCGACAGGCAGCTGATGCCGATGCCGTGCCGCACCGCGTGCTTGATCGCCTCCGAGTTGCCGAGCTCCATCACCAGTTGAAAATGCGGCAGGTGCGCCAACAGCAGATGATCCAGCACCTCACGGGTGCCCGAACCGCGCTCGCGCAGGATCCAAGGGGCATTGGCCAGCGCCTCCAGCGTTGGCGGCTGACGGGTCAGCGGGTTGTCCGGCGCGGCGAACACCACCAGCTCGTCCTCCAGCCACGGCTGCGTCACCAGCTCCGGCATATGGCAAGGCCCTTCGATCAGCCCCAGATCGACGCGGAAATCCGCCACCGCCACGATCACGTCCTGGCTGTTGCCGACGTTCAGCTCCAGCGGCGTGGCCGGAAAGTCCCGGCGGTAACGGGCGATCATCTCCGGCAGCATGTAGTTGCCGATGGTGCTGCTGGCGGCGATGCGCAGCGCCCCGCCGTCATGGCGAAACAGCTGCTCGATCTCCCCCGCCTGCTCCAGCAGCGCCAGCGCCTTGGGATACAGCAACCGGCCGTGCTCGTTGATCACCAGCCGTTTGCCGACGCGATCGAACAGCTGCACGCCCAGCTGCCCCTCCAGATCCGCCAGCGCCGCGCTGACCGCCGACTGCGACAGCGCCAGCACCACCGAGGCCTGAGTGGTCGAACCGCTTTTCAGCACTTCGGTGAAGACTTCCAGTTGACGCAACGTGATATGCATAGCCGTCCCGGTAATGAAAAAGGGTTCTGCCAGAGAACCGCAAAATGATGTCAACATGCTGTGGAGAGCCCAGCGAGGCCACCCCGTTTACGGCCAATTCGGCGCGCTACTTACCCAAGGCGACCAGCTGCGCCGCCGCGGCCAGCGCCGCCTCGCGCGGCGTGCCGGCTTCGTCCCGCTGTATCAATTGCAGCATCGCCACGAGATGGTCGCGGTCGATCGCCTTGTTTTCTTCAATCAACCGCCGCACCGCGCGGCCCACTTCCCGGTCTATCTGCTCTCTGCGTTGATCGTCGGTATCCATCGCCTGCTCCTGTTCAGTTGGAAAGTTGACGGCGGTTCGCCGCTCCTCCTCACCCTAGCCGCAATGCGGCTGTATGCCAATGCCTGACGCCATACCACTTATTCAGATAGGTTATAAATATATAATCAATTTCTCTTTTATTCAGCCCAAACGTACTCTTGGCAGCAAGAAACAGACTGAAGGACTGACTTTTATGGCGACTGATACCACTCATACTTACCCCGAGCGACGCTTTCCGCTGTTCGGCCTGCCGCGGCTGGTGCCGGGGCTGGCGCTGACCGGCGCGCTCACCGCGCTGGCCGTCTGGGCCGGCGACATTCCCTGGGTGGCGGAGCTGGGCCTGGGGGCGCTGACGCTGGCGATCCTGTTCGGCATTCTGGTGGGCAACACGCTGTATCCCCGCTGGCAAACCGTTTGTCACGGCGGCGTACAGCTGGCCAAACAACGCCTGCTGCGTTTGGGCATTATCCTTTACGGCTTTCGCCTGACCTTTCAGCAAATCGCCGACGTGGGCGCCAGCGGCATCATCATCGATGCGCTGACCCTGACCACCACCTTCCTGCTGGCCTGCTGGCTCGGCAAGAAAGTGTTCGGCATCGACAGCCAGACCGCGATGCTGATCGGCGCCGGCAGCAGCATTTGCGGCGCGGCGGCGGTGATGGCCACCGAGCCGGTGCTGAAGGCCGACTCCAGTAAAGTGGCGGTGGCGGTCTCGACCGTGGTGGTGTTCGGCACCCTGGCGATCTTCGCCTACCCGTGGCTGTATCAGTTGAACGAACACTTCCAGTGGCTGCCGTTCAGCCAGGAAACCTTCGGCATCTATGCCGGCTCCACCATCCACGAAGTGGCTCAGGTGGTTGCGGCCGGGCACGCCATCGGGCCTGACGCCGAAAATGCAGCGGTGATCGCCAAGATGATCCGCGTGATGATGCTGGCGCCGTTCCTGCTGCTGCTGTCGGGCTACATCAGCCGCGGCGGCGCAGGCAAGGCGGAAAAATCCGCGATTACCATTCCGTGGTTCGCCGTGCTGTTTATCGCCGTCGCCGGGCTGAACTCCTTCAACCTGCTGCCGGCCATGCTGGTGCAGCACCTGATCACCGCCGACACCTGGATGCTGGCGATGGCGATGGCGGCGCTGGGATTGACCACCCACATCAGCGCCGTGCGCCAGGCCGGGATGAAACCGATTCTGTTGGCCACGCTGCTGTTCGTCTGGCTGCTGGTCGGCGGCGGCGCGATAAACCAGCTGGTGCAACACTGGCTCTAATCACTCCCTTCTGCCCCTTCTGCGGCTCGCTTCGGCGGGCCGCATTTATTCCGCCCGCCATCAATGCCATAATGTCACCGATAACACAGGAGAATGAAGATGAAGTTTGTCGGTGCACATGTCAGCGCGTCAGGCGGCGTGGATCAGGCGGTTATCCGCGCGCACGAATTGGAGGCGACCGCGTTCGCTCTGTTCACCAAAAATCAGCGTCAATGGAAGGCCGCGCCGCTGGCCGCGGACGTGATCGATAAGTTCAAGAGCGCCTGCGCCCAGTACGGCTTCGGGCCGGGGCAGATCCTGCCGCACGACAGCTACCTGATCAACCTGGGCCACCCGGTGGCCGACGCGTTGGAAAAATCGCGCGAGGCGTTCATCGACGAGCTGCAGCGCTGCGAACAGCTGGGGCTGACGCTGCTGAACTTCCACCCCGGCAGCCACCTGCTGCAAATCGATGAAGACAAGTGCCTGGCGCGCATCGCCGAATCGATCAACATCGCGCTGGATAAAACCGCCGGCGTGACGGCCGTGATCGAAAACACCGCCGGCCAGGGCAGCAACCTGGGCTTCAAATTCGAGCACCTGGCGGCGATCATCGACGGCGTGGAAGACAAAAGCCGCGTCGGCGTTTGCATCGACACCTGTCACGCCTTCGCCGCCGGGTACGATCTGCGCACCGAAGAAGACTGCGAACACACCTTCAAACAGCTCGGCGACATCGTCGGCTTCAACTACCTGCGCGGCATGCACCTGAACGACGCCAAGAGCGAGTTCAACAGCCGCGTCGACCGCCACCACAGCCTGGGGGAAGGCAACATCGGCAAAACGGTGTTCAGCTACATCATGCGCGATCCGCGCTTCGACAATATCCCGCTGATTCTGGAAACGGTAAACCCGGATATCTGGGCGGAAGAGATCGCCTGGCTGAAAGCGCAGCAGTAATGCGGCGCCAAAACGACAAAACCGGAGCCTGAGCTCCGGTTTTTTTATGGCTGGACGCCGTTACGCCACGCTGGCCGCCGGCACTTCAGCACGTTTCAGCAGAGCGTAAGCCACGCCCGCCAGCAGCGTACCGGCGGCGATCGCCACCAGGTACAGCAACACCGGCGAAATCGCGCCCGGGATCAGCAGCACGAACAGCCCGCCGTGCGGTGCCATCAACTTGGCGCCGAACGCCATCGACAGCGCGCCGGTCAGCGCCCCGCCGGCAATGCAGCACGGCAGCACGCGCATCGGGTCGCGGGCGGCGAACGGAATCGCCCCTTCGGTGATGAAGCACAGCCCCAGCACCAGCGCTGCCTTGCCGCCTTCCTGTTCGGATTTCGGGAACTTGCGGCGCGCCAGCAGCGTCGCCAGCCCCATCGCCAGCGGCGGCACCATGCCCGCCGCCATGATCGCCGCCATCGGCGCATACACCGAGGAACTGAGCAGCGCCACGCCGAAGGCGTAGGCCGCTTTGTTCACCGGGCCGCCCATGTCGGTACACATCATGCCGCCGAGGATCGCCCCCAGCAGCACGGCGTTGGCGGTGCCCAACGATTGCAGCCAATGAGTCAGGCCTTCCATGATTTTCGCCACCGGCGTGCCGACCACGTAAATCATGATAAGACCGGTGATCAGACTGGCCACCAGCGGAATGATCAAGATGGGCTTCAGCGCTTCCATACTCTGCGGCAGGCGCAGCTTGCTGCTGATCGCCTTGGCGACGTAACCCGCCAGGAAACCGGCGATGATGCCGCCGAGGAACCCGGCGCCGGTGCTCACCGCCAGCATGCCGCCGATCAGGCCCGGCGTCAGGCCAGGGCGATCCGCGATGGAGAAGGCGATGAAACCGGCCAATACCGGCACCATCAGCGCAAAGGCGGAGCCGCCGCCGATCTGCATCAGCGCCGCCGCCAACGTGCCTTTGACTTCAAACGCCTTGATGCCGAACACGAACGACAGCGCGATGCACAGGCCGCCGGCCACCACCATCGGCAGCATGTAGGACACGCCGGTCAGCAGGTGGCGATACGGGCCGTTGCCCTCTTTCTTTTTACCCGCCGGCGCCGCGCTACCGCGCTGCTGCGGCTGGAACACCTCGGCCTCGGCCAGCGCCTTGTCCAGCTCCTGGGCGGTTTTCTTCAGCGCCAGGCCGGTGGAGGTGCGGTACATCGGCTTACCGGCGAATTTATCCAGGTCCACCTCGATATCCGCCGCGACGATCACCAGATCCGCCGCCGCCACCTCTTCCGGGGTGATGGCGTTGCCGGCGCCGACGGAGCCGCGCGTTTCCACCTTCACCCACCAGCCGCGTTTCTTCGCTTCGCTTTCAATGGCTTCGGCCGCCATAAAGGTATGCGCCACGCCGGTTGGGCAGGCGGTGATCGCCACGATGCGTTTTTGCCCACCGGCTTTCACCGGCGCCGCCTGCGGCGCCTGATAGGTTTCAGCTTCGGCCTTGGCGCGCGCCAGAAAAGCGTCCGGTTCACGCACCGCCTGTTCTACGTCGCCCACATACACCAATTTGCCGTTCAGCCCGGCGTCAGCCGGGGCCGACTGCCCCGCCACCGCCACCAGTTCGGCGTCCTGCAGCGACTCGACCAGCGTCAGGCCGGTTTTGGCCGCGGCGGCCTCCAGCATGTGTTTCGCCAGGTGGCCACGGGCCTGCCCCAGCGAACTGTCTACCATCAGCAGCGTTTTCATTCTGCCTCCTGCTATTGATTGAAAGGTTTCAGATCGACGCGCGCCATCATCGCGGCCAACTGGGGACGATCGGTCACGCCGACGTTGCTCTGGCTGACCGCCAGCGCCGCTACCGCCGTGGCCAGACGCAAGGTGTGTTCGCTGGATTCGCGCATCAGCAGGCCGTAAATCAGGCCGCCGACCATCGAATCACCGGCGCCCACGGTGCTGACCACCTCACAGGACGGCGGTTTGGCGATCCAGGCGCCGGAGGCGTTAACCCACAGCGCGCCTTCCGCGCCGAGGGAGATCACCACGTGGGCGATGCCCTGCTCACGCAGCGCATGCGCGGCCTCGACCACGTCCGCCAGCGCCGGCAGCGGGCGGCCGGCCCAGATCTCCAGCTCGCGGCGGTTCGGCTTCACCAGCCACGGCGAGGCCTTCAACCCTGCGACCAGCGCTTCGCGGCTGCTGTCGAAAATGATGCACGGGCATTTGGCGCGCAGCTGGGTCATCCAGTCGGTAAAGGCATCGGGATCGACGCCGGCCGGCAGGCTGCCGCTCACCGCCACCATGTCAAACTGGCCCAGCCAGCTCAGCGAGTCGCTGACGAAGCGATCCCAGTCCTGCGGCGTCACTTCAAAACCGGAGAAATTGAAATCAGTGACTTCGCCGTCTTTTTCCGTCAGCTTGACGTTGATGCGGGTGCGGCCCGGCACTACCTGGAAGCGGTTGGCGATCCCCAGATCGCTGAACAGCAGCTGGAAACCGTCCTGATTGTCTTTGCCCAGGAAGCCGCCGACGGTGACGTCGATGCCCAAATCCTTCAACACCTTGGCGACGTTGATGCCCTTACCGGCGGCGTGCAGGCCGGCGGTTTTTACCCGGTTGACTTCCCCGCGTTCGATCTGCGGGCAAAACCCCACCAGATCGTACGCCGGGTTCAGGGTGATCGTTGCTACTCTTCTGCTCATGCTGCGCCCTCGCCCAGTCCTTCATTAATCGCTTCGCCGATCGCCTTCAGCGCGGCTTCAGCATCTTCTCCATTGGCGGTAAAGCGCAGGTGATGCCCTTTTTTCACGCCCAGCGCCACCACCTTCATCAGGCTGCGCCCGTTGGCCGGCTTGCCGCTGCCGTCCAGGTTGGTGACGGTGATGTCACTGTTGAAACTTTTGATCACGTTGACCAGCGCCGTGCCCGGCCGTGCGTGCAGGCCGTGCTCGTTGCGGATCACGAACTCGGCGCTCAGTACGCTGCTCTCCTCGGCCACTTCGCTGGTCAGCAGCGCCAGCACCCCGGCGGCATCCGCCTTCAGCAGGCGTTCAGCTTTGTTGGCCAGCAGCAGATCGCTGAGGTAGTTGAGCACCGCCAGCGGCTGCGCGTCGGCGACCGACACCGTCAGCAGCAGCGCCACCGGCTCGCCGTCTTCCACGAAAGCCTGCGCCGGGCGGCTGACGGTGGCTGCGCTGGCCAGGTTGCCTTCAACGCTGTCGCTCAGCCAGATGCCCTGCCCCAGGTTCAGCGGCTTGCGGGTAATGGCATCGCTGACGAACTGCGCGTTGACCGCGCCGGCCTTTTGCAGCCGGCCGGCGTTCAGCGCCTGCAGCGTCATCAGGCTGTCGGCCGCGACGTCGAGCGCAATCAGCGAAACGTCGAACTGGAATTCGGCGCTCTGCTGCTCGCCCATCAGCAGGCCGCGCAGCTCTTCCGCGGAGGTGGTTTTCGCCAGCCGCTCCGCCACGCCGTCATCGCTCAGCACGTGAGTAAGCTGGCGCAGCAGCGCCAAATGCTCGTCGGAACGGGCGGCGATGCCGATCGCCACATAGGCGGTCTGGCCTTCGCCCCAGGCGATGCCCTGCGGGAACTGGAACACCTGCACGCCGGTTTTCAGCACCAGATCGCGGGTATCGGTGGTGCCGTGCGGAATGGCGATGCCGTTGCCCAGATAGGTGGACGTCTGCAGTTCGCGCTGCAGCATGCCGTCCACGTAACCGGCGCTGACGCAGCCGGCTTCGGTCAGGGCGGCGGCCACCTGGCGGATGGCCTCCTGCTTATCGGCGGCAGCGGCGCCCAGATGAATGTCTTGCGGTGACAACTGGAACATGATTCTCCTCTCCTGCTGAATTGAATCGTTTCAGCTTCATTGAGAAAAAGGAGCGTTACCCGCTCGCCACAAGCGGCCGGATAACGCTGAAACGTTTCAAGGAGTGTGTGAGCAGCGCAAGGCGAAAGCAAGCTTTCTCCCTTTTGCCATTGCAGATTTTTGAGCTTACGCACACTTTCGCCGGCGCATTGGTCAGCGCCGGGGCAAAATGACATACTGTGCTGAAACTTTGCTGACGGAGAAAAGCATGAACGTAGTGACCGGCGTCGGGGTGATCATCGTCAACCCACAGGGCGAGATTTTGTTGGGCAAGCGCTGCGGTTCCCACGCGCCCTTTTGGTCGATCCCCGGTGGGCATCTGGAGGCCGGTGAAACCTTCGAGCAGTGCGCCCGGCGCGAAATCGCCGAAGAGACCGGGCTGCTCATCGATCCGCCGCGCTTCGTGGGCGTCAGCAACAATCTGCAAACCTGGCGCGCCGAAGGCAAACACACGGTGTCTGTTTGCCTGCAGGTGGATCACCCCGGCGGCAGCGCCGAGTTGAAAGAACCCGAAAAGTGCGCCGAGTGGCGCTGGTGCGCGCCCGACGCCCTGCCGGAGCCGCATTTCGAAGCCAGCCGCACCGCCATCCGGCTATGGCTGAGCGGCCAGCCCTATTTGCCCACGGCCTGAGCCATCGCGAACGCGTCCTGCGTTCGCTTCCCCTGCCGCTCGACCCCATCGCTATATACACCAGAATATAACGCTATTTTTTGCGATATATGCCCTTTTTTTGACTACGGATAACCCTATGGGGTTAACCCTCTTCTATATTACCCCTGCAATCGACGTGGCATTCTGACCTCCGGTCGGCGGCCTTTTGGCAAGATTTTATTTTAAATTCATAATTATAAGCGGGTTTACCATGAGCAAAAAACTGACTGGCTTTGAAAAAAAGCGCCGGTGGGGATGGCTATGGCTTTTGCTGCTGGGGATTATCCTCGGCGCGGCGCTGTTGGCCGGGACCGCCACCGTATTCCACAAAACCAGCGATACCGCCTTCTGCGTTTCCTGCCACACCATGCAACAGCCGCTGGCCGAATATCAGGGCAGCGTTCACTTCCAGAACACCAAGGGCATCCGCGCCGAGTGCGCCGACTGCCACGTGCCGCACCAGCCGATCGATTACCTGTGGACCAAAATCCGCGCGGTGAAAGACATTTACGGCGAAATGGTCGGCACCATCGATACGCCGGAAAAATACGAAGCGCACAAGCTGGCGATGGCGCAGTCGGTCTGGAAAACGCTGAAAGAGAACGACTCGGCCACCTGCCGCTCCTGCCACAGCTACGACGCCATGGACATTACCGCCCAGCGCCCTGAGGCGCGCCTGCAGCACCCGGTGGCGATCAAACAGGGCGAGACCTGCATCGATTGCCATAAGGGCGTGGCCCACATCCTGCCGGACATGAGCGGCGAAACCCAGGCCGGCGCCGCCGAGCTGGCGAAGGCCGCGGCGTTGACCGCTCCGGACGCCACCACCCTCTACACCATCGCCACCGAACCGTTCTTCCTCAGCGCAGACGACAGCCATAACGCCGGCAACCTGATGCCGTCCACCGAAGTGCAGGTGGTGAAGCAGGATGGCGACAAGGTGCTGGCCACCGTGAGCGGCTGGCAGCAGGACGGCGTCAGCGAAGTGTTCTACGCCGCGCAGGGCAAACGCATCCTCAGCGTGCTGCTGGGTGAAGACGCGCGCCAACAGCTGAAGACCGCCTCCACCCAGACCGATGCGGAAACCGGCCTGGTCTGGCATCAGGTTTCTCTGCAGGTGTGGCTGCCGCGTAAACAGTTGATTGACGATCAGCAAAAAATCTGGCGCTACGCCGCGGACATGATGTCGGCCAACTGCACCGGCTGCCACGGGCTGACCGCGCTCGATCGCTTCAACGCCAACCAATGGATTGGCGTCATCAAAGGCATGGCGCCGCGCACCTCGCTGACGCAGGAACAGCTGCGCGTGCTGACGCAATACGTACAAAAACACGCCAGCGACATGCCACCTGCCGCACCGGCCAAGCTTTAAGGGAGAAGCGCAATGAGCAACCAACAACCGTTAACCATGAGCCGCCGCCGCTTCCTGACCGGGGCCGCCGCGCTGGCCGCCGCCCCGCTGCTGGCGGGCTTATGGCCCAAAGCGGCGCTGGCGCAGGCCATCAGCGAAGCGCTGCCGCAGTTCATCGCCTTGCGTCAGGCGCAAAAAGGCATTCTGACCGGCGCCCACTGGGGCGCGTTCGAGGCCATCGTGCAGGACGGCAAGATGGTCGGCGTGCAGCCGGTGCAGGACGATCCGTATCCGAATGAGCTGATCGCCATGGCGCCTTATCAGGTGCACGCCGAGAACCGCATCAAATACCCGATGGTGCGTAAAAGCTGGCTGGAGGGCGGCCCCGGCAGCCGCACCGAGCTGCGCGGCCGCGACGAGTGGGTGCGCGTCAGCTGGGACAAAGCGACCGAGCTGGTGTGCAATGAGATCACTCGCCTGCAAAAAGATCACGGGCCGCAGTCGATCTACGCCGGTTCCTACGGCTGGAAAAGCGTCGGCATGCTGCACAACAGCCGCACGCTGCTGCAACGCTTGATGAACCTGACCGGCGGTTTCCTCGGCTACGCCGGCGACTACTCCACCGGCGCGGCGCAGGTGATCATGTCGCACGTGGTCGGTTCGATGGAGGTCTACGAACAGCAGACCGCCTGGCCGAACGTAATTGAGAACAGCGAGCTGGTGATCCTGTGGGGCTGCAACCCGATGGTCACGCTGAAAAACAGCTGGAACGTGCCGGATCACGTCGGCCAGACCGGCTTCGAGGCGCTGAAGAAGAAAGGCACCCGGGTGATCAGCATCGATCCGGTGCACAGCGACAGCGCCAAGTTCGTCAATGCGCAGTGGATCGCCCCGCGCCCTTATACCGACGGCGCCATGCTGATCGGCATCGCCCACACGCTGCTGACCGAGAAGCTGCATAACCCGGACTTCCTGAAAACCTACACCGTCGGCTTCGACAAGTTCCAGGCCTACCTGCTGGGCGAGAGCGACGGCGTAGCGAAAACCGCCGAATGGGCGGCCGACATCAGCGGCGTCGATGCCGACACGCTGCGCCAACTGGCGCGCGAGATGGCGAAACACCGTACCATGATCATGGGCGGCTGGGGCATTCAGCGCCAGCACCACGGCGAACAGCAGCACTGGCTGCTGGTGACGGTGGCGGCGATGCTCGGCCAGATCGGCCTGCCGGGCGGCGGCTTCGGCTTCAGCTACCACTATTCCTCCGGCGGCAGCCCGACCGCCAAGGGCGGCATCATCGCCGGCATCTCCGCCGGCAACGCGCCGAAGAACTCGCCGGCGCCGATCCCGGTGGCGCGCATCGCCGAATGCCTGAGCAACCCGGGCAAAACCATCGACTTCAACGGCGCCAAGGTCACCTACCCCGAGGTGAAAATGGTGTATGTGGCGGGCGGCAACACCTTCCACCAGCATCAGGACACCAATAACCTGGTCAAAGCCTGGCAGCGGCCGGACACCATCGTGGTCAACGAGCCTTACTGGACCGCCACCGCCAAGCATGCCGACATCGTGCTGCCGGCCACCACCAGCTACGAGCGCAACGATCTGGAAATGGGCGGCGACTATTCGCAGCTCTACGTGTTCCCAATGCATCAATGCGTGCCGCCGCAGCACGAGTCGCGCAGCGACTTCGACATCTTCTCGGCGATGGCGGCCAGGCTGGGCGTGCAGGAGGCCTTTACCGAGGGCAAGGACGAAACCCAGTGGCTGAAAGGCATGTACGACGACATGAAAAACCAGGCGCGCGCCGCCCGGGTGGCGCTGCCGCCGTTCGACATGTTCTGGCAATCCAACAACTACGTGCGCTTCCCGGTGCCGGAGGCCAACAAGCAGTGGGTGCGCTTTGCCGATTATCGCGACAACCCGCTGCTGAACCCGCTGGGCACGCCGTCGGGCAAGATCGAGATCTACTCCGACGCCATCGCCAAAATGCATTACGAGGATTGCCCCGGCATCCCGACCTGGATGCCGCCGCACGAGTGGTACCGCGGGCCGGAAGCGGCCAAGTATCCGCTGTCGCTCAATACCGCGCACCCGACCAACCGGCTGCACTCTCAGCTCGACAACACGCCGCTGCGCGAGAAATACGCGGTAGCGGATCGTGAAGCGATCCTGATCCACCCACAGGACGCGCAGCCGCGCGGCATCAGCGGCGGCGATCTGGTGCGGGCGTTCAACGATCGCGGCCAGATCCTGGTGGGCGCAGTGGTCAGCGAAGACGTGCGGCCGGGCGTGGTGCGCATCAGCGAAGGCGCTTGGTTCGATCCGGCCGATCCGGCGCAGCCCGGCTCGCTGTGCAAGAACGGCAACGTCAACTGCCTGACCTTCGACATCGGCTCTTCCAGCCTGGCGCAGGGCAACTGCGGGCAGATGGCGCAGCTGCAGATCGAGAAGTATCGGGGGCCGGTATTGAAAAATACCGCGCACGCGGTGCCGCAAGGCGCCTGATCCCGCGATAACCCGCGATAAACTGGGGCGCGCAACGCGCCCCTTTTTTCTCGTCGCCGCGCGACATATCCGCTTACCCTTCGCCGCAAGGGAGCGGTTTGCGTTTCATTTCAACGGGCGTATGATGCGCGCGACCTCCCTTTTTCGACGAATTATCAACCGCCATGCCGACTTCATCCGCAGTAACGCGACGCGCGCCCGATCTCACTTCGCTGGCCTTTTTGGCGGTGGCGTTTCTGACCGGCATCGCCTGCGCGTTGCAAACCCCGACGCTGAGCCTGTTTCTGGAAACCGAGGTCAAGGTACGGCCGGCGCTGGTCGGGCTGTTCTTTACCGGCAGCGCGGTGATCGGCATTCTGGTCAGCCAGTTTCTCGCCGGCCGTTCGGATAAACAAGGCGACCGCAAATCACTGATCTTCCTCTGCTGCATGCTGGGTGCGCTGGGGTTCACGCTGTTCGCCTGGAGCCGCAACTATTACCTGCTGCTGCTCGTCGGCGTGCTGCTCACCAGCTTCGGCTCCACCGCCAACCCGCAGATGTTTGCGCTGGCGCGCGAGCATGCCGATCGCACCGGGCGCGAGGCGGTGATGTTCACCTCCATCATGCGCGCCCAGGTTTCCCTTGCCTGGGTCATTGGCCCGCCGATCGCCTTCGCGCTGGCGCTGGGCTTCGGCTTTAAGGTCATGTATCTGGCGGGCGCGGCGGCCTTTGTGCTGTGTGGCCTGCTGGTGTGGAAGCGGCTGCCTTCGATGCCGAAAACCGCGGCGACGAACGCGCCCCTGGCCGCACCGCGGCAGCATCGCCGCGATTCGCTGCTGCTGTTCGTCGCCTGCACCCTGATGTGGACCGCCAACAGCATGTACCTGATCAACATGCCGCTGTATGTGGTGCACGAGCTGCGGCTGCCGGAGCGGCTGGCCGGGATATTGATGGGTGCCGCCGCCGGGCTGGAGATCCCAATCATGCTGATCGCCGGCATGGTGGCGAAACGCTGCGGCAAGCGTTGTTTGATGCGCGGGGCGGTGGTCGCCGGCGTGCTGTTCTATTGCGGCCTGCTGTTTATCACCGGCAGTTGGCCGCTGATTGCCCTGCAGCTGCTGAATGCGGCGTTTATCGGCGTGCTGGCGGGCATCGGCATGCTCTACTTTCAGGATTTGATGCCCGGTCAGGCCGGCACGGCCACCACGCTGTTCACCAACACCATTCGGGTAGGCTGGGTCATCGCCGGCGCCATCGCCGGTGCGGTGGCGGAAATCTGGAATTACCATGCGGTGTTTTACGCCGCGCTTGCGATGGCGGCAGGCGCGACGCTGTGTCTGTGGCGGTTGAGGGAAGCTTAAGGCGCGGTGTCCGCTTCCAGCCTGGCGAGATAAATCAGCGCCTGATCGCGGTGATCGTGGCACATGTCGCGGCTCGGCTGCAGGCTGCCGCACACCTTCGGCCGCAGCGGCGAATGAAACAGGCCACAGCGCAGCCGTTCATCCAGATGAATGCAGCGGGTATTGGCGGGCTTGCCGTTCGGCATGCCGGGGATCGGGCTGGATATTGACGGCGCGATACAGCAGGCGCCGCAGTCGCTGCGACAGTCCATCAGCGCTACTCCTGGTGGGCTGGGGAAAAGAAGCGCGACAATAGCAGCCGCGCGCGGCGGCCGCCAGCAGAATCCCTGCGCCCCCGCGATCTTTACACTCATCGCCCTGCGCCGGCCGGCTGCATCCTATGGCGAAAAAACGCCCAACAAACCTTGATTTAAAGACAAAAACGCGTGAAGCGTGCAATTACCACGCTTTACATGCGCCATGCGCCCATGTACCATTGAGCTAGTACAAAAGAACCCATCCCCCAGGAGCACGCATGTCTACGGACACCATCCAGAAACTGGCCCGCCCTTCCGTCCTCGGCGGCGCGATGATCATTGCCGGAACCGCCGTTGGCGCCGGCATGTTTTCCATTCCGATCGTCACTTCCGGTGTCTGGTTCAGCGGCTCCGTCGCGCTGCTGGTGTATACCTGGGCCTGCATGTTACTTTCCGGCCTGATGATCCTCGAAGCCACGCTGCACTACCCGATCGGCGCCAGCTTCAATACCATGGTCAAGGATCTGCTGGGCAAAGGCTGGAACGCCGTGAACGGCCTGTCGGTGGCGTTCGTGCTGTACATCCTGACCTACGCCTATATCTCCGCCGGCGGCTCGATCATCGCCCACACGCTGGAGGGCATCGTCGGCGTCGGCCAGACCACCGCCGGCCTGGTGTTCGCGCTGGTCGTGGCGTTTATCGTCTGGCTCTCCACCCGCGCGGTCGACCGCCTGAGCACCATTTTAATCGGCGGTATGGTGATCACCTTCGTGATGTCGGTGGGCGACATGTTCACCCACGTACAGCCCGCGGTGCTGTTCAACACCGGCGATGACCAGGCCAGCTATCTGCCTTACGCCCTGGCGGCGCTGCCTTACCTGCTGACCTCGTTCGGCTACCACGGCAACATTCCCGGGCTGGTGAAGTATTACCATAAGGACAGCGGCTCCGTGGTGCGCAGCCTGGTGTACGGCACCCTGCTGGCATTGGCTATCTACATCCTGTGGCAGTACGTGATCCAGGGCAATATCGCGCGCGACGCCTTTAAGCAAGTGATCGCCGAGGGCGGCAACATCGGCAGCCTGCTCAAGCAAATGGGCAACGTCTCCAGCAGCCAGACCGTCAGCCAACTGCTGAACGCCTTCTCCTATATGGCGCTGGCCAGCTCGTTCCTCGGCGTGTCGCTGGGCCTGTTCGACTACCTGGCAGACTTCTGCAAGTTCAAGGACGACGCCGTCGGACGCAGCAAGACCGCGCTGGTGACCTTTGTGCCGCCGACCCTGGCCGCGCTGCTGTTCCCGAACGGTTTCCTGTACGCCATCGGTTTCGCCGGGCTGGCGGCCACCGTCTGGGCGGTGATCGTGCCGGCGCTGATGGCGCGCGCCAGCCGCCGCCGCCACCCGCAGGCCGGTTACCGTGCACCGGGCGGCAACGGCGTGATCCTGTTCGTTATCCTGTTCGGCCTGATCAACGCCGCCGCGCATATTCTTTCGCTGTTCGGCCTGCTGCCGGTCTTCCGCTAATCCCCGACGGGAGGGCGATCGCCCTCCCTTTCCCGCACTGTTTTTACGCCGGGCTATTGCCTGAAATCGGCGGCGCGAGTACCTTGTCGCAACTTCTCTAATACTCTTCATTGCGGATGAATTGAAATGGCAAGAGCTAACGAAATTAAGCGCGGCATGGCGATCAGCTACAACGGCAAGCTGCTGCTGGTAAAAGATATCGACGTGCAGAGCCCAAGCGCCCGCGGCGCCAGCACCCTGTACAAAATGCGCTTCTCCGACGTGCGCACCGGCCTGAAAGTGGAAGAACGCTTCAAGGGCGACGATATCCTGGACACCATTTCCCTGTCGCGCCGCAAGGTGAACTTCTCCTATATCGACGGCGAAGAATACGTGTTCATGGATGACGAAGACTACACCCCGTACATCTTCAAGAAAGACCAGATCGAAGACGAGCTGCTGTTCATTCCGGAAGGCGGCCTGCCGGGTATGCAGGTGCTGACGCTGGACGGCCAGGTGCTGGCGCTGGAGCTGCCGCAGACCGTGGATATGGAAATCGTCGAGACCGCGCCGGGCATCAAAGGCGCTTCCGCCAGCGCCCGCAACAAACCGGCCACCATGGCGACCGGCCTGGTGATCCACGTGCCGGAATACCTCAGCGCCGGCGACAAAATTCGCATTCATATCGCCGAACGCCGCTACATGAGCCGCGCCGACTAGTCGCGCCAGCGGGGCCGAGTCTCGGCCCCGTTTCATTTTCCGCTACGGCAACTCCGGGAAAAAACGCCGCTTGAGCGCCAGCTCGACGCCGCGCAGCTCCGCCAGCCCTTTCAACCGCCCGATGGCCGAATAGCCCGGATTGGTTTTCTTTTTCAAGTCGTCCAGCATCTGATGCCCATGATCGGGGCGCATCGGGATCGGCCGCCGATCGCCCGCCCGCTGCCGACGCAACTCTTCGGTCAGGATCGCTTCGATCACCGCCACCATGTCCACATCGCCCTGCAGGTGCGCCCCTTCGTGGAAGCTTTTCGGGTTCTCCTCGCGGCAGGTGGCGCGCAGGTGGGTAAAGTGAATGCGATCGCCAAAGGTTTCAATCATCCGCACCAGATCGTTGTCGGCGCGCACGCCGTAGGAACCGGTGCATAGGGTGAAGCCGTTATAGATGCTGTCGACGGTCTGCTTCAGCCATTGCATGTCTTCAATCGTGGAGACGATGCGCGGCAGGCCGAGGATCGGCCGCGGCGGATCGTCGGGGTGCACCGCCAGCCTGATGCCGACCTCTTCCGCCACCGGCACGATGGCGCGCAGAAAGACCGCCATGTTCTCGCGCAGCCGCGCCTTGTCGATGCCATCGTACTCCGCCAACCGGCGGTGGAACTGTTCCAGCGTGTAGCCCTCTTCCGCCCCCGGCAGCCCGGCGATGATGTTGCCGGTCAGCCGGTTTTTTTCCTCCTCGCTCATGGCGGCGAAATAGGCCGCCGCCTGACTGCGCTCTTTCGGCGTATAATCGGCCTCGGCGCCGGCGCGCTGCAGGATATGCAGCTCGAACGCGGCGAAGGCGATCTGATCGAAGCGCAGCGCTTTGGAACCGTCCGGCAGCGGATAGGCCAGATCGGTGCGCGTCCAGTCGAGGATCGGCATGAAGTTGTAGCAGACGGTGTCGATGCCGCAGGCCGCCAGGTTGCGCAGCGACTGTTGATAATTGGCGATGTACCGCCGCCAGTCGCCGCTGTGGGTTTTGATCTCCTCATGCACCGGCACGCTCTCCACCACCGACCACACCAGCCCCTTTTCCGCCAACAGCGCCTGTCGCGCGCGGATCTCATCGATCGGCCAGACGTCGCCGTTCGCGATATGATGCAGCGCCGTCACCACCCCGGTCGCCCCGGCCTGACGCACGTCATCCAAAGAGACCGGATCGTTCGGGCCATACCAACGCCATGTTTGTTCCATGTTTTGTCCTTATGCCTGTCTCGCACCGCGATGCTGTTATACCAGTTTAATTTAGATGTCAGTTACCTTTAACTTACTCTTTCGCCCTGCGCTGTCAAAACCGAACCCCTCATTGGTTGATCCACTTCACGATTCTGGCTTATTTTGGACTGACCAATTCCTTTAGCTGGCCGACATCCTTACACTGGTCGCAGTTTTTTATCGCCGGCGCCCCCCTGCCGATGTGGCAGAAAACTGGTCTGCTAACTTGGCGCAACTGGCCCGCCAGCTGTCTTACACGCTTTGGAGATGAGATGAAAACGATCGCCAACACCCCATTGCCGGGCGCCGTCCGGCAGCCGGGCTATGACCGCCGGGCTCTGCGCAGCCGCATCGTGCACCTTGGCTTCGGCGCGTTCCACCGCGCGCATCAGGCGCTGCTGACCGATCGGGTGCTGAACGCCCACGGCGGCGACTGGGGCATCTGCGAGATCAGCCTGTCCGGCGGCGTGCCGCTGTTTGAGGCGCTGCGGCAACAGGATCATCTGTACAGCGTGCTGGAGAAAGGCGCGGACGGCCATCAGGCCATCGTGATCGGCGCGGTACATGAGAGCCTGCACCGCAAGCTGGAGGGCATCGCCGCGGTGCTGGAGAAACTGGCCGAGCCGCAGGTGGCGATCGTCTCGATGACCATCACCGAAAAAGGCTACTGCATCGAGCCCGGCAGCGGGCGATTGGATCGGCAGCATCCGGGGATCGTCGCCGATCTGGCGACGCCGCATCAGCCGCAGACCGTGCCCGGCATTTTGGTGGAGGCGCTGCGGCTGCGGCGCGAACGCGGCCTGCCCGCCTTCTCCCTGCTCTCCTGCGACAATATTCCGGAGAACGGCCACGTGCTGCGCCGGGCGGTGCTCGATCTGGCGCAGGCGCGGGATCCGTCGCTCGCCGATTGGATCGCCACTGCCGCCACCTTCCCCTGCACCATGGTGGATCGCATCGTGCCGGCCGCCACGCCAGCCACGCTGGATGAGATTGCCGCCGCGCTGGGCGGCGTGCGCGACGAATGCGCCATCGCCTGCGAGCCCTTTATTCAATGGGTGGTGGAAGACAACTTCGCCGCCGGACGCCCGGCGTGGGAGCTGGCCGGCGCCCAGCTGGTCAGCGATGTGCTGCCGTTTGAGCACATGAAACTGCGCATGCTGAACGGCAGCCACTCGTTCCTGGCTTACCTCGGCTACCTGGGTGGCTACCGCTATATCAACGAGTGCATGGCGGATGAACACTACCGTCGCGCCGCCCTGCGGTTGATGCTGGACGAACAGGCGCCCACCCTGAGCGTTACCGGCATCAGTCTGACCGACTACGCCGCACAGCTTATCGCGCGCTTCAGCAACCCGGCTCTGCAACACCTCACCTGGCAGATCGCCATGGACGGTTCGCAGAAGCTGCCGCAGCGCATGCTGGACGCGGTGCGCTGGCATCTGCGGCACGGCGGCGACTATAGCGGGCTGGCGCTGGGCGTGGCGGGCTGGATGCGTTACGTCGGCGGCGTCGATGACGCCGGTCAGCCGATCGACATTCGCGATCCGCTGGCAGACGCGCTGCAACAGACTATTGCCGCTACGCCGGACGATCGGCGGCGCGTAACGGCGCTGCTGGCGCTGAAATCGGTGTTCGGCGAATCGCTGGCAACGCATGCGGCGTTTGCCGACGCGGTGACGCAAGCCTATTTGTCGCTGCGCGATCGCGGTGCGCGTGAAACGGTGAAGGAGTGGGTGCTGCGGTGAGAAGCCTGCAGGGCCGAGAATAACCATGCCGGCGTAACGTTACGCCGGCATGGCGGAACGACTTAACGATAAACGACCGTCATAACAGCGAGTTTCTTCTGTTGGTCTACCCACTTCATTTCGGTTGTGCCTAGATTTAGCGGAAGTTCTTTGCGTGTAGTATCAAAACCTGACAACGCTTGCTGGGCCTGATAACGCTGGCCGTTGCGGTAACATTGCGTATTCGCCTTAGAATCTGCAATATTGACCGTGCAAGGACTTTCAACGATAGAACCGACGAAGCGAATTACCCCGCCGGCCACTCCTGCATAACTCACTGCCGTCCATGAAAACAACATTCCTACGATCAAAAATAACCGAAAGGTATTCATGGCAACCTCATTTTTAGTTAAGCCAATTTAACCATAGAGGATCTTGTTAGGAATAATCGCAAGGAAAGGGACGAGATTTGATCGTTAATCGCGTCATTAACAATGTAAAAACAAGCTACTAACAAAAGTTAACCGCATCTAATACAGGGTTTTATCTAAGAATTTTCTTGTTATGAACGGTGGATTTTGTCGGTTGAAAAGCGCATGGTGACGTGCAAAATTTGCGAGATAGAGCACAAATTAAATCGCGGCGGTTTCACCGATAAGGCTGCGTAACTCATTTATTAAGCAGGTTAATTTTTGCTCCAGGAATTATTAATGACCAAAACCAATTTGATTACCGGTTTCCTCGGCAGCGGTAAAACCACCACTATCCGCCATTTGCTGGCTCATAAACCCGAACATGAGCGCTGGGCGGTATTGGTCAATGAATTCGGCGAGATCGGCATCGACGGCGCGCTGCTGGCAGACAGCGGCGCGGTGCTCAAAGAGATCCCCGGTGGCTGCATGTGCTGCGTCAACGGCCTGCCGATGCAGGTGGGCTTGAATATGCTGTTACAGCAGGCCAAACCGGATCGGCTGCTGATCGAGCCGACCGGGCTCGGGCATCCGAAACAAATTCTGTCGCTGCTGACCCAGGAGAGCTATGCCGGCTGGATCGATCTGCAGGCCACCCTGTGCCTGCTGGATGCCCGCCAGCTCAGCCAGCCCCGCTACCGCGACAACGAAAACTTCCGCGATCAGCTGGCCGCGGCCGACGTTATTTTGGCCAGCAAAAGCGATACCTATCAGCCGGAAGACAGGCGGGCGCTGGAGGCCTGGAGGGCGCAAGATCCGCTGCGGCGGCCCTGTTATGCCATCGCGCAAGGCGAAGCGGATGTCGCGCTGTTGTCACTTCCGCGCACGAATCGTACAGAATTGCCGGACGCGCAGCATCATCATGGTCAGGCGAAAACGCAGGGGCTGGCGGCGCTGCGGCTGCCGGAGCACGCCCGCTGGCGGCGAGCGTTGAACGAGGGGCAAGGCTTCACCAGCTGCGGCTGGATTTTTGACGGCGACACCCAATTCGACACCGTCGGCTTTATGGAATGGGTGCGACTCGCGCCGGTAGAACGCGCCAAAGGCGCGGTGCGCATCCCCGAAGGCACATTGCTGATCAATCGTCAGGGACAGGATCTCAACATCGAAACCCGCCCGGTCGCGCCGCTCGACAGCCGAATTGAGCTTATCCACAGCGAAAATGCCGATTGGAACGCCCTGCAATCCGCCTTGTTTAAGATTCGTTTAAGTTAGACCCCGTACCGTTGCCCCCCGGTTGCCGCAGGGCGGCCGGGTTTTATTTCGTTTTCATTTTGCCAACAGGTTATGTCATGACACGCCGCAATTTACCCCTCATTATCCTCTTCAACTTACTGGGCGTTGCGCTGTTTTTGTCCTGGTTCCTGCCGGCCAATCACGGCGGCTGGTTTACCCTGGACTCGGCGATCTTTTTCTTCTTTAACCGCCATCTGGCCACCGACCCGGCGTTTTTGCACCTGGTCGCCATCACCAACAACCGCGCGTTTGACGTGATTTCGCTGCTCGCCATGGGCCTGCTGTATTTGTACTTCTACCTGAAGCAGGACGCCGCCGGCCGCCGCCGCCTGGTGATCACCGGCGTGGTGATGCTGCTGACCGCCGTGGTGCTGAACCAGCTTGGCCACCTGCTGCCGGTGAAGCATCCGAGCCCCACCCTGACCTTCGACAATATCTATCGCGTCAGCGAGCTGACCGGCATCCCCACCAAGGACGCTTCCAGCGACAGCTTCCCCGGCGACCACGGCATGATGCTGATTATTTTTTCCTGCTTTATGCTGCGCTATTTCGGCCGCCGCGCCTTCGCCGTCGCCCTGCTGATTACGCTGCTCTTCTCATTGCCACGCGTGATGATTGGCGCCCACTGGTTTACCGATATCGCCGTCGGCTCGCTGTCAGTGGTGCTGGTTGGCGCCAGCTGGGTGCTGATGACGCCTTGCAGCGACTGGATCGTCGATCGGTTGAATCGCCTGTTGCCCGGCAAGCATCGCCCCGGCCAACCATAACTTGCGTCTATGACTCATGCCGGGAGGCGCTCGCCTTCCGGCCTTAATCCCTTCGCTGAGCGCAAAATATCGTCACCGCCCGTTAACGCTTTTGCAACCTGATTTCACGCCAGATTCATACATCGGACAATTGGCGTTTTTTATATGAAGATTTACATTATGTTACATCACAAATTCATATAAAAAAGACGGGAAAAAGGCTCGCAATCCCCTATTTGTTCCGGTAATCTCAGATGCGTTTGTGCCTGGTTTAAGTCGAATCAGTATGGAATCCGATAAAAATGTGCGTTCTCGCACGTTTTCAACGGTAACTGGTTGTCGATGCAACAGGTGCGGACTAGGCTCGTTTCGTTTGGCATTTTTCAGGTAGCGACTTTCGTCGCTAAGGACTTCAAGGGAAAACAACAACAATGGTCAAATCTCAACCGTTTCTGAGATATTTTTTGCGGGTAGTCCCTGCAATTGCCGCTGCGGTTATGCTCTCCGCATGCAGCTCGACTCACACTTCGAACTTGAATAACGCACAAACTGAGATGCGTGCAGTTAATGACAAAGACGGTCTTTTACTGCAAGCCTCTCAGGATGAATTCGAAGCGATGGTCCGCAACGTTGACGTCAAGTCAAAGATTATGGATCAGTACGCGGACTGGAAAGGCGTTCGCTACCGTTTAGGCGGTGACAGCAAGCGCGGCATCGATTGCTCGGCGTTTGTTCAACGCACCTTCCGCGAACAGTTCGGCATGGATTTACCGCGTTCTACCTATGAACAGGAAGATCTCGGCAAGAAAATCCAGCGCACCAAGCTGCGCGTCGGCGATTTGGTGCTGTTCCGCGCAGGTTCCACCGGGCGCCATGTCGGCATCTATTTAGGCAACGATCAGTTCGTTCACGCCTCCACCAGCAGTGGGGTCATGATTTCCAAGCTGACCGATAACTATTGGAATAAACGTTATCGAGAAGCGCGCCGGGTGTTGACCAACGGTTAACGGCGCAATGCCTTGAAGATCCTGAATACCAAACGAGCGATAAGCGCCGCCTACGGGCGGCGTTTTTTTTGGTTGTCTAACAGATATCATCAAGATTGCTCCCTGCCTTATCGCCATCTTTCTCCGCTTAACGCTGCCGCACGCCATTATTTTGATAAACTGTTGGCAGGAAATCGCGCCATCGAGGAAAAACTCGCCTATTATCGTCAGATGACGGCAACGGCGCCCCGGCGTTATTTAAAATGTTTCCGCTTAAAATAGGCGCATTATATTTCTGTCGGCGACGCCGCATATTTAAACAACGCCGCCGGTTGGTACGGGATAAAAAGGCAAAAATGAAAAAAAAGCCGTTGGCACAATCCATTAAATGGCTGCGCGACACCCCTGACGCCCTGTTGCAGAGGACTCGGTTATGGGCTTGAAAAGAGCTTTTGCCCGCAGCGTATCTCACCGACAGCGTAGCCTGGCTAAAAGCGGCGTCGCCGCTCTGGTATTTTTTACGCTCTTCACCGCGGTCACGCTTTCTTTGATTAACCACCAGCGCACGCAATATCAACATAAGGTCGAAGCGCGCACGCAAAAGTTCACGCTGGGTTATATCTCGCACCTGAAGACGGTGATGCAGCAAATGATGCCGCTGCTGGCCAAGCCTTGCCTCTCAAGCCAGTCGGACATTACCTACCAGGCGGCCTTTACCAGCGGCGTGCGCACCTTCCTGTTGGTGAAAGACGGCTACGCCTATTGCTCTTCCGCCACCGGCGACATGATGTTGCCGATGAAAAATCTCTACCAGGATATCGACTGGAATCTGCCCCTGGATCTCAAGCTGCAGCAGGGCACGCCGATCGTGCCGAACAAACCGGCGGTTGCAGTTTGGCTGCGGCATCCCGACGAAAAGGCCACCGGCATCCTCGCTACGCTAGACATCGATCTGATGCCCTATCTGCTGTTCACCTCGCACGACGAACAGGCGCCGGGCATCGCCATCGTGATGGGCAACCGCGCGCTGACCACCTTCAGCCCGAACCTGATGCCGGTCGATCAGTTGCCGAAGGGCAAGGCGGATAAACTGACGCTGCCCAATCTGCCGCTGACCATCCTGTTCTACAACGAGAAACTGACCCCCAACGACATTCGCCTGACGCTGCTGGGCAGCCTGGTGCTGTCATTGATGATCGGCGTACTCTGCTATTACATGCTGCTGCTGCGGCAAAGCCCGGAACGCGCACTGCTGCGCGGCATCAAGCGCAACGAGTTCTTTATCGAATACCAGCCGGTGTTCCATACCGACAGCAACAGCATCGGCGGGCTGGAAGCGCTGATCCGCTGGCAGCATCCGATCGAAGGCCGCATCCCGCCCGACGTCTTTATCCCCTACGCCGAAAGCAACGGGCTGATCGTGCCGCTCACCCGCCACCTGTTCAGGCTGATCGCCGAAGATGCGCCGCAGCTCGCCAAAGCGCTGCCGCGGGGAGGCAAGGTCGGGCTCAACATCTCCCCCGCCCACCTGAGCGCGCCGTCGTTCCACCAGGACGTGTATGAACTGTTGACGCAGCTGCCGGGCGATTACTTTACGCTGGTGTTTGAAATCACCGAGCGCGGCATGGTGGAAGAAGAGAGTGCGCTGGCGGAGTTTGACTGGCTGCACAAACAGGGCATCGAGATCGCGGTGGACGATTTTGGCACCGGGCACAGCGCGTTGATCTATCTTGAGCGCTTCACCATGGATTACCTGAAGATCGATCGTGGCTTCGTCAACACCATCGGCCAGGACACGGTCACCGCGCCGGTGCTGGATGCGGTGATCTCGTTGGCGAAAAAGCTGAAAATGCTGACGGTGGCCGAGGGCGTGGAAACCGCCGAGCAGATGCAGTTCCTGCAAGAACACGGCGTTAACTTCATGCAGGGCTACTACTTCAGCAAGCCGCTGAGCATCGACAATTTCGTCGCTTACTGCAATGCTCATCAGGTCTTTGATTATCAGGCAAATAAATAGTTAGTCTTTAAGCATCTTTACCCTGCGCCCGCCCGAAGAATGTTATGCTGGGCGCAGGTTGTACTTTATTCCACAGCAGGAGCTTACCGTCTGATGTCCGTGCGCATTTTCGCTGCTCTGGTGCTCTCGGCACTGAGTTTCGGTCTGCGGGCCGAAGCCCTCAACGAAAGCTACGCTTTCGCCCTTCTCGGTGAACCGAAATACGCCACCGACTTCAGCCATTTCGACTACGTCAACCCGGCGGCACCCAAAGGCGGCGACGTGCGGCTGGCGGCCATCGGCACCTACGACAACTTCAACCGCTTCGCTACCCGCGGCGTGCCCGGCGAACGTACGATGGAGCTGTACGATACGCTGTTCACCAACTCCGACGACGAACCCGGCAGCTATTATCCGCTGATTGCCGAATCGGCCCGTTTCCCGGCCGACATGCGCTGGATGGAGTTGGATATCAACGCCCGCGCCCGCTTCCAGGACGGCAGCCCGATCACCGCCGCCGATGTGGCCTTTACCTTCAATAAATTCATGACCGAAGGCGTACCGCAGTTTCGCTCCTATTACAAAGGCGTCACGGTCAAGGCCATTTCCCGGCTGACGGTGCGCATCGAGCTGCCTAAAGCCAACCGTGAGCAAATCCTCAGCCTGCTCAGCCTGCGCGTATTGCCGGAAAGCTTCTGGAAAAACCATAAGCTCAACGAACCGCTCAGCACCCCGCCGCTCGCCAGCGGCCCGTATAAAATCGCCGATTACCGCCTCGGCCAGTACATCACCTACCAGCGAGTGCGCGACTACTGGGCCGCCAACCTGCCGGTGAACCGCGGCCGCTACAACTTCGACAGCATTCGCTACGATTATTACCTGGACGATAAAGTATCGCTGGAAGCCTTCAAGGCCGGCGCTTACGATTTCCGCATCGAGCCGTCGCCCAAAAGCTGGGCCACCCAGTATCAGGGCGGCAACTTCGCGCGCAACTACATCATCAAGCAGGATGAGACCAATCAGGCGGCGCAGAATACCCGCTGGCTGGCGTTCAACCTGCAAAAACCGCTGTTCGCCGATCGTCGGGTACGGGAAGCGATCGGCCTGGCTTTCGACTTCAACTGGATGAACAAGGCGCTGTATTACAACGCCTATCAGCGCGCCGACAGCTATTTCCAAAACACCGCCTACGCCGCCCGCGGCTACCCGGACGCCGCCGAACTGGCCTTGCTGGCGCCGCTCAAAGGCCAGATACCGCCGGAGGTGTTTACCAGCATCTACCAGCCGCCCTCCTCCGACGGCAGCGGCAACGATCGGCAAAACCTGCTGAAGGCGACCCAATTGCTGAAAGAAGCCGGTTGGGTGGTCAAAAATCAAAAGCTGGTCAACGCCAAAACCGGCCAGCCGTTCACCTTCGAACTGATGCTGCTGAGCGGCAGCAACTTCCAGTACGTATTACCCTTCCGCCACAACCTGCAGCGGCTGGGCATCGAGATGCAAATTCGCGAAATTGACGCCTCGCAGTACACCCGTCGCATGCGTGAACGCGATTTCGACATGATGTCGACCGTATATATGGCGATGCCGTTCCCCAGCGCCGATCTGCAAATCCTGTGGGATTCGCAGTACATCGATTCCAGCTACAACACGGCCGGCGTCAAAGATCCGGCGGTCGACAGCCTGGTGAGGCAAATCGCCGCCCATCAGGGCGACGAAAAGGCCCTGTTGCCGCTCGGCCGCGCGCTGGATCGGGTGCTGACCTGGAACAACTACATGCTGCCGATGTGGTACTCCAACCACGATCGTTACGCCTATTGGGACAAGTTCTCCACGCCGTCGATCCGCCCGGCCTATGCGATCGGCTTCGATAACTGGTGGTACGACGTCAACAAGGCGGCGCGTTTACCGGCTCAACGGCAATAAGGAGTCGGAATGGCGGCCTATCTGATACGCAGACTGTTACTGGTGATCCCCACGCTGTGGGCGATCATCACCATCAACTTTTTTATCGTGCAAATTGCCCCCGGCGGCCCGGTCGATCAGGCCATCGCCGCCATTGAGCTGGGGCACGGCAGCGGTTTTGGCAGCGGCGGCGTCAGCGAAGGCCTGGGCCATGCCCGAGCGGGCATCGCGGCTGGCGACAGCCAATACCGCGGTTCGCGCGGTCTGGATCCGGAGGTGATCGCCGAGATCACCCAACGTTACGGCTTCGATAAACCGCTGCACGAGCGCTACTTCACCATGCTGTGGAACTATATGCGCTTCGACTTCGGCGACAGCCTGTTTCGCGGCGCTTCGGTGATGCAGCTGATCGGCCAGAGCCTGCCGGTCTCCATCACGCTGGGTCTTTGGAGCACGCTGATCATCTACCTGGTGTCGATCCCGCTCGGCATCCGCAAGGCCGTCCACAACGGCAGCGCGTTCGATACCTGGAGCAGCACGCTGATCATCATCGGCTACGCCATTCCGGCTTTCCTGTTCGCCATCCTGATGATTGTGCTGTTCGCCGGCGGCAGCTACCTCGACTGGTTCCCGCTGCGCGGCCTGGTCTCCAGCAACTTCGACACCCTCTCGTGGCCGGCGAAGATCGCCGACTACCTGTGGCACATCACGTTGCCGGTGCTGGCGACGGTGATCGGCGGCTTCGCCACCCTGACCATGCTGACCAAAAACTCGTTCCTCGACGAGATCCGCAAGCAGTACGTCACCACCGCCCGCGCCAAGGGGCTGGATGAGAAAAAGATCCTGTACCGCCACGTGTTCCGCAACGCCATGCTGCTGGTGATCGCCGGTTTTCCGGCCACCTTTATCAGCATGTTCTTCACCGGCTCGCTGCTGATTGAGGTGATGTTCTCGCTCAACGGCCTGGGGCTGCTGGGCTACGACGCCACGCTGCAGCGCGACTACCCGGTGATGTTCGGCACGCTGTATATCTTCACCCTGATCGGCCTGCTGTTGAATATCCTCAGCGATATCACCTACACCCTGGTCGATCCGCGCATTGACTTCGAGGCCCGCCAATGAGCCGCCTTAGCCCGATCAACCAGGCGCGCTGGGCGCGCTTTCGCCGCAACCGCCGCGGCTACTGGTCGCTGTGGATCTTTTTGGTGCTGTTCACCCTGAGCCTGGCCGCCGATCTGATCGCCAATGACAAACCGCTGTTGGTGCGTTATGAAGGCCGGCTGTACCTGCCGTTTATGATTAGCTACAGCGAAACCGCCTTCGGCGGCGAACTGAATACCGAAGCCGACTATCAGGATCCGTTCGTGCAGCGGCAGATCGAACGGCACGGCTGGGCGGTATGGGCGCCGATCCGCTTCAGCTACGACACCATCAACTTCGCCACCGAAGTGCCCTTCCCCTCGCCGCCTTCGCGTCACAACCTGCTGGGCACCGACAGCAACGGCGGCGACGTGCTGGCCCGGGTGCTGTACGGTTTTCGCATCTCGATGCTGTTCGGCCTGGCGCTGACGCTGTTTTCCAGCCTGATCGGCGTGTGCGTCGGCGCGACGCAAGGGTATTATGGCGGGCGCTTCGATCTGTGGGGGCAGCGCTTTATCGAAGTGTGGTCGGGCATGCCGACGCTGTTTCTGATCATTCTGCTGTCGAGCATCGTCCAGCCCAATTTCTGGTGGCTGCTCGGCATCACCATCCTGTTCGGCTGGATGAGCCTGGTGGGGGTGGTGCGCGCCGAATTCCTGCGCACCCGCAATTTTGACTACATCCGCGCCGCGCGCGCCATGGGCGTGCCGGATCGGGTGATCATGTCCCGCCATATGCTGCCCAACGCCATGGTGGCGACGCTGACCTTCCTGCCGTTTATCCTGTGCGGCTCGATCACTACCCTGACGTCGCTCGATTTCCTCGGTTTCGGTCTGCCGATCGGTTCGCCGTCGCTCGGTGAATTGCTGCTGCAAGGCAAAAACAATCTGCAGGCGCCGTGGCTCGGCATCACCGCCTTCCTGGTCTTGGCGGTGCTGCTGTCGTTATTAATCTTTATCGGCGAAGCGGTGCGCGACGCCTTTGACCCCAGCAAGGCGCATTGATATGGCCACTCCTTTGCTCGCTATTCAGGATCTCAGCATCGCCTTCCGCCAGGGCGACACCGTCACGCCGGTGGTCAACGAACTCTCGCTGCAAATCGCGCCGGCGGAAACGCTGGCGCTGGTAGGGGAATCCGGCTCCGGCAAAAGCGTCACCGCCCTGTCGATACTGCGCCTGCTGCCCGCGCCGCCGGTGGTTTACCCTGCCGGCGACATTCTGTTCAACGGCGACTCGTTGCTGCATGCGCCGGAAACGGCGCTGCGCAAGGTGCGCGGCAATCAGATCGCGATGATCTTTCAGGAACCGATGGTGTCGCTTAACCCGCTGCACACCATCGAGAAACAGCTGGCGGAAGTGCTGATGCTGCACCGCGGCCTGCGGCGCGATGCCGCGCGCGCGGAGATCGTCGAGTGCCTGGAGCGCGTCGGCATCCGCCAGGCCAAAAGCCGGCTGCAGGACTATCCGCATCAGCTGTCCGGCGGCGAACGCCAGCGGGTGATGATCGCCATGGCGGTGTTGACCCGACCGAAACTGCTGATCGCCGACGAACCCACCACCGCGCTCGACGTCACTATCCAGGCGCAGATCCTGACGCTGCTGCAAGAATTGAAACGAGAGATGGACATGGGGCTGCTGTTCATCACCCATAACCTGAATATCGTGCGCCGCCTGGCGGACAACGTGGCGGTGATGCGCCAGGGGCGCTGCGTGGAGCAAAACGCCCGCGCGCGGCTGTTCAGCCGGCCGCAGCATCCTTACACGCAGCAGCTGCTGGCCGCCGAAGACGTCGGTGAACCGCTGCCGTTGCCTGCCGCGGCCAACGGGCGCCCCGGCGACGAGCGGCCGCTGCTCAAGGTGGAGAACCTGCAGGTGCGCTTCCCCATTCGCCGCGGCCTGCTGCGCCGCACGGTGGATTATCACTATGCATTGAAATCATTGAGTTTCGAGCTGCGGGCCGGGGAAAGCGTGGGGCTGGTGGGGGAATCCGGCTCGGGCAAAAGCACCACCGGGCTGGCGCTGCTGCGCCTGTTGGCCTCGCAGGGCGCCATCTGGTTCGACGGCGAACCGCTGCACCCGCTCACGATGAAGCAGATGCTGCCCTACCGCAGCCGGATGCAAATCGTCTTTCAGGATCCCTATTCCGCCCTGAACCCGCGCCTGAACGTGCAGCAGATCATCGCCGAGGGGCTGGAAGTGCACCAGCAGCTTAGCGCCGAGCAGCGGGAACAGCGCGTGATCGAGGTGTTGCAGGAGGTCGGCCTGGATCCGCAGCTGCGCCACCGCTATCCCACCGAGTTTTCCGGCGGCCAGCGCCAGCGTATCGCCATCGCGCGCGCGCTGATCCTGCAGCCGCAGCTGCTGATCCTCGACGAGCCGACCTCTTCGCTGGATAAATCGGTGCAGGCGCAGATCCTGGCGCTGCTGAAATCGCTGCAGCAACGCCACCGGCTGGCTTATCTGTTCATCAGCCATGACCTGCAGGTGGTGCGTTCGCTATGCCACCAGGTCATCGTGCTGCGACAGGGAGAAGTGGTTGAACAGGGAGACTGTCGGGCGATTTTCGCGGCGCCCGCCGCCGACTATACCCGTCAACTGCTGCAGTTAGCGGATTAGCGGCGAATTCAGAAAGGGTATTGCGCGCTGAGCGGTTCGGCGATCGCGGCGCCGACGTTTTTCAGGCGGCACATGGTGGCGCTCTCGTCGCTGCGCTGCACGAACAGGCAAGGTTCTCCTTCCCATTCGACAATCGCGCAGTCGACCTGAATCTCCTGCAGCGACAGATTGAGCTGTTGCATTACCTGCCAGGCCTCGGCCCCTTCATGGCTGAGCAACTTCAGCCCAATCAGGTTGTTATCTTCGTCTATTCCGTTAAACGGAATCGGTTCGACCTTCACGCCGGTGAAACCGGATAGCCAACGATAACTTTGCGGCAAGCGATGCACTACCGAAAGTTGGATACTCTCCACATGAAATCCCTAGTTTGAAAAGGTGAAACACTTTTACCTGACAGGGTTACTAAGTTATAGCCGTTGACTCCCGACTCTGCCGCGCACAAATGTTATTTAAATGTAAATTTTGCCGCAAACCATTAACCTGACCCCGTGCTTGCCGATGCCGCGCCATTTTTTGGCGCGCCGTGCGGTGTTATTTCACGGCATTTTGCGACTCAGCTCGCATTTTTGCGTTATATGTAACCCTTTCCCGCAGCGATCTCAACTCTTTTTTCTTGCAATGCGACTACTTTTCCGTCGCCATATTTTTACATTGAAGAAACATTTCACCCGCCACGTTAGCGCAGCCTCTCCTGCTAATGCCTTGATTTACATCAACCCTAATACAAACCACTCGCGCGGCGCAGCCGACAGAACGCCGCGCCTCCCGGGGAATATCGGGCGGCACGATGGCGGAGTTTTTTAACAAAAAGCACACAGATGGGAAATGACCGATTAATTAGCAGGCATATATTTAGCAACAAATTATTCATTGCCGGTTGCACCCTGAAATGGCAGGGCGCAACCCCATGACGCTGCGGGGCGAAACGCCCCGAGTCGGGAGAACGTCAGGCTGCGCGATCGCGCGGCCGGCTGGCGTAAACGTAGAACAGCACCGCCACGATGCTGCACAGCGCCATCGAGGTGACCATTGGCCAGGCGCTTTTGCCCGGCGCCATCGACAGCACCGCCCCCACCAGCGCGCCGATGCTGAAGCGCAACGTGCCGGCCAGGGAAGACACGGTGCCCGCCATATGCGGAAAATCATCCAGGATCACCGCCATGGCGTTGGAGGAAATCATCGCGATGCACCCCAGGTAGACCGCTACGCCGATCACCAGCGCCCAGAAGCCCAGGCCGACGGCGCTTACCGCCAGCAGCCACAGCCCCATCGCCAGCTGCACCAGCAGCCCCAGCTTGAACATCTTGACCGCGCCGAACCGCCGCACGTTGCGGCTGTTGATCAGCGTCGTCAGGAACAGGAAGACGATGTTCAGCGCAAAATAGTAGCCGAAGTGCTGCGGCGAAACGTGGTTCAGTTCGATGTAGACGAACGGCCCGGCGCTGAGGAACGAGAACATGCCCGCAAACGAGAAGGCGCTGGCCAACATGTAGCTCAGCACCCGCTTGTGGCGGAACAGCGAACCGAAGTTGCCCAGCGTGGTGCGCAGGTGGAACCGCTGACGCCGCTCTTTCGGCAGCGTCTCCTTGATGAACAAGGCCACCAGCAGTGAACCGATCAGCGCCGCGGCACCCATGGTCCAGAAGATGGCGTGCCAGCTGAACCACAGCAGCAGCGCACCGCCGATCATTGGCGCCAGCAGCGGCGCGATGGTCATCACTAGAATGACGAACGACATCATGCGCGAGAACTCATCCTTGGTGAACATGTCGCGCATCAGGGCGTTAATCACCACGCTGGCGGCGGCGGCGGCCAGACCGTGCAGGAAACGCAGCCCGATCAGCTGATCGATAGACTGCGCCATGGCGCAGGCGCAGCCGGCGATGGCAAAGATCAGCGTTCCCCACAGGATCACCGGCTTGCGGCCGATGCTGTCCGACATCGGCCCATAGAACAGCTGCCCGAAGGCAAAGCCGAGCATATAGGCGCTGAGCGTCATCTGCACGCTGCCGGACTCGACGCCAAACTGGGCGGCGATCACCGGCATACTGGGCAGGTACATGTCGATCGCCAACGGCATCAACATGGACAACAGGCCCAGAATGAAAATCAAACCGAGATGAGAGGTTCGGTTCTGTTGCACGTTCCACGACTCCTTAATCGGCCGCAATCAATGATCGGTTATCAGTCCTGCAGGTGCGGCGCGCCCACGCTAGCGATCTCTTCTTCGGTCAGTGGGCGGTATTCGCCCGGCGCCAGATCGTCATCCAGCACGATGGCGCCGATGCGCTCACGGTGCAACTCGATCACCCGGTTGCCGACGGCGGCGAACATCCGCTTCACCTGGTGGTAGCGCCCTTCGCTGATGGTCAGGCGCACCACGCGCTCGTCGACCTGCTCCAACGTCGCCGGTCGCGTCAGATCTTTCTCGTTGTGCAGTTGCACCCCTTCGGCGAAACGCTGCGCGGTGTCTTCCGCCAACGGGTGCTCCAGCGTGACCAAATAGGTTTTCTCGCAGTGGTGGCGCGGCGACGTGACGCGGTGCGACCACTGGCCGTCGTCGGTCATCAGCACCAGCCCGGTGGTGTCGATATCCAACCGCCCGGCGGCGTGCAGCTTGTACGCGACCGGCTCATCGAGGAAATACAGCACCGTCGGATGATCGGGATCGTCGGTGGAGCAGACGTAGCCCTGCGGTTTGTTGAGCATGAAATAGCGCGGGCCGTTCTGCTGCTGCAGCGGATTGCCGTCGAACGCCACTTCTTGCTCCGGGGTCAGTTTGATCGCCCCGCTCTTCACCACCTCACCGTCAACGGTGACGCGTTTAGCCCGAAGTTCGCGCGCGACCAGCGCACGGCTGATGCCTAACTGCTGAGATAAAAACTTGTCCAATCGCATGGGATCTGCTTTGCCTGTCGTTGTTATGATCGCATTGATCGTATTGCCAAAATATGACGCCCGCCGTTGCACCGGGTGCAAATGGCAGGTTCAGGGGGGAAATCGCGTGGGGGAACAGCGATTGCTGTCACACGAGTATAGCGGCACAACGCGTTGCCCGACAGGGGTAATTTTCACGCTTCTCGCACCGCGCGCGCACAGAAGGCATAATAATGGAAATTTTTCGGCCGCCCGGGGCGTAAAATGTCACGCTTTCTGTGGGAACAGAGGTGACAAAACCGCTTCCCGGCGGCCCATTCCAACCTACGGCGTTCATTTATGGCCTTTACCCTACGCCCCTACCAACTGGAAGCGGTCGAAGCCACCATCAATCATTTCCGGCGGCACCCCGAACCGGCGCTGATCGTGCTGCCGACCGGTGCCGGCAAAAGCCTGGTGATCGCCGAACTGGCGAAGCGCGCCCGCGGGCGGGTGCTGGTGCTGGCGCACGTCAAGGAACTGGTGGCGCAAAACCACGCCAAATACTGCGCCTACGGCCTGGAAGCGGACATCTTCGCCGCCGGCCTGCAACAAAAAGAGAGCGCCGGCAAGGTGGTGTTCGGCAGCGTGCAGTCGGTGGCGCGCAACCTGCCGCTGTTCGACGGCGCCTTTTCGCTGCTGATCGTCGATGAATGCCACCGCATCAGCGACGACGACGACAGCCAGTACCAGCAAATCATCCAGCATTTGCAGAAAACCAACCCGCAGCTGCGGCTGCTGGGGCTGACCGCCACGCCCTATCGCCTGGGCAAGGGCTGGATTTACCAGTATCACTACCACGGCTTCACCCGCGGCGACGGCGCCAGCCTGTTTCGCGACTGCATCTACGAGCTGCCGCTGCGCTACATGATTAAGAACGGCTTCCTGGTGCCGCCTGAGCGGCTGGACATGCCGATCGTGCAGTACGATTTCAGCCGGCTGGAGGCCAGAAGCAATGGCCTGTTCAGCGAAGCGGATCTGAACCGTGAGCTGAAGCGGCAAAACCGCGTCACGCCGCATATCATCAGCCAGATTGTAGAGTACGCCCAAGATCGTAAAGGGGTGATGATCTTCGCCGCCACCGTCGAGCACGCCCGCGAGATCCACGGCCTGCTGCCGAACGGCGAGGCCGCGCTGGTCAGCGCCGAAACGCCGCCCGCCGAGCGCGATGCGCTGATCGAGGCGTTCAAACAGCAGCAGCTGCGCTATCTGGTCAACGTAGCGGTATTGACCACCGGTTTCGACGCGCCGCACGTCGATCTGATCGCTATTCTGCGCCCGACCGAGTCCGTCAGCCTGTATCAGCAGATCGTCGGCCGCGGTCTGCGGCTGGCGCCCGGCAAGGAGGATTGCCTGATCCTCGACTACGCCGGCAACCCGCACGATCTGTTCACGCCGGAGGTCGGCGTCAGCAAGCCGCACGGCGACAGCCAGCCGGTGCAGGTGTTCTGCCCGGCCTGCGGCTTCGCCAACCTGTTCTGGGGCAAGTGCACCGAGAATGGCGACATCATCGAGCACTACGGCCGCCGCTGTCAGGGCTGGCTGGAAGACGACGACGGCCACCGCGAACAGTGCGATTACCGCTTCCGGTTCAAGAGCTGCCCGCACTGCGGCGCGGAGAACGACATCGCCGCGCGCCGCTGCCATCAGTGCCAGGAGGTGCTGGTCGATCCCGATGACATGCTGAAGGCGGCGCTGAAGCTGAAAGACGCGCTGGTGCTACGCTGCGGCGGCATGGAATTGCAGAGCGGCCGCGACGACAAGGGCGAATGGCTGAAGGCCACCTATTACGACGAGGACGGCACCAGCACCAGCGAGCGTTTCCGCCTGCAAACGCCGGCGCAGCGCAAAGCGTTCGAAATGCTGTTCCTGCGCCCGCACCAGCGCGCGCCGGGCGTGCCGTTCGCCTGGCACACCGCCGCCGACGTGCTGGCGCAACAGCAGGCGCTGCGCCATCCGGATTTCGTGGTGGCGCGCAAGCGCGGGCAGTTTTGGCAGGTGCGCGAGAAAGTGTTCGATTATCAAGGCCGTTTCCGCCGCGCCAATCAGTTGGCCTGAGCGAACGGCCCTCAATCTGGGCAGGTTTTCGTTGCCCTGCAGGCGGCTTTCCGTTAAAATGCCGCGCGCTTTACCTGGGCCTGCCCAGCGTTAAAGCGGAATTCCGAACTTGCTACTTGGGTCGCCTGTAGCAGGGTAAATTTTCTTTTAAGAGAAAAAACAATGTTCACTATCAATGCAGAAGTACGTAAAGACCAGGGTAAAGGTGCGAGCCGCCGCCTGCGTGCAGCAAACAAATTCCCAGCTATCGTTTACGGTGGCAAAGAAGCTGCAGTTTCCATCGAATTGGACCATGATTCTGTCAAGAACATGGAAGCTAAACCAGAATTCTACAGCGAAGCAGTAACTCTGGTTATCGACGGTAAAGAAACCAAAGTTAAGGTTCAGGCTGTACAGCGTCACCCGTTCAAGCCAAAACTGGCTCACATCGACTTCGTTCGCGTTTAATCGCTACGTTTTCGAACCTTTCGGGACGCCGAAATAAAGAACGCCGCAATTGCGGCGTTTTTTATTGTCTGCGATTCGGCGCGCTTACTTGCCGCTGCCGGTCCGGCGCTGCAGCTGATCGCGCAGATTCGGCGGCGTGCCTCTGATGGTCAGGGTGTCGGTGGCCGCATCCCAGAAAATGCGCTCGCCCAGCAGCATGGCGTCGAAGTTCAGGCTGATACCGCCGCCGCTGCCGGCGAATTTGGTTAGTTGGCGCAGCGTGCCGCGATCCGCCGGGAAGCTTTCTTCCAGCTCATACCCTTGCTCGCTGGAGAACTGCATGAAGTCTTTCTCGCCGACCGGCGACAGCTCCTGCGACAGCGCCTGCAGCTCAATCTCTTCGCCCGCCTGCAGCTGTTCGTTGCAGTAGCTGTACACCTGCTGGCGCACTGACTGGCGCTCGTTCTTGTCCAGCTGCGCATCGGCGCAGTAGTCGTCCACCGCCTGCAGCAGCCCACGATTTTGCGCCTTGGCGTCCAACCCTTCGGATGCCGCCAGGAAATCCATGAAGAAGTCGGCGACCTTGCGGCCCACGCGCCCACGCAGGAAGGTCAGGTAGCGGGTCGATTCCGGGTTGGTTTCCCATTCGGTCAGATCGATGCGCGCGACGATATCGGCGTTGTTGATGTCCAGATAGTGCGTGGTGTTGATATCCAGCTCTTCGTTAACGCGCATGCTGTTACGGCTGTTCAGCACCGCGATCAGCAGATACTCCACCGCCAGATAACGGTATTGGCCAAACAGCACCACGCCGCCTTCGGCGAACGGATACTTCGCCAGTTCGTCGCGCAGGCGGCCAGTCGCCGCGCGGCTGAAGGCCAGAAAGTCCTTATCGTCCTTGCGGCAGGTGCGCAGCGCTTCCGCCAGCTCGCTGCCTTCGTTGAACAGGCCCAAGGCCTTGCTCTTGGCGCTATAGACGCGATGCAGTTCCGTCATCATTTCTTCCACCGCCGCGTTGGTGGGAAGCAAGGAATCGCGCAGCACCACGTCCAGCGTTTGCTCGTCGCGTTTCACCAACTGGTGCAGAGCGATCTGGTCGATATCCAGACTCATGGTAAATCCTCCTGTTCTTTAGGCGCGTATTCAAACACTGAAGGCCCCGCCCTGCAATACTAAAAACCGCGGCAAACCGGAAAGGCGCTGCAAGGGGCAGCCCCGGCGCGGGCGAACAATTTCCCGAATGACAGGAAGTGATAAAAGAGCGGAAAATCACTGCCCTATACGGTAAGATAGGGCACTTTGCAGATTACTAAGCGCAATTTTATGCCACAATCATCCCGTTACAGTGACGAACACGTTGAACAACTGCTCTCAGAGCTGGTCAATGTTCTGGAAAAACACCATACCCCCACCGATCTTTCCCTGATGGTGCTGGGCAATATGGTCACTAATTTGATCAACACCAGCGTTGCCCCCGCGCAGCGGAAAACCCTGGCGAGATCGTTCGCGGAAGCCCTGCAGGCTTCTGTCCGTGAAGATAAAGCACATTAATATTGACTTATGGTGACAAACCGTCAGCGTTATCGTGAAAAAGTCTCCCAGATGATCAGCTGGGGGCACTGGTTCGCCTTATTCAACATTTTGCTCGCCCTTGGGCTGGGCAGCCGTTACCTGTTTGTCACCGACTGGCCCGCATCCCTGCTGGGCCGGGTTTATGCCTTTGTCAGCCTGCTGGGGCATTTCAGCTTTATCGTGTTCGCCGGCTATTTGCTGGTGATCTTCCCGCTCACCTTCGTGGTGATGTCGCAGCGGCTGCTGCGATTTATTTCCGCCGCGCTGGCCACCATCGGGCTCACGCTGTTGCTGGTCGACAGCGAAGTGTTCTCCCATTTCCACCTGCACCTCAATCCGGTGGTGTGGGATCTGGTGGTCAACCCGGACCAAAGCGAGCTTTCGCGCGACTGGCAACTGATGTTCATCTGCGTGCCGGCGATCTTCCTGGTGGAGATGCTGTTCGCCACCTGGAGCTGGCAGAAGCTGCGCAGCCTGAACCGCCGCCGCTTCGGCAAACCGCTGGCGGCGCTGTTTATCAGCGCCTTTTTCGCGTCGCACCTGATTTACATCTGGGCCGACGCCAACTTCTATCGCCCGATCACCATGCAGCGAGCCAACCTGCCGCTCTCGTACCCGATGACCGCGCGCAAGTTCCTCGAAAAACACGGCCTGCTCGACCAGCAAGAGTATGAGCGCCGCCTGATGCAACAGGGCAACCCGGAAGCGGTGGCGGTAGAGTATCCGCTCAGCGATCTCAGCTACGGCGATAAAGGCAGCGGCTATAACCTGCTGATGATCGTGGTGGACGGCATTCGCGCCAAAGACGTGGCGCAGGATATGCCGGCGCTGACGCGCTTCGCCCAGGAAAACGTGCGTTTCAGCGATCATTACAGTTCGGGCAACCATGCCGATACCGGGCTGTTCGGCCTGTTCTACGGCATTTCCCCGACCTATCTGGACAGCGTGCTCGCCGGCCGCAAGCCGTCGGCGCTGATCGCTGCGCTCGGCGATCGGGGCTACCAGCTGGGGCTGTTCTCCTCCGATGGCTTCAACGCCAGCCTGTACCGTCAGGCGCTGTTGACCGACTTCTCGCTGCCGACGCCGGCGCCGCAAAGCGACGCGCAAACCACGCAGCAATGGCAGCGTTGGCTGGCGGATCAGGGTAGCAAAGAGCCGTGGTTCTCCTATATCAGCTTCAGCGGCGCCGAGGCTGTCGAAGGCGACAAAACCCCGGCGCCGGCCGACTTTATTCGGCGCTATCGCACCGGCGCGCAAGACGTGGACGCCCAGATAGCCCAGGTGCTGGACACCCTGAAACAGCGTGGCCTGCTGGATAAAACCGTGGTGGTGATCACCGCCGAGCACGGCGTCGAGTTCAACGACAGCGGCAAAGGCCAATGGGGCGCCGGCACCGGCTTCAACCAGGCGCAGCTGCAGGTGCCGTTGGTGATCCACTGGCCGGGCACCCCGGCGCAGACCATCAGCAAGCTGACCGGCCATAACGACGTGATGCGCACCCTGATGCAACGATTGCTGCACGTGAAGACCGCGCCGAAAGACTATTCGCAGGGCGAAGATCTGTTCACCGCCCAGCGCCGCAACGACTGGATCGCTACCGGCGATGGCAATCAGCTGGTGATCATCACGCCGACGCAGACGCTGATGCTGGACAACAGCGGCAACTATCGCGTCTACGATCAGAACGGCGATGAAATAAAAGACGAGAAACCGCAGCTTGCTCTGCTGTTGCAGGTGCTGACCGATGTAAAACGCTTTATCGCCAACTAACTGCTTAAAACTAAAGCAATCAAGTGGCGAGGCGCTTGCATTAACATCGGGAATCGGTAGTATGATTTTTCATAGCGTCGGCATGTAGCGCAGCCTGGTAGCGCACCGTCATGGGGTGTCGGGGGTCGGAGGTTCGAATCCTCTCATGCCGACCAAATTTAAGAAAACCTGCTGTTACAGCAGGTTTTTTTTCGTCTGCATATTGAGAGGATTAGGCCGCACCGGTTTGGCCCATGCGCTAGCGGAGGCCCGGGCAAGGCCTCTCTCTCAGCGCGGCTGCAGGCAGTTTTCTTCTTTCCAGCCATACAGCCATTCCATTCCGCGATAAAATTCCGCCTGAGATTTGCCTTTCCATAACAGATTACGCACCTGGCGCTCAACGCCTGCGGCGTGATAAACACGGCCCATCTCACGGGTTGACCAGACGATGCGCGCCGTGCGTGGAATACGTACCGACTCGTACAGAGCAAGCGCTTTTGCCGCATCCCCTCCATGCTCTTCCAGCGCTTTACCCAGCGTTACCGCATCCTCCAGCGCCATGCAGGCTCCCTGCGCCATATACTGTGCCACCGGGTGTGCTGCATCTCCCACCAGCGTGATACGGTCGTTGCCCCATTTCTCCACCGGCTCACGATCGGCGGTTGACCAGCGGCGCCACGAGGTCGGCTTATCCAGCATTTGACGCGGACGCGGGTGAATACCGGAAAAATAGGAGAGCACCTCCTCTTTACTGCCGTCCTTCACCCCCCACTCCTCCTGCTGACGGCTATGGAACGTCACCACCAGGTTATATTGCTTCCCCCCGCGCAGCGGGTAGTGCACCAGATGGCAGTGCGGCCCCGCCCACAGCACCGGCGCGTTAATGCGTAAATCCTCCGGCATCTCATCGCAATCAATCACGCCGCGGTAAACCACATGTCCGGTCACCCGCGGCGCATCCTCCAGTAGGTACTGGCGCACAACCGATCTCACGCCGTCACAGCCGATCAGAATATCCGCCGTCCAGCGATTGCCCTGCTCATCAAATACCGTCACATCATCCGTCGTTTGGCTGATACTCACCACCTGCGTTGAGGTACGGTATTCCACATCCGGATGGGTTAATACCGCTTCCCAGACGGATGCGTGGATATCCACCCGATGGATAACCGCATAGGGATCGCCAAAGTGATCGCGAAATGCCTGCCCGGTCTCAATATGCACTACCTCCTGGGCGTTTACCGCGTCCATCAGGGTTATGTGATCGGTAAAGACGGCGCGCTCGCGTGCAACGTCGCCCACACCCAGGCTATCCAGCGCGGAAAAGGCGTTGGGTCCGAGCTGAATGCCCGCCCCAATCTCACCAATCTCGTGCGCCTTTTCCAGCAACATCACTTTAATCCCCTGGCGAGCCAACGAGAGCGCAGTCGCTGCACCGCCAATGCCTCCACCCACGATAATTGCGCGCATCACTTTAGCCATTGTTTTCCTCCTTTCGGGATCAGGCTGAGATTTTGTCTTGTTGGTTTTCTGGCGCCGCGGCGATGAATGCCGGGAGCCGAGTACAGGCGTCGTAAACCGCTTTACAGCGCGGGTACCCGCTCAGATCGCACCCCATCCGCAGGGCATTCGCCCACTGAGGGATCAGGCAGCAGTCCGCCAACGTCGGGGTATCACCAACGCAGAAGGGGCCTGGCGGCCTCTGGAGCAACAACTGTTCTACGGCGCTCAGTCCTTGGCGGATCCAGTGCGCATACCAGCGTTTTTTCTCTTCGTCACTCACCTTCAATTCTTCACTCAGGTAGCGTAAAACCCGCAGGTTATTTACCGGGTGAATATCGCAGGCGATGACATAGACGATTTCCAGTATCCGGCTGCGCGCCGGATCGGCCGTCGGTAACAACGGCAACTGAGGAAAATGGCGATCCAGCCAGTCGGTAATCGCCAGCGACTGGCTGAGAAACTCACCGTCGTCCGTGAGCAGCGTCGGCACCAGCCCGACCGGGTTCATTCGCCGATAAGCCAGCTCATTCTGTTGCCCAATGCGGATATTGACGCCCACCGTCTGGTAATGGATGCCTTTCAGCGCCAGCGCAATGCGCACGCGGTAGGACGCTGAGCTATTAAAGAAACTGTACAGCTTCATCATTCACCTCTGAATCAGCCTCAGATAATCTTCACGGCGATAGGGGTTAGCCCTTCTACATTGCCGGTAATCACATCGCCTTTCACCACCGCGCCCACCCCTTCCGGCGTTCCGGTAAAAATCAGATCGCCGGGCTGCAGCTCAAAAAAGCCGGACAGATAGCTGATGGTTTCATTCACCGACCAGATCAGATGACGGATGTCGCTGCGCTGGCGATCGCTGCCGTTGACCTGCAGCCAGATAGGTGCGCTACTCACGTCTGCGCTGTCGCCGGCTTTATGCAATGGCGCGATGGGCGCAGAAAGATCGAATGACTTGCCGATTTCCCATGGGCGCCCCATCTGACGCATGTCCATCTGCCGATCGCGGCGGGTCATGTCCAGGCCCGTAGCATATCCCCAGATGTATTCATGCGCCTTGTCCAGTGGAATATCACTCCCCCGTTTACCAATTGCCACCACCAGTTCGATTTCGTAGTGATAGTTGTCGGTTTGCGACGGATACGGCAACGCCAGCGTTTCGTCGGCCGCCACCGGCACCACCGCATCGGCAGGCTTGCAGAAGAAGAACGGTGGCTCACGATCCGGGTCAAAGCCCATTTCGCGGGCATGCGCGGCATAGTTGCGCCCGACGCAGTAAACACGGCGCACGGGAAACTGCTTATCACTCCCCACGACAGGAACAGTCACGGGGGCTTGCGGTGAAAATACGTATTGCGTCATTTTGTCTCTCCCAAATTAATAACGTGCTTCACGGAACAGTCCCAGGGCTTCCTGAACCGGTCGGTCCGAAAAACTGAATAACACGGTGTCTTCGTCCGCCTGAAACGACACATCGAACCAGGTCGGCGCCACAAAGATATCTTTTGCCAAAAAGTGAATGGTTTCGTTGCCGATGCTGACCTGGCCGCGCCCTTCCACCACGTGGTAAATGGTGCTGTCCGTGGTGCGCGCCTTCCGTGAGGAAAAGCCTTTCGGCAGCAGTTGCAGGAAGGCGCCCATCGAGGGCATGGGATAGCCGCCGGTCACCGGGTTGGCGTAGCGCATCTTGTAGCCATCCCACTCGTCGACTTCCCCCAAGCGGGTGAGGTCGTGCAGCGCTTCCCGACTGCGATCGTAGCGGTAGTTGAAAATAGGCGACGAGTTGCCTTTCTGATGGCGCAACGGCAGCATATTGGCCGCATAGCGAGGTAAATAATCCCCCTCCTGGCGCGTCACGGGCTGCTGTTCTTGCGGATAGTCCTCCGCGAAACCGCAACCCAGCAAGTTCACCAGCGGCAGATCCAGCCCATCCAGCCATACCACCGCCTCCTCGCCGGGATTACCGTGATCGTGCCAGCACCACTGCGGCGTCAAAATGAAGTCGCCTTCATGCATTTGCGTACGTTCACCGTCAACGGCGGTAAATGCCCCTTTCCCTTCGACGATAAAACGCAATGCCGACTGATTATGGCGATGGCTCGGCGCGACTTCACCCGGCATGATCAACTGCAATCCGGCATACAACGTCGGGGTGATGGAGGACTGTCCGCGCAGCATCGGGTTTTCCAGCACCAGCACGCGGCGAACCGCCTCTTTGGCGCCAATCAACTCGCCGCTGGCCAGAAGATGTGGGCGAATCTCCTGATAGTTCCAGTAAGCCGGAGCGCAGTTTGCATTCGGCGTTTGCGGCACCAAATGGTGCAGTGACTCCCACAATGGGGTCAGATTCTGCGCGGAAATATGCCGGTAGAACTGCTGACGGCTGGGGTTAACATCCTGATTGCGTTCAGGCATAGGGATTCTCCTTTTCATTCACGACGCTGCGCGAGGCAACGTATCAGGGGCTGGGGCCGGCTGGCGAACAACAGCCGTCAGCAGAATTAACATCACCGTACTGAACGCCGCCGGCACGGCAATAATGAAAAATAGCGTTTCGAATGAGAAATTCATCGCCATCATCACGCCGCCGGCAAGCGAGCCGACAATCGCGCCGCAGCGGCCAATGGCATTGGACCAGCTGACGCCGGTCGCCCGGCTTTGTGTCGGATAGAGCGTGGCGGTCAAGGCATTCAGCCCAACCTGCGAACCGCTGATGCCGATGCCGGTGCCGAAGATGGCCAGCGCCATCAGCCACAGGCCGTTCTCGCTCAGGCCAATCATGACGATACACACGGCGCCCAGGGCGTAGCTCGCCGCCAAAACCCGGAAGGGATTGTATTTGTCCATCAACACCCCCAGCCCCAGCGCCCCCAGCGTTCCGCCCATCTGGAAAGCGGCGGTCACCCAAGAGGCGTGCTGCAGATCTATACCGCGATGGTTAAGCAGCGTCGGCATCCAACTGGAGAGCAGATAGATAATCAACAGGCTCATAAAAAAAACCACCCAGAGCATGAGAGTAATGCGCAGCTGGCGGCCTGCAAACAGCGGGCTGATGCTCCCTTTGGCCACCGCAGCGGCTTCGTTGAGGTAAAAATGAGTCTCTTCATCGCACTCTCGGGTGATGGCGCTGACCGTTTTGGCAATCACCTTGTGCGGCAGTTGGCGACGGACCTGCCAGCGAGGGGATTCCGGCAGGGCAAACAGCAGCACCACAAAGAGCATCAACGGCAAAACGCCACCGAGCACCAAAATGCCTTGCCACCCCATCACCGGCACCAGTTGGGCGCTGACGATCCCGCCCAGGGCCGAACCGAGCGTGAAACCGCAGAACATCAGCGTGACCAGCGCGCCACGGCGGCGAGCAGGCAGATATTCAGAGGTCATCGTGATGGTGTTCGGCATCGCGCCCCCCAACCCCAGGCCGGTGAGAAAACGCAAAACGATCAGCGTTGGCAGATCGGGGGAGAAGGCCGAAATCAGGCTCAGCGCACCAAACAGCGCCACGCAAAGTTCAATGACGCGCTTGCGGCCAAAGCGGTCAGAGAGCGGGCCGCAAAGCAATGCGCCCGCCGTCAACCCCAACAGCCCCGCGCCAAACAGCGGCGCCAGTTCGCCGGCGGTCAGTTGCCACTGGGTGCGGATGTCAGGTGCGATGAAACCAATGGCGGCGGTGTCAAAACCATCCAGCATCACCACTAAAAAGCAGCAGATGATAACGCGCCACTGCGTCTTACCGATGGGAGCAGCGTCGATCAGTGCTTGTAAATCACGCCGTTGAGTCATAGTGAGCGCCTCGGTGCAGGTAGGTAGATGTCTGTCTTGTTTTATATATGTTATGAATTTGTATTCTTAGCGATAAAATGTACAATGGCTTTTCAGACAGAGACATAACCTGAGAGTTATAACAAATGGCGAACTGGGCGCAGAAAATGAAACTGCACCATCTGCAAATGTTGGTGGCGTTGGGTGAACAGGGAAATCTGACCCACGTTGCCCGGATGATGAACATCTCCCAACCTGCTCTGTCAAAATGGTTATCGCAGCTCGAAGATGAGATTGGGATCACACTGTTTGAGCGGCATAGCAAAGGGCTGCGCCCTTCCGAAGGGGGGAAACTGCTGCTTCAGCATGCGCAGCGTTTGATCAATGACCTGGAACGTTCGCAGTCTGAAATCGCCCGCTTTAAACAAGGCGGGCTAGTGGGAAGCCTGAAAATCGGCTGCTCACCGGTCGCCACCGACTGCGTTTCACAGGCCATATTGAGCCTACTGCAGGAAATGCCGACGCTTCATCTCAATATTGAGGAAAAAGTAATGACCCCGCTGCTGCACGATCTGATCGCGGGCGCGGTGGACGTCGTCGTGGGCCGCGTTGGCGGGCGGGCGCTGCAACTGCCGCTCAACTATCAAGTGCTCTACACCGAACCGGTGTGTTTTGTTGCCCGCCCTCACCACCCGCTGGCAAAATCCACCACCCTCACCTGGCACGATCTCACCCACTGGCGCTGGATTGTCTGGCCGACCGGCACACCCATCCGCCTCAGCATTGATAATGCGCTGGCAGATAACGGCGTGATGCTGCCTGAAAACACGGTTGAATCGGCATCAATGAACGTCAGTACCAACCTACTGCAAAGCAGCGATATGATCTCCATTCTTTCTCTACGGCTGGCGCAGCATTATGCCAGTCAGGGGCAGTTGGCGATCCTGAATCTGCCGAAGATTGAGCAAAAAGGCAGTGTGGGCGTCTTCTGGCGCAACAGCGAGCCGCCTTTTGCCGCACTGAGCCGCTTTTTGCAGCTGCTTACGCAGGCTTAAAACCCCCGCGCCGTAAACCTGCTGTTACAGCAGGTTTTTTTTCGTCTGCCGTTTACGCGGAAAGCTTGACGATGGTCGCTGGAATCCCCTGGCGCACTGCCGCACCGGTCACCCAGTCCAGCCAGGTGTTCGGCACTTCGCGCGTCGGATCGGCAAACCCCAGATCGTTGAGATTGATGCCGGCGGCAATGCGCTTATCCATCGCCAGCGGCTCGCCGTCCAGGTAGTGCTGGCTGGCGCCCATCTCCCGGTGGCCGTAGCCGTGTTCCACCGCGATCACGCCGGGCATCACCCCCGCCAGCAGACTGATCTGCGCCTCCCGACTGCCGCCCGGGGTGCTGATGCTCACCCAATCACCGTGTTGAATGCCGAAACGCGCCCCGTCCGCCGGGTTCAGCGCCACCAGGTTCACCGGCTTCACGTCGTGCAGGCGCCGGATCACCGCGGTGGAGCTGCTCATCACATTGGATTTGAAGGACATCAGCCGCAGCGGCCACTGCCGCTCAGGGTAGAGTTCTTCCACCGCACGGCCGTCAGACAAACGCGCCGGGTAGCAGGTTGGGCAGCCGCTGAAACGCTCGCCGGTAATCGCATGCCGGTGCTTCGCCACTTCCGCATTCCAGATCTGCAGCGGCTTCTCCCAGCGGTTGCCCACGCTGCCGTCGCGGCGGCCGCTGTCATGACCGGCGAAGCGGCCGCCGCGGCTGTAGATAAACGCCACGCGGCCGATCTCATCGGCGCGCAGCGTCTGCGCAAGCTGCGGCAACAAGCGATCGACGCCGCTCAGCGCCAGCTCTTCCTCCCTCACGGCCGGCACCGGCGCCTTGCCGGCAAACGCCACGTTGGCGGCGGCGCGCAGATAATAATCCTCGGCGCAGTTGAGCGGCAGCAGCCCGCCCCGGCCGTCGCCGATAGCGCGATCGCCGAACCCCGGCAGCGCCAGGCGTTTGGCGACGGCGATGCAAAACGCCTCCATGGAGATCGGCTGCCCTTGCGCCGTTTTCGCGGTCGCCGGCGTCACTATCGGCCAGCGCGCAGTGGTGGCCTTGCTGGCGACGCCGCCCCAGGGGGCGCTGAATCCCCAGCTCTCAAAGTTATGGGTGTCCGGGACGATATAGTCGGCCAATGCCGTCGTTTCGTTGATAAACGCATCGATGGCGATAAACAGCGGCAAACGCGCCGGATCTTTCAGCCGCTCTTCCGCCACGCCGCGCAACCCGGCGATACCGTACAGGGGGTTGGTCATGTTCGAGATCCAGGCTTTCAGCCCGTACGGATATCCCGCCAGCGCCGACGTCAGCAGCTCGGTCAACTGCCCGGCGACGAACGGATACCAGGGCGCCCTGGCCGGCCAGGGCGAAACGCCCGCCGCCACTTTTTCGCGGTATTCGTCGGAGGTTTCATAGGCGGCCTTGCTGCGCGCGATATTCAACCCCTTCGGTTTTACCAGGCCGGGAAACTCGACCAGGTTATAGCGCGGCCCCTCGGCGAAACCGTTGAATTTGCCGCCGCCGACGAACACCCCGCCCGCCAGGCTCAGGTTACCGATCAACACATTGAGCATCATCACCGACCAGGTATTGTAAAACCCGTTCGCCGCCATCATCCCGCCATGGGCGATCACCGCCGCCTTGCGCCCGTGGGCGGTAAAGGCCTCGGCCAGCGCCGCGATGCGCGCCACCGGTACGCCACATTCCCGGCTGTAGGCTTCCGGCGACAGCTTGTCGGCCGCCTCTTTCAGACACTGAAAGCCGCTCTTCACCGCCACCTGCGCGCCGTCGTGCAGCGTCACCGTGCGGGTTACCCACAGCTCGGCGCTGTCGCACGTCTCGGCCGCCACCAGTTCCCCCGCGCCGTTGACCACCAGCGGCGACGCCGACTCGGCGCCGTTCAGATGGGCCAGCGTCAGATGCTGCCCCGCCAACGGGTGCTCGCTCTCGGCGATCACCAGATGCGTGGCGTTGGTCCAACTCTTCTCGCCGGCGCGTTGCATAGCGGCCTCCGACGGGATGGCGAGATAACCGGCCTGATAACGCCGATTGTCGAGGATCCAACGGATCATCGCCATCGCCAGCGCCGAGTCGGTGCCCGGCAATATCGGGATCCAATGGCCATGATCGTCCGCCAGCGTGGTGGTCAACGGCAGCGCCGGCGCCACTACCGCGTAGCGGAATTCGCTGCGCAATCTGGCGCTGGCCAACTGCCGGGCCTGCCGCTTGAACGGGTTGCCGGACTGCGCCGGCGAGGTGCCCATAAACAGCGCGAATTCGACCTGTTCCCAGTCCGGTTTCACGTGCGGATTCTTGTCCAGATCGTTCATCAACGCGCCGGAACCGGCGCGGTAGGCCAGCCCGCAGTAAGCGCCGTGCGCGCCGAAATTTTTGCTGCCGAAGCTGTTCTGGGCGAAGCGCCGCAGGAAGCTGTCGCGCCCGTCATCACCGGCGTTGGTCACCAGCAGCTGGTTGGCTTTCGGCCCCAGCCCCGGCTGTCGGGCATCGATCGGCGTTTCCAGATCGCGGATCGCCCGCAGGCCGTCCACATGCCCCTCGCCGAACAGATCGCCGCCCTCCACCACTTCGGCGATCAACTGCTCGAAGCTGATGCGCTGCCACTTGCCCTCGCCGCGTTTGCCGACGCGTTTCATCGGCTCCAGCACGCGCAGCGGGCTGTAAAGCCCCTCCAGCAGCGTAGCGCCCCGCGCGCAGGCGGTGGAACGCGCGTCGAGGCCGCTCTCCCCGCCCAGCTGCGCAAACGCGTCCTGCAGCGGCAACGCAGAGTCGAGGTGCCGCTCCTGAGACAGCGGATGATACGGGTTACCGGCGATACGCAATACCCGATCGGTCTGCCTGTCCACCCGCACCCGCACGCCGCATTGCGTCCAGCAACCGAAGCACTGGGTCATCGAGATGGCCTGCTGCGGATTGCCTTGCCATTCCGGCACTGCCCGCCCTTCGGGCTGCAGAGAGTTGCCGTTGATGCGATCCAGAGCCACGCGCCCTGAGGTGCCGTGAATCAAGCCGTCGATCGCCCGTTTGGCGACCTCGCGATAGCTCAGGCCGAAAGCGGACAGCCCGCCGAAGGCCAGGCCCACTTTCAACCACTGACGCCGGGTGAGTTTAGCCATGTTGTTTTCTCCGCAGTAAAAACGCCTGTGCTTCACGCACCATGATCATTAACGCCAGCCACAGCCCGAAGGTGCCGACGATCGCCAGCAAGCCATCGGTACCAAGCGGCAGGCTATAGGGGGAATAAGACGCGTTGTATTTCGGGATGGTCTGCACCTCAATCAACAGCGTCCAGCGCATCAGCCAGCTCAGCCCCAGCGCGCAGGCCACCAGCAGCGGCGCGCCGCCGCGCGGCAAACGTCGATAGGCCGCCCAGGCGGCCCACGCCAGCGCCAGCCCCCACAGCGCGATCCAGCCGGCAGCATACTGGCGCGCCGTCGCCTGCGTCTGCAGCCAGTGGCGTACCGCCGCGCCGGATAGCGTATCGCCGCACACCCACAGCAGGATCGCCCCGCCGAGCGGCAGCAGCGTCAGCAGCATCCCGCGCGCCAGCGGCGCCTGCAGGCCGGGCCGTTTGCGCATCGCCAACAGCAACAGAGCCAAGAGCGCCTGCAGCGCGCTGAGGAACATCACGATCGGAAATGCGTAGCTGAACCAGATTGGGCGGGCGCGCACGACGGAAACCTCGCGCCCGGTGTACAACAGCAGGCCGATAGCCACCAGCGCGCAGGCGGGCGCGATCCCACGCAACAGCGCAACCGGTCTGCCCGTCAGCCGTGTAAATTCAATCGCGATAAACCACAGGCCGATCAGCAAGGTAAACAACGGCAAGAACAGCGCGCCCCACGGCATCCACGACCAGGGCGTCGGGTAGGCGTAAAAATGCCAGAAACGGGCGGTTTGATGCAGATCGGCGGTCAACGCCAGCGGCGCGGTGATGGCGCACGTCAGCCCGATAAACAGCGCCGCGCGCTCCAAATGTGCGGCGTTGTCTCCACCGCGCCAGCGCCACACGCAGGCCAGCAGCGCGGCGCAGGCGGCAATGCCGATAAAGAAGAAATATTGCACGGCCCACGGCAGCCAGCTCACCGCCTGCGGCTGGCTCAAAACCTCTGCGATCATCAGTTGGCGGCTCATCGTCCCTCTCCCCATAAGGCGACCTGCGCCCGCCCCGGCAGCGGCGTGACGAAGGCATCATCCAGCCCCAGATAAAACACGTGGGGCGCGGTTTGGTTCTCCGGCTTGAGGACTTTGATCTCGGCCTCGTGACGCCGCAGCAGCTTGCTCAGCGTGCTGTGCGGATCGCGCATATCGCCGATGATCCGCGCCCCGCCCACGCACGACTCCACGCATGCCGGCAGCAATCCCGCCTCCAGCCGGTGTACGCAGAAGGTGCATTTGTCCGCCGTTTGGGTGGCGTGATTGATAAAACGGGCATCGTACGGGCAGGCCTGCACGCAATAGGCGCAACCCACGCAGCGTTTGTTGTCGACCACCACGATCCCGTCCTCGCGCTGGAAGGTGGCCTGCACCGGGCACACCGGTACGCAGGGCGGGTTGTCGCAGTGGTTGCACAGCCTGGGCAGCAGCACGTTGGTCGCCACCGCTTCGCCTTCGAGACTGACCTGGTACTGGTTTACCGTGGTGCGGAACTCGCCGTGCGGCGTCTGGTTTTCAATGGCACAACTGACGGTACAGGCCTGGCACCCAACGCAGCGCCGCAGATCGATCAGCATCGCGTAGCGGCGGCTGGCATCCCCCTCGCGCCGCGTCGGCGCTAACGTCAGCCCGGCCTCCGCCACGGGGATCAGCGAAGCCCCCGCCGTCAACACGCCCAGCCGCTGCAAAAACTGCCGTTTACCGAAATCCATGCGCCTCTCCCACGCCCTGGGCATCACCCCGATCACGCTATTGATGCCCGTTAGATGAATAAACAATGTCGATGATTTACAGTGTAAAAATGACATTGGGCTCAGCTCTATTGTGGTTAACCACATACCGAACCCAACGTTGATCTAAAACAAGTGGCGGCAGGCAAATTGCCCATCAGGAGGGGCCGTGAGGGTCGTGTTATTACTGCTGTTCAGTCTCGGCTGGGGGATGGCGGCACAGGCGGGCGAGTGGTCGGTCGGCGTGCTGGCGATGCGCGGCGATGCGGCGACCGAGCGTGACTGGCAGCCGCTGATCGACAGGCTCAACGGCAGCGTCGGCGGAGAACGCTTCCGCCTGCGGCCGCTCGATCTGGCGCAGATGCGCGAAGCGGTCAATCGGGGCAGCGTGCAGTTCGTGGTCACTAATCCGGCGCAGTTTGTGCAGCTGAACAGCCACTATCATCTGCGCTGGCTGGCGTCGTTGCGCGCCGCCAACGGCGATCGGGCAACGGGCAACATCATCGGCAGCGTGATTCTGGTGCGGCGCGACAGCGGCATTACGACGCCGCAGGCGCTGATGGGCAAAACGGTGGGCGCCATCGATCCGCAGGCCTTCGGCGGCTATCTGACCGGCTATAAGGCGCTCAGCGACGCCGGCATACGGCCCGAGCGCGATTTTCACCTGCGCTTTACCGGTTTCCCTGCCGACGCCCTGCTCTATCTGTTGCGCGAGCGCGCCATTCAGGCCGCCATCGTCCCGGTCTGCCTGCTGGAGAAAATGGGCAAGGAAGGCCTGATCAACCCGGCGGATTTTCGCCCGCTGCTGCAACAGGCCACGTCGGCTCCCTGCGTCACCAGCACGCCGCTTTATCCCAACTGGTCGTTCGCCGCCCTGCCCGGCCTGGATAACTCACTGGTGGATGCGGTGGCGAGAGCCTTGCTGACCGCACCGCCCCAGTCTCCCTTCCTGTGGGGCGCACCGGCCTCGACCAGCGAGGTGGAAACGCTGCTGCGCGCCGTCAATCAGCACCCGGAACAGCGGCGGCTATGGCTGGATATCAAGAGCTGGCTGATCCAGCATCAGACGGCCGTCGGCCTGTCGCTGGCGCTGCTGGCGCTGTTGATCGTCAACCATATCTGGATCGCGCTGCTGGTGCGCCGACGCGGGCGACAGCTGCTCCGCGCCGACGAGCAACTGCGGCGGCAGGAACGGGCGCTGGAAAACGCCAGGCAGCTGAACGTGCTGGGGGAGATGGCCTCCGGCTTCGCGCACGAGCTCAACCAGCCGCTGGCGGCCATTCGCCACTATGCGCAGGGGTGCCTGATCCAACTGCGCAACACGGACGCCGGGCATCCGCTGCTGGGGCCGCTGGAAAATATCGACCGGCAGGCGCAGCGCGGCGGCGAGACGATTCATAACCTGCGCCAGTGGGTGCAGCCCACCGCGGAGGCGATAGACCAAACGCGCTGGCGCCCCACCGCGGTAAGCGAAACCGCCGAGCGGGTGTGGACGCTGCTGCGCCTGACGCAGCGCTATCCCGACCTGACGTTGTTCAATAACGTGGCGCCTTCGCTGACGCTAACCCTGCCGCCGGCGCTGCTGGAACAGTTGCTGGCGAACCTGCTGCTGAATGCGGCGCAGGCCGGGGCCAATGCCGTCTGGCTTTCCGCCGCCAAGAGCGAACGGGCGATGGAGTTGCATCTGCAGGACAACGCGGGCGGCATGACAACGGCCGGGCTGGAACAGGCTTTTCGCCCCTTCAACACCACCAAGGCCGGCGGCATGGGGCTGGGGTTAGCCATTTGCCGGCGCCTGTCCCGCTATGGCGGCGGCGAAATCCGCCTGGCTAACCGCCCGGCTCCCGACAGCCGCAACGGGCTGTGCGTAACGCTGCATTTCATATTGGATAACGAGGAAAACCATGTCGCTAATTTATCTGGTGGATGATGACGTCGCCGTCACCGACGCCTGCCATTTTTTGCTGACCAGCCTCGGCCACGGCGTGCAATGCTGGAATGACAGCGCCGATTTTCTGGCGCAGGCGGACCTGTTTCAGACCGGGATCGTCTTGCTGGACATGCGGATGCCGAAGCTCGATGGTCACCAGGTTTACGGGGAGCTGCGCCGCCGCGGCAGCACGCTGGCGGTGGTGTTCCTGTCCGGCCATGGCGACGTGCCGATGGCGGTGGAGCAGATGAAGTACGGCGCGGTGGACTTCCTGCAAAAACCGATCGCCGCTGAACCGCTGATCGCCGCCCTCGAACGGGCGCAGCAGGTCTCCGCCGAGGCCTGGCAACGCCATGAAACTTGCGGCCGCTACCGCACGCTCACGCCGAAAGAACGCGACATTGCGCAGCTGGTGGTGCGGGGCATGATGAACAGGGAAATGGCTGAGCGGTTGAATATCGCCCTGCGCACCGTGGAGGTTCACCGGGCAAAAGTGATGGAGAAAATGCAGGCCACCAGCCTGGCGGAATTGGTGATTCAGCTGCAGGATGTACCACACGCCGCGCAAGAATGAACGCATCATGCAAAATTCCACGCCCCCTCTTGCCAACCGGCCTTCCTCAGGCCAGAATACTGTACATTAAATCAGTGCTTACAGGTGAGTCATGTTTGTAGAATTGGTGTACGACAAACGCAACGTCGCTGGGTTACCCAACGCCGCCGAGATTATTCGCAACGAGCTGGAAAAACGCGTGCATGCACTGTTCCCGGAAGCTGACGTGCGCGTGAAGCCGATGCAGGCCAACGGCCTGAACTCCGACGCCAGCAAAAGCGATCGTGAGAAGCTGAACCGAATGTTGGAAGAGATGTTCGAAGAAGCGGATCAGTGGCTGGTCACGGATATTTGAACCCTATCTGATAGCCGGCTCGTCCACCGGCTATATTTCTGCCAGAATAAGCCACATCCCCCCCCAATCCCTCAGTGATAAATGCCCTAGGTTCCAAGCTCCGCGCGGCTGATAAAACCCCGGCTATAGGTTAATACCTATACTGTTTGTTCCTGCGGAAGTGTAAAGCTCATAACAAAAAGCCCCAGCATCGCTGCTGGGGCCTCTGTCATGGTGCCGGCTACCGGAATCGAACTGGTGACCTACTGATTACAAGTCAGTTGCTCTACCTACTGAGCTAAGCCGGCTGAATTTGGCGGAAGGACAGAGATTCGAACTCTGGGAGCTGTTACACTCGACGGTTTTCAAGACCGTTGCCTTAAACCACTCGGCCATCCTTCCAATGGGCGCTGATATTAGCGATACCGTTATGAAATGTCTATCGTTTTGATGCAAAAAAATGGCATGGGCGGCGCAGTTGCCTAAACTTCAGGCCTTAAACGCTTAAAAAATGAAAAGCCCCGCGCAAGCGAGACTTTTTTGGTCGGCCGAAACGCAATTATTTCGGCTGAGAATCGTAGTCTGAACAAGTTTGATAGCCCTTGTTCATGACATGGCCCGTGTCGTTGTAGCTGACAAAATAGGTTTGCACCTTGCCGTCGCGCGGCGCCACCGCATAAGTGTCGCAGGTGCCCTGCGCATGGATCAGCGTGGCGGACGTCGACGGCGGACCGGCGATAGCCCGCACCTGCTGCTTGGTCATCCCTACTTTGACATCGCTGACCACCGGCTCATTGACATAACTGGCTGCGCGATCATAGGTGGTGCAACCGGCAAGAATGGAAAATACCGCCGCGGTGCCGACGGCCAAAACCAACTTCTTCGTCATAGCTTGTCCTCTTGGAGTGCATTTGTTGTTCCCTAAGTCTAGAAGCGGGAAGGCTTTTCTACAAATTCCCCTTTGTCGATCGGTGCGCTTTTGCACTCAAGAGGCCATCGCCGGCGTGCCAGCAGATTCAAAAACCGAAATCGCTCAGCGCTGGAACATCGTCCGGGCGCCGGCCGAGCGGCCAATGAAAACGCCGATCCTGTTCGCGAATCGGCATGTCGTTGATGCAGGCATGGCGGTTGATCATCAGCCCCTCCTGATTGAACTCCCAGTTTTCATTGCCGAAGCTGCGATACCAGTTGCCGGAATCGTCGCGCCATTCATAGGCGAAACGCACCGCGATGCGCGCGCCGTCAAACGCCCACAGCTCCTTAATCAGCCGATACTCCAGTTCTTTCGCCCATTTGCGTTGCAAAAAGCCGACCACCGCCGCGCGGCCGTCGACAAACTCCGCGCGGTTACGCCAGTGGGTATCGAGGGAGTACACCTGCGATACGCGTTCGGGATCGCGACTGTTCCAGGCATCCTCCGCCAGTCGCACCTTCTCGATGGCGGATTCGCGGGTAAAAGGCGGCAATGGGGGTTTAATGCTCATGTTCATCTCCTGAGTGAAGGCATGTAGACAACTCTGTCTACACCTTTACGCTAGCGCAAGTAGACAGAGTTGTCTACAATCACTCGAAAATCGCCCCGGAGAAAATGATGACCGCCGATCTCAACGCCTTGCCCGCCCGCCAGCGCATCCTGCTGACGGCGCACGATCTGTTTTATCAAGAAGGGATCCGCGCCACCGGTATCGATCGCATCATCAAGGAATCTGGCGTGACCAAAGTGACCTTCTACCGCCACTTTCCCAGCAAGAACGATTTGATTACGGCGTTTTTGACCTATCGCCATCAGCAGTGGCTCAGCTGGTTCAGCACATCACTGGCCCGCCATGTGGCGCAGACCGGCGGGTTGCTGCCGGCGCTGGCGCCCTGCCTGGCGGAATGGTTCGACGATCCGCGCTTTCGCGGCTGCGCGTTTATCAATACTGCGGTGGAGATAGCCGATCTGCTGCCGGAAAGCCTGCACATCGCCGGCCGGCATAAGCGGCAGATGGCGTATGAACTGGCGCGCCACCTGCCCGCCGGGCCGCAGCGGGAACAGCGGGCGGCAATGCTGGCGATGCTGATCGACGGCGCCATCGTCAGAGTGCAGATAGAGCGGCAACCGCAGGCCGCGCTGCAGGTGCTGAATGCCGCGTTGGACATGTTGGCGCTAGGCGGGTTCGATCAGTAATTGGCCCAGATGCCCGGCGTCACCAGTTCCAGCAGGTGGGCGTCGGGATCGCGAAAATAAATGCTCTCCCCGCCGTGTTCCCAACGCATTCGCCCCTCAATCTCCACGCCGTTGGCCACCAGATGCCGTTCCCAGTGCGGCAGTTGCTCTTTCGCCACCGCCAGCCCGATATGCGCCGGCCCCACGCCATCGTGCGCGGGAATAAACCCGGTCGGATAGTGCGCCCCGCGCAGCGAATCGCCCTCGATAAACAGCAACAGTACGCTCCGATCGCCGACGTTATAGGCGCGAAACCGTTCATTGGCGACCATTGCCGGCAGCTTCAGCACCTGCCGGTAAAAAGCGTCCGCGCGTTCAATGTCGCTGACGTACAGCACCGTTTCGATCACCTTATCGATCTTGAGTTCCATATCACCTCCGTTCTGTTTGCTGTACTGACAGCGTAGGCCGAGCGGAGGCGATCCGAAGCGCTTCCCATGCCGACAACGGATCAATCCGTGCTTTTTACCGGCAAAAAAAACGCGGCCCGAAGGCCGCGCTGTGTCATTCACACGCTGGTGCTTAGAACTGGTAAACCAGGCCCACGGCAACCACGTTGTCGGTGTTGATGCCGGCAGCGTCGGTGAAATCGTTGTTGTCCACCAGGTTGATTTTGTAATCAACATAGGTAGACATGTTTTTGTTGAAGAAGTAGGTCGCACCCAGGTCGACGAATTTGACCAGATCTTGATCGCCGTAGTCCTTGCCGTTGCCGGCGCGGCCCAGGTCTTTACCTTTGGTCTGGTTATAGCCCACGAACGGACGCAGACCGAAGTCGAACTGGTAGTGCGCGTAGGCTTCGAAGCTCTGCGCCTTGTTGGCGTAGCCATAAACGCTGCTGTCGGAACTGCCGAAACGCGCCGCGTTGTAGGACTGGGTGAACATCACCGCCAGGTAGACGTCGTTGGCGTCATATTTCAGACCGCCGGAGTAACCTTCCGCCTTGTCGCCGCGGCCCATAATATTGCGGTACGCGCCGGCGCCGTTCTGCTCGCTGGTGCGGCGAGAGTTGAAGAAGGCGCCCGCGGCGCTGATGCCGTAGCCCATGTCATAGCTCATGGACATACCGTAGCCTTCGCCGTTTTGGCCCAGGACGTCACGACCGTTGTTGGTCTCTTCGCCGTTGCCGTTTTTACCCTGGTACTGCAGGGCAAAGTTCAGGCCGTCAACCAGACCGAAGAAGTCGTTGTTACGGTAGGTCGCCAGGCCGCTGGAACGCTGGAACATGAACTGGTCGGCGCCGTAGGTCATACCGTCGAACTCAGGCTGCAAGTCGGTATACGCCGCGACGTCATACAGCACGCCGGTGTTACGGCCGTAGTCGAAGGAACCATAGTCGCCGAATTTCAGACCGGCGAAGCCGTAACGGGTGAAGTTCTTGTTGTCCTGGTTTTCAGCGTGGTTCAGGTTCGCCTGATATTCCCACTGGCCGTACCCGGTCAGCTGATCGCTGATTTGCGTTTCGCCGCGCAGGCCAAAACGCATATAAGACTGATCGCCGTCCACGCCGTTGTTGCTGGAGAAATAGTGAAGACCGTCGACTTTACCGTACAAATCCAGTTTATTACCGTCTTTGTTGTAGATTTCCGCCGCGCCTGCTGTGCCTGCAACCAGCAGTGCGGGTACCATCAGAGAGAGTACTCGAAGTTTCATCGTTATTATCCTCGTTAATTATGTCGAGCTACGGCCACTGCCCTTTTCGAGCATTATTAGCACGACTGTGCATTACCATTCTGGTAACAAGGGTTATATTAATCCAGAAAGAAAATGATACCAAGTATCCGATAGTGTTTCAGTGTAATTAATAAAGGTTTCAAAATGTAAATACGCGCGAACTTTCACAAAACCTTACAGACAAACAAAATAAAGCACTTAAAGACAAAGAATAGATTAATTGATAAAAAATCATGTAGTTATACATATCTTTAAGAAAAAAAAGCCAACCATACAATTGAGACGGGCAATAAGCACATTGTGCCAAAACTCTCCCCACACGCAGCCGCTATAATCACTTCGCTATCATCATTATTTTCATTATTACCTTCATTATCGGAAGATAATTTCTGCATTCCTTTTAACCGGCTTCTGGCCGGTTTTTTATTTCCCTCCATACTCCCCTCACAATTTCGACTCGCACAAATAGCAAGCAAATAAATAACCCAATGATATAGTTTCACTAATTTACCGCCGCACTAATTGCTAATCTTTTCCCTTATCTTAGCCTACAAATTGAGCTTGCTTTTCATTTCGTGCTTTATCTTGCCGATTATTTCCCGCCGCAGGCACAATTAGCCGCAGAGTTTCAGTTCTGGTAATCTGAAAAAAGCGCACCTTCAGCGAGTAAAATTCATGATGCCCTTTCAACCCGACGTGCTGTGGCGGCGGCTGCAAAGTTCCCCCTTCCGCGCTCGCTTCCGTTTAAATGCCAAAGACCAGGCTTATCTCGAGGGCAAGGGATTACCCCTTATCCTCAGCCATGCCCGCGATTTTATCGATCGCCGCCTGGCCGCCGCCCACCCTAAAAACGACGGCAAGCAAACGCCGATGCGTGGCCACCCGGTGTTCGTCGCCCAGCACGCCACCGCCACCTGCTGCCGCGGCTGCCTGGAAAAGTGGCACGGCATACCGCAGGGCGTCGCACTGGACGAGCGGCAAAAGGACTATATTGTCCAGGCTATCGCGCTGTGGCTGGTGCGCAGAGGCGGCGCCAGGGATGTGTCAGGCTCGAATATTTTCGACCCGGATCGCGGATTGTGATAAAAACTGTCGGTAACTTTCACCATTCTTTTGACCCAAGATCCTGACGCTTACATGACAGCCACCTTGTGCAATGAACAGCAAACGCCCGGCGTTCCTCAACAGATCGCCACCCGTCTGGCCTTTTTCGTCGCCGGTCTCGGCATGGCCGCCTGGGCGCCGCTGGTCCCCTTCGCCAAAGCGCGCATCGGCATCGACGACGGCTCGCTCGGCCTGTTGCTGCTCTGTATCGGCGCCGGCTCCATGCTGGCGATGCCGCTGACCGGTTTCCTGACCGGCAAATTGGGCTGCCGCGCGGTGATCTTGATGGCGGGGCTGGGATTGTGCATCGATCTGCCGCTGCTGGCGCTGATGGACTCTCTCGGCGGCATGGCCGTGGCGCTGCTGCTGTTCGGTGCGGCGATCGGCATGATCGACGTAGCGATGAACGTTCAGGCGGTGATCGTCGAACGCGCCAGCGGCAAGGCGATGATGTCCGGCTTTCACGGTTTCTTCAGCATCGGCGGCATTGCCGGTGCCGGCGGCGTCAGCGCGCTGTTGTGGCTGGGGCTGACGCCGCTGCAATCCACCCTGCTTACCGTACTGGCGGTGATAGTGCTGCTGGCGCTCGCCAGCCGCCATCTGCTGCGTGAGAGCGGCGCCGACGACGGCGGGCCAATGTTCGTCTTGCCGCGCGGCTGGGTGATGTTCATCGGCATTCTTTGCTTCATCATGTTCCTGGCGGAAGGATCGATGCTCGACTGGAGCGCGCTGTTCCTCACCACATTGCGCGGCGTCGAACACAGCCAGGCCGGTCTGGGCTATGCGCTGTTTTCCATCACCATGACGCTCGGTCGCCTCAATGGCGATCGGGTGGTGAATTCGCTGGGCCGCTACCGGGTGTTGCTGCTGGGCAGCCTGTGCGCCGCTCTCGGCCTGAGTCTGGCCATCGCCTTCAATCACGCCACCGTGTCGCTGGTCGGTTTCATGCTGGTCGGCCTGGGCGCCTCGAACGTGGTGCCGATCCTGTTCAGCGCTGCAGGCAACCAGCGCGACATGCCGGCCAATTTGGCGATCGCCTCCGTCACCACCGTCGGCTATGCCGGTATTCTGGCCGGCCCGGCGCTGATCGGCTTCATCGCTCAGTTTTCCAGCCTGACGGTGGCTTTCGCCTGCGTAGCCGCTCTGCTGTTGGCGGTGACCGCCAGCGCCAGGGCCGTCACTCGCTGATTCAGGAATGCGCAGCCACTATGCAAAATAAACAATTGACCATCAGCTCCAGCAACATTACCCGCTGCTTCCTGCTGTTTATCGTGCTGCTGACGATCGGCATCGGCCTGTATGGCTACAACTACACCAACGCCTGGCTGGCGGAAAAGAAGTACGCGCTGAACAGCATTGCCGGTTCGCTGCAAAAGCGCATCGATACCTACCGCTATATGACCTATCAGGTCTATGACAAATTCGGCAATGCGCCGGCGCAGAATGTCGATCCCGGTTTGCAGGAAACCCGCCTGCGGCCCGACGTCTATTATATCGAGAAACCGCACAAGAAAACCGACGCGGTGATCTTCGGCAGCCATGACGAGAGCACGCTGGCGATGATCGCCAACATCTCGGATTACCTGGACACCCGCTGGGGCGCCAAGACCGAAAACTACGCCATGTATTACCTCAATGGTCAGGACAACAGCCTCAGCCTGATCACCACCCAGCCGCTCAAAGAGCTGGCTTCGCGCTTTCGGGAAAGCTACCTGACCACCTCGGCGGACGAACGCCGCGCCGAGATGCTGCAGCAGGCCAATATGCTCGACGAGCGCGAGAGCTTTTCCGATCTGCGCAAGCAGCGCTTCCAGAACGCCTATTCGTTCTCGATTCGCACCACTTTCAATCAGCCAGGGCATCTGGCGACGGTGATCGCCTTCGACTTGCCGATCAACGACATCATTCCGGCCAATCTGGCCCGCGCCAATTTCCTGCTGCAGCCGGACGATGTTGATCTCGACGACAGCACCATCCCGGCGGAAACCGTCCTCGGCACCCATGCGACGATGAGCGGCGGCTGGGTGGAGTTCAGCGCCGCCCTGCCCAATGCGCCGCTGAAGGTGGTGTATCGCGTTTCGGCCATCAATCTGGCCATCGACCTGCTGCGCAACAACATCTGGCTGATCGCGGTCAACTTGCTGCTGCTGGCGCTGTCGATGCTGAGCATCTACTTTATCCGCCGCCAGTACATTCGCCCGAGCGAAAACATGGCGGTGGAACTGGAGGCCGAGCGCGCGCTGAATCAGGAAATCGTCTCCAGCCTGCCTTCCGGCCTGCTGGTCTACAGCTTCGCCAACAATGCGGTGATCGCCAGCAATAAAATCGCCGAGCACCTGTTGCCGCACCTCAGTCTGCAAAAGATCGCCCATATGGCCGAACAGCATCACGGGGTGATCCAGGCGACGGTCAACAACGAGGTGTATGAAATCCGCATCTTCCGCAGCCAGCTGTCGCCGGACACCTACCTGTTCCTGATGCACGATCAGGATAAAGAGGTGATGGTGAACAAGCGGCTGCAGCAGGCACGGCGCGAATACGACAAAAACGTTCAGGCGCGCAAGCTGATGCTGCACAACCTGGGCATTGAGCTGAATCAGCCGGTACGCCAGATGCACGATCTGGTCGATCGTCTGCACGGCCGGCCGGATGAGGAACAGCAGCAGGCGCTGCTGGGCCAGCTGACGGCGGCGTCGGCTTCGGTGCTGGAATTGATCGATAACATCACCCTGCTGACCCGACTGGAAACCCAGGACTGGCAACCCTCGCGCGAGCCGTTTAGCCCGACGGCGATGATCGACGAGTTGCTGTTGGAGGCCCTGCCCGCCCTTAATCAGAAGGGGCTGGCGCTGTTCAAGCATTTCCAGCTGGACGTCGAGCAGAACTATATCGGCGACGCCAACGCGCTGCGCAAGGTGATCTCGCTGCTGGTGCATTACGCCATTATCACCACCGCCTGCGGCAAGATTTCCCTGGTTGTCGACCATGAGCCCGAGCACCCGGATCGCCTGATTTTCCAAATCAACGACACCGGCTCCGGCATCTCCAACGAAGAGATCAGCAACCTCAACTATCCGTTCCTCAGCCAGACGCTGGTGGACCGCTTCAACCACGGTTCCGGCCTCACCTTCTTCCTGTGCAATCAGCTGTGCAAGAAGCTTAACGGCCAGTTGGACATTCGCAGCAAGGTGGATATCGGCACTCGCTACACCATTCGCGTCGCCATGGAGATGGAGAAAAAAGAGCCGCAGGAGCAGGAAAAACTGCTCGACGGCGTCACCGCCCTGCTGGACGTCACGTCGGATGAAGTGCGCGGCATCGTGACCCGTCTGCTGCAGGCCTACGGCGCCGACTGCCTCGTCGCCGACGATCGCGCGGTCAATCGCGATTATGACGTGCTGCTGACCGATAACCCGCAGCGAGCCGATGATTACACCCTGCTGCTGGCGACCGATGAGCCGGGTTGGCAAGCGCTGGATAAACGCTACATTCGGGTGAACTACAACCTGAACGGCGCATTAATCGACGCCGTGCTGATACTGATCGAACAGCAAATGGCCGCGCTGGAACAGGAAGAAAGCCCGCTTTCATTGAGTTCAGAAGATATCCAACTCTATGAAAAACAATTGAAATCAAGTGATTACTATGGGCTGTTTGTCGATACAGTACCCGACGATGTCAAAAAACTGTATACTGAGGCGGGCAGCAGTGATTTCAATGCGCTGTCACAAACCGCACATCGCCTGAAAGGCGTGTTTGCCATGTTAAATCTGCTTCCCGGCAAGCAGCTGTGCGAATCGTTAGAACAGCGCATCGCAGAAGGTGATGCGCCCGAGATCGAGAATAACATCAGTCAGATTGATTTTTTCGTCAGCAGACTGCTGAAGCAAGGTAGCCAACAACATGAATAACCTGAACGTAATTATTGCTGATGACCATCCTATCGTACTGTTTGGCATCCGGAAGTCACTTGAGCAAATTGAATGGGTGAATGTCGTTGGGGAGTTCGAAGACTCAACCGCACTGATCAACAATCTGTCCAAGCTGGACGCCAACGTGCTGATCACCGATCTGTCGATGCCGGGTGACAAGTATGGCGACGGCATCACGCTGATTAAGTACATCAAGCGTCACTATCCGCAGTTGTCGATCATCGTGCTGACCATGAACAACAACCCGGCGATCCTGAGCGCGGTATTGGATCTGGATATCGAAGGCATCGTGCTGAAACAAGGCGCGCCTACCGATCTGCCGAAGGCGCTGGCCGCCCTGCAGAAAGGCAAGAAGTTCACGCCGGAAAGCGTCTCTAAACTGCTGGAGAAGATCAGCGCCAGCGGCTATGGCGACAAACGCCTGTCGCCGAAAGAGAGCGAAGTGCTGCGCCTGTTCGCCGAAGGTTTCCTGGTGACCGAGATCGCCAAGAAGCTCAACCGCAGCATCAAAACCATCAGCAGCCAGAAGAAATCGGCGATGATGAAGCTGGGCGTCGAGAACGACATCGCCCTGCTCAACTACCTCTCCTCCGTCAGCATGACGCCGTTGGACAAAGATTAACGCCTGACTCACGGCAGGTTAACGCCAAACAGGCACGGCATTCGCCGTGCCTGTTTGCTTTTCAAGCCTCGCTGCGGCTGTAGCGCACCTGCTGGCTGTAGTAAGCCAACGTCTGTTCCAGCGTCTCCAGCGTGACCGGTTTCGACAGGCAATTATCCATACCCGCCTCGAGGCAACGCTGCCTCTCTTCCGCCAGCGCGTTCGCCGTCACGCCGATCACCGGCGCGCTGAACTGCATCTGCCGCAGCGCCTGCGTCAGACGATAACCGTCCATATTCGGCATATTGACGTCGGTCAGCACAATATCGACGCGATGCTGTTTCAGCACGCCGAGCGCGTCGACGCCGTCGTTGGCGGTCACCACCTGATATCCCAGCGATCCCAGCTGATCGGACAACAGGCGACGGTTGATCGGATGATCGTCGACCACCAGCAGATGAATATCGCCGTTGTCCGCCGCGCTGGCCTTGGCGGGCACCGGCAGCTGCACCAGCGCCTCTGCCGCGCCGCTGCCGACGCCGAACAACCGGTTGAGCAAGGTCAGCGTTTCACGCGGCGTGGAGGTGCTGTGCATCCAATAGCCCGGCCGGGTTTCCTGTGATGGGCCAATATGCTCGGTGGAGAATTGGATCTGAGCCAGCAGCGGCGCATCCAGCATCAGCGGATGATCGCTGAGCAGCACCTCTCCCGCGGCGGTCTCCTGCCCGTCATAGCGCTGGATATCGGCGCCGTAGCCGCCCAGGATCGCCATCAGGTAGCTTTCCAGCCGCTGATTGCGGATATCCAGCCACAGCCGACGCCCCTGCCAGGTATCGCTGGCCTGCGGGATCGGGAACTGGGCGTTAAACAATGGAATGCGAATGCTGAACAAGCTGCCCAGGCCCGGCTCGGACTCGACGGAGACGTCGCCGTCCATCAGGTTGACCAATTTCTCGCAGATCGCCAATCCCAGGCCGGTGCCCTGGAAATGACGCTGCACGCCGGTCCCCACCTGGAAGAACGGATCGAACAGGCGCGAAATCTCCTTCTCCGGGATGCCGACGCCGGTATCGCGCACGCTGAACTCCAGGTAGCTGCCGCGGCTGCAGACCTGCAGCACGATACAGCCGGTATCGGTGAACTTGATGGCGTTGTTCACCAGGTTGGAGAGCACCTGCTGCAGCCGCACCGGATCGCCGAAGATGCGCTCCGGCACGTTCTGTTCGATAAAGCAGTACAGCCCCAGACGTTTCTTGACCACCAGCGGCAAATAGTTGCCGGCGATATGGGTGATCACCTCCAGACAGGAGAACTCGCGCGGTTCAATCTTCAACTGCTCGGACTCGATTTTGGAGAAATCGAGAATGTCGCTGATGATTTTCAGCAGCAGGCCGGAAGAGTTGTTCATCGCATTGACCAGCCGATCGACCCCTTGCGGCAACGCCTTGGTTTGCAGCAGATCAAGGTTGCCGATAATGCCGTACAGCGGCGTGCGCAGCTCATGGCTGACGGTGGCCAGGAACATCGATTTCGACTGGCTGGCCTGCTCCGCCGCCGCCGCCATCTCCTGCAGCGACTCTTCCATCTTCACGCGCGCGCTGACGTCCACCAACACGCAAATCGCCACCTCTTCGTTACGGTAGCGCGAATGGACAAAGCTGATCTGCAGGTTGTTGTTGTTGCTGGTCATCACATCGACGAAATTCGCCTGCTGTTCGCAAATGATGCGCGTTATGCGATCGCGATCTTCGTGGGTCAACAGGTTGATGTAGTTGTGCGCCAGTTCGTTACTCAGGATATTGGTGCCGTCGCTGATGCGCAGGATACAGATGCCCACCGGCGCCGAAGCGACGATCTTGCGGTTGAACTGCTCGTGCTCTTCCAGGCGAAACGCGTTGTCCTCCGCCGGCAGGAACATCTTGCGCTCAAACAGCCACGCCAGCGTGAACAGCACGATGGCCGACAGCAGGTTCAGCAACAGCGCGTTGAGGATCAGCATTTTGAAGCGTTCCACCACGCTTTTCACCGGCAGCGCATAGACGATGCTCAGCGAAGAAGGCGGCAGCGCTTTCTTCAGGATCAGGTCGCGGTAATTGTCGACATAACCGAAGTAGGCATGCTCTTCGGGGTAGCTGTTGAGCGCAGCGGCATAGCGTTCGCCATCCGCCAGGCGCAGCACCGGCTCGTTGTTCTCATCCAGCAGCGTGACGCCGATCGGCAGGTTGCCGGCGGTAACGAAATCTTCCAGCCGAACGGTTTGCTCGATGCCCAGCAACGCCTCCAGCTTGTTGCCGATATAGAGAGGCGTCAGCACGTACAGATAACCGACGTCCGGCCGCTGCGCGCTGGGGCTGATCCAATACAGGTTGTTGTCTTTGTCGAGATTCTTGGCGTTGCGGTATTTCAGAATGCGCTCGTGCAGCAACTTCAGCATGTTTTCCCGATTGGCGCTCGCGTTGCCGCCGCCGAATTCCGCCATACACAGGCTGTCGCCGCCGATGAAGAACACCCGGTTGAGATCGTAGGCCGCCACGAAGTTCTCTTTCCAATACTGGATCAGGCCGCTCAGCGAATCGAGCGAACTGCGATAGGTGGTGCTCAGCGCGCAGTTGGACTCCGGGTACAGCGGAAAGAATTGCGGCGGGCTGCCCTTGCCGGGGATCACGCCGCTGAACATGTCCAGGCCGCTGACCGAACCGTTGAGGCGATTTTCCGCCATATACTTGATGTCGCGAATGATGTCAGCGGAGTGACGGATGTAGCCCTGCGCCTGGTCGAAGTTGAGGTTGTACTCCTGCCGGATGTCCGATTCTTTCTGATGCAGGATATTCAGAATATAAAAGGTGGTGAGCAGCGCACCCAACGACCACAGCAAAATCGCCAGTACCCGGAACAGATAGCGGGATATCTTCAGCGTAGTTCGAAAAGAGGCTAAGTATTTCAATCGGATACCATACGAAAGTCAGTGGCGGCGCACGCTGTCGCCGGCGCGGCGGCCGGCGGCTCGGTGCGCCAATTAAACCATATAACTGAAAAAGGGCCTAGCATCGCTGCCAGACCCTTTTGTCTCAGTGCATCATGGTGCCGGCATGCCGACGCCCTTTGCTTTAAACGTTGTCGTCATCCATCGGCTCAGCCGCGTCGTCGCCATCGTCCAGCGGCGTGGTGTCTTCTTCCACCGCTTCCGCGCCCGGCTCCAGGCTGTCCAGCTCTTCGTCTTCCACCGGCTCGGCCACGCGCTGCAGACCGACGACGTTTTCGTCTTCCGCCGTGCGGATCAGCGTCACGCCCTGGGTGTTACGGCCCACCACGCTGACTTCCGAAACGCGGGTACGCACCAGCGTGCCGGCATCGGTGATCATCATGATCTGGTCGCTGGTTTCCACCTGCACGGCGCCGACCACCTGGCCATTACGCTCGCTCACCTTGATGGAGATAACCCCCTGGGTGGCGCGTGACTTGGTCGGATATTCGGTCACGGCGGTACGTTTACCGAAGCCGTTTTGCGTGACGGTCAGGATGTCGCCTTCGCCGCGCGGCACAATCAGCGAGATCACGCTGTCGCCTTCGCCGAGGTTGATGCCGCGCACGCCGGTCGCGGTACGGCCCATCGAACGCACCTGCGTTTCCGGGAAGCGCACCACTTTACCGTTGGCGGAGAACAGCATCACTTCGTTGCTGCCGTCGGTCAGATCGACACCGATCAGCTCGTCGCCCTCGTTGAGGTTGACGGCGATGATGCCGGCGCTGCGTGGGCGGCTGAACTCGGTCAGCGCGGTTTTCTTCACGGTACCGCTGGCGGTGGCCATGAACACGTGGCGCCCTTCTTCATACTCGCGCACCGGCAGAATGGCGGTGATACGCTCATCGGCTTCCAGCGGCAGCAGGTTGACGATTGGGCGACCGCGCGCGCCGCGGCTGGCTTCAGGCAGTTGGTACACCTTCATCCAGTACAGGCGGCCACGGCTGGAGAAGCACAGGATCGTATCGTGGGTGTTGGCCACCAGCAGACGATCGATAAAGTCTTCTTCTTTGATACGCGCTGCAGACTTGCCTTTGCCGCCGCGGCGCTGCGCTTCATAGTCGGACAGCGGCTGATACTTCACGTAGCCCTGGTGAGACAGGGTCACCACCACGTCTTCCTGATTGATCAGATCTTCGATGTTGATGTCGGAAGTATTGGCGGTGATCTCGGTGCGGCGGCCGTCGTTGTACAGCTCTTTGACTGCCACCAGCTCTTCGCGGATCACTTCCATCAGGCGCTCTGGGCTTTCCAGGATAAAGATCAGCTCGGCGATGAAGTTGAGCAGCTCTTTATATTCGTCCAGCAGCTTCTCGTGCTCCAGGCCGGTCAGTTTCTGCAGGCGCAGATCCAGAATCGCCTGAGCCTGCTGCTCGGTCAGGTAGTATTTGCCGTCGCGGATGCCGAACTCCGGCTCCAGCCACTCAGGGCGGGCGGCGTCGTCACCGGCGCGTTCCAGCATGGCGCTGACGTTGCCCAGATCCCACGGCTGCGCCACCAGCGCGACTTTCGCTTCGGCCGGGGTCGGCGCACGGCGAATCAGCTCGATGATCGGATCGATGTTGGCCAGTGCGATAGCCAGCGCTTCCAGGATATGGGCGCGGTCGCGGGCCTTGCGCAGTTCGAAGATGGTGCGGCGGGTAACCACTTCGCGGCGGTGACGCACGAAGGCTTCGAGGATGTCTTTCAGGTTCAGCAGCTTAGGCTGGCCCTGATGCAGCGCGACCATGTTGATGCCGAAGGTGACCTGCAGTTGCGTCAGCGCATACAGGTTGTTCAGCACCACTTCGCCGACCGCGTCGCGTTTGACTTCGATCACGATGCGCATGCCGTCTTTATCGGACTCGTCGCGCAGCGCGCTGATGCCTTCCACACGCTTTTCTTTCACCAGCTCGGCGATCTTCTCGATCAGACGCGCCTTGTTCACCTGATACGGGATCTCGTGAACGATGATGGTTTCGCGCCCGGTCTTGGCGTCGGCTTCCACTTCCGCGCGCGCGCGCAGGTAGACTTTGCCGCGACCGGTGCGGTAGGCCTCTTCAATGCCGCGACGGCCGTTGATGATCGCCGCCGTCGGGAAGTCCGGCCCCGGGATGTGTTCCATCAGCCCTTCGATGCTGATGTTTTCATCGTCGATATAGGCCAGGCAGCCGTTGACGACTTCCGCCAGGTTGTGCGGCGGGATATTGGTGGCCATGCCCACGGCGATGCCCGACGAACCGTTGACCAGCAGGTTCGGGATCTTGGTCGGCATGACGGCCGGGATCTGCTCGGTGCCATCATAGTTAGGCACGAAGTCGACGGTTTCTTTTTCCAGATCCGCCAACAGTTCGTGAGCAATCTTGGACATGCGCACTTCGGTATAACGCATCGCCGCGGCGGAGTCGCCGTCGACGGAGCCGAAGTTACCCTGACCGTCCACCAGCATGTAGCGCAGTGAAAACGGCTGAGCCATACGCACGATAGTGTCGTAAACCGCGCTGTCACCGTGCGGGTGATATTTACCGATCACGTCCCCGACGACACGGGCCGATTTCTTGTATGGTTTATTCCAGTCGTTACCCAATACGCTCATCGCGTACAGAACGCGGCGGTGAACCGGCTTCAGTCCATCACGAACATCTGGCAGCGCACGTCCGACAATAACGGACATCGCATAGTCCAGATACGAGTTTTTCAACTCGTCTTCGATGTTTACCGGTGTGATTTCTCTGGCAAGGTCGCTCATGGAGCTGCTATCCCTCTACTAATGATTCATCTGCCCGCTGCCATAGTGGCAAAGGTGTAAAACTATATCACAAAGCACGCTTTACGGGAAAATAACCGCCGCTGTTTCACGGAAATTGTGCAGATAAGTGCGCTAAAAACGCATCGGCGCAGACGATGCCGCGCCGGAACATGTATAATCCGCGCAACGAGAACAAGGAGCCAGACAAGCCCATGAACGCAGAATCATCCAGCCGAGTGCAAAACGTTGACCACCAGGAAATCGCCAAGTTCGAGGCCGTCGCCTCCCGCTGGTGGGATCTGGAAGGCGAGTTCAAACCGCTGCACCGCATCAACCCGCTGCGCCTGAACTACATCATGCAACGCGCCGGCGGCATTTTTGACAAGCAGGTGCTCGACGTGGGCTGCGGCGGCGGCATTCTGGCGGAAAGCATGGCGCGCGAGGGCGCCAAGGTGACCGGGCTGGACATGGGCGCGGAGCCGCTGCAGGTCGCGCGGCTGCACGCGCTGGAAAGCGGTATGGACGTCACCTATGTGCAGGAGACGGTGGAAAGCCACGCTCAGGCTAACCCGCAACGCTACGACGTGGTCACCTGCATGGAGATGCTGGAGCACGTGCCGGATCCGGCCTCGGTGGTGCGCGCCTGCGCCCAGCTGGTGAAACCGGGCGGCCACGTGTTCTTCTCCACCATCAACCGCAACACCAAAGCCTGGCTGATGGCGGTGATCGGCGCGGAGTACGTGCTGAAGATGGTGCCGCAGGGCACCCACGATCATAAGAAGTTCATTCGCCCTTCCGAACTGATCGGCTGGGTCGACGGCACGCCGCTGCGCGAAAAGCACATGATCGGCCTGCATTACAACCCGATCACCGATCATTTCAAGCTTGGGCGCAACGTTGACGTGAACTACATGGTGCACACCCAGCACGAAGGTTAAGCGCTGTAAACCGCGCCGGCCCTGCATTACCGGGGGGCGGCGCCGTTGGCGTATTCGGAAAAATGCCTAATTTCCGCGATTTCGCTCAAAATACCCGTTGTAAACAGTTTTTTAGAATATTAAATCAGATCAATATGCCGTTTTTTTCTAACGTTTAATAAAGCGTCAAACGATCGATTTTTTCAGTTTTTCAGTAAAATCTGATCGCGCTTATTGACAAGCTTGTCGCGCCAGTCACGGCGCGCACTGCGAACGGCAAGTTACATTTCACCCCCAAGTTATCCACAAATTAGGCCGGTTTTGTTCACTTGCAAACGCCGTTTTTTCTCACTATCTTGTTACCTCACCGACATACAACCCCTATATATAGTGTTTACATACTGAGCAGAGCGACTACACTTCTGCTTAGGGGCACCATACGGACAGGTAAAACACCAATGAACCAAAGTCTGCTTGTAACTAAACGCGATGGCCGTAAAGAGCGCATCAATCTCGACAAAATCCACCGGGTCATCGATTGGGCCGCAGAGGGATTACACAACGTCTCGGTTTCTCAAGTAGAGTTGCGTTCACACATTCAGTTTTATGACGGCATCAAAACCGCCGACATTCACGAAACCATCATCAAAGCCGCAGCCGATCTGATATCCCGCGATGCGCCGGACTATCAGTACCTGGCCGCTCGCCTGGCGATCTTCCACCTGCGTAAAAAGGCTTATGGCCAGTTCGAGCCGCCGAAGCTGCACGCTCACGTGACGCGCATGGTCGAGATGGGCAAATACGATAAGCATCTGCTGGAAGACTACAGCGCTGAAGAGTTCGAGCAGATGGATTCCTTTATCGATCACTGGCGCGACATGAACTTCTCTTATGCCGCCGTCAAGCAGCTGGAAGGCAAGTATCTGGTGCAGAACCGCGTCAGCGGCGAGATCTACGAAAGCGCCCAGTTCCTGTACATGCTGGTGTCCGCGTGCCTGTTCTCCAACTACCCGCGTGAAACCCGTCTGGACTACGTCAAACGTTTCTACGACGCGATTTCCACCTTCAAGATTTCGCTGCCTACGCCGATCATGTCCGGCGTGCGCACCCCAACCCGCCAGTTCAGCTCCTGCGTGCTGATCGAGTGCGGCGACAGCCTGGATTCCATCAACGCCACCTCCAGCGCCATTGTGAAATACGTTTCGCAGCGCGCCGGCATCGGCATCAACGCCGGCCGCATCCGCGCGCTGGGCAGCCCGATCCGCGGCGGTGAAGCCTTCCATACCGGCTGTATTCCGTTCTACAAACACTTCCAGACCGCCGTCAAATCCTGCTCGCAGGGCGGCGTGCGCGGTGGCGCAGCAACGCTGTTCTACCCGATGTGGCACCTGGAAGTGGAAAGCCTGCTGGTGTTGAAAAACAACCGTGGCGTTGAAGGCAACCGCGTGCGTCACATGGACTACGGCGTGCAGCTGAACCGCCTGATGTACCAGCGTCTGATCAAGGGCGAAGACATCACCCTGTTCAGCCCGTCCGACGTGCCGGGGCTGTATGACGCGTTCTTCGCCGATCAGGACGAATTCGAACGCCTGTATACCCAGTACGAGAAAGACGACAGCATTCGCCAGAAGCGCGTGAAAGCGGTTGAGCTGTTCTCGCTGATGATGCAAGAGCGCGCCTCTACCGGCCGCATCTACATCCAGAACGTCGACCATTGCAACACCCACAGCCCGTTCGATCCGCAGATCGCGCCGGTGCGTCAGTCCAACCTGTGCCTGGAAATCGCCCTGCCGACCAAGCCGCTGGAAGACGTCAACGACGAAAACGGCGAGATCGCGCTGTGCACCCTGTCCGCCTTCAACCTGGGCGCGATCGACAGCCTGGACGATCTGGAAGAGCTGGCGACCCTGGCGGTGCGCTCGCTCGACGCCCTGCTGGATTACCAGGATTATCCGATCAAGGCCGCGCACCGTGGCGCGATGGGCCGCCGCACCCTGGGCATCGGCGTTATCAACTTCGCCTATTACCTGGCGAAGAACGGCGTGCGCTACTCCGACGGCAGCGCCAACAACCTGACGCACAAAACGTTCGAAGCCATTCAGTACTACCTGCTGAAAGCCTCCAACCGCCTGGCTCAGGAACAAGGCGCTTGCCCGTGGTTCAAAGAGACCACTTATTCACAGGGTATCCTGCCGATCGACACCTACAAGAAAGACCTGGATGCGGTCTGCAGCGAGCCGCTGCACTACGACTGGGAAACCCTGCGTAAAGAGATCCAGGAAACCGGCCTGCGCAACTCGACCCTGTCTGCGCTGATGCCGTCGGAAACCTCTTCGCAGATTTCCAACGCCACCAACGGCATCGAGCCGCCGCGCGGCCACATCAGCATCAAGGCGTCGAAAGACGGCATCCTGCGCCAGGTGGTGCCGGAGTATGAGCGTCTGAAAGACAACTACGAGCTGCTGTGGGAAATGCCAAGCAACGACGGCTATCTGCAGTTGGTGGGGCTGATGCAGAAATTCATCGACCAGTCGATTTCGGCCAACACCAATTACGATCCGACCCGCTTCCCGGGCGGCAAGGTGCCGATGAAGCAGCTGTTGAAAGACCTGCTCACCACCTACAAGTTCGGCGTGAAAACGCTGTACTACCAAAACACCCGCGACGGTGCGGAAGACGCCCAGGAAGATTTGCAGCCTGCCAAGGCCGGCGATGACGACTGCGAAAGCGGCGCCTGCAAGATCTAAAGTTTGACCTAGCGGGCCGGAATTTTCCGGCCCCTTCATTTAGCCACGTTACGATGGATTCAGGCTTATGGCTTACACCACTTTTTCTCAGACCAAAAACGACCAGCTGCAAGAGCCGATGTTCTTCGGCCAGTCGGTAAACGTTGCGCGTTTCGACCAGCAAAAGCATGAAATCTTCGAAAAGCTGATCGAAAAACAGCTCTCCTTCTTCTGGCGCCCGGAAGAAGTTGACGTCTCCCGCGATCGCATCGATTACCAGGCGCTGCCGGAGCACGAGAAGCATATCTTCATCAGCAACCTGAAGTATCAGACGCTGCTGGATTCCATCCAGGGCCGCAGCCCGAACGTCGCTCTGCTGCCGCTGATCTCGATCCCTGAGCTGGAAACCTGGGTGGAAACCTGGTCGTTCTCCGAGACCATCCACTCCCGTTCCTACACTCACATTATCCGCAACATCGTCAACGATCCGGCGCTGGTGTTCGACGACATCGTCACCAACGAAGAGATCAAGAAGCGCGCGAAAGACATCTCCGGCTACTACGACGATCTGATCGAGATGACCAGCTACTATCACCTGCTGGGTGAAGGCACCCACCAGGTGAACGGTAAAACCGTCACCGTCAATCTGCGCGCGCTGAAGAAACAGCTGTACCTGTGCCTGATGAGCGTGAACGCGCTGGAAGCGATCCGCTTCTACGTCAGCTTCGCCTGCTCCTTCGCGTTCGCCGAGCGCGAACTGATGGAAGGCAACGCCAAAATCATCAAGCTGATCGCCCGCGACGAAGCGCTGCACCTGACCGGCACCCAGCACATGCTGAACCTGATGCGTTCCGGCGCCGACGATCCGGAAATGGCGGAGATCGCCGAGGAATGCCAACAGCAGTGCTACGATCTGTTCGTGCTGGCTGCCCAGCAGGAAAAAGAGTGGGCGGAATACCTGTTCCGCGACGGCTCGATGATCGGCCTGAACAAAGACATCCTGTGCCAGTATGTGGAGTACATCACCAATATCCGCATGCAGGCGGTCGGCCTCGGTCTGCCGTTCGAAACCCGCTCCAACCCGATCCCGTGGATCAACGCCTGGCTGGTGTCCGACAACGTGCAGGTGGCGCCGCAGGAAGTGGAAGTGAGCTCCTACCTGGTTGGCCAGATCGACTCGGAGATCAACGCCGACGACCTGAGCGACTTCGAACTGTAAGCGATGGCGACGCCAATCGTAACGCTGCGCGCCGCTGGCACGCAGCTCTCCTGCCCCAACAGTGAAAGCTGCCTGCTCGACGTGCTGGAACTGCACGACGTGCAGGTGGAGTACCAATGCCGCTCCGGCTATTGCGGCGCCTGCCGCCTGAAGCTGGTGAAAGGCGAAGTGGCCTACCGCCAACAGCCGCTGGCGTTTATCAACGCCGGCGAGATCCTGCCCTGCTGCTGTATGCCGCTGACGGATATCGAGCTGGAAATGTAAAGTCGGGTGCCGGAAACCGCACCTGGAGACCAGAAGGCGGGGTTGCCCCCGCCCTATGATTACCGCTTCACCTCACACGCCAACCTGATCAGGATAGTGATATTTTCCTGGTAGATTTTCAGCTCGCACAGCGAGTCTCTTATCATCCAGATAAATAAAAAAACCGTAATACATACAACGGTTAGCGAGTGAAACACATGCCTTAAGCGCATGCTTGCCTCCTTGCTGTGAAGGGGCTACCATACCGGTGTCTAGGCGGTATGTGCAGCCCCATTCTGATTGAGAGTCAGTCTGGGGCTTTCATCTATCCGCCTTGTCACACAATGCCCAAGACGAACAGTCTCAAGCACCCGCCAAAAGAGTAACAGCATTCCCTCGCCGCGAATATCCCCTATAACATTATGATTAATCAGGGATATATAACTATCCTCAAAGTATTCCGCTTAGCGCCCCTTTCCTGCCGATGCGGAAAAATAACGCGCCGGAGAATCGCCAAAGGCTTTGCGAAACATGGCGATAAAATTACTCGGCGAGGCATATCCCAGCGTTTCCGCGATCTGCAGCACGGTTTCGCCGCGCAGGCACTCAGGAACTACGGTACAGAACTGCAAACGCGGGGCGCGGCGGCGATACGCCTTTCACGCCTGGCGTCCGAACGGCTGCAGCAAAACCGTGACGCCGGCAACTCGGCGCCATGACCGTCACTCGATAATTTCCACCACCTCCAGCCAGGCGTTTTTACCGCACGCCTGGCCCCCATTCAGCCAGCGGCGCAGCATATCCAGCGCCAGCATCGCCACCGACTCCTGACGCAGCCGCAGGCCGTGGCGCGACGCACGATAACGCACGGTCTGGCCAATGCCGCCGCGCGGTGTGTGCAGCGCAATGCTCACCTGCTCGTCGCACATGGCGCTGACCGCCAACGCCAACGGCGCGCCGGTCAATTCCGCCAGCGAGCGGGCGCGCGCCAGCGTCGTTTCCAGCGTTTCGATGCAGTGCGCCGGCAGCAGCTCTCCCCCTGCCAGCGGCGCCCCTTCGCTCTGCAGCTGCAGATTGATCAACCCGCCGCTGAACTGTTCGCTCAACGCCAGCTTCAGCCCTTGCTGATTCAGACGCTGCGTCAGCGTCGCCGGCAACCCGATAGTGCCTTCAAAAATGCAGTTGTCCCCCGCCACCTCACGCACACGCCGCCAGGCCAGTTCCATTTCCGCACGCCGGCTTTCCGGCCCGGTCAGCTTCAGCTCGATGATCGGGCTGGAGGAACGGTAACCCAGCACCACATCCGGCGGCAGCGGCATACCGTCCAGCTCGGCGGCCAGATCGCTCTCGGAGGTGCCGAAGGTGGTCAGGCGCAGGCAGAGCGGCGGCGTCGGCAGGGTGAAGCGCTGGCGCAGACGCGGCACGATCTGCTGTTCGACCATCACTTTGAATTCCGACGGCACGCCGGGGGTGAAGAACATCTGACATCGGTTCAGCTGCAGCGCGAACCCGCAGGCGGTGCCCACCGGGTTATCCAGCATTTCCGCGTTGGCCGGGATCTGCGCCTGCTTGCGATTGGAAGGGGCCATCGGCCGCCCGCGCTCGGCGAAATAGGCTTCCATGCGCGCCAGCCAGTCGGCCCGTTCAACCAATTCGACGCCACAGGCTTTGGCGGCGGCCAGCGCGCTGAGATCGTCGCTGGTCGGCCCCAGGCCGCCGTTGACGATCAGCACATCGGCGATATGGCTGCGTTCCTGCAGGATCTCGATCAAAGCAGAGAGGCTGTCCCCTACCGTTTCCCGCCCGCTCATCGGCACGCCCTGCTGGAACAGGTAGTCCGCCAGCCAGGCGGCGTTGGTATCAATAATTTGCCCGTGCAGCACCTCATCGCCGGTGCTGAGCATCTCCACCCTTAACATTGATCTCTCCCACATTTTTTGGTCATTCCACTATAGAAGCCCGTAAATAACTTTTCACTAGCCGCCTGCGGATAATTTCAGCCATGGGCCCGTTCCTCATGTGCCATGCAGCTCGCTGCAATGTAAACATTACTGTACATTATGCGTAACGTCGGTTTGACACAAATTAGGGCTTCCACTATCCTGCCATCCTCATAAATCGTTACCTATAATTTTCAAAATCTTTCGGCTGGTAGAGAAAAAACGTGAAGAATCGCACTCTTGGCAGTGTTTTTATCGTGGCGGGCACCACCATTGGCGCCGGGATGCTGGCGATGCCGCTGGCGGCGGCCGGCGTCGGCTTCGGCGTCACGCTGGCCTTACTGGTCGGGCTGTGGCTGTTGATGTGTTACACCGCGCTGCTGCTGGTAGAGGTTTACCAGCATGAGCAGGCGGATACCGGTCTGGGCACCCTCGCCAAACGTTATCTCGGCGGCGGCGGCCAGTGGCTGACCAGCTTTAGCATGATGTTCCTGATGTACGCCCTCACCGCCGCCTACATCAGCGGCGCTGGCGAACTGCTCGCCACCAGCATCAGCCAGTGGACGTCGCAGGACTTCCCGGTGTCGCTCGGCGTTCTGCTGTTCACCCTGGTGGCCGGCGGCGTGGTATGCATCGGCACCCACTCGGTCGATTTGTTCAACCGCATCCTGTTCAGCGCCAAAGTGGTATTTCTGGTGGTGATGCTAGGCCTGATGTTGCCGAATATCCACCAAACCAACCTGATGACGCTGCCGCTGGAGCAAGGCCTGGCGCTGTCGGCTATTCCGGTGATCTTCACCTCTTTCGGCTTCCACGGCAGCGTGCCGAGCATCGTCAACTATATGGGCGGCAACATTCGCAAACTGCGCTGGGTGTTTATCATCGGCAGCGCTATCCCGCTGATGGCCTACATCTTCTGGCAGCTGGCAACGCTGGGCAGCATCAGCTCCGACACCTTCGTCGGCATTCTGGCGCAGCAGGCCGGGCTGAACGGTCTGTTGCAGGCGGTGCGCGACGCGGTGGCTTCGCCGCACGTTGAACTGGCGGTGCACCTGTTCGCCGATCTGGCGCTGGCGACCTCGTTCCTCGGCGTCGCGCTCGGGCTGTTCGATTTCCTGGCCGACCTGTTCAAGCGGCAAGACAACGTGCGTGGCCGCCTGCAAACCGGCGCCATCACCTTCTTGCCGCCGCTTGCCTTTGCACTGTTCTATCCGCGCGGCTTCGTGCTGGCGCTGGGATTCGCCGCCATTGCCTTGTCGGTGTTGGCGCTGCTGTTGCCTTCACTGCTGGTGTGGAAAACGCGCCAAAAACATCAGGCACAGTATCGCGTCTGGGGCGGTACGCCGGCGCTGGCGTTGGTGTTTGTCTGCGGGGTGACGGTGATCGCCATTCAACTGGGCATCGCCAGCGGCATGCTGCCGGCGGTGGGGTAAACCAGGCAGAAAAGATAAAGGGGCCTTCAGGCCCCTTTTTCACAGCGTCAGAAGCTCAGACCCACGCCGACGTAAGGGCCATCGGCCAGGGTGTTGTCGCGACGCCCGTCTTTGCCTTCCATTTGCATGTAACGGTAGCCCACGTCCACGCTCAGCGGACGGAACTTCCAGCGCAGGCCGCCGCTGGCTTCGTTATAGGCTTTCACGCCGCTGGTGAAGGATTCAGGGGCAAAGTACCCTTCGCCGTGCAGGCTGAAGTAACGGTTAATCTCCCACTCCAGGCCGCCGCCCAGCGCCACCGCCCCGCCGCTCTTCCCGTCTTTCGGGCTGAGGTACAGCGCTTTGGCACCCACGGTCGCCGTCAACGGCCCCAGCGGCACGCCGAAGTTCAGCCCCACGCTGCCGACGTTGCCGTCGTGGTCGCTGCGCGCCCAGTTGCCGGTCAGGCCCAGACCAGAAGAGCCGGTGCTCATGCCAACGCCCAGGTTGGTGTAGTGCTGCCCGGCTTCGCCCGACACGCTGATGGCGTTCGCCGCGCCGGTCACCAACAGCAATCCTGCCGCGCACGCGACCCAAGTCTTTTTCATCATCTTTCCCTCTGGTTTGTCATCCGTACCGAATGATCGAATCAACGCATAATAATAACGTCACGAGTCTATACCAAAGCGCAATGAGTATTTAAGGGATAAAAGCGAAAAAATTCTTCAATAATCAAATAAATGTAAATATTTGCAAACAAGATTCTATATTCGTCAAGGCAATGCCAACGATAACCGAGACCTATTTGCCGCCGCTCGGCAATAGAGCTACAACTAGTAGTGGCTTTGACCAAGGTCAGGGGAAGAAGCCCCGCCAAAGGACTATGCTGATGAACGCTTAAACCGCCCGAGTCTTTACTTAACTGCACTACGATAAGGAGCAAGTGATGAGCAAGAAAGGACTGACCACCGCAGCCGGCGCACCGGTTGTCGATAACAATAACGTGATCACCGCAGGCAAACGCGGCCCGATGCTGTTGCAGGACGTGTGGTTCCTGGAAAAACTGGCCCACTTCGACCGTGAAGTCATTCCCGAGCGCCGCATGCACGCCAAGGGATCCGGCGCTTACGGCACCTTTACCGTCACCCACGACATCACCCGCTACACCCGCGCCAAGATCTTCTCCGAGGTCGGCAAACAGACCGACATGTTCATCCGCTTCTCCACCGTCGCCGGTGAACGCGGCGCCGCCGACGCCGAGCGCGACATTCGCGGCTTCGCCATGAAGTTCTATACCGAAGAAGGCAACTGGGATTTGGTGGGTAACGATACGCCGGTGTTCTACCTGCGCGATCCGCTGAAATTCCCCGATCTCAACCACGTGGTGAAACGCGATCCGCATACCAACCTGCGCAACCCCGTCTACAAGTGGGACTTCTTCTCCCACCTGCCGGAGTCGCTGCACCAGTTGACCATCGACTTCAGCGATCGCGGCATTCCGAAGTCCTATCGCCACATGCACGGCTTCGGCAGCCACACCTTCAGCTTTATCAATGCCGCCAACGAGCGTTTCTGGGTGAAATTCCACTTCCGCTGCCAGCAAGGCATTGAAAACCTGATGGATGAAGAAGCGGAAGCGATCATCGCCAAGGATCGCGAAAGCTCACAGCGCGATCTGTTCGACGCGATCAAACGCGGCGACTTCCCGCGCTGGAAGCTGCAAATTCAGATCATGCCGGAACACGAAGCCTCGCAGACGCCATACAACCCGTTCGATCTGACCAAGGTGTGGCCGCACGGCGACTATCCGCTGATCGACGTCGGCTATTTCGAGCTGAACCGCAACCCCGACAACTACTTCTCCGAGGTTGAGCAGGTGGCGATGAACCCCGCCAACGTGGTGCCGGGCATCAGTTTCTCGCCGGATAAAATGCTGCAGGGCCGTCTGTTCTCCTATGGCGATGCGCACCGCTATCGCCTGGGCGTCAACCACCACCAGATCCCGGTGAACGGGGCCAAATGCCCGTTCCACAACTACCATCGCGACGGCGCGATGCGCGTGGACGGCAACAGCGGCAACGGCGCCACCTACGAACCAAACAGCTTCGGCCTGTTCCAGGAGCAGCCGGACTTCAGCGAGCCGCCGCTGAGCATTGAGGGCGCGGCCGACCACTGGAACCATCGTGAAGACGACGATTACTACAGCCAGCCACGCGCGCTGTTCAACCTGCTGAGCGCCGAAGAGCACCAGCGCATGTTCACCCGCATCGCCGGCGAACTGTCGCAGGTGCCGGAGCAAATCCAGCGCCGTCAGGTCGAGCTGTTCACCAAGGTGCACCCGGACTACGGCGCCGGCGTCGCCAAGGCGCTGGGGCTGAAATAACCCCCTGCCGTCATCCACTCAGCCGCCCTTTCGGGCGGCTTTTTTATGCCTGAGAGAGGCGCTGCGCCACCCATTGCTGCAACTGGCGGCGCGAAATCTTGATGCCGCCGTTTTTCAGCTCGTCAGGCAGCGGGAGCAGCACCGCCGGGCGTTGGAAATTGGCCAGCTTGTCCTGCGACCAGGCGAGCAACGCCGCCAGCGACAGCGACGGATCGCCGTCGATTACCGCCACCGGCCGCTGGCCGAACTCGACGTCCGCCGCCGGCACCACAAACGCCTGCGAGATCTGCGGGTGCGCCGCCAACACGCGTTCGATATCCTCCGGCTGCACCCCTTCGCCGCCGCTGAAAAACAGGTTGTCCAGCCGGCCCAAAATGCGCAGTTCCCCCTCGGCCATCGCGCCGCGATCGCGGGTCGCGAACCAGCCCTGAGCATCCGCCAGCGGCTGCAGCTGGCCATGACGCCAGTAGCCGAGCGCCAGGCTGTCGGCGCGGATCCAGACCTCTTCGTCCACCAGTTTTACCTCGCGGCCGCTGAGCGGCAGGCCGACGCCCGGCCGCGCATCGGCGCGCTTGGCGCACACCGTGGAGGCCAGTTCGGTCAGCCCGTAGCCGCACCAGCAACGGATCCCCGCCGCCTCCGCCCGTTCGGTCAGTTCCACCGGGATCATCGCGCCGCCGAGCAGCACCGCCTTCAGCGTCATGCCCGCCAGCGGTTGCGCCAACAGCCGCCACAGCTGGGTCGGCACCAACGAGGCATGCGTGCATCCCGCCAACGCCTCGTTCAGCGGGTGCATCTCGCGCACCGCCAACCGGGCGCCCGCCGCCAGCCAGCGCCAGACAATGCCCTGTCCGGAGACGTGAAACAGCGGCAATGACAGCAGCCAGCAATCCTCGCGCTGAAACGCCATCAGCCCCAACACCCCGGCGGCGCTGGCCAGATGATTGGCGTAGCTGTGCGCCGCCGCTTTCGGCAGGCCGCTGGAGCCCGAGGTCAGCGTCAGCGTCGCCAGACGTTGCGCATCCCACATCGGCAGGTTCGGCCAGCGCGGCTCGGTCGAGGGCGGCGTCAATCGAATCACCTCTTCCGGCAGCGCCGGCAACGGATCCGGGCCGAAGGCAAAGGTGATGTCCAATTCGGGTAACAGCTGTGCCAGCAGCGGCGTCGGCAAGGCAGGATTGAGCGGCAACAGGCGCGCGCCGCATTGCAGCAGCGCCAGATAGGCCAACAGCAGCGGGTAGCTGTTTTTACCGCACAGCGCCACGCCGCAGCCCGGCTCCACGCCCTGGTGCTGGAAGTCCGCCGCCAGCTCATCCACCTGGCCTTGCAACGCCAGCCAGCTCAGCGGCTGTTCGCCGAGCAGCAACGCCGTCGCCTGCGGCTGAAGGCGTGCCCAGTGTCGCCACGGCCAATCGCTTAACGGCGCCATAGGCACTCCAGCGCCGAAATATCCAGCAGCGGCAATGCGCTGCCCGGCCAAGGCCGCAGCACCTGCGCCTGCATCAGCCCCAGCGTATCCAGCCCCGGCACGGTGTCCGGCGTCAGCCAGCGGGCGATGCGCGCCAGCTGGGTTAACCCCAGGCTGGACTCGATGCTGGAGCTGATCACCGCCGTCAGCCCCGCCGCGTGCGCCTGCGCCACCAGCGCCTGGCAGCGCGCCAGGCTGCCGACCAGCGTCGGCTTGATCACGATGGCTGCCACGCCCGGCTCGGCCTGGACTACAAAGTCCGCCTCGCGCACGCTCTCATCCCAGGCGATGGCGATGCCGGTCGCCCGGGCGAAATCGCGCGATTCATCACGGGTCTTGCAGGGCTCTTCCAAAAAGGCAATGCGATCGCGCCACGCCGGGTTGACATATTTGGCGAAGCCGTCGGCTTTGGCGCGGGTCCAGCTGCGGTTGGCGTCCAGCCGCAGCCGCAGATCCGGCAGCGCCTCCAGCAGCACGTTGACGATCATGCCGTCGCGCACCGCCTCATACAGCCCCACCTTCACCTTGGCGACTTTCTCGCCCGGCAAGGCGCTCAATGTCTCGAACAGCTCATCCGGATCGCCGGTACACAGCGGCGCCTTGCGGAAATCCGCCTGCGTCGGCAAGCGCTGCTCCAGCTCGGCCTGCGCGCAGCTGAGCCCAAAGGCCACCGAAGGCAGCGCGCTGTCATCCGGTTCGTTGCCCGCCAACCAGGCCTGCAGCCAGTCCAACGCGGCCTGTTCGGCCTGCGCCAGCGTTTCCCGGCTGAATTCCGGCAGCGGCGCGATCTCGCCCCAGCCTTCACGCTCGCCCTGACGCAGCTGCACCACCCATCCGTCACGCGTTTTCAACCGCTGATTGCGCAGCACCACGCCCGCCTCCATCGGCAGGCTGTAACGGTAAAGCGCCGCGCTGCGGTTTAGCCCGCTCATTACGGATTACGCTTGAATTTGCTGAAGTCCGGCTGACGCTTCTCGTTGAACGCGTTGCGCCCTTCCTGCCCTTCGTCGGTCATGTAGAACAGCATGGTGGCGTTGCCCGCCAGCTCCTGCAAACCGGCCTGGCCGTCGCAGTCGGCGTTCAGCGCCGCCTTCAGGCAGCGCAGCGCCATCGGGCTGTTCTGCAGCATTTCGCGGCACCAGCGCACCGTCTCTTTTTCCAGATCGGCCAGCGGCACCACGGTATTGACCAGCCCCATGTCCAGCGCGGCGGCGGCATCGTACTGGCGGCACAGGAACCAGATTTCGCGCGCCTTCTTCTGGCCGACGATGCGTGCCATGTAAGACGCGCCCCAACCGCCGTCGAACGAGCCCACTTTCGGGCCGGTCTGGCCGAAGATGGCGTTATCCGCCGCGATGGTCAGATCGCACATCATGTGCAGCACGTGACCGCCGCCGATCGAATAACCGGCCACCATCGCCACCACCGGTTTCGGGCAGGTGCGGATCTGGCGCTGGAAGTCCAGCACGTTGAGGTGATGCACGCCGCTGTCGTCGCGATAGCCGCCGTAATCGCCGCGCACTTTCTGATCGCCACCGGAGCAGAAGGCCTTATCGCCGGCGCCGGTCAGAATAATGACGCCAATGCCGTCGTCGTAACGGGCGTTGGCCAGCGCGTCGATCATCTCTTTAACCGTTTGCGGGCGAAACGCGTTGCGCACCTGCGGCCGGTTAATGGTGATTTTGGCGATGCCGTCGGCGGACTTGTGATACAGAATGTCTTCGAAATCGCCGGTGCAATCCTGCCAGGCGATGGCGGCATACAGCTGTTCTTCATTCGGATAAAGCATGTTCGGTTCCTTTAACCAGGGTTAACGAGAAAGGTCTGCAGCTCGGCGACGAAATCCTGCGGATTGGCCAAGTGCGCGTTGTGCCCGGCCTGCGGCACGATGCGCAACGGCAACCCGGCGTCGCGCGCCAGCCGTTGAAATTTGGGGTCGTTCTCACCGCACAGCACCCGCAGCGGCACGGTCAGTTGGCGCAGCTGCGGCGCCAGATAGGGCTGCCGCCCGAGCGACGTGGCTTCGAGCATGTCGGCGATCGCCGGGCCGCTGTTGACCGAGCGCGCGGCGATCAGCGCCTGGCGGTGCACATGGCTGAGCTCTTTGAACACCGGTTGCTGATACCAGTCCGCCAGGACCTCGGCGATCGGCTCACTGCGAAAACGCGCCGCCCACAGCGCATCCTGTTCGCAGCGCTGGCGGCGCTGTTCTTCGTCCTCCAGCCCCGGGTTGCCGCCCTCGACGATCACCCCCTGCAGGCCGGCATGGCGGCCGTGGCAGGCGTGATACATGGCGATGCGCCCGCCGAGCGAGTAGCCCACCAGCCAATAGCGTTCGATATTGCGCAGCTGCAGCGCGGCGGCGATCTGCGCGCTGATGTCGTCGAAGCCGCGGCAGCTCACCGCCACGGAATCGCCGTGGCCGGGCAGATCGATGGCCAGCGACGGCCATTCCGGGCTGCGCGCGGCGATCACCCGCCATTCATTGTTGTTGCCAAGCAGGCCATGCAGCCACACCAGCCACGGGCGGCCCGCCTCGCCCTGTTGCAAAATTCGCGTCGCCAGCATCATTGCACCGCCATCTGTTGCACCAGGTATTGCAGGCTTTCGGCCCCCGCGCTCGGCGGCACCTGCAGTTCGATAAGCGTGGCGCCGCCGCGCCGCCAGCCTTGTTCAACCGCCTGTTGCAGCTGGTTCCAGTTCTCCGGCCGCGCGTAACCCAGCTGGAACATCGCCGCCGCGTGGCTGAACTCGACGTTCTGCGGCATGCAGTAAAAGCGCTGACGATCCTCTTCCGGCGTCGGCAGCAGCGAGAAAACTTGGCCGCCGTTGTTGTTGACGACGATCAGCACCGTCGGCGCCGAGCTCTGGCGCAGCAGCGCCAGCGCATTGAGGTCATACAGAGCGGAAAGATCGCCCACCACCGCCAACGTCGGTCTGGCGGTGGCGCGCTGCACGCCGGCAGCGGTGGAGATCAGGCCGTCGATGCCGCTGGCACCGCGGTTGCTGAATACCGGGTAGGCAACGGGCAATGGCGTTAGCGCGTCGATGAGCCGCACTACCAGGCTGTTGCCGAGAAACAGCTGGCCGTTCTCCGGCAGCAGCTCCGGCAGGCGGTGCGCCAGCTGCGCTTCGCCAAAGCTATCGTGCAGATGCGTGGATGCCGCCGTCAGCGCTTTATCCGCCAGCACGGCCAGCACGGCGGCCCAAGGCTGGCGCGGCTGCGCCGGGTGCTGCGCCAACCACTGAGCCACGCCGGCACGCAGGCGCCGCCCCCGGTGCTGGGCCGGATCGAGCCGCCCCGGCAGCTCGTCGATGATCCAATACTCTTCAGGCCGGCACTGCGCCTGCCACTGCAGCAGGCGTTTGCCGGTCAGGCTGCCGCCGAACTGCACCACCAGTTGCGCATCTTGCAGTACGCGCTGCGCCTGCGGGTGAGCGAGCCACAAATCGGCGCAGGGCAGCGGTTGCCCGGTCTGCGACAGCACGTCGCCGATCAGCGGCCAGCCCAGCGTTGCGGCCCATTCGGCCACCTGCGCGCCCTCTTGCGCGCTCATGCGCCCGGCCAACACCACGCCGCGCTTTTGCCGCCAGAAGAACCAGTCCGGCTGCGGCAATGGCGCCGCATGCGTCTCGCTTTCCTGCAGCCACGGGCGATCGCTCTGCCACCAGTCGCCCAGCGCGGCGGACCAGTCGGCATAGTGACGTTCGTCGCCGCCGTACAGCGGCTCGGCGAACGGGCAGTTGATGTGCAAAGCGCCGTGCTGCAGGCGCGCCATCGCGCTGTCGACGCTGGAGGCCAGCCACGCGGCCGGAATATCCGGCGTAGGACGCGGCAGATCGATCGCCAGCGTCGGGTGGCTGCTGTAGAGGCCGTTTTGACGGATCGCCTGATTGGCGCCGCAGTCGATCAACTCCGGCGGCCGATCGGCGGTGAGAAACACCAGCCGCTCACCGGTCAGGCCGGCTTCAATCAACGCGGGATAAAGGTTGGCCGCCGCGGTGCCGGACGTGACGATCACCGCCACCGGCTCACGCGCCGCCTTCGCCAGCCCAAGCGCCAGATGGCCGAGCCCGCGCTCGTCAAAATGGGTATGACAGATAAACGATCGGTTAGCCGCGGCGGCCAGCGTCAGCGGCGTGGAGCGCGATCCCGGAGCGATACAAACATGCCGTACCCCATGGCGGGCCAGCGCCTCGAGCAGCACAGCCGCCCACCGGCGATTAAAAACACTTGTCGACATAGTTCGCTCACAAGTCAGTTAGCAGAGATCGTCTCCGGCGCAGCCGACGGACGCTGCGCCTGTAGTTACGCTCTGTATTATATGAGGTGTTATTTTCACGGCTTTTGCGCCAGCGCAAGAACGCCGTATATCCCTGGGCGTTTACACCAGATAATTATTTGATTTAGAACAAAAAACAAACAATAAAAACACAAATACTTTACACTTGCGGCGGCGCCGGCTCAATCCGTCCATACAAAAATAAGGGGAATAGAGGCACTCCGACGGCGGCTAGCGGGAAGTATAGGCGGGATAAGGGAAAGCCAGCGGGGAAACGGCGGGATGAACGTACCGCCGCGGAAAACATGGGGCGGCCTGCGCCGCCCCGATGGGTGATTTATTTGCGGGCCAGCAGCAGCCCCAGCACCAGCCCTACGGTGGCGCCGATGCCTACGCTGTGCCAGGGTTTATCCCGCACGTAGTCGTCGGTGCGGTGTACCGCTTCTTTGGCGCGCGCATAGTAGGATTCGCCGGTGTTCGCCCAGCGCGCCTTAACCTCACTCAGCGCCTGCTCGGCGTGCGACTTGATGTCGATGTAGGCCTGATCCGCGCGATCGCCGGTGTATTGCAGCACTTCCTCCAGCGTCTCGGTCAGCATTCTCAGATCGTCATCCAGCGTAGTTTGCTCAGCATCCGTATGTCTTGCCATAGTGAGATCTCCGTGGTTGAAAAATTAAGCGTTCCTACACTATAGACAAGGATCGCCGCCTGCGGCCATCGGACTTTTACCCTAAAACACCAATTGCACCTTGGCGGCCTGGCGCTTATCGCCGGCAAACTCCAGCGCCTGCGCCAGTTGCCCGCTGGCGAACTCCGCCGACAGCAACGGCAGCGGATCGACCACGTCGTCGGCCAGCCACGCCACCGCCAGCGCAAACTCCGCCACGAAGCGGAAGGATCCGAGCAGGTTCAACTCCTTGGCGATCAACAACATCAGCGGAAAATCGGGGAAGCTGGCGCCCATGCCCACCTGCACCACGGTGCCTTTGGCGCGGGTGATCTCCAGGCAGCGCTGCAGCGACTGCGGATGCCCCGCCACTTCGAAGGCGACGTCGAAATATCCTTTGTCCTGCTGATAACCGCTAACATCGTCGTCCGCGGCATGCAGGCACCGATCGGCCCCCATTTGCCTGGCGATCGCCAGGCAGCGCGGGCTGAGATCGGCACAGACAATTTCGGCGGCGCCCAGCGCTTTCAGCGCCGCCACCAGCAGGCAGCCGATCGGGCCGACGCCGGACACGAAGATCTTTTTCCCCGTCACGTCGCCGGGCTGCTTCGCCGCGTGGATCGCCACCGCCAGCGGTTCAGCGAACACCATCACCCTGTCGTCGCGATCGGCGCCGTAAGGAATGCACTGCGCGCTGTCCACCACTTTGTATTGGGTAAAGGCCCCGTCGACGTGCGGAAAATACATCGCGCTACCGAAAAAGCGCATCTCGACGCATTGATTGCTTTGCTGCGCCAGACAGTATTTGCACTGCCCGCAGGGTTTGCTGGGATTGAGCGCCACCTTCTGCCCGACCGGCAGCTGCGGCGAATCGCTGGCGACCACCTCGCCGATCACCTCATGGCCCAGCACCATCGGCTGGCGCACCTGAAAATTGCCGACCCTGCCTTCCTGAAAGTAATGCAGATCCGAGCCGCAGATGCCGCCGCGGCTGATTTTCACCAGCGTTCCCTGCCCCCGGTAATCCACTTCTTGCGCAATCACCGCCACGTCGCGTTTGCCATTGACCACGCAGGACTGAGTTTGAATTTTCATCTCAACACTCCACGAAAAAAGGTTACACCGCCGCCGACATGCCGCCATCGACAAACAGCAGTTGCCCGTTGACGAAGGTAGAGGCGTCGGCGGCCAGGAACACCGCCGCGCCGATCAGCTCCTGCGGATCGCCCCAGCGTGCGGCGGGCGTGCGTTGGGTCAGCCAGGCGGTGAAGGCCGGATCGTCGGCCAGCGCCTGTGTCATCTCGGTTTTGAAGTAGCCGGGGGCGATGCCGTTGACCTGAATGTTGTAGCGCGCCAACTCCACGCACATGCCGCGCGTCAGCATTTTCACCGCGCCCTTGGAGGCCGCATAAGGGGTGATGGTGTCCCGCCCCAGCTCGCTTTGCATCGAGCCGATGTTGACTATCTTGCCGCGCCGGCGCGGCACCATATAACGCGCCACGGTTTGCGACACGATGAAAACCGCCTTCTGGTTGACGGCGATGATGTCGTCCCAGTCTTGCTCCGGAAACTCGGTGAACGGATGGCGGCGCTGGATGCCGGCGTTGTTGATCAAGACGTCTATCGCGCCGATATCCGCTTCGATACGATCGATGGCGGCATGCACCGCCTGGGAATCGGTGACGTCGAACGCCGCCGCATCGGCGCGCAAGCCCTCTTCGCGCAGGCGATCGGCGGCGTGTCGGGCATGTTCGTCGGTGGTGGCGTTGACCAGAATATGCGCGCCTTGCTGCGCCAGGCCGCGCGCCAGCAGAAAACCGATGCCGCGCGAGGCGCCGGTGATCAAGACAATTTTATTATCCAGTGAAAACAGGTTGTTCATGGTGATTCCCGGCCATCAGGCCTCCAATCAGACAGGCCTCTATCTCAGCCGATTGTTACCGGTAAAAACGTGATGGAAATCACTGAACATCATGTTACGAAACCCTGTTACCCTTAACGTGATCTCACGCAGGCAGCAAGCGGGCAAAAAGCAGTTATCCAATTGAAAAATAGCTATTTTCAATAGGATCGCATTCATTGTTATCGCCAAATCGATTTGTTAACATACCGCTATCCACCCTTGCCGCGCCGCCCGTGAAGGCCAACGAATGAAACACCCTCGCGTTACGCTACAGGACATCGCACAATTGGCCGGCGTGACCAAAATGACCGTCAGCCGCTTCCTGCGCACGCCGGAAAAAGTGGCGGCCGACACCGCCGAACGCATTGCGCAGGTCATGCGGGAGCTGAACGTCACAGATACCGATACCACACAGGCCGGCAGAAAACCGCGCATCGGCGTACTGATCCCCTCCTTCAACAACCAGATCTTCGCCGACCTGCTGGCCGGCATCGAATCCGTTACCCAAGCGCGGGGTTACCAAACGCTGGTGGTGAACTACGATTACAGCCCGCAGCGGGAAGAAGAGCAGATCGCACAGCTGTTGAGCTACCCGATCGCCGGGCTGATCCTCACCGACTCTGCGCATACCTTGCGCGCAGAGACCTACCTCGGCGCCGCCAAAATCCCCCTCGCGCAGGTGATGGATCTCGACGCGCCGCCGGGGCGGATTGCGGTGGGGTTTGATAATGAACAGGCGGGGTATGACATGACCGAAGCACTGCTCGCCAGCGGCAAACGGCATATCGTTTACTTTGGCGCCATGTCGGACGCCCGCGACAATAAACGCTATCGGGGGTACTGCCGCGCCATGGCGGCCCAGGGGCAAACACCGCGCCAGATCACGCCGCATCGGGTCTCTTCGGTTTCGATCGGCGCCGACATGCTGGCGATGGCGCGCGAACGCTACCCGCAGTTGGACGGTATCCTGTGCACCAACGACGATCTGGCGGTGGGCGTGTTGCAGGCCTGCCTGCGTCTCGGCGTGCGCGTGCCGCAGGAGATTGCGCTATCGGGTTTTCACGGCCTGGATATTGGCCAGGCGACCACGCCGGGCATCGCCAGCGTGATCACGCCGCGCTTTGACATGGGGAAAACCGCCGCTGAAATGCTGCTGCTGCGGATCGCGGGCGAACCCTGCGCCGAGCGCCACGATCTGCACTACCGCCTCTCACTTGGCGGCACCGTTTGAGCCGGCATTCGGGCTGACCGGCTGTGCGGCACGGGCTTTTTCGCTGCGCGCCGCCCACCACAGCCCGCTGTTTTTCATCGCATAGCCGAATAGCAGGCCCACCAGCAAAGAGAGCGTCACCAGCGGCCAGTCGCCGCCGCCGGCGAAGGTCGCACAGGCGCCGATAAAGGTGCCGGGCACGAACCCCAGCCACTGCTGTTTGGCCTGTATGCACATCAAGAACGCCACGACGCCGGTCAGCAGATACCCCAGCAGCTCCCACTGCGGCGCCAGTTCGCTGCCGTGGATGATCGCCATTGCCCAGAAGACGCCGCTGCAGCAGGTCAACGCGCCGATCAACAGCCCTTTCAGCCCGCCCTGCGGGCAGGCGAAATACGCCGTGCAGCCGAGAAAACCGGCCCAACCGATCAGCCCCAGGCTGACGGCAACCCAGCCCCACACGCCGGAGAGGATCCCGGTAGTAACGGCAATGGCGAAAAGAACGTTCATAAAGTGACCCGCGGCAAAAAGAAAGCGCGCAGTTTACCCGAAAGCCGGTTATTTCATGTGATTAAAATCACAATATAAATGCAATTAAAGAATGATTAATTAAATAAAAGAGACATACATCACAAAATTATTAACGTGGGAACCCTACACGTACCGTCATCCATGCCAACAACAGGCATACCGTGGTGCTGCTCAGGAATAGCAGATGGGTTGCCTGCTGCAGATCGACACGGTCGACCACGATCCCCAGCAAGATCGGCACCCAGTTGGCGATATAAGCGATAACGTAAAACAGTGAAAGCAAACGCGCATGGCTGGCCGGCGGCGAAATCAGGTTTACCAGGGTCGCGCTGCCGACGAAAATGGCGCCGTAAGCATAGCCGGCCACCACCAGGCCCGCAGCCGCCAGCCACAGTGAATGCCATTGGATCGCCGCAGCGAATACCACCGCCGCCAGCACCTGCGCCAGGCAACCGAACAACAGCGAATGACGGGCGTTAAGGCGGCGGCTCAGGATCTGGCTAATACCGGCGATCAACAGATACACCGCAATCGCATAGCCAAAGACGCCCCGCTGGTGCATGCCTAACAGCGTTTCCGCCACGCTGGGGCCAATAGCCAAAATGCTGGCGGCCAGGGCCCAACAGATAAACAGCGCCCCGGCACACACAAAGAATTTACCGCCGGTGGCGCGCAGGCCATCGAGCAGCGTGCTTTTTTCTGTCGCCGTCGGCGCAGCGCGGGTCGGCGCCGCGACCACGCCACGCGGCCACGAGAACATCACGCCCAACGCCGCCACGGCGGCAATGATCATGATGAAAACGAACGGCAGCGTCGTGGGATGAAAACCGGTCTGCAAAGCGATGCCGCTGAAGATCGGGCCCAGCGCCAACCCTGTGGTAAAGGACAACGTGGCGATCAGCGCGGCGTTTTTACCGCCGTCTTGTGGCCCAAAACGCACAAGGGCGATGTTTGCCGCCCCGGTCAATGCCCCGGTGCCCACCCCGGCCAGCAGTCGCGCCATGAGCATCATGACAAAGGTATCCGCCAGCGCAAACAGCAGCGCACCGCTCAACACCACCAGCAATGCCGGCACGATCACGCTGCGCAAATCCTTCACTTTGCCGGCCAGATTGCCGACGCCGAACAAAGAGATCAGTACGCCGGCGGCGTAGGCACCGTAAACAACGGTCAGGCTGACGGAACTCAGCGCAAACTGCTGCTGATACAGCGGATAAAGCGGCGTCGGCGCACTGCTGTTCAGCAATGCCGACATCAAAGCCAGCGCCAGGAACAATAAAATGGTCCTGCGCGACGCCTGAGCATTTTGCGGCGCCGCGATCTGGCTGGCGGTATTTTCTGACATGTTTAAACTCCCAAAGTCGGCAGACGGCGGCCTGCCATCGACATCTTTCTCACCCGGCGGGCCGGGAACGGCGCTTATCATAGCGTTACGGCGACGGGCGAAGTATCGTCAAGAATGAATCACCCTGATGCATTCTTGCATCACCGGAGAAATAACCGCCGATGTGCAGGCCGCTAGCCGTCTTTCTCTCCCCCAGGGCAGAGCAACGCTTTATGATATAACCCGTTATCATTCGTCCGGCCCGGCCTGTTTCCTACGGCGCCGACAAATCTGCAGAGAGGAAATGGCATGATAAATTGGGACGACGCGCGCTTCTTTTTGGCCGTCGCGCGCTGCGGCACGCTACGCAAAGCCGCCAGCCAGCTGCATGTCGATCAGGCGACCGTCGGTCGACGGCTGTCCGCTTTCGAGGATGCGCTCGGCTCCAAGCTGTTTATCCGCACGCCGAAATCCTTCGCCCTCAGCCCGCTGGGGGAGCAAATGCTGGCGGACGTGATGAAGATGGAAAATGCGGTGCAGGCGATCAACCGCAAAGCCGCCAGCGGTGACGAAAGCCTGAGCGGCAACGTGCGCATCGCCACCACCGATACCCTGGCCGAAGCCTTCGTGATGCCGGCGCTGCAAGATCTGCGGGAACGCTACCCCGCCATCACCGTCACGCTGTTGACGGCGGTCAACATCGCCGATATTTCTTACCACGGCGCGGATCTGGCGATCCGTGGCGCCCGCCCCGATGACGATGAGCTGATCATCAAACGCTTAGCCACCATCGAAATGGGTCTGTACGCCAGCCCACACTATCTGGCACGGCGCGGCATGCCGCTCAGGGGCGAGCAGCTGCGCGGCCACGATCTGCTGATGTTCCCGCGCGATCTGGTGCCGCGCCACTGGAACAATTTCTGCGGCGAGGCCCTGCACGAGCCCAACGTGGTGCTGCAATGCAATTCGCAGCTGCTGCTGCGTTCCGCCACCCGCAGCGGGCTGGGCATCGGCCTGCTCTCCGCGTTTTTGGCGGACAAAGACCCGGAGCTGGTGCGCCTGTTGCCGGAGAACAAAGACTGGGTGGGTATCTGGCTGGTGCTGCATCCCGATTTGCAACGCGCCGCCCGCGTGCGCGCGGTGGTGCAGGCGCTGGAAACCTCGTTTAACGTCCATTACGGCTGAGTGCCGTTTCCACATAAAAAAAGGTCGCCGAAGCGACCTTTTTACCGTCTGAAGCGTTATCAGAACGTCGGCTGCGCCATCTGCACCAGCGAAATCAGCGGCTGTGGATAGACCCCCAACAGCAGCACCAGCGCGGCTGAGATCAGCACCACGACGCCACCGGCGGTCAACGCCCAGTTGTTCGGGGTATCGCGCTGCAGCGATTCCGGCGCGCTGAGGAACAGGCTGACGGTCACGCGCAGGTAGTAGTACAGGCCGATGGCGCTGCCTACCACAACCGCGCCGGTCAGCCACCACAGATGCGCGCTGACGCCCATCGCGATCACGAAGAACTTGCCGATAAAGCCCAGCGTCATCGGGATACCGGCCAGCGACAGCATCATCACCGTCATCACCGCGGACAAGATTGGCTTATGCCAGAACAGACCGCGATAAGAGAACAGTGAATCCGCATCCGGGCCGCGGTACGGGCTGGACATCAGGCTGACCACGCCGAAGGCGCCCAGGCTGCTGAACAGGTAACCGGCCAGGTAAACGCCGGCGGTTTCCAGCGACAGCTGGTGGGTTTGCACCGCAATCAGCGCTACCAGCAGGTAGCCCAGGTGAGCGATCGACGAGTAGCCCAGCAGACGCTTGATGTTGGTCTGGCTGATGGCCATCAGGTTACCGAACAAGATAGAGCAGAACGCGATGATCGACAGCACCATGCGCAGCGCTTCGTTGTCGGCGGCCGGGGCATACAGGAACAGACGCATCACGACCGCGAAGATCGCGATCTTGCTGGCGGTCGCCAGGAAGGTCGAGACCGGCGCAGGCGCGCCCTGATACACGTCCGGCGTCCACAGTTGGAACGGCACCAGCGACAGCTTGAAGCCCAGACCGACGATCATCATGCCCATACCGGCCAGGATCAGCGGCTGGTGCATCATGTTTTCCTGCAGGCTCTTGCCGAGGCCGGCCAGCGACAGATCGCCGGATTCGGCATACAGCAGCGCCATGCCGAACAGCAGGAACGACGACGCGGCGGCGGACAGCAGCATGTACTTGATGGCGGCTTCCAGCGGGCGCTTCTGGCGGTAGGCGTAGCCCACCAGGCCGAACAGCGGCAGCGAGATCAGCTCGATACCGATGAACAGCGAAGCCAGATGGTTGGCGCTCGCCAGCAGGATGCCGCCCATGGCGGCGATCAGCACCAGCAGGTAGAACTCTTCGCGGTTATCCGGATAGCCGACCAGCCACGGATAGGCGAAGGTGCAGGTCGCCAGGCTCGCCAGCAGCACCAGCCCGGTGTAGAACATCGAGTAACCGTCAACCCGCAGCAGCGGGGTGACGTCCATTGGGCCTGCCTGGCCGACAAAGTACAGCGAAAGCAGCGCCAGGTTGAGACCGATCACGGTCAGGGTGGCGTTGATAAAGTGGTCGCGTCGCCACGCAATGCCTAGCATCACAACCACCACCGTCAATCCGACGATCAACAGCGGCAGCAGTGCGATCAGTTGTTGAGGAGTTATTGTCATGGCGAATTACGGCCTTGTTGTTGAAATTGCTGAAACTGACGAACCAAACCAGTGTTGCACGTTGCTCATCGCCGCGTTGGAAGTATCCAGAATCGGCTGCGGGTAAACCCCCAGCAGAACCAGCAACACCACCAGCAGCAGAATGATGAACAGTTCGCGCGCGGTCATGCCCTGCAGCGGCTGGTCGGATTTAGGCGCACCGTAGTAAGCGCGCTGCATCATGATCAGCGAGTAAACCGAAGCGAACACCAGACCGAAGGTGGAGATCACGGTGATCACCGGCACCACCTGGTAGCTGCCGAACAGAATCATGAATTCGCCGACAAAGTTACCGGTACCCGGCATCCCCAGCGTAGCCACGGCGAAGAACAGCGACAGCGCAGGGATGAACTTGATACGCCCCCACAGGCCGCCCATCTGACGCATGTCGCGGGTATGCAGGCGCTCATACAGCTGGCCGCAGATGATAAACATACCGGCGGCGGACAGGCCGTGCGCGATCATCTGGATCACCGCGCCCTGATAAGCCAACTGGCTGCCGGTGTAGATGGCGATCAGCACGAAGCCCATGTGCGAGACCGAGGTGTAGGCGATCAGACGCTTGATGTCGGTCTGCGCGAACGCCATCCAGGCGCCGTAGAAGATGCCGATCACGCCCAGCCACATGGCGATTGGCGCAAACTCGTGCGAAGCCTCAGGGAACAGCGGCAGGCTGAAACGCAGCAGGCCGTAGGCCGCGGTTTTCAGCAAGATGCCCGCCAGATCGACGGAACCTGCGGTCGGCGCCTGGCTGTGCGCGTCCGGCAACCAGCCGTGCAGCGGCACCACCGGCATTTTCACCGCGAAAGCGATGAAGAAGCCTAGCATCAACAGATATTGCACGTTGTGGGACATCGGCGTTTGCAGCAGGTCTTCGTAATCGAAGGTCCACACGCCGGTGGCGTTGTAGTGCACGAACACCAGGCCCAGGATCGCAATCAGCATCACCAGACCGCTGGCCTGGGTGTAGATGAAGAACTTGGTCGCCGCGGTGATGCGGGTTTTACCGTCCGACGCCTTGTGGCCCCACAGCGCGATCAGGAAGTACATCGGCACCAACATCATTTCCCAGAAGAAGAAGAACAGGAACATGTCGATGGCGAGGAACACGCCGATAACGCCGCCCAGGATCCACAGCAGGTTGAGGTGGAAGAAGCCCTGATACTTCTGGATTTCACGCCAGGAACAGAGGATCGCCAGCACGCCCAGCAGACCGGTCAACACCACCATCAGCAGCGACAGGCCGTCCAGCGCCAGGTGGATGGAGATGCCGAAGCGCGGGATCCACGGCAGCAGGAATTCGCTCTGCCACTGCGGAATGCCTTTCGGCGTGGTCAAGGTATAGCCGCCCTGCATCCACAGCTGCAGAGAGAGCGCCAACGTCAGCCCCATTGCGATCAGCGCTATCCAGCGCGGCACCTTAGTACCGAAGCGCTCAAGCTGCCAGCACAGCAGACCGCCGATAAAGGGGATAAGAATTAGCCAAGGTAATAGCATGGCGTTTTGTGTCCCTTATACGAATAATTTCAAACTTTGTACGTAGCGCCTGCCCGGCGCTACGCCCGAAAAATGCGTCTGTTTAAATTATTCAATTAAACCAAAATCAACAGAGCCAATACGACCACTGCACCCACACCCATAGACGCTATATACCAACGCACCTGACCGTTCTCGCTCACCGTCAGACCGCGGTTCCCCCAGCGGGAGAAGACGGCCGGCAGGTTCATCAGCGAGTTCAGCGGATCGCGCTGCAGCAGCTTCGCAATGCCCAGGTACGGCTTGACGAACACTTTGTCATACAGCCAGTCGAAGCCCCAGGCATGGAACCACCAGGTCGAGAAGAAACGCCCCGGCGCGCTGTTGGCGATGCTGTTGACCAGGCTGCGTTTGCCCAGCCACAGCGCGGCCGCCAGCAGAATGCCGACGATAGCCACCACGCCGGAGGTGATTTCCAGCGTCAGCACGCTGCCGTGCGCCAGCTCGGTCGTCTCCGGCAGCACGCCCTGCAACGGCGGCACGATCATCGCGCCGACGAAGGTGGACAGCACCAGCAGAACCAGCAGCGGCAGGTGGTGAGTGATGCCTTTACCGGCATGCGCTTTGATTTTCTCTTCGCCGTGGAACACGATGAAAATCATACGGAAGGTGTACAGCGAGGTCATGAATGCGCCGACCAGGCCGGCCACCATCAGGTTGATGTGGCCGTTGGCCATCGCGCCCGCCAGGATCTCGTCCTTACTGAAGAAGCCGGCCGTGACCAGCGGCAACGCAGACAGCGCCGCGCCACCCACCAGGAAGCAGACGTACACCAGCGGGATGCTCTTGCGCAGGCCGCCCATCTTGAAGATGTTTTGCTCGTGGTGGCAAGCCAGGATCACCGAACCGGACGACAGGAACAGCAGCGCCTTGAAGAACGCGTGGGTCATCAGGTGGAAGATCGCCGCGTCCCATGCCTGCACGCCCAGCGCCAGGAACATGTAACCGATCTGGCTCATGGTGGAGTAAGCAAGCACGCGCTTGATGTCGGTCTGCACCAGCGCGGCGAAGCCGGCCAGCAGCAGGGTGACCGCACCGACGATGCCCACCAGGTGCAGCACTTCCGGCGCCATCAGGAACAGGCCGTGCGTACGGGCGATCAGATAGACGCCCGCGGTCACCATGGTCGCCGCGTGGATCAGTGCGGAAACCGGGGTTGGGCCCGCCATCGCGTCCGCCAACCAGGTTTGCAACGGCAGCTGCGCCGATTTACCGACCGCGCCGCCCAGCAGCATCAGGGTCGCCCAGGTGATGGCCGTATCGCCCACCGCCAGTTTCTGCGGCGCCAGGATCATCAGCTCGCGGATGTTCAGCGTGCCCAGCTCGTTGTAGAGGATGAACAGCGCGAACGCCAGGAACACGTCGCCCACGCGGGTCACGATGAAGGCTTTCATCGCCGCCGCGCCGTTGGCCGGATCTTTGTAGTAGAAGCCGATCAACAGGTAGCTGCACAGGCCCACGCCTTCCCAACCCAGATACATCAGCAGCAGGTTGTCCGCCAGCACCAAGACCACCATGCTGGCGATAAACAGGTTGGTGTAAGCGAAGAAGCGCGAGTAGCCCTCTTCACCGCGCATGTACCAGGAGGCGAACATGTGGATGAAGAAGCCGACGCCGGTGACCACCGACAGCATGGTCAGCGACAGGCCGTCCAGCACCAGGGTCACGCCGATATTGAAGTTGCCGACGGCCATCCAGGTCCACAGGCTTTGCTCAAACAGCTGCACGCCGGCGGCTTTCTGGGCGAAGAAATCCATCGCCACATACACCGTGACCAGCGCAGCCAGGCCGATAGAGCCCACGCCGACGGTAGCCGCCGTGTTCTCAGACCAACGACCGCGGGAAAATGCCAACAGCAGGAACCCGATCAGCGGTAGCAGAATTGTTAAATATAATAGGTTCATCCGCGCATCTCACTGACAGTATCAATATTCAGGGTATGACGACGACGGTAGAGCTGCAGCAGCAGCGCCAGGCCGATACTGGCCTCGGCTGCCGCCAGGCTGATCGCCAGGATGTACATCACCTGCCCGTCCGCCTGGCCCCAGTAGCTTCCCGCCACGATAAACGCCAACGCCGCAGCGTTGATCATCACTTCCAGGCTGATCAGCATAAACAGCAGGTTGCGGCGCACCAGCAGCCCGGTCAGCCCGAGCACAAACAGGATAGCCGCCAGGATCAGGCCGTGTTGAAGAGGGATCATGCTTGCTCCTCCGATTTTCTTCTCGCCATTTCGCCACTCGCCGGCGCGTTGCTCAGCACCTCGCCAGGCTTGTGCTCGCGGCCGATATGGAAGGCGACAACCAGACCCGCCAACAGCAGCATTGAAGCCAGCTCAACCGCCAGTACGTAAGGCCCGAACAGGCTGATGCCCACCGCCTTCGCGTCGACCATCTCGCCGCTGATACCCTGGTCGGATACGCTGCGGATCGCGACGATCAATACCACCAGCAGCGCCAGCGACAGCAGGCCAGGCCCGATCCACACCGTCGGCTTCATCCAGTCGCGCTCTTGCTGCTGCACGTTGCCGAGGTTCAGCATCATCACCACGAACACGAACAGCACCATGATGGCGCCCGCATAGACGATGATTTCCAACGCGGCGGCAAAGTAGGCGCCGAGCGAGAAGAAGACTGCCGAGATCGCCAATAACGAGACGATCAGATACAGCAGCGCATGCACAGGGTTGGTATGGGTGATCACGCGAATCGTCGCGGCCACCGCAATCAAACCTGCCAGGTAAAATGCAATTTCCATGCTTGCTGGCTCCTTAGGGCAACAGACCTTTGACGTCGATCGGTTTGGCTTCGTTTTCGGCTTCGCCTTTGGCTTTGCCGTCAATCGCCATACCGGCCATCCGGTAGAAGTTATATTCCGGATATTTACCCGGCCCCGAGATCAACAGATCTTCTTTTTCGTACACCAGATCCTGACGCTTGTACTCACCCAGTTCGAAATCCGGCGTCAGCTGGATAGCGGTAGTCGGGCAAGCCTCTTCGCACAGGCCGCAGAAAATGCAGCGCGAGAAGTTGATGCGGAAGAACTCCGGATACCAACGGCCGTCTTTCTGCTCCGCTTTTTGCAGCGAGATACAGCCGACCGGGCAGGCAACCGCACACAGGTTACAGGCGACGCAGCGCTCTTCGCCGTCCGGATCGCGCGTCAGCACGATGCGGCCGCGGTAGCGCGGCGGCAGGTAAACCGGTTCTTCCGGATACATCTGGGTTTCGCGCTTGGCGAAGGCATGCATGCCAATCATCCAAATGCTGCGCACCTGGGTGCCGAAACCAACCACTAACTCTTTCAATGTCATGGTTTATTCACCCCTTATTGAGCGTTGTACAAAATGACCGCGGCGGTTGCCAGCAGGTTCAGCAGCGTCAGCGGCAGGCACACTTTCCAGCCGAAGGACATCACCTGGTCATAACGCGGACGCGGCAGCGCGGCACGGATCAGGATGAACATCATCATGAAGAAGGCCGTTTTCAACGCGAACCAGATGAATGGCGGCAGGAACGGACCCTGCCAGCCGCCGAAGAACAACGTCACAATCAGGGCGGACACGGTGACGATACCGATGTATTCCCCCACGAAGAACAGACCGAACTTCATGCCGGAATATTCGATGTGGTAACCGTCGGCCAGTTCCTGCTCGGCTTCCGGCTGGTCAAAGGGGTGACGGTGACACACCGCCACGCCGGCGATCGCGAAGGTCACGAAGCCGAAGAACTGCGGAATGACGTTCCAGACGTGCGCCTGGGATTCAACGATGGCCTGCATGTTGAACGAATCCGCCTGCATCACCACGCCCATCAGCGACAGACCGATGAACACTTCGTAGCTCAGAGTTTGCGCGGAGGCGCGCATCGCGCCCAACAGCGAGTATTTGTTGTTGCTCGACCATCCGGCGAACAGCACGGCGTACACCGCCAGGCCGGCCATCATCAGGAAGAACAGAATACCGATGTTGAGATCGGACACCGCCCAGGTCGGGCTGACCGGCACGATGGCAAATGCCAGCAACAGGGAAGTAAAGGCGATCATCGGCGCCAGGGTGAAGATCACCCGGTCGGAGAATCTCGGCACCCAGTCTTCCTTGAAGAACATTTTGATCATGTCGGCGACCAGCTGCAGCGAGCCGCCCCAGCCTACGCGGTTCGGTCCGTAGCGGTTCTGGAACAGGCCGAGCAGGCGGCGTTCGCCGAAGCTCATGAATGCCCCGCACGCCACGACCACCAACAGGATCACGACCGCTTTAAGAATGGCGATCAGAATGTCGATCACCTCAGGGGTAAACCAGCTCATCGTGCCGCCTCCCGCAGATTGTCTACCTTAGCACCCACCAAGATCGGCGGGATCCCTGGCAAGCCGAGCGGCAAACCAACCTGTCCCTGGGTCAGGGTTTCACTCAGACGCACCGGCAGACGCAGGGTCTGGCCCGCACAGCTGAACTCCACCAGGCTGCCCGCGTTGACGCCAAGCGTCGCCGCGTCGGCCGGGTTGACCATCACGTAGGCTTCCGGCATGCGCTGCTGGATCACGTGAGAGCGCTGCGACATTTCGTCGCTGCCGAACAGGTGGTAGTAAGGCGCGACACGCCAGCCGTCGACCGGATTGAACGCGGCAGGCACGCGATCGAAGTAACCGAGGCTGCCCTCCCCCGCTTCGATCAGGCGCACGCCCGGATCGCCATGGCGCAGTTTGCCGCCCACTTCGGCCTGGAACTTGTTCCATGCCTGCGGTGAGTTCCAGCCTGGCGCCCAGGCGAACGGGATCTGCTGACGATCGGCCAACGGGCTGTTGTTCCCTTCCATCGAGAAGGCGAACATGGTGTCTTTATCCTGTGGCTGACGCGGCTCGTGCACGCTGATGTTGGCGCGCATGGCGGTACGGCCGCTGGAGCGGTGCGGCGAACGCGCCAGCTTCTGACCGCGAATGCGGAAAGTCGCGTCCGGCGCGGCGTCGACGATGCCCTGCAGCTGCGGCAACGCGGCAACGCAAGCGGCGATCACGTCATCGAGCTGGGTCCAGTCCACGTGGCGGCTGGTAGTGCAGCGAGTGCATCCAGCGCCAGCTTTCCAGCATCACGGTGAACTGATTCTTCTTGGCGTCGTCGTAGTAAGCCGGATCGTATACCTGGAAGAAGCGCTGCGCGCGGCCTTCCTGGTTGATCAGCGTACCGTCGCTCTCGGCGAAGCTGGCCGAGGAGAGGATCAGGTTGGCTTTGTCCATGATCGCAGTGCGCTGGTGGTCGGCGACGATCAGATTGTTGACCTTGGCCAACGCCGCATCCACCTGCGCCGCCGGCGCATGGCGATAGAGATCGTTTTCCATCACGATGGCGGTGTCGGCTGCGCCGCTCGCCAGCTGTTCCAGCGCCTGATCGAGCGAACCGCCGCCGATCATCGCCAGGCCCATGCTGTTGGCTGCGCCCGCCACGAAGGTGATGCCGACATCGGAACCGCGGCCCTTCAACGCTTTGGCGATGTTGGCCGCCGCTTCGATGATGGCTTCGCTGCCAGCGTTGCTGCCGGTCACGATCAGCGGTTTGCGTGCGCCGGTCAGCGCCTGCACGATGATATCGACTTTCTTGTTCAGGCCTTCAGCCAGATCGTTCACCGCCGGCGCCGCGCTGTCCAGCGCGTGAGCGATGGCGAAGCCGAAGCGCGCCTGCTCGTCCACCGGCGCGCGGTAGTTCCAGGCGGCGATGTCGTCCAGACGGGTGTTGTCGACGTTGGTGGTGAACAGCGGGTACTTGGCGTGCTGACCGATGTTCTGCACCGCCGCGATCTGCCAGTCGGCAACGCGTTGCGCCGCCGCCATCGCGCGGGCTTTGCCCTTGACGGCCTGGCGCACAGACAGCGCGATGCGCGCGCCGGTTTGCGTCAGGTCTTCGCCCAGCACCAGCACCGCGTCGTAATCTTCGATCTCACGCAGCGCCGGCGTATGGACGCCGCCGTTCTTCAGCACGTTCAGCATCAGCGCCAGGCGTGATTGCTCCGCCTGAGCGATACCGGTGTAGTAGTTCTCGGCGCCGACCAGCTCGCGCAGTGCGAAGTTGCTTTCCAGGCTGGCGCGCGGGGAGCCGATGCCGATGGTTTTCTTCGCCTGACGCAGGATGTCCGCCGCGCCCTGCATCGCCTGCTCGGCGTTCAGGGTGATCCAGTCATCGCCGCGCAGCTGCTGCGGTTGACGCGGACGATCTTTCTGGTTGACGTAGCCGTAACCGAAGCGGCCGCGGTCGCACAGGAAGTAGTGGTTCACGCTGCCGTTGTAACGGTTTTCGATACGGCGCAGCTCGCCATAGCGCTCGCCCGGGCTGGTGTTACAGCCGATGCTGCACTGCTGGCAAATGCTCGGCGCGAACTGCATGTCCCATTTACGGTTGTAGCGCTCGGAGTGCGTTTTGTCGGTGAATACGCCGGTCGGGCACACTTCCACCAGGTTGCCGGAGAACTCGCTTTCCAGCGTGCCGCTTTCCGGGCGACCGAAGTAGACGTTGTCGTGCGCGCCGTACACGCCGAAGTCGGTGCCGTCCGCATAGTCTTTGTAGTAACGCACGCAGCGGTAGCAGGCGATGCAGCGGTTCATCTCGTGCGAGATAAACGGCCCCAGCTCCTGGTTGTTGTGGGTGCGCTTGGTGAAGCGGTAGCGGCGGAAGCTGTGGCCGGTCATTACCGTCATATCCTGCAGGTGACAGTTACCGCCTTCTTCACAGACCGGGCAATCGTGCGGGTGGTTGGTCATCAACCACTCGACCACGCTTTCACGGAACTGCTTCGCTTCGCCGTCATCGATGGAGATGAAGGTGCCATCGGATGCCGGGGTCATACAGGACATCACCAAACGGCCGCGCGTATCTTCCGCGTTTTGGTATTGCTTTACCGCACATTGGCGGCAAGCGCCGACGCTTCCCAGCGCCGGATGCCAGCAAAAGTAAGGAATATCAAGGCCGAGGGAGAGACAAGCCTGCAGCAGGTTGTCCGCTCCGTCTACCTCATACTCTTTGCCGTCTACATGAATCGTAGCCATAGTCAGCATGCTTCCAAGTGGCCTGCCTTGCGGCAGGCGTTAATCAAAAATTCTGGCCGTGTTCGGGCGAGTCGGCTTACCAGCGCTGCTTCAGCAGATTGTTCGGCTGAATGCCGCCAATCGCATGGGCGTTGCTGAAGTGCTGCACGGCGATGCCCGCCTCGAACTCTTCACGGAAATATTTAATCGCGCTTTGCAGTGGCTCTACGGCACCTGGCGCGTGGGCGCAGAAGGTTTTGCCCGGGCCGAGGGAACGGCACAGCTGTTCGAGGGTTTCGATATCCCCCGGCTGCCCTTCGCCGTTTTCCAACGCACGCAGGATCTTCACGCTCCACGGCAGGCCGTCGCGGCATGGCGTACACCAGCCGCAGGACTCGCGGGCGAAGAACTCTTCCAGGTTACGCACCAGCGGCACCATGCCGATCTCGTGGTCTACCGCCATCGCCAGCGCGGTGCCGAGACGGCTGCCGGCTTTGCCGATCGCACCGTATTCCATCGGCAGATCGAGGTGATCGGCGGTCAGGAAGTCGGTCCCCGCGCCGCCTGGCTGCCAGGCTTTGAAGCGCAGACCGTCGCGCATGCCGCCGGCGTAGTCTTCCAGGATCTCGCGCGCGGTGGTGCCGAACGGCAGCTCCCAAACGCCCGGATTTTTCACCCGGCCGGAGAAGCCCATCAGCTTGGTGCCTTTGTCCTCACTGCCGGAGATGCCGGTGTACCACTCCACGCCGTTCGCCAAAATGGCCGGTACGTTGCACAGCGTTTCGACGTTGTTGACGCAGGTCGGCTTGCCCCACACGCCGGCGCTGGCCGGGAATGGCGGCTTGGAGCGCGGGTTGGCGCGGCGGCCTTCCAGCGAGTTGATCAGCGCGGTTTCTTCGCCGCAGATGTAACGGCCGGCGCCGGTGTGCACGATCAGCTCGAAATCAAATCCGGTGCCGAGAATGTTTTTGCCCAGATAGCCGGCCTCGGTGGCTTCCGCGATGGCGCGACGCAGGTGCGCCGCCGCTTCGATGTACTCACCGCGCAGGAAGATGTACCCACGGTAGGCTTTCAGCGCGAACGCGGAGATCAGCATGCCTTCCACCAGCAGGTGCGGCAGCTGCTCCATCAGCAGGCGGTCTTTATAGGTGCCCGGCTCCATCTCATCGGCGTTACACAGCAGGTAACGGATGTTCATGGATTCGTCCTTCGGCATCAGGCTCCACTTCAAACCGGTGGAGAAGCCCGCGCCGCCGCGGCCCTTCAGCCCGGAGTCTTTCACCAGGTTGACGATCTCGTCCGGGGCCAGGCCTTTGAGGGCCTTTTCTGCGCCGGCATAGCCGTTTTTGCTGCGGTATTCGTCCAGCCACAGCGGCTGCTTGTCATCACGCAGCCGCCAGGTCAGCGGATGCGTTTCGGGAGTGCGTACAATGTGCTTGGTCATTGATACTGCTCCAGTAGCGTCTCGATATCTTCAGGCTTCAGCTGACTGTGAGTGTCGTCATCAATCATCATGGTCGGCCCTTTATCGCAGTTGCCCAGACAGCAGGTCGGCAGCAGCGTGAAGCGGCCATCAAAGGTGGTTTGACCCGGCTTGATGTTCAGCTTCTTCTCGATAGCGGCCTGAATGCCCTGGTAACCGGTGATGTGACAAACAACGCTGTCACAATAACGGATCACGTGACGTCCTACCGGCTGACGGAAAATCTGGCTGTAGAACGTGGCCACGCCTTCTACGTCGCTGGCGGGGATGCCCAGCACTTCCGCGATGGCGTAAATCGCACCGTCCGGAACCCAGCCGCGCTGCTTCTGCACAATTTTCAGTGCTTCGATGGAAGCGGCGCGCGGATCCTCGTAATGATGCTTTTCGTGCTCGATCGCATCACGTTCTTCCGCACTCAGTACAAATGCATCAACGCCGCTCTGAGGAGCGGCTGCGTTGATGGGCTCGAGCGCATCATTGACTGCGTGATTGTCTTTTTGAGAGTGCATAATTAGCGGTCCACATCTGACATAACAAAATCGATACTACCCAGATAGACGATCAGGTCGGAAACCAGGCTGCCACGGATGACCGATGGGATCTGCTGCAGGTGCGCAAAGCTCGGCGTACGTACCCGGGTGCGGTAGCTCATGGTGCTGCCGTCGCTGGTCAGGTAGTAGCTGTTGATCCCTTTGGTGGCTTCAATCATCTGGAATGATTCGTTGGCTGGCATCACCGGGCCCCAGGAAACCTGCAGGAAGTGGGTGATCAGCGTTTCAATGTGCTGCAGCGTGCGCTCTTTCGGCGGCGGCGTGGTCAGCGGGTGATCGGCCTTGAACGGGCCTTCCGGCATGTTGTTCAGGCACTGTTCGAGGATGCGCAGGCTCTGGCGCAGCTCTTCCACCTTCAGCATCACGCGGGTGTAGCAGTCGCTGGTGCCGTCGCCAACCGGCACTTCGAAGTCGAAGTTCTCGTAGCCGGAGTACGGACGCCATTTACGCACGTCGAACTCGACGCCAGTGGCGCGCAGGCCGGCGCCGGTCACGCCCCACTCCAGCGCTTCTTTGGCGTTGTAAGACGCTACGCCGATGGAACGGCCTTTCAGGATGCTGTTCTTCAGCGCCGCTTTCACGTAGGAGTCCAGACGCTTCGGCATCCAGTCGAGGAATTCACGCAGCAGGCGATCCCAGCCGCGCGGCAGATCGTGCGCGACGCCGCCGATGCGGAACCAGGCCGGGTGCATACGGAAACCGGTGATCGCTTCCACCAGATCGTAGATTTTCTGACGATCGGTAAAGGCGAAGAACACCGGGGTCATCGCGCCGACGTCCTGAATGAAGGTGGAGATGTACAGCAGGTGGCTGTTGATGCGGAACAGCTCGGACAGCATCACGCGGATGGTGTCGACACGCTCCGGCACCTTGATGCCGGCCAGCTTCTCGACCGCCAGCACGTAAGGCATTTCGTTCACGCAGCCGCCGAGGTACTCGATACGGTCGGTGTACGGAATGTAGCTGTGCCAGGATTGGCGCTCGCCCATCTTCTCGGCGCCGCGGTGGTGATAGCCGATATCCGGCACGCAGTCGACGATCTCTTCGCCGTCCAGTTGCAGAATGATGCGGAACGCACCGTGCGCGGACGGGTGGTTCGGGCCGAGGTTGAGGAACATGAAATCTTCGTTCTCGGTGCCGCGCTTCATGCCCCAGTCTTCCGGCTTGAAGGTCAGCGCTTCCATCTCCAGATCTTCTTTCTGCTTGGTCAGCACGAAAGGATCGAATTCGGTGGCGCGCGCCGGGTAGTCCTTGCGCAGCGGGTGCCCTTCCCAGGTCTGCGGCATCATGATGCGCGACAGGTGCGGGTGGCCGTCGAAGGTGATACCGAACATTTCCCAGGTTTCGCGCTCATACCAGTTGGCGTTCGGAAACACCTTGGTCGCCGTCGGCACGTGCAGGTCTTTTTCAGACAGCGCCACCTTCAGCATGATGTCGCGGTTGCGTTCGATGGAAATCAGATGGTAGAAAACGGAGAAATCCGCAGCGGGCAGGCCATCGCGGTGGGTGCGAAGACGTTCGTCCACGCCATGCAGATCGAACAGCATGACATACGGCTTCGGCTGTTTTCTCAGGAACGTCATTACTTCCAGCAACTGGTCAGGTTTAACCCATACCACGGGCATGCCGGTACGGGTGGCCTGAACAGTAAAGGCTTCCGGCCCAAAACGGTTGCGCAGTTCGCCGATCACCGGGTCGTCAAGGTGATCTCGGGTCTGCCAGGCAGGCAAGGCGTCGTGCGTCGTCAAATCTGTCATAATTTTTTTCACCACACTAAAGGGTTATTCGCCGCAAGTTTCACTTTTCGCTGTGTTAACCAATAGCGCACTAAGATGGACGTTAAATGAACGTCTTAAATCTCGTCAGGCGTCCGGAGGTTGGTCACCGCGATGCGCTCGCCGTGTTTACGCTCTCTTTCAGACTGCATATTGGCGCGGTAAACGCCCTGATCGCCGACAACCCACGACAGCGGGCGACGTTCTTTGCCGATGGATTCCTGCAGCAGCATCAGCGCTTGCATGTAGGCTTCCGGACGCGGCGGGCAGCCGGGAATGTACACGTCGACCGGCAGGAACTTGTCCACGCCCTGCACCACGGAATAGATGTCGTACATGCCGCCGGAGTTGGCGCAGGCGCCCATCGAGATCACCCATTTAGGTTCCAGCATCTGCTCGTACAGGCGTTGGATGACCGGGGCCATCTTGGTGAAACAGGTACCGGCCACCACCATCAGGTCAGCCTGACGCGGGGAGGCGCGCAGTACTTCCGCACCGAAACGCGCCACGTCGTGAACGGCGGTAAACGACGTCACCATCTCCACGTAACAGCACGAAAGGCCGAAGTTATACGGCCAAATAGAGTTTTTACGCCCCCAGTTCACCATGTCATGCAGCGCATGTTCGAGTTTACCCATGTAAACCGTGCGGTGGACCTGTTGTTCCAGGGGATCGGCGACGATCTCCTGTTTTTGCAGGGGATAACGGTCGTTCTCACCGTTCGGGTCTATGCGGGTGAGCGTATAGTCCATCTTAATGCCTCGCTGTTACTGCGGATGACTGTTGGTGTTAGTGATCGTGCTCGGTTTGCTGCGGCGTTGGGAACGCGCCGGAGTCCAATCCAACGCGCCGATGCGCACCAGATAAACCAGACCGGCCAATAGCACCAAAATGAAAATGGCGGCTTCGATAAAGCCTACCCAACCGCTCTCGCGAACCGAGACCGACCAGGCATACAGGTATAAGGCTTCAACGTCGAAAATAACGAAGAACATGGCCACCAGGTAGAACTTGGCGGACAAGCGCATGCGCGCCGTGCCGACCGAGTCGATGCCTGATTCAAACGGGGTGTGTTTGGCGCGCGCCCGGGCTCTCCCGCCCAAGAAGAACGCACCCAGCAGCATTAAGCCGCAGAGCCCGATAGCCACGACGAGAAATACGGCGAGCGCCCAGTGATGAGCGATAACTTCAGTGGTTGTTGACATACTCTATGCTTACTCATCAAAAGTGGCGTCGATCGCGCTGCTCTTGTCACCGGCAGTTAGTGCGCCACATCGATTTAAGGGAAGGATAAATAACCACACAAACAAACTGCTTTTACAGCGAGTTAGGCAGCGTTTTTCTGTGGGCTTTTTACTCCTTTCTATAACCTTTTGTCAACTTTGACAAAAGTATCTACACACTAGTTTACATACGTATCATTTGATTAACATTTGATGCGCCAGGGGCTGGCTAAATCGTGTCAGTTAATTTTTGTGTAGAAACAGATAGATATAAACCAACGTGCACATTTCAGTTTTACTATACCATTGTCTCAGGAATTCCCTGTTCTTCCACTCACTACCTAGGGGTATTTTTTTGATCCAGGACACGTTTTCAGCATAAATCCTCAAAAAAAGTGTGGCCCTTTAACAATTTTCCTCAAATTAAGCCGCAAAAACGGCCGCTATAAGCTAACAAAATAACCCTTCTATTACCATGCCTTTAACCCATTCAATCTTATTGCTCAAAAAACACACTCAACGTCTTAAACCCGGCCAAACTCTCTTTTCAGCAACGCTTAAAAGTTAGTAAAACAGCCAACTCATAACAAAATCGTTATTAAACCCCTATAACAGTAAAAACCCCAAAAAAAAGGGTAAAAAAAACCTCCGCCGAAGCGGAGGTTTTCATCAGATATCACGCCACGGCGTTATTCTTCCTCGTCCACCAGGCTGGCGTCATCCTGATCGCCCTGGAGACCGGCCTCTGCGCCGTTGAAGCCATAGCTGTCATTGCCGCCCTGCATGGCGCTGAAGATGGCCATCGCCAGCTCATTGCTGCACTGCGCGTTTTTGCACAGCGCATACTGGGTATCCGGCAGCGGCGGCAAACCTTCCACCGCCCCCAGCACCCGCAGGTCGGGGCTCATCATCTCGATCGGCCGCGCGGTCACGCCCAGGCCGGCCTTACAGGCTGCCCGCACCGCGGACAGCGTGGAGGCAACGTAGGCGATGCGCCACGGGATACCGGCTTCGTCCAGCTGCTTGATCGCCAGCGCGCGGAACGGGCTTGGCTCATCCATCACCACCAGCGGGATCGGTTCGCCGGCCTGATAGTGATAATCGGCGGCGCAGTACCACAGCGTCGGCGATGTGCGCAGCACGATGTGCGGGTGCCCGGCCGGATCGGCCGTGGTCACCGCCAGATCGATCTCGCCCTCTTCCAGCAGATCGACCATCGTCGTGCTGCGCTTTACGCGCACGTCAATGGACAGCTTCGGATAGATGGCGGTCACGCGGTTCAGCAGGAAAGGCAGAATGGTATCGGCGGTGTCGTCTGAAGCGCCGATGGTCAGAACACCTTTAATATTGTTGTACATCAGCGAGGTACAGGCTTCGTCGTTAAAGCGCAGGATCTTCCTGGCATAACCGAGAAGCTGAATACCATGCTCAGTCAGGAGTTTGTTGCGCCCATGGCGGGCAAACAGTTCTTTGCCGACCAGTTGCTCTAATCGCTGCATTTGTTGACTGACGGCTGATTGAGTACGGCATACGGCGACGGCCGCCGCTGCGAAGGTATTCAAATCAGCAACCGCAACAAAGGTTCTTAGCAGATCGAGGTCGAGATTAAGTATCGGACGATTTGCAGTTGTCATAGTGTATTCTTCACTTTTTTAAATTCTAATTTACGAACTACTACCCTGGTGTGTTTCTCAGACGCCGTTGAAAAGGACGGAGCCTGTTATGACAGTACCCCACTCATAAGTGGAGGGCAAAAAAATTACTTATGATTCGTTACCTCTATCGCTTTTTAAAATGCGATCTATCGATGGTGCTTATAGAACGCGGGGGGTTGAATATCGGTGGAAAGGGAAAACCCCCACCGAACCTGAGATTTTACTCATTCATACTGCCTAATTTCCACTCCATTCGTGCTACTGAGAACCCTTATCAACCGGCGTTAAGACTGCATTACAGAGCAAAAAAGATAAATAATTAACGATATCGACTTCGTGTTACTACTCAATGAATTTAATAAATTCAATCAGTAAGATTTTTACTTTAAATAATAATCCTATAACCACATAAACAATGCTTAAGCTAAAATATAAAGTAAAGCTAATGTAAATATGCCATTTTCTTAGTGTGGTGCGCTAACCGACAACCCGCTATCAGACAACTCCGGTATTATCGTTCCTTTACAGTTTATTGAAGCCCATTCTCACTTTCGGCTTATCAGTTCACTGCTGCCGGCCGCGATCGCCGGCACGTCGCTTTTATCGATGCGGGATTTTACAGAACAAAACACTAGTAAAATTATAGTTCATGAAATTATGAACCACAAAATAACTTTACCTTTGCTTATCATAACTAAAATCTCCCGTTACGACATGCATTTGCACCAAAGGCGTGCAAAACCCTTCAAAAGCAACTACGCCAGGAGTACATTGGGCGGGTTGCGGCGTCCCACGGTAGGAGCGCCCCTATCCCAGCAAAAGGCTCAACTTTTTATGTCCCCCATTGAGAAATCCAGCAAACTGGACAACGTCTGCTATGACATTCGCGGCCCGGTGCTTAAAGAAGCTAAACGTCTTGAAGAAGAAGGCAACAAAGTCCTGAAACTGAACATCGGCAACCCTGCCCCGTTCGGTTTCGACGCCCCTGACGAAATCCTGGTCGACGTGATCCGCAATCTGCCCACGGCGCAAGGCTATTCCGACTCCAAGGGCCTCTTCTCGGCGCGTAAAGCGATCATGCAGCACTATCAGGCGCGCAACATGCGTGACGTGACCGTTGAGGATATCTACATTGGCAACGGCGTCTCGGAACTGATCGTCCAATCCATGCAGGCGCTGCTCAACAGCGGCGACGAAATGCTGGTCCCGGCGCCGGACTACCCGCTGTGGACCGCCGCGGTATCGCTGTCCGGTGGCAAGGCCGTGCACTACCTGTGCGATGAGCAGGCCGGCTGGTTCCCGGATCTGGACGACATCATCAGCAAGATCACCCCGCGCACCCGCGGCATCGTGATCATCAACCCGAACAACCCGACCGGCGCGGTTTACAGCAAAGCGCTGCTGGAACAGATCGTCGAGATCGCCCGTCAACACAACCTGATCATCTTCGCCGACGAGATCTACGACAAGATCCTGTATGACGAAGCCGAGCACCATTCGATCGCCGCGCTGGCGCCGGATTTGCTGACCGTCACCTTCAACGGCCTGTCGAAAACCTACCGCGTGGCGGGCTTCCGCCAGGGCTGGATGGTGCTGAACGGGCCGAAGAAGCACGCCAAAGGCTATATCGAAGGGCTGGAGATGCTGGCTTCGATGCGCCTGTGCGCCAACGTGCCGATGCAGCACGCCATTCAGACCGCGCTGGGCGGTTATCAGAGCATCAGCGAGTTCATTCAGCCCGGTGGCCGCCTGTACGAACAGCGCAACCGCACCTGGGAGCTGCTCAACGACATCCCGGGCGTCTCTTGCGTGAAGCCGCAGGGCGCGCTGTACATGTTCCCACGCATCGACGCCAAGCGCTTCAACATCCACGACGACCAGAAGCTGGTGCTGGATCTGCTGCTGCAGGAAAAAGTGCTGCTGGTGCAGGGCACCGCGTTCAACTGGCCTTATCCGGATCACGTGCGCATCGTCACCCTGCCGCGCGTAGACGAGCTGGAAATGGCGGTCGGCAAGCTGGGCCGCTTCCTCGAAGGCTACCACCAGTAATCGCCTGGGGCGCAGCGCCTTGTTGCGCCCTTCTCTCACTGCCCGGTTGCAAAATTCGCCGTCACTGCTTCACAATGGGGCCCTCACTTGCCGTTAAAGAGAGCACCATGAGCCAGAGCCATTTCTTCGCCCATCTGTCCCGCCTGAAACTGATCAACCGCTGGCCGCTGATGCGCAACGTGCGTACCGAGAACGTTTCCGAACACAGTCTGCAGGTGGCTTTTGTCGCCCACGCGTTGGCGGTGATCAAAAACCGCAAATTCAACGGCAACCTCAACGCCGACCGCGTTGCGCTGCTGGCGATGTACCACGACGCCAGCGAAGTGATCACTGGCGACATGCCAACGCCGATCAAGTACTACAATCCGCAGATCGCCCACGAATACAAGAAGATCGAAAAGATCGCCCAGCAAAAGCTGCTGGACATGATCCCGGCGGAGCTGCGCAACGATTTCCGCACCATTCTCGATGAGCACTACTACAGCGAAGATGAAAAGCAGGTAGTGAAGCAGGCAGACGCACTGTGCGCCTACCTGAAATGCCTGGAGGAACTCTCTGCCGGCAACAACGAATTCACCCTAGCCAAGGCGCGGCTGGATAAAACCCTGGAACAGCGCCGCAGCCCGGAAATGGACTACTTCATGGACGTGTTCATCCCCAGCTTCAGCCTGTCATTGGACGAAATCAGCCTCGACAGCTCGCTGTAACCCCGCCGGCGCAGCCTCGCTGCGCCGTTAAAAGCCGTAGAGCCACGGCACCACAATCACGCTGACCGCCATCACCAGCAGGGTGAACGGCACGCCGAGACGCACGAAATCGCCGAACTTGTAATTGCCCGGCCCCAGCACCAGCGTGTTGACCGGTGAAGAAACCGGCGTCATAAAGGCGGCGGACGCGGCGATGGCGATAATCATCGCGAACGGGTATGGCGAAACGCCCATTTCGCGCGCGGCGGCGATGGCGATCGGCGCCATCAGCACCGCCGTCGCGGTGTTGGAAATAAACAGGCCGATGGTGGCGCACAAGACGAACAGGCACAGCAGCATCACGCGCGGCCCCGCGCCGCCGGCGACGTCCATCAGCCCGCTGACGATCAGATCCACCCCGCCGGTCTTTTGCAGCGCCTGCGCGAACGGCATCATGCCGACGATCAAAATGATGCTCGGCCAATGGATCGATTTATAGGCGCTCTCCATATCGATACAGCGGAACTTGCCCATCAGCAGACAGGCGATCAGCGCCGCGATAGGGTTGGGGATTTCGTCGGTCAGCATCATCGCCACCATCAGCGCCAGGCAAAACAGCGCGTGCGGCGCCTGCGTGATGGCCGGCGCCACTTCGTCCACCTCGGCCGGCAGGTTGAGCACGATAAAGTCGTGGGTTTTGGCCTGCAGCTGACGGATCGCCTTCCAGTCGCCGATCACCAGCAAGATGTCGCCCAGCTCCAGCGGCTCGTCCACCAGCTTGCCGCCCAGCGTCTCGCCGTGGCGGCGGATGCCCACCACGTTCAGATCGTAGCGGCTGCGGAACGCCGCTTCGCGCAGGCTTTTGCCCAGCAGCGCCGAGTCCGGGATCAGCGACACTTCGGCCATGCCGACGTTGCGCGACTGTTCCGAGAAGTAATCGCCGCGCAGCACCATCGGCTCCAGCCGCTGCTCGCCGCAGAATTCGCGCAGATCGACCTGGCTGTCCGACATGTCGATTAAAAGAACGTCGCCCTCGCGCAGCTCGGTGCTGCCGGAAGCGCTGACCATCACCCGCCGGAAGCGTTTCCAGCGCTCAATGCCCACCACGTTGGCGCCATAGCGCGCACGCAGGTGCAGTTCATCCAGCGAACGCCCGATCAGCGGCGAAGCGCTGCGGACAGCCAGCCGCCGCGCGCGGCCGGTCAGCTTGTAGTCGCGGATCAAATCGCGGAAGGTTCGGCGCTGCCAGTCATCGCCGGCTTTGCCCGTGTCACCGCTGCCCAGCCAACGCCGAGCGATCAGCATGTAACCGACGCCCAGCGCCAGCACCGCCAGACCGATGGGCGTCACGCTGAAGAAGCCGAAACCATGGATGCCTTCACGCACCAGTTCGCTGTTGACCACCATGTTGGGCGGCGTGGCCACCAGCGTCATCATGCCGCTGATGAGCCCGGCGAAGCTGAGCGGCATCATCAGCCGCCCCGGCGCAATCTTCATTCTCGCCGTCACGCTGAGCACCACCGGGATAAAGATCGCCACCACGCCGGTCGAGCTCATGAACGCGCCCAGCCCGGCGACCGTCACCATCAGCAGCATCAACATTTTGGTTTCGCTGCTGCCGGCCACTTTCACCAGCCAGTCGCCGACCTGATAGGCCACGCCGGTGCGCACCAGCCCTTCGCCGATCACGAACAGCGCGGCGATCAAAATCACGTTGGGATCGCTGAAACCGACCGTCGCCTCCTGCAGGCTGAGCGTGCCGCTCAGCACGAAGGCGATGATCACCAACAGCGCCACCACGTCCATACGCAGCTTGTTGGTGGTAAACAGCACGATGGCAATCAGCAGTAAACTCAGCACCCACAGTAATTCGCTGTTCAAAACGGCCTCATCCGGCAAATATCCAAGGGTCTAAAAAATAGCATAAAAAAACCCCGCCGAAGCGGGGTCTAATCAATTAGGGTGAAGATAATGCCGCTCAGGCCAGCCGGCGAACGATCGCGCCCTGCGCCGTTTTATCGACGGCGATCTGCGCCAGCGAATCCAGCCGCAGGTCGACCTGCTCCAGCTTCGGCGTATCCGCCGGCGCGTTGACCGCGATCACCTGGCAGCCCGCGGCCAGGCCGGAGAGAATGCCGGCCGGCGCGTCTTCAACCACCACGCACTCGTGCGGCGCCAGCCCCAAGCGCTCGGCGCCCAACAGATAGGCGTCGGGCTGCGGCTTGCCGTGTTTAACCTGCTCGGCGGTGATGAACACCTCCGGCTGCGGCAAACCGCCGGCCTGGCGGCGAGCGCCGGCCACCGGCACCGAACCGGAGGTGACGATCGCCCAAGGGATGCCGAGCGCGTTCAGGCGCTCCAGCAGCGCAATCGCGCCCGGCAGCGCGCGAACGCCGTCGGTATCCTGCGCTTCCACCTGCTCCAGCAACTCGAACTCGCGCTGAATTTCCGCTTCGCTTTCGCCCGGCATAAAGTGGCGCAGAGAAGTAATGGCCTGTTTACCGTGAATGAAGTCCAGCACCGCTTGCGGGTTGACACCGCGGCGTTCGGCCCAGTGCGTCCAGGCGCGCTCTACCGCCGGCAGCGAATCCACCAGGGTGCCATCAAGATCGAACAGAAAACCCTTACACTCCACAGAAAACCTCTTCTTAATCAAGCATTGATGATTTGCGCTATCTCAACGGCGCTCAAGTGATACTGGCGCGGACAGGCCAGCCAGATCGCCAGCATGCGCTGGTATTTTTCCCACATTTTGGTCTGGGCGTTGAAACCGTGGCTGCCGGAATCGAAGTGAGTATAGCGCCCCTCGGTGCTGACCAGGAAACGCACGTAGCTCAGGTAGCGCGCCTCGGTGGCGGCGTCGAAGCCGAGAAACGCCAGGCGGCGCTCGTCCAGATCCTGCTTCTCTTTCAGGTTGCCCCAGGAAACCTGCAGCGCATGGTGCATCTCCATCACGTTGATGATGGTGCGGCACACCTCTTCGCTCAGTTCGCCGAAGTCGCGATCCAGTTCGCGCATTTGCAAACCGAAGCCGCGTTCGACGATGGTTTGCAACCGGCGATAACGGTCGCCGTTGTCCGGATCGAGCAGGGTCATCATCTTGTACTGGTTCGACAGGATCAGCCGCTGGGCGTTGGTCATTTCCATCAGGATTTCCTCATTTCTGTGTGATGGCGGGAGCATCGCACAGCGCAAGAACGCAGGAAATCACAACTCGACCGTTCTTTGATTTAAACCGGGGTTATTGGCGCTTTGACGAGAAAGGCCGCACAACGCGGCCTTTTTTCATTTACAGATCGTCGAGGAAAGTTTTGTCCAGCTGCTTGAAAGCGCGCTTGAGCAGATCGGCCAACGTCTGATAGGTCGGCGTGCCTTCGAGCGGCGCCACCGCCTGCCCGGCTTCCGTCAGCTTGTTGCGCACCTCATGGAACCATTGCAGCAGCGTCGGCGGCAGCGGCGTGACCGAACGGCGCCCCAGCCACCACAGCCCCTGCATCGGCAGGCTGCAGGCGAACAGCGCGGTGGCAATCGCCGGGCCGAGCTGGCCGCCGAGCGCGATCTGCCAGGTCAGCGTGAAAATCGCCAACGGCGGCATGAAACGGATAGCGAAACGGGTGGCACGCGCAACGCGGTTCTCCGGAAAGACCGGTGCCAGACGTTTGTCCGACGGCCAGGTTTTCATATAATGCTGCCCGCGCTGGAAGACCTGAAACCAGCTTACGGAACCGGACGGTTTGCTCGTCATTGCGTACCTCAACGTCACGTAAAGAAACTAAAAGCGTGCTGCCAGAGACCATACTAAAAAATTTGAAGCTTTAAATTTATTTTGTGTTTACACCGGGCTATCGGTATCCTAAGCCGGCCTTGTGGCCGGTAGAAGATGACGCAAACTTTGTCAACTTTTAGCCCTATAAAAATCAAGATTATTTAAACCGCAGAGAAATCATCGGTTTTTCCATCATCCTGTGATTTGTGCACGTCACATGATGTTAATCATAAATGTCATCGGCACTATGCGCTACGCTTGTTGTCTGATTGACGATTAATTCACCACGTGTTTTCGATTTTCTTTTAACAACACGACTATTTAAGTAGGTACTTCCATGTCGAGTAAGCTAGTACTGGTTCTTAACTGCGGCAGTTCTTCTCTGAAATTCGCCATCATCGATGCCGTTAACGGCGACGAATTCCTCTCCGGTTTGGCCGAGTGTTTCCACCTGCCTGAAGCTCGCATCAAGTGGAAAATGGACGGCGCCAAACACGAAGCTGCCCTGGGGGCCGGCGCTGCACACAGCGAAGCGCTGAACTTCATCGTGAATACTATTCTGGCACAAAAACCAGAGCTTTCCGCGCAGCTGACCGCCATCGGCCACCGCATCGTGCACGGCGGCGAGAAGTTCACCGCTTCCGCCGTGATCAACGACGAAGTTCTGCAGGGTATCAAAGATTCCGTGCCGTTTGCACCACTGCACAACCCGGCTCACCTGATCGGCATCGCGGAAGCGCTGAAATCCTTCCCTAACCTGGCCGACAAGAACGTTGCCGTGTTCGATACCGCGTTCCACCAGACCATGCCGGAAGAATCTTACCTGTACGCCCTGCCGTACAGCCTGTACCGCGACCACGGCGTTCGCCGCTACGGCGCGCACGGCACCAGCCACTTCTACGTGACTCAGGAAGCCGCGAAGATGCTGAACAAGCCGGTGGAAGAAGTGAACGTGATCACTTGCCACCTGGGCAACGGCGGTTCCGTCACCGCAGTGCGCAACGGCCAGTGCGTTGACACCTCCATGGGCCTGACCCCGCTGGAAGGCCTGGTGATGGGCACCCGCAGCGGTGACATCGATCCGGCTATCATCTTCCACCTGCACGATTCTCTGGGCATGAGCGTTGACCAGATCAACAAGATGCTGACCAAAGAATCCGGCCTGCTGGGCCTGACCGAAGTCACCAGCGACTGCCGTTACGTTGAAGACAACTACGACAGCAAAGCCGACGCCAAACGCGCCATGGACGTGTTCTGCCACCGTCTGGCCAAATACGTCGGCGCATACAGCGCGCTGATGGAAGGCCGTCTGGACGCGGTGATCTTCACCGGCGGCATCGGCGAGAACGCCGGCATGGTGCGTGAGCTGACCCTGAACAAACTGGGCCTGCTGGGCTTCGAAATCGACCACGACCGCAACATGGCCGCTCGCTTCGGCAAATCCGGCGCCATCACCAAAGACGGCAGCCGCCTGGCGCTGGTGATCCCGACCAACGAAGAGTTGGTCATCGCGCAGGACGCATCCCGCCTGACCGCGTAATGCACTCAAAACACCGTCAGCCCAGGCTGACGGTGTTGTTTTAGCCTCATGTTAATCGTGAAGAGGACTATTCTGTGTCACGTACTATTATGTTGATCCCCACCGGCACCAGCGTCGGCCTGACCAGCGTCAGCCTGGGTGTCATCCGCTCCATGGAGCAAAAAGGCGTTCGTTTGAGCGTGTTCAAGCCTATCGCTCAACCGCGCACCGGCGACAACGCGCTCGACCAGACCACCACCATCATCCGCAGCAACTCCACCATCCCGGCGGCCGAACCGCTGCGCATGGACTACGTTGAGGGCCTGCTGAGCTCCAACCAGCAAGACGTGCTGATGGAAGAGATCGTGGCGCGTTACCACGAGAACACCAAAGACGCGGAAGTGGTGCTGATCGAAGGCCTGGTACCGACCCGCAAGCATCAGTTCGCCAACGCGCTGAACTACGAGATCGCCAAAACCCTGAACGCCGAGATCGTCTTCGTGCTGGCGCTGGGCAACGACTCCCCGGCGCAGTTGAAAGAGCGCATCGAACTGGCGCGCACCAGCTTCGGCGGCAGCAAGAACAAAAACATCACCGGCGTGATCATCAACAAGCTGAACGCACCGGTCGACGATCAGGGCCGCACCCGTCCTGACCTGTCCGAAATCTTCGACGACTCCACCAAAGCCAGCATCGCCCACGTCGATCCTGCGCAGCTGTTCGCCAACAGCCCGCTGCCGGTTCTGGGCTGCGTGCCGTGGAGCTTCGATCTGATCGCCACCCGCGCCATCGATATGGCTCGCCACCTGAAGGCCCGCGTGGTCAACGAAGGCGACATCATGACCCGCCGCGTGAAGTCCGTGACCTTCTGTGCGCGCAGCATCCCGCACATGCTGGAACACTTCCGCCCGGGCTCCCTGCTGGTGACCTCCGCAGACCGTCCTGACGTGCTGGTCTCCGCCTGCCTGGCGGCGATGAACGGCGTGGAAATCGGCGCCATCCTGCTGACCGGCGGCTACGCCATCGACGAGCCGATCAAGAAGCTGTGCGAACGCGCCTTCCAGACCGGCCTGCCGGTGTTCATGGTCGATACCAACACCTGGCAGACCTCGCTGAGCCTGCAGAGCTTCAACCTCGAAGTGCCGGCGGACGACCACCAGCGCATCGAGAAAGTGCAGAACTACGTGGCCAGCCACATCAACACCGAATGGATCGACTCGCTGACCGCCACCTCCGAGCGTTCACGCCGTCTGTCTCCACCGGCGTTCCGTTACGAGCTGACCGAGCTGGCGCGTAAAGCCGGCAAGCGCATCGTGCTGCCGGAAGGCGACGAGCCGCGCACCGTGAAAGCGGCGGCCATCTGCGCCGAACGCGGCATCGCGGAATGCGTGCTGCTCGGCAACCCGGAAGAAATCCAGCGCGTCGCGGCAGCGCAAGGCGTTGAGCTGGGCAAAGGCATCGAAATCGTCGATCCGGTCGCCGTGCGTGAAAACTACGTGCCGCGTCTGGTTGAGCTGCGCAAGAGCAAGGGCATGACCGAAGTGGTCGCGCGCGAGCAGCTGGAAGACAACGTGGTGCTCGGCACCCTGATGCTGGAACAAGGCGAAGTCGACGGTCTGGTCTCCGGCGCGGTTCACACCACCGCCAACACCATCCGCCCGCCGTTGCAGCTGATCAAAACCGCGCCGGGCAGCTCGCTGGTGTCCTCCGTGTTCTTCATGCTGCTGCCTGACCAGGTACTGGTCTACGGCGACTGCGCGATCAACCCGGATCCGACCGCCGAGCAGCTGTCTGAAATCGCCATCCAGTCTGCGGATTCCGCCGCCGCCTTCGGCATCGAGCCGCGCGTGGCGATGATCTCCTACTCCACCGGCAACTCCGGCGCGGGCAGCGACGTCGAGAAAGTGCGCGAAGCAACCCGTCTGGCGCAGGAAAAACGCCCGGATCTGATCATCGACGGCCCGCTGCAGTACGACGCCGCCATCATGGCCGACGTTGCCAAGTCCAAGGCGCCGAACTCACCGGTAGCCGGCCAGGCGACCGTGTTCATCTTCCCGGATCTGAACACCGGCAACACCACCTACAAAGCGGTACAGCGTTCCGCTGACCTGGTCTCCATCGGGCCGATGCTGCAAGGCATGCGCAAGCCGGTGAACGACCTGTCGCGCGGCGCACTGGTTGACGATATCGTCTACACCGTCGCGCTGACGGCGATCCAGTCTTCCCAGGCTGACGCTGCCGCCAAGGCCTGATACCCTTCGGGGTAGGTGATAAAAAAAACGCCGGTCATTGACCGGCGTTTTTCTTTTTATCCTCTCTAACGCGCCAGCAGCTGCCCGGCGGCCTCCAGAATATGCTCGGCGGTCAGGCCATACTCCTGTTGCAAGAACGCTTGGGTGCCCACCTGGCCGTAACGCTCCTTCACCCCCACGCGCCGCATCGGCGTCGGGCACTCTTCCGCCAGCACCTCCGCCACCGCCGATCCCAGCCCGTTATGAATGCTGTGGTTTTCACAGGTGACGATGCGCCCGGTCTTGGCCGCGTAAGTTTTGATCAGTTCACGGTCGATAGGCTTGAGGGTGAACATATCGATCACCGCCGCGCTGACGCCCTGCTGCGCCAGCCTCTGCGCCGCCTTCAGCGCCTCCGCCACCATGATGCCGTTGGCGATCAGCGTAATGTCGTCGCCGTCGCGCAGCAGGTTGCCCTTGCCGATGGTAAAGCGCGAGCCCTCCTGATAGATGCGCGTCGCCTGCTTGCGAATGGTGCGCACCCAGTAGAAGCCGCGCAGATCCATCAGCTGGCGCAGAATGTCGGCGAACATGGTGGCGTCGGTCACCTCCAGCACCACCGAATGCGCCAGCCCGCGCACGATGCCCATGTCCTCGAACGACATGTGGGTGCCGCCGTTGTGGCAGGCGCTCACCCCGGCGTCGGAGGCGATCACCTTGACGTTGTTGCGCTGATAATCCAGCGACATGAACAGCTGATCGAAACAGCGGCGGCTGGCGAAGGCGGTAAAGGTATGCACGAACGGCACCCGGCCGGTGAGCGACAGCCCGGCGGCGACGCCGATCACGTTGGCCTCCATGATGCCGCAGTTGATCACGTGCTGCGGGTGATCCTTGTGTACGCCGTCCATCGCCATCGAGCTCATCAGATCCGCCTCCAGCGCGATGATCGGCGCGCCCGCCTCAATCTGCCGACGCACCGCGCCGGCGTAGACTTTGCGCATTTCGACGGCGTCGTTTTCCAACTGCGTCACTACGTTAAACATGGGCGGCCTCCAGTTCGGCGATGGCTTTTTCGATTTCCTGCTGCACGTCCGGCGTCAGGCGCAGGTGGTGAGAGTTCGACAGGTTTTCCAGATAGGCCACGCCCTGCCCTTTGATGCTGTCGAGCACGATCGCCAGCGGCCGCTGTTCGCCGCCGCGCGCCGGCGCCACCGCCGCCAGCAGCGCCGCGATGTCGTCACCCTTGATGGTCTGCACCTCAAAGCCGAAGGCGCGGAACTTGGCGGCCAGATCGAACGGTTGGATCACCTCGTCCAGCGCGCCGTCCAGCTGTTGCTTGTTGTAATCGATGAACAGCGTCAGGTTGTTCAGATTGTGGTGGGCGATAAACTGGAACGCCTCCCAGCACTGCCCTTCGTTCAGTTCCCCGTCACCGAGGATGCTGAACACCCGATTGCGGCGCCCCGCCAGCCGATGGGACAACGCCATGCCGGCGGCGATCGACACGCCCTGCCCCAGCGAACCGGTGGTGGCGTCCACGCCGCGCGTGCGCAGCCGGTCCGGGTGGCTCGGCAGACGCGTGCCGTTCTGGTTGAGGGTCTTCAGCTCCGCCAGCGGGAAGTAGCCCTTGATCGCCAGCGTGCTGTACAGCGCCGGGCCGGCGTGTCCTTTCGACAGCACGAAGTCATCGCGCTCCGGCCAGTCAGGATCCGCCGGATCGATGCGCATCACGCTGCCGTACAGCACCGCCAGCGTCTCCACCACCGACATGCAGCCGCCGTAGTGGCCGAAGCCCAGCCCGGTCAGCGCTTTCAGCGTTTCCAGGCGGATCGCCCGCGCCAGGGCATGCAGCTCTTCAATTTCCGTTTCGCTCGTTGTGTAGTTCATCAGTCTGCCCTCGTTATTTCTCGACGCGGTCAGCGGCCGGCGCGCCTTTGCGTTTTCCCAGGAAGTTATGCGCCACCAGCAGCGCGAACACGGCGACGATCACCAGCATGATCATCTCTTTCGACATAAAGCGCGCCATATTGCCCAGCAGGATGCCGATCGCGCCGAAGTCGGCGTCGGAGAAGGTGGTGTTGGCAAAGCCCAACGCCCCCAGCACCGGCAGCAGCAATACCGGCAGGAAGGTGATCAGCAGCCCGTTGGCGAAGGCGCCCAGCATCGCGCCGCGCCGCCCGCCGGTGGCGTTGCCGAACACCCCGGCGGTAGCGCCGGTGAAGAAGTGCGGCACCACGCCGGGCAGGATCAGCACCATCTTCAGCTGCCCCAGCAGGAACAGCCCGGCCAATCCGCCAAGGAAGCTGAACAGGAAGCCGATCAGCACCGCGTTAGGGGCATAGGGATAGACCACCGGGCAATCCAGCGCCGGCCGCGCATTAGGCACCAGCTTTTCCGAGAAGCCGGTGAACGCCGGCACGATTTCCGCCAGAATCAGTCGCACGCCCTGCAGAATGATGAACACCCCGGCGGCGAAGGTGATGGCCTGAATGATCGAATACACCAGGTAGTTCTGGCCGCCGCTGAGCTCGCTTTCCACATAGGCCCGCCCGGCGGAGATCGCCAGGATCAGGTAGATGACGATCATGGTCATCGAGATCGAAATGGAGCTGTCGCGCAGGAAGCTGAGGTTTTTCGGCAGGTTCATCTCCTCGGTCGAGCGCGAGTTTTTACCCACCTTCGAGCCGATCCAGCCGGACAGCACGTAGCCCAGGGTGCCGAAGTGGCCGAAGGCGATATCGTCGTTGCCGGTGATGCGGCGCATATAGCGCTGGGCGATTGCCGGGAAGAACGCCATCACCAACCCCAGGGTCAGCGCGCCGGTAAACACCAGCTGCACGCCCTCGAAGCCCGCCACCGTCAGGATGATGCCGATCATGCAGGCCATGTAGAAAGTGTGGTGGCCGGTCAGGAAGATGTATTTCAGCCGGGTGAAGCGCGCCACCACGATATTCGCCACCATGCCGAACGCCATGATCAGCGCGGTGGAGGCGCCGTATTTCTCCAGCGCGATGGAGACAATGGCTTCGTTATTCGGAATGATGCCCTGAATATTGAACGCATGTTCGAACATGCCGCCTAGCGGATTGAGCGACCCGACCAATACCGTGGCGCCGCCGCCTAGAACGATAAAGCCGAGAATGGTTTTTATCGTGCCTTTCACCACGTCGGAAAACGATTTCTTTTGCGCCAGCAAACCGATCAGCGCAATAAGCCCGACCAGCACCGAAGGCACCTTTAATATATCCACCACAAACTTAAGCGTTTCCTGGATAAACATATCCACCTCGCCAATCGTTTTATTCAGATGATTGAGTGGGCTTCGAAGTAAGCGCGCAGCTTGGCTTCCAGCTCATTAATGTCGATAATGTTACTGATCACCACCAGCTGCTCGGCCGGTACGCTGGCGCTGTCGGCGATGTCTTTCGCCATCACGAACACGTCGGCGGCGCCGGGAGTGGCGGACGACAGATCGGAGTGTTCGACCTCGGCCTCCACCCCCATCTTTTTCAGCACCTTTTTAATGTTCATTTCCACCATAAAACTGCTGCCGAGACCGGAACCGCAGATCGCCATGATTTTCATAATATCCACCTGTTGAATTTAGCGTGTAGGGTAGCGCCGCCGGTCATATTCCCGGCGTTGTTAGCATTGATGGTATTCCTGGTGATTAAACGTTAATAGCGGGCGATAATATCCTCGATTTGCCGTTTATCTTTGGCGTGAAATAACGCCGCCATGGCCTGATTGTCTGAAAATAATTCCGCCAGTTGCGAAATCAATTCGATGTGGCTGTCGCCGTCGGGCGCCGAAAGCATCACCACCACCTGAACCGGATCGTTATCTGCGGAATGAAAGTTCACCCCCTGATGGATCTTCAACAGTGATAATCCCAACGCGTTGGCGCCCTCTTCGGGCCGGGCGTGCGGCATGGCGATGCCCGGCGCCAGGACGAAGTAAGGGCCGAGCTTCTCCTGCTGATGAAAGATGGCCGTCAGGTAATTCGGCGTGATCACGCCGTCTTGCAGCAGCGGCTGCGCGCTCAGCGTGACCGCCTGTCGCCAGTCCTCCACCCGTTCGCACAGCTGTATATGATCGGCGGTCAGCCACTCTTTCAGCACGTTACCCTCCTAAAGGTTGATGGTTTCGGCCGGTGATTAATTCACCGACGACGGTAAAACTTTAATCAACCCCTCCCGGCCACACAGTGATGGATATCACAAAGATAGCGCTACCAAAGCGCTATCATGCAGATCTGTGATAGCGCTATCAAAACGCCGCGCCGCGGCATGGCGTTAACCACAATTTTTTCTCGCTCTTTCGGGTAACGGGGTAGAATGTGCCGCATACGGGGATCGTCGAAGCCGCACCGTCGGCTTCCCGCCCTCACCATTTTTATGCGCCGCGCGCGCATTTCAGTCGGGATTAGGCATGTCGATCGGTAAAAAACGACGCAGCACGGGCAGGGTGACGTTGGCTGACGTAGCGCAGCTGGCGGGCGTCGGCACCATGACGGTGTCGCGCGCGCTGCGCACGCCGGAGCAGGTATCAGACAAACTGCGCGAGAAGATTGAAGCCGCGGTGAGCGAACTGGGGTATCTGCCCAACCTGGCCGCCAGTTCGCTGGCATCGGCCTCGTCCTACACCATCGCCATGGTGGTGCCCAGCCTGTCCGAATCCGGCTGCGCCGAGATGTTCGCCGGCCTGCAGAAAGTGCTGCAGCCGGCCGGCTATCACATCATGCTGGCGGAATCGCAGCACCATCTGGAGCGCGAAGAGAAGCTGCTGGAGACCCTGCTCTCTTACAACCTGGCGGCGGCGGTACTGCTCAGCGTCGAGCATTCGCAAAACGCCCGCAACGCGCTGATCGCCGCCAACATTCCGGTGGTGGAGATCGGCGCCGTGCGCGCCGATCCGATCGACATGAGCATCGGCATCGACTACGTGGCGGCCATGTATCAACTGACGCAAACGGTGATCGCCAGTGGCTACCAGAACATCGGGCTGCTGTGCGCCAACCAGGAACAGTGGATTTTCCAGCAGCACCTGCAGGGCTGGCACAAGGCGCTGCTGCGCAACCATATGTCGCCGCATCGGGTGATCAACGCCGCGCAGCCCGCCAGCTTCAGCACCGGCGCGCAGCAGCTGCCGGAATTCTTGCTGGCCTGGCCGGAGCTGGACGCGCTGGTGTGCGCCTCGGACGAACTGGCCGGCGGCGCGCTGTATGAATGCCAGCGGCGGCGCATCAAGGTGCCGGACAATCTGGCGGTGGTGGGCTTCGGCAACAGCGAATTCAGCCGGGTATGCCAGCCGCCGCTGACCACCATGACCATTCCGCATCGCGACATCGGCATTCAGGCCGGCCAGGCGCTGCTGGCGCGGCTAAACGAGCAGCCCTGGCAGCCGGCAGGCTCCCTGCCCGCCACGCTGTGCCGCCGCGACAGCTGCTGAATCCGCACCATAAAAAAAGCCGGTCGATGACCGGCTTTCTTACGCGTTGGCGTCTCAGTGGTTGTCGAGCGGCTTGCCGTAATCCTGTTCGTTGTTGCGCGTCAGCCACAGCGACAGCGCCTTCAGCGAATCCGGAGTAAACTCGTCGCAGCGCGCGGTGATCTCTTCCGGCGTCAGCCAGCACACCTCGGCCACTTCTTCTTCCTGCAGCGCGAACGGGCCGTGCGATACGCAGCTGAACAGCGCGCCCCACACCCGACACTGCTCTTCTTCGAAGTAGAACAGACCGTGTTCGGCGAAAGGCACGCCGGCGATGCCCAGCTCTTCTTCCGCCTCGCGGCGCGCCGAGTCCAGCACGTTTTCACCGCTTTGCACCACGCCGCCCGCCGTCGCGTCCAGCCAGCCCGGGTAGAAGTCTTTGATCTCGGTGCGACGCTGCACCAGAATTTTTCCCATTCCATCATGCACCACAATATAGGTAGCACGATGACGCAGCCGCTCCGCCCGCATCTGTTGACGACTGGATTGCGCAATCACCTCGTTTTGCTCGTCGACGATATCAACCCATTCGGTATCTGCAGCCTGACCCTGTTCCGCCATCCTCTAAAACCTTCTATTTTGGCGCGATGCATCCCGCGCGCTGGTTAATCAATGAGTGCTTGTCAAAGATTTTTATTGTGTGTGTATAAATTAGTGCGTTTAGCGTGTTAACGCCACCTCCGCGACGACCTTGCCGCCGTCGAGCGTCAGCACGCGCAAAGTGCCCCGATCCAACATGCCGTAGCTGGCCGGAAAGCCCCCTTTGGGGATGCTGACCGAGCCCGGATTGAAGCAATAGATCTCACCCTGCCGCTCCGCCTGCGGCAGATGCGTATGGCCGTAGGCCAGGACGTCACCGCGGGATAACGGCGGCAGTGCCGAGGGATGATAAAGGTGACCGTGGGTCAAAAACAATCGTCTTTTTTGCAGTAAAACCTGTTGCCAGGGCGCCTCGATGGGAAACGTCAGCAGCATCTGGTCGACCTCGCTGTCGCAATTGCCGCGAACGGCGATGATCTTGTCGCTATAGCGATTCAATCGTTCGGCAACCTGAGCAGGTTGATACCCGGCCGGCAGCGCGTTGCGCGGGCCGTGATTCAGCAAATCACCCAGAAGAATCAACCAGTCGGCGCCGTTTTGTGCGAACAATTCCAGCACGCGTTCGGTAGCCGGCAGCGATCCGTGAATATCCGAGGCGAACATCAGCTTCATAACCTTGTCCTATAGAGGGAAATAAGCGCCATTTTACCGCGCCGGCGCCGTGCGGCAAACCGCCGCCCGCCCCGGTGGAGAATTGTGATCCAACCGCGCAGATAGCATCGGACGAATCCCACATAGCCTGCTATCCTTAGCTGCTATTGTTGGATCTCTGATATACCTTTGTGCGCGGCGAAGACCGCAGCAACGTGTAATGAATTACAGATCACCTTACCGCAGGAGGCAACATGATTGACCTGTATTACGCGCCTACTCCCAATGGTCACAAGATCACCTTGTTTTTGGAAGAGGTCGGCTTACCCTACCGTATCCATCGCGTAAACATCAGCGCCGGCGAGCAGTTCAAACCGGACTTTCTGAGCATTTCTCCCAACAACAAAATCCCGGCGATCGTCGATCAGCAACCGGTGGACGGCGGCGAGCCGATCAGCCTGTTCGAATCCGGTGAAATCCTGCTGTATCTGGCGGAGAAGACCGGCAAACTGCTGAGCAAGGGCCTGCGCGAACGTGCCGCCACCCTGCAGTGGCTGTTCTGGCAGGTGGCCGGGTTCGGGCCGATGCTCGGGCAGAATCACCACTTCAACCACTACGCGCCGCAGCCGGTGCCCTACGCCATCGAGCGTTATCATCTGGAGACCAAGCGGCTGTATGGCGTGCTGGAAGCCGAACTGCAAAAGCACCCGTACCTGGGCGGCGACAACTACAGCATCGCCGATATCGCCACCTACCCGTGGGTGGTGTCGCATCCGCGCCAGCGCATCGATCTGGCGGATTACCCGGCGGTGCGCAACTGGTTCGAACGCATCAGCAACCGCCCGGCGACCGAGCGCGCCTACAAACTGGCCGAACAGGGCTAAGTGCCTCCCCGACTCCCCGCCACCGGGGAGTCACATCGTCGCTGCGTTATCATTTCCCTACTTTCCGTGTATTCTGAACGCCAATAATCAGACCTATGGAGAATCTCTGATGTCTTTCAGTCAACCCGACGCCGTTATCCGCATTAAAAATCTGCGGCTGCGCACGTTCATCGGTATCAAGGAAGAGGAAATCAACAACCGACAGGACATCCTGATCAACGTGGTGATCCACTACCCGGCGGACAAGGCGCGCAACAGCGAAGACATCGCCGATGCGCTCAACTACCGCACCATCACCAAAGCGATCATCCGCCATGTGGAAGATAACCGTTTCGCGTTGCTGGAAAAATTAACGCAGGATGTGCTCGATATCGTAAAAGAACACGCCTGGGTGACCTATGCTGAAGTGGAGATAGATAAACTTCTGGCTCTGCGCTACGCCGATTCTGTCTCCATGACCATGAGCTATCGCAGGGACTAACTCAGGGAGGTCGACCATGCGGATCCTGATCACCGGCGCAACGGGTTTGATCGGCAGCAGCCTGACGGCCAGGCTGCTGGCGCTTTCTCACCATATTACGGTACTAACGCGAGACGAACGGCGGGCTCGGGCCCGGCTCGGCGACCAGCCGAGCTATTGGCGCACGCTGGACGACCGGCAGTCGCTGGATGACTTCGATGCGGTGATCAATCTGGCCGGCGAACCTATCGCCGACAAGCGCTGGAGCGCACAGCAGAAGCAGCGGTTGTGTCATAGCCGCTGGGATCTGACCGAACGCTTGGCGCAGCTGATCAAGGCCGGCAGCACGCCGCCCGGCGTGCTGATTTCCGGTTCCGCCGTCGGCTACTACGGCGATCAGGGGCAGGCGGTGGTCACCGAAGAGGAGCCGCCGCACGACGAATTCACCCACCAGCTGTGCCAACGCTGGGAAGCGCTGGCGCTGCAGGCGCAGAGCGACGCCACCCGCGTCTGCCTGCTGCGCACCGGCGTGGTGCTGGCGCCGCAGGGCGGCGCGCTGGCCAAAATGCTGCCGCCGTTCCGCTTCGGGCTGGGCGGCCCGATCGGCGACGGCCGCCAATACCTGCCGTGGATCCATCTCGACGACATGGTCAACGGCATTATTTATCTGCTGGATCACGCCACGCTCACCGGTCCGTTCAACATGGTCGCTCCCTACCCGGTGCATAACGAGCAGTTCGCCGCCCAATTGGCCAACGTGCTCGATCGCCCGGCGTTTCTGCGGGTGCCGGCGTTCGTCATGCGTTTGTTGATGGGGGAAGCGGCGGTGCTGGTGCTCGGCGGCCAGCGGGCGGTGCCGAAGCGGCTGGAGGAGGCCGGCTTCCACTTCCGCTATCTGGAGCTGGAGCAGGCGCTGGATGACGTGATTAATCAGCGGGCCGAAGCCCGCTGATCTGAAGTTACTTCAACGCGCCGGACAGGAACTGCTGCAGGCGCGGGCTTTTGGGGTTGCCGAACAGCTCGGCCGGCGGCCCCTGTTCTTCAATCAACCCTTTATGCAGGAAGATCACGTGGTTGGAAACGTGGCGCGCAAACTCCATTTCGTGCGTCACCACCACCATGGTTTTCCCCTCCTCCGCCAGCTTCTGCATGATGCGCAGCACCTCGCCCACCAGCTCGGGATCCAGCGCCGACGTCGGTTCGTCGAACAGCAGCACTTCCGGCTCCATCGCCAACGCGCGGGCGATAGAGACGCGCTGCTGCTGGCCGCCCGACAGGTGCACCGGGTATTTGCCGCGCGCCCGCTCATCGATGCCCACCTTATCCAGATAGCGCACCGCGCGCTCGTGCGCGTCGGCCTTGCTCAGCCCCAGCACCTGCACCGGCGCCTCCATCACGTTCTCCAGCACCGTCATGTGGCTCCACAGGTTGAAATGCTGGAACACCATGGTCAGGCGAGTGCGCAGCAGCTGCAGCTGCTTCTTGTCGAACACCTTCAGCTGGCCGTCCTTGTCGCGCACCATGCGGATGTCTTCGTTGTTCAGGCTGATCGAGCCTTCGCTCGGCTTCTCGAGGAAGTTGATGCAGCGCAGAAAGGTGCTTTTGCCGGAGCCGGAGGAGCCGATGATGCTGATCACATCCCCGGCGTTGGCCGCCAGCGAGACGCCCTTCAGCACTTCGTGGTCGCCATAGCGTTTGTGCAGTTCCGTGACGGCTAATTTATTCTCAGACATGGTTTTTCTTCCCGTCATTTATCAGTGACTAACGTGTGCCATCCAGCGTTTTTCAGCCTTGCGGAACAGGCTGATTAACACGTAGGAGATGATCAGGTACAGCACCGCCGCGATGCCGAAAGCGTAAAACGGCTGATAGGTCGCGGCGTTGATGTCGCGCGCAATCTTCAGCAGATCCGGCACGGTGGCGGTAAACGCCAGCGCGGTGGAGTGCAGCATCAGGATCACTTCGTTGCTGTAGGCCGGCAGCGCGGTGCGCAGCGCCGAAGGCAAAATGATGCAGCGATACATCTTGAAGCGCGAGAAACCGTAGGCGTTGGCGGCCTCGATTTCACCGTGCGGCACCGAGCGGATGGCCCCGGCGAAGATCTCGGTGGTATAGGCGCAGGTGTTGAGCGTCAGCGCCAGGATGGTGCAGTTGAGCCCGCTGCGGAAAAACGCATTGAGAAACTCGCTGCCGCGCACGATCTCGAGGCTGTACATGCCGGAGTAGAACACCAGCAGCTGCACGTACAGCGGCGTGCCGCGAAACACGTAGGTATAGAGCCACACCGGGAAACGCACCCAGCGGATGGAAGAGACGCGCGCCACCGCCATCGGGATCGCCAGCAGCCCGCCCATCACCACCGAAGCGATCAGCAGCCACAGCGTTACCGCCACGCCGGTGAAACGGTAGCCGTCGCTCCACAGCAGCGACTGCCAATACTGTTGCAAAATCTCGATCATAGCTCGGCCCTCTTGACGCCCAGTGAGTAACGCCGTTCAAGCCACAGCAGCACGCCGTTGGAAACGGTCGTGAAGATCAGGTACACCACGCCGGCCACGATGGCGAAGAAGAACGGCTGATAGGTGCCTTTCCCCGCCAGCTGCGTGGCTTTCACCACGTCGTTCAGGCCGAGGATCGACACCAGCGCCGTCGCCTTCAGGATCACCTGCCAGTTGTTGCCGATGCCCGGCAAGGCGAAACGCATCATCGCCGGGAACAGAATGCGCCGGAAGATCTGTGCGCCGCTGAAGCCGTAGGCCGTCGCCGCTTCGATCTGCCCTTTCGGCACCGCCAGATAGGCGCCGCGGAAGGTCTCGGTAAAATAAGCGCCGTAGATAAAGCCGAGGGTAATGATGCCGGCGCCGAGCGGATCGATATCGATCTGCGAGAAGCCCAGCAGCGTAGTGATATTGTTCAGCGCGATTTGCAGACCGTAAAAGATCAGCAGCATCAGCACCAGATCGGGCACGCCGCGGATCAGCGTGGTGTAAGCGCCGAACAGGCCGGAAATAAGGGGGTTGTGGGAGAGTTTGCCGCCGGCGCCGATCAACCCGATCACCACCGCCAACAATACGGAACTGAGGGCCAACTCCAGCGTCACCAGAGCCCCCTCGAAAATCAGTTGGGAATAGCCTTGCAGCATCTACTTCACCCTGTGGTCTAGGATCCGAACCATCGGGGCCGGCGCACCGGCCCCGCAGTCACAGCATGGAACGGTTAGCGGATTACCCGCCGTAGACGTCAAAGTCGAAGTACTTTTTCGCGTATTTATCGTAGGTGCCATCTTTGCGCATTTCGGCGAAGGCTTTGTCCAGCGCCGCTTTCAGCTCGGTATCGGCTTTGCGCAGCCCCATGCCGGTGCCGACGCCGAAGAATTTGTCATCCTTCACCGATTCGCCGGCGAACGCGTAGTCTTTGCCCGGCGGCTGTTTCAGGAAGCCGTCGCTGCCCGCCACTTCATCCTGGAAGGCGGCGTCGATGCGCCCGGACGCCAGATCGGCGTAGACCAGATCCTGGTTCTGGTAAGGCACCACGGTGACGCCCTTCGGCTGCCACATGGCGTTGGCGTAGGCTTCCTGGGTGGTGCCCTGCAGCACGCCCACGCTCTTGCCTTTCAGGGCGTCCACGGTAGGCAACAGCTTGGAGCCCTTCGGCGCGATCAGACGCGCGTTGGCGGCATACAGCTTGTCGGTAAAGGCGATTTCCTGCTGGCGTTTTTCAGTGATGGACAGCGAAGAGATGATGGCGTCGATTTTCTTCGCCTTGAGGGATGGGATCAGCGCGTCAAAGTCGCTCTCCACGAAGGTGCATTGGGTATTTATGCGTTTGCACAGCTCTTTGGCCAAATCGATATCGAAGCCGACCAGCTCGCCTTTGGCGTTTTTGGATTCAAACGGCGCATAAGTCGGATCGGTGCCGATCTTCAATGTCGATGGGATAGCGGCGAATGCGCTGTTTGCGGCCGCCAAAGCCAAGACTAAAGGAAGAACCTTAACCAGCTTTTTCATAAATTACCCTCAAATTGATTTTTTTGATGCCACTACGGGCATTACTTTTCCCCACCAAATCAATTTGCAGTAATCGTGCCACATTAGGTGCTACGGGCGGAGGGAACGGCTCCGGCCTTCACAATACTGTTTCCTGGGACGATAACCGCAAAATTAAATCGGCCGCTCGGGGCCGCGCCACTGGCAGCCGCGACAAGGCGGCGCCATGAAACAGTGAACGTGATGAAGTAGGATCATTATGGTGCATGCGTCGCCCTAATTCAGTGCGGTGTTGCACAAATGTACCAATTTGGGGATGAAAATGTTAACTAACGCCCTGCCAACGGGTGAACAGATCGGCAGGCAGTTCGATATCAAACTGATCGATCACCCGATTGACGGTCTGATCGATGATGTCTTCCACGCTTTTCGGCTGGTGATAAAACGCCGGCACCGGCGGCATGATCACCGCCCCCATCTCCGCCGCCTGGGTCATCAACCGCAGGTGACCCAAATGCAGCGGCGTTTCCCGCACGCACAGCACCAAACGGCGGCGCTCTTTGAGCACCACGTCGGCGGCGCGGGTCAGCAGCCCGTCGCTGTAGCTGTTGACGATGCCGGACAGCGTTTTGACTGAGCAAGGTAAAATCGCCATGCCCAGGGTTTTGAAGGAGCCGGAGGAAATGCCGGCGGCGATGTCGCGCGCATCGTGCACCACGTCGGCCAGCGCCTGCACTTCCCGCAGGCTGTACGGCGTTTCCAGCGCCAGCGTCTGTCTTGCCGCGTTGCTCATCACCAGATGGGTTTCCACCTCTGCGACGTCGCGCAAAACCTGTAACAGGCGCACGCCGTAGATGGCGCCGCTGGCGCCGGAAATGCCGATGATGAGTCGTTTCATGGAAAATGGCCTCTGCCGTAAAAAGTAAGATCAGGCAGACTTTGCCGCAATGGCGAGGGATAAGCAAGTCAGAGGAGCAAGGCGCACCGCCGCAGACGCGGCGATGCACCCTGATGGATCAACGCAGGCGGTTAGCCTTCGTTATGCAGTTCCAGATTTTCCGCTTCGGTTTGCACCCGCAGCGCCTTGGCGTCGTCGCTGCGCAGCGACTCCAGGTATTCCAGATAGCTTTGATCGACGTCTTTGGTCACGTAGATGCCGTTGAACACCGAGCATTCGAACTGGGTGATGTCCGGGTTCTCTTCGCGCACCGCTTCGATCAGATCGTCCAGATCCTGGAAGATCAGCCCGTCGGCGCCGATAATCTGGCGGATTTCATCCACTTCGCGCCCGTGGGCGATCAGTTCGTTGGCGCTCGGCATGTCGATGCCGTAAACGTTCGGGAAACGCACTTCCGGCGCGGCGGAAGCCAGGTACACCCGCTTGGCGCCCGCTTCGCGCGCCATCTCGACGATCTGTTCCGAGGTCGTGCCGCGCACGATGGAGTCATCCACCAGCAGCACGTTCTTGTCGCGGAACTCGGCGCGATTGGCGTTCAGCTTGCGGCGCACCGACTGACGACGCGCCTGCTGGCCCGGCATGATGAAGGTGCGGCCGACGTAGCGGTTCTTCACAAAGCCCTGGCGGTAGGGCTTCTCGAGAATGCGCGCGATCTCCAGCGCGATGTCGCAGGAGGTTTCCGGAATCGGGATCACCACGTCGATATCCAGATCTTCCCACTCACGGGCAATCTTCTCGCCCAGCTTCTGGCCCATGCGCACGCGGGCGCTGTAGACCGAGATCTTGTCCATAAAGGAGTCCGGGCGCGCGAAATAAACGTATTCGAACAGGCACGGGTTGGTTTTCGGGTTCTCTGCGCACTGGCGGGTGAACAGCTGGCCCTTGGTGGTGATATACACCGCTTCGCCCGGCGCCACGTCGCGCAGGAACTCAAAGCCCAGGGTATCCAGCGCCACGCTTTCGGAAGCCACCATGTACTCGCTGCGGCCATCCTCCAGCGTGCGCTTGCCGATCACCAGTGGGCGAATGCCGTTCGGATCGCGGAACGCCAGCAGACCGTGGCCGATGATCATCGCCACGCAGGCGTAAGCGCCGCGCAGTTGCTGATGCATGGCGGCGACCGCGGTAAAGATGTTGTCGGCCTCCAGCGGGTAGTGCGGGAAACGGTCCAGCTCGCTGGCCAGCACGTTCAGCAGGATTTCCGAGTCGGAGGTGGTGTTGACATGGCGGCGGCCGCTTTCGAACAGCTTTTGGCGCAGCTCATGGGCGTTGGTCAAGTTGCCATTGTGGGCCAGCGTAATGCCGAACGGCGAGTTGACGTAGAAAGGCTGGGCCTCAGAGGCGCTCGAGCTGCCGGCCGTCGGGTAACGCACATGGCCAATGCCCATGTTGCCCTGCAAGCGTTGCATATGGCGCGCCTCAAACACATCCTTCACCAGGCCGTTGGCTTTACGCAAACGGAACCCGTTGTGGGCGTCAATGGTGACGATGCCTGCGGCATCCTGGCCACGGTGCTGAAGCACCGTCAGCGCATCATAAATCGACTGGTTTACCGGCATGAAACCGGCGATACCGACAATACCGCACATGTTGTCTTTTCCTCATCAGCGCTACCGCCCCGGCAATTGGGTCGGCAAGAAACTCGACGTGCTCTGCAGGTAGTCAAAGAACCACCTGATGACGTAACTGAACTGGGGAATGAGCTGCGACTGTTTCCAGTCGGCACTCTGCGAAAAGCCGGTAAAGGTATCCAGGAAGAACAGGATCGCCGCGACGATCAATACTCCGCGCAGCGCGCCGAAGCAGATGCCCAGCACCCGATCGGTGCCCGACAACCCGGTTTTCTCTACCAGTGAGCTAATCACATAGTTAACAATAGCCCCTACGATCAAGGTCGCGATGAACAAAATCGCGATCGCGATGCCGTTTCGCACCAGTTCATCTTCAAAACGAGTGAAATAGACCGCAAGGTAAGAGTAGAAATGGCTGGCAACAAAAAACGCACATCCCCATGTCACAAGTGACAATGCTTCGCGAACAAACCCTCGGATCAGGCTCACCAGAGCCGAAAATCCAATTACCGCTATAATGACGTAATCAATCCAGACCATGAACTATTCCAATGATGAATCGCCCCTGCATCCAATTCGCGGCGAATTCTAACAGAAAAAGAAAACGTTTGCGTAGGGGATTTCCTACCACGTTACAAATAAAAAGCGGCGATCAAAAAATTCTCAATCGCCGCGCCTACATAGGTGATTTCGCCTGTAAAAGGCGCGGTTTTTCTCGCTTTCTCTCCACCACTCCTTCATTCAGGGGCGCATCGTGCTGCGCCCCTGCGGGGTTTAACGGCCGTACGGCTTCACCTGCCCGCTCAGCCCGCTGATCGAGTTCAGCGACGGCAGCGCCGCCTGCAGCTTCTGCCTGGAGGCGTCCGGGCCGACGTAGATGCGGGTTATCTGCCCCTGCACCGGCGTTGACGGCACGGTGAAGGCGCGGTAGCCCGAGAGGCGCAGCGAGGCGACAATCTCGTTCGCCTTGACGGCGTTCTTCAGCGCCCCGAGCTGCACGACATAGGCTTGCCCTGCCGGCGCTTTTTCTTCCGCCGGTTTCGGCTGCGGCGCTGGCTCAGGTTTCGGCGTCGGCTCCGGCTTCGGCACCGGCTTCACTTCCACCGGCTTCGGTTGCGGTGCCGGTTTCGGTTTCACTTCCACCGGTTTGGTTTCCACCGGTTTCGGCTTGGGCTGCGGCACCGGCTGAGGACGCGTCTCGACCGGCGGCGGCGCCACCTGCGTCGGCTGCTGAGCGCTCTGCCGCACCGCCTGTTGCGCCGCCGCTTCATTGGCCGCCTGCTGCTCGACCAGCGCGCCCGCCCCTTCCGGCGGCTGCGCCGGCAGCGGTTGCGTCACCGGCGGCAGCACGTCGTTCTCTTCGACATCGCCCGGTTTCGGCACCAACGGAATGGCCGCAAATTCATCCTCGTAATGCTTCTTTTTGCCGTCCAGCAGCCCTGGCAGGATGATCACCCCCAGCGCCACCAGAATCACGGTTCCGACCAGTCGGTTCTGAAATTTACTCGCCACTCACACTCCCCGCATCTCGTCTAACGCCGCCATCACCTGCGCCACGGTGTGGAACGATCCACAGACGATCACAATATCCTGTTTATCAGCATCCTGCATAGCCTGCCGCCAGGCAGTTTCGACATCATTAAAGCGGCGCGGTTCCTTCAGATGTTGCGCCAGCTGTTCGACGCTGGCGCCGCGCGGCCCTTCGAGCGGCGCGCAGTACCATTCATCCACCTGCTCGCTCAGGCAGGCCAGCGTGCCGGCGATATCCTTGTCCGACAGCATGCCCACCACCGCGCGCACCTTGCCGCCTTCGCGCGGCAGTTTGGCCAGACGCCCGGCCAGATAGCCGGCGGCGTGCGGGTTGTGCGCCACGTCGAGGATCAGCGTCGGCTCCCGCCGCACGATCTGGAAACGCCCCGGCAGCGTCGCCTGCTGCAGCCCGGTGAAGATCGCGCGTTCGTCGATTTCCAGCGGGGAGCAGTTCAGCGCCGCCAGCGCGGTAGCGGCGTTGGCCAGCGGCACATTCGGCGTCGGCAGATCGGTCAGCAGCGTGTCGCCGCCCTGCCACTGCCAGCGATCGCCCTGCTCGCTGAAGCTCCAGGCTTCGCCGCGGCGATACAGCGGCGCGCCCAGCGTTTCGGCAACCTGACGAATGCTGTCCGGCATGTCGGGTTCGCCCACCACCGCCGGCTTGCCGCTGCGGAAAATGCCGGCCTTCTCGCGACCGATGCTTTCGCGATCGTTGCCCAGCCAGTCGGTGTGATCGAGCGCGATGCTGGTAATCACCGCCACGCTCGGATCGACGATGTTGGTGGCGTCGAGACGCCCGCCCAGGCCCACTTCCAGGATCACCACGTCGAGCCGCGCCTGTTTGAACAGCTGCAGCGCCGACAGGGTGCCGAATTCGAAATAGGTCAGCGACGTTTCGCCGCGGCCGGCCTCAATGGCGGCGAACGAGCGGCTGTGCTCCGCTTCGCTCAGCTCTTCCCCCTGAATGCGCACGCGTTCGGTATAGCGCACCAGATGCGGCGAACTGTAGACGCCGACGCGCAGGCCGGCGGCCAGCAGAATGGCTTCGAGGGTGCGACAGGTGGTGCCTTTGCCGTTGGTGCCGGCAACGGTGAACACCGTGGGGGCGGGGGTCAGTAAATCCAGATGCGCCGCGACGCGCTGTACGCGCTCAAGGCCGAGTTCGATCGCCTGGCTGTGCAGACGTTCCAGATAATAAAGCCACGAGCTCAATGGCGACGTGGCTTGGGGAATTTGGTGGTTTTGCATGAGTCCCATCACTGAACTTGGGTTCATTAATCCATCAGGGCACCACCCTCACCGCGGTAAAGGCGATGCGCTTCGTGACTGCCGCCAGCCTGCAAACCGCAGCGAGATAGGCCACGGCCGGCAGGGAACGGGCATCAGCCGTCACTTAGCCACAAAGTGGCGGCTGAACCCGGGCGGGATCTGTCTTTGCCTCAGGCGTCGGCCTGCGGCTCCGGCTCAATGACCGGCGCGGCCTCATCGAAATGCGGCTGCGGCTGGTTGGTCAGCTTGGACAGAATGCTCGCCAACGTTTGGCGCATTTCCGGACGGCGAACGATCATGTCGATCGCGCCTTTTTCGATCAGGAACTCGCTGCGCTGGAAGCCCGGTGGCAGTTTCTCGCGCACGGTCTGCTCGATGACGCGCGGGCCGGCAAAGCCGATCAGCGCTTTCGGCTCGGCGATGTTGATGTCGCCCAGCATCGCCAGGCTGGCGGAAACGCCGCCCATGGTCGGGTCGGTCAGCACGGAGATGTACGGCAAGCCGCGCTCCTGCATCTTGGCCAACGCCGCGCTGGTCTTCGCCATCTGCATCAGCGACATCAGCGCTTCCTGCATGCGCGCGCCGCCGCTGGCGGAGAAGCACACCAGCGGACAGTTGTCCTCCAGCGCCTGCTCAACCGCACGCACGAAACGCGCGCCGACCACGGAAGACATCGAGCCGCCGATGAAGGCGAACTCGAAGGACGCAGCGACGATCGGCATGCCGTACAGCGTGCCCTTCATCACCACCAGCGCGTCTTTCTCGCCGGTCGCTTTCTGTGCGGCAACCAGACGATCTTTATAGCGCTTGGAATCCTTGAATTTCAGAACGTCCTTCGGCTCCAGATCGCTGCCCAGCTCCACTTCGCTGCCTTCGTCCAGCAGGGTATGCAGACGCGCGCGCGCGCCCATACGCATGTGGTGGTCGCACTTCGGACACACTTCCAGATTACGCTCCAGCTCGGCGCGGTAGAGGACCTGGCCGCAGCTGTCGCATTTGGTCCAGACCCCTTCAGGAATGCTCGCCTTACGGGTTTGTGTGATATTGCTCTTGTTAAGAATTCGTTCAATCCAGCTCATCGATGACCTTTCTGTTTGAACCTGGCACACGCCAGTCCGCTGTTCATGCTTTAACAATCCCCCTGAAAACACCCCAATGAAAAAATGCCCGTTCGCGGCGCGGCAAGCGCGGCGACTGAGGCATCGGCTTCAGGGTTGTTCGCAGGAACAGACCATAATGTCGCTCATTAAACCATATCGGCCCGACGCTGTGGACAAAAAACTGGTCGAACCGACAGGTTAAGCGATGTTTTTACTGTTTTTGCTGGCGGGCGGCCGCGCGCTTGTGGCGCCAAATTTCAATCACGCCCGGCAGAATCGAAACGATAATGATCCCGACGATCAACAGTTTCAGGTTCTCCTGCACCACCGGCAGATCGCCGAACAGGTAGCCAGCATAAGTGAAGAGCAGCACCCAAACCAGTGCGCCAATCACGTTGTAGGCGGCGAAGTGGCGATAGGACATATGCCCCATACCGGCGACGAACGGCGCAAAAGTACGCACGATCGGCACAAATCGCGCCAGAATAATCGTTTTTCCACCGTGCTTCTCATAGAACTGGTGCGTCTTGTCCAGGTAGCTGCGGCGGAAAATTTTCGAATTCGGGTTACTGAACAACTTCTCGCCGAACAACCGCCCGATAGTGTAGTTCACCGCATCGCCGAGGATCGCCGCCACCACCATCAACGCCACCATGGTGTGCACGTTCAGATCGTTGGTCGGCAACGCCGCCAGCGCGCCGGCGACAAACAGCAAAGAATCCCCCGGCAGGAACGGCGTCACCACCAGACCGGTTTCGCAAAACAGGATCAGGAACAGAATAGCGTAGACCCACATGCCGTATTGTGCGACCAGTTCGGCCAGGTGCACATCAATATGCAGAATGAAATCAATAATAAACTTGATGATGTCCATAAATTCTCTCATTGATACCGGGTGTTTCAATCACCCGGCAGAAGCACAAGGGAGCGACGCGTTCAGGCGTGCCGGCGTTTAATCGTCGGGCAAAAACAACGGCCCCATCGGCGGCCGCGGTAGACCAAAGTGGTCGGGATAATCCACGGCAACCAGATACAGCCCCTCGGCTCGCGCCGTCGCCGCCGCCAGATTGCGATCCTTCAGCGCCAGCAGCTCGGCCATCCAGTTCTCATCCTGATTGCCGCAGCCGATCTCCATCAGGCTGCCGACGATGTTGCGAACCATGTGATGCACAAAGGCATTCGCCTTGATATCTACCACAATATATTCGCCGTAGCGCGTAACCTTAACGTGTTTTACGCAGCGCCACGGGGTGCGCGACTGGCACTGCACCGCGCGAAACGAAGTGAAGTCGTTTTCGCCCAGCAGCGCCTGCGCCGCCCGATGCATGCGATCGGCGTCCAGCGGGTGATAAAAATGCGTCACTCCCTGTTGCAGCACCGCCGGCCGGTAGCGATGGTTGAAAATAATATAGCGGTAGCGGCGCGCGGTGGCGCTGAAGCGCGCGTGAAAATCGTCGGCGACGGGGCTCACCCAGCGCACCGCGATGTCCGGCGGCAGATGGGTGTTCACCCCCATCGTCCAGGCGGCGTCCTTGCGGCGCGCGGTGGTTTCGAAATGCACCACCTGCCCGGTGGCGTGCACTCCGGCGTCGGTGCGCCCGGCGCACAGCACGCTAATCGGCGCATCCGCCACCTTGCTCAACGCCTGCTCCAGGCGTTGCTGCACGCTGGCCACTTCTTGCTGCCGCTGCCAGCCGTAGTACCGGCTGCCGTCATATTCGATGCCCAGCGCAATTTTCAGCGTCGGCTGAGCGGGCGAGACCACCTCAGACATCAGTACATCTGCTCCTGCACCAGACGCTCGGCGGTTTCGACAGCCATCAACGCGCCGCCGAAGCGCACGTTGTCCGCCACCGTCCAGAACTGCAGCAGCTCGGGGATGCCGTAATCGTTACGCAGACAACCGATGCTGAGCGCATCGCTGCCGGAGGCGTCGGTGACCTGAGTCGGGTAATCGTCCTCTTCGCTCAGCTGAATGTCCTCGACCTCTTCCAGCTCGCTGCGCGCCTCTTCGGCGGACAGCGGGCGCAGCGCTTCCAGGTGCACCACCTGCGCGTGGCCGTAAAACACCGGCGACTGAACGCAGCTCACCGAAATCGGCAGCCCTTCATCCTGCAGCACCTTGCGCACCTGATCGACGATCAGGCGTTCTTCGCGCACGCTGCCCTGTTCGTCGGCAATCAGCGGCAACAGGTTGAACGCCAGCTGCTTGCCGAAAACGCCTTCCTCCGCCGGGATGCCGTTCAGCAGGCGTGCGCTCTGGCCGGCCAAGTCGTCCACCGCCGCCTTGCCGCGCGACGATACCGACATCAGCGTGGTGACGTGCAGACGCGACAGCCCCGCCTGTTCGGTCAGCGGCTTGATCGCCGTCAGCAGCTGGCTGACCATGCTATCGGCCACCGCTACGATATTGCGGTTGCGGTAATCCGCCAGCACCTGCGGGTTAACGCCCGGCACCACCAGCGGCACATCCGGCTCCATGGCGAACAGGCCGCTGGTGTCGATCACCAGGCAGCCCATGTTGCCGGCTTCTTCGGCATAGCGCGCGGAAGCTTCGCTGCCGGCGACGAAGAAGGCCAGCTGCGCCTGCGACCAGTCGAACTCTTCGGCGTTTTGCACCAAAAGAGACTTGCCGTTGAAGCGCACATTGGCGCCCGCGCTGCGTTCGCTTGCCAGAGGATAGAGCTCACCCACCGGGAACTGGCGATCCTGCAACAATTCCAGCAACGCTTCACCTACCGCGCCAGTGGCGCCGAGCAGCGCGATATTCCAGCCGTCAGACATCGGGTTTTCTCCAGAGTATTTCATTCATAAAAGCAGACGGGCAGTGCAGCCACCGCCCGATAATCTTTGCCGCTCACTGTAGCGGCGTTGGCTTAAGACAACCTTACGCGCTATGCCACGCTGAAGCCCAGCTTGCCGAGCAGCTCGGCGCTGGCGCTGTCATCGCATTGCACGGCCAGCGAAGACCACTCGCGGCGCTCCTGGTAGTGCTTGCGCAGGCGATCGAATTCGCCCGGTTGCCCGGCGACTTTGCGCAGCGGCGCATCATCGCGACGCACATCATACACCAAGTGCATCAATCGTTTTAACCGCGCTTCATCCAGCGGCCCATTGAGGCGGATCTGGCTGAACTCCGGCACCGGCAGCAGCGAGGCCAACGCCACCTGCTGCGGCTGCCCCAAATGGCGGCTGAACGCCTCGAACACCTGGGTGGTGCCGCGCGCCTTGCCTTCCAGCGTATACCCGGCGATGTGCGCAGTGCCGATATCCACCCGCGCCAGCAGCGGCAAGGAGAGATCCGGCTCCGGTTCCCACACGTCCAGCACCGTGCTCAGCTTTTTGCCTTTTTCCAGCGCCTGCAGCAGCGCGGCGTTATCCACCACCGGCCCGCGGCAGGCGTTGATCAGAATGCGGTTGTCCGGCAGCGCCGCCAACAGATCGGCGTCCGCCAGATGCAGCGAATGGTATCGGCCGGATTTATTCAGCGGCGTATGGAAGGTCAGCACGTCGGCCTCGGCCACCAGCTTCTCCAACGGCCAGAATTCCCCGGCATCGCCGCGATCGGCACGCGGCGGATCGCACAGCAGCGTGCGCACGCCCAGCGCCTTTAGGCGCGCGTCCAGGCGCGAACCGACGTTGCCCACGCCGACGATGCCGACGGTTTTATCCCGCAGCTGGAAGCCGTCGCGCTCGGCCAGCAGCATCAAGGCTGAGAACACATACTCGACCACCGCGATGGCGTTGCAGCCCGGCGCGGCGGAAAAGCCGATGCCCTGCCGTTGCAGCCAGGCGTCATCGACGTGATCGGTGCCGGCGGTGGCGGTGCCGACAAAGCCAATGCGGCTGCCGGCCAGCAAGGCTTCATTGACCTTGGTGACCGAACGCACCATCAGCGCATCGGCATCCGCCAGCGCCTCGCGCGGGATCGGGCGGCCCGGCACCGCCTGCACGTCGCCCAGGCGGCTGAACAGCTCGGCCGCGTACGGCATATTTTCATCAACCAGAATTTTCACTGCGTTCTCCGACGGTTTACGGCTATTTGTCTGCGAAATAGTGTGCCACTGAATCATGCACGGCGAAAGCGCTCAGGGGTGGTGCCGGCGATCTGCTGGAACATGACGATAAAGGCCGACGCGGAGCTGTAGCCGACGTCCAGCGCCACGTCCTGCACCGTCTTGCCCTGCTCGAGCAGCGACACGGCGTGCAGGAAACGCAGACGCTGGCGCCATTCGCTGAACGACATGCCCAGATCCTGCTGGCAGCGGCGCGACAGCGTACGCTCGGTGGTGTAGACCCGAGCCGCCCACGCCGCCAGCGAGGTGTTGTCCGCCGGGCAATGTTCCAACGCTTCCAGCACCGGCGCCAAAAACTTGTCGTCCGACGACGGCAGATAGGTTTGCTGGCGCGGCGACAGACGCAGCTGGTCGATCAGCACCTGACACAGGCGCAAATCCTCCTCCGCCTGCGGAATGTACTGTTTGCGCGCATAGAAATCCTCGGCGATGGCACGGAAGATTGGCGTCACGCTCACCAGGCAGGGATCGGCGGGCATGCCGGCGCACAGTGCCGGCGTGATGTCCACCATGCGGCACTGCGCCAGCCGTTGGTTGTAACAGGAGTGTTCGATGCCCGCCGGCGCCCACAGCACGAACTCCGGCGGCGCCAGAAAGCGCTGCCCGCCGATGCGCAGCACCATCACCCCGGCTTTAACCCACATCAACTGGCCCCAGGTGTGGCTGTGCGGCTGGAATTCGGTGCGCGCATTGAACTCCTCGCAGCGGAACTGCACCGGATTGGGTGCCGGGATCAGCGACTCGGGGAAATGGCGGATTTCTGGCATGGTTTCGTCCCGTGATTTGTCTTGTTTACGCCAATTTTTGTCTGGATATCGCTATATATGATAAACCGGACACGCGTAGACTAGCCAGCATGTTGGACGTTATTGAGAATAATTATCATGAATATGCTCTTCCCGCTGTTGGCCGTGCTGATTTGGTCGATTAACGCCGTCGTCAGCAAACTCTCCGCCACCGCCATCGATCCGGCGGCCATTTCGCTCTACCGTTGGCTGCTGGCGCTGATTGCCCTGACGCCGTTCGTGCTGCCGGGCGTGCTGCGCAACTGGGCGCAGGTGCGCGCCAACTGGTGGAAGCTGATGATCCTCGGCCTGCTGGGCATGGTGCTGTATCAAAGCCTGGCCTATTACGCGGCGCACAGCGTCAGCGCGCTGTTTATGGGCATCATCGTGTCGCTGATCCCGCTGCTGACCATCCTGATCAGCATCGTGCTGCTGCGCATTGCGCCGACCGTCGGCGTACTGCTCGGCAGCATACTCTCCTTCGGTGGTTTGATCTGGCTGGTCAGCGGCGGCCAGCCCGGCGTGCTGCTGCAGCACGGTATCGGCAAGGGGGAATTGATGATGCTGCTCGCCACCGCCTCTTACGCGCTGTATGGCGTGTTGACCAAACGCTGGGCCATCGCGCTGCCGAACTGGCAATCGCTGTACGTGCAGATCCTGTTCGGCGTGCTGTTGCTGCTGCCTAATTTCCTGATGGCGCAGGATGTCGGCTTGAACGGCCATAACCTGCCGCTGGTGCTGTTCGCCGGCATTCCGGCTTCGATCATCGCCCCGTTCCTGTGGATCCAGGGCGTGATGCGCCTGGGCGCCAACACCGCCTCGATCTTCATGAACCTGGCGCCGGTGTTTACCGCCGCTATCGCCGTGCTGTTCCTGCATGAGCAGCTGCACGGTTACCACCTGATCGGCGGCGGCATCACCCTGCTGGGCGTTATCCTGTCGCAGCGGCTGCGCACGCCGCTAACGCGTAAAGCCAAAGCCCCGGCGGCCAACGTCGAGTCCTGCAAAGAACAGGCTTAAGGCAGCAGCCTGAAGCGCACCCGCACCAACAGGCCGCCCAGCGCGGCGGAGCTCAGCAGCTCCGGGCGGGTGCCGTGATAGGCGGTGATGTCCTTCACCAGCGCCAGCCCCAGGCCGGCGCCCGGCTGATCGCCCACGTTGTCCAGCCGGTGAAACGGCTGCAGCGCCAGCGCCTTATCCTGCAAGGCGATGCCGGGGCCGCTGTCTTCAATCTCCAGCACGCCTTCCCCCGCCGCCTTATCCTGAGTGAGGCGGGCGGTCACTATCCCCTGACGCGGCGTGTATTTCAGCGCATTGTCCAGCAGATTGGCGCACAGTTCGGCCAACAGCAGCGGCTCCCCCGCCACCTGACACGCCGCCTCGCCTTCGAAACCCAGATCGATCTGTTTGCTGCGCGCCTGCGGCAAGCGGGAAAAGCAGGCGTCGCGCAGCACCTGCGCCAGATTGACCGGCTGCAGCTGGCGCTCGGCCTGGTGCTCGCTGGCCTTCAGGCGTGAGAGGTGCAGCAGGCGATCGGTCAGCGCCACGGTATTATCCAGCGTCGCGCTCATCGCCTGCAGGCTTTCACGCCACTGCTGCGGCCGATCGCTGGCCAGCGCCACCCCGACCTGAGTCTTCAACACCGCCAGCGGCGTGCGCAGCTGGTGGGAGGCGTCGGCGCTGAAACGTTCCTGACGCGCCACCATCAGCCGCAGCCGTTCGATGTAACGATTGAACGCCACCAGCAGCGGCTGCATCTCCGACCACGGCAACACCCGCGGCAAGGGCGTCAGCTCGCCCGGATCGCGCCGCAGCATGATGCCGGAGAGTTTACGCATCGGTTTCAACACCCGCTTGAGCAGCGCGAACGCCAGGATCAGGGTCAACACCACCACCGTGCCCTGGCTCAACAGCGCCGCGATCATCATCTGCCGCGCCAGGTAACGGCGCGACTCCAGGGTTTCCGCCACCAAAATGGTCGCCATGCCGCTCACCCCCGACTCGTTGACCGGTTGAAACAGCGCCGCCACGCGGATCGGCCGGCCGAGGTATTCCGCATCGTAAAAATGCACCAGCGCCGGGTAGAGCGTGGAGCGCGGGATATGGGGCGGCAGCGACGGCAAATCGTCATAGCCCGAAATGCTTTTCCCCTGCGGCGAAATCACCTCGTAATACAGCTGATCGTTCATGTTGCGCTCGAAGCTGTCGAGCACCACATAGGGCACATCGACCGCCAGCTTGCCTTCGCGCACCACCAGCCGCTCCGCCACGGTGCGCGCCGACGCCAGCAGCGTGCGATCGTAAGCCAGGGTGGCGGCGCTCATGGCGCTGAAATAGTGGGTGTAGATAGAGATGCCGCCCAACGCCAGCAACGGCAGACCAAAAAACAGCAGCAGTTGATAGAACAGCGAACGCGGCGCGTTAAACCACCGCATTGCACAGCTCCAGGCTGTAGCCCAGGCCGCGCAGCGTGACGATCGCCACGTCGCTGCCCTGCAGCTTTTTCCGCAGGCGGTGTACGTAAAGCTCGATGCTCTCCGGGTTGGCTTCGTCGGACAGCGTGAACACCTGTTCGAACAGCTGTTGCTTGGCCACCGGACGGCCGCGCCGGTGCATCAGCGCGGTCAGCACCGCCAGTTCGCGCGGCGTCAGCGCCAGCGGCTTGCCCTCCAGCAGAAAATAGCCTTCGTCGTGATAGGTCAACGCGCCGTATTGCAACGCCGGCTGCGGGGCGCCGACGCTGCGGCGCAGCAGCGCCCGGATGCGTGCTTCCAGCTCGTCCAGTTCGAACGGCTTGGTGAGGTAATCGTCCGCCCCCAGATTCAGGCCTTTCACCCGGTCGGCCACGTCGGTGCGTGCCGTCAGCAGCAGCACCGGCAGATCCTGCCCGCGCTTGCGCAGGCGCGCCAGCAAATCCAGGCCGTTCATACGCGGCAGCGCCACATCCAGCACCGCGAGCGCATAGCGTTCGTTGAGCAGCAGGTGATCCGCCGCCACGCCGTCCGGGGCGACGTCAACGGCAAAGCCGGCGCCGGTCAGCGCCTTTTGCAACCAGTGAGACAGCTCGGGGTGATCTTCAACCAATAACAGTCGCATGTTCCCATTCCATTGATTTACCTGAACAACCTGGCGCCGACACGGCACCTGTTAACAGGCCGATAACAGAGAATGGCATGGAAAATAAGGGGATAAAAGAGCGCCGCGCCGCCAGTTTTGGGAGCTGGCACACAATTATGCGTATGGGGCGCGATCGCAGGGCGGTGTCAGATCAGCGGAATGGGGCTATCGGCAACGGCGATGTCCAGCACCGGGCGCAGTTTGTCGGCGGTAAACGGTGAAGAAACCAGCACGGAGCGGTTGTTGACGGCAAACACCAGATCGATGCCGGTCACGCAGGCGGTCATCTGGCAAGCATATTTTTCACCGTCGGCGTTGACAAAATGCAGCTCAAAAACGCCAACGTCGGCACGCAGTCGCTTTAAACGGCACTGCCCGGTTTTTCCCGTCATTTCAGCGTAAACCTCAGGCAACCGTTTAATCGCACCTACTTTGGCGCTGTCCCTGCCACCAAACAATTTCCCTAACGAAAACATATCACTGCGTCTCTATTCATTTCACCGATCGTGATTTTATCGCGAAAGCAGAACGGCAAACCTGATATTACGCAGGATTTTGCCCGGTTTTGCGCCCTGTTCTTGCCCGCTTTTCTATGGTAGCGCATCCGTTATTCGCCGGCGACAAGAGACCCTAATCACAGACTGGAAACTTTTCCGGCCACTGAAAGGTAAATGAAAGGTTGTTGTTTTAACAATCCTGCAACCGCACCCGGCGGGATTTCACAATCAGAACAATACCGAGGGCAAGTCACAATGAAAAAAATAATGACCCGTACCTTTACCGCCGCCGCCCTGCTGCTGGCAGCCAATCAGGCCTTTGCCGTGGAAGCGCCCAAACGCACCGAATGCATCGCGCCGGCCAAGCCCGGCGGCGGCTTCGATCTGACCTGCAAGCTGATTCAGGTGTCGCTGCAGGACACCAAGGCCATCGATAAACCGATGCGCGTCACCTATATGCCCGGCGGCGTCGGCGCGGTGGCCTACAACGCCATCGTCGCGCAGCGCCCGGCGGAGTTCGGCACCGTGGTGGCCTTCTCCGGCGGTTCGCTGCTCAATCTGGCCCAGGGCAAGTTCGGCCGCTACAACGTGGACGACGTGAAATGGCTGGCGGCGGTCGGTACCGACTACGGCATGATCGCGGTGCGCGCCGACTCGCCTTACAAAACCCTGAAAGACCTGATGGATGCCTTCCAAAAAGATCCCAACAGCGTGGTATTCGGCGCCGGCGCCTCCATCGGCAGCCAGGACTGGATGAAAACCGCGCTGCTGGCGCGCGAAGTCGGCGTGGATCCGCGCAAGATGCGCTACGTGGCGTTCGAAGGCGGCGGCGAGCCGGTCACCGCGCTGCTCGGCAACCATATCCAGGCGGTCTCCGGTGATCTGAGCGAGATGGTGCCTTACCTGCAGGGCGACAAGATCCGCGTCCTGGCGGTGTATGCCGAGCAACGTTTGCCGGGCCAACTGGCCGACATTCCGACCGCCAAAGAACAGGGATACAGCCTGGTGTGGCCGATTATTCGCGGCTTCTACGTCGGGCCGAAAGTCAGCGATGAAGAGTATCAGTGGTGGATCGACACCTTCCAGAAAATGATGGCGACCGACGAATTCAAGCAGCAGCGCGATCTGCGCGGCCTGTTCGAATTCAACATGACCGGCAAAGAGCTGGACGCCTACGTGAAGAATCAGGTTGCCCAATACCGTGAGCAGGCGAAAGTGTTCGGCCTGGCCAAATAACCGCAGGGGAAAACCATGAGCGATCGTATTTTTGCCGGCTTTTGGCTGCTGCTGTGTATCGGCGGGCTGTTCATCGGCTGGGGCATCCAAAGCGAATACAGCTATGAACCGCTGGGGCCGCGCCCGTTCCCGCTGGCGATCCTCAGCCTGATGGCGCTGTGCTCGGCCCTGCTGTTGCTGCGCCGCCCGCAGGCGGTGGAGTGGCCGCACAACAAGGTGCTGCAGCGGCTGCTGGTGCTGGTGATCACCCTGGTGCTGTATGCCTGGGGCTTTGAATGGCTGGGCTTCCCGCTGGCGACCGCGCTGCTGACGTTCAGCATCGGCCTGCTGTTTCAGGCCAGCCTGCCGGCGGCGGCGATCTCCGGCGTCGTCATGGGCGCAGTGCTGTATTACGCCTTTGACCGCCTTCTGGATGTCACACTGCCGCTCGGCGCCTGGCTGAGCTAACGGGAGCGATGATGGATACCTGGATGTATTTGACCCAAGGGTTCGAAGTGGCGCTGGTGCCGCAGAACCTGATTATCGCCCTGATCGGCTGCTTCGTCGGCACCATCGTCGGCCTGCTGCCGGGCCTCGGGCCGATCAACGGCGTGGCGATCCTGCTGCCGCTGGCGTTTGCCCTCAAGCTGCCGGCCGAATCGGCGCTGATCCTGCTGGCGACGGTGTATATCGGCTGCGAATACGGCGGGCGCATCTCGTCGATTCTGCTCAACGTGCCGGGCGACGCGGCGGCGATCATGACCGCGCTGGACGGCTACCCGATGGCGCAGCAGGGGCGCGCCGGCGTGGCGCTGTCCATCTCGGCGGTCAGCTCGTTCGTTGGCTCGATGATCGCCATCGGCGGCATCATCCTGTTCGCGCCGCTGCTGGCCCGCTGGTCGCTGGCCTTCGGCCCTGCGGAGTATTTCGCCCTGATGGTGTTCGCCATCGCCTGCCTCGGCAGCATGATGAGCCAGAACCCGCTGAAATCGCTGCTGGCGGCGCTGATCGGCCTGGGGCTGGCGACGGTGGGCGTCGACGCCAATACCGGCGTTTACCGCTTTACCTTCGACAGCGTGCACCTCTCCGACGGCGTGCAGTTTATCGTGGTGGTGATCGGCCTGTTCTCGGTCAGCGAAATCCTGCTGATGCTGGAAAGCACCAGCGCCGGACAAAAGCTGGTGCGTAAAACCGGCCGGTTGCTGTTCAACCGCAAAGAGGCGGCGCAGTGCGCAGGCCCTACCCTGCGCTCGTCGGTGATCGGCTTCTTCGTCGGCATTCTGCCGGGCGCCGGCGCCACTATCGCCAGCGCGCTGACCTACATGACCGAGAAGAAAATCAGCGGCAACAGCGACACCTTCGGCAAGGGCGACATCCGCGGCGTAGCGGCGCCGGAAGCGGCCAACAACGCCTCTGCCTGCGGTTCGTTCATTCCGATGCTGACGCTGGGGGTGCCGGGTTCCGGCACCACGGCGGTGATGATGGGCGCGCTGACGCTGTACAACATCACCCCCGGCCCGGCGATGTTCACCGAACAGCCGGATATCGTCTGGGGGCTGATCGCCGCGCTGCTGATCGCCAACGTCATTTTGCTGATCATGAACCTGCCGCTGGTCGGCCTGTTCACCCGCATGCTGACCATCCCGCTGTGGTTCCTGGTGCCGGCGATCGCCGCGGTTTCGGCGGTGGGGGTTTATGCGGTGCACAGCACCACCTTCGACCTGCTGCTGATGGTCGGATTGGGCGTGTTCGGCTACATCCTGCGGAAAATGCACTTCCCGATGTCGCCGCTGATTCTGGGCTTCGTGCTGGGTGAGATGCTGGAGCAGAATCTGCGTCGCGCGCTGTCGATTAGCAACGGCGAGTTCGGCATCCTGTGGAGCAGCAGCATCGCGCAAACGCTGCTGGTGCTGGCGGTCGCGGTACTGGCGCTGCCGCCGCTGCTGCGCCTGATGCGCAAACGCCGCCAATCGGCGATCGAGGCCAAGGCCGAGTAACGCGAAACGGGCGGGGAATCCCCGCCCGTTGCGTTTAACGGCGCAAGGCCGCAATTCCCCTTTCCAACGCATCGATATCGCCATCGGCGAGCAGGGGCTGAATCACCGTAAAGTCCGCCTCCGACAAGTCATAGAGGCGCAAGGCAAGCAACCGCGCGATGACCTCCGGCGCGAACCGCCAACGGATAAACCTCGCCGGATTACCGCCGACGATGGCATAAGGCTCAACATCGCCGGCCACCACGCTGCCGGCGGCGACGATCGCCCCCTCACCTATAGAGATTCCCGGCATCAGCATCGCCCGCATGCCGATCCAGCAACCGTCGCCCAGCCGGGTATCGCCTTTGGGGCGGTACGCCTGCTTGATGGTTGCCATAAACGGATACAGGCTCAGCCAGTCGATGCGATGGGTATGGTTGCCGCCCATCAGGATCACCGCTTCGGCCGCGATGCACACGTAATCGCCGATCAGCAGGCGGTCTATGTCGCCCAGCGGCTGCCATTGCCGGCTGACCGCGTCGCCGTGCAGATAGCGCACTACCGAGCGTTCGAAGCCGTTATCCCAACAGTCGCTGTAGTAGCTGTGGGTGCCTTTGACGATAATGTTCGGGTTGGTCACCGTCTGATGCAGCAGCTCGGTGTTGGACCAGTGTTTTTCGGACATGGCGTATTCTCTGGTTACGGGAATAAAAGCCACGGAACGGAATGTCTGTGGCCGTGTTGTCGTTCACTCAACACGGCCATTCAAGCGATAAGCGCTCGTTTCAATCTCGGGTTATTCATCATTACGGCCTCTCTTGCGAGGCGTAATGGTAGCCGATCACGCCTCGGCGGTCTTGCTTTTCAACAGCAGCACCCCGCCCATCACCAGCGCGCTGCCCAGCAGCTGCAGCTGATTCATGCTCTCCCCCAGCAGGAAATAGGCGATCACCGCGGTGAACACCAGCTCCAGCGACAGGATCAGGTTGGCCACCGCCAGCGGCAGCGTTTTCAGGCTGATATTGTACAGCCCGAAGCCCAGCAGCGTCGGCCCGGCGGCCAGCGCCAGCAGCAACAGCCAGCCGCTCCATTGAATGCCCTGCGCGCCGTGCGACAGGAACCACAGAGAGCCGGCCATGCCGTGGAACGCCGCCAGAGGAAACGCCGTCAACGCCGTGTTGAACACCAGCTGGTACAGCGCCGAAAAACCAAACACGTACAGGATGGTGTTCCACACCGGATAGCCGCGTTCGCTGGCCACCCGCCCGCCGAGGGTATACAGGGTATAGCCGATGCCCGACAGCATCCCCACCAGCATCCCCAGCAGATCGAAGTGGCTGTTCCCCATACTGTCGCCGTTGCTGACCAGGAAGCAGCCGCCCAGGCTGATGGCGATCACCAGCAATTGGCGCAGCGTCAGGCGTTCGCTGTACATCACCCAGCCGAGGAACACGGTAAAACCCACCGAACAGTAGGTCAGAATGGTCGCCACCGATGCGCCGTTCAGCGCCACCGACAGCGTCCACAGGCTGTTGAACAGCGCCAGCAACAGCCCGTAAAGCGCGTAGAAAGCCACCTGTTTACGGCGCAGGCGCGCCCACTGCGGTTTCACCAGCAACAGCAGCGGCAACAGCACCAGCGCCACCAGCGCCGCGCGCCAGAACGCCAGCACGAAGGTCGGCAGGTGATAGTACTCGGTCAGCGCGCGGATGATGATGGCGGTAAAGGCCAGCAGCATCGCGCTGATAATGGCGATGGCGTAACCCTGGCTGCTGCCCTGAAAAAGACGCGCGCCGGGCAGCGCCGGCCGGGCGGAAACGCCTGACGGTAATGACATGAGATCCTCGGAAAAATGGCGACATAAATGCTCAGGCGCACAGTGTAACGCGGCCATTTTTTCTCACTATAGCCACTTTGCGGCGTTGTCATGCAGGCCACTTTTCTGCGCTTGAAGCCCTGTTGACATGGGGTATAGTAAAAACCTCTATCCATAACCGGGCCAATTTCCCATGCATATCCCGTTGGATCGCGAGCAGGACGTTCCGCTCTATTTACAGATCGAAGAAGCGCTGCGGCGCGCCATCCTCACCGGCGTGTTTGTCGATGGCGACAAACTGCCCTCGACGCGCACGCTGGCGGCCGAACTGGCGGTCAGCCGTTTAACGGTGGATAACGCCTACGCCGAACTGGCGGCCAAGGGCTTTTTGCATCAGCGGCGCGGCAGCGGCGCCTATGTCGCGCATCCGCAGATGCAGGCACGCCCGGCCCGGCCGAGCAGCGATGCACCTTTCCCGCTGGAAAGCTTCACCACCCTCACCTCGCGGCTGGACGGCTACGCCGACGCCCCGCTGCCGGAGGGGCTGATCAACTTCGCCGCCGGCGTCGGCAGCCCTAAGGTGTTTCCGCTGGAGGCGTTTCGCAAAGTGCTGCTGTCGGTGCTCAGCCGCCACGCGGAAGAGGCCTTCAGCTACGGCGAATACTGCGGCTACTACCCGCTGCGCGATACGCTGAGCCGCATTCTCAGCGCGCAGGGCATCCCCACGCAGGCGGAACAGGTGCTGATCACCAACGGCTCGCAGCACGCCATCAGCCTGGTGGTGCAAAGCCTGCTGGCGCCGGGCGATACGGCGATCGTCGAAGAGCCGACCTACGCCGAAGCGCTGGGCCTGCTGCGCCAGCACCGCGTCAATATCGTCACCGTACCGGGCGACCGACACGGCATGCGGGTGGATTTGCTGCCGGAATTGTTAGAACGCCACCGTCCCAAACTGATCTACACCATCCCCAACTTCCACAACCCGACCGGCCGCTGCCTGAGCGAGGCGCGTCGGCGACGCCTGCTGGCGATCGCTCAACAGGCCGGCGTGGTGATCCTGGAAGACGACTTCGTCGGCGATCTGCGTTATCAGGGCAAACAGCTGCCGTCGCTGCGCGCGCTGGCGCAGCCGGGCGCGGTGATCTACGTCAGCACCTTCTCCAAAATGCTGCTGCCCAGCATGCGCATCGGCTATCTGGTGGCGGACAGCGAACACTATCAGCGCTTCGCAAGGCTGAAGCACGTCGACAGCTTCACCAGTTCCAGCCTGATCCAGCGGGCGCTGGACGCTTTCGTCACCGTCGGCCGTTACGACAAGCAGCTGCGGCGCGCCGGGCGCGTCTACCGCCGCCATCTGGAGGTGATGATTGACGCCTTGCAACGGCGGCTGCCGCCGGGATGCCGCTTTGAAACGCCGCAGGGAGGCTTGTTTATCTGGCTGACGCTGCCGGCATCGGTGACCACCGCCGAGCTGATGCCGGTCGCCTGGCGATACGGCGTGACCTTCGCGCGCGGCGAATGCTTTTATGCGCAGGAACATTTGGGCGCGCACGGCCTGCGGCTGAATTTCGCCGCCAACTCGCCGCCGCAGATTGAAGAAGGTATCGCCCGGCTATGCCGGGCGATTGAGGAGGTGATAACGGAGAAAAACGCCGGTTAGACGGCGGCCCACCACAGCCGCAGCTTCATCCCCCAGTAGCTGGTCCAGCCGGTGGTGGTCTGCACCACCTTGCCCTGCGAGACCACCACGAAGGTCGGCGTCACGCCAATCTGCCACTGTGCCGAGAGCGTACCGGCCGGATCGTTGACCACCGGCAGCGCCAGCCGTTTGCGCGCCAGCCATTGTCTCACCTGGGCATCGTCGCCCGAGCGCAGCGCGACGGTCAGCACGTTGCCGCCCGCCGCCTGCAAACGGGCGACGTCCGGCGTGGTAAAACGGCAGACGCCGCACCAGCTGGCCCAGAAGTAAACCAGCAGCGGCCGCTCATGGCTGAGCTGCGCCAACGACACACTCTCGCCATCCAGCGTGGTCAGGGTCTGGGCATCGAAGGCCGGCGGCGCCTGCGGCGCGTTCAGCCAATCCATCACCGTCACCACCGCCAGCGCGATCAGCGCCAGCAGCAGCAACTCGCGCCCCCAGCGCTTGAGCTTAGCCATTGTTGGCCTTCGCCAGCTGCTGTTTCACCATCGCTTCCAGCTCTTCATAGGATACCGCCCCCGGCAGCATCCGATCGCCGATCAGCGTCGCCGGCGTCCCCTGCACACCCAGTTGCTCCGCCAATTCCATGTTGGTGCGCAGCGTGGTCATGCTCTGCTCGCTGGGCGCCACCGCCTTGACGCCGGTTTTCTCTTGCGCGGCGGCGATGCTGGCGTTGTCGTGGAAGCCCTTTTTCGCCATCAGCCGCTGGTGCAGAGCCCAGAATTGATCCGGGTGCTGTTGCCAGGTGGTGAGCGCCACGCGCGCCGAACTGACCGAGCTTTCGCCCTTGAACGGCAGCAGTTTCACCACCAGCGCCACGTCTGGGTATTGCTTGACGATCTTCTCCAGCATCGGATCGAAACGCTTGCAGTACGGGCAGTTATAGTCGGTAAAGGTCACCAGCGTCAGTTTGGGGTTGGCGGCGCCGAGGCGCGGGCTGGCCGGATCCTGATACAGCGTTTTAGCGTTCTGCTTGATAGCCTGGCTGATCTGCTGGCCGGCGGTTTGCTGCTGCCAGGCGTCCACCGCCTGCGCCAGAATGTCCGGGTTAGACACCAACGTTTCGCGGATCATCTCTTTGATACGCGCCTCTTGTGCCGGAGTGAAAGGCTCGGCGGCCCACACCGGGGCGGCGATGATCATCAGTAAAATCAGTAGCTTTTTCATTGTTCGGTTCCTTTGGCATGGGAAAGGGATTGCAGCACGGCGTCACGGGTCAACAGCGGGGATAACACCTCGCCCTCCGGGCTGCCGGGGCCATAGATTTGGTTGAAAGGCACGGCGACGCTGCCGCGCTTTTGCAGGAAGGCGCTGATGTCGGCCGACGGGCGGCTCCAGTCGCCGCGCAGCGCGACCACGTCGTCGGCGCTCAGCGCGCGCTGCACGTCATCGCGCAACAGCACATTGAATTTGTTGGCTTTACAGGTCACACACCAGTCGGCGGTCACGTCGACGAACACCCGCTTATGCTGGGCCAGCGCTTCGGTAATCGCCTGTTCGCTCAGCGGTTGCCACTGCACCCGATCCTGCAACGGCTGGCGCCACAGGCCGGCGGTCAGCGATCCGGCCAGCAAGGCCACGCCCACCAGCACCAACGTGCCCGCCGCCAGCTTGGCCGCCAACCGTGCGCCCTGTTGACGCCACACCGCCAGCAGCAACGCCAGCAGCGCCAACGCCCCCAGCCACAGCGTGGCCTGCACGCCGATATGGTTGCTCAACAGGCTCAGCAGCCACAGCGACGACGCCAGCATCAACAGCCCCATCGCCAGCTTGACGGTATTCATCCAGCGGCCGGGGCGCGGCAAGCGCAGCGCCAGCGACGGCCAGGCGGCGATCAGCAGCCACGGCAGGCTCATGCCGATGCCGAGCGCGATGAACATGCCCCACAGCACCGGCAGCGACGCCGCCAGCGCGAAGGCCACCGCCGTGCCGAGAAACGGTGCCGAGCACGGCGTCGCCAACAGCGTGGCGAACGCGCCCTGCCAGAAATGGCCGCTCAGCCCCTGCCCGTTATGGGTGGCCAGCGACGTGTTTAGATCGGACGAGAGGCGCAGGTGGAACAGGCCAAACAGGTTGGCGCTGAACAGCAGCGTCACCAGCACCATAAAACCGATAAACCACGGATTCTGGAACTGAATGCCCCAGCCGAGCGCATGGTTGCCAAGCCGCAGCAGCGTCATCAACAGGGCCAGCGCCATAAACGAGGCGACGATACCCAGCGACGACGCCAGGAACTGCAAACGCACGCTGCGCCGATCGCGATGCTCCACCTGCAGGATGGAGCCGAGCTTGATGCCCAGCACCGGCAGCACGCACGGCATCAGGTTGAGGATTAACCCGCCCGCCAGCGCCATCAATACCGCCTGCCACAGCGGGAACGCCGCACCGGCGGGCGCGGCCAACGGATCGCCAATCGGCAGCGTTATCTGCTGCGCCATGCCGCCGTCGTCGATCACCAGCGTCAGCGTTTTGCCGCGCAGATCCGGCGCCGCATCGCCCCAACCGTCGCTGACCGGCACCCGCGCCAACAGTTGAGCGCCGTCAGTCTCGACTTGAGGTTTACCGAGATCGGCATCCGCCAGCGTATCGAAGAACAGCGCGGGCTGCTGCCAGCCGGCGGCGCGTTCGGCGGCAATCTGCAACTCGCCGTTGCGGTAACCGGCCTTGACGCTCTCCGCCACCCCGGCGGCGATCGGCACCTGCCCCATCGCCTGCGCGAAGTCGTGGTTAAACTGCGGATCGTTCGGCGTCGTCAGATCCAGACTGAACGGGTAGTCGGTCAGAATGCAGACGTTGCTGCAGGTGGACAGCGTCAGGGTGCCCGCCAGCGGGCCGGATACCGGGCCTGACATCACGATCGGCAGCGTGACCCGATCGTGATAGCCCTGGGTGGAAATGCCGGCCACTTCGAAACGCTGCGGCGTCGGCCAGTGCCAGGTCGCCGGCGGCGGGTTGCCCTGCCAGACGATAGCCGGCGCGATGCCGCCTTCGCCAGGGGAACGCCAGTAGGTTTTCCAGCCCTTTTGCAACTCGACCGACAGCAGCAGGCGGGTCTCCCCCGGCTGTGACGTGTCGGCGCGCAGCCGCACCTTGGCATGGTCGTTGGCCGGATTTTGCAGCCAGCCGCTGTCCGCCGCCTGCAAGGCAGGTAGCCACAGCATAAACAGGCAAGCGCAGGCCAGCCTGATAATTTTCAACATGTTAATTCTCCATAAATGATTAAATCACCGCGAAAAACGGGCGATTAACTCATTCACGGAAGACGCATAATCGAAGGTGCACCCTGAGGGTGGGGGGGGAAATGGCGCGGGGAGGAGGAATGCGCAGGCGCGCGGCGATGGTCGGCGCCAACAGCGCCAGCAGCAGACCCAGTCCGAACAGCACGGTTTCGAACATCACCGGCGGCGCGGCCAGCAATGACTTGGCGCTCAGCTCACAGGGCGTCGGCTGCGCTTCGGCGGCGGTATCACCGGACTGAACGGCAGTGGCCGCCGGGATCCCCAGCGTTTGCTGCAGCGCATGCAGGCCCGCCATGCGCTGGGTCATGCACGTCAGCACCACCAGGCAAGCCAGGCATAAAAACCATTTTGCAATCCGCTGCCGTTTAACCATGCCATCCTCACGTTCGGGTCTGGGGCTATCTTAGCGGCGCGGGCGCGATTAGCAACGTTTTGTCGGTAAAGAAATGTCTGAGCGGCGGTATTGATGGCGGCGATTTACAGGTATCATAGTGGGTAAGCCTGCGCTTTTCGCCGGGTACGATGATGATTCTCTCCTCCAGGCATTCTGCGGGGATACACAGCGAAGGACTGGTGATATGCAACCTTTGAGTGGGCCGGGCACCCCAATCGCCGGCGAACGCCCTCCCTCCCCGGGCAAAACGGCGGCCACTGACGATCAACCCCTCTCTCCGGCGCAGCGCACGACGCTGGAAAAGCTGATCGTGAAAATCATGACGCTCAGCCCGGCAAAGTCGGCGGAGATCTGGGCAACTCTGCGCCACGATCTCGGCGCCGACAACGGCGGTGAACTGCTGGCGCGCCATTTTCAACCGGCGGAACAGCTGCTGCAAACGCGCCTGACGCAGGCGCAGCAAAACCACGCCGGACGCCAGCTGTTGCAACAGCTGGCCGAATTGCTGCCGCAGGGCAACAACCGCCAGGCGGTCAGCGACTTTATTCGCCAGCAGTTCGGCCACACGGTACTGAGCCAGCTGAGCCCACCACAGCTGCAGCAGGTGCTGAATCTGTTGCAGACCGGCGGCCTGGCCATTCCCCAGCCGCAGCAAACCGCCACCAGCGATCGCCCGCTGCTGCCCGCAGAGCATCAAAGCCTGCAGCAGCAGGTCACCAAACTTAGCGCGGCCACCGGTGAAGCGCCGGCTAAAATCTGGCAAACGCTGTTTGATCTGGCGGGCGTGAAAACCAACGATCCGCTGCCGGCGCGCCACTTCCAGCTGTTAAACCAATTCTTGCAAGTAAAGGTGGCCCTCAGCCCGCAGAGCGCGCCGACGCTGAACAATCTGCTGGCGGCGCTCAAGCAGCCGGCGGACGAGCAAGAGCTGCAGCAGATGAACGACTATTGCCAGACGCGCTTCAACTGCGGCGCCAATGCGCCGCTGACGCATCCGCAAATGAGTGACGCCATTCATCAGCTGTTTGCCCGCCGCCTGGAGAAGGCCGGCCAGGCGCAGCCGATCGTCAGCCACCCCGTCGAGCCGCAGCCGCTGCTCAACCCGCTGATCGCCGCCCTGCCGCTGCCGCTGCAAAAAGCGCTCAGCAAGCCTGCCGCGGCGCTGATCCTGCTGCTGGTGGCGCTGGCGATCGTACTGGCGCTGGTGTTTTAACGCCTCAGGCGCAGCCGCAGTCCTCAGCCGCCGCCCGATCGCGCAGCGATCCCGGCTGTTCGCCGATGGCCAACGGATGGCCGTCGCGCAGCCAGAAATCCAGCCCGCCGATCAGCTCCTTCACCCTGAATCCCAGCTTCGCAAGCTTGTAGGCGCCTTTGGTGGAACCGTTGCAGCCGATGCCGTCGCAGTAGGTCACGTACACCTTTTGGCGATCCAGCTGCGCCGTGCCGGCTTCATCCATCAGGCGATGCGGCAAGCTGATCGCCCCGGGGATATGCCCGGCGGCGTACAGCGCCTCTGCGCGGGTGTCGATCACCACTATCCCGTCCACGCCGTTGCGCAGATCTTCCGCCACGTCCCAGGCATCCGCATAGCGGCTCAGCTTGGCCGCCAGGTAAGCCAGGCTCTCTTCCGGCACCGCCGGTGGAAAAGCCAGCACCAATGATTCTTTCGACATACCACTCACTCCCGTGCATCAAAACAGATGACAATAGTGCCTCATTTTGGTCTTATGATTGATACCCATTTTCCATAAATCATAAGGCCAATTATGCGGCACTCGCTGGTCACGCTGTTTCAGCAATCGCCCCACACCGCCGGCACGCTGCGCGATCGCCTGTGCGGCGCACTGCGGCAGGCCATCCATCAAGGGGCATTGAACGTTGGGCAACGCCTGCCTTCCAGCCGGGTGCTGGCCAGCGATCTGAGCCTCTCGCGAGTGACCGTCGAAGCGGCCTACGGTCAGTTGGAGGCGGAGGGATATCTGCAGCGCCGCGTCGGCCAGGGCACCTTTGTGGCGATTACCATCGCCAAATCGCCGCCGCCGGCAAGCGGCTCCGGCATGCCGCGCCTTTCGCAGCGCGGCCAACAGATCGTGCAAACCGGCGGCTGCCGCGATCCGCAGCAGCCACAGGCGTTCGCCGCCGGTTCGCCGGACCTGCGCGCGTTTCCGCTGGCCTTGTGGAAGCAGCTGACCGCACAGCGCCTGCGGCTACAGGGAGAAAGCCTGCTGCGCTACGGCGACCCGCAGGGCTATTTACCGCTGCGTGAGGCGATTGCCGCCCACGTCAACCAAACGCGCGGCGTGGTCTGCGATGCACGGCAGGTTATCGTGCTGACCAGTTCGCAGCAGGCGCTGCAGCTGATCGCCACGTTGCTGCTGGACAGCGGCGACAGCGTCTGGATGGAAGAGCCGGGTTACACCGGGGCAAGAAACGCCTTTATCAGCGCCGGCGCCGCCCTGACGCCGGTCGCGGTGGACGGCGACGGCCTGCGTGCTGAACCCTCCTTGCCCGACCCTCGTTTGATTTATCTGACCCCCTCACACCAATACCCGACCGGCGCCGCGCTCAGCCTGGCGCGCCGATTGGCGTTGCTGGCGCTGGCAGAGCGGCAACAGGCCTGGATCATCGAGGACGATTACGACAGCGAGTTTCATTACGACGGCCTGCCGATACCGGCGATGCAGGGCCTGGATCGCCGTGGCCGAGTGCTGTACCTTGGCACCTTCTCCAAGTCGCTGTTCCCTTCACTGCGGTTGGCGTATCTGATCGCCCCGCCCGCGCTGGTTGAAGCGTTCGTCACCGCGCGTACGGTGTATGACGGCCACAGCGCGCAGCTGATGCAGGCGGTCACCGCCGAATTCATCCACCAGGGGCACTTCGCCGCGCATATCCGCTACATGCGCCAGCTCTACCGCAGCCGGCGCGATGTGTTGCTGGCGGAAGTACGCGAAAAACTCGGCCACTTCGCCACGCCCGCTCCCGCCACCGGCGGCCTGCAGCTCAGCGTCTGGCTGCCGCCCGGCCAGGAGGCGGCGCTCAGCCGACAGGCGCGGCGGCTCGGCATCCTCACGCCCGGGCTGAAGGCGCAATACCAGACGGCGCAGGCGCAGCGCGACGGCTGGCTGCTGGGCTTTTCGGCCCTGACGCCGGGCGAGATCCGCAGCGCCGTCGAGCGGCTGGCGCAGATCGCCGTGGCTTAGCGCGGCCCCAATGGAACGCCCACCCGCTTATTGCTCGGTCAGGCGCATCTCCGCCACCAGCGGCAGGTGGTCGCTCACCGCCGGCCAATGCACGCCGTTCCAGTCGCCGCTGGCGTTCGGCACCGTCAGGCTGTCCAGATGCCAGCGCTGCGCGTTACCGGTGAAGATGTAATCCACCTTGATCTCGGCGTTTTCCGCCGGCCAACTGCGGCCGTCCTGCCCGTCAGGCATGATGTCGTTCCAATAGCGGCTCAGCTCCAGCCAGGTCACGCTGCCCGGCACATCGTTCATATCGCCGAACAGCAGCTTGATACCGCGTACTTCGATGGCGCGATCGTTCAGCTCCCGCACCTGATCCAGGCGCATCGTCGGATCTTCCTTGGTATCGAGGTGGGCGTTGAACAGCGTGATCGGCGCCGGGAACTCCGGCACGTAAACCTTGGCGCTGAAGGCGATGCGCTGTTCGCGCTGGCCGGACGGCAGCGGATAGATCACGGCATCGTGCAGCGGATACTTCGAGAGAAACGCCAGGCCATATTCGCCGCCGTCGTAATCGATCGCCCGGCCAAACACCGCCTGCATGCCGGTCAGCTTCGCCAGCTCCGCCGCCTGATCGACCCGGCCGCTGCGGGCGGTGAGTTTATCCACCTCTTGCAGCGCCACCACGTCGACGTTCATCGCGCGAATTGCCTTGGCGATGGCGGTCATGTCGCTGACCTTGCCGGCGGCGATATTGAAGCTGGCGACGCGGATCTTCGGCGCCAGCTCCAGTTCATAGGTTTTATTTTTCAGGCCACCCAACGCGCTGGCCACTTCGCGGCTGTTGGCGTTGCTGTTGGCATGGCCGGCATCGGCAGAGGCCCAGGCGCTGTGAGAGATGCCCAGGGACAGTAAGGTGATAAGCAGAGCGTGACCGGTGTGCATGAATTCTCCTTGAGGGACAGATAAGTGTTATGTAGGCGCTTCCCGGCCCACAGCTAACACCGATTTTGCCGCAGAAACCTGCGACTATTTCCTAGTTGCACCGCTATTTTTCGTTTCTGCGCGATGCTTCGCATTCTAGCGGTTTACGCATTGCACCGTTGGACAAACGGCTGATTTCGTTTTAAAACCGGTAGATTGCCAACCGCGAGGAGTTCCGATGACCAGCCCGATTGCCGAACAGCTTACCGAACGTTTCTTCCGCTACCTGGCGGTCACCAGCCAGAGCAACGCCGCCGCAACCACCCTGCCCAGCACGCCGGGGCAGCATGAAATGGCGCAGCTGCTGGCAGAAGAGCTGCGCCGGCTAGGCCTGGCCGACGTGCAGATAGACGAGCACGCCACCGTCACCGCCCGCAAGCCCGGCACCCAGCCCGGCGCGCCGCGCATCGGCTTCATCACGCATATCGACACCGTGGACGTTGGCCTCTCGCCCGAGATTCGCCCGCAGCGCCTGCGCTTCACCGGCGAAGATTTATGTCTGAACGCCGAGCAAGACATCTGGCTGCGGGTCGCCGAGCATCCGGAGATCCTGCCCTACCGGAACGAAGAGATCCTGTTCAGCGACGGCACCAGCGTGCTGGGCGCCGACAATAAGGCGGCGGTCACCGTGGTGATGACGCTGCTGGCCAACCTGACCGCGGCCGATCGCCACGGCGATATCGTGGTGGCGTTCGTGCCGGACGAAGAAATCGGCCTGCGCGGCGCCAAGGCGCTGGATCTGCAGCGCTTCCCCGTCGATTTCGCCTACACCATCGACTGCTGCGAACTGGGTGAAGTGGTATACGAGAATTTCAACGCGGCGGCGGCGGAGATCCGCATCGAGGGAGTGACCGCCCACCCGATGTCGGCGAAAAACGTGTTAATCAACCCAATACGCATCGCCAACGACATCATAAACCGATTCGACGTGCAGGATACCCCGGAGCACACCGAGGGGCGCGAGGGTTATTTCTGGTTCACCGATCTGGCCGCCAACGCCAATCAGGCGACGCTGAAGGTGTCGATTCGCGACTTCGATCGCGCGGCGTTCGAGACGCGCAAGGCCCGCCTTGAGGAGACGGTGCGCCAGGTGGCGGCCAACTATCCGCGCGCCAACGTCAGCTGCAGCGTCAGCGACATCTACAGCAACATCAGCAACGCCATCGGCGAGGACCGGCGCGCTATCGATCTGATCTTCGGCGCCCTCGCCGCCCACGGCATCCCGCCGAAGGTGATCCCGATGCGCGGAGGCACCGACGGCGCGGCGCTCTCCAGCCGCGGCATCCTGACGCCCAATTACTTCACCGGCGCGCATAACTTCCACTCGCGCTTCGAGTTTTTACCCGTCAGCGCCTTCGTGAAATCCTATCAGGTGACCCGCAGCATTTGCCTGCTGGCCGCGCGGCAAAGCGGCCAACCGGCTTAGCTCATCACCCAACCGAGCAACGCGGCCCATACCAACAACGGCAGCGAATAATAGTGGAAGCGCAACCAGATCATGCGCTCCCCCGCCATGCGCAGCGCAATCAGGTTGGCAAGCGATCCGATCGCCAACCCGAAGCCGCCGGCGTTGACCGCATAGGCCAGCTGAGCGCTGGAAGGCACATAGTTGAGCAACAGTATGGTGGCCGGCACGTTGCTGACAATCTGCGACAGCCCAACGCCCAACGCATACACCCCACCGTCGCTCAGCCCGGCGATGGCGGCGAACGCCGGCTGAAGCGGCGGCAAACGGGTAAACAGGCCGACATCGATGAACATGGCGGCGAACACGAAAATCAGACTCCAGTCGATCTGCAACAGCACCCGGCGCGCCAGCAACAAAAAGCCGGCGAACACCGCCAGCAGCCCATACAGCGGCAGGCCGATATCCAGGCACAGCAGGAAGATCGCATACAGCCCCACGCAGCTCAGCAACAGCGGCCGCTGGTAGGGATACCCCTCGGTATTCGGCGCTTTCACAATGTCGCGCGCCGGGAAGCTTAACCAGGTCAACGCCAGCAGGCTCAACATCATTGCGGCGCCAAACGGCGCCATCTGGCCGATGAAACCGAGGAAAGAGAGGCCGGAGCGGCTCCACAGCAGGATATTTTGCGGGTTGCCGATCGGCGTCAGCAACGAACCGGCGTTCACCGCCAGCGCCTGGAAGATGATCAAGCGGCCAACCGGCAGCGCCGACAGCTTTTTCAGCGTGATGGTGAGCGGAATGACGATAAACAGCGCCACGTCGTTGGTCAGAAACGACGACAGCAGCGCGGCGGAAAACACCAGGAACAGCGCCAGCCGCCGTTCGCTGTGCAACCGGTTGATAATCTTGCGGCCAACGAAGTCGAAGTAGCCGCTGACCTCGACGCCTTTGGTCAGCAGCATCAGCCCCAGCAGAGTAATGAGGGTGCGGCCGTCGATGAAACCGCCCAGCGCCGCCAGCGGCTGCGGATCAAAGGCGAACATCGCTGCGCCGGCCAGCAACAGCACGTGCAGGAAACGGTCTTTGACAAAGGGGTGGATAAGCCGGGAAATGGCGGTTGAACTCATGGTGGCAGCTTGAAACCTCAGCGAAAAGCATGAGCGAGACGTTAGCTCAGGCGCGGCATCTACGCCAGCAAAATGCTATTTTACCTTTATCCGCTTTTCATTTGCCGCGCTTTACTTTATTTGTAGCGGCTTTCTCGTTTTCAAAGGACATGTTATGGCTTCCCTGTTCGCCAAAGGGGCGTTGCTCAGCGCCTTATGCGCCCTGCTCGCCGCCTGCGACGATGCCGCCTCCCGCCCGCAAATCGATATCGACGGCAAGACCATGGGCACCTTCTACAGCGTTAAAGTCAGCGGTGACGTCGCGATCGGCAAGCAAGAACTGCAGCGGCAGATCGACGCGGTGCTCGAACGGGCCAACGACGATATCTCCACCTACCGCGCCGACTCGGTGCTGTCGCAATTTAACCGCAGCGCCGGCCTCGAACCGCAGCCGATCCCGCGTGGCATGGCAGACATCGTGCTGATGGCCCAGCGCATCGGCCGCGATACCGGCGGCGCCATGGACATCACCGTCGGCCCACTGGTGAACCTGTGGGGGTTCGGCCCCGACAAGCACCCGGTCAAAGTGCCGGAGCAGGCGCAGATCGACGCGGCGAAGCAGCGCACCGGCCTGCAGCACCTGAAGCTGATCAGCGACAACCGCGGGGAGTGGCTGCAAAAAGATCTGCCGGATATGTATGTCGATCTCTCGACGCTGGGCGAAGGCTACGGCGCCGATGAACTGGTGCGCCTGATGAACCGCAACGGCATTACCAACTACCTGGTATCGGTCGGCGGCGCGGTCTCTTCACGCGGCGTCAACGGCCAGGGCAAACCCTGGCGGGTGGCGATCCAAAAGCCGACCGACCGTGAAAATGCGGTGCAGGCGCTGGTGGATCTGCACGGTTACGGCATCAGCACCGCCGGCAGCTACCGCAACTACTTCGAACAAAACGGCCAGCGCTACTCCCATGTCATCGATCCGACCACCGGCAGGCCGATCAACCACCGCCTGGTTTCCGCCACGGTGATCGCCCCCACCGCGCTCGAGGCCGACGGCTGGGATACCGGCCTGATGGTGCTGGGCACGGAGAAGGCGTTGAAACTTGCCGAAGAGAAAGGGCTGGCGGTCTACCTGATCAGCAAAACCGACGACGGTTTCAGCGCCGTGATGACGCCGCAGTTCAAGGCGTTTTTGGTGCAGTGAAATAAAAAAGCCCGGCGCGCGATGGCCGGGCTGGTTGCATGCGCCCGCAGGCGCTGCGCCGATCACTTGGTCAGCGCGATGATGCCGAGAGTCAGGCCGGCAACCGCCGCCGCGCCGCCGGCGATCGCACCCGCGGTTTCCCAGTTATCCTGAGTGGTGCCCTTCATGCAGGTGTTGGTGTGCACCAGGCGCCCCTGGTCATCGTAGACCGGCACGCAGGGAGAATCGGTGGCGCATCCGGCCAACACGGCCGACAGTAACCCAACCGCAATTAACTTTTTCATACTTCGTGCCTCAATGTTCGATCACTTTGGAAAACTACGCCGAGCGATAATCACGCTACCCGGCTATTGTATGCCCAACGCGTGTAATGGCGAGGTAATGATGTGTCAGGGGATGTGATTTGGGAAAACTCCGAGCGCCCGGCCGGCGGGCTTCGGCCAGTAAAAAGCCCGCGAAAACGCGGGCTTGATAGCGAGGTGAGACTCAGGCGGGATTATTTCGCCAGTTTGCGCATCACCAGGGTGGCGTTGGTGCCGCCGAAGCCGAAGCTGTTGGACATCACGGTGGTCAGCTCGCGCTGAGTCGGCTGAGTCACGATGTTCATGCCGGCCGCCTGCTCATCCAGGGTTTCGATGTTGATGCTCGGCGCGATAAAGCCGTGCTCCAGCATCAGCAGGCTGTAGATCGCTTCCTGCACGCCTGCGGCGCCCAGCGAGTGACCGGTCATCGCCTTGGTGGAGGAGATAGCCGGGGTATTGTCGCCGAACACTTCGCGAATCGCGCCCAGCTCTTTCACGTCGCCCACCGGCGTGGAGGTGCCGTGCACGTTGATGTAGTCGATCGGCGCATCCAGATCCTGCATCGCCATCTTCATGCAGCGCACCGCGCCTTCGCCCGATGGCGCTACCATGTCTGCGCCGTCAGACGTTGCGCCGTAGCCAACGATTTCCGCGTAGATGTGCGCACCGCGCGCCAGCGCGTGTTCCAGTTCTTCAACTACCACCATACCGCCGCCGCCGGCGATGACGAAACCGTCACGATCGGCGTCGTAAGTACGGGAGGCTTTTTCCGGCGTGTCGTTGTACTTGGTGGACAGCGCGCCCATCGCGTCGAACTCGCAGGCCATTTCCCAGCACAGCTCTTCGCCGCCGCCGGCGAACACGATGTCCTGTTTGCCCAGCTGGATTTGCTCAACCGCGTTACCGATGCAGTGTGCGGAGGTCGCGCAAGCGGAGCTGATGGAGTAGTTCACGCCGTGGATTTTGAACGGCGTCGCCAGGCAGGCGGAAACGCCGGAAGCCATAGCTTTGGTGACCACGTATGGGCCAACCGCTTTCAGGCCGCGCGGGCTGCGCATCGCATCGGCGCCGAACACCTGGAAGCGCGGAGAACCACCGCCGGAACCGGCGATCAAGCCCACGCGCGGGTTGTTTTGATACTCTTCTTCCTTCAGGCCGGAAGAAGCGATCGCTTCTTGCATCGCCAGGAAGGCATAGATGGAAGCATCGCTCATGAAACGCACCACCTTGCGGTCGATCAGGCCGGTCGTGTCGAGCTTAACTTGCCCCCATACGTGACTACGCATGCCGGAATCTTTCAGCTCCTGGGAGAAAGTGATCCCAGAACGTCCTTCCTGCAGGCTCGCCAGGACCTCCTGCTGGTTATTACCAATGCTGGAGACAACTCCCAGGCCAGTAATCACTGCACGTTTCATTCAATACCTCTTCCACTATTTACCTACGGGATTTTGCATCGCACTTTAGCGTACAGATGTAAGCCGAACAAGTCCGATCAGCGTTTTTCAGCTTTATTGTTGTCCAGTTTGCGCCAGGGCGCCAGCGCCGTTAGAATTCGCGGCATCCCTTGAATTTCGAGCTATTGACCGTGAACCACGCCCCCATCCAAACCGCAACGCTAACCTGGAACGAACAGGGTACACCTGTTTCGAAACAGTTTGATGACGTCTATTTTTCCAATCAGGATGGGCTGGAAGAAACCCGCTATGTCTTTCTGCACGGCAACCGGCTGCCGCAGCGTTTCGCCACTCACCCGCGCCCGCTGCTGGTGGTGGCGGAAACCGGCTTCGGCACCGGGCTCAATTTCCTTACGCTGTGGCAGGCCTTCGCGGGCTTCCGCCAGGCCGAGCCGGACGCCGCGCTGCAACGCCTGCACTTTATCAGCTTCGAGAAATTCCCCCTGCAGCAGGCCGATCTGGCGGCGGCGCATGCGCGCTGGCCGGAGCTGGCTCCCTATGCCGATGAGCTGCGCGCCCAATGGCCGCTGCCGCTGCCGGGCTGCCATCGCCTGCTGTTGGCCGAAGGCCGCATTACGCTCGATCTGTGGTTCGGCGACGTCAACGAACTGCTGCCGCAGTTCGACGCCAGCATGAATAACCAGGTCGACGCCTGGTTCCTCGACGGCTTCGCACCGGCCAAAAATCCCGACATGTGGACCGAGCAACTGTTCGCCGCCATGGCACGTTTCGCCCGGCCGGAAGGCAGCTTCGCCACCTTTACCGCCGCCGGCTTCGTGCGCCGCGGCTTGCAGCAGGCCGGTTTTCAGGTCAACCGTTGCAAAGGCTTCGGCCAAAAGCGTGAGATGCTCGCCGGCTGTCTGCCGGCCGATGCGCAGCCCACGCCCCACCCGGCGCCCTGGTATCGGCGTCCGGCGGCGGACAACACCGCCGACATCGCTCTGATCGGCGGCGGCGTCGCCAGCGCGCTCACCGCGTTGGCCCTATTGCGGCGCGGCGCCACCGTCACGCTGTACTGCGCCGACGAGCAGCCGGCCGAGGGCGCATCCGGCAATCGTCAGGGGGCGATTTACCCCCTGCTGAACGGCAGCGGCGACGCGCTGGAGAGTTTCTTCAGCGCCGCGTTTCCTTTCGCCCGCCGCCAATACGATGCCCTGTTGCAACAAGGCGTCGCCTTTGATCACCAGTGGTGCGGCGTCAGCCAGCTGGCCTACGACGAAAAGAGCGGCGCCAAGATCGCCAATATGCTGAAAACCGACTGGCCGCAGGCCTTGGCGGCGGCAGCCGACCGCGAAACGCTCAGCGAACTGTGCGGCGTCGATACCGGCTTTGGCGGCATCACCTACCCGCTAGGCGGCTGGCTCTGCCCGGCCGAACTGACGCGCGGCGCTATCGCGCTGGCGCAGCGTCAGGGCTTGGTCTGCCAATACCGGCACGATGCACAGAGGCTGACGCAGGAAGAAAACGGCTGGCGCATCGATTTCGCCCACGGCGAAAGCCGCCGCCATGCGACGGTGATCCTGGCCAACGGCCACCGGTTGGCCGAGCTGGCGCCGACGCAAGCCCTGCCGCTGTATGCGGTGCGCGGGCAGGTGTCGCACATCCCAACCTCGCCGTCCCTCGGTCAACTGAAACAGGTGTTGTGCTACGACGGCTACCTGACGCCGGTCAACGCCAACAACGGCCAACACTGCATCGGCGCCAGCTACCAGCGCGGCGACACCGCCACCGACTACCGCGAGCAGGAGCAACAGGAAAACCGCGAGCGCCTGCTGCGCTGCCTGCCGGAGCAGGCCTGGCCGCAGCAGGTGGACGTCAGCGCTCATCAGGCGCGCTGCGGCGTGCGCAGCGCCACCCGCGATCATCTGCCGATGGTCGGCGCACTGCCGGACTATCAGGCCACGGTGACGCAGTATCAGGATTTGCAGCGGCGAAACCAGCGCGGCGAAACCGTCGCCGATGCGCCGGTCTATCCCGGCCTGTTCGCTATCGGCGGGTTGGGATCGCGCGGGCTGTGCTCGGCGCCGCTGGCAGCGGAAATTCTGGCGGCGCAGCTGTTCGGCGAACCGTTGCCGGGCGATACGCGCCTGCTGGCGGCGCTGAATCCAAATCGGATGTGGGTGCGGAAATTGCTGAAAGGGCGTGCGGTTTAATTCATGAATGAGGGGCGCGGCGGCGCGCCCCGGCATGGCGGTCAGGCGGCAGGGGTAGCGGCCTGATAAAGGTTTTCCCACATGCCGCGCACCAGGATCTGATCCGGCGGCGAGAGTTCCCCGGCGGCGATCGCTTTGTGCAGGCTCTCTTCCACCCGCGCTTTCAGCGCTTCGGCAGTGTGCTCGCCCTGCTCTTCCGCTTCGGCCACCGCCAGCGTCAGATGACCGCGCAGGTAGCCACCGGCAAACAGTTCATCATCGCTGGCGTGCTCTACCATGTCATCAATCAGCGCCAAAATGCGCGCTTCGAATTCTGCGATCATCAAATTTCCTCATTAAATAACGGGCTGTGGCGTCAGTTGAGATCTTCCGGATACGGAAAATGCTCGGCCGCCAACGGTGGCGTATTGTAGAACGATTGCAACGCCTGAATAAAGCGCGCAGGCCGTGTGGGTATTCCCTGCTCCAGCAGCGCCAATACCCGGTCGCGCACCTTGCGCTGGAACGCGATGCGATCCGGCTCGCAGTCGCCGTTCAGGTTGTCGCAGCTGACGTTAAACGGGAAACCGGCCGCCACGCAGAACATCCACTCCAGCGCCTGCGGTTTGATCTCCACCGCTTCGAATTCACTCTGGGTTTGCGCGTCGCGCCCGTCCGGGCAATACCAGTAACCGAAGTCCACCCGTTGGCGGCGCGCTTCGCCGGCGATGCACCAGTGCGAGATTTCGTGCAGGCCGCTGGCGTAGAAGCCGTGGGCGAATACGATGCGGTGATACGGCAATTCGTCGTCGGCCGGCAGGTAGATCGGCTCGTCGTCGCCCTTCACCAGGCGGGTGTTGTAGTCATCGCTGAAGCATTGATTGAAGATCTCGATCAGTTGCTCATAGTGATGACGGGTCTGTGTGTCTGACATAAAAACTCTATAACCACAAAAATAAAGAGGCCATTATACCCGATAAGACAGGGCGCGTAAGCAACGCCCTCTCTTCATCTTTAACCGTGCACCAGGGCGCTCAACCACTGCTGAATTTCCGCGCCGTGATTGTCGTACAGCAGCTTGAGGCTCATCACCAGCGAGACGATCACGATCATCGGCCGAATCAGCTTCTGCCCGCGGGTCAGCACCATGTGGGCGCCCAAACGCGCCCCCAGCACCTGCCCCACCAACATCACCAGACCGATGCTCCACACCACCTTGCCGCCGATGATGAACAGCGCCAACCCGCCGACGTTGGAGGTGAAGTTAAGCACCTTGGCGTGCGCCGTGGACTTGGCAAGGTTGAAGCCGCACAGCGTCACATAGGCCAGCGCGTAAAACGATCCGGCGCCGGGGCCGAAGAAGCCGTCGTAAAACCCGACGCAGCCGCCGGCCACCAGCCCGAACGGCAAGGCGCCGAGACGGCGTTGACGATCTTCCTCACCCAGCCGCGGCATCAGCAGGAAGTAGAGGCCGATGCCGATCACCAGCAGCGGCAACATCTGCCGCAGCAAATCGGCGCGCATATGCTGCACCAGAATGGCGCCGGCGATCGAACCGATCAGCGTCAGAAAGATCGTCAGCTTCTGGTCGTTGAGGTTCACCGCCCGCCGACGAATAAAGTACAGGCTGGCGGAGAAGGAACCGCCGACCGACTGCAGTTTGTTGGTCGCCAGCGCCTGCGCCGGGGGAACCCCCACCGCCAGCAGGGCCGGCACCGTCAGCAGCCCACCGCCGCCGGCGATGGAGTCGATAAACCCCGCCAGCAGCGCTACCGCAAACAACACCCCGAGCATCTCGGGGCCGATGACAAACCAGTCCATGTGTTATTCCGCTGCGAAGTGATTATCCAGCAATGCCTGACAGGTCGGCGGTAACGGCGGCGGCACCGGTTTACCCGGTTTGGCGTTCGGTTGATGCGGCACGAACCAGCTCGCCAGTTCGGCGCCGCAGCCGTCGCCCGGTGGCGGCGTATCCTGCTCTTTACATTCAAGGCTGCCCGCCGGGCAACGCAGGCGCACGTGCATGTGCGCGCGGTGACCGAACCACGGCCGCACCTTGTGCAACCAGGCGCGATCGGCGCCGGCATCCAGACACAGACGCTGTTTGATGGCCGGATTGACGAAGATGCGCGTCACGTCCGCATCCTGCGCCGCCAGCTTGATCAGCGACTCAATCTGCGGCTGCCATTGGCGCGCCACTACCTGCTTGCCGTCCCCTGACACCAGATCGATAGGCTGCGGCTTCAGCAATTGCTGCGCGCTCCAGCGTTGGCGCGGCAGCTGCAGCCAGATGTCGACGTCGAGCCCCGACTGGTGGCTGGCGTGGCCGCTGCTGAAGCGCCCGCCGGCCGGCATCGCCATATCGCCGATCAGCACCGTGCCCAGCGCTTTCTGATTCGCCTGGCTGCTGAGGCGCTGAATGAACGCCAACAGATCCGGGTGGCCGAAATAACGGCGCTGGTCGGTACGCATCACCTGGTAGTTCGGTGAGTTCAGCGGCAACGGCTGGGCGCCGATGACGCAGCCGTTGGCGAAACCGCCCACCGCCTGCGGCGCGCCGGCCACCGGATGATCGATTTTCTGCCACGGCGTCAGCGCCATGGCGGAGGCGGAGGCCGTCAGGGCCACCAGGCCCAACATCCAGTTTTTCATGGCGATTACCAGCGCGGCACGTCGGAAACCACATCACCGTTTTGCGCACGCTGGCGCAGCAGGTGATCCATCAGCACGATCGCCATCATCGCTTCGGCGATCGGCACGGCGCGGATGCCCACGCACGGATCGTGGCGGCCGCGGGTGACCATTTCCACCGCTTCGCCCTGGCGATTGATGGTGCGGCCCGGCACCATGATGCTGGAGGTCGGCTTCAGCGCCAGATGCGCCACCACCGGTTGGCCGCTGCTGATACCGCCGAGAATGCCGCCGGCATGGTTGCTCTGGAAGCCTTCCGGGGTGATTTCATCGCGGTTTTCGCTGCCGCGCTTGGTCACCACGGCAAACCCGTCGCCGATCTCCACGCCTTTCACTGCGTTGATGCTCATCAGCGCGTGCGCCAGATCGGCGTCGAGGCGATCAAACACCGGCTCGCCCAGGCCAACCGGCACGTTTTCAGCAATCACGCTGACCTTGGCGCCGATGGAGTCGCCCTCTTTTTTCAGCGCGCGCATCAGTTCGTCCAGCGCTTCCAGCTTGTCCGGATCCGGGCAGAAGAACGGGTTCTGCTCAACCTGATCCCAATCTTTCAGCTCGCAGGTCACGTCGCCGATCTGCGCCAGATAGCCACGCACCTGCACGCCGAACTTCTGCTGCAGGTATTTCTTGGCGATAGCGCCCGCCGCAACGCGCATGGCGGTTTCACGCGCCGAAGAGCGGCCGCCGCCGCGGTAATCGCGCAGGCCGTATTTCTGTTCGTAGGTGTAGTCGGCATGCCCCGGACGGAACACGTCTTTGATGGCGCTGTAGTCTTGCGAGCGCTGATCGGTGTTCTCAATGATCAAACCGATGCTGGTGCCGGTAGTCACGCCTTCGAATACGCCGGAGAGAATGCGCACCTGATCCGGTTCGCGACGCTGGGTGGTGTAACGCGAGGTGCCCGGACGACGGCGGTCCAGATCGTGTTGCAAATCGGCTTCGGTGAGCGGAATGCCGGGCGGCACGCCGTCGACGATACAACCCAGCGCCACCCCGTGAGATTCACCGAAGGTGGTGACGCGGAAAATCTGCCCAATACTGTTTCCTGCCATCACGGCTCCTTACCGTTAGTCTTTTATCGTTATGAGGCCCGCCGTGCGGGCCCTGGAAATGCGGTTTAGCTGCGGTAGAGGCTGAAGTGTTCCTTGCAATCCACCAGCTGCTGTTTGGTCAGCATGAACACGCCGTCACCGCCGTTTTCGAACTCCAGCCAGGTGAACGGAATGTCCGGATATTGATCCATCAGGTGTACCATGCTGTTACCCACTTCACAAATCAGCACGCCGTCGTCGGTCAGGTAGTCCGGCGCGCAGGCCAGGATGCGGCGCACCAGCTTCAGGCCGTCGCTGCCCGCCGCCAGGCCCAGCTCCGGCTCAAAGCGGAACTCCTGCGGCAGATCGGACATGTCTTCCGCATCGACGTACGGTGGGTTGGTGACGATCAGATCGTATTGGATCGCGGGAACGTCGCGGAACAGATCGGAACGGATCGGGATCACCTGGTGTTCGACGCCGTGCGCCTGAATGTTGCGCTCGGTCACCGCCAGCACCTCGCTGGAGATGTCCACCGCGTCCACTTCCGCCTCCGGGAAAGCGTAGCCGCAGGCGATGGCGATACAGCCGCTGCCGGTGCACATGTCGAGGATATGGCGTGGCGGGTGTGGGATCAGCGCGCTGAAGCGATCGTTGATCAGCTCGCCGATCGGCGAACGCGGCACCAGCACGCGCTCGTCGACGTAGAATTCCATGCCGCAGAACCAGGCCTTGTTGGTCAGGTAGGCGACCGGGATGCGCTCGTTGACGCGGCGGATCACGCGCTCAACGATGCGATGGCGCTCGCTGGAGGTCAGACGGGCGGTGTGCATGTCCTCCGGAATGTCCAACGGCAGGAACAGGCTTGGCAGCACCAATTGCACCGCTTCGTCCCACGGATTATCGGTTCCGTGACCATAATAGATATTGGCGGCGTTGAAGCGGCTTACCGTCCAGCGCAGCATATCTTGAATGGTGTGCAGTTCGTTCACTGCTTCGTCGACGAAAATTTTGTCCAATTTGCCCTCCGGCAGGCGCTGTGTTTCATGATTTAGCCGCATAGTTTGCCATGAAGCCCGCGACAAATCACGCTTGCCCCTCGCGCTTTTCACTCTGGCCCGAGTTTTGCGTCGACAGCGCTCATTCACAAGGTAAACTAGCGAAATAAACGATTTCCGGTGAATGAAGCATGAAGAACAAGCCCCCTCTGAGCCAAGACGAACAACAGCTCTTCAGAGAGTCGGTGGCGGGCGCGAAAAAGCTGCGCCAGGACACCATCGTCCACCGCCCGCCGAAGCCCAAGGTCAAACAGATTGCCCCGCAGCGGCTGCTGCAGGAGCAGGTCGATGCCAGCTATTATTTTTCAGATGAATACCAGCCGCAGCTGGAAGAAGAAGGCCCGACGCGCTACGTGCGCCCCGGCAGCAGCCCGTATGAGCTGAAGAAGCTGCGACGCGGCGATTACTCGCCGGAGCTGTTTCTCGATTTGCACGGCCTGACCCAGCTGCAGGCCAAGCAGGAGCTGGGGGCGCTGATCGCCGCCTGCAAACGCGAACACGTGCACTGCGCCTGCGTGATGCACGGGCACGGCAAGCACATTCTCAAACAGCAAACGCCCCTGTGGCTGGCGCAGCATCCCGACGTGCTGGCGTTTCATCAGGCGCCGAAGGAATGGGGCGGCAACGCCGCCATCCTGCTGTTGGTGGAGCTGGCCGAGTAGCCCCCGCCGCAGAAACGACTCAGGGCGATGTCAGACATCGCCCTGAGTTTATTCCGCACCGCATCCGCGGTTCACACTTTGGCCATCACCTGCGACGGGCTGACCTGCCATTCAAACTTGCCGTAGCTGCCGTCCGCCGGCAGATCGACGTTGGCAATCGCCGAGGTCGCGAACATCGGCGGGCACTCGCCCGGGCACAGTTCGGCCACCAGATAGCCCACCAGCGGCAGGTGCGACACGATCAGCACCGAGCTCACCCCTTGCATCGCCAGCGCCTGCAGATAGCTGCCGACCTGTTCGGCGTTGCCGCCCGGCGTCAGCTCGGGCAGCACTTCTTCGCCCTCCGGTAGCGTCAAGGCTTCACGCACCGTCGCCAGCGTCTGTTCGGCCCGCAGATAGGGGCTGACCAGCACGCGTTCAATATCCACAGACTTGGTGTTCAACCAGGCCGCCATCTGACGGGACTCGTCGCGGCCGCACAGGGTAAGGGGCCTTACCGCATCGCTGGCTGCCTCGAGCGCCGCCTCTCCGTGACGCATAATCAAAACTTGCATATTGCACCGCTGTTGTTGACAAAGTAACGCTATACAGAAACGCCGTGCGTGCTGTACCGCCGAGTTTTACAACCCAAAGCCAAAGCTTTAAAACGATAACGCGCCGTCTCTTTATGGCGGCCGGGCATTTTGCCTGAAAGTTTGCCTAAAGAAAACGCTGTTTTTTACAGCAATCCTCCCCGGGCAAACCTCGATTGCTCACAGAACAATCAATTCAACGGGTTAAATTTTAACCTTTCCGCCATGAAATTTATTGATGGCGGTCAAGCTAACTTACCGCTGCCGCAGCCTCGCTGTACAGCCTCACCGGCTGACGCTGTCGCAAGGAGTGATGGCGATCACAACGCGCCCCTGTTGCAACTATAGTGCAAATCGGGCCGCCCTGCGTTCAGCTCCCCAGCGGGTAAAAGCGCTCGCCCTGCTGCGCCATGCGCTGCAGGCGTTCGCACGGGGCGAAATGCTCGCCGTGCTGCTGACGCAGGTAGTCCAGCGTCTTCACCACTTTCTCGGCGCCAAGCTCGTCCATATAGCGGAACGGGCCGCCGAGGAACGGCGGGAAGCCGATGCCGAACACCGCGCCGATGTCGCCGTCGCGCGCGCTGCGGATCACGCCTTCGTCCAGGCAGCGTGCCGCTTCGTTCAGCATCATCATCACGCAGCGCTGAGCGACGCTCGCCGGCAGCATGTGCGCCTTCGGCGTGACGCCGAGCAGCGTATACAATGAGGTATCCGCACGTTTGCGCCGCTGCCGCTGCTGCCCTTCGCTCGGGTAGAGATAGAAACCGCGGCCGTTCTTGCGCCCTTTGCGCCCGTCTTTCAGCACCGCATCGAACGCGGCAGGCGCGGCGAAGCGCGGCCCCAGCGCCTCGACCAGCACGGGAATGATCTTGGTGCCGACGTCGATGCCCACTTCATCCAGCAGGGTGATCGGGCCGACCGGGAAACCGAAGTCCACCAGCGCCTTGTCCAGCGACTCAATCGGCTCGCCTTCCAGCAGGCAGCACGCCGCTTCGTTGATGTACGGCGCCAGGATGCGGTTGACATAAAAACCGGCGCTGTCGCCCACCACGATGGCGGTTTTGCCCTGCTTGTGCGCCAGCGCCACGGTGGTGGCGATGGTCTCTTCGCTGGTGCCGGCATGCGGGATCACTTCCACCAGCGGCATCTTGTCCACCGGGCTGAAGTAGTGCAGGCCGATCACCTGCTGCGGCCGCTGGGCCTTTTCGGCGATGCGGCCGATAGGCAGCGAGGAAGTATTGGAGGCGAACACGGTATGCGGCGCGCAGTTGGCTTCTACCTCGGCCACCATCTGCTGCTTCAGCGCCAGATCTTCGAACACCGCCTCGACCACGATATCCACCTGTTCAAAGCCAGTGTAATCGGTAGAGCCGGAGATCAGCATCATCTGCTTTTGCCGTTCCGCCGGGCGCATGCGCTTGCGGCGCACCCGCTTGCCGAGCACGTCCCAGCTGTATTTCAGCGCATGGTTGATACCGGTTTCATTGATGTCTTTGATGCGAACCGGCAATCCGCCGCGGGTGGCGGTGACGCAGGCGATGCCGCCGCCCATCAGGCCGCCGCCGAGAATGCCGACGCGATGCAGGGCGTGCGGCTGGGCATTGCCGCCCCGCTCCTTTTTCAGCGCGGTGGAAGCGAAGAACAGGCTGCGCAGCGCCGCCGACTGCGGCGTCATCGCCAGCTCGCCAAAGGCGCGTGCTTCGGCCTCATAGCCGCTGGCGCTGCCGTGATCCAGCCCGGTGCGCACCACCTGAATGATGCGCTCCGCCGCCGGGTAGTTGCCGTGGGTTTTCGCCAACGTTTTCTTGCGCACGATGCTGAACAGCAGACTTCTGCCCAGCGGGCCGTTGAGCAGGCGATCCTGCCACGGTAGCTCGCGCTGATGCTTCCAGCCCTGCTTCACCCGCTCGATGGCGGTCTGCAACAGAATCGACTGCGGCACGGCGTCGTCCACCAACCCCATGCGCAGCGCCTGGCGGGCGCGAATGTGCTTGCCGGTCAGGATCATGTCCAGCGCCTTGGCGGCGCCGACCAGGCGCGGCAGGCGCTGCGTGCCGCCGGAGCCCGGCAGCAGGCCCAACTGCACTTCCGGCAGCCCGAGCGCGGTTTTGTCATCCAGCGAACAGACGCGGCCATGGCAGGCCAGCGCCAGCTCCAGGCCGCCGCCCAGGCAGGCGCCGTGAATGGCCGCCACTACCGGCACCGGGAACGCGGCGATCTGCGCCAGCGTGCTCTGCCCTTTCCTGGCCAGCGTTTCCGCCTCTTTGGCGCTGGTGCAGGCGGCAATCATAGTGATGTCGGCGCCTGCGATAAACGAGTCCGGCTTGCCGGAAACGATCACCAGCCCTTCCAGCGCGGTATGCTGCTGCGCCCGGATCAGCACGTCGTTGACCTGTTCGACGAACTCGGCCTTGAGCGTGTTCACCTTGTCGCCCGGCACGTCGATGGTGATCACGCCGATGTTGTCGGGGCGAATCGTCAGCTGAAAGGCCGACGGTTTGGCGCGCTGTTCATGCAATGCGTTTTCGAAGCTCATCATTCCACCTCCACGATCATCGCGGCCCCTAACCCGCCGGCGGCGCAGGCGGTGGTCAGGCCCAGCCCGCCGCCGCGGCGTTTCAGCTCATGCAGCGTCTGGATGATCATGCGCGCGCCGGTGGCGGCGAACGGGTGGCCATAGGCGATGGAACCGCCCAGGACGTTGAATTTGTCCATGTCCACCTCGCCGATCGCCTGGCTGCGGCCAAGCTTCTCACGGGCGAACTCTTCGCTGGCGAACATCTTCAGGTTGGCCAGCGTTTGCGCGGCGAAGGCTTCATGCATGTCGATGAGCGTCAGATCGGCCAGACCGATGCCGGCGCGATCCAGCGCCAGCGGCGTAGCGTAGGAAGGCCCCAGCAGCATGTCTTCCCACACGTCGATGGCGGCGAAGGCGAAGCTGCGCAAATAGCCCAGCGGCTGCAGCCCCAGCTCTTTGGCGCGCGATTCGCTCATCATCAGCACCGCCGCCGCGCCGTCGGTCAGCGGCGTGCTGTTGGCCGCGGTGACGCTGCCATGCTTGCGATCGAACGCCGGCTTCAGCTTGGCGTAGGAAGCCAGGCTGGAATCTTTACGGATGTTGTTGTCTTCAGAAAGCTGCGCGCGGTAAGGCGGCACATAGGCGGTCATCACCTCGTCGCGCAGCCACCCTTCCCGCCAGGCCTTGGCCGCCAGCTCGTGGGAACGGTGCGCCAGCGCATCCTGCGCTTCACGGGTGATGCCGTGGCTCTTCGCCATCTGCTCGGCGGTATCGCCCATGCGCAGGCCGGTGGAATACTCCGCCACCGCCGGCGGCACCGGCATCAGATCGCGGAATTTCAGCCGGCTGAACAGTTTGAGGCGCTGCGACAGCGTGCGCGCCTTGTTGACGTCCACCAGCGTGCGCGCCAGCGCCTTGCTGACGCCGATCGGCAAGACGGAAGAAGAATCCGCCCCGCCGGCGATGCCAACGCTGATGCTGCCGGCCATGATGCTCTCCGCCACGTTGGCGATCGCCTGGAAGCTGGTGGCGCAGGCGCGCGACACGCTGTAGGCGTCGGTATGGACGCTCATGCCGGTGCCGAGCACGATTTCACGCGCGATGTTCGGCGCCTCGGGCATTTGCACCACCTGGCCGAACACCAGTTGTTCGATAAGCTGCGGATCGATGCCGCTGCGCGCCAACAGCTCGCTCACCGCCGTTTTCCCTAAATCCACCGCCGGAATGCCGTGATAGGCAGTCGCCTGTTTGGCAAAGGGGGTACGCAGTCCATTCACAATCGCAATGCGGTCACCATGACGGGTCACCAACGGCAGTGCCTTACTCATAAATGCTCCTGAAGAAAATAACGTCAGCGCAATGGGCAGAAAGAGGTCTGACCTGATGAGGTCATTGTTAACCAAACGGTTACATTTGGCAAACCGGCAGAGATCAAAACTGCGAGCAGGCGCACTTTCTATCGGGGGCGATGTGGGGAGAGCAATCCCCGGCGCGCGGCAGGCGGCTCCGGGGGTAAAGCGGGGATTAACGCAGGCCGAGCTGGAAGATCAGGGTTTCCGCCTGGCAGGCGAAGGTGAAATCGGCCTCCAACTGTACGCCGCCGTCAACCGGTTTAATGCTACTGCTGATGTCACAAGGGTCGGATTCTACCGCGCGCGCCTTTTCGCTCAGGGCGGCCAGCATCGCCTCCGCATCTTGTTGATTGCTGAACACCTGGCTGTAGGACGCGGTGCAATCGGTGTTATCCATCACGGTGCCGACATCCACACAGCAACACGCGGCGGTTTCCTGGGCGCTGCATTTATTAATTGCATCTGACATGATTGGTTCTCCTCAAAGGCCTCGGTTATCAGCCCAAATTGCCGTTTTACTCACCGGCACAAAGCCACAAAATTCTGCAGGTATTTTACGCTTCCACGCAGGCAATCACTAGCACTTACTTTTAATGGGTGTTTTAAGTGATGGAAATCACAAATAAAAATGAGCGCCTGCTAAGAAATGGTAAGAATTTTGTTATTTACCGCTGACGTTTTGTTAAGCAGATCTCTTTTTTGATATCAGGTTGGAAATATTTCAAAAACAAACTTGCAACATTTTCACAGGTCAGACCTATACTTCAGCCACTGGTCTGATTTGTCTGAACGATAACGGACCCTACAATCCCGCGCTCCTTGTTACCTCGTGTAACAATAGTTTAAATAATAAACACATAATGAGGTTTTGGTCATGAGCCAGAAAAACCTATTGACTAAATCAGCTCTCGCAGCTGCAGTGGCAATTATCTCTTCAAACGTGTCTGCCGCAGGATTCCAGCTGAATGAGTTCTCATCAGCTGGTTTAGGACGTTCGTATTCTGGCGAAGGCGCCATGGCGGATACGGCGGCCTCCGCAAGCCGCAACCCGGCGTTGCTGATGATGTATACCCGCCCGGAACTTTCTTTCGGCGCGGTCTTCATCGACCCGGACGTTGACATTACCGGTCAATCCCCTTCCGGCGCCAGTTTGGATTCGAAAAACATCGCGCCGACCGCCTGGGTGCCGAACCTGCATTATGTTCACCCGATTAACGATCAGTTCGCCGTAGGCGGCTCGGTCACCAGCAACTACGGTCTGGCGACAGAATTCAACGACGGCTATACCGCCGGCGCTTACGGCGGCAAGACCGATCTGACCACCCTCAACCTGAACCTCAGCGGCGCATATCGTCTGAATCAACACTTCAGCTTCGGTCTGGGCTTCGATGCGGTGTACGCCAAAGCCAAACTGGAACGTTACGCCGGTGAACTGCCGAAGCTCATCGCCGGTTCAGGCCAATTACCGCCGCAGCTAGCCGGCCCTGTTTCGCAGATCCCGGCAGATACCCAGATTTCGCACCTGAAAGGCGACGAATGGGGCTTCGGTTGGAACGCCGGTATTCTGTACGAAGTGGATGAAAACAACCGTTACGGCCTCACCTACCGCTCTGAAGTGAAAATCGACTTCGACGGCGACTACAAGAGCAGCCTGCCTTCAGCCTTCAACCCGCTGCTGGCCTCTCAAGGTCTTCCGTGGGGCACCAACGGCAACACCATTCCGGGTTCTCTGAGCCTGCACCTGCCGGAAATGTGGGAGCTGTCCGGTTACAACAAAGTGGCGCCGCAGTGGGCCATCCACTACAGCCTGGCCTACACCAGTTGGAGCCAGTTCCAGGAGCTGAGAGCCACCGGCAACAACGGCCAAACGCTGTTCGAGAAGCATGAAGGCTTCAAAGACGCTTACCGCATCGCGCTGGGTACCACCTACTTCTACGACGACAACTGGACCTTCCGTACCGGTATCGCCTTCGATGACAGCCCAGTGCCGGCACAGAACCGTTCGATTTCCATTCCGGATCAGGACCGTTTCTGGCTGAGTGCCGGTACTACCTATGCGTTCAACAAAGACGCGTCGGTCGACGTCGGCGTTTCCTACATGCACGGCCAGAAAGTCACCATCAAAGAAGGCCCTTACACCTTCAACTCTGAAGGTAAAGCCTGGCTGTACGGCGCCAACTTCAACTACCGCTTCTAATCTCGCCTGAGATGGATGCCAAAGCGCCCCGCGGGGCGCTTTTTCTTTGCCTGCCGCGTGCTGCCGGCATAAAAAACCCGCCTGCCGGCGGGTTTTTCATTGGCGTGACGCCCGTGATTACTGCGAGTCGATCTCGTCCAGTTCGCCCTGAATCGCCTTGGCGTTCGGGTTCTCTTCCGGCTTGAGCGAGCCGCCGTTGGCGATGAAATCGTGGCGCTGGAAGTAAGCTTCGCGCACCATGATGTAAGGATCGGAGGAGTTGCGCAGCAGGCCGTCGGAATCCAGCAGCTGGGCGCGGGTTTCGATCCCCTCGACCACCCATTTGCCCGCCGACATCCAGAAGGTGAGGTAGCTCAGCATCGGATACAGCGTATCCGCAAAGTCGCCGCCGTCTTCACGCAGGGTGAAGCTGCCGTAGCCCGGCAGCATCACGTACGGGCCATAACCTACATCGTAATGCCCCAACGTGCTGCCGAAGCGGTTCGGCTCTTCGCGCGCCAGTTTCGGGTTGGCCATGCCGGCAACGTCGATCAGGCCGCCCATCCCGAGCAGGGTGTTCAGGAAGAAGCGGTTGAAGTGAATCATCCCGCGGTAAGGGTCGCCCTTGAGGAAGGCGTTGACCATGCTGGCCGGCTCTTCCAGGTTGGAGGTAAAGTTGCTGATGCCGTTACGCGCCGGCATCGGCACGTAGTCACGCCAGGCCACCGCGACCGGACGCAGGATATAGGGATCCAGGACGTTGTAGTTGAAGTCGAACATCGTCCGGTTGAATCCTTCCAGAGGATCGGAACGCCCTTGCGGATCGTTGTCTGGCGCGCTGGCACAGCCCACCAGTAATACCGTTGCGAATGCCACCCCAGTCAGGCGAAAGTTCATATTTTTCTCCATAAAAACACGTTCGGTCTTATTTTTCAGTGACCTGCTTGTTTATCTGAACGCTAACCTGCTCTTTACCGCTGAATGTCTGCAGCGAGCTTTCGCCGAACCAATCCCCCGGCTGCGGCGTGGCCAATCCGTCCTGTGAGAGGCGCACACGCACCTGCACCTGATGCTGCGCCGAGAGCAGACGCTCGGGCATCATGGCGTTGCCGTCATCCAGTGAGAAAGACAGCGGAAAACGGCTCAGCGGCAATTGTTTTACCGCCACCGGCACCGGGCTAACGCCGTCAGTGACCGAAATGACCAGCGTCCCCTGCGCCGGCAAGGCTTTCGCCGCCTGCGGTGACAGCGAAACGGTCACATTCAGTTTAACATTTTCTCCGCCTGCCTGGGCTTTTGCTTGTGCAATGCTGCGCTTTATCACTTCCGCGCGCGGATCGTTGGCCGGCAGCAGTTGCAGCATCACCTGCCAGGCACCGATCGCCTGCTTGAAATCGCCCTGTTCGAAGGCATTGAACGCCAACAGGCTCAGCACCCGCGGATCGCCGTGGTTTTCCGCGATCATGCGCCGCAGCAGCTGCGTCGCCTGCTTGTTATCCTCCGGATCGTTGGAGCGCGTCAAGACCTCGGCATAGCCGAGCCGCACTTCCAGACTATTCGGATCCAATTGATAAGCATGGGCAAACGCCTGCGTGGCGGTGGTGGCGTTGTTCAACGCCATGCCGACGCGCCCCAGCATCATCCAGTCGTTGATGTTGCGATCGTCCTGCTGCAGCGCGGTGCGCAGCCCCAGCCCGAGGCGGGCGATCTCTTCCATGCTCAGCGGTTTGGCGCGCTCATTGGCGACGCGCTCGCGCAATTCCGGCATTTGCGCCTGCACCAGACGCCAGTCCAGCACCTGCGCCAATCCGCCGGTTTTCAGATAAAAGCCAACGGTCACCGCCAGCAATAACAGCACGCCCGGCACCAGCGCCCAACGATTGATCGGTTTCGCCTGCGCCGCTTGCTCGGCCGGGATGTCGTTCAACAGGTTCTGTTGCAGCTCTTTCACCAGCTCCGGGCGCTCGGCCACCACGCCCTGCTGCTCGTCCTGCTCCAGCTCGCTGAGACGATCCTGATAAAAAGCCTTGTTCAACGCATCGCGCGTGGCGGCGCTCTGCTTGCCGTGGCGCATTGCCGGCACCACCAGCAACGCGACGGCGCCGGCCAGCAACACGCAAATAATCAGCCAAAAAGCCATTAGGGTTTCTTCCTGTCAGTCTCTTGCAACAGCGCCGCCAGGCGCTGCCGTTCCCGTTCGGAGAATGCATCGTCCACCGCCGCGCCAGGCCGGCGCCGGGCGCGCAGGATCACCACCGCCCCGCCGATCAGCACGAACAGCAGCGGGCCGATCCACAAGATCAACGTCGCCGGCGTTACCGGCGGCTCGTAGGTGACGAAATTGCCGTAGCGCGCCACCATGTAATCAATGATCTGCTGCTTGCTTTGCCCCTGCATCATCAGCTCGTACACCTTAGTGCGCATGTCGGCGGCGATGATGGCGTTGGAATCGGCAATGCTGTTGTTTTGACATTTCGGGCAGCGCAGCTGTTCGGTCAACTCGCGATACTGCTGCTCCTGCTCGACGGAGTTGAAGCGATAGGTATCGATCGCCGCAGCGGCGCTCCAGCTCAGCAGCGCGGCGCACAGCAGGACAATCAGCCTCATGCCTCACCCCCGTACTTTTTATACAGCGGCAGCACTTCCTGCTGCCAAACGCGCTCGTTCATGTCGCCGGCGTGGCGGTAACGAATAATCCCCTGTCCGTCGATAAGGAAGGTCTCAGGCGCGCCGTAGACCCCGAGATCCAACCCCAGCATGCCGTCGCCGTCGTACAGGCTGAGGGCATAGGGATTGCCGAGGGAATTCAGCCAGGTCACCGCCTTGGCGCGATCGTCTTTATAGTTCAGGCCAACCACCCGCACGCCGCGCGCCGCCAGCGTATTGAGATACTGGTGTTCCGCGCGGCAGGTCGGGCACCAGGTGGCCCAGACGTTGAGCAAGATCGGCTTGCCGTCGCGCAGCACCGCCTGATCGTAGGTTTTGCCGGGCTGATCCAGCGATTCCAGCCTGAAGGACGGCACCGGTTTGCCGATCAGCGCCGATTCCAGCATGGTCGGATCTTCGCCGCCGGCGTTGCGCGTCAGCTGCACCATCAGCGCCGCCACCAGCAGCAGGAAGAGGACCAACGGGATAAACAGCAGTTTACGATTCATGGTTGCGCCTCCAGCTTGCCTTCGCGCTTGAGTTTTTTGCTCATGCGGTAACGCGGGTCGAGGATGCACAGCAGGCCGCCGATCGCCATAAAGACGCCGCCGAACCAAATCCAGCGCACGAAGGGTTTGTAATACAGGCGTACCGCCCAGGAGCCGTCCTCCAGCTCCTCGCCCAGCGCCGCGTACAGATCGCGGCTGAAACCGCCGTCGATCGCCGCTTCGGTCATCATGCTGCGCGCCACGCTGTAGTAGCGTTTCTCCGCGTGCAGCGTCGCCTCCGGCTTGCCGTTGCGCGTGACGTCGATGATGCCGACGCCGCCGCTGTAGTTCGGGCCGCGAATGTCGTGCACGTCGCGGAACACGAAGTGATAGTTGTGAATATCCACGCTGTCGCCGGCCTTCATCCGCACGTCGCGCTCCACGCTGTAGTTCTGGCTGAAGGCGATGCCGATCACCGTCACCGCCACGCCGAGGTGGCCGAGCACCATGCCCCAGTGGCTGCGGGACAGCTGGCGCAGGCCGCGCCAGAAACCGTGACGGTGGGTAGCGCGCTCATGCAGCTCCATCAGCGTCAGGATGATCACCCACAGCGCCATGATCAGGCCCACCACCGTCATGCCGGCGATGCTGTCCTGCAGCAGCCACGGCAGCAGGATTGACAGCACCAGCGTCGCCAACAGCGCCACGCCGAGGCGGCGCCACAGCTTGCTCGGCTCATCGCGGCGCCAGCGCACCAGAGGCCCGATGCCCAACAGCAGCGCCAACGGCGCCATCAGCCAGGTGAACATGGTGTTGAAGAACGGCTCGCCGATCGAGATGCTGCCCAGCCCCAGCTGTTTGTGCACCAACGGCAGCAGCGTGCCCAACAGCACCACCAGCATGGCGGCGATCAGCAGCACGTTGTTGCCCAGCAGGAAGGTCTCGCGCGAGAAGGTCTCGTGCTGCACCCGGCTGCGCACCTGGCCGCCCTTGACCGCGTACAGCAGCAGCGAACCGCCGATCACGATCACCAGATAGGCGAGGATAAACATGCCGCGCGCCGGATCGGAGGCGAAGGAGTGCACCGAGACCAGCACGCCGGAACGCACCAGGAAGGTGCCCAGCAGGCACAGCGAGAAGGCGGTGATCGCCAGCAACACCGTCCAGGCTTTGAACGTGCCGCGTTTCTCGGTCACCGCCAGCGAATGCATCAGCGCGGTGCCGGCCAACCACGGCATAAAGGAGGCGTTCTCCACCGGATCCCAGAACCACCAGCCGCCCCAGCCCAGCTCATAGTAAGCCCAGGCCGATCCGAGCACGATGCCCAGCGTGAGGAACACCCAGGCCGCGGTGGTCCACGGGCGTGACCAGCGTGCCCAGGCGGTGTCGAGCCGGCCGGCCATCAGCGAGGCGATGGCGAACGCAAAGGCGACCGAGAAGCCGACGTAGCCCATATACAGCAGCGGCGGGTGGAAGATCAGGCCGATATCCTGCAGCAGCGGGTTGAGATCGCTGCCGTCGATCGGGAAATTCGGCAGCGTGCGGGTGAACGGGTTGGAGGTCATGATAATGAACAGCAGGAAACCGGCGGTGATCATCCCCATCACCGACAGCACCCGCGCCACCGCATCCTGCGGCATCGCCCGGCTGCACAACGCCACCGCCAGCGACCAACAGCTCAGCAGCAGCACCCACAGCAGCAGCGACCCCTCATGCGCCCCCCAGGTGGCGGCGATGCGGTAATACACCGGTAGTTGGGTATTGGAGTTGGTGGCCACGTAGGCGACGGTAAAATCGTTGACCACGAAGGCGTGCACCAGGCACAGGAACGCCAGCGCAATCGCGGCGAACATGCCGTAGGTCAGCGGGCGGGCGACCGCCATCATGCGGCTGTCTTGCCGCGCCGCGCCCCACTGCGGGTAAATGCTCAGCAGCAGCGCAATCGCCAGCGCCAGGCACAGCAGAAAACTGCCCAGTTCCGGCATCATGACTTGGCGCCCTCCGCCTGCGGCGCGTTATACGCTTCCGCCGGGCCTTTGTGGTTCTCTTTCATCGCGTCGGCCACTTCCGGCGGCGTGTATTTTTCATCGTGTTTGGCCAGCACTTCGCGCGCATTGACCACGTTGCCCTCACCCAGCACGCCCTGCGCCACCACGCCCTGCCCTTCGCGGAACAGGTCCGGCAGAATGCCGGTGTAGGTCACGCCGATCGCGCCGCGCGCGTCGTAAATCTTGAAGCTGACCTGCAGCGTATTGGGATCGCGTTTCACCGAGCCCGGCATCACCATGCCGCCGATGCGCAGCCGCTGGCCGACCTCGGGCTTCTCATGATTTTCGCCCTTGCCCTGCAGGATCTCACCCGGGGTATAGAACAGATCGATGTTGGAGCGCAGCGCGTACAGCATCAGGGTCGCGGTCAGCGCGATGCCGATCAGCACAACGATCGCCAGATAAAGGCGGCTTTTACGACGTGGATTCACAATGATTTCTCCCGCGGTGCGGCGGATTTTTGTTTTGATTGTTGCGCATGGCGAATGCGCCGCTCGCGCGCCTGACGGCGGCCGATCTCGGCGAGCAACTGCCGCCGTTGCCAGACGGTGTGCGCCACCAGCCCCAACAGCGAAATCACCGTGGCGGCGACCGCCAGCCAAACATAGAAGGCGTAACCGCCCATGGCGAAAAACGCCGACCAGGAATCGAATGCGGCATTCATGACTGACGCTCCTTATTCACCAGCCCGGCGACCCACGGGCGCTGGCGCTCCTGGAACAGGATCAGATTGCGCAGGCGCATCAGCGTCAGCGTGACGAACAGCAGCAGGTAGCCGAGGATCGCCCAGCGCAGCGGGGTGCGCATACTGGGCGCGATGGACTGCTGCATGTTGGTCGAGCCCTGATGCAGCGTATTCCACCATTCGACCGAGAAATGGATGATCGGGATATTCACCACGCCCACCAGCACCAGAATCCCGGCGGCGCGGCCCGCCAGGCGGCGGTCTTCAAAGGCGTTGTACAGCGCGATGACGCCCATATAAAGGAACAGCAGCACCAGCTCGGAGGTCAGACGCGCATCCCACACCCACCAGGTGCCCCACATCGGCTTGCCCCAGGCGGAGCCGGTCACCAGCGCGATAAAGGTGAACACCGCGCCGATCGGCGCCATCGCCGCCACCACGGTATCGGACATTTTCATCTGCCACACCAGGCCGATAAACGCCGCCACCGCCATCGAGGCGTAGATACCCATCGACCACATGGCCGCCGGCACGTGAATATAAATGATGCGGAAGCTGTCGCCCTGCTGATAATCCTTCGGCGCGAAACCAAAGCCCCATGCCCAGCCAAGCAGCAGGCAGGCCGCCGCCGCCAGCCCCAGCCAGGGGATAAAGCGGCCGCAGACGTGATACAGCCGTTCAGGCCGCGCCAGTTGATGTAACCATTTCCACATTGTCGTCAGTGCTCACGGTAATTTTTATGCGTCGGCCGCCCCGAGGGTTCGAAACGGCGAAAATCTTCTGCGGGGTACGCTCTTGTCGGCCTTGCCCGTCTGTTCATTCAATACGTTAGCTAGTGTACGCTCACTCGCAGCGCCGCCGCGGTGGCAAACGGCGCCAATGTCACGCTGCCCGCCAGCATCGCGCCGAGTATCGCCAGGTAACCGTCGATCGGCATGCCCATCGAAGCGGCGTCGATCGCCCCGGTGGCGAAGATCAGCACCGGAATATACAGCGGCAGCACCAGCAGGCTGAGCAGCACGCCCCCTTTGCGCAGGCCGACCGTCAACCCCACGCCGATAGCGCCGATCAGGCTCAGCGTCGGCGTGCCGAGCAGCAGCGTCCCCGCCACCGCCAGCCAGGTCTGCATATCGAGCGACAGCAGCAGCGCCACCAGCGGCGACAGGATCAGCAGCGGCAGACCCGTCAAGACCCAGTGAGCACACACTTTGCCCAGCACCGTCATCGGCAGCGGCGTCGGCAGCAGCAACAGCTGCTCCAGCGAGCCATCGAGGAAATCATCGCGAAACAGCCGCTCCAGCGACAGCAGCGAGGCCAGCAGCGCCGCCACCCACACGATGCCCGGCGCAATGCGCGCCAGCAGCTGCGGCTCCGGGCCAATCCCCAACGGGAACAGCGTGATCACTATCAGGAAAAACCACAGCGGGTTGACAATCTCCGAGCCTGTACGGCAGGCGATCTTCAGTTCGCGGCGCACCAGGGTCAAAAACATCACAAACTCCCCGCGTCGTGTTCCGCCAAACGAATTTTGCCCACCGTTTGGCCGACGCTGGCCAAATCCTGATGGGTGGTCAACAATACCATGCCGCCCCGCTGCGCATGTTGTTCAAAAAGGCTAATCAACTCGGCCACGCCCTGTTTGTCGATCGCCGTCAGCGGTTCATCGAGGATCCACAGCGGCGCCGCGCTGAGCCACAGCCGCGCCAACGCCACGCGCCGCTGCTGCCCGGCGGAAAGCTGCGCCACCGGCAGATCTTCGTAACCCACCAGCCCCACCTGCTCCAGCGCGCGCCAGATGGCCTGATGCTCGGCCGCGCCGCGCACCGCCTGATAAAACTGCAGATTTTCGAAGGGCGTCAATACGGCTTTGATGCCGGGCTGATGGCCGATAAACAGCAAATCTTGCTGGTAATTCGCGCGATCGCGCAGCGTGTTGCGCCCGCGCCAGCACACCTCGCCGCCGTCCGGCCGCGCCAGGCCGGCGAGAATGCGCAGTAAACTGGTCTTGCCCGCGCCGTTCGGCCCTTCTACCTGAATGATATCGCCCGGCTGAACTGAAAAGCTTAGCTCGCTAAACAGGATGCGCTCATCGCGCACGCAACTCAGACTTTTGGCTTCCAGCATCGGGGAACTCATATTTTTCTTTGGGATAGCGAATCATAGCATAAGCCTTTCCCCGCACGCAGCCCGCGGCGGGCGCGCCGACGGGCCAATATGGCGAGCAGGATCAAGAATGCGTGGAAAAAATCGGCGGATTTTAACTCTTGTTACCTTTTTCTGTATTTCGCCGCATTTAACTACGCTTAATGACGTGAACTCACCCTTATGAAGCAGGAGCGACAGCATGAACGAACAGCGACGCCAGGAGCACGAGCTGGATGAGACGATGCAGGTAGAGAGCGAAGAACAGGAACAGGGCAAGCGCGAAATCGAAGTCAGGGAAGAAAATCTGCCTTCGCGCGCGGCGGCGGTGCATGAACAGATCCGGATGGAAGGCGAAAAAGAGCTGGAGCGCGACTGGCTGGCATTGCTGTGGTCGGCGATCGCCGCCGGGCTGTCGATGGGCGCCTCGCTGGCGGCAAAGGGCATTTTCCACGCCCGCCTGCCGGACGATCCCAGCCGCTTTTTCATCGAGAACCTCGGCTACACCTTCGGTTTCATCATTGTCATCATGGCGCGCCAGCAGCTGTTTACCGAAAATACCGTCACGGCGGTATTGCCAATCATGCATAAACCCACGCCGCGCAACCTGCTGATCCTGCTGCGCCTGTGGGGCGTGGTGCTGCTCGGCAACCTGATCGGCACCGGGCTGGCGGCGCTGGCGTTTACCCATATGCCGCTGTTCGACGCCGAGACGCGCGGCGCCTTCATCAGCCTGGGCGAAGAGGTGATGCGCCATACGCCGGGAGAAATGTTCGCCAACGGCATCCTGGCCGGCTGGATCATCGCCACCATGGTGTGGATGTTCCCGGCCGCCGGCGCGGCGAAAATCTGGGTGATCGTACTGATGACCTACCTGGTGGCGATTTGCGATCTGACCCATATCGTGGTCGGCTCTGTCGAGATCCTCTATCTGGTGTTCAACGGCGCGATTGAATGGCAAGAATTCATTTACCCGTTCGCCCTGCCGACGCTGGCGGGCAACATCATCGGCGGCACCTTTATCTTTGCGCTGATAAGCCACGCGCAGATCCGCAACGATTTGAGCGCCAAAAACCGGGCGGCGCGCCTGCAAGAGGAAAAACGGTGCCACGGCGGGGAAAAACCGTGATCGCCGTCGGTTAGCCGAGGAAATTTCGGCATGAACTGGCGAGGTATTGAGCAAACGCGCCGCTAAGCGCTTATTCTGCGGGTAAAAAAAGGTATAATGCCCCGGCAGCTTCGGTTGCCGACCCGCAGCGTCCCCGTAGTTAAACGGATATAACAAGCCCCTCCTAAGGGCTAGTTACTGGTTCGATTCCAGTCGGGGACGCCATTCTTTCTTATCCAGCCATTCCCCATCATCTGCACCCGCAATTCCCCTTTTCCCCCGTTCAGAGCCGGTTTCCCCCGAGCGTTATGATTGGCATTAATTAAAAAACTTAATATCCGTCGGAGTAGAAACCGTCGTCGCCTGCCCTCTGGCCTGCAACTCGCCCTTCTCATCATCGAAATCGAACAACATAACGGTATTGGTAAACACATTCGTCACATAGAGATGGTTACCGCCGGCATCGAAAGCGAGCGCACGCGGCTCAATACCGCCGGCCTCATAGCGCGTTGGCACATCTGGCAGCCCATCCTCGCCAATTTTTAATACCAGCAGGTGGTTATCGGCACCGCGATTGGTGGCAATAAGATATCTGCCGCTCGGGCTGAGGATTATTGCCCCACCGCTTTTCGCCTCCGCTGAATCCTGCCCGCCGTTCAGTTTCACCTTCCCTTGCCGCGTCAATCGATGGTCGCTGACGGCAAACACCTCGATTTCACTCGCCATTTCAGTGATGACGTAGGCGTATTCCCCTTCTGGCGAGAACGCCATGTGCCGTGGGCCGGCGCCGGGTGCGAAGGCGACATCGCGCGAAGCATCCGCTTGCAACGGCTGCGCGTTGCCCGAGCGATAGCGGTAGGCGCGCAGCTTGTCCCCGCCGAGATCCGCCGCGTACAGGTATTGGCCATCGAGGCTGAAGGTGGTGGAGTGCGCATGGCCCCCTTCCTGGCGCCCCTGCACGGCGCCGGAGCCGGGCGTGAACGGAAAATGCTGCACCCGTTCCCCCAGTTTGCCGTCGCCGCCAATCGGTAATACCGTCACCCCCGCGCCGCCTTTGGCGACGGAGTAGTTGGCGACAAATAGAAACTTGCCATCCGGGCTGAGGGTGGCATGCGTCGGCTGCCGGCCCGCGCTGCTCACCGTATTCAGCACCCGCACGGCGCCGTCTTTGTCTATCGCCAAGGCAGTGACCGTTCCCGCGTTCTCCTCATTGGTGACATAGGCGAAACGGCCATCGCGAGATTTTACGATCCATGACGGGCTTTTCATTTTAATCACGTCGAGCAGCGTTAATGTGCCGTCGCCATTAACCGCCAGACGATAGAGGCCTTCACTGGGGTGCGCCGGTTTCTGCACCGCAGGCGCATCCGGAATATGGGTCCAGGTGCCGACTAACGCTATTTGCTGATGCTCCCGATTATTTGCCATCGCATTTCCTGAAAACATGAAAAGAGTTAATGCCAACGCGAATTGAATGGCCTGTCTGGCTAAACCGGCCACGCTCGCTCCGCCAGACACAGACAATGTCAAAGGTAGCATACGGCGCGCATAATGACGCTTATTCATCGAATCGGTGGATTTCTCTATACTCATGATGTTTCCTTTTCTCAACGCTACGCCACAGGAATAAGTATATCGACATTGACGACGCGACTGTGTAAATGCTCATGTCTATATAGTTCGATAAAAAAACTTTCTCTCACCTTGACATTGATAGCCGGCAGATAGGCGTCATAGATATCTGCAAAAAAATCAATGTACTCAGACAACTCACCCATAAAGGGGATGACAATATATTTCCCTCTGGGTATGTAGAAATTGAAGATAGAATGAAAAACCTCTTGCTCCTTACCGTTTGAATGCCATTTTCCCGCTCTGTTGTTTTCCGCACGATAAGCCTTCCCATGCTTGCTTAACCATTTCTCATTAGTCTGCGTAATGTCACCGGCATCTCTGTATTTCCTTATGGAATGGAAGATCAATGCCTTGTACTGCTTTAACAGCTCGATATCATCCGGCATGACCGTGTGATAAAAATAGGGTTTCTTGTCAGTGCCATACGGTGGGATCTGGGTGGAAAAATCCCATCCCTGGCTGTTCCTAAAGCTGTTGGGCGTTTCGCCAAAGAAACGTTTAAACGCCCGCGTGTAACATTGCTGAGAGGCAAAGCCCGATGCCAAGGCGACATCCAATATGTTCCCTTGATGTTGTTTAAGCAAGATTGCGGATCGGCTCAGCTTTCTGTTTCTGATATAAGTCCCTAACGTAATGCCAAAATAATGTTTAAACAGCCGCTGTAAATGCCATTTAGAGTAACCCGAGATAATAGACACTTTCTCAACAGAAAGTCCCTCTATAATATTCTTCTCCATATACTCTAACACCTGTAAAAGAATATCTTTTCGATAGTCCATACGCGCTCCTTGCTTTTATAAAAATTGTGTCCTTTTCATTAAAATCGTTAACCAACCAAATCAAGTCATTAAGATTAATCCTAAAAAAAATCACCCTGACAACGCCATTTTTACGGCATGGGAAAAGTCATCATATAAATAACTGAAAATGATCATGTTATATAAATACGCTTACGAAAAACACGCGAATAAAAAATGCGCCACGCAAAGTGCATCCATTAAAGATGCATTTGCCCCGCCGTGGCAAATCACACTTTATGTTAATTGTTTTATCTTAAAGTGTTTTTTTGTATCCCAATTGCATGACCAAATAGGAATTTCATCATTGCAAATTAAAATGCATTTTATAATCAGGCTGACTGATAAAACTTATTGAGGCTAATAAATAAAAGCATGAGCAGCGTTTGAAAAGAAGATAGGGACAGGCTCATTTTCTGAACATCGGGCCAGAAAATCACAGATCGTAATAGGGAGCTTCTTTTATCTTTTTTCCTGCGCTGAGAAGAACCGATGTTTTAACACATCTTGCTCGATGCCCTATTTTACCCTCCACGCCAATTGGGGCGCTACTTTGCCCACCGTGAACCACCGGCCCTCCAACGTAAAAGCCTCGTGCCGACTCGCACCGTGCGTTGTTGCCAGAATAGCCTGATTGCCCAGTAAAAAGCCCAGCCTATAAGGCCGGGCCTTTCATTAACGACCTGATTAATCAGCCAGGTTGTCGATCTCTGCGGATCTGTGCTTGCGCAACAGATACAGCAGCAAAGATACCCGCCGCTCGGTGCGTTCCGGGGTATCCGGCGGCAGGTTGTAGCGCAGGGTGTAGCGCTCGTTATTCTCGTTGCAAAAGTCGATGACGAGCACGGGAGCAGAGGCCCCCGCTACTTTTCGATAATTCAGCGAGATGCACGACAGGTTTTTTTTCATCTCAACTTACCGCGACAGTGCGGCGGGTTGATTCGGCAATCCGCCCCACGCCGGCGCTCAGCGCGGCGCCCAACAGCAGCATCAACAGCGAACCCCAAGCGGCGCGCGACAGCTGTTTGGCCGCTTCGTCGGCCGCTTCACGCGCTTTCTGCTCGGCCTCGGCCTTGAGTTTTTCCACTTTCTGCACCGCCTGCTGGTAAGCCTGAGCATAGTTATCGACGATTTGGCTCGCTTCATCGCGGCTTTTGCCGGTGCGCGCCGCAACGATATTCACCAGCGCATCCTTGTCGGCGGCGCTCAACGTCGGCTCACCGGACTGCTTGACGCGGTCGAACCACTGCTTGAGCTCGGAGGCGGCCTGCGCCGGATCGGCAGCCGCGTCCATGGCCGATTGCTTGCCGTCGGCGGTCGCCCTATCGGCCTTCTGTTCCAACCGAGCCGGATCCAGTTCCGGCTTGCCGGTCTGCTTGAGCGTGGCGTTCAACTGGTTTTCCAGGCTTCCCCAGTCAAGGCTGATGCCCTTTTTATCCAGCTGTTGCTTGAGGCCTTCGCCCACGTTTGGCGCCGCCGCCGCCAGGCCGCTGCCCGCCAGCGAAAGCCCTTTGCCCACCGCGCTGCCCGCCAGCCCCACCACGCCACTCGCCAATGAAACCACCAGCCAGGTGGTCAGCAAGGTGGTGATCGCCCAGCTCAGCAGGCCATGCAAGCCGCCGCGGTTCGGTGCGGTGCGGCCGGCGACGAACGCGCCTGCGGCCAGCGACGCCAGCGTTGAAACCAGCAGCCAGATCCCGGTGCCGGTGCCAAAGCCGCTCAGCGGGTTACCCTTTTGCATCATATCCACGGCCTGGGCGCCGATAGCCGTGCCCAGCACGCTGAAGATCAGATAAGTCACCAGCGCCACGGCACTCCCGGCCAATATCGAGCCCCATGACACCTGAAACGCAAAGCGATTTGATTCATAGACAGTGGTCATCGTTGTTCCTTATATTTTCTGGACAAGTGATTGCACGCACGGCGGATAACCGCGCAGACAGATGCAGTCTGCCGCGCGGCGTCGTCGGCCGTCCCGGTTCATTTGCGCCAGAATGACTAGTGCATTCACACCCTGCGAATACGCACGTTATGCACTAAGCTGCTCAGCGAGTAGCGTAACCCGCGGCCCCGGTCAGAGGCCGCTCCCTTCAGTCTAGCGGAGAACACATGAGCCAATCCGTCCTGGCCAGCGAAACCCACCGCGGCCACCTGCAGCAAATCATCTCCGGCTTGTCCGACGGCGTGATCCTGACGGATACCGATCGAACGCTGCTCTGGGCCAACGAGGCCGCGTTGGCCATGCATGGCGTGAGTCATCAGAAAGCCCTGGGGGCCAATGCCGGCGAGTACGCGGCGCGTTTTGCCCTGCGCTATCGCAACAATCATCCGCTGGCTTTGGAACAGTATCCGCTGAACCGGGTTGCCGATGGCGAGACCTTCACCGATGTGGTGGTGGAGGTTCGGCAGGCCGACGATCCGAACAGCTTCTGGGTGCACCGCCTGCGGAGCCTGATTATCACCGATGCGCAGGGGCAACCGGAGCTGCTGGCGCTGATCCTGAGCGACGCGACGGAGTGGGCCAGCGCCGAACAGCGCTTTGAAAAAACCTTCAACGCCAATCCGGCGCCGGCGGTCATTTGTCGGCTAAGCGACCTGCGCTACGTCAAGGTCAATCAGGGGTTCCTCGATATGACCGGTTACCAGCGTGAACAGGTCATGGGCCGTTCGGTTTATGAACTCGACGTTTTGGAACAGGCGGAGCACAAAGATTTGGCGATACAGCGCCTGGGGGAAGGCGCCACCATTCCGCAAATGGAGGCCGAGCTGAAACTGCCCGGTGGCGGAAGCAAGCTGGTGGTAGTTGCCGGCCAACCGCTGGACATCAATGAAGACGACTGCATGCTGTTCACTTTTACCGATCTCGAACCCCGGCGCCAGGCGGAATCGGCGCTGCGGGAAAGTGAAGAGCGGTTCGCCAAGGCATTTCGCCTGAGCCCGGTGCCGACGTTGCTGTGTACCGCGCACGAGCGGCGCGTGCTGGACGTCAACGAAGCCTTCACCCGCACCACCGAGTACGACGCCGAAGCCTTGATCGGCAAGACGATCGATGAGATCCCGTTTATTGACGATCCCGAGGCGAACCGCCGTTTGTTTGCCGCGCTGGAAAAAAGCGGCAACGTCGAAGGGCTGGACATCCGGGTGCGCAAGAAAGGGAGCGAGTCGATCGACTGCGTGGCCTCGGCGGATGCCGTCAGCATCCACAATGCGCCCTGCTACCTGCTGGTGCTCATGGATATTACCGAACGCAAACGCTCGGAGCTGGAGCTGGTCAGCGCCATCGAAGAAGTGATGCAGGACGCCTCCTGGTTCAGCCAAACCCTGATTGAAAAACTGGCCAACGTGAAAAGCATCAACCGGCCCGACCAGGCCGGATTGACCGCCAGCGATCTCACGCCGCGCGAGCGCGATGTGCTGGAGTTGATTTGCGAGGGGCTGCCGGACAAGAAAATCGCGGCGCGTCTCAATCTGGCGCTCAACACCATTCGCAACCATGTCGCGACGGTCTATTCCAAGCTTGGCGTGCACAGCCGTAGCGAAGCCATCGTCTGGGCCAGAGAACGCGGGCTGTTTACCGGCGGGCTGGCCGCCAGGAACGGCAAGTAGCCTGCAAATGCACTATCCGCACCGATGCAAACGCCCCTTATAGGCACAAAGTGAAGTGCATAACATGGAGGTGCAAATGCAGGCTTTCGCCCTGTGCGGAAGCCAAACGGATCGAACCTTAGGAGCGCATCACAATGAACAGCGAAAAAGCCAATGGCATGATGGAAAAAGTGGCGGGCAAGGCGCAGGAAATGGCGGGCGACGTCACCGGAAACCCACGTTTGCAGGCCGAAGGCGCCACGCGCTATGCAGCGGGCGCGCTGCAAGAAAAATACGGCGATGCCCTGAGCTGCGCCGGCAGCATGATGAAGAAAAATCCCCTCGCCGCATTAGCCCTCATTGCCGGCGCTGGCCTGTTGACCGGCCTGCTGCTGCGCCGCCGTTGATACGCACCGGCGAGCAAACCGCTTTTCCCTGAACGCCGCGCCCGGTTAACGACAACCGGGCGCGGTGCTATCGGCCAACGGGCAATGCCGTGCGGGCATATGGCCTTATCGATTTATTCATCCGTTACGCCGACAATGATGATTAACGGCTATTCAGCGGCATCGGGTTATTATAGCGAAACGGCGATATCCCTCATGGAATAGACGGGATTCTTTTTCATACCGTCGCACGCCGCCTTTACTCACTGCTTAACGACAGCCATTTTATTTTCCTCGCGTACTCCTGATTTTTATCGTCTTCTCAACCCAAACCCATCGGCGGTTATTTACGGTCTTGATGCAATAAATCGGCTTACCCTCAACATCATTAAAACCATCAGGTTAAAATTCGACTCCATTCGTCAAACTGGGTTTATCCTCCTCTCCATTAAATGTTAATATTGCTGCATTGCGCGCACGGAGAAATAGCATGTTCCCCACTAAAAAACATTCACAGCGGGCCACCCCGCTGACCAGCTATCAATTTTCCCGGCTGCATACTTTCGAATGCGTCGCCCGTCATTTATCTTTTGCGCTGGCGGCGCAAGAATTGTCGATCACCCCCAGCGCCGTAAGCCATCGCATTAATTTGCTCGAAAAGGAGTTGGGTTTTCTGCTATTCCAGCGCTTTCATCGCAGAATTACCCTGACGCCGGAGGGCGAGCGCATGCAATGGGCGCTGGACAGCTCCTTCAACACGCTGAATCAGGAAATTCTGGACATCAAGAATCGCGAGCTGACGGGCACCCTGACCCTCTACTCGCACCCGTCTCTGGTGCAATGCCTGCTGCTGCCGCGCATCGGCGACTTTATCGCCCAGCACCCCACCATTCACCTCAACATTCTGACCGGGCAGGAGATCATCAACCTGGCCAACCGCGGCGTGGACTTGGCGATGTACTTCGGCAAACTGCCCTCGGGCCGGCATCTGGACGAGGCCTTTATGCAGGAATCGATGGTGCCGATCTGTACGCCGCAGTACGCCGCCGCACATAGCCTGTACGATGCGCCGGAAAATTTGGCCCACTGCACGCTGCTGCACGATCGCTACAACTCCGGCGAAGACGAGTGGCAAACCTGGTCGCAACACTTTGCGCTGGGGCTGGATACCGACAGCAAGAGCATGGAGTTCGACCGCTCCGATCTCGCGGTGCTGGCCGCCACGCGGCACCTTGGCGTCGCCATGGGGCGGCTCAATCTGGTGCAGGACTGGATCAAAAGCGGCGAGCTGATCATTCCGTTCACCGACATGACCGTGCCCTGCGAGCACTGCTATTTTACCTCGACCATCTCCGAGCGGCAGTGGCCGAAAATCCTCGCGTTTAAACAGTGGATCATGAAAATCGCCCCTCTGGTCTGATGGCCAGAGGGTTAGCGCTCTATTTTGGGGGAATAAGAAAAATTCAGCGCGCAGGCGTAGAGCCGGCCGGCCTTTGAATAAGAGATATATTTGCGGTTTTTATCCCAGGCCAACAGGGCATTATTGGCAAAATAATAAACCTCCAATTGCATCCCATTAGCCAACCTCGACCAGCCTCGGCTTCTTATCACGGTAAAATCACCGTTGTCGCTGAGCGTAATCAGCGGCACGCCCCAGGCATAGCGGGATATTTGCAGCTGAATAATGAATTGGCTTTCGCAGCTTATTTGGTAGTTTTGTACATCAACATCCATAATTTATATTTTGGGTGCCACCCTTCTGTCAAAATAAATAAGATAAGAACAACTCACCACGATTAATCCCAGCACGATCAGCACGGCACCCAATACAAACTCAATTTGCAACGGCTCGCCGAGAATGACGCCCCCCGCCAGGATGCCGAATACCGGCGTCATAAAGGTGAGAATGCCCAGCGAGGAAGCCTGATAACGGCGCAGCAGCGAAAACCAGATCAGGTAGCTGAAAAATGACACCACCACGGTCTGGAACAGCAGGCTGTACCAGGCCACCGGGCTCAGGGTGAAATGCAGGTTTCCCGTCGCCAGCGCCGGCAACGACAACAGCACACAGGCGCCCGTCAACTGAAACAACAGCGTCTGTTTGGCCGGGCACTCCGCCAGGCGCGTGGTGCGGATCACCAGGGTAGAAGCTCCCCAGGCGATCCCCGCCAGCAGGCCGTAGAGATCGCCTTTCAGCCGTTCGGCTCCGCCGCTTCCCTCAGCCATGCCCGATATGGCCAGCACCACGCCGCCAAAGGCGATGAGCATGCCCAGCCACTGCACCGGCGACAGGCGCTCCTGAGGAAGGAGAAAATGCAGGCCAAGGGCGGAAAACAGCGGCGCGGTGTACAAAAACACCGCCATATGCGAGGCGCTGGTGTAACGCAGCCCTGCGGAGACAAAAAAGAACTCCAGCGCGAACAATGCCCCCACGCTCAAACCGGCGCACAGCGTGGCGCGATCCCAGGTGAAGCGCTCGCCGCAGCCGCGCGCCAGCAGGTAAACCGCCAGCGCGGCAAGACCCGAGCGAATGGCGATTTGCAGCACCGCCGACACATCCGGCTCGGCGGCCTTGATTGCCACCTGTTGCATTCCCCAGATGGCGCATAGCATCACCATCGTGGCGGCAGCCCTGCCGTCGATTCCGATTCTCGCATTCATAATAGAGTTCTCGCCGCCGTTGAAATAATAACGGGCTACCGTCGCGTTATTCTTTATACACCACGATTTCCTGGTAAAGCTTAATAACTTCACCGTCGCTGTCGACGGAGTCGGTATATTCGGTTTGCTGCGCCAAATGAATCACCTTCCATCCTTTTCGCGCTAATTCAGGGATCGTCAGGCGCCCCACGTCGCGGCAGGTGAACAGGGTATCATCCGACAACCTAAGCTTGCTAACCTCTGCATAATCATAGGCTTGAGAATGACAAACGTGCGACTCCGCCGCCATCGCCGGCAGTGAAAACAGCCCCACTAATAACATTAACAGGTTTCTCATGGCGACCTCCCAATCGCTTATTCATGCCGGCCGATTACGCAGACAAAGGCTGACGTTAATACGCCGGCGAAAGACTCAAATTTATTATCTCTTGCACGGATGAAATTACAGGCTGGCGCCGGTGACTGACAAATGAAAAATATAAACCTTGGCGTTAGATGAATTCATCCGAATCGAGAAACATGAACAGCGGCCCTTTGCACCGCACGGAATGGTCAAAAACCGGCCAATAATTAGCAAGAAAAGTAATTCTTTATGTCACTGTTTATGTTAAAAATGCCGCCCGCCGCTAAAACACCAAAAAAACCGTCAAAATGCGTGAAAACGCAGCGTTCTGCGCAAAACATCGGCTTGGCGGCGCTGATGGGGCGGTCATACATAAAACAGGGATAACACATGGCAATCAAATTGCGCGTATTGACTCAAGCGGTGGCGCTGGGTCTGGCGATCGGCAGCGCGTCGTTCGCCGCTCAGGCGGAAATCACCCTGCTGAAGCAGGATCCGCAGGCCGGCGATCCGCTCAGCCGCCTGAACTTCACCGTTGGCGGCAGCATCCGTCCACAGTTCAACAACATGACGGGCGACGGCGACAAGGGTTCCTACAAGCGTAACGGCTTCGACGGCGGCACCCGCTTCCGTTTCGCGGCGGACTACTACCTGTTCGACGATATCAGCTGGATCAGCTACTACGAGCTGGGCGTGAACATTCCGGCGCTGTTCGACTGGGATCACCACTATGCCGACGGCGCGAGAAACACCAGCCGCCGCATGCTGTACACCGGCCTGAAAAGCAACACCTGGGGCCAGATGACCTTCGGCCAGCAGAACAGCGTTTACTATGACGTGGTGGGCGCCAAGACCGATATCTGGGACTACGACATGTTGGCCCAGGCGCCGGGCAACGGCATCAACGGCGACTACGACGGCTCTTACCGTTCACGCAAGATGCTGAAGTACAAGAACCGCTTCGGCGATGCGGACGTTTATGCCTCGTACCTGTTCAGCGACAGCGACTACCTGCCGGGCAACGGCCTGCGCTATAAGCGCAAAGGCGGCGGCTCACTGGGCGTGGACTACCACATCACGCAGGATCTGACCTGGGGCACCGCCTGGAACTACACCCGCGCCGAAATGCGCAATCCGTCCACCAGCGGCAGCAAGAGCTACGATCAGCACATCGTCGGCACCGCCCTCAGCTGGAAACCGGACAACTGGACGCTGACTTTCGGCGGCGGTTACTACCACGACTTCCTGACCACCAAGAAAACCGACATCAACAATTACTTCGCCGGCGATGCCTGGGGTATCGAATACCTGGCCGGTTATACCGTGCCGGTGGGCCAGTACGCGGTGAAATCGGTAATGCCGTACTTTATGGGCGATCGCCTGGAATACGTCACCGGCCGCAACTACCAGCGCATCGACAACGGCCTCGGGGTGACCGTACAGTTTGACTACGGCTTCCGCGTTGACGTAGAGCACGTGCTGACATCGAGCACCGACAACCTCGGCGATATGACCGTGGTGCGTCTGCGCTACGATTTCTGATTGTTCCGCACGTAAAAAAGGCCGCGCAAGCGGCCTTTTTCGTTATTGAAGCAGCGTCAGAAGCCGCCGCGCGCCGAACGCCCTACCGCTTCGCCCAGCTGCCATACCGCCATGGCGTAGTGGGTGCTGTGGTTATAGCGGGTGATGACGTAGAAGTTCGGCAGGCCGTACCAATACTGGTAGCCGGTGCCGACGTCCAGCCGCAGCAGGCTGGCTTCCTGATTGTCGCCGAGCGAACCCTGCGGGCTTAGGCCGGCTTCCGCCAGCGCAGCGACCGAGTAGCGGGTCTTGAAGCCGTTTTCCAATCCCGGCGCCTGGCCGTTGGCCTGAATCGCGACCGGCTCGCCTTTGGACCAACCGTGCGCCTTGAAGTAATTGGCCACGCTACCGATGGCATCGACCGGATCCCACAGGTTGATATGACCATCGCCGTTGAAGTCGACCGCATAGCTCTTGAAGGAAGACGGCATGAACTGCCCATAGCCCATCGCGCCGGCGAAGGAGCCGCGCAGTTCGAGCGGATCGTCGCCCTCGGTACGCGACATCAGCAGGAAGGTTTCCAGCTCGCCGGCGAAGTAATCGGCGCGGCGCGGGTAGTTGAAGGCCAGCGTCGCCAGCGCATCGATAATGCGGGTTTTACCCATTACGCGACCCCAGCGGGTCTCCACGCCGATAATCCCCACAATGATCTCCGGCGGCACGCCGTACACCTGCCAGGCCCGCTGCAGCGCATCCTGATATTGATTCCAGAACACCACGCCGTTTTGCACGTTATCCGGCGTGATGAACTTGTTGCGGTAGCGCAGCCAGGAACCGTTCGGGCCGGTAGGCCCCTGGGTAGACGGTTTCGGCGCCTGCCTGTCCATCAGCCGCAGCACCGAATCCAGGCGCCGAGCCTGCGCCAGCACGTCGTGCAGCTGCTGTCGATCAAAGCCATGTTCCCGCACCATCTTATCGATAAAGCGTGCGGTATTCGGGTTATTGGCGAAATCTCCACCCAGCGGCGCGCCGCTGTGCGCCGGGCTCAGCAAAAAGCCGCCCTTTACCGGGGTGCCCTGCGGCGTAGCGGTGGTACTGGGTTTCGGCGTGCTGCTACAGGCAGCAAGCAAGGTAATCAGCGGTAAAAGCGCAACCAGGTGACGCATCGGATATCCATATAGCCATGCAAGAGATAAGTGGGAGTTATGTTAATGCATTGTTCAACGCGAACAAACAGGATTATGCCGCCAATTACCGCGCCAGGTAGCCAAACGTGCCAAATTGTGACGTTTTGCACGGTGAGAGAACGCCCGGCGCGGCCGCGCGGAATCTCAACCGCGACTAAATGAGAAAAATTATCACCTTGACGCCCCCTTTTACCCCGATAAAATGCCCGGCTGCTTGCCACCCGGCTATCGCCGCAATGATCACGACAATGGACTGTGATGGAATCTCTCGGACAACTCACCAAAGACCTGTACCGTGGGCGCATCTCGCGCAAACCCTTTATTTTCTCGCTGGCGATCTTCGCCGTTGGCATCGTGCTGCTGTCGTTTCTGTCGACCTATCTGGACAAAAACCATTTTCGCGCCCATGCGCACGGCGATACCGAGGAATTCGTCTCGGTGCTGCTGTATCTGCTGTGCATCATGGTCTGGGCGCTGTTCTGTTTCGGCCTGGTGGCGTGGTTCATGGCCAAAACCGCGTTTCGGCTCAACGATATCGGCCTGCCCGGCTGGGCGCTGGCCGTGGCGTGCTATGTTTGCTCGGTGCTCAACAACTACTCCCCCGGCCCGGTGGCGCGCTGGCTGCCGCTTTTCAGCCTGGCCGTCATGATCTGCGCCCTGCTGTTGCCGCCGGGCGGGCTGCGCCGCAGGCCGGGCGGCGACGCTGACGATTAACGCAGCTGCACCACCTTGTTCGCGGCCGGTTCGGCCGCCGTCAGCCTGCCGCTGACCTGGCTGATGCCGCCGCCGCTGTTATGGGACACCACGGCGATCGGCAAACGCCGCAGCTGCCGGGTCAGCTCGGGCGTGATATAGCCGATGTGGGTGTTCTGTTGCTGTTTCCGCCAGCGGCCGGCCGCCCTGCGACGGGAGAAATACTGGTTGTATTTAGCCCAGGCGATCAGCGTGACGGCATTGAACAACGCCACAATGATGTACAGCGAGATCACTTCCAGCAGCGACAGGGCGGAGCCCACCCCGTGCTGATCCATCACCGACATCAGGCCGCGGCTGAACAGATAAAGGAAGCCGCACCAGGCGAAAAGCGTCAGCAGGCTGTCTACCACGCGCGGCAGCAGGCCGCGTTCGGAATAAATCAGGACGTCCGTCATTCTTTGATCCTCCCAATGCCCCGATCGGGGCTGATCCAGCGCGCACGCCCGCGCCGAGCTTTCAACATCACTTTGGAAAACGCCACCAGCGTGGTCAGCAGGCTGAGCAGCCAATACACCAGCGGATACCAGATGATCCAGAACAGCGAGCGGCCGAAGCCCTTCTCATAGCGCTTCTCCAGCAGCAGGCTGACGGTGAACTGCAGCAGGCACACCACGCCCAGCACCAGCCCGGTAAACGCCGGCGTCAGCAACGAGTGAATGCGGATGCCCTCCGGCAGCGGCACCGCCAGCCCAACCAGGAAAATCAGCACGCTGACCAGGTAAGTGAACGCCCACAACGTGGAGAGGCAATACTCGGCGAACAGCAGCCACATATGCCGGTGCTCCCAGGCCCACAGGTTGCGCAGGTTCTTTAAAAACACCTCGGCGCCGCCCTGCGCCCAGCGCAGGCGCTGCTTCCACAGCCCGCGCAGGGTCTCCGGCATCAGGATCCAGCACAGCGCCCGCGGTTCGAAGAAGATAGCCCAGTGCTTGAGCTGCAGTTTCCAGCTGATGTCGATGTCTTCGGTGATCATGTCCTGGCTCCAGTAACCGACATCGGTAAGCGCTTGCTTACGAAACGCGGCCACCACGCCGGAGATGGTGAACAGGCGGCCATAAACGCGCTGCGTGCGCTTGATAAGGCCGATGATCGACGAAAACTCACCGACCTGGATGCGGCCGATCAGGGTGGAGCGCGTGCGGATGCGCGGGTTGCCGGTCACCGCGCCGACGTGCGGATTGGCCAACAGCGGCGCCACCAAATAGGCCGCCGCATCGCGATCCAGCAGCGCATCGCCGTCGATGCACACCAGATACTCGCTGCGCGCCGCCGCCGCGCCCGCCTGCAGCGCGATCGCTTTGCCCTGATTTTGCGCCAGATGGATCACCCGCAGCCGGGGGAACTCCAGCGTCAACTGGTCCAGCACCTCGGCGGTGTCATCGCTGGAGCCGTCGTTGATGGCGATCACTTCGATATTTTCATAGCGCTGCGCCATCGCCGCCGAAATGGTTTCACGCGCGTTCAACCCTTCGTTGAAACAGGGGATCAGCACGCTGATCGACGGGTTGCCCGGCAGCACCGGCGCGGGCATGTCCGGGCTCCAGCGCCAGTGGCGCTCGCGGTGCAGCCAGAAATAGATGCCGCCGGCGATCCAGATGCCGGACATGAACAGCGGCCAGAAGAACACAAAGTTGAGCAGCACTTCGCCGGTAAACAGCAGGACGATGCCGAAAGGCACGCTCAACACCAGACACAGGATGAATAAGGCAATTAAACGATCGGTCATGGCAGTGGGAACCAGGCTGAGGACAACACCGGGCGAACGGCATCCAGCTTAGGCCGATCGTCGAGGAAGTTGTCGGGGTAATAACCAAAGCTCTGAGCGCCATTGCGCTGCAGGCGACGCATCCATTCGGCCAGCAGTTGACCGTCATCCAGGCTTATCCGGCGCTCCTTGCGCCAGTCGACGGCCTGCAACTCAAACACCGTTTTATCGAGCGCGCCGGGGTAAGCGGCCACTTTGCCCACCAGTTGATCCAGCCAGCGGCCGCTGTCGGCGCGCGGCACGTTTTCCATCAGCGGCATCGCCATCGGCGCCACCCAGTCGTAGGCCTGCAGGAAATCCGCCAGATTCTGGCCGAACCAGGCTTCGCTGGCGGGATCGAGCACCGGCATCGCATAGATGTTGCGCGCGGTTTGCACCTGCGGGCCGCGGATCGCCCGCACCCGCTCGGTCAGCGACTGGGTAAATTCGATCAGCGCCCGGCTCTTGAAGCGCGTCCAGCGCGCCATCGCCTGCGGATCCTGGCGTATCGCCGCCACCGAATCGGCGAAGCCGGCCTGGCGGTAGGCCGCAACGGCGTCGGGGCCGGCGTCCTCGAAGTCCGACAGCAGGGCATCGTCGTGGAACAGGATCCCTTTGAAGGTGGCGTGGGCCGCCAGATCCTCGTAGATCTCACCGATGCGCTGGCGCGCCACCGGGCTGAACGGCGACAGGCGGCGGTACTGCTTGTCGTCTACCGACAGCTGCCCGCTTTGCGGATCGAGGCGCTGTACGCGCGGCACGTCAGATCCCAGCTCGAACGCCAGCACCGGCATCCAGGCATACACGGCCACGCCGGTGCGCGAAGAGAGCTGCCAGGAGACCCGGTTGAACAGGTCGGCCTTCATCGGCAGCCAGCGGTTGGGGAAATAGAGCTCGCGCACGTTGCCGTCGCCTTTTGGATCGGCGAACGCCTGCAGGAAAACGGTATTGATGCGCAGGTCGTAGATGCGCTGGATCAGCTTGTCGAGGTTTTTGGCCTGCTGCTGCGGATCGGGATCGTAAAGGTAGTCGAGATCGACGTGCGCCACCCGCATGATCTGCCGGTTCTGTATCTGCGTCAGCTGCTGGGCGAAGCTCGTCAGCGACGGGTTGCCGGCCACCAGCATGCGCGGCACGTTCTCAGGCGCGTTGACGTCTGCCAGCCCGTTCTCCAGCGTCAGCGCCATGCGGTAACCGTGCTTGCGCGCGATGTCCAGCGCCACGCCGCCGGCCGCGCCGTACGGCCAGACCCAGACGCGCGGCGCCTTGCCGGTGGCGGCGGTGATGCGCTGGGTGATCAACGCCACGTCCTTCTCGATGCGTTGGCGATATTCCGCCTCGCTTTCGTAGCGGCCCTGCTTGGCGTCGTACAACCGATTGGCGACCGCCGGTTCGGTATTGCCCTGCGGGTTAGCGATGCCGCCGTAATGCGAAGCGTAGGTGTGCGCGCCGATCTCCACCAAGCCGGAGTCCGACACTTCCCGCACCTGCTGCCAAGTGAGGAAGCGATCGCGCGGCGTCATCAGGCCGCCGAAATCGACCGGCTTGTCGGCCGGCGCATCCAGCCAGACGCCGACCGGCGCCAGCACCGCCGGCCAGTTGTAGGCCTTCAGCAGCGGGAAGACCCGGCTGTAGAAGCTGCGGTAGCCGTCGTCGAAGGTCAGCAGCACCGCCTTGTTCGGCAACGCCGGGCCGCCGTTTTGCGCCTGCAGGATCTGCTCGACCGACACCGGCTGGTAGCCGTTTTGCTTCAGCCAGGCGAACTGTTCATTGAGCGCGCTGGTGCGCACCGACATGTAGCGCTGGTCCGCCGCGCCGTCTTCCACGTCGTGATACGCCAGCACCGCGTAACGGTTGGCCGGCCACGGGCGTTCCATCGGCCCCACGGGCCGCTCCGCCGGCGGCGTGAAGCGCGGCACGTCCGCCTGGCTGCAGGCGGTGGTCAGCAACGCGGCCAACACGAAAAGCGAAGATCGAATAAGCATGATTATTCCTTTAAAAACGATAATTCAGATCAAACGTCACGCCGATGTTCCGCTCGCGCTTGCCGTCGTAAGGATGCTTCTCAAACTGCAGCATCGCGCCGGCGTCCAACACCCCGTTCCAGCTGATGCGCTGGCCGTAACCCAGCTGGGTGATCGGCTTGCGCGCATAGTCCCGCTGCCAATAGCTGCCGGCGCCGGCCTGGAACTGCTGGCTCCACTCGGTCTGATAATGGCGATACAGGGTGTGATCGAGCGTTAACGACGGCAGCAGCGTGAAGTCGCGCTTCGGGTTGTAATACGGCACGTTCTCCTGGCTGTTGCGGCTGCCGGACAGCGTCAGGTTCATGTCCAGCCGATAACGGGCGCCGGCGAGCAGCCGTTGCCGCCCTTCCAGGCCGTATTCCAGCCGGTTGTTGCCGTCCGAGAAGTGCGAAGGCGCCACGCTGGCGCGCAGCTCGCGGCTTTCGTTCTGCTGCCAACGCAGCCACAGGTTGCCGCCGTTGGCGCTGATGCCGTTGGTCAACGCGCGCAGCGGCGTCTCGGCCGACAGGCGCGCCACCGAACCGCCGAGGCGCCATTGATCATTCAGGTCATACCAGGATGAAAGGCGCAGGCCGAGCTCATTGCCGTGGCCGTAGTTGCGGTTGGCCACCTCGGCTTCCAGCCACAGATCGCGCGAGCGCCACTCGGCGCCGGCGCTGAGATCGCGGTTGATGCCCTTGCCCTCGTCGAACTGGCCGGTGTTGAATCCCCAGCCGGTGAACAGCCGCCAGTTGTCGTCGATCGGCGGTGAATAGAGCGCAGCGTGAATGCCGAAATCGTGGCTGCCGCTGACCGGCCCGTCGGAATCGATGCCCTGATTGCCGCTGATGCGCAGTTCAGACATGTGGTGAATGCGGCGCGAACGCTCGAGCTGCTGAGCGGCGACGCTTTCCGGCGCGCGTTGGATGACGTCGTCGGCCAGCAAATCCAGCTGCCGCCACTCCTGCAATTCCTGCGCGACATAGCCCTGCTGGATCTCCAACGGCAGGCTGCGCGGCTCCAGCCCTTCCACCTGCTTCAACTCGTCCTCGGCGCGGCGCGGCCAGCCGCGCGCCAAATAAACGCTGGCCAATGAGATGCGCAGCCCCTGATTGCCCGGCGCCGTGCGCGCCAGATGGGTCAACTGCCGTTCGGCCTCGGCCAGATCGCGTTGATAAACCCGTGACTGCGCCAGCAGCGATTGGCCGACCAGCCAGTCATCGTTGTAGGCCAGCGTCGGCAGCTGGTACAGGCGGGTCGCGTAGGGATAGCGCTGGCTGACGCGCTGCGCCAGCAACGCCGCCCGATCGATGCGTTCGTCCTCCGCCTGCGCGTAAAACAGATCGGTTTCGTCTTCGGCGGTCACCGCCTGCGGCGCGGCGGCGTTCAAGCGGCTGAAAATGGCCTGCGCCTTGTCCGGCTGCTGCAGGTAGAGGTAGGCGGACGCCGCCCAGCGCTGGGCATAATCCGGCACCGTGCGCCCTTCCGCCTGCAAGGTTTGATACTCGCTCACCACATCGGCCATGCGATAACGCGCCAGCAGCGCGCCCAGGCGATCGATACGCGCCTGCTGGTAGCTGTCCTGCGCCTCCGGCAGCGGCCGCCACTGCGTCAGCAGTTGGTCATAGCGCGCCAGCGCGCGGTCGGCGATGACGAAGCGTTCCTGTTCGCCACGAGCATCGATAAACGACAGCCGCACCAGTTCGGCGGCTTCATCCGCCTGCAGGCGCCGCTGCTGCGCGGGCGGCAATGCCAGCCCCTGGCTTGCACGCAGCGCCGGATCCGCGACCCGGTTCGCCGCCAGCAGCGTCACGTAATAAGCCTGAATGCCGGCGTCGGACGGCGCCAGCGCACGGGCGCGGGTCACGTTTTCCAACGCCGCCCAGCTGCGGCCGGCGGCCTGATCCACATAGGCGCGCGTCAGATACCACGTCGCCGGTTCCAGTAACTTCTCCGCTTTGGCCGCTTCCGTTTGCGCCTGCGCATCCCGCCCGGCATCCGCCAGCGTCATCACGTAGCCACGCTGCAGGCCGCCGTCGGCGGGAGCGAGCTGCAACGCCGCCCGCCACAGGCGCAGCGATGGTTGCCACTGCTTAAGATTGCGGTAGGCGCGGGCCGCCGTCGCCAGGCTGCCGCTATCCCGCTGCAGCGCGGCGCCGTCGGCACGCCAGAGTGCGACCACCTCTTCGTCATGACCGGCCCAACCGGCCACCTGGATATAATCGGCTCGCTGCTGCAGGCTCAACCCCTCCCGAGCGCGCCGCTGCGATAAATACGCCAACACCGGCGCGGTATCGCCCGATCTGGCCTGACGGATCAGCGCGTCATAGCGCTCATCCGCCAGCGCGGCGGCCGGCAGGGATAAACCGATAAACAGCAATGACGCCGCATATTTGGTGACGTGGCGTTCGGTAAAGCGTAATGAACGCGAGTTAACTTTAGGCACGAGGTATTCCTTTAATCCGTGAGCTGCTGTCCTGGCAGAGTGCAAATGCGAGCAGGCACCCGAAAAGTCGGCTAGAGCCGTCGGGTAATAAGCATGGAGTAATGAATATTTCTGTCTGGCGCAGACATAAAGAGAATCGAATGCGCCTTTGCCTAAAAAGAGTATTTTATAAAGCTGCCGGTGAATACCGCAGCCAGGTGATATCTGCCTGAAACTGGAATTTCACAATTGTTAATAAGTGAAATAATAAAAATTAAACCACCACAAATCAAACACATGAACTTTTATCATGATCAATATTCTTATTTTCACCCTTCCGTGTGAAATTGTATAAAAACCGGCGTGATATTTGATTTTAATTCTCATTATCACCCATCAACAGGGATATTAATCCAAACACCTAATTAAATAATCTTCCTTCCCGGAAAAAATAATAAGAATATTGCTCACAAGGAAATTAAATTTGCCTGCTAATAATTATTACTTTCAATTTAAATTCCCCCACGGCTGCGTTCATGCTGGCTATCTTCCGGGCATGCCGTCACAATAGCGCCTCATTCAGGCTTCAATCAGGGATTGCCATGTACAGCCACTACCCCGCCCATTACACCTTCGATCGCGATAGCGACGCCTGGCAGATCGGTTTTCACGACTTCCCCGAGTGGCAATCTGCCTGCTATAAACGCGAAGACATCGAGCTGGAAGCGCAGGAAAGCCTGCTGGCCGCCATCGCCGCCGCGATGGACGAAGGGCTGCCCCTGCCCGCCCCTTCCCCTGTGCAAACCGATGATCTGAGAGTACATCTGCCGGCGCTGGTGGCGCTGAAGATCGAGCTGCACAACGCCATGCTGCGCAAAAACACCGGCAAAGCGGCGCTGGCACGCAAGCTAGGGTTCAACGGCGGGCAAATGGAGCGGTTGCTGGATATCGGCTACGCCTCGAAGGTTGAGGCGTTGGAGCAGGCACTATATCTGCTGGGCTACGAAGTGCGCGTGACAATAAGCGAAGTTTGCCAATAGGTTAGCGGCAGGTAAGCGAAATATTATCCAACGGGGCTAAATTTTCCCCGTTTTGCGCCGATATGATCGCTACCTAATCACTTGTCGCAACAACGAAGGCTAAAAATGGAGTGGAGTCGCCGTCATATTTGGGCCGTTATTCTGCTGTCTTGTCTCGTTTTTTGGGTCATTTTGGCGACCGGCATCAACGCCGTCGCCTGAGCGCCTGCCGCCGCATTGCAATACCTCGATTTTATAGCCCGCTGCGGCGGGCTACTTCCTGGCGCTTGCCCATAAAAAGCGTTATAAAACAGCCCTCACTGTGCAAAAAACAGCCAAAAATTGTGATCAAAAACACAGTATTGAAATCAGACCAGTATTGAGAGTACATTAGCGCCGATCCTGTCGCGGTTCGGATTTTACCTCACGGAGCATGAGGCGCGACAACCGGACAACCCGCGCTCGAGGACGTTGTTCTTTCGCTTGGAAGAATCCGCCCGACAAGCAGGTTGCCCATAAAATACTCAGCACAACAATCGGGATCATTGCTGGCGAGGACTCCAGACAGGAGTTGTTCAGTGAAATATTTTTTGATGGGCGTGTCATTCATGCTGGTTGCCTGGGTTGGCACCTTCATGTTGATGGTTGCCTGACAGCAGCCTGACCGGGAACACAGCCAAAGGGACGCGCAAGCGTCCCTTTGGCGTTTCGGCTAGCGATCATTTGCCCGGCATCATGCGGCGCAGGGTGTCGTCCTTGCGCAGATAGTGATGATACAGCGCCGCCAACGCATGCGCGCCAATGATAAAGTAGCCAACGTTTGCCAGCGTCTCATGCACCGTTTTGACCAGCCGGCGCATCACCGGATCCGGCGTCATCCACTGCGGCACCGGCCAGCCCAGCAAAGACCACGATTTTCCGCCGTAGGCCAGGGTTAACATGCCCAGCAGCGGCAACATCAGGAAGACCACGTACAGCAGCCAATGGAAGATCTTGGCGCCCACTTCCTGCCATTCCTCCAGCGGGGGCGTGATCGGCGGCGCAGCGCGGAAAGCGCGCACCGCCAACCGAATCAGCATCAGGGCAAAGACCGATACCCCGAAATTAAAGTGCAGATTTTTGACCACCGGCCCCCACGCCTCCGGCATCGAATCCTTCAGCAACATCGCCGAATAGGTGAGGATCACCAGCAGCAGCGTCAGCCAATGTAAAACGATTTGCGATCGCGCGTAGCGGTTGCTCATACACTCAGTCCAAAAAATAAAACTCAGCGTAGTCGAGCATAATGGGGAAATAATGAAGAAAACCTTGGGACGGAAAAAATAAGGCCGGGCGAACGCCCGGCCTGACAGGATTATTTGGCGCTGCCGCCTTTCCCCGGCTTCAGCAGCCCGTCCGCGCGGAACATCGCCTTGATGCCGCGCACCGCCTGGCGGATACGGTCCTGGTTCTCGATCAGCGCGAAGCGCACGTGGGTATCGCCGTAGTCGCCGAAGCCGATGCCCGGCGAGACGCAGACCTTGGCTTCCGCCAGCAGGCGTTTGGCGAACTCCAGCGAACCGAGGTGGGCATAAGGCTCGGGAATTTTCGCCCACACGTACATCGACGCCTTAGGATTTTCCACCATCCAGCCGGCCTCATGCAGCCCCTTCACCAACACGTTGCGGCGCTGCCGATACTGCTCGGCGATATCGCGCACGCACTGCTGATCGCCCTCCAGCGCGGCGATGGCCGCCACCTGCAGCGGCGTAAAGGTGCCGTAGTCGTGATAGCTCTTGATGCGCGCCAGCGCGCTGACCAGCTCGGGGTTGCCGACCATGAAACCGATGCGCCAGCCGGCCATGTTGTAGCTTTTCGACAGGGTGAAGAACTCCACCGCAATGTCTTTCGCTCCCGGCACCTGCATGATCGACGGCGCTTGCCAGCCGTCATAGACGATATCGGCATAGGCCAGATCGTGGATCACCAGCACGTTGTACTGCTTGGCCAGCGCCACCACCCGCTCGAAGAAATCCAGCTCCACGCACTGCGCGGTCGGGTTGGACGGGAAGCCGAGGATCATCATTTTCGGGCGCGGAATGGTTTCCCGAATGGCGCGCTCCAGCTCACCGAAGAAATCCACGCCGTCCACCAGCGGCACCGAACGCACCTGGGCGCCGGCGATCACCGCGCCGTAAATGTGGATCGGGTAGCTGGGGTTCGGCACCAGCACGGTATCGCCGTGATCGAGGGTCGCCAGCATCAGGTGCGCCAGCCCCTCTTTCGAACCGATAGTGACGATGGCTTCGCTTTCCGGATCGATATCCACCTGATAACGGTCGGCATACCAGCGCGAAATGGCGCGACGCAGGCGCGGAATGCCGCGCGAGGTGGAATAACCGTGGGTGTCGTCGCGCTGGGCGACGGCGCACAGTTTTTCCACGATGTGCGGCGGCGTCGGGCCGTCGGGGTTACCCATGCTGAAGTCGATAATATCCTCGCCGCGACGGCGTGCGGCCATCTTCAGTTCGGCGGTGATGTTGAATACGTAAGGGGGAAGGCGTTCAATGCGCGTGAAACGGCGCTGTGGACTGTTATCAGCCATAGGGGATTCCTCGATAGACGTTAGCGCCCGGACCGTCCGAGCGACGCTGGCCAGCGAACTGACCGAATATCGAACATAGCGCAGCGCCGACGAGCTTGTCGATACCCGGCGCGATATTTTTATTTGCCGCCCTGAAACTCCGCCGCCAGCAGCCCAAACAGCCAGTCGTCGCACCACTGCCCCGCCAGACGGTAGTTGTCGCGCAGCGTGCCTTCCAGCTGAAAACCGCACGACTCCAGCAGGCCGCGCGAAGCGAGGTTGCCCGCGGTCACGGTGGCGGTCAGCTTGTGAAAACCGCAGGCGTTCACCGCAAAATCCAGCACCGCCCGCAGCGACTCCTTGCCATAGCCCTTGCCCTGGCCGGCAGGCAAACTCCCGTATCCCACTTCCGCCTGCCGATACGGCACCCACTGCGGGCGAAAGCCGGTAACGCCCACCGCCTCCCCGCTGTGCTTCTCACGCATCACCAGGCACAGCCACTGCTCACCGTGTTTGTCCCAGGCCGGCAGCCGCTCCTCGAACCGGGCGCGGATCTCCGCTTCGCTGCGCGGATCGGAGATGTAACGGATCACCTCGGGATCTTGGTACAGGCGCAAAAACAGCGGCCAATCCTCGGCGGTTATCGACTGTAAGTACAGACGTTCAGTGACCAGCTTCATAAAATCTCCGAAAAACGAAAAAGAGGAACTTACGAATGAAAGATATCTCTTTATTTTCCCCGATTGGTTGCCGATAATCATTCACGTTAAAACCACAAAACCATAACGTCTTGCCCGATTCCCTACAACCGCTCGCCGCAGTCACTCACGCGGCACGAGGAGAACACCATGGCCTCTTTAGTCATCGACGATATTCCGCAGACGATCGTTAACGTCAAGCGCCAGCTGCGCCAGGCATTGCCGAACTACCGCGACGTATTTCTGGCGCTGGAAGAGAACATCCGCGGCCAGGTCGAACAGATCCGGCGCGAGCTGGCCGCCGGCCACAATCCGGTGCCGCAGATCGACGCGGAAGATATCCTGCAGCAGCGCGTCAGCGAGCAGCAGATAGCGCTGATCAAACAGCGCGGCGCCTGCGCCATTCGCGGCGTGTTTCCCCGCGCCAAGGCCGAGGGCTGGAACCGGGAAATCGGCGACTACCTCGAGCGCAACAACTTCGTCGAGCGGTTGAAAAACGCCGCCGAAGACAACTATTTCGGCAAGCTGGCCGCCAGCAAACCGCAGATCTACGGCATCTATTGGTCGAAACCGCAGGTCGAGGCGCGGCAGGATGCGCGCATGCATGCGGTGCAGGTGTTCCTCAACAGCCTATGGGCCACCGAGAGCAACGGCAAACAGCATTTCGATCCGACCCGCGTCGCCACCTATGCCGATCGTACCCGCCGCCGCCCGCCGAACTCCTCGTCGCTGGGTCTGTCGCCGCACGTCGACAGCGGCACCATCGAGCGCTGGCTGGACGAAAACTTCCGCTATGTGTATCGCCACGTTTTCTCCGGCGACTGGCAGCAGTACGATCCCTTCGCCGCCGACGGCCGCACCGAGGTGCGCGAGATAGCCTCGCCGGCGGTCTGTTCGATGTTCCGCACCTTCCAGGGTTGGACGGCGCTGACGCCGCAGCGCACCAATGCCGGCACGCTGAACCTGGTGCCGATCGCCAATGCCATGGCCTATGTGCTGCTGCGCGCGCTGCAGGACGACGTCGCCGACGACGATCTGTGCGATGCGGCGCCGGGGCGCGCGCTGTCGATCTCGGAAAAATGGCATCCCCTTTTATTAAGTGGGATTTCCCCTATTCCCGATCTGGAGCCGGGCGACACGGTATTTTGGCACTGCGACGTGATCCACGCGGTGGAGAACGAGCATAACGGCGAGTTCGACAGCAACGTGATGTACATCGCCGCCGCGCCGGGCTGCACGAAAAACGACGCCTATCTGCAGCGCCAGCTGCCGAGCTTTATCGACGGCAGAACGCCGCCGGACTTCGCCCCCGACGACTTCGAGGTGGATTTCGACGGCCGCGCCACCGTCGACCTGCTGACGCCGCTGGGCAAAGCGCAGCTCGGCATGGGCTGATCCCCCGCCCGTGGCGCGCGCCACGGGCCCCTTTCGCTGTGGTATACTGCCGCCATCCGTAGGCCGCAGCGAGAACCCGTCGTGCACCCTTTTTTTGAAATGCTGTTGGCGGTGTTTGATCGCGCCGCGCTGATGTTGATCTGTCTGTTTTTCCTGACCCGCACCCGGCTGTTCCGCCAACTGCTGCAAAAAGAAGACCATACGCCGCTCGAGCTCGGCATCGTCACGGCGATCTTCTCGCTGTTCGCGCTGTTCAGCACCTACTCCGGCATCAACGTCGAAGGGTCGCTGGTCAACGTGCGCGTCATCGCCATCATGGCCGGCGGCATCCTGTTCGGCCCCTGGGTGGGGATCGTCACCGGCATCGTCGCCGGGGTGCATCGCTATCTGATCGACATCGGCGGCATCACCTCGGTGCCTTGCCTTATCACCAGCATCATCGCCGGCATCAGCGCCGGCTACATCAACCTCAAGGTGAAAAAAGAGCAGCGCTGGCGCGCCGGCATCGTCGGCGGCATGCTGTGCGAATCCCTCACCATGCTGCTGATCGTGCTGTGGGCCAAGCCGACCGAGCTTGGGTTGGACATCGTGTCGCAGATTGCCCTGCCGATGATCCTCGGCACGGTGTGCATCGGCCTGATCGTGCTGCTGGTGCAGAGCGTCGAGGATGAAAAAGAGGTGATCGCCGCGCGCCAGGCCAAGCTGGCGCTGGATATCGCCCACAAGACGCTGCCCTATTTCCGCAACATCAACAGCGAATCGCTGGCCACCATCTGCGATATCATCCGCCAGGACATCCGCGCCGACGCGGTGGCAATCACCGATACCCACCAGGTGCTGGCCTACGTCGGCGTAGGGCGCGAAGCCTACCCGATCGGCCGCGAAGGGCTGAGCCGCGTCACCCGCGAAAGCATTCGCCACGGCAAAATCATCATCAAGAACAACCTGGAAAACCCGGCCGCGCCGCAGATCCATTCGCAGCTGGTGGTGCCGCTGTGGGAAAAAGGCGAAGTGACCGGCGCGCTGAAAATTTACTACTGCCACGCCCACCAGATCACCAACACGCTGAAGGTAATGGCGGTCGGGCTGTCGCAGATCATCTCCACGCAGATAGAGGTTTCCCGCATCGAGCATCTGCGCCAGATGGCGGACAAAGCCGAAATGCGCGCGCTGCAGAGCAAGATCAACCCGCACTTCCTGTTCAACGCGCTGAACGCCATCTCTTCCTCTATCCGCCTGAATCCGGACACCGCGCGCCAGCTGATCATCAATCTGTCGCGCTACCTGCGCTACAACCTGGAGCTGAACGACGAACTGATCGATATCCGCAAGGAGCTGCATCAGATTCAGGACTATATCGCCATCGAACAGGCGCGCTTCGGCGCCAAGCTGACGGTGATTTACGACATCGACGACGACGTCTCGGTGCGCATTCCCAGCCTGCTGATCCAGCCGCTGGTGGAAAACGCCATCGTGCACGGCATCCAGCCCTGCAAGGGTAAAGGGGTGGTGGTGATCGCGGTGAAAGATCAGGGCGATCGGGTGAAGATTTCGGTGAAGGATACCGGCCACGGCATCAATCAGGAAACCATCGACCGGGTGGCGCGCAACGAGATGCCGGGCCACAATATCGGCCTGCTCAACGTGCACCACCGCGTGTCGCTGCTGTATGGTGAAGGGCTGCATATCCGCCGCCTGGAGCCGGGCACCGAAATCGCGTTCTACATCAGCAAAAACGGCGGCAAGCTGCATCAGGAACCGAGCGCGCCGCCGGTCGGGGAGGCCTCATGAAAGCCATCATCGTGGAAGACGAATTCCTCGCGCAGGAAGAACTCAGCTACCTGATCAAGAAACACAGCAATATCGATATCGTCGCCAGCTTCGAGGACGGCCTCGACGTCCTGAAATACCTGCAAACCCACCAGGTCGACGCCATTTTCCTCGACATCAATATCCCGTCGCTGGACGGCGTGCTGCTGGCGCAAAACATCAGCAAGTTCGCGCATCGCCCGTCGATCGTGTTCATCACCGCCTATAAAGAGCACGCGGTGGAAGCGTTCGAGATCGAGGCGTTCGACTATATCCTCAAGCCCTATCACGAAGCCCGCATCGTCACCATGCTGCAAAAGCTGGAGGCGCTGCATCAGCGCCCCGCCGGCGCGGCGGAACCGGCCAGCGCGCCGAGCCGCGGCAGCCACAGCATCAACCTGATCAAAGACGAGCGGATCATCGTTACCGACATCAACGACATCTACTACGCCGCCGCCGATGAAAAGGTGACGCGGGTCTATACCCGCCGGGAAGAGTTCGTGATGCCGATGAACATCACCGAGTTTTACGGCCGGCTGCCGGAAGCGCATTTCTTCCGCTGCCATCGCTCTTACTGCGTTAACCTGGCGAAGATCCGCGAGATCGTGCCCTGGTTCAACAATACCTACATTCTGCGGCTGAGCGATCTTGAGTTTGAAGTGCCGGTCAGCCGCAGCAAGGTGAAAGAGTTTCGCCAGCTGATGCGCCTGTAAGCGCTTACCAGCGCGGGCCCGGACGGTAGTAATAGCCGGGCGGCGGCGGTGGCGGCATGCGGTAATGCGGCCGGTCTCGCCAGTCGCGCCGCGGCGGCCCGTAGTAAATCACCCGTGGCGGCGGGCCATAATAGTACCCGCGCGGGCGTTCATACCGGTGGTGATCGGCCCACCAGCGCGGATCGCGCCAGCGATAGCCGTCCCAGTAGTGGCCGCGATTATCGCGATCGCCGATATGCAACGACAGGCCCGGCACGTTCACGCCGATGGACACGTCGGCGTGGCTCGCCAGCGGCAGCGCCAGCAGCGCGGCCAGTAACAACAGCGTTTTTTTCATTTCATGGACTCCTGCAGAGCGGACCTCGTCCGATCGCAGATAACATAGTCCCGCGCTCATCGCCGCTCTATAGGCGCAATGCCGATTTACGCCTTTCAGACGCATCCTTCACAATCTCACCACAATCGTTCACCGGCAGTTAACAATAAATCGTTGATATCTTTGATGTAGATCACGTGCCACCCACGGCATTTCACGCGCTTTTCGGCGCAAAAACGGCAACTCACGCCGCATAACATGCATTTCATTCCTTCCGCCGTGCAACTCATTCCCGATCCGCCGCCCGCCGGGGGGGCCGGCCATATAATAAGCCCATACCGCGGGAACACAGCTTCACCCCGCAAATTTCAGCCAGCGGCTCACGCCCGGCAACGCACACACAGGAAGGAGACCGGCCATGAACACCAAACCGGCAAATCGCAGCTTAATCGTTCTCGGCACCATCATCTGTCAGATGGGCCTGGGCACCATCTACACCTGGAGCCTGTTCAACCAGCCGCTGGTCGACAAGTTCCACTGGGGACTGGCGGACGTCGCCACCACCTTCTCCATCACCAGCTTCTTCCTGGCCTTCGCCACGCTGTTCGCCGGCAAGCTGCAAGAGCGCTTCGGCATCCGCAACCTGACGCTGTGTTCCGGCATTCTGGTCGGCCTGGGCCTGATCGCCAGCGCCCACGTCAGCTCGCTTGACATGATCTACCTGCTGGCCGGCGTGGTGGTGGGCTTTGCGGTCGGTATCGCCTACATCTCCACTCTGTCCAACCTGATTAAGTGGTTCCCGGCCAATAAAGGCCTGATTTCCGGCATCTCCGTCGGCGCATTCGGCAGCGGCAGCCTGCTGTTCAAATACGTCAACGCCGCCCTGATCGCCGACGTCGGCGTTTCCGGCGCCTTCTTCTACTGGGGTGCCATCGTGATGGGTCTGATCGTCGTCGGTTCCCTGCTGCTGAAAGAGCCGGTGCTGGCGACCAACGCCGCGCAGCAAGGCGCCAACGGTCTGGGCAACGACTTCAGCGTGCGCCAGATGCTGGCCACCAAAGAAGCCTACCTGCTGTTCACCATCTTCTTCGCGGCCTGCATGAGCGGTCTGTACCTCATCGGCATCGTGAAAGACATGGGCGTTCAACTGGCCGGGATGGATTTGGCCACCGCCGCCAACACCGTGTCCGCCGTCGCCATCTTCAACACCGCCGGCCGCATCATCCTGGGTACGCTGTCCGATAAAGTGGGCCGCATGCGCGTCATCAGCTTCACCATGCTGGTTACCGTGCTGGCGATTGTCGCGCTGAGCTTCATGACCCTGAACCACACGCTGTTCTTCATCTGCGTCGGCGCGGTGGCCTTCTGCTTCGGCGGCAACATCACCGTATTCCCGGCGATTGTCGGCGACTTCTTCGGCCTGAAAAACCACAGCAAAAACTACGGCATCATCTACCAGGGCTTCGGCCTGGGCGCGCTGGCCGGTTCGTTCGTCGCCAAATACTTCGGCGGCTTCCACGCCACCTTCATGGTGATTGGCGTCCTGTCCGCCGCCTCCCTGCTGATTACGCTGTTCATCAAAGCGCCGAAAGCGGTGGAAGCGGAAACGGCAGAAACCGCCCAGACGGCGGAGTTGGCCAAAGCCTGATCCCCCACGAAAACGACAAGGGGCGCAACCTGCGGGTTGCGCCCCCTTTTTTTATTACTTCATCTCTGGGCTTACAGCTGCATGCCCAGCGTCTGGCGCAGATGCGCGCCGGCACCCAGCAGGCCCGGCTGGCCGTGCGTTATCATGAACACCGGGATGTCGCGCACATAGTCACGGAAACGCCCTTTGTCTTCGAAGGCGGCGCGGAAGCCCGAGGCCTTGAAGAATTCCATAAAGCGCGGCACGATGCCGCCGGCGATGTACACGCCGCCAAAGGTGCCCAGATTCAGCGCCAGGTTGCCGCCGAAGCGCCCCATGATCACGCAAAACAGCGACAGCGCGCGGCGGCAATCGATACAGCTGTCTGCCAGCGCCCGCTCGGTGATGTCCTTCGGCTCCCATTTTTCCGGCAGGCGGTTGTCCGCCTTGACGATGGCGCGATACAGATTGACCAGACCCGGCCCGGATAGCACGCGCTCGGCGGAAACGTGCCCCACTTCACCGCGCAGCACCTCCAGAATGATGTCCTCTTCTTCGCTGTTCGGCGCGAAATCGACATGGCCGCCCTCGCCCGGCAGGCTGACCCAGCGGCGATCGACGTGCACCAGGTGGGCGACGCCCAGCCCTGTGCCGGCGCCGTACACCGCGATCGGTTTGCCCGGCTGCGCATCGCCGCCGCCAAACTGCAGCACGTCATCCGGCGAAAGCATCGGGATCGCCATCGAGACGGCGGTGAAATCGTTGATCACTTCCAGGTGGCTCAGCCCCAGGCTGGCCTTCATTTCTTTGATCGAGAACGCCCAGCTGTGGTTGGTCATCGCCACCCAGTCTTCGGTCACCGGGCAGGCGATCGCGATACAGGCGTCCTGCACCTCGATATCGCACGCTTTCAGGTATTGGCGGATCACCGCCTCCAGGCTGTCGAACTCCAGGCCGGAATAGGTTTTCGCCTGGGTAATTTCACCCGTCGCAACAGTGCACAACGCCAGGCGGGCATTGGTGCCGCCAACATCACCCACGAGGGCATAGGTCATTGATTTCGTCTCCGCAAAATGAAAAATAAAAAGCTGCCCACACTGTAAAATCCTGCTGCGAAAACAACAATCACCCGCCCCGGATCTGCACCCCAATAGCGATCCGGATCACAAAAAACGTTTCAGCTTGCCCGCGACGCCGCGCCTTGAAACAAATTGCGGCAAAAAACGCCCCCAGACGACTGTTAACCGTCATCGCCGCCGGGCAATATCAATGCGTGCCTGCGCGCCGATAGTCTGGCAAGCTGTGGCCACAGCCCAACCACCCGCTCTCCCTGCCCTGTAGGGAGGCATCGACAAGGGATTACCCATGCTGCATCCGCGCGCCAATGCCATGTTGGCCTTTGCTTTGCCTGCGCTGATTATCGGTTCCGCTTCCAGTCTGGTGCTGCTGCTGGTGATGAAAGTCGCCGCCGCGCTGCAGCAATTACTGTGGGTGACGCTGCCCGATGCGCTGAGCCTGGATGCCCAGTCGCCCTGGTGGCCGGTCGCGATGCTGACGCTGACCGGCGTGGCGGTGGGCCTTATCGTGCGTTATATGCCGGGCCACGCCGGGCCGGACCCGGCGACGGAATCGCTGATCGGCATGCCGCTGCCGCTCTCCGCCCTGCCGGGGCTGGGGTTGGCGCTGATCGTCGGCCTGGCCGGCGGCGTCAGCCTGGGGCCGGAGAACCCGATCACCGCCATCAATATCGCGCTGGTAGCGGCCGCCGGTGCGCGCCTGCTGCCGAAGGTGCCGCGCATGGACTGGATCATCCTGGCGGCTGCGGGCACCATCGGCGCGATGTTCGGCACGCCGGTCGCCGCCGCGCTGATCTTCTCGCAAACCCTGGCGGGCAATAACGAAACGCCGCTGTGGGATCGCCTGTTCGCCCCGCTGGTGGCCGCCGCCGCCGGCGCGGTCACCACCCAGATGTTCTTCGTGCCCAATTTCGCCCTACAGCTCGACGCCTACGACGTGACGCGGCTGCCGGACATCTTCAGCGGCGCCATCGTGGCGCTGATCGCCATCGCGCTCGGCATGGTGGCGCTGTGGTGCTTCCCGCACGTTCACCGCCTGTTCCATTCGATGAAGAATCCGGTGTTGATGTTAGGGCTGGGGGGTTTTGTGCTGGGCCTGCTGGCGCTGGTGGGCGGAGAGATTACCCTGTTCAAAGGGCTGGATGAAATGAAGCGCCTCGCGCAAGACGACGGCTATTCGGTGCCGGCGCTGTTGGCCATTACCCTGACCAAGCTGGCGGCGCTGGTGATCGCCGCCGCCAGCGGCTTTCGCGGCGGGCGCATCTTCCCGGCGGTGTTCGTCGGCGTGGCGCTGGGGCTGATGCTGCACCAGCACGTTCCGGCGGTGCCGGCGGCGATCACCGTCTCCTGCGCCATCATGGGGCTGGTGCTGGTGGTGACGCGCGACGGCTGGCTCAGCCTGTTCATGGCGGTGGCGGTGGTGCCGGATCTGCACCTGCTGCCGGTCTTGTGCATCGTGATGCTGCCCGCCTGGCTGGCGCTGGCGGGCAAACCGCTGATGCTGGTGAACCGCCGGCAACCGCCGCACGACGATTAGGCCAGCGCGAACGCCGCGGCGGCGCGGGCGTGGATCGCGGTGGTGTCGAACACCGGCACCGAGGCATCCTGCTCGCTCACCAACAACCCTATCTCGGTGCAGCCGAAAATAATCCCCTGCGCGCCCTGCTGCTCCAGATCGCTGATGATCCGGCGATACTCGTCGCGCGAGGCGTCGCGAATTTTACCGAGGCACAGTTCGTCATAGATGATGCGGTGTACGATGTCGCGATCGGCGCTGACCGGCGTCACCACCTCAATGCCGTGCAATTCCTGCAGGCGGCCACGGTAGAAGGTCTGCTCCATGGTAAAGCGCGTGCCCAGCAGCCCGACGCGGCGAATGTTTTTTTCCCGCACCTGCAGCGCCGTGGCGTCGGCGATGTGGATCAGCGGCAGGCCGCTGGCCTGCTCGACCGCCTCCGCCACCTTGTGCATGGTGTTGGTGCAGATCACGATGGCTTCGGCGCCGGCGGCGCGCAACGCCACCGCGGCGGCGGCCAGCAATCGGCCGGCGCCGTCCCAATCGCCCTGGTGCTGCAAGCGCTCGATCTCCTGAAAATCGACGCTGTAGAGCACGATTTTGGCCGAATGCAGCCCGCCGAGGCGCGCCTTTACCTGCTCGTTGATGGTGCGGTAATACGGAATGGTGGATTCCCAGCTCATGCCACCCAGCAAGCCCAACACTTTCATTTTTCTTTCCTCAGCCTGTTGCGACAATCCTCTGACCTTACCGAGAATCGCCGGGCTGACGACGCCTTATTCAGCGCCGGAATTGATCGGCTGGCGCGCTTCGAACCAGCGCTGGCGCAGCGTGTCGTACAGCCAGTTATAGGCCATGGTGTACGGCAGGAAGAACAGGAAGAAACCGATCTCCAGCATAAAGGCCTGCAATACGGAAATATTCAGCATCCAGGCGGCGATCGGCACGCCGATCAGGATAAAACCGGCTTCAAAGCCGACGGCGTGCAGCACACGCACCTTCAGGTTGCGGACGACCCGGCTGACCGGCCACAGACGGTCGAACACCGTGTTGTAAACCATATTCCAGACCATGGCGATGGTCGCCAAGGCCACCGCCAATGCGCCGATTTGCACCATCGAACGATTAAGCAGCCATGCCCCCAGCGGAGAAACGATCATCACGGCAATCACCTCGAAACCAACGGCGTGGACGATACGTTCAATGAGAGACTTGTTTTGCAGTTGCATACATCACCTTTTTTCCGACAGTTGTTGCGAAAGTCAGGTGATTATCATCGCTTTTTTGGGTAGATTGAAAATAGATACCATCGATAAAGTAGATAGTTTATGCACTATTCCCCGGAAGCGCTGCACGCGTTTGTCGAAGCCGCCGCCCTCGGCTCGTTTTCCGCCGCCGCGCGCAAGCTGCGCAAAAGCCAATCCACCATCAGCACCGCCATCGCCAATCTGGAGGCCGACCTGGCATTGACGCTGTTCGATCGCAGCGCGCGCCAGCCGGTGCTCACCGCCGCCGGCCGCAAAGTGCTGGGGCATGTGCAGGCGATCCTCGCCGCCAGCGAGCGGCTCGACGCCCTGAGCATTCAACTGGCGGGCGAGGTCGAACCGCGCCTGAGCATGGTGTTCTCCGATACCTATCAACCCAAGCATCACGATCAATTGATGCAACAATTCGAACGGCGTTACCCGGAGATTGAGCTGGAGTGGATGATCGCCGAAGATGGCGACGTTATCGATCTGCTGCAAAGCGGCCGCGCGCATTTGGGCATGGTGGAAGTGCAAAAAAGCTACCCGCCGGATATCGCCTTCTCTCGTTTGCCGGAACAAACCGACATGGGGCTGTTTGTCGCCCACCAGCATCCGCTGGCGCAGGCCGCCGCGCCGACGCCGGAGCAGTTGTCCAGCACCCGACAGCTGATCCTGAACACCTACACCGGCGCCGAAGCGGCCAGACAAGGCGGCCTGGTTTGGTCGGCGCCCAGCTATCTGCTGCTGCTGGAGATGGCGGAACAGGGGTTCGGCTGGGCGGTATTGCCGCACTGGCTGGTGCAACAATACGGCCACAATATGCTGACCGAGCTGCGGCCGCGCGGCTGGCCGAAAATGATCTCGGTGGATGCGGTATGGTCAAAACTGACCCCGCCGGGCCCGGCGGGGTTCTGGGTGCTGAAGCGCCTGCTGGGCGATTCCCTGCCTTAAGCGGCGGCGTTGCGCGCCTGGATGGCGCGCGAAACGGTGTCGAGCAGCTCGGGAATGTCCATCTTCGGCAGCATCACTTCAATGAAGGCCAGCCGATCGCCGTCGGCTACCTCGCGCAGCGCCTGGCGCAAGCCGTCCGAATCGCTGACCCGCAGCGCCTTCACCGGCCGCTCGCCGGCCAGCGCAGGCGGCAACTGCGTCCAGTTCCAGCGCGCGATGTCGTTATAACGTTGCTCCGGCCCGTGAATGGCGCGCTCGACGGTATATCCCTGATTATTCAGCACGAAGATCACCGGTTTAAGCCCGTCGCGCAACATCGAACCCAGCTCCTGCACGGTCAGCTGCGCGGCGCCGTCGCCAATCAGCAGCACTGCCCGGCGCTGCGGTTCGGCGGTCTGCACGCCGAACGTCGCCGGCAGGGTATAGCCGATCGAGCCCCAGAGCGACTGCACGATCAACCGGCAGCCGCGCGGCAACGTCAGCGCCGCCGCACCAAAACAGGCGGTGCCCTGATCGGCCAGCACGATATCCCCGGGCCGCAGGAAATCCTGCATCTGCCGCCAGAAGGCGTGCTGATCCAGCCCTTCCCCATCGCCTTCCGGCAGCGCCGGGCGGACGATCGGCGGCAACGGCCAACGCGACGCCAGCGACAGGCTCAGGCGATGTAGCGCCCGCACCGCGTCGCGCATCGGAATGCGGCTAAAGCGCTGCCGCCCGACCCAGGCTTCGAACGGCTGAATGTCGATGCATTTTTCCACCGGCAGATGATGCGTGAAACCGGCGGTAATGGTGTCGGTCAAACGCACGCCGACGTTGATCACCACATCGGCGTTTTCGATAAGCTGTTTCACCGCCGGATCGCTGGCACCGCCGCAGTAGGTACCGACAAAACCGGCGCGGTTCTCATCCAGCACGCCTTTGCCGAGCAGCAGCGTAGCGTGCGGAATGTCGACCTCCTGCAGCCACTCGTCCAGCGCTGCTTCGGCACCGAAGCGATCGGCCAGGAAGTCCGCCAGCAGCGATACCCGCCGCGCCGACAGCAGCTTTTCGCGCGCCGCGGCGATAAACGCCTGCAATGCGCTGCGCGACAGTTTGGCCTGGCGCAGCATCAGCGGCGCCGGTTTACTCGGCAGCGGCGCCTGTGCGACGTCGCTGGGCAACATCAGGTAAACCGGGCGATGTTCCAGCAAGGCGACGCCGATCAGGCGGTCGATCTCCTCTGCGGCGTTGTCGGCGGTCAGGTCGGCCTGCGCGACGGTCACCTCTTTGGCTATGCGGGCGAAGTGGGTGAAGTCGCCATCCCCCAGCGAATGGTGCAGCAAATCACCGGCGCGCTGAGCGCGCTGCGCCGGCGTGCCGACCACGTGGATCACCGGCAGGTACTCGGCGTAGCTGCCGGCCACCCCGTTCAACGCGCTCAGCTCGCCGACGCCAAAGGTGGTGAGCAGCGCGGCCGCCGGTTTGCAGCGCGCATAGCCGTCGGCGGCGTAGGCGGCGTTCAGTTCGTTGGCGCAGCCTACCCAGGTGATTTGCGGATGGGCGAGGACGTGATCGAGGAATTGCAGGTTGTAATCCCCCGGCACGCCGAAGAAATGACGGATGCCGATTTGGGCCAGACGATCGAGCAGATAATCGGCCACCGTATAGGTCTGAGTCATGATCATCACCTGTCTGCAGCTGGAGCGATTACCTTTAAGTATCGAAGATGCTGTTCAAATTTCGAACAGGGATTCCTGCGTCGATCGGCAACCTGGCGTTACATGCCGGCGCTGTGATCGCTCCCCCGGCAGCGCGTTGTGAAAACGTATACACTCAAAGCACTTCACCTCTCGCCGACAAGGATAACTATGTCCTACCCAGCCTCCCCCTCACGTTATCAAGACATGGAATACCGGCGCTGCGGCCGCAGCGGGCTGAAGCTGCCCGCCGTCTCGCTCGGACTGTGGCACAATTTCGGCGACGCCACGCTGTACGACAACGCCCGCGGCCTGATCCGCTGCGCCTTCGATCGCGGCATTACCCATTTCGATCTGGCCAATAACTACGGCCCGCCGCCCGGCGCCGCCGAGGAGAACTTTGGCCGCATACTCAACGCCGATCTGCGGGCCTGGCGCGATGAGCTGATCGTTTCGTCCAAAGCCGGTTACACCATGTGGCCCGGCCCCTACGGTGATTGGGGCTCGAAAAAGTACCTGGTCGCCAGCCTCGATCAGAGCCTGAAGCGCATGGGGCTGGAGTATGTGGATATCTTTTATCATCATCGGCCGGATCCGGAGACGCCGCTGGAAGAAACCATGGCGGCGCTGGATTTGTTGGTGCGCCAGGGCAAAGCGCTGTATGTCGGCCTGTCCAACTACCCGGCCGAGCGTGCGCGGCAGGCATTCGACATTCTACAGCGGCTCGGCACGCCGTGCGTGATCCACCAGCCGAAGTATTCGATGTTGGAACGCGGGCCGGAGACGGCGCTGCTGGATACGCTGGCGGAACATGGCGTCGGCTCGATCGCCTTCTCGCCGCTGGCGGGCGGCCTGCTGACCGACCGCTACCTGCACGGCGTTCCGCAAGATTCCCGCGCCGCCAGCGGCAGCCGCTTCCTGCAACCGGAGCAGTTGACCGCCGAGCGGCTGGACAAGGTGCGCCGCCTCGATGCGCTGGCGCGGCAACGCGGGCAGAAGCTGTCGCAAATGGCGCTGGCCTGGGTGCTGCGCGGCGATCGCGTTACCTCGGTGCTGATCGGCGCCAGCAAGAATGCGCAGATAGAAGACGCGGTGGGCATGCTGGCCAATCGCCACTTCAGTGAAGAAGAACTCGCGCAGATCGAGAAAATCTTATTGTAATCGCTTACAAATTCCGCCGCTCAATCGAGCGGCGATACCCCAGAAAAATCTCAAATCTTGGCCTTCGTCGCCGTTTTCAGAGTGGCTCTCAGATTCAACCCTATGCGCCGGCGCTATGATGCCGATATTGCAGCAAAAATAACGATAAGGCCGCTTTTTTAAACTGATGAACGCGCTTCATAAAGTGACAAACGGCCAGGCCGCGCAAGCGGAAAGGAGAAGTCATGTTTAAACCTCTGCTCTTGGCCGCCATCTTGGCGGCGACGGTACTGCCCGCCGCACAGCAGGCGCACGCCGAAGGGATCAGCATCGATCTGATGCCGGGCGTTTCACTGCGCATCGGCGATCGGGACAATCGCGGCCGTTACTGGGACGGTTACGACTGGCGCGATCGCGACTGGTGGCAAGGCCATCAGGGGCGCTATCTCGGCGACCGCAGCCGCCGCGGTTACTACTGGGACGGCTATCGCTGGCGCGACCGCGACTACTGGCGCAAACACTATTACTATCATGAAGGACGCTATCGTAAATACGACAGGCATTACGATAAGCACCACTGGAAGAAAGAGAAAAAGCACCACCACGATCATGACCGCGATCGTTGGCGCCGCCACGGCGATGACGACCGCGATTAACGACGACGGGCCGGCGCAATGCCGGCCCGCGCTATTTTCGCCTACAGTACGCTGCCGATCAGCAGGTAGCCGTTCAATCCCACCACCACCAGCACGATCAGCTTGCCCAGGTTTTGCACCACAGGGCCGTTGACCATCTCCCCCATCAGCGCCCGATTGCCGGTGAAAGCCAGCAGCGGCACCAGCGCCAGCGCAATGCCGAAGCTGAGCAGCACCTGGCTCAGCACCAGAATGCGCGTGGCGTCCATCCCCAGCATGATGACGATAAACGACGGCAGCATGGTCACCGCACGCCGCAGCCACAGCGGAATATGGAAATGCACGAACCCCTGCATCACCACCTGCCCCGCCAGCGTGCCCACCACGGTAGAGGAGAGGCCGGCGGCCACCAGGCTCAGGCCGAACACGGTGGCGGCGGCTTGCCCGAGCAGCGGTTGCAGCGTCAGGTAGGCCACGTCGAGATCGGCGATGCCGCTGTGGCCGCTGAAATGAAACGCGGCGGCGGCGGTGGCCATCATCGCCAGGTTGACAAAACCGGCAATGGTCATGGCCACGGCGACGTCGACTTTGGTGGCGGCATAGCGCTCCGCCTTGTCGTGCTCGCCGCCGATTTGGGTAAGCGACGAATGCAGGTAGATCACGTGCGGCATGATGGTGGCGCCCAATACCCCGGCGGCCAGAAATACCGCATCGCCGTTGGGCAGATCGGGCAGCGCCATGCCCTTCAGCAGCGGCGCAAGCTGCGGCTGGGAGAACGCCAGCTCGACGATATAAGCGGCGGCGACGAACAGCAGCAGGCCGCCAATCACCAGCTCCAGCGGCTTTTGCCCGCGCTTTTGCAGCATCAAGATTAAAAAGGTGGCGATACCGGTCAGCACCGCGCCCTGCAGCAGGGAAACGCCGAGCAGCAGCTTGAAGCCGATCGCCGCGCCGATAAACTCGGCCAGATCGGTCGCCATGGCGATGATCTCCGCCTGCACCCAATAGGCCCACACCGCCGGCCGCGGAAAGCGATCGCGAATGTGCTCGGCCAGATTTTTCCCGGTGGCGATGCCCAGCTTGGCGGACAACAGCTGGATCAGCATCGCCATCACGTTGGCCCAAACTACCACCCACAGCAGGCTGTAGCCGAACGAGGCGCCGGCCTGGATGTTGGTGGCGAAGTTACCGGGGTCGATATAACCGATAGCGGCGATGAAGGCAGGTCCCATCAGCGAGAGTTTGATTTTTCTGGCGGAGCGACCGGAGGTGGTTTCAACCACGCGACTGTTCAGCATATGTTGAACCCTTACTGAAATTACGTTTATCTCCACTCTATATAAATGATAATAATTATCAAGCGCATTTAGAGCGGTAAAACTTATCTCTGTAATAGCCAACATTAACGGTTTTATCGAAGGGTTCAGCGCGGAGCTTGCCGATTTCCGTGCTTTTCTGATGGGATTTTGGCTGCAATACCCCTGAAAGACAGGTTAGCACAAGAATACGAATTTCCTATTGCCGATTTAACGTCTTGATTTTTTATGCTTTTGCGCAACACTTTAGGAGAACTCCCGCTATGATTTTCCATATTTGCAATAGAAGTCTCGTTTTTAAACGTAGCGTTACATAAAATGACAGCCGAAATTCAGCCTGCCTCAAATTTGGAGCAAACATGTCCCATATTGCGCACTTTGCGTTGGCGATAGTGGTGGTGGCGATCCTGGCCCTGTTGGTGTGCCGCGATCGCAAAAGCATCCGCATTCGCTATGTTATTCAATTACTGGTTATCGAAGTACTGCTGGCCTACTTTTTCCTGCATTCGGAAGCGGGTTTGGGCTTCGTAAAAGGATTTGCCGCGCTGTTTGACAAACTGCTCGGGTTTGCGGGACAAGGGACTGATTTCGTGTTCGGCGGCATGGGCGACAAAGGCCTGGCGTTCTTCTTCCTGAAGGTGCTGTGCCCGATCGTCTTCATTTCGGCGCTGATCGGTATTCTGCAGTACATCAAGGTGCTGCCGTTCATCATCCGCATTATCGGTACCGTGCTGTCGAAAGTGAACGGCATGGGCAAGCTGGAGTCATTCAACGCCGTCAGTTCGCTGATCCTCGGCCAATCCGAAAACTTCATCGCCTACAAGGATATCCTGGGCAAGATGTCGGAAAAGCGCATGTACACCATGGCGGCGACCGCGATGTCTACGGTGTCCATGTCCATCGTCGGCGCCTACATGACCATGCTGGACGCCAAGTTCGTGGTGGCGGCGCTGGTATTGAACATGTTCAGCACCTTTATCGTGCTGTCGCTGGTCAACCCGTACGACACTAATAAAGAAGAAGAGCTGCACCTCGGCAACCTGCACGAAGGCCAGAGCTTCTTCGAAATGCTGGGTGAATATATCCTGGCCGGCTTCAAAGTAGCGATTATCGTTGCCGCGATGCTGATCGGCTTCATCGCCCTGATCGCCGCGCTCAACGGTGTGTTCAGCGCCATCTTCGGCCTGAGCTTCCAGGAAATCCTCGGCTACTTCTTCTATCCGTTCGCCTGGATCATGGGCATTCCTAAGCACGAAGCCCTGCAGGTTGGCAGCATCATGGCCACCAAGCTGGTTTCCAACGAGTTCGTGGCAATGATGGAGCTGCAGAAAGTGTCTGCCGAACTGTCACCGCGCAGCCTGGGGATCCTGTCGGTGTTCCTGGTGTCCTTCGCCAACTTCTCTTCCATCGGTATCGTGGCTGGTGCGATCAAGGGCCTGAACGAACATCAGGGCAACGTGGTGTCGCGCTTTGGCCTGAAGCTGGTGTACGGCTCTACGCTGGTCAGCATCCTGTCCGCTTCGATCGCAGGCCTGGTGCTGGGCTAAGCCTCGAACTCACTGCGATAACAAGGCGCCTGCGGGCGCCTTTTTTGTTATTTGCCGCGCCTCTCACCTGTGCGCTGGGAAGAAATAAATCTCAGCGCCTGTTGGCATGGCAAGTCATAAAGTCTTACTTGCAGTTTGTATAAAAAGAAAACACGCTAAAAACGAATACCTTAGTTTTTAGGGCGTACTTTCCACTATATCGGTAACATTGAACGCACGTTATTGTGATGGAGAATGTTCACTAGCGGCTAATGATAAGATGCATCCTTACTCTGAACCGACTTTAAAAAAAAGTTAGCTGCTCGAATCCGTTAAAAACGCTGTGATTTCCTCAGAAATAATTGGCGACGCATTATAGTAAGAATCAACACTTTCCACGACCACGATCTTCTTGTTATCTTCACTTGCAGTCCAACATGGAACCACCGCCAAAGTCCCTTCCACATAGGAAAAGGAAGAGATAATGGTAAACAACGAATCCGAAATGATATCTAACTTTCGGCGATCGATGTAGGCACCGATATCTAAGCTTCGCGTCAAAAACTCCGCAGACTGAGGGACATGAATATCTCCTCCTACTCTGACGATCTTGCCATCAACAGAAGGGACAATCCACAGATTGAACTCCCTTTCTGTAATCATCATAGGCGAAAGCAGATTTCCCACAGAGTGGGAAAGATAATAATCTCTAAATACCCGATTAACGGCAGGACACACCTCGGAAGGTGAATCTATCTCATTGATATTATAGCCATTTGTAAACTTTATTACCGTGTCGTACATGCGTTTATTTTCATCAAAAAAAATCACGCCACTCTCGATACTGTTTAAGCCCCCAATATTTTTGTTTCTAAAGACATTGACACAGGTAAAGAAAGCTAGCTCATCCTGAAAGTATGAAAAAATTTCTGCCGTATTTAGCAAAATGGAATCATAACTCACAAAAACAGATTTGTTTTTACAGTTAAGGAAAGAGGGAAAATTGATGGATTCATCATCTCCGCCGTTTTTCACTTCATAGGGTAGATCATGCTGTTCATAGAGTCTCGCGAGGTGAGGTATTTCAGATCTTTCGACGATGCGAACCATCTTTTCTTTTCTGCCGAACTCACCGCTGGAGGAAAGAATGAACTTTTCCCACATCCATTGCGACTGAGTACATAAACGGCTGAGGCGTTGGTTATTTTCATGAATGCGTCGCCACAGACAATGATTTCCAAATGAAGTTTTGAAGTCGTCATAATCTCTGTCATCAAGGAAGAAATCGACGGAAATTCCTTTTCTGGCGCAAGCCAGTGCTGTCATCGCCGCAGTTACCCCACCGCCACCCACAATTGCGATATTTTTATTTTTTTTCATGGATAACCTCATCCAGCCGTAATGAAATAATGACAATAGTTTCTTCAAGAAAACAGCACCAATGTCAATAGATACCAACAACCAACATTAATTAGCACATTAACTATTTCGCGATTAATCAGAGGATAAAACTATTAACATCGCTAAAATTTGATATAAACCCACACCACTACAGCATAAAAAACTATTTATATAGAATTATATACCAAAAACACAGACATAGCCGCACTTAACGACTGACAATTTTTTTTTCATGTAGACTGAATTTCATTAACAAACAGCACACGAAATGCGCGGCACAGCCAGCACAAAACACCATTTAAAAAACTAAAATCAGTTTTTTAAAGAAATCTAACATGGAAATAATGGTATCAATCACCAGAAAAGGGGGGTATTTAACATCTATTTACACATGATGACGCAAGAATAGAAAACGTATAATTTACATACAGTTATAACACAAGGATATTTATATGAATAAGTACATGCTGAACTCATTGCTGCTTGTCGGTGTTCCTTTGGCGATGACCACCATTACCAAGGCTGCCGCGGCGGACGGCACCATTAATTTCACCGGCAATGTCACCGATCAAACCTGCACCGTAGTCGCCGGTAGCGCCAACCAAACCATTCCGATGGGCAACATCAGCGCCAAAGCATTTAAAAGTGCTGGCGATACCGCCCTGCCGACAAAGTTCAGTATTGCTTTAACCAGCTGCCCTGAAACGGTGACAAAAGCGTCGGTAAAATTCGACGGGACATATGCACAAGGCAACTCGACATTGTTGTCACTCAATTCAGAAAGCGGTGTGGCAACGGGTCTTGGCGTAGCCCTCTATGAGGCTGATGGCACCACGCAAATTCCTATGGCTTCGTTTTCTAATGCGCAGAGCGTGCAGAAAGACATCAACAACGTCTTTACCTATGTCGCCAAATATATGGCGACATCGGATAAGGTCACAGTCGGGCCGGCTAATGCCACGACACAATTTAGCATTTCATATAACTGATAAAAATAGCCTGTCAGGTCAGCAAATATAGCTGGCCTGACGACAAAAAACATCAAGGACGCCATAATAATGAAGCTAAGTAAATATTCTTTGCTGGCAATACTCTTTTTTTCATGCGGCGCATCGGCAAGCGTGACGCTAGCCGGTACACGTATCGTTTATGAAGAAGATAAAAAAGAGGCAAACATTTCCGTCACCAACCAGGATCACAATAGCCCGGTGCTTATTCAAACTTGGGTAGAAAGTTTCTCGCCTGAAGATAAAAAAGAGGCTCCATTTGTTGTCACTCCGCCATTATTTAGACTGGAACCAGAACAGGATAATATTATCAGAGTCATTTATTCTGGAGGAAATCTGCCACAACATAAGGAATCGATATATTGGCTGAGCGTAAGATCAATACCCTCAACCAAGAAATCAAAAGAAAACAAGTTGCTCATTACCGTACAAAATAAAATAAAGCTATTTTATCGCCCTAAAACCCTATCAAGAGATGAAGCCATAGATGCCTACAAAAAAATTCATTTCTCATTGAAAGGAAAGACCTTAGAGGCAAAAAATCCGTCACCGTTTTACGTCTCCTTTTACTCAGTAAGCATTGATGGAAAAGAGGTAAAGGAGGTCGATATGATCGCGCCACAAAGCACGAAAAAATGGCTATTGCCACAGGAAACTCATGGTAAAGAAATAAAATGGCAAGCCATCAATGACTATGGGGGAGTGACCCGTGCGATAAGCGCACCATTATAGTATTTGCCAGGGGATGCGAAAATGACGATGAATAACAAGGCCACCAATAAAACATCGGTGCTGTTTTTTTGTGTTCTATCTTCACCTGCGGTTTTAGCTGAAGACTACTTTGAACCCTCAGCACTGAACAGAGATTACCAGACCATAACTGACTTATCCCACTTTAATAATTCGCGCAGTCAATTGCCTGGTGAGTATTGGGTTGATATCTATTTGAACAATGTGTTTTTCGCTAATAAAAAAGTGTCTTTCTATTATGTGGATGGTACTTTGCAGCCCCGAATCTATCGCAGCGCTCTGGTTAACCTCGGTGTTCGCATGGACAAACTGGAAATAAACAATGACACCGACCTTGCCTCAACGCCTATCAGCAAGATTATTCCCGGCAGTCAGGCCAAGTTTGATTTTAATCGACAACGATTGGATTTAAATATCCCGCAGGCTTATATCGAAAATCTTCCTAGAGACTGGGTTAACCCCGCACTTTGGGATGATGGCATTCGCGCATTTTTAATGGATTACAATTTTAGTGGTACCGAGTCATGGAAAACGAAAAATAAAAAAGATAATGGAAATCAATATTTAAACTTGCACAGTGGTTTTAACTATGATGCCTGGCGCTTCAGAAACTACTCTACCTATTCAAACCAAAGCAGTACTAAATGGAAAGGTATCAACACCTATGCCGAGCGCAGCTTTCGGGACAGCAAAAACACGCTGACCATTGGCGATAGTTCAACATCGGGCGACGTTTTTGACAGTTTTCAATTTCGCGGTCTGAAATTAGCAAGCGATCCCAGCATGTGGCCCGACAGCCAGAGAGGGTTTGCCCCAACGGTTAGAGGTATAGCGCAAAGCAATGCTGAGGTCACTATAAAACAAAATGGCTATATCATTTATCAAACACATGTACCAGCGGGGAATTTTGAAATAACGGATATCTACCCCACCACCTCCAGCGGTGGGCTGCATGTGATCATCAAAGAAACCGATGGCTCAGAAAGGAGTTTCTTCCAGCCTTTTTCCTCTGTCCCCATCATGCTCAGGGAGAACATGAAAAGAAATGAATTCACAATGGGGGAATATCGCTCTGCGCGAAGCGCTAACCAAAAGTATAAGTTTCTACAGGCATCGACGATTTATGGCATTAAAGATGATAAAACACTCTATGGTGGCGCCATTATTTCTGAAAAGCACCAGGGAATTTCTGCCGGCATTGGCAGCAGCCTGGGACATTTCGGCTCCGTCTCTGCCGATGTCACTCACACCAAAAGCCGATTAACCACAGGGCAGGATCGTAAAGGACAACAATACCGTATCCAGTACGCAAAAAATATTGAAAAAACGGGTACCAACTTTACGCTGGCCGGCTATCAATACTCGACGTCTGGCTACTTAAGTTTCTCGCAGCTCAGTGATATTAATGCCAACATTGAAAGAAACTGGCTGGCGCGCGGCGTGAAAAGAAGCCGGCTGGTTCTCAATATTAATCAGCCTATCCGGGATTTCGGCAGTCTATACATCAATGGTTACCAAGAAAACTATTGGCACAACGGTGCCGTTGAACGAAATTTTCTCATGGGATTTTCCACGAACCAATCTGGAGTGAGTTACAATATTGGATTGGGCTACAACAGCGGCCGCTATACGGACAAACCCGACAAGATCGCCACGCTTAACGTTCAGATTCCGCTAAGCAAAGGGCAATCAAACAACTGGATGAACTATACCTCGAGCAAGAGCAGCAAAGGCAAACTCAATCAGCAATTAGGACTAAGCGGCACCGCACTGGAAAATAACCAGCTCAGTTATAACGTCTCTGCAGCTCAAAGCGGTACCCGTGACGGCTATTCTGGCAACAGTTCGGCTTATTATCGCAGTAGATATGGTGAAATAGGCGCCGGATACAGCTTTGATAAAGATGTGCAGCGAATAAACTACAGTTTGCGAGGCGGCGCCGTGGTTCATCGCAACGGCATTACATTATCCCAATCGCTGGGTGACACAATCGCTTTAGTCGAGGTGCCAAATGCAGGCAACGTTGAAATCATCAACAGTACCGGTGTCACCACAGATTGGCGAGGCTATGCCGTGGTGCCTTATATCAACAGTTATCATAAGAATAGAATTAACTTAAATCCGCAGTCCTTTGATGATTCAGTAGAAATAGAGAACAACAGCCAAACCGTTATCCCGACGAAAGGCGCCATTGTTGTCGCCAACTTTGCATCTCACATAGGAAACCGAATTATTTTCAAAGTACATCATCGTGGGACGGAGATTCCTTTCGGCGCAGTTGCCACATTGCGCAGCGACCCAGGGAAATCAGGTATCGTCGGCAACAATAACGCTGTCTATATGAGCGGCATGCCAGACGCTGGAACAATAACATTGCGTTGGGGAGCGGGAGGAAGCTGCCAAGGAAATTACAGCATAGAGCCTAACGATTCTGCCTCAAGAGTTAAGCAGATTAGCTTGCAATGTGAATAAATAAACAGGCCATATCACCATCAATGGTCATATTAAATTTTAAAACATGATTATCAGTAATAAGCAGATGGGTAAATCATGTGCAAGAGAAAAACCGCCAAAGGACATCAGCATGACTATATCAAGGCTATTAACAGCCACACATATCGCCAAAGCGGTCAGCATTCTGGCGCTATTATTTTCCTTTTCAGCCAAGGCAGACGGTGATTGCCGCGCAATATGGCACCACCCGCTACGGATCGTACAATCCAGCATTACCGTCCCGGCCAGCGCCAAAATAGGCGATCTTATCGGCCAGGGAGAATCTAACTTCTCAGTAAAACTGTTGGAAAATAACACAGGATTCTCCTTGGGTGAACGAGGCGATTTAGTGATGCAACCCTTTACCGAGATGAGTGCGACAAACTTCTGGTACAATGGGATCAAAGTTTATCAAACCAGTTGGCCGGGCGTTGGCATGGCCATGTCGCTCAATAACAAACCGGGCCTTATCGAGTTTTATGGTCCCCGCGAGACGCCTATCGGTTACATTCTAAACGCTAACTTTAAATATTATCTGATAAAGATCGGTGATATACAGCCAGGCACCATACCCTCGTTCGCGCCTTTCTTTTTCAACTATGCCTGTTTAAGAGCCTCAAATGCCAGGAGATTGGGCCACATTTATTATCCTACCGTCAATATTGCCGTAGAGGGCTGCCGTCTGAACACGCCGTCTAAACAGGTTTTTTTAGATAAAATTAATCGCCGAGCATTTTCCGGGCCAGGCAGCGTAGCGGGAAAAACGCCCTTCAGCATCGCTCTGGAGTGCAATGCCAACACAAAAATTGATTTGGAAATACGCGGGGAAATGGCTAATGGCCATCGACAGGTCTTAGCGATTACGCCATCGAAAGAGGCTGCCACCGGCGTCGGCCTACAGATTCTGAGCAACGGCGTTCCCTTTGAACTGGGTTCCGCAGCCAACGTATTAAGCGAGACATTGGTAGGGATAAATGAAATCCCACTCAGCGTACAATATTACCAAACGGAAGAAAAAATCAGGCCGGGCGAAGTCAATGCAGTGGCTCAATTCACCGTGTCATATCGCTAGTTTTATTCTTGTTCTAACACGCCGGCGCAAGACCCGGCTGGAATACTGGCATTCCCTCTCGATGAGATCGGGAGGCCTATTTCCGCACAAAAGCAAGAGGCCTATGGTCATAGAGATGGTTAAAAGCAAAAAGCCGACCCTGAGGTCGGCTTTTTAAATGGTGGTGGAGCTAGACGGGATCGAACCGTCGACCTCTTGCATGCCATGCAAGCGCTCTCCCAGCTGAGCTATAGCCCCACAAAAGTGGTACGCTTTGACCGGCGTTACGGTATTCCCCAACCTCTCTGAGAAGAAGGTTGGTGGAGCTAGACGGGATCGAACCGTCGACCTCTTGCATGCCATGCAAGCGCTCTCCCAGCTGAGCTATAGCCCCGTTCCACAATCACTTTGTGCTGTGAACGGGGCGCATAATATGAAACCCGCTCTAAGCTGTCAACGGCTAAATTGAATTACTGAATCAAGCGTTGAAAAAGCCGCCAAATCAGCGCGTTTGCTACGAAATATTGCTCGTTTCGGGCAAAAATGCAGCGCCTGCGCCAACTCTACTTAACCAGGTACATGCCTTCGCTGGCCGGGCGGCTGAGCTTGAAGCCAAACTTTTCATACAGCGACGGCACGTCGGCCATCAGGGTGATATAAGCACCCTGCGGTGCGGCCCGTTCCAGATAGCCCATAATATGGCTCATGATCTGGCGCCCCAATCCTTTCCCCTGGTGTTCGGGATCGACCGCCACATCAACAATCTCGAAATTCAGCCCGCCATCCCCCACCACACGCCCCATGCCGACCACCAGCCCCGACAACGTGATTTGCACGCCGTACAGGCTGTTGGGCAACGCACGTTCGGCGCCCGCACGCGGCCGCGCCGACAGGCCGGCAACCTGCCGCAGCCGCATAAAATCGTCCACCGGCGCCACTTGCTGTTTCACGCTATACAAGATGCCTCCTTAATATTTATCACCGTTTGCTTTCGCCCATTGAGTGTAGGCGGAAAAAAAGCCCCGGGATCGCTCCACGGGGCTTTTCTTTAAGGCGTATCAGCGAATCAAGCTTGCGCTTCGCGCTCGGCGATGTAAGCCAGCGCCATGTCGATGCGCTGCAGCGAACGCTTCTGGCCGATAGCATGCACGGTCACGTCCATGCCCGGCGACTGACCGGCGCCGGTCACCGCAACGCGCAGCGGCATGCCGACTTTACCCATGCCGACACCCAGCTCATCCGCAGTGCCCTGAATGGCGTCGTGCACGTTTTCCGGCGTCCAGACGGTGATGGCGGCCAGCTTGGCGCGCACCGCCTCCAGCGGCTGACGCGCCACCGGGCGCAGGTGCTTCTTGGCCGCGTCTGCATCGAACTCGCTGAAGTCTTCATAGAAGTAGCGGCAGGACTCCGCCATTTCTTTCAGCGTTTTGCAACGCTCGCCCAGCAGCTTGACGATGTCTTTCAGTTCCGGGCCGTTGCGGGTTTCAAGGCCCAGTTGCTCAACGTGCCACGCCAGATGCACCGCCACTTCTTCCGCCGGCATATGGTTGATGTAGTGGTGGTTCAGCCACTGCAGCTTCTCGGTGTTGAACGCGCTGGCGGATTTGTTGATCGCTTCCAGCGTGAAGAACTCTTTCATCTCATCGATGGAGAAGATCTCCTGATCGCCATGGGACCAGCCCAGACGCACCAGGTAGTTCAGCAGCGCCTGGGGCAGATAGCCGTCGTCGCGGTACTGCATAACGCCCACGGCGCCGTGACGCTTGGACAGCTTTTTACCGTCGTCGCCGAGGATCATCGACACGTGTGCGTATTCCGGCACCGGCGCGCCCAGCGCTTTGAGAATGTTGATCTGGCGCGGGGTGTTGTTGATATGGTCTTCGCCGCGGATCACGTGGGTGATCTCCATGTCCCAGTCATCGACGACGACGCAGAAGTTATAGGTTGGCGAACCATCGGTACGGCGGATGATCAGATCGTCCAGCTCCTGGTTGCTGAATTCGATCGGGCCGCGAATTTTGTCGTCGAAGATCACCGAGCCTTCCTGCGGGTTGCGGAAGCGCACCACGTGCGGCTCGTCGTCGGTGTGGCTGCACTGGCTGTCGCGGCAGTGGCCGTCGTAGCGCGGCTTCTCGCCGTTTTCCATCTGCTTCTCGCGCAGCGCTTCCAGACGTTCCTTGGAGCAATAGCATTTATAGGCAGTGCCCTGCTCCAGCATCTCGTCGATGACCGCGTTGTAACGATCGAAACGCTTGGTCTGGAAATACGGGCCTTCATCCCAATCTAGGTTCAACCAGTTCATGCCATCCATAATTGCGTCGATCGCGTCCTGGGTGGAGCGTTCCAGATCGGTATCTTCGATACGCAGAACGAACTCACCGCCCGCATGGCGGCTGAACAACCAGGAATAAAGTGCGGTACGCGCGCCGCCGACGTGAAGATAGCCGGTCGGGCTCGGTGCAAAACGGGTTTTGATTTTCATTGGGTTCACTGCCTTATTACGCAACGCGTGTCGGCGGTTGCCGACGATTGCTCGGAATTGAAAAAAGAGTGGACGACATTGTATCACCACGCGCTAATTCCTCAACGCCGACACGATATTGCGCCGGTCGATTTCGCGCGTTTTGCGGTGAGTTTCGCATAGCGTTGCGCAAAGAATCGGCGCCGTTGGCGATAATTATCGCGCCCTGCCTAAATTTGCGGCGAACGATTGAAATCATTTTAAAAACCGTTGACTCACTTTGAACTATCCCTATAATGCGACTCCAACAAGACGGGGCGATTAGCTCAGTTGGTAGAGCATCTCCTTTACACGGAGGGGGTCGGCGGTTCGAGCCCGTCATCGCCCACCATCTTGTTGAGAAAAATGAGAACGAATGAGGGTGATTAGCTCAGTTGGTAGAGCATCTCCTTTACACGGAGGGGGTCGGCGGTTCGAGCCCGTCATCACCCACCATCATTCTCTCGTTTAGCAGTACCTGGAAGTCCTGAAGTGGGTGATTAGCTCAGTTGGTAGAGCATCTCCTTTACACGGAGGGGGTCGGCGGTTCGAGCCCGTCATCACCCACCACTTCTGCGGGTCGTTAGCTCAGTTGGTAGAGCAGTTGACTTTTAATCAATTGGTCGCAGGTTCGAATCCTGCACGACCCACCAATTCAGAAAAAAGCGCCTTTGGGCGCTTTTTTCGTTTCTGCGCCCCCCCAACTCTGACTTTATCTTCTTGCAGGCATAGTTTACCGAGTCGTGAAGGATGAAGAACCGTAGAGGTTCGAGCATCGCGCAGCGATACGACAACGCGCAGCGTTGCCCGCAGGGTGAGGCCAAAGGCCGAATCAATCCTGCACGACCCACCAATTCAGAGAAAAGCGCCTTTTGGCGCTTTTTTCGTTTCTGCCGCACTCACCTCCACTTTCTCCTTATTCTCACTATTCACCACGCGCTGAGATACGAATGGTTATCATTTTGCCGGCTTGGATGGTAAATTAGCGGGCATCCACCACGCAGCCAATCCGCCGCCGGATTGATAAGCCTTAGTTCAAGGAAAGAAAGAGCCCGCTCATGACCCTATCCTTACGCCAGCTGTTCATTGCATTTATCGCCACTTCCAGTCTGCTGCTCAGCGGCTGCGGCCCGGACGACCAGAGCGACGGGCAGAAACCGTCCGCCCCCGCTGCCGACAGCAGTTGGCCGCGCACCATCGACAGCGCCAAAGGGAAATTCACGCTGGAAAAACCGCCGCAGCGCATCGTGTCCACCAGCGTCACCATTACCGGCACGCTGCTGGCTATCGACGCCCCGGTGGTCGCCAGCGCCGCCACCAGCCCAAATCCCCTGGTGGCCGATAAGCAAGGCTTCTTTACCCAGTGGAGCGAAGTGGCCAAACAGCGCCACGTCGAACGGCTGTACCAGGTGGAGCCCAATGCCGAAGCCGTCGCCGCCGCCGCACCGGATTTGATCGTCGTCGCCGCCACCGGCGGTGATTCGGCGTTGAAGCTGTATGACCAGCTGTCCGCCATTGCGCCGACGCTGGTGCTCGACTATGGCGACAAGAGCTGGCAGCAGCTGGCCAGCGAGCTCGGCGAGATCACCGGCCATGAAGCCGGCGCCAAACAGGCGGAGGATCGTTTCGAACAGCGCGTGGAGCAAGTGAAGCAGGCGATCGCGCTGCCGCCGCAGCCGACCACTCCGCTGGTGTATGCCGACAACGGCCGCGAGGCCATGCTGTGGACGCCGGGTTCCGCCCAGGGCAAGCTGCTGACGCAGCTCGGTTTCCAGCTGGCCACCCCGCCGGAAAGCGCCAAAGGCAACACCAGCATGGGTAAACGCCATGACATCATCCAGATCTCCGGCGAAAAAATGGCCGAGGGCCTGAACGGCAAAACGCTGATCCTGTTCGCCACCAACGAGCGCAAAGTGCAAGAGGTGCTGACCAACCCGTTCCTCAAACATCTGGAGCCGGTGGAACAGCGGCACGTTTATGCCGTCGGCAACGACACCTTCCGCCTCGATTACTACAGCGCCACCAACATGCTGAACCAAATCGAACGGCTGTTCAAAAAGCCCTGAACCACGCCGTCGGCGGGTCAGCCTCCTGCCGACGTTTGCCATAAACAGGGCAACCGTTCACATTCAATCAATTGAAATATCAATAGTTATTAACATCGTCAACGCACCTGCGCCACCAACCGGCGGGTGCATGCGGGCGTAAACTCGTGCTACTATTAGCGCCCGCATGAACGCAAATAACAATGAGAATAAAAATCATACAGGAGTTACCGGTGTGAACGTACCCACTCCGACTGAGCGGACGCTTTCGTCCGCACCGCACGCAGCTTACGCCAGTGGCTTCAAACGCATCGCCGGGTTCGGTATCGGCTTGGCGCTGTTGCTGCTGTGCATCATTGCCAGCCTGATGCTGGGTTCCAAAGCCATCCCCTTCCACACCGTCTGGCTCAGCCTGCAAGGCGCCGCGAGCGGTTCCGACAGCACCATCATTCTCAACGCCCGGGTGCCCCGTACGCTGGCGGGCATCTTGGCCGGCATGGCGCTCGGCGCCGCCGGCGCGCTGATTCAGGCCTTGACGCGCAATCCGTTGGCCGATCCCGGCGTGCTCGGCATCAACGCCGGCGCCAGCTTCGCCGTGGTCATCGGCATCATGTTTTTCGGCGCCGCCACCACCGAAAGCTATATGGCCTACGCCTTTGTCGGCGCCGCCCTCACCACCCTGCTGGTCTACCTGATCGGCACGCTGGCGGGCGGGCGCATCAACCCGGTGCGGCTGACGCTGGCCGGTGTGGCGATCGGCGCGGTGCTGCTCGGCATCACCACCGGGCTGTCGCTGATCGATCCGCAAACCTTCGACCAACTGCGCTTCTGGCAGGCCGGCACGCTGGATATCCGCACGCTATCCACGCTGCCGGTCACCGCCCCCGCCATTTTGCTCGGCTGCCTGCTGACGCTGCTCATCGCCCGGCCGCTGAATACCATCGGCATGGGGGAAGATCTGGCTATCGCGCTCGGCGCGCGCGTGGTGCTGACTCAGGTCATCGCGGTGATCGCCATCACGCTGCTGTGCGGCGCGGCAACCGCCACCGTCGGCCCAATCAGCTTTATCGGCCTGATGGTGCCGCACATCGCCCGCTGGTGGGTCGGCCCCGACCAGCGCTGGATCCTGCCCTACTCCATGCTGCTGGCGCCGATTTTACTGCTGTGCGCCGACGTGGTCGGCCGTCTGCTGGCGGCCGGTGAGCTGCGGGTTTCCATCGTGGCGGCCTTCATCGGCGCGCCGGTGCTGATCTGGCTGGTGCGCCGCAAGAAAACGCTGGGGGGGCTGTGATGAGTCTGCCCCACACGTTGCATATCGGCCGCCCGGACGGCGTCATCAACTGGCGCATGCCGCTGCGCCTGCTGCTGGTCAACCTTTCGCTGCTGGCGTTGTGCCTGGCGATGGCCGTTGCCGCGCTGTGCTACGGCACGCTGCAGCTCTCGCTGGAGCAGGTCTTTGCCGCGCTCAGCGGCGAGGCGCCGAAAAATCTGGTCACCGTGGTCACCCAATGGCGCTTGCCACGTATCGCCATGGCGCTGCTGTTAGGCGCCGCGCTCGGCATGAGCGGCGCCATCTTCCAGTCGATTATCCGCAACCCGCTCGGCAGCCCGGACGTGATTGGCTTTAACATGGGGGCTTACACCGGCGCGCTGATCGCCATCACCCTGTTCAACGGCGGCTATTACTACATCGCCGGCGGCGCGCTGGCCGGCGGCATTCTCGCCGCGCTGGCCATCTACCTGCTGGCCTGGCGGCAAGGCATCGCCGGCTTCCGGCTGATCATCGTCGGCATCGCCATCAGCGCGGTATTGGTCTCCACCAATACCTGGCTGATCATCACCGCCTCGCTGGAGCGCGCCATGGACGCCGCCATGTGGCAGGCCGGTTCGCTCAACGGCATGACCTGGCAGAAAGCCCAACCCGCCACGGCGTTCATCGTGCTGGCGGCCGCGGCCGCGCTGCTGATGGGCAAACGGCTGCAGCTGCTGGAAATGGGCGACGACACGGCGCGCGCGCTGGGCGTGAACGCCGAAGGCAGCCGGCTGTGGCTGATGCTGTTCGGCGTCACCCTCACCGCCGCCGTCACCGCCACCGCCGGGCCGATTTCCTTCATCGCGCTGGCGGCGCCGCAGATCGCCCGCCGCCTGGCCGGCCAATCCTCGGTCACCCTGACGTCCTCGGCGCTGATGGGCGCGGCGCTGCTGCTCGGCGCCGACGTAGTGTCCCAACATCTTTTCGCACCGATCCAACTGCCGGTCGGGGTCGTGACCGTCTGCATCGGCGGCCTGTACCTGATTTGGCTGCTCATCCGTGAGGCCCGCAGATAATGAAGAATGACAATGCCATGAGCCACCGCCTGCACGCCTCGCATCTGAAGCTGGGCTACGACAATAAAATCATCGCTGACGATCTGAGCGTGGCGATCCCCGACGGCGCCTTCACGGTGATCGTCGGGCCGAACGCCTGCGGCAAATCGACGCTGTTGCGCGCCCTGTGCCGCCTGCTGAAACCCAGCGCCGGCGAGGTGATGCTGGACGGCAAAAACATCAGCAACTTCGCCACCAAGGCGCTGGCGCGCGAGCTTGGGCTGCTGCCGCAAACCTCGATCGCACCGGACAGCATTACCGTGGCGGATCTGGTGTCGCGCGGCCGCTACCCGCACCAGAGCCTGCTGAAACAGTGGACGCAGGCCGACAAACAGGCGGTGGAAGCCGCCATGGCGGCCACCAACGTCAGCCAGCTGGCGGACCGCAGCGTCGACGAGCTGTCCGGCGGGCAGCGCCAGCGCGTCTGGGTGGCGATGGCGTTGGCGCAGCAAACGCCGCTGCTGCTGCTGGATGAACCGACCACCTATCTGGACATCGCGCATCAGATCGAGCTGCTGGATCTGTTCCGCCAGCTCAACCGCGAGCACGGCCAAACCCTCATCGCGGTGCTGCACGATCTCAACCACGCCTGCCGCTATGCCGATCACATCATCGCTATGCGCGACGGCAAGATCGTGGCGGAGGGGAAACCGGCGGAGATCATCACCGCCGAGCTGGTGGAACGGGTATTCGGCATGCCGTGCATGATCATCGACGATCCGCTGTCCCACACGCCGCTGGTGATCCCGCGCGGCCGCTACCACTGCGACACGCCGCAGGCATGAAAAAGGCCGGGTTAACCCGGCCTTCGTTTATCCATGACTAGGGAGCCAACAGCGCCCGCAATCCGTCGAGCAAACCGCCGCGCCAGCAGACGGCATCATGCCCACCGGCGAACACGCGATAATCGACCCGATGCCCCGCCTCCACCAGCGCCCGATGCATTTGGCGATTGACCTGATGAATATCCCTCTCCCCTTCACCGGCTTCCTGAAAGACGCGCAGCGGCGTCGCGGCGCACAAGCCCCGCCGCACCTGTTCAGTCAACCAGCCGACGTCGGCGTCATACTCCACAGCCGGGTTAATCATCGCTTCAATGTGCGGCCACCAGAAAGAACCCGACTGGGTCAATACACAGCCGAAACGCTGCGGCCAATGCAACCCGGCATACAACGCCGCCAACCCGCCGTAACTCTGCCCCGCCACCACCGTGCGCTGCGGATCGTCGCTGTAAGGCGCACGCGCCGCCACCTGCGGCAGCAGCTCCTCTTGCACCGCCCGCCAGAAAGCCGCATTGCAGGCCAATTCTTCCGCACGCCGCGCCATGTCTATCACGTCGATAAACAGATAAAGCGCCGACGGCAGCCTTCCGTTAAGCGTCTCGGCGTCCAGTGCGGAAAAAATCGGTATGCCATGCAGCCAAAATTGCCCGTCCAGCAGTACGACTAACGGGCGGTCTTCCCCTGCGCCGGTGGCGTACAGCCAGATGTTGCGTCGGTTAGCCAATCGTTCGCTGTGCCAAAAGAAGTGCTGCAAACGCCCAGACGCGGCGGGCAATGCTTGCCCGGCGTCCAACGCCCGCCACGCTGATTGATCCGGCGCCGCCGGCAAATGTATCGCAGACAACGGGAAGCCGCGGCTGCTGCAGTGTGGCGCCACCGGATTGAGCGGATCATGGCGCATCAACGGAAACAACGAACACCACCACTGACGCTGCTGCTGCCGACGCTGAGCCGCATCGCCGGTAAAAGCGGGCGGCAGTTGCGCCGTCTCAATGGGTATAAAACTGTAACTGCCTCGCCAATCTTCGCGAACAGTGAACTGCCACCACCAAATATCGCTACCCGGCCGGCGTTCCAGACTCTGTGGCGAAGGGCTGTGATGGTCGGTCACGCAGTTGATATCGACATACACCTTTTTAATCGGCGAGCGCCGTTCATCGCCCCACGGGTCGCGCCAGAAAAAGGTAACGCGCACCTGCGCTGCGGGCAGCGATTCGACGAGCGGCGTTCCCAACTCCGCGACCTGACGCCACCAATCTTCTCCGCCGAGATCGGGCCTTTGCAGCAGGTTGAGCACCAGGCCATCGGCATGAAGCGAATGCATTTTTCCTTTTTCCCCTGTTCACCGCACCCGGCGTTTTTTGTTTTCTTGAATAATGCAAATGGTATTGAGAATCATTTGTATTTTCAATAAAATGTAACCAATTATAAATCAACGCGCCTGAGGTCAACAAGGCCACTTCGAAGCGTGGCTCTGCAAAACGGTAAGCGATTCGTCCACCGTTCATTTATGGCAAGGAACTGCGCAGCCCTTCTCGGCGGCGCCAAATGAAAAAAGACAGCAATAGCTTGATATAAAATTGTTTTTTAAGGGATGAAAAATGTCAGAACACCCCCAAAATACCGCCAATCAACCTCTGCGTCACCCAGCCGCCAAGCTCTTGCTGACCTCAGCCATGCTGCTGGCGCCGGGCGTACAGGCCGGAACCGACAACGTTGAGCGTGATATCACCGTCGTCGCCGGCGCACAGGAAAACGTCACCGCGCCGCTGCAGGGCATCGTCGCCAAAGAAAGCGCGGCGGGAACCAAAAGCGCCGCGCCGTTGGTAAAAACGCCGCAGGCCATCACCGTCGTCACGCGCGATCAAATGGATCAGCAGGATGCGGCTTCCGTCGCTCAGGCGCTGCGATACTCCAGCGGCGTCGTGGCGGAATACCGCGGCACCTCTAACCGCAGCGACGAAGTGATCGTACGCGGCTTTCGTTACGCCCCAAAATATCTGGACGGCCTGAGCTATCAAAGCGGCCAGATCGACCCCTGGCTGCTTGAACGCGTTGAGGTGGTGCGCGGCCCGGCTTCTGTGCTGTACGGCCAGGCCAACCCGGGTGGGCTGGTGGCGATGACCAGCAAGCGGCCCGTCGCCCAGGCTATTCGCAAACTGCAATTGAGCGCGGGCAACCTGCATCAAGGAGAGGCCGCTTTCGACTTCGGCGGCGCATTGGACGAAGATGCCAAACTGCTGTATCGCCTTAACGGCATCGCCGGCACCAAAGAGACCGGCATCAAAGATCACAAGGAAAAACGCTTCGCCATCGCACCGGCGCTGACCTATATCGCCAATGAAGACACGACGTTCACCCTGTTGACCAGCTATCAAAAGGAACCGGAGAACGGCTACCGCAACTTCCTGCCGACCTCCGGCGTGGCGATCAAAAGCAGCGCCGGCTATCTGCCGTATGATTTCAACGTCAGCGATCCCGGTTTCAATCAGGCTCGCCGCGAACAAACCTCGTTCGGCTATATCTTCGAGCACTATATTAACGACGTTTTCTCTTTCCAGCAGAACATGCGTTACACCACGGTGGATGAACGTTACAAATATCTGGTGTTCATGTCGCAAGCCAAAAACAGCACGCTGCTGCAGCGCCGTCCGCAAAAAGATATCGTCAAATCCCATGAGCTGGGGTTGGATAACCAACTGAAAGCGCAATTCAGCACCGGCGACGTCGAGCACAGCGTGTTGACCGGCCTTGACTACAAGTGGAGCAAGGTCAATACCCAAAACTGGCGCGGCGACAGCGCGGGCTATTTCCTCGACTGGACTCGGCCGGTTTACGGCATGCCGGTCAACGAAAGCGCATTGCCGAAGGTCACCGATAACCGCAAGGTGCTGGACCAACTCGGCGTTTATCTGCAGGATCAGATGAGCTACGGCGGTTGGAATTTGTTGTTGTCGCTGCGCAACGACTGGACCGAGCTGCGCACTCAGGACATGTTGAGATCCAGCGACAGTCAGCAAAACGACACCAAGCTGACTGGCCGCAGCGGCCTGCTGTACGCCTTTGACAACGGCATTGCCCCGTACATCAGCTACAGCACATCGTTTGAACCCAACCTCGATACCGGCGCGCCGGGCACCGATCCGTTCAAGCCCACCACCGGTGAACAAACCGAAATCGGCGTGAAATTCCAGCCGAAGAACAGCAACACGCTGCTGACGCTGGCGTTGTTCGATCTGACGCAGAAAAACGTCAGCTCCACCAACCCGGTAACCAAATACAAGGAGCAGATCGGCAAAGTGCGCTCCAAGGGGCTGGAAGCCGAAGTGCATTCACAGCTCACCCCGGCCATCGCGCTCATGGCGGCCTACACCTATACCGACATCGTTACCAAAGAAACCTATGTCGACAATCAGCGCGGCAAGACGCTGGTGATGGTGCCGACGCACGCCGCCTCCGCCTGGGGAACCTACAGCTTCCTGCAAGGGCCGCTGAAAGGCTTCTCCACCGGCGCTGGGGTACGCTACAACGGCGCCAGCCAAGGCGATGCGACCAACACCTACAAAGTGCCGGCCTTTACGCTGTATGACTGGATGGCGCGCTACGAATTGGCAGAAGTGGCTCCGAGCCTGGCAGGCGCCGCGCTGCAGGTTAACGTCAACAACCTGACCGACAAGCATTACGTTTCGTCCTGCGGCGGCGTGGACGCCTGTTTCTACGGCAGCGGCCGCACCGTCACCGCCACGGTCAGCTACAGCTGGTAAAACCTTTGGGCGCCGCATTGCCGCGGCGCCCTGCTTTATTTCTCCAGCGACACCTGCTTGAAGATGTGTTTGCCGAACGGGTCAATCTCGTAGCCTTTCACTTCCTTGCGCACCGGTTCGAAGATGGTCGAGTGCGCGATCATCAGCGCCGGCATCTGATCGTGCATCATCACCTGCGCCTGCTGGTACATCGCCACCCGCTTGGCGTGATCGTTCTCTTCGCGCGCCTGCAGGATCAGCTGGTCGAACGGTTTATAGCACCATTTCGCCGAGTTCGAACCGCCGAGCGAAGCGCAGGTGAACAGCGGCCCGAAGAAGTTGTCCGGATCGCCGTTGGCGGTGGTCCAGCCCATCAGCGCGGTCTGATGCTCGCCGTTTTTAATCCGCTGCAAATATTCGCCCCACTCGAAGGTGACGATTTTGGCGCGTACGCCGATCTTGGCCCAGTCGGCCTGGATCATCTCCGCCATGCGCTTGGCGTTGGGATTGTAGGGCCGCTGCACCGGCATCGCCCACAGATCGATGTCGAACCCCTGCCCCAGCCCGGCCTCCTGCAACAGCTGCTTCGCCCGCTCCGGCGAATACGGGTAATCTTCAAGCTGCGCGTTGCTGCCCCACTGGGTCGGCGGCAGCAGATTCTTGGCCGGCTGGCCGGCGCCGTGGAACACCGCCTCGATGATCGCCGGCTTGTTGACCGCCAGCGCCAACGCCTGGCGCACCTTGACGTTATCCAACGGTTTCTTCTGGGTGTTGAACGCCAGGAAGCCGATATTCAAGCCGGATTTTTCCATCACCTGAAGGTTGCCGTCCTGCCGCATGCGCGCCAGATCCGCCGGATTGGGGAACGGCATCACCTGACACTCGTTCTTTTGCAGCTTGGCGTAACGCACCGTCGCATCCGGCGTGATCGAAAACACCAGCCGGTCGATCTTCGGTTTGCCTTCCCAGTAACGATCGAACGCCTTGTAGAGGATTTTCGCGTCTTTCTGATACTGCACCAGTTGGAACGGCCCGGTGCCGATCGGATCGTTGTCCACCCGCTGCGGCGTACCGGCCTTCAGCATCGCGTCGGCATATTCCGCCGAAAAAATGGTGGCGAAGTACATGCCCAGATCGGCGACGAACGGCGCCTCGGCGCGGGAGAGCTCAAAGCGCACGGTGTTGTCGTCCACCTTGACGATCCGGTCGATCAGCGTGCCGAACTCCATCGACTCGAAGTTGGTGTAGGCGCCGTTGGAGACCTTGTGATACGGGTTGTTGGCGTCCTTTTGCCGCATAAACGAGAAGATGACGTCATCGGCGTTGAAATCGCGGGTGGGCGTGAAATATTTATTGCTCTGGAATGCCACGCCCTTGCGCAGGTGGAAGGTATAGCGCTTGCCGTCCTCGCTCACCTCCCAGCTTTCCGCCAGGCTGGGTTGCAGCTCGACGGTGCCGGGTTTGAAGTCCACCAGCCGGTTGTAGATCGCCGCCGAACTGGCGTCCACCGTGGTGCCGGAGGTGAACAGCTGCGGGTTGAAGCCTTCCGGCGAGCCTTCGGAACAGTAGACCAGCGTATTGGCCCGCGCGCCGCCGGCAATCGCCAACGCCAGCAGCCCGATCGTTATTGCTTTTCTTTTCATTGCGCTATCCCCAGTGGTGAAAAAACAGCCCAACGGTTAGCAATAAATCATGCGGTTAGCGATGTAAAGGACAAATTCCGCGCATAAAAACGGGCAGGCGCGCATGCGGCCTGCCCGGTGAAACGGCGCGAGGATGATGAAATTAAATCATCTGGCTGAAGTTCATCTGCGCCATCAGCTTATAGTTGTCGGCGTAGTCGACCGGAATGGCCACCACCACCGGCCCCTGGATCGCCATCGCCTTGCGCAGCATCGGCCGCAGATCGTCCACCGACTGCACGGCGAAACCGACCGCGCCGCAGGATTCCGCGTAGGCTTTGAAGTCGATCGGCCCAAACTCCACGCCGGATTTGCGCTGGTATTTGTTCACTTCCTGCATCTCCACCATGTTGTAGGCGTTATCGACCCAGATGACGTGCACGATGTTGTTTTTCAGCCGCACCGCGGTCTCCAGCTCCATGCTCGACTGCATGAACCCGCCGTCGCCGGAGATAGACACCACTTTATCGCCAGGGCGCACCAGCGCCGCGCCGATGGCCCACGGCAACGCCACCCCCATGGTTTGCTGGCCGTTGGAGATCAACAGCTGACGGGCGCGGAAGCTGTACAGGTAGCGGGCGATCCAGATATGGAAGCTGCCCATGTCCACGCACAGGGTTACGTCGTCGCTGACGATGTCCTGCAGCTCCTTGACGATGCGCAGCGGGTGGATCGGCATGCCGCCGCGGCGCGCGGCGCGCTCCGCCAGTTCCGTGCGTTGGCGGCCGAGATCGGTGAGGATCAGCTCCACCTCCGGCGGCACGCAGACCGCCTCAGTGAACGTTTCGGTCATCATGTTCAGCGTGGCGCTGATGTTGCCCACCAGCTCGACGTCCGGCCGATAGCAGGTGTCGATATCCGCCGGCAGCACGTCGATGTGCACCAGTTTCAGCCGCCCGTGGCTGTTCCACATGCAGGGATCGTATTCGATCGGATCATAGCCGACGCTGACCACCAGATCGGCCTTCTGCAACAGCTGATCGGCCGGCTGGTTGTTGAACAGGCCGACGCGGCCGGCGAAACGGGCGAAGTGGTTGACGTCAATCACCCCCGCCGCCTGATAGGTGCCGACCACCGGCATATGGGTGCGGTACAGCAGATGGCGCACCGCTTCGCTGTTCTCCGGCCGGCTGGCCTGCAGGCCGAGCAGCAATACCGGGCATTTGGCCTGGCGGATCAGTTTCACCGCCGCCTGAATGTCGTCCGCCGCGGCGGCCCCCATGCGCGGCAAGCGGCAGCCGGCCAGCACCGGCGCGCTGACCGGTTCATTGACGATATCCATCGGCAGGCTGACGAACGATGCCCCCGGCCGGCCGAACTCGGCGCGGCGAAAGGCGTTGGCGATCACCTCGGAAATTGCCGAACCGGCATGCACTTCGGCGCAATACTTGGTCACCGGCCGGAACATGCTGACGGTATCCATGCTCTGGTGCGTCTGTTTCAGGCTGTCGGCGCGCTTCACCGCCCCGCCGAAGGCCACCACCGCGTCCCCTTCCGAAGTGGCGGTGGCCAGCCCGGTGATCAGGTTGGAGCTGCCCGGCCCGGAGGTGACCAGCGCCACCCCGGCCTTGCCGGTCAAGCGGCCGACCGCCGCCGCCATAAAGGCCGCGTTGGCCTCATGCCGCACCACCACCGTTTCAATCGATGGCGCGTCCTCCAGCGAGTCGAACACCCGGTCGATCTTGGCGCCCGGAATGCCGAAAACGTGTTTGACGCCCTGCGCTTCCAGGTTTTTCACCACCAAATCGGCGCCGCATTGCCAGTCATTGCCTGTTTTTTCCTGTGCCATGGTTCCACCTCCTAAGAAAACGATCGCCGGGGTTAGCCCTCGGCGGAACGAATCGCGCGATCCAAATCCTCTGGGCAGAGGTTGGCGCGCAAGAAATCCGCATCATGCGGTAACTGAAGATTGAGACGCGTGATGACGCCGAACTGCAGACGGCCATGATCGAGCTGGTAGTCCAGCACGTGGCCGCCGCCGCTGCGGTCGTCGGTAACGAAGTGTTCGTGATAGCCGGCCACGCCGATGCCCTGCATGTAATCCGGCGAGCGGAAACCAACCAGCGTGCCGCGCCGCTGATGGAACGAGAAGGTCGGCTGCTCTTCTATCGCCTCCAGCATCGGGCGGTAGGGCCGCTCCTGGCGCGGCACGGTGCGGGTTTCCACGTGGCTGAACTCGCCGTCGACCCGCACCGCGCAAAACAGGTTCGGCGAGGCGACCTGCTCGTCGATGCACTGGTGCAGCTGCGCCTTGGTGATCGGCCGGTCGAATTGCTGGCTGACGCTGGGCTGGAAAAAGGTGACGACGGCGAAGGGGGTTTGCTGTTGCAGGCCGGCCGGCCGGGCGCTGCCGTCGGCGCGCAGCTGGTGTATTTCCTGGTCGAAAGCGATCAGTTCGCCGTCCAGGTGATTGAAGGTGCCGAGGCCGAAATCGCCGTGCTTGAGCAGCTCGGCAATGGTGGTTTCACCCTCGTAGACCCCGTCGATGAGCGCGCTCATCAGCGAGATTTGATAGATTTCGCCCTCACCGGCGATGATCGACTGCCTGGCAAAACCCTGCGCCAAATGGCGCGCACAGGCACACCCGTGTTTTTCGTTCATGACTGACTCCTCCACCAGCGCGAAACCGCGGTTCCGCGCGTTCAAAAGACCCACCGACGGTGAGCCAAGATGCCCCCCAAGGCGCGTTCATCAGTTGGAACGATTCAGCCTGAGGCGACAAAAAAACCGGCACGGCTGGCCGGCCGATAACCAGGCATCAGATCAGAATGAGATAAAGTAAAGGCTTACTAATCATTAAGACTGAACCGGTTATCAAATTGAACGGTTAATCTGGTGTTGGAGCGACAATCAACTCCGCAGGCGGCTCACGCGGCCTGGGAAAAACATCTGCTATTTGGTGCTAAGCGCCGCGAGGTTTATGCGTTTTCTCTCTATGCGGCCGGGATGGGACGGCGCCGAAGCCCGTCGTCAACCCGCAGCCAGAGTAGCCGCCGCGCCGCCGGCAGAGAAGCGGGTATTCATAAGAAACGCTTTTGCATATAATGCAAAAATGAATGACGCCCGCTATGTAGAACATCTGCCAATTTTTCTCGACGTCGCCCGCCTGGGCAGCTTTTCCGCCGCTGCGCGCCGGCTGGGCATGGTGCCCTCCTCGCTGGTGCGCCACATCGATGCCCTGGAAAGCGCGCTCGGCGCCGCGCTGTTCGTGCGCTCCACCCGTGGCCTGCTGCTGACCGACGCCGGCGAGCTGCTGCTGACGCGCGCCGCCGCGCTGATGACGGACATCACCGGCCTTCGCGCCGAGCTGAGCGCGCTGAACGAAACGCCGCAGGGCACGCTGCGCATCAGCTGCCTGCCAACCTTCGGCAAAACCTATGTGCTGCCGCTGCTGCCGACGCTGGCGGAACGCTACCCGCAGCTGTCGGTCGACCTCGATCTGACCGAACGCCAGACCGATCCGACGCAGGAGCGGCTCGACGCCGCCCTCCGCATCGGCGAACAGAAGGACAGCGCGCTGTATGCCAGCCGCATCGCCACCCAACGCTGGGTGATGTGCGCCAGCCCCGCCTACGTCGCCCGCTATGGCCTGCCGGCCGATCTGGAAGCGCTGCCGCAGCATCGGCTGATCGCCCGCTACCACAAGCAGCAGCCGGCCTGCTGGGCGCAGATCCTCGACGCGGCGCTGATGAACCGCTGCACCATGGCGCTGCGCTGCGACGACTTCACCGCGCAGCGCCAGGCCGCGCTGCTCGGGCTCGGCATCGCCTTTCTGCCCAACTGGGTGGTGGGGCCTGACGTGCAGCACGGGCAACTGGTGCAGATGCTCGAAGATCCGCGCCATGAGCAGCAAGGCATCTATCTGCTGCGCCCGATGGCGAAGGTGTCCGCCCGGCTGGCGGCCTTCACCGCCCTGCTGCAGCAAACCCTCGGTCAGCCGCCCAACTGGGGGTAAAGCGGCGTTACCCGGCCGCGCAGCGCCGGGTTGTCACTCTCGTCTTTCAGTTCGACGCCGGTCAGCCGGCGCTGGAACGCCTGCTCCAGCAGCCAGGCCAATTTGAACGCCGCCTGCGGGTAATCCAGCCCCTCGGGGCGCACGTTGGAGATGCAATTGCGCTCGGCGTCCGTTCTGCGCGCGTTCGGCCCCCAGGTCATATAGACACCCAGGCTGTCCGGCGACGACAGCCCCGGCCGTTCGCCGATCAGCACCGCCACCGCCCGGGCCTGCAGGCATTCGCCGATCTCATCCCCCAGCGCCACCCGCGCCTGATGCGCCAGCACCACCGGCGCAACGGTCAGCCCCAGCGTATCGAGATAGGGCCGCAGCGCCTGCAGCAGCGGCAGCGCCTGGCGGTGCACCGCCTTGGAGGAGAGGCCGTCCGCCACTATCAGCAGCAGATCGACGCGGCGCGATGGCGAACCGAGCAGCAGGCTGCGGCTATCCGACGCCAACCGCCGCCCCAGATCCGGCCGGCGCAGATAGGCGGCGCGGTCGGCGGCCTGGCTGTGCACCGCCAGCGTGGGCCAACCGGCATCGTGCAGATCCGCCGCCAGCCGCTCGCTGTCGAAAGGCTGATGCACCGCGTCGCGCGCCTGGGCATGAGCCAGGCCGAAGCGCAGCAGTTCGTCAGTCGGCAGGCTGGCGCCGGTGCGCCCCAGCGCGATGCGCGCATCGGTAAAGGCGCGCAGCGCGTCCCAGCTGTTGGCGTGAACCGGTTTGCTCATGTGCGTTCTCCCTGCAGCGCCAGCAACAGCGGATGATTGGCGGCAGCATCGCGCAGCCGCCCGCGTTCGTCGGTGATGTTCATCGCCGCCAACCAGGCGGCGAACTCTGGCGCGTGCTTCAGCCCCAGCAGCTCGCGGATATAGAGCGCGTCATGGAACGACGTGCTTTGGTAGTTGAGCATGATGTCGTCCGCGCCCGGCACGCCGATCAGGAACGTCAACCCGGCGGCGGCCAACAGCGTCAGCAGCGTGTCCATGTCGTCCTGATCGGCTTCGGCATGGTTGGTGTAGCAGACGTCGCAGCCCAGCGGCAGCCCGAGCAGCTTGCCGCAGAAGTGGTCCTCCAGCCCGGCGCGGATAATTTGCTTGCCGTCATACAGGTATTCGGGGCCGATAAACCCTACCACGGTGTTGATCAGCAGCGGCGAGAAATGGCGCGCCACCGCATAGGCGCGCGCCTCGCAGGTTTGCTGATCGACGCCGTGATGGGCGTTGGCCGACAGGCAGCTGCCCTGCCCGGTTTCGAAATACATCACGTTGTCGCCCAGCGTGCCGCGCCTGAGGCTCAGCGCCGCCTGCTGCGCCTCCGCCAGCAGCGCCAGATTAATGCCGAAGCCGCGATTGGCCGCTTCGGTACCGGCGATCGACTGAAACACCAGATCCACCGGCGCGCCGCGCTCTATCAGCCGCAGCGTGTTGGTCACGTGGGTCAGCACGCAGGATTGGGTGGGAATGGCAAAGCGCTGGATCACGTCGTCCAGCATGTAGTTGAGCTTTTCCAGCAGCGGCAGGCTGTCGCTGGCCGGATTGATGCCGACCACCGCGTCGCCGCTGCCGTACAACAGGCCGTCCAGCATGCTGGCGGCGATGCCCTGCAGGCTGTCGGTCGGGTGATTGGGCTGCAGCCGCACGCTGAGGTGGCCCGGCAGGCCAATCGTATTGCGAAAGCGCGTCACCACCCGGCACTTCTTGGCCACCAAAATCAGATCCTGATTGCGCATGATCTTGCTCACCGCCGCCGCCATCTCCGGCGTGATGCCGGCCGCCACCTGCGCCAGCATGGCGCTGTCCGCTTGCTCGCTCAACAGCCAGTCGCGAAAATCGCCGACCGTGAGGTGCGAGATGGGCTCGAAGGCGGCGGCATCGTGGCCGTCGATAATCAGGCGCGTCACCTCGTCCTGTTCGTACGGCACCAGCGCCTGCTGCAGGAACGTCTTGAGCGGCAAGTCCGCCAGCGCGATGCGCGCCGCCATGCGCTCTTCGGCGCTGTGCGCCGCCACCTCCGCCAGATAATCGCCGGAACGCGCCGGCGAAGCCTTCGCCATCAGTTGACGCAGATCGCCGAAGCGATAGCCGCGTTGGCCCACCGTTGCCTGATACATAGCCCCCTCCCTTGCCCCGAGTGACGAGATAAAAGCCCTGCACCAAGTGTAGTCAGTGAGAGAAGAAAATTAATTTGCCTGCGATCGCCGTCATCGCGCTTCCCGCCATTTCACCCGCCGCCGCTTCGGGTTACAGTAGCCGCGAAAACAGGAGGGGTGATGGATCCGCAACGGCAAATTATCGACTGGCTGCAACAAGATGACGCGCGCATGGCCGCCCTGCGCACCGTGCGCCGGCTCGGCCTGAATGACTGGTGCCTCGGCGCCGGCTTCGTACGCAATCTGGTGTGGGATCGGCGCCACGGCTATGTGGAGCCCACGCCGCTCAACGATATCGACGTGATCCACTTCGATGCGGAGCGTGCGGACGCCGAGCGCGATCGCATGCTGGAGGCGCGGCTGCAGCAATGGCTGCCGCAGCCGTGGTCGGTCAAGAATCAGGCGCGCATGCATCTGCGCGGCGGCCGGGCGCCTTACCGCAACAGCGAAGAGGCCATCAGCTTCTGGACCGAAGTGGAAACGGCGATCGGCGCGCGCCTGAACGCCGACGACAGCCTCACGCTGGTGGCTCCCTTCGGGCTCGCGGCGCTGTTCGGCGACACCATCACCTTCAACGTGAAAAACGGCGATCGCGCTGCCTATGCCCAGCGCGTGCTCGACAAAGGCTGGCTGCAGCGCTGGCCGCGCCTGCGGCAGGTAAAGATTTAGCCGCCGCTGCCGATACCCTGAACAGCGATATACCGACTCAGGGAGAGCATCCATGTCGACCAGCATCACCATGATCGTACCGATCAAAAATACCGTTCCCGGCGTCAGCAACGTCTTCAGCGCGCCGGGCCATCAGGGCGAATTGCTGATGGCCAAACCGGTCAACAACCAGCCGGAAGGCGGCAAGGCGAAGAAAAGCGAAGGCGCCAACGGCAATGACGAACCGGCAAATCTCAACGAAAGCCGCGCCTCGGCGCGCATCAAGGCGCTGAACCGGCAGATTCAGGCTCTGCAGCAAAAGCTGGTGGAGCTGAAGGACTCCAGCGCCGATCCCAAAGAGATCGAGAAGCAGAAACAGCTGATCGAAGCGCAGATCAAGATGCTGCAGGCCGAGATCGCGCGCATCCAGAAAGAAGAAATGGAAAAGCAGCAGCAGGAGCAAATGGAAAAAGCCGCGGCGCAAGCCGGCGACGGCGTAAACCGCCCGACGCCGCTCAACGCGGTGGACGTCTATATCTGAGTCAATATTCCGCGTTTTCCTGCCGGCGCTGGTGCAGCAGCGCCGCCTGCTGACGCGCGACCTGCCAGATGGCCTCCGCCGCCGGCGTCAGCGAGCGATTTTTACGCCGCACCAGCATCAGCGCGCGATTGATCTCCGGCACCAGCCGCCGCACCCGGAGCCGCCCCCCTTCCGGCAGCGGCAGCGCCAACGCCGGGAAGATGCTGATGCCAATCCCTTCCGCCACCATCGGGAACAGCGTGGCCGGATGGCCGATTTCCTGCACCACCTGCGCCTCGACGCCCTGCTGCCTCAGCGCGCTGTCGATCAACGGCCGGCTGCCCGACGCGTAATCCTGCAACACCAGGCGGCAGCCGTTTAACGCCGACCAACGCACCTCTTGCTGCGCAGCAAACGGGTGGTCGTCGCGGCACAGCAGCAGGAACGGTTCATGCAGCACCGCTTCGCACTCCAGATCCACCGCCTGCACCGGATCGACCACGATGCCGAAATCCACCTCGGCGTTGCGCACGCTGTGCAGTACCTGCTGCTGCGCCTGATCGCGCAGCATGATGCGGATCTCCGGGTATTCGCGTTCGCCGGCGGCGATGCACTGCGGCATCAGATGGGCGGAAATGGTCTGGCTGGTCGCCACCCGCACCGTGCCGCTGCGCTGTACGCCAAAGCTGCGCGCATCCAGCAACGCGGCCTGCAGTTCGTCCAGCAGCCTTTCGACCCGGTTGGCCAGCCGCAGGCCGGCGTCGGTCAACACCACTTCACGCGTAGTGCGATCCAGCAGGCGCACGCCGACCTCCGCCTCCAGCTCTTTCACGCTGTGGCTGACCGCCGATTGCGTCAGGCCGATCGCCTCGCCGGCGCGGCTGAAGCTGCCGTGGCGGGTGACAGCGACGAACACCCGCAGCTGTTTGAGTGAGTAATTCATGTGTTTTATTCATATATAAATTAAATAAATCAATTTAATTATTATATGCTCACGCGGGAGAATAGCCCCATCGATTTTCTACCCGAGCGTATCGCCATGAGATTCCTGCCCGATCGTTTTACCCTGACGCTGATCGCCACCGTGCTGCTGGCTTCTTTCCTGCCGGCGCGCGGCGAGTTCGTCGGCTGGCTCAACGTCCTGACCATCGCCGCCATCGCCCTGCTGTTCTTCATGCACGGCGCCAAGCTGTCGCGCGAGGCCATCCTGGCCGGCAGCAATAACTGGCGGCTGCATCTGTGGGTGATGTTCAGCACCTTCATCATTTTTCCGGCGCTGGGGATGCTGTTCGCCTGGTGGGCGCCGATCGACGTCAGCCCCGAGCTGTACGCCGGTTTCATCTACCTGTGCATTCTGCCCGCCACCGTGCAGTCGGCCATCGCCTTCACCTCGCTGGCGGGCGGCAACGTGGCGGCGGCGGTGTGCAGCGCCTCCGCCTCCAGCCTGCTGGGGATCTTCGTGTCGCCGCTGCTGGTCGGCCTGCTGATGAACGTGCACGGCGATACCGGCAGCCTGCGGCAGGTGGGCTCGATCGTGCTGCAGCTGCTGGTGCCGTTCGTCGCCGGCCACCTGCTGCGGCCGCTGATCGGCGGCTGGATCGAGCGTCATCGCCCGCTGATCGGCAAAACCGACCAGACCTCGATTCTGCTGGTGGTGTACGCCGCCTTCAGCGAGGCGGTCACACACGGCATCTGGCATCAGGTGGGGATCGGTTCGCTGGCGTTTATCGTCGGCGGCAGCATCGTGCTGCTGACGATCGTGCTGGTGGTGAACACCTATATGGCGCGCTGGCTGGGATTCAGCAAGGCGGACGAGATCACCATCGTGTTCTGCGGTTCGAAGAAAAGCCTGGCAAACGGCATTCCGATGGCCAATATCCTGTTCCCGGCGGCGACGGTGGGGATCATGGTGCTGCCGCTGATGGTGTTCCATCAGGTGCAGCTGATGACCTGTGCGGTGCTGGCGAAAAGGTATCAGCGCAAGCAGCGGGCGCAACAGGCGGTACCCAACGCCAACGCGCAGGCGTCGCGCGGGTAAAAAAAGACGGGCCGGGGCCCGTCAGTTCAACTTTTCTTCAGCGGCTTGACCAGGTGGTCAAGCCCTTCGATTTTAATCGCCAGCGTCATCTCCATCAGCATGCCGAGCTTGCCTTTGGGGAATTCGCCCTTGCGGGCGAACCACAGCAGGTACTCTTCGGGCAGATCGATCAGCACCCGCCCCTGGTACTTGCCGAACGGCATCACGGTATTGGCGATCTCCAGCAGGTTTTCCTTTTCCATCAGTCACCCAGCAGGCGGATCATCTCCGCTTCGTCGATCACGGCGATACCCAGCTCCTGCGCCTTCGCCAGCTTGGAACCGGCCGCTTCGCCGGCGATCACCAAATCGGTTTTCTTCGACACGCTGCCGCTGACCTTGGCGCCCAGCGCCGTCAGGCGATCTTTGGCCTCGTCGCGCGACAGCTGGCTCAGCGAGCCGGTCAGCACCACGGTTTTGCCGGCGAACGGGCTGTCTATCTCTTCGGCGACCACCACCACCGGTGCCGGCCAGTGAATGCCGATCTCGGCGCCCACCAGCTCGTTGATCACCTGCTGATTGAGCGCTTCATCAAGGAAATTGCGGGTGTGTTTGGCCACCACTTCGCCGACGTCCGGCACCTCTTTCAGCGCCTCGATATCGGCGGCGAACAGCTTCTCGAGCGATCCGAAATGCGCCGCCAGATTGGCGGCGGTCGCTTCGCCGACCTCGCGAATGCCCAGCGCATACAGGAAACGGGCGAAGGTGGTCTGCTTGGATTTCTCCAGCGCATTGACCAGATTCTGCGCCGATTTCGGCCCCATGCGATCCAGGCCGGTCAGAATGCCGGCGGACAAGCGGAACAGATCGGCCGGATTCTTCACGTACTCTTTGTCCACCAGCTGCTCGATGATCTTGTCGCCCATGCCTTCAACGTCCAGCGCGCGGCGGGAAACGAAGTGCTTCAACGCCTCTTTGCGCTGCGCGCCGCAGATAAGACCACCGGTGCAGCGCGCTACCGCCTCGCCTTCCACGCGCTCAACGTCGGAGCCGCACACCGGGCAGTGCAGCGGGAACACCACTTCGCGCGCATCCTGTGGCCGGCGGTCTTCCAGCACCCCCACCACCTGCGGGATCACGTCGCCGGCGCGGCGCACGATCACCGTATCGCCGATGCGCAGCCCCAAACGCTCAATTTCATCGGCGTTGTGCAAGGTGGCGTTGCTGACGGTCACCCCGGCCACCAGCACCGGCTCAAGGCGCGCCACCGGCGTAATCGCGCCGGTGCGGCCAACCTGAAACTCCACTTCGCGCACTACGGTGATCTGCTCCTGCGCCGGGAATTTGAACGCCGTCGCCCAGCGCGGCGCACGCGCCACGAAGCCCAGCGTTTCCTGCAGATCGATGTCGTCAATCTTGATCACCACGCCGTCGATGTCGAAACCGAGCTGCGCGCGGTCCTGCTCGACCTGGCGATAAAACGCCAGCACTTCCTCGCTGCCGGTGCGGCGCTGGGCGCGATCGCTGACTGGCAGGCCCCAGGCCTTGAACTGCATCAGGCGCTCAAAGTGGCTGCGCGGCAGTTCGCCGCCTTCCAGCAGGCCGACGCCGTAGCAGAAGAAGGTCAGCGGGCGTTTGGCGGTAATGCGCGGATCGAGCTGGCGCAGCGAGCCGGCGGCGGCGTTGCGCGGGTTGGCGAACACCTTGCCGTCTTTGCGCCGGGCTTCTTCGTTCATCTGTTCAAAACCAGCCTGCGGCATGAACACTTCCCCGCGCACTTCCAGCCGGCGCGGGATGTTGTCGCCGGTCAGGCGCAGCGGAATGGCGCGAATGGTGCGCACGTTGGAGGTGATGTTTTCGCCGGTGGTGCCGTCGCCGCGCGTCGCCGCGCGCACCAGCTCACCGTCTTCGTACAGCAGGCTGACCGCCAGGCCGTCCAGCTTCAGCTCGCAGCAGAAGGTCAGCGGATCGCTGCTTTTGAGCCTGTCCTGCACGCGCTTGTAAAACGCCAGGAAGCTTTCTTCGTCGAACACGTTGTCCAGCGACAGCATCGGCACTTCGTGGCGCACCTGGTCAAACGCCGCCAGCGGCGCGGCGCCCACGCGCTGGGTCGGCGAATCGGCGGTGATCAACGCCGGATGCGCGCTCTCCAGCTCGCGCAGTTCGCGCATCAGGCGGTCATATTCCGCATCCGGCACTTCCGGCGCATCCAGCACATGATACTGGTATTCATGATGGCGCAATGTGGCTCGTAGTTGATTGATTTGTTGGATTATCGATTCCATGGCTCACCATCAAAGATAAAAAACCCCCGGCTAGCGGGGGCTTTGTTGTTACGGATGTTCTGTGCGCGCGGCAACCCGGTCAGGCGTTGTTTTCCAACACTTCACGGATGCGCGCTTTGTAGGTTTCCAGCTTCTGCGGCGTCATCATGCGGCGCTCGTCGTCCAGCACCACGCCGCCCACGTCGTCGGCGATGCGCTGTGCCGACTGCAGCATCAGCTTGAAGTTCTGATTGGCGTCGCCGTAAGACGGCACCATCATGAACATCGACACGCCCGGCGTGGAGAAGTCGGACATCATGTCAGGATCGAACGATCCCGGCTTGACCATGTTCGCCAGGCTGAACAGCACCGGGCCGCTGCCGGCCGGGCTGATATGGCGGTGGAAGATACCCATTTCGCCAAACTGGAAGCCGGCCTGCAACACGCTCTGCAGCAGCACTTCGCCGCCGATCACGCCGCCCTGGTGGGCCGCGACGTGCAGCACCAGCACGGTCTCTTTCAGTTTAGCCTGAATTGGCGCAGCCGCCGGCTGCGGTGCAGGTTCCGGCGCAGGCTTCACTTCCGGCGCTGGCTGCACAGAGGCCGGCTCGGCGTGGAATGCCGGTTCCGCCACCTGCGGCACCTCATGTTCATGCGGCAGATCGTCGACGCGCGGCTCACGGCGCGCGGCCGGTTGCGGTTGCTGCGGTTCGGCCGGTTCTTCGTCCGGCGCGTAGTTGTTCAGCAGGATGTCATCATACTCCGGCCGCTGAGACAGCGGAGGCGGCGTCTGATGGGCAGCCGGCTGAACGGCGCGGGGCGCCGGCGCAGCCGCCGGAGCGGGCTTCGGCGCGGCCACGGGTTCTTCGCGTGCGGCATCGAAATGGCCGAATGACGGCTCGTCTTGCGGGTGAGCGGCGCGTACGCGCACCTCACCGACGCCTTCTTCAAGATCGTCGATCGGAGTTTGTTCACGTTCCTTTTGGGAACGTTTGGCTGGGCGATCGCGGAAGAGCGCTGACCGTTCTTTGCGACTGGTCCACAGACCGTGCAATAACAGCGCTATTATGGCGATCGCGCCAACAACGATTAATATCAGACGCAAATCCTGCATCATTGCTATCTCTGTTGTTCCAATACATTGCCACCGCGGCAAACATTCACTCTTTAACTCTATTTGCCCGCGCACACAAGTGCAAGTCCGTGCTGAACTTTATGCCAATAAAGATGATTATACTGCCTTTTTCTGCTGGTTTTTCAGCCAACCCTACCCTAGCCAGTGGAAAATCATCCCTATATGATAATGATGCCTGTTCAGACAACGAGATAACTTAAGATATGTCCTATACGCAGCCCCCTTCCCGTTCGACCAGCGGCATTCACTATTTCGCCGAGGGTTGGCGCCTGATTTCGCGCCCGGGGATTAAACGCTATGTGGTCCTGCCGTTGCTGGTCAACGTGCTGCTGATGGGTTCCGCTTTCTGGTGGCTGTTCAGCCAACTCGGCGACTGGATCCCGGCGATGATGAGCCACGTTCCCGACTGGCTGCAATGGTTGAGCTACCTGCTGTGGCCGCTGGCGGTCATTTCGGTGCTGTTGGTGTTCAGCTATCTGTTCAGCACCATCACCAACCTGATCGCCGCGCCGTTCTGCGGCCTGCTGGCCGAGCAGCTCGAAGGCCGCCTGACCGGCAAACCGCTGCCGGACACCGGCCTGCTCGGCATCGCCAAAGATTTGCCGCGCATCATGGCGCGCGAATGGCGCAAGTTGATGTATTACCTGCCACGCGCGCTGCTGCTGCTGGCGCTGTACTTCGTGCCCGGCATCGGCCAGACGGTGGCGCCGGTGCTGTGGTTCCTGTTCAGCGCCTGGATGCTGGCGATCCAGTATTGTGACTATCCGTTCGACAACCACAAGGTGAGCTTTGCCGACATGCGCCGCGCCTTGCGCCAGCACAAACCCGCTAACCTGCAGTTCGGCGCGCTGGTCAGCCTGTTCACCATGATCCCGATCCTCAACCTGGTGATCCTGCCGGTCGCCGTCTGCGGCGCCACCGCCATGTGGGTCGATCGCTACCGCTCACAGTTCGTCCGATAACCGCCGCTTTTTACCGCCGATAGCGCGGGAATTTTCGACAGGGCGCGCATTTCGCGCCCTTATCATTGTGCTTAAAACTTATTTCCTAATAACATATAGATATACCAATTCTTTACTTCCCTGCCGGTACTGTTAGCGTATGCTTTCGATGTTCCCCACATTTTCATAGAGTTAAAGGACGGGCTATGAGCAAGATATATGAAGACAACTCATTAACAATCGGCCATACGCCGCTGGTTCGTCTGAACCGTATCGGCAACGGACGCATTCTGGCCAAGGTTGAATCACGCAACCCGAGCTTCAGCGTCAAATGCCGCATCGGTGCCAATATGATTTGGGATGCGGAACAACGCGGCGTGTTGACCGCCGGCAAAGAGCTGGTGGAGCCGACCAGCGGCAACACCGGCATCGCGCTGGCCTTCGTTGCCGCCGCACGCGGTTACAAGCTGACGCTGACCATGCCGGAAACCATGAGCATCGAGCGCCGCAAGCTGCTCAAGGCGCTGGGTGCCAATCTGGTACTGACCGAAGGGGCGAAAGGCATGAAAGGCGCCATCGCCAAAGCGGAAGAGATCGTCGCCACCGACCCGAATCGTTACCTGATCCTGCAACAGTTCAGCAACCCGGCCAACCCGGCGATCCATGAAAAAACCACCGGCCCGGAAATCTGGGAAGACACCGACGGCGACGTCGACGTATTCATCTCCGGCGTCGGCACCGGCGGCACGCTGACCGGCGTCAGCCGCTACATCAAGAACACCAAAGGCAAGGCCATCACCACCGTGGCGGTCGAGCCGACCGACTCGCCGGTCATCAGCCAGGCGCTGGCCGGTGAAGAGCTGAAACCGGGCCCGCACAAGATCCAGGGCATCGGCGCCGGCTTCATTCCGGGCAACCTCGATCTGGATCTGGTGGATCGCGTCGAGAAAGTCTCCAACGACGAGGCCATCAGCATGGCGCGCCGCCTGATGGACGAAGAAGGCATCCTGGCGGGCATTTCCTCAGGCGCAGCGGTCGCGGCGGCGGTGAAACTGGCCGAAGAACCGGCGTTCGCCGACAAGACCATCGTGGTGATCCTGCCCTCTTCCGGCGAACGTTACCTGAGCACCGCGCTGTTCGCCGATCTGTTCACCGAGCAGGAATTGCAGCAGTAATTCCGCCACTGCACAAATCGCTAAAAAAGCACCCTGCGGGGTGCTTTTTTGTGGACTGGATCAAACTTTATAGCAGTCCAAGATTGCTTTTGCCCGCCGGCTTTAGTATTTAACGGTGCATTATTTCGATGCGCAAAATTAATCCCCCCTGAGCCCGGTCAAGGCTGAATCGATTTACTCATCTGTCGCCGACGCGGCGAATCGGGCATAATGGGGAGCGGATTGGAACGACGTCTAAAGCCGAGTTTTTTGATCTGAAGTGCCTAACGCGTCGTTTTCTGTTGCATCAACGTTCGCCCCTGTCCATAGTCAGGCGCTATAACCAGACAAGCTAAAGTCAGGCCCCTGGGCTAAACTTTAGCTCCACAACATTAATCCAATAAGTTGGGGAAACATCAATGTTCCAGCAAGAAGTTACTATTACCGCTCCGAATGGTCTGCATACTCGCCCTGCCGCTCAGTTCGTTAAAGAAGCCAAAGGCTTCGCGTCTGACATCACCGTGACCTCCAACGGCAAAAGCGCCAGCGCTAAAAGCCTGTTCAAACTGCAAACTCTGGGGCTGACTCAAGGGACCGTAGTGACAATCTCCGCTGAAGGTGAAGACGAGCAGAAAGCCGTTGAGCACTTGGTAAAACTGATGGCAGAGCTTGAGTAATCGGCCCGTCTTTTTAGTTAACACCAGTCAAGAGTAAGGTAGGGTTATGATTTCAGGCATTTTAGTATCACCGGGCATCGCTTTTGGTAAGGCTCTCTTGCTGAAAGAAGACGACATCGTCATCAACCGGAAGAAAATCTCTGCTGATCAAGTAGAGCAGGAAGTCTCGCGTTTTCTGGCCGGCCGCGCGAAAGCGTCCGAACAGCTGGAAGCGATCAAGACCAAAGCTGGCGAAACCTTCGGCGAAGAGAAGGAAGCTATCTTCGAAGGCCACATCATGTTGCTGGAAGACGAAGAGCTTGAGCAGGAAATCATAGCCCTAATCAAAGACGATCTGGCCTCCGCAGACGCCGCCGCCTACACCGTGATCGAAGGTCAGGCGAAAGCGCTGGAAGAGCTGGACGACGAGTACCTGAAAGAACGCGCCGCCGACGTGCGCGACATCGGCAAGCGCCTGCTGCAGAACATTCTGGGCATGCCGATCGTCGATCTGGGCTCCATTCAGGACGAAGTGATCCTGGTGGCCACCGATCTGACCCCGTCCGAGACCGCGCAGCTGAACCTGGACAAAGTACTGGGCTTCATTACCGATCTCGGCGGCCGGACTTCCCACACCTCTATCATGGCGCGCTCCCTGGAGCTGCCGGCGATCGTCGGTACCAGCGACGTGACCAAGCAGGTGAAAAACGACGACTACCTGATTCTGGATGCGGTTAACAACCAGATTTACGTTAACCCGACCGCTGACGTTATCGATCAGCTGAAAGCCGCCCAGAACCAATACATCACCGAGAAAAACGATCTGGCCAAGCTGAAGGACCTGCCGGCGATTACGCTGGACGGCCATCAGGTTGAAGTCTGCGCCAACATCGGCACCGTGCGCGACGTCGCGGGTGCAGAGCGCAACGGCGCGGAAGGCGTCGGCCTGTATCGTACCGAGTTCCTGTTCATGGACCGCGACTCGCTGCCGACCGAAGACGAGCAGTTCCAGGCTTATAAAGCCGTGGCGGAAGCCATGGGCTCGCAGGCCGTGATCGTCCGTACCATGGACATCGGCGGCGACAAAGACCTGCCGTACATGAACCTGCCGAAGGAAGAGAACCCGTTCCTCGGCTGGCGCGCCATCCGCATCGCGATGGACCGCCGTGAAATCCTGCACGCCCAGCTGCGCGCCATCCTGCGCGCCTCGGCGTTCGGCAAACTGCGCATCATGTTCCCGATGATCATCTCCGTGGAAGAAGTGCGCGATCTGAAAGGCGAAATCGAGACGCTGAAAGCGCAGCTGCGCGAAGAAGGCAAGGCGTTTGACGAGAGCATCGAAGTGGGCGTGATGGTGGAAACACCGGCTGCGGCGGTCATCGCTCACCACCTGGCGAAAGAAGTCGACTTCTTTAGTATTGGGACAAACGATCTAACCCAGTATACTCTGGCGGTAGATCGCGGCAACGAGCTGATTTCTCATCTCTATAACCCGATGTCCCCATCAGTGCTAGGCCTGATCAAACAGGTTATTGATGCATCTCACGCGGAAGGCAAGTGGACCGGCATGTGCGGCGAACTGGCTGGCGATGAGCGTGCTACACTGTTGTTATTGGGCATGGGGCTGGATGAGTTCAGCATGAGTGCGATTTCAATCCCGCGCATCAAGAAAATTATTCGTAACACGAATTTCGAAGATGTGAAGGCGTTGGCAGCGCAGGCCTTGGCACAGCCAACGGCACAAGACCTGATGAATTGCGTCAATAAATTCATCGAAGAAAAAACGCTCTGCTAAACTTCCACGACACTGGAACGCCGCCCAATTTAATGCTTAGGAGAAGATCATGGGTTTGTTCGATAAACTGAAATCTCTGGTTTCTGATGACAAGAAAGACACGGGCACTATCGAGATCGTCGCTCCCCTTTCTGGCGAAATCGTCAATATCGAAGATGTGCCGGACGTAGTGTTCGCTGAAAAAATCGTTGGCGACGGTATCGCCATCAAACCGGCCGGCAACAAAATGGTTGCTCCGGTTGACGGCACCATCGGCAAGATTTTCGAAACCAACCATGCATTCTCTATCGAATCCGACAGCGGCATTGAGCTGTTCGTCCACTTCGGCATCGATACCGTAGAACTGAAAGGCGAAGGCTTCAAACGCATCGCCGAAGAAGGCCAGCGCGTCAAGAAAGGTGACGTCGTTATCGAGTTCAACCTGCCACTGCTGGAAGAGAAAGCCAAGTCTACCCTGACGCCGGTCGTTATCTCCAACATGGACGAGATCAAAGAGCTGATCAAACTGTCCGGCAGCGTGACCGTTGGCGAAACCCCGATTATCCGCATCAAGAAGTAAGCGCGGATGAGCAAGAAAAACGGCGCCCTCGGCGCCGTTTTTTTATCCCCTTCGTCGTATCCCGATTTCGCTACGTTATGACGGCCAGCGCGGGATGCGCAGGGTAATGACAAGCCCCTCTTTATCGCCGTTGCGCGCCTCAACCTGGCCGCCGTGCGCCAGCACCACTTTGCGGGTAATCGCCAGCCCCAGGCCGTAGCCCTTGCCCGACAGCGCCGACTTCACGCGCACGAACGGATCGAAGATGCTCGACAGCTTCGCCTCCTCGACCCCCGGCCCCTGATCGCTGACCGCGATCTGAAACTGGTTATCGACGCGCGTGAGCGCCACCGTCACCCGCTGGCCGTGGCTGGAAAAGCGCAGCGCATTACGCACGATGTTGTCCACCGCTCGCCGCATCAGCTCCGCATTGCCCTTGACGGTGTACTCCACGTCCGACTCGGCCTGCAGCACGATATCCACGCCGGGCACCTGCGCCTCGTAGCGCGCATCGCTCACCACCGCATCCACCAGGCCGTACAGATCGAAATACTCCTCGTCCGGCAGGCTGCTGTGTTCGGTACGCGACAGCGCCAGCAGCTCGCCGATCATTTTGTCCAGCCGCCCCGATTCGTGTTCGATGCGCTTGAGCGAGGTTTCAACGTTGCCGGCATTCTGCCGCGCCAGGCCGATCGCCAGCTGCAGGCGCGCCAGCGGCGAACGCAGCTCGTGCGAAACGTCGTGCAACAGCTGCTCGCGGGCGCTGACCAGCAGTTCCAGCCGCTCGGCCATGGTGTCGAAATCGCGCGCCACGTCGGACAGCTCGTCATGGCGGCGCCGCATCTTCGGGAACAGCCGCACCGACAGATCGCCCTGCGCCACCCGATCCAGACCGCCGCGCAGCTGACGCATCGGCCGGGTCAGGTTCCAGGCCAGCACGGCGCTGAACAGCAAACCGCCCAGCCCGCCGACCCACAGCATCGGCGCAGGAATGTTGAAGAAGTGGGAACGCCGCTCCGGCCGATACTCTTCCCGCAGCCCGCGCACGTTATAACTCAGCCAGTATCCCTGCCCTTCCCCGGTCTGCACCCAGGCAGAGATCTCTTTCGGCATCCGCCGCCCTTCAAACGCCGGTTCTTCCGGCGCGGGCGGCGGCGGTTGGGTCATCGGCGTCACCGACAGCAAACGCCTGTCGTCCTCGGGCCAGTCGCGCATCAGGGCTTCCAGCGCCGACATGCCACCGCTGCGCAACTGGGTGGCGGCCGAGGCCAGCTGCAGGCCGATCACCCGCCGCGCCATGGCGTTCTCCGGCGGCACATAGCGATCGCCATAGAGAGAAAACGCCACCCACAGCGCCTGCGTCATGATGAGGAAAGTCAGCCAAAAGCCGAGCAAAATTTTCCAGAACAGTCTTCCGCGCATATCAGGTTACCGAATGCGATAGCCGATGCTGCGCACCGTCTCGATAATGAGCTTACTGCCAGCCAACGCGCTCAGCTTCTGGCGGATATTGCTGATGTGCACGTCCACGCTGCGGTCATAGGCCTCGCGCGGGCGCCCCAGCCCCTTCTCGGACAGTTCGTCCTTCGACACCACGCGATCCGGCGCGCGCAGCAACAGCTCCAGCAGATTGAATTCCGAAGCGGTCAAATCAAACGCCTTGCCGCGCCATTCGCTGCTACGGGTTGAAGGGTTCAGCGTCAGCTCGCCGAAGCTGATGGCGGCCTCGTCGTCCGCCTCTTGCGGCCGCTCTTCGAAACGGCGCAGCACCGCGCGCAGACGCGCCACCAGTTCGCGCGGGTAGCACGGCTTGGGCATGTAATCGTCGGCGCCCATCTCCAGACCAATCACCCGATCGATGTTGTCGCCTTTGGCGGTCAGCATGATGATTGGCAACCGGCTCTTTTTACGCACGTCGCGCAGCACGTCGATGCCGCTCATGTCCGGCAGCATGATATCGAGGATCATCGCGGTATAGTCGCCCGACAGCGCGCCCTCTACTCCCGCCTTGCCGGTCAGCACCAGCGTGGCGTCGAAGCCTTCGCCCGTCAGGTATTCGCTCAGCATGGTGCCGAGCTCCAGGTCATCGTCGACCAGTAAAATTTTCATGCCTTGCTCCTTCACCGATTTTCGTTATTTTCCCGCCAATTCCGCCGGCCCGCAGCCGGTTTTACTCAATCCTTACACATCGCCGTTCGCGTCTCGCCACCGTTAGTGTGGCTGCTGTCGCGCGATTTCTCTACTTCAGTCAGGGCATTGGCATGCAGACAGGCGCCAGCCGCCATGCTGGCGGGGCGGCTATGCCGTCGGTCAAAAGGGAAGTGAGAGGGGGTTTCCCGGCGGAACGCGCCGCCGGGAGGGCACATTCAGTCGAACACGCCGGTGGAGAGGTAACGGTCACCGCGATCGCAGACGATCGCCACCACGACGCTGCCGGGATGGGCCGCCGCGACGCGCAGGGCGCCGGCCACCGCGCCGCCGGAGCTGACGCCGCAGAAGATGCCTTCACGCTGCGCCAGCTGGCGCATGGTCTGCTCGGCATCGCGCTGCTCGATATCCAGCACCTGATCCACCAGCTCCGGGCGGAAAATGCCCGGCAGGTAAGCGGGCGCCCAACGGCGAATGCCGGGAATGCTGCTGCCTTCCGCCGGCTGCAGGCCGATGATCTGCACCTGCGGATTCTGGCTCTTCAGGTAACCGCCCACGCCGGTAATGGTACCGGTGGTGCCCATGCTGGAAACGAAGTGCGTGATGCGCCCTTCGGTCTGGCGCCAGATCTCCGGGCCGGTGGTGGTGAAGTGGGCGTAGGGGTTGTCGAGGTTGTTGAACTGGTCCAGCACCTTGCCCTGCCCCTGGCGCTGCATCTCCAGCGCCAGATCGCGCGCCCCTTCCATTCCCTGCTCACGGCTGACCAGGATCAGCTCGGCGCCGTAGGCGCGCATCGCCGCCTGCCGCTCCAGGCTCATATTCTCCGGCATCAGCAGCTTCAGCGTATAGCCTTTGAACGCGGCGATCATCGCCAGCGCAATGCCGGTGTTGCCGCTGGTGGCCTCGATCAGCACGTCGCCGGGCTTGATCTCGCCGCGCAGCTCCGCCTGCTGGATCATCGCCAACGCAGCGCGATCCTTCACCGAGCCCGCCGGGTTATTGCCTTCCAGTTTGACCCATACCTCGCTGCCCGCCTGGGCGGCCAGCCGTTGCAGTTGTACCAGCGGGGTATTCCCGATGCATTGTTCGAGCGTTGTCACGATCTTTGCCTGTGTGTTGGTGTGCGTAAAGTAAAAAGGCAACCCGGGGGTTGCCTTGAATAAAAGGGCAGCTAAAACCTATCAGGCGCTTTTGGCTAACGCAACAGGTTGCAGCAGTTGATCGCCGGCATACAGCCGCGCATTGAGGCTGCCGACGTAATAACGGCCGCCGCGCACCGGGGTTGGGTTGCCTTCCGGCAACACCACGCCGATCGGCTCCTGATGCCAGCCGATTGGCTGCACCGTCAACTGCCAGAAGTGGCCACGCGGGCTGACTTCCAGCACCTGCACCGGCAGCGGGCAGCGCTCGCTGCTTTCGGTCGCCACTTCCATTTCCCACGGGCGCAGGAACAGATCGACGCTGCCCTGGTGCATCGGCTGGAACGACAGCGGCCACTGGTGCGCGCCGACGAACAGCTGGGAGCCGCGGATCTCGCCGTTCAGGCGGTTCACTTCCCCCATGAACTCCAGCACGAAGCGGCTGGCCGGTTCGCGCATGATCTCTTCCGGCGAGCCTACCTGTTCGATATTGCCCTGGCTCATCACCACGATGCGGTCGGCCACTTCCATCGCCTCTTCCTGATCGTGGGTGACGAACACGCTGGTGAACTTCAGCTCTTCGTGCAGCTGACGCAGCCAGCGGCGCAGCTCTTTGCGCACCTGCGCATCCAGCGCGCCGAACGGTTCGTCCAGCAGCAGAATTTGCGGTTCCACCGCCAGGGCGCGCGCCAACGCCACGCGCTGTTTCTGGCCGCCGGACAGCTGCGACGGATAGCGGTTGGCCAGGTGGGCCAGCTGCACCATTTCCAGCAGCTGGGTGACTTTCTGTTTGATCGCCGCAGCGTTCGGGCGCTCGCGACGCGGCAGCACGGTCAGGCCGAAGGCGATGTTGTCGAACACCATCATGTGGCGGAACAGCGCATAGTGCTGAAATACGAAGCCCACGCGCCTGTCGCGCGCGTGCATGTGGCTGACGTCGGTGCCGTGGAAGCCCAGCTTGCCGCCGCTCTGGCTTTCCAGCCCGGCGATAATGCGCAGCAGCGTGGTCTTGCCGGAACCGGACGGCCCGAGCAGCGCCACCATCTCACCGGAAGCAATATCGAGCGAGATATCGTTCAATACCTTGGTGCGACCGAAGTACTTGTTGATGCCGTTAATCTCAATGCTCATGATTTTCCTCCCGCTCGAGACGCGCATTTTGACGTTCCAGACGCCACTGCAGCGCGCTCTTCAAAAATAGGGTAACGATCGCCATCAGGGTCAACAGGGCGGCGGCGGTAAAGGAGCCGACGGTGTTGTAATCCTGCTGCAACAGCTCGACCTGCAGCGGCAAGCTGTAGGTTTCGCCGCGAATCGAACCGGACACCACCGACACCGCGCCGAACTCGCCGATGGCGCGCGCGTTGGTCAGCACCACGCCATACAGCAGCGCCCAGCGAATGTTGGGCAGCGTCACGCGGCGGAACATTTGCCAGCCGGACGCCCCCAGCAGAATGGCGGCCTCGTCTTCCTGGCTGCCCTGGCTGAGCATCATCGGCACCAGCTCGCGCACCACGAAGGGGCAGGTGACGAAAATGGTCACCAGCACCATGCCCGGCCAGGAGAACATGATCTGGATGTTATGCGCATCCAGCCAGCCGCCCAGCAGGCCGTTGCTGCCATAAAACAGCAGGTAAATCAGCCCCGCCACCACCGGTGAAACGGCGAACGGGATATCGATCAGCGTCAGCAGCAGCTGGCGGCCGGGGAAAGTGAAGCGCGTCACCAGCCACGCCAGCAACGTGCCGAACACCAGGTTGAACGGCACGGTGATCAGCGCGATCAACACCGTCAGCCAAATGGCGTGCAGCATGTCCGGATCGAGCAAGTTGCTCCACATCGCGCCGAATCCTTTGGAAAAGGCCTCGGCGAAAATCGATATCATCGGCACCACCAGCAGCAGCACCGAGAACAGCGCGCCGATGGCGATCAGCGTCCACTTGCCCCAGTTGACGCGCGGGCGCTCGGCGCCGTTGAAGGCGGAAACATCAGCCATCAGTGCCCTCCTCCCAAGCGTCTGCCGAAGCGGCTTTGCAAGACGTTAATGCTGAACAGCAGCAGCAGCGACGCCGCCAGGATCACCGAGGCGATGGCGCTGGCCGCCGGATAATCGAACTCCTGTAAACGCACAAAAATCATCAGCGAGGTGACTTCCGTCTTCCAGGCGATATTGCCGGCGATGAAAATCACCGCGCCAAACTCGCCCAGGCTGCGGGTAAAGGAGATGGCGGTGCCGGCCAACAATGCCGGCGCCACCTCGGGCAGCACCACGCGGCGGAAGCTCTGCCAGCGCGTGGCGCCCAGCGTCTCGGCCGCCTCTTCGTATTCCGGCCCCAGCTCTTCCAGAACCGGCTGCACGGTGCGCACCACAAACGGCAGGCTGGTGAACGCCATCGCTACCGCGATCCCAAGCCAGGTAAAGGTGACCTTGATGTCGAAGTGCGCCAGCCACTGACCGTACCAGCCGGTGGTGGAAAACAGGCCGGCCAGCGTCAGGCCGGCCACCGCGGTCGGCAGCGCGAACGGCAGATCGATCAGGCCGTCCAGCAGCGAACGGCCGGGAAAACGGTAGCGCGTCAGGATCCAGGCCATCAGCATGCCGAACACCGCATTGAACAGGCTGGCGACGCCGGCCGCCAGCAGCGTCACTTTATACGCCGCCACCACCTGCGGGTTGGAAATCACTTCCCAGTATTGCGCCAGGCTCATCTGCGCCAGTTGCATCACCAGCGCGGTGAGCGGCAGCAGCAGGATCAAACAGGTATAAAACAGGCTGCTGCCGAGGCTGAGGCCAAATCCGGGCAGCACCCGCTTACTGGACGACAACGCCAACATTTACTTGCGCCCTGCCGCTAACAGCTGATCCAGCTCGCCGCCGGTGGCGAAGTGGGTTTTCATCACCTGCGGCCAGCCGCCGAATTGATCTTCCACGCGGAACAGTTGGGTGTCCGGGAATTGCCCCTTCGCCGCCGCCATCGCTTTCTGGTCATACACGCGATAGTAGAAACTGGTGATCACCTGCTGCGCCGCCGGGCTGTAGAGATAGTTCAGATAGGCTTTAGCCGCCTGTTCGGTGCCGTTGCGCTCGACGTTTTTGTCGATCCAGGCCACCGGGAACTCCGCCAGAATATCGACCGGCGGCACGATCACTTCGTACTTGTCTTCACCGTATTGCTTGCGGATGTTGTTCACTTCGGACTCGAAGCTGATCAGCACGTCGCCCAAGCCGCGCTCAACGAAGGTGGTGGTCGCGCCGCGGCCGCCGGTATCGAACACCAGCACGTTTTTCAGGAATCGGGTCATGAAGGCGCGGGTCTTGGCCGCGTCGTTGCCGTCGGCCTGGCTGGCGGCGCCCCAGGCGGCCAGATAGGTGTAACGGCCGTTGCCGGATGTTTTCGGGTTCGGGAACACCAGCTTCACGTCGTCGCGCACCAGATCGTTCCAGGTGTGGATACCCTTCGGGTTGTCCTTGCGCACCAGAAACGCCATGGTGGAATAGAACGGCGAACTGTTGTTCGGCAGGCGCGCCTGCCAGTCCGCCGGGATCAGCTGCCCGCGATCGTGCAGGATTTGCACGTCGGTGACCTGGTTGTACGTCACCACGTCGGCGCGCAGGCCCTGCAGGATCGCCAGCGCCTGCTTGGAGGAACCGGCATGCGATTGTTTGATGGTCAGCTTGTCGTTCGGATGCTGTTGATTCCACTGCTGTTCAAAGCCGGGATTCAACGCGACGAACAATTCACGGGAAACGTCATAAGAGCTGTTCAGCAATTCCGCCGCCGACGCGGCGCCGCTCGCCAACAGCGCAGCCGCCAGCCAACCTTTCAGCACGAGATTTTTAACCCGGTTTTGTTTCATTCTGCACCTTATCACTGAGTCATTCCTTCAGGCTTTCGCCTTATTGACGACCAGTGTATTTATAACTCGGTGCGGAGCTGTAACGCTTTTATATACCGTTTAGTGATTTACAAGCATCAAACGCTATAAGGCAGGGAATGCGAGGTGTTTTCGGGGCGGGAAAACGGGCCGAAGCCGGGCGTGCCGGCTTCGGCAACGGCGTCAAAGTGACAGCAGGCGAGTCAGCGATGGCGCGAAGTAGTAGCTGCCGGTCACCGCACGGCTGAAACGCAGCATCGCGTCGCGTTTGCCGTCCAGATCGCCGAACATGCTCAGCAGCTGCTGCTCAATATTGTGCAGGCGTGCGCAATAGGCGATGAAGAACAGGCCATGCTTGCCGCTGGCGGTGCCGTAAGGCAGGCTCTGGCGCAAAATTTTCAGGCCTTTGCCATCCTCTTTCAGATCGACGCGGCTGACGTGCGAGGTATCCGGGCGCTGGTCGGCCGGCAGCTCTTCGCTGTCGTGCTTGGTGCGGCCGATAATCTGTTCCTGCTGTTCGGTGGTAAAGCGCTGCCACTGGCGCAGGTTGTGCTCGTAACGTTGCACCAGCACGTAGCTACCGCCTGCGTCCTCTTCGCCTTCGGCGATCGTCGCCACTGCCGGGCGCTGCTCGCCCTGCGGATTTTCGGTGCCGTCGATAAAGCCGCTCAAATCGCGCTCTTCCACCCAGCGGAAACCGTGGGTTTCTTCTTCAATCTTGATGGCGTTGCCGAACGCCGCCAACGCGGCCTGCGCCAGCGTGAAGTTGACGTCATGGCGCAGCGACTGGATGTGGATCAGCATATCGCGCTGGGTGGCTGGCGCCAGCCCTTTGCCGAGCGGCGTGAACGGCTTCAGCTCTTGCGCGCCCTGGCCGCTGGAGAGATCGTGCCAAACATCGTAGCCGAAAGCGATCACCGCGCCGAGGCGCGCATCGGGGAACTGCTGCTGCAGCTCGCTCAGCGTCTGACAAAACTGCTTGCAGCCCTGGCGCAAGTCGGCGAACTCGCCCTGTACGCTGGCTTCCATAAAAATGGCGAAACGGCAGTGCTCCAGCAGAATGCCGCTCTGAACCTGTGTCATGTTGTTATCCTCAATACCAGAATCCGGCAACAGGTAAGGTATGGCGGTTGACGCGCGGGTTCCCTGTTACAAACGCGCGCTATCATACCGCAAGCACGGGCGATTGCCTTGCAGCAGCGCAAAGAAAATAGGGGTAATGGCTTGAAAAGACAGGCGCCGCGAACCGACGCCCGTTGAACGCGTTACTGCTGCGGCTTGGCGTGCCAGATGATTTTGCTGACCGTCCAGCTTTTCAGGGTGTCGTCCGGCGGGATGATATCCTGCGCCCCGGCCCACTTGCCGCTGAAGATGTAGGTGACGTACTTGCTCTGCTCCGCCACGCACTCCACTTTACCGGCGTCTTCGCCGCTGCCCGGTTTACAGGAACCGAACGCCTTGCTGTACATGTCGCCGAACGGCGTGCCGAGCTTGTTGCCCCACTCCGTCGCCACTTGCGGATCCAGCACGTCTACCCGCTGCAGGCGCCCTTTCGGTTCGCCGGTGATCACCAGCTTCACCTCGTCGCCGGACAGCGCCTGGTAATAAGAGACGATCTGGCCGTTGCTGGTCGCCATGCCGCCGCGCAGGCGGTAGTTGCCGTCCAGCCCGTCGTTGATGGCGCTTTCCGACATCGGCGTGCCGGCGTTGAGCTTGCCGACGCCCTTGGCGCCGACCTCCAGGCTGCTGCCGAACCAGTTGAACGGCGACAGGCTGGACCAGGAAAAATTGGACATGCTCGAACAGCCGGTCAGTAACAGCGGAAGCCCTAACAGCAGGGGGCGAATATTCATCTCTAGCTCCTTAAACATCAATGGCACGGGGCGGTAACCCGCCCCCGCCGCACTCGGCATTTTGCTGCGTGCCAGCCTCTCACAACGGCCCGCACTACGCCAACGGTTGCCAGCTTGGAGTGCGGAAAATGCGAAAAGTGCCGCACTTCTCGGCAATTAGTCGGCGTGCTCCGCCGGCGCAAAGCAGGCTTTCAGGCGCGCATTCAGCAACAGATAGCTTAGCGCCAGCGCATCGAGCAGCGCCAACGCCAGCTCCAGCCCCGGCGCATCGCCGTCCTGGTGCCACAGGCTGAACAACGAGCCGCCGAGCGACGCCAGCAGGGAGACAGCCAGCCCCCAGCGCCAGCCGCGCCACAGCCGCGGCCATTGGTGGCGGCGGCCGCTTAGCAAAAACGCCAGCGCCGCCGGCAGGCCGAGCAGCATGCCGTACCAAAAACGTTGGGTATCCGGATAAAATAGCGCCAGCAAGCTTTCGCCCTGCTCGCGCGAAGCGCCGGCCATCACGAACAGCAGCCAGGTGCGCGCCTGCAAAATCAACACGGCCCAAAATCCCAGCGGCAGCCGCAGCGCGCCGTGCTGGTCGTAATCGTCCGGGGAAAACCGGGGTGAGAATGGCTTCAACGATCGTTCCTTGCCAACAGAATAAAGACTATGGCTACAGATGGGCGCCGGCGGCGAGAATTTCAATGCGTCGGCTTAAGAAGCTCTTAAGATCGGTGTGTTTTAATCGTTAGCACTTAACAAGCAGCCCGATATCAGCGGGATGTGATTTTCGATAACGATGATAAGGAAGCGCAACATGAAAAAACTGACTCTGGCCGCTCTGATCGCGCTGTGCAGCGCACCGGTACTGGCGCAGCAAGGCGGGTTCCTCGATCCGGCCGCGCCGCAGGCTCAAACGCAAACCACCGCACAAGGCGGTTTCTCCGGCCCCAGCGCGGCGCTGACCACCGTGGACAAGGTGAAATCGCTGAGCGACGACACTTGGGTGATGCTGCAGGGCAATATCGAGCAGCGCATCGGCGACGACACCTATACCTTCCGCGATGCCACCGGCACGCTGACGGTCGAAATCGATCGCAAGCGCTGGAACGGCCAAACCGTTACGCCGAAAGACAAGGTGCAGTTGGAAGGCAAAGTGGATAAAGACTGGAGCAGCGTCGAAGTGGACGTGAAAACCGTCAAAAAGCTGCCGTAATGCACTGCGGCGGGCGGTGCAACGCCGCCGCCCGCCGCCCGCTCAATATTCCTGATCTTCGATCAGCCGCTTGCCCAGGCTGGTGATGCCCTGGATCTCGTAGCCGAGCTTCTCGTACATCTCGACCACCGTGTCGTTGTCTTCGCGCACCATAATCTGGATCTTCGGGCAGCCACGGGCGATCAATTTCTTCTCCAGACGGTTGATCAACGCATTGGCGATGCCGCGCCCGCGATAGTCGGGATGCACCCCGAGGTAATACGCCGAGCCGCGGTGGCCGTCATAGCCGCCCATCACCGAACCGACCACTTCGCCGCCGACTTCCGCCACCAGGAACAGCTCCGGATCGTGGTTCAGCTTGCGCTCGATGTCCATTTCCGGATCGTTCCAGGGCCGCAGCAGATCGCAGCGCTCCCACAGGGTAATGACTTCTTCAAAGTCGTCTTGTCGAAATACGCGAATTTCCATCGATGTTGGCCGCTGTTAATTAAGGTGTTTATCTGATTATCGCGTGATTATTCACTTACGCAATATCAAACTGCGATTTACCGCGCTATTTGCCCAGAAATCGCCGGTAACAGGCGTAATAAATGGAAATAGTTATCGGGTCGATTAATGATTATCAATACGATATAACGTCGCAAAATAGAAACGTCGACGGAGCGTTGCGTAATGAAAAAGCAAGGTAAACCCTTCCTCAATTTTAAACCGCTTGCCGTTTCCCCGACGCGACGCCAACTTTTGCTTTCCGGCCTAGCGGTGGCGCTGCTCGGCGTGAAAAGCCAACGCGCCAGGGCGGAAGGCCTGCTGCGCAATCAACACAGCAAGCCGGCGGCGAAACCGGCCGGTGCCAAGAAGCTGGTGATGATCGATCCCGGCCACGGCGGCATCGACTCCGGCGCGGTCGGCCACGAAGGCTCGCAGGAAAAACACATCGTGCTGGAAATCGCCAACCACGTGCGCCGTTTTCTGCATGAGCGCGATCACGTCGAGGCGCGCCTGACGCGCGAAGAAGACGAATTCATTCCGCTGTTCCAGCGGGTGGAGATCGCCCACCAGCACCAGGCCGACCTGTTCATTTCGATTCACGCCGACGGCTTTACCAGCCCATCGGCCTCCGGCGCTTCGGTGTTCGCCCTGTCCAACCGCGGCGCCAGCAGCGCCATGGCGCGCTACCTGTCCAACCGTGAAAACGCCGCCGACGACGTGGCGGGCGGTAAATACAAGGATCAGGACAACTACCTGCAGCAGGTGCTGTTCGATCTGGTGCAAACCGACACCATCAACAACAGCCTGACACTCGGCCGCCACGTGCTCGGCCAAATTCGCCCAGTACACCATCTGCACAGCGACAGCACTGAACAGGCGGCGTTTGCGGTGTTGAAATCGCCGTCCATTCCCTCGGTGCTGGTGGAAACCTCGTTCATCACCAACCCGAACGAAGAGCGGCTGCTGGGCACCACCGCGTTTCGCGAGAAGATTGCCCGCGCCATCGCGGACGGCATCGTTAACTTCTTCGACTATTTCGACGCCCACCAACGCAAACCCCGCTGATGCCGCGGGCGGCGAATAAGAGTATACTCAGCGCCTTGTTCAGCCAGACGCTATAAAGACCCCGCATGAGTTTACCTAACATCGCTGAAGTAAAATCCTTCCTGCTGGCGCTGCAGGATCACATCTGCGCGCAGCTCGCCCAGGCCGACGGCGGCGCCGCGTTCACCGAAGACCAATGGACGCGTGAAGAAGGCGGCGGTGGCCGCAGCCGCGTGTTGACCAACGGCGCGGTGTTCGAACAGGCAGGGGTCAACTTCTCGCACGTCTCCGGCGCCACCCTGCCGGCCTCGGCGACCGCGCACCGGCCGGAGCTGGCCGGGCGCAGCTTCCAGGCGATGGGCGTCTCATTGGTTATCCACCCGCTCAGCCCCTACGTGCCCACCAGCCACGCCAACGTGCGCTTCTTCATCGCCGAAAAGCCGGGCGAGGCGCCGGTGTGGTGGTTCGGCGGCGGCTTTGATCTGACGCCGTTCTACGGTTTCGCAGAGGATGCCGTGCATTGGCACCGCACCGCGGCCGAGCTGTGCGCGCCGTTCGGCGACAAGGTCTACCCCAAATACAAACAGTGGTGCGACGATTACTTCTTCATCAAGCACCGCAACGAAGCGCGCGGCATCGGCGGCCTGTTCTATGACGATCTGAACACCCCGGACTTCGACCACTGCTTCGCCTTCACCCGCGCGGTGGGCCAGGGCTTCCTCGACGCCTATCTGCCGATCGTGGAAAAACGCAAGGCTTTGACCTGGGGCGAGCGCGAGCGTCAGTTCCAGCTGTATCGCCGCGGCCGCTACGTGGAGTTCAACCTGGTATGGGATCGCGGCACGCTGTTCGGGCTGCAAACCGGCGGGCGCACCGAGTCCATTCTGATGTCGATGCCGCCGTTGGTGCGTTGGGAATATAACTACCAGCCGGACACAGGCAGCCCGGAAGCGGCGCTGGCGCGCGATTTTCTGCCGGTGCGCGACTGGCTGCAGGAGCCGAAATGATGCAGATTTGGGTCGATGCAGACGCCTGTCCGAACGTGATCAAAGAGGTGCTGTTCCGCGCCGCCGATCGTACCGCCATCACCGTAACGCTGGTGGCGAACCAGCCGCTGCGCACGCCGCCGTCGAAGTACATCCGTTCGCTGCAGGTGGCGGCCGGCTTCGACGTGGCCGACAACGAGATCGTGCGCCGCTGCGAAGCGGGCGATCTGGTGATCACCGCCGACATTCCGCTGGCGGCGGAGGTGATAGAGAAAGGCGCGGTAGCGCTGAACCCGCGCGGCGAACGCTATACGCCGGACACCATCCGCGAGCGCCTCAACATGCGCGATTTTATGGATACCCTGCGCGCCAGCGGCATCCAGACCGGCGGCCCGAACGCGCTGAACCAGCGCGATCGCCAGCAGTTCGCCAACGAGCTGGACAAATGGCTGCTGCAGGCAAAGCGGGCGCAGTGACTGCACCCTGCTCTGCTGCGGTTTAGAAGCGCACCTCCCCACCGAAGATATAGGTGCGCCCACGGGCGGTGTTGGCGGCCGTCGCGTCATCCCCCTGGATCGGCAACATATTCAGTTTGTTCAACGCCTCGGAATAGCTCTTGTTCATCACGTTTTGCACGCTGAATTTCAGCATGACGTTGCGGTTGATCTGATAAGTGCTGTACAGGTCGATAACGGTAGGAATATTCGGCATTTCCTGCTTGAGGATTTCACCGGTCGATTCACTCTGCTCATAATCCGGCGACAGGCGACGCGTCTTGCCCGTATATTTCACGATGCTGCCGACGGTTAGCGATTCATCAAGAAAACGCACCCCGGTATCCAACGTAAAGTACATGTCCGGCAGTTCATTGATATCCCCGGCGCCGAAATAGGTGCTGGCGATGGAGGTCGGCTGCTCGGTGTGCTGCTTGCTGAAAGAGACGCGCGCGAAGGCTCGGCCGGCATCATAGTTGGCTTCAACCTCAACACCATGCATACGCACCGGCGTCAGAGAGTTGACGTAGATATACATATTGTCCGAGTAATCTTCGCTCGCATCGGCCCAATCGTTTTCCAGATTTTCGCGATAGCTGCATTTCCGTCCATTGCGGCACACCATGTAAGATTCACTGAAGATGTAATTGCGCACTTTACTGGTATAGCCCACGACCTTGAGGCGTAAAGAGTCTTCCTTAACCAGCAGATCGTGCCCGTTGGCGTTGAAGCCGGCCTGCCAGGTTTCCGCTCGTTCACCTTTGAGGAACGGGTTCATCGATGCGCCACCCGAGTTGGAATAGAACATTTCTTGAATGTTCGGCGCACGCATCGACTTGCTGTAGCTGACGAATGGCTGCAACCACGGCGTCACCTGCGCCGATAGCATTACCGAAGGATTGAACCCTTGCTCTTTCAAATTGATGCTCGCGGCCCCTTGCGGGAAGCACTCCACGCGATAATCGCATTCAGGCTTATAGCCGGTCAGCTTGTTGCTGGTGTAGTTCAGGTTGAGATCGAGCTGATAGATATCCCGGTTAAGCTGCAGGCCGGTATATAAACTGCCGATTCGCTGCTCGCCGGATGGCGCGAAGGTATTATTTTCTATTGCTTCCTGCGCCGTCTGCGAATTCTCTATAGCCGATTCTACATGCTTACGGTATTGGTTGCGCATCAGTTTGCCGCCATAGCTGAAGGCTACATCGGTATCCAGCAGGCTGAATCGGCTGGTGTTATTGATATCCAGCGCATCGGAGCGGTTTTCCGCGTTGGTGTTAAAGAAGGTGAACAGCGAACCGCCGTCGTATTTCTGATTGCCTTTACTGGTGCTGACGGTGAGGTTTAAATCCACCAACTCCGAAAACGGCGCATAGTGATATTTGAGATAAAGGTCATGGCTATCGATATCGCGCCGAGAAAAGCGGTTTTGGTAGTTCCTGGCGGAAAACTCAATGCTATTGAACTCGTTCGGTTTGATATCCAGTTTGAACAGCTGTGACTTGGGATTTTGCTTCATAAATTCATCGTACCCAAAATCTTCGCTGCTGATACCGTCGCCATTGTTGAAGTTCGAGTAAATGGAGCTCCCACTGATCGCGGCCATCGCGCCAATGCTGCCGGTATCGGTAAACGCCTGCCCCTTACCGGCGACGGCGATCATGCCGCTGCGGCCAATGCCGTTGCTGCCGACAGAGAATTTGGTTCTCACCCCGAAAGGATTGCCAGAAAAGATCACATCATCGACACCGATTGTGCGGAAGTTAGCACTGCCTGCCAACGCATTTACGCCGCTGCCGCCACTGTTCTCACCGCGCGCCACGTCCACTCCGACGATAAAATTGGGATCTATCAAGACCCCCGCCTGGTTATTGGTCGAACCGTGTGACATCACACCAGACGTGGAAGTACCGTAATAGTTCTGGGTAATGCCATCGACCATGGTATTGACCCGGCCAAAACCGCTCAGACCGCGGATATTGACGCTGACGGCCCCCTGACTGGGATCGATCTGGGTATAGGTGCCCGGCATGCTGCGCAGAATGCTGTCCACCGACTCGAGATTCTTGTTTTCGTCGCGCGAGCTGAACGCGCCCGGCCGGGCCAGCGCGTCTTTTTCGCTGCTTTTGCCGCTGTCGGCGGCCGAGACGTTCAGCGGGCTGAACGCCACGCTGCCTTTATTATTTTCCGCCTGTTCCTGCGCGGCCGCAGCCTGCCCGTACAGCGCCAGTCCCGCGCCGATCAGGCTCGCTATCATTTTGATTTTCATATATCCCCAGAAATAGCCAATAAGGTTTGATGGCCGACAATGCCCAGCAAAAAGCCCGCCGAAAGCGCGGCTAAAGGTTTTTATTGTTTTATTGCGCCGCAGCGTGCTGCGGCGCTAAAGGTTATTTCTGCGCCTGCCGGTCCGCCGCCAAAATAAAGGCGTACTCCAGCGCGCCGTTTTCCAGCCGCGCCAGGCGGCCCGACTTGCCGCCGTGGCCGGCGGTCATGTCGGTGGAGAGCAGCAGCAGCGAATCGCCCTGCTTGAAGCGCCGCAGCTTCGCCACCCATTTGGCCGGCTCCCAATACTGCACCTGGGAGTCGTACAAGCCGCTGGTAACCAGCAGGTTCGGGTAACGCTGCTTGCGCACGTTGTCGTACGGGCTGTAGGACTTCATCAGCGCATAGGCGGCCGGCTGGTGCGGGTTGCCCCACTCCTCGTATTCCCCGGTGGTGAGCGGAATGCTGTCGTCCAGCATGGTGGTCACCACGTCGACGAACGGCACCTGCGCCACCACCGCGTTGTACAGCTGCGGCGCCTGATTGATCACCGCCCCCATCAGCAAGCCGCCAGCGCTGCCGCCCATGGCATAGATGCGCCCCGGTTGGCCGTAGCCGTCTTTGATCAGCGCCTGGGTAGCGTCGATGAAGTCGTTGAAGCTGTTCGGTTTGTGCGTCAGCTTGCCCTGCTTGTACCAGCTCTGCCCCAGCTCGCCGCCGCCGCGCACGTGGATCAACGCATAGACGAAGCCGCGATCCAGCAGGCTGATGCGGTTGGCGCTGAACGCCGGATCCATGCTCATGCCGTAAGCGCCGTAGCCGTACACCAGCAGCGGGTTATGCCCGTTTTTGAACAGCGATGTGCGGTACACCAGCGAGACAGGCACCTTCACGCCGTCACGCGCCGTTACCCAGATGCGCTCGCTGTGATACAGGCTCGGATCGACGCCTTTCACCTCCTGCTGCTTCAACAGGGTGCGCTCGCCCTTGTTCAGATCCCACTCATAGGTGCGGGTCGGCGTGGTCATCGCCGAATAGCCGTAGCGCAACCGATCGCTGTCCGGCTCCGGGTTATAGCCCAGCCAGGCCATGTAGCTGGCGTCATCGAACGGGATGGCGCGCTCGGTTTTGCCGTCCCAGCTGATTTGCCGCAGCTGCACCAGCCCGTTGGCGCGCTCCTGCACCACCAGCCAGTCGCGGAACAGGCTGAAGTTCTCCACCTCGTGCTGCGCCTGCGGCGCGATCAGCGTCTGCCAGGGATTGCCCGCCGCCGCCGTGCGGTACAGGCCAAAGTTCGGATCCTGATGGTTGGAACGCAGATAGAACTCGCCGCGGTAGTGATCGAGATAGTACTCGCGGCCGTTCTGCCGGGCGGCGAACAGCTGCTGCTCGCGCTGCGGCTGGTTGGCGTCGATCAGGCGCACTTCGGAGGTGGTGTTGCCGCTGATGGTCAGAATCAGGTAATCACGCGAGGACGAGCGGCCGAGGCTGAGGTAGAACGCCGGATCGTTTTCCTGGTACACCAGCTTATCTTCCGCCGTCGGCGTACCGTACTGATGGCGATAAACCTGGTATGGCAACAGCGTTTGCGGGTGGTTGCGCACGTAGAACAGGGTTTGGTTGTCGTTGGCCCACACCATGTTGCCGGAGGTGTTTTCCAGCGTTTCCGGCGACCAGCGTTCGCTGCCTATCTCGCGCAGGGAAATGCGGTATTGGCGGCGGCCCTGCAGATCTTCGGCCACCGCCAGGCGGCGGTTGTCCTGGCTGACGTCCATCGCCCCCAGGCGATAGTAGGCGTGGCCGGCCGCGCGCTGATTGGCGTCCAGCAAGGTTTGCCACGGCGCGTCGGCGGTCAGTGCCTGGCGCTGATACCGCGCGAAATCTTTACCGGCGGCGTAGCTTTCCTGATAGCGATAGCCGTTGAGCTGATACGGCACCGAACGATCGTCAGGGTTCATGCGGCCCAGCATCTCCTGATACAGCGTGGCGCGCAGCTTCTGGTACGGCGCCATCATCTGCTCGGTGTAGCGGTTCTCCGCCTTCAGGTAGTCCAGCACCTTCTGCTCTTTTCGGCTGTCGTCGCGCAGCCAGTAGTAATCGTCGGTGCGCGTCTCGCCGTGGGCGGTCAGCGCTTTCGGCGCGCGTTCCGCCAACGGCGGCTGCGGTTGCGCCAGCGCGGCGCCGGCGACGCCTAAAGAAAACCAGAGCGCGACCGCGATGCGACGGCGCGGGGTGGATAACAGCGGATTCATAATCCCTCACGAAGTTTGAAAAGGCGGACGACGGCGATACGGCGCCTACGGGCATTAACGGCGGGCATTCAGCTCCGCCAGATTGAAATCGATCGGCATCGTCACCCTGACGGCCCCCTGCTGCAGCATCTCCGGCGGCGGCGGCGGCAACGGCTGAGCGCGCGACACCACCGCTACCGCTTCCCGATCCAGCGACGCAGTGCCGGAGCGCACCAGCAGCGTAACGTTCGAGACCCGCCCCTGCGCGTCGACGCTGAAACTGACCTGCGGCATGCCGCTGCGCCGGCGGCTGCGGGCATCCAAAGGGTAATCCTTGATGCGGTTCAGTTTGCCTTTCACCAGGCTCTCCCACGACAGTTTGGCCTGTGCGTTGCTGTTGGCGTCGCTGTTGATCGGTGCGGCGGTCTGGTGGGAGATCGTCTGCGCCTGCGGCGCGGCGGCGCTGGACGCGGCGGCGTTGCGCGTCTCTTTGGCCTGTTCCTGCGGCTTCGGCTGCGGCTGCGTTTTTTGCGGGGGGCGGCGTTCGGCGCGCTTCTTCTGCGCCGTCACGATTTTCGCTTTCTCGGCGCGCGCCAGCTTGGGCAGATCCGGCTGTTGCTGCTGCTCCGCCGGCTGCGCCGCAGCGGATTCCGCCTGCTGCACGCCCAGCGGCAGCGGCTTGCTTTCCGGCGCTTCAATCTGCGCCGCCCAGCTCATCATCACCGCCGGCGGTGGCAACACCACCGGCTCCAGCGCCGTCTGCGGCCAGTAAAACAGCAGCACCAACGCCGCGTGCGCCGCCAGAGCGAGCAGCAGGCCGCGCGCCCAGCGCGGCTGCGGCAGTTCAAAGGCCGGGAGGGAGTAAGACTGACTTAACATAGGGGCATTAGCTTGCTTAATTGCGAATGATTGCAGATCACATTTACTAATGATAATCATTTGCAACTATAATTAACACCCCTTTTCACTCTCTTAACGTATTCATTTCACTGATGGTGTGATCCACAGGTAGTCTGCGGTGTTCGCATCGACCTGTACGCCCGGCTCCGCCAGCATCAGCACCGTCAGCACCGTCAGCGCCGCCGCCGGTTGCAGATCCCGCACGTGCAGCGGCACCCCCACCGATTTGGCGGCGTGATAGCCACCGGCGATCAACAGCGCGGGCGTGGGCGCCGCCAGCAGGCGCTCAGCCATGCGCCGGTCGCGTTGCTGCTGGATCGCCAGCATCGCACGCAACTGGTCGGCCTCAATCTTGCCGCCGTGCGAAGTGCGGATGGTCTCTTCCAGCGCCTTGCGCACCGCCGGCTGCGCCGATAGCTGCCCCGCCGGGAATTGCGGCTGCTGATAGAACGCCATAATCTCGCTACGATCCAGGTTGGCCGACCACAGCGGGTAAGGCGCGCGCATCGCCGCCATCGTCACCCCGCCATACAGCGCCCACTTCCAGCCCGGCTGCCAGGCGATCAGCTCCGCTACGCGGCCGTCACGCACCGTGGGATCGCTCTGCAACCACTGCTTGACCTTGTCGACCTGCGCCTGTTGGTTCGGGTTGATCATCTCCATCAGCACGCTGCCCTGCGGCCGCCGCAGCGGCAGCTGCTGCACCAGCCATTGCTCAATCTGATGGTGGTAAGGATTGTCATGTTTCTCACCCAGGATCACCCGCGGCTGCTGCGCCAGTCGCGTCAACAGCTGCTCCGGCGTCAGGCTCGCGCCGCTGTGCAAATCGGTGATGCTCCCCAGACTCGCGACGTCGTTGGCCGGCGTCTTAACCGGCGTTTGGCTGCAGGCGCCGAGCGCCAACGCCGCCAATAAAATCAGGTATCTCATCATGTTGCCCCATTATCGAAAATGGCGACATTATAGATAATAATTATCATTTGCATATAGATCCGGCTTAACGATTTTTTTACGCGCCGATCGCCGGCTGCGCATTGCGTTGAAAAAGCATTGCGGGTATAACCAATAGCCATTCAGATATTTAGACGTCTATACGGATAGATTATTATGCAACCATCGGCACCCGCCGCAGGACAGTTCAAACGCAGCATGAAGGCCCGGCACCTGGTGATGCTGTCGCTGGGCGGCGTGATCGGCACCGGGCTGTTTTTCAACACCGGCTACATCATCTCCACCACCGGGGCGCTCGGCACGCTGCTGGCCTACCTGATCGGTGCTCTGGTGGTGTATCTGGTGATGCTGTGCCTGGGCGAGCTGTCGGTGGCGATGCCGGAAACCGGCGCTTTTCACGTCTATGCTTCCCGCTATCTGGGGCCGGCCACCGGCTATACCGTCGCCTGGCTGTATTGGCTCACCTGGACGGTGGCGCTCGGCTCCAGCCTGACCGCCGCCGGATTCTGCATGCAGTACTGGTTCCCGCAGTCGCCGGTGTGGCTGTGGTGTTTGATCTTCTGCGTGGCCATTTTCCTGCTTAACGTGGTGACCACCCGCTTTTTCGCCGAAAGCGAATTCTGGTTTTCGCTGATCAAAGTGGTGACCATTCTGGCGTTTATCATTCTGGGCGGCGCCGCCATGTTCGGCCTGCTGCCGATGAAAGACGGTACCCCGGCGCCGTTCCTGCATAACCTGACCGCTTCCGGCTGGCTGCCGCACGGCACGCTGCCGATCCTGATGACCATGGTGGCGGTGAACTTCGCCTTCTCCGGCACGGAACTGATCGGCATCGCCGCCGGCGAAACCGAGAACCCGGAAAAAGTCGTGCCGCTGGCGATCCGCACTACGGTGATCCGCCTGATGCTGTTCTTTATCGGCACGGTCTTCGTGCTGGCAGCGTTGATCCCGATGGATCAGGCGGGGATCGTCAAAAGCCCGTTCGTGCTGGTGTTTGAACGCATCGGCGTGCCTTACGCCGCCGATATCTTCAACTTCGTGATCCTGACCGCCATCCTGTCGGCGGCCAACTCCGGCCTGTACGCCTCGGGGCGCATGCTGTGGTCGCTGGCCCACCAGCGCACCCTGCCGGCCTACTTTGCGCGCGTCAATGCGCGCGGCATTCCGATCAACGCCCTGACCTTCAGCATGCTCGGCGGCGTGCTGGCGCTGCTGACCAGCGTGATCGCGCCGGACACGGTGTTTGTCGCCCTGTCGGCGATCTCCGGTTTTGCGGTGGTGGCGGTGTGGCTGAGCATCTGCGCGGCCCACTATGCTTTCCGCCGCGCCTACCTGCGCAGCGGCCAGCCGATAAGCGGCCTGAAATACCGCGCGCCCGGCTACCCATTGACGCCGATCCTCGGCTTTGCGCTGTGCCTGCTGGCCTGCATCGGGCTGGCGTTCGATCCGGAGCAGCGCATTGCGCTCTACTGTGGGCTGCCGTTCGTCGCCCTGTGCTACCTCACCTATTTCCTGACCCGGCGCGCCGGGCAAAAAACCGCTTTGGGAGAACAACATGTCGGTTAACAACCCCGTCGCCCGCCTGCTGGCCGAACATCCCACGCTGATCCTGGACGGCGCGCTGGCCACCGAGCTGGAAGCGCGCGGCTGCGATCTGACCGATCCGCTGTGGTCGGCCAAGGTGCTGCTTGAAAATCCCGAGCTTATCTATCAGGTGCATCTTGATTATTTCAACGCCGGCGCCCAATGCGCCATCACCGCCAGCTATCAGGCCACGCCGCAGGGCTTCTTGCGCCGCGGCCTGGATCAGGAGCAATCGCTGGCGCTGATCGCCAAAAGCGTGCAGCTGGCGCAGCGGGCGCGCCGCGATTATCTGGCCGCGCACCCGCAGGTCGCGCCGCTGCTGATCGCCGGTTCGGTGGGCCCGTACGGCGCCTATCTGGCCGACGGCTCGGAATACCGCGGCGATTACCGGCTGGCGCAGGATGACATGATGGCCTTCCACCGCCCGCGCATCGCCGCCCTGGCGGCCGCCGGCGTCGATCTGCTGGCCTGCGAAACGCTGCCGTCGTTCGCCGAACTGCAGGCGCTGCTGACGCTGCTGCAGGAATTCCCGACGCTCGGCGCCTGGTTCGCCTTTACCCTGCGCGGCAGTCAACATCTCAGCGACGGTACGCCGCTGACGGAGGTCCTGTCCGCGCTGCGCGGCAACCCGCAGGTGTTGGCCATCGGCATCAACTGCATCGCGCTGGACAAGGTCGCCCCGGCGCTGCGCCAACTGGGCGCGCTGGCCGACAAACCGCTGCTGGTTTACCCGAACTCCGGCGAGCACTACGATGCGGTGAGCAAAACCTGGCACGCCTGCGGCGGCGAGCACGGCAGCCTGGCCGATCAGGCGACGAAGTGGCGCGCGCTCGGCGCACAATTGATCGGCGGCTGTTGCCGCACCACCCCGCAGGATATCCGCGCCATCGCTGCGCGCTGCAAGGCATAAAAAAAGCCCCCGGCGCCAGCGGCGCAGGGGGCCAGTCACTCAACCCGGGCTTACAGCGGTTCGGTCTGGGCTTCCACCACCGCCAGCGCCACCATGTTGACGATGCGGCGCACCGAAGCGATCGGCGTCAGGATGTGCACCGGCTTGGCGACCCCCATCAGCACCGGCCCGACGGTCACCCCTTCCGAGCAGGAGACGCGCAGCAGGTTGTAGCTGATGCGCGCCGCTTCCATGTTCGGCATGATCAGCAGGTTGGCCGAGCCTTTCAGCGGGCTGTCCGGCATCAGATCGTGACGGATGCTTTCCACCAATGCGGCGTCGCCGTGCATTTCGCCGTCGATCTCCAGCTCCGGCGCCAGCTCGTTCACCAACTCCAGCGTTTTGCGCATCTTGCGCGCCGCCGGGCAGTCGGAAGAGCCGAAGCTGGAGTGAGACAGCAGCGCCACCTTCGGCTCGATGCCGAAGCGGCGCACGGTTTCCGCCGCCATCAGGGTGATCTCCGCCAGCTGTTCCGGGGTCGGATCGTCGTTGACGTAGGTGTCGGCGATAAAGGTGTTGCCGCTCGGCAGCAGCAGCGCGTTCATCGCGCCGGCGACGTGCGCGCCTTCACGGAAGCCGAACACGTTCTTCACCACGTCGTAATGCTCGTGGTAGCTGCCGATGGTGCCGCAGATCATCGCGTCCGCTTCGCCGCGGTGCAGCATGATGGCGGCGATCAGCGTCGGGTTGCCGATCACCGCACGGCGCGCCTGCTCTTGCGAGACGCCGCGGCGTTTCATGATCTGGTAGTACTCGCCCCAGTATTCGTTAAAGCGCGGATCCGACTCGTTGTTTACCACTTCGAAATCCTTGCCCGGCGTCAGCTGCAGACCCAGCTTTTTCAGGCGCATCTCGATCACGCTCGGGCGGCCGACCAGGATCGGGAAGGCCAGCCCCTGTGACACCAGTTCCTGCGTGGCGTGCAGCACGCGCTCTTCCTCGCCTTCCGCCAGCACCACCCGCTTCACCTCTTTGCGCGCCTGCGAGAAGATCGGCTTCATGAACAGGTTGGTTTTGTAGACGAACTCCGCCAGCTTCTCGACGTAAGCGTCGAAGTCTTCGATCGGGCGCGTCGCCACGCCGGAGTCCATCGCCGCCTTGGCTACCGCCGGCGCGATCTTGACGATCAGGCGCGGATCGAACGGTTTCGGGATGATGTATTCCGGCCCGAAGGAGAGATCCTGATCGTCATAGGCGGAAGCCACCACGTCGCTCTGCTCCGCCAGCGCCAGATCGGCGATGGCGTGCACGCAGGCCAGCTTCATCTCTTCGTTGATGGTGGTCGCGCCCACGTCCAGCGCGCCGCGGAAGATGAACGGGAAGCACAGGACGTTGTTCACCTGGTTCGGGTAATCGGAACGGCCGGTACAGATGATGGCGTCCGGGCGCACCGCTTTGGCCAGCGGCGGCAGAATTTCCGGTTCCGGGTTGGCCAGCGCCATGATCAGCGGATCGCGCGCCATGGTTTTCACCATATCCTGCGTCAAGACGCCCGGGCCGGAGCAGCCGAGGAAGATGTCGGCGTTCGGGATGGCGTCGCCCAGCGTGCGCTGGCCGTTATCCTCGATGGCGTAGGCGGCTTTGGTCTGCTCCATATTGGCGTCGCGGCCTTTATAGATGACGCCCTTGGAGTCGCAAACGGTGATGTTCTGTTGCCGCAGCCCCAGCGCCACCAGCAGGTTCAGGCAGGCGATGGAGGCCGCGCCGGCGCCGGACACCACCAGGCGTACGTCGGAGATATTCTTCTTCACCACGCGCAGGCCGTTAAGCACCGCCGCAGTGGTGATGATCGCCGTGCCGTGCTGGTCGTCGTGGAACACCGGGATCTTCATGCGCTCGCGCAGTTTCTGTTCGATGTAGAAACACTCCGGCGCCTTGATGTCTTCCAGGTTGATGCCGCCGAAGGTCGGTTCCAGCGCGGCGATAATGTCGATCAATTTGTCAGGGTTATGCTCATCCACTTCGATATCAAACACATCGATACCGGAAAACTTCTTGAACAAAACGCCCTTGCCTTCCATCACCGGCTTACCGGCCAACGCGCCGATATTGCCCAGACCCAGTACCGCCGTGCCGTTGGAAATCACCGCCACCAGGTTGCCGCGCGCGGTGTATTTGTAGGCTGCCAACGGATCTTCGGCGATCTCGAGGCAAGGCGCGGCGACGCCCGGCGAATAGGCCAACGCCAGATCGCGTTGGGTCGCCAACGGTTTGGTGGGGGAAACCTGGATCTTCCCTGGGACAGGAAACTGATGGAAATCAAGGGCACTCTGTTTGAGCTGTTCGTCCATTATGGATTCCTTTGTTTTTTGCTTTTATGTTGAGGTAAGGCTTTGAGGCTGCGCCCTGCCGTGGGCCGTGGCGCCCAAGTACAATGACAGGGCGCAGCCTTGAAGTATAGTGAGAGAAACATCACAAACTTTGAAGCGCGCCATAACCTTGGCCGAAAGACCGTTTTAAAAGTAAAAAAAGGATCGCGAGACGAGTCGAAGAAGCGCCGCCGTCAGCGTGGCGGCAGCGTGGCGCGCCAAGCGTTGAGCGTCTCCACCTGGCCGGCGCAAATGTGTAACGAGGTTTGTAACGCCAGGGTATAGCTTACCGCATCGCCCCAGGTCTCCCCTCGCAGCCGCGGTTGCTCACAGGGCGCGAACACCGATTCAGGGGGCAACAGCGGCACGGCCTGCGGCGCCGGCGGCCGGGCGCAGGAGCTCAAGCACAGCGCCAGGCAGAGGCTGAGCGGCGCAGGGATCGTTTTTAATCGCTTCACGGTATTTCCTCTGATAAGCCTCGTGTTGTTGGCGCAACTGCCGTTCCTGCCGCTGCTGCGCCGCCATCAGCGCACGGTTTTGCGCATCCTGGGTCTGCAGGGTGGCGATCAGCCCGGCCTGCTGCGCCAGGCTTTTCTGTAGCTCCGCCGCCAGTTGGCGCGCGGACGCCAACTGGTGCGACAGCAGCGAGCTGTAGCCGCCGAGGCAGATGGCCACCAGCAACAGCAGCAGCAACCCGCCCTGCATCAGTTTTTGCAGCCAGCCGCTCATGCCGGATAGTCCCGGAACGCCAGCTGGAAGTGCGGGCCATCCTTGAGGGTTTTCCACTCGCCGCCCCATTCGACGTTGATCCCGCATTCACGCGCCGCGCGCCGCACCGCCACCGCAATCTGCGCGTAGTAATCCCACTCCCAGGAGACCACACCCGCCGGCATCGCCACCACGTCCACCGCGTGGCCGGTCAGATGGCGGCTGCGCAGCGTTTGGCTGCTGCCGGCGCGCACCATTTCCCGTTGGCGCGCCATGCTGCGCAGCCCCTCGCTGACGGAAAACGGCACCAGCGAATAACGCAGCGCCAGACGAATAACGCGCACCAGATCCGGGTGCACGCCGCGCAGGTTCTCTTCGCTGCGGGCGGTAAAACGAATCTCTTCGATGTCATTTAACATTTTTAAACCCCGTCTTTTTGCCGATGAACTTTTTAATTAAGGCGTTGATGTAATCTGCCCCCATAAAGCCAATCAGTACGCTGGCCAAATTCGCCCACTTTAATTCCAGGCCCATCAGCGCCAGCGCATCGCGCACCGTCCAGGCCAATAACGCGCACATCGCCGCATTCAATAAACGGCGCCGAATGCCCACGTTGCGGTAAGCGCCGTGCAATAGCGCCATGACGCCGGCCAAAATGGCGTTTAATACCGGCTGAAGATATTCACATACTCGCTGGACTATTAAGCCAACAGCGTCAGGCTCTATGCTGGACATAGCTCATCTCCTTTTTTATTTTTAATTAAATGCCAATCACGGCCGGTGGGACATCGGATAATCAGAATCTAGTTAAGGATGCTATTACAAAGCAAATGAATAAATACAGGCCCTATGGTCGAATTCATTCATGCTGAGCGTTGGCACAACGCATAAGCGCCAATGTTGACGGCGATGAATAAAATTTCATTGTTATCGTGATTTATTTCGACTTTCGTTTTCACGAAAAATAAACATTAATGGCTGCGGGAAATATGTCCCATCTTAAAAACATCCACTCTGGAGAAATACCATGTCCACACGCAAAGCCGTTATTGGGTATTATTTTATTCCGACCAACCAAATCAATAATTACACCGAGTCCGATACGTCCGTCGTGCCGTTCCCGGTTTCCAACATCACGCCGGCCAAAGCCAAACAGCTGACGCACATCAACTTCTCGTTCCTGGATATCAACAGCAACCTGGAATGCGCCTGGGATCCGGCCACCAACGATGCCAAGGCGCGCGATGTGGTCAACCGCCTGACCGCGCTCAAGGCGCACAATCCCAGCCTGCGCATCATGTTCTCCATCGGCGGTTGGTACTACTCCAACGATCTGGGCGTGTCGCACGCCAACTACGTCAACGCGGTGAAAACCCCGGCCTCGCGCACCAAGTTTGCCCAATCCTGCGTGCGCATCATGAAGGATTACGGCTTCGACGGCGTGGACATCGACTGGGAGTACCCGCAAGCATCAGAAGTGGACGGTTTCATCGCCGCGCTGCAAGAGATCCGCACCCTGCTGAATCAGCAAACCGTCGCCGACGGCCGCCAGGCGCTGCCGTATCAGTTGACTATCGCCGGCGCCGGCGGCGCCTTCTTCCTGTCGCGCTATTACAGCAAGCTGGCGCAGATCGTCGCGCCGCTCGATTACATCAACCTGATGACCTACGATCTGGCCGGCCCCTGGGAGAAGATCACCAACCACCAGGCGGCGCTGTTCGGCGACGCGGCCGGGCCGACCTTCTACAACGCGCTGCGCGAAGCCAATCTGGGCTGGAGCTGGGAAGAGCTGACCCGCGCCTTCCCCAGCCCGTTCAGCCTGACGGTCGACGCCGCGGTGCAGCAACACCTGATGATGGAAGGCGTGCCGAGCGCCAAGATCGTGATGGGCGTCCCCTTCTACGGCCGCGCCTTCAGGGGCGTCAGCGGCAGCAACGGCGGCCAGTACAGCAGCCACAGCACGCCGGGCGAAGATCCGTATCCGAGCACCGATTACTGGCTGGTGGGCTGCGAAGAGTGCGTGCGCGACAAGGATCCGCGCATCGCCTCCTATCGCCAGCTGGAGCAGATGCTGCAGGGTAACTACGGCTATCAGCGGTTGTGGAACGACAAGACCAAAACCCCTTACCTGTATCATGCGCAGAACGGGCTGTTCGTCACCTATGACGATGCCGAAAGCTTCAAATACAAAGCGAAGTACATCAAGCAGCAGCAGCTGGGCGGCGTGATGTTCTGGCATCTGGGGCAAGACAACCGCAACGGCGATCTGCTGGCCGCGCTGGATCGCTATTTCAACGCCGCGGACTACGACGACAGCCAACTGGATATGGGCACCGGCCTGCGTTACACCGGCGTCGGCCCCGGCAACCTGCCGATCATGACCGCGCCGGCCTACGTGCCAGGCACCACTTACGCGCAGGGCGCGCTGGTGTCCTATCAGGGTTACGTCTGGCAGACCAAATGGGGTTACATCACCTCGGCGCCCGGCTCCGACAGCGCCTGGCTGAAGGTGGGCCGCGTGGCGTAAGCCATAAAAAAAACCCCGTAGCCGAGCGCTGCGGGGTTTTCATTGAGTTAACCGTTTGATTTTCGCGTCCCTTCGTCTCTATTCCTTCAGTTGTGGCACCAAGGATAGCCGCCATCCCGCACCACTTCGCGGCCCATCAGGCTGTAAACATCGCTTTTGCGCGTCAGCCGCTCATGCCACCAGTTAAACCCGGCGCCCTTGCTGGCCGGATGCCACGCCAGCCAAATCATTTCGTCGCCCTTTTGCATCTCCACCGGCACCGTCACCAGTTCGCCGCTGGCCAGTTCCTTTTCGATGAGCGACGGCGGCAGAAAAGCGTGGCCAATGCCGCGTTTGAGCAACGCCAGGTTGCTTTCCACGTCGCACACCACCAGTTGGCGCTGCAAAGGCAACGTGCCGTGATTGCGTTTGGGCAGTTCATGGCTGCTGTCGGCGATCGCAACCACGATGTCGTTCAAGCGCTGCTTCTTGCACACCGGCTTTTTCTGCGCCGCGAACGGATGCGAGGGCGACACGCACAGCACAAAGTTGAGCTTGCCAAGCATCAGGGTTTTGGCCTGTACGCTGTCGGGGATTTGGCCGATGGCGATGATCAGATCCGCCCGGTTGTTCTTCAGCGCATCCCAGGTGCCGTTCAGCGCTTCTCGCTGCACCGAGATATTGGCGTTCGGGCAATGCTGAATATAGTCGCGGATATCCTGCGTCAGGGTCTCCAACGGGAAGAAGGTGTCCACCGCCAGGCGGATATTATTGTCCAGCTTGGGGATGTTTCTTACCCGGCTTTCCAGATCCTGCACCGCATTTAATATCCAGCTGCCCTCCTGCAGGAGAAATTCCCCTTCATCCGTCAGGGTAATCATGGGGCCATTGCGATGAAAAAGTTTCACGCAGAGTTTGCTTTCAATATTGGAAACCCGATAAGAGATTGCCGAAGGCGTTTTATGCAGCGCCTCCGCCGCCATAGAGAAAGAGCCGGTGCTCTTAATGGTGCTGATTATTTTAATCGCGTCCAGGGATAATCTAGTCATACAAATTCCTCTTTAAAATAAAACAAGAAAAATGACACTAAATTCCCAAGGTGGTGGCGCACAAAAATCGATCAAATCGAACAAGGATACTCAAGGCAACAAGCAATATACTTCATAAATGAGAGCGCTATCTTAAATACTATTCATCACGACCTGATATAAAATTCATCATAGCGCTCTATTTTTGCATTGTGACAGTTAAATAAATTCAGCCTAACGATCAAAGATCGTCATCATAATATTTTTCGTTAATAGCCGTTAAAACATTCCGCTCTGTCGCACGACCAGAATGATAAAAATAAAACAAGCCGACAAGAAGGGTTATTTCCAATTACGTTATTAGCCTCTCATTTTGTCGGTGAAATACGCTCAACTTACAACATAATTTCAGTCAGGAGTGACTTATGAACAAAACTTCCCGTACCCTATTCTCTCTGGGCCTGCTGAGCGCAGCCATGTTCGGCGTTTCGCAACAGGCGAATGCTCACGGTTATGTCGAATCGCCGGCCAGCCGCGCTTATCAGTGCAAACTGCAGCTCAACACCCAGTGCGGCAGCGTGCAGTATGAACCGCAGAGCGTCGAAGGCCTGAAAGGCTTCCCGCAGGCCGGCCCGGCTGACGGCCACATCGCCAGCGCCGACAAGTCCACCTTCTTCGAACTGGATCAGCAAACGCCGACGCGCTGGAACAAGCTCAACCTGAAAACCGGCCCGAACTCCTTTACCTGGAAGCTGACCGCGCGTCACAGCACCACCAGCTGGCGCTATTTCATCACCAAGCCGAACTGGGACGCTTCGCAGCCGCTGACCCGCGCCTCCTTTGATCTGACGCCGTTCTGCCAGTTCAACGACGGCGGCGCCATCCCTGCCGCACAGGTTACCCACCAATGCAATATACCGGCAGATCGCAGCGGTTCGCACGTGATCCTTGCCGTGTGGGATATAGCCGACACCGCCAACGCCTTCTATCAGGCGATCGACGTCAACCTGAGCAAATAATCGGCCAAATGAGGCCATCTTTGAGGGTTCAGCCTGGCGCTGAACCCTTCTTTTTTTGGCTCTCGCGCCACCGCCCCCCTCGCCTCTCCCGCCGTAAACCGCGCCCCGCCTGGGTTTACTCGGCATTCATTGTTATTATCCATCGCAACAATCAGAAAAAGCGCATTTTCATTCCCGACCCGATGATGCAGTGTGTTCCCCCTATGATGAAAAAGGTTCTCATTTCCCTACGTTGAGCTTGGTCAAGGAGCTTATCAATGAATCAATTAGACGCACTCAAGCAGCTGACCACGGTGGTCGCCGACAGCGGCGATATCGAATCCATCCGCCAGTTCGAACCCCAGGACGCTACCACCAACCCTTCGCTGATCCTGAAAGCCGCCGCGCTGCCGCAGTACAAGGCGCTGATCACCGAAGCACTGGACTATGCCCGCCGCCAGGGCGGCAGCAAGGAAACCCAGCTGATCAACGCCAGCGATAAGCTGGCGGTCAATATCGGCGTCGAGATCCTCAAAAGCGTGCCGGGCCGCATCTCCACCGAAGTGGACGCCCGCCTGTCGTTCGATCGCGGCATGTGCGTCGCCAAAGCGCGCAAGCTGATCGCCATGTATCAAGAACAGGGCATCGACAAATCGCGCATCCTGATCAAACTGGCTTCCACCTGGGAAGGCATCAAAGCCGCCGAGGAGCTGGAAAAAGAAGGCATCAACACCAACCTGACGCTGCTGTTCTCCTTCGCCCAGGCCCGCGCCTGCGCCGAAGCCGGCGTGTATCTGATCTCGCCGTTCGTCGGCCGCATCTATGACTGGTATCAGGCCAAACAGCCTGCCGCCAACTACGACGCCGAGCAGGATCCGGGCGTGAAATCGGTGCGCACCATCTATGAATACTACAAGCGTCATCGTTACCAGACGGTGATCATGGGCGCCAGCTTCCGCAAGGTTGAGCAGATCCTGGCGCTGGCCGGCTGCGATCGCCTGACCATCGCGCCGAACCTTTTGGAACAGCTGAAAAACAGTGACCGGCCGGTCGAGCGCAAGCTGACCCCGTCCACCGAGGGCTTCCACCAACCGGCCCCGCTGGCCGAAGCGGAGTTCCGCTGGCTGCACAACCAGGACGCCATGGCGGTGGAAAAACTCGCCGAAGGCATTCGCCTGTTCGCCGTCGACCAGCAGAAGCTGGAAGACATGTTGGCCGCTCAACTGTAACCGCACTGGAGTTTCGTTATGTCTTCTCGTAAAGAGCTTGCCAACGCCATCCGCGCACTCAGCATGGACGCCGTACAAAAAGCCAATTCCGGCCACCCGGGTGCCCCTATGGGCATGGCGGACATCGCCGAAGTCCTGTGGCGTGACTACCTCAACCACAACCCGACTAACCCGCACTGGGCTGACCGCGACCGTTTCGTGCTCTCCAACGGCCACGGCTCCATGT